>NZ_JBSRPW010000003.1:0-197351 GCF_053878415.1 Exiguobacterium sp. EA-TM-5 | reverse complement strand
ATTCGTCGTCGGTCGGATGACGAGGAAGAGTCCGAATGCGACGAGGAAGAATGTGAACGGAAGATGCAAGACGTCCGGGATGAACGGCAGGGCAATCAACCGGACGATGATCAAGGCGACGAGAAAGAGTAAATCATAGAGATAGAGCATCTTGTTGATCTTCAGCTCGGTCGTGACTTCGTTCGGAATCCGGTACTGGCGCTGTTGCATGGTCTCACTCCTTTTTCGGATTTAGACGCGGGACATCGGTCGAGTACATACGGGAAGATTCTGACGTCACGCGTGTCTGTGTTTGTTCGACATGCTTGAGTTCTTTTTGTGTCGTGGTCTCGAGTGTCTGATAGATCGACTTTCGTTGCCGCTGTGTTCCGGATGATGTCTCTTGCGACTCATTGATAGAAGGTGAAGAATTGCTCGCTCTTGAAGAGGAGATAGTAGGTGTTTCGTCTTCAGGTGTGTTAGAAGAATGTGCAAGTACATTAGGTTTCATGTCAGATGTTGATCCTGAGTGAACAGAAGTCGGACTAGGTGCACGAGATCCAATGGGTTGTTTCGACGATGAAGTAGGCTGTGATGCGACAGTTGTTTCAGAGGTAGTGAACGCATTAGGTGATGTAGCTGGTTGTTCCTTCATCGGTCTATCGGGCACCTTCGCTTGTGCAACAGGTGTTTGCGATGATGGCGGAGTAGTCGCAAGTGATTGTGGTGAGACATCGTCCGAACGACGTGGCATGGACTCTTTTGATGTTGTTGCAGTCGGACTCTCCGAATTCGTGTCGTGCGTCGATAAATCAGTGGATTCAATGCGCTGGTTCTCTTGTCCAGTTGGTCGTGAAGTGCGCTCTTGTGCTTGCGAACGAAATGGCACACTGTCAGACGAACGATCCGGACGACCCGTTGGTATGCCACCATTAGGTGGTGGGTTCGGTGGTAACTTTGTACTGGCAGCTTCTGAAGCGGATGGAGTAGTTGGTCGTGATGTCCTCTTCATCGTCTGTCCAGCGACACGAGCCCCGACTTTAGCCGTACCTTTCCCGACAGCATACGCACCAAGTGCGACACCCCACCCGCGTTTCAGACCCGCATCAATCCCGAATAGACGCTCGACCATGTTCGGTCCATCAATCAAGGCAGCGGAGAAGGCAATCAGCGCAATCAAATAGGCGAGACCATCGAGTGTATCAGCAAGATAAGCCGTCCCAATCGTGTAGAGCTTAATCGAGACGAAAATCAAGATAATGACGAGGAATGTATTCAGGATGCTTTGAATGACTTTCTTCGTCTTTTGTCCGCTGTGCAGGTCGGCGGGGGCGACTAAAATCGCTAGAACATAATTAAAAGCCAACTCGAACGAAAGGCGAGCCAGCTTGTAAGCAATCGAGAAGAGGGTGAAGCCCATCACGCCAAGGGTGACAAGAATCGTCAACCAGTTCGGATGATAGCGATAGTAGTACTGGTTGTTCCATTCAACACCGCTTTGATCAAGTTCGCCTAACACAGCCTTTTGTCCATCCCACATTACAAAACTCTCAGAAAGTTTAACTCCTGTGTCAGATAGTGAAAAATCATTTTGATTAAATACCTCATTGACTCTCAAGTTTTTTACTAACGATTCAGGAATGTTGTTCATTTTTTCTTTCTGATCAGCTACTTTGAATTCTTTTTTGTCGTAGAGTACTAAGTCATGAATGTTCTGAAGCAAAATTTTATTTGAAATCGTAGAGTCATTTTCGCTATACAGATCGCTGGACTTAGTTTGAGCAATCGCTTCATCAGAAAAATCATTCATTTTTATCATGGTCGGGGAAAGTAACCCAAGAATTAATAGTGTGATAAATAAATTGATCAAGAATCCTTCACGGTCAAATTTCTTTTGGAAAATGATCAGATAGCCTGTAAATAAAAAGCTACCAGCTAAAAGAACGTACAAAAAAGGTTGAATCGTCTGAACGAATTCAACCACTTCTGGATTATTAAAGAATGTCTTTGTTAACAGGATAGTGTTCGTTACTTCTTCCAATCCATCAATTATGACAGCAAGTCCCCGAACTAATATCCATCCAACAGTCCTTAGCGCATCATTTACAAGATTACTGAGATTAAAAACATCCTCAAGGTCTTTGAACTTTGAAATTAGCTCGGAATCTGTCATAAGATTCACTCCTTATTAACTGTTCTGATCAATAAATTTTTCGACTTCATCGTTCAGTTGAGTTCCAGTAAGAACATTAATATTTAATTCGTCTTGTACTTTACCATCCTTAATGAAGTACAGACGCTCTCCTTTTAATTCGGATGTGTATTCGAAAGTATCTCTATTAACTAATTCTTTTCCATCAGGTTGGAATGTATTGTACATCTTTACTGATGTGTTCTTTTCTTCAGAGATATTTTTAATCTTATTGACGTAACTCTCGAATTCTCCATCAGTTTCTTTTACGACTAATAAAATACCGTCTTTTTTACCATTCATCATCTTATCAACTTCAGAATCTTTTATCTGAGTTAATGTATTCTTCGACGTTTCTTCACTACAACCGACCAAAAGTAACGCAGAGGAAATCAATAGTCCGGAGAGTACTCGTTTCGCTTGCATGCCTCCACCCCTTTTCCGTTTATGACACCTGTTCCGGATCCGTTAGATCACCATTACTGACGTGAACCCGGAAATCGAATGTGTCTATAAGCGTAACAGTTTTTCGGTCGCCTGAGTCTGGGTCTTCTTCCTCAAATACAACGAGGAATCCGTCCCGGGTCTGGATATTCAAGACTTCACCGCGGCGGAGACGCTTTTTATTCTCCTTGATGATGGTTGCGATGACGCGGAGTTCACGCTGGACGCGTTCGGTGCGTGTCAGTTCTGTCATTTGATGCCCTCCTTAGACGCCATGACGAAGTTTCTCGAGTCGTTTGCTGATGATCGTCTTCAAGAAATGGCGCTGGTTGTCGGTCACAGGAATTGTCTTATCTAGGATGCCTTGTTCGAACAGATCAATCGGTAACGTATCGTATTCGGTCGTCTCGAAGATCGAGCGTAGGATTTTCGGCTGCAGGACATCGCAGACGCGCCATTCTGTTGCGTCAAGTGTCTCCTCTTCCGTCTCATCGCTCTTCGATGCATCTGAGGCGCCGAGATGGAACGGGACACGAAGCGTATTCAGGTCGAGATGGGCATGTGCACAGGGAATGACGAGGTCGTTGATGGAACGGTCCGTGTTGAAGTCATCCGCCAAGTATTCATAGCGATATTTCATCGCTGTCCGTCCGGTCAAAAAGAGAGGATAGGATTGGATTCGTTTCTGTTGCTTGTCTTGCCGCTTGATGACACGGATAATTAACATCTCGCCTTCCTTCAGTCCCATCACCTCGGTTGCCGTCAGCAAGCGCCGACCATCGACACTCTCCGTCTTCGACTTCGAGAGAGAGAACGTCTGTCCGGAACGTGATTTCGTGACGATTGTTTGCTCCCCGAGCTTCTTCGAAATCAATTCTGCCGTCGACTCATCTGCTGTCAGTAGGTAGTGCGTGTTTCCGCAATTCCCGTCGATCGTCTTCCAATCCTCCCCGTAGAGGTTCTCGAGTTGTGCGTAGGACTGGATGACGAGGTTGAAGCGGATGTTCCGACCGAGACAGACGGTGATGATGTTCGCCATCCCTTCAATCGCTGGCATGTTCCCAAATTCGTCGAGTAGGAAGATAACCTGGCGTTCACAACGTCCGCTCGTCGCTTGTGAGGCGACGCGAGCGAGGGAGGTATAGACTTGTTTGACGTACAGTGAGGCGATGACATTCAGTGTTGGATCATAGTCCGGAACGATCAGGAAGACAGCTACCGGACGCGGATGCTGTCGAATTTCCCGGATATCGATTGGTGCATCCGTCGTCCAGTCGAAGAGACCGTCCGTCTCGTCTCTCCGACTCGAGAGTGACACAGTGTACTGCTGTCCTTCACTCTCTACGATGATATCGGTATCCACTTCGAGGAATTCTTCGTGATGAAGTACGAAACTCCCATCGTCGTCCGTCGTCAAGGCGATCTGCTTTCCACTTGGGAAGGAGAACATCAACCGTGACAAGGGAAGGGCACGCCCACGAATCCAGCGATTGAATCCAATCAATTTCATATCAAGGGAGTTCTGTGCCGTCAAACGTGCCGTCGCATCAAGCGTAAAAATCCCAAGCTTAGCATTTGTATTGGCGAGGATACTCGCGCGCGTCTGACCACCGGAGAAATGAAGTGTCGCGTACTGCATACGTGCCGGATGATTCTCCGGAAACGATGCGAAAAAGGTATCGAGTGCCGATTGTTCCTGACCCATGTCATCCGTGACCGTTCGCGATCCGAGATCAGATAACATCAAAGCGACGTTATACATCGTAATCTTCTCCGGTTCATGTTTTGCTTGTTCGCATAATCCGAGAATCAGAGCGGTGCAAAGGTCCGTCGAAGAGTTGCTCCAGAACGGATCCTTCGCCTTCGGGTCATGATAGAGCATGTAGGCGACCGAACGGGCATACTGTTGGGCGAGGGAGTAGTTTTCGTCCAAATACGCGTCGATCGTCAGCTGCAGCAGGTTATAGGACATTGATTGTGACGGGTTCATCAGGTTTAGGACCTCGACCTGATATCCGCGTGCTTCGAGTGTTTCTTTAGAGGCGGCGAATAGTTCACCCTTCGGATCATTGATGATCAGACTCGCTTGGCGTTCGGCACGACTGTAGAGATCGATCGTCGAGAAGACGAACGTTTCACCCTTCCCGGATCGGGTCGTCCCGATGACGAGGTTATTGACGGCACTGTCGTCGATGTAGAGGTGATCACGATAGCGACCGACCGGGACACCACCAGATCCGCTGTAGGTCTCTTTACGGTCCGGAACGTCTCGATACTGCTGTTTCAACTCTTGGAACGTCGTGAAGCGGGCACTTCCTTTCTGAGCTGCCTTGAGATCGCGGAAGTTGAGCCAATACTTCAATAAGAGAACACCACCAAGCAGGAAGCAGACACCAAAAATTACGAAAGCGAGGGAAGATGACCAAGCGAGCGTCGTCCACCAATTCGGATCGTATTGTAGCGGGGATCCGGTCGTTAACTTCCCATCCTGAAAGAGATTTTGGACTGTCTGCTGCAGGAACTGAAACGCCACATTGAGTACTAGGAACAAGAGAAGTGGTAAAGCGATCAAAAAGGCAAAACATCGCCATAGCCAAACGGAAGTAACAAGAGAACGAAGTGAGAAATTTATCATTATTTCAGTCACCACACTTTCATTAAAGAATTGAAGAAGCTTGTCGTTGCTTCGCTTCGAGCGACGCATTGAGCTTTTCGAGTTCTTCCTTATCTTTTTTCTCTGATAACTGACGCTTTTGATCCTCGAGTGCTTGAATCTCTTCGTCCAACTGGACGAGTGTTGCCACTTGCTCTTTCAATTCTTCGTCATGGACCGTCTTGACACTTTCTTGAGCCTTCGTCACATCTTTCAATGCGATGTAAGCGCGTGTTTTGGCTTCCTGACGGGCTGTCGTCATCTCGACGCCCGTAAGCAAGACGGCACGTTTATAGTCTTTCTGCAAGATAGCAAGGTCGAACGTTCCTTCGTCCGTCGGATAAACGGCTTGGAAGGCTTGCAGCGTATCCTGACGATTGGTCGCGAATCGTTTCGACTGCATGATGATCGTCTCGACATCGATTGGATCCTTTGTCACGGAGACCGCTTGGTCGTAGTGCTGTTCTTCGACATACTGTGTAATCAGGAATTGCTGTTGTTCGTCATTCAGCGACTTTTGTTTTTCTAGACGCTCGACGAGGGGATCCGTTTCTCCTGTTAACGCGGCTTCATAGAGCGGTTGCCAATCGGATGCTTCCGCTTGGACGCCGCTCGGTGGATCCGGCTGAACGAGTTGGACAACGGACAACGCACCGAGGAGCAAGAGGCTGACACCGCTGACGCCGTAGACGAGACGACGTTGCCCGCGACGTAAGCGGGAGACGTGTGTCGCATTCGGCTGTTGCTGAATCACTGACGTCGTCATCGTCTTGTAGGATTCCGGCGTCAAACGTTCTAGGTTCTCGAGTAATAGGATCTTCTTCGTCGCATCCTCCTTTCGGATCCGAATGCGCGGGATCCGATCCTTCAGCTGCAGATAAAGATTCGGATAGATTGGATCACCAAACTGGAACATTCCTTTGTAGACGAGTTGGTCAGCATCATCAAAAATCCGGAACTCACTCGCGAAGCGTTCGTTCGCTTGCTGGGCTTCTTGATGAACTTGCGTCGATAATAAAAGCGCCTCCTCATACGGGAGACGCTCATAGTTCGGAAAGGCTTCTTTCGGTATATCCGTGAAACGGACGAAGAGCATATATTCTCCTCCTTTGAAGCGAGACATCGTAACGAAGGTAATAAAAAAAGCCATCCAATTTGGAATGACAGTCTGTTCAATCACTTGTTCAATTAGAATTTGATGTTGTCGTTGACCATCTCAGCCAGCGTAAAGGCACCCATGACGATGATCAGACCCACGGCACCACCGACGAGCCAACCGACCGCTTTCGACCGTCCACGATCTCCTCCAAAGATGAAGTAGAAGCCACCAACTGCGAAGGCGATGGCTGCCGCGATGACAGCGAGTCCTTGAAAGAACTGGAGTAAGCTTAGTCCTGTCTCATTCAATCCCATCTGTTTCCCTCCTCTCAATCCCGTGACGCGGATGCAGGCGATGTGAAATTCAGTTTCGAGTCGAGTGCTTCTAAGATCAGTTCCTGGTTCTCCTGGATAACGAGTTGATGCTGGGTGTCGAGCCACTCTTCATAGTCTTTCCCTTGAATCCGGAGCAACTTCTCGGCAAAAGTCTTGTTTTGCTTCTGTTCACGTGTCGGCATGGCGTACACTCCTTCCTTGAGTTCGATGCGCAGCAGCACATCCTTAAGGACAGTCGGAGTCGAGCAAGACGGTGGGTTTAAAGCGCGTTCCCCCACGAACTCTGACATCCGGTACTGGACGTCTGTCTAGGGTTTTTCGATGACCCTCAACGAATGCGTGACCTGTGGGCGAGTTTTAGGCGACTCTCGCCAAACCATTTCTGCGTATATCCCGCTCACCCGGTCACTCGTGAGGGACACGCCAATATATGTTTGGAAGGACTGTCCTTAGCGATATGCTGCTACAGTCATCATTTCTTCCGGTCATTGTTTCGTGTTACTCCATAAGCAGATACGTATTCATAGATGGTTCACTGATGGACGAGTTTCCGGCGTGAAACATGAATCAATTCGTCATTTGGGTGCTTTCGCTTTGCGATCACTTGATTCTCTCCGACAACGGTCCGAATACGGTAATAGATCTGCGAGATTTCTTGTGTCTCCTTACTCTCTTGTTCGATGGCAATACGACCATGTAGTTGATAGATCTTACCGTCAAACGTGCGAACGGAATCCGCAAGCGGAAGTTCAGCCAAATCGAAGCGTTCTTGCTTTAGGTTGGACCAATTTCTCTTCTTCTCCATCCTTAAGTCGAACTCATCCCAGGGAATAGATCCTAATGTCTGTTCACAGGCTGTCGCAAGGATTTGGACATCCAGGATAGAAGGAAGTGAACGATTCCGCTCATAGGCGCTGATTGCTGCCTGCGAAATCTCTCCATATGTCTTTTCGGCTAACTCTACCTGACTCCAACCATGTTCTAGACGTTCCCGTCGTAACCACTCACCGAATCGGTACATATACATGCTCCTTTCCTTTGAGACCCACAGTATGACAATGTCTTCCTGTTGATAGTTAGAATATAGCAGATTATTCTGTCAATTCAATCGCTATTTTGATATGTCAAAGTTGTTACGAACGTCGAATTTTGACGAAAACAGTAGTATCAATACCTTTAGGGACACCTTTTCAAAAAAATGGAGTGAATGTGTATTCAAAATGTAAAATAAATCTTTTAAAAGTTGTAGAGAACTTGATTTGAAATTTAATCCTAAAATTGATTTTTTTGCTTATCATATAGTTCATATGTTAGTTTTTGTATATAAATATAGCTATTTTTAATTTGATTATGTCGTATTTCAGGTTACTCAACGATTCATACAAGATTTCATTAAGGAGGTGCATTCATGCAAACATTTAAATACTACGCTGTCGTAACGCCTGATCTAGAGGATGATTGCTATATCGTTCGATTTCCAGATCTAGAAAATGTTTATACTGATGGCGAGACACTCTTAGAAGCTGTCAAACATGCGGAGGAGGTTCTTGAAGGAATGTTAGGGGTAATGATTTATTACAATACAAAATTTAATCCGCCTAGCCCCGTCTCTGCCATCAAGATTGAAGAAGGGGAAAGTCTGACTGCTGATGAGGATTAAGTGCCATTACTTTCTTATCGAATAATACTGATAGAGTCTAGAGGATACAAATCAATGAAAATCAAGGAAAGAGAAGGATATATAAAATGAATACATTACATCTATGCTCAGTTTGTGGGTTTGAAGGATTGGAAGAAGCCATATTTGTAGATGGAGAATATCTAAATACATTCGAAATATGTCGTTGCTGTGGATTTGAATTTGGTTTTAGCGAAGATAATGAAGTAGACCATGGTTTTATAACAATACCTGAAGATTTTTTAGAAGTTGCTTTTCATTTGTATAGAAAAAAATGGATAGAAGAAGGGATAAAAATCTTTGCTCCAGAGTCAATTCCTGAGAATAAAAGAAATAAAGAATTTTTAAAATTTGATGTTTTGGTGAAACAATTAAAAGATTTAAAATTAGATTTATCTAATTTTGCAATTAAGGGTTTTGAAGATTTTGAAGTGTAGCCATTAGATGTCTTTCACAAATACAAAGGTGTAGATTCGCCTTTTATTCGAAAGTACATTTCTACAATATCTAGCCGAAGTTTAATATACGTGTCATTTATGTTGAGAGTTAAAAGTATATTACCCATTGTAGAGAGACTAGGATAATGTTGCAGCCACAAGAAAAGTTCTAACCTACTAAGTTTTCTGCTCATCAAAAGGTCAGCTGAACGAGGATCAAAGGAATGAATAACATCGTTTATTTGAGAAGATGATAAAGGAAATTTAAATAAACTCATCCAATTATCTTGGTGATGAAGCGGAATCTCTCTATTGAGTCTTCTACAATTTTCCTTACATTTATCACAAAAAGTAGATGTTCGAATTAATACAGTAGTATTTAGATAAGAGAATATGTTCATTTTAATTTTGTTTTTTTTACAAAAACAAGGATAATTAAAGTGATGTTCCATGCACAAAACTCCTTCACTTAAAAAACGATAAAATTGCCTTCACAATGAGTAATACGAGCTATTAAATCATGAAAACTAAGTGAGAAGATAAAATCAATTAAAGGAAATGACTCTTGCATGGAACCATCTTAATGACCTTCTATATTAAATAGTTCTTCTGTTCGTAAAGAACAATTAATCAACAATCTAATACATCGTAAACAGCTCTACTTAGTCAAATTCATGTTTCGATCGGTTGAATTTTTACCCAACCACGACGTATTGATTCAATAACTGCCCCAGTACGATCTGCTACACTCATTTTTCGAAGGATGCTTGAAACATGATTTTTAACTGTTTTTTCACTAATGTACAATTTTTTGCTAATAGATCGATTAGAGAAACCTTCTGCTAATAATTGTAGAATTTCAAACTCACGATTTGTCAATATTTGCACGGGAGAACCATTGTTATTATCAATGATGGTTTGTGATTCTGTTACGATTTCTTCTTTCATTTTCTTTAAAAGACGATAAGCTTTTACTAAGTGACACGTGACTTTCGGATGAATATAACCACCTTTTTGATAGATTAAACGGATGGCATTAATCTTCTCATTGCTGGACATTTCCTTTAATAAATACCCAACTGCTCCAGCATTTAAGGCACGTAACAAATTTATTTCATCTTCATAAATCGATAAAACGACAACACGGACATCTGGATACACTCTATTTAAAAATTTCGTCGCTTCAATAACATCAAAATATGGCATATTTATATTCATCAAAAGAAGATTTGGTTGATATGTTTCAATTACTGAATTGATCCCATTCTCACATTCTCTTTGCTCAACAGAAATAAATTCTTCTTTAAAATTAAAACTTGTTTCGCTATCACCTCTAAAAATCTCGTTAATCCCTATCATCACAATCTTTATTTTATTTTTATGCATTTAAGCTCCCCACCAAATAAAATTTATCAAATCATCATCACTAGAACACAAGATAATATTTTGACCCCTCTTACAATACAGTATATAGATGGTATTTGTGTACTATTTTACTATTTAAAAATATAGAAATAAAAAACACGTAAAATTCTAAAGTATCTAAAAAATAATCAATCCCTTCTTTTTATAGTATTTATCGTTTTTGAATAAATGATACAACCTTTATTATTTAATCCACAGTGTACGAATTAAATTACCCTCCACTTATTGAATATGGATTATTTTACTTTTCACATCTATATGACCTAGAAGATAAAACAAGAATTTTTTAACTCTAACTAATATTTAAGCTAACTATTCGAAAACAATTAGACCTTCAGTGATACAGCAACGATGCAAGACAGATATTGAGATTACATACCGATAGCTCCTCTCTTACTTGTTCGTGCAGCAATTACGTTTGGTAGGTCGTTAGATAATTGATCCGTGAAAAGAAATCATGGGTGGGGTGGAGCATCTTAGACACATAAATTTGATCGCGTGATGTATTTATAGCATCAAAAACAATCGAATGTATCTTTGCAGACACGAAGGTGAGGAATGGTATGCGATCTATCCGCTAAACGAGGTTAAAAAATGACGCTTCTAGGAATCTATAGTTCTTAATATCTTTTTAGCCATCACATACTAAAAACCTTCATTTCGTCATTGAAATGAAGGTTTTTTTATGATTCTACTTATGACTCGCTAAATTATAAAAAATCAAAAGTATTTGCTTAGCCTTCGATACGAACATTAGATAAATCAAAGCTTTTCACTTGATTTTTATCCTTTATGAAACCTTGATACTCAATTGAATCATCTTTTAAATTGATGACTGTTACTTGAAACTGAGACTTGTCAACAGGCGAGACTTGATATAACCGTTCTTCCGTATTAAAGATTTGTGTTCTGTTAAATTGATTCCGATACTTTCCAGTTACTCGGTGCTCAATCAATTTATCTGTCTTAAAGTCATATATTTTCCATACGATGTCTTTGCTCTGATCGACAGGTGAATCATACAATAACAGCTGACTATTATTCGAAATCAAATCCATCGATCCATTATAAGCAAACTCATCTAGTGCTTTAATTTTTTTTACTACTTTTCCATTATCGAGGTAGTAATCATATCGACTAATTACATCACCCTCTTTATTTTCTTGACCTGTTTCTAAAAGATAAAGTGTTCCGAACACATTCGAAGAAACAAGAGTACGTGATTGATGTTGCTTTGGATCAGGCGATACAAAAGGTACTTCTTTTACCTGACGTTTTTTGAGGTCAAAGTGTAGAATTTTTAAATCTTTACCTGGACCATAGGCATTCTGTGCAACATACAGTTCGTCTGTATCCTGACTAAGGATTTGAAACATACTCTCATTATCCTCGTATTGATGAATTCCTTTTAAAGTATAGGGAAAACGTACCTTTGTATATTTCTTAGTCTTTTCATCATAGGATTGATAATTGATATGGTTTGTCTTTGCTTCGATTCCATATGTACGGGTACCATATTCACTAGATGATACGTTTGTACTCCGAATAAAGCGATAAAACTCTTTCGGATAGTTGGTATCAATCGAATCATATAGATTAGTTAAATAATTCCGCTCGGATACTTTAATTGTTCCATCTAACTTAATATCATATAGAGTTGGTTTGACTCGAGCGTTCGTAAGTTCGATGTGAAGATCCTTCACGGCATCGTCAGTCGCTTTACCTTGAACAGACTCGACGACATATTCTGGTTCCTCAATCATTGCAGTATAACCAAAATAGCTCCCGATCGTAATCAGACTCAATCCACCGATCGCTAATACATGTTTATAACGTCGCATGCGTTTCGTTTCACTCCTTAAATAGAGATTTTATGATTCAATAACCGGATGCTCTTCCAATAGACATATACAAAGTAAAGAAGGAAGTAACCGATAACAAACGTCGTGATTTGATCAGGGTATAGAAAATGCGTGTTCTCAAAGAAATAAACAAGTCCTACAAGAGGAACGATGAGCAATACAACATCCATCACGACATGCATGATTGCTATAGGTTTACGATAAGAACGTTCAATCAAAATGATATGGAAAACAAAAGAAACGACGAGTGTTGATACAAGAAGGATAATGAGAGTATCCGCTATATTAAACGTATAAAACATGCTTATGATTCTGTTCTCTCCAAACACTCGCTTAGATTCCATTAAATCTTCAGGCGTTAACCATTTGAACAGTGACCCACTCAATAATAGAACCATCCATTGAATGCCGATGAAGCTCGCAATTGTTAGAAACACCGCTGTTAATTTCGACATCAAGATTGCAGTACGTTTCCCAGGTAACATCAATAGTCGATAGATATACTTCGACTCACCAAACCAATCACGATACCAAACCTGGAAAGAAAGGAGAAGTATTAACATCATGGCGATAGCAATAATGTACTGGAAGTAAGAGGTCGCATCGCCAAAATTAAAAGGGCCACCCGCTAAACGAATTGCTTCCATTTGCGAGATACGATCCACACGCATATACTCTTCGACGTTCGATTGGTAATTCTTGATTTCATAGATGACAGAAATAAATTCTAGTACTACTAGTCCAACAAGAGCGATCAGATAAAACTTAGCTCCGCGTTTTAATTCTTCGTTCAATAACATTATGAATTTTCTCATCGCTGGAATACCTCGCGCATCCGGTCCTGAACCGATTTACCATATAGTTCACGCATCTCCTCAGCATCATCTTCATGGATGATTTTTCCGTCTTGTAGGAAAATGACTCGATCAATCAAATGCTCGACTTCTGCAATCTCATGCGTCGTCATTAAGATGCCGCGTCCTTCCATGTAGTGACTTGAGAAAATCCAAGCAATCTGTTCCTTCGTAAAGAGATCGATACCTGCTAATGGTTCGTCTAGCAACAAGTAGGGACGATCGAGCGAGAAACCGAGTAATAAATTAACCTTCGCTTTGTTTCCCTTTGATAAGTCACTAATCTTATCCGTTGACAGGAGTTTGAAAAATGCCATCAATTCTTCTGCCGTCTTACGATTCCAATCTGGATAGAAGTCTTCCATATAAAGAATCGCATCCCCAACAGTCATATAACCAGGCATCGTTGAAAGGTCCGGCACAAATGCAATCCGCTCACGCGACATTTCCCCATCCACTACAATCGTCCCTGCGTCCAGTGGGATAAGTCCCATGATACTTTTTAAAATCGTTGACTTTCCTTCACCGTTCAAACCAATCAAACAAGTGAGTTGGTTAGGTGGTACCGTGAAGGATACACCTTGAAGTACAGGACGCTTTCGTCCGTATTTTTTATGTAAGCCGTGCACCTCAAGCATCCAACTCACCTCGCTCGTTGGTATGATACACGTTTTGAACCGTCGACATGACTTCATCAAGTGGCACTTGAATCGCTTGTACTGCCGTGACGAACTCTGCCACCGCCTCACTTAACAATTCGGAACGTACACGTTCGACGACTTGTGGGTCAGTCGTGATTCTACTTGGTACATTTCGTTCTGTCGTAATCAATTGTTGTTCCTCCATTTCCTTGTATACTTTTTGTGCCGTATTCGGGTTGATTCCTAACTCTGCAGCAAGGGCTCGTCGGGACGGAATTTCCTGTCCGCCTACAAACTCTCCAGTCGCAATCCGTTCCTTAAACCAACGAATGACCTGTAGATAGACGGGACTTCTTTGATCGAATTCCAAGTAATTCACCTCTTTATAAGCAATGTATTAAAACAATAGTACATCCAATTACTGTATCATACCTATAGTACAGCATAGAGTCAATCTTCTTTTTTAGAATTTCCAATTATCGTTTCAAAATTTCTAGCACAAGCGAGTAAATGTTCTCCGCTAGCTTTTGTAGTTCACATACTATAGATGGAATGAAAATTATTCTTACACTACTAAGATTAATTTACTCCTTGGAAGAACTGCTAAATTGCGAAATAGTGATGCGGTGTTTTCTTGTTCGTCATCTTTGCTATGATTAGAATGAAAGGAGCACGAATACATATGATGATGTTATTTTGGATCGCTTTAGTGATTTGCCTTATCGGTCTTGTCTTCACCTTAAGAATTGGTCAAAAACCTTCAGAAGAACAATATGACTATAAAACCTCAGCTAAGAACATGTCGTGGATGTACTTCATTTTTTTGCCGATCATTCTCATTTTGTTAGGATTTCTCTACTATTTCTTAAGTTAAAGCAAGTAGATAGCTACTTATACAAAAAAGAAGAGAGTGCACATTACAACAAGTGCACTCTCTTCTTGCTATCAATAAGCAAACGTGTGATCAGATTTTTACGATCAGCATCAAGTACCTAATGTTTGAACATTTTACGTTCTAGCAACATTTGAATAACGCCGAATTATCTCATCTTTCGATAGAGAATTGGGACCTTCATATTCTATAAAATAGTCTAATTGCCACTTTTGTGTTGCGATGGCTTGTTTACTTGTTGGTTGATCCCAACTCGGATAGACACGAATTGCCATTTTCCCTTTCGTTGTACCTGTCTTAAAGATTTTATGTTCCTTTAACACTTCCTTCGGAAAAACAAATTGACCAAATCGATTCGAATCAGTAAACGTATTCACAACTAACAGATCCATCGCCGTTTCCTCTGAAAATGGTTGATTTTTATTCAGTGAATCTTTTTCCCAAATCACTACAAACTGACCGAGTTTAGTGGGTGTCACTTTAGCAACTCGAAAGCGAACGGAGGTTTCCCCGATATAGAATCGTCCCGCTCCATATGTAACATTTTGCACTTCTTCGCAAATAGCATGCGGCGTCAATCCACAGGGTATGTATAGTTGTTCATTGATATGTGCTAATGCTGTCCAAAAATCGTCCATTCTTTTCTACCATCCTTTATCTTACTTAGGCATTGTTGATTTAATATCAAACATCAATCGAAAGTTGTAGACAAAACAGCTATTGCTAAAATCTTAATAGAGCGAGTAGCATTCCTACTTAAATTGAAGAACTTTCCTTTGATTGAAGGTTTCCTTAACTCATTCGAGAAGTACTTTAGAACTAGGAATAAAAAAGAAATAGATGGGTATTTATTACTTAATATGAATCATTTTTAAAAAACAATGACAGCGATAGGGAGGTTTTAGAAAGAGGGGAGACTTTATCATGATTTATTTAGCAAATGATTTAGTAGTCAATTTGGCACTCATAACATTGTTCGTACTACTCTCTCTTTTTTGCTACAAACATTTTACGATTGAGGCTCCTACTACTAGCTTCATTAAAAAGTACTTATTCGTGACCATCTTAGCACTGATTGCCTGTTATTGGGTAACCATTAACGAGATATCGTTTCGCGGGTTCACATTTGACTTCTCAATCGTACTGCTAATCATCGCTCTTTATTACGGTGGTACTAGTTATGGAATCATCACATGGTTCATCCTTTTGATGTGGCAAGCCCTTACATTGACTAGCGATGAGTTCTTCCTGTTCCCTTGGATTTTAATCACCTACACCGTCATCTTGAGTATTGTCTTACTTTTGAAGCATTTATTACGCGATGAGTTCATGACACTTCCCCTTATCATCACCTGCTGTTTACTCATCCATTTGCCACTCGTCTATATCAGTGAGAACGATGTCCATTCTTTCGCAGAAAATGCAATTCTATTTAGTTTTTACATTTCCTTAGTAGCTATCATCATCCATTCGTTTCTTTATTATGTCAAACAACACTACGGACAGGTAAGACTCCATCAAGAATTAGCATTGACGGATTCCTTGACCGGGCTTCATAATCGTCGTGCCTTAGAAGATCAAGTGGACTATTTCATGATTGCCCATCCTTCATTTACGGTCATGATGATTGACATTGACCATTTTAAGTTTGTCAACGATAAGTATGGACATGATCAAGGAGATGCGATTTTATCGCAGATCAGTGACTTACTCGGAGAGCACACCCCGCAAAATGGTGTCGTCGGTCGATACGGAGGAGAAGAGTTCATGCTCCTTCTCCCTGAAACAAATGTTTCTTATACGATTCAATTGGCAGAGGATATCCGAGCGTCTTGTGCTTCAACACGTTTTCCTATCCAACATGAAGAGTCTATCCACATTACGTTGTCAATCGGTATCGCTTCTTGTGAATCGCGGACATCCGTTAGCTTCATGGAGGTGACAAGAAGTGCAGATGCTGCTCTTTACGAAGCGAAGCGTCGGGGGCGAAATCAGGTCTTTAAATCTATATAACCGGTTTCTTCATGTTTATCTAAATTACGCTAGAATACTCCCACTTCTAAACGTCGCGGGTGAAGCCCTGGTGAAAGTGTGAGTATTCTCGCCAACCTTCCTTTCGGGTACATCATCCGAAAAGGAGGGGCACATCATGTTGAAGGATTACGCGTACAAGTTCAGAATATACCCGACGAAATAGCAAAAGATCCTGATTGTCAAGACGATCGGTTATTCGCGCTTCGTCTTCAACTATTTCTTATCGAAGTGGGAAGAGACGTACAAAGAGACAGGAAAAGGGCTCTCTTACGGCTCTTGTTCGAAAGAACTTTTGTTGTCAAAACAGGAGTTTGACTGGTTGAAAGAAGTCGATAGTACGTCCGTACAGACGAGCATCTGGCAGATGCGTATGGCCGTTTCTTCAAGAAGCAGAACGAACACGCTTCAAGTCGAAGCGAAACCCTGTCCAATCCTATAAGCAGAACATCCAAGGTACGTCTCAATTTCCGTAAGTCTCGATTTTAGACAACATGCTTAAACTCCCAAAGCTGAAGTGGTTACGTTTCGCGAACTCGAAGCAGGTAGCAGGACGAATTCTGAACGCGACGATCCGACGCACCGTCTCAGGTAAATACTTCGTTTCCCTGCTCGTAGCACAGGACATCAACGAACTGCCGAAGACGGGTGTGTCCGTCCGCATTCACCACGACCGTGATGTGAACGCAGAACTGAATCTCAAACAAGAAGCAGAACGTATCTTAGCTTCTTCAACCTCCGGGACGACGGGGGTTTCGACCGATTGGTCGGATCACTCAGGAATCTACCACCTCTAAGCAAACCGAAGGGCGGTAGTTCAGGAGTCTATCTAGATTGGGCTTTTCTATCATTACATCTATATCACTTGTTTTTCATAGTCTCAATGTAAACAATCCTAGTATTTAAATTTTAAAAGTAAAAGAATTGAATAACGAATAGAAATTCAAAAGGAAGGTTTATCATCAAAATCGATGAATAAATCTTTCTTTTTTGATTATGGTGTCCGTATGAAATAATTATTTTTTTGCGTTCAAACGCCTAATAAAACATGAAAAATATGGAAGGTGGGTATGAAATAAATGTCGAAGTACCAATACATATATCACTAACGTTCATATTCATTTTTTTATGATGCTAAGGGAGGGCTTTATGGATAATATTTTTGATGTTCAATGCACGGAAGAAATCTTAAATCGTATCGATAAATTAAATAAGAACTCTCAACCTAAGTGGGGAGAAATGGACGTCGCTCAAATGCTATCTCATTGCTCCGCCTTTCAAGACATCGCCATGGGATATTCTACTCCAACAAGAAGTTGGTTAGGTTTCGTTGTAGGAAAAGTAGCAAAGCCGATTTTTTACAATGACAAGCCGTTACCAAGGAATATGTCTACTATCCCAACTATTTTGATCGTTGATCCAAAAGAGTTTGAAAATGAGAAGAACAAACTTAAACAAAAAATTAAAATCTTCCAAATGAACGGTCCAGAAAGTTGTACGACTCATCCACATCCTTTTTTCGGAAGGCTTACTCCTGAGGAATGGGGGAAAGGAATCTTTAAACACCTTGATCATCACTTACAGCAGTTTGGTGTGTAAATCCTTTCTTTTGTCACCTCCTTTTTTTATTCAATGGAATGAGAAAAGTTTAAAGAGACTTTCATCTTTTAAATTCTAGTTGCTGCTTCATTAGGATTAATTCAAGATAACGATAAAGTTGAATTAGCTTGTAGATAAAAAAATATGCTCTAAGTTGCTCGATACTAAATCTGACCAGAGAGGTTGATCTACTAATCTATACAAGCGAGGTGCTAAAATGACTCAATCTTTTAGAGAATTGCAGATGTATAACAATTTTAATGAACTAGCAGACGATGTTTTACAATTCGCACATGAGATTTTACCTCAGCAAATGCTATATCTCTCAGCGATCGAGCAAGAGAAGCAACTCATTTTTAAAATCGCAAACAAGAAAGCTGACATTCCAATGACGGATGGGATGATTCTCGACTTGAATCACTCACTGTGTAGTTTAGTAGACTTCGAAATGAAAATGCCATTGGTGTTAGAAAACATACCCGCGGAAGAGGACCTTGCAGGATTAAATGAAGCGCTTGAACAAGCAAATGTTCGATCTTACCTCGGAATGCCAATCGTACTGACGAATGGAGAGGCTTTCGGTACACTATGCGCTATCAATGACGAAGTTAGCCTATACGAGGAAAGAAATATTGAACTATTGCAACGCATTGTCCGTCTGTTTCTTTACTATTTAGAGTTAGAACGATTTGCTTGGAAAGATGCATTGACAGGATTGTACAACCGACGTTATCTCAGCAAATATTTCGAAGACCACCCTCACCATGCAGGAGCACTCTTCTTTCTAGACTTGGACGGATTCAAACGCGTAAACGATGTTTTTGGTCATGAAGTGGGGGATCATGTCCTACAAGAAGTCGCACGACGACTTCAACAGGTTGCAGCGGAGTATTCACATGCTCATGCAGTGCGTTTAGGAGGCGATGAATTTGTTCTTCATTTCGCTCATGAAGAGGAGCGAGAAGAGTGGGAACAGTTAGCAACACGCATCTTAATAAGTCTATCTACCTGGGAATCCGCCTATAGTGTATCAACGAGTATCGGGATCTTAATGTATAGCGAAAAGAATGATCAACCTATTGAAACACTTTTACAACAAGCAGACGTTTCCTTGTATGCAGCAAAGGCTTCTGGAAAGAACACGTATCAGTTTTATAAAGCATTAAACGATTAATGAATCTCTACATCTATATGTTAATGTACTACTCATTATCTTCGGTTCGTGTCTCAATTGTTCACATAAACTGAGAATCAAGGCGGTACAGAGATTTTTCGAAGAGTTACTCTATCATGATTTTTTTGTTTTCAAATCATGTTTTATGTAAATGATTGAACGCGCATATTTCTAGGCTACTTGATGGAGTTGTGTCGATAGCAAAATCGCCTCCTCATACGAGAGGCGCTCATAGTTGAGAAAGGTCTCTTTCGTTATATCTTTGAAACGGAAGAAGAGCATACATTCTCATCCTTTGAATCAATACATCTGACTAAATGACTCTATGCTGATGAATATCAGATAAAGTACGGTACATCGAGGGCGTCGTCATCCTTGGGACAAGCAATCTCTTCACCAGAAAAGTCTTGTATCCATGTCGTACCCGTCTCGAATCATATTCCTTTCAAAGTATATCATGCACCGTAAGATTGAAACTTATCGTACATCGTACGGAACTTCTAAGATACGAGCATGGAAGAAAGGACAACCTTGCTCTTTTATTAAAACCAGTCGTCCCTGCTCACGATGAATCCTCTCGACCAGATAACCTTATTTCATTGATAGATTGATCATAACTTTCCATATTCGGATATCAATTATGATGTAATTAAACTATGGAACACAAGGGGGACTATTATGAAAAAACTTCAGAATACAGATAAAATCCTCAGACGGCTGCCCAGTTTCTTGGCTGCCTCCGCAGCAGAAGGTTTACCCATCGAGGAGGATCTAGTCATGAAGATCGAGGAGATGCTTGCAGCAGGTCTCGATCCTACGGAAGAAATCGAAAGAGGAGTACGCCATTTACGATAGTTCGTCGGCGAGGTGCTATCCAACATTAAGAACTGATATACGTTCAAAATTAACATTGGAGTCGGTCAACCGAATTCTTAGAGCGTTGAACAACGATTGTGAACAATGTATTTTTAGGAACGGCAATCATCGATCAAATATAAGGAGGAACACGCTAATCATGTTCGAGAAGTCTATGGAGCTCATCAAAGTTGTCTCGCTCATCATGATCGTGATCAGCACGATGTACATCTGACCTGGGGGTATTTTTATTTAAGGTAGGATTTTTTTAATAGTAAGACATATTTTCGGAGGTGTTCCCGTTGAAAAATAAGTATTCCTTTTTATTTTTTGTTTTAGTAATTTTTTTAGTCGGATGTAGTGATTACGATCAAGATGGCATTACACAAAGTGAAAAAGCAAAAAAGAAATATGATAATGCTATAAATCAAGTAATAAATGATGAAAATGAGTATTTGAACAAAAAAAGTAAACATATAGATATTAAAAGGAATAGGGATAAGACGGGTGTAATCGTTTATGAAGATGTAAACTTAATCGAAGTTCACTATAGTCAATTTGAAAAAAGAAAATATGCTTTATATGAAAAAGAAGATGGGAAATACGTTAGAAGATCATATACAGAAAAATTAAAAAATAGAATTGATTCTTCAAAAGAAAAATATATTGAAAATGTAGGTATAAAATAACTTTTTAAACGTTATCACCCGAACATAAACGACGACCTTGCTGTAACACTATGTATGGCAATGACCGAAAATCAAAAAGGAGTCTGATACATGAATCTCTTATCGAGTGAACTCTTCGGAACACCCGAAGTCGTCCTCTCATTAAACGCGATCGAGCAGAGTGGATCCCTCTTATCGAGATTAAACAATCGGAATGAGACTTTGTATACCATACTCGACATCAACGATTCGACCTGACTCTATAGAATGGACTTTGAATGATCTCATCTGAAGCGTGGAACGATCGATTCATCTAAAAAAGGATTGACGATTTTCTCCATCCTAAAGAGGGGGATGTATATCTTTCTAAAGTAGGGGGTGAAACTTACGACGTAAAGAACGTGTCTCGTATCAGTCACTTCGGCAAGCGGTACATGACACCGGTACGATTTTTCGAGCCCCCTCCCCGCTCATCGTCATCCTTAATATATGGGCGGCAATCTGTCGATCGGCCGCGTACCTCCTACCTGTCTTATAGGTGGCCGACATGTAGATGACGGTTCATCCACGGCTTTAAAGCACAATAACTCGCTATATCTCACTAAAAGAAGAATACTATTATTTATGAGACGTCAGCGTTTCAGCAGCATCTACGGGCTGGTGGATGGGATCGTACTCGCATTCCATTTCTCCCCCACCGTCATCTTCGCAATAATTGAGTTATGTCAACCCAAAACCCTATTTCAATTTACTTGTGATAATTACCTATTATCACAAGTAGTTATTTGTTATAATAAATACACAGATAATATGTAATACAAATATGTATTGCATTAATACATGTTTTATACATATGTATATCAACCATAATTTAATGTAATACAAAAATAATTGATAGTTTACTTAGCAAATGAACAAAAAGGCGTCAAAAGAGGAAGCGTTGAGCAGAGAAATCGGAGGAAGGATCATGAACGAAAAAGGAATGAACGAAGTCACGATCAGAGAAGAAGCAGCACTGGCATTTGCTGATAGCCGGGAAAAGTTGCTCGCGGTACTGAAGAATGATCATTTGAACATGGAGGCATTGAGTGATCTTGAAATCTTCGAACTGTTTTGGGCAACGGAGTTATTTCCGATTTATAGTCAAAAAAGCCCGCATACGAAGCGGGCCTACAAACAAGATCTCGATTATATTCTCCGGTTCTTTGTGACGAAGACCGAAGGAGTCAAGCAGCTGACGATCCTCGACCTACACGAGTATCAAAAGGACGTCCACGACCAGTATGCTCCGCGGACCGTCAAGCGGCGTAATGCCATGTTGCGGCGTTTCCTGCGCTTTCTACACGTTAATGATTATCACGCGCGTGATCTGTCAGTACAGGTGAAGGACCAGATGAAGCCGGAGCCGCTCCGTCGCGAGATCGATTTCGATGAGATGGAAGCGATCGCTCTCGCCTTCCGTCACACGGTAAAACAGAAAAAGCATCGCGAGCTTTTGCAGCTGCGGAATGAGACAATGGGCTATCTATTGTTGACGACAGGGATGCGTGCCAGTGAATTACTAGCACTGCAATTCAGCCAGGTTCAAGAGCACTCTACTAATAACTATATTGAATTTAAGGGGAAGCGTGGTAAGTGGCGACGCATCCCCTTATCCCAAAAATCAATCCATCTCATCGATCGGCTAAAGAAATTAATGCAAATTGAAGGAGTAATGAATCCTTATATTTGTTTTAATATTCGTTCTAAAGATTCTTCTATCTCGTACGAAGCATTAAGACTTATTGCCCAGTTATCCTCAACACAATTGACATCACAAAAAAATTCACCGCACTGGTTTCGACGTTCTTTTATCACAAAGCTGTTATCGAATGGTATTCCTTTATATGAAGTCATGAACCTTTCCGGTCACGAATCTATCACCACTACGAATGCGTATCTTCAACAGTTAAAAAAAGCTGACGTTAAAGCATTACCATACGATTGAAGTTTTGAAAACTGTACAGATTTATTTTAATGTAATGCAATCAATCCCAGTCCTCTTTTATCAGCATTCTTTGAAACACTGTTGATAAAAATAGGTATGAGCAAATATTGAAAAAAGATATTAATATAACCAATTGAACCAAGTTGTAATAGCTGATAGTCGAATACACCTTCATAACATGTATTATAAAAAAATTATCTTTAGGTTCATAATTCGCTCAATGCTTGCATATGTTCAAACTAAGTCTGCTACCGAATACGTAATTCAATCAAGAATTTGCACATACCACAAAATTAACTCCATAAATCAGTAAGAACAACATCATCACTATTAGGTCTTAGATTTATTTCTTTAGGTATTTTAACAAACACAGGAACTTGCATCGAACTCCCATCGGGGACGTTCTTAACCATGACGACGGACCGGGGTAAGGAGTTCAGCTGTCATGAAAGGATAAGGGATTTCCTGGGAATCCTGATGTACTTCGCGGATCCCTATTCTTCATGGAAACGTGGCACCAACGAGAATTACAATGGTCTTCTCTGTGGGTCCTTCTCAAAGGGAAGCAACTTCGGAATGATCAACAAGACAGAATTAGATCACGCACTTTCTAGAATCAACAATCGACTAAGAAATGTTTGGATTGGAAAACTGCTTTCGAGTTTTTTTCCGAAGAAGTGTTGCGTTTAATTTGATAAACAGTCATAAAAAAAATAAATGAAGAAGCACAATTAATAGCTATGCTTCTTCATTTATTTTTTTAGGACAATAGATATATTTGATGATTAATCGTTACATCTAATTTTTTCTTTCGACCAAGTTAAGAATGTGGTTTCAGTTGATTTAGCTTTATACATTGTTACAACACCGGATGTCGGAGATACTTTATAAAATGCCATTGAGCCATCAGGCTTTGTATTTTGCAATAGGTTTGTGCAGTGAATTGCAGAAAAAAGTACAGAACTTTGCCAGGCATTCAATTTCTTGATAATGCGTGAGTGACACGATAACTGTCACCCGTGAAGGTTAAAATGTGCGCATGATGGATCACGCGATCGACGAGTGCTGACGTCAATCTTGGATCTGCGAAAACACGATTCCATTGACTGAATTCTAGATTTGAAGTGATGATGATGCTTTTCTTTTCGTACCAGTCTGTTATGAGATGGAAAAGGAGCTCTGCTGACTCTTTGGATAATGGAAGATAGCCCATTTCATCTAAGACGATCAGGTCCGCAGAATCGAGACGTGCGTGGAAGCTACTCAGCTTTCCATCACGCCATGCTTTGGTGAGTTGCTCTACGAGCTCCGAAACACGAAAAAACCGCACCTCCTTTCCTTTACGACAGGCTTCCCGTCCTAAACCAATCGCAAGATGTGTCTTCCCAGTGCCAGGGGCACCTGTGAGCACCACGTTTTGTTGATGATCGATGAAAGAGAGCGACATTAATTCTTCTTTCTTGAGATGACGGGGAAAGTAAATGTTGTCATGCCAACGATAGTCTTCGAGCGATTTGTTATTGATGAACTTTGCTTTTTTTATAAGTCGCTCTGCCTTCGCTTCTTCACGAAGCCTCATCTCCATTTCAAAAAGTGTCAGGAGAAACGTCTCGGACGATTCCATCGGAATCGTTTCGTAAATTTCAGCGACGTAAGCGAGCCGAAGGGATTTGCACATCTCTTTTAGATTCACGACTGCACCTCACTCTGCCACGGTCGATTCAAACTGTCATACTTGCTCCAGTCGACATCGTAGGGGTGCTCTTCGATGTCAGAATAGGCATCGCTTTGGCTCAGTAGCTCATACAATCGTTCATCGATTTCAGTGATGGAATGCAGGACTAATCTAGAACGTAGCCATCCCAGTCTTTCTCTACGTATCATCAGATTTTGGATGTTCAGATACTCTCGAATTCGTCCAGGGAGGTACTCCGCGTGACGTGAATGACCATAACTACGTGGCTTTTTGTACCATTCGTTGAGAATGCTTTCCCAAGGTAACGCCCGTTTCGTCATCATATAAGGTCGTTTTTCTTCGTACAGGATTTCTCCATGACGAGAAATGATTTTCATATCGTCCCATTTTAGGATTGCTCTCACTTGTCCATGTCGGAAACCCGATGGAACGAGAATCTTTGTTTGATCGATGGTCACTTCTCCATATTTGTTCACCTTCAAGAGTTCCTCTCTAAACACTGGAAAATCTTCTTCCGGCAGTCGAAGGAGGTGCTTCTGCTCTTCCACAACGAGATCTTTGATCCGTACTTTCTTTTCGTAATGGATACGTTCCATGTCATCCCTGAGGGATGATGCGAGGCGCCGATTCAACGACTCGAAGTCATTCATGATAGGAGAAGGAACCAGGAAGTTGTAACGGACATATCCGACCTTGTTTTCGACGCTTCCTTTCTCATTCCCACTGTACGGATTACAGCTTTGAACCTGGAAACCATAGTGCGCCACGAATTGCTGAAAGGCATCCGTATAAATGGCTTCTTCTTTTGTTGTCCGTACTTTAGCGACAGCTGCCGGGAGATTGTCGATTCGTAATTGTTGCGGCACGCCTCCGATTTCTTCGAACAGTCTCTTCAATCCGATCAGGAAACATTCCTGGTTCTCTGCTGGTAATGCAACCGCAGCTGTTCGATTGCTATATGGCATGGATAGGATCAAGCAATGCACATCGACCGCATGACTATCCTTCACGACTTCCATGACACCAAAATCTACTTGTGCTTCTCCGGGAGGGTGGGCCAATCGTTCGAATCGACTATCGTTTTCTAAATCGCGACCTAGTCGCCATTCTTTTATAAATTGACAGACGGTCCGGTAGGACCCTTCAAATCCATATGTACATAAGGTCTCATATAGTTTTTTATTGGTTCGCCGTTGTTTCTTTTTCATCATCGCATCTTCCTGTAGCCAGTCCTCAATCATCTCGCCCCAACGGGTGCCATACATCATGCCTCGCTTGGAAGAAGAACTTTCTTTTGGTAGAAAAGACTCATCGGCATATTTTTTAGCAGTTCGCCAGTTCAGGTTAAGATCTTTCGCGATTTTATTGATGAAATAGGATTTATGGTTCCTTAAAAATTTGATACAATTGATTTCGGACATTGTTAGCATTCCTTTCATCTCCTTAACGTTCTTATTTCGCAACTTAAACGTTAGGATGAAGTTGTGGGTGCTGGCAAGTCCTTTTCTTTTTTCGCAAAAGGAGTGCAGAACTGTGTACGTTTCCGTCGCACAAGTCTGCACTCCTATTCTGCATTACACAAGGCTTAGGTGATTTTTGAACTTTTACTCCTGGAAGTATAGAACTAAAATCACGTGAAGCTTGAGCGGAATCAGCATTTTTTACGTAATTTTTGAAACCTTTTCTACTAGTTTCAGTAAGTCGAGCAGTGCTTCTAACTGCTCCCCAACCTATTGGAGTTGTTTTGCGCAAAAAATCTCAACACCTGGTTCTTCCATATTGAAAGAATCATTAATATCTATTCTATCAAAGTCCGAAACAATTTCTTCTTTTTCGGAAAAAGGTCTACATGATGCCTGAACAGGCTCATCTGAAAAAGAGAGATTGAAGAAAAAGAAAAATGTTAAACAAAATACATGAATTTTCTAATTATATAAAAGGAGGTTTTTTGTTGAACAACATTAATCTTGAATTCTTACTTAGTGTTGAAGACTACGAATTAGAATTGGATACAATGTCTTTAAAAGGCAATGACCATTATGCCATTGATCTATATTTTTATGGAGCTGAAGATGCATCAAAATTAATAATAGGTGATTCATCACGCGATTATTTTTTAATGTGTTTCGAAAAGTATTCTGTGTTTATGGGAACTCTTCAAGAGCATGGAATCATTGAAGAAGGACTCAGGAATCCCTATCCAGTCGTAAAACTAAAAGAGTCGGTTTTTGGTGAGTTCACTGAGAAGCATATGAAAACAAAAGAAATTTACACCGAACGTGGTGAACTACATTTATTTGTTATCAGGACGCATAACCAAGAGTTTTATATTCTTTCTTATAGTGATCCGATGGTCATAAACAATATGGCTAAGAGCGAGTAAAAAATTTGTGAAAACGGTCGATTTCGACCGTTTTTTCGTTCTTGGCTTGCTATTAACGTCATCGTTGAGAGGAATTGTCATTTTACGCAAGCATATAAAAAAGTAGAAAAGAAGAAGGAGGACTTTCTATGATGGGTAAAAGAGATCACCATCATCGCTCAGAGAATGTCACCATCACATTGGAACAATTGGTCCCGCAGGACCATCTCTTCCGAAAAATAGATGCAGTCATCGATGTCGATTTCATTTATAGTGCCGTAGAGAACTTGTATAGCGAAAACACAGGCAGACCAAGTGTCGATCCCGTTCTGTTAATCAAAATGGCGATTCTTCAATATTTATTTGGTATTCCATCTATGCGGCGTACCATCAAAGAGATTGAAACCAACGTGGCATATCGTTGGTTTTTAGGTCTTGGTCTGGATGAGAAGGTGCCGCACTTCTCTACGTTCGGCAAAAACTATGACCGGCGTTTTCAGGATACAGATGTCTTTGAGAGTATTTTTTTATCAGGTCCTCACGCAAGGAGTCGAAGTCGGATTCGTAGACCCATTGGTCCTCTTCATTGACTCCACCCAAATCAAAGCAAACGCGAACAAACGGAAGTATAAGAAGAAGTTCGTTCGACGCGCCGCACAACAGTACAAAGAAGAACTAGACCAAGAAGTCAACGAGGAGTGGATTTTGCATGGAAAAAAGCCTTTCACCAAAGCTGAAGAATACGAGACGAAGGAGAGTACGACAGAGTTGTTGGTTTGGAATAAAGTTTGATTAAAAGTGTTCTGCAAACGTTGATTTTATAATAGAAGAAACCCATGTATTTTGAACAAAGATTAATCAAAATTCGTAGGTTTGGTTTTGAACTGGATTTTGTTTTTATAAAAAAGATTGATTAAAACTAAATAGCTATTTCAACCTCTTCGGAAATCAAGCGTTGTACAATGCTATTATGAATAATAGCTACAAATGTTTTTAGGCTCATATTACCATTATAAGCGTTTGTAAATTTATATCATTAATTATAAGCGTTTATTAGCAGTATAATACATTTATAAAACAAAAAAGACACCTAAAATCAGGTGTCCTTAAAGTATAGATTTAGAAACTAAATCATTGGTTTAATTTTACTTTCAATGTACTCAATTTCTTGAGAAGTTAAATTGTATTTAGCATATAATTGCTGATCAATTTCTGATATAGGAAGAGACCAATCAATTTCTGTTGAATCATCGAATTTTTCTAATGGTACAAAGCGATAAGTATTTCTTGTACCATGTTGACTACTTTTTGCTAAACTATGCAAATATCTAGAAAACTTACACTTTAGATATTTAACAATATTTCTTGCTGAATTAACAGTTAAATTTAGGTTAGCACCAATTACCAAATAAGTTTCAGTACAAATAGTTCCTTTTTCTGCTATAAGAGTATTTAAGTTATCGTCATTCAATTCTGTTCCAATGTTATTAGAATATGGTGTTAAAACTTTAATCTGATCTATCCATTCAGAATTTTTATTAATACTATTTTTTTCGATATAACCTATGATTCCTTTATTAGCAAAACACTTAATTGGAACTGTTAAGCCCTTCATAGAAGATTTAAAATTCGAACTTTTAGTGTAATTTGTTGCAAATCCGAATGGATTTCGAGCTGAAATATAATCCATTAGACTCTCTTTATTTATATCTAAAATTTTATCTAAAATTGTTAGTGATTTAGAGTCACGCACAAAAATATTAGAATCTTTAAATTTTAAAGGTCTAAATACATCAATAATAGCTTGGTTACCTTCATATGTTATTACACGAGTTTCATTTAAAGAATTATCATATTTTTTATCCCATAGAAAATATGATACTCCCCCTCGAATGTTCGTATTAGGAAATATATCCTCAGGAGTTAACCAGTCATGTAGTTCTTTTAAACATATGTCATTTAACATCTCTTCTCTAAAATCATCTAATCCTTTTCCACCAACATACCAACGACTTGGCATAATCATTGAAATATAATTTGGATTCATAGATTTAGCTGTACGTACAAAATATTGATAAATAGGCGCTGCACTTGATTGTGCACCTCCATCTTTTTCTTGATAAGGTGGGTTTCCGATAATTGCATCAAATCTCATATTCTTATCTCCAAATTCATTAAGTATTACTTCTTTCGTTTCCAATAAATTATCCTTAATTCTATTTGTTAAATCTTCAATATAAACTAAATTCTTTTCAAATTTTTCATTTATTTCATAGCCATTTAACGTCCTATAAGTGATAGTTCTTGCCATAGGGGTTTTATTTAGTGCGAAAATATTATTTTCCAATACTTCTTGCCACAACGCTTTATCTTTTTGGATATAATCTGTTTTACTCCAGTTTATATTCTCTTGTAAATAGCGACGTTGATAAATATTAAATGCCATATACAATGGATAAAGACCTGTTTTACTATTAATCTCTAAAATCCTTGTCTCTTTATCAAAGATTTCATTAGTAATTTCCCCATTATCAATATATCTAAAAGAAGCATTATCAAGAGCTTCTCTATACGTTTCATCGAAAAAGTTGTATCCACCTATAGTTTTACCTAATTGAAGATTAACCACTCTCCATGGTGTTAAAACTGTCTCTTTATCAGGGTTTTTAAATCCTGAAAAAATAGACGTTATTTTTTCTATTCTATCTTGATAACTTAAATTATTCGCAGACACTGCTGCTTGACGAATACGGTGCCCCGCCTCTATAAAAATCTCAGGATCATAGAATTTTTTGAATTTCATAAAATCAAACTTACTAATACCTTTAGGCATAAATTCTTCCCATGAAACATCATCAACTTGTTTTATAAAATCCTCTAGCGTAATATCCTTATCTAAGTCTAAATTCATACCATAAATCATTAATGGAATCCTGATAGATATACCACGTAGAATAGAAATCATATTATTACGTTCTTTACGCAGTTTTTGTTCTGCCTCTATTGCAGCTTGTTCTTCTGGAGTGCGTTCTTTCTTAGGCTTTTTCTTTCCCCTTTTTACTTTTTCTCGTTCTTGCTCATTTAAACCTGTTGTATTTACATCAATTTTTTTTGTAGCTTTGGTTTGTTGTGTTTTTCCTAATTTGCCACTCAAGTCGTTAAACAAATTTATATCTTCCTGAGTAACTTCCCATAACTCATCATTATAAATAGACGCATCATCAAATCCAGATAAAACAGCTCTTTCAGCATATGCTTTCTTTAATTGACGCATCATTTTATCGACTGAGAAAGTTTTCATTTCATTACCTGATTGTTCAATAACAGGCAAGAAATTCAAGAGTGTACCTAATTTATCTCGTTGGTCATTCGTATTTAAAACACCTGCTTTAGGTGACATTGATACGGATTTTGCTAATATATTTAATGCTCTATCTGGAGCAAAATCAAAAATATAGGCTTTTTTCTTCATACCTAGAATTTCATCGGAAAATGGTGTTTGTGCACGAAAAGCTGCTTGAAGATAATTTTGCGCACTCGTAGTATTGTTTAAAAATACTACGCCATTTAAAGCAGGAATATTTACACCTGTTGTTAATTTCCTAACTGTTAGAATAATTGTTTTTGTTGCTGATGGTCTGTCTGTAATCACTTTACGGACACGTACCAAATCTTTATCATTTTCACCAGCAATTTCATTATCATTGTCATTTACAATATTAACTACAGAATATTCACTAAAAACAGCGTGATGGTCTAGCAATTCTTTCAATGCTCTAGCTGATGCTCTACTTGGAAGCAACCAAAGTGTATGTCGAATACTTTCTCTAAATTCTTCAGTCGAAAAAGGATAATTGGTCTTTCCGTCTGTTGAAATTTGATCAAGCCATTTAATAATCGACGATTCATGTACAAATTTCCCACTATTATCTTCTACTTTAAAAAACTCCGCGAAATCAAAATATTTATCGCTATTTTCATATTGTTTATCCACTGCCATTTGGAATGTGTACATTTCTACTTCAGGTAATGCTTCATATGGATTAACCTTTTCTGGGTTCTCTAGTGAAAAGCGAATTTTAGCTTGTTGCTCCATAATATAATCCCAAGTGAATACTTGTTCTTCACTAAATTCATCAAGGATATTAAAAGGCGTACCTGATAATTCCAACATTTTAGTTTCTGTTTTCATAAGACTTTCATAAAGTCTATCACCACGATCTGTTTGTGTACCTTCATGTGCTTCATCAACGACAATTAAATCCCAATTTATTTCAAAAAACTCACTATTTTTTTCGTGTTTACCTCCTACTTCAATTGCACCACGTAAATCTTGTATAGACACAAAATAAATAAAAGGTGTTTTACCATTAGCCAATTTTCTTAAGTCTTTTTCACCTTTTATTTTCGAAGCATATTCATATCCTTCTTTAGCCATTTCTATTTTCTTAAAATCCTCAAACCAGGAATCTGAAACAACTGGTCGATGGGTCATTACTAAAACTTTTTCATACTTGTTCCTTTTAATTAACTCATAAGTAGAAAGCGTTTTACCAAAACGCATTTTAGCATTCCAAAGTACCTTGTTATGTTTTTTGAATGCTTTAGTTGCTTGATTTATAGCTGCTGTTTGTTCAGAACGCAAATTAATTTTAGGTAAATCGATATCATTTTTACTATTAATAGAACTTCTACCTTCTTTTACAGCTTTTATAGCAACTTTTGCAGTTTCTAAATCTACTTCAAACCACTCTGTACCATCTAACTTTTCAGAACGTTTATAACCAGAACGCAACAATACCTCATGAACATCTTTGTCGCTAAACCAACGTTTAGATTCCTTAATCCAAGCTAGCTCTGCCCAACTAATTTTTGCCGGAACTCCGGATGTTTTCATATAACTATTAATTCTTTTTTTCGTTACTGACTGTAAAAAATCACTATTTGGCGACCAATTTTCCTCTTGATCCTCTTCAGGAGCTGTTGTTTCACCAATTTTTTCATTACCTTCATACACTGACCAATTGCCACTATTATTGTCAGCTGTTTGTACATAAATTATTTTACGTTCTCTATTATTTTTGAACCTTGATACTACAGTCGGTTCAACAAATTCACTTCTAATAATTTTAATATCATTCTGTGTAGTAATATACCAATGTAAAATTATTCTTAATTGATTTAAAGCTTTATAAGCTAATTCTTCATCATCCACTACACTATGAGCGCCCAGGTTCCCGCTACTTTTTATGTCATAAAAAAGATCAATAATTGCTGATGGAATATCATATTTTTTAGATTTAATGATCGATAATTTATCATTAAATGTTGCTCTATTCGGTACAAAATCATAATTCAAATCAATTATTAAGCTTGTCAACGAGTCTACTATTTTTCTAACATTCACTAATGTATTATCAAAAGCTTTTAAAGCAAAATCTAATTCTGCTTGTGTAGCTGTTTTATAGAATTCTGTTAAATCACTATCTAATTTCATAAATTCAAAGTTGGATTTCTTTAATTGAATATCAAATCTTTCAAGTGTTTCACTCACAGTCAAATAGCCCCTTTATCAAAATACTCCATTTTATTTGTTTCCCAATTCATTATTTTTACTCTTTTACCTGGAATAATTTTAAAATCTTCCACTTCTTCATTAACTTCTTCGAATATAAAATCAAAGCTCATTTGAACTTCTTTTGATTTTTCTCTTTTTTCTGACAATGGTAAAATATAATACAATCCAGAATTTTTCATTGGAACACCCTGTTTTTTCGCTATCCCATCCATTTGAAAAACATTGTAACTTATAATCACAGCAATTTTCTTAAATTCCTCATATAAAGGTTCTTGTTGCCACTTTTCAACATAATAATCTCGATATGTGTATAAAAGATTTTCTCGAGCCAACAATAACGAGTCACCATTCCACTCAAAACCGTAACTTGCTTGATAAGCTAATTCAACTAAACGTTGCCATTCAGCTTTATCAGCAATCTTAGTATTAATTCTTGTTAATTTTCGATCGACAAAGCCCACCCGTTTATTTAGAGATATCGATTCACCTGTAACAGTATCATAACGAGTTGCCATATATGGGCCTTCTCCACATGTTATCTCAAGCCATGTACGTTTTACATATGTTTCTAAATCGTCTTCTAAATATTCTTTATCTACTAGATCATTTTGTTTTTTTACAATCCAAATAGGTGTGAATACTTCCGCACTCGATTTTGTTCTCTCTTTTTGAAGTTTTTGAGTTTTTAAAACACGGGGCATAATTAATTGACCATTTCTCCCAGTCACTAATTCAGGTTTTATTTGTGCAGTTGGTCCATAAATTTCACGTTCCCTATTCACATAATTTTCGTTAGCCCAAATAATATTTTTTATAGTTTTTTCCGTCGTTAAAGTTCGATCGATTAATAATATATCTAAAATCTCTGGCATTTTTTCACGTATACTATTTTCAGATATATCTGCAGATTTTAAACTTCTATTTATTTCATTTCCAAATAATGATAGTCGATTTTCGTTTGACCTATTATTTTGCACAGCTACCTTCCTTCCGAAGCTCTTTTAATCAAGCACGTATTAATTCTCAAAATGAAGTTTTAATTAATTTTATTATATCATAATAGATTTTAAATTAATTTATCAAAACCCCCTCTCTGAACCTCTACATTTGACTCTTTTGCTCCAACATTTCCAAAAACGACTCAATCACCTAGCACCGATAGAATATCGACACCAGATGGCTACTTAGTCTTTTTATAGCTATCTACTTGACAGGGGTAAGTCCCACATTTAATTAATAATAAAGGTTAGTTATTTCAAATAACAAGATTGCATATTACATCATTTTATTAACCAACAACTTCGCCCTATGTTTATATCCCTTTTTACTATGTTTTGCTTTTTGTATGATTACATTGTTTCGTTCTAAACTTTCAAGCGATTCTTTCACCCATGTCCCACTATTATTCACTAGATTTAATAACAAACCTTCAATCAACTGATTCCAATTAAATGATTTGGTAGAAGAAAAAATCAGCATAGAAAGTGCGCGATTTTCTCTTTCTATTTCTAAGATTTTAAATTCTTTTTCATTAAATAAACTAACTGTCGCTACTGCATATTGGCGTGCTGTTACGCCATCCTATAAATAACTAAACTTTCTATTTTCCTCGGGGGTTAGTAGCGAACCTAATTGTATATTAATGGACCTTACTTCTTTATAATCCTCTAATTCCTGAAGAACATGTACAAATTCACCCAATTCTCTTTCTGCCTGGACTTGCTGCAAAGATTGATGTTCAATCCCTCTCGCTAGACGATTACCACCTGTATCTGAGGCTGAACGAATTCCTGAATCTTTAAATGTATATCGTTTCGTGCTTTCATCTTCATATGTTCGTTGCTTTGTTGATTTATCTTGAACCTTTACAATACTTGGCGATTCAGTGTATTTATGAACTTGTTTATTCATTTCAATTAATTCAAAATCCTCTGTTGTACCTTCTACCGTTTCATCTATTATCTTTTCCCTTTCTTCAGTAGATGATTTTAATTCACGCATCGTAATGAAGTGAGTTTTACAACCGCTTTAATTGAAATTGGTTGTCGGAATAACCACTCAAACTTCAATTCACCTGTATTTAAAAATGTATAGGCAATATTTTCAAACGTTTTTCTTAGATCCTGATTACCTAATAGCCATACTAATTGATATAAAAAGCTTTTACATAGTGTGGAAAGGCTGCCGTCATACGGACAATCAATTTTCATCCAGACAATTTGTGTACGTTTAAATGGTTGTTCTTCATACTTCTCATGCTTAATTACTTGTGGATACATTAACAATAAGCGTTCAATTGCTGTTGTTTCTCCGATACCTGAAATCCCGATAATAGATAAGCTATCTGCTGTCGAACGAATGTAATTTAAGCGTTCATCTATATATTTATGAGCATCTTCTTCATCTTTTCGTAATTGGTGTAAAACTCGAATACGTTCCAAAAATGTTTTATCTAAAGGGTTTCTGGCTAAGTAACCTCTACGAATCAACGTAGATAATCGACGTTCTACTTCGAAATGAATAGGTAATGGCTGAATAAAATTTTTTATACGTTTAATCACATGATAGCGAATGTTTGTCGCACTCTGCTTATCTTGATTTGTGATTCGTGGTGTCACCATAAATCGATCCATCACATCATCTTCACTCAAAATAGGTGGGAGCGCCTCAATGAAGGGATTTTCACTGTACTCCGACAGCAGTTGCTCTTTATACTCAGCTTCTTCAAAGTTGCCTTTTAAAACTACATTAGTCATCTTTTCCAAGCTGCTCATCTCGTTTCTTCTTCAATTTTTCCATAAGACGTGACGACGATTTTTTAGGTGGGTGTTCTTCTAACTTTGTTCCTGATTCAAAATATATAATTTCTGGTGAATGTTCAGCTACTGTAGGGGTTAAATCAAACTTTTCTTTATTTCTATTCGCTTCTTTTTCAAATTTTTTATTATCACGTATAGCTTCAATCTTCTCTTTTTTACTTATAGGTTGGTGCGTAACTTGGTTTTTCCTTTTGACAGCTGATTTTATAATTTGATCCATCATTGTATCAGCGTTAATAGTTAGTTGTACTTGCTTCGAGCGGTTCTCTTCTTCTAAAAAATCTTCTTTATATTGCTGACTCGGCTCCAACAATATACATGTTTCAAAATCCATACCATCATCATTTGGAATATAGATTTTATCTAAATGTCGTGGATCATAGACAATATCAATGCTTTTATTTTTCAACTTGGCATACCATTGTTCTTCGATTGCTTGTTTTGAACCATATAATAAATTTTTAAATTTAATACCTGTTCTAGATATAGTGGCTTTACCTCTTGGCAGCACATTCAACCGTAAAATCGCTCTGTCTATTGTCCTTAAACGTCCTTTACGATTTTGTACACCCCATGTCCATAAATTAATAGGTGTTGGCACAATTTCATCTGTAATCATCTCTTTTTCCATTAGATATTTATCAATAATTTTATGATTATGATGGAGTATCATTGTAATAACTAATGCTGTAAATTCTTTTAAATTTAACGTGGCATCTAATCTGTAATCTCGATCTCCTCGTTCTCTATACTCTTTTTGAATAGCACCCGGAGCCTTTTGCTTAACTTTCCCATTAATCGTGCGGAATTTACGCTCAACAATCCCTTTTAAATCTCCTCTATAAGCAGTCGTATTTTCAATTTTAATATTTAAATTATTAATGAGCCCCGCAACAGAATAACCTTCGAATTCTCCTCGGTCAGCAATAATCACTTCTGGTAAATGATGTGTAGGCCACTGTTCTTCTGTAATATCTACTCCGTATTGTTTACAAAAATCAGTCTTATTAGCCACCATATTATCTAAAGCCATCATAGCACCTAGCCACGAAGGTCCTTCAAGTCCGACATACAGCCCCGTAACCATGCGCGGATAAACATCAATAATTGCATAAATAACCGGTCTACCAATAATTCGATTTGCATCAAAAGAACTCACTAAATAAATGTCTGCAATCGTTGCATCAACTTGAAACCTTGTACCTGGTCCATTTGTTTCAACTTTAGAATTACTTAAAATAGGGCGATGCTTTAACTCATATTCTTTCGCACTCTTACGAAATGTTATATCTTTTTTAGGATCTTCTAATTTTTTAAACCAATAATAAAATTGATTATATGAAGGAATCAAATTGGGTTCCCATATACGATACTGTATCTCACCATTTTCTTTGTATCGTGTAGAATAAAAATCTCTCAAAATAAAATGATATACATCTTTTAAAGAATAGTTATTATCTCTGCGATAGTATTTATTAATCGCATGCTCAAATTGGATTTTAATCTCGTCTGTGATGTTGATCCCGCTTCGCTGTTCTCCACTTATAGCTATTCTACGTGGACGACCAACCTTATCATTACTTAACTTTTTAGTTTTGCCTCTACCACCGGATTTTGCATAATCAGGTAACATTGCATTCTTATTCATCCCACGCTGCCAATAACGACTGAGGAGTTTTTTTACTTTTGTAGGTGTGACATCTAATTCCTGAGCTATCTCCTTAATTTTTATTTCTCTACCATTCTTCTGAAGCAAATCATTCATATGTTTTAAACAATATTTTTGAACAATATCCCAATCTAAATCTCGTTTCTGAATTTGAATATCTGTTAAGTCTTCATCTTCAATTACACATGCAAATGGATCCGTAATAATAATCCATTCTCTTTGTTCTACGTCTGTTAAAAACGATGTGAATAGCTCTTTCTTAGGCATTGATGTAATAGCATCCACATTAACGATATACACATAGGATTCTTTGATTTCAACAATAGGTATTCGTTTTGAGTCCTTCACAGATTGCAACACTTGATTAATATAAATCATCCGTATTTCACCTGCTTTAATTTACTTTCGTCAATGGTTTGAATAACCATAGTTTCTTCTATATTTAGTGGTTTTAACATATCTATTTGAACGATTTTTTGAGCTAACAAATGATAAAATAATGTCATTCCGCTGCCTAAAGACAAGTGCACTTCTTTATCAAACAAATTTGTGATTTATCGAATACTTTTATCCGTATCTAATACTCTCTTCAATAATTCAATTCCTAAATCTTCAATAGATTGTGGACTAATATTTTGGTATGCATCATATTGTTGAATATCATAATAGTCATGTATATAACTAATATTTCGTGCCAGTGTTTTAAGTATTTCTAATTCCGTCACAATACCCCAGTCCACACCTCTTTTTTTCCAATAAACACGCTCAATTTCAAACTTCTCAAGAACCCGTTCTTTTAAAAGTTCATCTTTCATTTTTATTGTTCTGGCAAGCTCTACGCTACCTTCACCTTTATCTACTGTTAATAAAAAATCAGTTGTCATGACAATTGGTTCACCAGTTTTCGGATCATTTGGATGTTTAATTCCTAATTCATCGGCAATGACAAGTGTTTCTTCTAACGGCAACAGCGGATATTGTTCTCGAATGTCGACAATAGAATCCGAAAATTCAGTTAAATAGAAGTAATTTCGCTCCAAATCCGATAAAAATTCATGTTGACTATTAGATGTTCTAGTTCTTTTTGACATAAAAACGAGGCTGGGACATAACTAGCTGAATTTAACAAAAAGAAGGAATTGTCATCACTCAGGATGTGCAATTCCTTCTTTTTTCGTTGTCTCTCGTCAAGCTGCCCTTCGGGCAACGCTTTGGATGAGCCATTTTCTTAAATTTACGGCCATGAGGATAAAGCCGAGCTCACGCTTCACCTTCGCTTTTCCTCTCACAGAAAAGCGAGTGAAACTCAAATTAGCCTTCAGATATCCAAAAACTGGTTCCATGTCTATCTTCCGCTTCGCATAGAGGGATCCTGTTTTTTGATCTGAAAGCCATTTTTTCATCTGTTCTTTTTGTTCTTCCCATGAAGTGTTTATGTGTACCTATCGGTGACGACCCTCTTTGGCCTTGGTACAACGGGAGCGAAACGGGCAGCCATCACACCCTTCGCTTTCATACACCTTGAAATCACGCGTGAATCCGTACCGATCTGTTCTCTTGGACATGTAACGGAACGTTACGTTTTGTCCATTAGGGCACACAAAACGATCCGACCTTTCATCATAAGGCCAGTTTGCTGTGTTAAATGGATCATTGCGCCATTTTCGCGACTTTTCTTTTTAGAACATCGTGTAAGGGATGAGTGGAATGCGCCCACGGCGCATCAGAATATCCTGATAATTCTCCTGACTCCCATAGCCGGCATCCGCAACGATATGTGGTGGTAGTGGTAAATATGAGCTGACCTTATCTAAGAAAGGGAGTAACGTCCGGGTATCCGTCGGGTTTGGATAAATATCATAAGCGAGTGTGTATTGTCCTTCGGTTGCGATTTGAACGTTATAGCCTGGCTTGAGTTGTCCATTTTGCATGTGATCTTTTTTCATTCGCATGAACGTCGCGTCCGTGTCCGTTTTCGAATAGCTATTCCGTCCAGCGAGCGTCCTCTTTTGGATGGCATATCTCTGTTTCCGCTCGATGAAATCTGTAATCTCCTTTCGAAGGAGACGTGGTTCCTTCCGTTCAGAACGTAGGCGTTTTCTTTCTTGGATGTCCTTACTCGCCTCGATTTTTTGGTTGATGGAGGCGATATGTGCGTCTACAGCTTCACCCATGTGTTCGAGTTCTGAGAGGGTGAGCTCGTCCGGGCTTTCACGTTCAATTTCCGGCAGGATGTCTTGTTCGACGAGGTTGTCATAGATACGGTTCGATTTGTCCACGAGAGACGTACTATGACGTTCGATCGATTTCCGCCAAACAAAAGTATATCGGTTCGCATTCGCCTCTAGCTTCGTACCATCGATAAAGATGGCTTCTTCATTGATTTCTCCCAATGTACACAGTGTCGCGACCACAGAAAAGTCATCCATCGCCATCTCTGGAAAGAGGCGATGGATGAAGTGGAGCACCTCAGACATACAGTTGTGAATCGTGAGTTGTATCGAAAGCGTCAGGAAACAATTGAACGTGTATTCACAGACACCAAAGAGAAGCATGGCATGCGTTGGAGCCGCTATCGAGGGCTGAAAAAAACGACGCTCCAAGCGATGCTTACTTTCATTGCCTTGAACCTCAAAAAGCTTGCGAATTGGTCCTGGGATTCCTTTGGGAATCCATGTCTTCAATACGTTTTAATGGGGAGTACATACAACAAACCCTCATTCCGATCACGAAATGAGGGTTTGTCTACAATCTGAGCGAAGAACTTAAGAGTTCTTCACTTTTTGTTTTTAAGACCTAATGGAATTGCAATAATAACAAGAATTCCAATGATAATAGTTAAATAAAATGGCACGCTTGATCCATCTTTATTTAGATCGTCAGTTAAAGAACCCGCTTTGAAAAACAACATGATTGAAATGACGGCGAGGACTACTGTATTAAATGATATGTATACAAAAGACGAAATTTTAGATGGAATAACCAAGAAGATTACATTTAATAAAACCAGAAAAACTAACAAGTAAAAAATTGAATTCAAAGAATCAAAAGTACCAGCCAAACAACCCCCCCCTTTAATTAGTATAAGAAAAATATAGCATTTTAATTTTAAAAATTGTAATTATCATATTACAAATGTCGCTTTTTAACATTTAAATCAGTGTGATTATATTTTTACAGCTCGATAATCGCGTCTCTGAGATTTCACGATATAATTCAATTTCCTCTGGATGCTGAGCTTCCCATTCGAGATTTTGCAACACTAAGATTTGTATCGTTTCTTTCATCTAAATCTTAAAGTTCGTAAATCGTAAGTCACGCCGATTCATATTTGATCTTTAAGGCTTTCTTCGAAATCTTTTCGGAATTTAACTAAACTTTTCATCTAATTTAATCAATTAAACCTAGATGCTCTCTAAATGTAGTACTTTGATAGGACACTTTAAACAATCCTCTTTTTTGTAACTCAGGAATGATCATGTCTACAAAATCTTCTAAACTTGATGGTAGTGACGGTGGCATTAAGTTGAAGCCATCCGCCACTCCTTCGTTAAACCAAGTTTCCATCTGATCCACAATTTCTTCCGGAGTACCAATCAATGTAAGGTGCCCTCCTCCGGCTGCTAAATAGCCTAACAGTTCTTTGAGCGTCGGATCCGTATCTTCGATAATCTCTAGAATCGTTTGATAGCGTCCAATGGGACCTGAAAAATCTTCAATTGATGGTAAGATCGGAATCTTTGCTTCGAGATCCCATGTGGAGCAGTCCTGTTGCAAAAAGAAACTCAATTGTTTTAATGCATTGACAACCGGTAATTTTTCATCTAGTTCGGCTTTTTTGGCTAGTGCCTCTTCTCTTGTTTTACCAACATACGTTACTAAGCCTGGGTATATCTTAATCTTCCGATTGGGTGATTCAGTCTGTGTAATTTGCTTATGGAGTTTTTCACGAAAAGCATGGGCTTGTTTAAAATTCCATGACACAGAATAGACAGCATCCGCATGTTTTGCTGCAAGGGCAATCCCTTGTTCAGAAGCCCCCGCTTGCATCGCTACTGGCTTTCCTTGGGGACTACGTGGCGTAGACAAGGGACCTTTTACGCTGAAATACGCTCCAGCATGATCGGTAGCTTGAATCCGTTCAGGATCAATCAATTGGTTATTTGATCGATTTGAGAGAAAAGCTGCTTGGTCCCACGATAAAAATAGCTTTTCCATCAAACTCGCAAATTCTTCCGCCTTGTTGTATCGTTCTTCCCTTGGAGGTAGTGTCTCCATCCCGTGGTTTAACGCTTCCCAATCTGTCATCGAAGTCACTAAGTTCCAGCCTACTCGTCCTTTCGTCACATGATCGAGACTTAGGAGTTGCCTGGCTGTTGTATATGGATTGGAGAACGTGCTCGATATCGTAGAGACTAATCCTATATGATTCGTCACTTGAGAAATAGCCGTCAGATTAATTAAAGGATCCAACCAAAAGGCAGGTAAATCCGTCGCATTGGTAGCCGGAAAGGATTGATTGTCAGCAAAAAATACCGCATCCAAACATCCGCCTTCCGCTATTTGAGCCAAACGCTGATAATAGCGACTCTCTCCGATTTCTTCAATTGCAGAATCAGGCATCAACCATGCGGCTTGGTGATGACCACATCCATATAACAAAACGCCAATATTTAACTGATTCCTGTTCGTCATCTTCCTTTCATGACTCCCTTCTTTCATCGCTGTGAATCTCTTTAGACGTCTGCCTTAGTTCATCGTTAGACCACCATCGACCGTTACGTTTTGACCCGTAATCCCGGATGCTGCTTCTGATGCCAAGAAGGCGACCATTTGCGCTACTTCTTCTGGACTTGTCACTCTTTTCAATGGGGTCGATTGGGCAATTAAGTCAAATACTTCAGGGGTTGTCACAGCACTCGCATCTGTTACTTTCAACAATCCACCGGAGACGACATTCACGTTTATGCCATATTGACCTAGTTCCGCGGCCAAATTGCGAGTAAATCCTATTAAGCCTGCTTTTGCTGTTGTGTATTCATGATAAGGAACAACTGGGTTTTGATAAAGGTTTGTTCCAATGCTGATGATACTACCGCTATGTCGTTCCATAAATTGCGGCAGGACACTTTGGATGGTGTAAAAAGCCGCTTTTAGCGTTCCATCCAGTTGCTTTTGATAATCTTCCCACTCTAAATCGATGAACGATTTTTGAGCAACCGGATCAAATTTAAAATCTACTAATGCATTATTGACGACAACATCGATTTGACCATAATGTGCTGTTGCGGATTGCATCATGCTCTCAACATCTTCCCGCTTCGTGACATCTGCATACAAGACAAGTGCATTCTCTGCTCCCAGTTCGATCACAAGGTTTTCTGCCGCCTCTTTGCTTTTATAGTAATTAATCACCACTTTAAATCCATTGTTCACTAACACCCTTGCAATCGTCGCCCCAAGTCCTCGGCTACTGCCCGTCACTAAAACTGTTCTGCTCATTCTTGTCCACTCCCTCATCCATTTCTGCAACTTAAATAGCGAAGTAGTAAATAAAAAAACGCAACTCTCCAAAAGGAAAGTTGCGCACGTCTAAATAATCACATAGCAAAGAGCGACATCATCGTCTCCGCTTGTTCATCAGAGTTTACACTTCCCTACGCTAGTACGACCTAGTTCAGGTTCAAAGGGTTTGAGTAGCTACTCATCTCAGTTTAACAACACCCCTAGTGATTCTATTTAAGTTACTTTCACTGTAGTGGTCTTGAAAACCCCTGTCAATGACTCTAACAGATAAATTCATTTCGAGTACTCTAAGAATCAAGTGAACGAGATGAACCTATGCGTCTATCAAGATTACTCCGATACAGTGACATCCTGTACCAAACGATTCTTTTTAGCATTTTTATCTTTGATGATTCCTTGATACGAAATCGATTCACTTTTCGTATCGACTACCGTGACTTGGAAATCCGAATCATTGATATTAGCGATATGGTATAGCTTTCCCTGCGCAATCATTGTATAGGAGCCATTGAAGCGGTAAGCATGCTGCCCTTCCACTTGATGTTGCTTGACTTGATTCGTCTTAAAGTCATAGGTACTCCATTTGATGCTTTTACTTTTTTCTGAATCAAACGTACCGTAAGCGATCAGTGATTGGCTATTTTCATCAGCATTAAAGTTCCCTTCCGCTGCATACGCATCAAGTGCTTTGATTCGTTTGATACCTTTGCCGTTATCTAGATAATAAGCGCTATCTTTTTCTACCCCTTCCGCATCATATGCGATTTCACGATAGACAATTCCATAGTCGTTCACTGCCACATAATGACGCTCTTGATTAGTCTTGAGTTGCTTGGATTGAAGCGTCTCCACTTTTCCTTTTGCAAGGTTGAGTAATAACACCGTCGATTTTTCCTTTGCTCCATGATCATCCCGTTGGACGTATACGTTCATGCCGTCTTGATGGAAGACACGGATGTCAGCCATTTCACGATCCGGTACCGTTAAACGATGAGAAAGCGTCTTTTTAAATTGTTTCTGTGTACTTTTGTCATAAGAATGATAGTTCAACTGAGATGCCTTTACTTCAATTCCGTATGTCCGCGAGCCCATTTCACTAGTAAATACGTCTTCCTTAGAAAGAAAGCGATAGAAATCAGCAGGGAAGTCTGCAGCGTAGCTATTGAACAACCCTGTGATATAGTTCTGCGACTCACTATGGATTTGACCGTCCAATTGGATATTGTATTGAGTAGGCTTGATGTCTCCATTTTCAATCTCGATGTTTACTTTTTTAAGAGCTTCTGCATTTTCTTTTCGTATACTCTCGACTTCATAATCCGATCCTTTAATGCTTACGGCGTAACCAAAATAACTGAGTAAGGTGACGCCAGCAATGCCTCCTACGATGATCAGTTCTTTATATCGTCTCATGACTTCCTCCTTCTAATGATTAAATAGATACTTTATGGTTCAGTAGTCGAACACATTTCCAACTTATATACGCAAAATAGATGAGGATAAAGGAAAGATAGACGAATACTTGTTGATTCGGGATCAGAATGCTAGTCAGATCAAATAAGTAACGTAATGCAATGAATGGTACGATTAAGAGCGCTACATCCTTTGCGATCGTCAGCAAAGCTTTCCCTTTTTGATAGGACCGTTCTGTCAAAACGAACAAGAAGACCATCGTGATGACGAAGAGTGCGAGCGCTAGAATGACGAATGTATCGATCACATTGAAGGTATAGAGCATGTTCAACGCAGCTGACTCCCCGATGATTTTTGATGCAGCTTGTAAATGTTCCGGGAGTAACCATTCGTAGAGTCGACGACTTAAAAGAATCGTGATCCACTGGATGCCCATGAAACCACATACAAATACTAATACTGTTGTCAGTTTGGATAAGAGGATTGTGATGCGTTTACCCGGTAGCATCAATAAACGGTAGATGTACTTGGACTCGCCATACCAATCGCGGTACCAAATCTGAAAAGCATATAGAATCGTGAACATGATACCGATTGCAATCATGTACTTGAAGTAGTTGGTCGCATCGCCAAACGTCAACGGTCCATTCAATTGATCAACGGCTTCCATTTCCGTAAGTCGCTCTTTTTTCATCAAATCCTCCAGCTTGGATTGATAATGAAGAACCTGATATACGACCGATGTGAGTTCAACAATCACTAACATCGTCAATATCGAAAGGTATAGTTTGAAGCTTCGCTTGATTTCCTCGTTTGATAGCATAAAGAATTTCTTCATGTCTGATAGACCTCCCTCATTCGATCCTGTACTGATTTCCCGTAAAGCTCACGCATCTCTTCCGAGTCATCTTCCTGTATGATGGTCCCGTTCTGAAGAAAAATAACGCGGTCGATGAGATGTTCCACTTCTGCAATCTCATGAGTCGTCATCAAGATGCCCTTCCCTTCCATATAGTGACTAGAGAAGATCCACGCAATTTGTTCTTTCGTAAATAAATCAATCCCAGCCAACGGTTCATCGAGCAGTAAGTAAGGTCGATTCATCGCAAATCCAATCAACAGATTAACCTTTGCTTTATTCCCTTTCGATAAATTGGCGATGCGGTCTGTCGCCATCAGTTTAAAGAACCCCATCAGCTCCTCTGCTACTTGTTGATCCCAATCCGGATAATAGTCGCGCATATAGGCGACGGCTTCTCCGACGCTCATATACCCAGGCATCGTAGAAAGATCCGGAACGAAAGCGATGCTATCGTGGGTCGTTTTCCCATCCACTTTGATTGTTCCAGCATCTACTGGGACTAAGCCCATGATGGCTTTCAAAATGGTGGATTTGCCTTCCCCATTCAATCCAATAAGACAGGTAAGTTGATTTAATGGAACAGTGAACGATACATCGTTCAGGACATTTTTTTTTGGACCATATGACTTTCGTAATCCACGGACTTCAAGCATCTAGCTCACTCCTTTTTCGAATGTTGTATTCTTTTTCAAAATTAATGATGACCTCTTCTAATGGAATCTGGATTGCATATATCGACTCTACGAATTGCTTCACTGCATTTTCAAGAAGCTCTATTCGCACTCGATCAATGATGGATTGATCCAGCGTCACCTTACTCGGTACGTTACGGTCAGTTGTAATCAACCGTTGATCTTCCAGTTCCTTATATACTTTTTGCGCGGTATTCGGATGAATTTTAAGCTCATTTGCCAGTGCGCGACGCGAAGGGATACTTTCCCCTCTTTTGAATTCGCCCATAACAATACGTTTTTTAAACCAATAAAGTACTTGTAGATAAATCGGGGTACGTTGATCAAAATGCAATAACATCACCTCTCTTAATGAATGTTGTATTAAAACACTAATACACTTTATAACTGTATGATATGGTCAGTACAGTGAGAAGTCAATGTTTTTTTATTACTCTTTTTTTATTGTTAGAAGATTGGCTATGATTCACTTTCTGTTATTCATAGTGATTTAGATTCTTCATGAACGGAGTGTCAGCATCAAAAATAAAAAAATCCTTGAATGGAGTCATTCAAGGATTTGAGAAAAATAGAGATACCGTGGAATATTCGAATCACTTTACTGCAAACAATTTTTTGATAAGTTATGTATCAGTAATAGAAAAACAAATAGGTTTAAGAAATAACACTAAATAAAAAGATACAAAATGACGTTCTATAAAAAAATCCATGGTTTATACAACTATCCTTCTATCTACTTTATCTCAAGTTGAAATGTATAAAGTTTTTATTAGAAAAATCGTCATTTTGCGTGTAATTGCAGAAAAAGTCATCAAATCCATAAGGAAGCGATGACTTTTTATTAAATATCCGTCGTCTATTTTCTCTTCATAGTAAATAATTTTTCACCTGAGATCATCAACAATATCCCAATCACGAACTCTAACCCAATGATCCACAAAACAAGATTTGGAACTGCTGAAAATCCATTTTCTCCAATACTACCATATACATCTAACTTCTTAAGCATATAAAAATCAGTTAGGTATATAGATAACCAAAGCTTTGAAGAGCTAGCTAATAGAAAAAGAAAGCCGATTTTTCGCAAAGAAATACCCCCAATCAATATATATATAACAATAATTAATGTAACACTCTTTTATTGAAATTTCCCCGAATTCAAAAAGGATATTACCAACTTACAATTGAACGATAGATTTCGCTTTATAGAATACTTTCCCTGACTTCTTACAACTTGTAATGATAATTGAATATGGTTTTACCTCCATTGAAACGTACTATTAAATAATCTTTATAATGTAACTGATGCATCAAACGGGATATTAATGTTAGCATTAATACTTAGAATCTTATATTGATTTGAGGGGGCATCATTATGAAAAAGGCATATTTGTTCGTTTCTATTCTTATGATTGTAGGGATTGTTATCATAGGGGCATCAGCCTATAAGAGCTTTTATTACGATAAAAAACAAGAGACTACAAAGAACATCAACTTCTATCTCAAAGAACATAACTATGAAAGACAAGTTCAGAAAAAAGAAATTCGACGAGACTCTAAAACAGCTGAATACTTTGCCAAAGTTACGTTTAAAGATGAACCTAATAATGAGTATGAAATTCATCAAACTGGATCAAATCATTTTGAAGTTGTCGGTTACAAAGATGGAGTACAAATAACTAATAAAAAAGTAGGAAAATACATTACATCTGAGTGAATTTTCTCAAAGAGAGAATAAGTTCAATTATATAGATCATTAAAAATGATACTTTCACTAAATCAAAGTTTACGATTAAAGATATTTATTGAAACTTCAAGTAACTTGCTAAGCTAAAAACATCATTCGCTACACCAATCTTAGAATTTACTTTTATTCCTACTCTCTATTAGTCATGAGAAATATACTTGATATTTTTACAATTAAAGTTAGGATTACTTCGGTTATGGAGGCGCTTAATGAACAAACAACTTTCGAATAGAAAAAATATGGTTAGGTTTTTTCTTTTATCAATAGTTCTGATTGTTTTTTCATCATTCTTAGAGCTATCAAGTCAGGTGACAAATACGATAATCATATTGACGATCATTAGTTTGATTAACATGGAAATTAAAATTAAGGTCCTGAGAAAAAACTCTACTTTTTAAGGATAAGTAAATAAAGGGGTTCAATCGTTTCCGATTGTTAGAGTTCTCACTTGCTCTTTTAGAGCAAGAACCCAAGTCGTAATTCAATATTTAAATTCAGCGTTTCCATCACATTTTCTTTTGTGGTGTACTAAAATATAACGCTCAATCCCTTCTACTGTGTTTGATCAGGAACTCTAGTCGTTTTTAGAACAGATAGTGATTCTTATTTTTTTTACTTAGTACTCAAAATAAAAAATCTATATTAAACCACTGGAGATGACTAACTTAATATGAAAAATGCTAAAACCATTTTAATTTCTAACCTGATTATTTTAGGAGTCATTATATTAATTCAATTGCTTTCTCCATCCCTTGGAACCTATTTGCTCGATTCAAAAATAGAATTTTCGAATGAGGATTCAGCGTATTGGATTGCTAAACTAATTGAAATAAATACTGTTCAAAGATTTTGTTTATTAGTAGGATTACTAAACGTCAGCTTAATAGCTGTCTCAACTAACTACCTTTTAAAACATAATTAAAAATTAATGATATGCAATAGAGCTATTCTTCTCGTTAAGAAAAGAATAGCTCTATTCTATTTACATCACTTTAGTCATTTCGCTAGATAAGTATTATGTTTTTAAAAATTAAATCTTGGCCGTTTTCATAAAAAGATTTTGAGAAACCTTATTCACTATTAAATAAAAAATTCCACCTAGCTTTTCCACAAAAATATCTTTAATTCAAGGAACAAATTAATATTGAAATCATTCTTATTGGAGTAGTTTTTTTCTTACTAAGCTGTAAAATAAATGTAACGTATACATTTCATTAAAAAGGAGGCAAACTTATGCAGGTTAGAAAAGGAATCTTACTTGTCGTGATTGCGATTGTATACCTTTTACTGTTTACCATCACCTTTTGGAGTATCATTGGTCTATTTATCACTATTTTAGGTCTATATTTCTACTTCAAACCAAGACTTCGCAGTCCTGTCAAATATCCCGTGGTTGTTGTTTGGCTAGGTGTTTTCATCGCTTTTGCAATTTCTATCTATATGGTGAAAGGAACAGAGACGCAAAAGGCAGAAATCAAGTCTTCTTCACAAGACTCGAAAACGATAATTGCATTTAAAAAAGAAGCGACGGAATTGAAAGCATCTTTGCAAAACACAGAACGTAAGCTTAAAGAACAGCAACAAGAAATAAAAAAGTTGAAAGAGGAGTTAACACGCAAGGAAGAACTACGCCTACAAGCGGTTGAAAGTTATCAAGAGGAAGCAGACAAACGTTCTGCCCTTGAAAGTGAATTGAAAGAAGAAGAGACAAAACGAATCGCGGCCGAAGAGAAAGTGGATGAACTCCAGTCATCCTTAGCAAGTATTGAAACTTTGATGGAAGAATCGGAAAACCTTGCTGACGAGGAGTACGAGGAAATCCCTGAAGAAGAATATGTAGAAGAAGAAGTCGCAACAGAGTTAGAATACGATCCGAATGGCGCAGATCGAGATTGTGGTGATTTTTCAAGCGCACAGGCTGCTCAAGATTTTTATCTGGCTGCCGGAGGTCCTGCCAACGATCCTCATGACTTAGACCGTGATAACGACGGGAATGCTTGTGATTGGAACTGATTTCTTTGTCAGATCTTTTTCGCATGTCGTATTTTTCATACATGTATCTTTTTTTCTTATCCAACTTTACTTTATGAAATCAATAAAAAATGATTAGGTGGTAATATATCATGAATCAAGCTGTAGAAGACATCAATCATTCGGTCTCCATTGAAGCTCCTATTGAAGAGGTCTGGGATCGAATCTCGACCGCTCGTTCTCTATCACAATGGTTTATGCCGAATGATCTCATTGCACGTCCAGGATATGAGTTTCATCTTCAATCCCATTTTGGTCCATCTCCTTGTACAGTACTCAGCGTACTGCCAGAGAAAGAATTGTCATTCCGTTGGGATGAGGATGGATGGATTGTAACTTTTTCTTTAAGTACAATGAATGACCTTACAATCTTTACGGTGAATCATAGCGGTTGGAAAAATGCGAATGATCTTGTCCCGAAGGTAAAGCAACCACAAGGTCAAGTTCGTAATTTCATGTCCCAAGGCTGGTATGGGATGTTGCAAAAATTGAAAGAAACTCTTTAATCAAAGGCGTGTACATTTTTCTTTGCCAAAGTATAGTCTGTGATTTCAAGACGACCTCCCGTATAGTTTTTTTAGGTTAGACATTATTAAAGCAAAAGGAAGTGTCGTCATGTTTGATCGGTTTAACAAAGAACAGCACCAACAAATTATTCAGTCCATTCAAGATTTTTTCCTAGAAGAGCGCGATGAAGAATTATCCGAGTTCGCCGCAGAACGTGTTTTGGATTTCATCAAAGAATCGATTGCCGTTCATTTTTATAATGTGGGGATACAAGATGCTCATGCAGCGGTGTTAAACCAATTCTCTTCATTAGATGATGAATTGTTAACGCTTGAACGTCCACTATCTAAATAATGATGATAGAGACATCATTTCATTCTGTTCTAATTAAAAAGTGTGCGCCGGCGCACACTTTTTAATTTTTGTTTACTATTATGCAAAACATATCATATAGAGTTTTATTTATGTAAATCACTATATCTTACTTATTTAATCTAAGCTATATGTACTGTAGGGTCATTTCAATCGAATATATTGAATCATTTTATAGATAAAATAGAGAACGACCATGATAAAAAAGATATTACCTAAAACTCCTAAGAACGCGATCTGATCCATCTCCGCCACTCTCCTTTTAGCTGAACTAAAATGTATAGTTGAATTGACCTGAATTCTAACATACTTTGATTCTTAAACGAAACCCTTGCTTTTAGATTTCCAAGATGGAGTATACATTTTTTTTATGAGTATTCGTTTTTTATTTTATAGTGTTAGCTGCTTAAGCTTTACTAGCCAATGCATTATAAGATGGAATAGGTATAATGAACATTTCGGGTTAAATGTATAGCTAACTATTTCCATTAAGAATGTGGTGAGTGAAATAATAAAAAGTATGCGCCAGCGCATACTTTTTATTTTGTATTTTTTTAACGTTATTAAAGTGTTTTTCAATTTTTTTTGTAAATAAATCTTATATACTTAAAAGAAGAAATACATAACAAAACCGTTATTGTGCTTAGCGTAAAGGAGAATACATTGAAACTTGAACGTTTACTAGCTATTATTTTTAAATTACTACATCGCTCTACTATTTCTGCGACACAATTAGCCGAGGAATTAAATGTCTCTCAAAGAACGATTTATCGAGATATCGAAACGATCAGTGCAGCCGGTATTCCCATTACCTCATACCATGGAACAAACGGCGGATTTGGTATTATGGAGAACTACAAATGGGATAAAACGTTTTTAGATACTTCTTCTATGGTTGAGGTATTATCTTTAGTAAAAAGCTTATCGGATCAATTAAATGATCAAGATCTCAAAAAAACACTTGATCGCTTATCTATTCTCACAGAAGAAGAACAAAAAAACTACTTACACATTGATTTAACGCATTTTTCTGTTGATCCTTCTGATTTAATTGATCTAAAAAAAAGCATTAAAGAATCAAAACGAATTAGCTTTCAATATATTAGTGCTCAAAATGAACAGACTACGCGAGAGGTCGATCCGCTTTCTCTACAGTATAAATTCCGGACTTGGTACTTATACGCTTATTGTCATTTAAGAAATGACTATCGAGAGTTTAAAGTATCGCATATGCTTCATCTTCAGAGATTGACTACCTCTAATATGGATTCTCATTCTTTACCGAAAGAGAGTCCATTAGTTGATCCCCCAAGAGAACGTATCATTCTACGTGTCCATCCTCAATCCATCCATTTAATATTGAATTATTTTAACCATCAATCGATGATTCAAGAAGAAGATGGGAGTGTTACAGTGACATTGATGTTACCTCCACCATTGCATGCAGAATGGCTCATTAACATATTGTTAAGTTTCCGATCAGGCGTAGTAGTCATTCAACCTTTATACTTACAAGATGTCTTAAAAAATGAAGCTAAAAAAATATTGAATTTATATGAGGATATATGACAGTCAGTTGTCATATATCCTTTTTTATACTAAACGTAGTTACACAACGATTACTATTACAACTAAAGGAGCGATTTGAATGAACGCTGGAAAAACGATGGTTTCTTATCATGAATGGGCAATGAGAGTGATGTTAGATCATCTAGATAAATTGCCGAAAGAAGTTTTAAAAAAGGAGATCAAAAGCTCTTATCCTACTATTGCTAAAACCCTCAGCCATATTCTTGCTGTTGATACCATGTGGATTCAAATTCTAGAAAAAGTAGATTTTCAACAAGCATTACAGGATGCGATGAGTCAATTACTGCTTACTGATGCCTATACAATTGAAGAATTCAAAATGGCATTCAAAAATGTAGCATTAAAGTATCAAACCTTCTTAAACGAAAACTCAGACCTCACTGTGATGATAGATGTAAATAATCCTTGGTCAGGTCCACGGCAAACAACCTATGAAGAAATATTCTTACACGTATCTAACCATGGGACGTACCATTTAGGTAATATCACTACCATGCTTAGACAACAAAATGAAACTTCACTCATGATGGATTATTCTCTTTTTTGGTATGAAGACACAACAGTTACATTATGAAGGGACGTATTAATAGTTAGTAATCAATTAGAAATTCTGTTTTAAAGCAAAAAAGTGTGCGCCGGCGCACACTTTTTTGCTTATATGATTTATGGTAAGCCTCGAAGATACACGAACTATATCCTAAGAATAAAAATCAGAGGCGCAATTTCGTTTCATACATGTTTCATCAACTAATTTATTCTCTAATCGATCAACTCATTTTCTTTAAAAGGTTTCTTCGCAGTATATACAGTTTTGTTTCACGTGAAACCTTATCTACTTTATGTTTTCCAGTTTATACTCATTGATCTTCAAATTCTCTCGTCATGTTTTTTGCACGACGTGACGACGATTTTTAATTTATCTCAGTTAATTCATGAAAATAAAACAACATATTTATGATTGATAATTTACTTGTTACGCGTAAAGTTAAACTTCAAAGCTTTCTCATGGTAAGTTTATTTTGTATTAAACATGATAAGTAAAATAACAAAAAGTATGCGCCAACACATACTTTTTGTTATTTTACTTTCACTTTTACGAAAGACTTTTTTTATGCTTAGTTTTAAATTTCAAATTCAAATTGTCCTCTATGTTACATGATCATACCTTAGTCTCATACGTTCAGACATAATGATTTTATAAAGCGAATGAACTTCTGCAGACTCTTACTAGGTTTTCTTTTCAGGCTAACTATGAATTCTATTCGAACAGGCATAGGTAAATCAGATTGGATGATTCCCTGCATCGTTTTTCGATTATCTAAAATCCGCTTCGATACGACACTCATACCCATTCCTGACTCTACGGCATTTAAAATGAACTCGAGTGTATCGAACTCCATTATTTTAGGGTCCGTATACCCCTTGTCCTTCGCGACTTCGAATGTTTTGTTCCGGTACGTACACGTAGTGTCACTATTGACGATGAGCGTCGGGCATCCATCTTCTTTAACCTTGAAGTCCTGATGTGACAAGATTACTATATCTTCAGTTAACTATGTACGGACTCAAAACGTTCTTCATTGAATAAACCATTGACAAACACGCCGTCAATTTCACCATAGAAGAGCATTTCCTGCAATCGTTGCTTGCCTTGTGTCTTCATCGACATACCAATGTCATCGTTCTCTTTCATGAAGAGCAAAAAGAGTTTTGGAAGCATCGTCGCTGATACAGTCTGTGTTGCACCTATGGCCAAATATTCTCTCCATTTATTTTTATTGATTGCCGATTTTGCATCCTGCATCAACTTCAGGATGTCCTCGGCATATTTGTACAGCGCAGTCCCTTCTTCCGTCAATTTCACTCCACGATTACTCCTAATCAATAAACGAGCACCTAGTTCGTCTTCAAGAATCTTCATCCGTTGACTGACGTTCGATTGAACATAATCTAACTTCTCTGCTGCTCTCGAAATCGAATGTAGATTTGCTACATGCTTGAAAATCAATAAATCCTGGGTGTCCAATAGTATCATTCCTTTCTGATATCACTCATAGTGATATCCCGTTCATTATCAAGAATAATACTCTCGTCTCGAATAGAAGCATAATATTATCAATCACATCGAATGAGAGGAAAATTGTCAATGCATTTGAAGGGTAAAGTAGCCATAGTGACAGGAGCTGGATCCGGCATAGGAAGTGCGACAGCGCTCCGTTTATCCGCCAAAGGAGTAAATATTATCGTCAACTACAGTCAGTCTGAAGAAGATGCGCTAGAGGTCGTAGAAAAATTATGAACGATGGTGGTGTGGCAACTCCTTTTCGAGCAGATGTCTCAATAGAATACGAGGTTCAGGATATGGTCATTCATACCTTCATGGTGTTTGGAAAAATTGATTTTCTGGTGAACAACGCAAGCATCACGTCTCAGATTCCTATAAATGAACTGGACAAAGTGACGGGAGAGATATGGGATTCTCTCTTTGCTGTTAATGTAAAGGGCATATTCCACTGTGTGAAGGCATTCGTACCACATATGAAAAAACAATCCGCAGGTGCAATCGTTAACCTTGAAAGCGTAGCGGGAGTAAACGGTATCGGTTCTTTCATTCCTTATGCAGCCACTACTAAGTCGGCCATTCATACGATGACACGCTCACTTGCTATCTCACTCGCACCTGACATTCGCGTTAATTGTATCTCTCCGGGAGCGGTCGCCACGCGTTGGTGGGCTGGGAATGAGGAACGGATGCATGGTTTAGCAGGTAACCTTCCCTTAAAGAGAATCTCCACACTGGAGGATATCGCGGAGGCTATTCTATTCCAGTTGACACAATCGTCCATAACGGGACAAGTCTTCGTGATTGATAACGGGCAAACGCTCTAAAGTTAAGACACTGTATGATAGATCTAAATCGATATCATTTTTCAAAAAGCGTGCGCCGGCGCACGCTTTTTATCTAATTTCCCACTCCTCTTCAGACATGCTATGCTAGCTATATCGAATTAAGGGGGCGTGCATTATGGACTCTACCTCATCCGTCCAACATAGACAACTTGTTGTCTCTCAAGCAGCAAAGACACTGCTCGAGAACGATGTTACCGAACAACTAATCTCCATCGATATCATTGATGTCGAAGCCTATGTCAATCAACTTTATGAAGAATATTATGAATTTCAAAATGAAGAAGATGTTTATACCAAGCTTCGCTATTATTCCTTTAAGAAATTAAAACGTCGCTGGGTACGGGCAGCCGTAAAAAATTATGTTGAGAATAAAGGTCCGATGAAAGAACTACGAGGCCTTCATAAGATGTATCTGGAGTATTGGGACATTGCGGGAAAAGAAGGTTTCCAGCGAAAGTTCTCCGCTGATAGTGTTGAAAAATTGATGCAAGAACACATACAGGAACTTGAAGAATGGGCTGAAAATAACAACTTGCTAATTCATACGTATCCGCATTGGGGACAAAAAACGAAGAACCAGCAAACGACAACGATGCGGACCGATATTCTAATGGTTATTGGCGAGGTTGCGAAGGAATTGAAACGTGCGCAACCAAAAGCACACGTTGCGACTTCTACCTCGATTACGGTACCGTTCTTTGGAATCGCTGATCGCATGAAAAATACGACGGAAAAGTTCAATCAAGGAGAAGGTATGTTGACGGACTTATCTCTTGACCTCCACGACTTCTCCGCTGTCGTTCCTAAATACAAACAAGGTATCCCAGCGAATTTATCCGTTCTGGTCAGTAATGAGTTTCTTGCAGAACTCGACGGAAAAGTCCCGGATCTTGATGCTCGTGATTTTGAGGCCTTTAACGAAATTCTGTCATATCGCGATGTGACGTTTCAAACGAGTCGAAAGATCGTCTTCCCAATTTCAAAACTTGTCAAAAAGATTTATGGAAACGATAGCGGGAAAAGCTATACCCTCACAACCCAACGTCTTGTAAAACTCGGTTATTATCGCGTAGCGGTTAGAAATGAGGAAGGGGACCTCTCGATCTTCGGTCTCTTCTCCTCTGTTAAAATTAGTAATGCTTCTTCTGTTAAGCGGGACACGCAAATCACTGTCACCGTCTCAGAGGAAGTCTATGATGATTTATTAAAACAACAGATCATCAGTATCTATGGAGAACAGATTGAGCGATTAAAAGGAACATTCGCTTATCATCTCTCCTTTGTGCTTCAAAAGGAGCGACTTAACTCGTATCAGTTAAACGAAGCAATGCCCGCGAAACGGCATTGGCGTCAGTTTACACACTCTATTCGATTTAATAAGAGTCGAAAAGCAGAAAACTTGAAAGAGCTTGAAACTAACTTGGATCGTATCAAAGAACTTGATTTTATCATTCAAGATTGGCATCGGTCCGGTGACTACTATTTCTTATACTTCCATCCATTAGAACGCTGGGAACATGATGATCGCAGGAATGCCCTTCTATTATAAGTAACATAGAGTTTTTTATTCATGGATTTAAATAAAAGAGTGAACGAGATGATTCTTCTCGTTCACTCTTTTTAATTCTTGTTAGGCCAATCATTGAAACTCGATGTTAGACATTCATCGTATCTCCTCATATGTGTTATATACCTTGTCGTGATCCTGTAAAATCATGATTAGTTATCGTGAATTTTTGACATCGATAAAATTGGTCGTTTTGTAGTTACTTCACAAGAGACTCCACAGTCACTATAAGTAGAAGTCAGCACGCTCTCATTATTGTATTCTGAACTACTTATATTCTCGAAATAGAAGAAACGTTCATACTCACAAACTTTAGAGTAATACCAATAAAAATGGACTGTTGTGAAGTAATAATAAAAAAACAGAACGTACGTTCTTAAATATTTTATTATTCTTCCTCTCTTTATACGGACTCATGTAAGACTGGATAAAATGTTCTCCAGAATATCTATTGATCGTACATGTCGAATCGTGTCGGAAAACGACCATTTTTCAAATTCAGACGTTATTTACCGTACTGAAACAACACTTTATCTATTTAGGTCGCTGATCACCGTACCAAAACAACAGTTTTATAGTTTTGGTCGTTGATTCCCGTACTAAAATGACCATTTTGCACTTTAGAACACTTTTTAAAAATTATTTTAAAGCGGCTATCTTATCCATTTGGTCGTCATATACCGTACTCAAACAACACTTTTGGACATTTTAGTCGCTCTATCCCGTACTGAGATGACACTTTTAATCATTTGGTCGTTAAATACCGTACCAGAATGACATATTGCATCGCTACATGTATGAATTTATTCAAGAAAAACCTCTAGAAAGCGCATCATATAAGGATTTCAGAGATTCTGGTCGTTTTTGACCGTACTGAAATGACATCTTTTTTGTACCTGAAAACGGCTTCATATCAACGTTTATAGAACATTGGTCGTTTTTGACCGTACCGAAAACGCGTTTTGACAGTTCCTTTTCTGAACAGGATACTAGTAATAATAGTTCAGAGTAGGGGAGGTGTAGGTATGTCATTTCAACATGAAAATCGTCATGTATTGGTCGCTAATAAATTACTGATCGCGATGAGCGGTTTAACACGTTGGACAAAACGTCAAGACAGTTTCTTATATGAACAGCATCACTATAACATTCCAGGACCTTTCTTGGCATTGAAGTGGACAAAATCTCGTATTCGCCATTTGTTGACGCTTTTATCGCATTGCGATGATCAAGGCGTTCTCTCATTGATGGAAAGTGAAGCATTGGCTCACTATGCGCGTACGTCCGTTCGATCGTTACACAATAACCTACGCCTTTTTGAATCAGTTGGACTTATTCGCTACTCGATTCATTTCTCTGGAGTCGTCACCATTGAACTTGTAGATTATCTTGAAAACTACCGTGATCTTTTTGAAGAAGCTGGTACGTATACATCGAAGACCGGTTATACGTCTCTTTGGTGTGAGATGGTGCGCCAACTGATGGATATTGAGCATGTGAATATCCTTCGTGTCGCTTTACGTGCCCTTGTGCAAGTAGAGCGGGACGTGAATGTTCAGTCTCAGGAGAAAGCGACTTTAACCTATGATGAAGTACGTGGATTCTTACCGCGTTACTGTGGACACCGTTTGGCTGTAAAAGGAATGCTTGATCAACTTTCTCAGTTCTTCAATGTGCATTTGGTTGAGAACACGAAAGACTTCTTATCTGCAGTCAAAGAGAACCTCTCGCTTAAGAAGCGCATACATACCGTAACACGTCCTTTAATGTTTCACGTGAAACTCGAAGACCAAATTAACAGTAAGCGTATCCGGGAAGCGGAACGGGCGCGTACGTTGATCAGTTGGTTCGATCTTCGAGAAGTCGCTCGTGACTACGTAGATTTTGATGCATTGGAAGTTCCGCAAACATCGCTGCAATCGTTGAGTGATACGTACGGATTTGTTGCCTGTGATGCAGTCATTCGTTCGATTCGAAACGATTTTTACCAATACGGCGAACGTCTCGAAGATGCAGAACTCTATCGTCTCTTCTTTGAATCACCAATTCTCTATCTAAATGAACGACTCCGAGTCGTATCGGAAAAATTGGCCATTGCATGATGGTCTATTTGTCATGCTTTTTTTTGAAAATAGTCGTGAAAAGGCAACAAAATCGCGCCATTTTAAGTCTTTTTGATCGAATGCATCTTCATGCTACTCATTTTATTGATCCATCCAAGGACAATATCAATATGCCATACTATTTAGGAAAAAAAACAAATTCTATTGTTAAAAAAACAGCTTATTGAGTTGCTTATTCAATAGATTCTGAACGAAATCATTGAATGAATTCATAAAAAACAATACTTTTTGAATTTCTACAAATTGTGCTGTTCGTTTCTCGAATTACAAAATGTCTTGTTTTTGTTGGTATTAAAGGCTTGAGGAGGTGAAGCGTTTTTCTAATTCTTATTAATCTTTATTAATCTTTTTAATCTCTTCCAATGTGTTAAATCATAATAATCTGGTAGATCACGGCTTATTATGATGAAGAATAAAAATTAAAAAATGGAGAAGCATTTTAAAAACGTAGACAAAAACATCTGCGTAGGAAAGCTTAAATAAGCTGTAAACATTTCGACATCGAAATGTTTACAGCTTATTTAATAATGTATACATAAAATTACATTCATATTATCTTTTGAGTGCTGATAATCATTGAAATTATTAATTTCATGTGCCATGATGAATGAAGAAAGGGGAGAGATGATGAATATTATGACGTTTTACATATCAAAGGGAGGATCAGGGAAAACAACGTGTTCGCTCAATATGGGTCATGCCCTTGGCGAACTCGGATATCGGACGCTTCTTGTTGACTTAGATCCGCAGGGATCATTAAGTAAGTTAATGCTGAAAGAGTCGGATACGATTCAATACATGACTCTGTACGACGTCCAAGCGAAAGGATTAGCGATTGAAGAGATCTTATTTGATGATGAAAAACATAACGTTAGTCTTCTTCCCTCCAATGAACGAAATGCACGTTTAATCAATTTAATATCTGAACAAGATAAGATTTTCCTATTAAAAGACTTACTAGCTCCTCTTGCCCATGAGTTTGATTGGATTATTCTCGATTCAGTTCCTTCAATCAATGAATTATCTAAAGTCGTCTTATCGTGCGCAGACGAGGTCGTTATCCCATTCATGCCGAAAAAGCTCGTCTTTGATCAGTTAGGAAGTACGGTTCGAACGATTCGACAAGTGAAGAAGTATTATAATGCTTCGCTAGAGCTAACAGGCATTATGCCAGTCGCAATCGATCTTGGGTTAAAAGGAGATCGCGACTACGCAGAGGCGATGGAGCAGTTGGCAACAACAGAACAATTACATGTGCTCCCCTCTGTACGACGTGCTGCTTTTATTGAGAAGGCAGCAGATAGCGGAAAGAGTGTTTTACAGTACAAGTCGAAAGAAGGCATCGAACTGGCCCAACCGTTTCGTGAGCTAGCACTCTTGATGACAGGAGGTCCAAAACATGAAAGCGCGGAATAAACAAATTCATAAAGTAAGACCTCAGGATCAACATCCTTATCGAAGTGGATTGACCGATTTGAGTTCCGTTGTGCAGAAGTTACCCGTCTCTCGTGATTTAGAGAACCTTGCTGTCGAAATTAAAGAGTTAGCGAAGATTCAAACGATATCCGTTTTCGGGATTGGTAAGCGTTTGTCGATTGCTAAATCGGAAATGCACGATCAACAAGAATGGCGTACGTTTTTAGAAGTGGTCAACATGTCAACGTCACTCGCTTCCCGTTACGTCAAAGCATTCGACACACTAGAACCATTTGAAGAACAACTCCAAACGTTACCGGCATCCAAAGTATTTGAATTGATGTATGTCGATGATCCAGAAGACGTTGTACTAAATGGACTTCCGATAGAAGAGGGAAGAAAGTCGCTCGAACAAGCAACTGTCCGAGAAATCCGTGCTGCTCGATCAACGACACCTAAAGTAAAAGTCAAATCGTTTCAACAACCGGAAGTGACATCGACCGTCCTTTCTACACGAGTTCCGACAGAAACATCAGAACAGATTCATGTGCTTGCTCGTGCTAAAGGACTCAGTATTAGTGAATACATTTCAAAGATGATTGAAGAGACGATTCAGCGGGACATTATTGAAGATCAGAGTGAGATCGTGGAAGGAGAGAAGGAACTGTGAAAAAAATTGCCTTATATAATCGGAAGGGTGGCGTCGGAAAATCGACAACTACGATTAATCTAGCCCACGCATATGCTCGCCAAGGATTGCGCGTTCTCGTCATTGATGCAGATGACCAAGCATCGACGACAAACGGACTGGGCTTAACCGACGATTACGATGGAAAAGTGCTCCTTGATTGTCTGATTGAAGAATACGATCCGTTGTACGCACCGATTGAACAAGTGATTGTTACCTGTGATTATGAACTAGGAACGATTCACTTAGTACCCACGCGTCGCTCTGCTTCTCCTACCGGACTGACGAGTCAGATGGGATATGAATACCGCTTGATTGAAGAACTAGCGCGACTTGAAGACTTATTTGATATTTGTTTAATTGATTGCCCGGGATCAACGTCCGCTTTAAATCCATACGCGCGGTGTGCTCTTGTTGCGCAGGATCGGATCGTCATGCCGGTACAGATGCAGAAGTTCTCGATGGATGCTGTGTACACAGCTCCAGAAGAGTTGGAAGAGATGAGACACGGATATAAAGAAGATATTCATATTTCAGCATTCATTCCCACAATGGTGAATGCTCGTTCTAAAGGAGATATGGCGACCGTGGACGAGTTAAAGGAGTTAGGGGAAGAAGTTGGCATTCCCGTACTGACGACAATCCCATACATTGTAAAAATTCAATCCTTACAACGAGAAGCACGTCCTGTCCTTGACCATAAGAGTCCAGCGACAGATGCTTACTTACAGTTAGCAGAGGAGGTACTTGCCCTATGAGCAGTCGACGTAAAAAAGGACAAGCAACGTTCAAAAGCTTCCAGAGTACAGTAGCTGAGAAACCTGTTCAAGAACAGGGAACAGAAGCATTACGAGAAGAGCAGGTCGAAGCGGTCAAGAAGTTTGCTGCGCCTGCGATGTCAAATCCGTACCAGTCGCTCCCGGCTGTCGGTTTATCACGTGTGCTATCAAAGCGACTTCCGGAAGACATGGAAGGTATTATTCAGTACTACAATCACATTGATACAATCCAAGCGACAAGCTTTGTTGAGAAATGTCGTATTCTAGCACATGCGAATGAAGTATTCCGTGACGCTGACACTAAAGAAGCTTTTCAAAAGGAACAAGGAAGTTGGAAATCATTTTTAAATCGAATTGGAATGTCTCATCCTCAAGTCAATCGGTTCATTTCATTCTGGAATGTATTTGGACCAACGATCTTAGACAAAGCGATTCAACAAGACTTTAGTGCTTCTAAATTAGCTGAATTATTAACATGGCCAGAGGATCCAAAAGTCGCGTTACTGGAAGAGCGAAAGTATAAGATAAAAGATGGCGAATTCACGGTCTACGAAATGACACGTGAGCAATTACGTGAAGTGAAAAAAATGCTAAATGAGCGGAAAGAACAAAGCGTAATTGATGCAACTCCTGTACTGCCAAAACCAGCTCGCGTTCACGTGGATTTCTCTGACAAAAATGATCCACTATACCAAACGCTGAAAAAGCGAGCGCAAGATCAAGGCATGAAGCCCGATCAAATCATTCGAGCAGCGTTAGAACAATACTTACGCACGTAATTGGATAAAAAAGACCGTCCTACATCTTAGTAGAACGGTCTTTTGATAATTTCAGCTTAATCGATTACTCATTTTTACTATCGAGAGATGATTGTGTACGCTCTCGTAAAACAGCTAGCTCGACTTGTTCGTGAAGTCGACGTTCAAATGATTCTTGATCCCGTTGCGCAATGGTCAGCGCTAACGACAGTTTTCGATTTTCTTCTTCTAACTGTTCGGAACGCTCGGTACGTGCTTTCAATTCATCGATCCGATCAGTTAATGCTTTGTTCTGACGATACAATTGATCGCGCTCTTCTTCGAGTTTAGTAAGAGTACCTTCCAAGTGAAATACTTCTCGTTTTAATGATGTAATTTCTTCTTTTTTAGATACTTCTATTTTTTCTTGTTGTTCTCTTATTCGAACTAATTCATTTTCTGTCTGTTCCAGTTTTGCTTTCATGTCTTGAAGTTCTTGTTGATGGAAAGAGACTTTTTCAATGTATTCTGCTTCTAAATTTTCTTTAGCGTGTAGCACTTCTGACTCTAACTTAGTGACTGTATCTAGATGCCGTGATTGGATGCGTTGATTTTCATGTTGAAATGTCTGTAGACGTGCTGCACGTTCTTGAAAGAGAAGTGTAATCTGCTTAATTGAAGCTTCTAATACAGCATCCTCCTCAGTGAGCTTTGGATCAATTTTCTTTTGTTCAGCGAGTACAATAAACTCTTCAAATAACTGATTGGTTGTAATCTGACGTCCTTTTAACAATTCACCAATTTTGTCAGTAACTTCTTCAGAAAGGCGGAACGATTTATTCTTCATTTCATAAGATGACATGTATATACCTCATTTTTATATTTTCATTTCACTCACCTATCATAAGATAAAACAATTTATTGAACAGTAAGTAAAAAACAATAAGTAACAAGCAATAAGAAAAAAACTTTACTATTTATATCTTCTCCTACGAATTTGGTGATTTTTAAGATTGGATCTTCTAAATTGAGAAGACCCTTTTTTTTCTTGATTTTCTTTTATTAATAATGTTAACTGAATATCTTTCAATATAGAAATTAATTCATCCACTTTTTTTCTTTTTGGAAATATACGAAAATTATATTTTTGTTGAAAAAAAATCTTTATAAAAAAGATAAAACTAAAAACTATTAAAAGATAAGTATACCAGTTCATTTTTTGTGATAATGGCATAACTGTTATAGTTAAGCTAATAATTGATATCATTAAAGAAAAGACTGCAAAATTGATATTTTTTAAAGAATAATTATCGCTATTATGTTCCTTTAAAAGATCAATTAAATGGTTTATTTCATTAGAAAATGTAATATTATGAATTTCTTTTAAATATGCAGGATATTCATTTAAAAATTTAATTTTTCTATTTTGAAAAAAAAATTCTATTTGTTTGTCGAGTTTTTTTCCGATAATAATTAAAATTAATATGTTTAAAAGGAATAATGATATATTTAATTCTTGATTTACTTTAAAACCAGTTAAACTTTCAATTTTTGAATTGAAAAACAAAATACTACCTAATACTGCATAGGTAATAAAAAATAAAAAATTTAGCCTGAAAATTTTTCTACTTCTGTAATCATTTTTCTTTAAAAATTCTTCGTTTTGTTCAAAATGATATTGAATTAGTTCAACTACTCTCACGTGAAAGCACCTCATTGTATTTTAAGCTTTATAGGTCTTAATTGTACGATATATCCTTAGATATAAGGATAATTTAAATAATTTATTTTAATTAAAAGTTTAATTACATTTGATTTGATAAATAGATATACGAATGAAAGTAGTATTAAAACGATGATTTTGACAAACCATTCTTATCTATGTCGATCTATTTAGACAATCATTACGTAATATATGAAACCGGGACGACTAGAGTGCTTAATAGTACGTGTAGCTATTACGTAACATCATATTCGATAAGATTTCTAGCATCTTATTCTGTAACTATGATCACTTTGATTGCTGCTGGCCCATCCAATTCTAATGCTGTAGTTGCCAATCAGTACCAAGTTTCAACTGAATACTACCGTTAAGAAAGTATTAATTTTCGACAGTCCCATATAATTTTCTATCAGATGCTAGCATGCGATTTTAAAAAGATAAATTTAAGTAAGAACGTTCAATATTAAACCAATTGAAAGAACGATAGCATCAATCCATATGATGTATAAAGTGGGGTCTTCACTAGTTCATGGGACATTATGAAGAAAGTGGTATTTCCACTTCTAAGCTTAATGATCTACACCTGGAGGATGAAATAACGACTTCATTAAATAATGAATGATAGTAATTTAATTAAGGAGAAAAACTAGTGATACAAATATACAGTTTTTATATTGATGACTTTGCAACGCTTTCAATTAGTGATTATTTAACTACACTAATTAGCAAAGAAAGAATAAATAAAATAAAAAATTTAAGGAAATCTGAGGATAAGATAAGAAGCCTGTATAGTGAGTTGTTGATAAGATACGCGTTAAAAGAAAAATTTAATTTAGCGGTTGAGGATATCAAATTTATAAAGAATCGTTTCTCGAAACCGTTACTATTAGGGTACGAGAATATTCATTTTAATCTCAGTCATTGTGGGCACTGGATCGTATGTGCAGTGAGTGACTCGCCCATAGGTATAGATATTGAAAAAATAGAGTCAGGAGATAATCGTTTCATAGAAGAGGTTCTGCACTATAAAGAAATCGAATATCTAACACGCTTTGAAGGTAATGAAAAAAACACCAAGTATTATACACTTTGGTGTTTAAAAGAAGCATACGGGAAGTACATGGGTGTAGGATTAAATTATGAGTATCAGAAAAACTTATTCGAAGAATCGCCTCAAGGATGGGTTTTAAAAGCACAGCAGAGTGATGCAAGTGAGTCGCTGTATTTTCAAGTAAAACGACTACCTGGTGATTATCTTATAGCAGTGTGTACTCCATATAGTAATTTGATGACTATTAAACAAGTTGACCATCGAGAAATTATCGACTTCACTCTCTAAGTGATGTTAGTTAAGAACGAGAGTTTGTTCTTTCATGGACTTGATCAACAAGAAAATTAAAATGAGGTTGAATAGAGCAAGCATCGGGAGTGCAAAATTGAACCCTAGAATACTCAGTACTGTATTTAATGAAATATACATCGTGCTGATGGCAGCGGTAAAGATAGTAGATTTTCCTTGTTTAATGATTTCCATCTCACTAGACCAGTTGTAATTGGGAAACTTAAGGTTTATGAAGAAACCGACCAGACTAATCAAAAACAAGCTAGATGCCGTAAAGACGATGAAGAAAAGGCTGTCCACGATGGAAGTGCTAAAATGAAGCATATAGACTAGAATGGCACAGATTACGCCTGGTATAAACAACATGAGATTTAATGCGATTTTAGCCATCGATAAGTCTTTTAGTGTCAGCGGGGAAGTGAGTGTAATCCAGATGCTTTTTCCTTCGAATGACAAACTAGAGGAAGTCGTCGTGGTCAATAAGATACAAATAGTCGTAAAGATGATAAATATATACTTACTACTGATTGTGATGAACGAAAATTCAAAAGTGTATGTGTAAAGAAGTGGTACCAAGTTGAATAGGTAGACTAAACTACCAATCAGTAATATCACGGGAGTTAAGATGGTGTTACTTACATAGGTAATCGATGATAGATAAAGTTGCACTTCCTTGAGAAACAACTGTTTGAAAATGTTGTTTTGAATGAGTGGTGTTCCTTGATTGATTTTTCTTTTACGTGTCTCCTGAAAAAGGCTTTCTACAGCTACATACTTATATTTAATGATCCAAAGAGAAAGGATGGTTAATCCTCCTGTTAGGACAGTCATGGCAAGTAGTCGCATCATGTCATTTTCGATGTTCCAAAGACCTGTCAGTCCAAATAGATTGAGAGGTGAAGATAGATAAAAGATGGATTTGTATTGAAGTGAGTCAGAATTAAGAAGCGCAAAAACGATTGGAATTAAGAAAATTGAAACTGTCACTAAAGCTTCAGCAACGTTATTTTGTAATTTGATGATGCTTAATATCCATTTACTCAAAATCGAAACGAGTAATGTGGATGAAAGGATCAGAAGAGGTGTCGTGATGAGTAATACAATCGAGCTGAAAACAAAGGAAGGAATGTTTGGAACGATTAACAAGTAAGAACATACCGCAGCAATGAGTGCTACCGCGATTAACGAGGTGTAGATGAAAAATAGTTTAATCAAGTGAAACAATCGGAGTTGCCATAGGGGTAAGGGAAGACTGAAGATGAAATCCCGATCGTTTGAGAAGACGATTTTTTTAACACCGCTTAGTATTGTCCAGATCCCGAACACCCAGAAAAGAAGTGAAGAGAGAACAGGTAGAAGAATGTCTACCTGATCGTTCGAATAGAGGTCGAAGGCGATATATAGCACATAGGAGATCGCCATGAAGAGTGCAGCACAGTACCCAGCAATCGTCAGAGTAGCGTGATTACGATCTGACTTACTATTTGCGTTATTCAGTCGAGATATTTGAAGATCGTTTAGGATAACGAATTTTTGTAATGAAAGAAGCTTATTCATGTGTAGTAATCCTCCTAAAAGTCTCGTTCAAACTTCCGTTTACCAATAAGTTGATCATCGTATCATTCACAACTACTTTTCCTTCGTGAATCATCACAACCTTGTTGCAAATTTTTTCTGCGACTTCTAAAACATGAGTAGAATATAAAACAATGGCACCTTCTGAAGCACGTTTTTTCATCTCTTCTTGCAAAAAATAAGTGGCATTAGGATCTAAACCGACAAACGGTTCATCTAAGATGATCAATTTTGGGTTGTGCATCAATACGGAAATAAGGACTAACCGCTGCTTCATTCCATGCGAATAGGTGGAGACTAGATCATGGATTGCATCACCAAAATGAAGTTTCTTTAATAAAATCGTTAGTTGATGATTGATCGTGTCGCTATCCACGTTGTAGATGCTTCCTATGAGTTCCAAATACGAGTATCCTGTCATATTCCCATATAAGGCGGGTGTGTCAGGTGAATAGCCGATCTGTTGTTTAAACGCTTGAGGATCGCTCTTAATACTGATGTCATTCAACTCAATTTCACCTTGATCAAAATTATGAATACCGACAATCGATTTAATTGAGGTTGTTTTCCCAGCACCATTCATTCCAATGAAAGCACAAATATCGCCTTCCACGAGTTCTAAATTTAAATTCTTGATCCCCTTCTCGGAACCTCCATAAATTTTCGTGAGATTTTGAATCGTCAACATATGAAATCCCTCCTTGTTATTAAGAATGTTTCAATTTTTTATTTGAGATTACTAAATTAATGGATATGAACAATAGACAAGAGAGGATACTTAAATGATTCGCATTTGATACGGTCATAAGTTGTGATTCTGCTAAGTTTAAGACCGAACCTGGTGATAAAAGAAATATGGAATGATTTAAACCTTTTAGTAATACACAAACGATTGATAGGATAATCGTAAACACAGCTACGATTATCGGATTTTTAATGAAACTACTTAATAAAATGGTAAGACTGATAACGAAAAGGATCCAGATGCTGTAGTATAGGAGAAAACCTAAAAAACCTAAAAATGAGAGAGCACCGAATAAATAGATTGTGTAGTAATAAGAAGTGAGAGCACCGACCATGATGCAAAACATACTAATCAACCAGTGACTTGTCATTTTTGACAGGATGTAAGAAGGAACGGTGACAGGTCTTGTTAAAATGAAGTCCTGCATTCCATTGTTCCGATCAGTCGCAATCATTCCCATGAAACTGATGATGAGTATGATGAGACCGATTTGGTTAAATTGCCCTGAAATTGTAGAGATGAAGATTTCACTAGAAGACGGAATCGGGCGATTCGGATCAAGTGTAATTCCATCTGCACCACCCACGTTTTTTAGAATGACGTCCATATACTTATTGAGAAGGGGCTGAGTCATTCCTAAAATAATAAAGACGATGGATAACCAAATGATTTTAAAGTCTTTAATAGCTTCAATTAACTCGGTTCGGAATAAAATGTAATAGTTGTTCATGTCTCTGAAACCATCTCTAGAAAAATATCTTCTATACCCTTCTCATAATATTCAATCGAGGTAATATCCAAATCATTCGCTTGGGTTTTAGTCAGCAGCGTTTTTAAGTCTAAGTCATGTGAGCCGGTGAATATAAAAGATCTGGAAGAGGTATATTCAATATGCTCAATCGTGTCATCGTTTTTCTCAAAAGAAATGATTTTTTCTTCGGTGTAAGCTCTGTTAGTTCTGATAAGTACTTGCTTTCGATTGAGTTCAGCATAGTCTTCGTCAATATTCCCGACGATTTCACCGTTCTTGATCACGATATATCGATCACAAAACTCACTCGCATCATCTAATATATGTGTCGAAATAATAATCGTTGTTCGTTTCTTGAGCTTTCCGATTAATTTCTTTACTTCGTTTCGGCCGATAGGATCTAATGCAGAAACTGGTTCATCTAAGATAAGTAACTGTGGCTCATGTAAAATGGCTTGTGCGATACCAAGCCGTTGTTTCATTCCTCCTGAAAGTTGCTCAACTTTCAGCTTTTGTTTTCCCTGCAACCCTACTTCCTCTAGAACGAGTGGGATTTTATGGAGTAATTCACTCTTTTTTAATCCTGACAGTTTTCCGAAAAACATTAATGATTCTTCACAAGTCATCCAGGGCTTAAAATCTGTATGTTGTGACAAATAGCCGATGTGTTTTTTATGGCTTAGGATTGGATCAGAATAAAAACGAATATCACCTTTGTCATAATTAAGAATTCCGGTCATGCATTTAATTAAAGTTGTTTTACCTGCTCCATTAGGTCCTAATAGTCCTATACATTCTCCTTGAGAAATCGAAAAGTTAACGTCGGTTAGAATAGGGCGACTATTAATTGTCTTGTAAAGGTTACTGACCGTAATCATGACGATGAATCCTCCTTCCGATTACTAAAAATAAGATTGGTCCCAATAATTGAATCAGTAAGATGACAAGTAACCAGACATAAGGAATTGCTATCTGATCTTTTCGTTTAAACCAATCTACAAGGGTAATGATGATGAGCAGTAGATTAAAGAAAAGAATAGGCAACATGAAGGGAAGAATTTGATTCCAGTCGATCTCCAAAAGTGCATTAAAGTCTGTGTTCAACTTAATCACTCCTTTCTATTTCCATTATCAATAATGAAAATTAATAAGTCAACGCTTTTGTTAAAAAATAAAGAATGATTGGAAAAACCATAACCATTATTAAGAATGAAAAAATAAATTTTTTACTTCAATGATTAAAATCCATAAAAAATAATTGTATTTTAGAAAAGTAATAAAGCTTATATTAGATAATTGGTCTTACCAATTATGAATGCCTAATACGATAAATAGGATAAATTAAAAGTATATCGAAATAAAAAGTCGTTCATGAAACATTTGAAATGAAATATAATTACGATTTTATGGGAGGTTGAAACTTTATTTATAGTGTGTTTAATTTGAAACGAGGAATTTTATGGGAGTGTTTTACTGTTATTTGATTGAGAAATAGTTCTAAAAATGCATCGGAGGTCAATCGATATGGAGAGTATGATGTTAAAAAAGTCAAAAGAAGTAACCGATTTTGAATATCAAATGTTTATCTTATCGAAAAAACTTGGGACATCAGATTTATACACGGAGACGTGGGCTTTCAAGCTTTCTGATCATATCTCCATGTCGAAATTGGAAATGGCAATACTCTCTGTCATCGAAAAAAACGAAGATATACATAGTCGATTTGTAATGGTGGAGGATGCACTTAAAAAAGTATCGAATGTAAATCATGATGTTTTAGAAGTCATAGATAGCAATGAGATTGAACTAATGAACTTGATTGAGGATTTGAAGAGTGAAAAATTTGATGTAGAAGAAGATGCGTTAATACGCTTCTACTTGTATCATCATCGTTCTTCAAACGAAGTATATCTATTAATCAATTCGCACCATATTTTAACAGATTCTGTGACTAAGAATATTTTGTTGAATAAAATATTCAATGAATATGACGATAAAATTGATTCTCTGGCGATCAAGACAATAGAGAATGATCAAGGAATAAATAAAAATCCACTCTTGAATCTAGAATCATATAAATCTTATCTAGCCAAAATCATTAACTATCCTGATCGTGCTAATCCTTATGGTGCTATTAAGGAGAATATAGATGGGCATGTAAATCACATTTTGTTTTCGGAAGAGTTTCTTGATAAAGTCACTAGCATTTGCAAAACAAAGCGCATCACTCCTGTAACTTTTTACTTATCTACATTTTATACATTCCTATGTCATGAATTGAATACGACGCAATTTCGATTAGGAATTCCTTTTTCAAGTAGAAGTAATAGTAATGATTCAAATAAAATTGGATATTTTGTAAATACTTTGCCGTTCGGTCTGGACATTGGTGATTTTAGTTCCTACAAGCAGTTACTAAAGCATGTTCAACTGGAATTATTCAAGTTAGATGAGTATAAAACGATTGCAAGCTCGCATATTTCGGATATCACGTCTTCGATGAACGGCAACTTATATAGAACCGTGTTTAGTTATCAAGAAACAGAACCATTGAATCAAATAGACTCTGAAGTCTACACATCCCAGAACGGAGCAAAATTTGAATTAACAGTAAATTTCAAAAAAACAAAAAATTCTCTTCAATGTGAAATGGAATTTTCAGATGAAACATGGTCCTTAGAAGAATCATCCCGTTTCATTCATCGATTTAAGAAATGGATGCTGAGACATGTTGCTGAAGAATTTGATTGGGATGTCTTGAACATTAAGAACAATCAAAATGAATTGATTCTCGAAGAGGATTCTTACCAATTAAGAGGCGAATTTAGTTCTCAAAAATCGGACTCAATCTACGATAGATTTTCATCATACAGCAATCATTCAACATACCATTATGCGATTTCACATAATAAACACTGCATCAATTATAAAGATCTGAATGATAAGGTGATCAACTTCTCGCATAGACTTTTAAAACTTGGACTTAATTCCTCTCAAGTCGTCGCTCTAAGACTAAATAGATCTATCGATACAATTGCACTCATCTTTGCTCTATCGAAGGTAGGGATTACGCACGTCCATCTCAGCGAAATGTATCCTCTAGATCGAACGGAGTACATATTAAAGGATTCGAAAGCGTCACTCCTTATCTGTGAGGAAACGACGAAAAGCGATGATGGGCTACTCTTAGAAAAGATCACATGGGTTGATTTTTATCAAATTGATGATACTCCTCCGATCTCAGTACAGACCCAGAACAAAAATGAAATTTTCAGTTTGATCTACACTTCTGGAACAACAGGGGAACCTAAAGGAGTAAAAATCAAAAATGAAAGTATCATTAATTTTTCATCCAATCATATGAATTTTATCACCCATCCAAATGAAGTGTTTACACATGTCAGTACGTATACATTTGACGCATGGTTTTTCGAGGTAATGCTTCCTCTATTGAATGGGAAGACCTTGATAGTGATAAATTCACCTATAACTGACGAGAAGAATTGGCATTTTGGAGAAAAAGATGTTTTACCAACGGTCTCATTTTTGACCACAGCATTATTTAACTCGTTCGTAGACAGTAAGTTGATTAAGAAAATTCATTCCATCCAGAAATATGTAATCGGGGGCGAAAAGGTCTCTCCAAAACATGTAGAAAACGCCTTCAAGCAAAACGAGAACATAGAGATCATTAACGCATACGGACCAACAGAAAATACGACGTTCACCACCATCTATAAGATACCGAAACAAGTACCACGAGACATCCCGATTGGTACACCACTGACTAATACGAATGTCATTATAACGGGTCCGAACATGGAGATTTTACCTAAAAATTGTTATGGAGAAATAATGATTTCTGGTAGGAATTTAATGCAGGGCTATCTCAATAAAGGAAATGACAAATTAATCGAGTCAAACGTGAACGGTTTGGAAGAGATGTACTATAAAACAGGCGATATCGGAAAGATTGGTCTCGACAATCAATTGTATTACTTACACAGAAAAGACCGCCAAGTGAAGATTAGAGGATTTAGGATTGAACTATCTGAGATTGAACAAAAGTTGATGCAGGTTAATGGAATCACAAAATGTGTTGTACAGGTAGAAGATGAAATCAATCGCAAAAAATTGATTGCCTATTTTACAGGTACGCTTGACGTGGAGAACCTTAAAAAACATGCTGAAATCTTATTACCCAAATACATGTTACCAAATCAGTACATCTTACTTGAAGACATCAAACTAACGATTAACGGAAAAATCGATAAATCTTCTGTAGTTGAAGCTATTCATATTAATGAGAACACCAACCTAGTTTGGAGTCATACAGAAAAAATGATTTTGGAAGCTATCTCAAAAGTCACAAAAAATGAGAACGCGGATAAAAATGAAAACTTCTACTCGTTAGGAATCGACTCTATTTCGTCTCTTCAAGTGTGCTCGCTTTTAAGGTCCAAAGGAATGGACATCAGCGTTTCAGAGTTCTTCAAATACCAATCGATCGCGTCATTGGCGAACTATATCGAGGAGTCTAATAAGTTAGGTGAAATTAGCGATGTAACACGTCAAGTGTGGACTGAGAATACACTTTCACCTATCCAAAAATGGTTTTTTGATACGCAGCCTAATCATCCATCACATTGGAATCAGACAGTTCTTATAAAGCTATCAGGTGGACAACATATAGAGACGATTGTGGAGAGTCTAGAGAAGCTAGTGAATCAATTCAATATTTTCTCTTCGATCTTTACATACGAGGATGAAAACTGGATTCAGAAAATCATGGAGAATCGTTCCTATCATATTAGTGTTCAATCTGATGTGAGTGAGATGAACTTAGATGATGTGCTGGCATCTAATCAAAAAAGAATCGATATACGTAAAAATCTATACCATTTCTCTATCATTCGAGTAGCTGATAAAACGTATGTCCAGCTGGTCATTCATCATTTAATTATTGATGGCGTTTCATGGAGAGTACTGTTATCGCAGCTCTCAAATAATCTCGAGGATAATTCGGAAATACTTACGGAAAGAAAAAGCTTTAATGAGTGGGTACAGTATCTCGATAATTTTGAGGTGAGTAAGGCATCTAGGCTATTTTGGGATGAGCTCGATATCGAACTGGAACCTAAATTGACGGTTAACTATAGTGATATTCATTCCCTTGAGACGGAATTTAACCTATATCAAACAAAGGAGCTAAAAGAAAAAGTCATTCATCATTTCATGGGAGATCTAGAGTCTACTTTGTTAGGTATCTCTGCCAAGGTAATAAATAAAGTCATACAGAATTTAAATGAAACGATGGTCGTACAGCTCGAAGGTCATGGAAGACCCATGATGGAATCTGATTTTTCATCCACGATTGGTTGGTTCACGAGTATCTATCCAATTCAGTTGAAATGTGAAGAATCTACATCGGATACCATTTTAAAAACACATAAGATCATTTCTGAAATTCCAAATAAAGCTTTCGATTATTCTTTACAAAAATCGCTGAAATTTAAGTCTGACTGGACCTTTAACTTCATGGGTGACTTTAATTCTGATGCTTATCAAGGATTTGAGGTTTCAGAGATGTTTAGAACAGATGATTTTTCGAAAGAAAGTTTAGTACCCTACAGCCTTCAAATCGTACCCATTGTAGTAGACGATAAGCTCTCGATTAAAGTATTCTTCAATGAAAAATTGTATTCTATTGTTCAGATTCAGACATTGATCAAGGAATTGAATGAAGAGTTACTTACCTTCATTGACTCTAAAAGTGAGCGATATCTGCCTGTCTCTGGAATGAAGGAAGGTATGTTGATCCAACATGAAGCGTCGGAGGAGACTGGAGACTATATCATTCAATGGACAATGGATACACCGAATATCGATTTGAATAAATTTCAAGTAGCGACGAATACATTGATTCGTAAAGTCGATGCATTAAGATCAGTATTTACATTTATCGATGGAAACGGATATGAAATCATCAAAGAAGCCAGTGAGGTTTCGCGCAACTACATGACTACTATCTTCGATTGGTCTCTATTGGCAGACGATGAAGTCGAACGAGAGACTAAAAGATACTTAAAGAACCAAAAATCGATTGGCTTTGACTTTACGAATGGTCCATTGTTTAGGTTTACGGTCATTAAGAAAAAAACGAATTTCACTGTCATTTTTGAATTCCACCATATCATTTTAGATGGATGGAGCATGTCTCAATTATTCGATAGTTTATCCCAGGCATATGAACACGGTGTCGAAGTGGATCTACATGATTATGCCCAAGTTCGAATGAATCTTGAAACGTTGAAGAGTTATAGCAATTTAGAGGAATGGGACGGAGTTCTGTCCAACTACACGCCAATCAAATTCATGAATACGAATGGAATAGATGAAAGAATTCAGAGGTCCGGTTCCAATTCTATTAGTTCTTTGTTGTCTCAATACCTAAAGACGAACAACTTGACGATGAATGAATTCTATATGCTAGCTTGGAGCATCACACTATCAAAAGCATTCGGGAAAAAGGATGTCCTGTTCGGAGCTACTATTTCGGGGCGGAATACACTCTCGATGCAAGAATTGAACACAGTAGGCATGTTCATCGCGACGCTCCCAGTCAGAATGAACGACTTTGATGTAACAGAGACATCTTCATTGATTACTGCTATTAAACAGAATATGAAACGTATGCAGGATCATGATTATATTTCTTGGCTAGATATATCCAAGAAGTTAAAAGAAAACAGTGAAATTCAAATCGGTTATGTTTTTGAAAACTATCCTGTATCTGATAATGATGGAATGTTTTCGATTTCTAACTTTGATGGACAAGAACAGGTTGAGTTTCCGCTAGCACTTTCTGTTGTTCAAAAGGGGCAGGAAATCATACATGAAATGACGGCAAAATCTAGTGAAGTAAGCAGCGAATTATTGGATACGATCGAAGCCTTGTTTGAAGCGGTTGTATCAGGATTGATTCAGCATTCCAATGACTATGCGTATCTCTCCAAAAGGATACACGACGATACACGATTATTTAGTCCGCCTCGAGAAGTAACCAACTCAGAGATGGATTTGAGATCAGAATTGTTAAAGGGCTTCAAAGAATTTAGTGACAATGTATTCATTAAGCAAGAAGAAAAGTCCCTCACATATGCTCAAACGTTAAACATGATAGAGCAGATCATTCGAACTACGAATCTCTCGTCTGATGACGTCGTGGTAGTAAAAACGGAAGACCGGCTGAAAAAAACAATCTATCTCTTATCATGCTTGTTATCTGGAGCAACCTATGTGCCTGTTTCGCAAGAATACAATGAAAAACGAATTGACTATATTCTTGAAAATGCAGCTGCCAATTGTCTTTTCGATTCAGAAGGTAAGTTCCAAAGAATCAGCGAACGTTCGAAAAACGGTGGACTTGCTTATATTATCTATACGTCAGGAAGTACAGGGGAACCAAAAGGTGTGAAGGTGACACCTCAGAACCTAAGTAACTTTATATCCTCCATGAACGACTATACGTTTATCAGTCAAGAGGATGTCTATTATCAAAATATTGCTATGACCTTCGATCCTTCTATTATGGATGTATTGCTCCCGATGACAGTCGGAGCAAAGATGTATATACCTCTGGAAAAAATGATAGGAGACGAATTAGAAGAATTACTCGTCAAAGAACAGATAACTATCATGACATGTACACCATCCTTACTAAAAAATATGGATTTGTCACAGACAAAAAGTCTTAAAACATTGTTTGTCGGTGGAGAGAAGTTGACAATTAAAGACATTAAACATGTACCTGATACAACGACCATAGTAAACATGTATGGACCAACTGAAGCGACAATCACCAGTACGTTATTCGTTATTACGTCTTCAAACAAATACGAATTTAAGAGTTATCCGATTGGCCGACCGTTAAAACACATGAAGTATGCTATTCAATCTAAAGATGGCATGAGACTCCCATATGCTTCTCCTGGACAATTGATATTGGAAGGACCAATGATTTCTCCGGGCTACATCGATGATCAATTGACAAAAAAACACTTTAGGAAGGTTGGATCTTCGGAAGTGGGGACGAAATATGAAACCGGAGATTTCGTTCTTGAGACGAGCGATCACAGTATTCATTATCTAGACAGAGATGATGATCAAATTAAGTTAAGAGGTTACCGTATCGAGCTTCAGGAGATAGAGATCGTTTTAGATGAAGTAACCTCCATTCATGACTATCATCTAGTATTGGTGAACAATAAAACTTCTTTAGCATTGTTCTATAGAGGAGAAATTGAGAACGGCCAATTGAGACAAAAATTAATGAATACATTACCAACCTTTATGATTCCTTCAATCATCAAGCAAGTTGATGTATTTCCTACCACGATCAACGGAAAAATTGCTGTTGATGAATTGCTCGATGCGAAGGCAAACTCCATTGCAAATAGTCTATCGTACACCGAAAATACTGACGAAACATACATGACGATTCATTCGATATGGTTAGACACACTAAATGTAAATCAGTTGAATGAAAAAGATAACTTCTTTGAACTGGGTGGAAATTCACTACTAGCCATACAGGTCGTGAAAAAAGTAAACAACGCATTGTATATGAATGTCTCGATCAAGACATTATTCAAATATCCAACTTTACTTGAATTTGTAACTCAAACGCGAAGAGGTGAGATGTTAGATGTTCCGAACTGAAGCATTAACCCCAATGCAAAAAGGGATTTGGAGTCATACAAAACTTGAGGGTGAAAACGATCAATATTTAATTCCATTGATTCATAAAATTTCAAATGATGTCGAAACGACTGGTATCGAACTCGCATTAAACGAGGTCATTCGAAAGAATGAAGCATTGCGTGTAGAAATAGTTCCTGGAAACGACGTGTACCAATCAATCCAACCGTATGAGTATCATACTCTAGAGCTTATCTCAGTTAAGGAGAATGCAATTGCAGAATCGATTACGGAGTTCTTATCCTCAGGCATCTCTTTAAATGATTCACTTACGCAATATGTATTGTTTATAACACCACTTAACAAATATTTAGTCTGTAAATTCCATCATATTATTTTTGATGGACAATCAGCTAAAATTTTCCGAGATGAATTGATTGCCAACTTAAATAGTGTACCGCAACAAAAAAATGATACGCTCTATTCTTCATATCTGAAGAGTAGAGCGCATCAAAGTGATGCTGGGAATACATTCTGGGAAGCATATCTCCAGCAAGAAGTAGAGGGAATACCTAAATCGACGAAACAAAGTACCCAGGAAGTTGGTCGGCGAGATATTCAGGTGACTAAATTGCAATGCAGTTTAAGTGAGTACAAAGATGTAACACTTGAATTAGGTGGAACCTTATTCACGACAGGACTCACGGCTTTTCAGGTGCTGCTACATAAATACTTTGACCTTCATCACCCAGCCACAGCGATTCCTGTTTCTTTACGTTCATCAACGGAAGAACGGATGATAGGTTTTTTGGCGAATGTCTTACCATTGATATCCCATGTAGATGCTAATAAAACACTATTTGAACTACATGAGAACATTCAGGACTTGGTTTTTTCATTGATAGAAAATCGCAATATTTCATCCGGGGAAATAAATAACATGGTGAACCGAATGAAAAAGTCTACTTACCACAGCATGACTCAATGTGTATTTGACCTTGGTTTTGAAGATAATTCATTAGAGAACACTTTGATTAAGCAGACCAGCATCAACACGGAATATGATTTCTTAGCAAAAGTCATCATTAAGGATGAGGCAGTCTATTTTGAAACGAACGTCGATCAAGCGATTTTGGACAGTCAGGTCATCGCAGAGTTACATCAATCTTTTGACAAAATTATTCAAGCATTACGAGTAGACACGAACCAAGCACTTTCAGATGTCAACATCCTTCCAGACGCTCAACTACAAACTGTATTAGAATCACTCAAAATAAGTTCATCCTTTTTAACTACGCACGAAGCAGGATCTCCTCTATTCAAGGAATTCGAATCTGACGAGCTAGCAATTTCTTTTAATGATTTCTCGATCACTTATCTAGAATTGGCAATTTTAAAACAACAATTTCAAAAGAAACTAGAGGATTTGTATATACAAGATGGGGCCAAATGTGTGGTCGTTACGAAAAATAAAGGGCTTGCAGCTGTCCTCTATTATTGCATTCAACAATCTGGACATACTTACATACCGATTGCCCATGATCATCCAAGCGCCAGGATCGATAGTATCATCGAAGAGGCTAAACCAGTCCTCATTTTGTCTGATTTTTTGGAATCAGACAAATACAAGGTGACCGATGTTTCGATGGATAATCCATTTCTTCATTTAATAGAGGAAAACATCCTCTCTCGAGAAAGCGAGAGTTATACCGTCGATACATCGTATATCATATTTACCTCAGGTTCCACGGGTGTGCCAAAAGGCGTGCCAATATCCTATTCAAACATATTGAGTCTAATAGATGAATATAAGGCATTCGACATCAGCTTCGGGGATTCAGTAGCACAAATTGCAAGCCTCTCTTTTGATGCAAGTGTCTTCGAGTTCAGTCTTGCTTTTCATATAGGCGCTACGTTGAAGATATTCGATACAAAAGTAGGACATGAGCATTTTCCTGACTTTATACGACAAAATGAAATCACACATTTTTTAATGACACCGGAATATTACACAATCTTAGACTTTAAGTCGTGCGATACGCTCAAAACAATCCTGGTAGGTGGAGCACCTTATCGAAAAAATGCATCCATCCCACCACAAGTGAGAGTCTTGAATGCTTATGGTCCTAGCGAATGCTCCATTATCTCATCCTATAAATGCATGAAGGACACAACAAACGAAGCAAATATCGGGAAACCAATTTCTTCACTGTCCTATGTAATTCTAAATTCAGACAATCGCATCGTTCCGGATGGACAACGGGGGCAGTTATGCATCACTGGGAAAGGCATGTTTGACGGATATCTCAATCCCGATGTTAATCCATTCATAGAGTTGAAGGTTGCTGGCGAAACGTATCGGTTCTTCAAAACAGGTGACGTTGTCTATCGCGATAGAGATACACAAGATGTGATCTATACGAACCGAAATCAAGACATGATTAAGATTCGAGGAAATCGCTTAAATCCTGAGGAGATCACTCAACTTTGTTTAAAGCGTCCTGGAGTCACGAATTCCGTCACCGTGTTTCAGGATGGTCGACTCTATAACTTTTTCGTAGGGACAGACACGCCCCAGGCAATGGAGCAGCTATGTCGAAAGCACCTTCCTTCCTACATGATTCCTAGCGAGTTCATTAAATTGGATAAGATACCCATGACCATTAATGGAAAAGTGGATATGAACGAACTCAAAAACTATATCAAGTCAAAAGTAGATGTGAAGAAGTCTGAGAATGGAAACGTTCTGTATACGGATTTAGAGCAAAAAATTCTACAGGTGTTCACTCAACTATTCGATGAAAAAGATTTTAGTTTAAACGACAACTACTTCGAGATGGGTGGAGACTCTATCAAAAGTATACAGCTTGCTTCGCTCTTCCAACGAGAGAACATGAATATAACCTCTATCGACATTATGAATGCGACCCAGTTGAAAGATTTATCAAAGCTCGCACTAGTAAATACGATGGAGTTCAACCAACAACCTATTGAAGGTTTATTCGAACTACTTCCGATACAGAAATGGTTTTTCTCGCACGATTTCGATAACATCAACCATTGGAATCAATCCATGGAGTTTGAGATTGATAGCTCGTTAACTAAAAGCGATATCATCAACATCTATGACGCGATCCGGAGGAAACACGATGTATTAAGAAGTAACTTCATTGATACAGATCATGGCAAGAAAGTGATGATTAAAGAAAACGACAATAATAAAGGGATGGATGAAGTTTCAGTTGTTGAAATTCTAGATGTGGATAAAGAAATAGAAATGAAGCAACAACTGATAAATGATTTACAGGGAAGTTTAAACATTGAAGGCGGAAGTGTATCGAAGCTAGTCGTTATAAAAGATTCGGCTGAACGACATAGCTTAGTCTGGGTGATTCATCACCTGATTTGTGACAACGTGAGTTGGCTCATTTTAAAGGACGATTTTGATATGGCGATGAAGCAAGTAATAGCGAGACAGCCCATTCAATTGATGGAAAAGACTACGAATTTCGAAGTATTGATTCAAGAGACAACCAATCAAGTCATTCCCACTCACATTCGGACAGAATGGGAACGGATAATAGGAGCGGATAGTAAAGAGCGTTTCAAAAATCAGATGTCTTCCACTCTTAAGATACCTTTTAAAACAAAGATTTTTGAAGTAGATGAACGTGAAACGGAAGCACTCCTCTCTTTCTCTAAAAAGAAAAACTATAGTCTCGACACAATGATGATGATGTTGTTTGGTCGAGCAATGATGCGACAGAACGAATTAGAGGAAGTTTGGATTTCACAAGAACTTAATGGACGAGATCGATATTCCGACAATGTTCGATTGAATCAAACCGTAGGATGGTTGACTTCCATTCATCCTGTTCTATTGAAAAACAAGGAGCGGTTGGATGAATATCTATCCACCAATCACTTTACTGTCGATAAAACCAAAGCTATAGGTAAGTACTATGAACTATTAGAGCCTACGATGGAGACGCCTAATATTTCATTCAACTATTTGGGAGAGATGAGAGAACTACCTGACGTTGTAAATAAGAATGACATCAACAAGTATGATTTTTTTGATGAAATCGCTCTGAATGTTGCTTTAGTCCAAAACAAATTCATGCTTGTATTCTTATATAAAGAACACTTGGATCAATTAATTGATTCACTACAAACTATTATTCGAAATGAGATTCCTAAGTTGGAGCAAGAAGATGAAATTGAGGTTTTTGGTTTAGATAACAGTTCATTGGTCGATCTAAGTGAACTATTCAAAATTTGACGCATGATGAGGTGAACCACATGAAAATTCTATCTGTATATCCTATGACAGAAATCCAAAAAGGGATTGCGTATGAATGTGAGTTACATGACCATACCAATGCTTATGTTAGTCAAGCAATCATTGAGATCCATTACAGTGACAAAGAAAGATACAGAAAGTGCTGGCATGCAATACTCAATCATTATGAAATATTTAGAACGAAATTCGTATTCGGTAAACTGAATGATGATATGCAAGTAGTGATTGATGATGCCAACTATACGTGGTCAGAACACCTGTGTTTAATAGAAGAAATTGAAGTTATCGCTAAATCCGAAAAAGATATTTCGATTAACGATCTACCTTTGACGAAGTTCAAAGTGCTCGAGACGCCAGAGGGAACATACCTTGTTTGGACGTTCCACCATCTTTTACTTGATGGATGGAGCATGAGTGCCACCTTGGATAAGGTCGATCGCTTATACGAATCGGAAGATAATATAATAGACGAAAAAAGGAATACTCTGAACCATTCTTATAGCGACTATATAAAAGGTAGCTTGAAAAATACTATGAAAAAGTCCGATTCATTCTGGGAAAACTATTTAAATGATTTTAGAGGTGCGCCTTTTCCTAACATATCAACAGTAAATAGGGATGTCTTTTCAGAAAAGAGTAGAGAAATCGATATAAGCTACCCTGATATTTTTGAATATTGTAAAAACAATAAAATTACTGTTGCAGCATTATTTGAGACGGCGTGGGCTACGCTATTAAGTTTATACACTCAAAAGCAAGACGTACTATTTAGTGTCATCGATTCGGGTCGTTCTATTTTGGAAGAGCAAAATGATGACTTGATTGGGATGACGATTCAGCGGAGATCTAAACGAATCCGATTCAGCGTAGAGAACACAATCCATGAATTGTTAAGAAACGTCATGGATGATGACTTAGAACTTCAAAAGCAAGGCCCTTTGTCTTTACGAAACGAAAATAGCATTCTGAACGTTGGAAACAATACGTCCTATTCGAATACGACTTTCGTGTTTGAGAATTATCCGATTCCATCAATGGACATGAACTACAAAGTTATAAAGGGGACGGAACTCTCTACGTCAGATATTACGGCATCATTCGGAATTGTCGAAGATATGATAATGGCAAAACTCATGTTTCATGAACAGGTGGTTGATACGTCACAGGCAGAGAATATCCTCAGTTATGTCGAAGAAATTCTAAAAGAAATCATCAACTTAGACTCAAATGCTGAAGCTGGAAAAGTCCTTTCTTCTTTACGTAAAAGCGAAATCAAAAGCACTACAAACGCTAGAAATTCGAGTAAATCATATTTAGAAATCATTGAGGAGCAAGTCTCCACTACACCCGGGAAAATCGCGATTTTCGAAGAGGAACAACATCATACGTACGAAGACATCATTACATCATGTCATACCTTGATAGATAGTTTGAGCGAGTTGTCAATCAAAGAAGATGAAACAGTCGGGATATGGACGGAACGATCTGCTCAAACGATTGAATTAATGATTGCGCTCCAATATCTACACATACCCTATGTATTTTTAGATAAAAAGTATGGTTCAAGTCGTCTTGAGTACATTATGCAGGATGCCAACGTAGGAATGGTCATTTTGGATAATACGACCTCTGACGAGTACGAATTCACTACACCATCCATTACTTTGGAAAACCTGTTCAGTACGAATGTATTACAGAACCGAGTACCTTCTTACGTTGCGAAGAACACCTGTACACAAATTATCTATACATCAGGGTCTACCGGTTCACCGAAGGGAATCATGGTTTCTTCGGGGAATATCATTTCATTTGCTCTCGATAGCCAATTTTATCCCGTAAATGTCGATGAGAACTTCGCTCAATCTTCATCATTTGCTTTTGATGCAAGTAATTTTGAAATTTGGCTACCTCTATTTAATGGGGCATCCATCACAATCGTAAAAGAGCCAGTTTTCGATATCTATAACTGGAATCGTGCCATTTCTGAGAAGGGAGTGACTACTGCATGGATGACAGCAGGTCTATTTAACACATTCGTCGATTTGGATTTTTCATTGATATCAGGGCTAAAGACACTTTTTGTAGGGGGAGAAGCCCTATCACCTGCCCACATTAATAAAGCATACCAAAATTCAATCGATCTAACGTTATATAACGGCTATGGACCAACCGAATTGACTACATTCACCACAACCTATCAAATTCCTCGAGAGGATGCAGCATCGCAATCGATTCCGATTGGATATTTACTAAATAATAGCCATGCTCAGATTGTAAACGCGGAAGGCTCAGTCGTCCCAATTGGAGTACCGGGCGAATTAATCGTCGCAAGTTCAGGAATGACAATGGGGTATTTGAATGATCATGAAAAGACTATTAAGGCATTCACGTCAAAAGACATCGATGGAGTAACGAAGACCTTCTATCACACAGGTGACATTGTTCGATTCGATGGTGCTTGCTTGCATTATACCGGTCGGAAGGACAAACAAATCAAGTTAAGAGGATATAGGATTGAATTGAACGATATCGAAGCTGTTCTCAATAGCTTCGATGGTGTAGAACGATGTGCTACCCTCTTCAATGACGATTCTAGAACGGATAAATTTATTGAATTGTATTATGTCGGTAAGTCCACAAATATTGAGGTTAAAGCATTTCTAAAAGCAAAACTACCATCGTATATGATTCCTCAAAAAATTATCCAGTTGGACACGATGCCACTGAATGTGAATGGAAAAATCAACAAAAATGAGTTGCGAGCGACCCGACTGAGTAAGCCGAAAAAGCTTGTGGAAACAACTTCAGCACTTACTGATGAATTCAATACATTCTTAAGTGAATATTTAAACAATGAACGGATCGACGATCGAAAAACAATTTTTGATTATGATCTAGATTCTTTGAAAGTCGTCAAACTTACGCATGTCTTGAATGATAAATACGACCAAAAAATAAGCTTAAAGGCTGTCATGAATTGTCCGAGTATTGCTGAAATTCGAGGTTTGTTTATCGGTAATGAAGAGACACAAGCTGAAGTGTCAGTTTTGATTGACCAGAATCAAATCAATGAAGAGGTTGTATTGAATCCGACAGATATGCAACGATCGATGTATTTTATATCAAGTGATAATCCTAGGTTACCAATCTACAACATTCCGTTCATACAAAAAATAGCAGTATCAGAAAAACTCCCTATTAAAAAGCGATTTTTAAATTTAATCGATAGACACGAACTCTTTAGGTATCGTTTTGAATTGAATAAGGACAAGGAACTAATCATCAAAAAGAGTGTTCATAATAGTCCTTCGTTCTTTGAAGTAGTAGCCGAAACGGAGCAAGAATTTATTAAATTTAAAAACAGTGAACTGAACTACTGTTTCAATCTGGATGATCCGAATGAATCCTTGATCCGAATGACGTTCATTCAATATCAGGATGTGCACTGGATAGTCGTGGTGATTCATCATATCATCTTCGATGGAGAATCGATGGGGATTTTCTTGAACCAACTGTTTTCCACTAATGTAGGTGAGGAGAATTCTATCAAGCAATTTGATGATTACTTACACGCATCACCAACTTTACCATCGGATGAAACGAAACAGTTCTGGATCGAGAGCTTGAAAAACGTTGATAAAAAAATTAATTTTCAGAAGTCGAGTCAGCTTCCTTACAATTTTGCAGGAGAGATTGTCACAGTAGATATCAAGAAGCGTTTCATAGAAACTTTAAATAAGACGGCACGGTCTTCTTCTGCTTCTAAATTTAATGTTCTCCTTGCACTATATTCCCAATTCTTGATCAAATATTTTAATCAAGATAGCATGATCGTTGGAAGTCCTGTATCGATAAGACCACCAGCATTCGAAAACACTTTAGGGATGTTCTTATCATTTGTCCCATTTGTGAGTTATAGAAATGAGAATCAGTCATTTGATGAGCACATCAGCCATACGAAACAAACTCTATACGATGTTGTCGATCATTCGAATGCGAGCTACTCAGATATCTTAAAGTGGAGCGAAAAAGATGCGACTGCTAGCAATGGATTATCGATGATCCAGACCGTATTAAATTATCAAATGATTGAAAGTCAGAAATTAGAAGAATTACTCGTCTCAAATAATGATCATCAAACCGCTCAGTTCCCTATCTCATTAGTTTTTTATGAGAGTGATCAATCTAAACTACAGATCGAGTATTCTACCCAGCTATTCAATAAGTACGAGATCGTAAACATGATGGAGTTGTTTTTAGAATGGGGTGCCCGAGTATTAGATGAATCGAATCAAAGCATGATATATCATCCTGTACTGGGACAACAAGAAACAAAATTATTGGTGGAGATGAATAATCCACGTTTCTCGATTAGTAAGAAAGAGATTTCAGACTTCCTCTCAACTATTAGCCTTGATAATCATGATGCTGCAATCGTTTATGAAGGAAGAACAATCAAGTATTCCGAATTGCATGATTCGATTGAACAATTCAATGTGAAACTAATGAAATCAGATGTGGGCAAAGGGGATAAAATTCTCTTCTATGGTTCCCGATCCACTAATCAAATTATTCTTTATTTGACTTGTCTCAAGTATGGATATGTATACGTACCCATTGATCGAAAACATCCGTATGATCGATTGGTTCAAATTATTTCGGAATGTCGACCTCAGTTCATCTTGCATGAGGGCGATTTGGATCTAAAGGATTTGAATCATCTTCTTCGATTTAAAGCAGCTGACATCAATAATAAAGAATTTGAACGCTTTAACGTAGGAGATGCACAAGACGAGAGTTTGGCTTACATCTTATATACATCTGGTACAACAGGTAAGCCAAAAGGAGTGAAAATCTCACGATTTAATTTGAGCAACTTCATGTCCTCTCTTATGAATGACTATGGAATTGAGGGTAAATGGAATGCTGCATTCCTCTCTTCTATTTCCTTTGATGCGAGTATTTTTGAAATGACCTCGAACATCATTAAAGGTAATAAGATTGTGATTTTTGAAGAGGACTATTCTACTTTCACTGACTTTATTTTGAACCATCAAATCAATTATATGGTTATCACTCCATCCTTACTAAATGCCTATGATTTCTCGAAATGTCATTCTTTGAAGATGATTGTGAGCGGTGGAGAGAAATTCAAGAAGAATAGAACACTCCATGAAGATGTTGTTACTCTGAATGGTTATGGACCGACTGAAGCATCAGTTTGTGTATCGTATTCCTCGAAAGAATCAGAGAGTAACATTGGGATTCCCAATTCTAATTCTTGCGTCGTGATTGTAGATGCTTACAAAAATATTTTACCTGATGGAAGCACTGGGGAAATCGCTATCGTCGGTCCTTCAACCTGTGAGTCATACGTGGATCGAGCGGATAACGAAGGACGAATTGAAGATGTACCTTCATCTCTAGCACAGTATGGTCAAAAAATGTATTTGACTGGTGATTTAGGAAGTTTTCAAGAGCATGAACTTCATTACATCGGACGAAATGATCTACAAGTGAAAATAAGAGGGAATCGTGTAGAATTAACAGAAATTTCGTCATCAGCGGTGGGATTTGCGGGTGTAAAGGAAGCCTACACAATCTATTTCAATGAAGAAGGGGGATCGGAACTAGCATTGTATGTTGTTTCTGAACCTAAGCATTCTTTATGGGGTGAAGAGCAACTCATCCAATACTTGAGCACCCAATTGCCTAGCTACATGATTCCGACCAAAATAATGAAGGTCGATAAGATGCCTCTGACCGTCAATGGGAAAGTTGATGAGAAGCAACTCCCGTTACCTGATATGAATCATGATGAAATTGACATAGTAATTGCTCCAAGAAACGAACAAGAAAAAATGATACTTGATATATGGAGTAGTGTATTAAAAACAGAATCAATCGGAATTAATCAGAACTTCTTTGATTTAGGCGGAGATTCGATTAAGAGTATTCAAATCGTTTCGTTACTCAAAGAAAAAGAACTTCATATCTCGAGTCAGGATATTTTAACACTCCAAACCATTGAAAATCTGTCAGATGCAATGACTCTAGATGAACATGGACCAGTGGAGTACGGAGAAAAAATACATCGTTTCAGTATTTCTCCGATTCAAGAATGGTTCTTCAACTTAAACTTGAATAAAGTCAATCATTGGAATCAATCGCAATCGCTTACGCTACCGCGCGTTTCAGAAGAGCAACTGCTGAAGAGCTTCGAGGTCCTTTATGAGCACCATCCTATGCTAAGAAGTAGTTTTGTGCTGACTTCGAGAGAAGTGAAGGTCATGGACGTTGCATCGATCGCTTTAGAAAATCGATTCAAGCGCTATTCAGGCATCGATGAAATGAATGCTGATATTGATTCCATGCAAGCTGGACTTAATATCTATACGGGTGAGACTTCTAAAATTTTATACTGCTATGAAAATAATGAGATTCATATTTTTTGGATCATTCATCACTTATTTGTCGATATCCATTCGTGGAGCATCTTAGAAAATGAAATTCGGCAGTTACTCCAAGGGAATGAGATTCAAGGAACAGACCATTCGACGAAACAATCAGTCATAGCAAAACAGCAGCAGTGTTCGATTATGGATGCTTTTGATTTGAATGATGATGCGAATAATCCTCTCTATGATACAAAGCTGAATGGGCAAGAGTTGATTGTAAAAAAACAGACCTTGGATAATGAGACACAACTAACGAGTACGTTCACGACTAGCATCATTCTCCAAACCATTGTGAGATCGACTAATGAGACGTTGAATGTATGGCTTGAACGCAATGCCAGATTTGAAGATACATTGAAAGAGTTCAATCTCAATCATACTGTCGGATGGATGACGGATTTCAAGAAACTCACGCTTCCTCGTCACGCTACGATTAATCAGGTGTTTTTACAACTCAATAATGTAGAGAGTCATTTAAGTAATATAGACTCTGGTGGTAATTCAGTCTTCGTAAACATAGTCAAATTGGTGGGCAAGAAAAACGACTATCAAGTGGATAGTCTGGATATTGCAAAGGAAAACCTTCAGAAAATGCCTCCGACTATTAATGTAATTGAGTTTGATGACGAGTATAGAATCACACTCCTGAATGTCGCGAGTAGTGATGCTATTTTGAAGGCGTCAAAAGAAGTCATTGACATGGAACTGAACAAGCCTGAATTGATCAATCATTTAAAAATAATAAACAAGCTGAATTTTGAATTGCTTGATTATGAAGAGTTTACAAACTTAGGATCTCATTTGGAGATTGAAGGAGTCCAACCACTATTCCCATTACAAGAGGAAATGATTTATTCAGGGGTCAGTAGTGAAAACAGCTACGTGAATCACTTTGCTTGGACAACGACCGAGAACATAGATTCGGTAGTTTTTAAAATGGAAGGTGTTATCGAAAAATATGAGGCGCTAAGAACAAGGTTTGTCCGAACAGCGAAAAACAATTTCATTCAAGTGATTGATAAAAAAATCACTTCGACGATTCACAAGCATCGAGCACACCCTAGAACCCTTCTTGAAATCGATGCCCTCATTAAAGAAGAATATAAAACATTCAAGTATCAAAACAATCGCCATTTGTATGGATTCTATTTATTTGAATTAGAAAATGGAGATACACGTGCTGTTTTAATCTTTAACCACATTTTATTCGATGGTTGGAGTATTGGAATTCTCATGAAGGAACTATGGAGAACTGACACGTCACCAATTCTAAAGAGTCGAAGTATAACGAACGATGAGTATTCGAGATGGCTATTAGCACAACGAAAGCTCCAGGATACTATATCCTTCGAGAAGCTAAGAGCAATCGATAATCGATTGTTTAGTAAAGACGTACAACTGAGAAATCCAGAAGATATCAACATCGAACTTAGAAAAACCATACCTTTTGAGAAATCCGAGTCATTCATGGCATTTTGCAAAACTGAACGAGTATCAGTAGCGAATGCCATGGCAACCATCTGGGCGATGCTCATTTCAAAGCTGTCGGGTTCGAAAAACGTTTTATTTGGGTCGGTTAAATCAGGAAGGAATTGTCCTGTTTTCAAAATTGAAGAGCAGGTTGGAATGTTTATTCATACATCACCTACGTATTTAATGATTGATGATCATCAGTCATTTGCCGATCTAATCCATCAAATAGAAGCGTTTAATCGTAATAGTGATAATACGGATACTAGAAAACTGAAGAAGGCAGTCGGATTTGGGGTTAACCAGGACCTATATGAAACTATCTTTATAGTGGACAACTATCCTGAGCCGAATCGGATGGACCATATTAAGGACATCGAAGCAAATGAACAATCAAACTATCCTTTGAGTTTAAGTGTCGCCATGGATGATAAAGTACACTTCAAGATTTCTTACAGCGATCGACTAGTTTCTTCGGATGACATTCATCTTCTATCTTTTTGGATAGAAGAAGTTATGCAATATGTAACGAAATTTGATGGAAATGTATTAGCGAATGAACTACTAGGCTCGCTATCCATAAATCCTTCTATTTTAGAAACTCAGGAGGCTGTTTCCGTGGCTCGAATCGAAGAAATAGAAGAGAAAAATGAAGTAAATGGGACGGCGATTATTGAAAAGAATTCGTTTATCGAAAATGTAAAGCAAATATGGTGTGATGTCTTAGGTCATTCTGATTTTGATGAGCACAGTGATTTTTTCGAGGTCGGTGGCAATTCTTTAAAGATGTCTAAAATGCTTTTCATTTTAAAGGAAGATTACGATTACGATTTAAACCCGCTCATGTTTTTCGAAAATCCAACCTTAAAGATCTTCGGTTTCGAGGAGGAACTTGAAAACGAAGAGGAGATTATTCAGAACTATCTCCAAGAGCACCCTGCAGAGAGCGCAAAAGTCTCTACGACGAATCACGTATTAGTGACTGGAGCAACTGGACTCGTAGGAAGTGAGCTGGTTTATCAATTGTTATCAACCGACCATGTCGTATATTGCATTGTAAGAGGAGTAACCGATTATAAAGCACATATCAGACTTATGAAACGATTAGAAAGTATTTCTAAAATGGATGTATCGTTAAATCTACACAATTTACGAGTCTTCCGAGGAGATATCCATCAAGAATTTTTAGGGTTAGACGAAGAGACGTACCTTCACTTATCTGGAATCGTGTCAGAGATATATAACTGTGCCGGAAATGTAAATTTCATGGCATCCTTAAAGGATTCTCTTGAGACGAACGTAAAAGGATTACAGATGATCATGAAGTTTTCACAGTTGAACCTTATAAAAAAAGTGAATCATATTTCGACGCTCTCGGTCCTCGGGCATGATCATTATATTATCGAAGATACAGAGTTAGCTCCGATAAGTTACGTAAAAAGTAAAGTTGTCGCTGAAAAATATTTGAGACAGTATCGAACAACCAGGGATGGGGTTTCCGTACAACGATTAGGACGAATAGCAGGAAATGACAGAACGTATAGTGTTCCTGAAAATGATTTGTTCTGGAGATTAATTGTATCCATCCATCAACTTGGATATTGTCCTAAAGAATTTTTGGAGTTTGAGACGGATTTGACTCCGGTGAACGTCGCTGTAAAGAGAATGATTGCTGAAACGAATAAAAATCATGAGAATCGAGTAATCAATTACTTTTCAGAAAGCTTAGTGACATTTGGACATTGTATTAAACTGTTAGAAGAAATGAGTCAAAAAACAATTGAACTGGTCTCGTACGAGGAATGGATGGATCATGCAGAAAAAGACAGTAACTTGAATCAAATCAAAGTTTTGATTCCACTGTTCAGACAAAACGTCTTTTATGAACCTGAAGAAAACACAATCATTTCGGAAAACTCCCCGGACGTGCAGTATCAATCAAAAGTCACACTCAAAAATTCTATTTCTGATGAGGTGATCAAATGTTATCTAAAAGAAGTTCTGAACAAGTATTAACAGATATTCAGTTGATTGCCATTCCATTTGCAGGCGGCTCTTTGAATAGTTACAGTCAGATGAAACTAATTGATGGAGTAACGATAATTAATTATGAGTTGCCTGGAAGAGGAAGACGGTATGAGGATTCTGAGTATACGATGGAAAAAGTTAAAAAAGAAATAATAAAACATATCGATTTTACTAAGCCGTATATTCTTTTTGGTCACAGCATGGGGGCATTCATTGCTTATGAAACGTGCGTATTAATTGAAGAACTCAATCTGAATAGACCGTACAAAGTAATTTTGAGTGCACAAATTCCTCCGCACTGTGTAGATGATCAATCTTATGATCGAGAAATGGATAATGCTTCAGTTGTGGCGTACTTAAGAAGCATGGGTGGTACTCCCCAAGAAGTATTAGACAGCAAAGAATTGATTGATTATTACGGAAAAATTTTGAAGAACGATCTCACGTTATTACGAAAGTATCTTCATAATGGATGGAGTCCAAAAGTTAAATCTAGCATTGAGATATGGAACGGGATTCATGACAACATGATACCGTTCTCTAAGGTCATGAAATGGAAGGATGTGACACTCTCTGAGTGTCACATCAAATCTTTCGAGGGTGGTCACTTTTTTATCAATGACCTATTGAGCGATCCTTCACGTTTTAAAAAGGAACTAGTTTGAACGAAACATTCAGCAAAAGGGGATTAGGATATGATAATAGAAAAAGACTATTTAGCTGAGTACAATAATACGATGACTAACTATTTTCCGACCAAAATCCATGAAGTTTTAGCGAATGCCTCAAAAAAATTCGGGGAATATATAGCCATTAAAGATTCAGCAGAACAAATCACCTATAATGAATTGTATTCTCGAGCGTCCTCGCTAGCTCAAAAAATATCAGGAACGAGTCAACCAGTCGCCTTGATAGCTCATCGAGAAATCGAGACCATCATTCAGATGTATGCCATATTAATTTCCGGAAATTATTTTATTCCGATTGATCCGGATAGTCCATCCGCTAAAACTGAACATGTCTTGGAACATGCAAATGTGCGGTATTTGTTAGATGGTCATTCGATGAAAGAACTCCATGCAAATGAAGTGACCGTTCCCTTCCAAGAGAAGCTAGAAGCACGTGATGATATCGCATATGTAATGTTTACTAGCGGCAGTACAGGTGTTCCCAAAGGAGTAGTGGAGAGCCATTATCAAGTCATGAACACATTGTTTGACATGAGGAACAGGTTGGAACTAGATACTCAGGATGGATTTCTATGTCTAGCATCGTTCTGCTTTGATTTATCCATCTTTGATATTTTCGGCGCAGCGCTTTCAGGAGGAACCCTTTACCTAGTAAAGGATCAGCGTGATTTCGATGAGGTCCAGTCGGTGATGGAGCATAACAAAATTACCGTGTGGAATTCCGTCCCAAGCGTCATGGAATATTTTTTAAAGGAAGTTGTACTTTCGCAAGTGGCGAAGAATAATTTGAAGGTATGCTTAATGAGTGGCGACTTCGTATCAAAAGAAGTTGCCACTCGCGTACTTCAAAATTTTAGTGCTGCCAAGGTGTATAGTTTAGGCGGCGCTACAGAATGTTCGATTTGGTCAATCTTATATGAAATCAATCAAGCGAATATAAATGACTATTCATTCATTCCTTATGGTTATCCCATGAAGAACCAGACCGTGTGGATCCTTACTGATGAGTATACGCTTCAAGAGTTTGGTTCAGAAGGTCAGATTGCAATCGGAGGAAATGGTGTAGCTTTAGGATATATGAATGATCATAAAAAAACGAAAGAGACCTTTATATTCCATGAAACGTTAGGATACTTATACCTTACAGGTGACATTGGTCAGTTTGTTTCGCCACATCATATCAAATTCATCGGGAGACAAGATTCGAGGGCAAAAGTAAATGGTTATAGAGTTAGCCTGAACCACATCGAGAATCAATTTCAGAAAGTGTTCGACTTTAAAACAAAAGTTCTTTTGATGAAACAAGAGGATAGTAAGGATAAAATCGTATTAGTATATGAAAAGGATGTTCCGTTAGACAATACAGAAATTAAAAATCATTTAAGTGCAAGTCTAGCACTGTATGAACTGCCTAACGTTATATTCAACATTTCTGAATTTCCTCTGACGAGTAATGGAAAAATCGATTCAAAAAAATTATTAGACTTAGCAGCTGAACGACATGGATTTATGACAGATACAAGTGATTCGGATCATTTAACAGGACTTCCGAGTGACTTTAGAACGATGTTGATTGACGTACTGTCATTAAATAAGATTAGCGAAAAAGATTCATTGTTTGATTTAGGTGTTGACTCTATCCAGTTGGTAAAGATAAAAAATTGGATTGAAGAGAATGAAGGTATAGTATTGAGTTTAGTAGATATTTATACTTTAGATGAAGTTGAGAAAATTGAAGAGAAAATTTACGGTAAATTATTAGCAAAGGATGCTAAACAACATGGATTTTAATTTATTCAAAAATCAGGTGAGATTTAAAATTGCTTTAGAATTGATTGACATTGAACAAGGTTTATCGATAAGACAATTAAATGAACTATTAAAAGATGTTCCACAGTCTACTTTATATCGACAAGTGAATTTTATGATGGACGACAACTTGCTTAAGGTAGTGGGATTTCAAAAAGTAGGCAAAGTAGAAGAGAAGTTTTATGCCTTGAATACTGAAGGATATAAAATCAATGAAGAAGATTGGAACTCAGCTACTTATAGTGAGAAAATTGATTTTGTCTCGTTTTACTTCATGTACATCTTACAAAATTATAAAAATTACTATGAGAAAAGTAAGACCGAAGACCAGCAAGATCAATCTACTTTCTCACTAGTGAAGCTAAATTTATCGGATGAATCTTTCAAAGATTTCCAAGGAGAACTAAGTACACTTTTGGAGAAGTATTATAATACTTCGGATGAAGATGACGATAAAGACCGGACGATTTCTGTCGTGATTATCCCTTAATAAAGGTTTTACAGCTCTCAACATCTCTTTAGCTGAGTTGAAGAATTGTTACCATTTATAGTTGTTATTACTAAATAAATAATGCTTAGGATGACTAAAGTAAAAGCTCTTCATTTATAGCAAATGAAGAGCTTTTACTAATGAAATTTTTGAGATGAAATCATAAAATGTTATTTATGATTTTTAACATATTCAATTGCAGCTTCAATATCAATCAATCCATTTCCATATTCTATTTTATCTCCTAGTGGAACTGCAGTTTGAATTAAAATGTTTTTAATTTCATGATTAGAAAGTTTAGAGTCATATTCTTTTAATAATGCAGCGCTTCCTGCTACGAAAGAAGCTGCAATAGAAGTTCCATCAATATATGCATATTTATTATTTAATGAGGTTGTGAGAATATCCTTTCCTGGAGCCATTAAATCAATTTTGCTTCCTATACTTGATTGAGACCATCTTCTGTTGTCTTTTTTGACTGCGCCAACACTTAATACTTCTTTATATTTTGCTGGATAAGCAATATAATTTCCCTTTCCTTGATAACCTAAATTGCCGATTGCAGAAATTAAAAGAGTACCATTCTGATCGGCTTTTTTAATCCATTTTTCAAGTTCACTATTGGGTTTCAGACTTCCCAAACTCATTAATACGATATCGATTTTATGATCAATCGACCATTTTAATCCTGTAATCACATGTTCGAAATCTCCACTTTTGTTATCATTCAAAACCTTGATTGAATATATATCAGCTTGTGGGGCTATGCCTGTAATTCCTACATTATTTTTTTGAGAATTAATAATTCCACCTAGTTGGGTACCATGTCCGTTATTATCTTTAGAACTCGATTCTTTAGTGAAATTTATACTTTTTTTAATATCTAAATCTCGGTGGTCATAATCTATTCCAGTATCAAGTATGGCAATTGAAATTCCTTTACCTTCAAGTTTGAATTTATTTTTAGTTTCGTTAACTTTAAGTGCATTGATGCCCCATTGATTTTTTTCTATGATTTTATTTTTACTTTTTTTATTATCTTCTAACCAAAAAAAGAATCCAATAACTAAAAGTAAAGCAAGTAAGGTAACTATGATTTTTTTCATTGTCTAGTATCATCCTTAATAATATTTAAAAAATCACTTATAAGCTCATAACACAAGCTCATAAGTGATTTTTTTATTTATTCAAAACATGCGCTATAAACAGATCCGACTTTAAAAATCTCGATTACTGCAGCGACAGTATCAGGTCCAGATTTTTTAGCAGCAGCTTTTACAGCAATTTTGATTGCAGCTGATTTAGTAGCTTTAAACTTACGAGCTGAATTATATGATTTAATCAACGTTTTAGTAAACGTTGTAGCTCCACCTGCAGTTTTGATGATGGATTTTAATTTTGTGATTTTTGCAATAGGGAATACATTTGTAGCGATTGCTAAGCCGATAGCAGAAGCACAACCGACGACTCCAAATGCTACAACATCACCTTCTTCTTTAACGACAACCCCATCAGAGACGTTATCTTGTAAATAATCTACTACTGCTTCGTCTCCTTCGTTGATGACATCCTCTGGAAGAGTCTCTACAGCAGCGAATACTTCTTCAAGGTCTTTTGCTTGCTCCTCTGAAATATATGTATCATTTTCAAGACCTGCTTCTTCAAGAGCAACTTGATCTGAATCAGCTGCAGATACACTTCCAACTGCAGAGAAGATTAGAACTCCCGAAAGAATAGAGCTCATTAATTTTTTGTAGAAAGACATAGAAAAAACCCCCACTTTTATTTTAAAATTTCCAACAAAGTAAATAATAAACAAATATCAAAAGAAATTAAATAGAAAATTCCTTTTATCTGTAAATAATTTGTTGTTTTAAAATAAGCATGGAAGTTATTGTGAAAACATTAATTGTATGATTTTGCTTTAAAGAATTCGATGATTGGCAGAATAACTAAAGCTAAAGCGAAAATTATTATAAGATCAATATTTGGTTCTCCGTCCTTGAATTTATCAAAACAAATAAATAGAAAAATTAAAATTGTTAAAATTTTATAGCTAATTGACGAACTTTCCAATGTCACCTTTTTTCCTAATTCATCGTTTGGAATAAGCTTTTCATCTTTCCCTGATTGCGACCAAGTAAAATATGAGAAAAACATAATCAACAACAAGGCAAGCTGTACAATGGAGAAGAAGTTTATATAATTCTCGATTACCATGCTTGTAATTACTCCACCTGTTAATACGATAAAAGAAATTAAAAATACGATAGTTTTATTTTTTTTATTCATGACTATTCTCCTGTCCAAAAAGAAATAAGATATCAATGCGTGTTTCTAGCACCTCAGAAATTTTAAAAGCTAATTGTAGTGTAGGATCATACTTATTATTTTCAATTGCATTTATGGTTTGCCGACTAACATTACAGGATTGTGCAAGTTCATTTTGAGAAATGCCCAATTCTTTTCTTTTGGATTTTATAATATTATTCAAATGGTTCCCCCCGAAAAAAATGTCAAATACTTTTTACACTTTGATATTAGTATCTTCACTGATAAATGTCAAATACTTTTTACAGTTTAGTTAGTGATGTAATAAGTTGATTATAGATTTTTGCGAAAAAATGGATGTTTTATCCGATATAAATTAAACTTCAATTCACTTATTGTATGAATTATTGTGAACGGAATTAAGAATGCAATAGATATATATGATTTACTGACTGTATAATTATGTGTAACACACCGCTTTTTAAAATTGAGAAAGATGTGTTAGATATGGTAAGGGGCATGACGACTTGGAGTATAGATCTGAAATAGGGAATAAATCCTTTATGGTGCATAAGTATGAACGCAACATTGATGTCTATCGTGCGAATACATATAAGAATAATCAAAAAAATGGTAATACGATCTTATTTACTGTATATAAATACACATACGAAAAAACAGCACTGAAACTTTAATAGTTTCAGTGCTGTTTTTTCGTGATTTTCAGATACCCAAGGAATAGATGCTTGTGACCAATTAGTATCTCCCATGAATATCAATCACTTTATTTTTTAATTGTTTACTTATCTAAAAGAATGGCCATCGATTTTTGGCATACTCATATTTGATGAGATATCATTCACAACGATAATTATGATTTAAGCATTGTGCGATCCAGCTGATGTAAATACAGTTTAGTTGTAAGAAATATAACGAACGAGAAGCCGAACAATAAATAGAGAGGTGATTGATATGCCAATACACTCAATGTCGTGAGTAAAAGAAACGAAAGCAATAAAACATACCCATAACGTACTAAACTAAAAAGGGCTAACTTAAGCGCATCCTTTTTATTCAGCTCATAATGCGAGAGAATCGGAAATAAGAAAACGGAAATAGCTAAAAAGGACAGGCTGACAATTGAGAGACCTGTAAATAAAAGAGTCTGTCCCGTTTCGAGGTGACGAATGATTAAAAAATCAATCAGTAAGAACAGTAAGATGAAGGTCCACAAAATGCCGAACTTTAAATGATACTGCAACGCTTCTTTAAAAAAATGAATGTAGGATCGAAAAACACTGTAATCTTTATGCACTGACCATTGTCTCGTGACGGCAGTTAGTGCATACAGAGATGGAAAGATCGTGATGACTGGTAAAAGGGTGATGAAGAAAATGAAGTTCAATTGTACGAGTCCGGTAGTAAATTCAAGAAGTTGAAATAGCTTGTTTTGTTCATGCTTTAAGTTCATAAGTACCTCCCCCGACGTTCTCCTCAAAAATTAACCAGATTTAGATTCGAGACGATTAAATGGTGCTGTTGAGTTACGAATAATTAGTTCCGGTTCATAAATGTGAGAGGAAGGGGCTTCTTTTTTCTCCACTGCTGCGATGATCCGTTCTGCTGCAGCACGTCCAAGTTCTTGTTTTGGATGGATGATCGAAGTCAACTTCACTTCTGTTGCTACTGCAAGGACGGAATCATCATAACCTACAAGAGAGATATCTTGCGGGACAGATAGACGTAGCTTCCTTAACTGATCCAAGACACTTAAGGCTAGTTGATCATTGTAGCAAACCGCAGCACTTGGACGATGATCCTCACTCTCGAAGAGGCGTCCAATCGAATCATAGAAACTTGGAACTAACTCTTCCGTGGTATAAGTGATGATCAATTCTGACTCTAAAGGAATATTGTACTCACGAAACGCACGGAGGAATCCGCGCATTCGATAAACTCCCTGTAAATCATCCGTTTTAAATAAGCCCATGATACGTTCATGACCAAGATTGATTAAATGTTCTGCTGCTAAAAATCCACCTCTTTCGTCATCCATCATGAGATGAGGAGGCATCAATTGGGAGTAATACTGGTTAATCATCAAGTAGGGGATGTTTTGTTGCTCAAGTTCTAGATAATATTTGATGTTCGGATTATGGTTACTACTTTTGGTTGGTTCAACAATTAATCCATCAACTTGACGATCTAACATCATTTCGAGGCATTGACGTTCTTTCTCTACATCATTGTCTGTACACGAAAGTGTCAGAGTATATCCTTTCGAAGCTAAATGAGATTCGATTCCTCGAATGATGGATGGAAAGATGTAATCAGACATATAGGTTGTAATCACACCGATATTCTTGCCGTTATTAGAGCGCTCGATTACCTCAGCTTCTGGTTTAGGAAGTACGTGGGAGCAGTAAGTTCCTGAACCTTGTTCGCGGTACAAATAGCCTTCATTCACAAGCTCTCCAACTGCTTGGCGAATCGTGTGCCGACTAACTTGGAAAGATTGTACAAGTTCACTTTCAGGAGGAATTTTTTCACCAGGACGTACTGTGCCATCCTTAATCCAATCAAGTATATGATTCTTCACGATGCTATATTTTGTCCGTTGTGCCATAAGGCGTCCCTGCTTTCTCTCTTGTATCAGCAAACTTATCCGTACAAGATATGATAGTACTTACATATTAGCAAATATTTGTCCGGTTTGCTATGGATTTAAGAGAAAATCAATCGATAAATCATTTAAATGTACGTACAAAAAAGAAATAAATGACAAAAAATCAAATTGACATGTCCGAATGTGTGTAATAGACTCAAATTGTGTAGAAAACGCTTTCATTGTTCATTTAACTTGTTTTAATTGTCTTTTGTTATAGCGTTGTGTGGGCTTCGCTATAAAAAATATCGTATTTGCTTAAATAAATATGTACGTACATCTTAATTCTGCTTTGACACTGAAAATTAAAGCACTGGAGGAATTCACAATGAACCTTAAAACAAAGAAGATGTTTGCGCTAGCAATGACTGCCTTGATGACGACATCAATAGCATTAGCTGGTTGTTCAGAAGATGGTAAAAGTGCGGATGGAAAAATCGAACTCACATTCATGTTTCGCGGGAATCCTGAAGAGCTAAAAGCGTACAAAGCAACAGTGAAACGATTTGAAGAAGCCAATAAAGACGTGAAAGTGACAATGGTACAAACAGCTCCGGACCAATATGATACAAAATTAAAATCTGCTATCGCAGGACGTAAAGTACCCGATGTCTTTTTCTACAATCCGGCTCAAGTCAAAGCTTATGTGAACTCGGGTGTACTACTAGATATCACAAAGAACGTCGAAGGATCGAAGGACATCCAGTTAGAGGATATCTGGAAAAAAGGTGTTGATAAATACCGGTATGATGGAAAGGTGCTTGGTAAAGGCGCTATTTACGGTCTTCCAAAAGATTTAGGACCATTTGCGCTCGGCTATAATAAGACGATGTTCGAAAAAGCAAAGGTATCACTTCCGGATAAAGACAAACCATACACGTGGGATGAGTTTATTCAGGTAGCTAAGAAGTTAACGAAGGATACGAACGGTGATGGGAAAATGGATCAGTATGGCACTGGATTTAACGTGAACTGGGCATTGCAACCATTCGTCTGGAGTAATGGGGCAGACTGGATCAATGAAGAGGGAACGAAGGTAACGATTGACGATCCAAAATTCATCGAAGCCCTCCAATTTTTTGTGGACCAGCAGTTAAAACATAAAGTAACTCCATCTATTGGAGAGTCACAAACACTCGATACGTATCAACGGTGGATGAAAGGGCAACTGGCGTTCTTCCCTGTCGGTCCTTGGGATATGGCAGCTTTCAAAGATCAATTAAAGTTCGAATATGACCTTCTTCCATGGCCAGCAGGATCAACAGGGAAAGCAGCTGGTTGGGTTGGATCACTCGGAATCGGTGTAGGGTCAACGACGCAACATAAAAAAGAAGCGACAGAACTAGCCATGTACTTATCTGCCAATCAAGAAGGACAACAGGCTTTGGTAGATGCACAAGTACAGTTACCGAACAGCATGAAAATCGCTAAAAATTGGGTAGAAGACACATCCATTAAACCTGCTAATAAACAGGAGTTCCTTGATTTGATCAATGATTACGGACGCGGTATGCCAGCAGAAAAAACATACACTGCTGAATGGTATGACGAGTTCTTCAAAAACATCCAGCCTGTCCTCGATGGAAAAACATCAGTGGAAGACTATGTGAAAAAAGAGCAACCAAAAATGCAAAAGTTGCTAGATGATGCCATCGCTCAAGAGAAACAGGCGAACTAACTAGAGGTAATGAGTCGGGTGGCGTAAGTCGCCACCTGAATCTCTAGTGTAGAAAGGATGGAAGACAATGAAGACAAAACCAATTTCCAAGTTATATCGTACGGAGCAACGGTATGCTTACCTATTCGTTGCGGCTCCGATAATTGGGTTCTTTCTGTTTGCTTTAATTCCGTTAATGTATTCCTTCTATGGTGCATTCACGAACTGGAACGGACTTGGACAAATGAAGTTTATTGGTCTTGAAAATTTCATTAACGTGTTCCAAGACGAGTATTTCTATAAAGCCATGTACAACACGCTGTTCATGATGATTGGGATTCCCATTGGTATCGTATTAGCGTTATTACTTGCCCTCGCTTTGAATCGAGGGATTTTTGGTACAAATACGTTCCGGGTTATCTATTACATTCCCGTCATTTCTTCCATCGCCGCTGTCTCGATTTTGTGGCAGTGGGCATATAACGGTGATTATGGTTTGGTGAATCAGTTCTTAGACTTAATCGGTATCGATGGTCCAAACTGGCTCCAAAATGCTAATACCGTTAAACCGGCGTTGATCGTCATGGCAATTTGGAAAGGTCTTGGCTATACGATGCTCTTGTATTTGGCAGCCTTGCAGAGCGTACCGCGTTCCTATTATGAAGCAGCGAAGTTAGATGGTGCGAATGCTTGGCACTGTTTTTGGTATATTACACTCCCGATGGTTAAACCTGTCACTTTCTTCATCATCGTGACGAATATTATTGGTGGTGCGCAAATCTTTACGGAAATCAACGTTATGACACCGACAGGGGGACCGGAGTATTCATCTGCTTCTGCCGTCTTCTACATTTGGCAAAAATCCTTTGGAAACTTCCAACTAGGCTATGCTTCAGCAATGGCACTCGTTCTCGGTCTTTTCATTTTCATCGTTACCTTGTTCCAATTCCGTATGAACGAAAAATCATCATTCGATTTGGATTAAGAAACTAATATCTTAGAAAGGAGAATAACCATGCAGTTAGCCCTTACCCGCAAAAAAGAAAATGTAGAGACGATGTCCGTGAAGAAAAAAGATCGGATTACTGATATCTTCGTCTTTATCTTTCTGACGATGGGTGCCATCGTCATGATCGCACCCTTATTGTGGATGGTGTCAACCTCTCTGAAATCGAAAGATGAAGTGTTTTCACTTCCACCTGTCTGGATTCCTAGCGACATATCGTTCAATAAGTATTTGGAGATTTGGAATATGGGTCCGCTTTTATCTGGTATATCAAACAGTCTGATCGTCGCCCTATCTGTCACGATCGTTGGAACATTCACCTCGAGTCTCGCGGCATTCGCGTTCGCTAAGTTGAATTTTAGAGGGAAAAATAAAATCTTCCTTCTCTTGTTCGCGTCTGTCATGATTCCGTATCCTGTCCTGATGATTCCACAGTTTATGATGTTCTCAGAAATCGGATGGGTCGACACACTTCTTCCGTTAATCGTACCTGGTTTGTTTGGAAATATTTTCATGATTTTCTTCTTACGTCAGTTCTTGAACAGTATTCCGAATTCTATCATCGAAGCAGCAAAAATTGACGGGTGTTCTTATTTTCAAATCTTTTATAAAATCGTCTTCCCGTTGATCAAGCCTGCTGTGGCCGCACAATTGATTCTATGGTTCATGGCTATCTGGAACGATTATCTTGGTCCGATTCTTTATCTCAACTCTCCCGAGAAACAAACCCTACAATTGGTCATCGCCAATTTTAATGCATCCTACGCCATCCAAAGTGATTATCCGTTAATCATGGCGGCATCTGTTGTCGCATTATTACCGATGTTGATCGTCTTCATGATTTTTCAAAAGCAAATCATCGAATCGATTGCTATTTCTGGTGTTAAAGGGTGAGGTATAACGAAAATGGAAACGCCCGTCTTGAGTAAAGGCGGGTGTTTTTAATTAAAGGAGGAAAAATTCGTATGAAAAAAATATTAATAGGAATCATCGTTTTATTCATCGCAGGCTGCTCTTTCTTTTGGTGGTCCACGAGAGCGTCTCTCAAGGATTTGAATTTACCGAAAGCGCCTTTTGATAAGAAAATGGCAGATGTCAGACCAAATATTTTGAATCAAGAAAAGAAGTGGACGACAAACTTTACGCATGACGGAGCGATCATAAAGGAAGGTGATACCTATTATGTGTTCTCGACGGATTACATGGTAGGTGGTCCTCCGACACCGGGCATTCAGGTTCGGAAATCAAAAGATCTTATTAATTGGGAATTTACAGGACGAGTATTTGACGAAGTCTCTCAAGAAGCGTTCAACTGGACGGGAGGGAATACATTTTGGGCGCCCTCCATTACGAAAATCAAAGATACATTCTACCTCTACTATTCTGTCTCAAAAGTTGGGAGTCGTACTTCATACATTGGTATGGCGAGCGCTTCAAATGTTGAAGGACCATGGCGCGATCAAGGAGTCGTCATCGCGTCTAAAGAAGGGGATGGAAAAACGGTCAATGCGATTGACCCTCACGTGCTCCAAGACAAAATAGGAAAATGGTGGATGACGTATGGATCCTATTTTGGTGGTATCTTCTTGACGGAAATCAATCCGAATACGGGCAAATTGATGAAGAAGTCATCAGAAGGTAAGTTACTTGCTAAGCGAAAAGATATGACGATGGGAATAGAAGGTCCAGAAATTCTATACAACGCAAAAACAGGTTATTACTACTTGATGGTTTCATATGGTTGGTTAGAAGATTCGTATAACGTAAGAATCGGGCGATCAAAATCGATCGATGGACCCTATGTTGATTCTCGTGGGCGTGATTTACGGGATACTTCAGATGAATCATTTGATACTGGCTTAAAAATTGTTGGCTCCTACCGTTTTGGAGGAGACGACGGTTACGTGGGGACCGGTCATTCTGCATTTTTACAGGATGGAAAAGATACTTTTATTATCCATCAAGCTCGACCAAGCGAAGATATCTATTGGTCGCAATTGCAGGTCCGAAAAGTGTATTGGACAAAAGATGGGTGGCCAGTGGTTTCGCCTGAACGATACGCAGCTGAAAAGAATATCAGTGTTCAAAAAGACCAGATCGTTGGAGAATGGGAAACCATTATTTTTCCGCGATTTGATGATGGTCAGCAACAATCAAGAAAGCTGAAGTTGCAAAAAGACGGCACCCTTTTTGATGAGGAAGGTTCGTGGCAATTAAAGGGGAACATCCTTAGTCTACGCATTAGGCAAGAAAGGTATGAGTTACAGGTCGGTGCAGCGTGGGATTGGGAAAATTGGAAATCCACGATTATCATGACAGGTCTTAGTGAGGACGGAACAGCAATTTGGACAAAAAAACGTTAAATCAATTATTTGTACGGACAAATAACTATATTGAAGAAGATTAAAAGTTTAATAAATAGAAAAAAACGTAAATAATTGCGTATTTTTCTGAAAAATGATTGCTTATTCCTAAATAATTGATACAATCATAGTGTAAGTTATACGTACAAATTTATTGTTTGTTTAAGTTTTCTGCACAAATTTTGATTATTTGTCCGGATGAAAATGAGGGAGTGCCCACACACTTTATTTTTTCTTCTGAAATGTAAGCGCATTCTTTTTGGGAGTAGGGTGATGAAATGTCGAAATATACAATCGGAATTGATTATGGCACGCAATCAGGTAGAGCCGTCTTGATTGATGTCGAAACAGGTCATGAAGTGGCGACTGCAGTCAAAGCATATACACATGGAGTAATGGATCAATTTTTGCCTGATGGAAAAACACGGCTTGAACATGACTGGGCACTCCAACATCCGCGTGATTATTTAGAGGTCCTAGAATTGACGATCCCCGCAGTTGTCAAAGAGGCAGGTATTACGAAGGAACAAGTCATTGGGCTTGGTATCGACTTTACAGCTTGTACGATTCTACCGATCGATGTCGATTTAAATCCGTTGTGCTTCCGTGAAGAGTATCAAGATAATCCGCATAGCTATGTGAAGTTGTGGAAGCATCATGCAGCTCAAGATGAGGCAGACGCTTTGAACCGTATTGCGAGTGAACGAGAAGAACCTTTCTTAAAACGCTACGGCGGAAAAATCTCATCCGAATGGATGATTCCGAAGGTCTGGCAAATTCTAAACGAAGCACCCTCCATTTACGAGGCTGCTCACGAAATTTTAGAAGCGACGGATTGGGTCGTTTCTCAGTTAACTGGAAAAGTGGTACGCAATAGTTGCACGGCTGGTTATAAAGCGATCTGGCACAAACAGGAAGGCTATCCTTCTAGAGAGTTTTTCAAAGCGTTAGATCCACGACTTGAGAACGTAGTCGAAGAGAAGCTTTCCAACGACATCGCACCCATCGGGGCCAAAGCAGGAGAATTAACAATATCCTTTGCAGAACGAATCGGTCTCCTTCCGGGAACTGCCGTTGCCGTAGGGAATGTAGATGCCCATGTTGCAGTACCTGCGGTTGGGATCACGGAACCCGGTAAGTTGTTGATGGTGATGGGAACATCTACTTGTCATATCCTGCTTGGTGAAGAGGAACAGGTCGTACCCGGTATGTGCGGTATCGTCGAAGATGGGGTCTTACCGGGGTTAATGGGATATGAAGCTGGTCAGTCCTGTGTCGGAGATCATTTCGAATGGTTCATCGAAAACTGTGTACCAAGTGACTATTTGCAAGAAGCAAACATTCAAGGTGTTAGTACGCACCAATTATTGACTGATAAGGCAACGATGCAACGCGTCGGTGAACATGGATTGATCGCTCTTGATTGGTGGAACGGAAATCGTTCTACACTGGTAGATACGAATCTGACGGGCGTACTTCTAGGTGCAACATTACTGACGAAACCAGAAGATATCTACCGCGCATTGATCGAAGCGACTGCTTATGGCACGAGAACGATTGTAGAAGCGTTCCGAACAAGTGGTGTTCCCGTCCACGAAGTATACGCTGCAGGAGGAATTGCGGAGAAAAATGCCTTGATGATGCAGATTTATGCCGACGTCCTAAACATGGAAATCAAGATTTCAGCCTCTTCTCAAACTCCAGCTTTAGGATCTGCCATGTTCGGTGCTGTAGCCGCAGGAGCAGAACGAGGCGGTTATGCCACCATCACGGAAGCAGCGACGAAGATGGGACGCGTAAAAGAAAAGACATATCTTCCGATTCCAGAAAACGTTGAAGTGTATGAGGCGCTGTTTTCTGAGTATACGAAACTATACGATTATTTCGGTCGCGGAGAAAATGATGTGATGAAGCGATTAAAGAAAATTAAGGCGGAATCGTCGCGTCAGAAGGGGGAACCTGTATGGTGAGTCGTCAATTAAAAGAAGAAGTGCTTGAAGCGAACCTAGCATTGCCGAAACATGACTTGGTCACCTTCACGTGGGGGAATGTCAGTGGGATTGATCGAAATGCAGGTTTGGTCGTCATCAAACCGAGCGGTGTCCCATATGATGCTTTGACGATAGAGGATTTGGTCGTAGTCGATTTAGAAGGCAACGTCGTCGAGGGTGATCTACGTCCATCTTCTGATACGCCAACACATTTGGCTTTGTATCGTGCTCTGCCTGAGATAGGAGGCATTGTCCATACGCATTCCCCTTGGGCGACGAGCTGGGCGCAAGCGAAACGAGCAATTCCTGCACTCGGGACGACACATGCCGACTACTTTTACGGAGAAATTCCGTGTACACGTGAATTATCTGATGAAGAGATTGAGACGGCGTACGAGCTGGAAACCGGAAATGTCATCATTGAGACGTTGAACGAACTACACTTGGAACCTGTTGCCGTACCAGGTGTACTGGTCGCAAATCATGCACCTTTTTGTTGGGGAAAGGATGCGGATGAAGCCGTACACAATGCAGTCGTACTTGAGGAAGTAGCCAAGATGGGTATTCATGCCTTGAATCTGAATCCAGGATTAGCACCCATCAAACAAAGCATCTTAGATAAACACTACTTGCGCAAACATGGAGAGAACGCCTACTACGGTCAGAAATGATAGGTGCACATAGCTAGATGAGGGGGATTTTATATGTTGACAGCAAACACACACGAATTTTGGTTTGTGACAGGAAGCCAGATGCTCTACGGTGAGGAGGTACTTCGTCAAGTCGAAACACATTCGAAAGAGATCGTCTCAGGATTAGATGCAGCGGATGTCTTCCGAGATCGAATTGTTTACAAGGGAGTCGTCAAAAATGCAGAAGAAATTCGGCAGATGATGTTGCGGGCGAATGCTGATGATGCCTGTGCCGGTGTGATCACATGGATGCATACCTTCTCACCATCGAAAATGTGGATCAGTGGGATGCGTGTGTTACAAAAACCTTTGCTTCATTTTGGAACACAGTTCAATCGTGACATCCCGTGGGATGCGATCGATATGGATTTCATGAACCTCAATCAGTCGGCGCACGGTGATCGTGAACATGGTTTTATCACAAGTCGGATGAACGTGAAGCGAAAAGTACTCGTCGGACATTGGGAAGATGAACTCACACGCCAAAAGATGTCATCTTGGATGAATGTGGCACATGCGTTAGCGGAAAGTAAGAACTTAAAGGTCGCGCGTTTTGGTGACAACATGCGGAATGTAGCGGTGACGGAAGGTGATAAAGTCGAAGCCCAGATTCAACTGGGTTGGACGGTCGATGGGTATGGTGTCGGTGATCTCGTCACCTATATGAATGCGGTATCGGAGTCGGATTTAGATGACTTGATGGAAGAATATCGCACGCGGTATGAAATGACGAATACTGGAATGGAAGAAGAAGCATTCCAGGAATCGGTCCGCTATCAAGGGCGCATCGAACTCGGCATGAAAGCTTTTCTTGAAGCAGGTGGATACACGGCCTTCACGACAACCTTCGAAGACCTACATGGCATTAATCAACTACCTGGACTAGCCGTCCAACGATTGATGGAGCAAGGGTATGGGTTTGCTGGAGAAGGAGACTGGAAAACCGCAGCACTTGTTCGACTTATGAAAATCATGGCGAGCAACGAACGGACATCTTTCATGGAAGACTATACTTATCATTTTGAACCAGGCAACGAGATGGTACTCGGAGCGCATATGCTCGAGATTTGTCCGACGATTGCGGTCGATAAGCCTAGAATCGAAGTTCATCCTCTCGGAATTGGAGATCGTGAAGCGCCAGCGCGTATGGTATTCGAAGGACAGAATGGCAAGGCATTGAACGCTAGTCTGATTGATTTAGGACATCGCTTCCGTCTCTTGGTAAACATAGTTGAGGGCATCCAACCTGATGAAGCAATGCCGAATCTTCCGGTGGCACGTGTTCTATGGAAAACAGAACCATCGATGGCTCAAGCTGTCGAAAACTGGATCCAAGCCGGGGGAGCGCACCATACTTGTTACTCGTACGAAGTAACAACTGAACAATTGCGCGACTTCGCAGAACTTCTGAACATTGAAATTGCTGTTATCGATAAAGAAACGGAGACGGTTCGATTTAATAATGAGTTACGTTGGAATGAACTGTACTATCGACCATAATTTATTGGGACCTTGCTAGGTCCCTTTTCTTGGAGGAGATACTATGAATAACCAACTCGTCACATCAACGTTAAATACAAAAGAAGCGGCAACACAACTGATCGTCAACGTGGATTTACCAAAAGGTAAAATCAGTAAACATATCTATGGACACTTTGCGGAACACCTCGGACGTTGTATTTATGAAGGTCTTTGGGTCGGTCCAGAGTCGACAATACCGAATACAGATGGCATTCGGAACGATGTACTAACAGCATTGAAGAAATTGAACATTCCGGTCTTACGCTGGCCGGGTGGATGCTTTGCAGACGAATACCACTGGAAAGATGGTATCGGACCGAATGAAAACCGAAAACGGATGGTCAATACACATTGGGGTGGCGTCGTTGAAAACAATCATTTCGGAACCCATGAATTTATGCGTCTTTGTGAACTACTAGAGTGTGAGCCTTATATTTGTGGAAACGTGGGAAGTGGAACCGTCCAAGAGATGTCTGAATGGGTGGAGTACATGACGTTCAATGGTGAGTCACCGATGGCGAACTGGCGTCAGGAGAATGGCCGTATAGAGCCGTGGGCGCTTACGTATTTCGGTGTTGGTAACGAGAACTGGGGTTGCGGTGGAAATATGCGTCCGGAATATTATGCCGATCTATATCGACGCTATCAGACCTATGTGCGTAACTATGATGGCAATCAACTTTATAAGATTGCTGGTGGTGCAAACATTGATGATTATAAATGGACTGAAGTTCTTATGCGTGAAGCGGGTACGATGATGGATGGCCTCAGCCTTCACTATTACACGATTCCAGGCGATTTTTGGTTAGGGAAGGGTTCAGCGCTAGACTTTACGGAAGATGAATGGTTCCTCACCTTGAAACGTGCCTATTATATGGATGAACTGATCACAAAGCATGGACAAATCATGGATCAATATGATCCAGAGAAGCGGGTCGGTCTCATCATCGATGAATGGGGAACGTGGTTCGACGTTGAACCAGGAACGAATCCGGGCTTCTTGTATCAACAAAACTCTATTCGAGATGCGCTCGTCGCAGCAATTCACTTCAATATCTTCCATAAGCATAATGACCGTGTTCACATGGCGAATATCGCGCAAATGGTCAATGTGCTTCAAGCGATGATTTTAACGGAGGGGGATCAGTTCATTCTCACGCCGACATACCATGTCTTTGAGATGTATCGTGTCCATCAAGATGCTGAACGTGTCGAGCTAGCAGCCATCACGCGTGACTATGTAGCCAAAGAAGAATCGATTCCTTCTGTAAACGCGACAGCTTCTCGCGATGCTGATGGTGTACTGCATATTAGCCTCTGCCAGCTCGATCATCAAAATAGCGATAAGGTCGAAATTGATCTGCGGGGAATGGGGACGATTTCGGACGTATCAGCGCGCATTTTAACAGCAGATCATCTCAATGCCCATAATACGTTTGAACAACCAGACGTGGTTGCGCCACGTGAGCATGAGGTCCAGGTGACGGAAGACGGGAAGCTCATCATGGATGTTCCAGCGATGAGCGTCATCACACTGGCGGTTCGCTGAGATGAAAGTTGTCGAGACAAGACGGTGTCGTACTTGTCCTCCAACAGAAGTAGACACTGATTGGTTATTGACCATCGACGCGGAAGTCATGGCACAAGTCACAGACGCTGAATATCAGGCACGTCTTCGTCAATGTGCAGTCTGTCCGTTTTACCAGGACGATACCTGTTTGAAATGCGGATGCTATGTCTCTTATCGGGCACGCCTTGCAACAAAGCATTGTCCGGTGAAGGTTTGGTAAAAAAGGAGCGACTTGAGATGGAACGACAAGAAGTAATAGATCAGACGGCATTTACGCTCGAGAACGATATGTGTCGTTTACGTATATTGACATATGGAGCAACTCTGCAAGAGTTTTCGATTCAAGATGAGGGATGGAAAAACATCATCTTGTCTTACGATACGGTTGAGGAATACATGACAGACACATATTACTTGGGAGCGACCGTCGGCCGTGTCGCCGGTCGAATCGAGGACGGAACATTCGATATGGACGGTGTAACGTACCATCTGCCTCAAAACGAAGGGAAGCATCATCTTCACGGAGGAGACGGTCTCCACTGTCGATTCTGGAAAGTGGAAGACGTATCTAATACGCATCTCATTCTTCGGTATGTAAGTCCTGATGGTGAAAATGGCTATAAAGGAGTACTCGATGTCAGAGCTTCGTTTGTGTTGTTAAAAGACGGTGTCAAGATTATGTATGAGGCAATCAGTGACACGGATACGGTGGTTGATATGACAAATCATACGTATTTCAATCTAAGTAGCGGAAACCGAGACATCTTACAGCATGAATTGACGTTACCGGCTAATCAATTTGCTGAGCTTCGAAATGATTTGATCCCTACAGGTCGCTTACTGGATGTCGATCAGACCCCTTTCGACTTCCGATCAGGACGAATGCTGGGAGATGGTCCAGCTTCAAGCCATCCACAAAATCAACTCGTCAATGGTTATGATCATCCTTTTTTATTCGATGACCAACGAAAAGCGACGCTGTACGATCCTGAAAGTAAGCGCTCCTTGATGTTGTCTACGACTGCACCTGCTCTCGTGCTCTATTCAGGAAACCAGATGAATGAAGAAACGATGTTACGTAAGGGACGCTCTCGAAAATATTATGGTGTTTGTCTGGAGCCGCAACATCTTCCTGACGCCGTTCATCACAGTAATTTTCCTTCTATCCAATTATCGGCAGGGCAGACGTATCACTGGGAAACGGAATATCATGTCGGGAAAGGAGTCAGTCGATGAACCTCGAACAGATACAAAAGCAGGTTGCCACATGTTCTTGTGGAAATCCACACCATCCGATTTCGATTGAGCAAATCAATGCCTCGGAAAAGGTGTGGCAATCTCTAGTCAAGTTTGTGCAGAAGAAAGAGTGGCGGCATCTTCTCGTCATCGCTGATGTCACTACGCAGACGGTCGGTTATTCCCCGTTGCAGAAAGCATTGTTGACGGTAGGAATTGATGTAACCTTAGTCACGCTCTCACCGAACAAACAAGGGGACGTCGCAGCTGATGAACTAGCAGTTGTACAAGTAATGCTCGAGCTGGACGATAGTGTGGATGCATTGATTGCACTTGGAGCAGGTACCATTCATGATGTGACGCGGTTTTGTGCTGCGAAAGCAAAAATCCCATTTTTATCTGTTCCGACCGCTCCTTCAGTGGACGGATTTACTTCAAAAGGAGCGCCCTTAATCATAAGAGGGAAGAAAATCACCTATCAGCTCGTCTCACCAATTGCAGTATTCATCCCAAGCGACATTATCCGTGATGCACCTCGGGCGTTAGTGGCGGCAGGTGTCGGCGACATGCTTGGGAAGTACACCTCCTTACTAGATTGGCGTTTTGGTGCCTTTGATGGAAAAGAACCATTTTGTCCTGTAGTTGCTCGATTGACAGAACAAGCTTTATTCGATTGTGTAAAAGCTCTACCAGATATCTATGCAGAAAAAGCGGAAGGTTTAGATCAGCTGATGGATTCATTGATTTTATCAGGAATTGCGATGTTGATTTTTGGACATTCACATCCTGCATCTGGTGGAGAACACCACCTCTCTCATTATTGGGAGATGGACTTCTTGACACACGAACGTCCGGCGGTCTTGCATGGCACCAAAGTTGCAATTGCGACGATGGAACTCATCGATACCTATAAAACGATGATTCAAGAGCAGTCTACTGTACCGAGGGAGCTAGAGGAGTGGGCGAATCAGCTCCCGACACGTCAGAAGATGGAGTCCGTTTTTAATTCGTTACAAGCCCCGATTCGACCAGAGGAAATCGGTATTTCACCCCTTCTCCTAGCGAGTAGCAAGAGAGAAGCGTATCGGCTTCGCGAAAGACACACCCTGTTAAAACAGTTGAGCTTACAAACGACCCACTTTGAAACAGAGGAGCGTTCATTATGACAGAGACAATCGTAAATCCAATCGTAGAACAACGCGCGGATCCATGGATCATGCGTCATACAGATGGCTATTATTATTTTACGGCGTCCTTACCTGATTTTAGCGGGATTCCGCTACGTCGCGCTCAGACGCTCGGGGAATTGACTGGAGCAGAAGAGAAAGTCGTATGGCAGAAGCGCTCGACTGGAATCATGAGTGCCAACATTTGGGCGCCAGAATTGCATTATATTCAAGGAAAATGGTACCTCTATTTCGCGGCGGCACGTGAAGATGCTATTTTTGATCATCGCATGTACGTTCTCGAGAATGGTTCAGCCAATCCGTTGGAAGGCGAATGGGTGGAAAAAGGACAAATCAAGACTTGGAAAGAATCGTTCGCCCTCGATGCAACAACTTTCGAGCATGAGAACCGGTTATATTACATTTGGGCTCAGAAAGATCCTGAAATTGAAGGGAATTCCAATCTCTATATTTCTGAAATGGAGAATCCTTGGACATTGACAGGGCCCCAGACCATGATTGCGACACCTGAATATACATGGGAAAAAGTCGGCTTTCTGGTGAACGAAGGACCTGCTGTTATGAAGCGGAATGGACATATATATGTGACGTTCTCGGCAAGTGCAACAAATCATAACTATTGTGTAGGTCTTCTTCGTATCGATGAAAAAGAAGATATGTTAGATGCCACTCATTGGAAAAAATACCCGCAACCCGTTCTTACGACAAATGAGTCAATCCGTGAATACGGACCAGGTCATAACAGTTTCACGACACTCGCAGATGGGACCGGTGTAATTGTCTATCATGCGCGGAACTATAAAGAAATCGAAGGTGATCCATTATGGGATCCGAATCGTCATACGTATATACGACCATTTTCTTGGCAGGGAGATATGCCTTTTTTTAAAAACAGGATGGTCAACGAGGAGGTCACACGATGAACCAGACAGAGGATCGGAATCTTGTTTTAGAGCAACGGGCAGATCCATGGGTGTATCTTCATTCTGATGGTTATTATTATTTTACAGCATCCGTTCCCGAATACGATCGAATCGAATTGCGTCGTGCTACATCTCTTCATGAACTAAAAGATGTAGAAGCGGTGACAGCTTGGGTCAAACCTGATGCTGGTCCGATGAGTGATCTGATTTGGGCACCCGAATTACATCATATTCGTGGAAAATGGTATCTTTATTTTGCAGCTGCGAAGTCACGTGAAATTGTAAACGGACTCTTTGATCATCGCATGTTTGTGTTAGAGAATGATTCGGACAACCCGCTAGAAGGCGAATGGATAGAACGAGGACAAATTGAAACACAGTGGGATTCGTTTGCTCTTGATGCGACCGTTTTTGAACATCAAGATGTTCATTACTTAGTGTGGGCACAAAAAGATCCTTCCATCGAAGGGAACTCGAACCTATATATCGCTTCTTTAAAGAATCCATGGACCATTCAAAAACCGCAAGTCATGTTGACGAAGCCAGAGCTTGATTGGGAGACAAAAGGCTTTCTGGTGAATGAAGGACCTGCAGTCCTGAAGCGTCACGGACAAATCTTCATTACGTATTCTGCTAGTGCAACGGATGAGAATTATTGCATGGGTATGTTGAGTGCTTCAGAAGACGATGATCCACTGAATCCGGATGTTTGGGAAAAGTCATTGCGGCCAGTCTTCGCGACGAACGATGCGGCTGGCCAATATGGACCAGGACATAATAGCTTTACGATAGATGAGCAGGGACGCGACGTTATTGTCTATCATGCACGGACCTACACGGAAATTGAGGGTGACCCTTTGTACGATCCGAATCGTCATACACGGGCACAGATCTTTACGTGGGGTATTGATAAGAAGCCATATTTTGATAAGCCGATTTAAGTAGAATCAATACTAGCTTTTTACTCATATGAAATATAGTGAATGTCGTATACGCGGTGTCGAGTTAAACGGCCATGAAGTCAAAACAAAACATCCCCTTTGTAGAGCAATTCTACAAAGGGGATGTTTTTTGGTGAAAGATATTACCCTTAAATCTTAAAGCGATTTGTCCCTTTTTCTAAAACATCTGTCGTTTCGTTTAAAGTGACAACTAAGTCATGCAAAGCGGTGACCGTACCAATCATCTGTTCTGATGCTGCAGCGACTTCTTCGTTTCCTGCAGTATGTTCCTCGGCGACGGATGCAATCTCGCTTAACGCGTGACGAATGCGATTTTCTGATTGAAGGACGTTCTGCATTTGACGCGCCATATGTTGTGAAGACTTGGACACGACATCGACGTGTTCTGTCAATCGACTAAAAGATTGATCCGTATCAAGGATGGATTGCTTACCGGCCTCTGTCTCACTGACTGTCTCAGTAAAACTTTTTTCCATCGATCGAGTACTGATGAGGACATTGTTTACAATAGAGGAGATTTGACTGACGTTTTCTGCAACGTGCATGGAGAGATTCTTCACTTCAGAAGCGACGACGGCAAATCCTTTTCCTTGCTCGCCGGCACGAGCTGCTTCGATCGCAGCATTCAGTGCCAGGAGATTGGTTTGTTCAGAGATATCACGAATGATAGAAATGAGACCTTGGATTTCTTCTGATTGTCGATTGAGCTCTTGCACTTGATTCGTTGAACGTTGGACGTGAGAATGGATGACGTTCATTCGCTCGACAGACTGATGCATGTGAGCGCGACCCTCTTGTGTCAATTCATTCATCTCGATCGTAGCGTGATTAATATTCGTGCTGACTTCATCCGTACTCTGAATCAAACCTGCGAACGCATTCATCTCTTCGTTGAGAGAATGAGTCACGTGAGTCTGGCTCTCAGTTCCTACAGCAATCTCTGTCATCGTATGCGCGATTTGCGTCGATCCGTCGAGGACTTCCTGTGAACTAGAGTCGATGGTTTCACTAGTTTGAGTGATCAATGTAGACGTTTTTTTGATTTCGCCAATCATCTTACTCAACATGTCGTTCATGTCTTGCATCGATACGGCAAGGGAATGGACCTCATCGTTCGCGCTCACCTTCAAATCTCGCAATCGAAGATCCGCATTTTTTAAATCACCTGCTGCAATGAATTGAGCGGCTTCTTGGAGCGTACGAATTGGATCAAGCTTGCGCATAAGAATCCACCGTAAGTAAATCAATGTGATACCTAGGAAGAGGATGAGACCTAAAAAGAAGAGCGGGAAGTTTTGTTTAGCGAGAGCCATCGTCAGTTCATGGACCTCATCTGCTGAAATATCTCCACCTAAAATACCGATGACGCTGCCGTCAGCGGATTTAATCGGAACAAAAACACTGATATATTTACCGTATTTCTTGTCTTCGATGATATCAGTAGCGTGTGTCTTACCTGAAAGAACGTCTTTTACGTCTTTGTAAGAAGCGCCAGTTGCAAGTTCTCCGATGTCACTGGCGCTCTCCGAAGAGCTACCATCTACCATGAGCTTTACGTGATCTTCTTCGACGAGTGCCGTATACGTATAAAGAAGACCATTTTGTTGACGCAGATCATCTAGCTGAGAACGAAGCTTCTCATAATCTGTTCCTTCTTCAGGTTGAGCAAGAAAACGCTCATAGGTTGTAGGATCAATTTGTTTTGCGATCCGTTGGAGATCTTGAGTAGCTGTCTTTTTGAGTGTAGACAGTGCCGTTTGTGTAGTGTTGAAATAAAGTGCGACGTTACTGAACAAGAAAAATAAAAGAAGAATCATACCGATAATAAGGGATAGTCTGTTTCTTAAAGAATGCGTACGTTTGTTTTGCATACAAGTCCTCCTGAGTTTTTTCCATACAGATAGTAATATCGGTATATGTGTTCAATTGTTTAGATTATCCTCTGAAGTAAAAATTTTCAGATAGTGAAGCGAGTGTAAAGTCTTGTGTCAACACAAGTCACTTGGTAGACGAACGTAAAATAAAAAAAGTCTCATCACATTATTAAAGATAAGTCGTTCCAAAAATCATTGCAGTTAGTTATTTTTCATCTACATTATATAAATTTGGGATAGAGACATTTTAAGTATCCATATACAACTAAAACAACCCAAAAGGTTCTCGTATTGAAAGCAAAAAAATGGAGAAACATGTACCCTTGAGAAGTACGTGTTTCTCCATAGATTTCTGTCCATTGCTTTATCAAACTATGTCCCAGTTTTGTCTCGAAGTGGGTTCGATGTTTGATCACTCGAAAAACGTATTAATCAGTGATTTACTCAAATAAAATGCATCTTATCGCTTTGGAAATTGACTGAGATACGGAAATAAAGATTTTCATTTAAAGGACGATTAAAGTAGTAATTTAGAAATGGTCACATTCTTCTTGAGCAAGCCATAGCGCTTATTCTGATGTCTACTATAATCTCCATATATTCAAATGCTGACCTCACTGAATCATAGATTAGTGGTCCATGGATTCATTTCTTAAAAAGATAGGCTTTAAAAGAGTAAACAATTTATAACTATTGAATAGAAGGGGATCTAAATTAAATAAAAAAGAAAAATCCAGTTCCGGTCATCTAAGGACACACGAACAATAATTGGTTTTAAAAACTGATAGACGTAATAAAAATCTATTCCTTAAAAATGGAATAGATTTTTATTGGGTAAATTGAATTTAATTAAAAGTCATAGAAGAACAATTGTTTTATCTAAAGCTGAGTTACTACTACTGAGGAAGTTCAGTTTGTTCTCTTTGCTTTTGTGAGGCAACACGATAAATAGGCTGATTTAATAAGAGTGGTTTCAGTAGTAATTGAAGAACAATAGCCTCGATGATGGATAAAAGAATCAAAATAAGTACAGAACCGGTGTGTAATGCTTCATTGAAGTAACACACGTTTAAAATGAATAATAAACCTAAATGAATGACGAAAGCAATCTTATCCAAAGGATATACCTCCTCTCGTGTGACCAATTCATTTACCTTAAAAAGTTTAAAAAGATAAATGAGTAAACGGATAATAAAGTAAGTATGATGTGCTATCTTCACATATATACCCTTCTTCTAGAAAATTCTATCATTCAAAAGCGATTAAAAATTAGCCAGAGAGAGATGCTAGCGCGTTTTTCCAATTCCCAAATCTTAATTTAATCATAGCGACAGATGGACCTACATTATCTCTTAACCATTTCCGATATTGCGTTATGGTAAGGTTACATGTATTTAAATCTAAGCAAGCAGACTGGAGGGCTTTCAAACAGTTTGTTTTCGATTGTGCATCACCCGAAAAATACTCATGGTAAGTTAATGCCTGCTTCCAGCTCCCGTAATGATGTGTAATGTTACTAGCACTCATCATGGAAGGATGTTTTTTTCTCAATTCAGCATATTGACGCACAGTGAATGAAGGACCTATCTTTTTGGAACATAAATGTAAGCTCTCTTCTATTGATAATTTATTGCGAATCGAAATTGATTTTTCTTTTGAGCTACAAGGTATTGCTTTCTTTTCTGGCTTTATCGAAACCTTTACAATGCCACTCTCATTTAAAAAGTTGTTCCAACTTCCAAAAAGTTGGATGACTTCTTCAAATGATGGGTAAGGCAAAAACTTTGTGAGAGTGATGTAATAGGTTGCCTTCATCGGTTTAGTATGAAGACGTTGGAGAACTTGAATTAAATGAATCAATTTTTCCTTCTGAACAGAAGGAGGAAGCGATGAAAAAGAATTTAGCGGTTCAGTCATTTTATATTAGATCCCTTCTACTCATTGTGGTTGAGCTATAAAAATGTAAGTGATTCATAGAGTTTATCCGAAAAATTAATCAAAAGAAACGGAAAGATAGCCTTTGATATCGAAGGCTATCTTTCCGTGTAGAGAAATTTAGACATCAAATTTCTTCGATTCTGATTCCAAATGATTCGTTCGTTCATTCAAGTTTTCTACTAAATCGTGCAATGTAGTGATGGTAGCGATCATCTGTTCCGATGCAGCTGCCACCTCTTCATTACTTGCCGTGTGTTCTTCTGCAACTGCAGCAATCTCCTTAAGTGCCGTTCGGATTTTTTGCTCAGAAGTTAAGACATGATTCATTTTCTCAGTCATTTGTCTGGTTGACGTAGAGACGTCTGTAACCTGGGATGATAGATTCTCAAATGTTTTGTCCGTTTCAAGAACGATTTGCTTACCACTCTCCGTGGCTTGCACTGTAGTAGAGAAACTCTGTTGCATCTGAGCTGCACTCGCCTCGATTGAGATGACGATTGAGGCGATTTCACTCACACTACTAGCAACATGACTCGACAGATTTTTTACCTCTGTAGCGACGACAGCAAATCCTTTACCTTGTTCACCAGCTCGAGCGGCTTCAATAGCTGCGTTAAGCGCAAGAAGATTGGTTTGTTCCGAAATACCACGAATGATCCCGACTAAAGCTTGAATATCAGAAGATTGTTGTTTCAATTGCTCGACCTGATCGGCAGATTGAATGACTTGCTGATGAATGTGATTCATTCGCTCTACTGACTGTTGCATTTGGTCACGTCCGATTTTTGTTAATGAAGTCATATCTATGGTGGTCTCTTGAATGGTCTGACCAGATTCGGAGGCAGTTTGAATCAGCGAAGAAAAACTGTGCATTTCTTCATTTAAAGAGAGTGTGACGTGTGTCTGGCTCTCTGTACCGATTGCGATCTCTCCCATTGTACGCGCAATTTGTGTAGAACCATCTAATACTTCTGTCGTGCTGTGATCGATTGAATGACTTGTCGTCGTGACAAGATTTGATGTTTGTTTAATATCAGCAATCATTACTCGTAGCATCTCATTCATGTCACGAATGGAGATTGCTAAAGCATAAATTTCATCTTTTGAAGGAATGGTCAAGTCCGTTAATGTTTGTTTTGCTTGTTTAAGATGTCCTTTAGCAATTAGGTCTGCGACTGATTGTAATGTTTCAAGCGGTTTTAACTTCCGTCCAAGAACAACATATAACAAGATAAGCGTTCCAAGAAGTAACAACAATAATAAGCCGATAAAGAGAGGAAGGTTTTGTTTTAACAAAGAAGTCGTTAATTCAGTGACTTCTTTCGCAGCAATATCTGTTCCTAAAATACCAATGACTTGACCCGAAGAACTTTTTAAAGGTACATACACGCTGATGTACTCCCCATAATCAGGATCTTGAATGACATCAGTCGCAAAAGTTTGTCCTTTTAACACGTCTTTCATGTCTTTTGCTTTTGCTCCAGTCGCAGGGGAATCGATTTTTACAGCATCCTTTGCAGGTAATCCGTCTATTAAAAGATGAACTTTATTATTTTCTACCCGTGCTGTGTACGCATACATCAAGCCGTTTTCTTTTCGAAGGGTATTTAATTGCTCACGCAATTGATCATACTTTGTTGAGGGTGTGAGATCACTAAGAAAATCTTTATATTTATTCATATCGATAGTAGAAGCAATTCGCAATGCATCTTTTTCAGCTGTAGCTTTTAAGGTAGATAGTGCAGTTTGTTTAGTATTAAAGTAAAGGGATGCACTACTTATAATAAAAAATAGAGTAAAGATTAGTCCGATAATCAACAATAATCGAGTGCGAATGGAGTGTTTTTTTCGTTCATGCTCAACCTCCTAAATGAATTGATAATGAGAGTATAGTTCATATATCGGACGTGATGACAAAAAAGTAAACAGTATTTTCAAACACACATATAACTATTTATACATCATTAAATTTGGGTACATAAAAATATACTGTCCTTGGTATTACACTGATAGAAGGAAGAGATGGACAATGAATGGTATTCCTATCACTTCTTAAGGAGGATTTAAAAAATGTATTCTTATTCAATTTCTGCTTACTAATCTAAATTCATTTTTAAAACGAATTAAAAAAAATGGTCTGACTACAAAAAATGCTAAGATCAAATTACTTTTTCTTTTAGAATATCGAACATTGATTCTAGCAAAGATTATTTGGTTACCCTTCAATGTTGTGGAGAAAAGAGAAAGTTCGTATGAGTCAACTACAAACTCATTGTTTATGATAACTAAATGAACAAACGAGACAAAAATTAAGGTTTATATTATTAAGGTATCCTCTCTTCTGATATCCACTCCCACTTTATGTTCTTTCCTTTTCCGATACATCGCACCTGACCTTTATTTCGCAAAATACGCAACATTTTCTCGACCAGTTGTTTACCTGCCTCAGGATGATGTTCTAGCAACTGTTGTTTTGTGAAGGGTTCCGATTGAGAAGTTATAAACGTAAAAATTTGCTCCATCTTGATTTCGGCAATGGAACGGTGTTTGTACGCATTGATAAAGCCTTTTATTTCTTTGTAGGATGTTAGAACAGTTTTTAAGTAGAATTGAATCCATTGATGTGACGGTAAGATCGCATCGGCATCATTATCGTTAAATCTTTGAAGAAAGCTGTCATGAAAACTACTGTAGGATTCATTAAATTGTCGATCGAGTGAAAAGTAACATTGGATTCGGTAATCAAATTGGTGAAGTAAGTAGATGTTCAATAGTCTCATAATTCTTAATGCATCATAATGACCTCTTATTTGTTTAAAAAATTTATGAAGTAATAACGGAATCGCAATTATAGGATGCAATTTTTGGACTTCAATCGATGATTGAAATTCGAAAAATAACTGTTGAAGGTCTTCTGTAGAAAGACATTGGCTAGTCGGCATGATGGAGTGGGGAAGTAATGGATTATCGGGAAATATATTTGGCTTTTCGTTAAATTGATCTGTAGTTAAATGCTGATTTATTATCTTTTGGATAATATAGACGATGCGAAAGTCGTAAACTGAATATTCGGTATGATGGTCATGTATATAAGATAGGGCATCACGGTGACCAGCGAGCTCACGTTCTTGTATATGAAAAGGACTATACGTGTTTCTTACCAGTTGAATCATACGTTCTTCTACTAAATGTATAGAAGTCAAATTATTCAATGCTTGAATTGTTAATAGGTTCGCTTGTCGTTGTAAATGCTTCATCAAAGAAGGATATTTTACTTCTTTTTTATGTAAATGTTGATCATAGTATTCAATTTCATGAACAAATTCTACAAGTTGTGTATTCTCTTTGTAAAAAGTCGCTATACTTAATGAATCATTTTTCATTACGTTCCTCCACTAGTCTTAGCACAAAATATTTTACTTTATAACACTTTATCATTATTTTAATTATTTTTAAAATAATATTTTAATCTGGGTTTATTCTTATTAGGAATTAACTATTGAAATAGTCTTTAAAAGGTTTAATGATCATTCGTTTGGGAATATATATAATGTTATTTCATTTGATTAGAACTGATGACTTGTTTGTACCGTGTCAGCAAATGAGCATCGATATAATCAAACTCCCATGAAAGCGAGGAATAGTCTACGGGCTATTCCTCGCTTTTTATGTTATCTCGTATAATTTTTAAAGAAATACTGAAGAAGGGCGATGACTTCATCTAACGGTTCGTGAGCAGCTAACACGATTTGATGTTTGCTTCCATTTGAGAACTCGAGGTAAAAACGTTTTTCAAGCGTCGGAAGACTTAGATGGTAATGAACTTCACCAACGAAACACCGAACTGCTTCTAATTGTTTAGGACTTGTTGAATAGTGTGAGAGTGGTTCAAGGAAGTATATTTTAACTTTCGCTGCATTTGCTGTAGTAATGATTTCCTCAAAAATAAAGTTCTGAATAAAAATATGTTTTTCTAGGTGACTCGTAAGTTGATCCCCTTTTAGGATTTTCAATGTTGTTCACCTCTCTATCGTAAGTAAAAGGACATTAATGGATAATGTCCTTTTCGACTTAATCATTGGCTGTATCTTTTGATTAAAATTGATTGAAATCAGGTGGTGGATCGTTGGGTCTATGTGAATCTTTTGAACGATCAAGGTTAGGACCTTTATGATCATTCGGGTCGATCGGGTAATCATCTTGTTGTGCTAGATCGTTTTCTGGCAAAGCACCTTTTGGTGTACCATGTGTTGTCTCATCCGTTGAAGATGAACGCGCTGAACGTGGTGCACGATCTGGTGTGACATCATCAGCTGCTTGTGAAGCTGCACCTTTTGCTGCATCTTTTAAGCTCGGTGCTGATGAAGTCGATGCTGACTTACTTGGAAGGTTCGATGTGTCGACTTCCGTATTCTCTGCTTTCTTTTGGAGACGATCGAGGTAACGCGATGCATTATCACGTCCACCGAGACCAAACGCAAGACCGAAAGCAAGAGCGAGTGCCCCAAGGATCAAGATGAAGGCTGAGTTAACGATCGTATCAGCAACACCAAGTTGATCAAGTGCCATGAAGACAGCAAGTGCAAGGATTGCATACTTCGCAACGCTTGAAAGGACTTTTAGTTCAGAGTTGCCGAACAAGCTGTCCATCGTACGTTTGACGAGGTTGCTGACGATGATCCCGATTGCGAGAATGATGATCGCTGTCAAGACGCTCGGTAAGAACGCAAGGACGGCACGACCAAGGTCGACCATGAAGTCAAGACCAATCAAGTTGAAAGCTTCGACGACGAAGAGAACGACGATGACGATCTCAACGAGTGCACCAACGATTGAAGCTGGTGATGTAGATGCTTGGTTTGCATCCCATGAACCGATTTTCAAGTGACGTGTCAGGTTGTTGAAACCAAGACGAGATAAGAGATCCGTAACGAATTTCTTGATGAAACGTCCGACGTAAAGACCGAGAAGAATCAGAACGACACCAACGATGATGTTTGGAATCATACCGAGGACATCGTTCAACATGTTGATCGCTGGTCCTGTGATTCCTTTAATGTTCAATTGATCAAGAGCTGAAATCGTGATTGGAATCAGAATCAAAATGAAGACGACTGTTCCAAGAATCGACGAAAGTGATTTCGCATCTTTTTGATCCGTTGACCCAAGGTTGAAGCGAGCTGCAAATTTATCCGTTCCAACAGCATGAAGGAAATTCGTCACGATATCGCGGACGATTTTCGCTACGAGGAAACCAACGAAGAAGATGGCTGCCGCAGCAATCAAGCGTGGAATGAATCCAAGGAATGACGATAACAATTGGCTGAACGGTTGTGAGACACTCTCAATGTTCAAGGCACCGAGTACACCCGGTAGGAACAGAAGCAAGACGAGGTAGAAGACGATCTCCCCTGCTACTTTTGGATAAGCTGAAAGATCCGTCTGACCTTGAAGCATTTTATTCGAACGTACTTTGTCGTTCGCCATCAACTTCGTTCCTGCTTTGACGATGATCATGCGAAGAACGACCGCAATGACATATGCCAAGAGAAGGATGAGCGCTGCTTTCAAGATGTTCGGGATTGCCGCGAGTAATGTACTCATCGTATCCGCAAGTGGTCCAGCAATGATATTCAGATCAAGGATGTTGAAGACCAAGATCAGAACGAACACCATGAGAACCCAAAAGACGACGGTTCCAATGATTTTTTCAGGTGTCCACTTTTTCTTCTTTGGTGGCGTACCTTCTTTTTGAGGTGACAACTTGTTGACAACCCCAGACTTCTCTAACGCTTTTTGAATCCCGTTCGCGATCAGCTTGGCAATGAGCCATCCAATCAAGAAAATGATGATCGCTCCAAGCAAGTTGCCGAGTGATCCGAGAATGCCGTTCAAGTTCAACGACGTTCCGTTCCAAATGTTATTCATCTTTTCACCTCCGTAATGAGTTAAATAAAAATATAAATGAAATGAACATTTATTTATTCCCGAAAATTAATGAGATAATACAATAAAACTAAATTTTCTGAATATTTAATTGTAAATATTTTTATTTATTTAGCTTTTTTATATTTATTTCTTCTAAAAATGGTATAAAAGAATTCTAGTAACTTATTCTTTAATAAAGTTAATTTTTTTTATTACATGTTGGCAACAAATAATGATAGCATCTAATGCTAGTGAAATGACTATCAGAGCAATACTGATAAGTATCAATCCGGGTGCATCGTCTGCTTGTGCGATATAAAAAAATACAGGGAACATAAGAATTCCTATATTTGTTGTTATAAAAAGCGAAGTTTTGATCGATTGCATCGATTGATAAATTTGGATGAACGGAATTATGTCTAAAGAAATAAATCGGAGAATGTGTAACACATGAAATAAAGAATAAAGAATAAAGAATAAAGAAAGGGTACCAGTGCTAGGTAATAAAGAATCAATAAAGTATATCCTGGTTTTTCAAAAAATAATTTGTTCATTAAACCATCAAGTAATAAAGAAACACCAAAACCGGCGATGCCAATCAATCCGGTAATCATCAATATAGTACAGATTTTTAGATATATGACACTTAGTTGGAATGGCTTCATGTCTACGCCTCCTTATAATTTTTTCAAAAGTACAAATGGTATAAACATTCGAAAATAATTGAATAACAATTATCCAAAATCAAAACAAATAGATGGCAAGATTTATTTCAATGAGAAACTTATCTCATAAATGTAAGTAACGGAAAGGAACTTTAAATGAAAATTTGGTTAAATCGAACCATTGGAAGGCAAATCATGTTTGCGTTTTATATCGTATTTATAACATTACTTTTATCTACCCTTTGTATCTATTTTTATACAAAAAACCAAATGATTGATTCACAGAAACAATTAGATACTTTAAGTGAACACCGGACGAAAGCTACTCTCTTACATGAGTCGTGGTTAATGCTTCAATATGACGTTCGAGGTTACGCACTTTACGGTTAAACTTCTGTATTAAATGAAATCAATAAAGAAAAAGCAAATATCGAAGAACAAACAAATTGGTTTAAACTAAATAAGACAACTGAAGTAGATGCGAACTATGCCAAGGATACACGATTCCTTTATGAGTCCTATACAAATCGTGTCATACCGAGCGTCATCAATTATGTTAAAGAGAAAAAAGATGGAAAAATCGATGAGCCTTTCCTACAACAAAATACACTGTCGAAGTTGACTCCAGCTGCAATCAACGACAATCAACAATTGTCCAATAGTAATAGTTCTTCTTTAGACATGAGAGAAAACATTTTAGATATGGAAACAACATTTACAACCTATCGAAACGAAATAAATAAACAAGAAAAGGCTGCTCAAAAAAGTTTGGGTAGCCTAGTCAATGCATCTCAAATTCTTGGAGGAGTTAATATTGGGATATTGATTCTATTGACGTTACTCTTTGTACGACCTTTTACAACACGACTTACACGACAGTTAAAACGTTTAAATCGAGAAACAGATAGACTGGCTCAAGGAAGTGATACGGAGCCAATACCAGTTCTAAATGAACAGGATGAAGTAGGAGAACTCACTAAAACATTCAATCAAATGTCAGCATCGATTATTGGACAAAAAAAGCATTTGCAGTTGAATAACGAAGCATTACAAATGCAAAGTGAAGAACTGCTTGCTCAACAGGAAGAGTTACATGCTCAACAAGAAGAGCTCGAAGAAGCATTGAATGTTACACTTCAAAATGAGCAACATTTAAAGTATCGAAATGAACTGACCGAAACCTTGGCATCTCGAGAAACATATACAGCCTATGAAACAATTATTGAAAAGCTAGTAGCCATTACACATGCAGAATTTGGAGCAATCATTTTTTATGACAGAGAACATTTAAAGCAGATCTTTTCATTCGGTATTACAGAAACCTCACTTGGAAAGATAGCGATGCCTGGTTCACTCTTAGAGCGAGCTAAACTTTTAAAACACAGTACGCACTCTACTAAACAGATTGCACTAGATCACCCGTTACCACACCCGTACTATATCTACGAATCGGCTGTACCTGTATTAGACGCTGATTCTGATGAAGTATTGGCTTGTATCTATCTTGGTCGCTATAAAATGCCGTTTGAAACAGATGAACTAGAAGATATGATGTCCTTCGCTCGCCAAATTGCGTTATCACTCTTACGCATGAGGGTATTTGATGAGATGCAAGTCGAGAAAGAAAAAACAACGACTCTGATCCATTCAATTCGCGAGGCAATGATGTATGTTGAAGACAATAAAGTACTTGCTAATCATGCACTGCTAAATTTATTTGATTACAGTCAACAGAATAATGAAAAGCAAAATATCCGGGGTCTCATCTCATTAGACGTTCAAAATGAACTATTAGTTCGACGAGTAGATCAAAAAGAAAAGTTTAATAAATTCATGGATAAAGTCTATTCAAATTCAATTCCACAAGAAGACATTCAAATCACATTAAATGGTGGAGCGAAAATAGTAACAATTTATGCAGAAGAAGTTCGCTATCATGCATCTTTGAAAGGAATCATGTTGGTGTTAAAAGATGTCACGCATGAAGTGGAAGTGGATCGTCTGAAGTCAGAACTTATTTCAACTGTTTCGCATGAGTTACGAACACCACTTTCGTCGATTTATGGATTTACAGAATTGCTATTAGCTAAATCGTACAATATGGATCGTCAGAAGAAATACTTGGAAACGATACACTCTGAAACAAAAAGATTATCTTTGTTGGTTGATAATTTCTTAGACATACAACGTATGGAATCAAATCAACAATCATTTGTGATAGAGACGGTAGATTTATTGGAAATCATTCAGAACATAGTAACGGTACAGCGTGAGGAGGACTTACTCCACATATGGAATATTCAAATAAACGAACAGGAAAAAATGGAGGTCGAGGCAGACCAAGAAAAAATGGCACAGTTATTCACAAATTTGATCTATAATGCGAGAAAATATTCTCCGGAAGGTGGCTCTATAGAGATCTGGATGAAGCAGAAAGCGGCTAAAATAGTTATTCAAATCCGGGATGAAGGGATCGGAATTTCTGAAAACGATCAATTGAAAGTCTTTGATAAGTTTTATCGAGCACACACGAGTTCATATCCTAAAATTGGGGGGACAGGCTTAGGTCTTGCCATCTGTAAAGAAATTGTCGAGGCACACAATGGGAAAATTGAGTTAAGTTCCGAACTCGGTAAAGGTACAATCATTCAAGTCATTTTACCATCTAAGCAAAGCCAGCTTTAAACTTTAATGAAAAATGCTAATTAAAAAACGTCTTTTGTTCGTGGGGCACACGGCTAAAGACGTTTTTTATGTTTTTTGGTAGATTAATTGTCCATTTTCCAATTTAAATCCATAGCGAGAAAAACATTCTAAAGAGATCAATCCAGAATGCGAGATATGATTATAACTTCCATGAATAGAAAATTTATTATACTGGCATTGAAGGTCGTCAATTAAAGCTTCAAGCAACAATCCCCTTTCGCCAATCCCTTCTTTTCTTACATATAAATCCAATAGATCGAACTCTGAAACGCTGTCAATATGTTTAGATTCTGGATGAACCTGCTGAACACTTAAGGAAGACTGCTGGTTCAAGATATTCGGATGGATCGATTGTTCTTCCAAAAGAGTTACATAAAAAATAGAGGCTGAAGCTAAGGTGTTTTTGGTAATCTGAACAAGTTGTTCTTCTTTGTTGTAGGCTAATCCAACAAACGTTTCATAAGGACGTATTTGCATTTTTACGTTACGACGTGCACATGTTCGTTGCCACTCAGATTGAGGAATCCAATATCGTTCAGAAATAGCACGTTTTTTCAAAAAAAGGCGCAAATTTTTCCCTCCTTATTTATTACATGATTAAAGTATACATGTTTATTAAAGGGAGTAAAAGGCATTTTTTTGAAAATATAGTGTTTGGAAAATAAAAAAAGTAAATTTACTTTTGTTTAGATGTTAGACGGAGGTCGCTATATAAAACATAAGCACCTGATCGATTCTTTTTCGCTTGATACATAGCTATATCTGCCTGTTTCATGATTTCCATAGCAGTTGTTGCGTCAGTGGGAGAGGATGAAATACCGATGCTTGGAGGACAGAGTATGGTTTGGCCGTTAATGTAATAGGGTGCTTTTAAAACAGAAAGAATTAACTCGGCTCGTTGTTTCAATTGTTCTTGTGTCAGCACATTTTTAAGTAGTAGAGTAAACTCATCTCCTCCTTGACGTGCAATCATTTCAAACTGTTTCTCTATAGATTTTAGACGTCCCCCTACAGCCTGCAATAATAAGTCTCCAATATCGTGACCAAGGGTATCGTTAACATGTTTAAAGTCGTTTAAATCCATGAAAAATAGCGCTAACTTAAAATCTGATTGTTTGAATGTTCCTTCTATAAGAGAAGTTAAATGATTTTCAAATGCAGATCGATTACTCAAGCCTGTCAATTGGTCATGATAAGCGAGATATTTCACTTGTTGTTCAATAGTTTTTTCCTCTGTAACATCTTTTCCAATGGCAAAAATACCGACTATCTCGTTTTGTACAATGATCGGGATGTTTGTGAGGTTCATACAGATGATTCCTCCTTCACTGTTAAGAATCTTGACTTCATAGCTGCGTGGGGAGCCTTTAAAAACAAATTCGAGTTCTTGAAGCACTATCGTTTTAGACTTTTTTTCAACAAAGGCTAAACTATTTTGACCGACTAATTCATCAGAACTAAGATTAAATAACTGACTACATGCTTCGTTTACACTTTCAAAGTTCCCTTCTAAATCCATCGAACAAACTGTATGAGGATGATATTCGAACAACGACTTGTATCGTTCTTCGCTTACTTCTAGCGCATTAGCCTGATGAATATATTTATCGACAAGCTTTTGATTTTCCAGAACAATCACAATTTGTCGAATGAGTACAAGACAAATCGATATTCCACACCCCGCTGAAATAATGTCAAAGCTATTGGAATGAAATACCATGAAAGTAAATAAAAATAAAATCCCACTATAAGGAATTAAAACTTGAAAGATGTTTAGTTTTTCCAGTTGTATAGAAGAATGTTTAATAACGAACTTAGAAGTTTTCGTTCTTCCTGCAAAACTTAATAAGATCATACTCAAGATAAAGAGTGGATCAACCACACTACCTGAAGAGATATTATCGATAGAAATTAAATAGAGATAGGCTGAATCTGCAATTGCCTGTATACATACGGCTAAGATAATCACAATCATAGAGGACGTATGGGTTCGAGACGATCTATGCATCATTAAAAAGACAGCTGCAATTAACATCCCAAGGTCACCAATAGGATAAGCTAGGGAAATGATAAATGCTAAAGGTGTAGCTGCACTACTTGCAAGAACCGGAGAAATTAAAAGGTACCAAGAAAATGTCGTTGCGATAATGAGAATAATAAGGAAATCGAACATGAAAGATACATGCAGGATCATTTTGGTTTGATGCATGATTTTATAAAATAATGCACTGAGAATACAGATGATTTGTAAGAGATAAAAAACATCCGACCAACTGATAAAAATTACTTCTTTACCGAACATAGTGTCTGATATCATCCATAAAATTTCGGCTGCTAAATAAAAAAATGTGCCTAGAGTGATGATGGACCAGAATGTGCGTTCTTTATTTATGGTTTTCAAAAGAGTAAGGATCAAAAAATACAAAGCAATCAAAAGGCCAATGATTGAAAAGATACTGCTTCCAATGGATTGATAAGGAGAGTTTGGATATAACAAAATCCAGCAATAATAACCGAGTAAATACAAAACGAGAATAAAATAACGCAGATTGATTCTATTGAACATACCGCATTCGTACTCCTTTTAACGTTAATCTCACTAGTATAGATGTAAAAGAACAGAGATGATTTATGACTTCTAAAAATAGGTGTATGATTTATAGCAGATGTAAAAATATTTAGAAAATCGACAACAATCAATGATTAGTAATGGTATATAAACTATAAAATGCATAGAGCAACGATTATATCAATCGGTTGCTTTATGCATCTTAATTCAGGACGAAGTGACATTTGACTGTGCATACGATGTAAGGAAGTCAACAAAAGTATAGTAATCAACAGGTCTTGAGAAGAGATAGCCTTGACCAATCATACATCCATTTCTATAAAGGATTTCTTTTTGCTCCACTGTCTCAATGCCTTCCGCTACAACGTTTAATTCCAGATTTAATGCCAGTTCTATGATTGTTTTTACCATAGGTGAAGGATTATTATATGAAACTCGATCGATGAAAGATTTATCAATCTTTAAGGTATCGATGGGAAGTTGTTCTAAAACATTTAGAGAAGAATAACCAGTTCCAAAGTCATCAATGGATATTTTTATACCCATTGATTTTATTTGTTGCATGATGTTAAAGCTTTCTTTAATGTTTTGAACAATACTTTCTGTAATTTCTAATTCTAACCATTCAGGATCTAATTTTGTTTTTGCAATGACTTCTCCCACCATGCTGCAAAAATGAGGGTTTTGAAACTGAAGAGCGGATACGTTCACTGAAACCAATAATGGTTTAAATCCGAGTCGTTGTAACTGTTTGTTGTGCTGTGCAGCCGTGTATAATACCCATTCTCCAATTTCATTGATTAATCCAGTCTCTTCAGCTAAAGGAATGAACTCAGCAGGTGAAATCCAACCAAGTTTTGGATGCTCCCATCGTAATAATGCCTCCATTCCGACGATACATTCAGAGGCGAGATCAATTTTAGGCTGATAATATACGGAAAGCTGATTATTATTGATCGCGTTTTTTAAGTGAGACTCCATCTCTAATTTACGCAGCAAATTCGATTCTATTTCATTGTTATAAATAACAAAAGAATAATTTCCGTATTGTTTTGCTTGATAGAGAGCTTCAGCTGTATGTTGTTGGACTTTATCTAAAGAAATACTTTGTTTAGGATAATGGGTGATACCAATATGCCCAATGATATTCAATTCGAAATCAGATGTTTTAAATGTCGGGTGTAATACATCAAAAATAGATTCATTTAAAAACAGAATATCTGTAGTAGATTTATTAGATGAAACAATCATGAATTCATCTTCGCTGAAACGATATAACTTAACATTCATATCAATGGTATGTTTTAAGCGATGGGAGACCTCTTTAATAAGTTTCTCACCTGTTTGATGACCGAAAACATCATTAAACATTTTTACTCTTTCTACTTGTAGAAGTATAAAAGTGAAATCTTGTTGACTCATGTCCATTGCATATTGTGTTTCTTTTAAAAATGCCGCACGGTTTCCTAGTTTGGTAAGCATATCTGTATAAGCAATTTCATTAAGTTTTAAAACTAATCTATTATTTTTTGAGGTCGTGATTCCTTGCCTTACAATGGTCAATAGAAAAATCATGATCAATCCGAAGCTAAGTGCATTTAGTGACCAATTGTAACTTTCCATCATTAAAATGGATAAAACTAAAATACTTAAATAAGGAAAGAGGAACTCCTTTTTTAATGTAGGGAAAAAAGGAGTTCTAGGCTCAATCATAAGCTTTGATTCATCTTTATAGAAGTATGCGGAACAACCTATAAATAGTAAAGCAATCGTCCAAACGAAGTCGACAACCTTTCCGCTTTGATAGTTCTCACTAATCATCATTTGAGCAAACAGCATATCACCTAATATTTGTAGGAATAGGCCAATAATCAGATAATTCAGAGATTTATTTTTCTTATTAAACTGAATTAGATAAAAGAGAGTAATGATAAAAAATAAAATGCCCAAATCAGCGAGTTGAAAAATAACAGTGTATGTAATTTTCCCTAAAGAGTGCTCTTCAATACGATATAAAGGATAAAGCAAGTAATAATAGCTGATCGAAATGGCAGCAATCATATAAATCATCGTGTTAAAAAAATAAGTCATATTCGCAAACTGAATAGAAGCTCTTCTTAGTCTGTATAATAAAGCAATAAAATAACATATATAGCACAGTGCCCACAAAAAATATGAAAGTGGAGGGGCTTCAAATGCCTGTTTTGTAATTGTGAGGTTAATGATCCAAACTAAAGTACCGATAAAGGAGAGTCCTGTACCCATACTCAGGAAGAGCCAAAATAGCTTTAATAAAGTACTAGGACTTCTTAAGAGGCGTAAAATCCAAAACGTGCTCACTATTCCAATTATAAGTTGAATAGTGTTGAGAAAAGTTAAACGAATCCACTCAGACCCTTCATAGACCATATTTCCATACCAAAACATGATACTGATTCCTATTAAAATTAGGAATGGCCACTTAGTTACATTATTCAAACTGCTTCCTCCTAATAAAAAGGTTCTCATTAATTATCGGCTATTTCCGGGTGATATAAAGTAATTCTTCTGAAGAAATAAATTGAGTTCAATAATATTGATAATGATGCAATTATTTGATTATTTTATACTAGAAAGATAAGATAGAGTAGAATATAAAAAAAACGCTTTTTTGCATTAAAATAAAAATGAGAGTGAGAGAAAATCGATCTTTATCAACTTAATTAAAAAAGCGGAAGAGTGATAATATGCTACTGGTCAGACCAATAACTTTACTTTTTTTTCTAGTGATCTTTTGTGCGAGCCTTACCCAATCAGAAAACGAGACAAGTAAAGCTGAAAAACGAATAAAAATGAAAAATCTTTCTTACATGGATCAGAACGATTTTTTTGATGGTAGGCGATATATAAGTAATAAATTTAGTATCTACATAAAAACGATTGAAACGATTCCACCTAATCCTATCGAGAATAAAACGATGCCATTGCTACTAATTAAATTTAAAATTAAAAATCTTAGGATGGAAAGTCAAAATGAAATGATATCTTGGTTAGAGTGCTTTCAGGTAGAACAAGGAGGAAAAGCTTTAGATATTGCAGACGTCTCTACTTCTATAAAAACATCTTCAAAACGACTTTTTAATTCTGAAACTTATGATCGAAATAAAGGGATAATTGCTTATAAGTTACGTAATAGGAAAGAAAACGTAGTGTTAAAAGCATATAAGACAAATATCTCGAAAGAAGTAAGTGTCAGAACGATACGAATGATAAACAAAGATTATAAATAAATACTTATCTTAATAATGTTTAATGGGGGTTAACTAAATGGAAAATAAAATTTGTTCATCCTGCGGAAGTACTAAATTTCACGAAGCAACAGACTACATTCCACTAAAACCAACAAAAGGATCATTTCAAGGTGCTCATAAAATATTTTCGTTTTGTTTAGATTGCGGTATCGTAGACACAATTAGAATTGATAACACAGAAATCTTTCAAAATAAGGATTAAATATTTAACCCTTAAAAAAGAGCGTCCGACAAGGATGCTCTTTTTTATAAAAGAAGAAAAGTTTATATGCTCAGGAAAAACAGGAAGATCTATTAATTTCATACATAATGAATACTGGTTGATGAAATATCTATCTTTTTCTTAAATGATACTGTAAATGAATATCTAACCATTCAAGCCAGTCGGATACATTTAACCAACCAAGTTCCTCTTGATAAATTTTTCTTGAAGAATCTATTGTTTGAGCGTGTGTCTTAACTTGGTCGATACGTGTAACTAATTGTCTTGCGCTCTCCTTAAGAATAGCATAATCTAAATTATTTTCTAATTCGATATCAAGATCATCTCGAAACCTTATACGTACCCAGGGAACTTCACCATATAAGAAAACTAAGTTCCCGAACCGTGTTCGTCCCTTCGTAGCTAAAGGAGGGGCGAACTCACATTGCTCTGCAAAATCAAGAAACTCATTGCTCTTATCAATAAGGTGTCTATAGAGTTGGAGAATGGACCAGCTGTTCATAGTTTGATGATGTCTATAATAACTCTTTTCATATTCATCTAATTCACTTAATAAAGGATGAACTGGTAAAGATATCATATTATTAACCTCATGTTTCTGTAGAATATAACATATATTATACTTATATGTTTTTAGCTAAAGTATACACAAACTTGGAGATCATCATAATCTTTTTATTATTGAGGACAGTAGATTTTACAAACGAATATGAGAAATAAGCTTAAATTTCTTTTATTTTGATATCCAATATATTTTTATAAGGGAGTACTTTTAATTCAAGATTTGATTTAATGAGATAGACTTCATGCCGAAAAGAGTCAAAATTTTCAATGTAAGCATCAAAGTATAGAATTCGATAAGAATCGATGGCTGCAATAGATATGATATCTCCATTAGCAGCTGCTTTTTCAATAAAGCTCCCAATTTCAGACACTTTGCTTTCGTCATGGACGATTGAAAAATAGTTTAAATTCTTCTTTCGTGTAGGCAAAAAATAAAAATACTTTTTTGTACTATCTTTTTCTCGAGACATAAAACCATTCCTTTGAACAATTTTTAATAGAACAGAATAACAAAGTATTTATAGATAATGTTCTTATCTAATTGTACCCAAACATGTAAAAAATATAGCTTTTTTTAGAGAAATCATATGCCATACAAAAGATTACCATAGAAAATTCAATAAAATTCTTTCATTGTTTCATATTTTAATTTTTAAAAGGTTAAATAAATGTCTTTATTAAAGATAATAAACTAAAAAAAGTATAAGTTAGACTTTACACAGTCTAACTTATACTTTTTTAAAAATATTAATATCAATTGTTCTTCATGATACCAAAAGTACAAGTAACAAAGCTATGATTGCTGGTAAACCTTGTTTTATTAAAATAGATCGATTAGAGGTAATAGACCCATATAAAGCTGCAATAATAACACAAGATAAGAAAAAGATCACAATTCCCTGATCATCACGAATCAGTCCGTATAAAAGTCCGGCTGCTAAGAAACCGTTATATAGTCCTTGATTAGCAAAAAGTGTTTGAATTTGTTTTGACGCTACCGCTTCATCACTGAGACCAAAAGAACGTTTAGCTGCTTGAGAAGATAGGAAAAACATTTCGAGAGCAAGTATATAGAAGTGTTCTAACGAAACAATTAAAACAAAAATAATGGATAAAAAAGACATGATTTCTCCTCCTAAAGAACCTTACATGATTTTGAGCTACCTAAGTTATGGCGTTATAAAATAAAGGCAAAAAAACTCTTGATAAATAGATGAGTTTAACATTTTAAGAAGGCATGGTTAAAAAAATTGTGTTCATACTTTCAGAATGATAGTATCTTCAATTTTGCATTTAAACAAAAAACGTTACTCATAAAAGGTGTTTTGCGACTATCCATTCCAAGAAAATCAAATTCCGAACGAATTTGCTGCATTAGATTGAGGGCTATTTGTTTTTTAAGCGTAATACTTTCTTTATAAAGTAATTTATCATATGAAATAGTAAATTCTTCAAGTGCAATTTGCATACAAATCAATTGAAACTGTTCTGTTTTCAATATAAAGCTCCTCATTTCCTCTTACCTAGCGAATGATACACTATATTCTTATCAACAGTTGATATTTGAATGTGCTTGAAGCCTTCCAAATAGGCAAGAGAGAAATACAAAATGAGCAATTAATGATGGATTAAAGACTCTTAAGTAGTTAATTTTTGAATGAAAAAATGAAAGAGAGTGAATGGAGTGAAAGGAGAAAATGGTTTTTAATCGCATTGAAAAATCACAATTCACAACTTGACATAGTAATTAAGAAAAGAATCATTTTAATGAAAGGTGGGTAAAGAGTTCATCTGGATTATCTATAAGATCTGCCAGCGTATATTTATCTAGTTCTTGAATAAAAGCATGTAAGGCATGATTTAAGATGTTCTTTAAATGACAGGAGGATGAAATAATACAAGTATCGTAAGCACTAAAACAATTAACTATCTCAAGCGACTCTAATTCGCGAAAAACTTGGCTGACCTTTACTTTTCTTGGATCTTTGATCAAACGAAGCCCTCCCGATCTGCCATGCTTAGATTCGATATAACCTAATCGTACTAACTGTTGTGACACCTTCATTAAATGATTCGATGAGATATTATATTGATTTGCAATCATAGGCATTGGTGTATACATCTTTTGTCTTAAGCCTAAAAAAATCAATGTACGAAACCCATAATCAGTAAAATGTGTGATTTTCATATACTCTTTCTCCATTTCTTTTGCATACTGCAATTGTACTTGTAAACATTGTCATAACTTAGCTGAGTTTATGAAATTTTACTGTAATGATAAAAAAACAAACTTCTTCTGTAAATTATTAAATTTTTAAGTACTTAACAAATAACATTTGTAGTTATTTTTAGTCATTTGTAGTTAAATCTACTTAGCTTAAATGCATGGTAATAAGAAATTATATATTTTTACATCAATATCAAAATCATTTTTTGAAATGTATTTATATTCCTATTTTTTAAAGAACATAGGGCATTTGATATAGGACTAAGCATACATAGTAAAATAAGCATTGTCGACTTTTTTTATCGATACAGTGAATAATGTTGTACGTTGCGATAAATAATAAGGACGATAATTTTCTTCATAGAATGAACTTAATCTTATAACACATAAGAATACGTAGTGATGAACCAAAATTAATTTTACACCCTTGCATATTAGTAACTTCGATTTCGTCTGTAATAATGTATAGGTTTTGCTAATAGAAGCTGTGAATTGGAATTTAATTAAATCTACAAGTTTTATTCTGTTTAACTTGCGTATTTTAAAACTCAGTTCTTATGACTAAATGGAGTTACATAATAAACTTATAAAAATAGAAATGAATTGGTATTAATTTTTATAAAAAAAAATAATAGGTTAAATATTCATGATTTAAAAATTTTCAATTCTTAAAATCGGATAAAGTAGAAGGTAAATGGGATAAGATGATCAAATGTATATGATGAACAATGAAAAATAAGAGATAGAATGGAGGCACAGCTATGCGATAAACCGCAGCGATGAAATACGGGATCACTGCAGTTCTTTACATAGGTTTGAAGTCCAGAGAGGATCACACTAGTCCACCAAAGTTCATTAAAATTAAAGAAATCAGTAAAGAGTGCGGTATGATATGCTCCCCAAAAAGTAGACAGTTGAAATATCAAAAACTGTCTACTTTTTGGGGAGCATATCATTTCCTGAAGATGACTTCCGTTTTGTATCGGAGTCATCTTTTATCGTTCCCATTTTTTATCTTTAACATGTATAGCAATTAAGTCAACAATGATCCTATAAAATCGATGATTCCTGTAATAAGTAGAAACGATAAATTTAAGACAAGAGTAATTAATATACCGATAACAGCTTTGTTATCATTTGAAGAACTAATTTTCAATATTAATAGGATGGAGCAAAAAGTGAGTAAGAAACTAAAGAATACACAAAAATGCATGACATGGATAGACGAAAAGGTTGCAATGAAAAGGACGAATTCATAGTTAAAAAACGAATTATAAATAAATAAAAATAAAAGAATAGTAAGAAGGTATATGCCCCATCTTAAGTGTTTCATAGTTCCTCCATTCTAAGGAGATAGTCAAAAAAGATATCTCCAATAAGTAAAAAGAGTTCTAATTTTAATATGAATATATACTTTAAGATCGAAACGATAATAATGATGACATTGAAACGGAAGTCACAGCAATAATTTTAGAATTTACTATAGCAAAGAAAAGACAGAGTATATAATCCAAGACAGTTTTGGTAGGAAATGAAATCATCGTTAAAAGGTTTTACAGAACGATTTAATGATAGCTACTCCATTATCAGGAATAGTGTCCACAGTATCCTCTTTATTTTTATCAAGAAAATATGTAAACAGAGTAGAGTATATTATGGGACATTTTTATTGTAGGTATTTTTTGTGTACATTTTGTACGTTTAATATTAATAAAAGTATCCGAAACCTCTTCTAGGTGGAGTAATCATTCTTTCTTTTGGTATAATTTGTATAACATCAAGGTTATGAAAAAAGGAAGGATTTACAACGAATGAAGCCACCGCTCAAGTTTATGATCACTACTGTAACAATGGTAACTATGATTGTACTATTAATTGCTGTTTTTGCTACGAGTTACTATGTGAACCGTCACAATTTAAAGGAAACTGCGATAAACGAAAACTATTCGAATGCTAAGAAATTAAGTGCTCTAACTAATGATACCTTTCTAATGATGGAACAAACATTACTCGCACATCAAGAAGATATTCTATCCAATTGGGATGATCCAAAGAAGTTAAATGAACTTACACAAACTTTGAAGCAATCTAATTCTAATTTTAATTCGATTGCAATCATCGATGAGAATGGCATCGGAAAAGCCAATACTCCTGACTTGAAGCTTAGGGGAACTAAGGTGGATACGGAAGGTGTACGATTAGGATTGCGATTGAAACGAAACTTTACATCGAGTCCTTATATCGGGAAAAATCAGAAACTGATGTTAATCGTTTCGACAGCACTCTATAAGGATGGAAAATATTACGGTATGCTCAATGGGTTAGTCTGGTTGCGTGAAAAAAACTTTTTAACACACCTTCTCGAAGAAACATATGGAAATGACAAATATGATGTTGCTGTCTATGACTCGACCGGTACCTATATCTACCATAAGAATCGCAATTGGATTGGGACAAAGGCACCTAAAAACCAAGCGACTATCAATCTTGATAAAGGAAGACCTGGTAAAGGAACGATGGTGGACCAGACGGGAAAACAAGTATTTGCTGGATATACGACAGTTCCTCAAATTGATTGGAGAATCATTTCGATGACACCTGCCTCGAAAGCGCTGGCTCCTGCTCAACTGACAGCAATCAAAGCAGCCACTATCGGGTTTCCATTGATTTTAATTTCATTTCTTATTTTGATTGGATTGATTATCTTTATTACAAAACCATTGAATCGTCTCTCACTGCTTGATTATAAAAAACCGATAGATGAAGTCATTCAAGAAACGAGAGATTTTAACTCCCCATATCGGGAAGTTGAAAACATTCGTGCTATGATTCTTTCATTTGCAGAAAACCAACAGGTCATGTTGCGCGATTTTGAAGAAATGGCAGTAACGGATCCAATGACGGGACTTGCAAATCGACGACGATTGAATCAATTGATTCAAATGATACGGGACAATGAAGAATCTTTTGGATATGTATTGCTTGATATTGATCGGTTCAAAAGCATCAACGATACGTATGGACATTTGAAGGGAGACCAAGTGTTGGTCAAACTCGCTGAAGTGATTTCCTACGCTACTCCTCATTCGGGGCTACCTGTTCGAATTGGAGGAGAAGAGTTCGCGATAATTCTTCAAGAAACGTCACCTGATGAAATCATTGCTTTCTCTGAACATCTCCGTCATACCGTAGAACAGACAGACTTCTCACTACCACAACGGATAACGATTTCAATTGGAGCAGGTTACTTAGATTCGAACTCCTATGATGTCTCGCCTTTCTATAACGAGGTAGATCAGCAGTTATATAAAGCGAAGAAAAAAGGACGTAACCGGGTAGAAACTATTTTTATCGTAAAAGGGAAAAAGTACATTTCATGAGAATTCAAAGTTATTTTATTGTTGACGAAAAAGCTATTCGTTCTCTCATGGATAAATTGAATCTTAAGAAGATGTTCAAAGTAGGATTGTCTGCATTTTATGTATACAATCCTATTTTTTTAAATTTTAATGATAGAAAATTAAGTAAGCAACTCGACTTTAGCAGTAAGTTCAGATGCATAATGGTGACTTAATTTACTGATTTGCTCTATTAGAAAAATCTCTAAGTCGGGAGTATACTTCACAACATCATCAGCATATAAGCGGAGCGATTTATGTGCACCAATCATGACGGCATATTGTGCGCCTTTAAACAGTTCAATGTCGTTGGCATCGTTCCCAAAAGCGATGTACCCTTCATGCTCGATTCCGAGTGTTTGTAAAGCGGAGCGTTTATTGATACTGGAAGGACTGATATCTAAAATTCCTTCAGACGTATAATGATGTATGGTGACATCAATCTGTTGGAGTAAATGTTCTAAGTCCTTTATAGATTTGGCATTTAACACGAGTATTTTAAACACGTGTTCATGAGTCTCAAAGGGTACATTTTGTGCTGTGTTGAAAGAATCGACATTTTTCAAAAAGGGATGATTTTGAGGACCGTTATACGTATAATTCCAGTCACCATCGATTAAGTATGTAGCTTTTTTCTTTTTCAGTAGCTTCATAATCTTTGAAAGGTCATGATGATTAAAAGGATTCGATTGAATGATTATTTGTTCCGATACCACCAAGGCTCCGTTCCCACCAATTAAAATATGATCATGAAATAAAGGATGAATGACGGACAACATATCACGGATGGGTCGTGCAGATGCAAAGATGACACGGTGTCCATCTTTTTCCACTGCGTTAAGTGCTTCTACGATTTGTTCAGACATCCGTTCTCCTTCGAAACAAATTGTGCCTTCTAAATCAAAAACAAAATTCACTAAAGCTACCCCCAGTACATTGTTTTCCTTAATTATAACAAATTTTTACAGTAATCACTTCGGAGGAATAAAATTTTATGATATGTGTAACATATGTTTGTTCATTTACGCACAATCTATTGAAACTGATGTACCGGTTATGATCTATTCTTACTCAAAATTATTAAAGCTTAGTTTTTTTACAAACGAATAGTGTGTTCATGAAGGGAGCTGTATTAAACCCATCTACAATATAGAGAGAAAGGAAGTATTAAAGAATCGTTTTAAACAGACTACTTTATGAATGAATTAATACTCAAGCGGTTAGTCAGATACATTTATTTGATGTTGCTTCGCAAATCCCTATTAAAAAATACTTTTAACGGTATATATGCTATAAATATTTATATGTATAACATACTATTCTTTTTAAAAAATTTAGGAGGTACAAATAGTGATACATAAGAGATTAATAATTGCTGTTTTAATGGGATGCGCTCTTCTTTCAGCTTGTAGCGATCAAGATAAATACCAGACTAAACCTGAACATGAAAAAATTGATCTAACTGTTGCTGTAGTGGGAGAGTTTCCTAAAGTAAGTGCCGGACCTGAAATCAAAAAAATAAAATTAAGTGATATAAAAGGTGACTTAAAACAGTACGATGCGGTTTTTATAGCGAAGAAGTATTTACAAGCTGCTTCAAAAAAGGAATATGCTGCAGTTTATAAAAAATCTGGAGTACCTTTTTTCTTCATAGGTAGCAAAAAATCATATGAACCATTTATTAACCCAAATATTTCATATAACGATGAAATTGAGACCGGTAGCAATAGTTACATCACTGGCATTTACTACAGTAAAGGTAAAGAAGAAAAGAATTGGGAGTATGGCGTACATAACCCAAAACCGAATCAACAAGAAAAAGAAAATATTTTTGAGGAAATTTATAAAACGAACCGTACGTTAGATCAACCGATTTCTGATGGGACGTTCAGCTCCTAAGATTTCTTTACTGTTATAAAGACTGTCGTCATGAGAAAAAAGACTATTCTCTTTTGACAACCTAAGCTTTAAACAATGGGAATAGTATAAGTAAAATCCTTTGCTTAAAACTCTCAGACATTTGAATATTACTTGTAAACTGGGTATTATTGTGGCTGAAACGAATGGATTAAAAAGAGACTGTATACATTTCGACGTCGAAATGTATACAGTCTCTTTTTAATGGATCTTCTTCTATTAAAATTCTTCATATAAAAACATGACTAAATGACAGCTTTAACTATTACTAAAATGTTCTTTCACGATCTTGACGAGTTCTTTAGCAAGTGGCGTCATTTTGTCTGAGGACTTAATAATTAATCCGAGATGTCTCACTACAGGAGGATGTAAGGGTAACAAATGAACATGAGTCTCTCGTTTAGAAACTGCCAAGTTTGGCATAATACTAATACCTAATTTTCCTTTCACCATAGACAGTACGGTTTCATTCTCCTTACTACTATAAGAGGTATGTAATGAAAGACCAGCTTTACGACATTCATCCTCGATAAGGACTTCACATCCAGATCGCAACATGATGAATGGTTCCTCTTCGAAATCAGCTATCGTAACAGCACTTTTTTCTGTAAAAGGATGTCCATCATATACGACAGCAGACAAGGGATCTTGCGTTAGTGGTATACTCTCGAAACCTTTAACTGGTAATGCTGTGAAACCGAAATCTACAGTACCTTCCTCCACCCACTTTTCAATATCATCGTAGCCACCCTCATATAACACCAATTCAACATTCTGGAACCGTTCTTTGAATATAGAAAACAGGATCGGTATAAATGCAGCAGTAAAGCTCGGAAAACTTCCGACAGTAATCTTTCCTAATTCTAGTCCTTGTAAAGAAGAAACTTTTTGCTCTATATGGGCTATATTTGCCACAATATTACGTATGTGTGGAATAATGTACTCCCCTGCAGTAGTTAACGATGTACCGCCTCGCCCTCGATTCAAAAGTGTTACTCCTAGTTCAGATTCTAGTGCTGTAATGTTATGACTTACTCCAGATTGTGTCAATCCAATCTTTTGACCTGCTTTCGTAAAACTACCACTTTCCACTACATTCAAAAGCACTTCCAATTGAAAGAAATTCAATATACTTCACTTCCTTTTCTGCATTATACATGAGAAATACAAATGAATAGTATAAAAAACATTCATTTTACTTATTTTATTTTTACAAATACACTAAAAACAGATAGATTAAATCAAAAAAATAAAAGAATTGGAGAGTGGATGTATTGATGAATCAGAAGTATGAAAAGATCCTTTCACCTTATACGCTTTCAAATGGAGTAACTTTGGCGAATCGAGTCGTTGTTGCACCGATGACCACTTATTCAGGAAATATAGATGGAAGTGTCTCTTCCGAAGAATTGGACTACTATAGCAGAAGAGCACAAGGACCAGCTATGTTTATTACCGCAGCTGCAACCATATCATCACTCGGAACTAGTTTTCCTCGTCAAATGAAAGCATATGGAGAACACAATGTACCAGGTCTTACGCAGTTGGCAAATAAAATAAAAGAAAAGGGAGCAAAAGCAATCCTTCAGCTTCATCACGGAGGAAGCGAAAGTCTCATCGGATACATAAGTGAAAGGCGAATGGTTAGCCCAAGTGGTATCGTGGCAAGACTTTACAATGATTCAACTGATGATTACGTTCCACGTGCGTTAGAACACGAAGAAATTCTGTCCACTATTCGAGATTTTGGACGAGCAACGGAGATAGCTATACGTGCAGGATTTGATGGAGTAGAAATTCATGGAGCCAACGGATATCTGATTCAACAATTTTTTTCAGGATATTCAAATCGACGAACAGATATGTGGGGAGGGACATTAGAAAAGCGGATGTCCTTTCCGTTAGCTGTTATTGAAGAAGTAAAGCGGGTCCGCAATCAATATGCGAATCATAATTTTATTATTGGATATCGCTTTTCACCAGAAGAACCGGAAGAGGATGGCTTGAATATGGAGGAAACGATCGCCTTTGTAGATCAATTGTCTAATCAAGGATTATCGTACTTACATCTTTCAGTCAAAAACGTTTGGTCGATGCCTCGAAGTGGTTCAAATCAATCAAAAACAAGATCAGAGATTTTTCGTGATGTGATTGCAGGTAGAACAAGTTTTCTGTCACTCGGTTCTATCCACACACCAGATGATGCTTTGGATGTATTAGAACAAGGAATCCCTTTGTTCGGATTAGGAAGAGAGTTATTAATGGAGCCTGATTGGGTTCGAAAACTAAAAGCAGGAAGAGAGGAAGAAATTCGTACGACCTTGTCACGCGATGATCAACAAATGCTCTCCATTCCGGATGAAATGTGGAAAAATATTCTTACGCGAGATGGATTACTTAAAAAATTATAACTATATATTGAGTTTTGTTGAGTAGGGAGGGCAAATGAACGTGAATATATCAATGCGGGGTTATATACTTGGTGCTACCGATGGAGCGAAGGCGATTGCGCTTGTTAAGATTTTATAAGAAAAACTCACTTCACGACGATATGAATTATCTGATTTATTTGGATTTGGAGATCGTAAAAAGTCAGTGTTTTGAAGAATTCTACTGATTAAGAGTTAGACTTTGAATTGTATACAAGAGATCATCAATCGGGTACTCACTGAAAGTGAAATGTATACATTTCGTTATAAAATGTATACAAAATTTTTATATTAAGATCTTATTGCTTAAAAAATAAGTGAAAAATAATTCAGGTTTTTCTTTATAAGTAATACAACAGCTCCCCATTTCAATTCCGAAATGAGGAGCTGTTGTATTACTTGGATATTAAAACTTTAAAAAAGGATAAAGTTTTAATATTTTATAGTGGAGAAACACGAGTTAATTCAATATTTGCATCATTTTTACTTACTGCTGTACCGCCAGTACTTTCGTAATAATAACCAACTAAAGTTCCGCTTCTAGTATATTTTTTATAGACTAGTCGACCTTTATCACGAACGCCCACTGCATAAGCAGTCAAATATGCAGTCGAGTTTTTAGGAACTGTAGTACTAATACCATAGGAAGTACCTTTAGACCATGATTTTTTTCTATCAACTGTAACGCCAAGAGAAGCTTGGATTTTTCCGAAAAAGCTATTCTTAATTTCAGCAGATCCGCTAATAGCTACTGAAACATCCCACTGTGTAGTTGTGGAAGATTGTTGAGTATATGTAAATTTAGCAGAAGCTTTACTAGTATTTTTTACTCGGACTGTTCCGGCGCTTTTAAATTTCCAATTTTTCTTAGGGCTTCCAACAGAGTAATATTGAAAATCATACGTGTAGCCATCAGATGGAACAGACATTACAGATATTCCTGCATGAGAATTATCAGCACGTTCACTTAGAGGTGTAACTTCTTTAACTTGGCCATCTAAATCAACTTCCCAAGCCTCGGTTTCAGGAATATCAAATTGATTTTCTTCTACTGTTTTTTCTACCTCGTTTAGTACTTCAACAGGAATGTTGTCTGTTTCATTTTCTGCTGCAAAGCTTGTTTCTGGAAAAGCCAGCAACGGACCTATTAAAGATAATGTTAAAACTCCGGATACTAAACCACGTTTATTCATAATTACATCCTAAATTACCCTTTATTATGGAACAAAATAACTATAAAACATAAAAATAGTTTTTTTAGTAATTTAATTATTTTTTTTATTAATTAATAGTTTTAAGCTCGTTAATTACCATTTTTGTAGCGGATTTTGTTGTGTTATAATTTACTTTATCGGAGTTGTTCTGTTGAATCGAAATAACTATATTTTTATAACTTAAGAGAATTAGATCAGATTTATTTGCAAGTTTTTGATTAATATTGTCATAGCCAGAAGGAACTTGATATTGAAGCATATCTTCACCTACGTAATTCTTTGTATACGCAAAACTTATTGATAGAAGAGTAGTTTGATCTTTATCTTCGAAATATAGTGTTTCTTGTGTTGATTTTGGTGCAAGATCATCTTTTGTTCCATTAATAGTTAGCCAATTTCTTTTATTAAAGCTCAGTTCTTTATCGATTATTGTTACATCTGGACCTAAAGTACTCTCTTTTAACTGGAAATTCTTTATTTTTAGTTTATCGTTCATATGCTTAAATAGATTTTCAAATTTTTGATAGCTCATAATATTTGCCTGAGTCGGATTTGATTTCTGACTAGAATGGTTGACTTTTGAAATTGCTACTTTAGATTTATTCTCTACCGCGTTGTCAGTACATCCGGCAATTAAAAATGTACTGGATAATAAAATTAGATATTTTCTTTTAATCTTCATTAAAATTCCTCCTATATATGTATTTAAATGGTTATAAAATACTAAAAATTGGATTTCAATTTTCTTCAAAGCAATGTTTTTTGTAAAAAAATGAATGTAATTTACTTTTATTATCTTTAACATTATCATAAACTTCTTTTTTGAACTGAAAAAACAAAAGAAAAACTCTATTAAAGTTTATTTTTTATATTCGGAATTAACTTTATTACGTAAATGGCCAGAAAGCCGTGGTATTTTCTATTTTTAAAGTACGGGCGCATAAGGAATAAATTTATTACAAATTTAAAGGTAACAAAGCTTCTGTATTAGATGAATAAAGATTTATGAGTATTCGTTTGAACTAAATGTTTTCTTTTAATTTTTTATAGTTATGTATACTGCAAATGAGCTTTGGGGCTCATGTATGAGACTGTAGACTTCATGTAGCGACTTCCTAATTGAACCTGCTCTCCTGCAAAAACGTTATTAAGAGCGACGATTCTTTTTCACGAGGCATTTCTATGTTTTTGTTCTTTACTACGGAGGGCTTAGAGCACTAAATAGAATGTATATAAATTTTTTAAGTATTTGAGATGCGTTTAAAAAATATAAAGTTATGACAATATCTATTGCTATAGAAAAGAGTTATATACATGATCGGTAAATTCAAATTGGTAGTATCTAAAAACAATAGGTAACTCAGCAAATGTAAATCCCTGTTTTTTTGTTTTATCTAAAATAAACTGAAATAGAGACATTATGAGGATGGAAAGAATCGTTTAAAAGATTTTTAATCAGTCTATGATAGAGGAAAGTTAAAGGGAGGAAATGATAATGGGAATGCGGATACTTGATATTCCAACTACTTCTATATCTGATGTGAAACGGTCACCGATGGAGGCGTTCCAAAGAGCAGATCGTGAAGCAGCCGGCGTATATGTCTTTAACCGTGAAAAAGTTGCGGGTGTCATGTTGACGCAACAGCAATACGAATCACTCAATAAAGAAATTGAAGAATTGTACAGTCGATTAGATGATTTGACGGTTAAGATACGGCTATCTAATAAAAATGTCCGCACCTATACCGATTCAGAAGTCCGTGGAGAACGAGAAACTCACCCTGCGACTATTGATGAAATGGATGGGTGGGAGTGATCATTGCATCAAATTGAGTGGACGCAGTATTCGAAAGAAGATTACGATAACCTCGATGGTAGTCAAAAGATATTCGTAGACAAAGCATTGAACCGCATTATTTCTCTAGGGATGGCGGCAGGACAGCCACTCAGTGGAAACTTATCGAATGTAATAAGTTAAAAAATAGAAAAATGGGATTACGTGTTGTTTTTAGAGAAATCGACGGTAAACTCCAGATCATTCAGATTGTAGCGATGGGTAAACGAGATAAAGATGAAATGTATAAAACGGCTGAACAACGTTTGGACTGATGATTGTGAAAAAGATCAACATACGATTACTTCTTAAAGTAGCTATTTGTTGATCTTTTTGTCGTACGTACTGTAATCAGAAGTGGGTTATTTAGGTATTCCTAAGCATTGAAATGCCCGTAATGGATTCATCCACTACGGGTAAAAAGGTGTATCTATTCATTTCTCGATAGGATTGTATCTTTCATGATATAGCGGTGAGAAAAGGTGTGGACAGTAATTTATAGATTTAGTTATATAATCTAGGTGTTTTGACTGTCTCTTTTTACGTTAGTAAAAACAATGATCGACTTATCAGACTTATGTGAAAGGTAAGAAGCTGAACGCAATGGTCTCCTCGACGCACGTCACTAGCTCTAAACTGATCGCGAGAGTGGACACTCACGTGAAGGAGTAACGATTATTTTCTGTTCTTTGCGACAGAGAGAGAACCATTGTGAAAAAAATTTAACTAAAATAGGTCATATGGGCATATGTTGTAGATCGTTATAAAACACATAGCTACCAGATTTAATATTTTTTGCTTGATACATCGCAAGATCCGCATGTTTTAACATCTCCAGCATGTTTGAGGCATCAGTCGGATAGCATGAGATACCGATGCTTGGTGGACAAGAAATCGTGTAATGATCAATCTGATAAGGTGTCTGTAGCGTTTTTAGCAACTGATCTGCTACGAGGTGGAGTTGTTCGTAGGACCTAACATTTCTCAGAAGTAATGTGAATTCATCGCCTCCTTGGCGTGCCATCATGTCGAATCGATCTTCAAACAATGTTAAACGTGTGGCGACAGCTTGGAGTAATTCATCGCCAACATCGTGTCCAAACGTATCATTGACCGTTTTAAACTGATTTAAATCCATAAAGAACAGAGCGACATGCGATGCGTTCCTTTCAATCAGTAAAGAAAGACGCTCTTCAAAGGCAAAACGATTGAATAATCCGGTGAGCGTATCATGGTAGGCGAGAAAATGAATTTGTTGTTCATTCTGTCGAACCGCAGTGACATCTTTCCCGATACCGAAAATACCAACCAACTCATTTTGGACAATGATGGGGACGTTCGTAATATTCATGTACATGTTAGAACCCTTTGCACTCTCAACGACCGTCTCATAGTTACGTGGCATACCTTTGAAGACCTCTTGTAATTCTTTTGTGACAGGTGTCCGGTAGGAGTCTTTGACATACCGTAAACTACTTTGTCCCATCAGCTCAGTTTTAGATACACCAAGTAAGTCACTACAGGCAGTATTCACACTATCGAATCGACCTTTGAGATCGGTTGAATAGACAGGGTCCGGATGATATTCAAATAAGGACTTATACCGTTCCTCGCTCAGCTCAAGCGTCTGGGCCTGGTCATAGTAACGTCGGAGTAATTTTTGATTCTCTAAAATAATTAGAATTTGTCGCATGATGACTAACAGAATGGATAGCCCTGAACCGATTGTCACGATATCGAAGTTACGAGAGTGAAAGCCCATAAAAACGAATAGAATTAACACACCGCTATAAGGCGTAAGCATCTGGAATATCGTTAATTTTTCGAAATGACTCGATGACTCTTCAGTTTTGTTTTCTGGCTGCTGTTGTAAAGCGGCAAACCCTAAAATAATCATAACCATAATGAACAACGGATCAATCCAGCTACCAGAGAGGTATAAACTTTGGGCAATCAAGTATAGATAGACTGAGTCGGCAATCGCTTGTATTGTCACAGCTAGGATAATCAGATACGTGGACAGAGTCTTATCTTTTCTCGAGGGGGAGAAAAATAAGAAAGCGGCAGCGACTAACATTCCTACATCTCCTAGTGGATAGATGAGGGAAACGATTAATGCGTTGAACGAGACGGCACTTGTGTTCAGAATAGGTTCGATTAAAAAGTGCCAAGAAAATGTACTCGCAACCACTAAAATGATCAGAACATCAAATAAAAAGGAGATACGCTCTTGAACAGCTGCGTTCTGTAAAATTCGATGAATCAGTGCATAGAGTAGAAATAAAGCTTGTAAAATATAAAAGACGTCTGGCCATCCGGGGAAGCCTACTTCTGTCTGTAAGATGCTTTCTTCAAAAACCCAAATCAACTCAGCGATTAGATAAAAAAAGGTACCGATACTGATGAGTAACCAAAACTTACGATGGCTTATGTCTACCTGTTTAATGGCTGTTCTCAGATAGAGAAGTGCGATACTCAGTCCAACAATCGAAAAAAGACTACCACCTAAAGATTGAAGAGTAGATGAGTGAGGAAAGGTGAAAATCCATCCGTAATAGCTCCATGCATAAAGAAGTATGATCAGGATAAAATTTTTTGGTCGTTTAAACATACGATTCTATGCTCCTTTTTTCTATTCATTACGTATATTTCGAGCTCTTTTCTAGTAAGATTTTTTTTTGCAAAAAGATTTATTAAACTTGGATGTAGGTCTGTAATGACGCAAGAAATACGTGTAAAGTGCATGCTTTAGATGGTTAAATAAATCATCTAAAGCACGCACTTCAAGTTAGATAGGTATGATTTCTGCGCTGTCTTTTGTGCGAAGAAACGCAATGAATGAATCGAAATCGATTGGACGAGAAAATAGATAGCCTTGACCAATTGTGCAGCCATAGGCTTCAAGAATTTCTTTCTGTTCCATCGTCTCAACACCTTCTGCGACAATCGTCAGATCGAGATTCAATCCGAGCTCGATGATCGTCTTTACCATTGGAGAATTCGTATTGATCATCAGGCGATCAATGAACGATTTATCAATCTTTAACGTATCGATTGGTAATTGTTCGAGTACGTTCAAGGAAGAATATCCTGTTCCAAAATCATCGATGGATGTCTTGATATTTGAGTTTTTCAAGCATTGCAAAATCGAGACGCTCTCTTTAATGTTCTGAACAATACTCTCTGTGATTTCAAGCTCTAGCCATTGTGGATCAAGGCGTGTCTTTTGAAGGATATCAGTGACTCGTTTGCAGAAATCAGAGGTTTGAAATTGAAGTGCCGAGACATTTACAGATAGAAGTAATGGCTCAAATCCGAGAAGCTGAAGTTGCTTACTTTGTTCGGTTGCAGTATGGAGAACCCATTCACCGATCTCATTAATGAGACCAGATTCTTCAGCGACTGGAATGAATTCCGCTGGAGAAATCCATCCGAATTTCGGATGATGCCATCGAAGTAGTGCTTCCATACCGATGACTTTCCCGGAACAAAGATTCACTTTCGGTTGATAGTAGACACTTAATTGTTGCTCACGGATGGCATGTCGTAAGTGCGATTCAATTTCGAGTTTACGTACTAGATTGGACTGAAGTTCCGTCTCATAGAAAACGAATGTATGATTTCCAAATTTTTTGGCTTGATAGAGCGCTTCAGCTGCGTGAGATTGTACTTCTTCTACGGTCTGACTCTGATCAGGAAAAGTACTAATGCCACTATAGGCAAAGATGTTCAATTCTAAATCATCTAATGTAATCGGTGCTGTGAGATGCGCAAAGATCCGTTCGTTCGCTCGAACGATATTCGATTTTTCTATATTTGGAAGTACAATCATGAATTCATCTTCACTAAAACGATAGACTTTTAAATTCATGTTTTCTAAATTACTAAGGCGAAGGGAAACTTCCTTGATGATTTGTTCACCGACAAGATATCCGAAAATATCGGTAAACATCCGAACTCGTTTTACTTGGAGCAATATGAAAGCGAGCGGTACCTGAGCGTCGTTCAGTCGGATATTCGTTTCTCGTATAAAGGATGCGCGATTACCTAAGCCTGTCAATGGATCGATATAAGCGGTCTGCTTCAATTCGAACAACAATTTGTTATTTTTTATGACGGTGAATGTCTGTCTAATGATGACGAGTAAGAAAATAATGAGCCACCCTGTACTCAAAGCATTTAACATCCAGTTATAACTCTGCATCACTAGAATGGAAAGAACCAAGATACTTGCGTAAGGGAAAATAAGTCCATTTCTCACTGTAGCCTCAAGAGAGGATTGGCTCATTACTCTTTCCGGAGTGGTTTTCGCTTCATAATAATGAGCGGTGCATCCAATGAATAGCAAGGCAATCGTCCAAACAAAATCAACTATGCCTCCTGGTACATAGCTATCATTAATTGTCATCTGTGCAAAAATACTATCTCCGATGATTTGTAGAAATAGACCAATGATTAGATAGATCAAGAATTCATTTTGCTTTTGGACTCGAATTAGATAATAGAGTGTAATGATAAAAAATAGGATACCTATATCTGCAATCTGAAAAAGGAATGTGAAAGCTATACTTAATAATGCGTGTTGATTGATTTGAAATAACGGATAAAGCAAATAATGATAACTGATCGAAACCGAAGCCACCATAAAAATAGTTGTATTGAAGAAAAAAGTAGCATTTAAAAATTTTTTAAAATGCTTCATCAATTGATTTATTAAAGCAATAAAATAAAAAAGGTAAGAGAACATCCAGATAAAATAGGAAACTTCTGAAGTAGATACGGCTTGTTGTGCACCAAGTAAAACAATCCATACGAACGTACCTAGTACAGAAAAACTTGTTCCTAGACCTAAAAACATCCAAAAAAGCCTTAAAGAGTCTGATCTTTGATACCTTTTTAAAATCCAATATGTACTTAAAAGACCGATCGAAGCTTGGAGCATATTTAATAGAATTAATTGTACCCATTCAGATCCTTCGAAAAAATGGTTCCCATACCAAAATAATAAACCAATTCCGATGGACAGAAGGAAGGGATAACTTTTAATGGTAAGCAAAGCTTGATCCTCTCCTTGATTTAAATAGTTTTCAAATAAGTATCGGATATATTGGATTTATATTTAACCTTTATTATCATTCTATTTATATCAGTTTAACGATTAATTCATTATCCTACTAAACCGCCATAATCGTTGTTCATCATATGCAAGTTTTTCTCCATGAATAAAATCGGGAATCATTACGCTATTTGAAGATAGCATCTGTATCGCGAAACGCTTCATCCATGTTTTCCTGCTCAATATGAAGAATCGAGTCATCGCTGTCCATCGGCACACGTCGGAAGCATCAACTCACCCCTCGAGAAATCTTAAAATCCACAATCTTCATTAATGCGATGTCGCTCATCGTCCAGTCATCAGCATCCGAGCGGTAACCCGTATCCATCATGTGGGAAATCGATATGAAAGGAACGCTCATCTAAGTCGGGCGTATCGTTTGGATTTAACTCCTCGGCAAATCGTCGTTGGTGTAGAAGAATATGTCAGCCTGAAAGTGCAAGAGCTGCGAAGGAATCCACATTATGACTTAAATATGGGATTCCTTCTATTCAAGTTAATTGGTGTTAAAACCTTCTGATACGATCAGTTCTTTATTCTTCACGAGTATCCTAGATACTCTGTGGTGTTATTGCTTTATCCATTTCGCACCCCGTCCAAGTCCGGATAGAGCGATGACACCTTCATCTCGTAAATCACGCAACACGCGATTGATGGTTGCCTCACTGACATCGGGACAAGCATTTCGGATGTCTGATTTCGTGAACGGTGTGATTCGCCCTTCGACAAAGCGACGAATCCGATTGTTCTTGTTTTGACTACCCGCGGAAACTAATCCAACGCGATCTTCGAGTTCTTTGTAGGCAGCGAGGATCGTACTCAGCAAGTAGTTGATCCAAGGGAATGGATTCTGTTGGTTCTGGTGCCAACGCACGGAGGAGAGACGAAGTGACTCATAATAATCTTCCTTCCGTGATTCGACGATCTTCTCGAGACTGATGTAGCGTCCGACTTCGAAGCCGTACTGATAGAGCAGCAAGAGCGTCAACAGTCGTGCCATCCGACCATTCCCGTCGTTGAACGGATGAATCGATAGGAAATCGAGGACGAATAGGCTCGTCAGGATGAGTGGATCGACGTCCTCTTGTTGCCTGCGCTCACGAAGGCTGTCGCATAACGCCTGCATCGCTGCCGGGGTCTCAAACGCAGGGACAGGGGTGAAGCGCGTCCGGCGCGTGCCATCCGGGAACGTCTCACTAATCTCGTTGTCGACGTTTTTCCACCGCCCACCTTCGACGGGAACGAACTTATAGAGTTCCTTGTGTAGTTGCAACAAAATATTCGCATTAACCGGGATGTCCTCGGCTGAAGCGTGGATCAGGTTGAGGACGTCGCGGTAACCAGCAATCTCTGCCTCTGAACGATCGGCAGGGTCAGCTGAATTCGACATAATGGTTTGGAGACGACTTTCCGTGACGATGATACCTTCGATCGCATTCGAGGCTTTCGTCGACTGGATGACGGCGACATCGCGTAAGGTGTTGAGGAATTGAGGCGCTTGCTGTTTATAGAGATCCTGCTTGCCCTTATACTCATTGATCCGTCCAATCAAGCGGACGGTCTCCATCGGCAGGGCGAGGTCTTTGAGATAGGTATATGTATAGTCGCGCATGTGTCGACCTCCCTTCACGAAATAGATCATATAAAGTTAAACATACTCATTTTCATAGTGTTTGACTATGTTTAAACTCATTATAACGTATCTAAAGTCATTCATACACGCATAAACATAGTCAAATCATCGTATTTTGACTATGTTTATTTGTTTTTGACCACGATTTCTTTTTTTAACCGAAAGTCGGACGATCCTGACTGATTTAAAAACAATCCTGGCCTTGAAAGCGTCTCGACGATCGTTCTCAAGCTTTCAGTAGTTTTCAATTCCTTCGAATTCACTGAGCTGAAATCAATCGTTTTAGTTTTTCTTCTGTACCGGATTCCTCAACAGGTGTATAGATGCTACATCGCAAGTCGTCTTCTCCCTGTACTTGGAGGGAAGTCAGGTCGAATAGCATCTTACCGACTTTTCCATGTCGGAACTCAATCAGGATTTCCGGAGCCTTACTGACCTGACTATCCATCCATAGCGACTTGAATTCGGGATACGTATCACTCATCTCCTGGATGAAGAACGTATACCATTCATCACCAGAGTATTGACCGTAGTATGCACGAAAAATGGACAAGAACCCTTTGGCGAAATGTTCCCAGTTCCCGGCAAGTACTTTGAATTCTTTCTGTGAGAACAAGAGGCGGATGAGGTTACGCTGTGACTCTGGAATGGTCGCGAAATCTACGAACACATGAGCCGCTGCCGGATTCCAGCCGACAATATGACAGTAACGATCCGTGACGATCGTCGGACACGTCGTCAAAGCAGACAGAATTTTTTCAAGTGACGGACTGATGGTCGTAGGGGAAGCTTGGATTTTCCTACTGACGATTTGCGTCCCTAATGCTAAATCGTACAAATATTCGTGTTCATCCCTTTTCAGACATAACGCCTCGGCGATACAGTCTAGGACGCTTCTAGATACCTTAATATCCCGTCCTTGTTCTAGCCAGGTGTACCATGTCGTGCTGACGCCTACTAATTGAGCGACTTCCTCTCTTCTCAAGCCAGGCGTTCTTCTTCTTGATCCAGACGGCAGCCCCACTGATTCCGGTTTGAGCTGTGCTCTTTTCGTTTTCAAAAAATAGGATAGTGCTTCTAATCGATTCGAGTCATCCATATGTTCTCCTCCTGACTTCTCTCCATCCAAGTATCAAATATAATAGGATAAATGAACACTTGTAATAGGATATATGACACGTATGATTATCTCATACTATTACGAGGAGTGAAGAAGCATGGAGCGCGTAGTGATTACAGGAATGGGTGTCGTCTCACCAATCGGAAACGATGTGGAGTCCTTTTGGAATAATATGATTGCTGGAAATTCAGGCATCACGGAAATCAACACGTTTGATACGACTGATTTCAAAGTAAAGATTGCAGGTAGTATAAAAAACTTTGATGCGGAAAAGGCGATTGGTAAAAAAGCCGCTCGTAACCTGGACCGCTTCGTCCAGTTTGCATTAGCGGCTGCCGATCAAGCCTGGAACGATTCTAAACTAGGAGAATCTGATCTGGATCGGGAAAGACTTGCTGTATACGTGGGGTCAGGTGTAGGGGGCATTGAAACGTTGATTGACGGTGTTCATGCTTTACACCAAAAAGGTCCGAGAAGGGTCAGCCCGAGTCTCGTACCTTCCATGATGTCTAACGCAGCAGCTGCTCAAATTAGCATCAAGTGGCAAGCGATGGGACCTTCCATGTCACCTGTATCCGCATGTGCGATCGGAAACACGGCTATCGGTGAAGCATATCGACTTATTCGAATGGGAGAGGCTGATGCTGCATTCGCTGGTGGGACGGAGGCGGGCATCACAGAATTATCCATAGCAAGCTTCGGTAATGCGACGGCATTGTCTACAAGAAACGAGTCACCTGCTGAAGCGAGTCGTCCTTTTGACGCGACACGCGACGGTTTCGTGATGTCAGAGGGGGCAGGCATCTTGATCCTAGAATCGTTATCACATGCGAAGCAACGAGGTGCGTCCATCTATGCGGAAGTCGTCGGATACGGAGCAAGTTCAGATGCCTATCATATAGTGGCGACCCATCCAGAGGGTCAGGGAGCCTACCTTGCCATGAAGCGTGCTGTTCAACAGGCAGGGATTGAGACGCATGACATCGATGTGATCAGTGCCCATGCGACGAGTACGATCGTCGGCGATCAGTCCGAGACACGTGCGATTAGAAAATTGTTTGAGGAACATGCAAACAAACTCCCTGTGACGGCGAACAAATCAATGCTGGGTCACATGCTCGGTGCTGCCGGTGGAGCGGAAGCGATCGCGCTTGCGAAATGTTTACAGGAAGGAATCATTCCACCGACGATCAATCTTGAAATCGAGGATCCTATGTGTGACCTGGATTATGTGGCAGAAGGGGCACGTTCGATGGAGATGCAGTACGGACTATCCAATTCTTTTGGATTCGGTGGTCATAACGCCGCTATCGTCTTGAAAAAATATATGGATTAAACATCAGAGTTCGGGTTCGGACAAGAGAACTCCATATGTAAGTACTCACTAAAAATGGATTGTAAACATTTCGACGTCGAAATGTTTACAATCTTTTTGTGTATACAAATCTTAATAAATATTAGCGATTCGGGAATCTTCACCCCTGCTGTATCATCATTCATCCAACGATTCTTTCTTTAATAATATTTATAACTATCATTTCAATTACCCTAAATATTTATAATCATAGATTTGATGAGGTTGGGGATATTGGGGCTTTGATTATTGGCACTGTGTACTTAATTAGACTGTCTTTAAGTTCATTGATTTTCCCTACTTCTCAAGTAATAGAATATTTAAAGAAAAATAATATAGATACTACTATAAATAACAATTATTTTAATTTGGAAAAGATTTTACTTATAAGAAGTATCTTTGCTTTATTTTTTAATACCATAATGGCATTATCCTTTGTTATTTTATTAGATATATTTAATTCAGATCTACTAAATGAGAGCTTCAAGAATTATTTTATGATATTTTTAATTGGTTTTATAGGTGCTATTGGAATTGTAGGACTAGGATTGGTTATTTTAAGCTTAGTATGGAAGTTGTCAATCAACATGCCCGTGGTATTATTAAGTCAAATACTTTTAATTCTTTTGATATTTTCTACACCAATAAATAGTTCGTTTATTCCTTTTTCAGATACTAAGATTTTTATAATAAATATTTTTAATGGATATGATCCGAGTATAAAATTATTTCTTGAATATTTAGTGAAAATTTTAACGAATTCTGTTTTTTATTTACTTTTAGGATATTACACGTTGAAATTTACTAGGGTTAAGATTACATCTAAAAAAATTAAGGAGTGGGAAGAATGAATGTTTTAAGAGAGTTTAAATCGCAAAATCTTGAAATCTGGAAAATTGAAGATTTAAATGAAAATGTTGCTTTTTTAGTAATAATTGATGAAATGAGAGAAAGTAAATTATCTGATTACCCATGGCTACCTCAAAATGATAGTGATCATTTTGAAGCTCGTTCTAATTTTATTAATGTTAAGTATATTTCGACTTCAATAGGAATTAAAGAGAGTGATATAGAAGAAATAAGAGAGTTAGTAGAAAACTTATTGAATCATATCGCTCAAGCTTACTGTGATTGGACACTTGACCTAATAGAGGTTGACACTACTACTTTATCTTTAGAAGATTATGTTAACAATACATTCCAACTTAAAAATTATAACGATAAATCTTACCGTTTTCTCAGTCAAGATAATAAGTAACTGATCGGTAATTTATCAGATTGTAAACAACCCCTCAATTCGAAATGAGGGGTTGTTGTATGTATCGACATCACGTAAGGTATTGAGGATTTGAGGCGCTTACTGTTTATAGAGATCTTTATATCTGTTGATCCGTCCGATCAAGCGGACAGTTTCCATCGGTAGGCCAAGGTCTTTGAGATAGGTATATGTATAGTCGCGCATTCATCGCACTCCTTTCACAAAATAGATCAGGTTAGACTAAATATACTCATTTTTATGCCAGATGACCATGTTTATCCTGATTATAACGTATTTAAAAGCGTTCAAACATAGATAAACATAGTCGAATTACAATATTTTGACTATGTTTATCTATTTACTGAGCATGATTACTTTTCTTCAATTCGAGAGTCGAACATCTATTATTTGTTTGAACGGGACAATCTCAACATGGAAATTTCTTTTGACGAGATGGACTTCCTCTTGCACATAGTCGAGCTTCTCGACGAAGACATCGAAGTGATGCGTAAATGGACCGTTCATTGCAGTCACTGTGACGATGTCTCCGATAAAGATAGCATCGTTCAACGCGTTCTCAATCGTCCTATCGATCGGTCCTTCTGTATCTTCGAACTTGAAATGATGGATCTCATAGTAATAGCGTTTCAGTAATCCTTTATGTTCGGGCATCAGAAACGGAATCCATTTCTTATTTCCCCAATCTTCATAACGCATCTAAATCACTCCTTTACATAATAAGAACATTTATTCTTATTATGTTTCTTGTTTCTTTCGTTTTCAATTCGCTTTTTTTATATCAGATAAATCTCATCGTTCATAGACATGAAAAAAAGACAGTGACAAGATACTCATCACTGTCTTTTCGTACTTTGCAATTCAATTGAACAATCGATTTATTCTCCGACCATGCCGTCATGATCGTTATCCCGCATATACTTGTATAGCCAGTGCTTTTCCGTGATTGGCATTGCGAAGCCAGCATCCTTCGCTTCCTGGATCGTTACTTGACCATTGCCGTCAGTATCGATGCGCGAGACGTCTTCGGTCGCTGCAGTACCAGGAGCTGATCTCGCTACCGGTTCTTGTTTCGTCTCCTTTTTCTTTGTCAAACCGAGTGCAGCATTCGTCTCGTCCGGGTTACTGTTCTTGAACCGATCGACAACGGTGCTCCCTCGGACTGTATAGGTGTACTCGTACGCGGATGGAATCATCGTAGACGTGTTCGGATAGGTGATCTGTGCTTCAAAGTTCGTCGCGCCACCCGCCTTGCGGATGACGTCCTCCATGTATGCCTGGTCGCCATGTCGGTTCAATGTACTGTTCTGAGGTGTGATGTTGTAGGCGTTCGAGACGCCGCCGAGCGAATCAGCGATGATGTGTCCTTCATCAAGATCCGTGCGTTCGACACCAGGAACTTTCGCCTCGTCCGAGTAGTAGCGCCCATCACGCGTGACGTCTTCCGTCGCATCATCCTGGAGAACGATTTTCTTCGCGATGACACGGATTAACTGACCGTGCTTGTTCGTGAACGCCCAGTACTTTCGGTCACCAAATCCGATGTCGACGACGTTCGCTTGTCGACTACCAGATAGGTCGCCACCATCGACTTCAATCTTCTTATATCCTGTGAAAGGATCTTTCGGAGTCGTCGTTTTTGATTCCGTTGATGCATTCGTCTTCTTTGGTTGCTTGGTTGTACTAGTATCAGCCTCTTTTTCAGGATGTTGATCGGACGCTTTCTTCGCATCGGTCTTTTGTGTAGTCGCGTCGTCCTGTTGCGTTACTTGCTCTGTTTGATCTGGTGGAGGTGAGGTTGTCTCCGTATCTGTGCATCCTACCATTAATAGGACGGCAAGGGGAATCGTTATGTAAGAGATTCTCATATTGGTACTCCTTTTTCATTCAGTCTATCATTGCGTCCTTCATTATAACGCTCCTTATTAGTTCTTGCTGTCTTATTCGGTATTCGTAAGGCGATAAATGATCCTTTCAAAGGCATGGAACAGAGCGGTCCCGCTCTGTCTGATGGAAAGGGACCGCAAGCCGTCCTGTTTCCGTACTCTAGCTCGCTCCTCGTCGGCGCAAGGGCCATCAAAAAAAGCCGCTGCCGTTCCTCGTCTTCCTCCGCGTTTTGGCTCAAAGCATGCTTTTCGCTCGCGGGCTCCAGAAGCCTTCGTCTCGGTGCGCTGTCCACTTTTTTTGATCTTTCCCTGCGGTCTTGCCCCGTCTCGCGACGCTCGCTGCGTTCCCGTCAACAGGACGGCACCGTGTCGGACTGCATCCCTCTCGCGAAAGGAGCTTTTCCATGAAACTGACTACACTCGTTGAAATCACCCGTATCCGCCAAGAGGTCCGCGAACCGGACGTCGCGCTCGAGACGACGCACATCAGGTCACCCGAGGACGCATTCTGTGTCGCTAGACGCTTCACCCAGGACGATGACCGGGAAGTATTCCTCGTCATCCTGCTCAACACGAAGAACCGGGTCATCGCTGTCCATCGGGCACACGTCGGGAGCATTAACTCGAGCGTCGTCCATCCCCGAGAAATTTTCAAGTCCGCCATTCTTAACAATGCGACGTCGCTCATCGTCAGTCATCAGCATCCGAGCGGCGACCCACATCCGTCACGGGAGGACATCGAGATGACGGAAAGGCTTGTCGAGGTCGGACGCATCGTCGGGATTCAGCTTCTCGACCATATCATCGTCGGTGCGGGAGAAGAATACGTCAGCTTGAAAGCGCAAGGTGTCCTGTAAAGGCATGATATAGCGTAGACGGACGGGATAACCCCGTACTATCTGCGCGCGAGAGCGTGGACGGATCCACTGGGGGCAGGAAGGTGTACATCGTCTTTTCTATAGAAGAGAGTGCCTTTCGTGAGATAATCGTAAGTTTAGAAGTGATGGAATGGATGGAGGTCTGTGGATAGAAGGATGATCTAGATCGATTGATGATGACATAGATGTTTCCGTCTGGTCTTTTTGTAGTAACGTAGACGACGGCAAAAGAACTTTCGGGCTCATGCGTGAGGCTGTAGGCTGCACGCAGCGACATCCTCATCGCACCGCTGCCCTCCTGTTGGACCGATAACGAGAGCTGCGACTCGCCTGCGCGAGGCATCCCTACGTTCCTGTTCCTTACGACGGAAGTCACGGAGCGTTCCAGAGAATGCTAAAAAGAAAAATAAAAGGTTAGGATTTAGTGGGAGGAATGGCATACTAAAGGAAAGAGTCTTGTCCACGTGTTAGATCGTCATTAGCGCTTCGGTAGTAAATGATGTATCTCATGCGAGGATGTCTAAAGAAGGAGAAACTAAATATGAACTTTGATGGGTCGACCGATGTAGTCGATGCAGCACTTACGAATGTCAATCTACTCTATCTCGTCCCGATTGCATTCGGACTGTTTCTGTTGATTGATTTCTTATTTATGAAAGAAAAGAAAAGCTTTTTAAGTCGGACCGGTAAGGTATTATTGATTCCACTTATTCTGATCGTAGGTGTACTTATTTATTTCTATTGATTAACAAATTTTATGCAAACACACTTTTCTAAGCAAACTCGATGTAGTCTTCTTTTTTTTATATCGATGTACATTATCGGGTGACCTATGAAGAAAAATTATTAGATGGGAAACATAACCAAATATCCTCTGATATTCACTATATGCTGAAGATAACTTACAAATCAGCAATGGAGATATAAAAGATATAACGAAAATAGATATGAGATTTGATTTGAGAATAAATAAGGCTTATTCATTTATTAACTTACATTCTATTTATAAAAATGCAATAATAAATCAAAAGAGATAAAGATATCCAAAAATGGAAAAGAGGTTTATGTTATGAAAAAAGTCGTTTTAATATGTACTTTCTCAATTTTAACTGTATTGATGTTAGGTGCTTGTAGTAATGAAGATGACATGCAAAGTACTAGCAAAAAACCGACGGCATCAGAAGTATTAGGAGAAGATTCTACTGCTGACATTTTTCAATTAAATGATACGATCTACAAATCAAATGTAGAATGGGCAGAGAAAACAGAAGTTAGTAAGAATAAAAAAGTTGGAGAAATAAAAAAAATGAATTCTGATAAAAATGATTTTGATAATGGAACTGCCACAAAACTTTCAAAGGGGACCGTCATATATTCGACTAAAGAAAGAAAAGAAATTCTTTTAGTGAGTTTCAAAGGGAAATTAAAAAAATATGTTGCGTTAGGTGAAGGATAAATTTATATTACATTTAATTTTTTGTACGTGAAATTTTAGAGATGACTCTACTCTCGGGTCATCTCTTTTTGTATATGTACAATTGAAATTCCTTAAAACGGAAGGATTATTGAGGTATTTAAAGATCAAAAATTAAGTTGAAGATACTTTTGTTATTCATGGTGAATAATGAACAGATACACAATGTTATTCTTTTTTTCCTTCATTAATCATTATATGTATAGATTTTTGAATAAGTACTAATAAACATTATTTTAACCAATAAAGTGGAGCTAAAATAAAATAGGTGAGCATTATTATAGTGTTTAATTTGGTTTTTTTTGTTTTAAATGGATTTTATTTTATAAAAAATGTTTCTAATAAAAGGAATTAATGGTAAATTTGTTTTTAGGAGGGATATTGATATGAATATGAAAAAAGTAATTGCAGTTGTTGTAGCGGTTTTATTTTTAATAAGTTTTTCACTAGAGGATGGTAAAGCTTTTGCTTACAAAAGAGAAAAATGGAAACTTAGTAACCCAACTATGAGTTATAAATGGGGAGCAAGCTTGGAAAGCGGTAGAATTAAAACAGGTTGGAAAGATTCGATTGCAAGCTGGGAAAGTAAAACTTCGAGTAATATAAAAATAAATTTATTTTATCATGCAGATAGCGTAAATTTTTTGACTAGATTCACTGAAAAAGATTCTAATTATTTTGGGAAAATGAATACTACATATAATAGTTCCAATATTGTAACTAAATTTGCAGGCTATTTAAATGATTACGCAGTAAAAAATTCAAATGTAGCACAGAGTGCGGGTGTACATGAACTAGGTCATGCTTTTGGTATAGCCCACAATTCGGGTACATCAATCATGAACTCTTCACGAGATAGAAATTCTATGATCACTCCGCAAACAGATGATGTGAATGGTGTTAAAAGTATATATTAAAGGAGATTCATAATGAGTAATCTTAAAAAAACCTTAACCACAGGTGTCTCAGTGCTTGCTATAGGAGTTTTATCTTTTTCAATCTATCACAATGTTAATTCAGAAAATGATAAATCAATTGTTCCATCAAGTTTTAAAAAAGAAATAAGTGAAAAAACAGCGCAAACTATTTTGATTTCAAAAGATTTTAACTCTACTAGTAGTTTAGATAAAATGGTTGATAATGCTGAGTTTATTTTTGTTGGAGAATATGAAGGCTTAGAAGAAAAATGGAATATGTCTGGTGATACAGAAAACGAAAACAACTATGTAGAAGGACACTTATATAATTTTAAGGTTTCTGAAGTTTTAAAAGGTGAATCAGATGATTCTATAAAGATCAATCACAGATTTTCTGAAAACTTACCGGTTGAAGTTACTTCTGGAGATGAAGTTATATCTGAAGATGGAGTTCTAATCCAAAAGCCTACTTCTTCAAAAATGTATACAGTAGAAAATAAAGACCCTCTGTATATTAAACCTGAAACTGGTAAAAAATATGTTGTATTTTTGAATAAAGGAGATACTGGAAATTATTACGCTGCAATTGAACCCTATTTGATTGAGATAGATGAGGAAAATAAAGCAGTTTTAAAAAGTAATTTAATTGACTTAGACACTCAAGACTTGACCACTACTTCTAAAGTAGGTGATCAGGAAGTAGTTCTTTCTAATGATATTGATCAAGAAATCAAGGACACGATTTCTGGACAAAGTTTTAAAAATCTTAAAAAAGAAATTTTAGAGTCTCTTCAATAATTAAACTAAATCCTGAATGGTAGGCACTTCCCTGCCATTTGGGTTTTTTTGTATGTAGAAAGATCGATGTACTGAACTTATCTTATTAGAAAGATGTCAACATAATCTCATATAATTCCGATATCGGACTTTGAACGATTTTTAGAATTTATTGTGATTGCACAGGAAGATAATTTATGGGAATAAAAATGATGAATTTATTATTATCGGTTATGAGATTTTTTTTAGTATAAAGATGTAAAAGTTTAAATAAAAACTTGAGTTTATTTACAAATAAAATTTTAGAACCTAATACTGGTTTTGAACCGAAGCCTAGAGTTTAAAAAACTTAATAAAATCTTCTGTATTGTTTTGTGTGTTTGTGTGTACATTGTCTTTTCTATAGGGGAAAGTGTACCTTACTTGATGTAGTAGTGAGTTTTGAAGTGAATGAATGTATAGTTGTCTATGGATAGAGGGCTAATTTAGATTGATTATGACTTAGACGTTTCTGGTCAGTCTTTCTACAGTAGCAGACATAACAGAAGAACGTTCAAGCTCGTGCGTGAGGGCTAGGCTTACGAGTAGCAACATCCTCATTGCCTCGCTTCTCTCCTGCCGGATTGGTAAGGTGCTATTGATTCTGCTTATTCTATCGTAGGCGTACTTATTTATCACTATTGACTCGACGTTCGAGAGGAATCATCTTCATTTTCATGTCAAAAACGAGGTTGGAAAAGGTTGTTTCTTTTTTTGCTTGAAAAAATCAATCGTGTATCGTTCCGTAACAGCTCAGTTAGCTCACATAACATCTTGCTTATCTGATTTAAGGGAATTCGTAAACACTCTCAATCCATTCTATGCTGTAATCAAGAAAACAGTGAGGAGTGGAGTAGATGAGCGTGCTAGAGATGTTTGATATGCTTGATCAAAATAAAGGACATAGAGAGGCGAAGCAGGGTAAGGTGACATTGATTGATGCCCAGCTTCGATTCGTACGGGAAGTAGATGGATCGATTGAGCACGTAACATGGTTCATCGACGTGGATCGATTGACCAACTTCATGCAGAAACACTTTACAAAGCAGACCCGTTGAGGTCTGTTTTTTTGTGTATCAATCTACATATCAACTGACCTATCAATAAAAATGAATAGGTGGGAAATATAACCAACTATCTCCTGGGATTCGCTGTATACTGAAGATAACTTACAAATCAGGAATGGAGAGATGAAAGATGAAACAAAAATGGATGGGCGCTAGCTTAGCGCTTGCAAGTATTGGATTACTCGTCGGACCACTGCAAGGTGCAGAAGCGGCGACACCGAAAATCAAAGTCCACTATATCGATGTCGGTCAAGGTGACGCAATCTATATCAAAATGCCGAGTGGTGAAGATATCGTCATCGATGGTGGCAACAAAGGGAAAGGCGATGCACTCGTCGCCTATCTGAAGAAGCAGAAGGTTGCTGACATCGAGATGCTGATCTCGACGCATCCGGATGCGGATCATATCGGTGGACTCGATGAGGTCCTTGACTCGTTCAAGGTCAAGAGTGTCTATGCTCCGAAGGTCAAACACACGACGCAAGCCTATAAGGATTTCTTGTTAGCGGTCAAACGCGAGAAGCTGACGATCAAGACAGCAAAGGCAGGTGTATCGCTTCCGGTCAAAGGTGTGAAGGCGCAGTTCGTCGGACCGGTCAAAGACTATGCGAAGAGTGATCTGAACAATTGGAGTGCGGTCTTACACGTCGCTTACAAGAAGAACACGTTCCTGTTCACGGGAGACGCGGAACTGAAGTCGGAGCAAGACATGATTGCGAAGAAGAAGACGCTACGGGCAGACGTCCTCAAGGTCGGGCATCATGGGGCGAAGACATCGACGAGCGCGACGTTCCTCAAGTATGTCAAACCGAAGTATGCCGTCATCAGTGTCGGGAAGAACGCGTATGGACACCCGACGAAGGAAGTCGTGACGAACCTGAAACGTACGAAGGCGACGATGCTGCGGACGGATAAGAGTGGCACGATCGTCTTCGAAGGGAACGGATCGTCCTACACGATTAAGAAGTCAAAATGATGAAGCGAAAGGGTATCATCGATCGAATTGAAGGTAAGTGGGTCGTCGTCGAGTTCGAAGATGGAATGCGGGACATCCTGATTTCTCGATTTCCGATGACGGTGGAGTCGGGGGATGTCATCTGGATCGATGAATACGGTCATATTGAAAAGGATGACCGCGAACGGCAGCGACTGTCAGACGAAATCGATGAGTTGATGGAAGAACTGTGGGAAGACTAAAAAAGAAATGAGCTGAAGCAAATGAATAAGTTAGGTCAAGCGGTCGTCATCGTTGAGTTAGGATTATCGCTCGTTGGATGTGGCACACAAGAAACGATAGAAGACCCACCGAAAAAAGCAGCGAATCCTACTGAAAAGGTCGATGTAGCAGAAACGAAGAAAGAAGATGTTTACTTTAAAGACGATACGTTAAAGATTGACATGGCGACAATCAAGATTCTCTCGACAGAAGTGCTTGAACCCAGTAAGGAGTACTTCCGCAAGAAGCCGCAGCTCGTCTTCACATATGAGACAACAAATGATAGTAAGGAACCATTGAATGGAATGACCACGTGGATTGCCTGCTTCGAAGCGACACAAGAAGGAACCGATACGATCAATAAGTTAGAGGTAGGGATGACGCCACAAGAAGAGAAGTATGCCTCTTATTTAGAGCATCAGCTTGATGACATCAAACCAGGTGGTACCGCGAAAGGAGTCATGGCTTACGATATCGATGATCCGAAGGCGGTTGTCACCTTAAAAGCAACTCAAGGACTATCAGGAAAAGAGCTAGGAGAGAAAAAGATTGAATTGAAATGAATCATGAGTTAAACGAATAAGAGAGAAGCAGCGTAAAGTTGCTCCTCTCTTATTTTTGTTGCAAATGCAATAAAAATAATTTAAAGTTTATGTAGCTACTCAACGACTTATACAGAAGCGAGGTTCTTTATGAAAGAGATTCTAAGAGAAATCGGAATGATAGCACGAGCCTTAGATTCAATTAGTAATTTGGAGTTTAAAGAGCTCAATCTATCTAAAGGACAATATGTGTACATCGTGCGTATCTGTGAGAATCCTGGCATTATTCAAGAACAATTAATCGACTTGATTAAAGTAGATCGTTCAACAGCAACGAGAGTGTTACAAAAGTTAGAATCTGGTGGTTTCATCGAAAAAAGACCGGATGATCTTAATAAAAAAATTAAAAAAATCTTTCCGACAGCTAAAGGAAACTCAATCTATCCCTCCATCATTAAAGAACATGCATATTCAAATGATGTGGCATTGACTGGATTTTCTGAAACTGAAAAACATGAAGTATTCGAATACCTTTATCGTATTCGAACGAATATTGAAAAAGACTGGGAGTACGTGAAAAAAGGAAACAAACGAGATTATTGAGAAAAGAGGATGCGAGATGATTAAACGTTGTACGGAAAACGATGTAAGTACTTTACAAGAGATCAGTATTCAAACTTTTTCGGAGACATTCGAACATGATAATGAAGAGCAACATCTCCAAGCTTATTTAGAAAAGGCATATAATATTGAAAAATTATGTGAGGAGTTATCGAACATACATTCTTTTTTCTACTTCATTAAGTATCAAGATACGATTGCAGGATATTTAAAGGTAAACGTAAAGGACGCGCAAACAGAAGCAGTAGGGGAGAATGCATTAGAGATTGAACGCATTTACATTCGAAAAGAGTTTCAAAAGCTGGGTCTTGGTAAAGAGCTATTGAATCACGCATTTGCTGTTGCACATGAGCAACAGGTAAGTAGAGTTTGGTTAGGCGTATGGGAAGAAAACAAAAATGCGCTTGCTTTTTACAAGAAGAATGGATTTATCAAAAGTGGGCAACATTCCTTTTTCATGGGGGAAGATGAACAAATCGACTGGATCATGGAAAAACAGATTTCGAAATAAACTAGAAGGAGAACAGGTGAATGTATATCCCTAAGTATTTCAAAATGAATGACTATGAAGAAGTCTTATCCTTTATGAAAGAGCACGCGTTCGTGACATTAGTCACGACTCAAAACGGTATTCCTATTGCTTCACATATTCCTGTTCATCTGTCAGAAAAGAACGATGCGCTCTTTATTACAGGTCATTTAGCTTATGGAAATCCTCAATGGCGAACACTGGATCAGGAGACGAATGTATTAATCATATTCCAAGGTCCTCACGCGTATATCTCTTCTTCTTGGTATCAAGAGGAAAATGTGCCGACATGGAACTATCAATCCGTTCATGTCTACGGTGATACTAAATTGTTGGACGATGATGAGTTACGATACGATTTAAAATCAATGATGCTGAAGTATGAACAAGGTCGAGAAAATGCGTATACATCCGAAGAAAGAATGTCTAGGTTAATTGAAAAAGAATTACCTGGTGTTAAAGGGTTCAAACTTAAGGTTACAGACATCCAAGCTAAAAACAAATTGAGTCAGAATCGAAAAACAGAAGATTACATGAACATTATCGAGCAACTTCCGAAAGAACAAACTATGAATTCGACAGAAATTGCGCATCAAATGAGTCGACTTAAGCAATTGGATATCAAATAATATGATCATCAACAGAAAGGACGCATCTAAACATCAGATGCGTCCTTCTTCTTATCCTCTTAAAATGGTTTCGGCTTTTTTCTCAGCTGTCTTCTCAGCTGTCTTCTCATCTGTCCAGTCCATCTCAGACAACATACTTGCTTGAACCTTTTCGATTTGTTCATGCGTATAGCCAAGTTGCTCCATCGCGATGGCAGCATAAGCAATTGCTTGATTATTAGTCATAGTCAATCCTCCGTCTTGTCTGTATTGTCAGTTTAATCCTACTTTTTTATAGTACTTGATTTTAAAAGAGGAGAGGACATGTTTTTAATGGCTACGGAAATCTTGCTCTGGTACATTGAAGTGGCGCGTTACGATCTGTCGGACTTTTTCTAAATCGCGGTCTTCCGTCGAAATCATCTCGTCGTACCATGCCTTTTCAAGTACTTGTTCGGTTTCTTTACTTACGACTTCTGTGTTCAGGATGTGATGGTACGGTCCCATCGCATCATCGAGGATACGGAAGTGTTGGCTGATTGGTTCTTCCCCCGGGATGACCAGCGTATAGGCAACGGTCTCATGTTCATCAAAGTCACGGTCATTGGCTTTCGCGAACGGTTCGAAGAAGTCTGTCGCTCCATGTACGAGCATCATTGGTTCCTCAAAAGATGATAGGTCTTGTTGTGTATCCTGCTTAGCAATACTCGTCAGGTAAGCACCGACGTCCTCCGGTGAATGTTGCGTGATCCGCTCCAACCGTTCAGCTAACGGTAATCCGTGTTCGGTGATCTGTGCGGTCTGTTCGATATACTCAATCATCTTAATCGACGATGCTTCGCGTTCCAGGACTTTCTCCTGCTCGAGCGAAGTATGGAGTTCACTAATGAAGTGACCAGATGTCTGACAAACTTCGTGTAACAGATTTTCCTTGTCATGTAAGTCGCTTCTTTGAGTCCAACTGTCAAGATACTATAAAGAAAACTTGTCTAAATAAAAAAATTTGAAAGGATCTCAATTTATTTTTTGTTGTATATACATAAATTAGATCAATTAAAGTACATTGATAAAAAGACGAGTTTATAGACTCTTAGCATTACAATTGATTAGTCGAACACATACCTGTGAGAGAGTAGTCAATTTTGTATACATAACGGTCGTTTTTCATACAAATCAATAAATCAGTACTATGATACAAATAAATGGAAAAAGTCACGTTTTTTTTATAAATCAGGTCAAAAATAAACTATAATGAAATAGAATATAAATTTATACTTTTAGGTTACGAAATGGAGAGAAAATAGATGTCAGCATTGAACCAACAGCTATTTAGCGCAGCCGATAGCCTGCGTAGCAAGATGGATGCCTCAGAGTACAAAAACTACTTACTCGGATTAATTTTTTATAAGTACTTATCAGATAGAGTCTTAGAAAGAGTAGTCACGTTAGCAGATAAGTCTTTTGAGGATTATGATACGCAAGCAAAACAAACATTGTTATATGTAGAACTGCTCTCTGACGAGGAGATTAAAGACGATTTAGTAGAAACACTTGTCGATATGCTCGGTTATGAAATTGTACCGGCTTATCTATTCAATATCTTAGCGGATCAAGCACAACAAAATACATTCCAGTTGAATGATTTAGCGAAAGCGTTCAATGATCTTTCGACGAAGTATATTCAATTCAATGGTTTATTCGATGACGTTGATTTGCAGTCGAAGAAACTTGGATCGGATGACCAACAACGGAACATTACGATTACTGAAGTATTAAAGAAGTTGAACCACGTCGAGTTGCTTAGTCAAAGTAGGGATGTGATTGGTGACGCGTATGAATTTTTAATCAGCCAATTTGCTTCAGAAGCTGGGAAAAAAGCAGGTGAATTCTATACACCACATGAAGTTTCAGACATGATGGCACGGATCGTCACAATCAATCATGAAGATAAACAGTTATTCAGTGTCTTCGATCCAACGATGGGGTCGGGTTCTTTGATGTTGAACGTACGGAATTACTTAAATTATCCGGAGACAGTGAAATATCACGGACAAGAGCTGAACACCACAACGTTTAACTTAGCGAAAATGAACTTGATCTTACACGGTGTGAAAAGTGAAGACATGCGTCTTCGTAACGGGGATACATTAAATAAAGACTGGCCAACAGATGAGCCCTATACATTCGATGCGGTATTAATGAATCCTCCATACTCAGCACACTGGTCAGCAGATGCAACGTTTTTAGATGATTCACGTTTTAATCGATATGGAAAACTGGCACCTAAAACAAAAGCCGATTTCTCATTCTTGCTGCATGGTTTTTATCATTTAAAAGATACAGGAACAATGGCGATCGTTTTACCACACGGTATCTTGTTCCGTGGAGCAGCAGAGGGAGTCATTCGTAAAAAGTTATTAGAAGATGGAAGTATTGATGCAGTCATCGGATTACCAGGAAACATGTTCTTTGGAACATCAATCCCGACGACGGTCGTAATTTTGAAGAAGAACCGTGAGACACGGGATGTTCTCTTTATTGACGCAAGCAAAGATTTTGTCAAAGGGAAGAATCAAAATAAACTTTCGAATGAACATATTGATCGAGTCGTTGAGACGTATAAAAAGCGAGAGACTGTAGAAAAATATGCTTATGTCGCAAGTTTCGATGAAATCAAGGAAAATGACTTCAATCTTAATATTCCGAGATATGTTGATACTTTTGAAGAGGAAGAAGAAATCGATTTGGCAGCAGTCGGTCAAGAACTGAAGATAGTTCGTGAAAAGAAAGCAGAGTTAGAAGCAAGTTTATTTGAAATGATTTCATCACTTCAACACGACGAAAAAGATAAGGAATGGATTAAAGGAGCATTCGAGGTGTTTAAACATGAAAAATAAAAAACCATCAATTCGTTTTTCTAAGTTCGATGATGAATGGAGTATTAGACAATTAAATGAGTTGGTTGATATTGTTAGTGGTGGAACTCCTGATACAAAAAAAAATGAATATTGGGGTGGAGATATTAATTGGTATTCACCTACAGAGATAGGAAAAAGCATATACGTAGATGAAAGTGTAAAAAAAATTACCAAATTAGGATTAACAAAAAGCTCTGCAAAAATTTTACCTGCTGATAAAACAGTATTATTCACTTCGCGCGCTGGAATAGGCGATATGGCGATTTTGAAAAAAGAAGGCGCAACAAACCAAGGTTTTCAATCATTAATAGTAAAAGATATAACTGATACTTATTTTATATTCTCAATAGGTAAAAAAATTAAAGATTTCGCACTGCAAAATGCTTCTGGATCAACTTTTTTAGAGATATCAGGAAAAAATTTAGGGAAGATGCTTTTACATGTACCTGCACTAGATGAACAAAAAAAAATCGGCTCATTCTTTAAAGATTTAGATGACACTATTTCTCTTCATAAGCAAGAACTCGACGCTCTTAAACAAACCAAACAAGGTTTCTTGCAAAAAATGTTTCCGAATGGTGAAGAGACATTACCTGCAATTCGATTTAATTCCTTTGTTGAAACGTGGAAACAAAATGAATTTGGAAAAGTAATAAAACTTGTTGGTGGTGCAACACCCTTAAAGGAAAATAAAGAGTATTGGGTTGGAGATATCGTCTGGCTTTCTTCGCAAGAAATAAAAAATAAATATGTTTCTAAAGGAACATATACAATTTCTGAAAAAGCTGTAAAAGATAATCGAACAAAGGTTGTTCCTTTAGGGACTCCGCTTATAGTTACACGTAGCGGGATTCTAGCTAAAAGATTTCCAATCAGTATTTCTTCAAACGAAGTCGCAATCAATCAAGATATCAAAGCTTTGATTTTTGATCCGACTAAAATTGATACAGAATTTATTGTTGCTCAGATGAAAGCACAAGAATCGTATATATTGAACAATATCGTTAAGACCGGAACGACGGTCCAATCTGTGAATCTTCCTGATTTAAATCGGATGATTCTGCATATTCCTCAATATGAAGAACAAGTTAAAATTGGAGAATTCTTTAGACGAATGGACGAAGTTATTGAGCTGAAAGAACAAGAACTGGAAGCCCTAAAACAAACCAAACAAGGTTTCCTTCAAAAAATGTTTGTCTAATCAACTAATACGAAAAGAGGAATCGTGGTGAAGCTGACACATGATGATGAACTGACCGTTGAACGACGACTAATTGAAGTGCTCGGCGAAGGACATAATCAATGGAACTATCGTCCAGACTTAAAATCAGAAGCAGATCTGTGGCACAATTTACGCCATAAAATTACACGGAATAACTTATCGGAGATTGGTGAGCGACCAATCACTGACGCAGAGTTCGATAAGATCAAGACAGAGTTGCTATCTAAGACACAAACGCCGTTTGATGCAGCGCGCTGGTTAAAAGGTGAAAATGGCATCTCGCGCATTACGATTGAACGTGAAGATGCTACTCTTGGATCGATGTCACTCATTCTCTATTCGAACCAAGATATTGGTGGCGGCATCTCGACATACGAAGTCGTCCACCAAATCGCGAAACAACGGTCGACAGAGGACGGGCGGGATCGTCGTTTTGACGTCACGCTCTTAATCAATGGCTTACCGATCGTTCAAATCGAGTTGAAGAAAGTCACGGCGAAGGACGGCGTCTTCCAAGCGCATCATCAAATCAAGAAATATGCGGAAGAAGGCTTGTTCCGAAACAACATCTTTTCGACGTTGCAGTTGTTCGTCATCTCGAACGAACAGACGACACGTTACTTTGCCAATGCGCTGCCGAAGGACATGCACCGGAAGTTCATTTTCAGCTGGCGGACGACCAACAATCAGAAAGTCGATAATCTGTATGAGTTCGTCAAACAAGTTTTGAACATCCCCGATGCGCATCGTTTGATTGCGAACTATACAATCGTCAGTGAGGACCAAGACAATAAGGCGTTGATGGTGCTCCATCCGTATCAGATTCACGCGATCGAAGCACTGTTCACGGCGGCGATGCGCCATGAATCGGGCTTTGTCTGGCATGCGACGGGATCAGGGAAGACATTGACGAGTTTTGTCTCGACGAAGTTGTTGGCTAGAAAACCAGGAGTCGACCGGACGATCATGCTGATTGACCGAAAAGACCTGGATAACCAGACAACAAGTGAATTCACGAAGTTCGCTTCGGAGTTCAACACGGGGATATCGACCGGAACAGGCTCCGCAAATAGCTTGATCATTGGTACATCGAGCTCAAAAAAATTGAGCGAGACATTGTTGTCAGATACGAACTCCAACACCGTCATCATCACGACGCGTCAAAAGCTCGAGGCAGCATTACGTTATGCGCAAAAGCAAGAAGCTGAAAAAGGGACGCAACGATTCCAGAAGCTGATTGGACAGCATATCGTCTTTGTCGTTGATGAATGTCATCGTGCTTTGAGTGCGGAAGGGATGGAGGCAATCAAAGGCTTCTTCCCGAATTCGACCTGGTTTGGCTTTACGGGAACACCGATCTTCAATGAAAACAAGAAACAAGCACAAGGTCAATTGGCGCGGACGACACGGGATCAATACGGTGAGATTTTACATACGTATACGATCAAGAATGCGCTCGAAGATGGATCGGTCCTCGGCTTCCAAGTCGAACACGAGGACACGATTGAACCGGTCTCGCTCTACAATCACATCTTTTCGAATTTACGAGTTGATACTAAATATGCTGACCGGACCGACGAAGAAATCGGTACCTTGATTGAAGAGATGGATGAGCTGACGAAGGAGACATACATCCCGAATGATTTGTATGAACGGGACGCGCATATCGAGAAAGTCTTGCAGAAGCTGTTCCGCCCGGATAATGCCTATACGAAGTTTGACTTCAAGAACGGACGACCACAAAAATCGGCCATCTTGACGACGAGTTCGATTGCGATGGCGAAGCGCTATTACCATGCCATCCAAGAGATGAAACAAGATCCAAACTGGATGGAGGCACATTTTGCAGGGCATCCACTTCGAAAAGGACGGACGATCGATGATCCTGATTTCCCGCGAATCGCGATTACCTACTCGATGCAAGAGAACACCGAGAACGCGACGGAAGTCCAAGAAGAAATGCGCCAAGTCATTCATGCCTACAACGACTACTATGGAACGGCTTGGTCCATCGAAGACATCGAACGTTATAACGGCGATATCAATAATCGATTGGCACGGAAAAAAGCTGAGTTCAAGCAATTCGGAAAACATATCGATCTCGTTATCGTCGTTGATCGGTTGCTAACTGGTTTTGATGCGCCGACGATCCAGACATTGTTTGTCGACCGGAATCTCAGTTATGCGAACTTGGTTCAAGCGTTCTCGCGGACGAATCGAACATATCCGGATAAGACGAAAGGATTAGTCGTCACATTTCGGCGTCCTGCGACGATGGAAGAAAACGTCCGCGCAGCGACACGTCTCTACTCAAACGAGAATGAAGATACAAATCTAGTCTATCCGACGTACGATGAATCGAAGAAACGTTTTAAAAAAGCACATAAGGCATTATTACAACAAGTGACAAGTCCAGATGAGATCGATGAGCATTCATCGTTAGAAGAACGTATTGATTTTGTTAAAGCATTCCAAGAACTCAACAATGCGTTTGAAGCTTTGATCACGTACGATGACTACAACGATGATATGGAGAAATCGCAGGCACTTGCCGATCAAGTAAAAACACTGGAGTCTTTCCTTGGTATCTATCACACAGTTAAAGGATCTTTAATCGAAGAATTGATGGATGGTGGAAGTTCTGAAGAGGATAAGGACGACGAAGCAGATTACTCTGAAATCGAATTCTTCGGAGAAAATGCGATTAAACTATACGATATTGATTCTACCTATATTGATCAACTCCTCGGCACGTACTCTGCGAATAATGAAGACATCCGCTCTGAAATTGAACGAGCGCTTCAAAAACTCGGAAAATCAGAAGTAGTGCAAGAAGTCTATCAAACGATTTTAAATGGGATAGATGATCAAGTCGTTTCACCGGATGAAGATATTTTTGTAGTCAAGCGTCGTTACTTTACACAAGCTTATCAGCATAAGATCGAGACGTTTGCACAGGAGTGGTGTGTGGATGAGCAAGAGTTGCATACATCGGCGGTACAATATCACGTTGGAATGGACGCCATCCCGAATGTAGGGCGAATCATTGAAAGTAAAAAATTTGCGAATTACAAAGAAGCACATCCGGAAGCCATTTTATTAAAGTATGGTCCAGGCATGAAACGCGCTTGGCGGGTTATTCTAGATGAAGCGATCATCCCGCTTGATCAAGAACTGCGTTAAATTAGAAAAGTCCACATCTGATAAATGATGTGGGCTTTTTTATACAAATCTTATAAATTGCTTATGTACAATTAGATATCATTTATAGATATCACGACGATGTCCAATCTCAAGAATCAAAATCACGACTCTTTCATCCTGGATGTCAGCAATCAGACGATAATCACCGATGCGATAACGCCATTCGCCAGAGCGATTCGAAACCAGCCCTTTACCATGACGACGCGGATCATCTGTCCCGACCAGATTCTTCTTGATCCAGGACATGATGATCCGCGCCTGTTGGGGATCCATCTTCTTGAGAGATTTTTGAGCTCCGCGCTCAAACTCTACCGTATATGCCGTCATTCTAAATCAAGTTCTTTCATCATATCGTCGAAAGAGATCGCTTCTGATTTTTTACGGTGTGCTGCCATGGAATCATGATAGAGTTGTAAATCAATTTCATCTTCGATACGATCGAGGACGGCATCGCGAACGAGTGTAGAAATCGTGATGTTCTTTGCTTTCGCATATTCTTTGATGAGGCGTGTATCTTGATCATCTAGACGTACGGAAATGGTACTCATAATTATCAGCTCCTTTGTAATACATTGTAATACAGATTGGTCATTTAGTACATAGAGTCGAGAATGAACATTCTCTGCGAGATGAAAATCCGCTGCTGAATATCATGAATAAGTACGATGTGATGCCAAAAGCGGGTTAGATCATGCTCGAATTAAACATAGTTATTCGTGCTTATTTTGATAATGTTTAGGCAATCGATGACCATGGTTTTTTCTTCATTCCGTTACAGTGACACTTAATATTTGCTTGAACGGGACGGTTTCGACGTCGAGATTTCGTTTGACAAGATGGACCTGCTCCTGCACATAGTCGAGCTTTTCAACGAAGGCATCGAAACGATGCGTCAACGGACCGTTCATCGCCGTCACCGTGACGATGTCTCCGCTGAAGATGGCGTCGTTCAAAGCGTTCTCGATCGTCCCATCGATTGGTCCCTCCGTATCCTCGAACTTGAGATGATGTACCTCTTGGTAATAGCGTTTCAGCAATCCTTTGTGTTCGGGCATGAGGAACGGGATCCACTTTTTATTGCCTCGGTCTTCATAACTCATTAAAATCACTCCTTTTCATGATAAGAACATTTGTTCTTATCATGTTCCTCGTTTCTCTTGTTTTCAATCCGCTTTTTCGACGTCTCATCAATGCCACCGTTTCTGACGACGAAAAAAGGCGCGACGAGTATCTCGTCACTGCCCTAATATTTCGCCTATTCGATTGGATGAAGGATTCATTCTCCGACCATGCCGTCATGATCATTGTCCCGCATATATTGGTACAACCAGTGCTTCTCCGTGATGGGCATCGCAAAGCCTGCGTCCTTCGCTTCCTGGATCGTCACTTGACCATTGCCGTCAGTCTCGACGCGCGAGACGTCCTCGGTCGCTGCGGTATCGGCAGAGGACGTCGCTGACGATTCTGTTTTCGTCTCCTTTTTCTTTGTCAGACCGAGTGCAGCATTCGTCTCGTCCGGATTGCCGTTCTTGAACCGGTCGACGACGGTGTTCCCACGGACCGTGTAGGTATAATGATACGCAGATGGAATCATCGTCGACGTATCCGGATAAGTGATTTGCGCCTCGAAGTTCGTCGCGCCACCTGCCTTGCGGATGACGTCTTCCATGTACGCCTGATCACCATGACGGTTCAAGGTGCTGTCCTGTGGTGTGATGTTGTAGGCGTTCGAGACGCCACCGAGTGAGTCAGCGATAATATGTCCTTCATCGAGATCCGCACGTTCGACGCCAGGCACTTTCGCCTCGTCCGAGTAGTAGCGTCCGTCACGCGTGACGTCTTCCGTCGCATCATCTTGGAGAACGATCTTCTTCGCGATGACACGGACCAGCTGTCCGTGCTCATTCGTGAACGCCCAGTACTTCCGGTCACCGAAGCCAATGTCGACAACAACGTTCGCCTGACGACTACCGGACAGGTCTCCACCATCGACTAAAATCTTCTTATATCCTGTGAAAGAATCTTTTGCAGTTGGTGTTTTTGATTCCGTTGATGCCTTCGTATCCTTTGACTGCTTGACTGTACGAGTATCCGCTTTTTTTTCAGGATGTTGATCGGCGTCCTTCGTCGCATCGGTCTTTTGTGTAGTCGTGTCGTCCTGTTGCGTTACTTGCTCTGTTTTATCCGGTGGAGGTGAGGTCGTTTTCGTTTGTGTATCCGTACATCCTGCTATCAGTAGGACGGCAAGAGGAATCATTATGTAAGAAATCTTCATAAGTCTACTCCTTTTTCATTCAGTCTGTCATTGCGTCCTTCATTATAACGCTACTTATCAGTTCTTGCTGTTTTATTTGGAATTCGTAAGGCGATAAATGATCTTTTCAAAGGCATGGAACAGAGCGGTTCCGCTCTGTCTGATGGAAAGGGACCGCAAGCCGTCCTGTTTCCGTACTCTAGCTCGCTCCTCGTCGGCGCAAGGGCCATCAAAAAAAGCCGCTGCCGTTCCTCGTCTTCCTCCGCGTTTTGGCTCAAAGCAAAGCTTTTCGCTCGCGGGCTCCGGAAGCCTTCGTCCCGGTGCGCTGTCCGCTTTTTTTGATCTTTCCCTGCGGTCACCCTTGCGCCGTCTCGCGACGCTCGCTGCGTTCCCGTCAACAGGACGGCACCGTGTCGGACTGCATCCCACTCGCGAAAGGAGCTTTTCCATGAAACTGACTACACTCGTTGAAATCACTCGTATCCGCCAAGAGGTTCGTGAGCCGGACGTCGTGCTCGAGACAACGCACATCACGTCACCCGAGGACGCGTTCTGTGTCGCCAAACGCTTCATCCAGGACGATGACCGTGAGGTGTTCCTCGTCATCCTACTGAATACGAAGAACCGGGTCATTGCCGTCCATCGGGCACACGTCGGTAGCATCAACTCGAGCGTCGTCCACCCTAGAGAAATCTTCAAATCCGCCATCCTCAACAATGCGACATCGCTCATTGTCAGTCATCAGCATCCGAGCGGTGACCCGCATCCATCACGGGAAGACATCGAGGTGACGGAACGGCTTGTCGAGGTCGGACGCATCGTCGGTATTCAATTACTTGACCACATCATCGTCGGTGCCGGAGAAGAATACGTCAGTTTGAAAGCACAAGGTGTTTTGTAAAGAGACGATAAGCGTAGACGAGACGGACGGGGCAACCCCGTCCTGTCCGCGCGCAAGGGCATGGACGAAAAACGACGTCGTTTTTCTTTTGAGAGAGCACAAGCGAGTAAAGAAGGGATTCGTCCCGAATCCAAGTGCATTAAAAGACCCGCAGTGGACGGATCAACTGCGGGTGAGAAAGTACATCTGGTCTTTTCTATATAGAAGGGTGTGATGAAGGATGCAGTAGTGAGACAGTATTGAAGTGTACGAAGGTTCGAGGAAAGATAGATGATTGAAGTGAATCGATCCTCCTATAAATAAGTAGCGATCTTCTTTCTACTGGATGTACAGCATGAGGAGAATCTTCGGGCTCATGCGTGAGGCTGTAGGCTGCACGCTGCACGCAGCAACATCCTCATCGCACCGCTGTCCTCCTGCCGGACCGATAACGAGAGCTGCAACTCGCCTGCGCGAGACATCTCTACGTTCCTGTTCCTTGCGACGAAGGACACGGAGCGTTAGAAGCATGATTAAAATAAATTACCATAATCATATATATATAAAGACTCTAATAACGTAAATTGGATTTAAATTATAGTTATTGACTATTTAAAAAAAGTATTGTTAAATTATTTCAGTCTAGAAATTGGGATTTTTATTTGAATTTCTTTTCTTAACATGAATTAGGTATGATGGGAGATTAGCAAGTGGAACAAAAATTTAAGAAGTATGTCATACTTCCAATCATTGTTGTCTTTATTTTCTTTATCGGATCACTCTTTGGTACGTATAGTGCACAGACTGAAATCGAGGATGGTGCTCTCTATAGTGATGAGTTGCGTGAGAAAAATAACGCACTTAAAAAAGAGAATAAAGACATATTAGATTTAGTGAAACAACGTGATGCCATTAAAGAAGATTATGAGAAAACAAAAGACAAGAACAAGTCACTCGAAGAAAAAATTAGTAAGAAGGAAGATGTACTTGGTGACTTAACTTTTGAAGTCATCTACGCAAAGCGTAAGCCCATTACACTGAGCCCTGGTCAATATATCATCGGTGATGATGTGCCAGTCAATCGATACCGTGTTGAAAGTATTGGAGAAGGGTCGAATTTTACAATTAATTCGATAGATGGAGACTTGAAAGTGAACACGATTCTCGGTGTGGATGGAGTAAACTCTTATACATTCTTTGGTGAAGATGGAGATGTATTAGAGACGCAAGCAGATGTAAAATTAAAGATCATTGAATAATTTTTTAAGTACGCAGTCCTCTTACTTTTTCTTATTGAGTGTATGATCGAATGCATTATGTGGTTATTTATATCACTTAACTGGAACATTAACAGTTGTATTCAAATTAAATAATATATGAGAACAATAGGGAACTTCTTATGAGGATCCCTATTTTTTTGTGTTGAAATGAAAAACTGAAGAAGGGAGAGCAACCATCGAATAATCTGACAAGATTGGATGACTTCCTCGATTCGAACGAGAATTAGAGAGTTCTCTGCTCGTGACAAATCCACTAATCGAGAGTGATAGAAGGGCTTCATCTACTTTACTACCAAAAAAGTAAGAGTTTTGTTATTTCAACTATCTATTTATTTAGTAAATATACAAAACAATAGCGAATCCAAACATTTTATATATTCGGCTAAATCGCATGTAAAGCTTGCTTGACAAGTAAAGGTTACTTGACATATAGTATCAATTGAAGGGGGGATCAGAGTTGATTAACAAACTTAAAATATTGCGCGAATCTCGAAATCTCTCGCAAGGTGAACTCGCTAAATTATTAAATGTTTCGAGACAAACGATTATTTCAATTGAAAAAGAGCGTTACAATCCGTCTCTTGATTTAGCATTTTCGATTGCTAACGTTTTCGACTGTAAAATTGAAGATATCTTTATACCTAACCTGGAGCAAAAAGGAGAATTTTTATGAAGAAATTAAATATTTTATTGGGAATATCGTTTATTGCTTTAAGTGCCTATATATATACGGGGAACGGTCCTAAAATTACTAGTCTTTTATTTTTACTGATTGGTGTAGCATCTATAATTTTAGATTTAGTATTCTCATCTAATGAGCCTTATGATGAAAGGCAAAAAGAGATCAAATCTAGAAGTGGTCATCTAGCATACTTAATTAGTGTATTTTACTTGTTCGTTATGCTTCTACTCACACAGTATGGAGTTATTACCAGTCCTATTATTGCGATGTTTATTGTACTAGCAGCTCATGTATTGACGTTCCCAATTGTATCGTTGTTCTATAGCCGTAAAATATAAAGGATATAGTAAAGGACCTACGCTTCTGTGTAGGTCCTTTACTTATAATGTTACTGAGCAAATACTCCAGTGAAAACACTAGCGATACCGGCAGGACCTAATTTTCCTGTAAATCTAAGGTAAACACCTTTTCCTTTATTGATACTTGAAATTTGTCTACCAGCTATTCCACCACCTAGACTAAGACCAGCAGCGAGCGCTTTTACTATTTGATTTGGTGCTGTAGGAATTGCTCCAGAGACTACTGCGGCAAATCCAGCACCCGCAGCTCCGCCGTAGATAGCCGAAACCAATTTTTTAGTATTTTTATTGTTGAGATAAATCTTATAACCCCACCAATAAGAATAGAAGCCGTTTTTTCCTGTACTTTTAGCTGCAGTAGCATAAACCTGATAAGTATTTTGTTCAGAGATATTCGGAGTTGATGACGTATAAACTACACTCAGGTCGTCATTGATTTTAACATCACCTTTAGTTACTTCTGAATTTAAATAGTTCATCCAAGCTTCAATGTCACTAATAACATTCGCAGGGATATTTAATGTTTTATAGTCCTCATTAAGACTAATTGTTCCATCAAAGTTTTTTTGAACGAAACTTTCTAAAGCTTCGATGTACTGATCAAATTTTTCATCTTGAATACTATCGATTTCTTGTGAATTATTTAGACTAACTGTTTCTTGCTGCGTGTTATCATTCTCAGAAGCGTTAGCAGAATATCCTCCTAATCCACTTAAAACGACGGCTGAAGATAATGTAAGCACACTTGCTTTAAAAACAAAGTTTTTTTTCATGATGTTTTCCCCTCTCAATTTCTTGTATGTAGCACGAGAAAAAGAATACCATTGACTTCATTACATAATTTTAACAATTACAATAATGTAAGGTAAAACCAAAAAAGTCTGTTAATTTAAATAATTATTGCCAAAAATTAAATTTTATTCATTTAATTAATGTGAATCGTAAAGTTTCTTGTTATGGTATGCTAGCTTGTTTCTCATTAAAGCAAATATTGTCTTACTTCCAAAAAGAGCTTTCTATGAAACTGACTACACTTGTTGAAATCATCCGTATCCGCCAAGAGATCCGTGAAATGGTCGAAAAAGATGACATTTCTATGGACGAAAAACGACGGCATTTTTCTTTTTACAGAGCACGTGCGAGTATGGAATGGATTCGTCCCGAAATTAAGGGCAATGAGAGAACCGCAGTGGACTGATCCACTGCGGGTAAGAAAGTACATCTGGTCTTTTCTATATATAAGGATGTTATGCAGGAAGCAGGAGTGAGACAAGTGGTGGAGTGTATGAAGGTTCGAGAAGAGATAGTTGATTGAAGTGAATTGTTTCTCCTGTAGATAGATAGTGATCTTCATTCTACTGGTTGTACAACATGAGGAGAATCTTCGGGCTCATGGGTGAGGCTGTAGGGTGTACATAGCGACATTCTCATCGCACCACTGCCCTCATGCCGGACCGATAACGAGAGCTGCGGCTCGCGTGCGCGAGGCATCTCTACGTTCCTGTCCCTTGCGACGGAGGGCACGGAGCGAAATAGAATAAATATTCATTTTAAATGAATCTTTTAGTTCAAAAAAAGATGAAGCTCTTGATAGAGTTTTTGAACATTGTCGATGGTTCTGTTTGAAGATGAAGCTGTCAAGACTTCAAGAGAGAACTCTTTGCGCATCTCTTCAAGAACGCTTTCGACTTGCTGTCGCTTCAAAGGTGAGTCTGTTGCATGTAGAAGACGTGAATACATCTCAAGAAACTCTTCTAAAGCAACTTGTCGACAACGTTCTTGAAAATCAGACAAATGCATAAAATGTTCTCCTTTTCATCATTTTCGATAGATGCAGTAAAGAAGTAGTAAGTAAATAAGGTGATTTTTTGATGACGTTCCGATCGGCTGCTGTTATGGCTAACGAAGTATAACGTTCATCACACATGTGATTAGATCTGTTTCTCATAGTAGTCTTTGTCGGGACATACTAAATGAGTCAGTCGATGATATGAAGCACACCTAATCAGGTAGAAGCGGTTTCGACACTTGGAGTGGAAGGGTGAAGAAGTTCGACAAGTTGTTCCCGATTATCGAGTAAGTCCTCCAGAGAATGTTTCGCAAGTTCTTGATGAAAAGCACGCATTGCCCGTCCGAGAACCTCTTTGAGACGACAGACAGGGGCGATGAGGCATTGCCCGTTCGGACTGAAGCATTCGACGATATCGAGCGGTTCCATCTGACGGACGACGGTTCCGATGTTAATCTCTTTTGGAGCACGCGTCAGTCGGAGTCCTCCGTTTCGCCCTCTGACAGATTCGACATAACCAAGCTTCGTCAACTGCTGGGTAACCTTCATCAAGTGATTCGGAGAGATTGCATAGTGTGCTGCGATTTGGGGCATTGGGATGATGTCACCAGGATGAGCGCCGAGATAAATCAAGGTACGGAGTCCATAATCTGTGTACTGTGTGATGCGCATAATTTTCACTCCGTTCGAATAAAGCTTGTTTAATGATGCTATACTCTGTATTTCATTCATTGAGATAAGTAGAATTATTTTACATAGTAAGAACATTTATTCTTACTATAATTTTGAAATTGAAGAGAAACTTTATAAAAATATAAGTTCTTTATCTAAGGGAACACAACAAAAGCTTTTAGTAATTTTTCAACTGTTGCTTAATCGTAAAATAATACTATTTGACGAACCTACATTAGGATTTGACAAAAGTAGTGTTTTAAAATTTTTTGAACTATTAAAAAATTTAGAGAAAACCTTTATCATAACAACTCATGAATCAAATTATGAGATGATCTCGTCCATAAACGAAATATACATGGAGGAGATATTAACATGAATATTTTAATAGCTGAAATTAAAAGATCCTATAATCATTATGTAAAAAGTATTAAGTTTACTCTTATATCTATACTCATAATGACACTAATATTATTTATTACGCTTAATAATATTACTAATAAACTAGAAAAATATCATGAAATTATTGTGATCCTTATATCCATTATTTTCTTCCTTAGAATTTTAGTTAGTAGCTTAACATTTCCTATTAATCAAATATCTCAGGAAAAAAATAATCGTAGAATGTATATGTTAAGTTATTTAAAATACTCATTTGAATATATTTTAACTATCAGAATCTTGATTAATGTTTTTTTAAATGCAACATTTTCTATTTTATTTTTGCTTTTAATCGATTTATCATTGGGCGATTTATACAACTTAGGATATAAAAGTTACTTAATTATTTATGTTTCTTCATTTATTGGAATGATGTCTGTTGCAGGTGTAGGATTAATTGTTGGAGCAATCCAAATAGCGACTGGATTAAAAATGACAGTCATTGCAATTGCTCAAATAGTATTATTTTTCTTTATTTTTTCATATTCATCAGGTAGTATGTTTGTACCTTTTTCTCTAAGTAAAATTTTAATTTATAACATATTAAATCACTATCAATTAGATTTAATTAAACTAATCACAAATTTGTTTTACATTTTTTTAAATAGTTTAGTATATTACTTTGTAGGTTGGTATACAATTAAAAAGTTAAGATTAAGTACAATTAAAAACAACAAGCTGTAGGAGGATTAGTAATATGTATCACTTTATTCGATTATATAGATTACAAGATACAGAAGTATGGGAAGTTAGATTTCAAAATTATTATAATATCTATTGCTATTTTTCAATAACTGATATGGGTAGAAAAGCTACTGTAGAAGATAATCCTTTAGCAACTACTGAAGAATTAGATTCCAGAGATAATTATATTTCTATAGATGTTCATAGTAATATGAATTTGCAAAACTCTTTGAACGAAGAAGAATATGATGAGTTTATAGAGTCTGTTTCTGCTTTAGTTGAGAGCATGCTTCATAACGCATTTGTATTTTTTCATTTTCATTCGAATTATAAAATTGATGAAAACGATATAAAGATTCATAAAGATGAAGATTTATATGGATCTAAAGAAGAGCAAATTGAAGAGTATGAAGAACAAAATGTTAAACAGCATTGTATTAACTTAGTAGAAAACTTTATAAAAAAACCTTTAAATAATGTTTCAGATCATCACTTTTCACAAGACAAAAATTAAACTATTTAAATTTTTCTTTTAACAATTAAATTTAATTTAAATAATTAAATGGACGAAAAAGGTAATGTTTTCTTTTAATAATGAATAAGCAATTCTTTCAAATCATTACTTTTTTGCCCTTATTATTACACTCTATTTTTTCTACGCACAAAAAAACGAGTTTTAATCAAAGTTAAAATTCCAATACCATTAGAGCAGACCCGTTGAGGTCTGTTTTTTTGTATATCGATCTACATATCGGCTAACCTATCAAAAAAATGAATGAGTGGGGTATATGCCCAACTTTCTCCTGGTATTCACTGTATACTGAAGATAACTTACAAATCAGGAATGGAGCGATGAAAGATGAAACGAAAATGGATGGGTGCGAGCTTGGCATTCGCAAGTGTTGGGTTATTCGTTGGACCACTACAAGGCGCCGAAGCGGCGACACCGAAAATCAAGGTCCACTATATCGATGTCGGTCAAGGCGACGCTATCTACATCAAGATGCCAAGTGGTGAAGATATCGTCATCGATGGTGGCAACAAGGGAAAGGGTGACGCACTCGTCGTCTATCTGAAAAAACAGAAGGTCGGCGACATCGAGGTCTTGATCTCGACGCATCCGGATGCCGATCACATCGGGGGGCTTGATGAAGTCCTCGACTCGTTCAAGGTCAAGAGCGTCTATGCACCGAAGGTCAAGCATACGACGCAAGCCTATAAGGATTTCTTGTTGGCGGTCAAACGCGAGAAGCTGACGATCAAGACGGCGAAGGCGGGCGTCTCACTCCCGGTCAAAGGTGTGAAGGCGCAGTTCGTCGGACCGGTCAAAGACTATGCGAAGAGTGATCTGAACAACTGGAGCGCGGTCTTACACGTCGCTTATAAGAAGAATACGTTCCTGTTCACGGGAGACGCGGAACTGAAGTCGGAACAGGACATGATTGCGAAGAAGAAGACACTACGTGCGGACGTCCTCAAGGTAGGGCATCATGGGGCGAAGACATCGACAAGTGCAACGTTCCTCAAGTACGTCAAACCGAAGTACGCCGTCATCAGTGTTGGAAAAAACGCGTATGGACACCCGACGAAAGAAGTCGTGACGAACTTGAAGCGCACAAAGGCGACGATGCTACGGACAGATAAGAGTGGCACGATCGTCTTCGAAGGGAATGGATCGTCCTACACGATCAAGAAGTCGAAATGAAAAAGCGAAAAGGGATCATCGACCGAATTGAAGAGAAGTGGGTCGTCGTCGAGTTCGATGATGGGATGCGAGATATCCTGATTTCCCGCTTTCCGATGACGGTCGAATCCGGTGATGTCATCTGGATGGATGAGTATGGTCATATCGAGAAGGATGACCGCGAACGCGAACGACTCTCGAACGAAATCGATGAGCTGATGGAAGAACTATGGGAAGACTAAAAAAGAAATGAGCTGAAGCAGATGAATAAGTTAGGACAAGCGGTCGTCATCGTTGGGTTAGGGTTATCACTCGTTGGATGCGGCACACAAGAGACAATAGAAGATCCACCGAAAAAAGCAGCGAATCCGACTGAAAAGGTCGAGGTGGCAGAACCGAAAAAAGAAGATGTCTATTTCAAAGACGACACGTTAAAGATCGACATGGCGACCGTCAAGATTCTTTCGACAGAAGTACTTGAGCCGAGTAAAGAGTATTTCCGCGAAAACCCACAACTCGTTTTCACATATGAGACGACGAACGACAGCAAGAAGCCACTGAATGGGATGAATGTCTGGATTGCTTGCTTTGAAGCGACACAGGAAGGAACCGATACAATTAACAAGCTAGAGGTAGGGATGACGCCACAAGAAGAGAAATATGCCTCTTACTTGGAGCATCAACTCGATGACATCAAACCAGGTGGTACTGCGAAGGGTGTCATGGCATATGACATCGACGATCCTAAGTCAGTTGTTACATTAAAAGCTTCTCAAGGATTAGCTGGAAAAGAGCTAGGTGAAAAGAAAATTGAACTACAATAAACTACTTCAAGATGAACTAGTAAAATAATAGGACTCGAGAAACGATTCCTGAATGAGAAGGTAATGATTTCAGCACATATTAGAAAAAGTCTTGATTTAAACTTTGATTTTTTGTCTAATAGTTTTCTGAGAAATATTTAAGTAGAATACAATTAACAATAAAAATCTAATCGATGGGATGTTTTTTAATTGATCAATGGAGCGTTCATTGCGATTTTCTCTAGTTTTATGGGGGCATTTGTTTGTATCATGGTAGCTATTAAGATGAAAAAGGATAAAAAAAATCATTCTAAATAAATTATCTACGAGTAGTCTCTGACTTACTTAAGAAATTCAGAATGTAAGCGAGAGTAGTATGAAAGAAGAGGAGCGAAGTATCGAATTCGTTCCTCTTTTTTTGTGTGGAATGAGATATACTTTTTGATTTGCAGCCCTGACTTTAAAAGAGTAGGGTTTGTTTTAACGGCTCCGGAAATCTTGTTCGGGTACATTGAAGTGACGCGTCACGATTTGTCGGACCTTTTCTAGATCACGGTCTTCCGTCGAAATCATCTCATCGTACCATGCCTTTTCAAGTACTTGTTCGGTCTCCTTACTGACGACTTCTGTGTTCAGGATGTGATGGTATGGTCCCATCGCATCATCGAGGATGCGGAAGTGTTGGCTGATCGGTTCTTCCCCTGGAATAACCAGCGTGTAGGCAACAGTCTCATGTTCCTTAAAGTCACGATCGTTGGCTTTCGCGAACGGTTCGAAGAAGTCTGTCGCTCCATGGACCAGCATCATCGGTTCGTCAAACGATGACAGGTCTTGTTGCGTGTCTTGCTTAGCGATGCTCGTCAGGTAAGCACCGACGTCCTCCGGTGAATGTTGCATGATTCGTTCTAGCCGTTCAGCTAATGGTAATCCGTGTTCTGTGATCTGTGCTTTCTGTTCGATGTACTCAATCATTTTAATAGGTGATGCTTCGCGTTCCAAGATTTGCTCCTGCTCGAGTGAAGCATGGATTTCACGGATGAAATGACCGGATGTCTGATGGACTTCGTGCAACAGATCTTCCTTGTCGCGCAAGTCTCTCCCTTGCGTCCAGTTGGCGAGATACGATAAGGAAAACTCATCCGTCGGAAAACCAAAGTGTGCCGCGACCGTGTAAGCGACCATCTCCGCTTGGAATTCCCTCTCATGTGGATTCAACTCGATTCCGCGTTCTTCATTCCTTTCCAAGTTATGCAGATTGGCATGAGAGAGTTCGTGAATCAGAATGGTCACGTTCTCAAGATCCGAGTTCCGCGGATTGAGGGCGATCGCGTTCAGTTCCGGATAGAAGCATCCTTTAGCGGTACCAAGCTCGCTTAACGGCTGATCGAGTATTTTTACGTCTTGTGTCTCAGCAATCCCGTTCAACGCGCGGCGAAACGATTCCGCCTCACGAAGCGATCCATTCCGGTGATAGGAAGCGAAGAGCTCGGAGACTTCGAGTCCCTTTTCCCGTGCATCGGTCTGTGTGTACTCGAAGACATGACCAATCTTGTAGTACATCGCTTTCCGCGTCGGAAGAGAACCTTCCTTGGCGCGCTTTTGCTCCGTTTTCGTCGCGTCCTTCCACGCCACCCACTCCGTCTCTCGTTTGATGAACGTAACGGGGGAGGGAACGAAGATTTTAATCCCTTTCTCACCCTTTTGGACCTGGACACCTTGTTTCTCCCAATAGGCATAGGAACCGACGGCACGGGCGCCTTGGAACTGCTCCTCGATCAACAGCATGTTGCGCGTCGAGTAGCGATGGAACCGGCTCATGAAGTCGAGGTGTTCTTTGATACTCTCCTGACTGACGAAATGAGAGGCGAGCTGTGTCTCCATTTTATCAGTCAACGCTTGGACTTCCTTCTGATAATCCTCACGTGTTTTCTTCTTGTATGCCATACCACTCACGCTCCTTCCGAAGAAACGGACGAATCAGCAGCACCTTCAAAATCGTTCAACTCTTCTAACACCATCGGGTCGCTAACCAGTCGATCGAGTAGTAACTGACGGCGATCACGTGATACCGGAAGTAATACCAAGGGTTCTGCCTGCAAGAGCTGAAGGAACGCTTGTTCATCCTGTGAAAGGGTAATGTCATAGCGCGTTTGATGAATCATGACGGTGACGTGGGTCGGATGCAATTCGAGAAGCGTTGCGAGTGTAAAGGCTTCGAGTCGTCTCATTTGTGAGTCATCCTTTCTTCATCTGAATGTTTATGTTGCTTTCGTTGATCGATTCGCTTTTTAACAGCCGTCTCTGCCGTCTCGAGGAAGGAGGGACGGTATTCGGTCGTCGGGATGATGTCCTCGATACTCTCCGTCTGCATCAAAGCTTGTACCAGTTCGATCAATACCTGTGTTTGAAGGTCCGTCTGTTGGACGCTCTTTCGTAACGGAGAAAGACTTATCGTAATCTGTTCATCCCAGAATGACGTCAACTCTTGCTCGATCTGTTTCGAGACGGAACGGCTGACATAGTTCAAGTCCCATTGTTTTTTGATCATCTCCTGATAGTCGCGGATGATGTGATCGATTGCCGGACCAATCCCGGACAACCTTTCTCTCTCTCGGTATTCCTCTAAAAAATCAGCGGTCACGGCACTCATCTTGATCCGGACTTGTTTTGTTTCCTCCATCTGTATGCTCCTTTCTATAATCATGAACTATAAAAACGGCTGCCAAAGAAACAGGATTTTGTTTGAATGGTATGATGAACAGATAAATTAGTTAAAGCGAGGTACAAACATGTCAAAAGTTCATTTTTACGATTCTATTCTATTGATTGATGCCCCTATTAAAGAGGTATACGATTACCTGACGAAGAATGAACACATTCTGAGTTGGAGCAATATGACTAAGGATCACATCTATGCAAACGGAGAACCATTGCAATATTCATACGCGGGTCAGAAGCTACAAGTCATCCAAGAGCATCGTGGAAAAAGGTATTCCGCTGATGCTTGGATCGAGAAAATCGAAGCACCTTCCTTCATTGATCTCAGAACTGCGAATGAGATCGGAACGATGATTGGTCAATATCATTTGCAATCGAAACAGCATCAAACAGAGCTACAAATCGATTTAATAGTGGACACACCGAAATGGGCTTATGCTATTCTGTACAAACTCTCCAAATCAAGATTGACTCGAATGTACAATGAAGAATTCCAGCGTTTGAGTGACTATGCGATCCAAATGAATCGTCGATAAAAAATTGCTGGTTGTCATCCTTTTGTCGTAAGGGTGACTTTTTCTTTTATCGATCGTGATCGATTTCTTGTTGCAGAAGTTCAAACGCTTTTTGATTTTGTATGTGTTCCCACTCATTGTTCATGTGTCGTCCGATCCGATAGAGTGTCTCTTGCATGATCCGTTCACGTCGAAACGCTGATCGGATTTTTTGCTTAGATGAGGATGTATTCGACTTCGCAAGATGTTGGGGTGATTCAGACGACTCTCGCATCTCGGACAGGATGGCGTTTCGCATCCGCGTGTAGAGGTCCTGTTCTTTCGTCTTCTGATAAGCCGATGCTTGCGATAAGGACCCGTAACTCCGTTCGTAGAATGCGACCTCGTTATCGAGTCGTTGCTTGAACGCGGCGTGTTCTTTCTCGAAGTGCGTCGCAAGGTATGTGTCAGTCAATTGATCGAGTGAAGGACGCAATTCTTGCATGCCGTTCATGTTGTAATACCACTGCCGTTTATCGTCCGGTAGTCGTCTCTGAATCGCTTTGTATTGGCGTACGAGTTCCGGATGTAGCACGCGGTTTGAAACAGATAGTGTTGCGTGATTTCGTTTGTGAGCCAGAACTTCATCACGGATGAAGGCATTCAGTTTCTCTTGTTCCCGTGTTCGGTCGGCAAGCGTATGGACGACTTGTGCCTTCATTTTCTCGATCGTTTTCGGTTTACGTTTGCCGCGTTCGCGTGGATGCATCGTCTCGACCGTCGCGACATGGACATGGATGTTGTCCGTGTTGTAATGAATCGCAGCGGTCCATGTCGCGTGTAGCATCTGTTCCTTTTTGATCATCAGCGCGGTTGCGTTTCGTGTCGCCTGCATCAATCGTTGTTCATCGATGTAGCGATTTTCTTTGACGCCGACTTCCTGTAACCACGCTTCGTCGAATGAGATGACATCTTGCCAGAGGATACTGCCGTTCTCTTGTGCCCGTCGGAAGATATCGCGTAATTGCTCTCGTTCCCTCGCACTCAAGCGGTCTTGCGTCGCTGTGAAGAGACCGCTTGATTTGAGTTCATCTTCCATATAGTCGTGGTAGTTCTCGAATTGATGCGACCGCGCTTTCGTCTCCGGACGATCGATGTAGCTGAGGTAGGTCGTATAACGACGCGCACGTCGAGTTGCTTGCGGCAACTTGAACTTCGACTTGATGATGACGCCGGGAATGTTACTCATCCTGCATCACCTCGCGGAAGAGCGTAGTCAAGAGTTCGAGTTCGGTTGCGCTCCGCTTGAGGTGCAAGGTGTTCGCTTCGAGTTGTCGTTCGAGACGTGCGACCTGTGTCGACTGGACGCCGTCCGCGCACCAGGTGGTCAGTAACCCTTTCAATAATTCTTGTCGGGAACATGACTGTTTCTCCGCTTGTTCGTCGAGTTGTTTAGCGAGGACAGGATCGATATCACGAATCAAGAGATCCATTCGTCTTCCTCCTTTCATCAGGAAAGTCAGTCTTAATGATTTAAAAAATAGAAAGTTTTCCAAACAATTCACTCGCTCCTCCTGTCATTAGAAGTGAGAAAGGTGATCCTACTTAGATAAAGAACGGAGGAAACATATGCAATCCATCATCGAAAACGGTTACGCACTTGGAGAAGCCGTGAGCGTCTCCTTGATCGTGGAACTTTTAAAAGCCATGTATGCGAAGACACGCACACGTGAATCTGTCTCAGTTGATATGAGTGACGCTTCTAGTACAAAGAAAGAATCAATCGGTATGAATTAATAAATTTTTCCATTTGTTGAAACCTCACTCTTCTGAATGCTGTATAAGCATGAGAGGAGGGGATGGAAGATGTCGGTTTGGGTACTCGCATTGTTCGGATTAGCTTTTAGTTTTGGTTCGTTTTATGTCATGTTGAAAGTATTTGAGTCGTTAAAAAGATAATCCTAGAACACATTCAACGAGCCGAGATGCTCGTTTTTTTATTGGACTCGATAGAAGAACAATCAAGTTCTCCAGCCAAAAATCAGAAGCAGTAAAAAGCAAAATGGATCTAAAATCGTGAAAAAGAGCATAAGGGGAAACTGCTATCACGGAGCGTGCTAGCCTAGGCGGAGCCTAGTGTTTCCCTGATATCATCAAAATCGCCAAAAGGTCACACCGCGTGCCACTAAAAACGGCATTTTGGCACGGTGTTTGCCACCTTACCATTTCAGTTCACGTGCTTTAATGTGCAGCTGATCTTGTCTTTTTTCTTCTTGCGTGAGTTGTTTTTTCAATTCCGTTTGTCGTAACAGTGCGTCTTCTTTGTCCTGCTTCAGATTGAAAATTTCGTCCTCACGTTCGACTTGTTCATCGAGTGTCAGGTCGGGTAAGGTGGCTTGTTTTATCTCAATGTCTTTTTCAATCTGTTGGATCAGAGAAGCGTGTTCCGTCTGTTCACGTTTCGTGTTATTGATTCGTTTTTGACTTTGCAGGTGCTCATCAGCGAGAAAAAGTTGTGCATAATCGTCCGCTTGTTGAATAGAAAGTGATGTCTTTAAGACGCGTCTCTGATCCATATAGAGTGATTCGACGAGCGCGTCTTCTCGCTTCGTAGCACGTAGCTTCTCGAGTGACTGTTCAGGCTTCATGACATACAAGCGGAGTGCTAGTTGGTCGAAGTCACGCGGTACATCTTCGATTTCGAAGACGTAGTGCTCGTCCTGTTGATAGACGACGCGGACGTGTTGCTCATCCGTTGGTTTTTCCTTGTAGGCGATGCGCGCCACAAGCTTTGACGCGTAGTCTTGAGGTTGATCGAACTGAAGACGGATGCGCATTTGCTTCCGTTCCTCATCATGCGACCAGTCGAGAAGTGTGACGGTCTGTCCATTCGTCAATCGTTGTTCTTCGCCGATGGGTGTCGCATTGATGGGTTGTTCCTCAGCAAAGAAGAGGGAGGAGAAGCCGAAAAACAGAAACCCAATCAAGAAGAATAGTCCTGTTCCGAGATACAAGCGCGACCAGTCACGGGTCAGCGTCTTTCGTTTTCCTGTCTGCATTTAGACACCTCCTGACGTTTGAAGACTCTTCATCTGATCGACAACGTAACGTTTATCTTGATGCGTAAAGGTCAGTTCAACTAATTCTTCAGACGTCTCTTCATAACCATTGGCATCGATCGTCAACGTCCGTTGGAAGCGGACGATACAATGTTCTGGATCGTCGTGACGCGGAAAGACTTCGATGTCCGAGACCGAAGCGCTGAACTTACTATCGCTTCCGCTACTCGCGAACAACGTCTGTTTGAGAGACTCCGACATATACTGGGCGGCTTGTCGTTTGCGCGTCGGATAGGTCCCATCTTCCCATGTGAAAGCGAACGTAATGAAGCGTTCCGCGCTCTTAGAGATGGTCGAATCGTGCTCTTGTTCGTTAGTCGGGATAGGCGGATCCGACACCGTCGTTTGTGGTAACACATGCTTCTCGTCTTTCTCGACGATTCGATGCGATTCATCTGCTGCCATGGAGCGATATTGATAGACATTGGCACTGATCGACAATAGCAAACATAACGACACGAGCCACAGGAGATGACGACTCGTCAATGCCATGGTTCATCCCTCCTTATAGCGAAAACAGTGGTGCCGGATCAATGTGACCGGACCAATCACTCGTCTTAAATTCGATGTGTAGATGATTCCCGGTCGAACGTCCGGTCGATCCACACATTCCGATCGCTTGTCCGGCTTCAATCTTTTGCCCCGCCTTAACCTGGCGTGCAGAAAGGTGGGCGTAAGCGGTGATCCAGTCGCCTTGTTTGATCTGAATCAGCTGTCCATAGGGTCCGCGTAAGCCGCTATAGGTGACGGTACCGGAGCGGACGGCGTGGACGGTATCCGTATCGTGACAACTAAAATCGATGCCCGTATGGACGTCCGTCTTTCCGAAAACAATCCGTGATCCGAACCCCGACGTCATCTGCAGCGGGATGTCGAGCGGAGCATGGAGTTTCCCTTTGATCGGTCCTGTCTTGCCTTCTGCCAGTACCGTCGGCGTCAGATAACGAAGGACGGCAGCGACATATTCGATGTCACCATAACAGGCTTGATGCTCGATCGCACTCGGACGATGGCATTGATAGATACCACTCTTCTTTACGCGCTGGTACATCATCTGGGAAAAGGAGATCGCGAGTTGTTTCGTATAGCGTCCCCCGTTTTTTTGGACGTAATCAATGAAGCCACCCCCGAAGTTGTAACTCTGGAGCGTCAGCTTGACGTCCTTGTTCGCTTGTCGGAAGACAGATGCGAAGTGTTTCACGCCGTAACGAATGCTCTTATCGGGTGAGGTGATACAACCGATCCGTCCACACTTCGATTCACTCGCTTGCATCGGATCGTTTCCGCGTCCGCCACTTTCCTGCATCATCAACGCAAGGACGACGTTGGTCTGTCCTTCGAGCTGTTCTTTCTTCAATTCACGCGTAATTGCTTCCCGGTATTGTAGAACATCATCACTGACTTGTAGACTCGCATCCGAGTAAGCGATCGGGGTCTCTGTCGCCTGTTCATTCTCGATCCCGGTCAATGTATCGAGAATGCCTGCGACGATGATGATCAGTAGGAGAAGCAGAAGCGCGATTCCGAGAGCAATCAGACGATACTTCAAGGTCAGGAGTCGCCATTTCATCCGGACGGCGACACGTGCCGACTGCCGGACCGTACTCCACATCAGGCACCACCTCCGAATAAGGTCAACTCCTCGGGTGAGACATCTACATCGAAAATCAACGTCTTCACACCGGAGATGCTGAGGACGATCCGTCCCGTCTCGAGCGACGGAATCAACCGCGTCTCACTCTCCGTCAATTGTCCGTCGAAGACGGTCTGGATCGTCGGGATGCTCTCGGCATCCTGTTCGCCGATGAACTTATATTGCGTCAGCTGGAACAGAGTTTTGACGTTCTCCGCGTTCTCTGACTTCGAACCGGTCGGAACAAAGTCCGTAATCAAATGGGAAGCGAAGAAGATACCACCGAAGTATTTCCGTGCTTCGCGCATGAACTGTTGCAGGTATAGAATCGCAGGTTGGGCGATATCGCGCGTATTGATCAGGTGATGTGCCTCATCGATGACAATCAGATATTTGAAGGCATCTTCGATTAATAACTCGCCCTGGTTGTAGCTGCGGAGTTGTCCGGCACCGTTCAGAATCATCCCGTCCCAGAGCATGTTCATCAGGTTGAAGACCTGTGCCTGAAAGATTTCATCTTTCAGATTGGTCAGGTTGCGTAGCGGAAACGAGACGATCGCTTCTTCATCGAATCGTTCGATTGAAGAGTGCCCGTCGAAGATATTGCCGTAGTTGTGGACGAGGTTCGTGATCGCGAGCTCGATGTTCTCAAGACGACGGATACGGTTCGTACTGATTGTCTCGCGGATCGTCGTCCGTGCAGCGTCCGCATACAATTCAGAGCGGACGAGCGCCAAGAAGTCGGAGAAGACGGGATAGGTGTTTGCCGGGTGCGTCGTGATTGGCGCGTCACCGTTCTCATTCCAGAGCCCTTTCTCGAGGTAGAGTTGCCGGAGCAGGATTTCGAACTCGTTCGCTTCTTCTTGTGTAGCTGCTGGATTGATGTAGTGATAGAAGACCGCAATCTTCGACAGGTGTTGCATGAACGAGAGGGCTTCGTCCGCCGAGCCGTCGGCGTGCGTCACCGTCTTATAGACATGGAGCGGATTGATCCGACCAGCGGAACCATCGAGCGCAATCTCCTTCCCGCCCAGTTGTCGGACGAGGTCGGAGAACTCACCCGTCACGTCTAAGATGCGGACGTGATTGCCTTTAATGGCTTGATCGAGGACAGTCTTCTTGAGCAAGGTCGATTTCCCGGAGCCCATCTTGCCGATCATCAAGGCATTATAGAACTTCCGCTGCTTGTCCTTGTGGAACAAGTCGAAGATGACGCTCCCGTTCGTATCGGTCGTCCCGTAATAGGTCCCGGTCGGATCCTGTAGCGACGTGAAATGGAACGGATAACCCCCTGCGATTGAGAGCGACGGAATCTCTTTCCCCCGGCGTCGATTCGGTAGTTTTTGTTGTTGCTCGTAGCTGAGGAACAGACTCTGCCACTCCCATTCCTGTTCGTTCAGGAAGACGGTTGCGCGGAAGTTCCGTGCCTCCAGTTCTTCCATCACATCCTGGACTTGGCGTTCGAGTACGTCGAGTGTCTTCGCTTTAACGTAGAGACGGAGATGCAGGTACTTCATCGTCTCGCCCTGCGTAATCTGTTCGTACAGTTCGTTCAATTCCTTATACGTCTCCCGCGCATCAATCCGGTCGACGTTATCCTTTGCATTCTCGAAGCGCGTATTCTGCTCTGCCATTGACTTGTTGATGGTCCGGATCATCTCCCGTTTGTCCGCCGTCCCGATGTCGAGCGTCGTCAGGACGCCGGGGAGGTTAAGTATTGGTTCGAGCCAGAAGTCGTAGACCGTCGATTGATATTTATAGACATGGAGACAGGCGAGGTACCCGTCACCGGTCCGGACATAGTTCGGCTCGAAGCGGAGTCCGCCTTGCGGCTGGATGGTTTGAACGAAAGTCGGGTTGTAGCCGTCTTGTTGTTTGATCGTCTCCGGATCCTGCTTCCGTAGAAAACGCGTACGCCACATGACGTCATCATTCCTTTCCTTCCTGAGTCGGTTTCGTATTCGGGTTGTGTAGTTGGAACAATACATGGATTTTCTGCTCGAGCGTCAGTTCGACCATCGGGTTGCTACGTCGAAGCAGTTTCATCAATTGGTGTTTCCGTTCCCGCAACATTGCCTCATCCGGCGCATAAAAAAAGAGGAGATAATCGCGATTGGTGCGATGCTCCTCAAGGTAGATCAGTTCCTGTTTCTTCTTTTGCAGGAACGGACGATAGGCGGCGTTTTGATTTTGCCGTAGCTGTCGTTCGATGCGCTGTTTCTGTTTCTCCAAATTAAGCGGTGTGTTGAGTGGAATCACCTTCAACGGATGGATGTACGCCTGCAACAGATAAGCGAGGGAGAAGATGTCATGGTCCTTCTCCGTCTCGGACAATCCGTAGATATCCTTCGAAGTCAGTTGGATGATATCGCAGAATGTTCCGTCCTGCATCTCGAACATGTCGAATACTGTCGAATCGACGATTGGTAATAGCGAGGCGACGGATGGTGGGATCCGGACGCGTTTTTCCTTTCGTGTTGAAGATGTCGTTAATTGCATCTCATCGAGCCAAGTAATGTCTGTCGTCGGAATTGTTTTAGATCGTTTCTCTTCCGATAAACTCACGCCATCACGCTCCTTTCGATCCATCCTTACCATCTGTCAATGCGATATACGTGTCTTTCTTCTTCATCAGCGCATAATAGAGCACGTGAATCATCCGTTTCTCTGG
>NZ_JBSRPW010000002.1:0-10622 GCF_053878415.1 Exiguobacterium sp. EA-TM-5 | reverse complement strand
GCTTTTGAATAGCGAGTGCACGAACACTTGCTATTGAATAGTTGAAGGCACATTGGACGTGACTTCAACTTAGATGCACTTATCATACTAAGGAAACCTTTAACATTCAAGGTTTTAGTATAGAAAAAGGACATCATTCAGTAGCAAGTTTTACGAAACTCGCTACTGAATGATGTCCTTTTTTGTTTTGGTTTTACATAAAAAGAGGTCAGCACTCGCTCTTTAAACGAGTAGGTCTATCTAGCTGATGCAGTAGAATGGATCGGTCGTCACCGCAGTTCCAGCACGTGATGCGACGTCTAGCAGGGGAGGAACGGACAGCCTGTACATAGCCTAAGTCCCGAGGGATAAGGTAAAGATCGTTGAGAGGTTCAGACGGGGTCATATGGTACGAGACCGTAGGCAGTCCCACGACAAACGGTGGGGAATTTCCTAGAGGCGGCTGTATGATTGCTGTGACACGACATATGACGGCTTTTGGCCGCCATACAGTGGGTTATATGACGAGTCGCCGAAAGGCAGCAAGGTAGGGCGTGGAAACGCCTTGTGTGCGCGCGAGCGCAGCGAGTCATATCGTAGGGGCGAAATCTCCCCTGCAATCTTGGAACGCCTAGACATACGGATACCTCGTCCTGCACCCCGGATGCAGTGCACCGATGGCATCAACTCTTTCCTTTTCGGGAAGGGGTTAGTAGCTTGCCCATCCAGCCGTTTTCCTCGCCTGCCTCCCGCAGTATGCCGTCGCTCTTTTAGTTCTACAAGTCTTTTTCATGAAAAAAAGGAATAGAAAATGCCTAGATGAGAATGACGACAGGTTCATGTGTCGCGCGAGGCATGTTGAAGGAGGAGCGAAGCGATTCCATTCAACATGGCCGCAGTGCGCCAGCAAGCGAAGTGGAGGCGTAAACGCCGGAACGAAGTGCGGTAGATCAGGAAAGCGAAAATCTTAAACAGGCATCCAGAGAGAAGAAGGAACTTTGAGATACGTTTTTATATCAATTACCGCATAGTTTTTATCCATAGAAAAAGCAGAAGGATGTCCCTTCTGCTTTTTCTATATTATTTTTTGTATTTAGGTTTTACATATGTTTCTTGTTTTATAGCTTTTGTTTTGTAAATACTTGAACTCATATTTGGTAGAAAGACTTTGATTTTTTGAATTTTCAAGTCAGCGTACCCAGCAATTTTACTATATTTTTTTTTGTTTGCTTGAATCGTTGTAGATATTCCGTAGGTTCGCGTAAATGAGGCACTTACATCACCAAATTTAGTATCAAATTTTGATGAGAACGTATCGGATTTACCTTTACTTAGTGTATAGGTACTTGCTTTTACCCAGTTAGGGGTGTATTTAGAGTACCCAAGAAACTTCATTTTTTTATAAATTGTTCCTACTACTGTCTCTCCAATAGCTGCTTTTGCAGAACTATTGATAGTGTAGCTTTGCGCACTATTTTTTTGAGGAAGATTAGCATAAGTCACGTAGAGTTGAAGGTCTTCTTTAGTAGCGAAAAAAGATGTTGATCCATCTGCTTCTTCTACGCTCAGTTCTTCAAAATTTACATTCTTTGGAGCAGAATTGTTTTGTTCTAGATAGCTTTTTTGAGAGCTACTTTTAGTATTCTCGCTTGCTTCCGCCGGAGTCAGTTGGAAACCTAATGAAAGGCATAATGCTCCACTGGCTAAAATCGAAGATTTGACCAAGTGATTCATTTGGAGTTCCTTCTTTCTTTTTTGGATTTTGGAATCATTTTCTATCTCTTTTAACAATTCTTTTCCATTATTACATAAACAGAAGGTTTTTTCACCCAATATACATTATTTGATTTTTTTGTTAGTGTAACTGTATGCTTGGAAACTATAAGACAGAAGGGCTATGGAGGTTTTTATGAAAAATCAAAAAAGAGTTTTTATAACAACAGCTGAAGCATTACTACTGATCAGTACATTTGCAATGTGGATCTATATCGGACGATTTATTGCGGTTGTACTAGAGTTTAAAAATTTGTTTGAAACAAACTCTATCTGGTATCTCTTACCTGCAATTACGTTTATCTTGTTTTTGATTTCATTCCAAAGTCGTAGAAAAGATAACGATGAAGAAATCTAACTAAAATCTCACTTAAGGTGTAACCAATAAAAAGACAGCAACTGCGATTGAAATCGCAGTTGCTGTCTTTTTATTAATTAAAGGTATCCAGCCTCAAAATAAAGAAAATTAAGAAGGTAAGAGGCTAAAAAATAAGTTGAGTGCAGAATGTGAGGGGTGAAACGTATGAAAGAAATGGAACTGACGATTCTTGATGTGACGGAACTCAATAAGCGTATGAAGTTCCTAGAAATCGCGAAACAGCATGCTCCAGTAGGCAAGGAAAAGTTACGAGAAGCCTTGAAACAGGCTGGGGCGACGTTCGACCAGCAGACGAAGCGTTGGCAGATTGCTGAAGACCATCCGAACGCTCAAAAGCGTGTCTTAGATTTCGTCCGATCGACACGAGTGAAGGAGAAAAAGAACCTATCGAAGGATCCATTACGTGTGGATCCTGTGACTGGACAATCGCAACTCGACGACGGCTACTTCGAAATTGAGATGAAGCAGGAAAAGGTCATTCGAAAGAAAGTCTCACTCGATCTTGATGTTGCCTTACATAAACGCTTGAAGCATATCGCACTCGAGAATGATATGAAGTTGTACGAATTGGTTGAAGGTGTGCTGCGTGATTACGCAAGAAGGCAAAAACAATGATCAGACAGAAGGGGTGTCCACATGAAATGGATCGAGGATAGACGAACTCGAGAAGTCGTCTATTTTATTCTGTTTGACGTCGCGCTATTCTTTTTTCTTTATTTTCTTGATCGAGAAGATGGTAGTGGTAGAGCCATCGGATTGTTGATTGCCTCGTTCGTCTCTTTATTCGGAATGCTACTCCTGTTTCTTTGGACAAATCGTCACAATGCCTTGCTGATGGCGGTTGCGATTTTCTTTTATCTTTATCTTGTTTCGTACTGGATTTGACCTTAAAAACCGTAAGGTTGCGTGAAATGACAATTCCTCGCAATGATAACGACGTTGTAGAGCCAAACGTAAAAAAAACGAGCGGAATCACCCGTTTTCACAAACTTTTATTTTCTCGCTTGCGAGTTTTTAAAAGTTTTTTTATTTTCCCCAAAAAAATGGTCCGGCGCGATAAAAAATTCGCGGCCGGATTTCGTATGGTTAAGTTGGCTATGTTATGAGTGTTGTTATGGGTTTGGATATGAGTATAGTTTGGACGAAATATAGCGCAAATATTATCTAATAGTTGTGCGTTTGGTTTCGTATTTAGGTGCGTTTTGGTGTGTTGTTTTTGCGTTATGGATGTATTAGCATGATAAAAAATAGATGTTTTATACAGGAGGAAGTCTTATGAGTAGTAAAAAAGTAAAGATTCTTATGAATAGATCACTACCAGTAGAAAAAAACGAATTGATCAAAAATTACTACTCTTCTTGGAGAACAGCAAACAAGACTTCTAATGCTTCTTTTACGCTTTTGTATTCGAGTTTTAAAGAAAGACACTTATCTACTTTGGAAGCGGGTCCATTACGCCTATACTTGTATTTTTCTTTTAGTGCTGATAATACAACAGGTCATAGTTGGCATAGCATCCAAAAGATAGCGAATTTTTTTAACACTCAAACAAGAACAATCGACAATTGGATCAAAGTTTTAGTTGATGCCGATCTTATTCACAGAGAACGCGTAGATAAAGTTACTAATACAACATTTATAATCCCGTATGGAGATACATGGATGAACTTGGCACCATCCAATTCTAAAATCTTTAAAGAAGATAACCAGAAGCTTGTAAAAAATTTGGTTGAAGTAGTTTCTAAGAGAAAAGAAGTATATGGCGAAATCATTAGAGTTTACCATCTATTCCAATGGAAGGTGACAAAAAAAGAGACCCTTCCGAAGCATTTTCTTTTGATTATTACGCAGCGTAAAAACGGTGTATGTATAAGTCATACTTACGAATTTGGAAGAATGTCGGAATACTCGATTTCCGAACTTGAAATTGAAAACATAGCAACGTTCTCAAGCAAATTCCAATACAATAATAAACCGATTCAAGGTATCGCTATTGATAATGATTCCCCAATCCAACTCAATAACAAATCAAAAGATGTAAGTGACATTTTCGATGAGTTAAAGGAGGCTGATGAGAATGATTTGAAAGATCATCCTGAAGTTGACTTTGGATTATTTGAAGAGTTCTTTACGTTAGAAAGTGAAGAGGACGAATCAGAGGAAGGTGAGGAAAGTAAAGTGAAAGAAGGAAAAACGATATGACTAATCAAAGTGTTTTCAAACTAGATATTAAAAATATGAAAAAAGGACCACACATTGTTGGTGTTGCTAAGAAAGAAATCCTCACTGAATTGGGAATTGCGTCTAATAAAGAATTAGAGATAGTCTTGTGGAAAGATCGTCTACGACACATTGAAAGACACAAAAAAGACTTTAGTAGTGAGGAAGAGTACCATAGTCATTTAGAGTCTATGCCCGACATAATAAATGATCCTGACTACATTGGTTTGCATCCTACAAATAATAGCATTGAATATGTTAAGCGATTGGATAAAATCGTTCTGATTGCAGTTAGAGTAAAGGCGGATGGTCCTTTGGCGATTCGAACTTTATATCCTTTGAACGAAAATAAGCTCAAAATTTATTTAGAAAGTGGACGAATGAAAATAATCGACAAATAGACAAAGACCTACTTCTACGTTATAATTTCATTGCGTTTAAAGATAGATCAGCAAATTTTTGAGGGCGGAACAGGCAGCCGCCACGCCTCTTTTATCGAGAGGTCTTTGAAGAGATGCAGATTGCCACCTGCCAATAATTTGTTGATTTTTTTAGGTCTCTTGTCGAATCGATAAGAGATTTTTTTTATGGAAAACGGAAAAAAGAGCATAAGGGGAAACTGCTATCACTCAGCGTGCTAGCCTAGGCGGAGCCTAGTGTTTCCCTGATATCATCAAAATCGCCAAAAGGTCACACCGCGTGCCACTAAAAACGGCATTTTGGCACGGCGGTTGCCACCAAAAAATACGATTGCTAGTGCTAGCAATCGTATTTTTTTATTTTTCAAAATGAAAAAAACGATTTGAAATCTCTTTTTTTGAATCGAGATTTGATGCGTGATAAAAATAAAATGTTGTCAGAAAATTGATGTAAGCGTACAATAATCAGTAACAAAATACGGACGGAACAACAAAAAACGCCACTTCTCCCATCTGCTCGTTTGGCGACGAGTAGATGATCAACGAAGTGACGCTTTTGAATAGCGAGTGCACGAACACTTGCTATTGAATAGTTGAAGGCACATTGGACGTGACTTCAACTTAGATGCACTTATCATACTAAGGAAACCTTTAACATTCAAGGTTTTAGTATAGAAAAAGGACATCATTCAGTAGCAAGTTTTACGAAACTCGCTACTGAATGATGTCCTTTTTGTTTTGGTTTTACATAAAAAGAGGTCAGCACTCGCTCTTTAAACGAGTAGGTTCATCCAGCCGACGCAGTAGAATGGATCGGTCGTCACCGCAGTTCCAGCACGTGATGCGACGTTAGCAGGGGAAGGACGGAGAGCCCTGTACATAGCCTAAGTCCCGAAGGGATAAGGTAAAGATCGTTGAGAGGTTCAGACGGGGTCATATGGTACGAGACTGTAGGCAGTCCCACGACAAACGGTGGGGAATTTCCTAGTAGGCGGCTGTATGATTGCTGTGACACGACATATGACGGCTTTTGGCCGCCATACAGTGGGTTATATGACGAGTCGCCGAAAGGCAGCAAGGTAGGGCGTGGAAACGCCTTGTGTGCGCGCGAGCGCAGCGAGTCATATCGTAGGGGCGAGACTCCCCTGCAATCTTGGAACGCCTAGACATACGGATACCTCGTCCTACACTGGACGCAGTGCACCGATGGGCAGATTTAACTCTTTCCTTTTGCAAGGGGTTAGTCTGCCCATCCAGCCGTTTTCCTCGCCTGCCTCCCGCAGTATGCCGTCGCTCTTTTAGTTCTACAAGTCTTTTTCATGAAAAAAAGGAATAGAAAATGCCGGTAAGATGAAGATCAACTACAGGTTCATGTGTCGTGCGAGGCATGTTGAAGGAGGGAGCGAAGCGATTCCATTCAACATGCCGCAGTGCGCCAGCAAGCGAAGTGGAGGCGTAAACGCCGGAACGAAGTGCGGTAGATCAGGAAAGCGAAAATCTTAAACAGGCATCCAGAGAGAAGAAGGAACTTTGAGATACGTTTTTATATCAATTACCGCATAGTTTTTATCCATAGAAAAAGCAGAAGGATGTCCCTTCTGCTTTTTCTATATTATTTTTTGTATTTAGGTTTTACATATGTTTCTTGTTTTATAGCTTTTGTTTTGTAAATACTTGAACTCATATTTGGTAGAAAGACTTTGATTTTTTGAATTTTCAAGTCAGCGTACCCAGCAATTTTACTATATTTTTTTTTGTTTGCTTGAATCGTTGTAGATATTCCGTAGGTTCGCGTAAATGAGGCACTTACATCACCAAATTTAGTATCAAATTTTGATGAGAACGTATCGGATTTACCTTTACTTAGTGTATAGGTACTTGCTTTTACCCAGTTAGGGGTGTATTTAGAGTACCCAAGAAACTTCATTTTTTTATAAATTGTTCCTACTACTGTCTCTCCAATAGCTGCTTTTGCAGAACTATTGATAGTGTAGCTTTGCGCACTATTTTTTTGAGGAAGATTAGCATAAGTCACGTAGAGTTGAAGGTCTTCTTTAGTAGCGAAAAAAGATGTTGATCCATCTGCTTCTTCTACGCTCAGTTCTTCAAAATTTACATTCTTTGGAGCAGAATTGTTTTGTTCTAGATAGCTTTTTTGAGAGCTACTTTTAGTATTCTCGCTTGCTTCCGCCGGAGTCAGTTGGAAACCTAATGAAAGGCATAATGCTCCACTGGCTAAAATCGAAGATTTGACCAAGTGATTCATTTGGAGTTCCTTCTTTCTTTTTTGGATTTTGGAATCATTTTCTATCTCTTTTAACAATTCTTTTCCATTATTACATAAACAGAAGGTTTTTTCACCCAATATACATTATTTGATTTTTTTGTTAGTGTAACTGTATGCTTGGAAACTATAAGACAGAAGGGCTATGGAGGTTTTTATGAAAAATCAAAAAAGAGTTTTTATAACAACAGCTGAAGCATTACTACTGATCAGTACATTTGCAATGTGGATCTATATCGGACGATTTATTGCGGTTGTACTAGAGTTTAAAAATTTGTTTGAAACAAACTCTATCTGGTATCTCTTACCTGCAATTACGTTTATCTTGTTTTTGATTTCATTCCAAAGTCGTAGAAAAGATAACGATGAAGAAATCTAACTAAAATCTCACTTAAGGTGTAACCAATAAAAAGACAGCAACTGCGATTGAAATCGCAGTTGCTGTCTTTTTATTAATTAAAGGTATCCAGCCTCAAAATAAAGAAAATTAAGAAGGTAAGAGGCTAAAAAATAAGTTGAGTGCAGAATGTGAGGGGTGAAACGTATGAAAGAAATGGAACTGACGATTCTTGATGTGACGGAACTCAATAAGCGTATGAAGTTCCTAGAAATCGCGAAACAGCATGCTCCAGTAGGCAAGGAAAAGTTACGAGAAGCCTTGAAACAGGCTGGGGCGACGTTCGACCAGCAGACGAAGCGTTGGCAGATTGCTGAAGACCATCCGAACGCTCAAAAGCGTGTCTTAGATTTCGTCCGATCGACACGAGTGAAGGAGAAAAAGAACCTATCGAAGGATCCATTACGTGTGGATCCTGTGACTGGACAATCGCAACTCGACGACGGCTACTTCGAAATTGAGATGAAGCAGGAAAAGGTCATTCGAAAGAAAGTCTCACTCGATCTTGATGTTGCCTTACATAAACGCTTGAAGCATATCGCACTCGAGAATGATATGAAGTTGTACGAATTGGTTGAAGGTGTGCTGCGTGATTACGCAAGAAGGCAAAAACAATGATCAGACAGAAGGGGTGTCCACATGAAATGGATCGAGGATAGACGAACTCGAGAAGTCGTCTATTTTATTCTGTTTGACGTCGCGCTATTCTTTTTTCTTTATTTTCTTGATCGAGAAGATGGTAGTGGTAGAGCCATCGGATTGTTGATTGCCTCGTTCGTCTCTTTATTCGGAATGCTACTCCTGTTTCTTTGGACAAATCGTCACAATGCCTTGCTGATGGCGGTTGCGATTTTCTTTTATCTTTATCTTGTTTCGTACTGGATTTGACCTTAAAAACCGTAAGGTTGCGTGAAATGACAATTCCTCGCAATGATAACGACGTTGTAGAGCCAAACGTAAAAAAAACGAGCGGAATCACCCGTTTTCACAAACTTTTATTTTCTCGCTTGCGAGTTTTTAAAAGTTTTTTTATTTTCCCCAAAAAAATGGTCCGGCGCGATAAAAAATTCGCGGCCGGATTTCGTATGGTTAAGTTGGCTATGTTATGAGTGTTGTTATGGGTTTGGATATGAGTATAGTTTGGACGAAATATAGCGCAAATATTATCTAATAGTTGTGCGTTTGGTTTCGTATTTAGGTGCGTTTTGGTGTGTTGTTTTTGCGTTATGGATGTATTAGCATGATAAAAAATAGATGTTTTATACAGGAGGAAGTCTTATGAGTAGTAAAAAAGTAAAGATTCTTATGAATAGATCACTACCAGTAGAAAAAAACGAATTGATCAAAAATTACTACTCTTCTTGGAGAACAGCAAACAAGACTTCTAATGCTTCTTTTACGCTTTTGTATTCGAGTTTTAAAGAAAGACACTTATCTACTTTGGAAGCGGGTCCATTACGCCTATACTTGTATTTTTCTTTTAGTGCTGATAATACAACAGGTCATAGTTGGCATAGCATCCAAAAGATAGCGAATTTTTTTAACACTCAAACAAGAACAATCGACAATTGGATCAAAGTTTTAGTTGATGCCGATCTTATTCACAGAGAACGCGTAGATAAAGTTACTAATACAACATTTATAATCCCGTATGGAGATACATGGATGAACTTGGCACCATCCAATTCTAAAATCTTTAAAGAAGATAACCAGAAGCTTGTAAAAAATTTGGTTGAAGTAGTTTCTAAGAGAAAAGAAGTATATGGCGAAATCATTAGAGTTTACCATCTATTCCAATGGAAGGTGACAAAAAAAGAGACCCTTCCGAAGCATTTTCTTTTGATTATTACGCAGCGTAAAAACGGTGTATGTATAAGTCATACTTACGAATTTGGAAGAATGTCGGAATACTCGATTTCCGAACTTGAAATTGAAAACATAGCAACGTTCTCAAGCAAATTCCAATACAATAATAAACCGATTCAAGGTATCGCTATTGATAATGATTCCCCAATCCAACTCAATAACAAATCAAAAGATGTAAGTGACATTTTCGATGAGTTAAAGGAGGCTGATGAGAATGATTTGAAAGATCATCCTGAAGTTGACTTTGGATTATTTGAAGAGTTCTTTACGTTAGAAAGTGAAGAGGACGAATCAGAGGAAGGTGAGGAAAGTAAAGTGAAAGAAGGAAAAACGATATGACTAATCAAAGTGTTTTCAAACTAGATATTAAAAATATGAAAAAAGGACCACACATTGTTGGTGTTGCTAAGAAAGAAATCCTCACTGAATTGGGAATTGCGTCTAATAAAGAATTAGAGATAGTCTTGTGGAAAGATCGTCTACGACACATTGAAAGACACAAAAAAGACTTTAGTAGTGAGGAAGAGTACCATAGTCATTTAGAGTCTATGCCCGACATAATAAATGATCCTGACTACATTGGTTTGCATCCTACAAATAATAGCATTGAATATGTTAAGCGATTGGATAAAATCGTTCTGATTGCAGTTAGAGTAAAGGCGGATGGTCCTTTGGCGATTCGAACTTTATATCCTTTGAACGAAAATAAGCTCAAAATTTATTTAGAAAGTGGACGAATGAAAATAATCGACAAATAGACAAAGACCTACTTCTACGTTATAATTTCATTGCGTTTAAAGATAGATCAGCAAATTTTTGAGGGCGGAACAGGCAGCCGCCACGCCTCTTTTATCGAGAGGTCTTTGAAGAGATGCAGATTGCCACCTGCCAATAATTTGTTGATTTTTTTAGGTCTCTTGTCGAATCGATAAGAGATTTTTTTTATGGAAAACGGAAAAAAGAGCATAAGGGGAAACTGCTATCACTCAGCGTGCTAGCCTAGGCGGAGCCTAGTGTTTCCCTGATATCATCAAAATCGCCAAAAGGTCACACCGCGTGCCACTAAAAACGGCATTTTGGCACGGCGGTTGCCACCAAAAAATACGATTGCTAGTGCTAGCAATCGTATTTTTTTATTTTTCAAAATGAAAAAAACGATTTGAAATCTCTTTTTTTGAATCGAGATTTGATGCGTGATAAAAATAAAATGTTGTCAGAAAATTGATGTAAGCGTACAATAATCAGTAACAAAATACGGACGGAACAACAAAAAACGCCACTTCTCCCATCTGCTCGTTTGGCGAC
>NZ_CM132670.1:735000-3119822 GCF_053878415.1 Exiguobacterium sp. EA-TM-5 | reverse complement strand
AAACGGTGGTTCTGGAGCATACGCTCAAGGGCCGCCGCTTTTTTGTGTCTTTTTGTAGAAAGACATGTATCTACTTTAATGAAGGGACTGAACAGGGATATGGCGAAAAAAACGAAACTACGCGTAGCCGTCGAAGAGAACGAGACGATTGGTGCTTGTTTGGATCGTATCGATGCCATGGGATACCGCCCGACGGTCCGACGAGAAGAGCCGATCTTTGGATTAGACGCCAATGGCGAACCCTATCCAATCCGTCAGCAAATTGTCTTTGATTGTAAAGTGAAAGAAAGCGAATAACTACGTCGCGAGCACCCTCCAAGGTAACAGGAGGGTGCTTTTTTTTATGCTTCAACACTTCTGGGGTATATCAAAAAATAAACTCCGAATGGACACGAGATGAAATCAGAAAAACACCTTTTAAAACCGAACGATAAATTTTCAGACAATTAAATTGTTCGCCTTTGGTTGACGCCTTGGGATGGACTTGTTAAGATGAAGTCGTGACAGGATGATTGAATATAAACACCTCGTATAATAGCAGGGATATGGCTTGCAAGTTTCTACCCAACGACCCTAAATCGTTGGACTATGGGGTATATGGATGTTCGTCGATATTTCTTTGGCGTACCTTTTTATACCCTAAGCCACCCTTTTAGCCGTGGTTTGGGCTTTTTTTATGTACAAAGGAGGAAACAGCGATGGGAAATGTAGAAGTCGGCGTCATCATGGGAAGTCAATCGGATTGGGAAACGATGAAACATACATGTGATGTGTTGGAGCAACTCGAAATTCCGTTTGAGAAGAAGGTCGTCTCCGCACACCGGACACCGGATCTAATGTTTCGTTATGCTGAATCAGCACGTGAACGAGGGTTAAAGGTCATCATTGCCGGCGCAGGCGGTGCCGCTCATCTACCAGGCATGGTCGCTGCTAAAACGACATTGCCGGTCATCGGTGTTCCTGTGAAGAGTAGAGCGCTACAAGGAATCGACTCCTTGCTCTCAATCGTTCAAATGCCAGGTGGTGTACCGGTCGCAACAGTCGCGATTGGAGAGGCAGGGGCGAAAAACGCTGGATTGCTAGCTGCTCAAATTCTTTCGATTCAAGATGAACGACTTGCCCGCAAGCTTGATCATATGCGTGTTGAACTCGAAGGGGACGTCATTGCATCCGGAGGGAATCTACTATGAAGCGAATCGGAATATTAGGTGGCGGTCAACTCGGTCGAATGATGGCACTGTCCGCCCGTGAGATGGGCTTTGAGATTCTGACGCTTGATCCAACAGACAACGCACCGTGTGCTCAAGTGGCGGATCAACACATTCAAGCAGCTTTCACGGATGTCGAGGCAGCGAAGCAACTCGCAGCTGAATCGGATGTCGTCACCTACGAATTCGAGAACATCTCGACGGAAGTCGCTGAAGCGATCGGAACGAAACTGATCCATGGAACGGATCTCCTCTTTCAAACGCAACATCGGGTTCGGGAAAAAGAGATGATTGAACGCATCGGGCATTCTGTCGCTCCATACTATCCGGTGACAACTCCTTCTGATTTAGAAGAAGCGAAGCAACAACTCGGATTACCGTTCGTCTTGAAGACAGCACGATTCGGATACGACGGAAAAGGACAGACCGTCATTCGGACGGAAGAAGAGTTCCAAGCGGCAATCAAACAATTCGAACCGACTGAGTATGTCGCAGAACAATGGTTACCGTTTGATCAGGAAATTTCCGTCATCGTGACTCGAAGCGCAACAGAGACTCGTGTTTTCCCTGTTAGCGAGAACATTCATCAGAAGAACATTTTGCATCTATCGATCGTACCGGCTCGCATTTCGGAATCGCTCGAACAAGAAGCGATTGCTCTCGCTGAATCGATCGCGGATGCCGTTGGGCTGATCGGCACACTAGCAATCGAGCTGTTCGTCGTTGGTTCTCGACTGATCGTCAATGAACTAGCACCACGACCACACAATTCGGGTCACTATTCGATTGATGCTTGTGAAACATCCCAATTCGAGCAACATATCCGTGCCATCAGTGGTCTCCCACTCGGTGATACCCGTCTGACGACACCGGTCGTCATGGCGAACATCCTGGGTCAGCATGTCACAGTATTATACGAGGAACTACCGAGATTAAACGCTCGGACGAAAGTTCACTTATATGGAAAAGCAGAAGCCAAGACAGGTCGCAAGATGGGACATTTAAACATCCTTGCGGACACCGTCGACGATGCTTTGGCAGAAGTCGAACGCCTGTCGATATGGAAGGAGACAGTTCAATGATCGAACGGTATACACGTCCTGAGATGAAAGCGATCTGGACCGAACAAAACAAATTCGAGGCTTGGTTAAAAGTCGAGATTCTTGCATGTGAAGCATGGAGTGAACTAGGAGTCATCCCGAAAGAGGACGTTCAATTACTTTGGGACAATGCCTCTTTTGATGTCAACCGCATCCTTGAGATCGAGCAAGAGACACGTCATGATGTCATCGCCTTCACGCGTGCCGTCTCTGAGACACTTGGAGAAGAGCGCAAATGGGTCCATTACGGATTAACGTCAACGGACGTCGTTGACACAGCACTTTCGTATCTGTTGAAGCAAGCAAACGATATTCTCGCAGCGGATCTCGATCGGTTCATCGACATCTTAAAGGTCAAAGCGAACGAACATAAATATACGGTCATGATGGGACGCACACATGGCGTACATGCAGAACCGACGACGTTCGGTCTGAAACTAGCGCTTTGGTATGAAGAGATGAAGCGGAACAAAGTCCGTTTCGAGGCAGCGCGTGAGACAGTCGAATACGGCAAGATGTCAGGTGCCGTCGGAACATTCGCGAACATCGATCCGTACATTGAAAAGTACGTCTGCGAAAAGTTAGGAACGAAACCAGCACCCGTTTCAACACAGACGTTACAGCGCGATCGTCATGCACACTATATGTCGACGCTTGCTTTGATCGCAACATCAATCGAAAAGATGGCAACAGAAATTCGTGGTCTCCAAAAGACAGAAACACGAGAAGTCGAAGAGTTCTTCGCTAAAGGTCAAAAGGGATCATCGGCGATGCCACACAAACGGAATCCGATCGGCTCTGAGAACATGACGGGTCTTGCCCGAGTCATCCGTGGACATATGGTGACGGCGTACGAGAACGTCTCACTCTGGCACGAACGCGATATCTCGCATTCTTCGGCAGAACGCATCATTCTTCCTGACGCAACAGGGCTACTCAACTACATGTTGAACCGTTTCGGAAATATCGTGAAGAACTTGACGGTCTTCCCGGACAACATGAAGCGAAACATGGACCGGACGTTTGGGGTCATCTTCTCGGGACATGTCTTACTCGCTTTAATCGAAAAAGGCTGGTCACGTGAAGCAGCGTATGATTTCGTTCAACCGCGTGCGATGCAGGCGTGGGAAGAGCAAATCATGTTCCGTGACTTATTGTGGCAAGAACAGGACATTCAACAGCTGTTCACAGAAGAAGAGCTCGATGCGTGTTTCGATCCGACGTACCATACGAGTCGTGTCGATGAAATTTTTGAACGGTGTGGCTTGAACTAATCAACCTGAGACGGGGCACTTGCCCCGTCTACATCTTAGGATCATGGGGGACGAAAGCGATGCAACCACTTTATGAAGGAAAAGCAAAACGATTGTACACGACGCAGGAGCAGGATGTGCTCCGGATCGTCTATAAAGACGAGGCCACGGCATTCAACGGCGAGAAAAAAGAAGTATTTGCTGGAAAAGGCGAATTGAATAACCGGTTGACGAGTCATTTCTTTGAAATCCTCGAACAAGCGGGCATTCCGACACATTTCATTGAACGTGTCTCGGAGCGCGAACAGCTCGTACGTCGTGTCACTATCATTCCACTCGAAGTCGTCGTCCGAAACGTCGTCGCGGGAAGCTTGAGTAAACGGCTCGGTATCGAAGAAGGTACGGTGCTCGAAACACCAATCGTTGAGTTCTACTATAAAGATGATACGTTAGGCGATCCACTCGTCACCTCATCACATATTAATTTACTGAAGATTGCGACTTCGGAAGAGCTAGAAGAGCTGTCGGACAAAGCACTTCGCGTGAATGAAGTCTTACAACCTTACTTCCGTCAAAACGGAATCACGTTGATTGATTTTAAACTGGAATACGGAAAGATGGCAGACGGAACGATTCTACTAGCTGATGAGATTTCACCCGATACATGCCGCCTGTGGGATCAAGCAACTGGAGAACATCTCGATAAAGATGTTTTCCGACGCAATATCGGTTCACTGACAGAGACATACCAAACACTATTCAATCGCCTAGGGGGAAACACACAATGAAAAAAGTCATCGTATCGATCGCATTACGGGAAAGCATTTTAGATCCACAAGGAGTTGCTGTAAAAGGCGGATTGCAACAGCTTGGTTTTAGGGGTGTTGAGAGTGTCCGAATCGGAAAACAGATTGAACTGCTCGTTGAAACGAAAACGACAGAAGCGATGATTCATGAGATGTGTCAAAAACTACTCGTTAACACGGTGATGGAAGATTACCAGATTACGATTGAAGAGGTGACGCCAGCATGAAGTTCGCGGTCATCGTCTTTCCAGGATCGAACTGTGATTTAGATATGTATCATGCGGTCAAGGATGCGCTCGGAGAAGAAGCTGAATACGTCTTCCATACCGAAACCTCACTTGAAGGCTACGATGGCGTCCTGTTACCGGGTGGCTTCTCTTACGGAGATTACCTCCGTTGCGGCGCGATTGCACGCTTCTCACCCATCATGGAAGAAGTTAAACGCTTCGCGGCAGAAGGGAAAACGGTTCTCGGGGTATGTAACGGATTCCAGATTCTTGTCGAAGCGGGACTCTTACCAGGTGTCTTGCACCGGAACAACGGCTTGAAGTTCATGTGCCGGACGGTCGAACTGAAGGTTGAAAATACGAAGACACGTTTTACATCGGATTATCTGCCAGGCGAGACGATTTCGATTCCGATCGCGCACGGTGAAGGGAACTACTATTGCGACGATGCGACTTACGCAATGCTCCAAACGAACGGACAAATCGCCTTCACATATGTCGACAATCCGAACGGCTCACGCGGCGATATCGCTGGGATCACGAACAAAGCCGGCAATGTTCTTGGGATGATGCCACACCCAGAACGAGCGGTCGAGCTATTGACTGGCGGAACAGATGGATTGAAACTCTTTACTTCACTCGTCAAACAGGGGGCACACCATGCTAAAACAACAGTCTGAACCAACACCAGAATTGATTCAAGAGCAACGCGTTTATGCCACGATGGGATTAAGTGATACGGAGTATCAGATGGTCGTCGATTTACTCGGACGCCAACCGAACTACACGGAAACAGGACTGTTCTCGGTCATGTGGTCTGAGCATTGTTCGTACAAGACATCTAAACCTGTCCTTCGTCAATTCCCGACGACTGGACCACGCGTCTTGCAGGGACCGGGTGAAGGAGCAGGAGTCGTTGATATCGGCGATGAGCAGGCTGTCGTCTTTAAGATTGAAAGCCACAACCACCCATCCGCTGTTGAACCGTACCAAGGCGCTGCAACAGGCGTCGGCGGAATCATTCGTGACATCTTCTCGATGGGCGCCCGCCCGGTCGCGCTCATGAACTCGCTCCGTTTCGGTCATCTTGGTACACCGCGTGTCAATCAACTGTTCGAACAAGTCGTCGCTGGGATCGCGGGTTATGGCAACTGTGTCGGTATCCCAACAATCGGTGGCGAAATCGGATTTGATCGCTCGTATGAAGGCAATCCACTCGTCAACGCGATGTGTATCGGTTTGATCAACCATGCGGATATCCAAAAAGGTCAGGCGAAAGGTGTCGGCAACTCAGTCATGTACGTCGGTGCAGCTACTGGACGCGACGGTATTCATGGTGCGACGTTTGCCTCGGAGGATCTCGGAGAGGATACGGAAGCAAAACGTCCGGCTGTTCAAGTCGGTGATCCATTCATGGAGAAGCTGTTGATTGAAGCTTGTCTTGAGATCGTGGGTCATCCAGCACTTGTCGGGATGCAGGATATGGGCGCTGCTGGACTGACATCGTCTTCAGCAGAGATGGCTTCAAAAGCAGGCATGGGCATTGAGATGCACCTCGATGACGTCCCGCAACGGGAAACAGGGATGACTGCCTACGAAATGATGCTTTCAGAATCACAAGAACGGATGTTACTCGTCGTTAAGCGTGGTCGCGAAGCAGAGATTGAAGAAATCGTCAGCAAATGGGGACTCCATGCCGTTCACGTTGGAGAAGTCATTGAAGAGAAAGTCTTACGTTTGATCCATCATGGGGATATCGTAGCGGAAGTTCCGGTTGACGCATTAGCAGAAGAAGCACCAGTCTATGAAAAACCATCCCGCGTTCCTGCGTATTATGAAGAATTCCAAGCGATGGAAGAGACACTTCCAGTCGTCGAGGACGTTGTTGAGACATGGCGGGCACTACTTCGTCAGCCGACGATCGCGTCAAAACGCTGGGTCTACGATCAGTACGATCATATGGTCCAGACATCAACGGTCGTCGCACCGGGATCAGACGCAGCCGTCATCCGCGTCCGCGGTACGAACAAAGCACTCGCGATGACGACCGACTGTAACAGTCGCTTCGTCTACTTGGATCCATACGTCGGTGGACAGATTGCCGTTGCGGAAGCAGCCCGTAATATCGTCGCGAGTGGTGCGACACCACTTGCCATCACGGATTGCCTGAACTTCGGAAATCCGGATAAACCAGAAGGCTTCTGGCAGTTGCAGCAAGCAACAGCTGGTATGGCGGAAGCATGTCGTGTCCTTGAGACACCCGTCATCGGTGGGAACGTCTCACTCTACAACGAGTCAGCTGGTCAAGCGGTTCACCCGACACCGGTTGTCGGAATGGTCGGATTACACGAGCAGACAGAATGGATTACGACGCAACACGTCAAACAAGCAGGTGATCAGATTTATCTGTTAGGCGAAACAACAGCCGAGTTTGGTGGTAGTGAGCTTCAATATATGCAATTCGGTAAATCATTCGGTCGCGCACCACAAATCGATTTAGCAGTCGAACACGCACGCTTACAATTGTTACAACAAGCAGTACAAGCAGGTGAAGTCAATGCGATGCATGACGTTTCAGAAGGTGGTCTTGCAATCGCTCTCGCTGAGATGACATTTGGGACGAACCTCGGGTTGACGGTTCAGTTTGATGGACCAACGTTACACCTGTTCAGTGAATCGCAATCACGTTTCGTCGTTACTGTGCCACAAGCACACGCTGCAGCATTCGAACAACGGACCGGTGCTCAAGCGATCGGTGTCGTCACGAACGATGAGCTTCTTGTCATCGAGACGGCAGAGACACGGATCGAAGCAGACCGTTCGACCTTACAGGGAGACTGGGAAGGAGCAATCGCGTGTTATATGACATCAAAGGACTAAATGAGGAGTGTGGCGTCTTCGGGATCTTCGGACAACCGAATGCAGCGCAACTCGCCTATTACGGCTTGCATAGTTTGCAACACCGGGGACAGGAAGGGGCAGGCATCGTCACGAGTGACGGCGACGACCTCTTCCCGCACCGCGGGCAAGGACTCGTGACGGAAGTCTTTTCGGAAGAGACACTGACAGGTCTTAAAGGACATCATGCGATCGGACACGTCCGGTATTCGACAGCAGGGGGAAACACGCTTGAGAATACCCAACCGCTTCATTTCAAATCGCGGACGGGAGATCTTGCTCTCGCGCATAACGGGAACCTCGTTAACGCCGATTCGCTGAAGCATCTACTAGAAGCAGAAGGTGCGATCTTTCAGACGACGAGTGATACGGAAGTCGTCGCTCACCTTGTCAAACGCAGTAAGCTCGAGACACTTGAAGACCGGATTGCAGACAGTCTCGCTCGTCTCGTCGGGGCGTTCGCGTTCCTCTTCTTAACGGAAGATACGTTATTCGTGGCGGTTGACCCACACGGACTTCGTCCATTGTCACTCGGGAAGACACCGGACGGCGGCATCGTATTTGCGTCAGAGACGTGTGCCTTTGATATCGTTGGTGCAGAGTTCATTCGTGATATTGAGCCGGGGGAGCTCGTAACGATTACAGAACACGGCATGTCGTCTCGTCAATACATGGAACCACGTGAACGGGCGATGTGTTCAATGGAATATATCTACTTCTCACGTCCGGATTCAATCATTGACGGTGTCAACGTCCATACGGCTCGAAAAGCACTCGGGAAAAAGATGTATGAAGAAGCACCGGTCGAAGCAGACGTCGTCACAGGGGTACCGGATTCAAGTATCTCGGCAGCAATCGGTTACGCGGAAGCGAGTGGCATTCCGTATGAAATGGGATTGATCAAGAACCGTTATGTCGGACGGACGTTCATCCAGCCGTCACAGGAGTTGCGGGAACGTGGGGTCAAAATGAAGTTGTCCGCGCTACGCGGCGTCGTACAAGGCAAGCGTGTCATCATGGTCGATGATTCGATCGTTCGGGGGACGACGAGTCGCCGGATCGTCGGTTTGTTACGTGAAGCCGGTGCGACGGAAGTTCACGTTCGCATCACGGCACCACCGATTACGAATCCATGTTATTACGGGATTGATACATCGTCAAAAGACGAGCTGATCTCTGCCCGGTTGATGCCGGAAGAGATCCGTCAAGAAATCGGTGCTGATTCACTAGAGTTCTTAACTGTACCGGGTATGGTCGATGCAATCGATCGCCCGTTTGAAGGACCATTAAAAGGACAATGTACCGCTTGCTTCACAGGAGAGTATCCGACACCGCTCGGCTCGCTCGAGTTAGAAGCTAAACTTTGATAGATGGGGGAAGAACATGAGCAAACATTACGAAGCAGCAGGTGTGAGTCTGACGGCAGGATATGAGTCCGTCACTCGAATGAAAAAACACGTCGCCCGTTCGATGCGCAAAGAAGTATTAACGGGACTCGGTAGCTTTGGTGCGATGTTCGACCTCAGCCAATTGCAGTTGAAAGAACCGGTTCTCGTCAGTGGAACAGACGGTGTCGGTACGAAACTCAAGCTTGCCTTCGCACTGGAACAACACGATACGATCGGTATCGATTGTGTCGCGATGTGTGTGAACGATATCATCGTCCAAGGCGCAGAACCGCTTTATTTCCTCGACTACATCGCACTCGGTCAGGCGATTCCTGCAAAGATCGAACGGATCGTCGCCGGTGTTGCTGAAGGATGTGTCCAAGCCGGATGTACGTTGATCGGTGGCGAGACGGCAGAAATGCCAGGGATGTACGCGGATGGCGAATACGATATCGCTGGTTTTGCCGTTGGTGCCGTTGAAAAACAAAAATTGATCACCGGTGACAAAGTCACAGCAGGCGATGTCATTCTTGGTCTCGCTTCGTCAGGTGTTCATTCGAACGGGTTCTCACTCGTCCGTAAAATCGTCGCTGAGAGTGGCCTTAGCTACGAAGATGAAGTCATGATGCTCGGTCATACACTCGGAAATGCCCTGCTCATGCCGACACGTATCTACGTCGAAGCGGTCAAAGCTGCCCTTGAGACGAAAAAGATTCAAGCGATGGTCCATATTACAGGTGGCGGTTTCTACGAAAACGTACCACGCGTCTTGCCAGAAGGTCTTGGTGCATCGTTCGATCCGAAAAAGTGGCCGACGTTACCAGTCTTCGACTGGCTTGAACAAGCAGGTGACCTGCCGCGACATGATATGTATAACGTCTTCAACATGGGCATCGGTTTCATGTTGATCGTCAAACCGGAAGATGTCGCGGAAGTAACAGCACGTCTCGCTCGTGAAAATGAGACAGCGTACGTGATTGGTAACGTGACCGATCAAGAAGGTGTCCGGATTCAAGGAGTCGACGCATGAAGATTGCCTGTTTTGCATCAGGAAGCGGTAGTAATGTCGAAGCACTTTTTGAAGCAATCGAGGCAGGGACGTTACATGCCTCGATCGAACTGATCGTCTGCGATCAACCAGACGCAACAGTCATCGAACGAGCAAAACGATGGGGATGTGAGGTCTTCGTCTTTCGGGCAAAGGAGTATCCGGATAAGCCGAGTTTTGAGCGCGATATCATTGCTCGTCTTGAAGCAAAAGGTGTTGAACGGATCATTCTTGCCGGTTATATGCGTTTGATTGGGGAAGAGTTGCTCGGACGATACGCAGGGCGGATCGTCAACATTCATCCGTCGCTGCTTCCGGCGTTCCCAGGAAAAGATGCGATCGGACAAGCATTTCGTGGCGGAGTTAAAATCACAGGTGTTACAATTCATATAGTCGATGAAGGAATGGACACAGGACCGATCATGGCTCAAGAAGCCGTTCGGATTACAGAAGAGATGACGCGTGAAACGTTGCAACAAGCGATTCAGCGTGTCGAACATAGACTGTATCCGCAAGTCATCGAAGAGTGGATGAAAGAGGAGGCAAACGTATGAGAGCGTTAATTAGTGTGTCGGATAAAACAGGGATCATCGAACTAGGACGAGCATTTCACGAAGCAGGTATCGAGCTTGTCTCGACAGGCGGAACACATCAAGCATTAGAGGAAGCTGGGCTTCCGGTCATTGGTATCAGTGAAGTCACACAATTCCCAGAGATGCTCGATGGACGTGTCAAGACGCTTCATCCGATGGTCCACGGTGGACTACTTGGCCGTCGTGATCTCGAATCCCATCGTGAACAGATGGCGGCGCAACACATCGAACCGATTGATTTCGTCGTCGTCAACCTGTATCCGTTTAAGCAGACAGTCTTACAAGAAGACGTTGCGTATGCGGATGCGATTGAGAACATCGATATCGGTGGTCCAAGTATGTTGCGTTCTGCAGCGAAGAACCACGCGGCTGTGACGGTCGTCGTCGATCCAGCCGATTACGAAACAGTCGTTACGGAGGTTCGTGAAGGTGGAACGACATTTGAGACACGCCAACGTCTTGCGGCGAAAGCATTCCGTCATACAGCAGCGTACGATGCGTTGATCGCGGATTATTTCTTGACGCAAACTGGGGAGAAGTTCCCGGATCAGTTGACGATTACGCTTGAGAAGGTTCAAGACCTCCGTTACGGAGAAAACCCACACCAAGAAGCAGCCTTTTATAAAACACCGATTTACCGTGGGGCTTCCCTTGCTTCTGCGAAGCAGTTGCATGGTAAAGAGTTGTCGTATAACAACATTCAAGATGCGAATGCGGCTCTTGAAATTCTCGATGAGTTCCGCGAAGCAGCAGCCGTCGTCGTCAAACACATGAATCCATGTGGCGTTGCCGTCGGTCCAACAATCGGAGAGGCATTCCGCCGCGCGCATGCAGCAGACCCTGTCTCGATCTTCGGTGGGATTGTCGCCTTGAACCGCGAAGTCGATCTTGAAACAGCAGAACAACTAAGCGGTATCTTCCTTGAAATCATCATTGCCCCGTCCTTCACGGAAGAAGCATTTGCCTTATTGTCAGCGAAAAAGAACATTCGTCTGCTCGAACTTGACGTCAAACGTGTCCAAGCGATCCGCTATACGGCAGTTGCCGGCGGTATGCTCGTCCAAGACAGTGACGATGAAACGCTTGATGATGCGGCAGCACGCGTCGTCACAGACCGCAAACCGACAGCGGCGGAATGGGAAGATTTGAAACTGGCATGGCGCGCTGTTAAACACGTCAAGTCGAATGCGATCGTTCTCGCGAAAGACGAAGTAACCGTCGGTGTTGGTGCAGGACAGATGAACCGTGTTGGTTCGGCAAACATCGCGATCACGCAAGCCGGAGAAAAAGCGATTGGCGCATCCCTTGCTTCAGATGCTTTCTTCCCAATGGGGGACACAGTCGAAGCAGCGGCAGCGGCCGGCATTACGGCAATCATTCAACCAGGTGGCTCGATTCGCGATCAAGAGTCGATCGATGCGTGTAATAAACACGGCATTACGATGATCTTTACGAACGTTCGACATTTCAAACACTAAGCGGAGGCGATTTGAATGAAGGTATTGGTGATTGGTAAAGGAGGGCGTGAACATGCGCTCGTCTGGAAGCTTGCACAGGATGAACGGATCGAGACGGTATATGCTGCGCCCGGGAATGCCGGGATGACACAAGCAACATGTGTTCCAATCGCCGAAGATGCCATCGATGAACTCGTAACGTTCGCAAAAGACGAACAGATCGATTGGACAATCGTTGGACCAGAAGGACCGCTCGTTCTTGGGGTCGTCAATGCGTTTCAGGCAGCTGGACTGAAGATCTTTGGTCCAACGCGAGAAGCAGCAGCCATCGAAGGGAGTAAGCAGTTCGCGAAGGAATTGATGGCGCGTGCTGGTATTCCGACAGCTGCTCACGCTGTCTTCACTTCAGCAGAAGAAGCGATAGCGTATGTTCGTCAAGCGGGGGCACCGATTGTCATCAAAGCGGATGGACTCGCTGCCGGAAAAGGGGTCACAGTCGCAGAAACAGTCGATCAGGCACTTGAAGCAATCCACGATACGTTTGCTGGGGAATACGGGCAGCAAAGCCGTGTCGTCATCGAAGAGTGTCTGGTCGGGGAAGAGTGCTCGTTAATGGCATTCGTTCACGAAGAGACTGTCATTCCGATGGTGTTATCACAAGATCATAAACGTGCCTTCGACGGTGATCTTGGTCCGAACACCGGTGGAATGGGCGCTTATTCTCCGCTTCCGCAGTGGGATGAAGTAGCATTGACGACAGAAGCTGTCGAACGAATCATCCAACCGCTCGTCGATCAGATGGCTATTGAAGGCATTCCGTTCACCGGTTTCCTCTATGCCGGTCTGATGCTGACGAAACAAGGACCATTCGTCATCGAGTTCAATGCCCGTTTTGGTGATCCGGAAACAGAAGTCATTCTCCCACGCTTAGAGACACCGTTGCTTGATGTCATCATGCCACTAATGGACGGACAGACGCCAGAAGTCGTTTGGACGGACCAAGCAGCTGTTGGTGTCGTCGTCGCAGCAAAGGGATATCCGGAAGCGCCTCAAACGGGACAAGCGATTCCACTTGACCAGATTGGGGATGCCCTTCTCGTCTTTCATGCCGGCACGGCAGAACGATCCGATCAACTTGTCTCAGCAGGTGGACGTGTCCTCGTTTGTGTCAGCCGTGCTGAGACGATCGATCAAGCGGTCGAACAGGTTTATGCCAACTTGCCAGACGTGACAGATCAACCGTTCTTCTACCGGACTGATATCGCGCAAAAAGCCTTTCGTACTTCACATGAATCGTAATAGTTGAACCAGACGTGCTCGAAAGAGTCGCGTCTGGTTTTTTGTTTCTTGGCGAAGTGCACGAAAAGATTTGTCTTCCATGGCGAATTTGTGTTATTTTGACCAAATGAATCCGGAACGGGTCAAAACTTCTTGAAACTTACTTAGTAACATTTTAGTATAAGAACTATAAGAAAGCGTTTTCAATAAAACAAAGGAGGTCGAGCTTTCGTGAAAAAAAATTGTGGAAGATCCCCTTGGACGAAATCTGAAGTACGGACACACCAAGCGGTCATCAGCGGAAAGCTTGCACCGACACTTGTCATACAGAATGCCACATACCTGAATCATGGAGTCAAAGCCTGGCGGACAGCGAATATTTGGATTAGCGGTGACCGGATCGTCTACGTCGGTCCAGAGATGCCGGAACAAGCCGATGCGTACCATGATGCAACAGGTCAATATATCGTACCTGGTTACATTGAACCTCATGCTCATCCGTTCCAGCTCTATAACCCAGCGAGTCTTGCGAAGTTTGCGGCGGAGCGGGGAACGTCGACACTCGTCAACGATAACATGTTGCTGTTACTAGAGCCGACGGAGCAAGCGTTTGCTCAAGTTGAGGCGTTAGCGGACTTACCGACCTCGATGTACTGGTGGGCACGACTCGATGCGCAGACGGAACTTGATGCCGACAGTATCTCGATTGATAATCGCCGGATTCAAGCGTGGCTCAAGCATCCACAAGTCATCCAAGCGGGTGAGTTGACGGGATGGCCACGTCTCTCGCAAGGAGACGATGAACTGCTCCACTGGATGCAGGATGCGATCAAACTTGGAAAACCAATCGAGGGTCATTTCCCTGGCGCATCAGCGAAGACATTGACGAAGATGGCGCTTTATGGCGTGACGAGTGACCATGAAGCGATGACCGTCGAAGAGGCGATGACGCGTCTTGAACTCGGCTATACGACGACGATTCGTTATTCTTCGATTCGTCCGGACCTACCGGATATCTTTAAAGGTCTCGTCGAAGCAGGATTGACGCAGTTCGATAAAGTGCTAGTGACGACGGATGGTTCGACACCGTCCTTCTATAAAGCGGGCATGATGGATGAGACAATCCGACTGATGCTTGAGGCAGGAATTCCGGTCGAAGAAGCATACCGAATTGCTTCGTACAATGCAGCACGTCATTTTAATCTCGATCATCTACTCGGAAGTATCGCACCAGGACGGATTGCCCATCTCAACTTCCTCGAAGCAAAAGATGCTCCGACACCAGTCGCTGTGCTTGCGCGCGGGACATGGGTGCGCCAAGCGGATATTCCGTGTTACCCGGCAGAAGCGCTCGATGCTGTCTATGCACTCATGCCACGATCGGAAGTCCAAGTTTCGTTAACGGAACAGGATTTTTCGTTCAGCATGCCGGTTGGTCTTGAAATGGTCAATTCCGTCATCATGAAGCTGTACCAAGTCGAGCACGATACGAGTGTGCCTGTTTTACCAGCAGGTTGCGATGAATCATTCTTGATGTTACTCGATCGGGAAGGAAAGTGGCGTTTAAATACCGTTCTGAAAAACTTTGCGACACAAGTCGGCGGTCTTGTCAGTTCGTACTCAATCAGTGGTGATATTTTAATGATTGGTAAATCGAAACGAGATATGCAAGTCGCGTTTGATCGAATGAAAGCGTTCGGCGGTGGAATCGTTCTCGTTGAAGACGGGGAAGTCATCGCTGAAGTTCCATTGACCTTAATGGGGCAGACGTCCGACTTGCCACTCGAAGATTTGATCGTTCAGGAAACCGCTTTACGGGAAGCCTTGTTCGAACGCGGTTATGCATTTGAAGATCCTGTCTATACGTTGCTATTCCTAGCGTCAACTCACTTGCCATATGTGCGGATTACACCGCAGGGAATATATGAAGTCCTTCGGAAAAAAGTCCTTTTCCCAGCGATTTTGCGATGACGCTTGAATTTTAAAACGTCGCGCTTTAAACTATTAAAGAGCAATTGAATGGGAAAGGGAGTCACAAGATGCAACTCGATAAATTGCGTGGAAAAGAATTAGATCAGTTATTTACAGCCATCATGAAGATGGATTCATTAGAAGATTGTTATACGTTGTTCGAAGACTTAGCGACCGTCAACGAAATCCAGGCGCTCGCCCAACGTCTTGAAGTCGCACGTCAATTACGTGAAGGCAATACGTATCACAAAATCGAAAAGGCGACCGGTGCTTCAACTGCAACGATCTCACGTGTCAAACGTTGCTTGAACTACGGTTCTGGTGGTTATGACTTAGCACTCGCCCGTTTAGGTCTTGTAGAGCAAGAAGTAGCGGATAACTAATGTTATCCGCTACTTCTATGAAGGGGGGCGCACCGAGATGGATTTTGCGTTACAACAAAGAATTCAACATTTCATTCGAAAGCTGACGCCTATCCAGTCGCTCGTCATCATCTACTTCGTTGCTGTCATCATTGGGATCATTCTGCTCGGCTTACCGTGGTCGACGAAAGGAAATTATGATTGGGACTTCACGGACCTTGTCTTCATGGCGGTCAGTTGTGTTAGTGTCACCGGTCTGACGACGGTCTCGGTCTCGGATACCTTTACGACGTTCGGGTACTTCATGATCATGATTTTAGTACAAGTCAGCGGGATCGGCTTGATGTCACTTCATATCGCGATGTGGGTCATTCTCGGAAAACGAATCGGTTTTCGGGAGCGTCAGCTCGTCGTCCGAGATCAGAACCAGACGACGATGCAAGGTGTCGTCAAATACATTCGGGAAGTCATCCTGATCATCGTCTCGATTGAATTGATCGGAGCATTGATTCTTGGGCTGTACTACACGAAGTATTTTCCGACGCTAGGTGAAGCAATGCTTCAAGGGTTATTCGGGTCAGTCAGTGCGACGACGAACGCTGGTTTTGATATCACCGGTGAATCGTTACTACCGTTTCGCGGTGATCTATTCGTCGTCTTCATGCAAATTTTACTGTTGACGCTCGGTGCGATCGGGTTTCCTGTACTAGTCGAAGTCCGGCGTTATATTTCCTACCGGGCGACACGTCAGGCGACACGTCAACCGTATCATTTTTCACTCTTTACGAAATTGACGGCGTCGACGTTCTTCATTCTCGTTCTGTTTGGCACAGTAGCATTATTGCTATTTGAATGGAACCAGTCCTTTAAAGGCTTACCAATCGATGAGAAACTCGTCGATGCCTTATTCCAATCTGTCACGACCCGAAATGGTGGATTGACGACGATCGACATTACGTCCTTCTCACAAGCCTCGATTTTCGTCTTATCGCTCTTGATGTTCATTGGGGCGTCGCCGTCTTCCGTCGGTGGGGGAATTCGAACGACGACGTTCGCCGTCGCCGTCTTGAGTGTCATTGCCTTCATTCGAGGGGAATACGGCATCAAAATCTTCGGTCGTGAAATCGGTCAATCGGATATTTGGAAGGCCTTCGTCGTCATCGTCGTCTCGACCGGGGTGACGATGGTTGGGTTAATCGTCTTATTGATCGTTGAGGATGCGCCATTCCTGGTACTGTTTTTTGAGGCGTGTTCGGCATTCGGAACAACCGGTTTATCACTTGGCATTACGGATCAACTATCGGATATCGGAAAATGGACGTTGTCTGTCCTGATGTTCATCGGTCGAATCGGTGTCATTTCGTTCGTTCTGCTCTTAAAGGCGAACCAGCCGAAGCGTAACTATAACTATCCGAAGGAATCTGTCATCATCGGATAAGGAGGCTCTTTTTATGAAACGTGCCTTTTGGATCAACTTCGCGTACATCTTTGCTGTTCCTGTCCTACCGTTTTTGGCGCTCGTCAACGGGCGAGCGCTTTGTTCGCCGGATTCATCGTTACTAGATGTTCCGGTACTCGGCTTCTTTTTAGCAGAACCGTGGGCGTTCGTCCCGGTATATGCTGTCTTTGCCTTGTTACTCGCGTCACTCTTGACGAAGCGACGGACACACGTCTAACCATCTCGCCCTGCGCGAGATGGTTTTTTGTTTTATACTGAATGTGGAATGAGAAAGAGAGGATGGGACGAACCGTGTTATTACCTTTTAATGAATGGCGACATGTCTTTAAACTAGATCCAGCAAAACCAATCGATGATGCGAGCCTACAGGCGATTGCGACGTCCGGGACGGATGCGATCCTTGTCGGTGGAACAGATGATATCACCCTCGATGCGACGCTTGATCTCTTGATGCGTTTACGGCGGTATCCCGTTGCAGTAGCACTCGAAATTTCAGAACTCGAAGCCGCAACGATGGGATTCGATACGTATTTGACACCAACGGTCCTGAATGCCGGTACGTTAGAGTATGTCGTTGAAAAACAGGTCGAGGCACTAGAACAAGTCGGTCATATGCTCGCGCACGCTGACCTTGTCGGGGAAGGGTATATCGTCCTCAATCCTGATGCGAAGGTTGCGCACGTGACGCAAGCAAAACCGTTAACGTTAGATGAGACTGTCGCTTATGCACAGTTAGCCGATAGCGTCTTCCGTTTGCCGGTCGTGTATTTAGAATACAGTGGCGTTTACGGGGAACCGGAACGAGTAGCAGCCGTCCGTGATGTGTTGAAGCAGGCACGCCTGTTTTACGGTGGAGGCATCGATTCCGAGGAGCGAGCACGTGAGATGTTGAAATATGCAGATACGATCGTCGTCGGGAACATCATTTATGAGGATTTAAAAGCAGCGCTTGCGACAGTCGCAGCGACACGATAAAATATAGGAACAAAAGTTCGTAATATGAGAAATGAGGCTATTAATATGTTTAATTTGAGTGAACAGCTCGTCAGCGGACTAAACCCTGAACAAGCGAGAGCAGTCAAGCATACGGAAGGACCATTGCTGATCATGGCAGGAGCCGGTTCCGGGAAGACACGCGTCCTGACACATCGGGTCGCTTATTTGATGGCGGCTAAACAAGTCGCACCATGGAATATCCTAGCGATTACGTTCACGAACAAAGCCGCTCGAGAAATGCGGGACCGGATTGGTCGGTTGGTCGGTGGCGTCGCAAATGATATTTGGGTTTCGACCTTCCACTCGATGTGTGTTCGCATGTTACGCCGCGATATCGATCAGCTTGGATATGATCGGAACTTCACGATTCTTGATTCGAGTGATCAACAATCGGCGCTTAAGCTCGTCTTAAAAGAACAAAACTTGGATCCGAAAAAATGGGATCCGCGTTCGATGCTGACAATCATTTCGTCGCAAAAGAATGAATTGCGCAGTGCTGAATTCTACGCTTCAATCGTGACGAGCCCGTATGAGAAGACGGTTGCTGAAATCTATAAAGGATACGAAGCAGTCTTACGTCGAAACAACGCGCTTGACTTTGATGATCTGATCGGAAAAACAACAGAACTATTCAAGAAGAGTCCGGATGTCTTGGCATATTATCAGAAGAAGTTTCGTTACATTCACGTCGATGAGTATCAAGATACGAATAAAGCCCAGTACGACCTTGTTAACTTGCTAGCATCGGGACATCAGAATCTCTGTGTCGTCGGTGACTCGGATCAGTCGATCTATCGCTGGCGTGGTGCTGACATCGCGAACATCCTCTCGTTCGAAGAGGATTATCCGAATGCAGCCGTCATTCTACTTGAGCAAAACTACCGTTCTTCCAAACGAATCTTAGAAGCAGCGAACCATGTCATCCAAAATAACTCGACCCGTAAAGATAAGAAACTCTGGACGGATAATGACGAAGGCGAGAAGCTCGTCGTCCATACGGCAGAGAATGAGCGGGAAGAAGCCTTTTATATTGTCCAAGAGATCCGGAATTCACTTCGCTACGGAATGAAACTGAGCGATATCGCGATTTTGTACCGGACGAACGCACAATCGCGTGCGATCGAGGAAACGCTTCTTAAGTCGAACGTTCCGTATAAAATGATTGGCGGCACGAAGTTCTACGATCGTAAGGAAATCAAGGACGTGCTTGCTTATCTTCGTTTAATCTCGAATCCGAACGAAGACCTGTCCTTTGCGCGAATCGTCAATGAACCAAAACGAGGCATCGGCGCAACAACGATTGATAAGTTGCGTGATTTCGCTGACCTACAAGGCGTGTCATTGATGGAAGCGATTCGCGATATCGAATTGTCGAGTATCGCACCGAAAACGGCAGCGAAACTGACGGATTTCCGGACGATGATTCTCGGACTTAGTCAAATGCAAGAATTCATCAGTCTTTCAGAACTGGTCGAAGAAGTACTCGAGAAATCAGGCTACCGTCAAGTACTGAAGGAAGATAAGACGCTTGAAGCACAGAGTCGTCTTGAGAATATCAACGAGTTCATTACCGTTGCGCAAAACTTCGAGAAGGAAACGGCAAAAGCCGATCCGGAAGACCGGACGATCATTGCCTTCTTAACCGATTTGACACTCGTTGCTGATGTCGATTCACTCGACGAGGCAGATCCGGAAGAACAAGTCACGTTGATGACACTCCACTCGGCAAAAGGACTCGAGTTCCCGGTCGTCTTCTTGATCGGGATGGAGGAAGGATTGTTCCCGCATAGCCGCTCGCTTCAAGATGAAGACGAGATGGAAGAAGAACGTCGCCTTGCGTATGTCGGAATCACCCGTGCTGAGAAACGTCTTTACTTGTCACATGCACGGATGCGTTCTCTGTACGGACGGACGAATGCGAACCAAGAATCACGGTTCTTAGCAGAACTTCCGGAAGTCGTGATTGAACGGACCGGTAAAAAAGCGAAGCCACTCCCATGGGAAGACCGTCCTGTTCCACAAGGCAAAGCGGTCATTGGTCGTTCGATTAGCAAACCAACAGCAATGAAGACATCAGGTGCTGAGGCACTTGGTTGGTCCGTCGGAGATAAGGCGGAGCACGGGAAATGGGGACTCGGTACAGTCGTCCAGACTCGTGGTGAAGGGGATAATCTTGAAATTGATATCGCATTCCCAGCAGTCGGCATTAAAAGATTGCTTGCGAAATTCGCACCGATTAAAAAGGTATGATGGGAGGTCCACAGATGGACGCAAGCCAGCGTATAGATGAGATTCGTCAAACATTGAACCGATACAGCTACGAATATTACGTACTGGATCAACCAACGGTACCGGATGCGACGTACGATCAATTGCTTCGTGAACTGACGGAGTTAGAAACAGAGCATCCGGAACTGATTACACCGGATTCGCCAACGCAACGCGTCGGAGCAGCACCTCTTGAAGCGTTCGAGAAGGTGACGCATGACTTACCGATGCTGTCGCTCGGAAACGTCTTTGATGAGACAGAAATTCGCGAATGGGTCGCTCGGATTGAGCGGTCGCTTGGACGTTCGACGACTTATGTCGCCGAATTGAAATTCGACGGACTGGCCATCTCGTTGAAATACGAAGACGGTCGATTCGTCCGTGGAGCAACGCGGGGAGATGGAACGGTCGGCGAAAACATCACGCAGAATCTACGAACGATTAAAGCCCTGCCACTTCGTTTGCAAGCAGAAGAGACGGTCGAGGTCCGTGGTGAGGCTTACATGCCGAAGCAATCCTTCGAACGACTGAATGAAGACCGTGCAAGTCGAGAAGAGACGTTGTTCGCGAATCCACGTAACGCAGCAGCAGGTAGTCTGCGTCAGCTTGATTCGTCGATCACGGCGTCGCGTAATCTGTCGTTATTCGTCTATGGTGTCGGCGTCAATACGTTAACGGCGCGTTCACATAGTGAAGCGATGGCACAACTAGCCTCACTAGGACTGCCGACCAATCAACACATGCAGACGTGTGAGACGGTGGAAGAGATTCTTGCTTACATTACACACTGGACAGAAGCACGTGCGAGTCTGCCATACGAGATCGATGGAATCGTTTTGAAAGTCGATCGCTATGATGATCAGGAAGAACTCGGATTTACAGCGAAAAGTCCACGCTTTGCAACAGCGTATAAATTTGCAGCGGAAGAAGTCATGACGACAGTCGAAGATGTCGATTTCAGTGTTGGTCGGACCGGAAAAGTCACACCACGCGCTCGTTTTGCACCGGTCGTCGTCGCGGGCTCGACAGTGACATATGCAACACTACACAACGCTGACTTCATCGCGGAAAAAGATATTCGCCTTCAGGACTCGGTCATCATTAAAAAAGCGGGCGATGTCATCCCAGCAGTCGTACAAGTCGTCACAGCAGAGCGAACGGGGGAAGAGACACCAATCGTCTTCCCGACGCATTGTCCGGCCTGTCAATCGGAACTTGTCCGTCTCGAAGGCGAAGTCGATATTCGTTGTGTCAGTCCGGAATGTCCAGCACAATTGATGGAAGGCATCATTCATTTCGTTTCGCGTCAAGCGATGAACATCGATGGTCTCGGAGAAAAAGTCGTTCGTCAATTGTATGATCATGAAGCAATCCGGACGATTGCCGATTTATATCGACTCGACCGCGAGGAGTTATTGACATTTGAACGAATGGGTGAGACGTCCGTTGATAAGTTGCTTGCAGCGATTGATGCTTCGAAGCAGAACTCGGTCGAGCGTCTCCTGTTCGGTCTCGGAATCCGACTTGTCGGACAAAAAGCGGCATATCTCTTAGCGGAACGTTTTGATTCGTTAACGGGGATTGCTGGAGCGAGCTACGATGATATTGTGGCAATTGATGGCATCGGTGGGAAAATCGCGGATTCGATCGTGAAGTACTTCGAGCATCCTGAAGCACAGGCTTTGATTCGTGATTTGGAACAACTCGGCGTCAATCAACGTTTCCTTGGTGAACGGGTCGATCAGACGAATGCACCGCTCGGCGGAAAAACAATCGTTTTGACGGGGACGCTCGAGAGCTTAAAACGGTCAGAGGCCGGGAAACGACTCGAAGCACTCGGAGCTGATGTGACAGGAAGCGTCAGTAAAAAGACGGATGTCCTCGTCGCAGGGGAAAAGGCAGGCTCTAAACTGACGAAAGCGGAATCTCTTGGCATTGAAATTTGGGACGAAGCCCGTCTGTTAGAAGAACTAGCGAAACACGAAGTGTGAGAAGAATGAATGAGAACGATCAAATAAAAAAGGAAGGCGGGATTCCGCCTTCCTTTTTTCGTGTTAGAGAACTTGTCACGAAGCGACCGTCTCGCTCCGGATCAAAGTACCTTGCTTGATGAGACGATTCGTTGCTGTTTCCGGCGGATCACACGTGATCAATGTAATCGTTGGAGAAGAGACGGACTGGTCGAGGACGGACAACGTCGTCGGTGTGACGAGGCGACTCGAAGTAATCCGGTACGTATAGCGATGCGTTTTTGTCGTGACGATGACGGTATCACCTTTTTTGACATCAGGCAGGCGATTGAAGTGGAGACCTTTCGTAAAACTGCGGTGTCCGGCGAGTGCGTAATTTCCTTTCCCGGGTGAGCCAGTCTTTGGGATATGACCGATACTTCGGTCTAGGACCGCTGTCGTCGAGCCTTCTAAGATGACTTGTTCGAAATCAATGCTTGGAATCGAGAGCAGTCCAACACCTGATTTCGCGAGCGGTTGTTTCGTCTCCTTCGCATCGACGGTCTTTAGACTTTTCTTCCATTGTTCTTTTAAATTGGCTGCCTCCTGTTCGCGCTGATAGTCACTGATGAAGGGCCAAGCGATCAGAGCGATGCCTGCGAGTAGAAAAAGCAGACCGATGAATTTACGACGTGTCATGAGAAAAAGTCCTTTCGAATACGCAAGGGCGCATCATCTTTTTTGAAAATCAGGGAAAAACTTGTCCTTCCCCGATGGAAAACGATTCTGTTATGATAAAGAGAACGATTTGAAAACATGGGGTGCAAATAGAGATGAACTATAAAACAGCAGTAGCGTTGACGTTATCAAGTACGTTATTTTTAGGTGCTTGTTCGTTCGACCTTTCGCCAACGAGCGATACAAAAGAAGTCATTACTGAAAGTGAACAAGGTAAGGAAGTCCAAGCCGTCGTAAGTCCAGCCATTGACACGACAGATTCGTATTATCGGACTGTTTTACCGTTTCGCCCGAGTGTTGCACGTGGAATGACACAAAAACGTGTCAGTTCACGTCTTGAGCTCGATGAAATTGAAACAGGTTTAATGCGTCACTCGACACAGTTTTTTGATCCGGAAAAATACTATTATCAAGAAGGTCAGTTACTCGAAGCTGACCAAATCGCGAAATGGTTGTTACGAAAAGGAAAAGCAGGCGATGGCGTCAGCGATCCACAAGGTCTGAACCCGGGCTATACGTCTGGTAAGTCGTATAAAGAAAAAAACCAAAAGTCACCTATGATTCTATCGCATATCTTAGAGCAAGACTATATGCTGGAAGAAGATAAGAAACTTGAACTGGGTGGCACATCGATTGCGCTTGTCCTAAACAGTGAGTATGTCTTCCAAGATGAAAACTACGGACCAACGTATACCGTTAAACTGGATGAAAAGAAAGTCGTCGCTGAAGGAAAACGGATGGCGAACGATTTAGTCAAGAAGATGCGTAAGACACAAGGTATGAAGACGACACCGATTCACGTCGCGCTGTATCTTCAGGAAAAAGAAGGTTCACCGGTTTCTGGTCACTATCTCTCGTCTGCCTTCATTGGTCGAGGGAATCAAATTAGCGCAAACGATTGGAAGAACTATAATGAGCGGTATTACTACTATCCATCAGCACGTGCAACGAACGACGTGCGTGACGATGCAGCGAAATTTGATTTGTTTAAAGACCGATTAGAAGATTATTTCCCGAATTACACTGGTATGATGGGAGAAGGATTCTACCAAGAAGATGAACTCAAAAAGCTTGAGATGAAAATTCCCGTTCAATTTTACGGGAAAGCAGAGCTCGTCGCGTTCGTTCAGTACGTGACTTATCTACTTGAAAACCGTTGGGAGTACAACCGAAACATTCCGACGACGATTACCGTGACGAATTTGAATGGTGACACAGAAGCGATGCTGTTCCTCGATCCGGATACAAAAAAACCGATCGTTAAGATTCGCTGATTCCTTTATTTTTGCTAGTCTCTATCAACTTTACGAAGCGACATTTCTCGTTTAGAGGAATGTCGCTTTTTTTGTATGATAAACGCTATTAAGAGAAAAATAGATGAATGGGGAAGGAGGAATATGGAAGAAGGATGGAATTTTATTTTACTTTCCCATTTTTTAGATTTACGAAAGTCAGTAGGAGAGAGCATAATGGAAGAAGAACAGTTCTATATACAGGGACGACGCGGTAATTGATGAATCGTCAGTTCTTTTAAAAAAGAAGATGATAAAGGGGAGATTTAGATGAAAGGCGGTATCTATTCACAAATCGGTGCAGTTCGAGAGGAACTACCATCGTCCTCACGAAAAGTTGCAGACTATGTATTGACGCATATGAACCAAATCGCGCGTATGACGATCCACCAACTCGCAGAGGAGTCGGATACAAGTGCCGCTGCAGTCGTCCGCTTCTGCCGTGCGCTCGGATTAAAGGGATATCCAGAACTGCGGATGCGTATTTCTGCTGATACGGCACGGACGGATCTAAAAGGCTATCATGACATCGAAAAGGATGAACGTCCGGTTGACTTGATTGAAAAAACGCTGAGTAACAGCATTCAAGCCTTACAGGATACAGCGAAGCAACTAAATGATGAACGGATTGCCGATGCGATTGATGTCATCGATCAAGCACGGGCGATTTATTTTTACGGAATCGGAGCATCACATGTCGTTGCAGAAGATGCCGCTCAAAAATGGACGCGTGTCGGAAAACTAGCGATTCAAGAAACAGATCAGCATCTGCTTGCGACCATCTTAGCGAATGCGCGTCCGGAAGATGTCTTTTTTGCGATTTCCTACAGTGGGGAAACGGAAGAAGTCGTCGAGTTGATTCGTTTGGCAAAAATCCAAGGATTAAAAGTCATCAGTCTGACACGTTTCGGGGACAACCGAATCAGTCAACTAGCGGATATCGCCCTTTGGACGTCACGTGCACCGGAAGCACCGCTTCGTAGTGCAGCGCTCAGCTCACGACTTGCCCAATTGTTTGCGATCGATGTCTTGTTCTTATCGTATGCTGCGGGACATTATGAAGACACACTCGAACGTCTTCAATATACACGGGAGAGCGTCAAGACATTGCATCAAAAGAAATAAGGGGGATACATATATGTCAGAACGAACAGCTGGACTAGACGCGTTGTATCCGGAGATGGTCGAGCGACGTCGCTATCTCCATCAGCATCCAGAGTTATCGTTTCAAGAAGTCGAGACACCTCGCTATATTGCCCAACATTTAGAAGCACTTGGAGTCGAGGTCAAGACAGAGGTTGGCGGACGTGGTGTCGTCGGATATATTCGTGGGGGAAAACCAGGGAAGACCGTCGCGTTACGCGCTGATTTTGATGCGTTACCGATTACGGATGGAAAAGATGTTGCGTATCGCTCGACGGTTCCAGGTGTGATGCATGCATGCGGTCACGATGGTCACACAGCGACGTTACTCGCCGTCGCAGAGATATTGATGCAGCAACAGGAATCGTTACCGGGGAATGTCGTCTTGATTCATCAACATGCGGAGGAAGTCGTTCCAGGTGGGGCGCGTGATATGATTGCCGACGGTTGTCTCGAAGGCGTCGATATCGTCTTCGGAACGCATCTTTGGTCAACGATCGATTTAGGACATGTAGGTGTTCGGACTGGTCCGATCATGGCGGCAGCTGATAAGTTCGAGCTGACTTTGTTTGGAAAAGGTGGACACGGTGCGAAACCACACGAGACGATTGACGCTGTCTTACTCGGAGCAACGATCGTTAAGGAATTACAATCGATTGTCAGTCGCCAACTCAATCCACTCGAGCCGGCAGTCGTAACCGTCGGAACGTTACATGCCGGAAATACGTTTAATGTCATCGCGGATCAAGCGACGTTGACAGGAACAGTCCGGACATTTAATGAAGCGACAGCGGATGAGATCATTGAGCGGATGGAGCGTACGATCAAAGGGATCTGTGAGGCGGTCGGAGCGACGTATCAGTTTACGTACGAAAAAGGATATCCGGCTGTCGTTAACCATGCTGCACCCACCGCATTGATTGAGTCCGTTGCGCGTGATGTATTAGGGGACGATCATGTGTTCGAAATCGAACCAACGATGGGGGGCGAGGACTTCGCTTACTATCTGCAACACGTACCGGGCGCGTTCTTCTTTACAGGAGCCGGGGATGCTTCGTATCCACCGCATCATCATCCACAGTTTGATTTTAAGGAGCCGGCGATGCTCGACGCGGCGCGTATTCTCGTCGAAGCAACATGGCGGTATTTAGAACAAGCTACTGAAGTATGAAACAATCGCTCGTCTTGATTCCGAAAAGGACTCAAGACGAGCGATTGTTGTTCTGCTTAACCTAAAATTTCTTGCACACGACCGACTTGTCCGTCTTCTAAGCGTACTTTAATCCCGTGCGGATGTTGCGGTGATTTCGTAAGAAGATCTTTGACGATCCCCTCTGTTCGTTTCCCTGTTCGTTGATCTTGCTTCAACACGATACTGACTTTAAGACCAGGTGTGATATTTTTGCGTGTTTTGCCATCCATCTGTAGATCCTCCCATCGTTCATTTCCTGTTTGGGTATCAGTATAACATGGTTCAGTCGGTGAAACTTGTTTGTCGCAAGGACGTAAAGTGAAAAGAGAACAGAATGTCAGAAAAAAGTTTGACTATATTTGACCAATTAAGACCTGACTTTTATAATTAAGGTAATGAAGCATAGGAAAAGGAAGTGAATTCGAATGGCAAAAGATTACTACCAAACACTCGGTGTCGCAAAGGATGCATCAAATCAAGATATTAAGCGTGCGTACCGCAAATTGGCGAAGCAATATCACCCAGACGTCAATAAAGAAGCGAGTGCGGATCAGCGTTTTAAGGATATCCAAGAAGCCTTCGATGTGCTTGGAGACGAGGAAAAACGAGCAAAGTACGATCGGTATGGCAGTAACTTCGATCAGATGGCAGGTGCTGGAGCCGGTGGCGCTGGAGATTACGAAGATCTATTCCGACAATTTGGAGGCGGTGGTGGACGGACACGACCTGGTCAATCGTTCGGATTTGAAGACATGTTCGGTTCGTTCTTCAGTCAGGAAGAGGCTTCAACGGATGAAGAGCTTGAATTGACGATACCACTGAGTCATCTCAGTACAAATGAAAAAGTTACGGTACGTCTTGCGACCGGTTCGATTCAACTGACCCTTCCAAAAGACGTCTATGACGGTAAAAAAGTACGATTACGTGGAAAAAGTTCGATGCGTAACCGGCAAGGTGTTGCCGGAGATGTTTACGTGACGATTCATCTGAAGGATGATGATCAGTTCCGAAGGGTCGATCAAGACGTCATCTCAACCGTCCGTGTTCATCCGACGACACTTGTACTCGGAGGAGAAGTCGTCGCAGATACGCTTGAAGCAAAACGAATCAAACTGAAGGTCAAACCAGGAACAAAGCCAGGGGCGCGATTACGCATTCCAAATCGTGGTTTGAGTCAATCAAATGGTCATCGTGGGGCATTACTTGTCCAACTCGAAGTGAAGTTACCGGAGATGGACCGCGCCTTTTATGAAGAGTGGGAACGTCAACTTGCAGTGAAGGAGTGATCAAGGATGGATTTTGAACGTTTAACGGATCGGGCACATGAGGGAATCGTCTCTGCCCAAGCGATTGCGAAACAACGTCGTCACAGTGAAATCACAGAGTGGCATTTGCTACTTGCCTTACTTGCTCAAGAAGAGGGAATCGCACGGGTCGTTTTTGAAAAGCTAAATCAACGAATTGATACGTTGAATGCAGCGATTGACGAGGCAATTGGGAAACTTCCTGCCTTATCACAGGCAACGACGCCACGGATTGGTAGCTCGTTGCTGAACGTATTGACGGAAGCGGAGACGGAAGCCCGTCTCATGCAGGACGATTATGTCTCTGTCGAACACTTGTTATTGTCACTGATCAAACAATCGAGTCCAACAGCGCAGTATCTACGCCGTCAAGGCATCACGGAAGAGACCCTGCGGGAAGCAATCGTCAACATGCGGGGAAATCGGAAGGTCACGACGAAAAATCCAGAAGAGACGTTTGATGTCCTAAAAAAATACGGACGCGATCTCGTAGCGGATTTCCGCTCTGGGAAAACGGATCCGGTCATCGGTCGTGATGATGAGATTCGACGTGTCATTCGGATTTTGAGTCGGAAGACGAAAAATAATCCCGTCTTGATCGGAGAACCCGGTGTCGGGAAAACCGCCATCGTTGAAGGGTTAGCACAACGGATCGTTCGAGGCGATGTGCCGGAAAGTCTGAAGAATAAACAGCTGTTCAGCTTAGACATGAGTGCCCTCGTCGCTGGTGCGAAATACCGGGGTGAGTTCGAAGAACGTTTGCAAGCAGTCTTGAATGAAGTCAAAGAAGCCGAAGGCCAAATCCTCTTATTCATCGATGAATTACACACAATCGTCGGTGCTGGGAAAACAGACGGAGCGATGGACGCTGGAAACATGCTCAAGCCGATGCTTGCGCGTGGTGAATTGCACTGTATCGGTGCGACGACGCTTGACGAGTACCGGAAGTACATCGAAAAGGATCCAGCGCTCGAACGACGTTTCCAACAAGTACTGGTCGCTGAACCGGATGTCGAGGATACGATCTCGATTTTGCGTGGACTAAAAGAACGTTTCGAGATTCACCATGGTGTACGAATCCATGACAATGCGCTTGTCGCGGCAGCGATGTTGTCCGATCGGTACATTACGGATCGTTTCATGCCGGATAAGGCGATCGATCTCGTTGATGAAGCATGCGCGATGATTCGGACGGATATGGAATCAATGCCAGCCGAACTCGATTCGCTTGTCCGTCGGGTCATGCAGCTCGAGATCGAAGAGGCAGCATTGAAGAAGGAAACAGATGAGGCATCCCGAAAACGACTTGCCGTCTTACAGCAAGAACTCAGCTCTGTCCGAGAAGATGAAAGCGCACTACGGACACGGTGGGAACGAGAAAAAGAGAGTTCGCAAAGTGTTCAGCAGTTACGTGCGGATCTTGAGAAGGCAAAACTAGCGTTACAAGAAGCGGAAGGGCGTTATGATTTGAACCGCGCTTCGGAAATCAAGTACGGTCAAATTCCAGATCTTGAGGCACGTCTGAAAGTCGCGGAAGAATCATCTGAACACATCTCACATGAGCTCGTACGCGAGGCAGTGACGGAAGAAGAGATCTCCGATATCGTTTCCAAATGGACCGGTATTCCGGTGACGCGTCTTGCGCAAGGCGAACGGGAAAAATTGCTCTATCTCGAGGATACGCTTCATGAGCGTGTCTTTGGGCAAGACGAAGCGGTCCGTCTTGTTGCGGACGCTGTCATTCGCGCGCGCGCGGGAATCAAGGATCCGAATCGCCCGATTGGCTCGTTCTTATTCCTCGGTCCGACAGGGGTCGGGAAGACAGAACTCGCAAAAGCCTTAGCAGCGGCGATGTTCGACAGTGAAGACCATATCGTTCGGATCGATATGTCGGAGTATATGGAAAAACACAATGTCTCTCGTCTTGTCGGTGCGCCTCCAGGATACGTCGGATATGAAGAAGGCGGTCAACTGACAGAAGCTGTCCGACGGAGCCCATATTCGGTACTCTTGTTCGATGAGATCGAAAAGGCTCACGGCGACGTCTTTAATATCTTGCTACAGTTGCTTGACGATGGTCGTTTGACGGATGCCCAAGGACGTGTCGTCGACTTCAAGAACACGATCGTCATCATGACATCAAACATTGGCGCACCAATTCTGCTCGAAGCAGCCAAAGATGGCGTCATTGATGCAGCGGAAGAAGAAGCCGTTCGCCAAGAACTGAAGCGTCACTTCCGACCAGAGTTCTTGAACCGGATCGATGATACGATTTTGTTCCATCCACTTCACCGGACAGAAATTGAACGGATCATCGACAAAGCGGTTGAGAAAATGAGTTCACGTTTATCCGGACGTGGTATTACGATTGATGTCACGGATGCTGCGAAGACGTTGATTTTCGAAGAGGCATTTGAACCACAATACGGCGCGCGTCCAATCAATCGTTATATGCAACGGACGATTGAGACGAAACTTGCCCGTGCCTTGATCAGTGGGGCGATTCAAGATGGTGCCCGGATTGCGATTGACGTAGAAGACGGTGAACTCGTCGTACACGGATAAAGCAGATGCTAGAAAAAAGGAGTCGACTCGGCTGAAACGAGTCGACTCCTTTTAGCGTTTACGGAAGAACCATATCCGTATTCGTCAGATGCGTGATAAGCTAGAAAAAAAGAGAAAGAGGGAACGCCATGAATGTTACACAAGCCCAACTCGAGGAGTTGATTGAAGAATGCCGTCCGTATACGGTGCTTGGACAAGTCGCCAGTTATATTCCAGAGCTTGCGAAGGTTGATCCGACACAACTTGGAATCGCCGTCTGTAATGCCGATGGGACGTTCGTTTCGGCAGGTGATGCGGATACGATGTTTACACTACAGAGTGTATCGAAAATCATTACGCTCGCATTTGTCCTCGAGACATTCGGAGAAGATTATGTCTTTTCAAAAGTCGGGATGGAACCGACGGGCGATGCGTTCAATTCGATCGCGAAACTTGAAGAGACGATTCCGACAAAACCGCTCAATCCAATGATCAATGCAGGAGCACTAGCCGTAACGAGCATGTTACCGGGAACGGATGCTGCCGATAAATTACTTCAATTACGTCAATTTATCGCAAAACTATTGGATATTGAAGTAGAAATGGTAAAATATGACGCAGATGTTGCTGAATCAGAATTTGAAACGACGGATTTAAATCGGGCATTACTCTACTTCATGCGCTATCACGGTGTCATCGAAGGAAATGTTGAAGAAATCATCGACGTCTACACAAAACAATGTGCGATTTTGACGAACTGTAAAGGACTTGCTATGATGGGTAAAATTTTGAGTACATCTGGCAAGACGCCATCCGGACGACAAGTCATCTCGCGTCGTAACGCGCGGATCATCCGAGCGATCATGACGACGTGTGGCATGTACGATGCATCCGGAGAATTTTCTGTCCAAGTCGGACTTCCTGGAAAAAGTGGTGTCTCCGGTGCGGTCGTTGCTTGTGGTCGAAGTGATTTTGATATGGCTGATCTTGGAATCGGTGTGTTTGGTCCTTCTCTTGATGCAAAAGGCAATTCGATTGCGGGTACGAAGATGCTTGAACTGCTCGTTCAACGTCATCCATGAGCGATTTCGACTTGATCAAGAGAGGTACGCAACTCGTCCTCTAAGCGCTTGATCTGACGTAACCGCTCTTCTTGATAAGCAGTCGGAACCTCAAATGACCGCCATCTTTCTAAGCGTTGATACGTGTCATTGATCTGTCCGAGTCGTGTCTGGGTTGTTTTTAGACGATCGACAGCAGACTTTGGTTGATTCGTATAGGGACGGAGGTACTCGACCGTATAACGGTATGCTTTCGTCGCGAGCCGTAACTCATGCATTCGTTCGACACGCTTCGTACCATCCTTGTGTTGTACTTTTTCAAATTGTTCACGTTTTTTTTCATAGCGTTTCTCCGCAGCATGAATCAGTTCTTTTTCGGACATCCGCTTGAGCCGTTTCGTCATCGGGCTCGCTAAAAATCGACGGACGGATCGATCCAGTTCATTTGAGATCAAGAGATGCATCGTCTCGATCAAGGTCGAACGCTTGCCCTGGAGTTGCAGAGCGACATGGTTCGCAAACAACTGATCGATTTCCGTTTTTTTCGAAGTTGCTTCGAGTTGTACGTCGAGATCACGCACTTCACCGAAGGCATGCATTAGACGCTTCCAAATCAAATAGACGGGTTCCTCCGTTAAATCGACCAATCGAGCGAATGTGATCAGTTTTCGTAAGCGAATCCGGGCTTGATGAACGTCTTCCGGATTTTCGAATGTTTGTGCCTCTTTGGCATAATGATTGAAGGTAGACCACGTCTCGAGTAGCTCAAAGGTCAACTTTTCAGTATCTCGATGGTTCATGAGATGAATCCCTCCTCGGATTATTTTCGTAAGAGTTCAAGAATGATACGTTTTAAAATTAAGGAGGACTCCTCCTGAAATGTGGTGGAAACATGTTAGAAACAGTTACGTTCTCAGGAAAGATGAAACAGTTCATGAAAATCTTCTTTCCGATTCTCGTAACGCAAGTCGCGTTTTACTTAATTAGTTTTTTCGATACAGTCATGGCCGGTCGTTATGGCTCTGCTGATTTAGCGGGAGTCGGTGTCGGAGCAAGCCTCTGGGCGCCCGTCTACACAGGACTGACCGGTATTCTACTTGCTGTTGCACCGCTCGTTTCTCAAGCGATGGGCGCAAAACGAGAACGAGAAGTCAAACGGATCGTCATGCAGGCATTGTATGTCGCTATCGTGATCATTGGGTTGACAGTCGTCATCGGACTCCTCGCCGTCAATCCCATTCTCGAACGGATGGAGTTATCGGCAGAAGCACGTGAAGTCGCACGGAATTATCTCGTGATGCTAGCGTTAGGAATCGTGCCGATGTTCGTTTTCTTTGTCTTACGAACACTTGTCGATTCGTTGGGGAAATCGAACATCACGATGGTCTTACTACTAATCTCTTTACCCATTAACATCCTTTTCAATTATCTATTCATCTTCGGAAACTTCGGTTTTCCGGAACTAGGTGGTGTCGGTGCAGGAGTTGCGACTGCCATCACATACTGGATTCTCTGTTTAGCGATCATCGCTGTCGTGATGAAAGGAGAGTTATTCCAACGTCTTGGCATTCTCCGTCGTTTTTACCGTCCGGACATAAAGCGGATCAAGGAATTGATTCTACTTGGTGCACCAATCGGTCTCGCAATTTTTTCAGAGGTCAGTATTTTTTCAGCTGTCACCTTGTTGCTTGGAGCATATGGTGATGTCATCATCGGTGCCTATCAAGCCGCGATCAACTTCGCTTCTTTCGTCTATATGATCCCATTATCCGCTGCGTCTGCGTTGACAATCACAGTCGGTTTTGAGGTCGGAGCCAAACGAATCAAGGACGCGGTTCAGTACGTTGTTATCGGGTTAACGATTTGTGTCGCAGTCTCCTTATTCTCCGGTATCTTGTTGTATTTAAAAAATGAAGAACTGGCGGCGTTATATAGTCGAGATCCACAAGTCATCGAAGCAGCCGCACACTTCATGATTCTCGCGATTTTCTTCCAACTGTCGGATGCCGTCGCTGCACCAACGCAAGGTGCACTACGCGGATTTAAGGACGTTAACGTTACTTTCTTGTTGACGATCGCAGCCTACTGGGTCATCGGACTACCATTAGGTTTTTATCTCGAACGCTACACAGCGCTCGGACCAGACGGCTACTGGTGGGGATTGATCATCGGTCTTGCAGTCGGAGCAACACTCTTGCTTGTTCGTTTAATGTACTTAATCCGTAAGTCAAGGAGGCTGGCAACTTGAAATTCTCAAAACAACGAATCATGACGATTGCGAAAATCATCTTGCCGATTGTCTTGATTGGATTCATTTTTTATCAAGGACAAAACGAATTGCGAAGTCTGTCTCTGAAGGAATCGATTCAAGCCATCCGTCAAGTGCCGTCTTGGCAGTTCATCCTGTTGATTCTTTCAGGTCTCGCAGCAGTCTCGACGATGTTCTTTTATGACTTCTTCCTGTTGCGCTCGCTAGAAGCAAAAGCACCGGTCGGACTGATTTTCCGGGCGTCCTGGATTGCAAACTCCTTTAACGGGATCATTGGTTTCGGTGGTCTTGCGGGAATGGCAATCCGGTCTGCTCTGTACCGACCATTCGTCGAAGGTGGACGTTTGTTAAAAGCAATCGGCTGGATGGCACCGACATTAATTAGCGGCTTGTCGATTCTGTCGACTTTGTCACTCCTACACATCTTCCCAGCGTTTGAAGTGCTTGAAATGAAGAAATGGTTGTGGCCCGTCATCATCGGTGTTGCCTTATTCTTCCCGCTCTATCTTTTGTTCTCGTTTCGACGTGGTAGCAGCAGTATTCATCCAAAATCAATCGCTCTATACTCGCTCGTTTCATTAGCGGAATGGTTCAGTGCTGGTGTCGTCGTTTATCTCATTTTGGCGGCACTTGGAACGGATGTCAGTTTTGCAAAAGTCATCGGTGTCTTCATCATCGCTGCGACAGCCGGATTGATTTCGATGGTACCCGGCGGATTCGGTTCGTTCGACTTAGTTTTTTTGATTGGCATGCAACGTGCCGGAGTTGAAGAAGGCATCGTTTTGACAGGATTATTGATCTACCGTCTTGTCTACTACTTGATTCCGTTCTTGATCGGTGTCGTCTTCTCAGCACGAGAGTTTAGTGGTCCAGTCGTCAAGATGATCGAAGACAAACCAATCGTCGGTCCGTCGGTTGAAGTCGGAGGCGTCATTTGGCGTTTGCAATTACGATTCCTTAGTAAGATTCGCCACTTTACTTTAGCGTTGATCACGCTCGTTGCCGGTATCACGATTTGGGGACTAGCGATTTTACCGCCGGTCTCAACGCAGTATGAATATTTGGAATCTAAATTACCACACGAAGCGCTTTTGCTCGCGAATAGTTTCTTCTTGATGGGCGGCTTATTGTTTGTCCTCCTATCGACGGCACTTTATCGTCGAACGAAACGGTCGTTGTATATGATGTATGGCGCATCATTCTTCGCCTTGGTCGGGATGGCTCTTCGTGGATTCAACTTAATCTCGTTCCTTGCTGTCGTCATCGTTCTTGCTCTGTTATTGATGTCTCGCAATGCGTTTCATCGGGAACGAACACTCATTACGACGTCACGCTTCATTCGTGTTGCATTTGCTGGTCTATTGTACATTGGCGGATTCGTCTTTTTCGGATATGCCTTCTATACGCTCGGATCAGCAGATGGAACAAAAGTATATCCGGCACACGAAATTTTCATGTTTGCAGCGAGTGCCTCTATCTTTACGCTCGTTTATGTCCTCGTCTTCATCCGCTTGTTCAATACCTTTAATCAACCGGTACTCGGGGAGCGTTTCGATGCTGAAAAAATCGAAACGGTATTACGCGAACAGGGTGGCAATTATTTGAGCCATTTGGCGTTTCTTGGAGATAAGCGCTTCTTCTTTTCCGAAACGGGTCGTTCGTTCATCCAGTTCAGTCAGACCGGTAATCGAATTATGGTGCTCGGTGATCCAAGTGGCGATCCAAAGGAGCATTCACAAGTCATCGCCTCGTTCCTGCGGCGCGTCGAAGATCTCGGATACATTCCGAACATCTATCAAATTCAAGCGCAAAACATGTCGCTGTATCATGATTTTGGATTCAACTTCTTTAAACTTGGAGAAGAGGCGATCGTCGATATTCCGTCTTTCACCGTATCAGGAAAAAAACGGGCTGGACTTCGCTCGATTAAAAATCGCTTTGAACGCGAAGGGATGACGTTCGAAGTGGTCGAGCCACCTTTCTCAAATCCGCTGTTAGCAGAACTGCAAGAGGTCTCGGATGAATGGTTAGGTGATAAATCTGAAAAAGGTTTCTCGCTCGGTTACTTCCACGAACCTTACTTAAACCAGGCACCAATCGGTATCATGCGTGAAGCCGAAGGGCGGTTGATCGGATTCATGACATTCATGCCTGCTTACCAAGACGGGGTCCTGTCGATTGACCTGATGCGTTTTCGACCAGACGGACCGAACGGGATCATGGATGCGATGTTCATCCGACTGTTCGAGTATGCGAAGGAAGAAGGATACCGGACATTCAACATGGGGATGGCGCCACTCTCGTCCGTCGGTGAGGATGAGACGTCCTTCTGGCAAGAACGTGTGGCGGCAGATGTCTTCAATAATATTCGCTACATGTATAGTTTCACCGGTCTGCGAAGATACAAAGAGAAATACGATCCGAAATGGGAAGGACGTTACCTTGCTTACCGGAAGCGGCAATCGTTACCGATGGCGATCCTAAAAGCGACGCGTCTGATCTCTCGAAAAAAAGACCGGATTTTATTGCCATGATCGACTGACGCATGAAGATGACAGTCGATGGGTATAGAAAGGGCGACCCTTTGTCTGCGGACAAACGGGATCGTCCTTTTTAAAATTCACCGAAATGTACAAAGGTCTATACAACTATAGTTAATCGCGTTATACTAAATACGGAATCAAGTCACGGAACGGATAGAGAAAGGATGACGACAGATGACAGTAATCATCAACGCCCGGATTTATACGGGAGAGCAGACGATCGAGGATGGATTCATTCGTTACGGTCGAACGATCGAGGCGGTTGGTTTGATGTCGGAATTTAAAACGATTGTAGGAGAAGAGATGATCGATGCGCAGCATCAATCGCTCATCCCTGGAATGATCGATGTACACATTCATGGGGGATATGATGTCGATGTCATGGATGGGAATGCGAATAGTCTTCGTGACTTCAGTCATCAGATGTTACAAGAAGGCGTGACATCCTTCTTAGCGACGACGATTACCCAAGATTGGGCAAACATCACACGAGCACTTGAGACGGTCCGAGAAGTCGTAGCACAAGACGATACGACGATCGTCGGTGTTCATCTCGAAGGACCTTTCATCAACCCGGATTATGCGGGTGCGCAACCGCACGAACATATCGTCGAGCCGGATGTCGAACAGTTCCTGAAATGGCAAGAAGCGGCTGGCAACACGATCAAACTCGTGACCTATGCCCCAGAACGTCCATGTGCGCGTGCGTTCGAGGAGGCAGTGCGATTAACGGGTGCAATTCCGTCTGCCGGACATACGGACGCGACGTATGCCCAAAACCAAGCGGGTCATGTCACGCATGGTACCCATCTCTACAATCAAATGCGTGCACTTCATCACCGCGAACCGGGAACGGTCGGGTATTGTCTCTTGACGCCGGAAGTCTATGCCGAGATCATTCCGGACGGGATTCATAGTGCACCGGAAATGGTCGATTTCGCCTATCGGATGAAGGGCGCAGATCAATTGATCGTCATCACGGATGCGATGCGTGCGAAAGGGTTAGCAGACGGTGAATATGAGTTAGGAGGGCAGGCTGTATTCGTTCGAGACGGTGCGGCACGCCTTGAGAACGGCAGTTTAGCCGGAAGCGTCCTGACGATGGACGCTGCTTTACGAAACATCATCGCCTTTACAGGTTGTACGCTCGAAGAAGCCGTCCGCATGACATCGGTCAATGCGGCAAGAGAGCTTCAATTGACACAAAAGGGAAGTCTCTCGGTCGGTAAGGATGCGGATATCGTGTTGCTCGACGAGGGATTACGCATTCAAGAAACGATTCATCGTGGTACGCGATACCGGATCACGAACGGAAAGGAGTCTACCTCATGAAATGGATGATCGTAGAAAAGGGAGAAGAATTAGCACAGGTGGCCTATCAATTTTTGAAACAGGAAATTGAGCGCCATCCGGAAGGGTTAACAGTAGGACTTGCAACAGGCAGTTCACCAGTCGGCGTTTATGAAGAATGGCGGAAGGACTCACTCGACTGTCGACATGTGACGACGGTCAACCTAGACGAATATGTCGGTCTTAGTCCGAAACATCCACAAAGTTACCACACGTTCATGCAAGAGCATCTATTCAAGGATGTTGCCTTTAAAGAATCATTCTTACCGATTGGGAATACGGAAGATTCGGTTCGTGAAAGTGAGCGATATGAGGCGCTCGTCCGGGAGCGGGGAATCGATATCCAATTACTCGGAATTGGAGCAAATGGACATATCGCCTTCAATGAACCAGGTACACCGTTCGATGCTAAAACACACGTAACAGAATTGACAGAGTCGACACGAGAAGCGAACCAACGATTCTTTGATCGACTCGAAGAAGTACCGACAAAAGCCATCACGATGGGAATTGGCACGATCATGGAGGCGAAAAAGATCCTTCTCGTCGCTTCAAGTGAACGAAAGGCGGAAGCAGTCCGTGATATGATGGAAGGCATCGCGACGACGGATTGTCCAGCGACCGTTCTCAAACGTCATGCCGATGTCATGGTGATCTTGGATGAAGAAGCCGCTTCTTTATTGTCAGATGACGCTAAACGTACAGGACGAGCAGCTTATCTGAATTTCATGAAAGTATGACGTTAGAGAGCAATGAATCAAAAGAGATCGAGACAATCTTTGGATTGACTCGATCTCTTTTTCTGATTCTGTTGAGCCTAGTCTCATGCGATTTATTATTTTGACAGAATGGAATCATTATGACATATAGCGGAACCACTCCTTCTCATGATGCGAAGCACTCGGAATCAAGGATTTCTTCAGTACAACGATTCTATTCGATTTCTTTAATCGAAACGTAAATTGACATTTCATTAAATGTACGGATAATGGAGATTAGCGAACTTTACGGAAAATTTACATGAAAATGAGGGTTTACATGATGGAAACGCGATCCGCACGAAAGAGACAGCCAAGTGCTGGCAAGATGTTCATGAAAGTCGTCGCTGCACTCGTCCTGCTTGTCACAATCATCGGTTCTGGTTACGCTGGAGCTGTTTTTATTAAAACGCAAGAAACATTGGCAAAGACGCAAATTAAGATTCCCGGCTCAAAAGTGAGCTCTAAATATGATGATGTACCGTCTGAATCGTTCTTGATTCTTGGAACGGATGAAACGAAAAAAAGTAAAGAACGCAATGAACCGGCACGATCGGATGTCATGATCGTCGGAATTTTAAATAAAAAAACGGAACAATTAGTGTTGACGAGTATACCGCGTGATTCGCTTGTGAACATTGATTATTCGAAATATGATGTCCCGTATGGCAAGACAGGTGTCGAGCAAGATAAAATCACACATGCGCATTATTTCGGTTCGATGGATAAATCGAATTCGTACAATGGGATTAAATTAGCGCGCGAAACGACAGAAAACCTACTTGGCATTCAAATCGATCACGTCGTCAAAGTCAATTTCCAAGGATTCGTTCAATTGATCGATGCGTTGGATGGCGTCGACATTGATGTGCGTTATGCGTTCAAAGAGCAAGACTCTAAACGTAAAGCAGGTACCGTCACCGTCAATAAAGGGATGCAACATCTAACAGGGGAACAGGCACTGGCTTATGTCCGGAACCGTCATGACGATCCGCTTGGGGATATCGGACGCGGACAAAAACAGATGCAAGTCATTCAAGCGGTCGCCAAAGAAGCGGCAAGTTTCCGTTCCCTCAGTGCATACCGTGATATTTTAGATGCTGTCGGTGATAACGTCGAAACGAACTTAGGTCCGAATGATTACACACGCTTAGCAGACTTCACAGCAGCATTACGGAATACGACGGAGTATCAACTCGCTGGAGAAGGCTACATCGGGATCAGCGGGAAATGGGAATACCATCTCGATCCGAATCAATTGGAGCAAGTGAAAAGTAACTTAGCAAAAGCGATGCAAGGTCAAGAAGTCGAACCGATCAAGGAAGATACAGACCCAGCACAAAGTACGACAGAAGAACCAGTGACGGAGACAGAAGCCGTTCCTGCACAGTAATACACACTAAAAATCCCCTTGTATCGTCACTATACGACGATACAAGGGGATTTTTAGCGTTGACGTTCCATTTCGACTGTGAAGGTATATCGGTCTCCCCGGTAAGCGGAGATGACGTATTCAAATGGTTGTTCCGTCGCGAGATACGTTAGTTGCTCGACGGATAGGACGGGCGAAGAGGTCGATAGACCAAGATGACCTGCTTCCTCCTTCGTCGCGAGACGTGATTCGAACGTTTGACTCGCGCGTCCGAGGTTTAATCCGCTCGCTTCAGCAAAGGCATAGAGCGATGCGGTCGCGACGTCTTGATCGAGTCCGGGTAGGAGTTGTTCCGGGATGTAGACGGTCTCAAGAGCAAGCGCTTGCTCATCGGCGATTCGTAAACGTTTTAATTCATATACCGATGCCCCTTCGCGAATCCGGAGCTTATTCGCAATCGTCATCGAGGCGTCGATGATTTGATAGGAGAGAAGCGCACTTGTTGGCTCAAGTCCGAGATGTTCCATCTCTTCTGAAAAACTTGTTAATCCCGATAGTTGCATGACGATTTTTTTGTTCGCGACGAATGTTCCACGTCCTTTTTGACGAATCAAGTAACCGGCGTTGACCAAGTTTGAAATGGCTTGCCGGACCGTCATTCGGCTAATTTGATGTGCTTCCGCAAATTCGCGCTCGGACGGAATTAGATCGCCAGGTTGAAGAACACCGCTTTCGATTTGTTGTTTTAAGGCAGCTTCGATTTGATAGTAAATGGGGAGTGGTGAATTTTTATTGATATGCTGAATCACGGCATTTCGTCCCTTCGCGATCGGTAGTCTTTCATCTAGTGTACTAGGAAAAAGCCAAGCCGACAAACGATTCTGGATGAAATATGGCATAATACAGAGTGAAACTGACAGAGAAAGGTGGTCGAGGCATGCGCCCCGAACAAATAGAATCCGATGTCCGAACCTTTCAGACATCCATTCGCACGACAAAACAAGTAGATGGATATTGGGTTGCTTTAGAGAAAAGTTACTTCTATCCGGAGAGCGGTGGACAACCAGCGGATCGTGGTACTTTAAACGATCAACCTGTCCTTGACGTTGAAATCGAAGACGGTGTCGTCTGGCATCAACTGGCGACGCCACTTACAGGTGACGTCACAGGGATCGTGGATGATGCTGTCCGGATCGACCATGCAGCACAGCATACGGCGCAACATGTCATCTCTGCGATTTTACAAGATGAGTCTCAGATCAAAACACTCAGCTTTCGGACGGGAAGTGAGGTTTCGACGCTTGATATCGAGACATCCGAATGGACAGCTGTGCAACAAGAACAGTTAGATCGACGATTACGTCAAGTGATTGAACAAGGGTTGCCGATCACGGCGACAGAGTATGATGAGGCGGAAGCACTTCAATTACCATTACGGAAGACACCACAAGTTGAGGGACGGATTCGAGTTGTTCAAATCGGCACACTCGATTATAGTGCCTGTGGTGGGACGCATCTTGATTCAACGGCACAGCTCGAGTTAATTCTCTTTACTGGAGTCGAACGAATTCGTGGGAACATTCGTCTTTCTTATGTTGCAAAAGAACGGGCTTATCAACTTCTGCAAGCAGAACGCCATGCCTTGCGGGAAGCGGCGCAAGCCTTATCGATTAAACCAGTTCAGATCCTAGAAGCCGTCCAAGCGTTACAGGACGATCAGAAAAGATTCACGAAACAAGTCGAACAAGCGCAAGAGCAGCTTGCTGCTCTCACACTTGCTAACGCTCTAGAACAACAAGAAGGGATTCTTGTGTTTGAACATCTAGATGAAGAAATCAAGGTTTCTGAGCAACTCGCTAAAGTGATTCAAGAAGCGGGACGCATTGGTGTCGTTTGGAACGAAACGTCGAATAAGTTATTAATGAGTAGTCCAGGTGAACCACATCTCGGAAAATTCGCCAAATCACATGTCCAATCATTTAATGGACGCGGCGGTGGAAGTGCGATCCAAGCACAAGCGCAATTTACGAATCGGGATGATGCGATGGCATATGTCGATCGATTACGGGAGGAATATCAGTTATGACAGTCATTCAAGTACGTACAGCAGAACAACATCAAGCCGTTCGGATGATTCGTGAACGTGTCTTCGTTGAGGAACAAGGTGTACCACGCCATCTTGAATACGATACACACGATGAGACAGCGATTCATCTGCTTGTCTTAGATGAGCAGAGCCGTCCAGTCGCGACGGGGCGCACACGTCCATATGACGACCAACGCATGAAGGTAGAGCGTGTCGCGACGCTTTCAACAGCGCGAGGAAAAGGATACGGTGGCGAGTTGATGCAGGCGATGGAACGTGTCGCACGTCGTGAAGGTAAACAATTGCTAACGCTCGGTGCGCAAGTTCAAGCGATCCCATTTTATCAAGGGCTGGGCTATACAATCGTCTCCGATGAATTCGACGATGCAGGTATCCCGCACCGGACGATGGAGAAGAAAATGTAATCAATTTTGAAAGAAATCCTGCAAAAAGGGTTTCTTTTTTTTGTTTTCTATGTATATATATAATTCATAATGAATTTTTATACAGACAGATGAATTTAAAACCAGGAGGGAATTATACATGTCGAAACAAAAATTGATCTTAGCGTACTCTGGGGGACTCGATACATCAGTAGCCATCAAATGGTTGAGCAAGGACTACGACGTCATTGCATTATGTATGGACGTCGGTGAAGGAAAGGATTTAACTGTCATCAAAGAAAAGGCACTTCTCGTCGGTGCGATTGAATCGATCGTTCTCGATGTGAAAGAAGAATTTGCAAAAGATTTCGTCTTACCAGCACTTCAATATGGGGCGCATTATGAAAATGCCTATCCGTTGATTTCAGCGCTTTCGCGTCCGTTAATCGCAGAAAAGCTCGTCGAAGTCGCGCATGAATATGGTGCAACGGCTGTCGCACACGGATGTACCGGAAAAGGGAACGACCAAGTCCGGTTCGAAGTTTCGGTCGCAGCACTTGATCCATCACTCGAAGTCATCGCACCAGTTCGGGAGTGGAAGTGGTCACGGGAAGAAGAGATCGCCTATGCGAAAGAAAACAATGTGCCGATTCCAATCAACCTCGACAGCCCTTACTCGATCGATATGAATCTTTGGGGACGGAGTAATGAGTGTGGCGTCTTAGAAAACCCTTGGACAGAACCACCACAAGATGCTTACGCGTTGACGGTAGCACCAGAAGACGCTCCAGATCAGGCGGAAGAAGTCATCATCGGCTTTGAAGCAGGAGTTCCAGTTTCGATTAACGGCACGACGTATCCACTCGCGAAACTGATCACGGAACTGAACATCATTGCTGGGGCGCATGGTGTCGGACGGATTGACCACGTCGAGAACCGTCTCGTCGGAATCAAATCACGTGAAGTGTACGAGTGCCCTGGCGCGACTGTTTTACTGAAAGCACACGCCGCACTCGAGACGATCACATTGACGAAAGACGTCGCGCATTTTAAACCGTTGCTTAGCAAACAATATGCAGAAACGATTTATAACGGTCTCTTCCACGCACCATTGACGAAAGGTCTGAAAGCGTTCTTGACAGCAACACAGCAGGACGTCACAGGAGAAGTTCGGGTCAAGTTGTTCAAAGGAAATGCTACCGTGACAGGTCGTCAGTCTGCTGTCTCGCTTTATGATGAGAAGCTTGCCACGTACACGAAAGAAGATGCGTTTGATCATGAAGCTGCAAAAGGATTCATCAAATTACACGGTCTTGCTGTTTCGACGCATGCGAGCGTACATCGTCAGGCGGGTGTGACGAAATGACCAAACTCTGGGGTGGACGTTTTACGGAAAGTGCTTCCGCTCAAGCGGAAGCCTTCGGAGCATCGATCACGTTCGATCAAAAGTTAGCGCGTGTCGACTTGAAAGGGAGTCTCGCTCACGCGCAGATGTTATGTGAACAAGGAATCCTCGCTCAAGACGAATGGACGCAAATCGAGCAAGGATTAAAGCAACTGGAAGCGACAGTAGCGGATCATGTGTATACGCTAGCAGATGAAGACATTCATATGAATCTCGAGCGTCTATTGACGGAACAGATTGGTCCAGTCGCAGGTAAACTGCACACGGCACGGAGTCGAAACGACCAGGTCGCAACCGATTTGCATCTATGGATGGAGCAACATGTCGAAGCATTGACGACGGCATTGCGTGAGCTCCAATCGGTCATCACGGAACAAGCTGAACAACATATCGAGACGGTCATGCCGGGTTATACACATTTGCAACGGGCGCAACCCATCTCTCTTGCCCATCACTTGCTTGCGTATTTCTGGATGTTCGAACGTGACGTCGAACGGTTGACGGACAACCAAAAACGAATCCGGAAATCACCGCTTGGTGCAGGAGCGCTCGCCGGGACGACATTCCCGATTGATCGTTTCCGTTCTGCGGAGTTGCTCGGGTTTGAGTCGATCTATCCGAACAGTTTAGACGCCGTCTCCGATCGGGACTTTGTCATCGAATACCTCGGGATTGCCTCGACCGTCATGATGCATCTATCACGTTTTTGTGAAGAGATCATCATCTGGGCGTCGCAAGAATTTGGCTTCATCGAGTTGTCCGATGCCTTTTCGACAGGATCGAGCATGATGCCACAAAAGAAAAATCCGGATTTCGCTGAATTGATTCGTGGGAAAACAGGGCGTGTCTACGGTAATCTGATGGGCTTCTTGACGACGATGAAGGCATTACCACTCGCTTACAATAAAGACATGCAAGAGGATAAAGAAGGGGTCTTTGATACTGCAGATACCGTCCTTCAGTCCGTTCAAATCTTTACCGGAATGATTGAATCCGCGACGTTTAAGACCGAAGCGCTCAAGAAGGCGACAATGCAAGACTTCTCGAATGCAACGGAACTCGCCGACTACCTTGTGACGAAAGGCATACCATTCCGGGAAGCACATGAAATCGTTGGGAAGGCTGTCCTTTACTGTGTACAGAATGGCTGTTTCTTGAAAGATTTGAACCTCGAGACGTATCAAACATTCCATCCTAATATCACAGAAGACGTTTATCCGCTCCTCGATCCGGTTCAAGCAGTTGCACGCCGGACAAGCTACGGCGGTACAGGGTTTGCTGCTGTTTCAGAGCAACTCGAAATTGCCAAACAACATCTTGCAAATTGACGAATTTTGAAAAAAATCAGCCAAATGACTGGATTTAACAAAAGATGTCTGCTATAACTGTAACTAACAACCGACAGATAGAGGCGCGGATGACATGAGTAGCATCATTCTTGAAGGCAAGCATGCCGAATGATGTGAAAGGGGAAGTCCGCCGAAGTGAACGAGAAGATGCTTACTCTTGTTTGCTGGTACAACGGTTAAGATCCGTTGTACTGCCGAAACCGATGTTTCGGAGCGCTATCTTACGTAAAAGAACGAATGACTTTGTCTTCGTTTGTCCGATCGTGATAACGACGGGCCGTAGGAACGCTCCTACCGGCCCGTCGTTTTTTTCTGTATCGGGACAAAGGAGATAGGATTGTGACAACTGTACTTAAATTTGGTGGAAGCTCGGTTGCGACTGTCGAACAGATTCAGTCTATTGCGAATTATTTGAAGAGTCGCGCAGCCGAAGGTGAAAAACTCGTCGTCGTCGTATCGGCGATGGGCAAGATGACAGATTCTTTGATCGCTCAGGCGCAAGCCATCACGGATCGCCCTGAGCGGCGAGAACTCGATCGGCTGCTTGCCATCGGAGAAGAACAGACGATTTCATTACTCAGCATCGCCCTCAACTCACTCGGCGTCAAGGCGTTATCGCAAACAGGCGCACAAGCAGGGATCAGCACGATGGGTGTGCATACGAAAAGTAAGATCAAACAGATCGATGGAGATCTATTACGACAAAAACTCGAAACGTACGATGTTGTCATCGTTGCCGGTTTCCAAGGTGTCAACGAACTTGGTGACGTGACGACACTTGGACGAGGCGGATCGGATACGACGGCAGTTGCCTTAGCAGCAGTCCTTGATAAACGCTGTGAAATCTATACTGATGTCGACGGTGTCTATACTGCTGATCCACGGATCCATGCCGCGGCTCAACCGATTCCCTACATCTCATATGACGAGATGATGGAGATGAGCGCCCTCGGGTCGAAGGTCATGGAAATGCGGAGTGTCGAGTTAGGAAAAAAATACGGCGTGCACATCTTCGTCGGGAAAACACTTGAATCGAAAAGGGGAACATGGATCATGGAAGCGACGGAAACAATGGAACAAAAAGCGGTGACGAGTGTCAGCGTCACGAAGAACGTCTTGACGGTGTCAATCAAACACGTACCGCAAACAAATGCAGCAGTAGCCGATATCTTCGAACTGTTATCCAATCGCCACGTCAACATCGATATGATCAGTCAAACGACGTTCGACAGTGACATTTTCTTATCGTTCTCATGTCCACTCGATGAGGAAGAATTTCTCGATGAAGCCTTAAAAGATATCATGGATCGCTTTACGACAGTGAAGGTCGACCGTCATAACCAACACGCGAAATTATCTGTCGTCGGAATCGGGATGCGGGATGCAACAGGTGTTGCTTCGAAGTTGTTCGCAATCTTCCGAGCAGAGAATATTCCGTTCTATCAAGTTACGACATCAGAAATTAGTATCTCATACACGATTGCACAAGCAGACATTGAACGAACGGTTGCAGCGATTGCAAACGCGTTCGAGTTATAAGGAGGAGAACAGGATGTATCATGTAGCAGTCATCGGAGCAACCGGCGCTGTCGGTCAAAAAATGTTACAAGTACTAGCAGAACTGGACTTCCCGGTCAGCCGCTTGTCCGCTTACGCTTCTGCTCGTTCAGCAGGGAGTACGGTACAGTTCAAGGGAGAAGACATTACGATCCAAGCACTGACACCAAGTATCACGGAAGACGGGATCGACGTTGCGTTGTTTGCGGCGGGCGGGACGATCAGTGAGCAATATGCACCGTTATTAGCTGAAAACGGAACACTCGTCGTTGATAATTCAAGTGCTTTCCGGATGCAGGAGACGATTCCGCTCGTCGTACCAGAAGTCAATCCACAAGCGATTCAAACGACAGACCGTTTGATTGCGAATCCGAACTGTTCGACGATTCAATCGGTCGTTGCATTAGCGCCACTCCAGTCACTGGGATTCGAGCGTGTTAACTATACGACGTACCAGGCTGTATCTGGTTCAGGTCAAAAAGGGATCGAGGACTTGGCACGCGGGGCACGCGGAGAAGAACCCGTCAATTATCCGCATCCGATTCACGATAACATCTTGCCGCATATCGACGTGTTCCTAGAAAACGGTTATACGAAAGAAGAGCAGAAGATGATTGACGAAACACGGAAAATCTTCAATCTTCCAGCATTACCGGTCAGTGCGACGTGTGTTCGTGTTCCAGTCACGAATTCTCACTCGGTTGCGATTAACGTTACGTTTACGCAACCGACGACGGTTGAAGCCATCCGTGAAGCGTTAGAAGGTGCACCAGGCGTCGTCCTCGTTGATGATGTCGCAAACACGCGTTACCCGATGCCACTCGATGCAAGTGGAACGGACGATGTCTACGTCGGACGGATTCGACAAGATGATAGTCTTGCGAACACATTCCATCTCTGGTGTGTCGCCGACAATATCCGAAAAGGTGCTGCGTCAAATGCCGTGCAAGTCGCACGTCAAGCGATCGAACAGTCGATTCATTCATAACAAAGGAGGAGTTCTTCATGTTCAAAGGAGCAGGTACAGCGCTCGTTACACCATTTAATGAAGCAGGCGAGTTAGATCTACACGTATTTGAACGCTTGATCGAGCAACAACTCGCAGCAGGTATTCAGGCGCTTGTCGTCGGGGGTACAACAGGAGAAGGGTCGACCTTAACGAATGCTGAATTCGAGCAACTTCTGACGACTGCCGTTCAAATCACGGCAGGACGCGTACCGGTCATTGCTGGAACGGGTTCGAACAACACGGCAGCAACGATCGAGAAGACATTACTTGCAGAACGTCTCGGTGCGGACGCAGCGATGCTCGTCACACCTTACTACAATAAAACATCACAAGCCGGTCTCGTCGCGCACTTCACGGCAGTCGCCGATGCAACAGAATTGCCGATCATGCTATACAACGTTCCATCACGAACTGGCGTCGCAATCGCTGTCGATACAGCGGTGACGTTAGCACGTCATCCACGGATTCAAGCCTTTAAGGAAGCAAGTGGAGACGTCAGCTTCATGGGAGAACTGATGGCAGCGATTCCGGAAGACTTCGCGGTCTTCTGTGGAAATGACGATCAAATCCTGCCGTACATGGCATGGGGCGCACAAGGTGTCATCTCAGTCCTCTCGAATCCGTACCCGGCAGAGACACAAGCGCTGGCTGAAGCCTTACTGGCACAAGATCTCGTGACGGCGCGTCGGATTCAAGCCGACTTGTTACCAGTCATCGGTGCTTTGTTCAGTGACGTCAATCCGATTCCAGTCAAAGCATCGCTTGAAGAACTTGGTTTTGCAGTTGGTGCGCCGCGCTTGCCGCTCGTCCGTCAATCGGAAGCGGGTCACGCGCATTTACTCGAAACGATGCATGCTTACAAAGGAGTGGTTCGATGAAACTCGCGTTACACGGTTATGGTGCGACAGGACAGTATGTCGTCGAACTAGCGCCACAAAGTGTTGTTGCAATCGTTGACCGGACGAAGTCATCCGATACGATTTCTTCATACGCGGAGCTAACAGAGATGTCAGAGAAAGTTGATGCGATCATCGACTTTTCACATCCGAGTTTGCTACCGGATCTACTCGCTTATGGACTAGCGACAAAAACGCCACTCGTTATCGCAACGACTGGTTTTTCTGAAGCAGAACTTGCGTCGATCCAAGATGCTGCGAAAGAAATTCCGATTTTTCAGTCGTACAACATGTCGTACGGTATCGCGATGGTCCAGCAACTGTTAAAGACACTCGTGCCACTAGCAGGGGCGTATGATATCGAATTGCTCGAGAAACATCATAATCAAAAAGTCGATGCGCCAAGCGGAACAGCCGAGTTGCTGTTGCAAACGATTCAGACAGCGCGTAACGTGACACCGGTGTATGACCGGTCGCAAACGCGGCAGAAGCGGGAGACGAACGAAATCGGGATGCACGCGATGCGCGGCGGAACGATCTTTGGAGAACACGAAGTCTTATTCGCCGGTGTCGACGAATTGATTGAAATCAAACATACGGCGTTATCGAAAAAAGTATTTGCTTCTGGTGCAATCAAAGCAGCTGAAGCACTCATTCAAAAAACAGCGGGACTCTATACATTAGAGACGCTCTACACACAGGAGGATTCACATGTTACTCACTGATGCTTACGAAATTGCTAAATTCATTAAAGATGCTAAAAAACAAACACCTGTTAAACTTTACGTCAACGGCGATTTGGCAGGCTTGACGATCGAAGGTGCAACAGCATTTGGATCAGATGAATCAAAGATTTTCTTCGCAGATGCAGGACTTGCGTCTACTTTCTTAGAAAAGTATTCAGATCGCATCACGGATGTTCACGTGGAGTATGACCGTCGCAACAGTGCGGTACCAATGCTTGATACACGTCACTTGAATGCGCGTATCGAGCCAGGCTCTTGGATTCGCGATCATGTCGTTATCGGTGATAACGCGGTCGTCATGATGGGTGCCATCATCAATATCGGTGCATCAATCGGAGATGGTACAATGATTGATATGAACGCTGTCGTCGGTGCACGTGGGACGATTGGGAAAAACGTTCATGTTGGCGCAGGTGCCGTGGTCGCGGGTGTCCTCGAACCACCTTCAAAAACACCTGTCATCATTGAAGACGGTGTCTTGATTGGTGCAAATGCAGTCATTCTTGAAGGCGTCAAAGTCGGTAAAGATGCCGTCGTCGCTGCTGGTAGTGTCGTCACAGAAGACGTACCTGCTGGAAGTGTCGTTGCTGGAACACCTGCACGTGTCATCAAACAGAAAGATGCGAAAACAGAAGAGAAGACGCAATTGGTGGATGATTTACGTTCACTCTGATTGACGTCGAAGAGGAGGAAAACACATGGCAGTGGATACACAGTATGGAGAAGCAATTTGGTTAGATGGAGTTTTTCATGATCCGAAAGATGCAAACACAAGCGTCATGTCACATGCGATTCACTATGGTAGTGGATTCTTTGAAGGAATTCGTGCATACGCAACACCGGACGGACCGGCGATCTTCCAATTGAAGGAACATATCGAACGTCTCTTCCGCAGTTGTGCGTATTATCATGTCACGATTCCGTATACTGTCGACGAACTTGTTCAAGCAACGATTGATTTGGTTGCGAAAAACGGATTTGAATCGTGTTACATCCGTCCATTCGTGTTCCTCGGTACGCCATGGCAAGCATTGATGGCGAAAGATACGACAGTTCATGTCGGAATCTCTTGCTGGGAGCTTGGGGAATACTTCGATAAAGGTGCCGGCATTCGTGCCAAAGTCGCATCATACCGCCGTGTCTCATCAACGATGATGCCGATGCAAGCGAAAGCGGCTGCTAACTACATGAACTCACAACTTTTAAAAGGTGAAGCGATTCGTGATGGATTTGATGAAGCAATCGCACTCGACATGAACGGAAACGTCAGTGAAGCGAGTGTTGCGAACCTCTTCCTTCTGAAAAACGGAACGATTCATACACCGTCGCTCGATTGTTCAGTACTCGACGGTATTACACGCCAAGTCATCATCCGCTTGGCACAAGACCAAGGCTATCCTGTTGTTGAACGTCATATCGGACGCGACGAGTTGTATGTCGCTGATGAGATCTTCTTAACAGGAACAGCTGCTGAAATCACGAGTGTCGGTGAAATCGATCATATCTCGATCAATGGCGGAACACGGAACGTCGCTGATGAGTTGCTCGGTCTTTATCGTCAAGCCGTCACAGGTCAATTGCCGCAATATGCGGACTGGTTGACGTATGTGACACCAGCTGTCGCGGAATGACGACGCGTACACTCGTCACGATCGATCGGAAGGCGGTGCGACAGAATGTCGCATCGGTCTTCGCTCGGTCACGTAAACGTATTTTCGCCGTGGTCAAGAACAATGCGTATAACTTAGGTATGCTTGAGATGGTCGAGACGCTGATGGCGTCTGATGTTCATCATTTTGCTGTCGCCGAGTTGTACGAAGCCATTGAAATCAAAACGAATTTTCCAGACAGTTATGTACTGGTGATGAATCCAACGGAGGATTTTGAAACAGCACGACGTTTCGGAATTGCACTCGGTGTCTCATCGCTAGAATGGCTCGCCCTAAACAGTGAACAGCTGCAGGGAATCGAGTTACATTTGAAGATCAACGTCGGGATGAACCGTTTTGGTGTCAGTTCGCTTCAGGAAGCGGAAGCTGTCCTTGCGCTTGTGCAAGCCGACTCAATCGCTTTAACAGGTTTATATACACACTTTCCGCTTGCCGACGAACCGGATGCGGATCATGATGGGCAAGTTGAACGTTTTGTTGCCATTGCGGATGTGTTACGAAAGCGCCATACGTTTACGTATATCCATTCGGAAAACAGTGCGACGATTGTCAAACACGATCCGCGTCTCGCGTTTTGTAACTATGTTCGTCCCGGAATTTTCTTGTTCGGTTATTCGCCGATCGAAAAGATGGACTGGCTCGTGCCGTCACTTCGAATGACGACCGAAGTCGTTGAAATTCGCGAAATCAGACCGGGTGAACATGTAGGATACGGAACGAACTTTACGAGTACGGAACCGATGCGGATCGCTATCTTACCAGTCGGATATGGGGACGGTGTCGTCCGTGGACGTGCCGCTTTACCGGTTCACATTCAAGGGAAGCCTTATCCCGTCATCAATAAACTATTCATGAGTCATACATTCGTCGCCGTCGATGGGACGGTTGAGGTCGGAGACGAAGTCGTGCTATACGGGGATGGCGTTGAAATTGATGACATCACTCGGACAGGAGCAGCGAATAACTCAGAGCAGATGTGTGCCCGGTCGTGGCGTTTGACGCATCAGTATCTATAAGGAGGAACTTATTATGTATGGAAGTCAATACCTGACAAAAGAAAACAATGCGTTGCACATCGATGGTGTCGCAGCGACCGATCTTGCAGCACAGTACGGAACACCGTTGTACGTGATGGCAGAACGGGAGCTGACGGATCGACTGGCGACCGTCCGGGAACACTTCCTTGATAAGTATCCAAATACTTATGCTTCCTTCGCTTCAAAAGCACTGACTGTCAGTGCTGTATACGAACAAGTTGTGCGTCATGGTCTCGGAATTGACGTCGTCACAGGTGGGGAGCTCTTCATCGCCCGTCAATCGGGTGTTCCAGCAGAACGAATCTATTTCCATGGTTCGAATAAATCAACGGCTGATCTTCAGTATGCCGTTGAGGAAGGTGTCGGACGAATCGTCATCGATCACTTTGCAGAGATTGCACAACTCGAAGCGATCGCGGCACAAGCCGGTCAAACGGTTCATGTCTTGATTCGGATCGTGCCACAAGTCATCGGTGGGGCACATGCGAAAATCCAGACAGGTGGTGTCGATACGAAATTCGGTTTCTCGACGCATGCATCAGATTACTTAGATGCGATCGAAGCGATTTTAGCATCAGAACATCTGTCATTAATCGGCATCCATTGTCATGTTGGTTCGCAAATTCAAGATCCGTCACTTTTCGAACAGACGGCTCGGACGATGATGAGCTTCGTTGAAACGATTCGTGCCCATCATGGTTTTACGGTCAGCGAAGTCAACGTTGGCGGTGGATTCGGAATTGCCTACACACAGGACGATCAACCGCTTGATTTTGAAGCAACGATTGCACGCGTCATGGACGTGATCGATACGGAAACGGAGCGACTTGGTATCGAACGTCCACGAATCGGTATCGAACCAGGACGCTGGGTCGTCGCGAATGCAGGCACGACACTTTATACGGTCGGAGCAATCAAAGAAATCGAAGGCGTTCGGACGTATCTCTCCGTCGATGGTGGGATGACGGATAACATTCGTCCAGCACTTTATGGGGCAGTCTATGAGACGGTCATCGCGAACCGGATGAAGGGGGAGACGACGGAAGTGACGGTCGTCGGAGCAGCTTGTGAATCAGGTGATCTTGTCGCTGAAAAAGCGCAGTTGGTTGAACCGAATGGTGGCGATACGCTCGCTGTGTTTGGAACAGGGGCATACAACTTCTCGATGGCAAGCAACTACAACCAGTTCTTACGTCCGGCGCTTGTCTTCGTCCGGGACGGGGAATCCCGCGAAGCCGTCCGCCGACAAACGTATGCGGATTTGATTCAGTGTGATCTTGGGATTAACGGGGTCCGATCAGAGTCATAAGAGATAAGGGTCAAGCGGTGAAAGATAAAAAAACCGACGCCATCACGTCGGTTTCATGAATGCGACATATGACGGTTCTTCTCATAAGTGAGAGGAATCGTTTTTTTGTTGCTATCAAAATATTCATTTCGGGATTTTTAAGACTTGTCCTACGAGGATGAGATTCGGATTCGTGATACCGTTCGCCTGCATCAATGCCGTGACCGTAACGCCGTAGCGTGTTGCAATCGAGTAAAGTGTATCACCGGCTTTAACCGTATAAGTCGTTGTCGGGATTTTCAAGACTTGACCGACGTTCAATAGATTCCAGTTCGTGATGTTGTTCGCACTCGCAAGGGCAGAGACTGAGACGTTGTATTTACGGGCAATCGAATAGAGTGTATCGCCCGCTTTAACGGTATACGTCGTACCCGTTGGAGTCGGTGAACGGAGTAATTCCGAAATCGTGACGAACGAATAGCCTTTTGCTTTAAGTTTCGAAATCATCGTTGGCAAGGCGGTCGGTGTTCCTTTCGCACCAGCGCCGGTATGCATCAGAATGATCGAACCAGGAACGACTTTTGGTAACACACGATCCAAGATAGCTGTTGAAGAAATGCCCTTCCAATCCGTCGTATCAATATTCCATTGAATTGTTTTCGTATATCCTGCGGCTCCGACGGCACTTAACACGTTACTGTTGCTTGCACCAAACGGCGCCCGGAAAATCGGTTTCGTCGTTTTTCCGGTCAAGGATCGAATGAGCGATTCAGTCCGAGATAATTCACTCGTCATTTGGCTTGCTGTTAATGTCGTGAAATCCGGATGTGAATAGGAGTGATTGCCGATTTGGTGTGTAGGAGAAGCGGTTGTGATGTTCTTAATCGATTGGGGATGGTTGGCTGTGCCACTGCCTGTTAAAAAGAAAGTTGCTTTCACTTGGTTACTTTTTAAGATACTTAAGATTTTTGAAATGTTCGTTCCGTCTGAACCGTCATCAAACGTCAATGCGACGACTTTTTGTGTCGTCGTTCCTTTTGTCACAAACGTAGAGCTCGCTGCATCAACCTGTGAAGAAATCGAAAATGGACTAAGGAGAAGCAATCCGATCATCATGATGGTGGGTTTCTTGATGTTCATCGTCTGATACCTCCTTCATCAAAAACATGCTTTATGAGTACTCTTTATTAAGGTATTCCCTTTATTTTTAAAAAAGAACTAACAAATTCCCGTTTTACAAAGAAATAAAACTAAATTACAGAAAATTTGTTTAAACCGTAATCTTTTTGGGAAATCATAATATATGGAAATAGTAAAAAGGAGTGAGAAGGAATGATCGAATTCAAAAACGTCGGTAAGCAGTTCAAGGATAATGTTGTCTTGAAAGGTTTATCGCTCGAGATTCAAAAGGGTGAACTCGTTGTCTTCATCGGACCAAGTGGCTGTGGGAAAACGACATCACTTAAGATGATCAATCGACTGATCGAACCTTCTTCAGGAACGATTTTAGTCAATGGGAAGGATATCATGAAGACGGATACGATCGAATTAAGACGTCATATGGGATATGTCATTCAACAAACAGGTTTGTTCCCTCACATGACGGTCCGGGAAAACATCCAGTTGATTGCGGGACTTGAGGGGAAAGATCACGATGAGATGGATCAACGGACAGAACAATTATTGACGATGGTCGGACTTGATCCAAAGCAATTCATCGATCGATACCCGAGCGAACTCAGTGGTGGGCAGCAACAGCGTGTCGGTTTCGCGCGAGCTTTGATGAACGATCCAGATGTCATTTTGATGGATGAACCGTTCAGTGCACTTGATCCTGTTACTCGTAACGATCTACAAGAAGAATTGTTTAACTTACAAGAAGAAGTGAAAAAGACGATCGTTTTCGTCACCCATGATATGGATGAAGCGATCAAGTTAGCGGATCGGATATGTATCATGCGTGACGGGGAAATCGTTCAGTTCGATACGCCAGAAGAGATTCTCCGTCATCCAAAAGATGAATATGTCGAATCGTTCATCGGGAAAAATAAAATCTGGAGTAGTCCAGAATTCATCAAGGCAGAAGATATCATGATCGAGGATCCGGTTTCAATCAGTGGCAAACGAACGTTGCTACAAGGAATTGAAATCATGCGCGGTCGAAAAGTCGACAGCCTGTTGATCACCGATCGTGACCGTGTCTTACAAGGTCTAATTAAGTTGAAGAACATCCAGACGATTCCCGATAAGAGTCAACGGATCGAAGAAGTCATGGAAGGTGAAATCATTGCCGTCAATGAACATGATTCGTTACTCGATGTCCTTGAGGTCATGAATCAGGAAGAGACAGGCTATCTTCCGGTAACGGATGCGACTGGAAAACTAAGAGGATTGATTACACGTAGTAGCTTACTTTCCGTCCTGAGTGAGCAATTCATTCATGAGGAGGAAGTCCAATGAACGGATTCTTTGATTATGTAAAAAACAACACCGATCAGATCGGTGACTTATTGCTTGAGCACTTACAGTTGACGGTCTTTGCCGTCGTCATCGCTGTCGTCCTTGGGATTCCAATCGGGATATTAATCACCCGCTATCAAAAGTTTGCAAAGCCGGTCCTCGCATTGACGAGCGTTGTTCAAGCGGTTCCGAGTCTTGCTTTACTCGGTTTCTTGATTCCGTTCATCGGTATCGGATCAACACCAGCGATCATCATGGTCGTACTCTATTCACTATTGCCAATCGTCAAAAATACCTATACCGGTCTGTCGAGTATTCCAGGGGATACGCTCGAAGCAGCCAAAGGAATTGGTTTGACGGATCGTCAAATTCTCAGTAAAGTCCAGATTCCACTTGCCTTGCCGATCATGATGGCAGGGATTCGGATTTCCGCTGTTACAGCCGTTGGTTTAATGACGATTTCCGCGTTCATCGGTGCCGGTGGTCTTGGTTACCTCGTCTTCTCGGGTATTCAGACCGTCGATAATAATCAGATTCTTGCCGGAGCGATTCCAGCTGGTATTTTAGCACTCGTCATCGACTTTGTCGTCAGCCGGATTGAATATTCGGTGGCACCGAACGGGATTCCACTTGCAGATGGTCGAATCAAGAATAAAGCACGGAAGCGCCGGAAAGCGATGCCAGCTGGACGTAAGATTGCGATTTCGAGTATCGTCTTCCTATTGATCGGTGGTACGGTCGCTTACTCTTTCCTCAAGGAAGATAAGATCGTCATCGGGTCGAAAAACTTTACGGAGCAATTGATTCTCGGAAATATGTTAGCAGATTTAATCGAAGATAAGACAGATTTACAAGTCGAACGTCAGTTGAATCTTGGGGGGACGAAAGTCGCTTATGGGGCACTTGAAAAAGGTGAAATTGATGCGTACGTCGAGTATACCGGAACCTTGTTGATTGATGTTCTGAAGCAAAAAGTCGAGACGGATCCGGAAACAGTCTATGCAAAAGTCGGGAAGATGATTCCTGAGAAAAGCCAAGTCGACGTTCTTGACCCAATCGGGTTCAATAATACGTACGCTCTTGCCATGACAAAAGAAGATATCAAAAAATATGACTTGAAGACAGTATCCGATATGTCAAAAGTCAGTGATCGTTTGATTCTCGGATCAACAATCGAGTTCGCAAACCGTGAAGACGGTTATCTTGGTCTAAAGAAAAAGTACCCAGACATGAAATTCAAAGATGTACAACCCGTAGATGGGGGACTTCGTTATACAGCACTGACGAATGGTCGGACAAACGTCATCGATAGTTTCTCAACAGATGGTTTGTTGCAAAAATTTGATTTGACGGTACTAGAAGATGATAAGAAATTCTTCCCACCATATTATGCAGTACCACTTGTTCGTCAAGAAACACTCGAAGAGCATCCAGAACTGAAAAAAGTCCTCAATACATTGAAGGATAAAATTACGGATGAAAAGATGCAAGAATTGAATTACAAAGCAGACGTTGAGAAACAGCGCCCTGAAAAAGTTGCGCGTGATTTCTTAATTGAAGAAGGATTGATCTCAAAATAATGAGTAAGAGCCGAGGCGGGAATCCGCTTCGGCTCTTTTTGAATGCGCGCTGACGCGCTATATCGTTTTGGAAAATACGTAATCAAGTGATTAAATTATTTTTTGATGCGACTAGCGAGCCAAGCGCGAACAGTGCGTTGCTGAATCATACACGTTCTTCCTCTCGGTTTAATGTTCCAAGGCGGTGCTCGGCATCTTTAACGATACGTGCTTGAACCTCGACTGTCAACCAATCTGTTTCCGTTTCCGGTAACGTCGGCAAACCGTAACTTGGGTTATTCGTAGATGAAAATAAATCAGACATGATGCGTTCTTCGTATACTGGAATCATATAAAATCCCCTCTCTGTGTCTTGATTCATCTCTTACATCCTTAGTGTACGAAAGAATTGTAAAGACGGAAGAGGGGAGGTGTTAAGAACCCGTGAACTTTGTAAACGTTCTCACAAACTTGTCAAATCCTCTTCAACGACCTCGCAACTCGATGCGTATTGTTGACCTCGTTTGACGTATTTTCGTACTGTGCGTTCCATGATAAAGCGATCATGATCACTGATATCCCGTACGATTTTTGCTGGAACACCCATGACCATCGCTCCTGCTGGCACTTTCATTTTTGGTGGAACAAGACTCCCTGCAGCGACGAATGCACCTTCTCCGATCTCAGCTTCATCGAGAATCGTCGCCGACATCCCAATCAATGCTCCTTTTCGAATGATTCCGCCATGAATCATCGCCATATGACCAATCGTCACCTCATCTTCAATGATGGTCGGATACCCTTCATACTGATGAATCATCGAACCATCTTGAATGTTGACACGTTCCCCGATTTGAATCGGACCTTCGTCTCCCCGGATGACTGTATTGAACCAGACGGATGAGTCTTTCCCGATTGAAACCTCGCCGATGACCTTTGATCCATCCGCTAAATAAACAGATGGATCGACGTTTGGAATAAGTGAACCCACACGATACTTCATACGTTTTTCCCCCTCAGACATTAAATCGATACTCTTTCATCTTGACGTTACAAAAAATAAATTGCAACAGCTTCCAAACTAATTGTAAGATGGTAAAAATACGCTTACAACAGGAGGAGACAGGATGGAACAAACAGTGCGCGAACGATTGATAGCGATTGCTGCGAAAAAAGAGAAAGCGGCCGTCGTCTATCAGAATATTTCAGTCATTGATGTCATGACACGTGAGACCTATACAGCGGATGTAGCGATTGATTCAGGCTATATCGCTGCTGTCGGGGAAGGATACGAAGGAATCGAGAATCGTCCGGGAGAGGGTCTCTTTATCGCGCCAAGTTTCGTCGATGCCCATGTCCATATTGAATCATCGATGGTACCACCGAGTGAGTATGAGCAAGCAATTTTACCGTTAGGAGTGACGACGATCATCGCGGATCCGCATGAGATCGCAAACGTTAAAGGAGTGGAAGGATTATCCTTCATGCTAGATGATGCTGAAGGACTCGCACTTGATGTCCGCATGATGTTACCGAGCTGTGTACCAGCGACTTCGTTTGAACATGCAGGGGCATCGCTTGACGCGGAAGCACTTGCGGCGTTCGTCGATCATCCTGGTGTCCACGGTTTAGGAGAAGTCATGGATTATCCGGCTGTCGAACGAGCTGATCGTGACATGCTTCAAAAAATCAAACAAATTGAAGACGCAGGAAAACTCGTCGATGGTCACGCAGCAGGACTCGGACCACGCGAGATCAATATTTATGGTGTCGCTGGGATTCGAACGGATCATGAGTCTGTCAGTAAGGAGGATGCGATTGCCCGAGCACGTCGCGGTCTATATGTTGAGGTACGCGAAGGTTCGGCAGCTCGAAACTTAAAAGAAGTACTCGATGCCGTGACAGAAAGCAATGCGAGTCGTTTCCTCTTCTGTACGGATGATAAGCATCTGGACGATACATTGCGTGAAGGAACGATTGATTACAACATCCGCTATGCGATTCGTCATGGAATTAAACGCGAAACAGCGTATGCAATGGCGTCCTTACACGCGACGAATGCGTATCGTCTGGACGATCGTGGAGCCATCGTACCGGGACGTCGAGCGGACTTCGTTGTACTATCGGATGCAGATGACGTCGTGATTGACGAGGTCTATATTCAAGGGAACTGTGTCGCGCGAGCAGGGAAGACGATTCGACCAGTGCGACGTGCGCATGTCCCGGAATCCTTACGTGGAACATTGAATACGAAACCGATTACGCCGGAAGTGTTTGCACTTCCGCTTGAATCATCACGTGCCCATGTCATTGGAGTCATTCCGAAAAGCATCGTCACGGAACATTTGATTCTTGACGTCCCGCTTCAAGACGGACATTTCGTCCCTGTTCCAGAGCAGGATCTATTGAAGATCGCTGTCATTGAACGTCATCACGGGACAGCCTTCTCAGCAGTCGGTATTGTCAAAGGTTTTAAGATGAAACGGGGAGCGATTGCCGCGACCGTTGCTCATGACTCGCACAATCTCGTCATCGTCGGCGCATCGGATGAAGAGATGCAACTCGCTGCAGAACGTCTCGTTCAAGCAGGTGGCGGTGTCATTGCTGTCAACGGTCAAGAGGTCCTTGCTGAGTTACCCCTCGAAATCGCTGGGTTGATGACGAATCGTCCGTTCCAAGAAGTCGGAGATACACTCGAAGCGTTGAATGATGCGCTCGATGTGTTAGAAGCCGATCGTTCTTTCAATCCGTATTTGACGATGTCGTTCCTTTGTTTGCCCGTCATTCCAGAGTTGAAACTGACCGACAGTGGATTATTCGACGTCAAACATTTCCAACATATTTCGGTCCAAGCAGATTAATGTCCGTCGCGAGTCTGAGTCTCATTCCGGGACTCAGACCGTTTTTATATCGATTGTAGTGCGTTAGAATCAATATAAGATACTTTACAAAAGAGCTGGAAATCCTTAATGAAACTTAATAGTTTGGATGTTGAATCATTTTAGAAAGCTTGTTATAGTAAGTTCTATATCATTTGTGAGAAATCTCACTTAAGATGAAACTTTTATCTCGGAATGCCGTAGAAGATAGTAGGACAACAACATGAGAAAGGAGATCATGATTAATGGATAAATCCTATTTTGAAGGACATGAAGCTTTGATTGCAGATGTTTATCGTTCATTCACTCGTCAGTTCCATGCACTACCGACACATCGACGGACGAAGCGTCAGTTACGAAATCTTGCATTTTCCGTCATTCGTCAAGCTAGACCGACGTATGAAGAACGTACCGTACTCTATGCATACTTCGCGGAATTCTTTCGAGCCGTGGAAGAAGGACAAGATGAAGAGATTGCTTTTTACAAACAAATCGCACAGTAAAGACCCCCGATGGCTCCGTCAGAAGGGGTCTTTGTTGTTTTTAGAAATGAACGTCTGTAAACAAAAAACAAGTAGCGGACAAGGTCCACCACTTGTTCATGATTGATTTAAAGGTTTTACTTTACTTCCATCCATTTAAAGCTCATATCGGCACCGAATGGGTGACGGTATAATTTATCGATGTTCGTCCGTTGCAAGTAAGCTTCACCTTTTTGGTAGATTGGTGCAATCGCATAGTCTTCTGTCAACAGCATTTTTTCAGCTTCTTGCATGTCAGACCAACGTTTTGCTTCATCTGCTTCTTGTTTTGCTCCCTTGATGAGATCATCGAATTTTTTGTTCGAATATTCCATCCGGTTGAAGCTTCCACCTGTCAACCACATATCGAGGAACGTCATTGGATCCTGGTAGTCAGGTCCCCATCCGGCAGTAGAAATATCATAGTCGCCCTTCGATTCAAGGTCAAGGAAGTTCTTGAATGGTTGTTGTTTAATATTAATCGTCAAACCAGGAAGATGTTTCTCGAGGTCTCCTTTTAAGTACTCAGAAACTTTTTTGAACGCATCTTCATCTCGTGAGAGCATACTGAATTCTACTGTTTTAACCCCGAGTTCCTTCAAGCCAGCATCCCAAGCTTTTTTCGCTTCATCCGCATCATAGCTTTGAAGATCAGGGTACTTCGCACGGAAGTCTTCCCCGTCCGGTGTGAACGTGAAATCTTTCGCAACGATGAAGTTCGCTGGTTTTGATCCATCATTTAGGATGACATCTGCAATCCCTTGTTTCTCAAATCCAAGTGCAAGTGCTTTTCGAATGTTTTTGTTTTTTAATGCTTTATTCTTCTGGTTAAAGCGGAGGAAGTTAATTCGAGCATCTGGACGTGTTTTGTAATCATCTGATTTTTCATATTGCGAGACAAACTCAGATGTAATCGGTGCAAAATCGACTTCTTTTGATTCGAAGAGGTTGACACCTGTTGAGATTTCTTTAACGACTTTAACGTTAATTTGATCCATCTTGACACTTGCTTTATCCCAGTAATCTGGATTTTTCTTGTACGTCCAACCCGAGTTCGCTTGCCACTTGTCGAGAACGAAAGGTCCATTGAAGACCATTGTATCAACGCTCGTTGCAAACTTATCGCCTTTATCTTCAACAAATGATTGTTTTAATGGCAAATAGGTTGGGAAGCTTGTCAAACCAAGGAAGTAAGGGGCTGGAGCTTCGAGTTGTACTTCGAGTGTCTGATCGTCGACTTTCTTTACACCAAGTTCATCGAGTTCAGCATCTCCCGCCATGATTTTGTTGGCATTTTTTAAATCTTGTAAAATGTACGCGTATTCTGCTGCTGTCTTTGGATCAAGTGCACGTTTCCAAGCATAGATGAAATCATCTGCTGTGACGGCTGATCCATCTGACCACTTCGCATCTTTACGCAGTTTGAACGTATATGTTTTTTTATCATCGGATACTTCAACGCTTTCTGCAATACCAGGTGTCGGTTTGTTGTCGCCATCTAGACGATACAGCCCTTCAAAGACGTTGTTCGTGACGATGATGGAAGTCGAGTCCGTCGTTTTCGTCGGATCTAACTGAGGTACATCCGTCGTTGAAACGAGCGTGACTTCCTTTTTCTTGTTTTTTGAATCCGATCCGCTTGTGTTTTCGTCATTTCCTTGCCCGCATGCAGCGACGGCAAGTAGCGCGATGCTAGAAAGTCCAGCAAAAGCGATTTTCGATGGTTTATTCATGGAACGATGACCCCCCGAGAGTTAGTGTTAAATATTTCAGAAAAATTTGAACATATTGTTAATTTAAGTGAAAGTGATTAAAAATGCAACATAAATTTTCAGATAATTCTTACTGATCAAGGTCTATATCCTCAATTCCGAGTGATTTTAAATAGTCATAAAGTAGGAATAAGGTCAGTGCATGCGGGGAATACATTCGTAAAGTCAATCGAACCGGATCTCCACGTAAACGCATATTCGTGATACGTACACCTTTTCTCTCCAAGGCAAGAACGATATCTTTTGGATCAAGTCCGGAGGGGAGTAACAGGTGTGCAACGAGAACGTTCGCCTCAAAGCGACTATTATTAATGCGACGCATCATCCACGTTAAGCCTTCCAATAGGAAAAAGAGGAAGAGAACGAGAAAAATTGACTCCCAGATGAAGCCGGCACCGACTGCGATTCCAATTCCGCTTGCACTCCAAATAATGGCGGCTGTTGTTAGTCCGCTGACGATATCATGAGGTCGACGCAAAATGACACCGGCGCCGATGAAGCCGATTCCAGTAATGATTTGAGCAACAAGACGCATGGGGTCCATCTGAACATGAGTCGCCATATCATGATAGAGCAAGACAGATTTAATGGAGACGATGGTTAAAAGACAACTGATGAGGGTAATTACGAGGCTAGTGCGTATACCGACCGGTTTATTTTTGATTTCACGCTCGAATCCGATGAAAATTCCAAGTGTAGCGGCTAATAGGAGTTTTAAGAAGTCCTCGAGCTGAAATACATGAATCCAGTTCATTCGTCTCAAATCCTTTCTTTACTTTAGAAGGTGGTTTGTTATAATGACTTTTGTGTCTTTCGAATGAATATACGTAAGATGTAATAGATATACGAAAAAAGGAAGTGTCTCATCATGAATCAGCAAAAAATCGGTTTCTTTGCGCTTGCTGCGATGGTCATCGGTTCAATGGTCGGTGGAGGTGCCTTTAACCTTCCTGGTGCAATGGCCCAAAGTGCAAGTGCAGGACCTATCCTCATCGGTTGGAGTATTACAGGAATAGGAATGATCATGCTTGCATTGGTCTTCCAGCACCTTGCAAACAGTAAACCAGAGCTTGAAGGCGGGATTTACGCTTACGCACGTGAAGGATTCGGACGTTTTGTCGGCTTCAACAGTGCATGGGGATACTGGGTATCAGCCTGGATCGGAACGGTTGCGAATATCACGCTCGTTTTCAATGCGATTAGTTATTTCTTCCCGATTTTCGCAGCAGAAAATCGGATATTCCTGCTCCTCATGAGTATGGTCGTCATTTGGGGATTATTCTGGCTTGTCTCGAGTGGGATTAAGGAAGCGACACTCGTCAATCTGATTACGACGATTGCGAAGCTCGTTCCAATCTTGATTTTCATTCTTCTCGTTGGCATCGCCTTTAATGTAAAGACGTTCAATTTGGATATTTGGGGAGATGGAACAGAGCTCGGTTCGATTTTCGATCAAGTAAAAGGAACGATGCTTGTCACACTTTGGGCTTTCGTCGGCATCGAAGGGGCGGTCGTTTTATCGAGCCGTGCTAAAAATCGGAGTGATGTCGGTAAGGCGACGGTAACAGGACTCGTTGGCGTTTTAGTCATCTACATCCTCATTTCGGTCTTGTCACTTGGAGTCCTCAGCCAAGAAAAACTAGCTGGATTGAAGGAACCAACGATGGCGTATGTACTAGAGGCAGCAATTGGACCAGTGGGCGCGACAATCATCATGATTGGTTTGATCATCTCACTATCGGGGGCACTTCTTGGATGGACGATTTTAGCATCTGAGATTTCATATCTTGTTGCAAAAGATGGCGCATTTCCAAAAGTATTCGCTAAGACGAACCGTAAAGGAGCACCAGTCGGCGCATTACTCATTACACAAATTGCAACACAAGTTGTTGCCGGTATCGCACTTTTCTCGGCTCAAACGTATCTTGTATTATCGAGTATCGCCGGGATTTGTGCATTGTTACCGTATTTGTTATCAGCGTTGTACAGCATTCGGACATCGCGAGAAGAACACAATCGAAAAATGTTGCTCTTCTCTGTTATCGCATCAGCGTATTCCATCTGGCTCGTTTATGCGTCGGGAATTTGGTATATCGTCATTGCGGCATTGGTCTATGCGCCAGGCATTCTCGCTTATGCGTTAGCAGAACGAGAACAGCAACGGACAGGCATGTCACGTTACGAGTGGATTGCGAGCATGATCCTTGTCGTATTAGCAGGAGTAGCTGTTTACGGAATGGTCGTAGGAGAAATCCAGTTGTAAGAAATGCTACGATACGAAAAGAAGTCACGGTGGTTTTTTTCCACCGTGACTTCTTTTTGATTAAGGATTTAAAAATCGCGTTTCTACATCTTGTACAGAGAGTGGCTCAGAGAAAATGAATCCTTGCATATGCTGACAAGATGTTGTTTTTAAATAAGCTAGCGCGTGTTCAGTCTCGACACCTTCAGCAACGAGATTCAACTCAAGATTGTGACCAAGCTGAATAATAGAATCCAGCAAGGCATGGTCGTTTGTCGCCAGTCCATCAATAAAGACTTTATCAATTTTTAGTTCATCGATTGGAAAAGCACTGAGATACTGCAAAGAAGAATAACCGGTCCCGAAATCGTCGATCGATAAGCGAAAACCGAGCGATTTAATGAGGTGCATGCGTTCGACCGTTCGTTGTGTTTGAAGAATCGCGATATTTTCTGTCATCTCCAACGTAATCGAAGATGGCGAAGCAAGTCGTTCTGTTACGATGTGCTGTAATGTCCGAATGAAGGAGTCACTTTGGAACTGATGCGGTGATATATTGATGGCCATCGTCAGTTCAGGATTCATCGTCTGTTGCCATTTTGCAAGCTGTTCACATGCTTCAATGATGACCCAGTTGTTAATTGGTGTAATCAACGAAGCCTCTTCAGCGAGGGGAATAAACTCATCTGGCGGAATACTTCCAAGCGCCGTGTGATTCCAGCGTAATAAGGCTTCGAAGCCTTTAACGACTTGTGTTTGAAGTTCAATGATTGGTTGATAAGCAAGGTAAAGAGATTGATCTTCGAGTGCGGTGAAGAGGGAACGCTCGAGTTGGATTTTTCGTGTAAATTGTGCATCCATCTCATGCGTTAAATACTGAATCGTTCCAGTACCAATTGATTTCCCTGCATACAGAGCCATTTCCGAACGGCGATATAAGTCCTCAAGCGTTTTCGCTTCGGATGGATAGACGGTAATGCCGAATGTACAAGAAACGATGAGCGAGTGACCATTGATGTAGTAAGGGCGTTGCAATGCTTGTTGTAATTTTCGAGCATACTGGAAAAGTAGGTTGCTCGATGGTGCAGGTAATAAGACACCGAAAAGATCACTCGTCGGGTGAAAAGCAAGTACATCTGTCGTATGTTGTAAAAGACGAGTTGCCATTGCTTGAAGAAGTTGATCACCGACGTGTGTGCCAAACGAGTCGTTGATGACTTTAAAGCGATCGATATCGAACAAAATGAGTGCAATCGGATCATGCGAAGCAGCAGATTGGAATAATGCTTCACCTTCACGCAAAAATCCTCGTTTATTCAATAGATGTGTCATCTCGTGATGATGCACTAAAAAATCAAGTTCTTCTTCAAGGGCAGTTGTTTCCGTAATGTCATTCCCAATGAACAGATGTTGGAAGCGAATCCCGTTTGCATCGTAGATTGGAATCAAAGTCGCTTGTAGATGTTTTCGTTCGCCTGTTTGTGAAGTGAGACTAAGGCGCCCAGACCAAGCTTTGCGTTCGCGCAGTTGTGTCCGAATCTCTGTAACAACAGGACTAGATGAATCTAAAATAAGAGACCAAGGTTGATCAAGAAGCATCTCAGAGCAATAGCCCGTCACATCGATGAGCTGATCATTGACGTACGTGATCGTCCCTCGTGCGTCGAAGACAGCGACAGAAGCGATCTGATCGAATGCATGACGCAAATCCATCAATCCTTGAAAAAGTGGTTTCATGTTTGTTTGCTGCTCAGCCGAAGGGATACAGCAGGCGAAAGCAGCGATAACGGTTCCTGTATCATCAAGCAAAGGGGATAAAAGAAGTGTTGACGTTACAGAAGTACCAGTTTTATGCAATAAGGAGGCATTCGGTAATTGGACGGATTGACGGCGTTCCAAGAAGGCATGCCAAATCTGTTGGCTAAATGCCATGTCTTCCCGTTCCAGAAGTGGAACAGTCTGACCAACGACTTCTTGTTGTGTCCAGCCCCAATGATTTTCGGCAAGCTCATTCCAAGAGCGGATGGTCAAATCAGTATTGAGTATGAAAGCGGGTAAAGGAAATTCTTGAATGACGACTTCGTAGGAATCAATGGTCGAACGGTCCATTACGTGCGCACGCTCCTTTATGATGAAAAGAGATGACGGTTCACTTGTCTTGTCTTTTCCCAATATATTCAATTCTTACGCACTAGAATCCTTTCGATAAGACATTTTTTAGATGAAGATTCTGTGAAAGAATCTGCTATAATAATATTGAAAGCGTTTTCTAAAGAGTTATGAGGGGGAATCTCGATGAATCAAACAGAGAAAATCATTCAACAGACAGAACAGTTCGGAGCACATAACTACCATCCACTCCCGATCGTCATCTCAGAAGCAGAAGGTGTCTTTGTCACGGATCCTGAAGGACGCCGTTATATGGATATGCTGAGTGCCTATTCAGCGGTTAACCAAGGGCATCGTCATCCGAAGATTATCGAGGCACTAAAACGTCAGGCAGATAAGATTACATTGACGTCACGTGCCTTCCACAATGATCAACTGGGCTTTTTCTATGAAAAAGTAGCGCAATTGACTGGAAAAGATATGGTACTACCGATGAACACGGGTGCAGAAGCAGTCGAGACAGCAGTTAAAGCAGCGCGTCGTTGGGCATATGAAGTGAAACAAATTCCGGGGGATGCTGAAATCATCGTTTGTGAAGGAAACTTCCATGGTCGGACGATGACAGCCGTCTCGATGTCGACAGAAGCAGAATATCAACGGGGATTTGGTCCGCTCCTTCCTGGAATCAAGACGATTCCGTACGGAGATCTCGATGCGTTAAAACAAGCGATCACTGAAAATACAGCAGCCTTTATCCTTGAACCGATTCAAGGAGAAGCGGGGATTTTAATTCCTTACGATGGTTTCTTAAAAGACGCGCAAGAAGTGTGTCGTACGCAAAACGTACTTCTTGTATCTGATGAGATCCAGTCTGGACTTGGTCGTTCTGGTAAATGGTTTGCATCTGACTGGGATGAAGTAACACCAGATATGTATATTCTCGGTAAAGCACTCGGTGGTGGCGTATTCCCGATTTCATGTGTTGCTGCAAATAAAGATGTCCTTTCTGTCTTTAATCCAGGATCACACGGGTCGACGTTTGGCGGTAATCCACTCGCATGTGCCGTCTCGATTGCTTCACTTGAAGTGTTAGAAGAGGAAAAGCTACCGGAACGTTCACTCGAACTCGGTACGTACTTCATGGACAAATTGAAACAAATCAACAACCCGATGATTAAAGAAGTACGTGGTCGCGGATTATTCATTGGTGTTGAATTGACAGAAGCAGCGCGACCATATTGTGAAGCGTTGAAAGAAAAAGGATTGCTTTGTAAAGAGACGCACGAGACAGTCATTCGTTTTGCACCACCTCTCGTCATCACAAAAGAAGAGTTGGATTGGGCATTCGAACGGATTGAACAAGTATTAGGTGTATCCGTCGCTCAGTAATTAGGATAGATTTCGATTGAACAACAGTGGACAGTCCGTTCACTGTTGTTTTTGTTTGGAGAAGTGTCGATTTTAATTGAAGAAACGTTTGAAAATCAGTAACAAGGGAACATACAACTATCGCAAAAAAAACTTTTAAATGGGGGTAATGAGTATGTCAAACAACAGTGGTCTCAATAAAAAAGTGGATGGTATCGTCGATAAAGTAGCCGGTAAAGCAAAAGAAGCACTCGGTAAAGCGACAGGTGATAAATCGACAGAGCGCGAAGGTAAAAAAGATCAACTAAAAGGTGACGCGAAGAAAACAGTCGGAAACGTCCAACAGAATTTTGAAGATACAAACCGTCGTTAAGATTGTTCTAAATAAATAAGACCGGACTAGATAATTATTCTAGTCCGGTTTTTAGTGTCTGCTATAATGAAATTTTGTATCAACTAAAAAGATAAAAATAATTTGTATAAAGGTCTAGTCATTTAGTTGTTTATGTGGAATAATAAAAAACGTAAAAGCGTTTACATTGTTCTGTCATTATCGTTTATTCAGGAAAGGGTGAAAGGTATGTTGCAGTTTCTACAACGAATTGGTAAAGCCTTGATGCTACCAATCGCAGTATTGCCGGCTGCGGGAATCGTGCTCCGATTAGGTTCAGCGGATATGCTGGATATTCCGTTGATGGTAGCAGCAGGAGGGGCTATTTTTGATAACCTTCCATTAATATTTGCCATCGGTGTCGCAATCGGTCTATCGATTGATGCAAGTGGGGCAGCGGGTCTTGCGGGAGCCATTGGGTATCTTGTCTTAAAGAATGGTGTCGACTCGATGAACAAGGATTATTCGAGTGCACAGATTCAGGCGAAGTATGATGCAATCGCTGCGATTGTCAATGATTCCTCGACCAAGGTCGACGGAGCGACACTTGGTTCGATTGCGAATCAGGCGACACTCGGTTCGACCGTTAATATGGCGGTATTCGGCGGAATCATTGCAGGTATCGTCGCAGGGCTTCTATATAATCGGTTCTATAACATTAAGTTACCGGATTGGTTAGCCTTCTTCGGTGGTCGTCGTTTCGTTCCGATCATTACATCAGCAGTCATGCTCGTGCTTGCTTTCATCTTTGGTTATGTTTGGCCGTTCATCGAGCAAGGCATCAATGGTGCTGGTGAATGGATGGTTGGTCTTGGTGCAGGAGGCGCTGCTTTGTTTGGATTCTTTAACCGTCTCTTGATTCCTGTTGGATTACACCACGTCTTGAATAATATTTTCTGGTTTGTCTTCGGTTCATATGAAAAAGCAGATGGTACAGTTGCGAACGGAGACATTGCGCGCTTCTTCGCTGGAGATCCGACGGCAGGAATTTATCAAGCTGGTTTCTTCCCAATCATGATGTTTGCGTTACCTGCTGCAGCCTTCGCGATCGTCATGGCTGCGCGTAAAGAAAATCGAAAAGCGGTTGCCGGAGCGATGATTGGTCTTGGACTCACGTCCTTCCTGACAGGAATCACGGAACCAATCGAGTTCTCGTTCATGTTCTTGTCACCTGTTTTATATGTCATCCATGCTGTATTGACAGGTCTATCGATGGCAATCGTTAACTTGCTCGGTATTTTACACGGCTTCTCCTTCTCAGCTGGTTTTATCGATTATGCCTTGAATTTCGGTATTGCAAAAAAACCATTGCTTATCATTCCGGTTGGTCTCGCGTTCGCGGTCGTCTATTACTTCCTGTTCTACTTCATGATCACGAAATTCGATTTGAAGACACCAGGTCGTGAAGATGAATCGCTCGTCACAGACACGGGAGTCGTTCTGACGGATTCAGACGATAAATATGAGCAACAAGCTGCTCAGATTTTTGCTGGATTACAAGGAACAGAAAATGTCACATCGATTGACAATTGTGCGACACGCTTACGTTTACAAGTCAAAGATCCAAGCATCATTGACGAAGCAGCGATTAAAGCGGCTGGAGCGAAAGGTGTCATGAAGATGGGGGCAACAAGTGTTCAAATCATTATTGGTACGGATGTCGAATTCGTTGCGGATGCGATGAAACGACAGAAGTAAAGAAAAAACGACCTCTCCTGAGCTCAGGAAAGGTCGTTTTGCTGTACGTTCACAACAGATGCTGTTTTGCTCGAGCGATAGATCGGATAAAAGATTCCAATCAAGATGATGACGATCCCAATCCATTGAGAGCTCATCAGATGTTCACCTAAAATTAACACGGAACAGATGACAGCTGTTGGCAATTCTGCTGCTCCGAGCAAAGAGACGCTTGCTGGAGACAGATGAGGCGCACCAGCGGCAAATAAGAGTGGTGGCAAAATCAAGGCGAATAGACCGAGCGGGATCGCATATAGAAGAAGACCGTTTTCGAAATTCGTAGAAGATAAGAACGTCGTCGGTGGGTACATGATCATGACGAAAGCAAGACCACCTGTCATCATATAAAAACTCTTCTTTATGACGGGGAGATGGTTGGCAATGCGTCCACTAGCGAGTAGGAAAATCGAGAAACTAACAGCCGCTCCAAGACCAAACAACGTTCCGCGTAGGTCGAGGGGGCTCGAGTAAGCAGCACTCGCAAGAATTGCTCCGCCAATCAGTAGAATCGCGGACAGGAAGTGTGCGCGAGATGGTAAACGTTTGAATGCGAGAGCGTCGATGATGACACCAATCCAAGTGAATTGGAATAAGAGAATGATCGCAACGGATGCGGATACGGTCTGAAGACTATGATAGTACAGATAACCGGTTGTACCACTTGAGATACCGATTAGCATGAGCAGACCAGCTGTCTTGATATCAAGACGAAGGTTTTTCGTGAATAAGGCAAGTCCGAAAATCATGAGCCAGCCGAAGAAAAATTGACTACCTGAAACGGCTGCTGAGTTAAATCCAGCGGCATAAGCGAGTTTGACGATCGTTGAGAGGACACCATAACTGATAGCGCCAATCAGAACGAATAAGGTTGCTTTTGAACGATGCATGAATAAATTCCCTCCATTTTTAATAAAAACCACACAAAAAAGGTTGCAACAGGGCCTTGTCCAGGTTTTTTGGACAGGGTTTGGTTGCAACCTGTGTGATTTATTGAGTTGATGTGTCGAGCAAACGATACAGTCGGGTTTTCGTTTGGTTGTACTGAACAGTCAGCGTGTTCCACTTCTTTAAAGACGCGGTAGCTTTCCGTGTTAAACGATTTAAATCCGCCGTTGACTCATCAATCTTAACGAAATCCGGTTTTTTCGTCAAGTGTGAAAGCACTTTCTTTTCGGCGTCCATCGCTTGACGATACGTTTTCGAGAACGTTTGAAATGTCTGCTGACGCGCCTTAATGATTGCTATTAACGCAGTTCCTTCTGTTTTTGCTTTTCCATCAAGCTTACTGACAACATCCTTAAGTTCTTCAAGGTCGAGTTCGGTGTATATTTCTTTACGTATCGTTTCTTCTTGGTTCAATAAGGCAAGACGTTCATCATTTAAGGCGTCTAGTTCCTCCCGTTCATTTTGGGAGCGTTTGATTTCTTCAGCCCCTGCATCAAGAACGGCTTGGTACGTATTAACTGAAATTTCGTCCTTACGAGCACGTTGATCGGCTAGCGTAAATGCTTTTTCCTCATCTTTCACTTGTTGTTCTAGCTTTTCATGAAGAGAAGCTGGTGAATCGTTAGAGCAGGCAACAAGTCCGAAGCTTGATAGAAACAGCAACGCTAAGAGTGATTTTTTCATCTGAATAGTAACTCCTTATAAATTCGAGTATTGCGCGAAGTTGTACGGAATGTGGAAATCTTCATCATAAATTGCAAACTGATATCCTTTTTTCTGAAGTCCTGCAACGATGGCCGGAAGTGCTTTGATAGCTTGTGGTTGTTCATGCAAGAGAATGATTTCGAACGGGCGCTCTGCTCGTCGAATGACCGTATTCGCTACTTCTTTTGCACTATCTTTGTAATACCAATCCATTGAATCGATTGACCAGTCCCACACACGGAAGTCTGATGCATGAATGTCAGATGCCATCTTTTTCGTAATGCCAGGTGTTGAACCGTAGGGTGGTCGTGTCAAATGAGGTGTTAATTGTGTCAATGCATGAATCTTGTTCTGAACACTTTGCATCTCTGAGACATACTTACCTTTTTCGTACAATGTATCGTAATCATGTGTTTCACCATGTAATCCGATGTAGTGACCAGCTTTAGCAGCAGCTTTGACTTCTTTCGGGAAAGCATCTACCTGTGTTCCGAGATAAAAGAAAGTGGCGCGGGTATGAAGTTGATCTAATGTTCGAAGTAAATCCGGCGTTAAAGCAGATGGACCATCCTCAAACGTCAAATAGGCGACTTTTTTCGTCACACCATTCCATTTTTCCACACGTGCTTTTTCCATACTGACGACAGGAACTTCGGTGATGGATTGACCCGCAGTGGTCGATTTTTGATCAAGTGCAAAAACGTATCGGTACGCAACATATCCTCCAACTCCAAGAAAGATGAGTGTGAGAAGTAAGAAAAACCGTGGAAGAAACTTTCTTTTTTTTGTACGCGGTCGTGGACCGAGTTCGCTAGCGTGGCTTGAGGTAAATGGATCCATCGTTGTCTGTCGCTCCTTTTGTCAAAAAATATCATATACAGATAATGTAACATTTTGACTGTTTCGTTTGTAACAAACAGATGACAAAAAGATGACGAAAATCGATTTTTCTAAAAAATATCAATTTAATTAGAAATAGTCTGTCTAAAATAAAAAAACAACCACTTTGATAAGTGATTGTCTCGAGTATTTTTAGTGTTCTGTTACAGCGCATTCACTGCATTCCGTTTGATAGGATTCACATTGCTCATCCATTTCTTTTCCGCAATGGGCACACGTCTTTACGGGAAGTTCACGATAAAACTCAGCAGATGCTTCTTGATAAAGGGGCTGTTCCATGTGTTTTTCCTCCTTCAAAATAAAACGCAATGACAATTTTCTTATTTTTATTGTATTAGTACAGTTTGTTAATGTTAATCATTGTTTTATAACAGTTTATAAATGTCGAGTATTGATACAGGACAATAAAAAAGAGACATGCTACGATACCTAAGTAATCTGATAATGATAAGGGGGATTCATACATGACACAAGCAACACTTGATACAATGCGTGTCTTAACTGAACGACGTTCTGTTCGTCATTACGACGAAACGTTCAAACTTTCAAAACAGGAAGTAGAAGAACTATTAGAATGGACGACAGCAGCGCCGAGTGCTTGGAATCTACAACACTGGCACTTTACCGTTTTCCATTCAGAAGAAGCAAAACAACAACTTGCGCCGATTGCTTATAATCAGCCAGCTATTACTTCAGCTTCAGTAGTCATCGCGATTTTGGGAGACGTTCAAGCGAATCGAAACTATAATCCAGTCTATGGTCCAGCAGTAGAAGCAGGCGGTATGACAGAGGATTTATTCGATTCAATCAAGGCGCAAGTAGAGGGTGCTTACCAAAGCGAAGCATACGGGCGCGATGCAGCGATGTCGAATGCGAGCCTTGCTGCGATGCAGTTGATGCTTGCTGCAGAAGCGCGTGGATTATCAACACTCGCAATGGGTGGATTCGATCATCAGCGTTTTGCGGAAACGTTTATCACAGAATCACGGTACGTACCAGTCATGTTGATTGCTGTAGGTAAAGCGGTCGAAGATGCGAAAAAACGTCCAGCGTTACGCTTACCAATCGATCAAGTCTCAACATTCCTATAAGTCATTCAAAATGGAGGAAGCGGGGTTTGATTCCTCCATTTTCTTTTTTTCTTTTTTTTTTCGAAAAACACTTGTCAGCCTTTTAGTTTCTTGATATATTAATACATGTCCTAGCAAGTACATAACGTACTGCAAACATGATTCTGTAGCTCAGCTGGGAGAGCGCTACCTTGACAGGGTAGAGGTCGCTGGTTCGAGCCCAGTCAGAATCATACCGAAAGCCCGCTTTTCCTTTAATGGAAAAGCGGGCTTTTTTTATTACTTCTTCAACTCATCTTCTGTGACCCATTTATGATTCTTGACCGGATCACCACCATCAGTCGGTGTATAGTCTACCATGTAGACTGTCGTCTCTTTTACTTCATCAATCGTTGCTTTCGCACCATCCATGCCTTTCATATGATCTGCTTTGACGGTTGTTTCGTCACCGACTTGTAAAGGCTTAGTTGGTACTGGATCAAGTTCTTCTTGAATGACCCATTTGTGATTCTTCACTGTTTTCCCACCATCGGTTGGTTTGTAACTGATTGCATACACAACAGTATCGTAAGCTCCAGCAATGGTTGCTTTTGCTCCGTTCATACCGTCCATATGATCCGTCGTCAACGTGACGTCACTTCCTTTCGGATAAGTTGGATTACTCGCTTCTTTTAAACCAGATGGGAGTTTTCCGTCACTTGAATGCATCATATCTCCGTGAGACATGTCATGTGAAGTACCCGTACTTCCATCATTACTTGAATCGGATCCACAAGCACCGAGCCAAAGCATGGAACTAAGAGCGAGAGCTGTTAACGTACATGATTTTTTCATCCTTCATTCCTCCTGAAATCTCAAGTCTTTTTTACTATACCCAGCATTTGTGCAAATCGTGTGCAGACGAGGTGACAGTTTTGCCCGCCTGCGTTCATGACGCTTTTCTTCGCTATACTAAATGAGAGAGGAAAAGGAGGAAACATCATGCGTCGTATTTCATACTCGGTCGGAGGAATCGTTCTTGCGGCATTTTTAATTTGCGGCAGTGTGCTGTTCGGAACATTGTATTATCAGTTATCTCAAACGCGGACACAAGAAGTAGTCGATGGGTTGCTGAACCGCGGAAATACACATCGTGATGTACTTGTCGATTCGTATAATCAAGCAACGATGCAACATGTCAACATGATGGAAGCAAACTCGTCGTTTACGGTAGTCATCACAGATGCGAGTGGGAAACAACTTGAAGCGTCACGTCTTTTAACGCGTGAAATGAAAAGTGTATTAGAACATACAGATTTTGATTATCGTCAACAAGGTAAAGTCGTAACGATGCGAAATTTTTTAATGACGGACAGTCCGATTACCATTGAGGGAGAACATCGTGGTCATGTGTTTATGTTCGCTTCTAAAAAAATAGTGGATCACGTTCTTGATCCTTTGAAACAGCAATTTTTCCAAGTCGGTCTACTGGCACTTTTATTAGCAGGTGCAGCAAGTATTTGGACGACCCGTCTTATTTCACGTCCGTTGATTCAGATGGAAGACGCGACGGCGCGTCTCTTGGATGGAGAAGGAGGAGAGTTGCCGATTGATCGGCAAGATGAACTGGGACAATTGGCGCGTTCCATTCAACAATTAAAACAGGATCTCGATTTTTTGAATCGGGAACGCTCCGAATTTTTAACAAGCGTATCCCACGAATTACGAACTCCTTTAACATATATTAAGGGCTACGCGGATATTCTCGAACGTCAAACGTTGACGCCGGATGAACAACAACGCTACATCACAATCATTCGAGAAGAAAGTCAGCAAATGAATGAGTGGATCGAACAATTATTTTGGCTAGTGCGGATTGATGCCAATGCTTTTACGATGGAACGAAAGCCAATCGATATCGAAGATTTGATTCATCAGGTGATCCGGTTAGTGCGTAAGGACATCGAACAAGAAAATATTTTGCTCGAGATAGAAGGTGAGCGATTACAAGTGATGGGTGATGCGCAGCAGCTACGTCAGATGATCATGAATATCATCGAAAATGCGCGTCGACATACTTCGTCTGGGAAAATCATCGTTCGTTATGGTGTCAATGAAGCAGGTGCTTTCATTCAAATCGAAGATACAGGAGAAGGGATAGCTGCAGAATCCTTGTCTCATGTAACGAAACGACTCTATCGAACGGAAGCGTCTCGTTCTCGAAAGCATGGAGGAACAGGTATTGGACTATCGATCGTTGAAGCCATTGCGCAGGCACATGGAGCAGAGTTGATCATCAAGAGTCAACTTGGACAAGGAACACAAGTTACACTGCAGTGGAAGGAGAAATAAAATGCCGCATGTATTAATCGTAGATGATGAACCGAGAATGCTTGAACTACTGAAATTATACATTCAACCGTATGGATATACGTGTCAGCTTGTGGATTCTGCGCAACAAGCGTTTGATCTCTGTCGTCAAAATATATTCGATCTGATTTTACTCGATGTCATTATGCCAGAGATGGACGGTTGGACATGTTGCCGTCTCATTCGAGAACATTCTAACGTTCCGATTTTAATGGTAACGGCACGAAATCAGCGAGAGGACATCATCCGGACGCGAGAAGTCGGGGCGAATGATTACGTATCAAAACCGATTCAAGAAGGGGAGCTGATTGGACGGATGGAAGTTTTATTGCAGCAACGATATGATGGTCTATCCTATGATCGGAAAGGATATCGTTGTAGCTACTTACAACAAACAATTTCGTTGACGAAAACAGAATTCGAGTTGTTAGGCGTTTTTCTGGATTCGCCAAGACGCATATGGACACGCGATCAATTAACGACATTGCTATGGGGAGTGGAAGCGTCTGTCGAAGAACGAACGATTGACTCGCATATTAGACATTTAAGAGAAAAATTGCGTGTTGCCGATTTTCCGATCGAACAACATCTTGAAACGGTTCGCGGCATCGGCTACCGCTGGATGCAATAATAAGGGGGAGCTTCAACCATGACGACACTCTATTTTGTAAGGCACGCCCATTCGACGTACTCACCAGAGGAACGGACACGTCCACTTTCTGACAAAGGACAAGCAGATGCAAAACGTCTACTTGAGACGTTTCAAGGGATACCGATTGACCGGTTCTACAGCAGTCCGTATCTACGCGCGATCGAGACGATTGCGCCGCTTGCTATGGATCGTCAAAGATCGATCATCGAGGAAGAAGCGTTACGAGAGCGGTTGTTAGCGCCAGGGGAACTGGATGATTTTCAAGAAGCCGTCACGTATGTATGGAAACATCCGAACGTAAATCCGTACGGTGGCGAGACGAATGAAGAAGGGGCGCTGCGAATTCGGCAATTCATCGACGAACTGGTGAAGAAGTATCCGGAAGAGACGTTGGTCTTTGGTACACATGGCAATATCATGGTGTTGCTCTTAGAGACATTTGACTCAACTTTTGATTACACGTTTTGGAAGTCTTTACCGATGCCGGCCGTGTGCCGAATGGAGGTAGAATCAGGGGGGGAAGTGAGTATTCGCGTCGTACCACTTTGGAATAATACGAAGTGAAAAAGAGATGGAACTGATGATTGTATCAGTTCCATCTCTTTTTTGATTGAAGAAATATTAAGTCGTAGGAACAGCGCCTTCATGCTTGCGAATCAAGTCCGCTGTTAATTGACCGGACAAAGTAACCATCGGGACACCGCCCCCTGGATGTGTAGAACCACCGACGAAATAAAGTCCTTCATATAAGTCACTCTTCGATGGGATTTTGAACCCACCGTTTTTCTTTCGATCAGCTGCTACTCCATAAATCGATCCACCGTTTGGACCATATAGTTCCTTCAAATCTTCCGGTGTAAAACGATATTCGAACTCGATTGATTCCCGAAGACCGTGAAGGCCCATTCGTTCCAGTTTATCCAGAACAACCTCACGATAGGCATCCCAGTCGACTTCTCCTTTTTGAAGTGTTAAAGGAGGGACGTGTGTTAAGACGAATAAATTATCTTTCCCTTCAGGAGCTTGAGAAGCGTCGGATTTCGAGGAAACACCGACATAAATCGTCGGATCTTCAGGTGGTGTTCCTTCTTTGAACATTTGAGCGAATTCACGCTCTGGATTTTCTGAGAAAAAGAAATTATGATGCGCTAGCCCGCTGTACTCACGGTTCACACCGAGTAGTAATACGAGTCCGGAGACGGATGGTGCGAACGATGCTTGTAACTTTTTAGCCTGCTTCCGGGCTTTTTTCTCGGGTACGATCCGTTCGTAAGTTGGAATGACCTCAAGGTTTGAGACGACGATGTCTGCTGCATGGAAGGTTCCGTTCGATAGGACACCAACGGCTTTTTTATTTTCAAGGACGATTTGTTCCACTGGTGAGTTGAGATGGACCGTAACACGGAGTTCATCGAGTAAACGTTTCATGGCACGTGCGATTTGATACATGCCACCTTTAACATAGTAGATACCAAGCCCCATTTGAACGTAAATCATCTGATTGAAGACTGCAGGTGCCTGATAAGGGTTGGAACCAACATACATGACCATATAGTTGAACAGTTGTTCAAGATACGGATCATTGAGATGTTTTTTCGTACCGGTTGCAACGGTATTCATCGGATCCATCTTCAACAAATCAGACATTGTATGATATTTTTTTAAGTCCTTTAAATCTTCAAGGCTGTACTTATAAAAACTGTCGAGGCACAAATCATACATTTGCTTTGAGTAGCGGAACAGTTCGACGAAATCAGCACGTGACGAGACGTGCTCGACTTCTTCAAGCATTCCAGGTAAATCACCTTTGACATCGATTTTTGTTCCATCCTCAAAAAATGTGCGCCATTGTGGCTCGATGCGTTCGATTTCTAAGTAATCATCTAAGTTCCGATGTACGCTTGAGAAGAGTTGTTCCAGTACCCAAGGCATCGTTAAGATGGAAGGACCAGTATCGAAAGTAAATCCTTTTCCACTACGTTGATTCAGTTTCCCACCAACGTTCGCATTCTTTTCAAGCATCGTGACTGCATAACCATCTCCAGCTAAACGAATGGCAGCAGACATACCGGCAAGACCGGCTCCAATGACGATTGCGCGTTTCTTCAAATGAATCACTTCTCCTTTAATAGATGAATGGAATCAATCGTTTTCGTTTTGCGGCCCATACCGTATAGGCAGGTCCAAAACCTTTCGTTAACATCGCTTCCTCGATTCGAATCCGGTAGAGCAAGAAAAAGAACATCAAAAGTCCAGAAAGAATGAATAGTCCGGACTGACCGGTGAAAAGGGGAAAGCTCATCGTAATCAACAACAATCCACTGTATAACGGGTGCCGTAAAAAGCGATAGGGACCGCTACTGACGAGCTGATCACCAGATGCCACGACGACATGTCGCGTAAACTGCTGTTTTAAGTGAAGAATTCCCCACAGCCGTAATGAAACACCACACCATAACAAAATGCATGAAGAGATGCGCATGAATGAAGAAACCGTTTCATTTGCAAAGAGGAAAGCGCAGGCGATCGTTCCGCTTAGGACAAGAAAAATCAAATAAAAACTAACCTGTTCTGCTGCGCCTGACTTAGACTCGGAGCGATTCCGAAAACGAATCATCTCACCGATCCAGCAGATGCTACCCATACTGAAAATCCATTCCCAAAGTGACACGTACGCTACTCCTTTCTACATCAGAATCATGTTTCGAAAACGCATACATCGTTATTTACCCATTGTAATTCGTCCTTAAGCTACATTTGGAAAACTTCAAAAATACTTCATTTTCATGACAAGCATTCTGAAAGAACCCTGTTTTAAAAAAACAATGGTATCATTAATCTAAAATATGGAATATAAATATCATTGGATTGGGTGGAAATTAAAAAATGGGTAAAAAACAGATATTTATAATGACCTTGGCCACAGCGGTAACTTGTACATCAACTTACATACCAGCAGTCGATGCATCGACATCTTCTTATCGACAAGCCAAGACACCCCTTCATTTACGTCAAGGCGCATCGATGGAACAACCGAGTATTGCCGTTATTTCGACGGGAATTTATGTGACGGAACTGTCGAAAGTCGGTACATGGTCAAAAGTACAATATGGTACGAAGATTGGTTATGCCAGCACGAAATATCTCCTCACGGATGAGCAAATCGGCGGAAAACGTATCGGTCAGACTCTCATCGTGAATAAGAACTTAGCGCTCCGCTCGACGTACGCTCCTGGTGAGAATCAACAAGCAAGAGCAGCGTTTGAGAAAATGCGTGTAGCCGCTAAAAAAGAGGGGATCACGCTCGTTTCATTTAGTACATATCGCTCCTATACCTATCAAAAAACGTTGTTTGATAAATATGTCGCACGTGATGGGTATGAGAAGGCGAGTACCTATAGTGCAGAACCTGGGAAAAGCGAACACCAAACAGGTCTCGCTTTTGATATCGGAGGAGCAGACTCTTCAAAATATGCAATGTTTAGTTTTGCAAAAACCAAAGAAGCCAAGTGGTTGTTTGCAAATGCTCACCGGTATGGTTTCCATCTTCGCTACCCATCGGGCAAAGAGTCTTGGACGGGTTATACGTATGAAAGCTGGCACTATCGTTATGTTGGAACAACGCTTGCTGCTCGCCTGAAAGTTAGTGGACTAACGATGGAGGAGTACTTCCACCTCGCACCTTGGAAACCAATAAAGGTTTCGACTTCTTAAAAACATGGTAAATAGAGGATGTTGACTTAGTCGGTTATTCGTCTCAGATGAAAGAGGTGGAACGAATGGCAAAAAAAGATGCAAAACATCATATCATGACGTTTACGTTCAAAGAAGAAGCGACATCCTATCAAGTATTTAGTGAGTTGAAGAAGTATCATGCTCGAGGACAAGTCGATTTTGAACAGATTGCTGTTATTAAACGGAATGAAAATGGTGCTTTTTCATTTGAAGATGCAGCAGATTTAAGCGGATCGAATCGCGCCGTCAAGGGTTCGCTGATCGGAATGGCAGTTGGTATCCTAGGAGGACCGTTTGGTATCTTGCTTGGTTCAATGACCGGTATGCTGATCGGTGGTTCGAAGGATATGAAGGAAAATCAAGAAATCCAAGAGACGTTCAAACGAACACTCGGTGTCATTCCACCTGGACAAACAGGAATCATTGCTATTGGTGAAGAGTTTGAACCATCCGTTCTCGATGGATTAGTAGCGCAACATGAAGGTACATTAGAACGAACCGATGAACAGTTAGAATCGTAAGCGTTATTGAATGAAAGGAGCCGATCGCTTTAATCGCGATCGGCTCCTTTTGATGTGCAGTTATTTAGTTGTGCGTTCTTTTTTTGCTTTTTTGAAGAAGAACAACTCATAGACGACTGGAACGATGATGAGCGTCAACAACGTAGATGTCGTTAATCCGCCGATAACCGTTAAGGCAAGACCTTTTGAGATCAACGTTCCTGAAGAAGTTGTCAATGCGAGTGGTACCAATGCCATGATTGTTGCAAATGCGGTCATCAGAATTGGGCGTAATCGTGTTTTACCCGCTTCAATCAATGATTCACGAATTGGCATACCACGTCCAACGTTTTGACCAATCCGGTCAACGAGAACGATTGCGTTCGTGGTAACAATTCCGATCAACATGAGGAAACCAATCATGACACTGACCGATAGCGGTTCTTTTGCTAAGAAGAGCGTGACAAGCGAACCGATTGGAACGAAAATTAGAGATGACAAGATGATGAAAGGAATACGAGCTTTTCCGAATGTGATCAACATTGTCAGGTATACGAGTCCGATCGCAACGACGATTGCGATTCCGAGTGATTGGAAGATTTCGATTGTATCATCGTTTCCGCCACCACTCGTCAATGAAACACCGTCTGGTAAGTCAATTTTTTCGACGTCAGCTTTCACTGCATTCGATACGTTTTGGACATCGTCTCCTTTGACTTGTCCAGATACGCGAGCATAGACTTTTCCGTCAAGCTTTTGAATCGATGTGAATGTCTCAACTTCATTGACGTTCGCCACATCTTTTAAAGCGACAGGACCGTTTGCTGAGAAGAGTTGGACGTCTTCGAGATCTTCTTTCGAGACGAGTCCTTCTTCGTAAGATAATTGTACATCTTGATCCTTATTATCGAGATTTAGCGTACCAACTGTGACCGGTTTCGTTTGATCGTTAACGGTACCGAGAATCTGGAAGCCAGATAGTCCACGATCACTTGCTTTTTCTGGATCAATTTCAACGAGGAACTGCTTTTGTTTTTCGCTGAAGTTGTTTGTGATATATTTCAAATCATTGTTTTTCGACATATTATCTTCGACGAGTTTTGCTGCTTCTTGAAGGGCTTCAAGGTCGTTTGAGAACAAGTCGACATCGACGTTGTTATTCGATGGAGGACCACCTGTCGATAGCTCAGCCACACTAATTTTAACATCAACATTTTCACCTTGAGCGATGTCTTCCATCTGTGTTTCAAGTGACTTGATTGTCTTTTCGACGTTTGCGCCGTCCTTCAAGTTCAGGAAGTAGCTTGCTTTATTGTCAAGACGTAAGCCTGTCGTAAAGTCACGGGCACCAACAGAAGTCGTCACGTCAGCAATTGCTTGTTCTTTATCGAACATCTTTTCCATCTCAAACGAAACGTCACTTGTCTTTTCAAGTGATGTGGCAGCTGGGAGTTCAAGCGATGCCGTTAACGTCTTCGACGCTTCGTTCGGAATGAACGTAAAGCCGAGACGCGGTACGATCGCAAGAGAACCACCGAGAAGAACGAACGATACAATCAAGATGATTGCCTTGTGCGAGAGTGATTTTTCAATCAGCTTACCGTACCACCGTTGAAGAGCACCTTCTTTTTCTTCAGCTGGTACCTTCTTGAAAGCAAACTTCGCGAGAATCGGTACGATCGTGATGGCAACGAGTAGTGAAGCAAGTAACGAGAAAATGATTGTCAAAGCAAACGGTAAGAAGAACTTACCAGTAATTCCACCGACAAATCCGATTGGAAGGAAGACGACGACGGTCGTCAACGTCGATGAGGTAATTGCTTTTAGAATTTCCTTCGTCGATTGTTCGATGATCTCATCCGTCATACCGGATTCGGATTTTCGAACGCGCCGGAAGATGTTTTCGATGACGACGATACTATCATCGACGACACGACCGACTGCAACAGCCATCCCACCAAGCGTCATGATATTCAATGAGATATCTTGCCAGTTCAAGAAGATCGCTGCGATGAGCAACGATAACGGAATCGATACGATAGCGATGATCGTCGCACGGATGTTCCGTAAGAATAAGAGCACAGCGAGCGATGCGAAGAGGGCACCCAGTAATCCTTCTTTGACAAGTGTCGCAACGGACTCCTCGATATCTTTCGCTGAATCGATACCAATCGTATAGTCGACTTGGTCGTCATATTTATTGAGGATCTTCGTGACTTCATCTGCGATTTCGACCGTATTGGCATCTTGTTTTTTCGTAATCGCCATCGATAAAGAGTCTTTTAAGTCGTAACGTGTTTTTTCGCTTTGTTGCGAAACCGCTTCGATTTTTGCGATATTTTCGAGGCGAATCGGTTCTGCAGGTTGAGATGCCTGATCTGCAGTCGCTCCACCTGTTGTACTTGTTGGTCCTTGCGTTGCACCTTGCGGCGGACCGCCAGCCGATGAACCACCTGTTTGACTGTTACTAGTTGAACCAGTTGCACCAGCAGCAGGTGTTAATTGAAGATTTTTTAGTTTATCTAGATTTTCTAGTTTTTCCTCGACGCGAATCGGAATCTTCGAGTCGTTTTCCGATAATTGTCCAGATGGGAACGAGACATATTTTCCATTGATTTGTTCTTTGATACTCGAAAGTGACAGTCCTGCTTTCGTCGCTTTCTCCTTATCGACGGTAATTTGAACGAGATCGTCCTTATAACCACCAACGGAGACGCTGTTGACGCCTGGAATTTTGTTTAGTTCAGGCTCAATCTCTTCCTTCAGAATTTTCTCGATATCTTTACCATCCTTACTAAAGAAGGAGATGTTATAGATCGGGAATGAGCCGAATGATAGACGATTTAATTTCGTCGTTGCTTCCTCCGGGAGGTTTGCATCTTGGATAGCGGCATCGATTTGTTGTTCGACCTTATCCATATCAGTATCGAACGGGAATTCGATATTTAAGATACCAATACTTTCATAAGAAGAGCTTGTCAGCTTGGTAGCACCTTCAATACCTTTAAGGGAAGTTTCAAGCTTTGAGACGACTTGTTTATCGACATCGTCAGGTGAGGCACCGGGATAAACCGCTTCGATTGAAATCTGAGGAAACTCGATTTCCGGGAACTGATCGACTTTTAATTGTGAGAAGGAATAGACGCCCCCTAAAATTAATAGGATTGCAATGATGAAGACAGCAACCGAGTTCTTCAAACTGAATCGGGTTAAAAAGTTCATGTGAACGCTCCTTTCATTTATATGTGCTTATTTACATAGTAGAGGACACTCATAGAACCCGCAACTTTAAAACTGTTTTTATTGAAAAAGATCTTTTTAAAAAAAGATAAAAATTTTTTGTAAAAAGGCTTTACACTTTTCGATATGTTGCTATAATAAAAATATACCCAGTAACAACACAGCATGATTCTGTAGCTCAGCTGGGAGAGCGCTACCTTGACAGGGTAGAGGTCGCTGGTTCGAGCCCAGTCAGAATCATACCGAAATCGTTCCTTTTCGAAGGAGCGATTTTTTTTGCGTTAAAAAACTATTCCCGAAATCAATCAGGAATAGTTAGAAGATAGGTAAATCCTTTTATTGGATCTCGAGATGAAGATCACCGCGCTTCGTCCACCCTGCGACAGTCGTCAATCGATAGAAAACGAACGTCAAGACACCGGGTAAGACAACACCCGTCAAGAAAAAGACAAAGAAAGCTTGTGGTCCTTGATTGACGAAGATGTTGAGTGGAGCAATCATCGAATTTAAACCAAGCCCTGCGAGTTCATACGGTACTTTCAAAGAGAGAAGAAGCGTCGCTACAGGCGCCGAGATCATCGCTGCAAGGAACGGTGCAACGACAAGACGTGGATTTTTAACGATATTCGGGAACTGTACTTTAGGAGTCACAAAGAACGAAGCAATCAAACCACCTGGATCTGTCTGACGGTATGCCATTAACGTAAAGCCGACAAATTGAGCGGAACAGCCAATGAGTGCAGCGGCACTCGCCACAGGATCAAGTTGTAAAGCGATAGCAAGTGCAGCGGACGAAGCAGGAGACATCAATAAGACACTAAAGATGAGTGCAATGACAAGAGACGTAGCAATAGGAGACGACTCGACCGACGCTGTAATCATGGCGCTGAATTTTGTAAGGAGTGGTGTCGTGACGGCAGCAGCCCCGATTCCAGTGATACCACCAGCTAAGACGGCACTCATCGGGATGACCATCATGTCAAATTTCGTTTTTCCAGTTATACGTTTTCCAACGTATACAGCCACTGCAGCAGCGAGTAATGCACTGATGGGCTGCCCGGGAACAAGAACAAGTCCGGAAGCGGTCGATTGAAGGGCGGCACCACCAATCGTGGCTGCAATCATCGCACTGAACAAAACGAGTGTGTTTCCTCCGAGCTGAAAGGCGATACCGGCACCAAGTGCTGGAGCGAGTAGTACTTTTGCAACACCGCCAATCGTCAGTAACATTTGGATATGTAGAAGATTTCCGAGCGTCTCAATCAGGAGTCCGACACCAAGTGTTACAAGAACGGCATTTGCCATTCCAGCTGATACTTTTACCATTCGATCCATCGCATATTCTTTCAACGTTGTCATCCTCTCTATCTATCTCTATTTTTGCCATGAAAAAAGCCTATCCGTTTTTGGGATAGGCGCCACTCATTCTGTGCGGGCGCCTCATTCGATGCATCGAAAGAAGGGCCCAAAAATCATTTCCGTTTCATCATCGGAAAAGTTTTCAGTCCCTCATGCATAGAATAATCAGTCGTCCAGCTTGGTTAAATGGTTGTTGTGTCGAAATCATTAAATCGTGCCCCTCTCTGTGAATTTTTCTAAGCCTAACACGCTCAAAAACAATAATCAATATTTTCTGACAATTTATTTTTTCCGAAATCTTACAGGAATTCACCATAGCACCCGGGAAATCCTAACCTATCAACAATGGAGGCGTTTACATGAAAGTGATGATTTTTACAGATATTCACGGGAATGCTGCAGCATTGCGTGCCGTGTTGTCTTACCTCGATCAACAATCAGATATCGATGCCGTATATTGTCTTGGCGATCTCGTTGGAATCGGACCAGAACACAATGAGGTTATCAATTTATTGAGACAACGATCAGATATTCAAACGATTTCCGGGAACCATGATGAATGTGTTCTTGCTTTGATCCATGAGGAAGTTTATCCCGATAGCTACCGACATGCTAAAGAGCATCATCAATGGATCGCGGACACATTGACGCAAGAGAATCAGAAGTATCTGGAAAGCTTGCCGCGCGTGTTAAATATCACGCATCAAGAACAAATTATGCATCTGACGCATTATGCCTATGCGGATCTAACGAAGAAGATCGGTGATGATCCGCTCAAACCAGCAGTAGAGGGAACAAAAGAAAACTTATCCGCCTTGTTTACGGAAAATGAGGCGCGAATCATTGGTTTTGGTCACCATCATCCAACGCAACAAGTCGAGACGGGGCAGACACTCTATATCAATCCTGGTGCACTTGGATGTCAGGAAACAGCCATCGCTCCAATAGCAATCATCGACTGGAAGAAGAATCAAGTCCGTTCAGAAATCCTGACAATTCCATATGATGACCGACCATTTCTAGATGTACTCAATGCGACGGAGATGCCGGAACGTGAGTTGATGCGCCGTCTCTTCTTCGGTAGTAGAACATGAAAAACCCTTCATGAAACATTCATGAAGGGAGTCGATCAACCCGATAATTTCATCATGATTGATACGAGACTTACAACGATCAGTAGCACAATACCGATATTTCGTTTCAATGGATGGCGTGACCAGTAGAAGAATAGTGCAAGGACAGGGGCCACAAAAAAGGCAATCACGAGACTAATTAGTGTTGCAAGAAATAAAACGAATATCCAGAGCTTACTAGTTGTCCGATATACTTGCCACATGTCGTAAAGCGCCATAAGTGTATAAGCGAGTAAAACAAAGATTATTCCGGTCGATAAACTCAAAGTGATCATCACTCCATTCTCTATTTAGTATAAGGGAAGGATCGACAATGATTATATGACATGAATTGAAAAACGTGACGAATCCATGAACGTACGATTAGACGCAGTAACAAAAAAGAAAGGAGAGGGCATCTATGTCAGATATCTATCGTCGTTTTTTCCTATTTCCAGATATTTTGATCATGCTCTTACTACTGATCGGAATAAGCGGTTATGCCATTGCTCAACCATTTCATTGGTCGATTCTACTGTTCTTTTTCCTTGGATTAATCGTCTTTAGCTTCAGTGAATACTTGACGCATCGATTTTTGTTCCATTTACCACCACCTAAAAATGCGCTTGGACGAAAACTGTTGAAACGGCTCCACTATGATCATCATGCACATCCAAATGAACTTCATCTGTTATTTTTACCGATTTGGTATTCGTTACCGAATCTCGGATTTTTTACAGGTCTGACATATCTTTTGACACAGTCTGTCGTTTTGACAGCTGCAGCGGCAAGTGGATTGATCGTTATGTTACTTGTTTACGAATGGAAGCATTATGTGGCGCATGTTCCGCTGAAACCGAGAACGCGTTTTGGAAAATGGATGAAAAAGACGCATCTGTTGCATCATTTCAAAAATGAACACTATTGGTTCGGTGTCTCGAATCCAGTAGGAGATTGGTTGTTTGGAACGCTGAAGGATGAAAAAACAGTCACATCTAGCCAGACAGCACGTGATTTAGAAAAGAATCAAGAATCGAAAAAACCGCCAATCAGCTGATCGGCGGTTTTTTTAATTCATAGGATACGCAACATGGCACGACGAATCGTATCGAGTTCGAGCGGACGAGCAATCAATGGCCATTCGGCAATCAACGCAATGTACGTCCGGAAAATCAAAAAGGCCGTGACGTCGACGGGTACGTCGCGATCGTCTTGTCCAAGGCGAGTCTCAAGTAGCGTTTTAAGATATTCGACGACATGTCGTTCGATTCGTGTTCGTAATTCCTGCATCTCTTGTAATTTTAAGTTACGTGTTTCTTCGATGATTTGAAGAATGAACAAATGTTGTTGCTGATGATAAACAATGGCATCGATCATGGCTTGTTTATTTTCTTCCACTGTCGCATGTTCGACATAAGCGCGTTCCGCTTCTTCTTTCATCTCTTGTAGCACACGTGTCACGAGAGATTCAAATAAGTTGAGTTTGCTTTCAAACAGCTGATAGACAGTCGGTTTCCCGACATGAGCGCGTCGAGCGACACGCTCAATTGTCGTTCCTTTATAACCGAGTTCTGAAAAGCAAGCCATCGCTGAGTCGAGTATCAATGTTTCTTTATCAGACTGTGTCATGTTGTTTTCGTCTCGCTTTCGTTGAGAGTAGAATCCGTTTGGCTCCGAGCCCTCCAACGAAGCTGATGATCAAGGCGACGACTAAGATAATCGCAAGAACTTGACTGTTTGAAACGAGGGCATCCGTTACACCAAGTCCAAGAGCTTCACGGAATCCACCGACTGAATACGTCATTGGTAAGAATGCGTGAATCGATTGGAAGAAGCTTGGTGTCATTTCGACTGGGAACGTACCACCACTACCACCGATTTGGAGAAGGAGTAGTAGGAAGGCAATAAACTGTCCGACGCGACCGAGGAGCATCGCGAGCGTGAACAGGATTGTAATAAACGTCATCCCTGTTAAGGCAGCAAATCCATAGAGCGCAGGGACACTCGCAACATCAGCATCAAGGACATAAACGATTGCTGTAGCCGCTGCGACACCTTGCAATGCTCCAATCGGTAAGATAAGTGATAATTTACCGACAAGGAAGCGCCAGCTCAGACTCTCACCATGTTCTGGACGAATCTGATAAACAGAAGAGAACATCAATGCGCCTGCAAACAAGGCAATACTTAGAATATAGGCTGATAAACCAGAGCCATAGTTGTTGACTGTCGAATAGTCATGTTCTTTTAAGACGACGGGTTCTGCAAGCATATTATCCCGTTCTTTTGTCGGCTTAACCGTTACATCTTTAGCTCCTTTGCTGAGCTCATCCTTTAGCGTTTTAGCACCATCTTCGAGTTTCGTGTTGGCATCCGCGATTTTTGAAGCGCCGTCGGTTGTTTTACCAATTCCGTCTGTAATCGTAGTTGAACCAGATGCCAATTGTCCTAACCCGCTATTTAACGCGCTAGCACCTGTTTGAAGTTGATGCGTTCCATCTGAAAGCTGATTTGCACCGTCAGCAAGTTGTGCGCCGCCTGATGCAGCTTTATGCACACCCGCAGTATATTGACCAAGTTTTTCATTAAATGTCTGTTGTCCGCTTGCTAATTGTTGTGCGCCAGACTCGACTTGTTTCGCACCATCGACGAGCTTTAATTGCCCAGCGTTTAGTTGTGATACAGCTGATTCGACTTGTTTTCCGCCAGCAGCGAGTTGACCGATTTTTTTCGTTGCTTCCGTAGCTTGAGCAAGACTCTGATCAATTGCGCCTTCTTGTGAAGCGAGATTCTTGATATTTTCTTCTAAAGTTCCGATTGTGCCTAGTAAGTTTTGCTTTTCTTCATCTGATAATTGATCAGAAGCGGAAATAACTTGTTTTAGTTGAGCGGCATTTGCTTCAAGAGCTTCTCGACGAGCACGTAAGTCTTGTTTAGATTGCGCAGCATCTTGATTTAATTGATTTAATAACGCATTAGCTGCCTGTGCCTTTTCGTCCAATTGATTTAATCCATCCGTCAATTGAGGGATTTTTTCATTGAGTTGAGCCGTACCTGCAGCAAGTTGTTCTGCCCCTTGGCGGACCTGTGTTGAGCCACCACTGAGTTTTGTTGCGCCGTCTTCGAGTTGCGCGGCACCTGCCTGTAACTTGCCACCGTTTTCATCGAGTGTGTTCAAACCAGAAGATAACTCACCCGTTTTTTGAGCGAAGAGGGCGGTCTTTTCGTCGAGTGTCGTTGCCCCATCACTGAGTTTTTTAGAGCCTTGATTTGCTTCCCCGAGTTTTTCGGACAGTGTGAGACTACCATCCGCGAGTTTTCCAAGATTCGTTGCCAGCGTTTTGGCACCATCTGCTGTTTTATGGTTTCCGTCCTCAAGTTTAGAAGAACCGTCTGATGCCTTTTCCATGCCATTTGCGATTTTCTTTAAGGCACCGAAGATTGCGCTACTATATTGTTTCGTAACGGATTTTCGGATCTTTTCGTTTAATTGTTTTGCAGCCGTACTCGAAATTTGTGTTCCAGAGTAGTTTTTGGCTGGATTTAAGTAGTATTCCAACTCAATTTTCTTCGGATGATCGTCGAGTAGTGTCGTTGCATTTTTAGAGAAATTCTTCGGAATAACGACCGTCATATAGATTTTGCCGTCACGTAATTCTTTTTCGGCTTTGTTCTTAGATAAGAACTGCCAATCAAAATCATCATTTTTTTTGAGTTTATCGACAAATTGATCCCCGATGTCGACTTTTTCTCCTTTAAACTTCGTCGCACTGTCTTCATTCACGATAGCGACCTTAATATCTTCTGTCCGACCGTATGGGTCCCAGAATGCAGATAAGAAGATGGAGTTGTAGAGAAATGGCACGAGGATGAGGGCGAGAATGACGACAATCATCATCGGACTCTTCAATTTCTTCCATTCTGAGCGAAACATAAATACAAATCCCCTTTCTAAAACTCAAAACTAATTTGAGTTTTAGGTTTTGATGAGATTTACTTTACTCTCTTCATTGTAAAAAAGCAATCGATAATCTTGATTTCACATAAAAAAAGACGACTCGCAGGGAGTCGTCTCAAAAAAACGAGTTAAGGAAGCAAAAGTAATTTTCCTGTGCTGCGTCGACTTTCTAAAAAGTCATGCGCTGATTTTCCATCAGATAAAGCAAATGTTGTAGGAGAAGACAGGGTGAGGTGACCGGATAAAATCCAATCAAACAATTCACCGGATCTACGGATTCGTTCTTCAGAAGATGTTAATACGTTCCAAAGATCACCACCCGTTAATGTTTTTGATGTGTCCATCAAAAAGCGAGGATCGACAGGAGTAGGGTCACCGCCTGCCATACCATAGAATACAACAGTTCCATGAACTTTTGTCACATGGAAACTATCCATTAATGTCGAACCGATTGATTCGTAGACAACATCAACTCCTTTACCTGACGTTTGTGAAAGCACTTGCTCGACCCAGTTTTCTGAATACAAATAGACAGACTCACAGCCAGCTGTTTTGGCAATCTGTGCTTTATCAGAAGAAGAGGTCAACCCAATCGGTGTTGCACCGAGTAATCGAATAAGCTGTGTCAATAATTGACCTACGCCACCTGCAGCAGCGTGTACTAAGATGGTATCTCCTGGTTGGACGCGATAACTGTCGCGGGTCAAATAATGTGCCGTCAACCCTTGCAATAAGACAGACGCAGCTGTTTCGTATGAGATACCGTCAGGAAGAGGAATCAATTTATCGACGGGTGCTGCTACGTACTCAGCATTCGCAAGCGGGACGTCCGCAAAAGCAACGCGTTGACCTACGTAGAACGTAGAAACAGTTGCACCAACCGCTGTGATGACGCCTGATCCTTCGTAACCTAAAATATACGGAGGCTGACCTTCTAGATGGTAGTTACCTTTGCGACGATAGATATCTGCGAAATTCAGACCAATCGCTTTCATTTCAATCAGAACTTCATGTTCGGTGATTGTTGGTGTTGGCAGGTCTTCGAACCGTAGTACATCGGACGTTCCGAATTCATGGAATGTTAATGCCTTCATTTCAACACATCCTTCTTTTAATTCTCTTTTTAGTATAAGGCAGAACATCTGAAAATGATGGAAAGATGCGTTACACTAGAAAAAAAAGACGAAAGAAGGGACAGTATGAAACGTGTCTTAATGGGAGGAATTCGCTTTTATCAGAAAGCTATCTCTCCCATGAAACCAGCTACCTGTCGATTTTATCCAACATGTTCCCATTACGGGATGGAGGCGATCGAACGTCATGGTGCAGTAAAAGGCAGTTATTTGACGACACGTCGTTTGCTCCGTTGCCAACCATTTCATCCAGGTGGTCTCGATTTCGTTCCAGAACCTGATCAGTTTAGTTGGAAAGCACCATTACAGAGAGAAAATCCACGTGAGAAGGTGGAGGAGACTGAGGAATAAATCATATGAATGTTCGTTGATTATTTAATGAAATGTAAGCAAAAAAGGAAATGTACTACCGAACCTTATCGGTAATACACTTCCTTTTTTCGTTCTATTTGCGAGAAATTATAGTTTGCCTGTCAAAAACTGTGCTTCACCGAGACCAAAACTCCAGTCTGCAGCATCGTTTTCGACGATCGAAACCATCAAATCAGTCGGTGCAAGTCCACAGTTTGCTTGCAAACGTTCGGCAAGTAATTGATAAAGACGTTGTTTTTTCTCTTCCGTCCGCGTTTTACTTGTCACACTGATGAGGACGATATCTTTACTCCGTTCAAAACCAAGTCCTGTATCTTGAATGACCATCTCATGTGCTTTATGCGTATGCACAATTTGATAACGATCACGTTCTGGGACATCAAATGCTTCGACCATTGCATCGTGTGCGGTGTCGAGTAAGGTTTTTAACTCTTCTTCTGAACGTCCTTCAATAACGTCGAATCGTAATAATGGCATATAAAATCACTCCTTAATAAAAGTATGTAGAGTAGGGGAGAACCCTACTCTTATATTATTCGAAGAAAGGTTTGTATTGACGGCGATCATGCATGACAGACAACCATTGGACAGTCGAGAATTCTTCAAGTACCCATTCACCGTTGAAGCGACCAAGTCCTGAATCTTTTTCACCACCAAATGGCATATGTGGCTCATCGTTGACTGATTGGTCATTGATGTGAATCATACCTGTTTCAACTTCAAGCGCAAAGGCAGTCGCACGTTCAATAGAAGAACCGTGCACAGCACCACTTAATCCGTATGGGAGTGAGTTCGCGATTTCAAGTGCTTCTTCATCCGTATCGAACGGGATGATGACAGCGACTGGTCCGAAGATTTCATTTTTAGCAAGCGGCATATCATTCGTAACGCCTGTCACGACTGTAGGTGCGATGACGTTATCTTTAGCTTCTCCACCAACACGAACGGTTGCGCCAGCAGCTTTTGTTTTCTCGAGGTCTTCAAGAATCCGTTCAACTTGTGATTGGTTGATGAGCGGTCCGACTTGTGTCCGGTCGTGTGATGGATCACCGTATTGTAATTCTTTTACACGAGCAACGTACTTCTCGACGAACTCATCATGAATCGAAGAGGCAACAAGAATCCGGTTCGTTGACATACAGATTTGACCTTGGTGGTAGAACTTGCTGTAGATAGCAGATTCAACAGCGCGGTCGAGGTCTGCATCATCAAGTACGACGAAGACGTTGTTTCCGCCAAGTTCAAGCGCCGTTTTCTTCAAATGTTTGCCGGCAAGCTCACCAATGTGACGACCAACTTCAGTGGAACCTGTAAATGAAATCAGGCGTGGTACAGGATGTTCAACGATCGCGTCGCCAATTTCCGAACCGCGACCAACGATGACATTCAAGACGCCTTTTGGTAATCCGGCTTTTTCGAACAGGCTAGCAAAAATCAATCCGCCTGAGACAGGTGTATCTGTAGCCGGTTTGACGACGACTGCGTTTCCGATGGCAATGGCAGTAGCAATCGAACGAACAGCTAAATGGAACGGGAAGTTCCATGGACTGATGACGCCGATGACGCCAAGTGCTTTACGGTAGATTCGGTTTTCTTTACCTGGTACGACCGATGGACGAATTTCACCGTGCATCCGCAGTGGGAATGTAGCAGCTTCCTTGACGATCAGGACAGAAGCAAGGAATTCACCTTCTGCTTTAATACGTGTACTGCCGGACTCTTTAATCAACCATTCGATGATTGTTTCTTTTTCTTCGTATAAGACTTTCAAGAAGTTTTCGATCAGACCTTGGCGTTTTAAAGCAGGAACTTTCGCCCACTCTTTTTGAGCGACTTGAGCCGCTTCATACGCATCATCTAAATCTTGTTGATTCGCTGCAGAGATCGTGAAAAGCTCTTCACCCGTGAACGGATTCGTATTCGTCATGTTGCTGTCACTTGCGCCTGTGCGCCACTGACCATCAATATAAATTTTCGTGAAATCTGTATGCAATGTTGCTTCGTTTTGTTGAGCCATATCATTTCATCTCCCATTCGTTTTCATAACAATTAAGTTATTCACGTTATGAAAAGAAGTAAAACACATCCGTGCACTTCGACCAAATATATTGCTCAAACTGATGAATGGAATAGGGTTTTAAAGCGCTCTAAATCAGGAATTTATTCAATATAGTACTATAAAGAGGAGGAATTTTATTTTGAAGAAACTGAAAGTCCTATCACGAGAAATTAATTGGTGGTGGCCGTTACTTTACGGACTTATCGGTATAGGACTGACGGGTGTCGTGACGTGGTTAGATGTGTATGTATCAGACTGGTTTCCAAAAGAGTGGCAAACGACACTTGGCTTAGCACAGACGATCCACAGTTCGGTTTTTACCGGACTGCTCGCCATGATGACATTTACATTCTCGACCATTCTTGTCGTCTTGACGACCTATTCATCACAATTCTCACCACGCACGTTACCTAACTTCATTGAAAATCGACAGGTGCAACACATTTTCGGTATTTTCATCGGAGCAGTCAGTTATTCCATGACGATGTTGTTTTTCCTTCGTCCGGCTTTAAAGACGAGCGTTGTCGCTTCAGCTGTAGCCGTTCTCGTTGTGCTGATATCGATCGTCGCATTCGTCGCATTCATTCATATCGTCAGCCAGTCGATTCGCGTCACGACTTTACTCGATCGATTGCACAGTGAAGGGAATGAATTGTTAAAACGTCAACTCAAGCATTTGGAATCGGGAGAACAGAGAATTACAGAAAAGAAGATGACGATAAATCATCCTCATCGTATTCAGGCGACACAAACTGGATATATTCAAGCGGTTGATTATGATGCCTTCGATCAGAAAGAAAACGTGTATATTCATCGAACGGTCGGTTCTTTCGTAACAGAGGGAGAGGTCATCGGACGCGCAACATGCAAAGATATCGATGGAAACATCTTGATTGGTCCGACGAAATCTTCAGAACAGGATTTTGCATTTATTCTTGAAAAGTTAAGTGAAGTTGCATTACGTGCTATCTCTCCAGGAATCAATGATCCGAATACAGCAAGACATGCCATTCGGATCATAGGTGATTTAATGCGCCAGTATGCTGTGATACCGGATGGTGTACTAGTCGTTGGAGAGGAACAGCAACATATCATCGTCCGGGAAACTTATCAACAATTGTTATATACGACGTTTTATCAACTGCGACATTACGGAGCAGAGGATATTTCTGTTCTTGCAACGATGCTCGAGTCACTCGGGACAATGAAGAAAAATGGGTTACCAAGTCACTGTGAGACGATTCAACGATTCATTCCATACATCTGTTCGGAAGCACGTTTTGAAAAAATGAACGACTGGGATCGCGATTTTCTACAAAATCAAATACATCGGGCGTTGAATGAAACCTTTGCCTCACCTTCGACGTAATAATGGGCAAGAGTTTCACAGGAAGGGAGGGATAGAAAGTGACAATCTTGTTATGGAGTCTGATCGTCGTTTGTTTTCTAGTCGCTTTTGTAGGTCTCGTATATCCGATCATCCCAAGTGCACCAATTTTAGTAGTGGGCTTTTTGATTTATGGATTTGGATTCGGCTTCTCTGAGTTATCGATTAGTTTTTGGGTGATTCAAGCGATTTTTATCATCCTCTTATTTACACTCGACTACCTCGTCAGTGCCTACACCGTTGATCGGCGGGGAGGCTCACAAGCAGCTAAGATTGCGACGACAGTTGGATTGATTGCAGGACCATTTATATTGCCGGGTATCGGATTATTGATTTTCCCCTTCGTGTTTGCCATCTTAACGGAGAAAATCATTAGTAAAAAGACATGGCAAACTTCAGTTTCAGTCGGAATTGGGACTGTCCTAGGAATTTTATCAAGTGCATTATTAAAAGGAATCGCGATGTTACTCATGATCGTGATCTTCATTCTCTATGTTGTATGATGGATTGAAATGATGTCTTCAAGTACACATTTTATGAAAGTTCCGTTATAGTATGAATATGAAAAAGTAGGGAAGCTTTGAAAGATTGAAGCTTCTTTTTGCTGTAAACCACCAGATGCCTCGGCATCTGGCTTTATATTAAATGGAGGTGAATCCCCTTTCTTCGGGGAAACGATTGGACAGTACACACTCAATGGAGACATTCGACACGACAACGATCATTATTCGACTACTCGTCATTGCACTACTTATCGTCTTGACGGCTTTTTTTGTTGCCGCCGAATTTTCGGTCGTCAAAATGCGAATGTCTCGAATCGATCAGTTGATTACAGAAGGAAGCAAGACTGCGAAAGTGGCGAAGCGGCTACTTGAGAATTTGGATTATTATTTATCAGCCTGTCAACTTGGTATTACCGTGACAGCGCTTGGTCTCGGGTGGTTAGGAGAATCGACGGTAGGCGCAATTCTCGGTATGTTGTTCGAAGAGATTGACATCCCGAATTCCGTTTCGACGATCATTTCGTTTGTTCTTGCATTCTCGATTGTAACGTTTCTTCATGTCGTACTTGGAGAACTTGCTCCGAAATCTCTCGCCATTCAAAAAACGGAAGCGATCACGATGTTACTCGCGCCACCACTTTATTGGTTCGGTAAAATCATGAAACCGTTCATCTGGACATTGAATGGTTCAGCACGCGTGATTCTTCGTTTGTTTGGCGTCGAGCCAGCGGGACACGAAGAAGTCCATTCTGAAGAAGAGATTAAAATCATCATGACACAGAGTTATAAGAGTGGAGAAATCAACCAGACTGAACTTTCCTACATGCAGAACATCTTCTCGTTCGATGAGCGGATCGCAAAAGATATCATGTTACCGCGAACGGACTTAATCACGATTTCGAACGATGCATCGATGGAGGATATCATTCGCCTTGTTGAAGAGTATCAGTTCACACGTTATCCAGTAGCGGAAGAGGGAGATAAGGATAAAATCCTTGGCTTCATCAATGCAAAGCAGTTATTTACGGATCATATGGCAAACAAGGGGAAAGCATTAAGTTATTACATCCACAACTTGCCGATTGTATCTGAGTATTCACCGCTTCAAGACGCGATGTTGAAAATGCAGGTGGAGCGGACGCCAATGGCGCTCGTCATTGATGAGTACGGTGGTACAGCTGGTGTGATTACGATGGAAGACATATTGGAAGAAATCGTTGGAGAAATCCGAGATGAATTCGATAAAGATGAGAAAGCAGATATCGAGCAGATTCATGAGAGGTTGTATCGGATTTCAGGACGTGTCTTGATTGACGACTTAAATGAGCGCTTTAACCTTGGAATTGAAGAGGAAGACATTGATACAATTGGTGGCTGGGTCATGGCACAGGATACAGAAGTGTCGAGCGGTCAAGAATTCCGCTATCAGGCGTACACGATTAAAGTGATGGAAGTCGATAATCACCAGGTCAAATCAATTTATCTTCAGTTGCCTGATCAAGAAGCAATTGAAACAGAAGATATCGGATAAGAAATAGCATTCAAAAGACGATGGACTTGAAGTTCATCGTCTTTTTTTGTCCATCAACAAAATCGAGCAGTTGAAGCAGTTGACACTCTATGTGTTTATCTCCGTCAGTGACGGGTATTACTGATTATGTGGCAAAAAAAGCATTTTTCAATTCAACAGGAAAAGGGGTTTTTTATTATGTCAAACGTCATTCTTACTTCACGTGCATCTGCAGTCGGTGGTCGCGACGGGAAAGTTGCTTCAGACGATAACGTCATTAATCTCGATTTAGTCATGCCAGGAACAAAAGGCAAAGAAGACATTCCGACATCAAACCCGGAACAGTTATTCGCAGCAGGATATGCCGCTTGTTTTGATGGTGCCTACAACTTGATGGCGCGCCAAGCAAAAAAACGAGTTGAGACGCGGACGAATTCAGAAGTCAGCCTCTTACAGGATGAAGCGGATAACGGTGTGAAAATTGCAGCGAAACTCGTCGTCGAAGTCGTGGGTGTATCGCAAGAAGAAGCAGAAGAGTTACTAGAGAAAACACACAACTTCTGCCCGTATTCAAAAGCGACACGTGGCAATATCGATGTCGATCTTTCTGTTAAAGTCGTCGATTCATTATAAGTGATGGGTCTTGAGGAGGGTTTTCGATGGCACCAAAAGAAACCGATCGTCCAAATGAAGAATTCGAAGATGAACGGGATCGTCTGTCTGATAAAGAGCGGAAACTGACAGAGGAGCAACAAAAGGAAATCCTAAAAGGAAAAGATGAAATGCCAGATGATACGGTTTCTCCACGAGATCGCGGAGAAGATCCGATTTAAATTAAACAACTTGGGGGATGAATCACATGTCTAAAAAAGTAGCCGTTGTACTCGCCGATCATTTTGAAGATGTAGAATTCACAGGACCGGTTAATGCATTAAAAGAAGCAGGACACGAGATTACTGTTATTGGCTCCAAAAAAGGTGCAGAACTCGTTGGGAAGCAGGAAGAGGCAAAAGTCACCGTTGATCTCTCGATTGATGAGACTTCAGCGGCAGATTACGATGCGCTCTTGATTCCGGGTGGATTCTCACCGGATTTACTACGGGAAGATGATCGTTTCGTCTCATTCGTCGAAGAATTCGATATGTCGAAAAAACCGATCTTCTCAATTTGTCATGGACCACAGTTGATGATTAACGCAAAAATCGTCAAAGGAAGAAAAATGACAGGTTATAAATCGATTCGGATCGATTTAGAAAATGCGGGTGTAGACTTTACGGATGAAGAAGTTGTTGTCGACGACAACTTCGTCTCAAGCCGTCAACCAGATGATATTCCGGCATTTAATCGGGAAATCGTAGCAAAACTCGGCTAATATCAGGACATAAAAAATCAGCACTGCGACGTCGCAGTGCTGATTTTTTATGCATTCTCAGGATAATCACAAAGTTCGGTAATGACACCGTGTGAATGACGAGGATTCATATAAATCAGTCGTCGTCCGAACGGTGTTGTTCGATACGTATCCTCTAAAAATGTTAGACCTTGTTGTTTAGCTTCTAGAATAGCTTGATCCAAATCCTCTACACGGTAAGCAATGTGATGGACACCTTTTCCGCGTTGTTTCAAAAACCGAGCAATCGGACTATCTTGACTGGTTGGTGTTAATAACTCGATATGCGCATCATCAAACTCAATGACTGCAATATTAGAAGCAACACCAGGAGCGGGATTCGAATATTCATGAGTTAATGTGCCACCTAACACTTTTGTATAGAATGAAATCGCTTCTTGCATGTCACGGACAGCAATTCCAGTATGATCTAATTTCATATGATATCCTCCTTCTATTCGCTTCAGTTTCCCAAAAATGAATCAAAGTTGCAACGATGAGATATCTTCCAAATGTTTCTATTACATAGTCGGGGAAAGATTTATTTAAAATGAAATATCACTGAAATATTATGGAAGAGGAATGAATGCTATAATCAAAAACGTTCTTATAAAAAAGAAAAACTATTACAGAATTTAAATTTAACGCAAATTTTTACGATAAATCATAAAACATATCATTATAGAAAAAGAGGGAATACTACATGAAAAAAACGTTCGCGTCGCTTATCGTTTCCGCACTGGTTCTTTCATCCGCACCTCATTTTGCAGCAGCTGATGATTTAAGTGAACAGAAAGCCAAAAACGAACAACAGCAACAAGACAATGTTAAAAAGCAAAAAAACTTAGAGTCTTCCGTTAATCAGGAAGGTCAAAAAATCTCTAAAACACAACAAGAAGTCAATCGACTAGACGAAGCTTTGAACGAAAAAATCTTTGCCGTCGAAACAAAAGATCGTCAAATCAAAGCAACAGAACGAGAAATCGTTGAACTTGGAAAAGAAATTGAGAAATATAAAGCGAAACTAAAACGCCAAGAAAAACTTCTAGGTGATCGTCTTCGTGTCATGCAAGAGAATGACGGAAACTCGATTAAATGGGAAGAAGTTATCTTCGGTGCTAAAAACGTTGGGGACCTCGTAAGCCGTGTCATGGCAGGGAAATCCATTTCAAAACAAGATGATAAAATGATCACGGATTACCAAAATACGCAAAAGCAATTAGCAGATGCGCAACAAAAAGTGAAAGAGAAGAAAGCGCAGTTAGTCGTTGAAAAGCAGGAATTAAAACGTCAGCAAGCGGATCTTGAATCTCAATTAAAAGAGCGGAACAAACGTTTAAAAGAACTACGTAAGAAAAAAGAGAAATTCGAAACACAATTAATGGATGCAAAAGAAGTCCAGCAAATTCTAATCGCTCAAGAAAAAGCGATTGCAGCTGAAAAAGCAGCACGTGAACGTGAAGCACGTATCGAAAAAGAGCGTCAAGCACAAGCAGCACGTGAAGCGAAAGCACGAGCAAAAGCTGAAGCAGCGCAAGCGGCAGCTCAAAAAGAAGCAGAACAACAAGCTGCTAAAGAAGCAGCGGCTCAGCAAGCAGCGCAAGAAAAAGCAGCACAATCAGCAAAATCTTCTGGTTCGACGAAACAGTCGACACCAAAAGCATCTACACCAGCACCAGCTGCACCTGCTCCAGCACCGTCAGCTCCTGCAACACCTAAACCAGCACCAGCATCAGGTGGTCTATTCATTCACCCAACAGTTGGGGCTGTCACACAAGGATATGGTTCAGCTGGAGGAGAAAACGGTTATACGTTCCATAACGGGATCGACTTCGGTGGTCCAGTTGGGACTCCGATCGTGGCAGCTGCAACGGGAACAGTCATTACAGCATCAGGTGGTGGACCTTACGGAAACCACATCATGATTGCTCACCAATTGAACGGTAAGACATATACGACATTGTATGCGCACATGAGTGCATTAAATGCTCATGCAGGTCAACGTGTCAGCCAAGGTCAACAAATTGGTTTACGCGGAAGCACTGGGAATTCAACTGGTCCACACTTACACTTCGAAATTCACGTTGGTGGATACAGCTATAGTGCAACGGGTCCAGCTAACTCAGTAAACCCGATGACTATGTTTTAATTAGTGAAGAATCGTTGCTTAGCAACGGTTCTTTTTTTGTGCTTTTCAAAAAATAAATGTTTATATTACAAAAAAACGTTTGCATTTGAAATGTAAATGAAATTTTTTTGAAATGATTAGGGTGCTATAATCTATTTCAGAGATGAAAGAAACTTGAATACTATAATAAAATATGAAAAAACATAAGTGAGGAATACGATATATGCTAAAAAAACTAATTTCTACCATTGTTTTAGGGGCATTACTTATAACAGGAACACAACCGATCGCGGCAGCAACGATTAAAGAAAAAAAGGCTGAAAATGCTGCAGAACAACGTAAATTAGAAAAAGCGATTAAAAAACAAGAGTCGAAAATTTCAAAAGAACAACGTCAAATCAATCAAATTGATGCAGCGATTAACGAAAAGATTTTCCAAGTTTCCGAAAAAAATAAACAAATTAAACAGTTGAACGTTCGAATTGACGAGTTAAAAGCAGATATCGTTCGTTACGAAGAGATGCTACAGAAGCAGGAAGAACTTCTTGGTGATCGCTTACGTGTGTTCCAAGAAAACGATGGGAACTCGATTAAATGGGAAGAAGTCATTTTTGGATCAAAGGATTTGGGTGATTTATTTAGCCGTGTCATGGCTGGGAAAAAAATCGCTGAGCAAGATGATAAAATGATTTCGGATTACATCGCGACACAACAAAAATTAGCAGAAGCAAAACAAGCACTCGTCGAGAAAAAAGCGGAGCAAATGCAAGAAAAGAAAGTATTGCTTGAACAAAAGAAAGCGTTAAAAGTTCAAATGAAAGAGCGTAGTGCTACACTGAAAAAATTACGAAAAGGTAAGACGAAGTTCACGACAGAACTTCTAGATGCAAAAGAACTGCAAGCGACTCTTGAAGCTCAAGAACGTGCGGTTGCGGCAGCGAAAGCTGCTGCTAAAGCAGCGGCTGAAAAAGCAGCAGCAGAGAAAGCAGCAGCTGAAAAAGCCGCTAAAGCGAATGCTCAAGCAGCAAAACAAGCAAATAAGAATACAGAATCAACAAGTTCAGATGCAACACCAATCGTTTCAGGTGGTGGGAAATTTGTTCGACCATCTTCTGGTGGCGTCTCACAAGGTTTTGGACCAGCTAGTGGAGCAAACGGTTATACATTCCATAATGGTGTCGATTTTAAAGGTCCCGTCGGATCTCCAATCGTCGCATCAGCAGCCGGAACGGTCATTACCGCATCAGGTGGTGGACCTTACGGGAATCACGTCATGATTTCGCACTTCCTTGACGGGAAAGTGTACACGACTGTCTATGCCCATATGAGTTCATTGTCTGTTCATGCAGGACAAACCGTTTCTCAAGGTCAGCAAGTCGGAACACTTGGTAGTACGGGAAATTCAACAGGACCACACTTGCATTTCGAACTACATGTCGGAGGGTATCAATACAGTGCCTCTTCTCCTCTGAATGCAGTGAATCCATTAGCATATCTGTAATCAAAAACGGGCTTCGGCTCGTTTTTTTTTGTTCCCTATGCTACAGTTAAGGCGAAACGAATACTTGAGCAACTAGGGGAGCTGGAGGAATCTGGCTGAGAGGAAAACCAATCTGTTTTCGACCCTATTACCTGAACTGGATAATACCAGCGTAGGAAAGTTGAGCCGAACGGATATCGGAATGCGTGTATAACGCTTTTGTATAGCGTCGACTGCTTTTTTACAGCGGTCGGCGCTTTTTTTGTCGGTAACGACTCCCTTACATTGCTCGATGGGAAGGTGAGAGAAACATGAAACATGTATTGACGATTGCAGGATCCGACTCCGGTGGTGGAGCTGGAATTCAAGCAGATTTAAAAACATTTTCGGCTTTAGGCGTTTATGGAATGAGTGTTCTGACTGCTGTCACGGCGCAAAATACATTAGGTGTTCAAGCGGTGGAAGAGCTATCTCCGGAAATCGTTGATGCCCAGTTAACATCGATTTTTTCAGATATTCGTGTCGATGCGATCAAAATCGGGATGGTCTCGAATGCGCAGACGATTCGTGTCATCGCTACACATCTTCGTAAACAGACAGTTCCGATCATATTAGACCCAGTCATGGTCGCAAAAGGTGGACATGCCTTGTTACGGACAGAGGCAGAACAAGCACTGATTATGGAGTTACTACCACTTGCGACACTCATTACACCAAATTTACCAGAAGCTGAGCGTTTAACGGGAAAGTCAGTAACCAATCTAGAGGACATGCGGTCTGCGATGCATCAATTGGCTACGCAGACGGGCGCAGTCTTATTAAAGGGTGGACACTTACCCGGAGAGGCGACGGATTTATTGTTTGACGGAACGAAAGAACATCGCTTCACATCCGAACGGTTAGACAACCAACATACCCACGGAACGGGTTGTACCTTATCTGCAGCGATTGCAGCACGGATGGCGCTGGGAGAAGATTTACCAGGTAGTGTACGACAGGCAAAAAGCTATGTCACGGAAGCAATCCGTCATGGATTTGCCCTCGGACAAGGTATTGGACCGACACACCATTTTCATTCACTTTGGAGGGATGCACATGTTTACGACCATTCTTGAACAGAAACCACTCATTCACCATCTGACGAATACGGTGACGATTAACGATTGCGCAAACGTCACATTAGCTGTTGGGGCATCCCCCGTCATGGCGGAAGACATTCGAGAAGTAGAAGAGATGGTTCGACTCGCACAAGCTCTTGTCTTGAACATTGGTACACTTGATGCAGAAATGCAGGAAGCACAACGACTGGCAGTACGTGAAGCAGGACGATTGAACGTTCCAATCATCCTCGATCCAGTCGGAGCAGGAGCTACGACATTAAGAACCGATTTCTCAAAAGAATTAATCGATTTCGGATGTACGATCATTAAAGGAAATGTCTCTGAAATCAAGACTCTACTTGGAGAGAATGGACGAACGAAGGGAGTCGATGCTGTGGGAGACGGAAGCATGGATCGAGAAAGTATCCGTATATTCGCACGCAAACAGCAATCCGTCGTCGTCGTCACCGGTCCAATCGATTACATCACGGATGGCACACGCGAAATGGAATTGAACGTGGGTACTCCTCGTCTTGGAGACATCACAGGAACAGGTTGTATGACGGCATCGATAATTGCTAGCTTCCTTGGTGCAGGCTATACGGCGTATGAGGCGGCAGTTCATGGAACGTTCGTCATGGGAAAAGCAGGAGAGCGGGCAGCATCGGCACAAGGTCTAGGCGATTTTAAACGAGAGTTGTTCAATGCCATCAGCCTGATGACGGAACAAGATCTGACGGAGGTGACGGAACGTGGTAATTGATTATTCGATTTACGCCGTGACGGATCGTAGATATCATCCAGGAGTTGCTATCGAAACGGTCGTTGAAGAAGCGATTTTAGGTGGGGTAACCATCGTGCAACTACGGGAAAAAACAGCGCAAGGAAAGGAGTTCTTTGAACAGGCAGTTCAGTTAAAAGCACTCACGGATCGTCACGACATTCCATTGATCATCAATGATCGAATCGATATCGCGTTACTCGTCGGAGCCGGTTTGCATATCGGACAAGAGGACATTCCTCTAACCGCAGCACGTCGTCTCTTACCGAACGCTGTAATCGGTGTATCGGTTGCAACTGTTGAGCAAGCAATGGAAGCAGAACAAAATGGGGCATCTTATTTAGGGGTGGGGTCTTTATTTGCGACGTCATCGAAAGCAGACGCTGATGCGATGCCGTATACGACACTTCAGGCGATTCGAGAAGCGGTTCACTTACCTTTGATTGGTATTGGTGGCATTACAGCAACAAATGTCTCGTCTCTACCGATTCTACTAGAAGGATACGCGGTCATTTCTGATATTTTTGCTAAAGAAGATCGGCAGCTCGCTGCAAAGCAAATGACAGATGCTGTGCGAGAATGGCATCAATCTCTTCAGAACAGGGTATAATTCGTTCAGAGGTGATTGTATTGAAATGGCAGACGATCCGTTTTCGGGGCTATTGGATCCGGTATCGGTTAGAACCACAAATCATTCGGGTCGATAATCAGGGGATTTATCATCTAGGAAAAGTTTTATTTCCGCGTCCTAATCGTATATCCTATGAAATGGCTCTTTTATTGAAGGAAAAGTATGAGCGACGTTACAAGCGACCTTTGTATATTAAAACGAGTTCGATTGCGACAGAAATCTGGGGGCATACTCATTTAGATATTTATTATCGGATACTTCTTCGGTTGCCGATCCCAGCTTCATTGCGCCAGCGTTATACGAATCGATTAGAAAGTACAAAAGTCATCGATATCGGGGTGCGTGCTGTCGACCAAAATCGAATTGTCTGGGATATCGGAGATTTTGTCGGGGGGTGGCTCGTGTTTTGGCTCATTCGCAGACGAATGCGCTGAACTTGCAATGTCCTGTTTCTCGTGGTGCAATATATATAGAAACGAGGTGACGGACATGGACATTCCCCGTTGTGAAACGATCGCGATTGACGAACAGCGCGCCACCGAAATCGGACATGTCGTTGATACAATTCCGACGCTTGAAATTGGAAAATTGTTTAAAATTTTATCAGATGCGACACGATTACGAATCGTTTATGCTTTGACGATTGAAGAAGAATTGTGCGTTTGTGACGTCTCTGCTTCTGTTGATTGTTCGATCGCGACAGCGTCGCATCATCTGCGATCCCTATTGAAACAGGGACTTGTAAAGTTTCGTAAAGAAGGAAAAGTCGTCTATTATTCCTTGGATGATCATCATGTATCATCGCTTGTCCATATGGCGATGGAACATGTACAAGAGGGAAAAGCAGTACTTGAATGATTTTTAGAATAAACGAAAAGCGCAGCAATAGCTGCGCTTTTCGTTTATTCTTGTGCTGATTGCTTTGATATGGCAGGAGCAAAGCGATGGAAGAAAAAGATCGTTGCACTAATCATTAAAAAGGACAGAATGGACAAGCCGAGGCACATCCATTTATATGTAGCAATTAACGTATCCGATTGTTGTAATTTTGCTTGAAGGGTTTGATACAAATCATCTTTTACACGGGATAAGTCTTCAAGAATTGTCTGAGTTGTTTGAGTCGATTGTCTTGCAAGACGTTTTGCTGCTGCAGGACTTTGACGTTCATATACGACGAAAACCCGTTCAATTTCAGACTCCCATACATTGTTTCGCCGAAGTAAATCCTTGATTGCCCCGGGAGTAGTTGATGATTGATTCAGAGCGTTACGTAAATCATGAATTTTCGAAGTCGAAAAATAATATTGTTCGATGTAACGATTATCCTCATACAATAAGAGACCACGGACTGCATTTGCTCGATCTCGATTATGTTCAACTAGCTGGTCGACTTGATTAATTAACGGTATATCATGATCCTTCATCTGCGCTGTCATCGCTGCAATTGTCCGATAACCGGACAAGGCATAAATGATTGGTATAGAAGCAAATAAACTGATCAAAAGAATCAGCAGAATACGCTGACGCCATAGTGAGTGCATGCAATCATTCCTTTAAATAAAAAGACATGTCATTAGCTTAACTACTATTACAAGAAAAGTGAAGCCTGTCTATTTTTTGAATAGGGATAGGAAAGTAGAAAGTCAGCATTTTGAATAAAAAAAGCAGGAAAGCTAGTACAATCCGAGAAGCTGTTTTGTAGAAGAAAAAGCGCAGCTTAGCTGCGCTTAATGTTAAAACGAATAGGAATGTTCCTTGTAATTTCCGAAAACCGTATGGATTTCTGAGAACGTAACGAATGCATTTGGCTCAACAGAAGCGACGATCTCTTGCAAGCGTACGATTTCGTTATTTTGAACGACAACGTAGACCATTTTTTTCGTTCGGTTGGAGTATCCACCCCGTGCATCCAAAATCGTAACACCACGACCAAGCTCTTTTGTAATGACTTCGTTGATTTCATCTGCTTTCTCACAAATAATGATACATTGCTTAGAAGCAGAATAAAAACTATAGACCGTTTGAAGGGCTTTAGCGCGAACAAAGCTCATGATGAGAGCGTACATAACGTGTTTCAAATCGAAGACCCACCAGACAAGAATGTAGATGACAAGATCTTGCATTAGAAATATACGAGGAAGTGGCCAGTTATGAAAACGAGCGAAGAAAAACTTTCCAAGAATATCGAGCCCGCCGGTAGACGCGCCACCGAAGAAAATCAATGCCATTGCAAGACCGGAGACTAGACCGGCAAAGATGGAAGCGACAAGCGGATCATTTAAAGATTCTGGAACGATTTGAGTTGGAATCCAGTCGATTAAAAAAGAAGAAGCAATGACGATAACGCCAGATAAGAACATGAATCGCTTACGTAGAAAACGGAAACCTAAAATGAAGAGTGGGATGTTTAAGAGCAACTGTGTTAAGCCGATTGGGGTATGGAAGAGCTCTTGCACAACGAGCGTAATCCCCATGATACCACCGGATCCGATATCATTTGGAGATAGTAGTAAACTGATGTAAAGGGAATAAAGTAATGTACCAATGATTAAAAAACTGATTTTTTCAACTCTCTTTTTCTGTGGGTGTGTCGTAGTAGTCATGGCAATATGATGAGTGACCTCATGCTCCTCCTTCTGTGAGTATCTGCCTGCAAGAGTACGCCCATATGCATAAAATTTCAACCCTTCTTATGAAAAAAGATGAAAAAGGGTAAGTTTTTTTAGGAAGGTGATGAAAATGAAAAAAACGTTCTTGATTATTGGATGTATCTGTTTAGGGATACTGATAGGCATTCGTATTTTTCAACAACCAGATGAAGAAAATCGAACGTCTATTTGGCATGATGGTGATATCGTAGCAAGACAAGTCGGTGCTTCGATGATGAATACGGTAGCGATTCGTCAGTTAGCCGAACAACTCCCGTTTTCATCGGAATTAGAACAGGTAGATGTTGAAGGAGAATCGTTACGGCTTGCCTATGACGTCACTGGAAAAGAGCGGCGTGCGTGGATTGGGACGGACACTGGTACATTACAAGTGAATCAGGATTTTTTAAACGCTCGTTTATCAAAAGTCCTCATGCATCATACACTCGTATTATTCTCAACGATTCCTGACTTGACTAATCTTGAAATTCACTACACCGATCCCTATTCACGTGCTGATTTTAAAATAGACCGGAAAGCATTTGATGCTTATACGCCAACTGATATCGAACGGGCCACTTCATCTTCGAGTCGATTCAACCGTGTCGTTATCGATAGGTATGTCCTGGATGTATCAAGACGACAAACCTTTTTCGAACAGTTCGTATCAGGACTTTCGATTCGAAATAATTAGTTGTATAAAACAAGAAAAGGCATTTTTCACAATCTCGACACAATGATATCGTTTACATCTCGTTCTTTTATGAAAACAATAAAACAGGTCTATTCAACGCTTGAACATCTTTTAAGATGGAAGTATGATAATAAATGAACAGACATTGTGAAATGTTGAACAAAAGAAAGAGAGGTTTCTACGATGAACGAGGTAGAAGCATTAGAAGGATTACGGAATAAAGCAGTCAAGTCGACGCGTATGTTACAAGTGCGTCCTCTCGAGTACTTAGTTCGTGCTATGCTAGCAGGTATTTTCATTGGGTTTGCAATCATTTTTACCTTAAAGGCAATTAACGGTCTATATATGGCGGAGTCACCTGTTGCGACACTTGTCGGTGGACTAACATTCGGAGTGGCACTGGTCTTAATCGTTTATGGTGGGGCAGAACTGTTTACAGGGAATACGATGTATTTCACAACGGCAACGATGCGAGGCTATACGACGAAGATGGATACGATGAAGGTTTGGTTAATTTGTCTAATCGGAAATGGACTCGGAGGGCTAGCGTTCGCGCTACTCTTTTCTCAAACAGGAATCATACAAGAACTTGGGATGAACAATTGGTTGTTTGCTGTATCGGAAACAAAAATTCACCATTCGACGTGGGAAATATTTACACGAGCTATTTTCTGTAACTGGATGGTTTGTTTAGCGATTTTCATTCCAAAGAACATGAAGAATGAATTAGCGCAGATTATGATGATGATGGTACTGGTCGCAGTATTCTTTGCATCCGGATTTGATCACGTCATCGCCAATATGGCATTGTTCTCAATTGCTTTAATCGTGCCACATCCGGATACGATTACGTTTGCCGGAGCGATGCATAACCTGTTGCCAGCTTTAGCTGGTAACATTATCGGTGGAGCTGTCTTCATGGGAATGATCTATACGTGGCTGAACAAAGAAAAACTAGAGGTAGATGAATCACGTCAATCAACGACACCTGTTCATATTGCTTCGAAGCAAAATGCATAATCAAAAAGCAGCTGTCGCGACAGCTGCTTTTTTCGTTTATTCCATATGTTGAAAGCGATCGACATCTGCAGCCAGTTCTTCATAAATCGTTTCGACGATTTGTGCGTCATCGAAGAGCCCGAGGACGTTATCGTCCGGTAAGGCGTCAACAGGAGACGTGAAGTACAGAACAGCCGTCAACAACAATTGTTCCTGCTCCGTATGCATTTCGAATTTTTTCTGGTACAGAGCACGAAGCATTTCAAGCAATTGTTTTAATTGGAAATAGAGAACGAGCTCTACCTCGCGTTCGATATCCGAGCTTTCTGTAGACGCAATATCTTGCGTCAAGTGGGCAAGTCCGATTTCTGCTCGAACTAACAGTTCTTGTTGTGCTTTTTTATCACCGACGAGGTCGAGTGCCTGTCGATGAAAATACGTATAAGCCGATTTAAAATCTCCGGGTGTGAATTCCATGGTGATGCCTCCTTCTATTCTCCTTCTAGTTTCGCCTTATTTCTTGCAAAATTGCAACTATTTCGTGAAAATAAAGATACAAGAAAGGGGATTACATAATGCCGACACAAGCAGAATTACAACAGTACGCGTCTTTAGCAGTACGTACAGGAATTAATTTACAACCAGGACAACAACTCGAGGTACGAGCCGGAATCGAGAATTTGCCACTTGTCCGTGAAATCACGCGTGTCGCCTACGAAGTAGGTGCTACGCAAGTATATGTACAATGGTCTGATGATGAGATGACGAAAATTCGTTATTTCAATGCACCAGAAGAGTCGTTTGATACGTTCCCGGATTGGTTAAAGGCACGTTATGATCAACTGGCAGAAGAAAAGACAGCATTCTTATCAGTCGTTAGTGAAGATCCAGATTTATTGAATGGCGTTGATTCGAGTCGAATCACACGTGCGAATAAAGCGGCAGGTGTTGCTCTTGCTAATTGGCGGAAGTTCGTCATGAGTGACAATGTAAGCTGGTGCGTCGTAGCGGCACCATCTGAAAGCTGGGCGAAAAAAGTGTTCCCTGACTCAGAGAAGCCGGTCGATGAACTGTGGGCAGCTATTTTAAAGGCAACACGTGCCGATCAAGCAGATCCAGTTGCTGCATGGGCAGATCATGATCATAATCTACGTTCAAAAGCAAAATTCCTGACAGAGAAGAAATACAAAACATTACACTACACAGCTCCAGGGACAGAACTATCGATCGAATTACCAGAACGACATGTCTGGTTAGGTGGCGGTGGTCCGAATGCAGATGGTGTGGATTTCATCGCGAATTTACCGACAGAAGAAGTGTTCACGTTACCGAAAAAGACAGGCGTCAATGGTTACGTCTCTAGTACCAAACCACTCAGTTACAGCGGGAACTTGATTGACGAGTTTACGCTTTGGTTCGAAGATGGAAAAATCGTCAAAGCAGAAGCAAAACAAGGACAAGAAGCACTTGATGATTTGATTTCACTTGATGAAGGCGCCCGTTACTTAGGAGAGGTTGCGCTCGTACCACACCGTTCGCCAATTTCAGACTCGGGTATTTTATTCTACAATACACTGTTTGATGAAAATGCGTCATGCCACTTGGCAATTGGTCGGGCGTACTCGACGTGTCTCGAAAATGGTCCAAGCCTTTCAGCGGAAGAACTAGAAGCACAAGGAGCAAACGATTCGATGACTCATGTTGACTTCATGATTGGATCAGCAGAGCTATCGATCGAAGGAGAACTTGCAGACGGCACGCGTGAATCCGTCATGCGTGACGGAAGCTGGTCAATCTAAACGAACAAAAGGTGAGTCCGAATACGGAACTCACCTTTTGTATAAGATTATTGATTACGCTTCTTCACCGATGATTTTTACTTCTGTCTCAAGTAAAATACCGAATTTTTCTTGAACGGTTTCTTGTACATGACGAATGAGCGCGATATAGTCGGATGCTGATGCATTCTCGACGTTGACGATGAAACCAGCGTGTTTCTTTGAGACTTCAGCACCACCGATACGCGTTCCCTGTAAGTTACTATCTTGAATCAATTTACCTGCAAAATAGCCTTCGGGACGTTTGAAGACACTACCACAAGAAGGGTACTCGAGTGGTTGTTTTGTTTCCCGCTTATGCGTTAAATCATCCATGACTTCCTTGATTAGTGCTGGGTCACCTTCTGTTAAAGCAAATCGACCTTCGAGGACGATGTATTCTTTCTTTGAGAAGCAACTCGTCCGGTAACCCAGTTCGAGTTCATCATGCGAAATATTTAGCAGTTCGCCTTGTCGTGTCAAAACAGTCGCACTATGCAAGCAGTCTTTGACTTCACCGCCATATGCGCCTGCATTCATAATCAAGGCGCCACCAATCGTTCCTGGAATCCCGCAGGCGAATTCGAGCCCGCTGAGTTGGTGTGCGTAAGCCACACGAGAAGCTTCGATGATTGCTGCGCCACTTTGAGCGACGAGTTCATGTCCTTCGACCGAGATGTCAGTTAACTTCTCGAAAGAGAGGACAATACCACGAATACCGCCATCACGGACGACAAGATTCGATCCATTTCCAAGCAACGTCAATGGAATATCTTGTTCGTAAGCATATCGGACGACAAAAGCCGTTTCTTCATAAGAGGTCGGAATAATAAATAAATCTGCGATTCCACCCATTTTTGTATACGTATGATTTTTCAAAGGCTCATTAATTAGTACGGACTCTTTTGAAATTCCTTCATATAGTCCCGTCATTACTTGTTCAGTCATTATGGTCTCAGTCCTTTTCGTGAATTCCTATCCAGCGCTCATGCGCTCAAAATATATTTTAACATTAATCGTGTAGTCATTGTTCAACATACTGTTCCCAAAATACCGACTTATGCCGGGAATTGCAAGCAGTAGAGAGTGAATGTCATCGATTAGTAATGAAAAATGTCATACGTAGAGCATTGTCATGAAGAGGAATGAAGCGAAAAGAACTCGGGAAAAGAGAAGTATAAAAGGAGGCGATTTTGATGGAAAGTGAACGTTTATGGATGCGACCATTCGAAGAAGCAGATTTCGATTTTTATAAGTCGCTTGTCCAAAATGAGCGCGTCATGCGCTATATCAACGGTGGTGTTGCCTTAAGCGAAGAAGAAGCAAGAGAATGGTTTGAGCGGCAATTAGAGCGCTATTCGGACGAACGACAAACTGGATTTTTGCTGTTATTTAAAAAGGAAACGAACGAGCCGATTGGTTTCGCAGGTTTACTCATCCAAGAAGTCGATGGAATTGAAGAATTAGAAGTCGGTTATTGGCTCGAACCAAAGCATTGGAAAGTCGGTTATGGTCGTGAAGCGGCAAAGCACTTAATGCTGGAGGCATTCAATCGAGGGCATGATCGGATCATCTCCATCATTCATCCTGATAATCATGCTTCCCAAAATGTCGCACGAGCGAATGGGTTGAATTGGGAAAAAGATACGATTTTTAGAGATATACCTGTCACTATCTATGCAGGACAATTATCGCGACTTTATCGTCACTAAAAGAGGAGAGTTTTTATGTACGAATTTACGTTCGAGTCTTTTCATCACATGACACCAGATACATTGTATGCACTCTTGAAACTACGAACGGATATCTTTGTCGTCGAGCAGAACTGCGCTTATCCGGAATTAGATGATCAAGATCAACAGGCAACGCATCTGATTGTACGCGACGAGAGTGATCGAATTGTAGGATGCCTTCGGATGTATGAGCATTCGAAAAAAGGAACGGCGATTGGACGGGTAGCCGTTCATCGTTCTCATCGGTCTGTTGGATTGGCAAGACAAATGATGCAACGAGCAATGATTCATTTACAAGCAGAATCTGCGATCTACTTACAAGCACAAGCACACTTAGAAGGGTTTTACGGATCGTTTGGTTTCCGAACTGTATCCGAACCTTATTTAGAAGATGATATTCCTCATGTGGATATGCAGTTTCACGTAAAGGATTAAAAAAAAGACTTCACGTCGTCGTTGAATGAACCGATGAATAAGTAGAATGAACTTTTCTCGGAGGTGGATCAGTCATGAAGAAAGTGCTGGTCATTTGCGCTCTTAGTTTAATCGGTATCTTGTCTTTAGGGGTCGGCATTTCGTATGCCCAACTGCAAGGAAACTACCGTGATTCCGAACAAGAAATAATGAAGATTCTAGAGCGGCAACATGATTTATCGGCTTCCTCCTTTCTTGAAGTGCGCGCATCCTTTTCTTTGCAACATCGACAAATCATTCACGTTCGCCTTCGCGGCGAGCCAGCCATCACATATGAATTCATTCAACCAAAAGATGAAATCGAATATCATGGGTCTGTCGGAACAAGTGTTGAAAAGACAGGGAAACAAGATGCCGTCTTTCGAAACGCTTCTCTAAAAGTCGGTAAAAAATAAAAAATGGAGGATCTTCCTGAAACGACGGAAGATTCTCCATTTTTTGCTTTCAAGACGGTAGGATATTGCGTACACTACGAAGAGATACTGAAATGAGGAGGTCGAGGGAATCATGTGGAAACCCTTTACGAAAAACCAATCAATTGTACCGGCACTACAAGCCTTCAGGGAACTTGATGTCGAAGCATTTCGAATACATGTTGCCCAATTGAATGTTGTGGAACAACAAGCTTTACAGTTTATTAAACGATCATTAGAGCTAGATTCGCCTGCTCATTTACAATTAGCGCTTGAGATGAAACAACCACTCGTCGAAGTTGATCGTCTTTTCCAAACGCTCGTTACTTGTCAAAATCGTCACCAATTACTCGAGATGCTACTAGCATACGGTCTTGACGTCAATCAAGTCTATACACTCGAAGGGCATCGCTCCATCGTCCGGCAACCTCTTCACTTTCCGGTAGGTCTATATGCAGCGCGCCACGAAGAGTTATGGGCACTTGTTGCTGAAGAGTTAGATTTCACCTATACGATACAACTTCAACGCAGTGATCAATTCATGGAGACGCATGAATTAAATCTACTTGACCTCGTCTTATTACTCGATATCGAAGAAGAGTTGACGATTCGAGTGCTTGATCAGCTGTGCGAATGCAAGGCGACCGTTGGGCTTTCAGAACGATTACAACGCCCTGCTTCACCGTTGTTATTTAAGATAATTGAGATGGATGCTTATCTTCCGACATTTATCTACGCTAAACACTACTTTCCGTTCTATGCGTTAATTGGCCGGCAAACAACGCTATTTCCCTCTTTATTAAATCGTATAATGCAGGAATCTATTGCTTCTGAAGTGAATGAGGATGCATTGCTCGCCTTTCATAACTATCACCCTGGACTTGCCTTAAAACAGGGACATACTTATATCGAGCAATTATATGAAATGGGGTTATTGCTTCGTGATCAAGGTGGAGTAGATTTCAACCGAATCGATGCTGAATACGTCTTATCTGAATATGATGAAGTGATTAAGCGATTATGTCGTTAACGAATTAGTTGTAACTTGAAATGTATGCCAGTGAGAAAAAAGTTGAATATCACAAAATGTACTTCTTTGATAGAGCCTCAACACGTCTAAGTTTGTAGAAAAGAACAGTGTTTCGAATGTTTTGATATTTATTTTAAATAGTTTAGCTTGAAAGGTATCAAGAATCCGCCGACCGTATCCTTGATATCTCAATTCAGGCAAGCAAGTAATTTCAAGAAGACGAATCGAACGACCGTGTTTTTGAAAGAGAAGTGTACCAATTACTAATTGTTGATCATAAACCAAATAAGGTATCGTATTCGAATGTACCCATTGTTCTAGATGTTCAGAATGGTAAGGGAAAAGATACTCACATCCTTTAATGGAAGTGTTACGAAGTGTAAGATACTGTTCTTGATTACGGGCATGTATAGGTTGAAAACGCAGCGTAGCAACGCGATCATTTGAAATTCCGATTAATCGAAATTGTTCAGAAGAGAGAATGTAGCCAAGTGCTTTCCAAATGGATGATAATGCGCCATCTTGAGGCGGAACGATTTGTACTTTAATTTGTTTAGCACCCTGATAAATAAGATACTCATGTAAATATTTTGCAAGATGATAAAATGCGGAGATATTCGAGTAGGCACCATTCATCAGACAAACCATGTCATTTGTAATATGATAACTAAGCGTAGCATAGACGTGATCGTTTTTAAGATAAACAAATTGGTGATCTTCGAGTGGTTGAAAAAGAAAAGTATTTTGTGGCCACTGGTTATGTTGTAGAAGTTGATGAACGTATCGCTTTTGCCTACACGATAATTGACTATAAGGTACAATGAACAAATCATATTCCTCCTCTAGATAAATGAAATGGTCTTTATAACTATTATTTTACAGTAAATTAAAGGTAAATATATATTATTTTTAAAATGAAAAGTAGATGGATTATTTAAGAAAATGAGGTTAGTTGAATATGAAGTATATTTGGGTTGTGATTGGCTTATTATTTTTTTTTATCAGCGCAAACACAATAGTAGGAGAAGCTAAAGATTACGATGAATCAGTTACAAGTACATCAACGACATATGGCAATTATGGAACAAAAGATCATATCATCGTTGATCGAAAAGAACCGATCTATGAAGGATTCGATTCACCGAACGATATGGCGTTTTTATTTGCTTGTATCGCTTTACTGGCGACGGTTGGGCTTGGAATCGTCAATGCTTCTGATTGAGATGAATCTGCCCTAGACTATTAGAAATCAACAAAAAGTAAGTGGCGAGTACATCGTCACTTACTTTTTTTGTCCGTCACATATGACTAGGAAGAGAATGTTCCTAGAAATGAATTCGCTTTTTTCGACCGACACGTGCCATTCGTTCATGCTCTTGTTCGAGTCCAGCACGCTCGAGTAAATCGAGATAATAGCGAAAAGGAGTCGAACGATGTGAAAAGTATGGAATATACTCTGTGAAAAGCATCGTTTCTGCTCGTTCTAACGCTCGTAGTGAGATCAGGGCATGCAGTTCCGCGAAGCGAATTTCTTGATAGGTGGACAAAGCATCTGCATCGATCCGAACATGTGATTGTAGTTTTTTCGCATGCGTGTTCAGGCAGTTGATATACGCTTCTTGGTGTTCTGCTGTCTCGCAGTGTGCAAGTACAGCAAGCAGGAGATCACTTCGCTCGGTATCAACGTCCATCGGAACTTTTAAAGCCGTGTAAAGGGCACGATCCATCCACTCAATGCCATGACTATCCGTTTTGTAGTAGCCGACCAATTCTTGAAAAAAATCGACTTGCGAGACTTTTAATAATCGAAAGGGATCATTACTTAAAAATAAAGGTTCTTCCCCGGCAGCTGACGAAAGAAGAAAGAAAAATTCTTCAAAAGCAATTCGGGTTCCATTTTTACGATGAGCATAGTGGCGTAAATGCTTGAGCAGACGTTTCGCGGTGAGGTACCAGTTTTTTTGTTCGCGAAGCGGGACGATTGGATTTGGCTCAAGGTACTGCAAGTCGTATGCTAATTGAACGAACCGTTCCGTTTGAGCAATCGTCTGTTCGACGGTCGGTTGTTCCTGTTCTTTCTGTAAATCTTTGTACTTCATGAATTGTGTCAACATGGCGTCAAACTCTTTCTCTTCGATGACTTGTCTCGGGAGTTGACGATAGATTTCGACGATGATATCGCGAAGGGTCGTATCGCCATACTGTTCCAGTAAGAGCCGCAGTTTCCGTATTCTCATGATCGCCCTCCTTCGTCAAAAAAGCACAGTACAACACTATTCATTTCCCGCTTTTTTCATAAACCGAACCTCTTCATTTGCGCTTTTTAGTGAGGGACGACTATCTTAAATAAGAAAGCTATTTACAGAAGGGGACGATTACACATGAATGAAACGATTCAACATTTAATCAACCACCGGTCAATCCGGAAATTTAAGCAACATCAATTAGATGAAAAGACAATTGAAACACTGATCCAAGCCGCACAGGCTGCCTCAACATCTTCTTACCAGCAAGCGTATGCGATCATTGGTGTCGAAGACGAGGAATTGAAGCGCCAGTTGGTCGATGTCGCAAGTGGTCAACAATACGTGGCAGAAAACAGTTATTTCTTCGTCTTTTGTATGGATTATCATAAACATACGTTGGCGGCAGAACTAGCAGGAGGCGACGTAAGTCGGACGATCGAGACAACAGAGGCACTTGTTGTCGGTGCTGTCGATGCCGGACTAGCAGCCCAGAACTTAGTCGTAGCTGCTGAGTCACTCGGATACGGAACGGTCTATATCGGTTCCCTGCGAAATGATGCCCGTCGCGTCAGCGAATTGCTACATCTTCCGGACCATGTCGTACCATTGTTTGGAGTTGCCGTTGGTCTTCCGGATCAACAACCCGGTAAAAAACCCCGCCTTCCGATGGATGCGGTCTTCCACCGGAATACGTATACTGATGACGATACGATGCGTGAACTACTGACTCAATATGAAGAGTCGACGTCATCGTATTACGGAGAACGGACTGGTGGTCAACGGACAGAAGGGTGGGTCAAACAGATGGCTGCCTCGATGCACGAACCGAAACGGACGTATCTCCGCGATTTCTTGAAAGAGAAACAGATTGCAAAAGATTGATACGGAGGTATCTGAATGGCAGAACATCAACCACACCGCTCCCGCTTGGAGCGCCGACGCTTAGAGTTAGAAGAGCAGGCGAAAGAAGAAGAAGCATTCTCGTCGGAAGAACCAATCGCTCATGAACCATTCGAGAGACGACAGGAACCGGTGACGTATCATCGCTATGTCGAAGAGCAACCACGAGATCGAAAAAGTTCATCGCGTCGTTCCGGGAGCGGCGTACTCAAGCAGATGGGACAGATGATCGGTCGCGCTGGTTCACGGTTATTTGCTAGCCGAGAACGCTCGAGACGTTCGAGGACGGCTGACCGGTCAGAGCGATCCGTACAGACGAATGCTGATGTATCTTCGCGAGAAGCTCAGCCTAAAAAAATCAAGAAAAAACGTCGTTTTAAACGAAAGGTTATTGGACTATTCTTGCTACTACTGATTGCGTTCGTTCTTTTTGCATCCCAACCGTTTACGTTTTTACTGATTGGTAGTGATGCACGACCAGGGGAATCATTGCGTGGGTCACGTTCGGATTCGTTGTCGGTCATGCAATTCATTCCACTTTCTCGAACGATTCAATTGACATCGATTCCTCGAGATACGTATACACCAATTTCCTGTGAGAATGGAAAAAAAGACAAAATTACACATGCTTTTGCTTTTGGTGGCGAAGAGTGTACGCAAGAGGCTGTTTCTGGTCTACTCGATGAAGAAATTGATGGGAAGATCGTTATTTCCTTTGATAGTTTCATTGGATTAGTGGATCAAATCGGCGGAATCGACCTTGTCTCGACAGGAACATTCTCCGAGCAGGATGCGAGTGGGAAAGCAAATCAGTATTCATTCCAGAAAGGGAAGGAATACCATATGGATGGTGCAATGGCACTTGCCTATTCGAGACATCGAAAAACAGATAATGATGGAGCACGTGCAAATCGTCAGTCCGAAGTCATACAAGCTGTAGCGACACACTTATTGAAACCGACTGGGTGGTCAAAAATCCCAGCAGCGCATACGTATATGAAAGAAGAGATGAATCTCGATTTGAGTGTACGTGAGATGGCAACAGCAGGGTTATCTCTTGCCTTGATGTCAGAACGAAAACATTATGAAATTGAAGCAGTGAGTCAACGACTGAACGGAATTTTCTATGACCTACCGGATGAAAAGGCGTTGCAAGAACTACGGGACCGTCTCGATACGACATTCTATGGAACATTGAAGAACTGAAGTGGAGGGGTTTCTCATCGGTCATTGCGGGTATAAATTGATGTACGTTGCTCCTTTAGTGGATCGTTTAAGTGATGTCTGAAATCGATGATTTTCGGACACGACATCTTAACATTCCACGAAGGTGACTAACTTATCGAGGAGGGACCCCCCATATGAAAGTACTAGTCGTAGGTGCATCCGGTACGATTGGAGCGCGCGTCGTCAAATCACTTGCCAAGGGTCATCAGGTCACGGTCATCGTTCGTCACGAACATTTGGTGGAACGATTCGAAAAACTCGGTGTAAAGGCTCATTATGTCGACATCGAAACAGAACTCGAAAAAGTCATTGAGCACGGAGTCGCAGGACAGGATGCAGTCATTTGTGCGGCAACCGCAGGAGTAGATGGTGAAGCGACAGAAATTGAACTGCTGGATCGGACGGTTGCCTTAAAAACAATCGATGCAGCGAAAAAAGCGCGTGTCCGTCACTTTGTGTTATTGAGCGCTTATGGTGCAGATCGACCTGAGCAATTTAAGAAAGATGTCTATCCGTTCTATGCTGCTAAAAATGCTGCAGAAGAACAGATTGAACATAGTGGTTTGACGTATACGATTATTTGTCCCGTAGCCATCACAACAGGTGAAGGACGTGGTTTGATTGAAGCGGATGAAGATCTAAAGGATACGAAGGACGCGACGATTTCGGAAACGGATGTCGCATCGATCCTCGTTGCCTCTGTCGATAATCGATCGGTATTCAATCGACGTCTAGAAGTCAAGGAAGGAAAGACATCCTTGAATGAAGCTTTAGGTGGAGCAGAAGCAGTCGGTAGCGTCAAAGATAATCGTCAAGTCAAAAAACAACTACCACGTTTTAACTAACAGTTGAATCGTTTAAGAATTTAATCTTATAAATGAAGCGAACTCTTTTGGCATATGAGGCAGAAGAGTTCGCTTTTTTGTTGATAAAAGAAGAAGGACGAAAAGAGGAAGTCTGCTACACTAAACAAAGAAGGAGGGGATTAGATGTGAAAAAAACGCTAATCTATCTGATCCTAGCGATTGCGGTCATTGGTATTGCCTACCAAGGTTATCGTACATATGACGTAAAGCAGTCGAAAGTGGAACAACAACAAAAACAAGCATCGCAAGGTGGTCTAGAAGTCGGGATGAAAGCTCCGAATCTATCTTTGCGTCAAGAAGGAAAAACCATCGATCTAGACGAAATCAATCATGATGTCTTTGTCATTAATTTTTGGGCAACGTGGTGCCCGCCTTGCAAACAAGAGATTCCAGAACTAAATGCCTTTTCTCAACATACAGATATACCGGTCTACGGAATCAATGTCACGACATCAGAGCGACGTGTTTCGGATGTCGCAGATTTTCTGGAGCAGACACCTGTTGAATATCCTGTGTTATATGATCGGGAAGGAACGTCTGAGGATGCGTATCGCCTTGTAGCAATGCCAGCAACTTATGTATTAGACCAGAAAGGAACGATTCTCGCGAAACACGTCGGTCCTGTGACGGAACAGATGTTAAAAGAGATGGTGAAACGAACAGGAGGATGACGATGGAACTCCGATGCCGCAACTGCTCCTTTCAACTCGGTCAACTAGATGGGTGGCCAACGTTTCCTGCTCTCTTGACGCAAGGAGTCGAAGCGTTCATGACGGGTCTTCCTCTTTGGTTCGTCCCTTCGATGCATGAACCGATCCTACAACGGACGTATTTGGATGACTGGAATCGTTTTCGCTTAATTCAGCACTATCAGCTTCATCAAGAAGAATTAGCGGATGGGTGGGTACCACATCAATTGGATTTATATTATTGTCCGACATGCTCCCGGTTTTCGAATCGATTCTGGTGCGCATTGTTCTTGCAACTAGATGTCGTCGAGCCACGTTATGAATGTCCACATGATCAGACGGTGTTGGAACGAATCGAGATATCTGATATACACCACTTTCCTTGTCCATCTTGTTGCGATCACTCCCTATATGTTCGGAGATAAAGCAAAAAAGCCATTCGTTTCATGAGAGACTGATTAGAGAAAAATTTTCTCTATAGTCAATACATGATACAGAATGGCTTTTTATCGATCATCAACCCATTTGCCGAAACGAAAATGTTTGAAAGGAAGAGGGTGATGAATTGCTGACATCTAACGTATAAGTTGTACCGTCAAAGATAATCGTATCGCCTAATCGTGCTTCAGGTGGTAAATAACGTCGTGGAATGAAACTTGAACCGTTTTCCCACAGTAGGACAGCATATTTGCCATCAAGTCGCTCCAGCGTACCACGTTTGATCATATTAACTCCTCCCACAATTACATCGAAGTCATCCTTAGGTCGAACAGGGATGTACTCTCTCTCTATCATTCTCTGTAATTTTTATTCTTATGTTTGGTATATTCCCAGTTCGTTTCATCTTTACACATGATTCTTAAAAAAAACGTGATTTCAAGCCGTTTTCGTCTTAAATCTGACGTATTTAATAGGAATAAGGAAGGTAAAGGTCGGAAAAAAAGACCCGATATATCATATCGGATCTCTAATATGAGAATAGACTTAAGAAGCGAGGGACTGTTTCGTTTCGACTTTAGTAGGACGAAGAAAAGCAAGTAAGAACGTAAACAATGGTGAAAGAAGTAAAAAGAAGGCGAACGGAATGTATTCAGTTACCGGGACACCAAGAGTAGAAGCAAAGAATGCTCCAGAAACTCCCCACGGAATGAGTGGATTGACGAGTGTTCCACCGTCCTCGAGTGAACGAGAAAGGAAACGCGGATCAATCTGACGCTCTTCGAAAATTTTCTTGAATGCTTGACCCGGTAGCAAGATGGACAAGTATTGTTCCCCAGCCATCAAGTTAACACCGATCGATGATAAGGCAACCGATGAGATGATGCTACCATCGCGTTTCAATCGGGAAACCGTCCGTTCAATGACGACATCGATGACACCGATGCCACGCAAGACGCCACCGAAAGCAAGGGCGAGCATGACGAGTGAAACCGACCACATCATCGATTGCAATCCACCTTTAGTAATGATTGCCGTAACAGTCTTACTAGACGATTCTAATTTTAAACCATTCTGAATGACTGCCATCCAGTTCGAGATGCTCCAGTTTCCTTGTACGAGACCTGTTAATAGTAATCCACTCAACACACCTGCAATGAGTGTTGGGATGACAGGCATCTTACGTAGCGCTAACACCATGACGAGCAATGGTGAAAGCAATGTCCAAGGTGATAAGTCAAACAAACGAGCTAACTCTTGTTGTGTCGTTTGAACAGCAGATGAATCGACAGTACCACTACTACGTCCAAAGATGAAGAATAAGATGAACGTAATCGTGATAGCAGGAATCGTCGTTCCCATCATGAAACGAATATGATCAAATACGGAAACGTTAACGATTCCCGGTGCAAAATTCGTTGTGTCCGATAAGGGTGACATCTTATCTCCGAAACACGCACCACTGATGATTGCTCCTGCTGCAAGTGCCGGATTGACGCCTAGTGCAATCGCGATTCCCATTAAGGCAACACCGACCGTACCGATTGTTGTAAAAGAACTACCCGTAAAGGTCGAAACGACCATCGCGATCAGAAGCGCACTTGGAGCGAACCAAGTCGCTGAAAGTGTAGATAAACCAAAATGAAGAAGGGTCGGCACTGCGCCACTCATCATCCAGACCGCGATCGTCATACCGACGAGTAGCATGATCAAGATGGGTTTAATCGCTTCCCGAATACCTTGAATCATATGATGTTCGACGTCTTCGAACTTAAAACCACGGTAAACGGCATATCCTGAGACGAAAATAAGACTGGATAAGATGGCAAGATGCGGTTCGGCTTTGGCACCGAATAACGCGGACAATAAAATAATGATGCTGATTCCTAGGATAGCTGCGGATTCACGGAATGACATGCGCATGCTTCCACCTCCTTAAATGAATATGAAAGTATAATAGCTCTCTGTTGCTAACACGCTTTTATGCACAAAAGCATTGAACAAACGTAATACTAACGAATATTATGGATGGCGTCAACCATAAGCGTTTCTATAAAAAATATAAAAAATTATAAATGTGGCGATTTTTTGTCGTAAACGCTTTCTTTTTTCCTTCAAATCTTGCACAATAGGAAGTATCAAATGACATTTTTGTGAACGATGAGGAGGATACATATGTTTACACTGATTTTTGTGGTAGTCGTTGCGATTATGGGTGCAGGTGTATTTGGAATTGATCATCTCGTAGCGCAACGTGCTGAAAAGCGTTAAGCAGATAGAAGTAAAAGAAGCGTTGAAGGGACTGTCTTCTATAAGACAATCGCTTCAACGCTTCTTTTTTGTGTAAAAACTAATAAAAATTCAATTGACAGTATAAATATACATATGTTTAAATCGGTATAACATTCTTCGAAGGGGAGCGGACAGATATGAAATGCACCATTATTGGAGTAACAGGATATACCGGAATTGAGCTGATTCGGTTGTTAGAAGCACATCCTTCTTTTGAAATCGTCTGCTTAATGAGTGATTCGATGGCAGGTGAAGAGATGAATGACGTATTCCCATTCATGAATAAAAAAACATACTCATCCTTAACTTCTTTCTCAATAGGAAATCTTATAGAAACAGAAACAGAAATGGTCTTCTTAGCAACACCGAGCGGAATCTCAAAACAGTACCTAGAACAACTTCAAAACTGGTCCGGTTACATCATTGATTTAAGTGGTGATTTACGACTTCCGTCTGACATATATGCAACGTGGTACAACAAGGAACCAGTAGCTGTGGACATACAAAAAAAAGCAGCTTACGGATTACCGGAGTGGAATCGTCAAGCTGTCGCGGCAAGTAAATGGATTGCGAATCCGGGCTGTTACGCGACAGCAGTTTTGCTCGGACTGACACCATTCTTAAAAGAGAAAAAAGTCGATCCATCTCAAATCATCATTCAAGCTTCTTCTGGTCTAACGGGGGCTGGCAAAACGTTAACGGCACAAACGCATCATGTCCATTCCAGCGAAAACGTTCGTTTGTATAAAGTGAATCAGCATCAGCACATTCCGGAAATTGAGCAGGCGCTTTTCGAATGGACTGGATCATCGGATCCGATCACGTTCTCGACCCAACTACTACCGATCAATCGAGGAATTATGGCGATTATGACGGTCCAGCCGTTGATCGATTTATCGGAAGCGGAGTGGCGATCCTGGTTGATTGACCAGTATGCAACGGAACCATTCGTCCGAATCCAACAGGCTGATCCGGAAATCAAGTCCGTCGTCGGGAGTAATCACTGTGATTTGACCGTCTATAAGGATGATCGGACAGGGCGCGTGACCATCGTTTCAGTCATCGATAACATGCAAAAAGGAGCTGCCGGACAAGCCGTTCAAAATGCCAACATTTTAGCAGGATTTGATGAAATGTCTGGTCTGACCCAACAACCGATCTATATTTAAATACTTTGAGATGAAAGAGGAGGAACGCCTGTGTGGCAAGTACAAATAGAGACCCCATTGACGATCACGACACCGAAGGGATTTCAAGCTTCAGGGGTACACGTCGGGCTAAAGCGAAAGCGGAAGGATCTTGGCTTGATTTGGTGTGAGGAAGGCGCAAGTGCCGCAGCTGTCTATACGACGAATCAGGTGCAAGCAGCACCGATCACTGTGACGAAGCAAGCGTTACAGGCGTCACAAGGACACATTCATGCAGTCCTCGTCAACAGCGGAAATGCGAATGCCTGCACAGGAGAACTTGGTCTATCACATGCGTATACATCCCAACAAGCGTTAGCGACCCACTTCGGAATTGCTCCAGAACAAGTCGCGATTGCTTCAACAGGAATCATTGGTCAACCGTTAGCCATTGATACGTTACTGGCAGGTATTCCACAGCTGATACCTACAAATGACAAGGATGCCGCGAATGATTTTGCCCATGCGATCCTGACGACCGATACCGGTACGAAATCAGCTGGTCAACAATACATGCAAGGGGATGTTCAAATTTCAGTATGTGGCGTGGCGAAAGGGTCAGGGATGATTCACCCGAACATGGCAACGATGCTTGGGTTCTTGACGACCGATGCAACGATTGAACCGGATGTCTTACAGACACTATTACGCCGGACGATTCATCGGACGTTCAACTGCATTACCGTAGATGGTGACAGTTCGACGAATGACATGGTGATGATTTTAGCGAGCGGAGCTGCAGGAGGAGCAACGATCGTTGAAGGGACAGACGAAGCGTTAGCATTCGAACAGGCGATCGAAACGGTTTGCCAAGATTTAGCGAAACAGATTGCGCGGGACGGGGAAGGTGCGACGAAGTTGATCGAAGTGACGGTAGACGGAACACAAACTGATGAAGTAGCGCGGATGATCGCCAAACAAGTCGTCGGATCGTCTCTCGTCAAAACAGCCATCTTTGGGGAAGATGCGAACTGGGGACGAATCATCGCTGCAGTTGGCAGTATCAAGGAGCCGCTCGATGTCTCGAACGTTGATATCAAAATTGGCTCGCAGTGGGTGTTGCAACAGAGTATGCCTGTCTTATTCGATGAAACGGTTGCTTCGAAGGATTTGGCACAGCAGGACGTCCGGATTCATATCGATTTGCATGACGGTACAGGACAAGGACACGCCTATGGTTGTGACCTGACATACGATTACGTCAAAATCAATGCGAGTTATCGGACATGACGAAACGAAAAGTCATCAAACTAGGTGGTAGTGTCTGGGAACAACTTGATACACGATACTTTGAAGAATGGAAAGCATGGGTCGAAACAGGAAACGAACTATTGATCGTCCATGGCGGCGGACCACTTTTATCTGGTTACTGCGAACAAGAGGGCATCCAACCCGTGTTTCGGGACGGTGTACGTGTGACGACGGATGGTGTCTTACTTGGGGCAAGACGCATTCTCGCCGGTGAAGTTCAATCCGGTATCGTCCAACAATTGAATCAGGCAGGAATACCAGCGGTCGGGATGAGTGGTCTAGACGGTGCGAGTGTCCATGGTAAAAAAGTCAAAGGACTCGGGGCAGTCGGTCATATCACACACATTCATCCACGATTGTTCACGGTATTAAGTACGAATGGTTATGTGCCCGTCGTCACGTCTCTCGTTACAGGAGAACAAGGTGCCTTGAACAGTAACGGAGATGCATGTGCCATTGCAGTCGCAAAAGCTTGGTCCGTCGATCGATTCGAATTGTTGACGGATGTCGAGGGAGTAAAAGTAAACGGTGACTATCAATCGGAGATTACCTATGCAGCGATCGAGGCAGCAATAGCGTCCGGGGAAATTTACGGTGGGATGATTCCAAAAGTTGAAGCGATGATGCAGGCAGCGCAACATGGCATACCGGAAGTCATCATCCGATCGGGAAAAAACGTAGCGGCTATCGGGACACGAATCAAGGAGGAATTACATGAGCGCACTACTGCCCACTTATCAACGTACTAATGTGGAATTGGTCAAAGGACAAGGGTCGATCGTTGAGGATACGACAGGAAAAACATATCTCGATTTCATCATGGGGATTGCTGTTTGCAACACGGGGCATCGGCACCCTTATATTCAGCAACGACTAGAAGAACAATTGAATCAGATTTGGCATACGTCGAATCTATTTCAAATTGCGCAACAAGAGCGAGTAGCGCAGCGATTAACAGAAGACAGTCATCTCAGTCATGCCTTCTTTTGTAATAGTGGTGCGGAAGCGAACGAGGCGGCGTATAAACTTGTTCGAAAATGGACAGGGAAAACGGAGGTCATCACGTTCAAACAATCGTTCCATGGGCGAACGTTTGCGATGATGGGCGCGACAGGACAGGAGAAAATCAAAGCAGGATACGGAGAGATGGTGAATGGATTTAAACATTTACCATTTAACGATATGGAGAGTTTAGCAGAAATCACGGAACAAACAGCTGCCGTTTGGCTTGAAATCATTCAAGGAGAGGGTGGTGTCGTCGTTGCAGACGATACGTGGCTTGAGACATTGATGGAACAGGCGAGATTGTATGACGTCAAAATCATCGTCGACGAAGTACAAACGGGTATCGGTCGAACGGGATCTCGTTTTGCGTTTGAGCAGACACCACTAATACCAGATATCATCACTCTTGCGAAAGGACTTGGAAGTGGGCTTGCAGTCGGGGCATTACTCGCAACGGCAGAGGCGGCTGAAGTGTTTACGCCTGGTTCTCATGGCTCGACTTTCGGTGGGAATCCGCTTGCGATGACAGCTGCAGAAGCAACACTTGATCTTTTATTGAGTGAGGAAGTCATGGCGGATGTTCAAGAAAAAGGAGAATTTTTGCGCCAGCAATTGACACAAAGCTTACCAGATACGATTGTCCGCTCTGTTCGAGGGCGCGGTTTGATGATTGGCATCGAGTGTACGATTCCTGTTGCATCGCTCATTGACGCTTTACGCCAAGAGGGTCTTCTCGTCGTCTCGGCTGGTCCCTCTGTCATTCGTTTGCTGCCATCGCTGTTCGTAACAGAACAGGAACTCATGCAAGCGGTCGAAAAAATACAACTTGTTTGTCAACAGGAGGTTATCGTATGAAACAATCCGGAAAACTAACACTTGCGAACGGAACGACGTTTACCGGTTCGTGGCAAGGAACAGCACCTGTCAAAGGAGAAGTCGTTTTTTTCACAGGGATGACAGGATATCAGGAAGTCCTGACGGATCCGTCTTATCAGGGACAGATTCTCGTCTTCACGTACCCGTTGATTGGACAGTACGGCATACAAGTGGAGGCTTCAGAAAGCAAGCAGGTCCAAGTCGCTGGAGTCGTCGTCCAAACATTAGCAGAGGACGGGGAAGGGACATCACTTGCGAGTTGGTTAAGCGAAGCGAACGTTCCCATCCTGTCGGGAGTGGATACTCGTTCCCTTGTGCATCTGTTACGGACGGAGGGTGACCAGTTTGGTGACATGATGCAAGAAGACATGACATCCCTTGAGACTATAGACACAGCGTATATCGCCTCCGTCTCGACGACGTCAGATATCGAATACGTACCGGAAGTGGAACAAGGACATGTCGTCTGTATCGATTATGGTGTGAAGCAATCGATGATCGACGCCTTGCTTGAACGACATATGCGGATAACAGTCGTACCGTATGATACGACACCAGAACGGATTCAAGCGCTTGCACCGGATGGTCTTCTGTTTTCCAACGGACCCGGTAATCCGACACAACTCGATCCATTTCTTTCAGGAATCCGTGAACTAGCGACGAGCTATCCGACGCTCGGAATTTGTATGGGGCATCAAGTCCTCGCTCATGCGTTCGGCTGTACCTTATTAAAACAACATCATGGGCATCGTGGGGCAAATCATCCCGTTCGTCACTTAGCGTCTGGACAAGTGTTCATGACGTCTCAGAATCATGGGTATGCCGTTGATGCCAAAAGTATCACAACATCTGAAATGGAACTCGCGTACGAACATATCAATGATGGATCCGTCGAAGGATTGATTCATCCTACTTTACCAATCATGACAGTCCAATTTCATCCAGAAGCGAGTCCGGGACCGACAGAGGCGATGGTCGTCTTCGATCAATTCGTAAATACCGTATTACATCAGGAGGTAGCATATGTGGGATAAACAGAAAGTACTCGTCATCGGTTCGGGTCCGATCGTCATCGGGCAAGCAGCAGAATTTGATTATTCCGGCACACAAGCCTGTCAGGCGCTTCGAGAAGCGGGATGCGAGGTCATCTTAATGAATTCGAATCCGGCTACTATTATGACGGATCCGAGCACGGCAGATCATGTCTACATTGAGGCGATGACTCTTGAAAAAGCAACGGCTATCATCGAACAAGATCGACCATCACACCTTCTAGCGACGGTCGGTGGACAAACGGCACTCAATCTTGCAATGTCACTCGAAGAAGCAGGAGTGCTAGAACAATACGGTGTCGAACTTCTCGGAACGTCACTTGAGACAATCCGGGACGGCGAAGACCGTGAGCGATTCAAGCAAAAAATGATTGAACTGGCGCAACCACTTCCGGAAAGCCAAACGATCGAGTCGCTAGCAGAGCTTGAAGATTTCATGGCAGTGCATGGTGTACCACTCGTCATCCGCCCCGCCTTTACGCTCGGAGGAACGGGTGGTGGCATTGCCTTAACGAAAGATGAAGCCCGTCTGTTAGCACAAAACGGTCTACAAGCGAGTCCGATTTCACAGTGTCTGGTTGAAGTAAGTATCGCGGGTTATAAAGAAGTTGAATACGAAGTCATGCGTGACAGCGCAGATACGACGATCATCGTCTGTAATATGGAAAACATTGATCCCGTCGGCGTCCATACCGGAGACTCGGTCGTTTTTGCACCGATTCAATCGATTTCGGATCGGATGAATCAACAATTGCGCACGGAAGCTCGTAAAATCGTGTCGCATCTCGGTGTGATCGGTGGATGTAACATCCAGTTCGCGATCCACCCGACGGAAGAACGCTATTTCGTCATTGAAGTCAATCCACGTGTCAGTCGTTCTTCAGCACTTGCTTCAAAAGCGACCGGGTATCCGATCGCGAAATTAGCGACGCGTCTTGCGCTTGGCGAACGACTCGATGACTGCATCAATCCTGTTACGAAGGAAACCATGGCAAGCTTTGAACCGACGATGGATTACATCACGGCAAAAGTACCATGTTTCCCATTCGATTTGTTTGCTAGCAGTGACCGGACGCTTGGGACACAAATGAAGGCGACCGGTGAAAGCATGGCGATGGGAAAAACGCTAGAAGAAGCATTGCAAAAAGCATGGCGTGGTGCAGGAATCGAACAAGCTCCTCTTTATCCAACATGGATGAAAACAGCTGATATCAACGCGTTATGGGAAGAAGTGATGGCGCCGACAGATCGTCGATTGCTTGCAATGCTCGCGCTACTGGATCGCGAGGTGACGACCGTCGAAAAACTTGTCGAGCAGACGAAGGTGCAAGCCTTATTCGTCAAAGTACTCAAACGACTCGTCGATCAACAATTAAAAATCAAAACGACAGATATCTCTTCTATCAAAACTGCGAAGATGATGGGCTTCACGGACGAGCAGATTGCATTTTTGACAGGTGTCAGTTCTGTAGACATCGAGCACTTACGGAAAGAGCAAGGCATCACTCCTGTCTATCACATGATTGATACGTGCGCGGGAGAGTTCAAGAGCACAACCCCTTATTTCTACGGAAACTGGAGCGGACAGACGGAAGTCATGGCATCAACGAAAAAGAAAGTCGCTGTGATCGGTGCTGGACCGATTCGAATCGGTCAAGGGATCGAATTTGATTATTGTTCTGTTCACGCCGTGCGTGCGCTACAAGCATCCGGTTACGAAACGATCATGATCAACAATAATCCAGAGACGGTCTCGACCGACTTCGAAGTCGCGGATCGCTTGTATGTCGAGCCGTTGACACTCGAAGACGTCATACATGTGCTAGAAGCAGAAGAGTGCCAAGACGTATTAGTTCAGTTCGGAGGACAAACGGGGATTGCTCTTGCGGCGGGTCTTGAGCAAGCAGGCTATCACCTTCTTGGAACGACAGCAGATGTCATTGATCAGATGGAAGACCGTGAGCGGTTCTATCAATTTTTAGACGACATCGGTGTCGATCGAATTCCGGGACAAGAAGTCACGACACACGAGAAAATGACAGAAGTTGCAACAACAATCGGCTATCCTGTCATGATTCGTCCTTCTTATGTCATCGGAGGAAAAGGAATGCATATTATTCACAACCAACAGCAGTTAGAGGCAATCGCTTCAGAATTGTCATTCCCTGTCCTTGTGGATGCTTATCTTCAAGGAAAAGAAATCGAAGTCGATTGCATCACGAATGGAACAACGACGTATGTTCCAATTTTGATGGAACAATTGGAACGGGCAGGGGTTCACTCTGGAGACTCGACGATGATTTTACCACCCGTATCGCTCAGCGCTACTGTTCAAGACGAAGTAGCACGGATTGCACAGATGATCGGGCAACAGATGGCATACAAAGGAGCGTTTAATATTCAATTCGTCCTGCATCAAGACCAGGTCTACGTTCTTGAGATCAATCCACGGGCCTCTCGGACATTGCCAATCGTCGCAAAAGTAACGGGTCAACCGATTTTACAATGGGCAGTCCAAGCAGCAGCTGGACAAGCGATCGAACTACCGACGGAACAGACGAAACTTAATTTCCATGCCGTCAAGACACCTGTTTTTTCAACACTGAAACTACAAGGAGTCGATCCTAAAACCGGTCCCGTCATGCGTTCGACAGGTGAAACCCTTCAATGGACGACAGATGGATTCGCGTTAGAACGGTTTATCTTCGACGAGACGACGAAGCGTCATTTGACGACAAGAGACATGATCGTTGCGGGAGCAGATACAGAAGCATTCGGAATAGGCGTACCGTTAGATGAAACGATTGATTGGGCAAGTTGTGCCATCTTCTATTCACACGTAACAGAAGAAAAAGCGAGTCGCGCAGCAGCGCTGGCTGCTGGGGTACAAGTCTTAACAGAACCGGAACTAGCGCACTATCATTTACAAGCGACAGAACAGCAGCCTTATGCTGTGAAGCCACTTCATACATGGACACAACCAATCAAGGAGGAAGTGAAATGAAGACGATGCAACAACTGCAGCATTTTTTGACGATGGCGGAACTGACACCGGAAGCACTTACTGATTTATTGGTCCTCGCGAAAGATATCAAACAACAACCGAATAAGTATGAAGAGGTGTTGAAAAATAAAAAAGTAGCGCTCTTGTTTGAAAAGGCATCGACACGGACGCGTTTATCGTTTGAGGTGGGCGTCGTCGAACTAGGAGGGCATCCAATCGTTCTAAGTGGCGCGGATATGCAGATCGGACGGGGCGAGCCGCTCTCGGATACGATTCAAGTCATGAGCCGTTATGTCGATGCACTAATGATCCGGACATTCGGTCATGACATCGTCGAGACGCTTGCTACGCATGGCACGATTCCAATCATTAATGGACTGACGGATTTGCATCATCCTTGCCAAGTGCTCGCTGATTTGCTAACGATTGAAGAAACGTTTGGAACACGGGCTGGACAGGTTTTGACGTATATCGGAGATGGGAATAACATGGCGCATTCATTGATGATTGGTGGAGCACTCAGTGGTATGGAAATCCGGATCTGTACACCGGCGGCCTATGCTCCCGATCCACAAGTCGTTCATGAGGCACAGGTCATCGCAAAGGAGACAGGAGGGAACATTGTCGTCTTAACGAGTCCTGAAGAAGCAGCGAGTGGTGCTGACATCGTGTATACGGATGTCTTCGCGAGCATGGGACAAGAAGAAGAGGCGACGATGCGTCTTCAAGCATTTGAAGGATATCAGGTCAACGCACAGATCATGGATCAAGCAAATGACGCAGCTATCTTCCTGCATTGCCTGCCCGCACATCGGGGAGAAGAAGTCACGGCAGATGTCATCGATGGCAAACAGTCTGTCATCTTTGATCAGGCTGAGAATCGTCTTCATGCACAAAAAGCGTTACTCGTCACATTACTTGGATAATCACAAAGACTCGGTCGTCTATATTTAGCGACCGAGTCTTTTCGTTTGAGAGAAGTTAATCATAATGGCGTCGGGCTAATCGTTCTTCCTGTTCTCGTTTGACTTGTCGCTTATTTTTTTCGTGCAGGCGTTTCATGAAAGAGGTTGTTTGCCAAGAAGGAGCCCAGTCGGATTCTTTTCCGGCACGGAGTGCAAGAATATAATCATAGCTTTGATGAAGTCGTTCAATCATCTCCGTTCGGACGTCACAAATATGACCGTGTCCGGGGATCAACAGTTTGACTTCATATTCGTAAATGAACGATTCGAGTAACTCGAGCGTCGTCAAATACTCAGCGGAATCATGTTCAATCAAGGGGATTTCAACGTCGGAAGCGTAATCACCACAGACTAATAAGTGGAGTGGCATGACGATGAAGGAAAGATGGGTCGCTTCATGACCGGGCGTCAAGAAGAAAATCAGTTTCGTTTGACCGATTGTCAACGTCGTCTCCGATTCATGGATGACATGCGTCACGTCTGGAAAGAGAACGGGAGAGTCGATGTAAAATTCATCGTTGAAGTCTTGAACGGCTTGGAGTGCTTCCTGTCGGTCGACATCGATGAACGGTTTAGAAGCGATGACGATGGCATCCGTAAAGGCATAGGCACCTAAAATATGATCAAAATGAGCATGCGTATAGACGATGTATAATGGTCGTTCACGACGCACAATTTCGACGTCTCGACGAATCGTTGCAATCTCATCGGGTAACCAGCCAGGGTTGACGACGATCAGACAATCAGGCGTCTCGATCAATGTTGATGTCGTTTTCATGAGTGTACTTTGATAAATCGTTACGCCGGGCATTTTCATCTGAATCATACGAATCCTCCTTTACGAATCTCTATCTATATCGTTGTATACCCATAAATTCGCTGGAATCATCAGCAGAACAAATAAAAAAGACGACTCGCACGTCGCGAGTCGCCTGCCCTCTAGAGGGAAATGGTCCTAGACCTATGTTATGTCATAATTGGAGCGGGTGAAGAGAATCGAACTCTCGTCATCAGCTTGGAAGGCTGAGGTTTTACCATTAAACTACACCCGCGTATTGGCTACATGAAATATAGTAGCATAGCAAAGAGGTCATTTCCATAACTTTTATGAAAAAAAGCAATTTCTTTTAAATTTCAGTGTACAATAATACTAGTTAATCGTTTCCACTGGTAATCTTGATTTGTAATATGGGTAATGTTGGGTAGAGGAGAGAGTGTCTGGTGAATGAAGTTCGAGTTTGGAGCGAACAGACGATGGGAAAAGGATGGAAGGCGATTTGCCACCATCAATTCGATCGTCATCGCTTATTGATAGGAGAGTGGTTCCATAACGTAGGTGTACTTGCTTTTTCCATCAATCAAGATGCGGATTTGTTACCGGATGTCCTTCCAAACACATTCGATCTGCCGCTCGTCTCGGAACGTATGCAACGTGTCATTGAAGCATACGCGCCTTTTTCTGTACAGTGTCTCAAGGTACATCTTGAGACGAAAGACGGAGTGGTTCCGTACTATCTTCTCAATCTCTTATCTGTCAGTCGAATCGAATATCTACATACGACGGATGTCTTCCGTCCGATCCCGAGACGACGTGTCTATTTTTTGACAGAGCGACGGATCAACGATTCGATATGTCCGCACCACCTGATGCGAGATGAACGCACACAGCGCATGTTCGTCTCTGCTCAGCTCGCTCGACAATTCGAGTGTATGGCTGTGACGGGTATCCACTTTGAAAAGATACAACGAATGGAGGAATTTAAATGAAACAGTACACAGTCGATCATTGGATCACGTTAGAATATCCAAAGGTATTTGAATATCAAGAAGAAGAAACGTACGTCAGTTTTTATTCGACGGATGAAAATGCAATGGGTACGCTACAGTTATCCATTTATGAATCAGATTCTGAAGAGCTGACACCGTATGAAGCAGCAGAACAAGAAATCAACCTGTTGGTTGAAGAGTTCGGAATTGAACTGACGGGAGCACTTGAAGTTCGTCGCAATTCAACAAAAGAAGCGTTGCTCGCAGTAGATGGAAAAGAAGAAGATATCTTCTTACGGATCTATGCTTACTCGGACGGGGAACGGTTAGTTCTGTTGACGTACTCTGCAGAACGCGAGACGCTTGAGATCGAGGAAATCGAAGCAATGATTTCTTCATTGACTTGGATTCAATGAGGTAAATAATAGAGATGGAAAAAGGCGGCGGATCGTTAGGATCCACTGCCTTTTTTGTATCGGTCGTTAGGTCTTAAGAAGAACGGGAAGACGATCGCGCGGTTGCTGGATTGACTTGTTTATTCAACCAGCTCGCGATATCGGCAAAAACACGAATTCGTTCGAACTCATGGAAGAGCTCGTGACGCAATCCACGATAAATCGTCAGCTGTACAGCATCAACGCGGACACGGTTATACATGTCAAACAAGTGATGAATCCCTTTGCCGTCAAACGCCACCGCGTCATCGCCACCTGCAATCAGCAGAAGAGGTAAATGACGTGGGTGTTGATAGATGGAGGCAAGCGCATTGACGAGTTTCGTTGCTTGCAGTAGCTCATAGAAGAAGCCGAGTGTAACCGTTTGACCGGACAACGGATCAGCATCATAACGCATGACGTATTGCGGATCCGAAGATAACCAGGCATTTTTAGAAAGTGCCGGGAAGAAACGTAAATTATAGCGTCCGAAAACGAGTTGTCCAAATCGCTCAGCTGGGTGGGTCGCTGACATCTGGTTGATCTGACGCTCGACGAGCTTTTCACTGATATTACCGAGTAACCCAGTACTAGTCGGAGGACCGCTAGCGATGACACCCGCGACCGAATGACCGAGTGTTTGACCAATCCGGCGAGCAATCAAGGAACCAAAGCTATGACCGAAAATGAATACAGGTAATTCCGGGTAGCGTTCTTGGATGTCATACACGAGCTCTTCAGCATCTTGCATCAATTGTTTAAATCCGTGATTCGGCTCAAGGTGTCCGAGCGTTCCGAGCTGTGCTGCACGCGTCCCGAAGCAGCGTAAGTCTGCAATGATCGTATGGTAATGATGAGCATAGAGAAATTCGGCAAATTCCTCATACCGTGCCCCATGCTCCATCATCCCGTGAAAGACGATCACGACGCCTTTAGGATCGTGCGCTTCGAGACTATGCAATGTCGTTGTATAGCCGTCAGAGGCTATCCAATGTGAATGATCAATCGTCATGTAACTCATCCTCTCATCAAGAAAGTCCGAATACCTGTCCGTCTTCTGAGACGCCCATGTGGAAGGCGGCAGGTACTGCAGGTAATCCGGGCATCGTTAATACATTCCCAGTCAGTGCGACGATGAATCCTGCACCAATCGATGGTCGAATTTCGCGAACCGTAATCGTGAAGTCTTCGACACGACCGTACCGCGCAGGGTCATCGGTTAACGAAAATGGTGTTTTTGCCATACAAATCGGTAAATCATTCAATCCCATCTCTGTACACCGCTCGAGTTCACGTAGCGCTTTGGCTTCAAAGTGAACATCTGCTGCGCCATAGACATGTTTCGCGATCCGTTCTATTTTTTGACGGAGCGGTAATACGTCAGGATAGAGTGGGCGGAACTGACTTGGCTCCTCAAGCGCTTGCATGATTTCGGTGACGAGTGCTTCACCACCGGCACCACCCTTACTAAAGACCTCACTTTCTGCCACACGAATATTGCGTTCCTGACACCATGTCAAGATCATGTTCCGTTCAGCTTCTGTGTCGGTGAAGAAACGGTTCAAGGCAACGACAGCAGGGACACCGAACAAGTTCATCGTCTCGACGTGTTTTTCAAGTAAAGCAAGACCATCCGTTAAGGCAGACAGATTTTCTTCACTGAGTTGCGTTTTGTCTACTCCACCATGCATTTTCAAGGCACGAACCGTAGCAACGATTACAACGGCATCCGGATGGAGACCACCAATCCGTGATTTGATATTGAAGAATTTTTCAGCACCTAAATCAGCTCCGAATCCTGCTTCTGTGACGACGTAATCACTCAGTTTCAGCGCAGTTTGTGTGGCAATCAAAGAGTTACAGCCATGTGCGATATTTGCGAATGGACCACCATGAATCAGTGCGGGTGTTCCTTCGACCGTTTGAACGAGATTCGGTCGAAACGCATCTTTTAGGAGTAACGTTGCAGCTCCCGCTGCCTGAATGTCTTTGACTGTTATAGGTTGTTGATCGTACGTATAGGCGACGACGATGCGACTCAGCCGTTGTTCGAGATCCATAATCGAGTCGGCGAGACAAAGAACAGCCATGATTTCAGAAGCGACTGTAATATCGAATCCTTCTTGACGAGGCACACCATGAGCAGGACCACCGAGACCAATCGTGACTTGGCGTAGGGCACGATCGTTCAAATCAAGAACCCGTTTCCAGACGATGCGACGCGGATCAATCCCAAGGACATTTCCTTGATGCAAATGATTGTCGAGTAAGGCACTGATCGTATTATGAGCAGACGTGATTGCATGCATATCACCTGTGAAATGCAGATTGATCTCTTCCATCGGCAAGACTTGGCTATAGCCGCCACCACATGCGCCACCTTTTAAGCCCATCGTCGGACCGAGTGAGGGTTCGCGCAAACAGATCATCGTCTTGTGTTTGGCCCGGTGTAACGCCTGTCCGAGTCCTACGGTAACGGTCGATTTCCCTTCACCGGCAGCCGTTGGATTGATCGCAGTGACAAGAATCAGTTTGCCGTCAGATTTTGTTGCCAACCGGTTCAGCAGCCCGTCTGTCAACTTCGCTTTATATTTTCCGTACGTATCAAAATCCTCTTCTTGTAAACCAATCCGGTCCGCAATTTCTCGAATCGGTCGTAAGACGGTTTGTTGTGCAATTTCTAAGTCAGAACGAATGGTCTTTTCCATGGTATCGACTCCCTCTTTGATTGGATCTCTCTTTTTTCTAATAGTAGCGTATCTGATACAAACGCGCCAAAGGAAAACGTTCAATATTTTCCACCCAATGGGTCAAATGGTGACGTGTTCAAGTGTGAGAGAAAGACGTACTGTAGAGTGGAGGAGGGATGAAACAATGACATCTGGACAAAAGAAGTGGAAACGCGGTCTTGATTTTTGGCTCTTCGTCGGACCGGTCTTTCTTGTATTCGCAGTGATCGTGCTTGTACCGTTTTTTAATGGCGTCATGTATTCGTTCACGGATTGGAACGGAGTGACCGGAGAATTAAATTGGATCGGCTTTGATAACTATGTCCGTCTCTTTACAAGTGACGAACAGTTCCAGCAGTCATTTTGGTTAACGACACGCTACACGGTCGTCGCCGTCATCTTAACGAATGTTGTCGGTTTCATCTTGGCATTTTTATTAACGCAAAATATTCGTACACGTAATTTCTTGCGAACGATTTTTTTCATGCCGAACTTAATCGGTGGGTTGATTCTCGGATTCGTCTGGCAGTTCATCTACGTTAAAGGATTCGCATCAATCGGTGAATTGACAGGGTGGAGCATATTTGAACTTCCATGGTTAGGAGATGCTCGAACAGGATTTTGGGGAATTGTCATCGTTTCAATTTGGCAAGGTGGCGGTTACATCATGGTCATCTATATCGCGGCTCTACAAAACGTTCCACAAGAGCTGATTGAAGCAGCAAAAATCGATGGTGCGAATCGTCTGTCGACGTTACGGAACATTACGTTGCCGCTGATCATGCCGTCGGTCACGATTTGTCTCTTCTTAACGATTTCATGGTCCTTCAAGTTATTCGATACGAACTTATCACTCACGAATGGCGGACCATTCAAATCGACTGAGATGCTTGCTTTGAATATCTATAAAGAATCGTTTACGAACAATAATCTTGGGCTCGGATCAGCGAAGGCAATCATCTTCTTCGTCGTTGTTGCGGCGATTACAGTCACTCAAGTCTATCTGACGAAAAAACGGGAGGTGGAAGCATGAGTACGGCGCAACCGTTACCAACTCCGCAAGAGGAGAAACCAAAGCGTTCTAAAAAGACGAAAAGTCGCTATTCTTTACGTCTTGGAACAGTCGAACTGGCAGCCTTACTGATGGGTCTTCTGTATATGATTCCGTTTTATTATGTTGTTTCGAATTCATTCAAGACGCAGGGCGATATTTTTACGAATACATCGGGTCTTCCGAAGGAATGGATGACATCGAACTATGCAGAAGCATGGGAAGCGATGAACTTCGGAAAAGTCTTTTTAAACTCCGTCATCATTACTGTTGGTGCTAACGCAGTCATCATCATCTTTTGTTCGATGGCAGCTTGGAAACTCGTTCGGACGAAAACACGTTTGTCGACGATTATCTTCTTCTTATTCGTTGCGGCGATGATCATTCCATTCCAATCGATCATGATTCCCTTATCGAAACTGTCTGGTGATCTCGGATTGCAGAACAGTTATTGGGGATTGATTCTAATGTATCTTGGTTTTGGATCTGGATTATCGATTTTCCTATATCATGGATTCATGAAATCGATTCCTGAAGAAATTGAGGAGGCGGCCATTATTGATGGTTGTTCGCAATGGGGTGTATTCTGGCGAATCGTCTTCCCATTACTCAAGCCAATTACGGTGACGATCATCATTTTGAACACACTTTGGATTTGGAACGATTTCCTATTACCATCGCTCATGTTACGAGACGTCGATTTACGGACAATTCCACTCGCGACATTCTATTTCTTCGGTCAGTATACGAAGCAATGGGACTTAGCGCTTGCCGGACTCGTGCTTGGGATCATTCCATTATTATTGTTCTTCTTTGCCCTACAAAAACAGATTATTCAAGGAATTACGAGTGGATCCATCAAATAATTTTTGTAAGCGCGTTCTCGCTTCTGCGAGAACGCTTTTGTTATGTTTTTTACGTCAGATTAATCTGACAACTTGTATGTTTTTTTAAAAAAAGTCTTTTCAAACACTTGTGACATGTTGTACGATGTTCTCAATTCAATTGTAACAACGACGTTGAAGGGAAGAGTAACACCTTGTACGACCGTATAGCGAGCTGGGGATGGTGAGAGCCCAGTCGGAAGCAAGATGCGAAGAACCTCCCGGAGTCGCTACCCGAACCCGAATGTCAGTAGGCGTAGCCGGAGTTGCCTGTCCGTTATCATAAGGCCGAAGATGAAGTGATTCGTCTTTTGAGTGAGCAACATCGTTGCTAACATGGGTGGTACCGCGGAACCGAGTCTTTCGTCCCATATTCTTGGGAAAGAAGGGCTCTTTTTTATGGCTTCTTTTTCAAAACACAATTGAGGAGGAATACCACCATGACAACACTCGTATCGATGAAACACACACAGGAAGCAATCACACTCGTAAAGAAACGCTTTGAGGAACGCTTTTCGAAAACACTCGGATTGACACGTGTCGAAGCACCATTGTTCGTAGAAAGTACACTCGGTGTCAACGATCACCTCAACGGAGTGGAGCGAATCATTCGCTTTGATGCACTAGATCACACAGCAGATCTTGAAATCGTTCAATCCCTTGCGAAGTGGAAACGCCAAGCACTCCATACGTACGGATTTGAAGCAGGAGAAGGGTTGTACACATTGATGCATGCGATTCGTCGCGATGAAATGTTAGATGCGACTCATTCTATACATGTCGATCAGTGGGACTGGGAACGTATCATTACGAAAGAACAACGGACGAGTGCTTATTTACAAGAAACGGTACAAGCAATCTACGCAACGATTCGCCAAGTCGAACAAGAAGTGGAAGTAGAGTATGGTATTTCAGCGATCTTACCGGAAACGATCCATTTCATGACGACGCAAGAACTTGAGGATGCTTATCCAAAACTCTCGACAAAAGAACGTGAAACAGAAGCTACGAAGACTTACGGTGCTGTTTTCTTGATGCAGATCGGTGGCGCACTAGCTTCAGGAGAGAAGCATGACGGTCGAGCTGCAGATTACGATGACTGGACACTCAACGGTGACATCTTAGTCCACCACCCAGAGATCGGAGCATTCGAGTTGTCTTCGATGGGAATCCGCGTTGACCGTGAAGCGCTGTTAAAGCAGACAGAAATCGCTCAAGAAGAAGATAAGTTGGCTTTCCCGTTCCATCAAGGTGTGCTCGAAGAGCGTCTACCGTTAACGATGGGTGGAGGGATCGGTCAATCCCGTATGGCGATGTTCTTATTGAAGAAGCGTCATATCGGTGAAGTTCAAGCTTCTGTTTGGTCGGAAGAGACACGTAAGAGTCTTCAAGCTGAAGGCATTCACTTGCTCTGACATATATATATATAGTAAGAAAGCGTCAAAACAATGACGTTTTAAATACTGAAGAGTATACTTCCATTCGGAAGTGTACTCTTTTTTTAAAGTTCATAAGACCTTAGGCGGAGGAAAGACGTGTCGATTCCTGATAGAATGGGGATAACAATAAATAAGAAAGAGGTGAAAGCATGTCTTCTCTATTAATCGTTGGGATACTCATCCCTATTTTGTTCATTGCGTTTTTATGGTTCAACATTAAAGGCTTACGGACAATGTGGCGGGATTATAAACAGACAGGCTCAATCGTTGCACTCGGCTTCTTTATTGTCGGGATCATCGGGATTTTCACAGGCGTCTGGACGACACTAGTCGTCATCATCTATTATCTCCTCCGTCCAGCGAGAGGATGAACGGAGGGTTACTTGTATGTTGGAATGGTTGTTCTCAGCCGGAGAATCCAATCTCTGGCTGTTTTTGGGAATTATGATCGTTGGTCTTGGAACGGAATTGATTCCAGCAGAAGTTGGCTTACCGCTACTAGGTCTATATGTGTCAAACGGAACGGTGAGTTGGACAATGGCTGTTCTTGTCGGTTTTTTAGGAAGTCTAATGGGGGCAACGGTCTTTTATCTTCTTGGTCGTTATGCGGGGCGTCCGATCCTGGTCAGGTACGGTAAATGGCTACTGATTAAAGAAAAAGAAATCGCTCAGGGAGAGCGGATTGTCGCGAAGTACGGAACATGGTCAGCATTATTTGGACGGTTCTTCCCAGTTGTTCGCTCAGTTGTCTCGATCCCGTGTGGTTTGTTCGGTTTATCGTTCAAGCGTTATCTACTCGCTTCAAGTATTGGACTTTTTCCAGTTTCCTTCTTTTACATTTGGGTCGGTGAACGGTTTGGAGTAGAACGGGCTGAATCGATGTTAAAAGGGTTAGAGCAGGAGTTGTGGTGGATTCTAGGCGGAATCGTCGTGGTTCTTGGAGGCTATATCCTCTATCGTCGCTCTAAAGCAAAACAGAAAGAACAGACGCAAGACGCAAAGACGAAGCAACAGAATAAGTGAACAGATCAAAATAGGGTAGTAGATGATAAGCATCTACTACCCTGTTTTGTATGAACCTTAAGCAGGGGGAAACAAGAATCGTTTGAGTGTCTTAATCCGATGTTTTGGAGTAAGCAGTAATAATTGATCGTTGCCTTCAAGAGCAGTGTCACCACGAGGAGTAATAATTTGATCATCACGAATGATGGCGGTAATCAAAAATTCCTGTGGTAAATCAATTTCTGAAATGGTCGTTCCAATGAATGGATGGGACATCGGTAACGTCAATTCAATGATTTCTGCATTTGGTTTACCGATCGACATGAACTCAATGACCGTATGAATAGCAGAGGTCTGTGTCTCATTCAGACGTAACCGCTCAGCAAGAAACGTCAACATACTCCCTTGAATCAGTGTCGACAGCAGAACCGTGAAGAAAACGATATTAAAAATCATCGATGCATTCTCAATACCCGCAACGAGTGGATATGTCGCGAGAATGATTGGCACCGCTCCTTTTAGACCAGCAAAGGAAATAAAGACCTTTTCTTGCCACGAATAACGAAACGGTAGGAGACTTACCCAGACCGATAGAGGGCGAGCAATGAAAATCAAGATCAGTGCCAGTGCGATAGAGGATAGAATGACCTGTACATCAAGCAATTGTTTTGGGAAGACGAGCAGACCGAGCACGATGAACATCCCGATTTGGGCAAGGTGAGCCATACTCATCGTAAAGCGGACGAGCGTCTGACGGTAGACGAGTTCGTGATTGCTAATATAGATCGCCGTGACATAAACAGCTAAAAATCCGCTGGCATGGAACGTATCAGCTAATCCGAAAGACAAGAAAGCGAACGACATGAGCAGGATCGGATAAAAGCTAGACGAGGACAAATCGATGCGATTGATCAATGTCGAGGCTGCCCATCCGATAAATAAACCAATTAGAAGTCCCATCGTCATTTCCCAAACGAGTGAACCAAGTCCTGCTAAGAGTGACGCCTCTTCAGGGTTTGTTACGAACTCAAGGAATAAGACTGTCAAAAAGACGGCCATCGGGTCGTTCGTTCCAGATTCGACCTCGAGTGTGGATCCGACTTTACGTCGAATGGGCTGACCACTTAGGACAGAAAAAATGGCGGCAGCATCGGTCGAACCAACGATTGCTCCAAGCAAGAAAGCATTCGCCCAACTGAAGCCAAGAATGTAATGGGAAGCGACGGCAACGATGGAGGTAGCAATAAAGACCCCGAATGTCGCAAGAGAAAGAGAAGGAGCTAATTCATGACGTACTTCCTTCCAGGCGGTTTGCAGTCCACCTTCGAATAAAATGATGATCAGAGCGACCGTTCCGAGAAGCTGCGCAAGTTCAGCGTCGTCAAAGCGAATAAAGCCTGTAATGTCGCTTCCGGCAATCATTCCAAGTGCGATAAAAATTAATAGTGCCGGAATATTAAGACGACTCGATAACTTTGTCGTCCAAACGGCAGCAAACAGCAATATACCAATCAATAAAATCGTTAGTTGCAAGGACATGGCATCAAACTCCTATTCATGAAAGAATCTCTAGTTTCATGATACAACAATTCCGATGAAAAGACTCGGATAACGATTGTTCAATATTTTCCACCACACCGGACAACTTTCTCTCTCTTCATTGCAAGCGTTTTCATTTATTGTGAAGATGTAGCACGAATATGAAACGAAATCAGGGAGGGAATCCGAATGCGTAAAAGAAGATGGGCAGCATTACCTGTCGTCACGACGGCGATGGTTGTCGCTTTGGCAGCATGTGGTGGCGGTACATTGAATAGCGATGACTCGAAAGATAGTGGTTCAAAAGATGGTAAGACGCTCAACGTATTCCAATTCAAGGCTGAAATCGCAAAAGACATGGAAAAGATGGCAAAAGCATATGAGAAGGAAACAGGAACGAAAGTCGTCGTACAAACTGTTGGTGGCGGATCGGATTATGGTGCGGCTCTGAAATCACAATTCGCTTCAGGCAATGAACCTGATGTTTTCAACAACGGTGGATTCACAGAAGCGAAAACATGGCAGGACAAACTAGAAGACCTATCGGATGAAAAATGGGTCAGTGATTTGACAGACCTCTCAAAAGAGCCGATGACAATCGACGGGAAGTTATACGGAATGCCGATGAACCTCGAAGGATATGGTTTCATCTATAATAAGGATATCTTCAAAAAAGCTGGTATCACAGAACTTCCAAAAACGTTAACTGAGTTGACTGATGCTTCGAAGAAATTGAAAGCAGATGGAGTGACACCGTTCTCGATCGGATACGGAGAGTGGTGGGTTCTTGGAAATCACCTTTTGAACATTCCGGTCGCGCAGCAGGATGATCCGGACCAGTTCATCGCGGACTTGAATGCTGGAAAAGCAAAGTTTGAAGACAACAAACAGTTCAAGGAGTTCATGAATCTATTTGATTTAACGATCAAGTACGGGAACAAAAATCCGTTGACGACGGATTACAACACACAAGTTTCTCAGTTTGCTGAAGGTAAGACAGCGATGATTCAACAAGGGAACTGGGCACAACAATTGATCACGGATGTAAACCCTGATATCAACATGGGCTTCATCCCGATGCCGATTAATGATGATAAAGAAAAGATGGATCGTCTTCCTGTCGGCGTACCAAACAACTGGGTTGTCAACAAGAACTCGAAGAATAAAGCAGAAGCAAAAAAATTCCTCGAATGGATGGCAACATCTGATACAGGGAAAGATTATATGGTCAATAAATTCAAATTCATTCCAGCTTTCAAATCAATCGAAGCGAAGGATTTAGGACCGCTTGCAGATGATATTCAAGCATACTCGAAAGATGGAAAAACAATCTCATGGAACTGGTTCAAGTATCCGGATGGAGCAGTAAACGAGTTCGGAGCAATCATGCAAGCATATGTCGGTAAGCAAAAAACGGCTGACGAAATGTTGCAAGATTTTACGAAGACATGGGATAAAATGAAGAAATAAGAATAATACAAAAAACATGCCTGGTCCGATCAATTAACGGAACAGGCATGTTTTTTGTATTACAGGAAGAATAATTGAATGAAGAAGAGAAGCGCGAATACATAGATGAGTGGATGAACGCGCTCTTTTTGGATAGCTTTCATAATCGGATAGACGATGAAACCAAATGCGATACCAGTTGCGATACTACCGGATAATGGCATGATCAAGATGACAAGAAAAGCCGTGAATGCTTCACTGAAATCATCCCATGGAATCTGTTTAATATTTTGAATCATGAAGGCACCGACTAAAATCAATGCTGGAGCAGTGATTGCTGGAACACTCGAAATTGATTGAACGAACGGTCCGAAGATGGCAGATAAGCCGAATAAAATTCCGACTGTCACGGATGTGAGTCCAGTTCGTCCACCAGCAGCGACACCTGCTGCAGATTCTACGTAAGCGGTTGTTGGGCTTGTTCCAAACAATGAACCAGCAACCATTGCTGTTGAATCAGATAATAGTGCAAGTTCGCTGTTTTTCAACGATCCATCTTCTTCAATTAGTCCGGCTTGTTCTCCAACTGCGACCATCGTTCCTGTCGTGTCAAACATCGTCACGAGCACGAATGAGAGAACACCACTGAACAAACCATATTGGAACACATCTTGAATGGCGTTGAACGGATTAGTGATGATCAGTCCTTCTGGTAATGTTGGTAATGCGACGAAGGAATCGGAAAACTTCAATTCACCTGTCAAGAATGCAATCAATCCAGAAAGGACCATGGCGTACAAAATAGCACCTGGTACACGTTTGATCGTCAAAATAGCTGCAACTAACAGTCCAATGAGCGTAATGAGTGCTTCTGGTGATGTCAATGCACCGATTGTGACGAGTGTATCTTCACTAGCGACTAAAATTCCTGACATCTTCAGACCGAGTGAAGCGATGAAGAGACCGATTCCACCTGTGATAGCAAGCTTTAATGTCATCGGAATGATTTCAATTAACTTCGTTCGAATCGGTGAGAGTGATAACAATAAGAAAATGAAACCAGCGACGAATACGACTGAGAGTGCTGTTTGATATGGGATTTTTTCACCAACGACAAGTGTGTAAGTAAAATACGCATTGAGTCCCATTCCGGGTGCGACTGCGATGGGGAGATTCGCATAAAGTCCCATCAGAAGTGTACCGATCAATGTCGCGATGATCGTCGCAGAAAAAGCTTGAGCTTGCGGGATACCGGCATCTGCTAAAATCGTCGGGTTGACGAGCAAAATATATGCCATCGTAATGAACGTCACGAATCCAGCTTGGATTTCACGTTTTACGGTTGTTTGATGTGCGGCAAGTTTAAACATGGATAAAAGGACCACCTTCATAACAAATTGATTAAAAAACGAACATTGATGATGTTATAGTAAAATTCATTCGGAATCAAGTCGAAACAGAAAAGAATTTTTTTAGCGAATCGAGAAAGAGAATATCAGGAAATGATGTAAGCGGATTCAAGGTTATGATACGATTGATTACAAGAAAAAGGATGGGGGCGCCTTTTATGAAAAGTATCCGGACGCGTTTGATTCGTCTCGTCGTCCTGGCAATCTTGATTCCAACAGCCCTCGCGACATCGATTTCCTACTTGTATGTGCGGCATCAAAACATCGAACAGGCAGAACGTTCTAGCCTGAATGTGTTGACGCGGGGAAATACACAGGTGACCCACTACATAGAGGATATTCGCCGTCTATCGACGAGTCTGTATGCGAATCGTTCGTTGATGAACATCATGCGTGTTGGAGCAGACAAGGAACTAGACGAATCGGATGGAGTCGTTTCGCGAGCGATGTTAGGTCTGTTTTTGTCCCGTCAGGATATCGAGCAGTTGCATTTCGTCATCTTAAATGGCTATTCGGAGTATTCGGTCTACAATATGAAAACGACGAGTCGGGGAACATTCGATTGGATGCAGGAAACGGATTACTTTCAATTGATGAAACAAAAAAATGGCTGGTTAATTGACGGGGCGCACACCATTGAACCGTATAATGTACACACGATGATTCTCGATGAAAAACAAGTTGTTAGTTTTCGTTATCGCATCGATCGTGTCGAAACAGATGAGCCGCTCGGCTTCCTCTCGGTGGATATCCCTGTCCGTGTGTTTGAACAACAGTTGAAGCTGTTCGAGAATGATCCAGAAGAATCGTTGTGGTTGATGACAGATCAGCGTGTTTTGGCACAGACTGGAGCAGAGATGAAACTACCAGTAGATCAATTTACTGGGAAGAGTGGGAGTTTACGTGTCGGAAAATCTTTCATTGTCTACTCGAAGACGATGACGAATGGAGTTCCACTAACACTAGTCAAACGAATTCCGTATGCATCGGTCATCCAAGGAGCGAACGAAACAGCATTGATTCTTGTTTTGATTGGTCTCGTCTCACTATTTGTCATGATCATTGCAGCAAGTCTCGTTGCCATGCAGATTACGAAACCAATCAAACAGTTGACGGCAAATGTCTGGCGAGTCGAACAAGGGGATTTATCAGCGCCATTCGTTGCGACGACGAATGACGAGATTGGATTACTCAACCGCCAGTTTCAACGTATGATTCAACGCATCGATCGTTTAATCAAACGGGAGTATCGACTGGCACTTGAGAATCGGACGAATGAGCTACGGGCATTACAATCCCAGCTCAATCCACACTTTTTATTCAACGCCTTGCAATCCATCGGTACGACGACGTTACAAGGAGACCGGAAGATCGCGTATCGCTCCATCACGGGTTTATCTCAAATGATGCGTTACTCGATGAATAATGAGCAGACGATCGTGACGTTAAAACAAGAAGTCGATCATCTCCAGGCGTATATTCGTTTGCAACAGCAACGTTTTCCAGAACGGTTCCGTTATATCGTCGACGTCCCTTGGCACCTCAATGACATTGAAGTACCAAAGATGATTTTACAACCGTTTGCTGAAAACTATTTTAAACACGCCTTCCGTCAACAATTAGCAGCAACAGAAAACTATCTCGCTTATAAAGTACGGACGGACGGCGGACGCCTCATCATTCAAATTGAGAATAGCGGCGCCGTCCTCGAAGCAGGGCGACTCGAAGAAATTGATCGGAAAATGCGCATGCATCGTAGTCCGGAAGATCTTGAGACAAGTGGGATTGGTCTCCATAATATTTATGAACGTCTCTTGATTTTTTACGGGGAGGAAGCAAATATGACGCTCTCTTCTGCATCTGTAAAGGGTGGATTCAAAATCGTGATTCGGATTCCATATGAGAAGGGGGAATTGACATGAATGTGTTGATCGTAGACGATGAACAACATGTACGGGAAGCGGTCAAACTGCTCGGAGAATGGGACAGTTGGCAGGTCTCACGCATTTACGAGGCGGAACATGGGGAAGAAGCCAAACGCTTACTGGATACCGGAACGATTGATTTAATGCTGACAGATGTCGAAATGCCAGGACTCGACGGATTAACGTTACTAGAATGGACAAAAAATCATCATCCAAAGGTCGTCACGATCGTGCTGACAGGGTATGATGATTATACGTATATGCGGCGTGCCATTTTGCATCAATCCTTCGATTATTTATTGAAGCCTGTTGATCCAGATGTACTCAATGATGCCTTGTCCCGCGCGATGGAATGTATCCATCCGGTAGTGGAATCAGGGGAAGCGATTGATCAAATCGCCAAATACATCGAAACGCATTATGCGGAAGAATTGACACTACAATTCATGAGCGAACGGTTTTACTTGAGCCGAGAGTATATATCACGACGCTTCAAACAGCGTTTTTCTGTTAACTTATCTGATTACATTCAAACGATTCGCTTGAATCGGGCGAAGGAATTATTGAGTGAGACGGAAGCGCGCATTTACGAAATCGCACTTGAAGTCGGATATCAGGACGATAAGTATTTTCGGAAAGTGTTCAAAAAACAATTCGGCATGACACCGAATGAGTTTCGTGAATTGTTGTCGATTTAAACGACTATCGAGGAGGAATCGTACATGAGTGTACACATTAATGCAGCTGAAGGACAAATCGCCGAAACGGTCTTACTTCCAGGAGATCCGTTACGTGCTAAATACATCGCTGAGACGTTTTTAGAGGATGTCGTTCTCTACAATGAAGTTCGAGGAATGTATGGCTTTACAGGTACTTATAAAGGTAAAAAAGTTTCGGTTCAAGGAACAGGCATGGGTGTACCATCGATGTCGATCTATGCGAATGAACTCGTTCAGTCGTACGGTGCGAAGAACTTGATCCGTGTCGGAACTGCTGGTGGTATCACGCCAGACGTTAAGGTCCGTGACGTCGTCATCGCGATGAGTGCTTCTCATGACATGGCACAAAACCGTGTTCGTTTTAACGGCTTAGACTACGCACCGACAGCTTCTTTTGATTTGTTGCATAAAGCGTATACAGCAGCAAAAGAACAAGGTATCGATGCAAAAGTCGGTCAAATCTTCACGACGGATCAGTTCTATCAAGATGACTTCCACCATTTCAAAAAATGGGCCGATTTCGGATGTCTTGCGATCGAAATGGAAGCGGCAGGTCTTTACACGCTTGCAGCGAAACATAAAGTGAATGCATTGACGATCTTGACGATTTCAGATCATCTGTTGACAGGAGAAGAAACGACATCGGAAGAGCGCCAGACGACATTCAACGATATGATGAAAGTTGCGCTTGAGACAGCGATTCAATTATAAGAAGGAAGACGGAGAAGCCTCTCCGTCTTTTTTCGTATCGAAAAAGAGATATGGTAAGATGAGAACAGTGTTATAGATCAGTTAAAGGGGAGATTCTCGGATGGAAACAACGATTACAGAAACAGTGCTATCAGAACGCCTTCAGACGCAGCGCCACTTTTTCCGAACAGGTGCGACACGCAGTCTAGCCTTTCGCTTAAGTATGCTGACATTCTTACGTCAAGCAATCGAAACGCATGAAGCCGCGATTTATGAAGCATTAAAACAGGATCTTAATAAAGGACAGCATGACGCGTTCACAACTGAAATCGGATTCGTTTACGGAGAGATTCAACGGATGGAAAGACAACTCCGTCGACTTGCACGACCAAAACGTGTAGCAACACCTCTCTTGCATATCGGATCGAAAAGTGAAATTCAGTACGAGCCATATGGCAATGTTCTCGTTATCGCACCATGGAACTATCCATTCCAATTAGCACTCGCTCCCGTTATTGGCGCGATTGCTGCTGGGAATACGGTCGTCCTTAAACCATCCGAGCTGACACCGAACGTCTCTCGTGTATTACGAGAAGTTTTTGAAACGGCCTTCCATGAACGATTCGGAATCGTCATTGAAGGGGATGCTGAAGTCAGTAGCGCCTTGTTGAACGAGCGCTTTGATTATATCTTCTTTACGGGTTCCACACGTGTCGGAAAAATTGTGCACCAGGCAGCTGCGAAACATTTGACACCGGTCACGCTTGAGCTAGGTGGGAAATCTCCGACAATCGTGCACAAGGATGCGGACCTTCGTCTAGCAGCCAAGCGGGTTGCATGGGGGAAATGGTTAAATGCTGGGCAAACATGTATTGCTCCGGATTACGTATTGATTCACGAAGATGTCAAAGAACGCTTCCTGCAATTGATTGAAGAAGAAGCTTTCAAACAGTACGGGAACGGTGTTGGTGTTTCTTCGTACGTCAAAATCGTCTCAGACGACCATTTGGAGCGTCTAAGCAGTTATTTGACGCAAGGTACGATTGAATTTGGAGGACAAGTAGATCCAGAAACCCGTAAGATGGCGCCGACTGTCATGACGGATGTGGCGACGGATGCTCCATTGATGCAAGATGAAATTTTTGGACCGATTCTACCTGTACTCACATATCGTGAAATCGAGGAAGTCATCACGTTCGTCAATGATCGTGACAAGCCGCTTGCTCTTTATTTGTTCACAGAGAATAAAGCCGTCGAACATCGTATCCTTGAACGGATTTCGTTCGGTGGTGGATGTATCAACGATACACTGATGCACGTCGCACAGCACCACTTACCATTTGGTGGAGTCGGAGCAAGCGGGATGGGTGGATATCACGGGAAATATAGCTTCGAGACGTTCAGCCATCGAAAAGGAATCGTCAAAAACACGACGGCATTTGATCTACCGTTCCGCTACATGCGAACAAATACCAATTCCAAATGGATGCGCTTTTTGTTATGATGAGCTGTATTGAATATATGGTATGAGAGGGATTTTGATTGTGAAGAAGAAATTAATTCGACTCATGAAAAAAACAGGTATGGTGGAGCGAAGTCTTCGGACCATGATGCGAATCTTCACCTTATTTCCGGTACGGAAAAATCGTGTCATGTTCGAAAGCTTTTTGGGCAAACAATACAATGATAGTCCTAAAGCCATCTACGATGAGTTGAAAAAGATGAACGCCGGCTTAGAACTGATTATCAGCAAACAACGCGGTGTTTCTATAACGGATGAACATGTAACATCTGTGAATCGGATGACGATCAAATGGATTTTTTTATTAGCTACTTCTCGCGTTTGGGTGTCCAATAGCCGCCTTCCTTCGTGGCTAGTGAAACGAAAAGGTACTCTATATTATCAAACGTGGCATGGTACACCATTAAAAAAATTAGCGCTTGATATGACTGATGTCCGAATGGCGAACACATCAACTGATCGCTATAAAAAAGATTTCATAAGAGAGTCAGCAAAATGGGATGTTCTTCTTTCTCCGAACGCATACTCTAGTAAAATTTTCAAAAGAGCGTTTGGATACGAAGGCAAAATGTTAGAAATCGGATATCCTAGAAATGATGTGTTGTACCAAAATGAAAAGCAGGAAAGTCTTGTCGAGCGGGTAAAGGCACATTATCAAATAGAATCCGATAAAAAAATTATTTTATATGCTCCAACATGGCGAGATGATGATTACGCTGAACAAGGAAACTACTCATTTACGTTACCTTTCTCCATTGAACGATTCGATGAAGAATTTGGTGATGAGTATACGATGCTTGTACGACTCCATTATCTTGTTGGAAATCAACTGGATTTGAGTGCTGTATCAGCGATTAAGAATGCCTCTAGATATCCTGAAATTTCTGAGCTATACTTAGCGGCAGATATCTTGGTGACGGATTATTCCTCTGTGATGTTCGATTATGCGCACTTGAAACGTCCTATGCTATTCTACACCTATGATCTCAAACATTATCGTGATCACTTGAGAGGATTTTATTTTTCTTTTGAGAAAGAAGCACCGGGTCCGTTGATTCAAGACGAACAACTTCTTTTTGAAGAAATTAGACAAATTGATTCGTGGGAGCGACGATTCAATTTGAAGAGTGAAGCATTTCGTCGTCACTATTGTGAATGGGATGACGGTCATGCAGCAAAAAGAGCTGCAATGGATATCTTAGAGAATATTAAATAAACGGGGAGTGTTTTTTAGATGAAGAAGGTCATTACGTACGGTACATTTGATTTGTTACACTGGGGACATATCAACATTTTGCGTCGAGCTAAAGAAATGGGTGATTATCTCATCGTTGCAATTTCGACAGATGAATTCAATCGTCTTAAGCATAAACAAGCGTATCATAATTATGAGAATCGTAAATTGATTTTAGAAGCCATTCGATATGTAGACGAAGTTATTCCAGAAAACAACTGGGAACAAAAAGTAGAAGACGTTCAAAAACATGGTGTAGATGTATTTGTAATGGGAGATGACTGGAAAGGTGAGTTCGACTTTTTGAAAGATCATTGTGAAGTCGTTTACTTAGAGCGTACTGAAGGAATCTCGACTAGCCAAATTAAAAATGAGCTTGGCTCGAATTAATGAATAATGTTGAGGCCTCGCGGAAGTGAGGTCTCTTTTTTAAGGGAGTCACTAAATATGCGTTCAATGATTATTTCGATCTATTTATTCATCTTTCGAATAGTCTATAAACTATTTTGCTTTTTACCCGTTCAAGAAAAAACGTTATTTTGGATGAGCTATGGTGAAAATGCGATGCCGATACATCTTCGCTTAAATCAGCGAAAAAAACAACAAAAGCAAGTTCTCATCTTCGATAAACGCTATATGCGGGCGACAGATTATTGGAATGTCAGTCGTAAAGTTGCTTATCATCCTATGCGATTGATTACGATGTCTTATCATTTAGCTACTTCTCGTTATATTTTTTTAGATAATTATATTGGAGAATTCAGTGTTGCCTCTACTCGAAAACATACAAGACGGATTCAATTGTGGCATGCCGCTGGAACGTTAAAACAATTTGGACTGACCTCATCGAAAACTCGTTCGATGTCAACGCAGGCACAAAAACGATTTCGACGTGTTTATCAAGAATACGGAGATTTTATTGTTCCCGGAATGCGTTGTGCTGAACAATTTATGATACCGCATGATCTAGAACGATCCCACTTTAAACCGTTCGGCATGCCACGAACAGATTATTGGTTCGACGAGAGACAGCGAGAGCGTAAGCTACTTGAACTTAAAAAGCGGTTCGTAAAATCTGACCGCCGAATCTTATTGTATGCACCGACATATCGAGAAAACAAAGGAATGGAAGACCAAACGATTCAACAATTCGAACAACTCGCTAAATCGGGGTGGACGATTCTCGTTAAATTACATCCGACGATTCAGGCACTTTCTACTGATCGTTCTCCGTATGTGCATTTGTTAGACGATACGTATCCAATCAATGATTATCTGCTTATCACAGATGTTCTTGTGACCGATTATTCTTCGATTCCATTTGAAAGCTGTCTGCTGAAAATTCCTGCGTTCTTATATACACCGGATATTGACACATACCGACAACTACCAGGACTTATCAATCAGTATCCGAAGCCGCTACCTGTCAGACAAACAGAGCGGATGGAGCAGTTGATAGAGTGGGTCATGTCTGATGCGATACTTGAAGAATGTCGTCAGCATATGCAGGAGTTTCAAACCAGTTGGTATGATCAGACACCTGGTCAAGCAGTCAATCGAATCGTTCATCATTACTATGGCGTAGATCAATGATATCAGTCCTGACGATTTCTTTTGTACTCTCAAAAGCAGTCGTCAGGTAATGTTTAAAGTATAAATGTGAAATGTTGAACAAAGTTTGACGATCTTTTGAAAATCCATTCTTTTGGACTGTGATGTTCTATACTAAAAGCAGAAGAAGAGGAGAGGAGAAATGGATATGCTAACTTGTGGAACGACTGAAGCCAATACGTTCGTCTTATCATCAGAGACACGAACGTTGCTTGAAAGCTTCATGACAGAAACGACGTTCAAAAAGGATTCCATCGTCTGTTGGGAAGGGGAAATGAACGATAAGTTGTTTTATGTGAAACAAGGAGGCGTCAAACTATCGAAGTTGACGAAAAAAGGCAGTCCATTACTCATGTTTTTATACTTCAAAGGAGATTTGTTTGGTGAATTTGATGTAGGAGAAGCTTTTCCGAGTTCCTACAGTATCGAAACGATGGAAGATAGCATCATCGGATTCTTATCAAAAAACCAATTAGAAGAGCTCATGAAAAAAGACGGTGCCTTTGCGCTTGAGATCATGCGATGGCAAGCATTGATGCGGAAACAGACAGAAACGAAACTACGTGACTTACTACTTTTTGGAAAACCAGGTGCATTAGCTTCGACGTTACTTCGCCTGATTGCGATGGAAGGAGAACAACTGGGGGAAACTTACCGTCTTGCGAAGCGACCATCCGACGGGGAGTTTGGTCAATTGATCGGTGCACCACGTGAAACCGTTAATCGTATGTTTTCTCAGTGGAAAAAAGAAGGGATTATTTCGATGACGGCAAAAGAAATCATTATTCATGATCCACAATATCTACGGGATCTGTGTCATTGTGAAGGGTGTCCGGCAGGTGTTTGTCGAATTTAATAGCTGATCTAAGAATAATCGCGACGTGAAACAGGATTTTCCTGTCTCACGTCATTTTTTATATGTAGAAAAATTTTCTATACTCATTTAGATGTGAACTTTCTGTGTGTTTTCGAAATAGAAACTGCGGAATCTTCACATTTAAAGTGATGTTTATCACAGTTTCCTGACCTGTTGAATTCTTACAATTAAGACAAGTTCAAAGCAGGAGAGGAGTAATCACCGTGAGCAAAAAAACAGAATCGAACCTCAAAGGAACATTCGTTGCTGTCCTGATTGTAGCAGGTGTCATCATCGGGATGTGGAGCTCAATCTTTCTATTATTTATATCACGTTAAGGGGGAGTTACGATGCATATTCATCGTCTAGAAAAAATCTGGTTGATCTTCGGAGTAGCGATGTTAGCAGTCTTCTTGACTATCATCGGTGTATCAGCCTTTGCATCTGGGAATCAACCGCCATCCGATGCGACGTTGATTGACCCGACGAAAGTCGATCAAACGAAACCATTCGATAAGCCAGGGCTAAAGAAGATTGATGACAACCGTTACGAAGCAGTCATCGTTTCACAAGCTTTTCAGTTTACACCAAAAGATATGGTCATACCTAAAGGGGCGACGGTCGATTTTCTCGTGACATCAAAGGACGTCGTACATGGATTTGAAATCGTCAAGACAAACGTCAACATGATGGTCGTTCCCGGACATATTAATTCAATCGAGTATACGTTCAAGGAAGCAGGCGAATATCTTGTCGTCTGTAACGAATATTGCGGATCAGGTCATCATATGATGGCAACTAAAATCAAGGTGGTGGAATAAGATGAATGCCATTTCTAAAAAACTAAGACAGTTTGAGATGGAGCGTGGTCTGCCGGCTACTGTCATCGGAATTAAAGAAGCGAAACTTGCCTTCGCGCATGTTAGTTTTTCACTCGTTGCCTTATTGATCGGTGGTTTATGTGGACTATTGCAAACGATGGTACGTACAGGTGCCATCCCAGAAATCGCCGGAATCGGATATTATGAGCTTCTGACCGCTCATGGATTAATGCTTGCGATCGTCTTTACGACACTATTCATTTTTGGGTTATTGTTCTCATTTTTAGGTCAATCATTTGGACGATTTGAAGATTTTCCACGACGTCTCGGATGGGTCGGATTCTGGTTCATGATTCTTGGTGTCATCCTCGTCACATGGATGGTACTTGCAGGAGAAGCTTCCGTCCTCTATACATTCTATGCCCCACTCAAGGCACATCCTGTATTTTATATCGGACTCGTCATCTTCGTCGTCGGAACATGGATTGCTTCGGGTGCCATGTTCCGCATGTATGCTGATTATAAGCGGGAACACCCTGGTGTTCATCCACCCCTGCAAGCGTACATGAGTATCATGACTGCCTTGTTATGGGTCGTTGCGACACTCGGCGTAGCAGCGACGATTCTCTTTCAGTTACTTCCTTTATCCCTCGGTTGGACGGATAAGGTCGGGATTGAACTATCGCGGACACTATTTTGGTACTTTGGTCATCCACTCGTCTATTTTTGGTTGTTACCTGCTTACATTGTCTGGTATACCGTCATTCCGAAAATCGTTGGAGGAAAGATTTTTTCTGACGCGTTAGCACGTATGTCATTTTTATTGTTCCTACTCTTTTCGTTCCCGGTCGGTTTTCACCATCAATTGTTAGAACCAGGAATCTCAGCATTTTGGAAGTATATCCAAGTCGTCTTGACGTTCCTCGTCATCATTCCATCATTGATGACAGCTTTTTCGATGTTTGCGACATTTGAACTCGCTGGACGTCGAAAAGGAGCGACTGGGATATTTGGTTGGGTGAAAAAAATGCCGTATCGTGATGTCCGTTTCCTTGCACCGTTCATCGGGATGTTGTTCTTCATTCCTGCAGGTGCGGGTGGTGTCATCAATGCATCGCATCAACTGAATATCATCGTCCACAACACGTTATGGGTCACCGGACACTTTCATATTACGGTCGGTGCCGCTGTGGCATTGACGTTCTTCGGAACAGCGTACTGGCTTGTTCCTCTCTTACGTGGTCGGACGTTGACAGCGGCAATGAATCGTATCGGGCTTATTCAAACGGCTGCCTGGACGATCGGAATGCTCTTCATGTCGACGGCGATGCATATTTCAGGTCTACTCGGTAATCCAAGACGGACCGGTCCGGCCGGCTATTTCAAGGATTCGATCGTCGCCGACTGGATTCCGTATCATGTTGCCATGGCGATTGGTGGAACGATTTTGTTCATCTCGATTCTCTTGTTCTTATATGCCATGTTCCAGCTTGCTTTCCGGACACCAAAAGGAACGGAAGAATTTCCGATCGCTGAAACAGAAGAAGAAGCGATGGCAACGCCACTCTTCTTTGAGAACTGGAAGTTATGGATCTTCGTGACATTCGCTTTGATTGCGTTTGCGTATACGGTACCAATCTGGCATATGATCGAAAATGCTCCTCCAGGCGCTCCAGGATGGAAGCTCTGGTAAATGATATAACGAAAAGCAAAGAACCCCAGATTGTTTCCGAGTAGGAGACAATCTGGGGTTCTTGCGTGAGCTGAAGGAATAAGTAATGAAGTGCTAAATCTTATTTGACGAGATTATGCTTGAAGGCATAGACGACGGCTTGTGTGCGGTCTACGACATCGAGTTTTGATAAGATGTTCGAGACGTGTGTCTTGACAGTTTTTAAGGAAATGAATAATTCGTCTGCAATTTCTTGGTTCGCCATACCACGTGCCATCAATTGAAGGACTTCTTGCTCACGTTCCGTTAAATCATCATGCAAATGTGTCGTGGGACGACGGAGACGTTCCATCATTTTACCCGTCACTTGTGCTGCCATGACAGATTGACCGTTTGCGGTCTTACGAATCGCTTCTGCAATATCAAAAGCGCTAGCTGTCTTTAAGACATAACTCATCGCACCGGCTTCGATGACAGGATAGACCTTCTCATCATCGAGAAAGCTCGTCACGACAAGAATTTTTGCTTCCGGCCAGTCTTTGCGGATCAATCGTGTTCCTTCGACACCGTCGACTGGCTCCATCACTAAATCCATTAAGATGACATCCGGTCGGTGTTCAAGCGCAAGCAGGGCTCCCGCTTGACCATCCGATGCTTCAGCGACGACTTCGATGTCTGGTTGTGTGGAAAGGAAAGCAGACACACCGGCCCGGACCATCTCATGATCATCTACTAATAATACGCGTATCATACTTGCACCATCCGATCTTTTCTAAGTTTTACTTCGATTTGGGTACCTTGCCCTGGAACACTGATGAGTCGGATCGTTCCGCCCATCTCAGCCGTTCGTTCCCGCATTGAATTAATGCCGTAAGAAGCAAGTTTTTTTTCATCAACGACGAACCCAACACCATCATCATTCATGCTCAGGATGATCGTTTCGTTGAATTGCCGGAGTTCAATATCCATATGAGACGCTTTTGCATGACGTAGTGCATTTGTTAATCCTTCTTGGACGATTCGGAATAGCTCGTTTTCGATTTGTCGTGGCAGTGACATCTCTTCTAACTTCCAGCTCAATTGCGTGGATTGCTTTCTAGATAATTCTTCGAGTAGCTGAGAAAGTCCTTGTTGCAACGTCATCCCTTCGAGTTCGACGGGACGGAGCTGAAGCAACAGGGAACGCATTTCAGACTGAGCCGTTTGCGCCATCGTTTCGACCATCTCAATCTGTTTAGCTGCAGCTTCAGGTTGAGACAAAATCGTTTGTTTGGCAGCTGTCGTCATCATCGAGATGGCATAGAGCTGTTGCGAAACGGAGTCGTGCAGATCGCGTGCGAGTCGCTTGCGTTCTTCTGTGACAGCTTGAACTCTTACTTGTTCGACATGTTGCGGACGCGTACTGATCTTTTGTACCGTTTCGACTTGTTCGTCGATGCGTTTCCCGATCCGCGACAGACGTGTCAACGTATGAAAGTAGGGACCTGGAACAATCGTGACATCCTTTCCTTGCTCGAGTTCAATGATGGCAGTCGTGACACGCTTGAAGTCACGTCTTAAGAAAAAGTAATGCATGCTTCCGATCGCAAGCGGCAGAAGTAACGATAGTCCGATGACGAGCAGAAGGACAGGGAAATCTTGTTGACGGACAAAGAGGACATGCCAATCGACTTGACGTGTACTTAAGAACAATAACGTCGTCATGACGGCTGTCAGAAAGCCCGTCATGACTTGGAGCGCAATGACACCAAGCGGGAATTGATCACGCTTCATATCGAAGACACCTCCACATTGCCAATGCCGAGCATGACATGAATACGCACTTTACGCGTTGCCTCACTGTATTCAGGTGCTCGAAATTGAATACGTCGATTAAAGAAGGTCGGGATCCGGCGGATGTCCGTCTTGACACTTCCGAAGCCGATTGACGTATCGAGCGTATAGTCGTATCCGGACGGTAACAGAATTCGGACGTCCCCGACGACGCCACTAACGACAATCAAAGTCTCACCTTCCGGGACATAAGCGTGCGTCAAATCAATTTCTAAATCCTTGACGATGAACTGTTCACTTAAATCCTGTAAGACGTACGGTGCATCGGCTTGGGTCGAGAAGGAATAAGCGGGCTGAATCTTGATGCCTTCCTCTTCATATTGATGCGGTGCAATCCGTGAAAATAAAAATTCGCGGACGGAATGCCGTGTCACGAGAATGATCCCAAGATAGAGCAAAATCCCGGCAATGACAAAACCGATGGCAGCCGAACTGAGAACAACGCCAGCAAGAATGATCGTACCGACGATGTAGAATAGAATCGCTAATTTTTCATGATTACGGCGCCGGAAATGGATTCCGACGTAATACAGCAGGAAAGGAAATAAGACACCAAATAATACGTTTCCTGCACCGGATAATAGGTCGTAGAACAGACCGAGGGCGAACAGGATCGATACGTAACCGACCAGTTGTTTCGTACTTAATCGTCGCACGATCAATCTCCTTTCTAACATGACAAAGGGAGGCATACGCCTCCTTCGCCATTGACTGCTTATTGGTGAATGCGGCGCTCGAGCTCAGCGATACGCGCATCGATATCATCTTCATCGACGACAGGTTGTTTTGCTTCTGGTTCTTCCGCTGTGAACGGATGTGCTTCTTCCTTTATAGTAGCATTTGGTTCACGATCTAGCACCTGGTTCATCTTGTTTTTTAAGTTCGAGACGTTTTCACGCATCATCCATTCGTACCGTTTATTTTGTAAATCTTCAAGCTTTAATTTCAACTCGAGCGCTTCGCGTTCTAGCTCGTTCAACTCGCGTTTCGTCTCAGCGACAAGTTCTTCGAAGAATCGGTATTGTTCACCATAATGTTTCGATTCGATGGCTGCACGTTCAGCCAGTTGTTGTTCACCGGCTTCGTTTGCGATTTCCACTTGCTTAAAACGTTTGTCGGCTAAATCCTTCGCTTCTTCTTGTTTCTGTGTCAACTCTTGTAATAACGTCCGTTGACGCTCGAGGAGTCGATCAATCTCTTTTAAGTCAGCTTCGGTTGAGCGAATATGACGAACCAGTTTTTTAGCAGGTACTTCGCCCTGTTCGGCTGCTTTTTTGACTTCCGTCATCATCTGTGTCGCAAAATCATTGAGTTGATCAAATACGTTCTTCATGAAAAATTCCTCCTTGGAAGTGGCAAATGGTATAGGGTCATGCTTTTGATTAAAATCGTTTTTCGTCTAGGTCTTTCCAATCCGCTTCAAAGTGCGTCGTTGATGTACGGCGGCGGGCAAATAAGTTTTGAACGTCGACACGCTGTAATTTCATACGCATGTAACCGACGTACAATGCGATTGCCGCGACGATTCCGATGACAGCCCAGATGTTCGAGAGGGCAAGCCCAATCCCGATGGCTGCGATGAATCCGAAGCCAAGTTTAGCTGACCATTTTTTTGACTGCATGAACTTACTGATGGAATAGAACGCGAGCAACGCTCCTAAACCGAGTCCGATCATGTGAGGTAATGTTCCGATGACAACGGCGAGTAATGCCAGTCCCGCAAGAATCATCACCACTTGTTTTCCTTTCGATTGCTTCATGAGGAAGCCTCCCTTGTGTTAATACCTTTATGATACGGGAGTCCCTTGATTCACACGACGCTCTTTGGACCGTATTTGCTCTCGGACTTAAGGCGGAGAGAAGGTCTGACTTTGAGGGAAGCGCTATCAGAATGAACGATTGATATGATATTCTAGAAAGGAATCGAATTGAGAGGAGTGATGTTGATGAGTGCAACTATCAACGCTAAAAAAGTAACATGTGTCGGAAACCAGGGAGGGGTTTCCCTCCCTTAAATCAGAGGAGGAAACCATTTGAACGAATGGGGTACACCACCTGTCTACGAAACGACAGGAACAGAACGATTAGGACGGATCATAGCTGTCTATCAAACGCATTATCGCGTCATGACAGAAGAAGGAGAGTCGCTCAGCGAACTGTCTGGTAAACTGCGTTTCCAATCTACGACAAAGGCAGAATTGCCGGCAGTTGGAGACTGGATCATTCAAACAGAGCGAGAACCGGGGAAGGGACGGATTGAGCGTGTTTTACCTCGATCGTCTCAATTTTCGCGAAAAGTAGCGGGCACAGAAACCGAGGAACAAATCATCTGCGCGAATGTCGATGTCGCCTTGCTTGTCATGGCTTTTGGACATGACTTCAACGTCCGTCGACTGGAACGTTATTTAACAGTTGCTTGGGATGCAGGGGTGACGCCTGTCATCGTCCTGACGAAAAAGAGTTTGATGGCGTCGATCGAAATGGAACTACAGGCTGTCGAAGCAGTCGCGTTCGGAACATCAATCCTTGCCGTTGATTCTTTGAGCGGTGACGGATTAGAAGCGTTGCGTGAACAGTTACAAATCAAGCAGACGATCGTGTTAGTTGGATCGTCTGGTGTCGGGAAATCGACGCTTGTCAATGCTTTAGCTGGAGAACAGTTAATGGAAACAGGGGGCGTACGGGAAGACGATGAACGGGGACGTCACACGACGACGCATCGCGAACTGAAACGACTTGCGAATGGTCTATTGCTCGTCGATACACCAGGGATGCGGGAATTAGCTTTGTGGGACGGAGGTGACGGTTTATCGTCGACCTTTTCCGATATTGAAGAACTTGCTGAGAACTGTCGTTTCCGAAACTGTGAACATGACAAGGAACCAGGATGTGCCGTACGAACTGCTTTACAGGATGGAATGCTATCCACCGAGCGCTGGAATAGCTTCGTAAAGCTAAAACGAGAAATCGCTTATGCGGAACGTAAGCAAAACGCTGCGTTACAGGCAGCGGAGAAAGACAAGTGGAAAAAAATCCACAAACAAGCACAAGCGCATACGAAAGTGAAGTATCAAAAGCGATAATACGAACGACATACGAAAAGCATCTGCAACGAAGAAAGAGTACGTCTCTTTCTCAGTGCAGATGCTTTTTCGCATTATTCTTTTTCGGGAGATTCATTGGATGCCGTATTAAACGGTACGATCCCCGTTAAAGCATCGAGCCGGGTTAAATCGGATTGAATTGCTTCAAGGTCACTGTGGCGCGCGTTTCGTACGGTAGCAGTTCCAACTGGATGATCTTCGAATCCAGCCGTTAAATCAAATGTCCGATTCGATAGACGATCGGTAAAATAGCGATCGTGAGAGACGAAGAGGAGTTCGCCCGGGAAGACATCAAGTGCGGCTTCAATTTGTTCACGTGTTGCGAGATCCAAATAGTTAGTCGGTTCATCTAGAATAAGCAGATGCGCACCAGAAAAATAAAGGCGTAAGAAAGCAATTCGGCATTTTTCACCCATGCTGGCGTCAGTAATCGACCGATAAACATCATCGCGCCGGAATAAAAAACAGGCGAGCAGTGTCCGGGCATCCGTTTCACTCATTGTTCCGAATTCGAGTAATGCATCTAACAAAGGACCTGACGTCGGTAAGTGGGAAAGCGCTTGTGAAAAATAGCCGGTTTTTAATCGAGGATGGCGTAGCACTCTCCCTTGATTCGGTATATATTCTCCTTCAATGAGACGAAGTAAGGTCGTTTTTCCGCTTCCATTCGGTCCAGTAACGGCAATCCGGTCACTGCGATCGATCGAAAATGAGATGTCGTTTAGAATGGTTTTCGTCCCATGCCTAAATGTGACGTGTTCGAACGAAACGAGTCGCTTCGCATGAATCGCTTCATGTTCGAATGCTACGTGAACAGTCGGTGCGACCTCGGGTTTTTTGACACGGTCCTCTAACAGACGTTCAAGCTGTTGTTCTTTTGCTTTGACCTTTGTTGCGTGTTTAGCGGCTTTCTTTTTCGCATATGGATCGCGTTCACTAGCTTGATCCGAAGCTTTTTGATGCCACTGCCGATAGCCTTGGATCATGCGGGTTAGTTCTTTGCGTGTGCGTTCTTGTTTTTCATACGCTCGTTGCTGTGACAAGGCTTGATGTTCCTTTTGTTCTTTATAGAACTGGTAGTTTCCGTTATACCGCGTTGCTCCTGATTCGGATAGTTCAATGACGGCATCTGCCGTCGCATCGATGAAAAATCGTTCGTGTGAGACATAGAGAATCGAGACCCGTGACGTGTTGACCCATTCGGTGAGCCAATCGAGTGTCTCTTGATCCAGGTGATTCGTCGGTTCATCGAGAATGATGAAATCAGGTCGCAACAGAAGTAGACAGGCAAGTTGAAGGCGTGTCTGTTCACCACCGCTTAAACTGGATGCTTCGTGTCTCCAGAGTACTTCATCTAGTTTCACTTCTTTTAAGACGCGCGTCGCATCTGCTTCAAGCGAGAAGGCGTCCAGATCAAGTGCTTGTTGATAGACCGTCAAGTCACCGTTCATGGCGTCAGCGCGAAGTTGATAACGGACTAAATCTGCTCGTTCGACGACATCGAGAACGGTGTGATTGCCCGCTACGAAGTGTTGTGATAGTAGACCGAGTTTTTTGAAATGACGCTTGATCGAACCGTCAGTCGGCTGAAGTTGGTCAGCGATTAAGTGTAACAATGTCGTTTTTCCGATGCCGTTCGGACCAATCAAAGCGACGTGTTCGCCAGCATGAATATGAAAGGAGACGTCCGAGAAAAGGCGTCGTTCGTCGTAATCCATCGATAGGTGTTGAATCGTAAGTGTTTCAGTAGGCATAAAAGCAGCTCCTTTAGGTTTCATTTCCAGTAAGATGAAATGAAAACACACCATCCGAAGCGCGCGGATGGTGTGCAGGAGTAACTCAAAGAAGGCGATGACCAATGACCGGTCACACCGAAAAAGAGCAGACTCGTAGCGTCAGACATCCGCAACTGCATTGCGAAAGAGATGATTTCATTCATCAAGCGACGTGTACGAGTGATTGCTTCATTTCGGTGTTGTACCTCCTGTTCATAATCTATGACGTCATTGTAACAAAATGGAAAAGTTAACACAAGTATGATTCAAGAAGCGTTTGTGCAGCATCTGCTTCTTCTGGCGAAGGAGGAAGAACGTCCGTCAACGGATAAGCAAGACCGAGGTTTTCCCACTTATAGACTCCAAGCTGATGATATGGAAGTACTTCGACGCGCTCGACATTTCCGAGCGTTCGGATGAACTCACCGGTCTGACGCAGGAAACGTTCAGACATCGTAATGCCTGGGACAAGAACGTGGCGAATCCAGACGGGGATGTTTCGCTCAGCTAGGCGTTTTGCGAAGGCGAGTGTATTAGCGTTACTCCGTCCGGTCAAGACACGACAAGCGGCATCGTCGATATGTTTGACATCAAGTAGAACTAAATCCGTCGCATCGAGAATCGCATCGATGTTTTTCGGAATCACTGATCCTGCGGTATCGATGACAGTATGCAATCCATTTCGTTTCGCTTCTGTTAAAGCAGCCTCCAGGAATTCTGGCTGAGCGAGTGGTTCACCTCCAGAGAAGGTGATTCCGCCACCTGTTGCCTTGAAGAAGGAGCGATAGCTGATCGCTTCTTTTATGACTTCGTCTGCTGAAACACGACGTCCGCAACCAAATTCCCAGGTATCGACGTTATGACAATATTGACATCGTAGTGGACACCCTTGCGTAAAGACGATGAATCGAATGCCTGGACCATCGACCGTTCCACATGATTCAACAGAGTGAATCATCCCTTGCGTCATCCTGCTCACTTCCTTTCACATACTAAACTATTTAGAGAGAACCGTGGAATGTTCGATTGATGACATCAATTTGTTGTTCACGCGTCAATTTAATGAAGTTGACGGCATAGCCGGATACTCGAATCGTCAATTGTGGATACTGCTCCGGATGCTCCATGGCATCGAGTAAAGTCTCACGATCGAAGACGTTGACATTTAAGTGATGACCTTTTGAAGTCGTACCACCCATATATCCGTCGAGTAAACCGACCGTATTACGAATACGTGTTGCGTCATCCTTACCAAGCGCTTTTGGAACGATTGAGAACGTGTACGAGATACCATCGAGTGCATGTTCATAAGGTAGTTTCCCGACAGATGTCAGAGCAGCGACAGCACCACGCGTATCACGTCCATGCATCGGATTAGCCCCCGGTGCGAATGGTTCGCCAGCGCGACGACCATCTGGTGTATTCCCTGTCTTTTTACCGTAGACGACATTTGAAGTGATCGTCAGAACAGACTGTGTTGGGAGTGCACTCCGGTACGTGGGATGTTTACGGATTTTTTCCATGAATAGTGTCACGAGATCGACAGCCATTTGATCGACCCGTTCATCGTTATTCCCGAACTTCGGAAATTCGCCTTCAATCTTGAAATCAACTGCAATACCGTCTGCATCTCGGATCGGACGGACTGTCGCGTAACGGATGGCAGATAGACTATCAGCGACGACCGATAATCCAGCGATACCACATGCCATCGTCCGTAAAATTTCTGGGTCATGTAAGGCCATTTCAATCCGTTCGTAACTATATTTATCGTGCATGTAGTGAATGACATTGAGAGTGTTGACATATAGTTCTGCTAACCAATCGAGTTGACGATCGTAAGCCGCCATGACGGTTTCGTAATCTAGTACTTCATCAAGCATCAATGGTGTTGCTGGGGCGACTTGGATTTTGAGCTTCTCATCGATTCCGCCATTGATCGTATAGAGTAATGCTTTCGCAAGGTTCGCCCGTGCACCGAAGAATTGCATCTGTTTACCGATCCGCATCGCGGAGACACAACAAGCGATGCCATAATCGTCACCGTAGACTGGTAACATCAGATCATCGTTCTCATATTGAATCGAGCTCGATACGATCGACATTTTCGCACAAAACTCCTTAAATCCACGTGGAAGCTGAGTGGACCAAAGAACAGTTAGGTTCGGTTCCGGTGCCGGACCAAGCGTCGAGAGCGTATGCAGGAAGCGGAATGAACTTTTCGTTACGTTTGATCGACCATCTTCGCTCATCCCACCAATCGATTCCGTAACCCACGTCGGATCACCCGAGAAGAGATCGTTATAGTCTGGTGTCCGTAAGAACTTGACGATTCGAAGCTTCATAACGAAATGATCGACGAGTTCTTGTGCTGTTTCTTCCGTTAGTCGACCCGTCGCAAGATCACGTTCGATATAGATGTCGAAGAACGTCGAAACCCGACCGAGTGACATGGCGGCACCATTTTGCTCCTTGATCGCAGCGAGATAAGCAAGGTAGACCCACTGGAACGCTTCTTGTGCTGTTTCCGCTGGACGAGAGAGATCAAAACCATAGCGTGTTCCGAGTTCAGTCAGTTCCGTCAGGGCACGTAATTGCTCATTCATCTCTTCGCGATCACGAATCATTGATTCAGAGAGGAATCCGCCGCGCACTTTCAAGTCCCGTTTGCGATCTTCAATCAAACGTGTTGTACCGTACAAAGCGACGCGACGATAGTCGCCGATGATTCGACCGCGTCCGTAGGCGTCTGGTAGTCCTGTAATGATGCCAGCTTTACGTGCGGCGCGCATTTCTGGCGTATAGGCATCGAAAACGCCTTGGTTATGTGTCTTCCGGTATTCACTAAAAACTTTCGTCACGGTCTCATCTGCTTCAAATCCGTAAGCAGCTAAAGCGTCGTTTACCATGCGAATTCCGCCATTCGGATGAATCGAACGTTTGAACGGTTCGTCCGTCTGCAAGCCGACGACTTTTTCAAGTGATCGATCGAGGTAACCCGCATCGTGCGATAGAATTGTTGAAGGTGTTTTGGCATCGACGGCGTAAACTCCACCACGTTGTTGTTCTTCATTCGTCAGCTGTAGAATTTGTTGCCAGAGTTGTTCCGTTGCTTGCGTTGGACCAACTAAAAAGTGATCATCTCCTGTATATTCCGTGCGATTGAGCCGGATGAAGTTTGCGACATCGATTGCGTTTACCCATTCACCAGACGTAAAGGTCGCCCAGCCACTCGTTTTCTCTAATAACATAGATACCACTCCTTTAGAATTGAGTTACTCATCAGTTCCTTATGTGAATAGTGTAACAAAAGGAGGGATGTATTCCCTTTACGTTCATGTGAATGTTCTAACAAGTGAAGAAACGTTGATATGACGCGCTTTCTTTATTTCTGTGTTCATATGAGAATAGTTCAGAAAAAACAGTTTGGTGTTGCTAATTCAAGGTTTTCTAGAAACTGTATGAGTGGAATTGAAAAAGAGTTATTAGAACAGTTGAAACTGTGAGGAATGTCACGCGACGGTATCTTGTGTTTTTAGGACGTATCGTTGACAATGAAAAAGGGAATATAGAACGTGGAGGTGTGCCAAATGGAGTATGTGTCATTAACACAACAAGGAGACTATCAGTCAGGAGACTGGGTCTCGCTAAAAATCGGTTCGGACGGTTCAACACGAACTGGTATGATCACGGAATTCGAAAGCGATGGATTCTGGATTCGATTTGAAGATGATTTTGATTATGAAGACTTTATCGGCTATGATGAATCGTATTGGATTGCGCTTGTTCGTCGTCCAGTGGATGTAAAAGCGACGTATGCAAGTCTTGCAGAGTATCCGGCACTCGCTGCTGAGTTACAGGATCGTGTCATCCAAGGGTTTGAGATTCTAGAAGAAGAAGCTGATGAAACAGAAATCCGGTTCCACATTCGATTGCTCGATGCAGGGAATGAATATACACAAACGTTACGGGGTTACCGTGATGGATCAGGAGATCATGTCGAATACGTAACGGCATGATGGAATTAAGAGAGTAGGAGAAATCGTTATGAATTTTACAAAACCATTTTTACAGGAAGCATGGGAGCGAGCACGTTTTACGGAGTTGATGCCTGTTCAAGAACAAGCGATTCCATTGTTGCGCGAAGGAAAAGATGTTCTTGCTGAAGCCCCAACAGGAACAGGGAAGACGCTTGCCTATGTTATTCCAGCTTTAGAAAAGATTGAAGTAGAAGAGCCTCACGTACAAGTCGTCATCACAGCACCAACTCGAGAACTCGTCATGCAAATTCATCAAGTCATCCAATTATTTGCTCAAGGAAGTGGTATTAAATCCGGTGCATTCATTGGCGGCGTTGAATTGAAGCGACAGTATGAGCGATTGAAGAAAAAACCACAAATCATTGTTGGTACACCTGGACGTCTCGTCGAGTTGATTGATTCAAAGAAGCTGAAGATGCATAAAGTGAAGCTGATTGTTTTAGATGAAGCGGATCAAATCTATGAGAGTGGTATGAGTGACTCGGCGACGCGGATCGCAAACAGTGCATTACGCGATCGTCAACTGGCATTCGTATCAGCGACGTTACCAGAACGGACAGCAGAATGGGGACGGACGCTTGCGAACGATCCTGAAACGATTCGTGTCGAACGTGCCGTCAGCACTCAAGTGACATTTGGTTATCTAGAGACATCACGTCGTCAAAAACCAGAATTGTTACGTCGTCTTGCGAACATGCAAGGATCAAAAGTACTCACATTCATCAACAATCGTTCTTTCCTCGGTCCGTTGAATGGCGAATTGAGTAAATTCTCATTAAAGTATCGGATTCTAGACGCTGAAAAAGGGAAACGTGAGCGGATGGAGACATTACGTTCTTATAAAAAAGGGGAGTTCCCCTTACTCGTCACGACAGGTCTTGCAGCACGTGGACTTGATATCGAGGCGGTCACGCACGTCGTTCATTACGATTTGCCGGAGTCGCTTGACGATTTCGTTCACCGTTCAGGACGGACAGGACGTGGAAATGCAAATGGGATGGTACTCGCTCTTGTAACGGATCAAGACTTAAAGCACTTAAAAACACTTGCGAAGCAAATGGGTGTTGAGATGGAACCAATGGAAATTTACCGTGGTGAAGTGATTCCAAAACGTGAATTCACAGCTCCTCAGACAATTAAGCGACCGGCTACTCCTCACCGGAAAGGGCGATCGAAATGAAGAACGATCGAAAAGTAATTCCATTTCCGACGACGGTTTCTGAAGCGGAAATGAATGCAGCCTTGAAGAAAATGTATCAAGAGGCGGCAACAGCACGTAGTACGGATTGGGTCGCTTTCATTGAAGAGATCGCGACAGAAGGACGTTGGTATTTAAAAGATGCTGAACTGTTCCGGGACCTATTCGTTGACTGGGCAATCTTCTATGAAACGGATGATCAAGGGAAAACGCCTCACGGTCGTTTTCTCGAGCAAGTAAAAGAAGAGTTGTCTCCTAGTCTCTATCGTGCCTTACGTGGATTAGCAGACCCGATGCCCTCATTATTTCAGGTCGAGGCGGATGGCGTCGTTGATTTAATGTCAAAACAAACGTATCAGACCGATTTGACTGAGATTGAAGTCGAAGTGGGTGATTTATTAGTTGGGAAACTACTCTACATTTCGGGGAAATGGCGTTTTGCGATTGCCTACATGAAGGTAGCGCGCGCATTAGTACCTGAAGTCCTTGCCTTGCTAACCGATTTCGTAGATGAAGTGGGAGAAGACGCGTTACTTCGTCAGTATCCCGAATTTTGTGCAGAGTTAATCGATTTGCTACTTGATATCGAAGAAGGTAACATTGCACCAAGACCAGAAGAATAAAACGAAAACCTAGCATGAGTTGACCCCAATCGCAGGCAACTCATGCTAGGTTTTTTTCATGAATCGGCGCGATACAAAGCGACATCGTTTTTATCCCGGTGCTTCACGCGGTACATCGCAAGGTCGGCTTGTTTTAAGCATGTTTCAAGATCGGATTGATCACGTGCCGTCACACCGATACTTGCAGAAACAAGCAAAGATTGCCCCTTGTATACATAAGGACGTCTTAAATATTGTAAGAAGGATTTACATTTCCGACGTAAAGATAGTTCGTCATCAGCTTGCAAGAGAACCGCAAATTCATCTCCACCGAGTCGATACACCTGTTCTAAAGCATTCGTATGATCATGTAATCGTTTTGCGACTTCAATTAATACATAATCGCCGGCCTCATGACCATACGTATCATTGACTTGCTTGAAACCATCTAAATCGACCACTGCTAGATAATTCATCTCGGGTAAACGATCCGAAAAATCTCGTTCTAAGGAACGACGGTTACCGATACTTGTTAAAGCGTCATGGTAAGCATGGTACTCAATCTGCTTCTGTCGAATTTTTCGTTCAGTAATATCATGTAAAATCGTAAATCGTCCCATTGAAGTCGAAGCGATTTGAATTGGAATATCAATGACTTCATACTGTTTTTGCTGTTCATCTTCATACTCATCAATATCTGTTTCAAGTGTCTCTAACAAGTGACGCATCGTACGTGGAACCTGTTCAATTGTCATATCGGGCAAATGAAACAAACGTTGTGCAGCTAAATTTGCGTATAGAGCAGTTCCGAATTGATCAAGTCGAATCATCGGATCAGGATGACCGAGAAAAAGTGGAATCACTTGCTGTTCGCTCTCTTGGATTTGTTGTTTTCGATGCTCGATGCGTGAAGCGAGTTGTTCGTTTCGTTCATGCAATTGAGCGACGATCAATCCATGCTGACGAGCAATCAAGATTTGTCGAACGATTAACAAAAATAAGATGATAAAGATATCAAGTTTTCCACCTTCTTGTTCCACCATATAGTGGATGAATAAAGGAACGGCTAGTAAAGGAAGCCACGAACGGGGAATGACCTTCGTTCGAGCAGTTCCTTCTTCAATATGATCAACATGCCATAAAATCGCTGCACTTTGTGCTAAGCGAATCAATATCGGGAAGAATAGCAGATAATTCGCTGAGAAATCTGGAAAATAGACACTTGAGATTTCAAAGATACCGCGAATGAAAATGGACAAGAATAATAAAAATAACGCCATCCGGGATACCCAGTGTGTTTCTTGGATGAACGTGAAATAGAAGAAAACAAACAAACCAAGCGACGTGTTCGTAATGACGATAATGGCATAGGGAACAGTTTGAAGCCCTGGATTCGTCAGTTCATTGAGAACGTGAAACGTGACAAGTCCGATGAAAACAACAATGATGGCGGCATCTACGAATGCGAGCACGTGTTGTCCGAGTGTCCGTTTTGTGATGATTCGATAAAAGATAGCGTATAAAAAGACGTAATGGGATAACGAAAACAAAATCAGACTGTACACGGCGGGAACTGAACCATCTAAATCAAAGAAGCGCAAAGTTTCAAGAATGGACCCAATACAGGATAAAACTAGCGATCCTAAAGCAATCAGCCAAAATTTACGTCGGGGTACGACCAATGTTTGTTCCTTGCGATAGGCAGTCAAAATAAAATATGCAATCAAGCAAAGTGATACATATTGAAGCCCTTGTTCCACGATTCGATTAGAGATGGAGGGTGTCCATGTAGCAAGGATCATTAAGGCAAAGGAAATCAACAGCATGGCAGGGAACCAACGCGTGAAATAGTTTGATTTAACCATGCAATTCCTCCTAACGTTTGATTTGAGTTGCGAATAAAAAGTTATTTTTTTCGGTATTCTTGATGTGATACATGGCTTCATCTGCCCGAATCAATAACTGTTCTGAACTTTTACCATCTTCAGGATATAAGGAAATCCCGATGGAAGGTGTGATATGAAGCGTATGTGGGTCGATAAAGAACGGATGATTCAGGACTTCGAGAACATGTTCAGCAAATTGTCGTGTTTCCGAAGCTGATGCCTGAATGAAAATCAAGAACTCATCTCCCCCAAGACGTGCAACGAGATCCGTTGTCATCGCCATGGACTGCAGGCGTATTGCTGTTTCTTGTAACAGTAAATCACCGATATCATGTCCGTAGGTATCATTGATTTGTTTGAAGCCGTCCAAATCAATGAATAACAAGGAGCCGTAATCTAGAGTCGGGAGCATGAGATAAAGCTGCTCTTCAAAGTAACGTCGATTTGGTAAACGCGTAAGCGAATCGTGATATCCCATCCGTTCGAGCCATACTTCCTGTTGGTGGTCTTCCGTAACGTCCGCTAAGATGACAAAATAGCGCTTCTGATCTGGGACATCGATCACGGTCGTATTCAAAAAATATTCTGGATGTTCCTCTGTAGCAGGTATATGCAATAGATGAAACGGAAAGCTCAGTTGTTCCTGTTTTAGCAGAGGGATGAGTTGATTTAATTGCCAACGTTGACTCGGTCCAAGTGGAAAATCGTTCCATCCTGTAGCTGCCGCCGCTGGGTTAACCGATCGAATGTGATACATGTCATCGATTTCAAGAACGATTTCTGGATAGGATAAAAATAAGGACGTTAGTTCTTGTTCTCGCAATTGTAACAATGCCGTTTTTTGATGGACAATATCTTCTAAATTCGTTTGTAGTGCGGTTGTTTCCTGTAATAGTCGTAGATTTTCCCGATATGAAAAAAGCTGACGCGTTAAAAACAATAAAAACGTAATGCCGACAGACAGCAAGAAAAAGATTCGGGAGACAGGAAAGAATGTAATATAGAGAATTAGCGCAGATAATAAGATATAAGCCATTAAGGAACGCATGATTGTTTCGACGCGAATAAGAGTAACTTGCTGTTCACGAATAATCGGAAGGGTACGAGTATTCATAAAAGCGATGAGAAACAGACTGCTGAGTGGATATAACGGAAGCAACTGACCTGCTATTTGTGGTTCACCGTTCAATAATGTTGTATAAAAAATAAAGTTTGTCATACCGAGAATGAATGTCCCGAGTACTAGATAGATGAAGCTTAATCTTGAAACATTCCGTTTTAACCCGGAAGCGTAAAGTAAGAAAAAGAACAACGTCAATAAAATCGTCAAGAAGGCATAGAAGGTCCAACTGATTTGCTCGAGCATCGTTCGTGTATAAGAGGGGATAAAGCGAAAAATCGCAATATATCCAGCAATCATAGAGACAGTGAACAATGTCAAAGAGTCGAGAATCAATAACTTTTGTTTTTGAAATAGCCTTAAATCCAATTGCTGAAAAAAGAAAATAACCATCATCGTTAAATGAATCGTATAAGGAACATCTAACAAAACGTTCAAATTAACATCGTCCCATTGCAAGAGACGTCCCATCATATTCAGCAAATCTCCAAAGAAATAAGCAAAGAAAGCAATGGATAACCATCTATACATGAAAGAAGGATGCTGGAGAGAACCCAATAGACTAAGTACGAAAATAACAAATGATCCGGTTAAACTGATGATTGCTGAAAGTTGTAGTGAACGATCTAGTGGTAATAGCGATAGCAAGGTATAAGTGACAACTAAGTAAATGGAGACGGTAAGGTAGAGATTTTGGATCATCCGTGTCACGGAAACTCCTCCTTTCGCAACACCTGCTTAAAACGAAATATGCTATATCATTACCCGATATCTAGTATGAATTCACATTTATTTTCATATTTAAATTGAAATTAAGAGTCTATTCCCATTTAATGAAAAAAGCGGGGTTCTTCTTAATGAAGAACTTCCGCTTATTCATATCACTGATTGGATTGACGGTACGACTCAAATGCTTCGATTTTTTCAGATAGATACGTCCAATATTCCATCCGTTCATCAAGCGTTGCTTTCGTTTTTTCAATGGATTGATACAATTCATTGACCTTCCCGAGATCACTTCCTGCCGAAGCAAGTTCAGCTTCTAATTGTTCTAGCTCGGCTTCGCTCTCTTCGATTTGTTGTTCAATGACATCCCAATCCTGTTGTTCTTGATAGCTCAACTTCTTCGGTGCCTCTGCTTTTAGTGGAGCAACTGAAGCGATTTTTTCAACGACTACTGAAGGAGTAGGTGTTGTGATTTGCTCAAGATAGTCCGTATATTGTCCGTAATAAAAAACAATAGTCGCGTCTTCAAAAGCAATCAGACGATCAACGACCCGATCAAGGAAATAGCGATCATGACTAACAGTGATGACGGTGCCAGGGAATGATTCTAAATAGTCTTCGAGTACCGATAACGTCTCGGTATCTAAATCATTCGTCGGCTCATCGAGGAAGAGGACGTTTGGTTCTTCCATTAAAATCGTCAACAATTTCAGACGACGTTTTTCACCACCGGATAGCTTACCGATTTGTTTGTATTGTGCTTCTGGTTTAAAGAGAAATTGTTCGAGCATCTGACTTGCCGTAATCTCCTCACCAGCGAGAGTCGTAATGACTTTTGCAATCCGTTCGACTTCATCGATGACGCGTCGTTCTGGATGCGTGAATTCAGCAAATTGACCATAAAAGCCGATCTTCACTGTTTCGCCGTGAATGATTTCACCGGTTGTCGGCTCTAAACGTTTCGCAAGGATTGAAAGAAGCGTTGATTTCCCACTACCATTTCGTCCGACGATTCCATATCGTTCTTTCCGTCCAATCAGGGCGTTGAACGACTCAAACAGTGTTCTATCACCAAATCGATGCGAGACGTCATGTGCTTCGATGACTTTTTTGCCAAGACGCGTCGAACCAACCTGGACTTCGAGCGTCGACTCTTCTTCTTCGTATGAGAGATCTTGCAAGGCATCAACGCGCTGAATCCGAGCTTTTTGTTTCGTCGTCCGTGCTTTAGCACCGCGGCGTAACCAAGCAAGTTCACGACGTAGAATGTTCTGACGCTTTTCTTCCATAGAAGCAGTTCGTTCGCGACGTTCGGCACGTTTTTCGAGAAACGATTCATAGTTTCCGACATAGAAGTAAGCCGTTCCGTTCGCAATCTCCATCATATGATTCGTGACACGATTCAAGAAATAGCGATCGTGAGTGATCAGTAAGATAGCACCACGGTATTCCTTGATTTGAGTCTCAAGCCAGCTGATTGTCTCAGCATCGAGTTCGTTCGTCGGTTCATCGAGTAACAGGAGATCGGCTTCGTCGAGTAACGCTTCCGCGAGTCCGACACGTTTTCGTTGTCCTCCGGAAAGAGAACCAATCAACGCATTCAAGTCGAGAATACCGAGTTTGTTTAAGATCATTTTTAAGCGCGATTCCGTATCCCACGCTTGCGCAGCATCGACTTCGGTCTGAGCGACGATGAAGCGGTTCAGCAACGTCTCGCTCGTGGGATCCTGTTCGAGTGCTAGACGCGCCGTTTCATAGTGTCGTAATGCGTTGATTGTCGGTGTATCACCAGACAGCAAGACTTCCATGACGGTTTGATCTTCGGGATAATCCGTCGTTTGCGACAGCAAACGGATACGATAATCATTTGGATGGTGGATTGTACCGGCGTCTGCTGTCTCTTTATTTGCTAAAATATGCAGGAGAGTCGATTTACCAGTACCGTTGACACCAATGATGCCGATTCGGTCACCAGGCGAGACGGAAAATGTGACATCCTCGAAGACGATTTTATCAGCGAATTCTTTTTTGAGATTTTCTGCTTTCATTAACATATTAGACACCTTCTACAATCTGTTTGATTTGATGTTCGACCATATGGACAAGTTCTTTCTGTGTCATTGTACTTGGATCAATCGACGGTAAAATCGTAACTTCGACTGTAGCCGGGCGAATCTTACCCGTCTCTTCCATAACACGATAACTACCGGAAATCGCGACGGGTACGACACGAGCGCCGCTTGAAGTCGCAAGCGTAAAGCTTCCCGCTTTGAATTCCGCCATCGGTCCACCTTTTGAACGTGTTCCTTCAGGGAAAATGATCATCGATTGTCCGTCTTTGATCGTGTCGACACCAGAGCGAATTGCTTTTAGAGATTGACGTCGGTCTTTTCGGTCAATCATGACACACCCCATCAAATTCATCCAAACATTGACGATCGGAATTTTATTCACTTCGATTTTTGAGATGAATGCTTTCGGTTTGTCGATTTTTCCAAGTAGAATCGGGACGTCAAAGTTCCCTTGGTGATTCGAAATGAAAACGACAGGCTCATTTGCCGGGATGTGTTCTTGTCCCGTCACGTTTACACGAACACCAGCGAGTCGAAGGAGAGAGTTTGCCCATGCGCTTGCTACGCGCTGGACGAATGCATAGCGTGCGAGGTGAGTTCGACGTTTTGCACTAGGTAAAAAAGGTAAGGTACAGGGTAAGACAAGTCCAAAATAAATGAACCAAATGACAGTACGTATCATGGTGAAGTAACAGCTCCTTTTTTTCATTGCTGATGTTATTGTACAAAAAAAGACCGGGTGTCGCACCCAGTCTACGTGATTATTCCCAGTAACGAGGCTCAGATTCCTCTTCGCTTTCTCCTAGTTCGAAGGTAAGGCGACGTGTTGTTGGATCAACAGAGAACGTAGCGTTCGTATTGTCGATCTGTTTGATCTCCATCGTCTCCTCATCCAAAATGAGAGTCAAGCGGACCTTATCTTCGTGATCTACGAGCAGTACGCCATCTTCCTTCAACCATAAATCGATGACAGGTGAGTAGCGAAGTGTCCAACCGTTTGATAAAGGGATTTCGTTCATAATGAATCTGTTCCTCCTAGATGATGAAATCGTGTTCCTTACTTATCATGCTGGTCTGTCGCGGAGAATGCAAGTGGTGTACTCGAATCGCGATCAGGATAAGCAATCTGATAAGATTGTTCTCGTTTTTTCATACGTTCATATTGTTTTTGGACACGACGATGTTGGATATATTCAATATAAGTAAGATAGGAAGTGCGAATCAACTGACGAATTGAGGATAGCGACAGGCAAATTGCTAATGTAAAGACGAATACACCGATTGAACCGGTGTAAAAGCCAGTGACAAAGCTTAAATATGTAGTGATGAGACCCGCGATCGTCGTGAATAAATAGAAGAGCACGTTCGTTTCCTCCTCAGAAATTAAGATGATGGCATATTCATTTAATTCGAGGTCAAATATGATTTTCCTTTATCGTCCTGTAAATGTCCGGAAAAAACAAAAAAATCCACACGAAAGGTGTAGATTTTAAGGGCGATCGATTTGTTGAAGCGCTGGTGTCTTCGGTGTCATATCTGTATTGTTCGATCCTTCTGCGAAAACGATTCCGATCGTAGCAAGGAAAGCGAAAAATGCAAAAACCAATGTTTTCGTGAAGCGTCGTGCGAACGAACGCGATTGAATGTTATGAAACATTTTTATCCCCCATATTTACCTAAACTAAACCTTCTTTTTCCTATTGTTTAATCATATATCTTTTTTTCAAAAAAATCACGCAAATGTGTTCCGTTCACAAATATGTCACATCTAGCACTATGTGGTCGATATCAGAGATGAATGAAAAAAGAGTATAGTATGGTAGGGAAAGAACAGCAGAACGATTCGAGAAGACTTGAATTGATTCAAATATAGAGAGGAGATGACCCGAAATGGGATTACGCGCAGGACAGGTTGTCACATTAAAAGTAGAACGCGAAGCAGAGTTCGGAGTGTTTCTAACAGATGGAAACGAAGATGTGTTGTTGCATAACAATGAACAAACACAGAAAGTAGGCATCGATGAACAGGTCGAAGTCTTCTTGTATCAAGATAATGAAGGGCGTCTAGCATCATCGATGACGATTCCAGAAGCATCATTTGAAGATTACGTCAAAACGACAATCAATGGAACACGTTATAACACAGGAGTATTTGCAAATATCGGTATTCAAAAAGACGTACTCGTCTCACTTGACGATTTACCGCAACGACGCATGTTTTGGCCAGAAGAAGGCGATCAACTCTTCATTCGTCTTAAACATGACCAGAAGCTTCGTTTACTCGGAGACCCTGCACCATATGCTTACTTCAACTTGCGTGCAAAGCCGGCACCAGAAGAGTGGAATAACATGGACGTAGAAGGTCTCGTCTTTTCACAACGCGAGCCAGGCGTCAATGTTTGGGTTAACGATCAGTCGATTGGATTCTTGCACGAACGCGAGATGGAACGCTGGCCGCGTCTTGGAGAAGTGTTGAAATTACGAGTGACAAATGTAAAACCAGATGGTACAGTATTACTTTCAGCACGACCACGTGCCTTTGAAGCCATCGATACAGATGCGGAGTTGATTTTGAACCATCTACTTGAACATGATGGTCAGATGCCGTATGGTGATAAGACAGCTCCCGAAACGATCGACGAAGTATTCGGTCTCAGTAAGGCAGCATTCAAACGAGCGCTCGGTCGCCTGTTGAAGGATAAAAAAATAGAAAAAAATGAAACGGGTATTCAGTTAACGAAATAATCGAACTGAATAAGCCTGCGTTTCGAATAGATAGTAAGGAATTCATCATTTTGGTGGTTGCGGCTGGTATTACCGGCGACCATTTACTGAATATACCCCATCACTAGTGGGGGCACGCGATGACGTTTCATCGCACGGTCCGGGCACTTCGCCTTTCCCTCGCCCTTATGGCAACGATTATGATGGTGACTTCCCTAAACATTATTATTATAAGAGAAACCACTCTATCTTTATGTGATAGATTCTGTTATAATAGGTAGTCGATTGTATTCGTTACGGTAGCGTCTGTTTAGTGGCAGACGCTTTTCATATGACAAAGGAGAGTATTTAGCATTGACAACATTTCGTGAATTAAATCTTAGTGAGGCACTTATCAAAGGTGTCCTAAAAATGGGCTTTGAAGAAGCAACACCAATCCAAGCAGAAACAATTCCTGTCGGACTCAGCGGCGTCGACTTAATCGGTCAAGCACAAACAGGTACAGGGAAAACAGCAGCATTCGGTATCCCAACAATCGAGCGTCTTGACGCAAAATCACGCTACATCCAAGCGTTGATTCTTGCTCCAACACGTGAACTTGCAATCCAGGTAGCAGAAGAATTGAACCGTATCGGTGACGTAAAACGTGTTCATGCCCTTCCTGTCTACGGTGGTCAGCAAATCGATCGCCAAATCCGTGCGCTTCGTAAAAATCCACAAATCGTCGTTGCAACACCAGGACGTTTGATGGACCACATGAACCGTAAGACGTTGAACCTTGATCACGTTCAAACGGTCATCCTTGATGAAGCAGATGAGATGTTGAACATGGGGTTCGTCGAAGACATCGAGAAAATCCTCGGTGCACTTCCTGAAACTCGTCAAACACTCTTGTTCTCAGCAACAATGCCACCACAAATTCGTAAAATTGCAGATCGTTTCATGACGACTCCGACACACATCAAAGTCAAAGCAAAAGAAATGACAGTTGAAAATATCGACCAGTCGTTCATCGAATTAAAAGAAAGCCAAAAATTCGACGTTCTTTGCCGTTTGATCGACACGGATTCTCCGGAACTCTCAATCATCTTCGGTCGTACGAAAAAACGTGTTGATGAGATGACTGAAGGCTTGATCCAACGTGGATACACGGCTGACGGTTTACACGGTGACTTAACACAAGCAAAACGTGACCAAGTCATCCGTCGTTTCAAAAAAGGAACGATCGATATCCTCGTCGCAACAGACGTTGCAGCACGTGGTCTTGACATTTCTGGTGTCACACACGTCTACAACTTCGACGTACCACAAGATCCAGAAAGCTACGTTCACCGGATCGGTCGTACGGGACGCGCTGGTAAAACAGGATCGGCTGTCACGTTCGTTACACCACGTGAATTCGGTCAAATCAAAACAATCGAACGTGTCACGAACAAAAAAATGTCACGTCGTCATGCGCCAACACTTGACGAAATCTTAGAAGGCAACTTGAAGCTCGCTGCACAAGAACTCATCAAACGCGTTGAAGCAAAAAATTCACAAGAATATACAACACTTGCACAAGAACTCTTAGAAGAGTACGAAGCAGTGGAACTTCTTTCAGCAGCACTTAAAGGATTGACGAAAGAGCCGGATGCAACACCAGTCCAAATCTCTTCAATCGAACCAATCCGCGTGAAACGTTTCGGTAGTAACGGTGGTGGAAACCGTCGTCCTTACGGAAACAAAGGTGGAAGTGGCAGCGGCAACCGCAGTGGCGGATACCGTGGAAACAGCCCACGTAGCGGTGGCGAACGTCGTGAAGGTGGTCGTTCATCTTCATCTTCTTCATCGGATCGTCGTGAAGGCGGTTATGCAGGACGTAGCAACCGTAGCGAAAGCGATCGTAACCGTGGTGGACGTAAACCACGTTTTGAAAAGTAAACGATTCGAACCGATTTGTCACAGACAAGTCGGTTCTTTTTTATGATTTTTCTAATCGGTCATGATAAAATGAGCCATGAACGATAGGGAGAGGGCTGAATCATTCGTGTATACCATTTATGTAGCAGCATCCGTCTGTCTCGTTGCACTGATCGTCGCGACGAAAAAGATTTGTGAGCGGACGACAAAAGGACATTTTCGTTATATTCCGTTAGCGACCTTATTATTTGGTGGCATTATTTTTCTTGTGCTCGCCATCGGTAAGGGAGGAGCCGTCGGAATTCAATATGGTGTTCTGAGTATCATCTATTTGACGGCGACATTTGGTGTGTACTTGTATATCGCCTTACGAAAAGATACGACGTTATCGTAAAACAGGGGCTCTCTCGTTACAGAGAGGCTCTTTTTTTGTTAAGATAGAAAAAGAGTACAAGGGGGGAATAGAATGGATGCATTAGATGTCATCGTTCATCCCGAAGAGATAGAGGCGTGGTTTCAACCGATTGTAGGCGCTGCCCCTTTTAAGGTGGAAGGGTATGAAATCCAGTCCCATTTTCGTGGAGAACCGTTAAAACCATTTTTTCAGGAAGATGATGTTCCAATCGAGTATCAACTCGAAGTCATGGGGCATGTCGTCCGTCAAGCATTCCAAAAAGTACCCTCCGATGCACAAGCGTTTATCCTGATCCGTTGTCGCCCAGCTTGGCTGTTTGAAAACGGTGGGGAAGACTTCTTGCATGTCTTACGGACGGTCGATTCGTCGTTTCCAAAAGAACGAATGTATGTCACATTGACGGACGTTCAAGTTGATGACTTTGACCGTCTTGGTCGGATCGTCGCGTACTACCAGAACTCTGGACTGAAGGTAGCGCTAGACCGTGCGGAAGCAACGAGTCTCGAACGTGTCTTTTCGATGTCACCGGATATGTTGATCGTCGATCTATCCTCGATGATAGAGAAAAAAACCGTCTCAGCGACGTATCCGCATCTCTTACAAACGATGGAGCACTTGTGTGATCAGCTTGGAGCGCCACTTTTGTATAAGAATATCAGTCATTTAGGACAACTACGGTATGCGTGGCAACACGGAGGACGTTACTATATGGGGAATTTACTGGGAGAAGCATCACCTGAATGGGTCATGACTTGTCCAGGAATGGAGATTTTGATTCATGAAGTTCCAATGTTCTATAAATATGATCGGGAACAGATGAATCGATTGTTTCAACTGGAGCAAGACTGGACGGTTCGGTTTAACGAATACTGTCAATCATTGAAATCGGAACAGGATCTCGATGAATGGTTGATGATGCTTGCGAGGAAGATGGAACCAGAGTTCATTCGATTCTACATTACGGATGCGAATGGATTCCAGCAATCTTCGAACGTCAGTAAAAAGAGTGGAGAATGGAAACTGTATGCTTTCTACAAAGGGTACAATTGGAGTTTCCGTCCGTACTTCATTCGGACGACTGTTGCGATGGAGCGACGACACAGTGGTTATTTATCGGAACGATATGTCGACTTCAGTTCGAGTGAACAGACACGGACATTTAGTATGCCGCTCAGTAATGGCATGTTCTTATTTGCGGATATATCCGCAGATTATCTATATCAAGAACGATTGAGTGAATGAGGAGGAAATGAAAGTGTTAGATTATGATTATGAAGCATTACGAGAAATTGGACGAATCGTCGCTATGGCGCGCGATGAGATGGCGGACGCTGTCAAACCAGGAATCACGACAAAAGAACTCGACGAAATCGGTGCACGTATCCTGAAAGAACAGGGAGCCGAGTCTGCTCCGATCGTCATGTATGATTTCCCAGGAGCGACATGCATCAGTGTCAATGACATCGCGGCACACGGTATTCCTGGTAAATACGTTATTCAAGAGGGGGATATCGTCAACGTTGATGTCTCAGCTGTGAAAAATGGCTATTACTCGGATACAGGAAAGACGGTCATTGCGGGAGAAGCAAAACGTCCGGAAGATGTCCGACTCGTTGAAGTATCGTTAACGGCGCTTGAAAAAGGACTTGAGAAAGTCAAAGCAGGAACGAAGGTCAACCAGATCGGAAAAGCGATTTATGCTGAAACGCGTAAGAGCGGTTTTACCGTCATCCGTAACTTAGCGGGACACGGTCTTGGGAAGACACTTCATGGTGAGCCGGAATCCATCTCGAACTACTTCAACCGTGAAGAGAACGATTTGTTGAAGGAAGGACAAGTCATTGCTGTCGAGACGTTCATTTCAACAGGAGACGAGTTCTGTATCGAAGATGAGCGGGATGGTTGGACGTTGTACACGCCGAACCGGAGTCTCGTTTCACAATTTGAGCATACTGTCGTCGTCTTAAAAGACGGGTATGAGATTTTGACGAAGGTTGAAGGAAAAGAATCGTTCTAAGAGAAACTCTTAGTAAAATACGAGAAGAGGCAATGGACATCGATCCATTGCCTCTTCTTTGTCGTCGGAGTTCAAGTAAGTCATAAAAAAATCCGGGACGTTGCTAGTTTAGTTAACTGTGTTTCGGATACAGCCGAGGCTGTATAGCGAATGTGTCCTTGTTCAACGTAATACGGGGTCTCGAGCAAATCTTCTTCAAAATAATCAGCAGTACTTGCCATGTCGATCGGATAAGCGAGACCGGGAAGTGTCGCGAAGGCAAGTGTTTGGCGACGTCCGATGCCACTCTCGAACATACCGCCGAGCCAGTACGGGGCTTTCGTTCGAAGCAATAAAGCATTCGTTAATCCACCGACGCGTGCAGGCTTGATGTTCAAAATCTGACCGGCACGTGTCATCTTCATCAAATCGGCATCTGCTGGAGCGACGATGGATTCATCAAGACAAATCGGTGTCTTCAGAAGTGCAGCAAGACGTTGATATCCAGACCAATCAGATGTTGCGAGTGGTTGTTCCATCATAACGAGACCGAATGAATCCCAATGTTGTAATAGAGGGAAATCCGTTTCAGTGAAACTACCGTTTGCATCAAACATTAAAGGCGCATCAGGAAAAGCTGACCGTACTTGTTCGAGCACTGCTGTGTCTGTCGGAGCAAGCTTCAGCTTGATCCGTCCATATCCGGAGGCAATAGCTTGACCGACTGCCTCGATTGTTTGTTCTGCTGATGCTCGTCCGAGTGCTTTCCCACAAGGGACGAGGCACGACTCGTCACCTCCGAGATAGGTAGCAAGCGATTGTCCGGATGCTGCTGCAAATAATTCATAGATGGCCCCTTCAAACATCGCCTTTGCCATCGGATTGCCTTGCACGATGCGGAAGCGATCTTTGACGTCAGCAGGACGATGGAGTGGTGGTTCAAGTAACCGATAAAGCAGCGGAGCGATCCCTTGGAGGGAGTGTTGTGTTTCGGACGTATACCACGGTGTATCAAACGCAACACCTTCTCCGTAACCGATTCGTCCTTCTGAATCGGTTACGCGTAGAATCGTCGTGCGGCGAACCGTCAACGTTGAGAGGGCGGTTTGCATCGGACGACGAAAGACGAGTGGAACATCGAACAGTTCGGCGGAACGTAACGTGATACTCATAACGACTCTTTCAGTTGCTTACGAAGCAACTTACCGTTCGCATTGCGTGGCAACACGCTATGATAAATGTAATCAACTGGACATTTATATTTCGCGAGTAATTGGCTGATCTCTGTTCGGATGGTTGTTTCGTCAAGATTACTGACGATGAAGGCAACCGGAACCTGCCCCCATGTTGCGTCAAAACGTCCGACGACACCCGCTTCTTGAATACCATTGATCGATAAAAGCGCTGATTCGACCTCAGCTGGATAGATATTCTCACCACCAGAGATGATAAGATCACTTCGGCGATCGAGCACATAAAGATAGCCATCTGCGTCGAGACGACCTAGATCACCGGTCTTAAAAAAACCATCTGCGGTAAAGGCGTTTACCGTTTTCTCCTCGTCATGAAAATAACCTTTCATGATTGTCGGTCCTTTGACTTCGATTTCTTGATGACGCGTGATGCGAATTTGTGTCGGATGAATCGCTTGTCCAGCCGATCCGAGCTTTCGTAAAGCATCCTCAGGCAAGAGAGTTGCGATTTGGGAAGCTGTTTCTGTCATACCATATGTCTGCATGACAGGGATATTTCGATCAAGAGCTCGCGTCAGAATCGGTAAAGGGACGGGTCCACCTCCGGTTAATACGACGCGGAGCGAATGCCGACGAAGTCCAGCTTCGAGCAGTCGGTCGAGCATGACAGAAACGAGTGAGACATGTGTGATTCGTTCCGTCGTGATCCAGTGCAAGGCACGTTCTGGTGAAAAATGTGGCTCAAGAACGATTGGTACGCCGTAGATGACTGCCCGGTAGACGACAGCTAACCCACTCATATGGAACAGTGGTGTGACGATCAAAAAACGATCTTCCGGAAGTGATCCAATGTGACGCGCAGCATTCGTAGCACTCGAGAAATGATTCAACATTGTTTGTTCGACAGCTTTCGGATGTCCGGTCGTACCACTCGTAAAGAGCATGGATTGGATATATTGCTTGGGCATATGGCGTATTAACAGGTCAGGGGCTTCTTTTTCATAGGAAAAAGAGCGACACGGAATCGCTGTATCGAGTGCCCGGTCTGTCACGACGAGTCGTACATCTGCCTGTTTGAATTGACGTAATACTTCCGTTTGCGTCAAACGCGTATTGATCGGGACGACGGTCAATTCGAGTAATTGAGCTGCGTGAAGTGCGACGATGTAACGTGCACTCGATGGACCGTAAAGGACGATCCGGTCTCCACGTGACACGATTGTCGCCCAAGTACTTGCTAAGCGGTGGGCATGTGTATAGAGTTCGGACCACGACCAGCGCTCTGTCTCCGTAATGAGCGCCATATCATTCGGCTGTTCTTTTGCCCGTGTATAAATCCAAGGATACAAAATAGTCACTTCCTTTGTGATGAATATACGAAAAAGGTTCAACGTCATAAGACGATTGAACCTTCTTTTCATTATGGGAAACGCGGGAACTGTCCGAAGTCAGGATTGCGTTTTTCTTTGAACGCATCGCGTCCTTCTTTTGCTTCGTCTGTTGTGTAGTACAACAATGTCGCATCTCCTGCAAGTTGCTGGATACCTGCAAGACCGTCTGAATCAGCATTGAATGCCGCTTTGAGGAAACGAAGAGCAGTTGGTGAATGTTGAAGAATTTCAGCACACCATTGAATCGTTTCTTGTTCGAGATCTGCAAGTGGAACGACCGTATTGACGAGTCCCATATCGAGTGCTTGTTGCGCATCATATTGACGGCAGAGGTACCAGATTTCGCGCGCTTTCTTGTGTCCAACAACGCGTGCAAGGTAACCAGAACCATAACCAGCATCGAATGAGCCGACTTTAGGACCTGTTTGTCCGAAGCGGGCGTTGTCTGCAGCGATTGTCAAGTCACACACGAGGTGAAGGACGTGTCCGCCACCGATTGCATAGCCTGCGACCATTGCGATGACTGGTTTCGGGATGACACGAATCAAACGTTGAAGATCAAGGACGTTCAAGCGTGGAATTTCGTCTTCACCGACATATCCACCATGTCCGCGTACCTTTTGGTCTCCGCCAGAACAGAATGCGAGATCACCTTCACCTGTTAAGATGATGACGCCGACGTTTTGATCGTCACGTGCACGTGAAAATGCGTCAATGAGTTCGTGGACCGTGTGTGGTCGGAACGCGTTGCGAACTTCTGGACGGTTGATCGTGATTTTCGCGATACCGTTCCATTGTTCATATTTGATGTCTTCATAGCTACGGGCTGATACCCATTCCGGAGCGTATTTCATGTGAATTCCCCCAATATGTTAGTGATGAATAAGTAGATTCTTTACCATTGTAACAAACTTTTGCGGTTGGTCGATATGTGGGGCGTGCGAAGCATGCGAAATCACGTGAATTTTTTCAAATGATGCAGCCTGCGAAGCAATCGTTCGGAATTTTTCATCCTCTTCCCCGACAATCCAATCAATCTCTTGTGGAAGGCGTGACCAAAGTGAAGGCATGCTTCCTGTACCCTGCGAACGAAGCGAGGCACTTAGCCCTTCAACGGTTTGTGATAGACGTTCCTGACGCAGAAGCTGACGTTGAGGTTCAGGGAGAAGGGCTTGCGATTTAAACAGTCCAAGTGTCTCCCAGTAATTAATGAACGTCTCAAGTCCGTCTTTTTCAAGTCGATCAGCTAATATTCGATCGGATGCACGACGTGCTTTTCGATCCGTTGCCGTTTTAATGCCTGGTGTCGTGCTGACAGCGATCGTTCGAGCAACTCGCTCCGAGACGACACTCAGCATTAAAGCAATTCGTCCACCCATCGAATAACCGAGGACGACCCATTGCTCAGATCGAGTAGAGAGTAGCGTCTCGAGATCCTTGACCTGTTGCGTCAAACGCATCCGTTGATCGGGCGCTGGTACCGTCTTTCCATGTCCCATCAAATCAAGACGATAGACAGTGAAGTGAGGAGATAAATGCTCACTTAGCATGTCCCACGTTGAGAGGGATCCTGTAAAACCATGGAGCAACAGGAGTGGAGGACCAGATCCTTCGATTTTCACGTGATAGGGATGACCGCGTAAAATCATCGGAACACCTCGTCTAACGCTTGATTCGTCACGTCCCAAATCGAACGATGCATCTGTACGTTTTCGATTCGTGTCGTCTTGACTTCGAGAATCCGAGTGACGTTTGTCTCTTCCGCAAGTGATTGACGTAACGCAGCAATCGAATCGATCGCCTGATAGGTCACGCCATACCCAGAAGCGAGGGAAGCGAAGTCAAGATGTTGTGGTGTACCAAATAGTGGCTCGAACACTTCTTGCTCGAGTTGTTGTTGTGGTAAAAAGCTAAAGATACCACCACCCGCATTGTTGACGAGGATAATCGTTAACGGAAGCGTGCGCGCTGTCATTAGCCCGTTGATATCATGAATGAATGCCAAGTCACCAACGAGTAAATAGCGGTGTTTGGCATCAAACGTTGCTCCAAGAGCACTCGAAAGAATACCATCAATTCCATTTGCGCCACGGTTCGCGAGCAGACGAAGGGGTGTGCCTGTCGGCAGGAACGTATCAACGTCTCGAATCGGCATGCTGTTTGAAACGAAGAGACTTCCTTCCTGTAATGTCGTCAAGGCGCGAACGACATTATATTCCGTCATCTCTTCTTGATTAATCGTCGTAAAGGCATTCGCGACGAGTCGCTCCGCCTGTTGTAATAGTGCGAGATACGTAGGATCATGCAAAATGAGTTCCTGATGCTCGAGTTGTCGCGCGTGACCAATCACGAAATCCGAATGGAGTTGCGGGTCACGCCAGTTACCTGGATGACCGACGACCGTCGTCGGGATGTCCCGAGACCAGAGCAGATAAGGTTTTGACGTTGGCATGGCACCAAAACGAATGATGCGATCCGGTCGGACGTGCTGAGCAGTAGCAGGATGTTTTAGCCATGTATCGTAATAGGCAAAAACATGATCTTCCTTCGATTGCCGCCCTTGACTAAGTGGATCTGCTAAGACTGGAATACCCGCTTTTTTCGCATATGAAATGACAACCTGACTGTCCGTCGCAGTGAGTTGAGGTCCAAGCACAAAAAGAAGACGCTCTTCTTGAAGCGCAACCGTTAAGGCGTTATTTACTTCCGATGTCGGGGCAGGTAATTCGCCGACAGGACATCCTGTTCGTAAGAGATCGAGTTCCGGGACAAGTGGTTCTCGTAACGGGACGTTGATTTGAACCGGTCCTGCTGGTTCCGTCAGCGAGAGTAAGGCTGCCCGTTGTGCGACATGAGCAACGTAAGGAAGACTTGCTTCCTCCGCTAAAGGTAGATCAAACGCATGTCGGACTTGTTTTCCGTACAATCCGACTTGATCAATCGCTTGTGGGGCACCGACATTACGTAACTCATGTGGGCGATCGGCCGTCAAGACGATTAGTGGAAGTTCGAAAATATTGGCTTCGGTCACTGCCGAATAATAGTTCGTCGCAGCGGTACCGCTTGTACAAATTAAGGCAACAGGACGAACGTGATCTTCCGTCCGCGTCAAACCTAATGCAAAAAAACTAGCCGACCGTTCGTCAACAAGGACGTGGGTACGGCTAGACGGATGCAGAAATGCAGCAATAGCCAGTGGTGTCGACCGAGAACCGGGACTGATGACGAAGTCCCGGACACCAGAAGCGACGAGCGTATCGATTAACGTATGCATCCACTTAGTCAACATAAATATCATCCTTTTCAATCGAACCGACATGTGACAGTGCTTGTAACATCGGTGATAGTTTAGTTTCCGTCTCTGCCAGCTCACTATCGAGATGAGAGCCTTCGACAAGACCACAACCAGCATAAAGAATGACCGCCCGTTCCGTAAACAGTCCGGAGCGGATGGCAACGATGAATTCCCCATCATCCTGTCCATTCATCCAACCGACGGGTGAACCGTACCAACCCCGTTCGAACGTCTCGATTTCTTGGATGGCATCGACCGCCAACTGTTTGGGTTCACCACCAAGCGCAGGTGTGGGGTGCAGTTTTTCAATCAATTGAAACAATGTCACGTCTGCTTTTAGACGTGCTGTGATTGGAGTATAAAGATGTTGGATATGGCGATTCTTCAAGAGAATCGGTGTGTCCGGACAATCCAGTTCCTCCGAAAATACAGATAACGTCCGTTCTATCGAATCTGCAACGATACCGTGCTCCATCCGATTCTTTTGGTCTTGTAAGAGTGATTGACCAAGTGCTTCGTCCATCTCATCGGTCTCGTGACGTGGTGCGGAACCAGCAACTGCTGCCGTCTCAAGGCGACGCCCACGTTTTTGAACGAGTCGTTCCGGTGTGGCGCCGATGAAGGCTTCTTCTGGATTCGGTTGGAAACAGAAGACGTAACTACCAGGCTGTGTGTCTTCTAGTTCAGCAACGACAGCTGCCACGTCGAGCGGGCGATCCAGTTCATAAACGACCTCCCGTGCAAGGACGATTTTTTCAAGTGTTGTCTCCAAGTAATGCATCGCTTGTTGGAACGACGCTTCAAACGCCTCATTTCCATCCCGCGATAGCCGTAGACGCGTGACGCCTGACAAAGTCGATGCTTGCGGTTGATTGACTTTGGCGAAATCGAGTGCGAGTTGATTTAAGATTGAATCGACTTGATCCATCGGTTCGACACGAGCAAAAATCGTCACGCGTGTCTGTCCGTCTTGCTCTAAAAATAAAAACTTCGGAATCGTCATCGAGGCATCACCGAATGAAGACCAGCGATAGTCTGGTTGTTTGAGTTCAGCGAAAGAAAAACCACTGAACGCAAACAAATCATGACCGACGTGATCGCGATTTAAGTTTGCCCATTGTGATTGAATTCGTAAAAAACGATCCGTTCCTGAAGCCTGAAGTTGTTGTACGATGCCAAACCCGATGGCCCGCATCGAGCGATCAGGTGTCGCGAAATAAAATCGTTCCTCGATACCCTGTTCGAGGGAACGCATGTCAGTTGCTTCGATTTCCCATGAATACGAAGCGAGTATAGGTCGTTGTGAGGCGTTTGCCTGACTGACGGCCTGTTCGATACACTGTTTTAGCTCTTGTTGAGCGTAAGCCATACCGCTCATTGCCCCCTAGTCTGTAGATACTGTGATATGTTTCACTTAATCTAAGTGTAAACTTTTTACGGACAAAAAAGAAGGAATAAGCTATCTGGGATTGAACATTGACAGCAAAAAACGAAACCCGATACACTTAGACAGGAAAGGGGTTATTATATGAATAAATCAATCGCTGTCTATTGGCGAATGACACGACCACATACCTTAACAGCAAGTTTTGTTCCGGTCGTCGTCGGTACGGCAGTTGTCGCACCACGTGTGGAGTCGATACGCTTGGATTTGTTCGTGGCGATGTTGATCGCATCGATGCTGATTCAAATCGCAACGAATCTGTTCAATGAATACTACGATTACAAACGTGGTTTAGATACGGAGGAGTCGGTCGGAATTGGTGGATCGATCGTTCGTGACGGGTTCAAGCCGGGTACGATTCTAGCGTTCGCGCTTATATTGTACGGGATCTCGGCATTACTCGGTGTGTATCTGTGTATCGAGACATCGTGGTGGTTGCTTGTCGTAGGACTCATTTCGATGTTCGTCGGATATATCTACACGGGTGGACCGCTCCCGATTGCCTATACGCCGTTCGGGGAAGTCGTTGCCGGCTTTTTTATGGGGTATATCATCATCGCAATCTCTGCGTACTTGCAAATCGGTTACGTTCCGACAGAAGCCGTTGCGATTTCTATACCAGTCGCCATTTTAATTGGTTCGATCCTACTTGCGAATAATATTCGTGATTTGGATAATGATAAGGTCAACGGGCGAAAAACGATTGCGTGTCTCGTTGGACATCGCCGTGCTGTATATGTCTTAGTTGGATTTTTTGCAGCCGCTGTCCTATCTCTTATCATTGCTGTACTCGCATTCGAGGTCTCGTGGTTTGCACTACTTGCATTGTTAAGTATTCCACTGATGATCAAAGCGGTGCGTCTCTTCTGGGAAGACCTACCACCAGAAAAACTGATGCCTGGAATGGCACAGACTGGTAAGGTGAACACGATTTTTGGTCTTTTACTCGCAATCAGTCTTGTCATTGCAAATATCTGATGTTAAGTCAAAGCAGCAGGCGATTCGCTTGCTGCTTTTTTCGTATGAAGAGAGAGAACAGTTAGAAAAAAAGTACTTCGGTTGTCACTGATTTAAAATTTTACTATAATTGAAGCAATGTGCCTGAAAGACCAATTCAAGGTCGGAAATCAGGAAATATGGTTAGAGGTGGAACTAGAATGAATAAAATCGCGGTAATCGGAAAAGTATTCGTCGACATAAAAGGAACTTCGTTCGCTCCCTTGCACAAGGATGCGAAAAACGTAGGAGACATCACGTTTTCGAATGGAGGAACAGGACGCAACGTAGCACAAAACCTAGCCGTCCTCGGGAATGAAGTTCGCTTTATCTCGACGGTTACGAATGACCAGATTGGCGTAGGAGTGCTCGATGAGCTGAAATCTTACGGTGCGAATGTGGATCATGTCGAAATGTTAGAAGATCATGGAATGGGTATGTGGCTAGCTGTTATGGACAACGAAGGTGACTTGCAAACATCGATCTCGAAACAACCGGATGCCAAGTTGCTCGAAGAAGCGATTTTACGTCAATCGATCTATGCACTTGATGGAGTCGATGCCGTAGCGATCGATCTTGATTTGTCTGTTACTGTGCTCGAACGTTTGATTCATTTATGCCGCAAAATGGAGTTACCATTGTTTGGTGTTTGTGGTCACTTGAGCGTCATTGAACGAAATCGTCATCTGCTACAAGGATTCACTGGATTTATTTGTAGTCGAGAAGAAGCAGAAATTCTGTCTGATCTATCGATCGTGACAGTGGAAGATGCGATTCATGTAGCAAACGAATTAGCGAAAAAAGGAGCGCCATTCACGGTCGTGACAATGAGCGAACTCGGTGCGGTCTATGTCGATCGTCGTACGGCGACATCCGGTCACGTCGGAACGAAAAAAGTAAAGGTCGTCGATTCGACTGGAGCAGGCGATTCTTTCTTCTCCGCTGTCTTGTCTGAACTGACACAAGAAAAAACTGCAGAAGAAGCATTGAAGCTTGGCATGAAAGTCGCAGCAGAAGTCATCGCTTCGACAGAGAACGGGCTCGTTCCTGAAATGCTGGATGCTATTCAATAAGTAGAATTTGAAAAGGGGGTGGCGTCATGCCGATTCAACGAAGTGCGATCATTTTACGAAACGAACAGGATGAAATTGCGTTAATTCGTCGGGATAAACCGAACGAAACGTATTATGTCTTTCCAGGCGGTGGAAAAGATGACGGAGAATCGCTAGAAGAGACAGCGATTCGCGAAGCACATGAAGAACTTGGTGTCGACGTGGAGTTGACCGGTATAGCTGCTATCGTCCGATTTAATGGATTCGATAACCCTTATTTTTGGGCAAAAACAATAGGTGGTCGTTTTGGGACGGGAACAGGTGAAGAATTCGAAGAGGAAGGATCGGGTTATACGCCAGTTTGGATCAAACGTTCAGCGTTACCTTCGTTGCCGATTCGTCCGCCGTCACTCGCCAAACAGTTGGCAGAAATGACAGAACCGTTCTATGAATTAATTCTTTCTGAGAACGAATGAGGTTTTAGTTGAAATAAAATGGGAAAAGTATATTAAAACAATGAGGTGGTCTTTGACTGCCTCTTTTTCATGAAGGAGAGATGACGATGGCGCATTCACGCGATCCAAAAGGGCTTGCCCTTAACTTAAAGCAGCGAATGTCCGATCATAACATCACGGATTATGCAGGGACGCTCGCTTATTACTGGTTTTTATCCATTTTCCCAGGTATCATTTTCGTCATTTCCGTCTTATCTTTCTTTGATATTGATCGGCAGACGCTCGAGTCGCAAATTCGAGATCTAGCGCCAGGCGGAGCCGTCAACACGTTTACGGATACGATTTTCCAAGCCATTAAGGAACCACAAGGTGGTCTGTTATCAATCGGTGCGATTCTTGCCGTCTGGTCGGCTTCAAAAGGGGTCGATCGTTTGATTACGACGGCGAACCATGCGTATGGCGACTTCTCACCCCGTGGTTTTGTCGCAGCACGAGGAATCGCCTTATTACTCACGATCGTACTTGGAATCGGGATGTTGTTGCTGATCGTCTTGAATGTCCTCGGTGGTCCGATTATTACTTACCTTGCGAATTTCGTCCTCCCGATCGATATGGGACAAAAAATCTTACTGACCGTCTTACGGTACGTCGTGTCGACGATTCTATTGATTGGTATTTTGTCAATTTTCTACCGCGTTGCACCAAAGCGTCCGATTACGTTTAAAGAAGCGATCCCAGGAGCTGTTTTCGGTGTCATCGTCTGGCAATTGTTATCGGTTGGATTTGGTTTCTACGTCTCGAACTTCTCCAATTACAATCAAACGTATGGTTCGCTCGGTAGTGTCGTCATCTTGTTGCTATGGCTCTATTTCACAGGTTTGATCATTTTACTCGGTTCTGAATTGAACGCCTCGTGGGAACGGTTCATGAAAAAAGCAGATCCGAAAAAGATGGAAGAGAAACGCTTGAAGGAACAAGCAGAACTCGATTCGATTCCAACGAATACATTCGGATGAAGGTACAAAAAAGCCTGACTGCCATGTGGCGGTCAGGCTTTTTTGATGATTAAGCAGCTAATTGCTTTTCAGAAGGACGTGGTGTAAGACGTGGTAAAGCGTCCTGTTGGAGAAGACGTAAACCATTCAAGATGACAAGAATCGTCGATCCTTCGTGTCCGACGACAGCGAACGGCATGATCAAGAACTGTGACAAGTTAGATGCGATCAATAGAAGAATGACACCGATCGCCAGCGTGATGTTTTGTTTGACGATTCGGTTCATCTTCCGTGCTTTATGCACAGCATAGGCAAGGCGACCTAAATCATTTTTCATCAAGACGACGTCAGCCGTTTCAAGCGCAGCGTCTGTTCCTTCGCCCATGGCGATTCCGACATGCGCCAGTGCAAGTGCTGGAGCATCGTTAATGCCATCACCGACCATCGCAACGGTCCGACCTTCTGTTTGATATTGCTTGATATACCGGACTTTATCCTCCGGTAGACATTCAGCGACGAAATCCGTTAATCCTGCTTCGCGCGAAATAGCAGCTGCCGTCACCGGATTATCACCTGTCAACATGATTGTTGCGATTCCGAGATCATTTAAAGCAGCAATCGCTGTTTTGGCTTCAGGACGAATCGTGTCACGTAGCGCATAAAGTGCTACGATTTGCGATCCATTACTGACATAAACGATTGTATGTCCCTGTTCTTTAAGCGATTGTTCAATCGCGACGAATGGATCGTCTAAACCATCGTGGAATGCCCGTTTACCAATGCGATACGTGACACTATCGACGGTTGCCTCAATTCCGTATCCTGTTACATCTTTGAACATTGACGGCTCACGAACATCGGCTTTTAAGTGGTCAACGATCGCTTGTGCGAGCGGATGATTCGACTGTGCTTCAATAGAAGCGACGGCTTGTTGAACAGCTTGAACATCCAAGCCTTCGGCGTAACGACTTTCTGTAACGACTGGTTTACCTGTCGTCAGCGTACCCGTTTTGTCGAAGACGATCGTGTCGACTTGTCCGAGTGTTTCAATGTGTGCGCCTCCTTTAAAAAGAACACCATTTTTCGCAGATGCGGCAATTGCAGACAAGGCAGCAGGTGTAATCGACGCCACAAGCGCACAAGGGGAGGCGACGACGAGTAAAATCATCGCGCGGTAAATACTTGTCTCGAACGTCCAACCGACGATGTAATGAGGAAGGACCATCATGAGTGCGACGACAAGCAATACGATTTTGACATAACGGCTTTCAAACCGTTCGATAAACTGAGCAGATGGGGATTGCTCGCTTTGTGCATTTTGAACCATATGAATGATTTTTTGGAACAATGATTCATCTGCAGCTTTCGTCATCTCAATCGTTAAGACACCGTTCATGTTGACAGTCGAATTATAGACAGTATCACCGGTCTGTTTTTCAACGGGGATTGATTCGCCAGTAATCGACGCTTCTTCAATCGCCGCTTGACCACGAATGATGACACCATCAACCGGAATTCGTTCACCCGGACGAACATAGACGAGGTTACCGATCGCTAATTGTTCGATTCCAACGACTTCGAGTTGTCCGTTTGCGTTCAGGCGTGTTGCTTCTTCTGGCTGTAAAGACATCAAACTTTGTAGAGCGCGTTCGTTTTTATTCATCGTATATGTTTCAAGGGCACCGGATAATGCGAAGATGAAGATAAGAATTGCACCTTCCATCCAGTATCCGATAGCAGCAGCACCGATCGCTGCTAAAATCATCAGCAGTTCAACATTCAACGTCTTTTCTTGATACGTCTCCGTCAAGCCTTCCTTTGCTTTCGCATATCCTCCGATCACATATGCAGATAAGTACAATGTGACATAAATGGCAGACGCCGCATTGAATTTTTCAAGTCCGTAAGCAACTAAAATCAATATTCCGCTAAACAATGCTAGAATCAATTCGTGATGCTCATCCCAAGCATGACGGAATACGGAACGCTGTTGAACATCGGTAGTAGTGGAAGTCGTCATATTAAAACTCCTTTCAAAATGTAAATGAGAAATGAAATCATTATAGAAAGAGAATGAGAATGTGATATATCAATGCGTTTAACTGATTGATAATGAGTTTCATTGTCTCTAGATTATAATTATTATTATCTGTAGAATTACTATACCATGCTTCAGTGAAAAGGAACAGGAAAGGAACCAGAAAGATGCAAAAAATTTTAACCCATCGGATTGGACTCGTCGTCTTTGCGTTACTGACGACTTTTTTGTGGGGAAGTGCGTTTCCCTTCATTAAGAAAAGTTATGAATTATTACAAATCACGTCTTCCGAATACGGAGAGCAACTACTGTTTGCGAGCTATCGTTTCTTTTTAGCAGGTGTGTTGTTACTTGTCGTCAGTGTCTCCGTCTTCAAACAGACAATTACGCTAAAGGAGCGGACCTATGCCTATAGCCGACTCGGCTTCTTTTTGACCTTCTTGCAGTACGTCTTCTTTTATATCGGTTTATCTTTATCAACCGGCGTACAAGGATCAATCATTGCCGGATCGACTTCGTTCTTTCAGATGTTATTGGCTCATTTCCGGTACGAGGACGATCGACTGAATCGATTTAAAGGACTCGCCTTGTTCCTTGGATTTACAGGCGTCATCTTGGCGAACTGGCCGCAAGGTGGACAAGGTGTCTCGTTTGGAGTAGGGGAAGGATTGTTGATTGCGGCAATGGTTTCCGGAGCATTCGGTAATTTGATCGCAAAAGAATACTCGGCACGTTATCCGGTTGCGCCGATGACAGGATGGGCGATGGTCATTGGGTCAATCGGTCTCTTCATTGCGGGTGTCATACTTGATGGTCACGTCGCGCCGTTCAGCTTTTCAACGACTAGTGCTTGGATGCTCGTGTATCTCGCCTTTTTATCGGCGACTGGATTTACACTATGGAATTTACTGATGAAATATAATCCTGTCAGTAAGGTGTCGTTATTTATGTTCTTCGTACCGATCTATGGAGTCAGTTTATCTGCCTTGATTCTTGGCGAGGCGATTCCGCCGCAAGCGTTGTTAGGTCTCTTGTTCGTTGTGGGTGGTATTTTAGTTTCCACGTACTTGCCTGTCTGGTTTCAAAAGCGAGGTTGACGAAGATTCAGAATCGTGCAAAAATAGTTTCAATTAAAGTAACTCCCAATCGTTCGTTGCTCAAGCCGACCCGTTCGGCTTTTTTCTGTACGGTCATCTAAAGACCGATTCGGCCTTGTCTGAAAGGCTAGTGCGACTATTAAACGAAAGGAGATGAAAACGGATGGAACGGAATGAGATCGTTCGAAAGATCATTGCCACTCGTCGTCCACGTGATGAGTTTGCCCGGTTCGTCGTGACGTGCGTCAGTCAGCAATTGAAGGAAACCCATGGAGATGTGGATGTAGAGATCATTGAGGCGGAGAGAGGTTACGATTCAGTGTGGTCAATCAACGGTCGAGAGGTCGTCGTATTGCTCGAGACAGAAGAGTTAAAGCGCGCAAAGGAACAACCGTATGCAATCGACGATAAGCTCTGGCGGAGTTTTCGGCAAGAAGGAATCGTGAAATAAAAAAAGGATCTTGCGCATCAGTGGCGCAAGATCCTTTTTTAGATTCGAGGTGTCTCGTGACGTTTTGCATATCGTAAGAGAAAGGCAAGTGTCGCAAGGACAAGAACGAATAAACTAAAATATAGCGTAGCTGGAAGCTGCACGAACAGACTGCCGGCAATCGGTCCGAGAATCGAACCGAGACTAAAGGCGATTCCGGCAAGTAAATTACCGGTTGGTAGGAGATGACGTGGTAATTGTTCCGTCATATAGGCGACGCCAAGCGAATACGTTGAGCCGAGAGCCATCCCACTAATTGCAAAGATTGCGAACAGCCAACCATATTGCTCGAAGGCGAAGCAGGCAATGAGAAAAGCAACGGATCCAATCGAGAGTACCGTCACTAACGTCCGACGTTTCCCGAAGTGATCTGCGAGCCGTCCAAGTGGTAGTTGCATAATCAATGAGCTAACGACAAACGTCGTGATCAAAGTACTTGTTTCTGATAACCCATACCCATTACGCGTCGCAAACACAGGGAAACTGGCATTCAGTGTGGCTTCAAGAAAACCGTATGTAAAGCCAGGTAGTAGCGTGAACCAAGCAGTCGCTAAGACAAGTCGATAGCGGGAGGCAGCGCTTTGTAATTCCTCCGGCATGACGGTCGATGGCTTTTCATTCGGCATACGTGATAACAAAATCAGAACGATGACAGTCAAAGTTCCTGTTAACACGAAAGGCAACCAGTCAATGATATCAACGAGTGGCGCAGCAAGAGGTCCGAGGGCAAAACCAAGACCAAATGCCATACCGTACAATGACATCGTTCTTCCCAATCGTTCGTTCGGTGTAATGGACGTGACCCAAACTTGTGATCCGTAGTGTAACGTTTGATCACCGAATCCAACGAGAAAGCGTAGAATCATCCAAGCAATGATGCTCGGAAGGAGCGGGAATAAAAATACAGCGACAGCAACTAGAGCAAGACCGAATGAAATGACTGGAATATAGCCGCGTCGTCGCAGTGGTCCTTCCATTAAAGGAGCAGCGACGATGACACCAATATAAAGAACGGCAGCGCTAAGACCGTTAATGAAGGCTGGTGTTCCTTGACGTTCAAGTAAAATGGATAACAGTGGAATCAACAGACCTTGCGTGAATCCGGAAATGAAGACAATCGATAAGATAAGTGCAAAACGACGTGACACAAGTAACGACGACCTTTCTTTTTCTTTTTAGCATAACACGCCCCGGACTCTGAAAAGGGAGACCGGGGCGTGCTTCATTTATTTTCTTGTTCGAACCGTGTTGGACGCGGCATATGCAGAAGATGTTCGTCCCAGTCCGTTTGATCGAATACTTCATCATGTTCGATGCTATGTGAAGCGCGAATACCAACCATCATGACGAACAAGACCATGCTGAACGTACCGATGATTGCAACAATACCTACGAGCCATTCCATCCCGGTCACCCCTTTTAGAAAAACAGATTGTGTCTACTTTGTGACATTTTTCCCGGGAAAGAATTGTTCAAAACCTCTTTTTTAGATTTAAAGCCGACTCGATTGTTTTGTGAAATTAATCTGAGGGTAATATGCATTCTTCACAAGGGCGTTTGGTCCGAGGCATTGCACTGCAGGACAGTGACACGACAAGCTTTTATTCAGTTCCGTTTCTTGCCACTCGGCATACGCATCATTGAAGGATGTCTCATGAATCGTACCGAGCGAAGCAAGTTCATCACCGAAATCCGTTACGATGATCTCGCCATCAAAGATGTTGACGTTGAGCCGAGAGCGACCATCAGGGTCATTGCGGACAGATACGTTTTTCTCTTGACGCAATCGTCGATGAAGTTCTAAATCCGCCTCTTCCATCGAGCAAGCATAGAAGGGGAGTGTTCCAAATAACATCCAGACGTTCGGATCCCGAACATCGAGCAAACGATGAATCCCATCGCGGATTTCGGGCAAGCTAGCCGCTTCGATCATCGACGCGAAGTCAGCGGGGTACATCGGATGCACTTCGTGACGAACACAACCCATATCGACGATTTCCTTATGAATCGCTTCAAGATGTGGTAAGGTCCGTTTATTGATCATCGTCTCAGCAGAAACGATGACACCTCGTGCATTCAGGATACGGGCATTCTCTTTCATCGTCTCAAATAGCTTCGTCCGTGCTTCGCGTGACGGTTTTCGTTCCATCATCGCAAAGCCACCATCGATGAAATCATCGGCTGTTCCCCAGTTATGTGAGATGTGCAAGACATCTAAATAAGGAATGATTAATTCATAGCGAGATAACGGAAGTGTTAAATTTGAGTTGATTTGGGTTTTAGCGCCACGTTCGTGGGCATACTTAAGTAAAGGGACCACATATTCCTTGACGGACTTCATTGAGAGCATCGGTTCTCCACCTGTGATGGAAAACGCACGCAGATGTTCGATTTCATCCAGGCGTTGAATGAGTAGTTCGACTGGAATTTCAGGTGATTCGCTACTGGATAACATGTAACCGACGGCGCAATGTTCGCAGCGCATGTTACACAGTTTTGTTGTCGTGACTTCAATGTTCGTCAAACGGACCGTGCCGTATTGTTCAATGTCACGATAAGCTTCCCACGGATCATTCGCGATCGTAATGGGTGATGAATGTGGCATATTTACTCCTCCTTTTTAGTGCTCCACCTCGTATCGTATGCTAAAATAACGTCGGAATCCAGCGGAAGAAAGGAAGTCTGAATAATGGGAAAAGCAAGAACTGATAAACTTGGTCAAATGAATGTGCTAAAATCAAGAATGCAGCTTCTCTGTCATACAATCGATTCACTCGATGAATCATCAGATATCGAAGATTTGGAACGACTGATCGTATCACTGGATCAATTGAAGGCGAAGGTCGTTCGATATGCGAAGGATATGAAAGAACAAGAAGAAACGAAAAAAGCGGTAGATTGAGACCGCTTTTTCATTTGCGTAAAGAGGAAGGATGAAATCAATGGCAACAAAAATCAAATTACAGACGGGTGAGGTCCGTTCGGTCACTTGTCTACGAATGGGAATCAACGGTGAAGGGATCGCAACGCTTGAGCGACAGATCGTCTTTATCCCAGGGTTACTTGTAGGGGAGACGGCACAAATCGAGATCACAGAAATCCATGCGAACTATGCGAATGCAAAAATCTTAAAGCGTGACGATCGTTCACCAGACCGTGTGACACCACTTTGCCCAGTCTATAGTGTCTGTGGTGGCTGTCAATTACAGCATATGAGTTACGATGGACAATTACGTTATAAGGAAGAGATGCTTCGCAATGCCTTCTTGAAATCAACGAAGTTGAATGTTGAGAAGGCTGATATCCGTCCGACGATTGGCTCGAAGGAGTGGGGATACCGCAACAAGTCACAATTCGTCGTCGGGAAACAAAACAATGAAATCGTCAGTGGTCTCTATTCTGCGAATTCCAATCGTCTTGTCGCAATCGACGATTGTGTCGTCCAAAATAAGGATACGCTTCGCGTCAACCAAGCTGTCACGAAATTACTCAATAACTATAAAGTGCCCGTTTACCATGCATCAAAACAAGACGGTGTCATGCGACATATCGTCGTTCGGACAGGAATCAAAACAGGCGAAATTCAAGTTGTGCTCGTTGCCTTTAAAGATGGCTTCCGTGATCTAGAAGGGCTGTCCCGCGATATCATGGATATTCCAGGTGTCGTCTCGGTCGCACTGAACATCAATGACAAGTTGACGTCACGTGTCTTCGGAGAAGAGACGGAAGTGTTGCGTGGTGTGGAACGGATCGAAGAAGAGATGGGCGAGTTCACGTATCAATTGTCGCCACGCGCTTTCTTCCAGTTGAACCCAGAACAGGCAGAACGAATGTATGAAGAGATTGCCCGTGCTGCTGCTTTAACAGGCGAAGAACGTGTCGTTGATGCATACGCAGGTGTCGGTTCAATCGGACTCTGGATTGCTAAGGGTGCGAAAGAAGTCCGCGGGATGGAAATCATTGAAGAAGCAGTTGAAGATGCGAACGCGCACATGAAGCAATATGGCTTTGATCATGCGCATTATGTCGTCGGTAAGGCAGAAGCATGGATTCCACGTTGGGTGAAGGAAGGCTGGATTCCAGATGTCTTCATCGTCGATCCACCCCGTTCAGGTTGCGATACGCAGTTATTGAACGCAATGATTTCGTCTAAGGCGAAAAAAATCATCTATGTCTCGTGTAACCCGCAGACGCTTGCACGTGATTGCGATCACTTAATGAAAGCGGGATATAAGGTATCGTACATTCAACCGTATGATATGTTCCCACAAACGGCACACGTCGAAGCGATCGTCGTGCTCGAAAAGAAGAAAAAGAAAAAGTTCTAAGTATGAAACAAGCCCGTATGCACACTCGTTAAGAGGAGTGCATACGGGCTTTTTTTCTGCGACTGATCACTTACGTTTGTGAAACATAATCGAACGTGGCGTCACATTCGGAAAAACGTTCTTTCAATTGAGTGACGCGGTCAGCTGGGAGTGGACCGCGTTCAATCAGCTGCTGGTTCACAGCGAGGTGTTCTGGTCGAGACGTTCCGATGATGGCCGTCGTAATGCCTGGTTCAAAAATTGTAAAACGAAGTGCGGTCTCAAGCCAGCTTGATTCTTCGAGTGGATAAGCGAGTTGTTGCGCCCGTTCCCAGTAGGGTTCAACATATTGTCCGACCGGACGATCCGTAAAGCGCCACGGTGCATTACCGATTGGACGTTTGGCGATGACCCCGTGATTCAAAAGTGTAGGCAAGACTTGATCGACGCGTTGGTCGAACAGATTGAAGGATGTCTGAAAACTATCGAAGCGTTTCGTTTCGATGGCATACTGCAAATCTTCCCGATCACCAGAATAAGCGATGACCCGGACTTTCCCAGCTTGTTTTGCTCGTTCCAGCGCCTCGATGACGTCACTTTGAGCAAGAATCTCTCGGCTGCAGGAATGTAAGTGTACGATATCAAGATAATCCGTTTGCATCGTCCGTAAGGCTTGATCGATGCCGCCACTGACCGCTTCAAAGGTCCAATCCTGTGCACCCGCTACATCATAGCCGACCTTCGTCGAGAGAATGATGTCGTGACGACGATTCTTTAGGAATTGCCCAACACGTTGCTCGGATAAGCCATAGCCGCGTGCTGTATCGATCAGATTAATACCAAGATCCCGTGCTTGTTCCAGTAAATAGACGGCTTCGCGATCCGTCATCTGTTCTGCACCAATATGACCGGCTCCAAAACCAAGCGGAGAAACAAGTAAATCGGATGTTCCAAAACGTCTTAACTCCATGAACGACAATTCCTTTCAGCTAGCTTGTAATTAAATCGATGATATTCGTTTTTGATATACGCGATAGATCAAATAACTGACGAATGCGATGCTTGCAATCGACCATTGCATCATCGTCGAGGATTGCATGAATTGATGGACGGCGAGTACTTCGAGTAACATAGCTGGAATTTTTCCGAGCGTACTTGCAGATAGGAAAAGCAAGATGGAAACACGACTAGCCGCACTAACGATATTGACAATGCCAGACGGGACGAATGGTAATAGTCGCAATAAGATGATCGTCAAAAAGGCTTCGCGTCCTTGTTGTGCTTGTAGCTTTTGCTGCAGGCGAGCGAATCGATCCGGAAGTGGACGACGAAGGGCATATCGTAATCCTTTCCGGTAGAGCAGGAAGGCACACCCTGCACCGAAGACCTCACCGATGAACGAGAGCAGTGTGCCGTACCATAGTCCGAAGTAGACGAGGTTCGCAGCGGTGACGAACGTACTCGGTAAAACACCAAGAACGCTGACGACGATACCAATTAACAAACTAACGATCGGTGCAAACGAACCGAAGAGTTCAAAAGTCTGTACGACATGCTGTTCCATCATTCGAAACCATCCTCTTCATCCGGAAGAAGCGGTAACTCGATGTGGACGGTTGTGCCTTGTCCGAGAATGGAGTTGAACCGAATCGTCCCATCATGCCGATCAATGATGTGTTTTGTGATCGCAAGACCAAGACCAGTTCCGCCATCTTTGCGCGTCCGTGATTTATCGACACGGTAAAAGCGTTTCGTCAGTCGATCGAGATGTTCTTCCGGAATGCCTTCTCCTTCGTCTCGAATTAGACAATGCGTCCGGTCACCGATCGTTTCAGTCGACAAGAAAATCTGTTTGCCGGGTGGTGTGTACCGCAATGCATTATCGAGTAAATTACCAAAGACTTGCTCGAGACGGTCCGTATCGCCTAAGACGATTTGATCCGGGTCGAGATTCATGACGAATGTGACCCCTTTTGATTGAGCGATCGGTTCCATCCGGTAGATCACATCTTCAAGTACTTGACTGAAGACGAGTGGTTGTTTCGACATCGGGTAAGAATCGCGCTCGAGTTGAGCGAGATCGAGTAAGTCATTGACGAGACGTTGCAAACGTTCGGTTTCCCGTTCGATGATTTGATAGTACTGAGCACGTTTTTCTTCCTCGAGTGAATCGTCCTGCATCATCTCCGTATAACCACGGATATAAGAGAGTGGTGTACGGAGTTCGTGACTAACGTTTGCGAGGAACTCTTTACGTTGCTCATCGACCTCACCGAGTGATTCTGCCATCTTGTTCAACGTCTCTGCTAGTTCACCGATTTCATCATCTGACTGAATTGGAATCCGGTAATCAAAGTCACCTTGCGCATAGACGGTTGAGGCGCGCTTCATATCGATTAACGGGCGAATGATCGTATCAATGATCTGGCGTCCAAAGATGACAAGATTCAAGACGATCAGTCCGATCATAAAGAAGATCATCAGCCGGAGTGGACGGAACGGTTCACTGATTTGACCGAGTTCCAAATACAAGATCAGCGTACCGACGAGTCGATTGTTTTCAATGATTGGAAATCCGGTCATTAAAATGTCTGTTCCTTCAATCGGATGGGTCCGACTCGAGACAACAGTTTCCCCGTTTCGCAGTTGTTCAATATCTGCATTCGTCAAAAAACGAAGTCCGGCTGGATTTTTCTTCAGAAAATCAATGAAGAAGACTTTTGATTCTGTTAACTCATTCGTATAAGTCATTCCATCATAAAAAGCACCGGATAATCCTTCAGATTCATAGATGTTGATCAGCTTTTCGCCTCGGTTTAATAAGATATCTTCCTGCGTCTGAAGATAGAACCGGTCGTAGAGATAAAACGTCAACAGGACGAACAAAATGGCAGAAAAAACGCTTGTGAACCAAATCGTGATCCAAATCCGACGCCGGATCGTATAGCGCTTAATCATACTTCCTCGAATTTATAACCGATGCCCCAGACTGTTTGAATCGAGCCACCAGCTTCCCCGAGCTTTAAGCGAAGTGTTTTGATATGTGTATCGACTGTCCGCAAGTTACCGATATAATCTGCACCCCAGATTTGATCGAGTAACTGTTCGCGAGAAAAGACCTTATCATTGTTTTGGGCGAACAAATGCAACAAATCAAATTCCTTACGTGTCAGACTGACCGGTTTACCGTTAACGTGGACACTCCGACTTTCGGTATCAAGTTCGAGCATACCAAGCGTCAAAGTAGCCGATTGATCGACCGTGAATCGATGAGAACGACGAAGTGTCGCTTCGATCCGAGCGAGCAGCTCTCGTGGGCTGAATGGTTTTGTAATATAGTCGTCAGCTCCGATTTTTAGACCGTGGATCCGGTCGAGTTCGTCCGAACGTGCCGTCAGCATGATGATCGGAACGTTTGAGAATTCACGAATCCGCATACAGGCTGTCAAACCATCCATTTCCGGCATCATGACATCGAGTAGGACGAGGTGGAATGTATTTTGTTGAATGAGATGGATTGCTTCTTGTCCATTAGAAGCTGTCATCGTCGTGTAATGTTCTTTTTCGAGATTCGAGACGAGAAGGTCACGCATTTGTGCTTCATCATCTACTACGAGAATGTTAAACGATTCTGGCATAAGTCTTCGCTCCATTTCCTGTAGAAGAAAGAGTTTCTTCCATAAAGATAAGTTTTCTTATTTATCATACCATTTCAAACTTTAGAAACGCATGCGTGGACGCAAAAAAGCACGAGAGACAAGGCTCTCATGCTTCGAGTTGTTGGTGATCATATAGTGTTTCGAGCTCCCGACCATGAATGTACATGTGGAAACTAGACTTTGAGACTTCATACAGCGTGAATTGTGTCTCACCGGCATTCAATTGTTCAAGGAGCGCTGGGCGCAACTCATCAGCACAGAACGCGTATGGCAATTTTTCAGCTGCTTTTTGTGAACGGATGTTACTTTTGCGAATTTTCATGAAGACACTCTCGTATTCGAGCTCGAAGAACAGCTCAGAGAAGAAGGCTTCTTTCGCTAAATGATTGTATCCTTTACCATGATACGGTTTACCTAACCATGTACCGAGAAACCCATATTGTCCTTCGATATCGAGTAAACTAATCGTACCAATCGGTTGATCGAACTCATCTAGGATGGTACGTGATACGATTTCACCACGTTCTTCCTCTTCGATTGCCTGCTTTGTAGTAAACAGAAATTCATCAAAGTACCGTGTTTTTTGGCGGACGTACGGATATACGTCTTGATGCTGCATCAGTTCGAACAAATCAGCGCAGTCGCTCAGCTCCCGTTGCTTGAGCATACTTCCATTCCTCCTTTTTAGGACCGCAAGAATGATTGTCGAAAGCTACCTGTCTGACTCGTTTGAACCGCGCATGGTATGCCTTCTTCAGTTGTCGGATAAGATAATATTACCTTCTTTTTTTAAAATTGCAAGAAAATAATTTTTGTGAAAAAAGATACAAAAACAAGATGTTTTTCGGAAGCGTTCAAAACCCCCGAAAGGCGTTACAAACACCTTACGGGGGCGGGGTTAAGACAAGTTCAATTGAGCGTGTTCAAAAATGATTTTTCCGTCGATCATCGTCATGAGCGGCTTTGCTAAATAGTCGAGTGGGAAGTGACTCCAGAGGACGAGATCGGCATCTTTTCCGGTCTCGATCGATCCGACATGATCCTCTACACCAAGCGAACGGGCGGGATGAATCGTAATTGCCCGTAAGGCGATGTCGACCGGTAAACCTTCTCGTGCAGCGAGACCAGCACAGAGGTTCAAATACTGGACAGGGGTGTACGGATGATCGGTCGTAATCGAAATCTCAAGACCGTGTTCGTGTAGTATCCGGTAAGTTTCCCACGTTTTGTTCTTCAGTTCGATTTTAGACTTACGTGTAAATGTCGGTCCGACAGTCACTTTTTCAATCGGCAACTGCTCCATCTCTTTCGCGACGAGATGACCTTCCGTACAATGCTCGATACGTAAATCAAGATCGAACTCTTCCGCAAAACGAATGGCGGACAGGATATCATCTGCTCGGTGCGCATGTACACGTAGAGGCATTTTATGGTCAAGAACACGTTTGATCATTTGGTGAGCGAAGGTTTCAGAAACGTGTTGTGTCCGAACTTCAAGAAAAGCTTCGCGTAACATTCCCATGATGCCCATCCGTGTCAGTTCACCGGCGCGACCAGCACTATGGACGCGTTTAGGGTTTTCACCAAGCGCCACCTTCAGACCCGCGTACTTGCGAAGGATCATATCATCGATGAATCGACCATGTGTTTTGATGACACTTGTGACACCACCGATGATGTTCATGCTACCGGGCATGACTTGAACGGTCGTGATACCATGTTGAACAGCCTCCTTGAATCCTTCATCAAGCGGGTACACGCCATCAATGGCACGGAGATGTGGTGTCATCGCAAAGATCGTCTCATTGGCATCGTTTCCGACCGTTCCGGTTCCTTCGTCATATAATCCAAGGTGCGTGTGGGCATCGATGAAACCGGGCAATAAAAAGTGACCTTCAGCTTCAACGACTTGATCATTTTCTAAATGATCAAGCAGTTCACCCATTTCAATGATTTTCCCGTCACGGATTCGGATGTCTCCGTAAAAACTGTCCGAAGTAATCGGATAGATATGTGCATTTCGAATTAAGATATCCAAGTATCGTCCACCCCTGTACTAGTTTGAATGCTCGATTGCTCGTAACGCATCCTTTAGTTCAGCATACCGAAACTTGTATCCGTTTTCGAGCGCTTTTTTTGGAACGACACGCGCTCCTTCGAGTACGATCGTACTCTTTTCACCCAGTGCGAGTTCTAACGCGAAGCGTGGAGCAGGGAGCCAGTGTGGACGGTGCAAGACTTTCCCAATCGTCTGACCAAAGCGACGCATCGTCTCTGGGTGAGGAGCAGTAATGTTCAGCGGCCCCTCGACTGTCGGGGTCTCAAGGGCGAAGATGAATAAATCGACTAAATCATCGATATGGACCCAAGACACCCATTGTTTTCCGTCACCCATCGTACCGCCACCAAACAAGACGTACGGTAAGCGCATTAATGGATAAGCACCGCCGGCTTTCGTCAAGACGACACCGATTCGTGGATGAACGAGTCGAATGCCAGCGTCAGCAATCGGACGGGCGAGATCTTCCCATGCGACACAGACATGACTCAAAAAGTCAGCAGTCGGGGGGAGTGGTTGGTCTTCTGAGAACGTCTGATGCCGATCTTGTCCGTAAATTCCGACTGCCGAAGCAGATAAGACGACGTTTGGTTTTTGATCGAGTGCTTCGACGATTCGTACCAGTTCTTTTGTCGTACTGACACGACTATCGAGAATGACGCGTTTTCGTTCATCCGTCCAACGACCATCATTGATTGAAGCGCCGGCGAGATGAATAAAAGCATCGACTCCTTCTAAATGTTGTTCCGGTTTTGCATCTTCTGTCATCCACTTGATATATGTGACGTGCGCATCATCCGCTTTCGGATGACGCGTTAAAATAAAAATATGATGTCCTTGCTCAAGTAAACGCTTCGTCAAGGCTTGACCAATCATTCCAGTTCCACCCGTGATTGCAATCTTCATATAATCCATCCTCCCTGAAATCCATCAAAATAAGGTTCTTACCATTTGTTCCCGTTCCTTAGTTTCAGTCAAACATAGACCTGCCTGTTCATGCTATCGTAGAACTATCGAATCAGGTTAGAGGAGGGAACGAAATGAAGATCAAGCGGATCTCGACCCAGAAAAAGAACAGCGAACGATTCAATATCTATGTCGAACGTGATGGTAAAGAAGAATATGCATTTGCCGTAGACGTCGATATCTTAATCAAATACAATCTACAGCGCGATAAAGAGCTCGATGACGACTTCGTTAAGGAAGTACTGACGGCTGAAGAACAGCAGAAAGCATATCGTCTCTCATTGAATCACTTATCGTATCGGATGCGGGCAACAAGTGAGGTCGTCACGTATCTGACGGAAAAAGAGACACCGGAACATGCGATCAAACATGCGATCGAGCGATTGACCGAGCAACGCTATCTCGATGATCACCAGTTCGCACTTGCGTATACAGCGACGAAAAAAGCAACTACACCACAAGGACCGGGAAAGATTCGCCGCGATCTTGAGGCGTTGAAGATACCGAAGACAGCAATCGATGAGGCAATCATGACGTTTACGGATGAAGAAGCATACGAAAAAATACTTAAATTTTTACGACAAAAGCAAAAGGAATTGCAACGACGCTCCGTACGCGAATTGACGCAAAAGCTACAGATGACACTTATGAAACGCGGGTTTTCGACCGATTTGATCAAAGCGGGCATCGAAGAGGTATTCTTAGCTGAAGAAGGTGACGAAGAAGAACAAGCAGCACTCTATCAAGCACGCAAGTATTATCCGAAGTACCGGCAACTCGAACCGTTCGAACGCGAGCAAAAGGTAAAACAGGCACTTGTCCGAAAGGGATTTCCGTATGGACTAGCGGCTCAAGTTCTTGAACAAGTTAAAGAAGAAGAGACAGAATAACGAAAGCAAGACGAAAAATTGACAATTATCCGACAATTGTGTTATTCTACGCACAGACTAAGAAAAGGAGGAACCGTCCTATGAAAAAGCCAATTGGTTTCACACACATCCAACAGCTGAATACGACGGAGACTCTTGAGCACGTATAAGTAATTCATTTCATGTGCGAGCAAGGGGATTCGTCTCCCGAGCGCGCAGACGAACAAGAAAACAGTATGTCTATTTCAAGGCATACGGATTCTCGGACTGCATCCGGAAATCCGTATGCCTTTTTGCGTGCTCGGAAAAAACACTTCATTTCACAGTAAAGGGGGGACCCTCATGCGTTTATTTCGGCAATTGAGTTGGTTTCTAAAAGAACACAAATCATCTTACCTCGTAGCAGTCGTCTTACTGATCATCACGGGCTTCATCGATTTGACACCGCCGTGGTTGATCGGAAAAGTGATCGACGGTTTACGCTCAGGTTCGATGGATCGAACGACACTCTTACAGTATGTCGGTGGATTAACGGTCATTTCCATCATCTCCTTCATTTTGACGTATCAGTGGTTAGCTAAGTTATTCGGAACGGCATTTTTACTAGAGCGGACATTGCGGAGTAGGTTCTTTACGCACTTATTGAAATTGACACCAACGTTCTATCAAAAGAATCGGACAGGTGATTTGATGGCACTCGCAACAAACGACTTAAAAGCCGTTGAACGGACAGCTGGGTTTGGTGTCTTGACGCTCGTTGATTCGCTGAATATGACAGCCATCACACTTGTCGTTATGGGTGTCGCGATCGACTGGAAGTTGACGCTCGCTGCATTATTACCGATGCCACTTCTCGCCTATGCGATGAATAAGCTCGGGAGTCAAATTCATGGTCGTTTCATTACTGCCCAGGACTCGTTCGGAACGATGAACGATCAGGTCGTCGAGTCGATTTCTGGACTGCGTGTCATCCGTTCGTTTGTCCAAGAACCAGTTGATGTCAAACGGTTCGACGATGTGACGACGGATGTCTTTGAGAAAAACATGCACGTCGCAAAAATCGATGTCTTATTTGAACCGATCATTAAACTACTCGTCGGATTCAGTTATTTGATCGGCTTGTCGTTCGGGACATATCTCGTCTTTACGAACGATATCACGCTTGGACAATTGGTCGCCTTTAACATCTATCTCGGAATGCTGATCTGGCCGATGTATGCATTTGGTGAATTGATCAACGTCATCCAGCGGGGAACAGCGAGTCTTGACCGCTTAGAAGCGACGATGCGTGTGAAACCGTTGATTGCCTCGACGCCGCGGGAGCACGTCGAGCGTCCGGAGCGGATTGAGATGACGAATTTGACATTTACGTACCCAGAAACGGCGCATCCGGTATTACAAGATTTGAACATGACGATCGATCAAGGAGCAACGATTGGAATCGTTGGACCAACCGGGTCCGGGAAAACGACGTTCTTGCGTCAATTCCTGCGTGAGTATCCGATTGGTCGAGACATGCTGACGGTCAACGGTGTGCCGTATGAAGATATCGCGCTTGAAACAGTGCGTGGATGGACAGGTTACGTATCACAAGAACATTTACTGTTCTCGAAATCCGTCCGGGACAATATCTTGTTCGGTGCAGGTGAAGCGACGGAAGAAGAATTACAGGAAGCGATTCGTCTCGCATCCTTTGAAAAAGACATCGAGACGCTCGAACAAGGACTTGAGACGATGGTCGGCGAACGAGGCGTCACATTATCAGGCGGACAAAAGCAACGTCTGTCGATCGCACGTGCAATGTTGAAAAAACCAGAATTGCTACTGCTGGATGATTCACTGTCGGCAGTAGATGCGAAAACGGAATCACATATTATCGATTCGATTCGCTCGAATCGTCATCAATCAACGACATTGATCGTTGCCCATCGCTTATCGGCAGTGGCGCATGCGGACGAAATCATCGTCTTACAAGACGGGGTGATTTCAGAACGAGGAACACACGACAGCCTGATGGCACAAAATGGCTGGTACGCTCAACAATTCGAGCGACAAAGTGAAGAGATGTAAGGAGGTGCCTCTACATGAATGAATTGGAATTATATCAACTCGATCCGGCACGTCGGAAGACGACGATCCGTTCGTTGATCCGCTATGCGATTCACGAAAAACAAGCGATCTTTTTAGGGCTGTTTCTACTCGTACTAGCAGTCGGAGCAGAACTGACGGGTCCCTATATCGCTAAAGTCATCATCGATGAACATATCGTAGCGATTGAAAAGGACTGGGTTGAAGTTAAAACGGATGGCGCGGTCACGTATGACGGTCGTCAATTCGCCAAAGCACAAGATGTCTCTAAAGATGAAATCGTTCGATCCGTCTCGATCGTTCAAACAGAAAACGGCTACTATTTCGTACCCAAACAAGTCGTTAGTGGTGGGGAACGGAACATCAGTGGAAATACGATGACCGTTACGCGTGGGAACGACGTATACACGTATAACGATATTCAAAAACTGACACAAGGACAGGTCTATGATTTTTATTCAAACGACTTAAAAGCGATCGGCTGGCTATCATTGATCTACGTCATCTTGTTACTAGTAGCAGCTGGATTGAACTGGGTACAGCAAATTTTACTCCAGCGGTCGGCCCATAAAATCATCAAACGGATGCGACTTGATGTCTTTACGCACCTGCAACGGTTACCGGTCCGTTATTTCGATCAGACGCCAATCGGGAAAATCGTCAGTCGGGTCACAAATGATACGGAGACGATTCGTGATCTTTATCTCGGTGTGCTCGCACGGGTCTTTTCAGGAATCATCACGATGGCAGGAATTCTTGTCGCGATGTTCTTCCTTGATTACCGACTAGGACTTGTCTCGCTGATCATCATTCCGATCGTCTATTTCTGGATTCAACTGTTCCAGAAACTTGCGACGAAAAATAACTTCAAGGTTCGTTCGCTCGTTGCTGACATGAATGGACAATTGAATGAAAACATTCAGACGATGCCGATCATTCAAGCCTATGCGCGCGAGAAGGAAGTCCTTGCCGAATTCGAAGAAAAAAATGAAGAGAACTATCAGACACGGGCAAAGTTGTTACGACTCGATGCCTTGATGTCACACAACTTATCCTACTTTTTGAAAAACCTGACGCTTGCCCTATTGATTTGGGTCGTCGGTGGAAAAAGCCTGACAAACGGATCGTTTTTATCGCTCGGTATTTTATATGCCTATATCGATTATGTGTCCCGTTTGTTCGAACCGGTCACTCAAATTATGAATCAGCTATCACCACTGCAACAAGCGCTCGTCTCAGCGGACCGGATGTTCCAGTTGCTCGACGAAAAAGGCGAGCCGGTCGAACAAGGTCGTGTTCCGCGCTTTAAAGGAGCAGTTTCCTTCAAAGACGTCGAATTCAGTTACGAGGCAGGTAATCCTGTATTGCGTGAAATTCAAATCGACGCAGCACCAGGCGCAACGATTGCTCTCGTTGGTCATACCGGCAGTGGGAAAAGCTCAATCATGAACTTGCTGATGCGGTTCTATGATCCGTCAAAAGGGCAATTGTTGATTGACGGACAAGACGTGACAAACTTACCGAAACAAGCAGTCCGTGAGCATATGGGGATCGTCTTACAGGATCCGTTCCTCTTCACGGGAACGATCCGGTCGAACATCACGCTCGGCAATCCTGATATAACGGAAGCTCGCGTTCGCCAGGCGATTGAAGCCGTCGGAGCCGATCGATTCATCGACCGTCTCCCGAATGGACTCGATGAACCGGTCATTGAAAAAGGTGCTACGTTATCCGCTGGGGAGCGCCAATTAATAAGCTTTGCTCGTGCGCTGGCATTCGATCCAGCAATCCTTGTTCTTGATGAAGCAACAGCAAGTGTCGACTCAGAAACCGAAGCAGTCATTCAAGAGGCTTTGCTGACGTTAACAAAAGGACGGACGACGTTCATCATTGCGCACCGCTTGTCGACGATCAAGGATGCGGATGAGATTCTTGTTCTTGATCATGGTCGGATCGTAGAGCGGGGACCACATGATGTGCTTCTTTCAGCGTCCGGTATTTATGCGAAAATGTACGCGTTGCAAAGCAAGCGTAATCTTGAATTGAAATCAAGCTAATCCATCCAGTTTCTCCTCCTTTTCGTTTATACTGAAAAACGAAGAGGGGGAGTTTTTTTAATGGAGACACGGATGAGTCAATTATCAAAATATGAGCTTGAAATGCTGATCACGAAATTAAGTGAACAGAAACGAAAAGCTGAGCAACATGGTAACGTCAGCGAAGTAGAAGTCGTGACGCGAAAAATCGCCATTGCGAAAAGTTATTTAGTCGACCCGGAACGATTTGAACGGGGTGCCTATTACCGGATTGAAGGAGAAGAGGCACGATTTGAATTACACTTCGTCAATGGGGTCATGGGTTGGGGACATTTTGAAGGAACAGCTCAAGAAGTCGCGATTCCACTCGCACTATTTACAGGAGAGGGAGAACAGGCATGACAAATCGAGAACAAGCACTCCAGCAACTAGCCGAAGAATTATTACAAGTAAACGACGTACTGACGCCCGACGAGGCATTAACATGGGTCGAAGTCCTATGGGAAGATTTCGAAGCGACACTCGCGCGTGCTGGTGAAAAATATCAAGGTGAAGCCGTTGCTGTTCATTTCGTCGAACAACAGATTAAACAGCACGGGGCGATGTTACACCGGTTTAACACGACGAATGAAAAGTTCAAGCATTTGATGACAGGTCGAAACGTCGAATGAAAAAAGCTCCGCACATCGGGATTACCGTTGCGCGGAGCTTTTTCTTTATAATGCAGGGATGAACAACTTTTTTTGCAAGGTCCGTTCGCTGAACACCCAGCCGGTGTACGAACTGACGATTTCCTTTGTCGCTGCGTCGATTCTGACGACGGCAACGAACGGATAGACTTCCTTCGTGAAGTAACGTAGGTTCGTAAAGCGGTATTCGACAATACCGTCCTTACGTGAGACCGTATACGTATGGATCTTCGAGAATTCAAGAAACGCTTGCAAGTCAGCATTTTGTTTAACGATTTCATATAAATCGTCCCCATGCGGTTCGTCCTTGATGCGGAAATTTCCACACTCAACGACATTTCCACTATTGATCTTAACGACAGAGTACTCGTCACGTAAACGTGCCGCGACATGCCACTCGTCCCATTTCATGCCGGGCGAGATGAAGAGCTTATGCGCCCCGCGATAATAACGGGCTGCAGTTGCTAAGGCATCATTCCGCAATTTAAACTGAACGGCGTAGTAGATAATGACGATAGCGATCAATATTGGGAAGATGACAATTGTTGCTTTCGTCAACAACCAAATCCCGAACGCAGCATAATACATCGTGAATAGATACGGATCAAATGTGTTAATGACACCCCAACCGATCCAGGATTGTTTGAATGGGTGTAAGGCTTGTGTTCCGTACGCGTTAAACAGATCGACGAAGACATGAAGGGCGACAGCAATCTGTGCCATCAGCCATAATGAAGTCGGAGGTATACCGAATAACGTACCGATAACAATTGATAGTAGCAAGGGCCAAGCAATCAAGGCAATCAAGCCATGCGACTTTCCGCGATGTTGGCGCAAGTAGGCGCTATTTCCTTTAAATTTGAAGACGGTGTCGAAGTCCGGTGCATGTGAGCCGACGAGTGCTGTCGTCGTCACGGCAGCAAACATCGTCGTGCTCGCTGCGACGTCAGGGTGTAGCGTTGAGATGGCGGCGAGACAAAGTCCCATGCCGATATGCGTCCCAGTATCCAATGCGAATTCGCTCCTTCTATAAAATCGTGATGGTAGATCCATCGAGGTTCTTTCGTGTAATTTTTAATTAATATATCGTATCTAAGAGAAAAGAGGTAACCTTTTGACTGTCGTTCAAGAATATTTCACAAACTTTAATAAAACACAATTTACCACAGAACTGATTGCTTGGTTCTTACGTGAACAGCGAGATTTGCCTTGGCGGAGAACAAAAAATCCGTATCATATTTGGATTAGTGAAATCATGCTTCAGCAAACACGCGTCGATACCGTGATTCCGTATTACGAGCGCTTCACGAAACGTTTTCCGACACCGCATGATTTAGCGCAAGCGGAACAAAGTGAGGTCCTGAAGCATTGGGAAGGCTTAGGGTACTATTCCCGTGTGAAGAATCTTCAAATCGCGGTTCAGGAAGTTGTTGAAAAATATGATGGGATCGTTCCGGATGAGAAGGAGTTATTCAGTCAGTTGAAGGGAGTCGGTCCGTATACGACAGGAGCGGTTCTGTCGATTGCTTATGGTCAAGCGGAACCTGCAGTAGATGGGAACGTGATGCGCGTTCTTTCACGTGTCCTTGGAATTTATGAGGATATCGCAGCTCCGAAAACACGGAAGTTGTTTGAAGCGGCAGTTCACCAATTGATTGATCCGGCTGACCCATCGAGTTTTAATCAAGGATTAATGGAACTCGGGGCAATGGTCTGTACCCCGAAGTCACCGATGTGTGGACTTTGTCCTGTTCAAGACGTTTGTTTCGCATATGATCGAAACGCACAGGAAGAATTGCCTGTGAAGACGAAGAAAGGGAAGACGCAAATTATTCCTTATGATGCTCTTGTCTATGAAACAGACGGAAAAATCGCAATCGAACAACGGGCTGAGACAGGGTTACTCGCTGGCATGTGGCAATACCCACTACGGGAAGCAGAGGAAGATCGAAACGGAACGCTCGTTGGACACGTTCGACATATCTTCTCGCACCGGATTTGGGAAATTGCCGTTTATCGCGTGACAGAACAGCCGGACCAGACAGTGCTCGTCGATCAGGAAACATATATGACGCATCCGATTTCTGTCGCGCAAATGAAGATTGATCGACTATTAAAGGGGGAACTCTAATGCATACTTTTCGTTTTGAGACACGTGTTGATACATCAAAGGAGCAAGCGTGGGACTTCTTAAGTGATGCCAAGGCATTGAGTCGATTGACCGTATTTCCGCAAGTGAAAACGTCAGGCGACACACGCACGCGGGCGGGAAATACAATTCGTCTGCGCGTCGGAGTTTCTCCGCTGTTTGTCTCTTGGACTTCTTGGATTCCTTTTGTAGAAGAATATGTCTTCGTTGATGTCGGTACAAAAGTTCCATATCCATTTCGAGCGTGGTGCCATGTGCACCGAGTCGAAGAACGTGGATCTGGCGTCTATTTCGTGGACGAAGTGACTTATGCGTCATTCCTTCCTGCCTTCTTCATTGAAGCATTTATCTTGAAACCGATGTTCAAACAACGAAAAAATGCGATTTTGAATCACTTTCAAGGCTGAATTCCGTCATTTTTCTGAAAAAATACCCTTTCGTTTTTCATGCGTTCTGAAAATGGGTATAATAAGCACGAGAGTATAGCAGAATGGAAGAAAAACGCTTTAGAAAGGAGTAGCACATGAGTCGATTCCCAAAAGAAAGTAGCAAGATTGAGATTCAAAGTTTCAAACATAACGGGAGCTTACACAGAGTTTGGGAAGAAACGCTCGTGCTGAAATCGACGGAAGAAGAATTGATTGGGTTCAATGACCGCATCATGGTCAGCGAATCGGATGGTCGTCAGTGGCGAACGCGAGAGCCTGCAATCTGTTATTTTTCAACAGAACTCTGGTTCAATGTCATTTGTATGATTCGGGAGGACGGCATTTATTATTATTGCAACCTCGGATCGCCTTCTACGTTTGATGAGAAAGATCGAGCAGTCAAGTACATTGATTATGATTTAGATATCAAAGTGTATCCGGATATGTCCTACATGATTCTCGATGAGGACGAGTACGAGAAACATCGCCGTGAGATGAATTATCCGAAGGCAATTGATCGTATTTTGAAGGACAATGTCCAAATCCTGATTCAGTGGATTCGTAGTCGAAAGGGTCCATTTAACCCGGCTTTCGTGGATATGTGGTATCGTGAATATGAAACAAGATATCGGAGATGATGGTTCGCCATCGTCTTTTTTTAATTGAAGGAAGTGAAACACGTGGCAACACAAGCAAAACGTAAGAAACAAGGCTCGATCCGCCGTTATATGGCGTTCGTTAAGCCGTATCAAAAACAGATTCTCCTGACGGTCTTCGTCGGGATCATCAAGTTCTCGATCCCGCTCGGACTTCCGTTGTTGTATAAGTACATCATCGACAATATCCTGACGGGGAATACGATGCCGATGGCGGAAAAAAGTAAGCAATTGGCGTATTTGATCGGAGGAGGTGTCTTCATCTTCTTGATTGTTAAGCCACCGCTTGAATATGTCCGTCAATACCTCGCGCAATGGTCAGCATCGAAGATTTTATTTGACGTACGGAACCGGTTGTTTGATCATGTTCAGAAATTATCACTTCGTTTTTATTCGAATACGAAAACGGGCGAAGTCATCTCGCGAATCATTAATGATGTCGAGCAGACGAAAGACTTCGTCGTAACGGGATTAATGAACCTATGGCTTGATATGATTACGATTTTCATTGCAATCGCAATCATGTGGACGATTGATCCGAAATTGACGCTTGTCGCGATCATTCCGTTACCATTCTATGCGCTCGCCGTGAAGTTCTTTTACGGTCGCTTACGTGGGTTGACACGGGAACGCTCGGCAGCCCTTGCGGAACTACAAGGTCATTTGACGGAACGTGTCAACGGAATGGCGGTCATTCGCAGTTTTGCACTCGAACCACATGAGAATAAAGCGTTCAAACATCAAAATGATGGGTTCTTAAAAGCAGCACTTCGCCAAACGAACTGGAATGCGCGGACGTACGTCGTCGTTTCGACGATTACAGACTTCGCACCGATTCTTATTTTCGGGACAGCAGCTTTTTTCGTCTTAAATGGACAAGTGTCGCTCGGGACAATGGTCGCGTTCATTGGTTACATTGATCGCCTGTATGCACCGCTCGGTCGTCTCGTCAACTCCTCAACGACATTGACACAGTCAATTGCTTCGATGGACCGGATGTTCGAGTTTTTAGATGAGCCGTATGACATTACAGAAAAATCGAATGCACGCGATCCGAAAGATGTTCGCGGGAATGTTCAGTTCGAAAACATCAGCTTTGCTTATGAAGAAGGCGGCGAACTTGCGATTGATCGTTTGACGCTTGACGTCCAAGCAGGAGAGCGAATCGCCTTCGTCGGGATGTCGGGTGGTGGAAAATCAACACTTGTCAGTCTGATTCCGCGCTTCTATGATGTTTCTGCCGGACGGATCACGCTCGATGGTGTCGATATTCGTGACCTGAAGCTACGTGGTCTTCGTGATCAAATTGGGATGGTCATGCAGGAGTCGATTCTCTTCAGTGAGTCGGTTCAGATGAATATTAAGATGGGGAATCCTGAGGCGACGGACGAAGAAGTCATCGCAGCGGCAAAAGCGGCGAATGCGCACGAGTTCATTGAACGGTTACCAAACGGCTATCATACGCCGGTCGGTGAACGAGGCGTCAAATTATCGGGTGGTCAAAAACAACGTCTTGCGATTGCGCGGGTCTTCTTGAAGAATCCACCGATTTTGATCTTGGATGAGGCAACGAGTGCGCTTGATTTAGAAAGCGAAGCGATGATTCAAGATTCGCTCGCACGTCTTGCGAAAGGACGGACGACGTTCACTGTCGCACACCGACTATCGACGATCACTGATGCTGATAAGATCGTCGTCATTGAGAATGGTCAGATTACAGAAATCGGAACACATGAAGTCCTCATGCAAAAACGAGGCGCTTATTTCGAATTGTATGCGATTCAAAATTTGGAGCTTGTCGAATAAAAAAAGCAGCGATCCTCACGAGGGTCGCTGCTTTTTATTTGATTAAAGTCGAGCAAAGGCACGATTGACTGCTGCAATCGTCTCCGTGATGTCGGCTTCCGTATGTTCTGTCGTCAAGAACCACGCTTCGTATTTTGACGGTGCGAGGTTGATGCCTTCTTCAAGCATCAATTTGAAGAAGCGACCAAACATTTCACTGTCCGCACGTTCTGCACCATCATAATCAATGACTGTTTCATCCGTGAAGTAGACCGTCATGGCACCTTTTAGACGATTGATCGTAATCGTGACATCATGACGTTTCGCTGCTTCAAGAACCCCTTGTTCGAGTAAGGCGCCAAGATGATCGAGTTGTTCATAGACACCAGGTTGCTCGAGTAATTCAAGACAAGCGATACCTGCAGCCATCGATGCGGGGTTACCTGCCATCGTTCCCGCTTGATAAGCAGGACCGAGTGGTGCGACATGTTCCATGATTTCTTTTCGACCACCGTAAGCACCAATCGGTAAACCGCCGCCGATGATTTTCCCGAGTGCTGTCATATCGGGACGGATATTGAGTAACTCTTGTGCACTGCCGTATGTGAAGCGGAATGCCGTAATGACTTCATCATAGATGACGAGTGCGCCATGAGCATGTGTGATTTCGTTGACTGCAGCAAGAAAACCAGGTTGTGGTTCGACGATACCGAAGTTTCCGACGATTGGTTCGACGAGTACACAAGCGATTTGATCGCCCCATTGTTCCATGATTTGACGGTATGACTCGATGTCATTGAAAGGTGTCGTAATGACTTCTTTTGCTGTCGCTTTCGTGACGCCGGCCGAATCAGGAGAACCAAGTGTAGCCGGTCCACTGCCAGCTGCGATCAGCATCAGATCCGAATGACCGTGGTAGCAACCACTGAATTTAACAACAAGTTCCCGTCCTGTATAAGCACGAGCGACACGAATTGTCGTCATGACAGCTTCTGTTCCTGAGTTCGTGAAACGAACCTTTTCCAGCGAGGGAATCGCTTTTTGTAATTTATGTGCAAAGTCGATTTCTAAACGGTGTGGTGTTCCGTAGAGAAGTCCATTTTGGGCAGCATGCGTGATTGCTTCAGTAATGTGGGGATGACCGTGTCCTGTGATAATTGGACCGTAAGCTGCTAAGTAATCGATATAGCGATTGCCATCGACATCATAAAAATAAGCACCTTCTCCGCGTTCCATATAGACAGGTGCGCCGCCGCCGACGGCTTTGAATGAACGGGATGGGCTGTTAACGCCACCAACGATACACTCTTGCGCGATTTCATATAACGCCTCTGAAGTAGGACGTGTAGTGTGGGTAGACATGAGGATTCCTCCAATCGATGATTCGTGAAAAATATCACGATATGATTGTATCATGAACGTCAAATCCGGTGCAGAGCCGTTGACGGAATGGGTATTTGTAGGTAGACTAATTATAAAGATTACAATCTGATAATCAATGAAAGATAGAAATGAGGGGATGGACGTGGCTAACGAAATGCTGGATGACGCCGTGAAGTCACTTCGGGAATCAGGCGTTCGAATGACACCACAACGTCACGCGATTTTGGAATATCTAACGACTGGACACACGCATCCGACAGCGGATGAGATTTATCGTGCTCTTGAACATCGATTTCCGAATATGAGTGTGGCGACTGTATATAATAACTTACGCGTTTTTCGAGAAAAGGGAATCGTTGAAGAAATGAATTATGGAGACGCTTCAAGTCGCTTCGATTTCGTTACGACGCGCCATTACCACATGATCTGTGAAAACTGCGGAAAAATCGTTGATTTCAACTATCCTGTGCTCGATGATGTCGAAACGGTTGCGGCTCACTTAACGGGCTTCAAAGTCGATCGTCACCGATTAGAAGTGTACGGTACTTGTCCGGACTGTCAATCGAATGTCCAATAAAAAAACGAGCTGCCTTAGCGGGGAGCTCGTTTATTGTGTTTATTATATTTTTCATCGAATTCTTTTCCTTCGAGAGACGGATCCATCGTAAGTGGTTCGTCACAATGCATACATAAATCGACGCGTCCGAGTACTTTTGTTTCTTTTCCGCAGTTCGGACAAGTGACGACAGCTGCTTTAGTTGATGTAAGACCAATCAAGAAGTAGAGTGCGGTACTAGCAAGGACCATGACGAAGCCGAGAAGCATGAGTAAGACCATGATGATTTCAAATTGTTTTAGTAATAGACCGCCGTACATGACGAGCATACCACCGAATACAAGAAACATAGCAAGGTTTCGCGCACGGTTTATTTTATTTTTACGTTGTTTTTTCAAGTGAATTCCCCCTGTTGTCAGTCTAGCATAAGAAGTGCAACTGGCTGAAGAAGGAAAGCTTGTTTTTTTGTCGAAAATGGTAACGACGAGTTCGTATAGAAGGGTGAGAAGTAAATGGAACAAGCAACACGAACGATTTATTCGGAATACGCGGCTTATCGTGAAACACAAGGGATCATTGCTGTAGAGAAACGGCAACCACGGGATTCCTTGACGGATCAATTTGATACACTTCTTGTCGTCATCACAAGAGATCCAGAAGTCGAGTGGACGATCAAACATTATCGATTAAATACACTAAAGGTCTCCTTACATCTTGTACACGAGGATGTATTGTCACGCTGGATTTTATTGAACGCTAATCGACGAGCAATTCATTGGATTGCTGAAGGAACGATCGTGTTCGAGCGAAACGATTACATAGTTGATTTGAAACGTCAACTATTGAACTTTCCAGATGAAGAGCGGCATTTACAGATGACGATCTCGTTTGCTAAATTGTTACGTCGCTTCCAAGACGGAAGAAACTTATTCAGTCGTGGTCACCATTACGATGCCTATACACACGTCCATCATGCGTTGCATCATCTCGCACGATTATCTGTTCTCGAAAAAGGCAAACATCCTGAGACGGTCGTTTGGGAACAGGCGCGACTAGATGATCCGGATGTTTATAAACTATATGAGCAATTATTAATGAGTGAAGAAACGTTGGATCAGCGTATTCATCTCGCTTTGATTGGACTCGAGCATCTGTTGCAGTCCAAAGTCTTATCGGGAGGTCGCTATTTATTTGAAATCATGCGAGAACGTACTGTGCCTTGGACGATGTATGAACTAATGGAAGAAGAGCGACTGCAGGAAGTCAAAGTAGACTTAAGTAGTCTGATTGATTTCTTCATGCGCAAAGGTTTGATCAGGATTTCGTATCAAACAACTAAAGGAGCAGGGGTTGAACTCGTAACATATGAGCCGGTCGTATGACGATCGGCTTTATTTTATACATTTGATTGTTTTTGCTATATATAGAAAGAAAAAGATTTTAAAAGTTTTTTTAGTAAAACTATTGACGGTGTTATATTGAGATAGTATATTAATACATGTCGACAGGGCAACACGCGCTGGACGGCGACGAGAAAGAAAAAAGATTTCAAAAAGGGATTGACGCTTAAGTTATTCCGTGATATCTTATTAAAGTCGCTGAAAACGACACAACGAACTTTGAAAACTGAACGATGAGGCAAAAAAAACGTATTCTACGGAATACAAAAACGAATGAAGCGCAAACTTCGTCAATCGTGACTTCGGTCACAACAACGAGCAAGTCAAACACTTTATGGAGAGTTTGATCCTGGCTCAGGACGAACGCTGGCGGCGTGCCTAATACATGCAAGTCGAGCGCAGGAAACTGACGGAACTCTTCGGAGGGAAGGCAGTGGAATGAGCGGCGGACGGGTGAGTAACACGTAAGGAACCTGCCTCAAGGATTGGGATAACTCCGAGAAATCGGAGCTAATACCGGATAGTTCAACGGACCGCATGGTCCGCTGATGAAAGGCGCTCCGGCGTCACCTTGAGATGGCCTTGCGGTGCATTAGCTAGTTGGTGAGGTAACGGCCCACCAAGGCGACGATGCATAGCCGACCTGAGAGGGTGATCGGCCACACTGGGACTGAGACACGGCCCAGACTCCTACGGGAGGCAGCAGTAGGGAATCTTCCACAATGGACGAAAGTCTGATGGAGCAACGCCGCGTGAGTGATGAAGGTTTTCGGATCGTAAAACTCTGTTGTAAGGGAAGAACACGTACGAGAGGGAATGCTCGTACCTTGACGGTACCTTACGAGAAAGCCACGGCTAACTACGTGCCAGCAGCCGCGGTAATACGTAGGTGGCAAGCGTTGTCCGGAATTATTGGGCGTAAAGCGCGCGCAGGCGGCCTTTTAAGTCTGATGTGAAAGCCCCCGGCTCAACCGGGGAGGGCCATTGGAAACTGGAAGGCTTGAGTACAGAAGAGAAGAGTGGAATTCCACGTGTAGCGGTGAAATGCGTAGAGATGTGGAGGAACACCAGTGGCGAAGGCGACTCTTTGGTCTGTAACTGACGCTGAGGCGCGAAAGCGTGGGGAGCAAACAGGATTAGATACCCTGGTAGTCCACGCCGTAAACGATGAGTGCTAGGTGTTGGGGGGTTTCCGCCCCTCAGTGCTGAAGCTAACGCATTAAGCACTCCGCCTGGGGAGTACGGCCGCAAGGCTGAAACTCAAAGGAATTGACGGGGACCCGCACAAGCGGTGGAGCATGTGGTTTAATTCGAAGCAACGCGAAGAACCTTACCAACTCTTGACATCCCATTGACCGCTTGAGAGATCAAGTTTTCCCTTCGGGGACAATGGTGACAGGTGGTGCATGGTTGTCGTCAGCTCGTGTCGTGAGATGTTGGGTTAAGTCCCGCAACGAGCGCAACCCCTATCCTTAGTTGCCAGCATTTAGTTGGGCACTCTAGGGAGACTGCCGGTGACAAACCGGAGGAAGGTGGGGATGACGTCAAATCATCATGCCCCTTATGAGTTGGGCTACACACGTGCTACAATGGACGGTACAAAGGGCAGCGAGACCGCGAGGTGGAGCCAATCCCATAAAGCCGTTCCCAGTTCGGATTGCAGGCTGCAACTCGCCTGCATGAAGTCGGAATCGCTAGTAATCGCAGGTCAGCATACTGCGGTGAATACGTTCCCGGGTCTTGTACACACCGCCCGTCACACCACGAGAGTTTGCAACACCCGAAGCCGGTGAGGTAACCGCAAGGAGCCAGCCGTCGAAGGTGGGGTAGATGATTGGGGTGAAGTCGTAACAAGGTAGCCGTATCGGAAGGTGCGGCTGGATCACCTCCTTTCTAAGGAAAACGTCCCTTACGGGACATGCCCATCGTTCAGTTTTGAGAGCTCGTCTCTCACGTCTCGATAGAGACACTCGCACCTTGAAAACTGAAGACATCAACAAGACATCAAACTTTTTATAACCATGTCATTAGACGTGTGTTCTTAGAATACCAACGCTAGATCAAGGTATGAAGGGCGTACGGTGGATGCCTTGGCACTAGGAGCCGATGAAGGACGCGACGAACAGCGATATGCTTCGGGGAGCAGTAAGTATGCTTTGATCCGAAGATTTCCGAATGGGGGAACCCACCATCTGTAATGGGATGGGACATGTTACATGAATACATAGTGTAGCGTGAGGCAGACCCGGGGAACTGAAACATCTAAGTACCCGGAGGAAGAGAAAGCAAATGCGATTCCCTGAGTAGCGGCGAGCGAAACGGGAACAGCCCAAACCGAAGAGCATGCTCTTCGGGGTTGTAGGACACTCTATACGGAGTCAAAAAGGAAGACAGTAGGTGAAGGACCTGGAAAGGTCGGCCGAAGAAGGTGACAGCCCTGTAGCTGAAACTGTTTTCCCTCCAGAGTGGATCCTGAGTACGGCGGGACACGTGAAACCCCGTCGGAATCCGGGAGGACCATCTCCCAAGGCTAAATACTCCCTAGTGACCGATAGTGAACCAGTACCGTGAGGGAAAGGTGAAAAGCACCCCGGAAGGGGAGTGAAATAGATCCTGAAACCGTATGCCTACAAGTAGTCAGAGCCCGTTAATGGGTGATGGCGTGCCTTTTGTAGAATGAACCGGCGAGTTACGATAACGCGCGAGGTTAAGCCGATGAGGCGGAGCCGTAGCGAAAGCGAGTCTGAACAGGGCGTTCAGTGCGTTGTCGTAGACCCGAAACCAGGTGATCTACCCATGTCCAGGATGAAGGTCAGGTAACACTGACTGGAGGTCCGAACCCACGCACGTTGAAAAGTGCGGGGATGAGGTGTGGGTAGCGGTGAAATGCCAATCGAACCTGGAGATAGCTGGTTCTCCCCGAAATAGCTTTAGGGCTAGCCTCGAGGTTGAGAGTTCTGGAGGTAGAGCACTGATTGGACTAGGGGCCCCCACAGGGTTACCGAATTCAGTTAAACTCCGAATGCCAGCAACTTATACTCGGGAGTCAGACTGCGAGTGATAAGATCCGTAGTCAAGAGGGAAACAGCCCAGACCGCCAGCTAAGGTCCCAAAGTGTATGTTAAGTGGAAAAGGATGTGGCGCTGCCTAGACAGCTAGGATGTTGGCTTAGAAGCAGCCACCATTCAAAGAGTGCGTAATAGCTCACTAGTCGAGTGGCGCCGCGCCGAAAATGTAACGGGGCTAAACATACCACCGAAGCTGCGGATTCCGTAAGGAATGGTAGGGGAGCGTTCCAAACCGCTGTGAAGCTGTACCGGAAGGAGCAGTGGAGCGTTTGGAAGTGAGAATGCCGGTGTGAGTAGCGAAAAGAGGGGTGAGAATCCCCTCCGTCGAAAGCCCAAGGTTTCCTGAGGAAGGCTCGTCCGCTCAGGGTTAGTCTGGACCTAAGCCGAGGCCGAAAGGCGTAGGCGATGGATAACAGGTTGATATTCCTGTACCGCCGATCCACCGTTTGAACAATGGGGGGACGCAGGAGGATAGTGACGCATGCGGATGGAAGTGCATGTGCAAGTTTCAAGACCGTCTGATTGGCAAATCCGTCAGGCATCAAAGTCAAGGAACGACGCGGAGTCCCCTAGGGACGTAGGTCACGATTTCACACTGCCAAGAAAAGCCTCTAGTGAGGGGAAGGCGCCAGTACCGTAAACCGACACAGGTAGGCGAGATGAGAATTCTAAGACGCGCGGGATAACTCTCGTTAAGGAACTCGGCAAAATGGTCCCGTAACTTCGGGAGAAGGGACGCTCTACACATGTAGAGCCGCAGTGAATAGGCCCAAACGACTGTTTAGCAAAAACACAGGTCTCTGCTAAATCGCAAGATGACGTATAGGGGCTGACGCCTGCCCGGTGCTGGAAGGTTAAGGGGATGGGTTAGCGCAAGCGAAGCTTTGAACCGAAGCCCCAGTAAACGGCGGCCGTAACTATAACGGTCCTAAGGTAGCGAAATTCCTTGTCGGGTAAGTTCCGACCCGCACGAAAGGCGTAACGATTTGGGCACTGTCTCAACGAGAGACCCGGTGAAATCATAGTACCTGTGAAGATGCAGGTTACCCGCGACAGGACGGAAAGACCCCATGGAGCTTTACTACAGCCTGATATTGAGGCTTTGTGCATGATGTACAGGATAGGCGGGAGACGTCGAGCCCGGAGCGCCAGCTTCGGAGGAGTCACCCTTGGGATACCGCCCTTCATGCATAGAGTCTCTAACTCGCAGCCGTCATCCGGCTGGAGGACCGTGTCAGGCGGGTAGTTTGACTGGGGCGGTCGCCTCCTAAACAGTAACGGAGGCGCCCAAAGGTTCCCTCAGAATGGTTGGAAATCATTCGTAGAGCGCAAAGGCAGAAGGGAGCTTGACTGCGAGACCTACAAGTCGAGCAGGGACGAAAGTCGGGCTTAGTGATCCGGTGGTTCCGCATGGAAGGGCCATCGCTCAACGGATAAAAGCTACCCTGGGGATAACAGGCTGATCTCCCCCAAGAGTCCACATCGACGGGGAGGTTTGGCACCTCGATGTCGGCTCATCGCATCCTGGGGCTGGAGTAGGTCCCAAGGGTTGGGCTGTTCGCCCATTAAAGCGGTACGCGAGCTGGGTTCAGAACGTCGTGAGACAGTTCGGTCCCTATCCGTCGTGGGCGCAGGAAATTTGAGGAGAGCTGTCCTTAGTACGAGAGGACCGGGATGGACGCACCGCTGGTGTACCAGTTGTTCCGCCAGGAGCATCGCTGGGTAGCTACGTGCGGACGGGATAAATGCTGAAAGCATCTAAGCATGAAGCCCCCTCCAAGATGAGATTTCCCTTTGAGTAATCAAGAAAGACCCCTCAGAGACGATGAGGTAGATAGGTCACGGGTGGAAGCATGGCGACATGTGGAGCTGAGTGATACTAATCGGTCGAGGCCTTGTTCTAGCAGATGCATTGTTGATGACTTCAGTTTTGAGGGCGCGAGCCTTTCAAAAAAACGAAAAAAAGTCTTGACGTTATGTGAACATAATGTTAAGATAATAAATGTCTGGTGGCGATAGCCAAGTGGTCACACCCGTTCCCATGCCGAACACGGAAGTTAAGCACTTGAACGCCGAAAGTAGTTGGGGGCTTCCCCCTGTGAGGATAGGACGCTGCCAGGCGATCGTTCCGCAATAGCTCAGTGGTAGAGCAACCGGCTGTTAACCGGTAGGTCGTAGGTTCAAATCCTACTTGCGGAGCCATTTATTACTTCTTCACCACGTACAATGGAGAGCTGTCCGAGTGGCCGAAGGAGCACGATTGGAAATCGTGTAGGCGTCAAAAGCGTCTCAAGGGTTCGAATCCCTTGCTCTCCGCCATCATCACTTTCAATTCATAATGGCCCGTTGGTCAAGCGGTTAAGACACCGCCCTTTCACGGCGGTAACACGGGTTCGAATCCCGTACGGGTCACCATTTATAGCGTCGCGGGGTGGAGCAGTCTGGTAGCTCGTTGGGCTCATAACCCAAAGGTCGTCGGTTCAAATCCGGCCCCCGCAATTACATACGGTCCTGTGGTGTAGCGGTTAACATGCCTGCCTGTCACGCAGGAGATCGCGGGTTCGAATCCCGTCAGGACCGCCATTGTTAAGGCTTTGTAGCTCAGTTGGTAGAGCAAAGGACTGAAAATCCTTGTGTCGGCGGTTCGATTCCGTCCAAAGCCACCACCTTTAAAAATAACATGAATTTCCCATTTGTGGGGGGGTAGCGAAGTGGCTAAACGCGGCGGACTGTAAATCCGCTCCCTCGGGTTCGGCGGTTCGAATCCGCCCCCCCCCACCACCATAGGGGCATAGTTTAGCGGTAGAACTACGGTCTCCAAAACCGTCAGCGCGGGTTCGATTCCTGCTGCCCCTGTTTACCATGGCGATTGTGGCGAAGTGGTTAACGCACCGGATTGTGATTCCGGCATTCGTGGGTTCAATTCCCATCAGTCGCCCTCTTATTATTGGGCTGTAGCCAAGTGGTAAGGCACTGGATTTTGATTCCAGCACGCGAAGGTTCGATCCCTTCCAGCCCAGCTTTTCAAGCGGAAGTAGTTCAGTGGTAGAATACGACCTTGCCAAGGTCGGGGTCGCGGGTTCGAATCCCGTCTTCCGCTCCAATGAGTGGCGCCATAGCCAAGTGGTAAGGCAGAGGACTGCAACTCCTTTATCGTCAGTTCGATTCTGACTGGCGCCTCCAACTATTTCTCAATTAAATAGTTTTGCAAGAGATTGTGCCGGTGTGGCGGAACTGGTAGACGCGCACGACTCAAAATCGTGTTCCTTTGGAGTGTCGGTTCGATTCCGACCACCGGTATCTTGCGGGTGTAGTTTAATGGTAAAACCTCAGCCTTCCAAGCTGATGACGAGGGTTCGATTCCCTTCACCCGCTTTATACTTTTTACACAATCTGATGTTTCACCTGATTATGCGGGTGTAGTTTAATGGTAAAACCTCAGCCTTCCAAGCTGATGACGAGGGTTCGATTCCCTTCACCCGCTTACCAAAAAAGAGCAATGTGTCGTTTTCGCTGACACCTTGCTCTTTTTGTTTAGGAATGGAATCTTAATGAGGAAAGGAGTGGATCGTGATGGATGGTGTACAATTGAAATTGGCTTTACAAGAGTATGCAGCAGATATTGGAATCGATGAGTTGAAGGTGACGACGGCTGATCCGTTTCTTGTCTTGAAGCGTCGCTTGCAAGCGCAACAAGAAAAAGGATTCGCTTCTGGTTTTGAAGAGCCCAATCTCGATCTTCGAACAACACCATCTTTACTCGTAGAAGATGCTGCTTCAATCATTGCCATTGCAGTCGCCTATCCAAGTACACTCAAAAATGCTCCACGCGGCAAAGAAGGAGAGCGGCGCGGTATCTTTTGTCGATCGTCCTGGGGACTTGATTATCACCAGGCACTACGACAACGTTTGACGTTGCTTGAAGAAAAAATTCAAGAATTGAGTCCAGGTGCACGAACACGCTCGATGGTCGATACAGGAGAACTCGTCGACCGTGCAGTAGCAGAACGAGCAGGTATCGGGTTCAGTGGGAAAAACTGTTCCATCATCAGTGAGGAGCACGGATCGTATCTCTATCTCGGTGAGTTGATTACGGATCTCGTGTTGCCGCCCGATCAACCGGTCGAAGAATTATGTGGAACGTGCAATAAATGTATTGATGCTTGCCCGACCGATGCACTAGTTGAACCAGGTGTCATTGATGCAAAACGCTGTATTTCGTTTTTAACACAGACGAAAACGTTACTGCCAGAACCATTCCGAATGGCGCTTGGTAACCGACTGTACGGTTGTGATACGTGTCAGCAAGTGTGTCCGTATAACCGGAAGAAGAACGCCACACATCATGCTGAACTACAACCGGATCCAGAACAAGTCAAACCGCTCTTAGTTCCACTTTTATCGATGAGTAACCGTGAGTTCAAGAGTCGGTTTGGGACGTTATCTGGCGCATGGCGTGGTAAGAAGCCAATTCAGCGTAATGCGATTTGTGCGCTTGTCCATTATCGAGATAAGAGTGCGATGGATGCGCTACGATTGATGACAGAAAGCGATGCCCGTGAAGATATGCGTGCCCTTGCACTCTGGGCAGTTGGTCGAATTGGTGGAATTGAAGAAAAGTCATATATTGAATCACGTCTTGCAACAGACATTGCAGTAGATGTACAAACAGAAGGTCAGCGATTACTCGAAGAGTGGGGGGAAGCAGATGCCATTTCAGCAGCTCACTTATGAGTTCGGTACATTGCTTGTCGCTTGGGAGAGAGAACAGATCGTTTACCTCGACTTTGGACTAAATGTAGAGCGAGCTCGGACATATTTAGCGGAAGAGACAGATGAAGGTATGTTACCGAAAGATTGGCAAATAGCGTTTGATCGTTACGCAGAAGGTGATCGACAGGCTCTCGATCTGCTACCTTGTCAGTTACGTGTTACACCTTTCGCAGAGCAAGTGTTGCTCGCTTTACGACAAGTTCCGTTTGGTCAGACAATCAGTTATGGTGAACTTGCTCACATGATTGGAAAACCAAAAGCAGCACGCGCTGTTGGTGGTGCTTTGAATCGTAATCCGATTGCATTGATTTATCCGTGTCACCGAGTTATTGGGGCTACCGGTAAAATGACCGGGTTTGCAAGCGGAATTGCCCATAAAGAAGCGCTTTTAGCGCATGAGATAGGAGAGAATTGAACCATGGCTATTCATGTCGTTATGTATCAACCAGAGATTCCTCAAAATACAGGAAATATTTCACGAACATGTGCGGCGACACATTCCGTTCTTCATTTGATTCGACCACTCGGTTTTTCGACAGACGATAAACATTTAAAACGTGCAGGTCTTGATTACTGGGAATTCGTAGACGTCCGTTATCATGATTCTTTGGAAGAGTTGTGGGAGAAGCACCCGGAAGGTATTTTCTACTATATTACGAAATACGGAGAGCAGTATCCGAGTCAAATCGACTTATCGGACGTTGACCAAGACTACTTCTTCGTCTTTGGTCGGGAAACGAAAGGGTTACCGCTTGAAGTCATCGACGCGAATGCAGAACGTTGTATTCGTCTACCCCAATCGAATCTGGTTCGTTCATTGAACGTCTCAAACACAGCAGCAATCATTGTCTATGAAGCATTGCGTCAGCAAGGTTACGCAGGACTTCTCTGAGTCTAAGATAAGCAAAAGCTCCATCCTGATTCAGGACGGAGCTTTTATGAATTATTCGTTACCTTCAGGTTTTTTGTTGTAGCCTGCAGTGAAGATTGCTGTCAAAAACGCAAGACTTACGCCGACCATTAAGATAAATGCCATTTTTGTTTCCCCCTTCAGTCTCTTGAACCGATATAATCTATTATAGTATACCTGTAAGTGAAATTGTGTGCTACATATGAATTTTCTATGAATGGAGACTCCACATGCGTACGAATGTTTACCTATTAAGTTATGCCCCGCTAATTAGCATTTTGTTATTTAGTACGTCCCTTGCGATTGCAACGACCGAACTCGCATTGCACTGGCTCGATCAAGTCGGTGTGTACGATGAGTTACTTCAACTTCTGACAGCACGCGATACAAAACTTGTTGTTTGGATGGGCTTTCTAATCGTCTATTTTATGATCTTTAGTTCGCTTAAACTATTATCAGATACGATTAATCAGCTCGGTTTCGCCTTTTTCATCAAGGAACAAGAGGGAACGACACTCAGCATGTTACGCCCGGGAAGTATTCTCCTGCTCGTTGGAGGATGTGTCAGCTTCGCCTTTATGACGTCCTTTTTACACGTAGGTATCGTGTTGTTTGTATCCTTCTTTATCTATTTTATCTTTTACACGGTACAAATCAGTAAAATGACGACTGCAGCAGGAGCGATCGGGTTAATCATCTTTTCCTTTTTGGCCTGGGGTGTTCTGCTTGCCGGTCTATCCTGGGTCGGTCTGACCTTATTCAATTCCTTCGGGGAAGCAATTTTATTTCCAAGTTGAATCAAGGGCGTAAAATCGTCGCCCACGTCTTGACCTGTAACGTTGCATTGGCTTCGACAGGAAACGGGCGCGGGCGGTCAGCGCCTAACCAAATACCGCCGATGTGTTGATTCTTGATACCAACGAACCACATATCCTTATTATCATTCGTTGTTCCTGTTTTTCCTCCAATGTAGCTAGCAGAAGGATCGTATCCTTTGCGCCCCGTTCCATACGTCATGACATTTTTTAAACCGGCACGTAGTTCTCGGTTCGTTTGACTTGACCAAATCCGTTGTTCCTTTTCTTCTGGTCGTTCGACCTTACCATCCTTGAGCGTAATACTTTTAATCATCGATGCCGGTCGATAAATACCATCATTAACGAATACAGTATAAGCATTTGTCAGTTCATACGGGCTGATACCGTATTGTAACCCCCCCAGAGCACTCGTAAAAGCATCATCCTCCCGTGTCCATTGACTGAACTGGAACGGACGAATCGATTTCAAACCTTCTCGAAACGAGACAGCGAATGCCCGAATCGCTGGGGTGTTATAAGAATAGGCGATTGCATCAGCGATTGTCACTTGTCCAAGTATGCGATTCCCACTATTCGATGGACAGTAGCCATCGATACAAACCGGACTACCGTCTAACGTGCTCGACAAACGAGCTTTTGTTTTCTCGAGATATGGACCATAGACAAGTAACGGCTTAATGGCTGAGCCGGGCTGTCGGTAAGACTGAACAGCTCGATTAAACTGCCCCGTTAAATTGGATTTATAGCCGACAAGAGCCGTGACACCGTGCGTTTGTCCGTCAATGCCAACATAAGCGCCCTCAATCGCGTTTGGTAGATTACGAAGGGCCTCTTTAGCTCGCCGTTGCTCTGTTGAGTCGAGATACGTCGAGATGACTGCTCCTTGTTGATGCAGATATTCTAAAGCGTATTTGTTACTCCAACCGTGTTTTTGAGCCGTCATCCGAACAGCAGCTTGAACGGTTGCATCGATATAGTCTGGATAAGGAACGCTTGGTTTATAGGAGCGAGGCGACACCCGAGAAACAGTAAAATCCTTCGTCAGTACACGATCGCGCACTAACGCTTGAACGATTCGTTGCTGGCGCTTTTTTGTGTTTTCAGGAAAGCGCAGCGGGTCATAGAGAGAAGGATTGTTCGGGATTGCTGTTAGAAAACTGATTTCAGACCAACTCAAATCGCGTGCTGGTTTATTAAAATATGATTTTGCGGCAAGTTCAATTCCGTAGATATTATTGGCAAAATACGCTTGATTGACATACGCCGTCATCAGTTCTTTTTTGGAGTATTTTTGTTCCAAAGATACCGCGATGAGTAATTCTTTTATTTTCCTAGTATATGTTTTTTCGTTTGATAGATACGTCATTCTTGCTAATTGCTGGGTGATTGTACTACCACCTTGAGATTTGGAATCAGACTGATTTTTCGTAAATGCGCGTAAGATTCCTGTGATGTCATAACCGTCATGTTGATAGAAACGTTGATCTTCGATAGCAACAAACGCTTGCTCGACTTTTTTCGGTAATGTTCGAGGGGTTAAGTCATCCCGTCGCAGTCCGTCATAGAGCTCGACCCGTTTGTTTTCGTAGGTTACAGTGATCGGTTGGTAGGAGGTCAATGGATGTCGTGTCGTCTGTTCATCGGCCCAGAAAAAGAATGTGCGTGCTGTTTTTAACTCATCTTTAATTGAAAATAAGGAAAACAGAAGCAGCGTCGCAAGACCAAGTAAGACGAGATATCCTGTCGTAATTCGCATGAGAACTCCTTTCAAAAAGCCATTTCATTCCTATTATCGGTCTTTTATGGAGAAATCAATAGATTTTTTTTCGATTTTTGTATTTTAATAAACCTATTTTGCAGGAATGTTATATTAAAAAGAGAAAAGATTGGGTATATAGAAGTATCTGTGGATTTTAGAACGCGATTTGTCTGAAAAAAAGAGCATAAATGGAGGGGACGAAATGGCTAAGAAGAATGTCGTTGCGATGTTACTTGCAGGCGGAGAAGGGAAACGTCTGGGAGCTTTAACGAAACATACTGCAAAACCAGCTGTTGCATTTGGAGGAAAGTACCGGATCATTGATTTCCCACTTTCAAACTGTACGAATTCAGGAATCGATACAGTTGGTGTGTTGACACAATACGAACCGCTTGAATTAAACCGCTATCTCGGAATCGGGAGCGCATGGGATTTAGATCGGCGTAATGGTGGTTTGACGATTCTACCTCCTTACCAGGCGCAAAACGGAAAGAACTGGTATGAAGGGACAGCAAATGCTATTTATCGGAACATGAGCTATATCAACCAATTCGACCCTGAATATGTACTCGTCCTATCAGGCGATCATATTTATAAAATGGATTACGAGCAAATGATTGAAGAACACCGACTTGGTGGAGCAGACGTAACGATTTCTGTCCGTGAAGTACCATGGGAAGAAGCACCACGATTCGGGATTCTCAATACAGATGATGATCTTCGAATCAATGAGTTCGAAGAAAAACCAGAAAATCCGAAATCGAACCTTGCATCAATGGGAATCTATGTCTTCAACTGGGATGTATTGAAGCGCCATTTGATCCAAGATGCTGGTGATGCGGAATCGAGCTTTGACTTCGGTAAAAACATCATTCCGAACATGCTCTTTGAAAACCTCAACATCCGTGCGTATAAATTCAAAGGATACTGGAAAGACGTCGGAACGATTCAGTCTCTTTGGGAAGCAAACATGGATCTGCTAACAGCAGAACCAGAATTTGATTTATATGATCCATCTTGGAAAGTCTATTCGGTCAACCCGAATCAACAACCTCAATACATCGGGAATGCTGCGACAGTTGAGACATCGATCATCAATGAAGGATGCCATATTGAAGGCGAAATCAATCATTCGGTCCTCTTCTATGGAGTGGATGTAGCAGAAGGATCGCTCGTCAAAGATTCGGTCATTTTCCCGAACGTCAAAATCGGACGAGATGTCACGATTCACCGGGCAATCTTAGCGGATGGCGTCATCGTTGAAGATGGTGCGACGATTGGATCTCCAGACGGAGAAGTCTTCGTCATTGAAGCAGACAGTATCGTCAAGAAAAACGAAGTCATCAAAGAAGCGATTCAATAAGGGGGATATTCGAATGAAGGTCGATTTATTAGGTGTCATCAATCTGAGTGGCGAAGAAGGATTTTTCAAGGAATTGACGGAGCATCGTAACTTAGCGGCAGTTCCATTTGCCGGTCGTTATCGATTGATCGATTTTACATTAACGAACATGGTACAAAATGATATCGCCAACATCGGGATTTTTACGCTCGAGAAATATCGCGGCATGATGGATCACCTTGGATCAGGTAAAGAGTGGGATCTTGACCGTTCAAACGGTGGACTGTACATTTTCCCACCCGCACTATCACAAGATGCGAACGAGTTCCGTGGAGATTTATCAAACTTCCATCTCCACCGTGATTTCTTCCTTCGTAGTAAGGAAAATTACGTCGTCGTCTCTGGTTCGAACATTTTGTCTGCGGTAGATTATCGCGACGTGCTACGCGAACATAAAGAGTCGAATGCCGATATTACGGTTGTTTATACGAAGCGTGAACTGCCGTGTAAATACTGTCGTCCGATTCGTTTTAGCGAACAGAACCACGTGACAGCCATCGGGTCACGAGGGTTCCAACCGGCAGATGAGACATTCTACATGGAAACGGTCGTCCTGTCGAAAAATCTCTTCGTTCGTTTAGTCGATGAGGCAATCGCACGTGGGGAGTACGATTTACTTCAAAGTATCATTCGTTCGCAACTGAACCGTCTACATGTACACGGTTATGAGTACAGTGGTACATCACAAGTCATTCATTCGCTTCGTTCATACTATCGTGAGAGCATGCTATTACTTGAGCAATGGGGAGCAATCAACGATTTCCAGCACGTCTATACGAAAATCAAACATGAGCCACCGACACGCTATCTTCCGGGTTCTGACATCAAGAACTCACTTGTCGCAAACGGCTGTAAATTAGAAGGAACAACGACGGACAGCATCCTGTTCCGTGGTGTCAAAGTCGGAAAACACGCTCGCGTCAAAAACTCGATCATCATGCAAAAATCGGTCATTGAAGAGGGCGCAGTTGTTGAGTACGCGATTCTCGACAAAGAAGTTACCGTTAAGCGTGGTCAAGTCATACGCGGTACGGCAGAAGAACCAATCGTCATCAAAAAACAAACAATCGTTTAAAGGAGATGTCACTCATGAAGGTATGGTTTGCTGCCACGGAAGCGACACCCTTCATCAAGACAGGGGGGCTAGCTGACGTCGTCGGCTCGCTCCCTTTAGCGCTTGCTGAAGAAGGTGCAGACGTTTCAGTCGTTTTACCTAATTATGGTCAAATCAAGGAACAGTATAAATCAGAGATGGAGTTTTTATTCGACTTCATCGTACCAGTCGGTTGGCGCCAACAATTTGGTGCGGTCCTCCGTCTGAAACAAGATGGCGTGACTTTCTATTTTATCGACAATGAATATTACTTTAAGCGAGATGGCGTCATTTATGGACATTATGACGACGCAGAGCGGTTTGCTTATTTCTCGCGTGCCGTTCTTGAAATGATTCAACATTTGGATCGAAAAGAAGTACCAGACGTCATCCATTGTCATGACTGGCAAACAGGTGTGATTCCAGCTTTCTTACGCATCCATTATCAGCATCTTGAGCGTTACCAAGACATCAAAACGGTCTTTACAATCCATAATCTGCAGTATCAAGGGGTCTTCCCAGAGGAAGTGCTCGGTGACTTACTTGGTCTTGGACAAGAACATTTTACGGCAGATGGTATTGCCCATAATGGTCTCGTCAATTACATGAAAGCAGGTCTTGTACACTCTAATCAAATCACGACAGTTAGTCCATCCTATCGTGATGAGATCATGGATCCGTATTACGGGGAAACACTTGAACCTGTCTTGCAGCATCGTGCTGTTGACGTGCGTGGGATTTTAAATGGAATCGATTATCGTCAGTTCGATCCAGCGCATGATACACATCTCGTTGAAACGTACTCAATCGATACGGCGAAAGAAGGAAAAGCCAAGAATAAGGCTGCGTTACAAGAAGAACTTGGTCTTCCGATCAATCCGGATGTGCCACTGTTCGGCTTCGTCTCACGTCTTGTCGACCAAAAGGGAATCGATTTACTGGCACACATTCTACCTGATTTATTCGAACTTGATGCGCAGTTCATCATTCTAGGTTCAGGTGAAGCAGAGTATGAAGGATTATTCCATCATGCGACGTCGATTCGTCCAGACAAAATCGCTTCATATATCGGATTTGACGTTGGTCTTGCGCAACGAATTTACGCGGGTAGTGATGCCTTCTTGATGCCGTCACGCTTTGAACCGTGTGGACTTAGTCAGTTGATTTCGATGAAGTACGGCTGTTTACCGGTCGTCCGAGAAACGGGTGGACTCCGTGATACAGTCAAACCGTTCAATCAGTTTACGTTAGAAGGAAATGGATTCTCGTTCGCGAATTATAATGCACATGAGTTTTTAGAAGCGATTAAGCGCACGATCGAGGTTTATCATGATCAGCCCGTCTTTGAACATCTGATTGAGACAGCGATGAATGAAGACTTCAGTTGGTTGCGCTCAGCGGATGAATACTTGGCATTATATCGTTTGATTGCACCGTCCGCCACTTGATCGTGTCACTGGGAAAAGGGGTTACATCATGTTTAAAGATAAAGAGAAGTTCAAGGAGAGGTTTACGGAACGATTCGTTTCGATGCATGGTAAGGCTATAACAGAAGCAACAGAAAACGATATTTATCAGACACTTGCCTATATGGTACGCGAGACGGTTACGACTGACTGGTTGCGAACGAAGGAAACGTATACTCATAAAAAAAGTAAACAAGTCTATTACTTTTCACTCGAGTTTTTACTCGGACGTTTTCTGCACAACAACTTGTTAAGCCTCGATGTCTTAAAGGATGTGGAACGAGGACTTGAAGAACTTGGATATCAGCTCAGTGATCTGACAGAAGAAGAGCCAGAGCCTGGTCTTGGAAACGGAGGGCTCGGTCGTCTCGCGGCATGTTTCCTTGACTCGTTAGCCGCGCTTAGTCTGCCTGGACATGGGAATGGTATCCGCTACCAGTATGGTTTGTTCAAACAAAAAATCATTGATGGTTATCAAGTCGAGTTACCAGACAACTGGTTGAAGAACGGGAACATGTGGGAAATCAGACGTTCTGATAAAGCGGTCGACGTTCCTTTTGGTGGACATGTCTGGCTTGAAGAGGTTGGTGATGGGTATCGTGTCCATCATGAACCAGCTGAAATCGTTCGCGCTGTTCCGTATGATATGCCAATCGTCGGTTATCAAAATGGAGTCGTGAACAATCTACGGCTCTGGAGTGCGGAGTCTCCGCTTGATGATGATGAACTACTTAGCCAATACCGTGGGAATTATAAAGATTTACTGGCACATAAACAATCGATTCAGACGATTTCAGAGTTTCTGTATCCGGATGATACAACGTACGAAGGAAAAGAGTTGCGTCTGAAGCAACAATACTTCTTCGTCTCTGCCGGACTACGAAGTATCTTGACATCTTTTAAAAAGCGGAATCATTCATTAAAGCAGCTTGGGAACCATATTGCTATTCATATTAATGATACGCATCCAGTCGTTGCGATTCCGGAACTGATGCGGATCCTTATCGATGAAGAAGGATTTGGATGGGAAGAAGCATGGCGAATCACGAAGAGTGTCATGTCGTTTACGAATCACACGCTACTATCAGAAGCACTCGAACGCTGGCCGATTGATTTATTCCGTCGCTTATTGCCGCGCATCTACCTCATCATTGAGGAGATTAATCGACGCTTCTGTAAGGATGTGCTCGCGAATTATCCGCACATGGAAGCGCATATGCGGGATATTGCCATCATCGCGGATGACCGGATTAACATGGCGAACCTTGCTGTGGTCGGTACGCATTCGACAAATGGTGTCGCGCAAATCCACACTGAAATTCTGAAACAACGCGAGATGCGATTATTTTATGAGATGTTCCCACTTCGCTTTAATAATAAGACGAACGGAATTACACATCGTCGCTGGTTCCTCTCATCAAACCCAGCACTGGCAAATCGTGTGACAGAGGCAATCGGGGATAGTTGGATTCAGCATCCGTCCGATTTGCAAAAGTTGACGAAATGGGCAGAGGATGAAGCATTACAGAAGGACATCGCCGAGATCAAACTTCAGCGTAAAGAAGAATTAGCGTTGCTCATTGAAAAAGAAACCGGGATCGTCGTGGACCCGACCTCGATTTTTGATGTTCAAGTCAAGCGATTGCATGCGTACAAACGTCAACTCTTGAATGCGTTACACATTCATTCGCTTTACTATCGTCTGAAGGAGGACCGTTCTTTCACGATGACACCGCGGACATTCATCTTTGGTGCAAAGGCTGCGCCAGGCTATCATTATGCAAAAGAAGTCATTCGTTATATCAATGCGTTAGCTCGCTTGATCAATCAGGATCCAGACGTCAGTCCATACTTGAAAGTCGTCTTCCTAGAAAACTATCGAGTATCGCTTGCTGAGAAGATCTTCCCGGCAAGTGATGTCAGTGAACAGATTTCGACTGCAAGTTATGAAGCCTCTGGAACTGGAAACATGAAATTCATGATGAACGGCGCCTTGACGATCGGAACTCTCGACGGAGCGAATATTGAAATTCGAGACGAGGTCGGGGATGCGAATATTTTCATCTTTGGTTTAACGCCGCAGGAAGTCATGAATTATAAACAATACGGCGGTTACAGTGCTTATGATCAATACAGTGCGCAACCTGAGTTACGACGAATCATCGATAGCCTTGTGGATGGGACGTTGTTCGCTCCAGGTGAATTCCAAGCGATTTATGATTCGTTATTGACGTATAATGATGAGTATCTGATTTTGAAAGACTTCTTGTCCTATCAACAGGCACAAGAACGAATCGATCGGATGTATCAGCAACCGGAAGAGTGGTATAAACGAGTCATTCTCAATATTGCGCGCTCAGGTGTTTTCTCAAGTGATCGAACGATTAAAGAGTATGCGAATGCGATTTGGAACATCAAGCCGATTCAACTATAAACCCAAAAAGACACCGACAGATGTTTCTGTCAGTGTCTTATGTTTACGAACGGGAGACGTTCTCACCACGACTCACCCAATCACTATAAGAGCCGGCGTAAAGCCGGACATCGGTTTTTCCGAGCGAATGAAGAGCGATGACATTGACACACGCCGTCACACCGCTTCCGCAGTAGAGGATAGGTGCTGTGACTGGTAAGATATCGGCGTATAGTTCTTTTAAATCTTCTGCATCTCGCAAGCGACCGTTTGGTGATAGTGCTTGTTCAAAGTAACAGTTCACGGCACCAGGAATATGTCCAGCGACGTGGTCGAGAGGTTCAATCTCTCCCCGATAACGATCAGGCGCACGGGAATCGACGAGCACGCTCTCTGTCAGTTGATTTTTTAGGTCATCGAACGAGACAAGCATATCGTCTTGGAAACGGGGCGTGTACTGAGAGGATTCATAAGTAGGAACGTCATTCGTGACCGGAAGATCGAACGCTAGGTAAGAGGAGAATCCTCCCTCGAGGACGACAACACGTTCATGTCCGATCCACTTAAATAACCACCATGCACGAGCCGCATACGGAAAACCATCGTCATACAAGACGACGAAGTCTTCCGGAGTCACGCCATGCTGTTCGAGAGTGTGTTGCCACGCTTCTTTTGAAGGAAGCGGATGTCGACCGCCGACCTGATCGATTGGACCAGATAGGTCCGTCGTTAAATCCAAGTGCTGGGCACCTTCGACGTGTTGTTCTAAGAAAGCATTTCGGCCATATTCAGGTTGTTGTAAGTCATAGCGGCAGTCAAACCAGCGAATCTGATCCGTTCGGACGAGCTGTTGAAGGTCTGCCATTTGAATCGTAGGAAACATGCCTCATCACCTTACCCTTTCTAGTGTTAATCATATGAAAGGTATCGCATCATCGCAAGTCTTACCCTTATTAAAAAAGGAGTCGATTTACCATGTCATGGAAAGAAACCTATCAAAAATGGGATCAGTTCGCTGATTTAGATCGCACATTAAAAGAAGAACTCGTCACGCTAGCGACAGATGATAAAGCAGCCGAAGAAGCATTCTACAAAGAACTCGAATTCGGGACAGGTGGTATGCGCGGAGAAATCGGCGTCGGGACGAACCGGATGAACGTGTACACAGTGCGTAAAGCATCACAAGGTTTTGCAGCCTTTATTAAGGCATCGGGAGAAGAAGCAGCGGGGAAGGGAATCGTCATCGCGCATGATTCACGCCACTTCTCACCGGAGTTTGCGCTTGAAGCAGCACGGACGCTTGCAAGCAATGGGATTAAAGCGTATCTGTTTGACGGTCTACGTCCGACACCAGAACTTTCATTTGCAGTTCGTTCTTTAAAAGCAGCGGGAGGGATCGTCATCACGGCGAGTCACAACCCACCAGAGTACAATGGCTACAAGGTCTACGGTGATGACGGTGGACAACTCCCACCAAAAGAAGCGGATGAGCTCGTTTCGTACGTCAGTCAGATCGAAGATGAGTTATCGATTGAACTGAAGTCGGAAGAAGTCCTTCGTGCGAACGGACTAATCGTCCGCGTTGGAGAAGAACTCGACGAAGCGTACCAAGAAAAATTACAAACGATTCGTGTCTTACCTTCGATTCAATCGGAATTAACAGATCCATTAAAAATCGTCTTCACACCACTTCACGGAACGGGTCTTGTTCCGGTAACGGAAGGCTTGAAACGTTACGGATTCGAACATGTGACAGTCGTTCAGGAGCAAGCGGAGCCGGACGGTGCGTTCCCGACCGTGACGTCACCGAACCCGGAAGAACATGCTGCCTTTAAACTCGCCATCGAATATGGTGACCGGGCAGATGCTGATATCTTGATTGCGACGGATCCAGATGCTGACCGTGTCGGCGTTGCGACACGTGATGCAGATGGCGAATGGACAGTCCTGACAGGGAATCAAACAGGCGCGCTATTACTCGACTACATCCTTTCACAAAAAGCGGCGCAAGGAACTCTGCCAGCGAACGGGTTCGTCGCGAAAACGATCGTCACTTCGGAACTAGGTGCGTTGATTGCACGTCACTATGATCTTCACGTTGAGAATACATTGACAGGCTTTAAGTTCATTGGTGAGAAAATCAAACAATACAATGCATCCGGTCAATACGAGTATCTCTTCGGATATGAAGAGAGCTATGGTTATCTCATCGGTGACTTCTGTCGTGACAAGGATGCGGTCCAAGCGTGCTTGCTTGCTGCTGAGATGGCTGCGTATCACAAGAACGAAGGACGGACGCTCTATGAGGCATTACAAGCGATTTACGAGAAGTTCGGTTACTTCGAAGAGTCACTCCGGTCTCTGACGTTAAAAGGGAAGGACGGTGTGGCGCAAATCGGTCGTATCATGGATACGTTCCGTGAGAATCCACCTAAACAAGTGGCTGGAGAACAAGTTGTCTTATTTGAAGATTACGATGCGAGCATCGCGCATGATTTAAAGACACATCAACCGTCACCAATTAACCTACCAAAATCAAACGTTCTGAAGTTCACGCTCAGCGATGGATCATGGTTCTGCCTTCGTCCATCAGGTACAGAACCGAAGATCAAGTTCTACTTCAGCGTCACATCACCAGATGCTGCCGAGACAACACGAAAACGTCAGCAAATCGAAGATGAGGTCATGCAAGAAGTCGAACAAATTCAATAAGTCTTACACAGGATCACGTCATCGACGGGGTCCTGTTTTTTGTCTTGGATCATCCAAAAGTGAAATTCGTGCAACCGGTACCATTTTGAGGTACAGTAAACGAGATAGAGTTTATACAATAGGGGAGTGAAGGACACATGGAACGGATTCAGCTAACAGAAGATTTATCATTCTCACGAATCATTCATGGTTTATGGCGATTGAATGAATGGGAGATGACAACGGAAGAACGTCTCGAATTGATTGAAGCATGTCTCGCTTTAGGAATTACGACGTTTGATCACGCGGACATCTATGGTGACTATACGAATGAACGATTATTCGGAGAAGCGCTCGCTTTAAAACCGGAGCTACGTGATCGGATGGAGATCGTTACGAAAACAGGCATCAAGATGAAGGGCAATCATTTCTCGGATCAGTCGTTATCGTTTTATGATACGACGAAAGACCATATCATCAAACAAGTGAACCGCTCACTGCAAGAACTTGGTGTCGAGTACGTCGATACATTATTGATTCATCGTCCCGATCCATTAATGGACCCGAACGAGATTGCAGAAGCATTCGTTGAATTGAAGGATGCGGGTAAGGTACGGACATTCGGTCTCTCAAACCATACACCTGCTCAACAAAGTCTGATTCAGTCACGCTTACCGTTCATGCTCGTGACGAACCAACTCGAGTTGTCAGTTTCAGAATTGAAACACTTCGAAGATGGATCGGTTGATCTGTGTCACGAAAATGAGATGCCGTTGATGGCATGGAGTCCACTTGCGGGCGGTCGTCTGTTCAAGGACGAGCAATATGCACCACTACGTGAGAAACTAGCTGAAATCGCAGAGAAGATTGGAGCAGAAGAAATCGATGAAGTGGCATATGCATGGTTGCTCAAACATCCAGCGCGAATCATGCCAATTGTTGGTTCTGGTAAGATCGAACGTATCGAATCTGCTGTGCGTTCGACGAAGCTGTCGTTGACGCGTGAGCAATGGTTTGAGATCTTGAAAGCATCACGAGGCCGTGACGTCGATTAAGATAGAACTGAAACGGACGGACCATAATGCCCTCCGTTAGCTAAAGAAAGAGGGAGGACCATTTGCCGAATCATTCGGAAACGGCCCTCCTTTATTCAATGTTGAGATGATTTAATGACGAATGTTCTTCTCATTTGAAAATTAGACAAAAAAAGCCCCATCTCAAGGGGGAGGAGAGATGGGGGATCTATGAGGTTAAGCTTCTAAACGAAGCATCTCCTGACGGTATTTATCTAGACGATCTTTACTTGCTGAAACGGCAGCTTGGTCATTGACTTGAATCGCATCGAAGAGCGTACTGAGCTCATAATCGATTTCGAGACGTAGCACTGGAATTCGCTGCTCTGCATCTTGTCTACGGAAAGCTTCAATTACTTGTTTCATCTCGGCCACGCTCCTTTTTAAGTTGTCAGATAATTCTGATTTTTATTAGTATACTTGATTATTCCCGGATTGCCTAGTGCTAAACCTAAAAAAATCTAAAAAAAACACTTGGTATCCATACGGTTCCAAGTGTGGGAAAGATTATTCTGGAATACTGAAGCGTGCTTCTAAGCGATGTTGAACACTTTGAATGAGTGTCGACATGATCCAGTAAATCGCAGCCGAGAACAAGAGCAATGGCATGACGAGATACGTTGTCGCTGAAATCTGGTCAGAGACGTACGTCAATTCCTCAACAGCAACGATTGTACCGAGTGAAGTTGACTTGATGATATCGATGACCGAGTTTGAGAGCGGTGGAATCGCTCGAGATAGTGCTTGCGGCAAGATGACATCCTTGAATGTCTTCCGACGCGGAATTCCAAGTGAATCAGCAGCTTCCCATTGTCCGCGATCGACAGATGAGATGGCAGCGCGGAACGATTCCGAGATATATGCGGAAAAGTGAAGCGATAAGCCGAAAGCAAGGGCTTGGAATCCAGTCAATTGAAGCGTGACGAGACCATTATAAAGAATCAAGATTTGCAACAAGAGTGGCGTTCCGCGGAAGAACGAGACGTATAAACGTGCAAAACCGCTGAAGACGGCAAGGCGGCTATCACGCATGACGGCAAGAATCAATCCAAGAATAAGCGCAAAGACGATGGCGAGACCACTTGCTAGAAGGGTCGTGCCAATCGCCTTTGCGTAGACGTCCGAGTTATCTCGGACGATCGTCAGTAATTCACTCACTTACTGATATCCTCGTTGAAGTACTTCTTACCGATTTTTGCAAGAGTGCCGTCTTCTTGCATCTCAGCGAGTGCTTTATTGAAGTCTTTCGTATACTTGCTGTTTTTCGCCATCATGAAACCTGATTCGTTCTTGTCGAATGTCTCACCGACTGCTTTAACTTTGTAGCCAGCTTTCTTCAGCTCAGTCAAGACGAAGAGACGATCGTTCATTGCTGCGTCAACACGACCTGCTTCAAGATCTTTTAAGACTTGATTCGCACCTTTGTAGTATTTTACTTTAGCGCCTGCTTCTTCAGCCGTTTTTGCGTAAAGTGAACCTTGTGTCGAACCGACTGTCTTACCTTTTAAGTCATCGAGTGTTTTAATATCGTTTGTTTTGTTGTTGACGATGATCGTTGACCCCGAAACTGTATACGCATCAGAGAAGGCATACTTTTCTTGACGCTCAGGTGTAATTCCCATTTGGTTCGCGATGACATCGATTCGTTTTGAATCAAGTGCTGGGATGAGTCCTTTGAAGTCCATCGCTTTGTAGTCGACTTTATAGCCAGCCCGTTTTGCGACTTCGTTCATGACGTCTACATCATAACCCATCAATTTTCCTTTTTCTTTATACGTGAAAGGTGGGTATGTTGCTTCCGTACCGACTGTAATGACTTTTGACTCTTTATCAGAACCTGCGTTGTCGTTCGAAGCGCCGCATGCTGCAAGCACCCCCGCTGTCGATAATGCTGCTACAGCTAATTTCAAACCGTGTTTCATAGCGCTCTCTCCTTTATAAATGAATGATTTCAATTCCTAGTTTTCGAATAGGATTAATTTTAAGCTACAAGCAGTATCATACAAAGTTACAGGAACGTCTGTCAATAAAAAAGACTGCCCTTAAAAGGACAGTCTGAAACATCGTAACTTATCAATGATGTGATTAACGGATCGTTGCTTCCGTTGCAGAGTCGAAGAAGTGTGCTTTTGTCATATCGAAGAAGAGATCAAGATCTGATCCCATCTCGACGTGTGAACGTGAGTCGACACGAGCCGTGAACGCTTGTTGCCCGACTTTTGAGTAGAGATAAGACTCTGCACCCATCAATTCAGACACTTCGATATGCGCTGGGAAGCGATGTGCTGTTTTTGTATCTTGATAAATTAATTCTGCATGGATGTCTTCTGGGCGGATTCCAAGGACGAGATCCTTGTTTGTGTAACCGCGATCGCGAAGAACTTTCATTTTTCCTTCTGGTACTTCGAATTTCTCTTCTGTTCCGGAAACATGGAAGAGACCGTCTTCCGCAAGCTTACCTGTCAAGAAGTTCATTGATGGTGAACCGATGAATCCAGCGACAAACATGTTATCTGGGTGATCATAGACTTCTTTTGGCGTACCGACTTGCTGAATGATACCCGCTTTCATGATGACGATTCGTGTCGCGAGCGTCATCGCTTCTGTCTGATCGTGGGTGACATAAATCGTCGTCGTCTCGAGACGTTTGTGTAACTGAATGATTTCCTTACGCATTTGGACACGTAATTTAGCATCTAAGTTCGAGAGTGGCTCATCCATTAAGAAGACTTTTGCATCACGAACGATGGCACGTCCGATGGCTACCCGTTGGCGCTGACCACCAGAAAGAGCTTTTGGTTTCCGCTCAAGATATTCTTCAAGACCAAGGATACGAGCTGCGTTATCAACGCGTTGCTTAATTTCATCTTTTGGGAACTTCCGAAGCTTTAATCCGAATGCCATGTTATCGAAGACGTTCATGTGTGGATACAACGCATAGTTTTGGAAGACCATCGCGATATCGCGATCTTTTGGTGCTACATCGTTCATACGTTTACCATCGATGATGAAGTCTCCACCTGAGATTTCTTCGAGACCAGCGATCATCCGGAGCGTCGTTGATTTACCGCAACCTGATGGTCCGACGAAGACGATGAATTCTTTATCTTTAATGTGAAGGTTGAAGTCATCAACCGCTTTTGCATCACCTGAGTAAATTTTATCGATATGTTCAAGACGAATTTCAGCCATGTGTAGTTCCCCCTAATGTAAATGATGAAATAATAACGCTTACAAGAAATAGTATAAAAGAAGTCAGGTGGTCTGCCTATGGACAACCTGACTAAATGCAAACGTTTTCAATTAGGCATCATGCTACAAGAAGCAAGGTATAGAGAAAAGTAGCCCCTTCAAATGAACGGACGTCGATTTCGGTCTGTTCCGTCAATCGATCGAGTCGGTACTGAAGACTATTACGATGTAGGAATAGATGTTTTGCGGTTAGGGAGACATTCAAATTGGCGCGACAAAAGGCGAGGATCGTCTCACGAGACTCTGGCTCGAGTGAAAGGATGAACCGGTCGATAAGTGTTGCGCGGTAACGATCATCAAGACTTGCAAGACGAGTCATAGCAGGCAAAAAGCGCTCGACTTGCATCGAAGGAACGGATACAAGTGCTGCTTGCTCTAATTGAAACTGAATGGCGATATCACCTGCAGTACGTTGTTGACCAAGCAAGACCTTACCGTCGAGCACAAAATCAGATTGTAATGCTAAAAATAAATCGGATAGTTCTGACTCGATGGCGAACTCTTCACGTTCGACGACCGTAAAACGGTGTGTACTAAAAGGAATCAGGATACTCGTCTGCGAAAAGAAAGAGGAGAGTAGTTGTTGAATTTCTTCACTTGTTCGTTCATCGGTTGGATTGAATAAAAAATGGACAAGCCGAAAGGGCTGTTCTTCCGGCGCATGAGCAGATTGAAGACGCTCTCGCCATGTATCAGTATCTGACCGAGATGTCGTGATAATGCGTTCAGCAAATACATCAAGCAGTTGTTGTTCACGGTCAGAGATAGCGGTCGTCTTGATTCCAAAACAAAGTCCATCTGCCAGGCGATATACGCTATACTGTTCCTGGCAATATAGATTCGGATCGGTCGTAAGCTGGTCATTGAATAAAGTCATTAGTTGTCGTAACACACGGCATCACTCCTAAATCGTACATAACTATCTCGACTTTACCATAAGTCGAAAATCGGAAGGAATGATAACTTATGTCAGATACATTTTTACTCGTGTTAAAGCTCGTTGGAATTGTCGTCATTGGTGCTCTTATTGGAGCAATCACGAACCACTTGGCGATTCGGATGTTGTTTCGACCGCTTGAACCGAAATATATCGGAAAATTTCGCGTGCCGTTTACACCTGGTCTGATTCCGAAACGACGGGATGAACTGGCAGCAAACCTTGGACGGACAGTTGTCAAGCATCTGTTGACGCCAGAAGGGATCGGGAAGCGACTCGCATCGCCAGCTGTTCGAGGTGCCGTTACACGTCTCGTCGAACAAGAAGTTTTGAAATGGACACGTTCCGAAGAGACGACGGAAGCATGGATCAGTCGTTTCATTAATGAACCGAAACAACGGATTCAAGGGAAAATCAGTTACCATTTGGAGCAGGAGTTTTCAAACTTAATGGGGAAGTGGCGCGAGCAGTCCATACGCGAACTGATTGGAGAAGCTGGAGAACAAAAAATCGAAGAGGTCATGCCGCAACTCGTCACATCCGTATTGGAACAGGCAGAAGAATATTTTGACGGACCAGAAGGACGTTTGCAACTTGAGGAAACTGTTGCGCGTTTCATCCAACAGCGACTCGGTGGTGGGATGTTCGGGATGTTGCTCGCGAACGTTAACGTCGTCGATATGATTCAGCCAGAGCTGAAACGGGTACTTCAATCAGAGTCGACGTCTCAGTTCATCTTGGCATTATTACGTCAGGAATGGCAGAAGGGACTGGATCGTCCACTTTCGTCTTATCTGACGGAAGAGACAGAGTCGCGAATTCGACAGACTGTCAAGGAACAGGTTATGGCACGTTTACCGATTGAATCGATGCTTGCTACACCGTTACGTGTCTGGTTAAGTCCACTTGAGTCACAACTGCTCGAGCAACATGTCCCTGTCGTCATCGATCATCTATTCGAACGGACAACGAATCAAATCGGACAGATCCTTCAGACGCTCGATCTCGAAACAATCGTTCGAGAAGAAGTCGATTTGCTAGACACCGCCTATTTAGAGGAAATCGTCTTATCGATTTCTAAGCGAGAATTCCGGGCTATCACTTGGCTTGGAGGGTTGTTAGGTGGTTTAATTGGATTGATACAGGCGGGGCTTTATCTCGTCTAAACAAATTGGAGGTTTTACTCATGGCAGAAACAAACTTATACGATCACGCGTACACACTGGAGCGCGCTTTACGCGAAACTTCTGAGTATACGACATTAAAAGATTTGTATACACAAGTCAACGCAGATCCAGAATCAAACGAGTTATTCGCTTCATTCCGCAACATCCAACTCGAATTACAACAAAAACAGATGCAAGGTGAAGAAATTACACCAGACGATATGGCATCGGCACAAACAAAAATGCTTGAAGTACAAAACAATCCATTGATCAGCCAGTTAATGCAAGAGGAGCAACGGATGCACACGATGCTGACGGAAGTCACACAAATCATCATGAAGCCGTTAGAAGAACTCTACGCACCAATGATGGAGCAACAAGACGACGTTCAATAAGTAAGCAAAAGGAAGACGTGCCGATATGGCGCGTCTTCCTTTTTTCATATATCGCTCAAGATGAAGTGGGAACAATCCGTGGCAGGTAAGCCCGCTCGAAGTGAATCAAACGACCGGAAAGTGTGACACGAGCTGCGTGATGAGCATACTCACTCGCACTTAGGCGACGGATACCTTCTTCCCGTGCCTGTCCATCCGACTCTGCTTCGAAGACGTCATCGAGCAATGTTTCCCCACGATCTGAAAATACTGTAATCGTATACTGCATACCTGTTCCTCCCTTATTCGCTCGTTCTTGCCTTCAGTATAATGAATAACCATTCATTTTACAAGCGTAAGTCCAAGTCCTGCCATGTCAGCTGTCTCGCAGCTGGAGGAGTAGAGAGGTGACTGACGGTCATACCAATCAAGCGAATCGGACCGTCAAAGGCGATACCGTTGAATAGTTTGGTTGTTTCTTCGAGCAAGCGTTCTTCGTCTGCTGTTTCTTCTGAAAAGGTATGCCGTTTCGAGCGAGATTGAAACGTGTCAGTCTTCCACTTGATTGTGATCGTCCGACATACGAGTTCTTTTTTCTGTAGGCTCGCAATGACAGATTTTGATTCTCGAATCAACGTCTCAAATATCGTATCGATATCTTCTGTGTCTTCTTCGAAAGTCGTCTCAGAACCAATCGATTTTCGTTCTCGTTCCGGACGGACAGGGCGTTCATCAATCCCATGTGCCATCGCATGCAGTTCGGTTCCACGATCGCGTCCGAGCAATGCTCTTAATTGTTCGACCGGCATCTGTTGGACATCAGATACAGTCTCAATTCCTTGTTTCCGTAACGCTTGTTCCGTTACTTTTCCGATGCCGTGTAAATCTCCGATTTTCAAAGGGGATAAGAAACTGAGGACGTCCTCTGGTGGAACGACCGTCATGCCGTCCGGTTTCTTATAACCGGAAGCAACTTTTGCGACGAGCTTTGAGTTGGAGACACCAGCAGAAGCAGTTAAACCTGTCCGTTCTTTAATTTGTTGTAAGACATATTGTGCGATATAGGTCGCACTTTTTTGATCAAAATAATTCTCCGTGACGTCAAGGTATGCCTCATCAAGCGAGAGCGGTTCGACGAGTGGTGTCACTTCTCGAAAAAGTTCCATGATTTGCGCACTGACGGCACGATAGACGTCAAAGCGGGGACGAATGAAGACGGCACGGGGGCAAAGCTGGAACGCACGTCTTGATGGCATTGCGCTATGGATACCGTATTTACGTGCTTCATAGGAACAGGTCGCTACGACACCACGAGCATGCGGCGGTCCACCAACGACGACGGGAACACCTTTTAATCGAGGACGATCGCGTTGCTCGACGGAAGCGTAAAAGGCGTCCATATCAATATGAATGATTTTTCGTTCCATCGTTCACGCGTCTCCTTTCAGTAGTTATGATACAATTAGTATAACGAACTTATGTTCTGATATCTATTTTTTAGGTTGACTGTTTTTTGGCATACGAACAAGAGCGCCTAACCATCCACGCCAGCGCATCCAGTAGAAGATGCCACCGGTCGAGAGAAAGATTAGAGCGAGAGATATGGCATAACCATATTTCCATTCTAGTTCTGGCATGATTTTAAAGTTCATCCCCCAAATCGCACCGAGAGCCATCGTTGGTGTCGCGACGGCAGTAAAAATTGTCAGTGCCTTCATGATCTCGTTTCCGCGGAAGTTCGAGACGGTCGTCGATAAGTCGAGAAGGACCTCAATGTCTTTTTGATAGTGTTCAATGAGCATCAATAGGCGACGAACGCGTTTCGTAGCTAGCTTTAATGAGAGATCCTTTAGATACGATTCTTCTTCAAGAAACGATTCCTCTCCGGCCATGACGAGTTCTTGAAATGGAACAATCAAATCGGACCAGTTCTCGATCGTATCGCGTAGCGCGAAGATACTATCGAGCGAATCTTCATTGATGCTGCCACGCAGTTCGTCTTGTCTTGAAAACAATTCCGTCTCAAATAAATCAATACCGGCAAAATAGGTATTCAGCTGTAAGGCAAGAATCGTATAAAAGGCAGCGAACGGATGCGCGGGTGAGTAGGGGGCGACAAGTGTTACGATCGATTCAGATAGTCCGATCGTAATCAACTTTTCTTTTGTCACGTAAAAACAAATCGATCGACGATCGCTTTTATCGACAGGATTTTGCCATGTGACGACAGCTCCGTAAAGGACTCCTTTTTCCGAACGAGTGAAGTTCATATCTTTTGATCGTAGCTGTGTGACCCAATCCATTTCAGATTGGTCGACGACAGTTGTCGGAAATGTTTGTTCATAGTCAGCTAAATCAAGATAGCGGGACCAATTAAATTGAGGTTCCAGTTCCATGTTCATGACTCCCATATAGTAGAATGAAATAGTATATACCTTAAGTGTAGTTAATCGAGTATAAAAAAGACACCTATTTTACAGATAAAGGACGTGTTTCAAGTATGAAAGGAATCGGTAAGTTAGCGATTGGAGAAACGCTCGATCAGCGAGCGATGATCAAGCAAGCGGTCAAAGGAATCGCGGCAAATGGGAAGCCGTATTTGACGATTATCTTGACGGATAAGACAGGTGAAATTGAGACGAAGATGTGGGATACGAGTGATCTTGAGAAATATGCACCAAAGTCGATCGTCCATGCCGCTGGAGAAGTCATGGACTATCGAGGGCGGACGCAATTGAAACTCAAGCAAATCACGGTCCTTGAGGAGACGAATGTAGAGGACTATGTCCAATCCGCACCGATTCCACGAGAACAGATCGAGACGGAAGTACTCGCGTTCGTAGAATCGATTCAAAATAGTGATATGAAAAAGCTCGTCAAGCATTTGATTACATCACGATTCGACGCCTACTTCACGCATCCGGCAGCAGTCAAGAATCATCATGCGTTTTATTCAGGACTGTCTTACCACGTCCTTTCCATGTTGCGTCTAGCAGACCAAATTGCTCAACTCTACCCGACGCTAAACCGTGATGTGCTAATCAGTGGCATCATTCTACATGATTATGCGAAAATCAAGGAGTTATCCGATCCGGTTGCACCAGAATACACGTTACCAGGAAAGCTGGTCGGTCATATTACGATGATGGTAGCGGAACTCGAAAAAGTCGGAGCAGAATTACAAATCGACGCAGAAGTACTGACGGTCTTGCAACATCTCGTCTTAAGTCATCACGGACGACCAGAATGGGGTTCTGCCGTTGCACCACAAATGCGTGAAGCGGAAGTCTTATTCTTGATCGATAACCTCGATGCACGGATGACGATGATGGATCGCCTCCTTGAATATGTTGAACCAGGACAGTTCTCGGAACGATCATTTGCCTTGGATAATCGTGCTTTTTACCGTCCGAAGCTATAAGGGGGAAGAAAGATGAAGACGAAGTTGTTTGATACGGTTCAACTCGGAACACTGACATTCCGCAATCGGGTCATCATGGCACCGATGTGCATGTACAGTGCAAAAGAAGATGGACTCGTTACGGATTGGCATGTCACACACTATGCAACCCGTGCAATGGGTGGTGTCGGTGGCGTCATTTTGGAAGCAAGTGCCGTCACGCCAGACGGTCGGATTTCAGCTGGTGACCTCGGTATCTGGTCAGATGCACATATCGAAGGCTTACAACGAATCGCAGAGCAAGTCAAAGCGGCGGGTGCAAAAGCAGGAATTCAGCTGGCGCATGCGGGACGTAAAAGCACAACGGCTAATCCTCCCGTTGCACCGAGTGACTTACCGTTTGATGATACGTATACACATCCGCGAGCATTAACTCTTGGAGAAATTGCAACAATCAAACAGCAGTTCATCGATGCAGCTTTACGTGCGGAACGAGCAGGATATGATTTCATTGAAATTCATGGTGCTCACGGATACTTGTTGAACACATTCCTCTCTCCTTTATCGAACGTGCGTGAGGACCAGTACGGTGGATCGACGGAAAATCGGATGCGCTTGTTGTTAGAGATCATTGATGGTATTCAGGAAGTCACGAAGCTGTCAATTTGGGTTCGGATTTCAGCAGCTGACCATGCGGCAGGTGGAATGACGGCAACAGACTATATTCCACTTGCGAAGGAACTAGCAGCACGCAACATCGACCTACTCGATTGTAGTTCAGGTGCTGTCGTAGCAAATGCGGTGCCGCAAGTGTATCCGGGTTATCAAGTGAGCTACGCAGAAGAGTTGAAACGAGAAACGGGTATTGCAACGGGAGCGGTTGGATTGATTACGACGGCAGCCCATGCAGAAGAAATCGTTCGAAACGGTCGCGCAGATATCGTTCTGCTCGCACGTGAGTTACTTCGCCAGCCTTACTGGGTCTATCATGCAGCGGCTGAGTTAGGAGATACGGTCGCCTTGCCGAAACAATACGAACGGGCACCAATCCGGACTGTTCGCTAAACATTACGTCTTGAAAACGAAAAAAAGGAAGCCGAGAAGGCTTCCTTTTTTGATTACTGCTGTTGTTGTTGCATCATTTGTTGTTGCATCTGTTGTTGTTCTTGTTTGTCTAAATCGAAAGCATCTTTGAAGTCTTTATTTTCGATTTTGACATCGTATTCTTTCATGAGTGAACGGTAGATATCGTTCGGGTTGACTTGTGCTGCTTTTTCTTCAGCAAGTGCTTTTTTGATGCGTGCTTTTTCTTTATCAAGCGTAAAGTCTTTCTTTTCTTTACGATCGACTACTTTGATGATGTGGTAACCGAACTGTGTTTTGATCGGATCGGAGATTTTACCTTCAACGCCATCCTTGAACGCGTAATCCTCGAATTCCTTGACCATTTTACCTTTTGTGAAGTAACCAAGGTCTCCACCTTTTGCACCACTACCTGTGTCAGTAGATTTTGATTTAGCAAGTTTCGCGAAGTCTGCACCTTCATCTAATTGCTTTTTAATGTCTTTTGCTTCTGACTCTTTTGCAACAAGGATGTGGCTTGCTTTGACTTCGACTTTTTCTTGATCAAAGCGCTCTTGGATTTCTTTATCTGTTACTTTTGATTTCGCAGATTTTGCTTCCGTTAAGAGCATTTGTGTACGAAGAACTGTCTCGAATTCTTTTTCGTTCTTGATTCCAGCAGATTTCAATGTTGTATTGAACTGCTCTTTATCTGGGAACTGGTCTTTAGTTTTCTTGACTTCTGCTTCGACTTCTTTATCTGTGACTTCTTTGCCGTACTTCTTCTCAAGCAATTTGTTCATCGTTTGCTGGAAGGCGATTTGAGCACCAGCTTTTTCGTATGCTTCTTCTTGGACGTCAGCCTTGTTGACTTCGCCACCTTTGTAATTGATGACGGCTTCGTCATTTGATCCACATGCTGCTAACGTAAATACACTTGCGACTGCTGCTGCGCCTAACAATTTCTTTTTCATACATACACCCCTAATTTACCATTTATTTCAACCGTTTTATCATATCATATTCTCGTCTGGTTGACAGCTGTATCTTGTCATTCCAAGAGATACTTGCTCTTTTCCATGCTATCATATCCAAGTAGCCGGTTGAGGATAATTTTTATGGGAAATTGTGAGGGAAATAACGCTCTTGAGACATAGTAGTAATGTCCTTGTCATGAGGAAAAAAGACCTAAAAAAAGCATTCTAGCTAAAGGCTAAAACGCTTTTGACGATGTTATGCTTTTTTGATCGAGTCCATGACTGGATCTTGCGGACGACGATCTGCTTCTTCCGTGATCATTTTCGATGTTTCGGCGAATATATCCATGAAGCTATCGCCGTATAAGCGACGTACAATCGCGGAGATGTCCGTTAATTCTGGGAATTTCCCGTACAGTTCCTGAAGAGGAAGTGAGGCACGGAAGACGCCGTTTTCTTCAGGACGGAATGCTTGAATCGTCTCAAGTAAGAGTGATTCACCTTCCGGCGTTAACTGGACGTAGGTATTTCGTTTATCAGTTTCCTTTTTCGAGAACGTCAACAGTCCGCGGTCTTCTAACTTCTTCGAGAAATTAAATGCCGTCGAGACGTGCATGACACCATACTTCGCAATCTCAGAAATCGATGCGCCACCTAGTGCGTGCGAAATCCATAAGATATGGTGTTCGTTAATGTTCAGATCAAAAGGCTTGATCCAGTTTTGCCAATCTTTTTCTACCGTTTTCCATAGTGCTTTGCTTAACTGGACAATCTTGTGGCTATACAACAATGCTTCTTGTCCAGGATATAACTTTTCGTGTTCCATATCTGACTCATCCTTTCGAAAGGTGACAATGGCTCAAACGCGCAAAATGCAAACTATACAAAAACAAATCGAAGCAACGGATCTTACTTTTGTGGAGAAAGTTGGTCTGCTTCCTGTTTCGCTTCATCAGCGAGAGACTGGATTTTCGTGAGCGATGCTTGGACTTCCGTTTGGTATTCCGAGACGCTCTGCATGACTTCTTCTTTGAAGTGCATACCAGACGCTTTTGCTGTCTCTACTAAGTTCTTGCCCTCTAGGGTCAAATCCTGCACATTCGTTACGATTGTAGAATAAGAATTTCGACGTTGATGACCGTTCGAAGAGTCGCTTTTCGTACCTTGGCGAAGCGCCTTCAGACCGTAAAAAGTCACAAGTGTTAGCGTAGCACCAAAAGCGACCCAATTACGGGGGGGACGCTTCGACATACTGAACCTCCTTTTTAATATTAAAATATTTGTTTCATATTATTTTACCGAAAATTGAATGGAAGAAACCTATTTCGGCAATATTTTTCTAATAATAGAAGAAAAAGAACAAACTTAGATACGTGAGGCGATCGAATTTGCGAGTTCAGCTAATTCTTCCGTCGTGTATTCCTCGTTATGAACTTCCCACTTTGCACCAAAGCCGTCTTGTTTATCGTGACGCGGGATAAGATGGAGATGGAAGTGGGATACCGATTGACCCGCTACTTTTCCTGTGTTCGACAAAAGATTCATCCCGGCTGCACCAGTTTCTTGTTGTAGCGCACGGCTGATTTGCGGAATCGTCGCAAATATATCTTGTGCCTGTTCAGGAGAGAGGTCGTACATGTTATCTGCATGTTGTTTAGGGATGACGAGCGTATGTCCTTTTGTCACTTGTGACAAGTCGAGAAATGCGAGAACTTGTTCGTTCTCGAAAACGATATGACCTGGGACTTCTTTTCGAGCGATTTTACAGAAGATGCATGACTCTTTTTGCATGGGACGTTCACTCCTTTGGGTAAGATAGTATTAGTATACGGAAAGTTTCCGACTTCCGCACGATTGACAGTCAATTTGAAGTCGATACACTTAGACACATACAGCTAATGAAGAAAAGGAGCGAACTGCATGGCATCACGAGTAGCCTCGACAGCACAAAAAAAACGAAAACAGCGACTGCTCATCGGTAGCATCATCATGGTCGGTCTTTTCTTATTATTTGCCTTTTGGTTCGGGCGTAATATGCAAGAGGCATCGAAGCTTGAACGAACCGACGAGCGACTTGCCAGTTTACTGAAGGAAAAGGATCAGCGTGGATTCCAGAAGCTAGTCACGATGAATGGTAAGTCGTTGCCGCTGAGTGAAGCGACGCGACTCATTAATTGGTTGACGGCTGATTCAGAGCGAACGGATCGGGTCGTCGCACAAGTCAAACAGGATCAAGACGCAGGGAAACAGGTAAAAATACACGTGTTTACGTTAAAAGAAGAGGAAGGATGGCTTTGGTATGACCGGTACTCTCTTGATGTGAACCTTCAACGATTGACTGTTTCGAGTGATGTGCCTAAGACAGAAGTTTCACTCGATGGAGAAGAGATCGGAACGATTGATCAGAAATCACTTGAAATCAAGCGTTCTCCGGGAGAATACGATGTTCAGGTGAGTGCGGAGCAGTCAGGACAAACGGTTCAGGAGTCGAAGACCGTACAACTCGGAGATGAACCGAACGCGACAGTTGATTTTAAATTAGCCGATCAGTTCAACACGACGGTGTCGAACGAATATGCGGTCGATATCAAAACGTTACTAGAGACAGAAGTGAAAGCGCGGACCGGGAAAAGTATCGATACGATGACCGGATACCTTGGACGTTCGCGTGATTCGTTTGAGAATACGTTCGGAACGCCTGATTCGACGGTCGCCAATCGAGCACGATACGATGGGTATGAAGTGACCTATCAGTCAGGTCAAGTCGATGAGTTATTAATTCGCTTGAATAAGACGCCAGAAGAACTTGAAGCCATCGCTGGAAAACCAGAAGGAAAGAAGCGAGAACAAGTCGGTACGATTTGGGAGTATCCATCTAGTTTTCTTGAAGGTGTGTTCGAATGGTTGAATTTACGAGCAGAAAAGCGAGTTGTCGAGCGAGAAGATGGCATGTGGTTACAATTGAAAGACTAAAAAAATCCCCCGAACATCTGTCCGGGGGAATTTTTGTTTATCGTTTATTCACCGCACGGAGAATGAACGATACGATGAGGATAAGAATAATAGCACCAAGTAAAGCAGGTACGATTGCGAATCCAGCGACCATTGGACCCCAATCTCCGAATAATGCTTGACCGATCAATGCACCGACAAAACCGGCGATGATGTTACCGATAATACCACCTGGAACATCTTTACCTAAAATCAAGCTTGCTAACCAACCAATAATACCACCAACGATTAATGCCCATAAGAATCCCATTTAAAACACTCCTTTTCGATTAGAATATATGATTACTTACGTACTGCCCGGAGAATAACTGAAACGATGAAGATCAAGATGACTGCTCCGAGAATAGCCGGAATGACAGCAAATCCGCCAAGTTTCGGTCCCATTGAACCAAAGATAGCTTGACCGATCATCGAACCGATGAAACCAGCAATGATGTTACCGATGATGCCACCCGGTACGTCTTTCCCAATAATAAGACTTGCGATCCAACCGATGAGACCACCAACGATTAATGCCCATAAGAATCCCATTTTTAAACATCTCCTCTACATATTAGTTTTACCTGTTTTCAGGCAGTTATAAACACGTGCGAAAATGAAAAAATCTGAAATCGTTCGTTCGATAAAAGGACTAGATGATTAGACCACTTGATAAAGAATGAATGAACGATTCATTGATTTCACTTTCAATTTGCATGTAAATCGTTTTCATATATTGATGTAACGATTACACTTAGAGTAATTGCCGAAAAAACAAGTATTAAAACATTATATTTAAAAAAACTAGGCGTTAAGCTAGAAAAATTAACAGAATCTACTTTACGATGAGGCTAAAGGGAGTGGCAAATATGTTATTAGATATCAAAGGTTTGTCAGGAGGATACGGATCAAAAACCGTTCTGCATGACATCAATATCGAAGTCGATCAGGGCGAACTCGTCGGTTTGATTGGTTTAAATGGTGCGGGGAAATCAACGACGATCAAGCACATTCTTGGTCTTTTACCAGTCAAGACGGGATCAGTTCGAATCAATGGAATGGATTTAGCAACGAACGAAACCGACTATCGTCGTCAAGTCGCATACATTCCAGAACAGCCGATGTTATATGAACAACTGACGTTACGGGAGCACCTTCGACTGATGGCGCAAGGATATGACGTCGAAGAAGCAATCGCGACAGAACGTGCGCAACATTACGCTGAACGGCTTCGGATGACGAAGCAACTAGAATGGTTTCCCAGTGTCTTCTCAAAAGGAATGAAACAAAAAGCGATGATCTTGTGTGCACTCGTCACAGGCAGTGAGCTGTTGATCGTCGATGAACCGTTCGTTGGACTCGATCCGCTCGCAATTCGCGAATTACTACAAATTTTTAGTGAACTCAAGCAGGATGGTAAAGGGATTTTAATGTCGACGCATATTCTTGAGACAGCAGAACGGCATTGTAATCGATTTGTACTCTTACATGAGGGACACATTGCAGCGGAAGGGACGACAGCCGCTTTACGCGCACGATATGGATTACAAGATGGAACGTTAGATGATCTGTACGTTGCCGCGATCGAGGAGGCGGAACGATGAACAGCCAATCCTTATGGAAGGAACGGTATCAGGCGGCGATGACGGAAACGGTGAAATACACAAGATACATGGCGAATGGTGGACTATTGTTTACCGTGTACTTCGTTATTTTGTACGGTTTAGTTGTTTATGGTCGTTTCCTTGATCAACTCGATCCAACGTTTCCTGGTCGGTTCGTCATGGCCGCTTTATTTTTAATATTACCGCTTTACCGGACGAGTCGGACGTTTCTCGTCGAGGCGGATCAAGTTTTTCTATTACCGGTGTTAGCACGGCTATCAGGGTTTATGCAACAAGTACGAGCGTATAATGCAGTCTTTGGTATCATCCGTGCGGTGATTCCGTTTTTAGCGGTTGTCGTCCTCTATGTTCGGACGGAACAGACGACACCACTTGAACTTGTTTTGCTTGGAGCATCGCTTGCATTGTTCGGAGCGGCAGCGAATTTATCAAAGCTTGAAGGGATTGCACATCGGACGGTGATGTTATACGCGTTCGGAGCAGCACTTCTCGTCATCATCGACATGGCGTGGATGGCGATCGTCGTCGCACTTCTCCTAATGGTCGTACTCCATTTGAAGCGTCAGGACCACCTTCCGCTTCGCGAATGGATTGCGCTTGAGCAGGAATCGCGCGATCGATTTTATCGGTTAGCGAATTGGTTCGTCGATGTTCCACACCTGTCAGCAATGTACAAACGACGTCGTCTTCTAAGCAACATGGTCGAGCGAATTCCGTACCGGGCGCAAACGACATTTGATTACTTGTACGTCAAACAATTTATTCGGAGTGGAGACGGAATCGGATTAATTGTTCGTTTGACGTTAATTGGAGCTGTCTTCATGTGGTTGGCAAGCGGTAACGTTTGGTTCGTCGCGTTAGCGATTCCAGCGTTTAGCGGACTAACGAGTTTTCAGTTGGCACCATTTACGAAAGCAGTGGATCAGCACCTATTGACCCGTCTATTGCCGTATGGAAATTCCGTAAACGCTAAACGGAAAATCATTCGCTTCGCATCCATCAGTCAATGCATCGTACTGACACTGATTGGTTTCTTTTTAAGCGGGTCCATTTATGTCGTTGGTGGAGCAGCCTTGGCACTTATGATCGGCGAGTATTATGCACGAAAATGATAGACAATTAGAAAGAGCCTACACGATGAACTCTCATCGTGTAGGCTCTTGTTCATTACCCATTATTAATTGACGCGTTCGTTTGATAGCTCTTCTTCTTCGACCATCCGTAATTCTTTGCTGACCGGAGCTGGAAGATCGTAAGAAGCTTGACCATGTTCAGCAACGTCGAGTCCACGAAGTTCATCTTCCCGAGTAATCCGAAGGCCAATCGTAAGATCGAGTACCTTTAAGAAAGCGTAACTCAAGACGCTGACGATGACGATAGCGAAGACGACACCGAGTGCTTGAACACCGAGTTGCGTAAAACCGCCACCGTAGAAGAGACCTGCTTGTCCGATGCCTGTGATTTCAACAAGACGTGGTGAAGCGAAGAATCCAGTTGCGAGTGTTCCCCAGATACCAGCGACACCATGGACGGAGAAGGCACAAAGCGGATCATCAACGCGACTTGCGAGAAGTATGCTTGTGCCATACGTGATCACACCAGCAAGGAATCCGATGACGACGGCTGCCCATGGTTCAACGAAGGCGCAGGCTGCTGTAATCGCAACAAGTGCAGCTAGGACACCATTGATGATTGATGGGATATCTGCGACACGGCGGTGCCAGAATGAGATGGCGAGTGCGCCGAGTGCACCTGCTGCAGTCGCAAGTAATGTTGTTAAGGCGACATAACTAAAGAATCCGTCGGCAATCGTTAATGTCGAACCGGCGTTGAATCCGAACCAACATAACCAAAGAATAAAAGCACCGACGACAGAGTAGATGACATTGTGTCCGAGTAAAGGCGTTTTTTCAGCACCAATTCGTTTCTTGAGCAATAGAGCAGCAACGAGTGCGGCAATTCCGCCTTGTAAGTGAACGACCGTTGATCCAGCGAAGTCTTGCATTCCGAGCGAACCGAGGAATCCACCTGCCCAAACGGAACGTGCAATGATCGGATAGATGATAGCAACGAAAAACGTTCCAAACAACAGGTAGACGGATAATTTAGCGCGCTCTGCGAATCCACCCCAAGCAATCGCAAGGGAGACAGCGACGAATGAGAGTTGGAAGAGGAATTTCACATCGATCGTGATGTTCGACCAATCAAGGCTACTGAATCCTCCATGTAAGAAGAACCCTTCCGTTCCGATAATGGAATTACCATCGCCAAAGGTCAATCCAAATCCAATTGCCCAAAAGGCGAGGGCGGCGACTGAGAAGCTGATGATCTGTTTGACGGCGACATGCCCTGCGTTCTTGGCCCGTAACATCCCTGTTTCTAGAAGTAAGAATCCGATTTGCATCGTAAAGACGAGCAGTGCTGCGAATAAGACATAAAACGTATCGACTGAGATAGCGAGTTGTTCCAGTTTCATTGTCGTTCCTCCTTTATCCATTTAAAGTATGTGTTTACTTTAGACGGAAACACTTTGGAAGAAACGTGTTGTGTCAGAAAATCTGACATGGTATTTTTGTGGAAAGGAGTGACGAAGATGAACTACCGTGAAAAAAAGGTGATGTCGATTGGAATCGTCTGTGAATTGACCGGATTATCGGAACGTCAGATTCGTTACTATGAAGAACGAAAACTAATCTTTCCAGAACGGACAAATGGAAAGACGCGAAAATATTCATTTACGGATGTCGAGCGACTCGTTGAAGTCGCGGAAAAAATTGAAGATGGTTGGCGGACACATGAAATACGTGAAAAAGAACGGAAGGTAACGGAACAGCAACGTTCTGATTTGATCCGTGGTCAATTAAATGCTGCATTCGGTCTTTACAAGAAACAGTGAACATTTCATGAACTGGTAACAGAACTGTCATTTTGTAAACGATTTATTGGCACAGACTTCTTAATTTCAGATATAATGTTTCTGTGTTCACAAACTTATCGTACGTTTTTTTGGGGCGTTAGAACGAGTATAAAGGGGTAGTTATGATGAAGAAATTCAATGATACGTTTTTGCGGGCGATCCGTGGCGAGCAGATTGATCACGTTCCCGTCTGGTACATGCGACAAGCAGGTCGTTATCAAGCGGAATATCGTGAAATCAAGAAGACACGGACGCTTTTCGAGATCACACATGACTCGGAGCTAGGCGCATATGTGACAGAACTACCTGTAAAACAATTAGGGGTCGATGCAGCGATTCTGTATAAAGATATCATGACACCACTTCCATCGATGGGCGTTGATGTCGAAATCAAGAGTGGCATTGGTCCAGTCATCGCGAACCCGATTCGCACAATGGAGGATGTCGAAGCACTGCAGCCGTTCAACCGCGAAGATATTCCGTATATCTATGAGACGATTCGTTTGTTGCGCGAACGACTCGAAGTACCGTTGATCGGTTTTTCTGGAGCACCATTTACACTTGCGAGCTATATGATTGAAGGTGGACCTTCAAAGGGATACCATAAAACGAAAGCATTGATGTATGGACAACCTGAGGTATGGCATGCCTTAATGGAGAAACTAGGTGACATGGTCATCGATTACATCAAATCACAAGTAGATGCAGGGATCCAAGCGTTCCAAATCTTTGATTCATGGGTCGGAACGACAAGCCGGAAAGATTATGTCCGTTATATCAAGCCGACGATGGAACGTATTTTCACGGAATTAAAAGACACGGGTGTACCGATGATCATGTTTGGTGTAGGGGCGAGTCATTTGGCAGAAGAATGGCACAGCTTACCGTTAGACGTCGTCGGACTTGATTGGCGTTTGTCGATCGATGAAGCACGTGAGCGTGGTTTAACGAAACCTGTCCAAGGAAACCTCGATCCATCTTACCTATTAGCACCATGGGATATCCTTGAAGCAAAAGCGAAAGAGATTCTCGATATGGGTATGAAGCAACCAGGCTTCATCTTTAACCTCGGTCACGGTATTTTTCCAGAAGTCGATCCAGAAGTATTGAAACGTTTGACTGCATTTATCCATGATTATTCGAAAGAAAAAATGGAGGTAGGAAAATGAAGACGTTAGGATTACTTGTCATGGCGTATGGTACGCCGTATAAACCAGAAGATATCGAGCGTTATTACACGCACATCCGACGTGGACGCAAACCGACTCCCGAAGCATTGGCAGAGTTGACGGAACGTTACGAAGCAATCGGGGGTGTCTCACCACTCGCGCAAGTCACGATTGATCAAGCAGAAGAGTTGCACCGTCAATTGTCTGAGAAATACGCGGGCGAGATTGAGTTTAAACTCTACCTTGGTCTAAAACATATTGAACCGTTCGTTGAGGATGCTGTCGAGCAAATGGCAAAAGACGGCATCACAGAAGCGGTCACGGTCGTTTTAGCACCACATTACTCTACGTTCAGTATCCGTTCGTACAATGGTCGTGCGAAGGAAGTCGCGGATCAACATGGTATTCGCCTCGCATCTGTTGAATCTTGGTATAAAGAAGAAGCGTTCCTCGATTGGTGGGGAAAAGAAATCCGCAAGACGTTCGACGCTTTACCAGTACCTGAAGAAAAAGCCGTGCTCGTTGTTTCAGCACACAGTCTGCCTGAGAAAATCATTGCAAACGGTGATCCATACCCAGACCAATTGAAAGAAACTGCAGAATTGATCGCCCAACGTGCTGGTGTATCGCATATGATCACAGGTTGGCAATCAGCTGGACAAACGCCAGAACCATGGCTCGGACCTGATGTTCAGGATCTGACACGGGACGTCTATGAAGAAAAAGGGTACGAAGCGTTCGTCTACGTACCGGTTGGTTTTGTTGCCGATCATTTAGAAGTATTGTTCGATAATGATTACGAATGTAAAGTCGTCTGCGACGAACTCGGAATTCATTATGCTCGACCTGTCATGCCAAATGCGGATCCAGCTTTCATGAAAGCTGTCACGGAAGCCGTTGCGAAACAGGTGGGTAGTTATGTCCAGTAAACGTCTCGTCATCGTAGGCGGCGGTATTTCAGGACTTGCGGCTGCCTACTATGCAGAGAAACAGTTTCCGGATATGAACATCACGTTACTCGAGGCAGAAGGTCGTCTCGGTGGGAAGGTAGCGACATTCCGAGATGAAGGACTAACGATCGAACGTGGTCCAGATTCGTATGTTGCACGAAAACACGTGCTGACCGATCTCATCGAAGAGATTGGATTAGGCAATCAGCTCGTTCGGAACAATACGTCGCAAGCCTATATCTTAGATGCGCGTGGTCTTCATCCAATTCCGAAAGGTGCCGTGATGGGAATCCCGACGGATTTAGAGTTGTTCGTACAAACCTCTCTATTGACGGAAGAGGAAAAAGCAGAAGTGACGGAGCGATTGCTCCATCCTGCTGCTGATTTAACGATTCCGGAACGAGATATTCCACTAGGGGAATACTTGCGTCCACGCCTAGGGGATGCACTCGTCGAGAAGTTGATCGAACCGCTTCTTTCAGGTATTTATGCGGGGGATATCGACCGGATGAGCACGTTTGCGACATATCCACAATTTGTCGCGAATGAGCAAAAGGCAGGAAGCTTGTTTGAGGGGATGCGCCTCATGCGTCCGCTTGATCAGCAACAAGGTCCGACGCTCAAAGCGACAGGTCAATTCTTGTCGCTCGCAACAGGACTCGAATCGCTCGTCGAACGATTGGAAGAAGTGCTCGAACGGACAGAGATTCGTCTCGAAACACCGCTTCGATCAATCGAACGTGAGAACGACGGACGGTATCGTCTCGAAACAGACCATGGTCCGGAGTTCGCTGATGATATTTTATTGACGATCCCACATCGCCAAGTCGTTTCCTTGTTACCAGAAGTAACACTTCCCGGACTCGCGAACCTTTCGACACACTCGACAGCGACCGTCACATTGATTTTTGACAAGGAAACAGCGTTACCAATTGATGGGACAGGGTTCATCGTCAATCGTCGAGCACCGTATTCGATTACAGCGTGCACGGCGATTGATCAAAAATGGAATCATGCAGCACCGAATCATACGGTACTTCGTGCCTTCATTGGACGTCCTGGGAAAGACGCCCTCGTTCGAGAATCAGACGAAGTGATCGAGCGCGTCGTCTTAGAAGATCTAGAAAAAATTTGTGGTCGTGCACTTCAACCGGAACGCATCGTTATCAGTCGTTTATTAGATGGATTACCTGCCTATACGGTCGGACATGCGGAACGGATTCAAGAAGTGCGAGACACTGTCGCTTCTCATTATCCACATATTTATTTAGCAGGACTTGCCTATGATGGTGTTGGACTGCCAGATTGTGTCGCAGGTGTCAAAACGACACTTGAACAAATGGCGTTACAACAACCGGAACCGTGCCAAGAGTCATGATCGATGGAAACCTTTTTGAAGCCTTTCGTGCTTTAAAAAGGTTTTTTTGTCTTCAGAAGAATGACGAGGAAGGAAACGGGAATAAGAAACAGAGGAATCAAAAAATTGAAGGATACCGTTGAAACGGGAGGTAATTGTATGGTGGAAGTATGGAGTACGTTCACGATCATCATCGTTTACGGATTGCTTATCATGAATATCTTAGCTGTTTTAACGGTTATTTTTCTGGAACGGCGCGATATTGGAGCGACGTGGGCATGGGTATTTATCTTGTATTTCGTTCCACTCGTCGGATTTTTCGTCTATCTCTTTTTCGGAAGACTATTGAAAAAAACGAATTTTTATCGGATCACGGAAGAAGAACAATTGGAACATGATAGACGGATTACTTTGCAGAAAAAAGAATTAACGACGATGGGAAGACATCCGATGATTCAAAAACACCGAGACATGATTCGAATGAATTTGATGTCGAACGGTTCGCTACTCAGTCTTTCGAATCAATTGCAGATCCTTTCAGATGGGGAACAGAAGTTCAATCGGATGATTCAAGATATTCAACAGGCTGAGCATGAAGTGAATATTCAGTACTACATCATTCAAAAGGACCGCCTCGGATTAGCGTTGATTGATACATTAACTGACTGTGCCCGCCGCGGGATCAAAGTTCGACTGTTATACGATGCTGTCGGTTCACGTAGCCTCAAACGAACAGATTTTAAGGAGTTATTAGCACACGGTGGGGAAGTGTTTGCCTTTTTTCCGTCGACGATCGGGTTCGTCAATTTTCGATTAAATAATCGCAATCATCGTAAATCCTGTATCATCGATGGTCGCATTGGTTATATCGGTGGATTTAACGTTGGTACAGAATATCTCGGAATCGATGAAAAGTTCGGCTACTGGCGAGATACGCATTTTCGTTTAGAAGGTGACGTCGTTCACGATCAACTGGATCGCTTTATTCTCGACTGGAACCAAGCAAGTGATATCTACACGGAAAAATCGCTGTTTTACTACGGAACACATACGATTCATGATATTTTACCGATGCAAATCGTCACGTCTGGACCGGATTCTCGCTCAGAATATTTAAAGCTTGCCTTGATCAAGATGATCAACGAAGCGAAACGAACGATTTATATCCAATCGCCTTATTTCATTCCAGACACGAGTTATTTAGATGCGTGTAAGGCAGCCTTATTATCAGGAGTGGAAGTGCGCATCATGATCCCGAACAAACCGGATCATCCTTTCGTTTACTGGGCAACGACTGCTGCTGTAGGAGAGCTGCTGTCTTACGGAGCTAACGTCTATACGTATGAGCCTGGATTTTTGCATGCGAAAACAATCGTCGTCGATGGCGAAATTGCTTCAGTTGGAACAACGAATATTGATGCGCGAAGTTTTCGTTTGAATTTTGAGATGAATACGATTGTCTATGATCAAGGTATCGCAACTGAATTGGAACGACTTTTCCTAGCTGATTGTGACGTCTCGAAACTCATGACGGTCGAGTCCTATGCGGCACGTTCAAGAATGATCAAATTCAAAGAAAGTATTTCACGTTTACTGTCACCAATCTTGTAAATGGTGTTTAGGACCAGCCAAAATGTGAAAAATGGTATAGTGGTATGGAAAGAGAAAAAGAGGAGAGTGAAGACGATGACAAATCCAATCAAACTACTCGTATCAGACATGGATGGTACCGTTCTTTCGGGTAAACAACGAATTGAACCGGAGACGATTCAAGCAATTGAAGCAGCACGCGAGCAAGGTGTAGAATTTGCAATCGCAACAGGACGTAACTACTTAAACGCGAAGGAATTAACGGATGCAGCAGGTATTCACTGTCCGATTATCGCCTCAAACGGAGCGCGCGTCATGACGGTCGATGGAGAAGAATTGAGTGCGACGACGTTAACGACGGAGCAAGCGCAACAAATTTACGGCATCATCAGCCAATATGAAGTTTTCTTCGAGATGTTCTGTGATCAAGGACTCGTGACAGCACAGGGGGCAACGATCGATGCAGCCTACGATTCGCTGAAAGAGCTAAGTGAAGAAAGTGATCGGGCAAAACAAGTCCTTGATTTCTTCCACGATCGTTATTATGTCCATGAAGATGTCAAGATGATTGATGGATTCCGCTCGTACATTCGCAATCAAGCGGGTCAAGTGTTCAAGTTCATTTCGTTTTCATTTGATCAAGAATTAATGAAAACGATTTGGCAAGAAATCGAACAGAAGGTCGACGGTGTATATGTTACGTCGTCAGGACATGATAACATCGAAGTCATGGCAGTTGGTGCTGATAAAGGAACAGCGGTCAAAATTCTTGCCGATCATCTCGGTGTACCGATTGAACAAGTTGCTGTCATCGGCGATAACTTGAACGATCTTCCGATGTTCAAAGTTGCTGGCAAGGCGATTGCGATGGGGAATGGTCACGATGAAGCAAAAGCAATCGCCCATCACGTGACGAAAACAAACGATGAGCACGGCGTCGGATATGCGATTCAGCAGTTGGCGTCCCGTGCTTGGTAAGGGGGACGTTTCATGTTTAAGGCCTTCAAGGAGTTCGCATTTCGCGGGAATGTGATTGATTTAGCGGTCGGGGTCATTCTTGGTGCAGCCTTTAGCGGTATCATCAAGTCGCTCGTCGACAGTGTCTTCATGCCGTTGATCGGAATCATCATTGGTGGCATTGATGTCAAAGGATTATCAGTCATGGTCGGAAATGCGGAGTTACAATATGGTCAATTTCTTCAAGCGAGTATTGAATTCTTATTGATTGCCTTTGCTCTGTTCATCTTTGTTAAAGGCATTACTTCGTTCCGGAAAAAGGAAGAAGTCGTTGAAGAAGAAGCAGTCCCGACGACAGAAGAAAAATTATTAACAGAAATTCGGGATGCCCTGATTCGTCAAAATGGGTCATCAACGAAAAACTGACGTATACAAAAAGCCTGTTTCACATCTACATGTGAAACAGGCTTTTTTAGCTCATAAAATTTCGAGTAAGGCATTCTCGGAACAGACTTGTAGTGATAGCTGTTTCTTCATTCCTTGATCGAACGAAATTTCTAATACGTCATCGACCAGATGCAAAACCGTCCCTGGACCAAACGCCGTATGAGAGACACGCATGTTCTCGGTAATCGGTAACGGAGGAACACTAGCTCTTGTTGCAACAGCAGGGCGCTGACGTTCTGTCTTCCGTTTGGCATCATCCGGCGTAACGAGACGGTGAACATCTTCGACGAATGGGGAAACATCGAACGACTTCGATTTAAATCGATACGAAAGGAGATGTAGCTCGTGACGGGCTCGTGTCATCCCAACATAAAACAATCGTGCTGCTTCTTCCATATCATCGAGTTGTCCGTTCTTATAGGCCTTAATCGTATCAGCGGATGGAAGAATACCCGCGACTAAATCAATCATGAAGACACGATCAAATTCGAGTCCCTTCGCACTGTGAAAGGTTGAAAGGGTGACTGCATTTTGATTTTTATTTTGTTTGGCATCACGCATTAATTGTTCAAGATGCGATATCCGTTCGCGGAAGGCGAGTAACGTCGGTACATCGCTCGCGATATTATCAATCGTATTCAATGTCTCGAGCAAGTGATCGAGGCTAAAACCAAGACTCTCACTCATTTTTCGCAAATTCTTTTCATAGCCTAGCTCATGACGAATCAAGGATAGCGCAGCGGACGGTCGAACAGTCTGAATCGAAGCGAAGGTGCGCTTCATTTGCTGAAGTTGTTTCTTTTGATAGAACTTCATATCAATTTTATTGATGAGTAGATCAAACAAAGACTCACCTGTACCGAACTGCTGTAGTTGAGCGAGCTGAGCTTTTGAGATGTACCCGGCAAACTTTGTATGAATGGTTGCTAAAACCTCGATATCTGTCGGATCTTGTGCGAATGTCATGAAGTTTAAAATATCCTTCAAAATCCAATGACTGAAGAATTTATGGTCGACATCCTTAATGTAGAACGGAATGTTTGCTTGATCCAAGGCGTTCATCACATTAATCGATGAGGCATTGTTGCGATATAAGATGGCTACTTCACGATAATTCGTCTCTGTTCGTAATTGGTTCAATAGATAGCGAGTTTGATCCTCGTAAGTAGGTAGTGTTTCTAAGATGATCGGACGAACAGAATCATTCTCTGTAAACATCTGTTTTGGATAGCGTGCTTTATTACGCTGAATGAATTGATTAGCAACCGAGACGATGTCTTGAGACGAACGATAATTTTGTTCCATGTATAGGACTGTCGCATTTGGATACGTATCCTTGAAGTGCAAAATTTTAGAAGCGTCTGCGCCACGCCAGCTGTATAACGTCTGATCATCATCGGCGACAACACAAAGACGATTGTGTGGTAAGGCTAGCTTTTCAACCAATTGATGTTGGACAAGTGACGTATCTTGACTCTCATCCGTTAAGATATAGTCGAAACGACGTTGGTAATGTTGCAATAAACGACGGTCTTGTTCAAGAATCGTATTCGCATACGTCAACATATCATCAAAGTCGAGTAAGGGATGTAATGGATCACGCGATTTGAATTGTTCATATGCGACATAGATGTCAGGAAAATGTTTGATCGTCGTCGGAACTGCCTTGATTTCCTTTAAAGAAAGAAGACGGTTTTTGACGAAGGAAATCATTCGTAATAACTCATCCATCTGATCATCAGTGACGACACTTCGATTGATTTCTTGGAAAATCCTTCGGAGTAACATCCGTTTATGTGGAGCATTTGGATGTTGTTGATCCATCGGACCTTCGATGATCGTATAGGAGAGACGTTGTTGGGACGTATGATCCCGGACGACTTGAAAAGCAAAACTATGGATCGTCGAAAAAGCCGCAGTTGTTCCGATTAGTTCATGGAACAAATGATAGAATCGGTCCGCCATCTCACGGGCTGCTGCTTTACTGAACGTCAGACCTAGAATACGATGCGGTTCGATGCGTTTTTGTAAAATCAAATAAGCAATCTTAAAATTAAGAGTCGTTGTTTTTCCAGAGCCGGGTGAGGCGAGCAACAGCAAAGGACCATGGTCATGTTCGATTGCCTGTCGTTGAACAGGATTCAGCTGAATACCGGTCAATCGCTCCATCTGTTCGAAAAAATCTTCATGCATGATACAGTTCACCTCGAGCATTTTATTTCGTGTTTATTAAATCGAACTTTCCTTAGTGTAGCATTTTTAATAGCAAGAATGGATTACGGAAAGAGGAACTGTGGAATAAAGAGACAAAAGCCTTTTGGACGCTAGATCTTTTAAAAAACTAGGCAAATGAGCATAAAAACATTAAAATGGGAATAGATGTAAGAGATTACTCTCTTGTCCTGTACAAAGAGGGAAGGCGGAATGAGAATGTCTGTAGTGAAATTACACATGTATACGAATGAACATTATGAACAATGTGATGCGTTCATTCTTCCGGAAGAGCAAGTCCAATTCACTTCTTTTCCAACGGATGTCGTCACAGACGCAGTTGCCCACCCAGATAAATTTCCAGTTGTCATTAAAAAAGATGAGCTCGTCGTCGGATTTTTTATTCTCCACCTCAATCCACCTAAAACGCATCGAACCGACGAACAAAGTGTCTTGTTACGTGCCTTCTCCATTGATGCGCGTCATCAGCACCAAGGGTACGCAAAAGAAGCGATGATGCAGTTACCGGAGTTTGTTCATCATCATTTCCCAGAAGTCACAGCGATTACACTTGCGGTCAATAAAAAGAACATTGCAGCAAAATCACTCTATTTCAAGACGGGATACGTTGATACGCTACAGTCTGTCATGGGACCAATCGGAGAGCAGCACATCCTCGCGTTCGATTTAGAAAAAGAATTGCGATTAAAGCAGTGAAGCAAAAAAGCATTTTCCTGATTCTGTTCAGGAAAATGCTTTTGTTCATTTATGATAAATCATAGAGTGAGAGGTGGGCAGTGGCTTCACCTGAGAATTCAATCCCTCGGCTCGATCCTTTCGGGAAAATACGTCCGCTTGCAACGGCTTCTCCATCATTCAGGAAAAGTTCGAATGAAGATCGATCGATGAACAAGCGTAACGTATGCAAGTCCTTCGTAAGAACAGTCGACCGCGAAGTGCCGAATGATTCGGCAGGCACTTCCACACCTGAACGACTTCGATCAATCGAAAATTGACGAGACGCAGCATCATAGTGGAATACCGTCTCTTCTGCTGCCTCTTGGCGAACAGAGAAGCGGAACGAATCAGACGTCAGTTTCAGATCTGAAAGGACGAGTTCGAAAATCTCAGCTTCACCAATCGTCACATTCTGTTCGAAAAGAATTGTTTCGTCAAACAGCGTCTCTTTTCGGAGTTGTGTCAGTTCGCGAACGGGCCGTTGACGAAGTTGTCCGTATTCAATCGATAGTTCACGAGGTAATGTCAAAGCATGAGCCCAGTTATAGATATCAGAAGGATAATTGATATCTGGTAAGCCCATCCAACCAACGAGAATCCGTCGACCGTCTGCTGCCTCTGTTGTTTGTGGCGCATAGAAGTCAAATCCGAAGTCGAGTTCTTGGAATGATTCATGTGTGAATTCTAAGTTTGGTAATGCTAATGGTTCACCGATGAAATAACCGGACTGAAAAATATTTTGATAGTTCGCACCGTCGGGCTCGATCCCTTGTGGACTAAATAGAAGAATACCTTTTCCATCGAGTTCGAAATAGTCAGGGCATTCCCACATATAACCGAATGTCTGATAATTCGTCTGTAGCTCACCGAGGAACGTCCAGTGCTCTGCATTTTGAGATTGATAAATGACAGTACATCCTGTTAAATCACTCCGCTGTGCACCAATGATGCAGTACCACATACCGGATGCGTTTTGAAATACTTTCGGATCACGAAAATGTTCAGTGTACCCTTCAGGAACAGTTGGAATAGCAGGGGGTAAATGTTTTTCGATTCGACCATCCGAGCGAAGATGTCCGACGATTTGACTCGTATGACGATTCCAATCGGCATCCCGCTTGTTACCGGTGTACATGATGTGGACTTGGTCATCTTTAATGAATCCACTACCAGAATAAGCACCATGCGAATCAGGATCGTCATTTGGAATCAAGGCGGCTCCTTCATCAAACCAATGTACTAGATCTTTTGATGTCATGTGATACCAGTACTTCAGCCCATGGACGGGTCCGAGTGGAAACCATTGATAGAATAAATGATAGAGACCGTTGTGATAGACGAAACCGTTCGGGTCATTCAAGAGTCCAGTTGGTGGTTGAATATGATAGGAAAATCGCCAAGGAGACGTTCGAACTTCTTCCTTCATCGCTTGGTAAACGCTCGGATCGACATCCGAGAGGGGACGATATCGTGCTTCACGTGTCCATTGATTCATGCTGACAGCTCCTTGTTGAAAATTTATACGCTTCTCGTTCACCTTACGGAGGAGAGCAACGCTTGTCAATCCTCCGTCCGGAATGGTCAATGAACCGACATACATCCTCTGCCGTTTTGCTTCGAACGATAGAGTGCTAAATCAGCCCGATGCATGACCTGTTCGAGGGATTCTCCTGTCACTTGTTCAGCGAGTCCGATACTCATTCCGATGTTTACGGTCTGTTCTTCTAAATGATACGGCATCGAGACATGAGCAATCCACTGCTCACCTAAGTATTGTGCTTCTACTAACGATTGTGTCGTTAAGACGATGATGAACTCATCACCACCAAGACGAGCCACGAAGCCACCAGGCGGAAGCAACTGTTCTAGCCGTTGACTGACTTCAATCAGGAGAAGATCACCAAGGGCGTGACCATATGTATCGTTAACTGATTTAAAACCATCTAAATCCAGACAGAGGTAGATAGAATGCGTATCCGTAGGCAATTGCTCGATGTATTGCGCAAGACCATTTCGGTTCGCAAGACCAGTTAGGCTATCGCGTTGCGACAATCGTTCGAACGTTAATTTCTCTTGTTCTGTATGCAGTAACCGGTGAATCAGTTGTTGTAAGGCGTCCGTTAGGGTCTCAATTTCTCTAATTCCGCGATGGTTCGGAAGTGATTTTGAGGGATCATCCTGCATTTGTTGTGCCGCGTGGGTGATTTTTAGTAGCGGTCGTGTTAATAGTCTTGCTAACATCCAGCCGAGTACCGCTGTAATGAGAGAAGCAATCAATCCAGCGATGAAAATCGTTTGACGTAAGGCATCAGCATCAGCGAATGCAACTGAAGTCGGTTGACGCACGAGAACCGTCCAACCGAGTCCATCATACTCTTTATAGCCACTGCTTGTACTTTGACCTGATACGAATTCTTTTCCTTTCCAGGAGGCGGTCATAGAAGCGTTCTCAGAAAGTGTGACATTACCGGGCAATGTCTGACCGCTCCATCCGTTCGGTCCAAGCAAAATCGTTTTTCGGTCTTGACTAATGATGAAGACATCTACTTGTTGAAGAGAGGACGTAGCACTCTGAAAACTTTGTTCGATTGCTTTTGCCCATTCGAAGCTGAGATGAGTCGCGAGGACACCGGAAAATCGTCCTTTATCATATAATGGCGTACTGATATCAACGAATTGTAGCGGTTCACCACTTGGGTTTGGTAATAATTTCGCTAATAGGACGGCTTCATGGACATCACCAATGAATGGCTGTGATAAGGCTTTTTGAAAGACAGGTCGTTCTTTAATTGACGTTCCTTCAAGAATCTGATTCGTTGAGGCAATGACCTTACCCTCGACATCTAAGCGACCGATCCAAGAAAAGTCAGGGATCTGCCGTTGTAATTCTTCGAGTGTTTGGCGCGTTTCTGTTGTTTGATTTTCTTTTTGAATGGTTGACAAGGAGCCGAGCAATTTCACTTCCGCATAGCGTGACCACATGTAATGATCGAGCTTATCGGATAGCTGGTGAGCGGTCGTTGACAGATTCATCCCAACTTCTGATCGAAGCCGGCTTGTCGCATGTTGACTAATAAAGAAGGTCAACAAGAGTGTCATGCTGAAAAATAATAGGGAAATCAATCCTGCTAACAGGATGTCAAAGCGAATTGAGGGTCTGGACATTGTGTCATACTCCATTCATACGTTTTCATTTGTTCGCGTTCGAATCAGATACATAAACGTCTACTTGTTGCTCGCGGTTTGAGATGCTCGTTCGCACGTAGCGGAAACCGTGTTTTTCCCAAAAACGCTGGGCTTTAAAATTATCAGATAAGACTGCGAGATGGATGTGAGGTTCCTGACTTAGGAATTGATCACAAAAAGCGGAGAGTAACCGACTACTAGTGCCCGTACCGTGCTGAGAAGCATCAAGTAAGAATAGTCCAATCCAAGGCGTACCGTCTTGCGGATGTTTCGGTAGATAATCAACTAGTAAGACAGGTTCTCCTTCAAGATACCCAATCAATGATACCGTATCAGGATTTAGGAACTCTTCTTGTAAGATTGAATCAGAGAGCGGAAGTATACGTTCTTCCATTAATGCATATTCAGGTACGCTTTTATATAGAGATTGAATGATCGAGAAGTGATTGCGTGTCACTTCTTCAAAAAGAATCATCTGAAGGCTCCTTTCCTTTTTGATATAAAGTTTCTAACATTAAAGCTTTATATTTGGAATCAGATTACAGATTTGTAAGGAATGGAACTTTTCTTGTTAAAATCACGTACACTAATAGCATAGACAAAATATGAATAAGGAGGAAGAGTTGATGTTAAAAATTGAAAATATCTCAAAGCGTCTTGGAAAAGAGCAAATTTTAAAAGACGTCAGTTTTGAGGTATCCCCAGGTGAAGTATTCGGTTTCCTCGGACCAAACGGGGCAGGGAAGACGACGACGATTCGTATCATCACGGGTCTACTCGAACAGGATGCAGGGAAAGTTACGGTTAATGGGTTCGATGTCGTCGAAGAGCGTTCGAAAGCGTTGACGCAAATCGGAGCAATCGTCGAAAATCCAGCCTTTTATCCTTATTTGACAGGAAAACAAAACCTGATTCATGCGAAAAATTTAATTCCAGGACTCGATCAAGTGGATTATGACGCATTAGCGCGTCTTGTTGGTCTAGAAGGGAAACTGTCTAAGAAGGTCGGTGAGTACTCGCTCGGGATGAAGCAGCGACTTGGTATCGCACGTGCACTGTTACATAATCCGCGGGTCTTGATTCTAGATGAGCCAACGAACGGTTTAGATCCGTCAGGGATTGCAGAGCTCCGTGAATATTTACGACAAATGGCACGTGAGCAGGATATCGCGATTTTAATATCTAGCCATATGTTAAGTGAAATGGAGCAAATCAGTGATCGCTATGCCATCATTGACCAAGGTGTCATTAAATCGGTCGAATCGGTTCGTAATGAAACGGGAGCGAAAATCGCTCTTCGTGTTAATGCGGAAGCGAAAATAGACGTCCTTGAAGCGCTTCGCGTCGCAAACTATCCGTCAGAAGTGCTGGATGAGCAAATCATCATCACGGCACCAGAAAGCGAATGTCCAGCGATTGCCCGACTTGTCGTGCCGATTGCTGATTTACATGAACTGACGGTCAAACGTTTGACGCTCGAAGAACAATTCTTACAAGTAACGAAAAAAGAGGGGGATTCACATGCTTTCGCTCATACAAAATGAATGGATGAAATGGTGGGTGACTAAAAAAGCGAAGATCGTTTTAGCGCTATATGTCGTTATCGCAGTTGGTATTATCATCGTTGCAAAGACGAATGATTTTGAGTTCACACGTTATGACTATTATTCACTGACATTCCTTTTGCTGACATCGCTACTAGGAATCATAACAATCGTCTTTACAGCAGAAGCCATTGGGAATGAAGTGCGTTATGATACGATGAAGCATTTATTGATGAGCCCGTATTCACGAATGACGATTTATTTTTCGAAGCTGATTTTCTCGGTTTTGATCATGTTACTTCAATTCGTGTTCATCGCTGCAATCGTCTATGCAGGCTCATTTGCGTTTTCAGAGGCAGGAGATCCGATTCTGTTCCGAGACACAATCGTTGGAGTCGTTAGTCCGATCTTTACGATATTCATGACGCTATTCTTCTCATTGTTATTCCGTTCTGTTGGAATGATCATCGGTTTCACTGTACTGGCACAGTTCTTTACGAGCATTGCTGGTAACTTACTGATCAACTTCAAGCCAGCAATCGCTAAGTGGATCGTATTCATGCACTTAGACTGGTCGATGTATTTCAAGGATTCTATGACTTATGGTATCAGTGAAGCAATGGGGACATCTTTGACATTCTCTATCTTATTCGTATTGGCACATATCATTGTCCTGTTAGGTGCATCGATTCTTGTCTTCCAAAGAAAATCATACACGTAAATGAAAGAGCTTCTGCTGATCGATGAATTCATCAATCAGCAGAAGCTCTTTTGCAGTATTAAGAACTGGTTCGTTTTGGCGGACGTGCCGTAATCGGGAAGATTCGTTGGAACCATTCGATCAGTGGACCGTTCAACAATAAGAAAATAAAAGTTCCGACACCGATTCCAATCAGTTCACGTTCGATCAGTGAAAAGAGACTAGCGATTACGAAAGGAATCCCAAGACTAATCGTTGCTCCGAGCGATGTACTTTTAAATCGACTAATGAGTGACTTCATCAAGTAATCCGGTGGCATTAATACAAATCCGATTTGGAGATAGAGTGCGAGTCCAAGTGAAATTAATGGCATACCAATCAACATGTACAAAGCACGCATCCAAAGTCCTTGGGGTGTGTAGATCAATTGATGGATCGATAAGAAGAAATCAATCGCGGCACCAAAGAGGACGACGAGTGCAAAACTGAGGACGATCGTCCACCAACTGAAGCGGCTCCCAAGAGAAAGTGCCGCAATCAAGGCGAGCACATGTAAGACAATAATCGCTAGTCCGACGGTTAACGGTGAAATGGCGGCGACGGCTTCGCTTGCGGAAGTCCAAGGTGCACTTCCGATCGAGGCGGTCACCATGAAGCTGTTACCTAAGGCATTGATTAGAATTGAGAATAAATAAATGATGATCCGTTTTTGCTGACTCATTGACGTGCACAGACGGTAGGACTGCGCGTTCACCTCCTGATAATAAATCGTTTCGTTAAGCTATACCCTAATCGTAGCGCTCTTTTCACTTATTTTCATGAAAAGAGCATTGCCTAATCCTTAGGTTTCACGACATACTTAGGACACATTACGAATCAGGGGGAGAACGTATGACATATTTTGGACAGAAGATCCTGCCTTCCGTTAGAAAATTAGAAGACTTCGAAAAGATGCTTAAGAGTCCGTATGAATATGGGGTCTTACTCGAAATGCATGTCTCGCGTCTGAAAGCAGTTTATGAAATGGCACATCGTTACGACAAGAAAATGTTTTTGCATATGGATCTTGTTCAAGGGTTAAAAAATGATGAGTATGCAACCGAGTATGTCTGCCAGGAGTTGAAGCCGTATGGCGTCATATCAACGAAGGCGAGCGTCATCTTAAAAGCACGTCAAAAAAAGGTCAAGACGATGCAACGCATGTTTTTACTTGACTCCAGTTCGCTTGAAAAAAGTTATCAACTCATGGAACGAACACAACCTGATTACATCGAAGTGCTTCCAGGACTAATGCCAAAGTACATTCAAGAAGTGAAAGAAAAGACGGGACGCCTCGTATTTGCGGGTGGGCTCATCGATACGGTCGAAGAAGTCGAACAAGCGATTGAAGCCGGTGCCTCAAGTATTACGACCTCAAATAAGGATTTATGGCGTCATTTTGAACCACGTTCTTAATCGGAATGTGATGAAAATCATTCGGAATGTTTGACAGCGTTTTCACTGATTGTTATAGTGATATCAAGTTGATACAAAGTGACGGAGAAAAGGGAGATTCACGTGTGAGTTCTGCTTGAAGCAACTTCAAGTATGAGCTGACGTGGATCTTCTTTTTATGTTGCTTTTTTCACATAATTAAAAGGAGGAACACATATGTCACCCATATTAGCGGAATTTTTAGGCACAGCCTTACTTGTCGCACTTGGAAATGGTGTTGGTGCAGGCGTTAGTTTAACGAAATCGTTTGCGAAGGACGCAGGCTGGATTGTCATTACATTTGCCTGGGGCTTTGCCGTAGCGATTGCAGCATATGCCGTTGGTCAGTTTAGTGGCGCTCATCTTAACCCTGCAGTGACGCTTGGCTTAGCCTTTGACGGTTCATTTGCATGGGCAGATGTACCGGGCTATATCGTCGCTCAAATTGCGGGTGGGATACTTGGTGCGAGTCTTGTTTTCGTCCATTACTTACCACACTGGGCAGAGACGAAAGATCCAGGAACAAAGCTTGGTGTTTTTGCGACGTCACCAGCGATTCCACATACATTCGCCAATCTAATGAGTGAAATGATTGCGACGTTCTTACTTGTCATTGGGTTGTTATCGATCGGAGCGAATAAGTTCTCAGATGGTCTAAATCCTTTGATTGTCGGTTTTTTGATCGTCAGTCTCGGTATGTCGTTTGGAGGAACGACAGGATATGCGATGAATCCAGCGCGGGACCTTGGTCCACGTATCGCCCACTTCATCTTACCGATTCATGGTAAAGGATCCTCAAACTGGGCTTACTCTTGGATTCCGGTTCTCGGACCAGTTCTTGGTGGAAGTCTTGGTGGATTGTTTTATCGTTCGGTCTTCACAGGAAAAGACACACCAGCTTTTTGGATTGTAGGACTTGTGACAATCATCATATTAGGCTTATGCTATAGATTCGGTGTTCGTCCGAACAAAACAACGTCAGTGGAGTCAAAGTCAGCTTAACTTATTTAGATACAAAAGGATGGGGAAGAGATGGAGAACTACATTTTGTCATTGGATCAAGGTACGACGAGTACACGTGCGATCCTGTTTAACCGTGCCGGTGAGATCGTACATTCAGCGCAACAGGAATTCACACAGTATTTTCCGAAACCAGGTTGGGTCGAACACAACGCAAACGAGATTTGGGGAAGTGTCCTTGCGGTCGTGGCGACTTGTCTGACGGAAGCGAACGTAAAACCGTCACAGATTGCCGGTATCGGGATCACGAATCAACGTGAAACGGCCGTTGTCTGGGAAAAGGAAACAGGGAAACCGATTCACAACGCAGTCGTGTGGCAATCGAGACAAACGGCTGAAATTTGTGAAGCCCTTCGAGCAGCCGGTCATGCCGAGCTCTTCCGTGAGAAGACAGGTCTATTGATTGACGCTTATTTCTCTGGTACGAAAGTCAAATGGATTTTGGATCATGTCGAAGGAGCACGGGAACGTGCTGAACGTGGTGAACTCTTGTTCGGTACAATCGATACGTGGCTCATCTGGAAATTATCCGGCGGAAAAGCACATGTGACCGACTATTCGAATGCAAGTCGTACGTTAATGTATAACATCCACGAATTAAAATGGGATGATGAATTACTTGAAATCTTAGATGTCCCTAAAGCAATGCTTCCAGAGGTTCGTCCTTCTTCAGAAGTCTATGCTGAAACAGCAGGATATCATTTCTTTGGTGAGGCGGTTCCGATTGCAGGAGCAGCAGGCGATCAGCAAGCCGCATTATTTGGTCAAGCGTGTTTCGACAAAGGAATGGCGAAGAACACGTACGGTACAGGTTGCTTCATGTTAATGAATACAGGTGAAGAGGCCGTGAAATCAGACCATGGATTGCTCACGACAATTGCGTGGGGTGTCGACGGAAAAGTCGAATATGCTTTAGAAGGAAGTATTTTTGTCGCAGGTTCTGCGATTCAATGGTTACGTGACGGATTACGTCTCATTGATGATGCTAAAGAATCAGAAGGATATGCGACACGTGTCACGTCATCAGACGGCGTTTACGTCGTACCTGCTTTCGTGGGTCTTGGAACACCATACTGGGATTCTGACGTCCGTGGAGCGGTCTTTGGTTTAACACGTGGGACGGAAAAAGAACACTTCATCCGTGCAACACTTGAATCACTTGCTTACCAAACGCGTGATGTCCTATCGGCAATGGAGCAAGATTCAGGAATCGAGATGAAGACACTTCGTGTTGACGGTGGAGCGGTGAAGAATAACTTCTTGATGCAGTTCCAAGGTGACATCATTCAAGCACCGGTTGAACGTCCGGAAATCAATGAAACAACAGCGTTAGGTGCAGCATACCTCGCAGGTCTTGCTGTCGGATTCTTTGAGAACCGTGAACAGATTGCTACCCAATGGAAAAAAGAACGTCGTTTTGAGCCAAGCATGGCAAAAGAAGAGACGGATGCACTCTACGGTGGATGGAAAAAAGCTGTTCAAGCTACGATGTTGTTCAAATGATGTGATCTATGTTATAGTAAGGTCAAGTTAATAAATCGGTCGGAGAATATGGAGAGACCACAGCAGCAGTTGACATAGTCAGCGTGTTTGTTGTGGTCTCTTTTTTTTCGAACCTAAACAGGAGGAACTATTCATGGCTAACCAACCATTTTCAAGCAAAAACCGCGCAGATGTCTACAATCGATTAACACGTGAAGAACTCGATCTACTCGTCGTAGGTGGCGGGATCACAGGTGCGGGAATCGCACTCGATGCAGCGTCACGCGGTATGAAGATTGGCCTCGTCGAAATGCAGGATTTCGCGTCCGGTACGTCTAGTCGTTCAACGAAATTAGTCCATGGTGGTCTACGTTATTTAAAACAATTCGAAATTCAAATGGTCGCTGAAGTCGGTAAAGAACGCGCGATCGTTTACGAAAACGGACCACACGTCACGACACCAGAGTGGATGTTACTTCCGATGCATAAAGGCGGTACGTTCGGACCGTTCAGTACGTCAATTGGTCTTCGTGTTTATGACTTCTTAGCAGGTGTTAAACGTTCCGAGTGGCGTTCGATGTTATCTGCGAAAGAAACATTAGCAAAAGAACCACTCGTTAAACAACAAGGTCTTAAAGGTGGCGGTTACTACGTCGAGTACCGTACAGATGACGCTCGTCTTACGATTGAAGTCATGAAAGAAGCGGTCGAGCACGGCGCACGCGTCGTCAACTATACAAAAGCAGAAGAACTCATTTACGATGCTGGAAAAGTCGTTGGGATGCGTGTAACAGATCTTTTAACTGGTGACGTACATGAAATCCGTGCGAAAAAAGTCGTCAATGCGACAGGTCCATGGGTCGATGAATTACGTGAAAAAGATGGATCAAAAGTCGGAAAACAACTTCGCCTGACAAAAGGTGTCCACGTTGTTATCGACCAATCGAAATTCCCACTCAAACAAGCAGTCTACTTTGATACACCGGACGGTCGGATGATCTTTGCGATTCCACGTGATGGAAAAGCATACGTCGGTACAACAGATACGTTCTTCGATAAAGATACAGCACATCCGAAGTTCACAGTCGAAGACCAAGACTACGTCTTAGATGCGATTCACTATATGTTCCCAGACGTCAAAGTAACAGCGGAAGACGTGGAATCAAGCTGGGCTGGTGTACGTCCGTTGATCTATGAACAAGGAAAAGATCCTTCTGAAATTTCGCGTAAAGACGAAGTATGGCAATCTGAGTCAGGTCTCATCACGATTGCTGGTGGGAAATTGACAGGATACCGTAAAATGGGCGAACATGTCGTTGATCTCGTCGCAAAACTCTTGAAAAAAGAAGACAACGTCGCATATGCACGTTGCTCGACGAAAAACATGCCAATGTCTGGTGGACACGTCGGTGGAGCAAAAGGATTTGCTGAATTCCTAAAAGCTCAAACGGCTTCAAATGGTTTATCGACAGAAGAAGTTCAATTCTTAGCGAAACGCTACGGTTCGAACCTACCGAAAGTGCTTGAATATGCAGCAGCATACGATGCAGCTACGACAGCTCTTCCACGTTCGGTTTACGTTCAACTTCATTATGGTATCGAACATGAAATGGTCGCTCGTCCGATTGACTTCTTCATTCGTCGTACAGGTGCCGTCTTCTTTGACATCGCATGGGCTCGTGCTCATAAAGACGCGGTCATCGAAGAGATGAAATCTGTTCTAAACTGGACAGCAGATCAAACGGCTGCTTACACGAAAGAACTCGATATCGAAATCGAAGATGCAGCACATGCAATCGTTACAGAATAAACGATAAGTAGTTAAAGAGCCAAGATCAAAACGATCTTGGCTCTTTTTGTATGGATTAAGAGTGACTTGGGCGGAAAGATTGCAACTCTGCTTAGAGGCGACTATGCTTAATGTATGATACTGCACAAAAAGGAGAGAACACTGATGAAAGTAGAAGTATGGTCTGATTACGCGTGTCCGTTTTGTTATATTGGGAAGCGTCGCTTAGAACAAGCGATTGTGAACGAAAAGCAAGATGTCGAGGTCGAATTCAAGAGTTTTGAACTTGATCCAAATGCGCCGGCAGTGCCGACGCAAGGATTGTATGAAATTCTTGCTTCTAAATATGGAACGACTCTCGAGCAAGCACGAAATATGTCGCAAGGTGTCGTTGATACGGCACGCGAAGAAGGATTACATTACGAGATGGATCAAGTCATCCCAGCCAATACATTCGAGGCTCATCGTCTGACTCAATTCGCTAAGAAACATGGTAAGATGAATGAAGTATCAGAAGCCTTGTTCACAGCTTATTTCATGAATGGAGAAGACTTGAATGACCCAACCATTCTGACACGAATCGCAGTAGAAGCAGGACTTGCTGAAGCAGACGTCAAAGCATTTCTCGCGTCACAAGAACTAGCGACAGATGTTCGGGAAGAAGAAGCAATGGCGCAACAACTGGGCGTCCGCGGTGTTCCATTCTTCGTCTTTGACCGGAAATATGCCATTTCTGGTGCCCAACCAGTCGAAGCATTTGAACAAGTTTTCGCGAAGATGCGTCAAGAACAAACACTTGAAATCATCGCGGAAGGCGATGCTTGTGGTGTTGACGGCTGTAACTGATCGTATTTTGATTCCATTATAAAAGGAGCACGAATCCCCAATGAAATTCATCTTCCATCCTGAGATTCGCGATGCGCGAATCAATCTCGCTGTCGAAGAATTCATCTTGAACAACTTGAACGTCAATGAAGAAGACTATTTCTTGTTTTATATTAATGGTCCGTCCATCATTGTCGGAAAAAATCAAAACACGAATGAAGAAGTCAATTTGAAGTATGTCGAAGAAAACGGCATCCACGTCGTCCGTCGTCTTTCCGGCGGTGGTGCTGTTTATCATGACGAAGGAAACTTGAACTTCAGTTTCTTGACGAAAGATGATGGCGATTCTTTCAACAACTACAAAAAATTCACGGAACCGGTTGTACAAGCATTGCATAAGCTCGGTGTCGAAGCAGAGCTTTCTGGTCGCAATGATATCCATGTCGGAAGCCGAAAAATCAGTGGTAACGCTCAGTTCACGACAAAAGGACGGATGTTTAGCCATGGTACATTAATGCTCGATTCAAACATCGAAGAAGTCGTCAATGCGCTTGTCGTTAGCGAAGAAAAAATGCGCTCAAAAGGCATTAAATCAGTTCGGAGCCGCGTCGCGAATATCTCGGAATTTCTAACAGAACCGTTGACGATGGAACAATTCGTTGACCATCTCCTTGCCTCGATCTATGAAGGGAAAGAGATTGAACGGTACATCTTGACAGAGGAAGACTGGGATAAAGTACACGCCATTTCAGCAGAACGTTATGGCAACTGGGACTGGAACTTCGGGAAATCCCCGAAATTCGACGTCATCCATAAGAAGCGTTTCCCGATCGGGACGATTGACTTCCGATTGAACGTCAAAAAAGGCATCATCGAAGATGCAAAGATTTATGGCGACTTCTTCGGGGTCGAAGACGCGGAAGAAATCGCACGGGCGCTAGAAGGTTCACGTTATGATCGCGCGTCACTTCGTGAAGTTCTGGGTCGTTATGAATTGAAAAAATATTTTGGAGCTGTCGAACTCGACGAGGTCCTAGACGTTTTAGCATAAGTCTTTATGGGAAAACTCCTTCTATCAACTGCATAGGGGGAGTTTTTTTCATGGGCTACAATAAAGATAACTTTTTAGAAGGTTCTTTGACGGACTTTATTAATTTTGAACGCATTTCTGAAGGGTTACCAAAGACTGAGGACGAGCAGCCGTTACCATATTATGAACGTGATGATTATAAAGCAGCGGGAAAACTAGAAGGCAAGGTCGCAATCGTCACAGGAGGTAACTCTGGGATTGGACGCGCTGTCTCAATTGCTTATGTCCGAGAAGGGGCAAAAGTCGTGATTGCCTTTTATGGCGATCAAGAGGGGGCGGAAGAAACGAAGGCGCGTCTTGAAGAATTGGGAGGCGAAGTCCTACTTTCTAAAGGAGATATTGGGGACGCAGACTACTGTGAAACACTTGTTCAAAAAACGATCGACCGTTTTGGTCGCTTAGATATCGTCGTCAACAATGCGAGTATGCAAAAACCAGAAGATAGTCTGAAGGACATCACGGATGAGTCGATGGAGAAGACATTTAAAACGAATATCTTCGGAATGATGCGTCTTGCGCGTGCTGCTTTACCGCACCTTTCACTTGGCTCTGCTATCATCAATACGACTTCTTCGACAGCATACGAGGGGAACGCATTATTGATCGACTACTCTGCTACTAAAGGAGCAATCGTCAGCTTCACGCGGAGTCTTTCAATGAATCTGGCAAAAGAGGGCATTCGTGTCAACGCCGTCGCGCCAGGTCCAATCTGGACACCGCTCATCACGGAGACGTTCCCGGATGAATCAGTCAAGACATTCGGAAAAAACACGCCAATGGATCGTCCAGGTCAGCCGGCTGAGATGGCATCTGCTTACGTGTTCCTCGCCTGTAATGATTCGAGTTACATGACAGGACAGGTCCTTCATTTAAATGGCGGTGTCATCGTTAACGGTTAAAAAGAAACTCGGTGAAAACGTTTCCAAAAAGTGTTACACTATCCATACGGTCGCTTTTGACTACGTATGGATTTTTTTTACGTAAAAAATGAATAGTCATTCATTCGAAAGGGGAATTTTGCTCATGCTTGGATTGATTCAATCCGTTGAGGAAACAGCTCGGACGCATCCGGACTCAACGGCGTATGTGTTTGAGGACACGCAAGTCAGCTATCGTGAGTTCGTCGAGAAGTTTCACCGGGCAGCCGGCGCGCTCGAAGCGAACGGAATTCGAAAGGGTGATCATGTTGCGCTTATCTTAGGAAACAGTCCATCCTTCCTAGTCGCGTACTATGCCATCATGAAACAAGGCGCTATTGCGATTCCGATTAACCCTACATACACGCCAGATGAAATCGGGTATATCCTGATGAACGGTGATGTGAAAGGGATTTTAGGAATTGCGCCGCTCGTCGAAGCAGCAAAAGATCGTCTTGTCCATTTACCAAACCTCAAGATCGTCGTATCTGTTCCTTACGCGGGTCAGGAAGGACCAAACGAGACGCATCAACAAGTGACATTCATTACACTTGATCGCTGGCTCGAAATCGAGCATCCATTGACTGAAGTAACAAATGAACTGGACGATATCGCTGTCATTCTCTATACGAGTGGGACGACAGGAAAACCAAAAGGCGCGATGTTATCGCATCGAAATCTGACATCAAATGCGCGCTCGATCGGCGATTATCTACATGTATCGAGTAGCGACCGGACACTTGCTGTGTTACCGATGTTTCATGTCTTTTGTTTGACGGTCGTCGTTAATGCTTCACTCGCACATGGGGCATCAATCATCATTGCGTCACGTTTCTCGCCACAAGAGACATTCGAGTTAGCGAAAAAAGAACAGGTCACAATCTTTGCAGGTGTTCCGACGATGTATAATTTCTTACTGCAAACTGTGAAAGCACATCCGGAATATGCGACTTATTTTGAGTCGACGCGTTTGTTCGTCTCAGGGGGAGCAAGTCTTCCGGTGCCGCTTCTTGAAGCATTCGACCGGACGTTCCAGTGTCATATCCTTGAAGGGTACGGTCTGTCAGAGGCGTCACCTGTTACTTGTTTTAACCCGGTCAATGGTGTCCAGAAGCCAGGCTCGATTGGGACATCGATCGTTGATGTCGAAAATAAAGTCGTCGATGAACTCGGACAAGAATTACCAGATGGTCAGGTCGGAGAATTGATCGTTCGTGGTCCGAACGTCATGACGGGCTATTATAAGATGCCAGAAGAGTCACAAGCGACGTTAAGAGATGGCTGGTTGTATACGGGTGATCTAGCACGTCGAGATGAGGATGGCTATTTTTATATCGTAGATCGGAAAAAAGACATGATCATCGTTGGTGGTTATAACGTCTACCCACGCGAAGTCGAAGAAGTGCTCTACCAGCATCCGAACGTCATTGAAGCAGCGGTCATCGGCATACCAGATGAGGAGATGGGAGAGGCTGTTAAAGCGTTCGTCGTCGCCCGAGAGCCCATGACGGAAGAGGAAGCACAGACGTTCTGTGCGACATCACTTGCCAAATATAAATGTCCGACACAGATTGAATTCATCGAACAATTGCCTCGTAATACGACCGGTAAAATTTTACGGACCGTGTTGAAGAAACAACCGACGAATTCATAAGTGGCTTAAGAACTTCAGGTTTCTGAAGTTCTTTTTCTGTGCATAGACAAGAAGGAGGGGATACAGATGAATATCGCTTTGATCGCGCATGATGAAAAAAAAGACGAGATGATGGGCTTTACTCGAGCTTACGCAGAGTTTTTCAAGAAAAATACATTGTATGCGACAGGAACGACTGGGCAACGAATCATGGAGGCGACAGATTTGCATGTCCATCGCTGTAAATCAGGTCCACTTGGCGGTGATCAGGAAATCGGAGCACTCGTGGCGCAAGGAAAGATTGATATCGTGATTTTTTTACGCGATCCGCTGACGGCGCAACCGCATGAACCGGATGTCTCGGCACTCATTCGATTATGCGATGTGTACGATCTGCCGCTCGCAACGAATGTCGGGACAGCTGAAATTTTAATCAATGGACTCGAACAAGGGCAATTCGATTGGAAGGAAATCATCCGAAAACGTCATGAACTGGAACAAAAAAAGTTTTTAGACGATTAATTTTATGAGAACGCTTCTCATTTTCGTTTAAGCATGCTATAGTCAGGTTGAGGATGATACTGATTATCAATTGCGATGGAAAAGGTGGCGAAGAAAATGGAGATTCTATTAATGACGGGTGTAACGGTATTACTAGGAGGCGGCGTCGGATTTTTGACGCACGTCGTAAAAATCGAACGGCGTCAACAGGTAACACCTGTGACTTCAAAGAACGAGCAAGTAGCGTATCCAGCGCTCCGTCTCGTCAAATAATAGAAAATTTATGACTTCGCCTTTCTTTTCTTTTGAAAAGAAAGGTTTTTTTGAATTATTATCCACTCTCCCATAATTTTGCGGAATTCCTTTGATACACTGAAACAAAGCACATTAGTCGAGGAGTGAGAGCCATGCATACAATCTATTTGGTTGATGATGAAGTGAACTTGAATCGTGTACTCGTGAAGTACTTGGAACAAGAAGGATGGCAAGTTAAATCGTTTACGTCTGGTGAGGCAGCAGCCTCTGCCATCGTAGAGAAGCCAGATTTATGGATTTTAGATATCATGTTACCGGATATGGATGGTTTTCAATTGATTAAACGAATCAAGGCACATGATGAAACGACACCCGTCATTTTCATCTCAGCGCGTGATGAGGATATCGATAAAATCATTGGTCTCGAGATGGGGTCGGACGATTATATCGCGAAGCCGTTCCTTCCGCGTGAACTGGTCATTCGTGTCAAAAAAATCTTGGCACGCACGTATGCGACACCGAAAAGTGGCGTCATTCAATACGGCGATTATATGATTTATCCTGAGAAACGAATCATCGAGGAAAATGGTCAAGAAATCGATCTAACGTCGAAAGAGTATGATCTTTTAATTTTATTTGCGACACAAATCGGGACGCCGATGTCTCGCGAGCAGATTCTAGTCAGTGTCTGGGGTGACGATTATTTCGGTTCGGACCGCGTCGTCGATGATCTTGTCCGTCGTGTCCGTAAAAAATTATCGAAACTAGAACTCGAAACGATTTACGGCATCGGCTATCGCCTGGTGTCTGCATGAAAAATCGCAGTCTCGGATTTCAGATTTGGGCGATGTTTCTGCTCGTCATCGTCACCTTATCTGCAGTCATTCTCCTTGTCATCCGTTCATCGATTGGAAACTTCATCGATGAACAAGTCTATGCGACGCTCGAGAATAGCGAAGTATTCTTCTCAAAGGATGCCTCTGTCATCGAGATGCTACAAGATAATCCGATTGAATTCGATCGTCGAAAACAAGAATCCCGTTCCGTTAATATTCTTCTCCTTTCAAAAAACGGAAAACTTTATTACGGTGGGGCGCCGCAACAACTGATTAATCAGATGTATCGTGACGCGATTGATCAAAAAACGATTACGGCGAAATATACGACACGTCTTGATAAAGAAGATGTCTATTATAGTATTCGTAAAATGGAAGAAAGCGGCGAAACCTACTATCGTGTCTCATACGTATGGGATGCTTATCGACAAGAATTGATTACACAACTCTTTTCAAAAATCGGCTTTGTCGTGATCATTGGTAGTATCTTTACGTTATTCATTGCTTTTTGGTTGGCGCGTCGTCTGACGCATCCGCTCGTCGAAATCGAAAGAGCAGTTGGAAAAATCGCGGCTCAAAAATGGGATACACCACTACCGCTCGATCGTGGGGATGAAATTGGACGACTGGCACGATCCGTCGATGCGATGCGGATGGATCTTGAAAAACAAGATAAAGCACAAAAATCACTACTTCAAAACATCTCGCATGATTTGAAGACGCCAATCATGGTCATTCGAAGTTATGCTCAGTCCATCTCAGATGGTATTTACCCCGACGGTGATTTAACCGGATCCGTATCGGTTATCGATGAGGAAGCGGAACGGTTGGAGAAAAAAGTCGCAGCACTTCTTTACGTCACGAAACTCGATTATTTCGAACTCGACCGTTCGACGTGGGATAATGTTGATATTGACCGGATGATCCATCTGTTGCAAAATCGCTTTTCCGGAACGAAGTCACTAAAATGGCATGTCAGTGGAGAAGCTGGAATTGTTCTTGGGGAAGGGGAACAATTAAGAGTTGCACTCGAAAATGTCATGGACAATGCGATTCGTTATGCCGAAACACAGATTGACATCCGATTGTCTGGAACAGCAGATCACGTTCATATTGAAATTGAAAATGATGGACCACCGCTCGATGCCTCTTCACCACTGTTCCATCAATTTTCACGGGGCAAGGAAGGGAAGTTTGGTCTTGGTCTCTATATCGTCAAACGAATCGTCGAACGTCATGACGGTACGGTAGCAATTGAGAATCGGTCTGCGGGAAATGGAGTCGGAAAAGTTTGTGTGATTTTTAATTTTCCACGTCATTTTATTGAACAGAATGAAGAACAAGATGAAAAAAATAGGAAAGAATACTAAAAACGGGATCTTTTGATCTCGTTTTTTTGAGTAGGAAATAATCGTCATATTCATGCAGAGGCAACGGAAATTTGATATAACCAATTTAATCCAAGAAGGGAGCGAAGAATATGTCATATCCGATCACTGAAGAGACACTTGCCCTCATTCCACGATATGGTCAGTACGGAGAACCACAGACACTTGTCATCAAAGAGCACTCTGAAAGTATTTTAGAGGGACATCCGATTAAATTGATTGAAGAATCGTGCTTATATTTTGGTTCATCAATGCGTGGTAGGATTGAAGCGGCAAGACATGTTCTTGGACCAAATCGAAAAACACCTGTTTTAATTGATTGGCAGGCGCAGACAATCTTTTTTCCGACGACAGCTAAGGAAAAAGAAGAATGTGTGTGGATTAATTTCAAGCAGATGAAGACTGTTCAGAAAAAATCCGGTAAAGTACAGGTCGAATTTCAGACTGGTCAATGCATTGATACGGACGCATCTGCTTACAGCATCGAACGACAACGGATTAAAACACTTGAGTTAGCGTATGAAATGCAACGTCGTTTTCAGATATCTGAGTTTAAGAATCGATGAAAAGTGGAATCACATAACAGGAATCTTACTTACGTAAGGAGAAACAGTAGAGAGAGAAATCATAGGGAGGTGAAGCGGTAACTTTTACCGCGACACAATGAATGAATCATATGAATGGTTAAATCGCCGGAAATTACAGCCTGGATTTGGTGCGACAGGTGGCAGACGCTTTATCAGTTCCCGCATCGTGCGTCCAGAAAATACACCGGGTAAACGAATCAAGGGAATTAAACGAGCACGACAATTGGTCGTTGATGATGGTGGAAATCGTCGCTGGGTCACGAAACGAATCGTCGTGACAGATGCTGCGAAACACGTCACGATGAATCGTCGGACATCAATCGCTTTAAAAGAGACGAACACATCGCGTCTCGAACAGGTCAAACAAAAACTTACATCGAATAAAAAAGTCTTATTCCCAATCTTGGCAGCAACAGGAATCGCTGTTGCTGGTGGTGTTTTGGCTTACGTCCTCCGTCGTAAGAAAAAGCAATCCGAGCAATAAAAAAAGAAGCCGTTCTCCCTTAGGAGTGCGGCTTCTTTTATGCATTAAAGGAATCGCTTCCGTAAAGAAGTCGAGAGTGCTTTTTCTGCGATTTCTTCTAGTTCCGTCAAGTTTGTCGGATCAAAGCTATCATTGTAGAAACGACCTACGAAGTCTACACGATCGTAATCAAGTTCCTTGAAAATCAGATGTTTATGGTCGTCATAAAAAACGACACGATAGTAATCAGATCCGCGTTCAAGTGTTACGAGACCTTTAATATGGTCTAACTTTTTTTGTTCCTCGGTTTGCTCTTCTTCGAGTGTATCGTCCTGGTTCGTCGATGCTTCTGCTTGCTCGATCGCATTCTTTACGAGTTCCGGTCGTTGTTCTTGTTCTTCCGTCATGTTTTATCGCCTCCATTTATTATTTTACATGGAATTGGACAGATGAGAAAGGAAAATCCCTCAATCCATCTGGTGTGCTTCACAAACGCGCAACACATTCATCGCACCAATCCGTAGTCGCTCCATGAGTTGTCCCCGTGCCTCTATATTTGGAATCGCATCGACGGAAGCGACTTCCATCAATTCTAACCATCGAATGGCGTGCTCTTCATGAATCGGTAAGAGACGGTGAATCATTGCTAAACTCGTTGGTTCTTGATCCGGATCACGAGGACCGCCCGTCAACTGGGTCAAGAAAGAGAGCTGTGCTTGTTCGACACGATGTCGATCGTCAGGGAACAACGGACGCAACAACGAATCATGGTAGACTTGATGATAGAACGAACGAATCAAGGATGCGAGAACGTGCTCGCCGCCGATCATTGCATAGAGTGACATGGACCATCACCAACTTTACATAAGATTTGTCCTGATTATAGCAAATGCGGATGGAAAAGACATTCGTCAGAAACAGTACATTTGTTCTTGTTTATGCGATACTAGATGTAGATAAAACGAAGAGGAGGTTTTCTTGATGAACCATATGCACATTGGACGTGCCGGTAGCGGGAAAACGACACAGTTGATCGAACGCGTCGTACAAGAACTCGAGCAACGACCACTCGGTGAGAAGATGTATTTTATCGTTCCAGATCAGATGTCATTTGAAATGGAGCGTCGGATTGCGACGGACGAACGGATTGCTGGTCTTGTTCGCCTTGAGGTCATGAGTTTACGTCGGTTTGCGTTTCATATTTTACGCGATTACGGGAATCAAGCCATTCCATTTCTTGATGAGACGGGGACGCAGTTATTACTCCGGCAAGTCGTCGAGGAATCAGAAGACGAACTGAAAATCTTTAAACGAACGAAAAATATGCCGGGATTCTTCCAAGGACTCGATGAACTGATTGCATCATTTAAACGTTCGTTGATTGAGCCAGACATGTTACGCCAAGTGAGTGATCGCTCCCTCGAACGATCGCCAAAATTAAACGATCTCGCTTTGATTTATGAACGCTTTACGGAGCGTATTGTGAATAAAGCACTTCATGCAGACGACTACTACACGACGTTACTCATGCTACTTCCTAAAGCACGACTGAATCAAGCGACGATCATCGTTGATGGATTTTACGAGTTTTCGCTCCAGGAACAGCAAGTATTGCTTGCCTTAATGCAACAAGTATGTGAGATGCACATCAGTTTTACGATGGACGCAACGGATCCATATGCGAAGCAAACCTCGTTTGGCGTTTCGCAGCGGTGCTATATGCAGTTGATTGGTCAAATGCAAGAACAATCAATTCCATACGAAGAAGTATTGTATGAACAGCCGGTTAAGTTCCGCTCTGAAGGGCTAAGACATTTGGAGCAGGCACTGTTAAAGCCAGGATATCCATCTGTCGATCACGACGTCGACGGCTTTCAGATGACAGCTGCGGTCAACCGTCAAGTTGAAGCAGAGGCGGCTGTTCGGAAGGCCATTCAACTCGTGCGGCAAAAAGGATATCGCTTCCATCAAATGGCATTCGTCGTGCGACACTTAGAGCCGTATGCGGATCACTTGGAACGAGCCTTCCAAATGTATGATATCCCGTATTTCTTGGATCAACGTGAGTCGATGGTACATCATCCGCTCGTTGACCTCATTCAATCCGCTTTAGACATTGTGACATCGGGATATCGGGAGGAAACGGTATTTCGTTTGCTCAAAACGGAGCTACTACCAATTCCAGCAGTAGATGCGCGTCTAGCGCTCGATCGTTTCGAGACATTCGTACTCGAACGAGGAATCAAAGGATCGATGTGGCAACAACCGTGGCAATTAAAGCGGCGCTTAGCAGAAGAAGTTCGCTTGACGGAAGAAGAACTCGTACAAGAAGAGGAATTGAATCGACTCCGGACTTTCGTAGTCGAATTGATTGAACCGTTGCACCGTCGATTAAAGCAGGCGAAGACGATGAGTGCCTATACGAAAGGTCTCTATCAATTCCTTGAAGAACAAAAAATTGCAGCACGTTTGATGGAGTGGCGTAAACAAGCACTAGAGCAAGACCAGCTTCTTGCTGCCCGAGAGCATGATCAAGTGTATGAAGCGATGCTGCACCTATTTGAACAGTTGGAAGCTGCTGCACCCGAGCATACGTTATCGACAGACCTATTCGTTCAAATGGTCGAGACAGGACTCGAGAGCCTTCGTTTTGCGCTTGTTCCTCCATCGCTCGATCAAGTCATCGCGACGGACTATGTCCGTGGACGGCTCCAACGGGTGAAAGTCGTCTTTTTACTTGGCGCAAATGATGGACTGGTTCCGTTTGTTCAAGATCAATCGAAGTTACTGTCTGAAAGTGATCATGACTTTTTACACGAACATGGGATTCCGGTCGGAAAGGCGTCCCTCGACGTGTTTGATGATGAGCTGTTTTATCTCTATCAAGGAATGATGGCTCCAAGCGAAGCATTGTATGTTAGTTATGCACTTGTCGATGAAGAAGGAAAGGCGCTTCAGCCAGCAGCCATCACGAAACAATTAAAGCGACAACTGTTGCTGGACCGTCCGATTAAGACACACTTTGCGGAGGCTGGTGAACACGTCCCGCAAGAACAACTCGATTTCGTGACGAGTCCGGGTCGTGCAGCAGCAGCGACAGCAATCGAACTCCGTCGTCTTCAACGACGTTATCCGATTCAGCCGATTTGGTTCGAAGTATACAATACGCTTCTTGAGAACGGTCAGGGACGCGAACGAATGGGACTATTCTCGAGCGCATTGTTCTATCAAAATCAAGCAGAAGCCTTGCCAGAAGGGTTAGCGCATCGTTTATACGGTGATTCGTTACAAGCGAGCGTTTCGCGTTTTGAAACGTATAACGCCTGCTCGTATAAGCATTTTGCTCGGTATGGTCTTCGTTTACGCGAGCGGAAGCTGTATAAATTCGAAGCGCCGGACATCGGGAATTTGTTCCACGGTGCACTAAATGATCTTTCACTCAGTATCAAGTCTTCGGGACGACATTGGAAAGACATTGATGGAGAAACATGTGGAACACTCGCGAAGGAAGCTGTCGAAAAGGTGACACCGGAAATTCAGAACGCGATCTTGATGAGTTCGAGTCGGTTCGGATATATTAAGAAAAAATTGACGGATGTCGTGGAGCAAACAGCAAAAATGCTCGTCGAACAAGCAAAACGAACAGATTTTGAACCTGACTTATTTGAAATCAGTTTTGGGAATGCGACCTTCCCACCATTACGCTTTACGTTACCGGACGGAACCGAAATTGAATTCACGGGTCGAATCGACCGGATTGATCAGGCGACGATCGGTGATCAGTTATACGTTCGAATCATTGATTATAAGTCCAGTGCACGAGGACTAGATTTCGCGGAAATCTATTACGGGCTCGCCATTCAAATGTTGCTTTATTTGAAGACGGTCGTAGAACAGTCGGAGTTACTGTATCAACAGCAGGCAAAACCAGCTGGTGCACTCTACTTCCACGTCAAAAATCCGATGTTGCGGGGCGATCTATCTGCTGACGAAGAAGAGCGCAATCGATTGTTACTCGAGTCCTATCAGATGCAAGGCGTCATCCTAGAAAATGACGAGGTACTACGAGCGATGGATCATATTGCGTACGACGAACGAAAAAAATCACCGCTTGTCAAAGTGACGTTTACGAAAAATGGACTTCATAAGACACAAACGAAAGGTGTCGTACAAGAGGAAGACTTATCGGCATTGATGAATCATGCGTGGGAGGCATTAAAAGAGAGTAGTCAAGATATTTATGACGGAGATATCGCCATCAATCCATTTGATTATCAGGAGCGGACACCATGTAGTTTTTGTGAGTATCGCTCAGTTTGTCAGTTCGATGAATCACTCGGTAATCACTATCGCCCACTAAAACCGATGTCTGAAAAAGAAGTACTGGAACGGCTGAAGGAGGAAGAAGAATGAGTGTACGTTGGACGGAAGAACAACAACAAGCCATTTCAGCAAGAGGTGGACATATCCTAGTCTCAGCGGCAGCAGGGTCAGGGAAGACAGCCGTCCTGGTCGAGCGACTGACACAACGATTGATTGATCCTGAAGATGAGTTATCTGCAGACCGGATTCTTGTCGCTACCTTTACGAATGCGGCAGCACGTGAAATGAAGACTCGGGTCATCGAGGTCATGGATCAGCGTATTAAAGAGGCACCGGACGATCTATATTTAAAAAAACAACGTCAATTGATGAACCGAGCCCAAATCACGACGATCCACTCATTCTGCTTATCGATTCTACGCGAAAACTATTACCGGATCGGTCTGGATCCGGCGTTTCGAATCGCTGATGAATCTGAACTACTATTATTACAAGACGATGTTTTAGAAGCAGTCTTTGAGTCCTTTTATGCCTCTGAGGATTCAGGATTCTATGATTTGATCGATAGTTATACGTCAGATCGAGATGATCAAGCAATGTTGTCACTGATTTCGAATCTTTATCGCTTTTCTCGTTCCTTACCGGATCCAGAAGCTTTTTATGCACACTTAATCAGTCAGTACGATCAGCCGATTGACCCGGATGATTCTCCACTCATGCAGCGACTGGTCGAACTAGAATGGGAGAGTCTCTCGAATTTATTAGGGCGTTACCGAGAACTGGCGTTTGAGCTGGAGCAATCTGGATACGTGGAAATGGGAAACATGATGCGACAGGATATTGCGCCTTTTACCTCACTTGAGACGTCGGTACGACAATGGTCGATGGTTGCACTTGCTTTTCAAGCATTAGAATTTGGTCGCTGGAAGAGTCCACGCGGAGATGAAGGCATCAAACCGTTTCAAACAGAGCGAACGCGACTTGTTGCAGAGTTTAAGAAAATGAAAGAACTATTCGTTCAAAAAACTGGCGTCGATTATTTAGAGGACTTACGGTCTCAGCTCCGACATGTGGAAACGATCGTCACACTCGTACGTCAATTCGCAAGCGATTATCTCGAAGCGAAACAACAACGTGGGATCGTCGATTTTTCGGATTTGGAACATTTTGCACTAGAGATTTTGACGGAAGAAGATCAACCGTCAGATGTAGCAAAACTTCTCAAAGAACGCTTCGTTGAGGTTCTCGTCGATGAATATCAAGATACGAACGAAGTCCAGGAACGAATCATTCAATTGGTCTCGAAAACAGATGAGGCGACAGGAAACTTATTCATGGTCGGTGATGTCAAACAATCGATTTATAAATTTCGTCATGCTGAACCGGGATTATTCCTTGAGAAATTCAAACGATTCCAGCAGACCGATGTCGGAACACGCATCGATTTAACAAAAAACTTCCGAAGTCGTCTTGAGGTGCTGGATGGAACGAATCAAATCTTCCGCCAAGTCATGGATGAGACGGTTGGCGAAATTGATTACGATGAAGCGGCGCACCTTCGACTCGGGAATCTGAGTTATCTAGAATCGGAGCAAGTAGCGCCAGAGTTGCTATTGATCGATCCACTTGATAGTGAAAAGGAAGAGGTGGAAGCACGAGCGATTGCGACACGAATTCTCGAACTTGTTGATTCGAAGCATCCGCATCTCATCTATGATGCAAAAGCAAATCGATTCCGAACCTGTGAATATCGTGACATCGTCGTGTTAGCACGCTCACGCGGCAAGCGCGTTCAGGCACTCGTTGAAGTACTCGAACAGTATGAGATTCCTGTTTATGCAGATACAACCGGTGGCTATTTCCAAGCGACGGAAATTCAAATCATGATGGCATTGCTCAAGACGATCGATAATCCACTCCAAGACATTCCATTTGCGAGTCTACTCCGATCTCCGATTTTCGGAGTGGCGGATCGTGATTTGGGACGGATTCGTGCCAAACAAAAAGAGGGAAGCTTTTATGAGGCAGCGCTAGCAATGGCGACAGAGGAGTCTTCTCTCGGTCTCCGAATCGATGAAATCATCCGTCAGATTCAAGCATGGCGAACAGAAGCACGTGGAAGTGCACTGCCTGCTTTCATTCGTTCGCTCTTTGATCAAACTGGGTATTTTGAATATGTTGGTTGCCTCGCCGGAGGGAGAAGTCGACAGGCGAATTTGAATGCCCTGTACGAGAGAGCAAAGCAGTATGAGACGTCCGGTTATCGTGGACTATATCGTTTCCTTCGTCTGATCAATCGATTGATTGAACGAGGAGAAGATTTTGCTGAAGCTCGCTCACTTGGAGAAGACGAGGACGTTGTTCGAATCATGACGATCCACCAATCAAAAGGGCTTGAGTTTCCAGTAACAATCGTCAGTCAATTGACGAAACAATTTAACAAACAGGATCAACTGCAGGCGATTCAGTTGCATAAGACATATGGTATTGCCTTAGACGCTATCGATCCGATTCGTCGTTTGCGATCTGGGACACTTTTGAAGGAAGTCATTCGCCGCGAAATGGATCGAGAGATGAAAGCAGAAGAGATGCGGGTTCTGTATGTTGCGATGACGCGAGCGAAGGAAAAATTAATTCTTGTCGGAACCGTCAAGGATCTAGAAGATCAAATGGTAAATTGGCAGATGACGCCACCGGATGAAGTTTTACTACCTGAAAATGACCGAAGGCAAGCTAAAAGTTACGCGGAATGGGTTGTTCCGGCAGTGTTACGCAGCAGCTTATTGCGCCCAGATGAGACGGATTGGTCCATTCGTGTGATGTCCCTAGAAGAATTGGCACCGTATCAAGAAATTTCAACACTTGTAGAGCAGCTTGAACATGTCCAGAAGCTTGAAAAAATTGATGTGCCAGTTAATTCTCAAGTGAAAGAACTTGTCGAATCGGCGTTTGCGTATCAGTATCCACACCTACTTGCGACGGAAACGGCAGCGAAGCAGACCGTTACGGAACTCAAACGTGCGGAACAGCTTGAGCGTGCGGCATTTGAAACGACATATCGTCAGACGACGTATTACCGAACACCACAATTCCTCGGACCTATTTTAAGTGGGGCGGAACGAGGAACGGTCTTACACTTAGCGATGCAATTGTATGAACCGGATGAAGCGATTGCGCTACAAATTGATCAATGGGAAGCGACTGAGCGGATCACGCCAATCGAAGCGACGACGATGCGGGAGGCAACAGTGCAATTACAAGGATTCCTTGATTCAGAAATCGGTCAGCTGTTCTGTGAACGATTGCGGACGAACCAAGTCTATCGAGAGTTGCCATTTACCTATAAAATCGAAGCGTCACGTTTCCGGAAAGATTGGGCAGGGCCGTCAGATGATGCTGTCATGCAAGGAATCGTCGATTGTTTGATTCAGGATGGAGAATCGTATATTCTACTAGACTATAAATCGGATCAAATCGTTACGACTGAAATCGGACAGACACCTGCTGACATGTTACGGGAAAGGTATGCGACTCAGTTGAACCTGTATCAAGAAGCATTAGAAGCGATTCTGCATATTCAAATTTCACGCAAAGTCATTTATGCGTTTGCTTTAAACGAAACGATTGATTTAGTTTGATTTAGTGTTGCTACTATCGAAACCTCCTTCGTCCTCCTACTTAAGGTAGAGACGAAGGAGGTTTTAGTATAGGTCGAAAGAGGGATGAGGAATAAAGGGATAAAATCAGATTCTTAAGTGATTTCCATTTCTTATTGTGAAGGAACTGTGTAAAATAAAGAAGATATGTCACTTTGATGATGGATAATTTTGGGAGGTTTTAATAGATGGCACGTATTTTATTAGCGGAAGACGAAGATGTCTTACGAATGTTGGTACTCGATACACTAGAAGATGAAGGATATACAATCGATGAAGCGACTGACGGAGACGAGGCGTATCAAAAAATTATGAACGCAGAATACGATCTCGTTCTACTCGATTATATGATGCCTGGAATGACGGGAATTGAAGTCATCGAGAAAGTACGACAACATCCGGATAAGCAACATCTGAAAATCATGATGCTGACTGCTAAGAGCCAACAATCAGATCGAGAACGAGCAGAAGAAATCGGTGCGAACTATTTCTTCTCAAAGCCATTTAGTCCTTTAGAACTGATTGATGTCGTGGGAGGAATACTGAGTGATCACCAAGTGGATTAATCGAAAAATCGGACGCCAACTCATGGCATCCTTTTATGTCGTATTAGCTACATTGATGATTTCATCATTGATCGTCTACAACTATACTGACACGAAATTGCAGGCGACACGGGCGAAACTAGAAGACATTCGTGATCGGAGCGCGCGTGCGGGTGCATTATGGGAAGAATGGCAGGATGTCCAGTTCAACATGCGTGGATATGCCTTGATGGGAAATGGAGAATTATACAATCAAGTCATGACTCAACAAGATAAGATTGATCAACAGACAGCGTGGTTCGAAGAAAATGCCATTTATGCTCAAGGAAAGGCATTCGCCCAGTCCTCGAGAGAATTGTATCAGTATTACTTCGATGCCATCTTGCCGCTGATCCAATCCTACGTTCAAGCGAAAGAGTCAGGAGACGTCACGGAATCATTTTTAAAAGGAACAACGCTTGCTGAGTTACCGCTCGGTCGGCAATTGTTAGCTGAAGGTCAAATTCAATTAGATGCTCAAGGAAACATTGACGTACTGTCAGAAATCAATAAAAGTGAGTTAGCGCTCGGTGGCTATCGTGAGTTCTTGGAAGATTGGGCCCAGCGGACAAGTGATCAGTTAGAACAGGAAATCCGTACGACGCAACTGATTTGGTTAGCGAATATCGTCGTTTTGATTGCTGTTTTGATTTTCTTTATCTATCCATTCATTCGCCGGATTACGATGGAATTGCTATCTCTCGTCAAAAATAGTCAGCGGCTTGCAAACGGTGAGGACGTTTCGAGTGTAAAAGTGCCAAATCGTAAAGATGAAATTGGTATTCTCGCGTTATCCTTCAATCAGATGGCAAGTTCGATTTCTGAGAACAAACAGCATTTGTTAGCGAAAAATGAAGAATTACAGGCGCAACAGGAAGAATTACAGGCGCAACAAGAAGAACTTCAAGCACAGCAAGAGGAGCTCGAAGAAGCACTCGAGTTGACGATGCGTAATGAGCAACATCTTCAATATCGTAATGATTTGACGGAGACATTAGCGGCACGTGAGTCGTTGACTGCCTATCCGGAAATCATCGAGAAGCTCGTCACGATCACGGATTCTGAGATTGGTGCATTAGTATTTGTTGATGAAGAAGATAGTTATTCTGTCGTTACGTATGGAATGACGGATGAATTGGCAGAACAATTACTTCAAAACGATGCGTCACTCTTAAAACGAGCCGAATCGCTGAAAGCGCCTGTCCATTCTTCTAAACAAGTCGCAAGTAATCATCCCTTACCTTACCCGTACTATATGTACGAAACGGCGGTACCGATTCTTGAACCGACGTCAGGTGATATCATCGCCTACATCTATTTAGTTCGTTATCGTGATCAGTTCACGAACGAACAGATGCGTGATGTCATGTCTTTCTCCCGGCAATTATCGCTATCCCTTTTACGGATGCGGTTATTTGACGAAATGACGAAAGAGAAAACAAAGACGGAGCGGATTCTCGATTCGATTCGAGAGGCTGTCATCTATCTTGAACCGGGTAAAGAAGAGGTCTTCGTCAATCGACCTTTATATGATTTATTCCCGGAATTACGCTATGGTGTTGAGACTGAACAGGAGACATTGCAATCGTGCTTAGAAGTCATTCGATCCGTTGTCGACGAACCGGAAGTCTTCAGTCGATACGTCGATTCAGTTCTTCGTGGAAAATTACCGACGGATAGTTTACAGTTCTCGATTCGAAACGAAACAGTATTCATTCAATTTTATGTCGAGGTGATCCAAATCCATCACGTGCATAAAGGAACGATGCTCGTCATGCGAGATGTGACGAAAGAGACTGAGATGGATCGATTGAAATCAGAACTCGTTTCAACTGTATCGCACGAACTTCGGACGCCACTCTCTTCGATTTATGGTTTTACAGAGCTCATGCTCAACCGCGATATCGAAGAATCGCGTCAAGATCGATATTTACGAACGATTCATTCGGAAACGGAACGTCTTGCGAATCTCGTCAACGATTTCTTAGACGTCCAGCGTATGGAGTCAGGGACACAATCGTATAAAAAAGCAGCGGTGAACGTCTATACGATTGCTGAAGAAACGACACAGTTTTATGCCGCTTCGACAAAAGCACATCAGATTACATTCCGTCATGAAGGAAGTCAGTTGCCTGTCATTGAAGCAGATGAAGAAAAAATCAGACAGTTGCTCAATAATTTATTGAATAATGCGGTGAAGTATTCACCGTCTGGTGGTGCGATCGATGTTGTACTGACGACATCACTTGATCAAGTCATTCTTCAAGTTCAAGATGAGGGAATCGGAATTCCAGAACAGTCGCTCAGTCGTCTATTTGAAAAGTTCTACCGCGTCGACAACTCAGATAGTCGAAAAATTGGTGGTACTGGTCTAGGTCTAGCGATTTGTAAGGAAATCGTTACCGGTCATGGTGGAGAAATTCATGTGGAGTCGGTTGTGAAGGAAGGCAGTCTTTTCACTGTCAAATTCCCACTCGTCCAGTCGACACATGTGACAATCTCCTGAAAAAACCATATATCAACAAAATAACACTAGGTGTTCGCCTTGAAATCAGATACGATGAAATAGGAAAAGAAAGGAGGAAATGAAATGCCAATCACAGCATTCGTTCACACACACGTCTTACTTTGGGTACTTTTATTGGTCACGTTCTTCGTTGCATTTTCGATGTACAAGAACAATAAGAAAGCCGCAAAAGGCATTCATATGGCGTTCCGTCTTCTACTTTTATTGACGTTCGCAACAGGTCTTTATCTGTACATCAAAATCATGGGGATGTCTGAAAATCCAGATCCACTCTACCATGCGAAGATCACAGCAGGATTATTGACGCTCATCTTCGGAGAGTTGACACTTGTTCGTGTTAAAAAAGGAAAAGCTTACTCCGGTTTCGTCATCGGTTTCATCGTGCTCGTCCTTGTTACCGTATTCCTCGGTTATTCACTCCCATACGGTATGAAGTTCTTCTAAGTTCATGCGGGATCAAAGAGTCCTTTTCGACCTCACAGGTTGGAAAGGACTCTTTTTGTCGTGTCGCTTAGTAATTTTTGTTTACAAGTGGTTGTTATTTGGGAAAAGGGATGTATTACACAGTAGAGAGGGGAACGCTTGTGGCACAGTTGAAGGAATGGACGAAAGTTTTCCGGGCACGAAAATGGATGAAACGCGCAGAACCGGTGTTACCACTTTGGCATGGGTATATCGGTTATAAATATGGATTATTCGATGCTCTTCAAACGGGAGCGACACAAGCAGAGGCGCAGCTACGGATGCAGCGTCCGCTGACACAGGAAGCATTATCCCGCTGGTTCGAAGTTGGGGTTGCAGTCGGTCACTTGAAGAAAAAAGACTTACGATATACGGCGACGCGCCACGTTCTTCCGGAACTCTCTCAATCAGACGATCGAAGTATTGGATTTATGTTATCTGAAATGATGGAACTACATTTACCAGCACTCTTCTCTTATCCACAGTTTTTAGAAGATGGTCAACAGAAGACTTTTAATGGAGAGGAACATGGAGACATCGTAGCTGAAACTTCAGCTCTCGTTGAGACTGTTGCTTTTCCAGCCGTACGCCATATCATTCGGAGTCGCAATCTAACATCTCTGCTCGATATCGGTTGTGCGTATGGTGGATATCTTCGCAAAATTCACGAGGCGTTGCCTGACTTGCGACTTGCCGGAATTGATATCGAAGAGTCAGTCATTGCAGAAGCAAAACGACGAGACACGAGCGAGGAGATTGATTTTGTTGTCGGTGACATCAAGACCTATGATGTCAAAGAGACCTATGATGGAGTCATGATGAATAATATTTTGTATTATTTCCCGCAACCAGAACGACTTGCGCTATTAGAAGGAGTTCGTCGTTTCGTCAAGGATGATGGTACGGTCATTCTCGTCACACCATTACGTGACAGTTCACATGGCGCACCGTTCTCGGCAGCTTTCAATGCATTCATGACGTTGCATGAGAATCTGTATCCGTTACCAAGTAAGGAAGAATTGAAAGAAGATTTATCAAAAGCTGGGTTTGAAAACATTTCGATCACACCGTTCTTAAAAGAAGGTGCCTGGTATATTGTCACTGCAAACGCCACTTCCTAAGCGAAGTCTGGCGTTTTTACAGTTAGCAAACAGTTTAAATTTGTTGCTTTTACTATGTGCTTAGTATAATAGTTGAAACGATGAGAGATAAAAAGGAGAGATTTGGGTGAAGCGACGCGTAGCAGTGATAGGAGCAGGACCTGGGGGACTTGCATGTGCTTTGTTATTAGCAGGAAAAGGAGTAGACGTCACCGTTTACGAAAAACAAACGCAAGTCGGTGGACGAACTTCTGCCGTCAAGCTAGGTGACTACACGTTTGATCGAGGACCAACGTTCCTTAATATGCCGCATATTTTAGAAAATGTTTTTCGTGAATCTGGTCTACAGTTAGAAGATTATTTAAATCTAAAGGCACTTGATCCAATGTATACGCTCTATTTTAAAGGCGGGACGGAGCATTTCACGATGACGACGGATCGGGATCGAATGAAAGAGACGATTGAACAACACTTCCCTGGAAATGGAGAAGGATACGATCGATTCATGGCAGAGCAAGCACTTAAGCTTGGAAAACTCATGCCAATCTTGCAGACGCGTCACGATCGGCTGACGGATTACTTATCATCGCGTGTCTTAACGGCACTTCCGCGTCTTTCGCTCGGTCGATCCCTCTATGACGTTTTATCCGATTACTTTACGAGCGAAGAACTGAAGTATGCCTTTACGTTCCAAGCGAAGTATTTAGGCATGTCAGCTTGGGAATGTCCAGGTGGCTTTTCTATCTTGTCATATATGGAACATGCTTACGGTGTCCACCATCCGATTGGCGGGATGCATCAAGTACCGCTTGCAATGCAACGCGCAATCGAAGAGCTCGGTGGGACAATCCAGTTAGGTGCGGGAATTAAACAGTTGATCTTAGACGGGAAAGCCGTTGAAGGAGTCATCCTCGAGTCAGGTCAACATGAGTTATTCGATGAAGTCATCATCGGTGCTGATTTTGCACATGCGATGAATCATCTCGTTCCAGAAGGTGTGTTGAAAAAATGGTCCCGACCAAAAATCGATCGTAAAAAGTTCTCGTGTTCGACGTTCATGCTATACCTTGGTGTCAACCGAACGTTTGATGCACCTCACCACACGATTTATTTTGCGGAAGATTACGAGAAAAACGTTCGGGAAATGACACAAACCCTAGAACTCTCAGATGACTTTTCATTTTATGTCCAAAATCCATCCGTCCTTGACCCGACACTAGCACCTGAAGGTAAGTCTGCTATGTATGTCTTAGTGCCAGTGCCAAACAATTACTCTGAACTCGATTGGTCGATTGAAGGACCAAAACTACGTCGTCGTGTTCTTGATGCGCTCGAGACGCGCTCACCGTATCAAGGCATTGAAGCGGCAATCGAAGTTGAAGAGATGTTTACACCGGACGACTGGGAAGCGATGGGGATTCATCAAGGGGCAACATTCAATCTCGGTCATCAGTTGACACAGATGATGTATTTCCGACCGCACAACAAATTCGAAGAGCTCGATCACTTGTATCTCGTTGGCGGGGGCACGCATCCTGGGAGCGGCTTACCGACGATATTCGAATCCGCTCGCATTACAGCAGAACTCGTGCTCAAAAAAGAAGGGGTGCGGACATGAATATAGGATTCGTAGGAGCAGGCGTTGGTACATTGCATGCAGCGCTTTTGTTGACAGCAAGACACCCTGGAGTCGAGATTACGATTTTTGAAAAAGAATCACGAGTCGGTGGACGATTACAATCCGTCGATTTTGAATCGGGTGGACGAATCGATGAAGGACCAACAATCGTCTTGATGCCAGGTAAGTTAAAAGAACAGTTGGCAGAAGCCGGTGTAACGGGAGTACAACTTGAGCGAGTTGATCCACTATATGATCTTCACTTTGATGATGGAACAGTCGTTACGAAAGTAGCGGATGTCGTGGATCAAGCCATCGCGATTGAACGCCAATTTGGAGAAGGTCGTGGATTTTACGAATTCATGCATCAAAAAGAAAAGGATTATGAGACGAGTGTATCGAAATTTTTAGAGCGTGGATATCATCGCAAAACGGAGTTGTTGCATCCAGAAATGATGCGTCCATTATTACAGATGCATGCTTTAGAAACAGCACATGACCATTTGAAGCGTTATTTCAAAAGTAAATATTTACGCATGGCATATAGCTTCCCAACCTTCTATATCGGTGGGAACCCATATACGACTCCATCGATTTATGGTCTGATTCCATACCGGGAACAAGCAGAAGGTGTTTGGTATGTAAAAGGCGGTTATTTCTCGCTTGCTGAGCGTATGTATGACACGTTGGTCGAGCGCGGTGTCCGATTCGTCTTTGAAACACCAGTCGAACGGATCGTCGTCGATCGAGGACGGGCAAAGGAAATCGTCTTACAAGATGGAACACATGAGGCATTCGATCAAATCGTACTAAACGGTGAGTTTCCATTGATGGAGCGTCTTGTGGAAGGTAAGAAACCAAAAACGTATGCTCCTTCAGGCGGCACGTTGTTGCTGTATTTCAAAATGAAGGGGAAAGTCGATTTGCCGGTGCATCGTTTCTTGATGCCAAATGATTTGGAACCACTCATGACGAACATCTTTAAAAAAGGACGTTTACCAGATTATCCGGCAGTATACCTATTCCACCCGAGTCAGATTGACTCTAGTTTGACAGGGACTGAGGATAGCGTCGTCTACTCATTGATACCTTCTCCGCGTGGTTACGGCATAGAAGATTATGAAAAAGTTGGCTTCATCGAGACTGTACTTGGAAAAATTGAGCATCATCATCCGGGATTCCGGGAAAAGATACAAGAAATGAAGGTTCGTACACCGAATGATGCACAGGCCTTTGGATTATATCAGGGAGGCAGTTTTGGGATTGCTCCGACGATTCGTCAATCGGCTGCATTAAAGACACAGGCAAAACCGTATCCTGATATTGATCGACTGTATGCCGTTGGTGCATCGGTGCATCCGTGTGGAGGGGTACCAGTCGTCATGATGGGTGCAACGATACTTGTAGACCGAATGGAACAAGAGATGGGGTGGAAACATGAATTCAGTGACGATCCAGAACGCGTATATCAAATGTGAGGAAGTCATTCAATCCGGATCTAAGACGTTCTATAAAGCCTTTTCACTCTTACCAAAAGCAGATCGACAAGCTGTTTATGCCATCTATACATTTTGCCGATTCCTCGACGATACCGTCGATGAATCGGACACACCAAAAGAAAGTTTGATGGCTTTCTTGAATGAATTCAAACGATTCCGTAATGGTGAAGTACTCGATAAGCCATTATGGATTGCTTTAGCAGATGTATTTGAACGCTATGAAATGGATGAGACGCCTTTCCTCGAACTTGCGGAAGGCATGCGCTGGGATATCGAGAAGAATCGCTACCAGACGCTCGAAGAGACGGAGCAATACAGCTATTACGTAGCAAGCACCGTCGGTTTGATGCTATTACCGATTCTTGCGCCGCAACAACCAGATCTCCGAAAGTCTGCCATTGATCTTGGAATTGCGATGCAATTGACGAATATTTTGCGAGATGTCGGTGAAGATGCCAAGCGTGGTCGTATCTACTTACCACATTCTTGGATGGAAACGTATGGTGTCACACCAGAATCGTTACTCGCTGGTCATCCGTCGGGAGACTTCATTGGGCTCTGGGAAGAGGTCGCACTCCGAGCAGAGCATCTATACGATGCGGCAATTCCATCGTTTGAACGGTATCCACGGGAGAGCCGTCGCGCTCTAAAAGCTGCTGCATTCCTCTATCGTGGTATTCTTGATGCGGCGCGGGACAATCACTATGATGTTTTTACGAAACGTGCTTATGTCAGCCGTTGGCAAAAAATGAAGTTACTCGCAACGATTTAATCTCAGACCATAGAAAAAAGACCTCGGCGGGGACCAAGGTCTTTTTTCTATGGTCTGAGACCGGGGAGTCTCAGATTACTTCTACACCAGAGCGAACATCTGGACTACGGAGATAGGTCTGTTTCGACCACGGGGATGGTCTTTTCTTTATCGAGCTATCTGTGGTCCATTCGGATGAGACGATCTAAGGGGGAACGTCGTAAGTCATGCGAATGAACACACGATGAGTCACGTGATGAAATGGGTGGGTCCCATTTGATTTCGCTGGTTAGAAAAAGTAAGTTCTTCAACGCTCTTGACTCGGGGAAGTCACCTTGCGCTTGATTGAGGATGTGGGGTCAATCACTACCTCTTGAACTCGAAGTAATCGTATCAAATCTCAGTTGTCCGTACAAGTGATTGATATGCAATTCACATAACGTTCACAGGGTAGCGGCGACAGCAGATACAATTCGTTCACTCGCTAATTTTCCTGAAAGCGTCACCATTGGACTACCACCACCAGGATGCGTTGATCCACCAGCAAAAAACAAATTGTGAACATTCTTTGAACGGTTGCTAGGACGAAGGAAAGACGAGCGTATGCCATTGGAAGACAAGCCGTATAAAGAACCGTGATAGGCAAAGAAGGTTTTTTCGATATCCTGTGGTGTGACACGTTGTTCGAAGACGACATCAGACGAAATATCAATTCCAAATGACTGGAGTCGTTGATTGATGACTTGGTCATACGTATCAAAATCAATCGCATTTCCAGTATCTGTTGCCGGTGCATTGACGAGTACGAATAAATTGTCACCCGCTTTTCCCATTTCCGGTGCTGTGACGGAAGAGTTTGAAATATAGATCGTCGGTTCCTCCGCGTAACGTTTTTCATCAAATAGAGCCTTGAACTCAGCTTCATAATCAGAAGAGAAGAAGACGTTATGATGAGCAAGGCCTTCAATACGCCGCGAAAGACCAATACAGCGGACATAGGCAGAAATCGAAGGTTCCACTTGAGCAGGCGTTGGGTTTTTAAAGTCAGGTCGTACTGTTTCTGAGATGAGACGTGGATATTGTGTCAACAAATCGCCATTCATGACGACAAAGTCGACTGGTAGATATTCTAAGTGATTCAATTCAATTTCCGTCGCTTGTCCATCGACGACTTCGATTTGTGTCACCTCATCTCCGAGTCGGAAAATGACTCCGAGTTCTTTTGCACGCCGAGCGAATCCTTCTGCGATTGCTGTGTTGCCGCCGTTCGTGAAGTAAACACCATCATTCAGCTCTAAATGAGCGATTAAACTGAAGGTAGCGGGCGTTTGATATGGACTACTACCAATATACGTGGCATAACGATCAAGTGCTTGAATCAATCCTTTATCCTTAAAATAATGTTTATGAAGACCGTGAAGGGTTTGGAATGGATGCACTTTCAACATGTCTCGCCAAAGGGAAGGGCGTAGAAACGAATCGATATTCGTAAAGAATTGTCGTTTCGCAATCGTATGCAACTTTGCTACTTCCTCTTGATAACCTGTAATATCATTTTTCGCTAACTGACCGTTCGTAAAACGATCTACTTCCGTTCGCATCGCTTCGCGTCCAGACGAAAAGGTTAAGGTGCGTCCGTCTGAAAAATGATTAACCGTATGGCGCTCGAGTTTCGTAAATGTAAAGTATTCATCGGGATCCGCGCCGGATTCGAGAATGACAGACTGAAAGACTTCCGGCATCGTAATCGTGTTCGGACCAAAATCGAAACGATGTCCTTCCGTGACGATCGGCATCATCTTACCGCCAATGTGTGTATTTCGCTCGATGACCGTAACGCGGAACCCTTTTGCCGCTAATGAAATTGCAGCGCTTAGTCCACCGAGACCGGCTCCGATGACAGCTATATGTTTCATGGTACTGATTCCTCCTTATGAATAGGTCCTACCCTTCCATGTGATTTCCCGTTTCCTGAAACTTCGAACCATCGCACTTGCTAATAAGACAACATACAAGAGTGTCGCTAGCGGATGGAGCCACCAAACATGCCGAATCCTTGCAGCAGCATCGATCCGGAATCGAGCCAAGTAAAGAAGAATCAGTGCTCCTCCCATTTGCCAAGAGGGCTGAATGATGAAAAGAGGAAGAACGCTTGCTTGTATAAGGTAAAAGAAAAGAAAGTACAAACCGACACTATAAGAATCGTTCATCCCACGAAAGACATTCTTTAAAAAACCTTGCCAGACTTCTTCGTTCGTCGCGTACATATCACAAGACACTGCTGGAGCGACTTCGACAAGTGTCGTCGTCAATCCGTGCCGTTTAAATGTACGACAAAGTTCTAAGTCGTCAACGAGAGCGGCTTGAATACTTTTGTGTCCACCGACTTGTTCATACGCCCGTCGTTCGACGAGGACGACCATCCCGTTAGCAGCAGCAAACGCTGGATGCTTCACTTTACGAAAAGGAATCGGGAGATGCTGTGCTATGAGAACATGTTGCATCGGAATCAGACATTTTCCGAGAAACGTCGGTACAGGAAATGATGGGAATCCGGAAAGAAACACGGCTTGTTCTGCTCGTAACGTTCCGTACAAGCGACAAATCGCATCAGATTGCAAGGTGACATCCGCATCAAGAAATAACAAATGATCTTCTGTTGTCCGTTGCGCAAGCTGATGGCATGCATGAACCTTTCCAGCCCAGCCTTCCGGTAAAGGGAGACCGTCAATGATCGTAAAACGATCGTCTTGACCAATCCGTTCTATCAGTAGCTCACGCGTTCGATCGGTCGATCGATCTTCATATAAATAAACGTGCATTCCTTGAGTCAGTGCAGGCGCTAATGAGTCTAATAACTTTTGTACATTGCGTTCTTCATTACGTAAAGGAATACAAATCGCTAGACTGTCTGGTTGGACTTGGTCCACTAACCGAGGCAGGAAAGCCAAGTTAATCCATGTGTAGAGACAGACTGCTAGAGCGAAGAAAAGAAAGAACCAACTCATGGACGGAGTGCCCGTAACCAGCGCTCCGTTCGAGCGGGGAGTGGCTCCCTTCGTGTAGTGACACGACGATATAAATCAGTGCGTTCCATGATGGCATCCGCCCGAATGTCGTCGTACAAGGCAGTTAGTTCAGCTGTCAGACGTTTTGCCTGATCGCTCGAGCGTTCGTTGGGCATTGGGTGAAATCGTCGCGTCCGGATGTAGACATCCGGTTGCTGTTCATGTCCATAGGAATAATAAAAAGCGACGAGAGACACGTGATCCGTATGTCGTGTCAAATGTGTCGCGCCACTCGCTAAGCGAAGTGGACGTTCCTCTTGATGGCGCTCTTCACCTTGAGGAAACATCCAGACGCTACTACCGTTTAGCAGTTGTTCTTTTGCATAATGGAGGCTTTTCTTAATATCAGCGAACGATGTTCGATCAACAGAGAATGCGCCTAAGCGTGAGAAGAAAGGAAAGCGAGCAAGACCCGCTTGGTCAATCATGACATATGGATCTTGACGAAGACAGGTCTGGTCCAAGTGAAATAAAATCATGCCATCCCACCAAGAACCGTGAGTGGCAAGCATAAGTCCCGGAAGTGGTAAATCGTCTGCACGATATAAGACGCGATGAAAGTGACGACGGATTAAGGCATGATCCACATACGTATGAAATACGGACTCAGCTAATTTGCTTTTGTTTGCTTCTTTCAACGATAACCCCTCGTTTCACAATGAAATAGATGATGAATGCACTTAAGCTGACTAGGGTGACACCATATAGACCGGCAACACCTGCCGTCACGCCAAATAAGGTGTGCAACATTAAAAAGAGATACTGATTGTTTTGCTCGAGTACGTTGTCTGTCGCTCTTACTTGATAACGATGGATGAAAATCGAAAAGACAAGAGCCGTTCCGTACCATCCGAGAAAGTTTTGTGTTGGAATATCGTAATACCATCCACCGTCTTGCCAGAGCCAATAAGACTTTACGTTAGCAGCAACGGGATCGATCGCTAAATCGAGCCAGACGGCAAACAGTGGGACAAGAATCAGCGTACTATAACGAAACGAGAACAAACGAGAGAAGGCGAGACTCGCGCCCATGACAGAAAGCCATGCTGCCCCAATCGTAATCGGTACACCGAGTAATTGCACCCCAAAATCAGACTCATAACGATACGTTCCAAACGGCCAACCGGTATGAACACCAATCGATTCGATGATGATGGAACCGAAGAAGATGAATAGGATGACGAGACGTCCTTTCGGTAAGACATGCCAAAAGTAAAGTGCTGCGTATAATCCGGAAGCGAATAGAAAGACGGCATTTGCCCACTCAAGCCAAGGGGGGAGTAAAGAAAAACCGACTAGGATCAAACCGATGGCGAACCAAATCGAGAAAAAAATCCAAAGACGTTTATGGAACTGTTCCATGCGTGACATTCCTCCATTTCAAAGATAGCTTCTGTCATAAGTATACCCATATATCTTAAAAACGAGCGAGGGAGAAGCGGTCCTATTAAAAAAGTGGTCTAGCTTCTCATGCGAGGAACTAGACCACTTGATATCATCATCCGTTTGAATGTTGTTTTTGTTTCTTCTTTTTAATGAACGAGAAGAGAAGAAACGCGATGTACAATGGAACAGCAACGAACCAAAACGTTGACCATTCATTGTTGCGAGCAATCATGACATACGTTACATATAGTAGCGTAAAAGTAATGACGAATGTATGACGTGGAACGGGAATGTCTTTGAAGCTCGGAATCTTGACACGACTGACCATCAAGAAAGCAAGACCTGTGAAGACGAGTGGAACCATCAAGTCATTCATTCGTCCACTGAACAAAGTGACGACGGCGAGGATACCCCCAGCAGCCGTAATCGGTACGCCAGAGAAGTAGGCGGAAGCGACATTCGTTGCCGATAAATTAAACCGGGCAAGACGAAAGGCACCGAACAGTGGGAACAGGGCTGAAATCAGTAAACCAATTTCTCCGAATTCATAAAAATACGTATAGTAGGCCATCATCGCTGGCGCGACACCAAATGTCACGATATCTGCCAATGAGTCCAGTTCTTTTCCGAAGTCGCCTGCTACACCAAGCATACGAGCTAGGCGTCCATCAAGACTATCAAGCATCATCGCAATGACGATCAGTAAGGTGGCGTTTTGAAAATCACCTTTTGCTGCCATGACGATGGCTAAAAAACCACAATACAGATTTCCGAACGTAAATAGATTAGGTATTGAATTACGAACACGATCTTTCCACAAAATGATTCCTCCTGCCACTTCATCGATACTACTCATCATATCATAGTTAGGAGGTGGAATTCAGCCGTTCGTAAAGAGAATCCCTTGAGTAAAAGCTAAAAAATCATAAGGACTCAACCGAACTTGATGTCCACGCTTGCCGGCAGATAGGATGATGAATGCTTCATTCATAGCACGATCCGATAGGAGGACCGGAAAGTTCTTTTTGGCACCGATGGCAGAGACGCCACCTCGAACATAACCAGTCAATCCTTCTAAGTCTTTCATCGGAACGAGTGCGACTTTTTTCGAGTGCAATGCTTTAGCCGCCGCTTTCAAAGAGAGTTCTTCTTCCCCCGAAATGACGACGAACGCATATTTATTTTCGACCATTTTCAAAACAAGGGTTTTAAAAATGGTCGAAAGCGGGTAATTAATCTTTCTAGCTACAGCTTCAGCAGATAAATCATCGAGATCAACAGGGTAAGTGAGAGATTCGAAGTCAATTTTAGACTGCTTCAGTAGCCTCTCGACGTTCGTTTTGCTCATGTGTTTCTCCTTTGACGAGTGAGTATTGGACCCATTTCCGTCCATGCCAACGTTTCATGGCAAAAACGCCACGGAACCATTCGTCAGCAGAGAAGGCAATCCAGATTCCAAGTAAACCAAGACCGAAACCGAGACCAAGCGTGTAACTCAACACGACTGCGATACCCCACATCGACAAAATACCAATCGCGACAGGGAAACGAACATCTCCTGCAGATTTAAGAGTTCCCATAAGCACGATATTCATTGCACGTCCTGGTTCAAGAATGACGCTTGCCCAGAGTAATGGAATACCGATTGCGATGATTTCAGGACTCGATGTGAACGCTGATAAAATCGACGAACCGAACGAAGCGAGAGCGACAGCTGAGATGAAGCTTGCGAAGACAGCGATTTTTAATGTCTTCACAGCACGTCCGTATGCTTGTTCGAATTGTTGAGCACCAACTTGGCGTGCGACGAGGAGTTGCGTTCCTTGAGCAATCGCAAGTGTAAATAGGAAACAAAGCATCGTGATGTTTGATACATAGACACGAGCCGACAATGCTGCTTCACCGATTGTTGCGATGAATCCAGTGATGATGAGTTGTGAAAATTGATACGAAATCCCTTCTCCTGCAGATGGAATTCCGATGTTCATGATCCGTTTTACATCTTCACGATCGAAATGAATCAAATCTTTTACTGTAAAACGTAATGAAAGTTTGCGGTAAACGACAAAAAACAAGACGAGGACAGCAATTGTCCGAGCGATGACGATCGACCAAGCGACACCGGCAACACCGAGAACCGGGATGCCGAAGAGACCGAGAACGGCGATGACGTTACCAAAGGCACTGACGAAATTCATGAGTAACGTGACGTACATGGCGTTTTTTGTGAATCCGTGGCTTCGAAGAATCGCGCCAAGTGTCAGTGAAATTGCTTCTAAGAAAAGGAATAGACCAACGATCTTAATGAACGTTTCGCCATAGACGAGTGTCTCTCCTTCTAAAGAGAAAAATCCAAGGAGTTGTCTTCCGAACAACACGACGGTCAGAGAAACGATCAAACCAGTATACAAGTTAATCGCAAAAGCAGAACGAGCAGTTTGACGAGCGTTTTGCGTTTTTCTTGCACCAAGGTACTGACCAATAATGATCGTTGCACCGACCGAGGTGATGTTAAATAGAATAATGAAGATGTTCAAAATTTGATTAGATACGCCAACTGCGGCAGCAGCGCTATCTGAGTAATAACTTAAAATCAACGTTGCAATGATCCCGAGGCTCATGTGCAATGCGATTTCAATAAATAATGGCCACGTAATGTGGAATAAGCTAGGTTGCTTGACTGTTTTCATAAATAAATCCCCTTTGTTTCATAAAACGAATAGTGTTTCTTTATCTTTTTGAAACTATACGCCTTCGATTTTCATAATGAAAGAGGCTTTTTTGTCTTTCATTAAAAAAAAAGAGATTTAAAAGGATTTTCATAAAATATCACGAATACATCATAATGAACAATCATTCATTTTTAAAAGGTAGGGGAATCCGATGAAACGAGAAATGAATTATGTCGTCAAGGATCAGGTCGCAACACTCACCCTTGCTCGACCAAAACAACTGAATGCCTTAACTTCGAACTTATTAGAAGAACTCGCAGACGCCTTAGAAGAAGCGAATCAGGATGAGGAAGTACGTGTCATCGTTCTGACCGGAGAAGGACGAGGCTTTTGTGCAGGGCAGGATTTAAAGACGGTTTCACCTGAACTTGATCACGGTGAATACCTCAAACAGTACTACCATCCGGTCGTCCGTGCGTTAGCTAAATCGAAAAAACCAACAATCGCTGCCATCAATGGCGTTGCAGCAGGAGCTGGTTTATCCTTAACGCTAGCTTGTGATTTTCGACTAGTCCATGTGGAAGCAAAATTGTCGCTTGGTTTCATTAATATTGGTCTTGTCCCAGATGCAGGTGCGCCGTATTTCTTGCCTCGTCTAATTGGAGCCGCCAAAGCAATGGAACTTGCGTTACTTGGGGACACGATTTCAGCAGACGAAGCCGTTTCGCTCAATCTTGCGACACGTCGCATTGAAGCTGATCGCTTTGACGAGGAAGTCACGTTGTTTGCTCAATCGCTTGCTAATCGTCCGACGAAGGTGATTGGATATATTAAGCAACTTCAAGCAGCGAGCTATGAAAATAATTTAGAAGAGATGCTTGCTCAAGAAATCATCTACCAGTCACGTGCAGGAAAGACAGAAGATCATCGCCATGCGGTCGAATCGTTCATTGAAAAAAAGCGACCTGTTTTTGTCGGACGATGAATTGAAAAACATATATAGAAGAAAGACGTCGGAAACGCACATGCGCCGACGTCTTTTTAATTCAATTTCTTTTTGATTTTTCGTGCAGTCGCATGTGTACGATTCGTCAATCCCGTAGAGATACGGAATAGTAGAATTCCGAGAAAAGCGGAAACGAAAATATATATCCCGGTCAACGTCACGAATGCGCCACTAGCGAGTGTAATGAAGAGAATTGAAAATTCACCCCGTGGTCCAAGACAAAAGCCTGATTCGATCGCATGATAATTGGATAAACCAAAGGACCTTCCGCCGAGGTAACCGACTAAGAATTTAGAGACGACTCCCCAAATGACAAGAGCAAAGAAAAAGAAATCAATCGGTAATCCCTCAGTTAACTCGAAGGACATTCCGAACGTGATAAAGAACAATGGTAATAATAAGTCTTGGAACGGAGTGACTAGCCGTTTAAGATAACGCGTCTCATCCAGTTCGGTTAGCAGAATACCGATGATGAAGGCACCGAGTACTTCCGATAGACCAAATAAGATTCCAATTCCAGAAAACAATAAGATCAAGCCGATGATCCCGATCCCAGCATCGGGATGTCGATAGAGGGAGTCGACTAGCCGCCCACGTCTTCGGATAAACAACGTCATGATCATCAGAGCAATGAAGAAGAAGGCGAACCCGAGAAAGATGATACTGATTTTGGCAACTGAGAACGTCGCAGTCCCTAAAACGAACGGTGCCGTCGTCAGTAGGATTGGTGCCATCAAATCTTCGAAGACGAGTAAGGACAGCACGAAGCGATTCACGTCTTGGTGTTTATCTGGTTCACGGTCGAGCAGCCGAGCAGAAATCGAAGAACTCGTCGCATACAAGACACAGCCGATCAAAAACGATTCGGCGACTGAAAAGCCAAACGATAGGGTCAACAGGATTGTTCCACCAAACGAAAGTAGAATATCGATGACTCCCGCTTTCCAAATGGAACGGAGCTGAATCAGCAAGTCCGCCACTGAAAATTTTAGACCGAGTAAAAAGAATAAGACGATGATTCCTGCTTCACCACCGAGCTTTAGCTCTTCTGGTGGATCATAGTAAAATCCGAGAACGATACCAATCAGGATGAAGGCAAGAATGCTGGGAACATGGAAACGCTCACTTAAATAACTAATACTAAACAAGCCGATCAGAATTAAACCGGCGTAAAAGAAAATTTCCATGGAGGATGTCCTCCTTTCTGTACCCTATACCCTAATTCGCTGACATTCATTAACTCGTTTCTATCCTAGAGAACGGATACAGAAAAAACCTGGACACAAAACTTCTATATTAGAAGGTAAGTGTACAGGCTTTTAGATGGTTATAAGACTTGAACAATCGTTCCTGAATACGCAGGGAGAGAGACATCAAGCGTCTGCTGATGTAAATTCGTTAATAAGTCGAGTCCACGACCGGCTTGTGGGGCAGTCAAGGAAACGGCAACATCTGAATTGTTAAAGTAGATGTAATACAATCCGTCCTGACTCATGCGGCGCATGATGATTGTATTTGTCTCGTCATTAGCATGAACAAACGAGATATGCCCTTGATTCGCAAGCGTCTTATGTTGCTTGCGAAGCTGTAATAAATGTCGCGTATAGGCAAACAATTCTTGATCCTGATCCTCAGGATCCCATGGCATACATTTTCGACATCCCGGATCTTGATCTCCATCCAGACCAATCTCATCACCATAGTAAATGACCGGACTACCGGAGAATGTCAGCATCGAAAGTAATAAGAGACGTAACTTACTCTTATTATTCCCTGCACGCGTCAATGCACGCGGTGTATCGTGAGAACCAATCAAATTAAAGGTCACTTCATTAACATTCATCGTGTTTGAGAACAACACGTGTGACATATCATTCGCATACGAGGTTGCTTTAGTCTTATCTAATGCAAAGAAGTTCAAAGCAGCATTTGTAAATGGATAGTTCATGACAGCGTCAAATTGATCTCCAAGTAACCATTCCTGTGAATCGTGCCAAATTTCACCAAGGATATAGGTTTCAGGATTAACGTCTTTGACGACTTGGCGGAAGTCACGCCAGAACGCGTGATCAACTTCATTGGCGACGTCGAGACGCCAACCGTCTATTCCAAATTCTTCGACCCAGTAGCGCGCGACATGGAGTAAGTATGACTTTACTTCATCGTTTTCGGTATTGAATTTCGGCATCTCAGGTACGAAAGCGAATGTATCATAATTTGGGAGTGGCTCGGTCACGAGCGGGAAGTCGCGCAGGTGGAACCATTCTTTATAGGTGGAATGACTACCATGTTCACGGATATCAGCAAATGCTTTATGGTGGAAGCCGGCGTGATTGAAGACCGCGTCTAGCATGATTCGAATGCCATGTGCATGTAATAAATCAACCATTTCTTTGAATTTTTCCTTTGTGCCGAACTGTGGATCAATTTCTAAGTAATCAATCGTATCGTATTTATGATTCGACTTTGCTAAGAAGATTGGACAGAAGTAGATTCCGGTGATACCGAGCTCAACGAGGTAATCAATATGGTCGATGACACCTTGAAAGTCTCCACCAAATAGATTTGTCGTCGTCGGTTCGGTACTGTTCCATGGAAGCGTACCGGCTGGATCATTCGCAGTATCACCATTTGCAAAGCGATCTGGGAAAATTTGATACCAGACCGTATTCTGGACCCAATCTGGTGCAGTAAATACATCGACTGCGTTAAGAAAAGGGACACAGAAATAGTATCCTGTATCATCGAGTGGTTTTTCATCGAACCAGCCACGCTCCGTAAAGACTTGGCTGGTTGCACCGTCATGGAGGCGGAAACCGTACCGTAAACGACGAAACGGAGGAACAACATCGATGAACCAGTAATCGTATAACTCATCTGAGCCACTACGCTTCATCGGTGTTTCAAATGTATTCCAGTAGTTTGATTTCGAAGGGTCAAAGTTCCAGTCGGCAGCATCTGGATTTTCAGTATGCCAATCATACGGATCACCCCAAATCAAATCGACGCGATCAACGTCATTTTTTTTCGTTTGTAGGCGGATGTGGATTGTTCGCTCATCGTACTTGTAGACGAATGGAGACATCGCACGGTGGAACACAGCTTCTTTGAACATGGCAGTCACTCCTTAACGCAATCGCTTGCATCGTATTGATTATGTCTTCGCTCTAAGAATAGTAAAGCGCTTTCTTAAAGTCAATTGCAATCCTATGAAATCAAGGATTCCTGATAAAAGTCGAGAGTATGATGCAAACGATTGCATCATGTTGTGCAAACATTAAAAATGAAAACGTTTTCTTTTTGCTCACTTATTCAAGATAGCATTTGATTCAAATAATGAATTCAGAAATAAAAAGTTTTTGAAATGTAAGAAAATAATTGATCAAAAGGTCTTGTCAAAAGGATTTTAGATTGTATAATAAAAATGTAAAGGTGATGCAAACGTTTTCATAAAACGCTTACAACCTCCCGGTTGTTATCATGAGAAAATGGTTGTGCCTTTATGCAAACGTTGTGCATTAAAACTTATCATTTATAAGTTAACTTGGGGAGGAAATTTCAATCATGGAAATGAAAAAATTCGTAGCAGGTCTTTCTGTATCTGTCATGGCAATCGGTGCTCTTGCAGCATGTGGCGGTGGATCAGATTCTGATTCTTCATCTTCAGAATCAGGTAGCAAAAAACCATCTAAAATCGTCGTTTGGGAAGATACTGATAAAGCTGAAACGACAAAAGCGGCAGCAAAAGCATTTGAAGAAAAAGAAGGCGTGAAAGTCGAAGTCAAAGAAGTCAAAATGACGGATCAGCAGAAGAAAGTAGCACTTGACGGACCAGCAGGTAAAGGACCAGATATCATGCTTCTTCCACACGATCAGATTGGTACAGTCGTCGACCAAGGGTTGATCGCTGAACTTAAAGATGGTGAAAAAGCACTTGACCCGTTCATTGATACAGCGAAATCAGCAGTTACGTTTGACGGTAAAGTCTACGGATATCCAAAAGCAATTGAAACACCAATCCTCCTTTTCAATAAAGATGAACTAAAAGAAGCGCCAACTTCAATGGATGACTTATACAAACTGTCTACTGAAAAGAAAAAAGACGGTCAGTACGGTTTCCTCGCACTTTGGGATAACTTCTACTTCGCACACGGTCCAATTGGTGGATACGGTGGTTATGTCTTCAAAGACAACGGTGGTAAATTGGATCCAGCGGATATCGGCTTGAATAATAAAGGTGCAGTCGAAGGAATGGATTACATCGGTAAATGGTACAAAGAAGGTCTCTTCCCGAAAGGGCTTATCGGTGGTGGCGGTGGTCAAGCTATGGACCAACTCTTCGGCGATAAAAAAGCTGCAGCTGTTATGAACGGTCCTTGGGCTGTCGCAGGGTACAAAGAAAAAGGCATCAACCTTGGAGCGTCTGAGCTTCCGAAACTTCCTAACGGTGAGCCAATCAAAACATTCGTTGGTGTAAAAACGTACGCGATTTCTGCATACTCGGAAAATGCAGAGTGGGCTGAGAAGTTCTTAACTTCACTTACTGGTAAAGACAATGCGAAAGCAATGTTTGAGAAATACAACGAGATCCCACCAGTTACTGAGCTCCAAGAAGATGCAGCAATCAAAGATAACGAAGTTGCAGCAGCAGTCTTCGCACAAGCGAAAAACGGTGTACCAATGCCGAACATCGCTGAAATGGGTCAAGTTTGGGAGCCAATGGCAGCAGCACTCCAGCTTGTTGCAACGAACAAACAAGACGCACAAAAATCAGCTGATGACGCTGTGAAACAAATCAAGCAACAAATCGAAGCAAACAATCAATAAGCGTAAGTGGAACGCGTGAATCCATGACAAAGAGATAAAGAGAGGGGGATCTTGGATTCCCCCTCATCTTTATGGTTGGAAGAGAAGCCTGAGGTCAGACATGACCTTTGGAAAGGAGAACGGACGATGGCTGCGATTGCAACACCACACCCGACGAATCCAACGCCTGAAAAAAAGACGAACCACCGCACGATTGCGGCGCTGATGTCGATCATTCCAGGAGTGGGACAACTATACAATAAACAATTCCTTAAAGGCGCGACATTTTTTGTCGTTGTACTTTCATATTTCCTCGTCAATTTTGAATTGTTCTTTAAAGGAGCCGGAAATGGTCCTGGCGATCGCGGAGCGATCTGGGGCTTGATTACACTCGGTGAGGTACCAGGCGTAAGAGGGGATCACTCGATCTTTCTAATGGTCGAGGGCATCATTGCCTTGATTTTACTTATCTTTGGTATCGCCATTTACGTCTGGAACTTTATCGATGCGTATCGAATCGGTAAGTTACGTGATATGAACCTTGAAGTACCTTCTTTGAAAATGCAACTTCGCAACTTCCGCGATAACGGATTCCCATACGCGATGTTGATTCCTTCGTTAGTACTTTTAGTGTTCACGGTCGTCTTACCGTTGATTTTTACTTTCTTGATTGCCTTTACGAACTATAAATTTAACAACTCACCACCAGCGAAGTTGGTCGAATGGATTGGGATTCAAAACTTCCTGAACATTTTTACGGTCGATATTTTCCGTGATACGTTCGTCAGTGTTCTTGGTTGGACGCTTGTCTGGACTGTCGCTTCAACGACAGGAGTCATCGCAATCGGGATTGGACTTGCTGTCTTACTGAACCAAAAAGGACTCAAAGGAAAACGATTCTTCCGTTCAATCTTGATTCTTTCATGGGCAGTACCAGCCTTCATCACGATCTTGATCTTCCGCTCGATGTTCAATGAAACATTTGGTGTCTTCAATACGACGTTACTACCAGCAATTGGTCTTAATAATGGTATTGATTGGATGACGGATCCGACCTATACGAAGCTTGCCTTGATCGGAATTCAGTGGTGGTTAGGATTCCCGTACATCATGACGTTGACAACAGGTATCTTACAGTCGATTCCAGAGGATCTCTATGAAGCTGCTACGATCGATGGCGCTACATCAGGTGAAAAATTCCGCTTGATTACATTGCCGATGATTTTGTTTGCAACGGCACCGATTTTGATCACGCAGTATACGTTTAACTTCAATAACTTCAATATCATCTATCTTTTCAACAACGGTGGACCTGCAGTACCAGGTCAATCGGCAGGTGGAACGGATATCTTGATTTCATGGATTTACAAATTGTCACTTGGCTCCAATCCACAGTATGGATTTGCAGCAGCTATCACGCTTGTGTTGTCGTTCTTCATCATGACGATTGCCGTCATTCAGTTCAAGCGTTCAAAATCATTCAAAGATGAGGATATGATCTAATATGAGAAAACAAAACCGAATCAATATGGCGTTGTCATATCTCATTTTGACGATCGCCTCCATCATTATCGTCTATCCACTTCTTTGGGTTGTGGGTACTTCACTCAACCCAGGGAAAAGTATTACATCGGATATCTTCCCAAGTAATCCGACATTGATTCACTACTTTGATTTATTTGATCCGTCGAAAACGGATTATAGCATGTGGTACTTGAATACGATTAAAATCGCTGTCATCACGATGGTCGTTTCTGTCGCTTTGATCACGTTAACGGGATACATTTTTTCACGTTACCGTTTCGTCGGTCGGAAAAACTCACTGATTCTGTTCCTCGTCTTGCAAATGGTACCGCAATTCGTTGCGATCATTGCGATCTATGTCCTGCTTAATATGTTAGAATTGTTTGATACGCATCTGGCGCTTATTTTGCTCTATTCAGGTGGCGCGATTCCAATGAATACGTATCTTGCAAAAGGATATTTCGATACGATTCCAAAAGAACTTGATGAGGCAGCACGGATGGATGGTGCCGGTCACTTACGAATCTTTTGGCAAATCATCTTACCGCTCGCAAAACCGATGGTCGCCGTCATCGCGTTATTCAACTTCATGGCACCATTCAACGACTTCATCTTAGCATCGCTTGTTCTGCGTTCTCCTGAGAAACAGACGCTTGCGGTCGGGTTGTACAACATGGTGTCGGAGCAGTTCGACAATAACTTTACGTTATTCGCGGCAGGTGCCGTATTATCAGCAGTTCCAATCGTTCTTCTCTTCTTCGCATTCCAGCGTTTCTTCGTATCTGGTTTGACAGCAGGTGGAACGAAAGGATAATCATAAGGGGGAAATCAGCGGCATGAGACGAGGCATAATGCTTCTCCTCTTGCCGCTTCTCTTGTCTATCGGACTTCAACCGATGACCGGAGAAGCAGCAAGTTGGGAAAAGGAACGGATGTATTTCATCATGGTCGATCGCTTTGAGAATGGTGATCCGAGTAATGATAAAGAGGCGGATCCTGAAAATCCAAAAGCCTTCCAAGGTGGAGATTTAGCAGGGGTGACGAAACGTCTTGATTACATTAAGGAAAAAGGCTTTACTTCGATTTGGTTGACGCCAATCTTCAAGAACCGCCCGAATGGCTATCATGGATACTGGACGGATGATTACTACGAGATTGATCCGCACTTCGGAACAAAAGAAGAGTTCAAGCGTCTCGTCAAGGAAGCGCATGAACGGGATATCAAGGTCGTTCTCGATCTTGTCGTCAATCACTTAGGACCGAATCACCCCATGGTCAAAGAAAAACCGGACTGGTTCCATAAAAATCAACCAATCATGAACTGGAATAATGCATCGGAAGTCGAAAATAATTGGTTATTTGATTTACCAGACTTCAATACGGAAAATCCGGAAGTCGTGGATTACTTAGTGGATGTTGCGAACTACTGGGTCGATGAAACGGGTATAGACGGTTATCGACTGGATACGGTTCGCCATGTGCCAGCCGCATTTTGGAAAACATTCATTCCTGCAGTAAAGGAAAAGCATCCAGACTTATTCTTGTTAGCAGAAGTCTTTGATGGAGATCCACGAAAAATCGCGTCTTATTCGAAATTAGGTTTTGATTCCGTGACGAACTTCCCGTTTTATTATGGCGTGAAGGATCAATTTGCTCGGAAAAATGGTTCGGCGGAAGAGTTAGATTCAGTTTATAATCGAGATACTACGTTTAACCCGAATGCTAAGAGACTTGCAACCTTCATTGACAATCATGATGTTAAACGTTTCATCACAGAAGCAAAGGTTGGTGGAGCGGATGAAGAGGAGCGTCAGTTGCGGTTAGCATTGTTCGCACTCTACGCTGCACCTGGTATGCCGATCGTCTATCAAGGAACAGAAATCGCGATGCCAGGCGGTGAAGATCCCGGAAACCGGATGATGATGATATTTGATCAAAACAAGAAGATGCAACAGTACGTCAAGACGTTGAACGAGATGCGTCAAGATTATCCAGCGTTTGCAACAGGGAAGCAACGCTTGATTGCAAAGACAGATCATATGGCAGTCTACTCACGGGAGACGAAACAACAACAAGTCGTTTACGCCATCAATCTTGGAGAGAAAAAAACGAGCTTGCGCGTATCTGCGAAAGAAATCGGTGATGACAAGCGCCTAAGAGGTCTATTGTTCTCAGACTTAGTGCGTCAAGATGGTGACGCTTATGAAATCACGCTCGATGCGAGTAGTGCGAACAGCTATGTCATTGAAAAATCACAAGTCAACTGGTGGTCGATCATCGCAATTGGTGCAATTGCTCCGATTTTAGCACTCGTTCTTCTTCTCGTTCATCGTAAACGCATGCAACGTCAAACAAAATAAAATACTCAAGTAGGGGAAATGGTGAGGTGAAGGGGATGCAAGTAACAATCAAGGATGTAGCACGGGAAGCGAATGTCGCACCCTCGACGGTATCACGCGTCATTGCGAACAGTTCACGCATCAGTCAAAAGACAAAAGAACGTGTTCGGCAGGCGATGGATGAACTCGGATATTATCCGAACGTTCATGCACGTAGCCTAGCAAATCGGACGACACAGGCGATCGGTCTCGTCATGCCAAGTGCAGCAACAAAAACGCTTCAAAATCCATTTTTTTCGGAAGTCATTCGAGGGATTAGTACAAAAGCACATCAAAATGGTTATTCATTGTACATGACGACAGGTGTTTCGGAAGAAGAAGTGTACGAAGGAGTCGTCTCGATGGTTCAGGGTCGTCGAGTCGATGGTGTAGTTGTCCTCTATTCACGTACGGATGATAAAGTCGTCCAATTTTTGCAAGACTCGAAATTTCCATTCGTCGTTGTCGGAAAACCATTCAGCGATTCATCACATGTCACGTATGTTGACACGGACAACTATCTAGCAGGACGTGAAGTGACAAAATATCTTCATCAACTCGGACACGAATGCATTGCATTCGTTGGAGGAGCACAGGACTTAGCCGTGACGCAAGAACGTGTTGGTGGGTACAAGACAGCTCTGATGGAAGAGGGCATTCCGATTCATGAATCCTATATCGTAAGTGCACCGTTCATGACGACAGGTGGCGCAGAAGCAGTTAAACGATTGATGTCACTTGAACATCCTCCGACTGCTGTCGTCGTCAGTGACGATATGATGGCACTTGGTGTCATGAGTACACTGAATGAGATGGGGATCAGTGTTCCTGATCAAATGGCCGTTGTCAGTTTCAACAATTTGTTCATCGCTGAATTTTCAAGTCCACCACTGACTTCTGTTGAAATCAATATCTTTGGACTAGGTTTTGAAGCAACGAATTGTTTAATTGAACAAATCAATGAGGATGCGACACCTTATGGAAAACGCGTCATCGTTCCACATTATCTCGTTGTCCGACAGTCATGTGGCGGAAAAGTTGAAGCATGAAATAAAGTCTATTTTTAAACCGAATGGTTTGGAAATAGACTTTTTTGCTTAAGTTTAAACGCGTATTTCTAGTAAAAGGAAGCGGTTGCAGAAAAAGAAATTTATTTTCGTGCAAACGATTGCATTGAATCTTTTTATGTGTACAATAAAGGATGTAGAGTATAGATGAAACGCTTACATGAACGGTGAATCCGGCATGCGTAGCATAAAAGGAGCGACTTGACGATGAAACGACTTTTTGAGGTCAATGAGTGGAAAATTACAGAGCTTGGTTTTCATCCAGAAGATAATCGACTAGCAGAGTCCATGACATCGATTGGAAACGGTCATATGGGAATGCGTGGTACGTTTGAAGAAGAATATACAGGTGATACGCATCAAGGAATGTATGTTGCAGGAGTCTACTATCCGGATAAAACACGTGTTGGTTGGTGGAAAAATGGTTATCCGGAATACTTCGCGAAAGTACTCAATGCTATTAACATCATGGGCTTGAAAGTATCTGTCAATGGTAAAGCTGTTGATTTGAATACATGGGAAGTCATCGACTTCAAACGTGAACTAGACATGCAACATGGCGTATTGACACGGACGATGCTATTGAAGAATGGTGTCGAAGAAACAAAAATTGAATCAAAGCGTTTCTTTTCGATTGTCGATAAGGAAGTAGCCGCATTGCAATATACAGTGACACCAGTCAATTTTGAGGCAGAGATCGTCATCGAATCGTATCTTGATGCGGATGTTGAGAATGAAGACTCGAACTATGATGAAAAGTTCTGGCTCCCCGTTGAACATGGGATCGAAGAGCGTTTCGGTTACGTCACATCAAAGACAAAAAAGCTCGATTGGCACGTAACAGCAGCGATGATCACAGATGTTGAAGGCGCACAGTGTGAAGTCGTCGATGGCAATACGCAATATGTAGCGAATCGCTTCACGAAACAAGCAGCAGTTGGCGAAGGCGTCACAGTCGAGAAATTCGTTGCGCTCGTAACGAATCGTGATCATGACATCGAGGCGTTACTCGAACAAGCGATGAAACGGGTTCATGTTGCTTTTGAATCAGGTTTTGAACCATTACTTGCGACACATGAAGCAGCATGGTTACACCACTGGGAAGAAGCAGACGTGAAGATTGAAGGAGATGTTGAAGCGCAGCAAGGAATTCGCTTTAATATCTTCCATATGTTCCAGACCTACACAGGCGAAGATTCTCGCCTCAATATCGGTCCAAAAGGATTCACAGGCGAGAAGTATGGTGGTGCGACGTATTGGGATACGGAAGCATACTGCTTGAATTTCTATCTTGCGACATCAAAACCAGAAGTGGCTTGGAACCTCCTTAAGTATCGTCACAATCAATTGCCGCAAGCGAAAGAAAATGCGGATAAGAATGTTGGAATGAAGGGTGCTCTTTATCCGATGGTGACGATGAACGGAGAAGAATGCCACAACGAGTGGGAAATCACTCACGAGGAGATTCACCGAAACGGTGCGATTGCACATGCAATCTATAATTACACGAACTACACGGGAGACACGTCGTATCTCGGACAATACGGATTTGAAGTATTGGTTGAAATTTCTCGTTATTGGGCAAGTCGTGTCAATTACGTGCCGCATAAAGACGTCTACATGATTCTTGGTGTGACGGGACCGAACGAATACGAGAACAACGTCAACAACAACTGGTATACGAACCTGATTGCGGCATGGTGTCTCGAGTATACACAGACCGTTCATCGTCATCTAGCACAGGAAGAACCAGGACGTCTACAAGAACTGATGCATCAATTAGCGTTGACGGATGAGGAACTGGCGAAATGGGCGGATATCGATGCGAAGATGTATTATCCAAAAGACGAAGCAGCTCCTGGCATCTTCATGCAACAGGACGGCTTCATGGATAAAGAACAAATCTTGGTCGCTGAACTCGATCCAAAACATCTCCCGCTGAACCAGAATTGGTCTTGGGACCGGATTCTTCGTTCTGTCTTTATCAAACAGGCGGATGTTTTGCAAGGTCTCTACTTCTTGACGGATCGCTTCAGTCTAGAAGAGAAAAAAGCGAACTTCGATTTCTATGAACCACGTACCGTTCACGAATCGTCATTGTCTCCATGTATCTATTCGATTATCGCAGCAGAAGTTGGCTATGAGGAAAAAGCAGTCGAATTGTATCAACGTTCGGCGCGACTAGACCTTGATAACTACAACAATGACACGGAAGACGGGTTGCATATCACGTCGATGGTTGGATCGTGGATGTCGATTGTTCACGGATTTGCTGGACTACGAGTAGCAAATGATACGCTATCCTTTAAACCAATGTTGCCAAAAGGATGGACGAGTTATACATTCCGGATGCAATGGCGCGGTCATCATATCCATGTCCATGTACAGCCGAATGCCGTCGAAATCGCTCAAACAGAAGGCGAGACATTTAGCCTAAACGTCCACGGAACGACTGTAGAAGTTCCAGCAGGAGGACAAATTACGGTTCCTGCTTCAATGACAGTGTAAGAAAGATAAAAAGAACCGATTTTTTAGTCGGTTCTTTTTTTGTGTAACAAGAATCAAGACACCTTTGTCACAAATGAAAACGCCATCATCAAAAAGAACATCAATCTTTGGAAATCTTGACTATCCGACGACATTTGAATGTGCTAAAGTGTTTCAAGATAGTTATGAATGAGAGGAGAACGGCGTGTGACAGCAGTAGTAAAGGAAAGTATGTTAAAAGTGATCGTGGCTTCAATTGGAGGATTAGTCATCGCCGTTGCCATGAACTGGTTTTTGATTCCTAGTGGTGTATATTCGACTGGATTTACAGGACTTGCTCAAATCTTGACGCAAGTACTTCAAAATACAGCATTTGCGTTTGGGGAGAACGTCTGGTTCTTAGCGTTGAACTTGCCTTTGATCGTACTCGCCTGGATCATGCTAGGTCGGAGTTTTACAATCATTACGTTAGTTTCGGTTTTAGCAACGACGATTTTTATCGGTTTGATTCCTCAATATGCTGTCATACCAGGTGACCAAACACTGAACGCAGTGTTCGGTGGGGTTTTGCTTGCGATCGGTACAGGGATTACGATCAAGTTCGGTGCTTCGACCGGCGGATTTGACATCGTAGCTTTAATCTTCGCCCGTTTCTCCGATCGTAGCGTCGGATTATACTTGTTCGTCTTGAACTTCTTGATCGCTTTATTAGCAGGCGCATTATTCGGTTGGTCGACTGCTTTGTATACGATCGTCTTCATCTACGTGACGTCTAAGGTCGTCGATGAGATTCATACAAGCAATCAGCGTTTAACGATCTTCATCGTCACGAACCATGCAGATGACATCACGACGGCGCTACATCAGCATATCATTCGCGGAATCACGCAGATTCCTTCGATTGGTACGTATTCACGAGCTGAAAAAGCGACATTGATGATGGTCATCGAGCGTCACGAATTGCGGGATATCGAACGAATTTGCCGGGATGCAGATGAAACAGTCTTCATCAACGTCGTGGCGACGGATTCAGTCGTTGGATATTTCCGAAAAGGATAATGAAAAGCACTTGCTCTGCGAAATGCAGGCAAGTGCTTTTTTAGTCTTTAAGCGAGTCCTAAGACATGTCTCAAGTAGTAAGCAATCCCGTCGTCCTCGTTTCGTTTCGTCGTACCGTTCGCGAGATGTTTTAGAGTAGGAATCGCATTCCCCATCGCGACCCCATGTCCCGCATATTCAATCATCTCTAAGTCATTTTCCTCGTCACCGAACGCGACGATTTGTTTCGAGTCAATGCCAAGATGGCGCGCAATGTGTGCGAGTCCGACTGCTTTACTTGTCCCTTTTCGCATCACTTCGACCATGAACTCGGGTTTGACCCATTGGCGATTGAGAACGGTCTCGGCATGGACACCAGATAGTTCAGAGCGAATCTCATCAACATGTTCACCCTTCGCATGAATCAGAAGAGACGTTGGTTCGTGAAGAAGTACCTTACGTAAATCACCTGTAGTGACGGATAGGGCATGGTCGGTATAAAATTCGTAGATACCGACTGGATCATATTGAAAATAGACATGATCCGTGACTTCACAAACAATATTTTGTGTCTTTGTTTCAGCGACCGATTCCAAAATATGTTGAACAGTCTTTAGCGGAATCGGATGATGCTGGACTTCGAAGTGCGCATCTTGCGGGTGATGGACGAGACCACCGTTAAAATTAACGATTGGTGTCGTCAAACCAAGCTGTTCATAGTATTTGCGAGCGTGACGAAATGGTCGTCCTGTTGCAATGACGACTTCGTGACCGTTCGCACGCGCACGTTGCAGCGCAGCGATGTTCGCAGCACTGATCGTTTTATCATCTTTTAAAAGGGTGCCGTCGAGATCGACAGCGATTAAGTGACGGGTCATGATGAAATCCTCCGCTTTCTTTTCGTTAATTCTACTGTAGCACATGAAGCGATTGTCCTTTGTATGAAACGATTAAGTTTTTCAAGTAAAAGAAAGCGCTTGAAAAAAATAGAGAAAGGCTGTTGCTTGGATTAAAAAATGGTATACTACAAATCGTAGGACAACACTATAGTACGTTATGGAAACGGAGGGGAAATCATGCGTTTTCTCGTTACATTCTTTTGGTCATTCTTACTCGTGAACACTGCTGTGTTCATCGTATCAGCGGTTGATGCAGTAACGTATAGCTTCGGATTCGCGACAGCGATGTCTGTCGTTACTTCACTTGTCGTCTTCGCACTTGATGCCGTCAATGAAGATTTAGGTCTTGGTCAAGGGACTAAGGCAGAATAAGGAAAAGCGAGATGTCGTCATATGGACGATAGGCTCGCTTTTTGTCTTAAGGAGGAAGAATCAATGATTATCATTGAACAAGTCTTGTGGCGGCAGACGCCCCAAGATGTTTACATAGCAGGAAATCAAATCATCGGTATCGGTTCCTATACCATCGATCAAGCGCTGATTACCCACCGAATCGATGGTCGTGGCAAACGGTTAGTACCTGGATTCATTGATGGGCACTTACATCCAATCGGTGGTGGTGGAGAGGGTGGTTTCGCAACAAGAACGGCACCTTTGACCGTGCGTGACATCTTTGAAGGTGGTGTGACGACGGTCGTCGGGTTACTCGGCACAGATGGCTGGACACGGACGGGAATTGATCTCCTCGCACACATACGCGGGTATGCCGCATCTGGGATCCGTCCGTTTCTATTAAGTGGAAGTTATGCTGTACCGCCGGTGACGTTAACCCAATCGACAGGACATGATATCGTTCTTATCAATGAAGTGATCGGTATTGGAGAGATTGCGATCAATGATCATCGGTCGACCCAACCGACTGCCCATGAGTTGGCGCGGTTGGCGTCAGAAGCCCGAATTGCTGGAATGGTCAAAGGAGTGTCGGGAACGATGAACGTCCATATCGGAGACGGCAAGCAAGGGCTCGATTTGTTACATGAAGTGATCGACACGACTGATTTACCAATCGGACAATTCCTGCCGACGCATATCAATCGAAGTGAGCGGATTTTTGAAGCGGGGCTCGCTTGGGCGAAACGAGGGGGGCGGATTGATTTCACGGCGTGTACGACAGAAAGCTTCATTGCAGAAGGCGAGATTCCAGCAGGTGAGGCAGTTTCTCGTGCTTTGGCAGAAGGAGTTCGACTCGATCAGATTACGATGTCGAGCGATGCTGGTGCTAGTCTTCCAGCGTTTGACGATGCCGGAAGACTAGTCCGGATCGACACGGGGAAACCGTCTTCACTGATGCAAGCCGTGCGTGATGCGGTGACGCATGGTGTTGATTTCGATAGTGCAATTGCGACGATCACGCGACATGTCGCAGATGCTTATGGTGTGTCAGGTGGTCAGATAGCGGTCGGAGAACGAGCCGATCTGTTACTGATTGATGACGCTTTGCAAATCGATACGATTCTTGCGAATGGTCATGCTATAATGGTTCAGAAAAAATGGCTAATACCAGAATGACGGAGGGATAGACGTGTCAAAGCAATCGAAACGTAAAAACACGAAAAAACCGCAATCTAAGGCGAATTGGATTACAGCGGGAGTCATCGCCTTGATTGTATTGGTTGGAGGATTACTTCTGGTCTTCACGGACCGAGAGGATTCTGCATCAAAGAATGGCAATTTAACGGCTACACAAGTCGCGGATAAAGTGAAATCCGGTGATGAATTTTATACGTATTTCTATCAAACAGGTTGTGTCCATTGTGAAAAAGTAAAACCATATCTCGTACCCCTCGGTGAAAAACAAGATATTCCGTTCGAACAGATTGACCTTGCTGTTGAACAATCGGCTTGGGATACATTTGGCATCGAAGGAACACCTACTGTTGTTCATTTCAAGGATGGTAAGGAAGTCGGACGAGTAGCAGGTGAGCAAACGGAAGACAGCTATAAAGAGTTCTTTGCTGGAAAACAAGTCGAGGATTCAAAAGAAGAATCATCCGGTGATCTTAATGATTAAAAAGTGGTTCTACTCTCGTGTGTTCGAATTAAATGGACACCCGTTCGTTGCCAAACAACTGAAACGTTTTGCGATGAGTGGGATCAGTCGTCCGTTCATCCGTCCATTCGTTCAAGCATATGATTTAAATATGGCGGAAGCGACTCGGAATCTAGAGGAGTATTCGAGTTTACATGATGTTTTCATTCGTCATGTCAAATCAGAAATGCGACCGATTGATCAAGCAGAAGGCGCATTCGTTAGTCCTTGTGACGGTGTGTTATCCGTCGTTGACGATTTGACTGCTGATAGTCGCTTCACTGTTAAAGGACAATCGTATACGGTGTCAGAATTACTCGGTTCCCATCATGAAGCACAGCAATACGTCGGGGGACGTGTGATGATCTTTTATCTAAGTCCGCAAAACTATCATCGTGTCCATGTGCCAATGGATGGGACGGTTCGGACGAGTTATACACTCGGTCGCGATTCAGCACCGGTGAATGAAATTGGTTTAACGCATGCACTTCGTCCATTGACACGGAACTATCGTCGTGTGACGCGTATCGTTCAAGGAAAACACGCTTTAGAACATGTCATGGTTGGTGCACTGAACGTCAACTCAATCGTGCGGACGAACGAAGCAAAGGACCTTCGACGAGGTGACGAGTTCGGTTATTTCTCATTCGGTTCAACGGTTGTTCTGATTTGTCCGAAAGATGCATTGACGTTAGATACCCAAGCGATTGGACCAGTTTTGATGGGGCAACGCCTCGGACAATGGCATTCATGAAAGCGAGACGCCCGTTCTGGGCGTCTCCTTACGTTTAGGAGGAATGAATCATGCCGGCATTGGCATTAGCAGAAATCGGAAGCACGCAGGTCCAAACGTATATTGCGCTTATCATTTTTTTAGTGACCTATGGCTTCATCATTAGTGAAAAAGTAAGTCGAGCGATCGTTGCTTTACTCGGGGCGCTCGCGATGGTTATCATCGGTATTGTCGATCTTGAGACCGCATTGTTTGAATACATTGAATGGGGAACAATCGTCTTATTGATTGGGATGATGATCCTTGTCACGATTGCCAACCAATCTGGACTGTTCGAATACATCGCAATCCGAGCAGCTAAAACGACTAAAGGCGATCCGATTAAGGTACTGATTTTATTGTCCGCATTGACAGCTCTCGGATCAGCTTTTCTTGATAACGTCACGACCGTTTTACTGATCGTTCCGATTACGTTTTCGATTACGAAAATACTTAAGATCGCACCGTTTCCGTTTTTGCTGGCGGAAGTTCTATTCGCGAACATCGGTGGAACAGCCACTTTGATTGGAGATCCACCGAATATCATGATTGGAGCAGCGAATCCGCACTTGACGTTCAACGCCTTCTTATTGAATCTCGCACCAATCATTCTGATCATTACGGTCGTGACGATCGGCATTCTCTACTTCGTCTTCCGGAAGCAACTGCACGTCGAAGCGGAAGATCGACAAAAATTGATGGAAATCGATGAAAATAGTTACATTGTCAGTCGAAAGCTTGTCACACGGAGTAGTATCGTTCTCGTTAGTACGATTGCACTGTTCGTATTGCACCCGATATTTGATCGAATCGGGCTCCATCTCGAAGCACCGGCCATCGCGATTCTTGGAGCAACGATCCTCATGTTACTAACAATTGAGAACGATCACCAGCTCGAGGGCATCTTTGCTCGCGTCGAATGGACGACGATTTTCTTCTTCGCGGGATTGTTCGTGCTCGTCGGTGGGATTCAAGAAGCAGGCATCATCCGCTATCTCGCTGAAAAAACGATTGATTTGACAGGAGGAGACATTCAGACGACGGCGACTGCTGTCCTGTGGTTGTCAGGGATTGCCAGTGCGACAATCGATAACATTCCGTTCGTCGCGACGATGATTCCACTTATCAATGATGTCGCTGCTGGAATTGGATTATCCCCTGCGGATGCGAAAGTGGATGTCTTATGGTGGTCGCTCGCGCTTGGGGCATGTCTTGGAGGGAACGGGACACTCATCGGTGCGTCAGCGAACGTCATCGTTGCTGGTCTTGCAACACGACAAGGCGAAAAATTCACCTACATGCGCTTTTTAATTTACGGAGCACCGATTACGATCGTGACGTTGATTTTATCGCAACTCTATCTATGGATTCGCTATTATTAAGAAAACGGGAGGTCCGCCTTCCGTTTTCTTTTGTGCGTCGCTCTTACTACCTGATTGTGCTATAATCGAACGATAAGAACATAACTGTTTCTTAAACTTAACTATAGAGCTAGACCATTATCTGGAGGTTTTATTCTTGTTCAAACGACTTTATCCGAAACATTTCGTGGCTTCGATCTACGATATCGACCTTGAAATGCTCAAACGAAACGGTGTCAAAGCTATTTTGACCGATCTTGATAATACGCTCGTCGCATGGAATATCGCAGATGCTCCAGACGAATTGGTTGCTTGGCTGGATATGGTAAATAATCAATATGGTTTCGACGTCATCATCGTATCGAACAACAATGGAGACCGCGTTAAGAAGTTCGCGGATCCACTCGGATTGCACTATATTGCGCCGGCTCGAAAACCGTTACCTATCGGGTTTAAGCGAGCCCTAACGGAATTCGGGTATCACGCGAAAGAAGTCGTCTTTTTAGGAGACCAACTCTTCACGGATGTACTCGGTGCAAACTCCGTTGGAATCGAAGTCATCCATGTTCAACCCGTCGTCAAGACGGACGGTGTCGTCACGAAATTCAATCGCCTGATGGAACGTGTCATTTTCCGCCGGATGAAACGCAAAGGAATCTATAAGTTGACACAACGCGTCAAAGAAGATCCTTCAGCGCTGGAACATCCGATCGAAACACTTCGTCAGGATAAGCAACAATAACCCTGTCAGATCGGTAGATGAAAGGGAAGGCAGCAGTCGCAACACGTACGGCGAGAGGTCGGAAGTTACGCTCTTGGAGTAGCGAGCAGGGCGCTACGGTGAAAAGAGAAGGGAGAACGTTCCCGCATGCGGCTCAACATAATATGATCGAAGAAATCCACTGCGCTGGTTGTGGTGTCGCCATTCAAACGGAAGACACAAAAGCACCAGGATACGCACCTAAATCTGCACTTGATCGTGAAATGGTCATTTGCCAACGTTGCTTTAAATTGAAGCATTATAATCAAATCCAAGATGTATCGTTATCGGACGATGATTTCGTTAAAATTTTAGACGGAATTGGTCAAAAAGATGCTCTTGTCGTTAAAATCGTTGATATCTTCGATTTTAATGGAAGTTGGTTACCGGGATTACATCGGTTCGTCGGAAAAAATGACGTCTTACTCGTCGGGAACAAAGCCGATTTATTGCCGAAGTCATTGAACCCGAACCGTCTCATGAACTGGATGCGTCAAGCATCGAAGGAACTTGGATTACGTCCAGTCGACGTTCATCTGATCAGTGCGAAAAAAGGTCATGGTGTTGATGAACTCGCTGAAAAAATCGATTATTATCGCAAAGGGCGCGATGTCTATGTCGTCGGTTGTACGAACGTCGGAAAATCGACATTAATCAACCAAGTCATCAAACGTTTTGGTGAAGAGGATGAAGCTGTCATCACGGTCAGTCACTTCCCGGGAACGACACTTGATTTGATCGATATCCCACTCGACGATAACTGTAATCTGTATGATACGCCGGGAATCATCAATCATCATCAGATGGCTCACTACGTTGATGCAAAAGACTTGAAGTTGATCACACCGAAAAAAGAGATCAAGCCGCAAGTCTTCCAAATCCATCCGCAACAGACCCTCTTCTTTGGAGGTCTTGCACGATTGGACTATATGGAAGGGAACAAGCGTTCATTCGTCATCTACATGTCGAACGAATTGAAAGTTCACCGGACGAAGCTTGAAAAAGCAGACGATTTATATGCAAACCATAATGGTGAGCTATTATCTCCACCGAACGAAAAGACGCGTGAGATGTTACCGCCGCTCGTTCGTCATGAATTCAGTCTCCGTGACAACATGAAGACGGATATCGTCTTCAGTGGACTCGGCTGGGTTGCGGTTCATGGAAAAGGTGGACGTGTTGCTGCTTATGCCCCGAAAGGTGTCGCTGTATCTTTACGTGAGGCGCTCGTCTGATGCGCTTTGCCGTCATCGGTCATCCGATTGCCCATTCACTTTCGCCTGAGCTGCATACAGCTTGGCTGGAAGCGGCTGGGCTTTTCGGCTGTTATGACCTCATCGATGTAACGGAGCAGGAATTGCCGCAGATCATTACGAAATTACGCACGCGTCAGTTAGATGGAATCAATGTGACGATCCCGCATAAGACAGCCATCATCCCGTATCTGGATCGATTGGAGCCGGCAGCTCAAAAAGCAGGAGCCGTGAATACGGTGTACCGCAAAGACGGGCAGTTGATTGGTGCGAATACGGATGGGATTGGATTCGTCCGCGCGTTAACGGTGCGTCGTCCGTCATTTAAAAAGACACTTGTCCTTGGTGCGGGTGGTGCAGCGCGAGGCATCATTGCTGCGTTGCCTGGAGATGTGACGATCACGAATCGGACACAGGAACGCTCAGAGGCAGTTGCCACTGAATTTGGAGCACATGTTCTGCCTTGGCAACAAACTCTTGATTTAACAAGTTACGACGTCATCATTAATACGACTTCTGTTGGGATGGCGCCACATGTCGAAGCACGCCCGATCGAATTGACCGAGACGCACGCCTTGATTTGTGATATTATTTATCGACCGACGCCGACCCGTCTATTGCGTGAAGCGACTGAAAAAGGTCTCGACACACTTGACGGCGTCCCGATGTTCGTCTTACAAGCGGCTGAAGCATTTGAACGCTTCACCGGCAAAGCGCCTGACCTCGCACTTGGCGAGCAGGTGATACGAAAGCAATTGGAGGAATTTTAATCATGTTAACAGGTAAACAAAAACGTTTTTTACGCGCGACAGCTCACGATTTAAATCCGATTTTCCAAGTCGGTAAAAATGGAGTCGGAGAAGCGATGTGTGCTGATTTGATGGATGCGCTTGAAAAACGGGAACTCTTAAAAGTACAAGTATTACAAAACTGCGCAGATGCACCGAAAGATGTTGCACAAGAACTCGTTGCAGGAACGAATGCTGAACTCGTTCAAGTCATCGGAAAAGTCATCGTTCTATATAAAGAATCAAAAGAGAACAAGACGCTCGAATTGCCACGATGAAAATCGGACTGATGGGCGGAACGTTCGATCCTCCGCATATCGGTCATCTCCTGATTGCCGAACAAGCGCAGGAACAACTCGAACTTGAAGAGGTCTGGTTCGTACCAGCGAATGTGCCACCGCATAAACAACGTACTGTCACAGAAGGATCGAAGCGTCTACGCCTTGTAGAAGAAGCGATTGCATTAAATCCAACTTTTTCCGTCTCAGCAATCGAGTTTGAACGAGAAGAGCCTTCCTATACGTATGATACGATTCGTGCATTGAAGCAACGATACCCAGAGCATGAGTTTCTGTTTCTAGTTGGGGCGGATTCACTTGTTAGTCTCGATACGTGGTATCAAGCCGAACGGTTATACGAGGAAGTCGTCTTTGGTGCAGTTGCTCGACCTGGAAGTCAGTATCTGATTCCGCGGGGTGCCCATGTAAAAACGGTTGATATGCCATTGCTAGAAATTTCTTCAACGGATATCCGGCAACGGGTTGCACGAGGACGGAGCATTCGTTACCTTGTACCGGAAGCCGTTCGACAACGGATTGAGGAGTGGAAGTTATATGCGCCTTGAAGAAGCACGTCAAATCATCGAGAACACGTTGCCTGAGCGGCGGTATGTGCACACGTTAGGTGTCGTCGAAACAGCACGACATTTGGCTCTCAAATATGGTGTCGATGAAGAAGAGGCGGCACTTGCTGCCATGCTCCATGATTATGCGAAATACCGCGATACGGATGAGATGCGTTCGATTGCTGTTGCATTGAATCAACGAATCTTACTCGATTATGATGACGAATTGCTTCATGCGCCAGTGGGCGCGGAGCTAGTCCGTCGAGAACTCGGTTTGGATTCGGACGTGATCTATCAGGCCATCGCAAATCATACGACGGGTGCACCTGGTATGCCGTTGCTGGATCAAATCATCTTCGTCGCGGATGCGATTGAACCAAATCGCAGTTATCCCGGTGTCGAAGTGCTTCGCGAAGTAGCAGAGCAGGATTTGACGGACGCTGTCATCGCGACGCTCAGTCAAACGATTCATTTTTTATGTACAAAACAAGCTATCATCTTTCCGCGAACGATTGAGACCTATAATGCCTTCGTCGCGGCCAAACGAAAGGGGACCGTCCTATGACAGTCGAACAAGAATTACAATTAATCGTAAATGCCATCGACGATAAGCGTGCTGAAGATATCGTCGTCCTAAATATGTCGAGCATCTCACCTGTTGCGGACTACTTCGTCATCTGTGAAGGAAATTCAGAAAAACAAGTACAAGCAATCGCACGTGAACTCAAAGAAATCGCGCACGAAAATAATCTACCAATTAAACGCCTTGAAGGATTCGATGCAGCACGTTGGGTACTAGCGGATCTTGAAAACGTCGTCGTTCACGTCTTCCACCGCGACGATCGTGATTACTACAACCTTGAAAAACTCTGGGCAGATGCTCCAAAGGTTGAAGTCGAGGTCAACTAATGGCATACGAACAGTTCGCCTACATCTACGATGAATTGATGCAGGACGTCCCATACGATCAATGGGTCGACTGGGTTAAAGCATATGTTCCGACTGGAAGTACAATTGCTGATATCGGTTGTGGAACGGGTACGGCGACGCTTGCGCTAGCAGAGCATTATGAGGTGCTCGGAATCGATTTATCGGAAGAAATGCTCGAAGTCGCGCAAGAAAAAGCGATAGAAGAAGGATTGAACATTCAATTCTGGGCGCAAGACATGCGCGAAATCGAACTACCGACATCTGTTGATGCCGTAACGATCTTATGCGACTCCTTGAACTATCTTCAGACAGAAGAGGATGTCAAACAGACGTTTACACACGTAGCAGCCATTCTTAAAGAGGGTGGACGTCTCTTATTCGATACACATTCTCCTTACAAAATGGAGACATTGTTCAACGGGAAGACGTACGCGACGCATGCGGAACAAAGTTCGTACATCTGGTTCGCGGATCCAGGGGAGACCCCTCTTTCTGTCGTCCATGAACTGACGTTCTTCATCGAGGAAGAAGATGGTCGCTATGAGCGTGTCGATGAAACACATCATCAGCGGACGTATCCTCCGGCACAATACGTGACATGGTTACGCGAAGCCGGGTTCCGAGTGCTCGCTGTCACAGGTGACTTTGGACCGGACGCTCCTTCCGAGACAGCCGAGCGGATTTTCTTCGTTGCTGAAAAAATGTAAAAGTGATCTCATCCGTCTTTTTTAAGCGATACACATTCGTGTTGCTTGAAGAAGGCGGATTTTTGTCATGAAACAGATGCTAATTCAAAGTAACGGCATGGATGACATGACTTTTATCCGATATAACGATGCAGGATCGTGATGCAAAGAGTAGATAGTGTGTATTCCTTCGTTTCCTAAAGCAGGTGGGGGACTGTTAGAGTCGTGGGAAAGGGAGGGATTCGTCTTGACCGTTCCACGTTTGCAACAGATTGCAGGTCTCGTCGTCGTCCTGCTACTTATCATTCTATTGTTCGTACCATTACCGTCTTGTTCGAAAGAAGCAATGGTCGATCAACCATCTCTAACGGATAAACAACAAGAGGCAAAAGCAGAGCCAGCAGAAAAAGACACCTCGATGCGCGATAAACTCATCATGGTCGACGTAAAAGGAGCGGTAGAAGCACCTGGACCCTATCAATTCCATTTGGGTGACCGAGTGAAAGATGCAATCGAAAAAGCAAAGACGACGGAAAAAGCCGATATTCGACAAATGAATCTTGCAGCACGCCTGATCGATGGACAAGAAGTCATCGTGCCAGTAAAAAAAGGGAAAGATCAGCCAAAACCAACGAAACGCTCAAAAGCAGAGGTACCTAAAGGAGTGATTGATCTTAATGCGGCAACAGCAGAGCAATTGATGGAAGTTCCGGGGATTGGTCCTGCTAAAGCGGAAGCGATATTAGCTTATCGTGAGGAGAAGGGAGGATTTGCGACGTACGAATCACTTGGAGAGGTAAAGGGATTCGGGGAAAAGACGTTAGAGTCGCTTAAATCCTACCTGATTGTCTACTGATGCCGCTTCACGCGCTATTTGTTTTCTTACTCGTTGTCGCTATCAAAGAATCGATTTGGTGGTTAGTAACGCTGATGCTGTTCGCTGTCTTAAAGTCGTGGTCTTTTTCGATTGGTCGTCTCTTCTTTCTGCTCATATTGAGCTTCCTATTCATCGGAATGGGACATTTGTCACCTGAACCGCATGACGTTTCTTCAGTTGATATTCTATCGGGAAAGCGCAACGGAGATCGTATCCGTTATGAGGCAGAGAGTAACAATCAACCCGTCCTTTTGACAGCGATGGTCGCAGAAGATGAGACAGGATATGAACGAATCGGTCACTCCTGTCGCGTAAAGACCGAATCGCTCGATATCCGCCAACAATCGAATGCGGGAGGCTTTGACGAACAGCAATTCATGCATACGCATCGTTACGGTGGAAAGTGGGAAGTTCGTTCGTTTGAATCTTGTCATCCGACACCAGGTTATGCGGCTGAAGGAAGACGGGTGCGTGAAGCTTGGTTAACGCGGGTTGAAGGACTGTTATCACAAAAACAAGCATTCTACGTCGAAGCGCTTGTTTTCGGTGAGGATCGATTAATGGATCAAGTGACGCTCGAACGGTTTAAGAAATTTGGCTTATTGCATGCAATCGTGATCTCAGGATCACATATCGCCTTTTTGATTTTCAGTCTGCTGTATGTCTTACGAAAAATCAGAATGACAAAAGAAAAACGACTGGATGCCGTTCTTATCTTACTGCCGATTTATGGATGGTTGACGGAGTGGAGTCCTCCGGTCACGCGAGCCGTTCTTGTTGCGATGATTCTGCTACTTGGCCGTCGCTTCCACAAACCGTTAGATCCGGTGGAGGTCATTGCGAGAGTCGCGGCTTTTCAATTAGCGATTCAACCGACTGTGATCTATGATATCGGGTTTCAATTGACAGTTGGATTGACGCTGTTTCTTGTGCTATCGAGACGACTAATGGGTTCGGTTCGTCGTCCTTGGAACTAGTTACTTATCAGTGCTTGGGCACAGTTTGGGACACTATTATTTTTACAGGGCATCGAGCAAACGACGGTTTCAATCTGGTCCCCGTTGTTGAACTTGTTGATTGGTGGCTGGATTGAATGGGTGATTCTACCGGGATCGTTCATTCTTGCGATGATTCCGTTTTTACCAATTAGCTCGACGTTTCAAACAGTGCATCAACATGCGATTCAGTGGATGGATCAAGCGTTACGACTGGCTGAACACTTACCGTTGGCGGTAGTTGCAGTTCCGGCACTTTCTCCTATCATCTTGACGTGTATCGTTGCTGGAACTGGTCTTGCTTGGTTCATCGCTGAGCGAAGATGGTGGGGACATGTCATTCCGCTCACCCTTTTGCTGTCGGCATGGGGCTATACAGAATGGCGCGCCCCTGAACAAATTACGTTTTTAGATGTCGGTCAAGGTGACAGTGTCGTACTTGAAAAAGCAGGAGAGACGTTCGTAGTGGATACTGGTGGTGTTTATCAGCAGACGACACATCCGCTGCTTCGTCCGTTCGATCCAGGTAGTCATATCGTCGCTCCGTTTTTGTTCACACGAGGGGAAGCCGAAATCGATGGACTCGTCGTGACGCATGCTGATCATGATCATGTGGGTGGACTACTAGGTTTACTTCGTCAAGTTCGTGTAAAAACAGTGTATTTAGGTGCATATGATAATACGGATGACAAACGGCGTACGTTAATTCACTCAATCGAAGCGACAGGAACAAACGTCCAATTCATCAAAAGTGGGGACATGATTCGCCCTTGGTTACAAGTACTTGCACCGACTGGGCGAGAGGAAGAAGAAAACGACCGCTCCGTCGTGTTATTGGCGAAGATTGCAGAGCAACGTGTCTTATTGACAGGTGATGCCGGAGTGGCACTAGAGGACGAGTTGAGAGTTGGCCCAATCGATATTCTAAAAGCGGGTCATCATGGTTCAAACACGTCAACCGGCGAAGAACTCTTGCGAAAGTCGAATCCGAAGACCGTCATTTTGTCGGTCGGACGAAAAAATCGGTATGGTCATCCACATCCGGACGTACTCGAGCGCATCGGAACAGAACGAATCGTCTTTCGGACGGATCAAGACGGGAGTATAACTTGTTCTTCAGCGGGCTGTGAACCTATGATAAAATAAAAAAACAGCAACCCCCCAAGGTTGCTGTTTTACTGATTATAGACTTAAGAACTTGATTGCGACACCGATGATGAACAAGACTGCGAAGAAGCCGAATGATGCACCAAAACCAACGGCAGAGTCGAGCGCATCGTTGCGTTTTGATTGAATATCGTTCTCGAACGCGTTTTCACTTGGTGGGCGTACTGAATGTGCCATGCTGCATTCCCCCTTAATAGATTCCGCTTCTAGTATAGCGGAATAAAAGAGGATTATCTATGATGAAGTTAAGAACAAACTGTGAAATGTGGTGGGAATGATGAAAACTCCTTGGCTCGTCAACGGAAAATTAGCGAATTTATACTTATTATATGGAACCGAACGACATTTGTTAGAAGAATGGGAACGTGAAATCGTAAAAGCGGCTCTACCGGACGGAGAGCGGTTTGACTATATGAAAATTGATTTGAACGACCAACCGCTCGATGCAGTACTTGATGAAGCGGAGACCGTGCCATTTTTGAGTGACTACCGTGTCGTCGTTGCAAAACCAGCAACGTTTCTGACCGGTGTAAAAGATAAAAAGCAACATAATCTCGAACGCCTAGCGGACTATGTCATGCAACCAGCAGATTATGCGGTCGTTGTCTTGATCGTCGAAGCAGAAAAGCTCGATGAACGAAAAACCGTCGTTAAACGATTGAAGGAGCGCGCGACGGTGCTTGAGGCGAAAAAGCCGACGACCGAAGAGCTGTTCCGCTTTGTCCTAGATGCGGTCAATGATAAAGGGTACCGGATGGAACGTCCGGCGATTGAGCGGCTCATTTTCCTGACTGCTGAGATGTGGGGTACATTAGCGCATGAACTGGAGAAGTTAATGTTATTTGCGGGGGATCGACCAACGATTGAAATCGAGGATGTCGATTTGCTTGTTCCACGGACGTTAGAGGACAATGTCTTTCAATTAACGGACTACTTGATGAAGCGTCAACTCGAACCGGCAATCCGTTTGATTCGTGACCTTGAAAAACAAGGACAGGAAGTGTTGGCACTTCTTGGGCTGATGGCACGTCAATACCGTATGATGCTGTTGTCGAAACGATTAGCGGAACAAGGGTACGGGGAACGGCAAATCGCATCGAAAGTCGGTGCTCATCCGTATGCGATCAAATTGGCATTGCAGTCTGCAAAGCGGTTTACATTTGCACAGCTCGAGCAAGCCCTCGTTGCCATTACGACGACGGATGAAGGCATGAAAACAGGACGCGGTGATAAGAAGATTTTATTTGATGCGTTGATTGTTCGTTTAGCGACGTTATAAGAGGAGGAAATCGATCATGAAAGTTCAAATCATTACGGCGAAAGAGGTCATCCCTCTACGGCATGAAGTGTTGCGTCCCCATCAACCGCGTGAAGCGTGTATTTACCCAGACGATACGCTTGCCTCAACATTTCATCTTGGTGGAATAAAAGAGCATCAAGTTGTCGCGATTGGTAGCTTTTCTGAACAATCACATGAGCAAGCACCAGGAGCGACGTATCAACTCCGTGGAATGGCGTCGAGTGAACAAGTGCGTGGTGAAGGGTACGGGCGGGCATTGATTGAAGAAGCCCGTCGGGTATTACAGGAGAGACGAGTCACTGCGTGGTGGTGCAACGCTCGTGTCACAGCACTTCCTTTTTATGAGCGTCTTGGACTTGTGCGCGTTGGTGAACCTTTCATGATCGAAGGGATTGGTCTTCATTATGTAATGATTGATCGCCTGAATGACAACTAATATGACAAATGGCGGAAGAGAGAATCGTATCGAACGATTCCTTCTTCCGCCATTTCAGATCATATAAAAAATCGCCACCGGAGATACCTCCTAGTGGCGATCCATCACCGTATTCTTCGGAAAGAATTAAAGTGCGTTTACGAGTTTAGCGAGACGTGATTTGTCACGACCAGCTTTGTTGCTGTGGATGAGACCTTTAGCAGCAGCTTTGTCGATTTTTTTAGAAGCTGTAGCGAAAGCAAGGACCGCTTGGTCTTTGTTACCTTCAGCTGCGAAAGTTTCGACTGCTTTAATCGCTGAACGCATTGCCGATTTACGTTGTACGTTAGCGACGCGGCGTTTTTCAGCTGTTTTAACGCGTTTGATTGCTGATTTAATGTTAGCCATGGATGATTCACCTCCAATAAAACTCATTCGAGATTTATATTCGCATATCTGCAGTTATCGTTCAACAGAACAAACACAATTGTAGCAAACGTTTTTCTTAAAAGCAATACGACGTCTAGGGAATCTTCACATTTTGTTTTTCGGGTAAAACAAAACGAGATAGTACAGTGAAGCGCTTTTTGTTATAATGAACCGTATGTACGTTTGAAAATAAGGTAAGGTGACTCTAAACATGACGAATGAAGACCGTTTAAAGCGGCAGAAGAGTATTCGTAACTTCTCGATCATTGCCCATATCGATCACGGGAAGTCGACACTCGCTGACCGAATTTTAGAAAAAACTGGCGCGTTGACTTCGCGCGAAATGAAAGACCAGACACTTGATGCCATGGATCTCGAACGTGAGCGTGGAATCACGATTAAACTGAATGCTGTTCAATTGAAGTATACAGCAAAAGATGGGGAAGACTACATTCTTCATCTCATTGATACACCGGGACACGTCGACTTCACATACGAAGTTTCGCGTTCACTTGCAGCTTGTGAAGGGGCTGTCCTCGTCGTCGATGCGGCGCAAGGGATCGAAGCGCAGACGCTTGCGAACGTTTACTTAGCACTCGACAACGATCTCGAAATCCTTCCAATCATCAACAAAATCGATTTGCCTTCTGCAGACGTTGAACGCGTCCGTCAAGAAATCGAAGATGTCATCGGGCTCGATGCGTCTGAAGCCGTTCCGACATCCGCGAAAGCCGGAATCGGAATCGAAGAAATTTTGGAACAAATTGTTGAGAAAGTGCCAGCTCCGACGGGTGATCCGTCTGCACCGCTTGAAGCATTGATCTTCGACTCTTACTACGATGCTTACCGTGGTGTCGTTGCCTCGATTCGAGTCGTCAACGGAACAGTTAAGGTTGGCGATAAGATCCGGATGATGTCGACAGGTAAGGATTTTGAAGTCCTTGAACTCGCTGTCGCAACACCAAAACCGTTACGTCAGAAAGAATTGACGGTCGGTGATGTTGGAACGTTGTCGGCTTCGATCAAAACGGTTGGCGATGTACGTGTCGGGGATACGATCACGCTTGCGAAACAGCCGGCTACTGAAGCATTGCCGGGTTACCGGAAAATGAATCCGATGGTGTACTGTGGACTCTACCCAATCGATGCTGCGAAGTACAACGATTTACGAGAAGCGCTTGAAAAACTACAACTCAGTGACGCTGCGCTTGAATTCGAACCAGAGACATCACAAGCACTCGGATTCGGATTCCGTTGTGGATTCCTCGGGATGCTCCACATGGAGATTATCCAAGAACGGATCGAACGTGAGTTCAACATCGATATGATCACGACGGCACCGTCTGTTATCTATCACGTGACAACGACAGCAGGTGAAGTCTTGCACGTCGATAACCCATCGAAGATGCCGGATCAGCAAAAAGTTGAATTCATCGAAGAGCCGTTCGTTAAGGCTGCTGTCATGACACCGAATGATTACGTTGGTGCGATCATGGAGTTGTGCCAGAAGAAACGCGGAACATTCGTCGATATGCAATACATCGATACGACGCGTGTCAAAATCACGTATGAGTTACCGTTATCTGAGATCGTCTACGACTTCTTCGATCAGTTGAAATCGAGTACGAAAGGGTATGCGTCACTTGACTATGAATTGATTGGCTATCAACAGTCGCGTCTCGTCAAGATGGACATCCTCCTCAACAACGAGAACGTCGATGCGCTCAGCTTCATCGTTCACCGTGACTTTGCATACGAACGTGGGAAAGTCATCGTTGATAAGTTGAAGGAATTAATTCCACGAATGCAGTTCGAAGTGCCGATCCAAGCAGCGGTCGGAACGAAAATCGTCGCGCGTTCGACGATTAAAGCATTACGGAAGAACGTTCTTGCGAAATGTTACGGGGGAGATATCTCTCGGAAACGTAAGTTGCTCGAGAAGCAAAAAGAAGGTAAGAAACGCATGAAGATGGTAGGCTCAGTAGAGGTACCGCAAGAAGCCTTCATGTCCGTTCTATCCATGGACGAAGATTAAACAGGTGGGGGGCGCTTGCGTCCCCTTTTTGGTTTTTATAGAGAAAGGATGAGGCGAAATGGGAATACGCGCCGCATATGTCCACATCCCTTTTTGTGAACATATTTGTTATTACTGTGATTTCAATAAAGTCTTTTTAAAGAATCAGCCCGTCGATGAATACCTCGATGCACTCGAACGCGAAATCGAACTGACGCTGAAACAATATCCGACAAATCATCTCGAGACGATTTTCATCGGTGGCGGCACACCGACCGCTTTGAATGAACCGCAGATGCAACGGCTGATGGAAATCATCCAGAAGCATTTGTTGCCCCTAACAGGTGATGATTTAGAGTACACGGTCGAGTCGAATCCGGATGGTGTATCAGAAGAGAAACTCGATATCATGAAGGCGGGTGGTGTCAACCGCGTCAGTTTTGGTGTCCAGTCGTTTGATGACGGGTTGCTCGAACGCATCGGTCGGACGCACCGGGAAGCAAAAGTCGCGCAGACGCTCGACGCAGCAGCGAAACGGTTTGATAACATCTCCGTCGACTTGATGTTCGGGTTACCGAATCAGACGCTCGATCAGGTCCGCTACGACGTCACGCGGGCACTTCAATTGCCGATTACGCATATCTCATCGTATTCATTGATCTTAGAACCGCATACGGTCTTTGCGATTCAAGAGCGAAAAGGAAAATTACCACTGCCGACGCAAGATCTCGAGGCGGAGATGTATCAAGTGATGATTGAAACGATCGAAGCAGGCGGATATGCGCAGTATGAGATCTCGAACTTCGCGGAAGTTGGAAAAGAAAGTCGCCATAATCGCGTCTACTGGGAAAACGATGAGTACTATGGATTTGGTGCAGGCTCACACAGCTATATTAACCAGACGCGTCGTGCGAACATCGCGCCGATTCCGCACTATATCAAAGCGGAAGGTTTACCTGTTCGAAAAGAGACGCCGTTGACGAACGTCGAGCGGATGGAAGAAGAGATGTTCCTCGGTCTTCGAATGAAGGACGGCGTATCGCTCGAACGTTTCCAGGAGAAGTATGGAGTAGCGTTTAAAGATGTTTTTGGTGACGTCATGAAACGGTTGTTGCCAAACGGTCTTGTTGAACAAACGGAGACACATATCCGTTTGACGCCTGCTGGCATTCCGTTAGCGAACGAGGTCTTTGCGGAGTTTATTGGTGAAGCGCAAGTACAATGATTTAAAAATATCTGAAATCAACGAAAATGAGAGAAGCGGTGTTTCCCAAATGTGGAACACCGCTTTTCTCATTTTTTCGACTTCCTTAAAAAATAAGCAGTCGTTCCGATGACCGCGATGAACAGCCAGACAAAGACTCCTGCCATTGCCAATAATTCAATCATCCGATTCATCCTTTCTGTTCTTTGTTTCACTGTATCGTAGAATGGGAAACTGTTCAAAGGGTCATGCAATTCGGTTGACATCGGACGGACAATTCCTTATAGTAAAAGATGTAATTAGCACTCGTTAAAAGTGAGTGCTAACAAAATAAGGTGGTGAAGAAGGTGCTGACGGATCGTCAATTGTTGATTTTACGTGCAATCGTCGATGATTACATCAAGACTGCTCAACCCGTCGGCTCACGGACGCTCTCGAAACGAGACGACGTGACGTTCAGTTCCGCGACCATTCGTAACGAGATGGCGGACCTCGAAGAGATGGGTCTGATTGAAAAGCCACACACTTCCGCAGGTCGGATTCCTTCCGAACTCGGATACCGTTTTTATGTCGACCATCTGATTCGTCCGGAAAGCATCACACCAAAAGAAGCGCAGGCATTGAAATCACTCTTTGCCCATTCCGTGAATGAGAATGATCGGTTGATTCGGCACACAGCAGACCTGTTGAGCGATTTAACCCATTACACGACGCTTGTACTTGGTCCAAAAGAAGAAGGGCAACGTCTGCATCATCTGGAATTGATTCCTCTTGCAGAAGGTCGTGTCGTCATCGTTCTCGTCACCGAGACGGGACATGTCGAGCACAAGACGTTGCAATTGAATCAAGCATTGTCTCAAGAAGCAGCGAGCCGGTTGATGGAACGTCTGAATCAGACGTTACGCGGTACGCCGCTCTCAGCCTTACGTAGTCGATTGCTTGAGGAAATCCGCCGATTCCGTTCAGAGCACTCTGAACAGACGGTCTTGCTCTCAAAAGCACTTGATCTCGTCTTGACGGATCAAGAGGAGCGACCGTTCATCTATCTCGGTGGAAAAGCCAACATGTTCGATCAGCCCGAATTTCAGGACGTTGCAAAACTACGACCGGTGCTCGAGTTGATCGAACAGCAAGAAGCCGTTCTCGATTTCCTACGACCAAATCTTGATAATCAAATCTTGATTACAATCGGTAGCGAGAACAACGTCGATGCATTAAAAGATTGTAGCGTCATCCGAGCTCACTATTCGGTTGATGGTGTCTCAATCGGAACACTTGCATTGATTGGACCAAAACGGATGGATTACAATCGGGGAATCAACTCGATTATCCATTTACTCCAAGCATTCCAAGCCGAATTGCATAAGAACAATTTGGATTGAATATAGAAAGGGGCTCGATTCAGAGTGGAAGAAAAAGAACAGAATCAAAACCTCCAACAAGATGAAAACGTGACAGAGCCGACTGACACAGTCGAAGTCACAGAAGAAGAAGTCATTCAGGCGGATCTCGTCGAAGACGAGAAGCCAAACTTCGAAGCACAACTCGCAGAAGCAAAAGCTTCAGAGTTACGCCTCCGTGCAGATTTTGAGAACTTCAAACGTCGCAACCGCGTCGAAGCGGAGAACCGTGCGAAGTATTCCTCACAAGCGATCGTCGAAAAGCTATTGCCGCTCGTCGATAACTTAGACCGCGCACTTCAAATCGAGACAGAAAACGATGAGACGAAATCCGTCTTAGCTGGCGTTGAAATGGTAAAACGTCAACTCGTTGAAACACTTCAAAACGAAGGTGTCGTTGAGATTTCTGCCGTCGGAGAAGCGTTTGATCCGAACCTGCACCAAGCAGTCGTTCAAGAAGCAAGTGAAGAACACGAATCAGGTATCGTCACTGCTGAATTCCAAAAAGGGTACAAATTGCACGATCGTGTAATTCGTCCAAGTATGGTTAAAGTAGCTGAGTAATCAGCAAGTATGCACTTAAATATTCCAATCATTGAAAGCGAGGAAATAAATCATGGCAAAAATCATTGGTATTGACTTAGGTACAACGAACTCATGTGTTGCAGTAATGGAAGGTGGCGAACCTGTCGTCATCGCTAACGCAGAAGGAAACCGTACGACACCATCTGTCGTCGCGTTCAAAAATGGCGAGCGTCAAGTAGGGGAAGTTGCAAAACGTCAAGCAATCACAAACCCGAACACGATCATGTCGATCAAACGTCATATGGGTACAGACTATAAAGTAGAAGTCGAAGGCAAAGACTACACGCCACAAGAAGTCTCTGCGATCATCCTTCAAAAATTAAAAGCACAAGCGGAAGACTACCTCGGTGAAAAAGTCACAGAAGCTGTCATCACAGTACCAGCTTACTTCAACGATGCAGAACGCCAAGCGACTAAAGACGCTGGTACGATTGCTGGTCTTGATGTAAAACGGATCATCAACGAGCCTACAGCGGCAGCACTTGCATACGGTCTCGAAAAAGGCGAAGATCACACAATCCTCATCTATGACCTTGGTGGCGGTACGTTCGACGTATCGATCCTCGAACTTGGTGACGGAGTCTTTGAAGTTGTTTCAACTGCTGGTGACAGCCGTCTTGGTGGAGATGATTTCGACCAAAAAATCATCGATCATCTCGTTGCAGAATTCAAAAAAGAAAACGGCATCGATCTTGCTCAAGACAAAATGGCGCTTCAACGTTTGAAAGATGCAGCTGAAAAAGCGAAAAAAGACCTTTCAGGTGTTTCTTCAACACAAATCAGCCTTCCGTTCATCACAGCTGGTGCATCAGGTCCACTTCACTTGGAAATGACACTTTCACGTGCGAAATTCGATGATCTCACAGCAGATCTCGTTGAACGTACGATGGAACCAACACGCCGTGCTATGAACGATGCAGGTCTGACACCAGACAAAATCGATAAAATCATCCTCGTTGGTGGTTCAACTCGTATTCCTGCAGTTCAAAAAGCAATCCAAGACTTCACTGGCAAAGAATCGTTCAAAGGGGTTAACCCGGATGAAGTCGTTGCCCTCGGTGCAGCGGTTCAAGGTGGCGTATTGACAGGGGATGTTAAAGACGTCGTTCTTCTCGACGTAACTCCACTTTCACTCGGTATCGAGACAATGGGTGGCGTGATGACGAAATTGATCGACCGTAACACGACGATCCCAACTTCAAAATCACAAGTCTTCTCAACTGCAGCAGACAGCCAACCAGCTGTTGATATCCACGTCCTCCAAGGGGAACGTCCGATGGCAGCAGATAACAAAACGCTCGGTCGCTTCCAATTGACGGACATTCCACCAGCACCACGTGGCGTGCCACAAATCGAAGTTAAATTCGACATCGATGCGAACGGTATCGTTAACGTTTCTGCAAAAGATCTCGGAACAAACAAAGAACAGTCAATCACGATCCAATCATCAAGCGGTTTGACTGAAGCGGACATCGAGCAAATGGTCAAAGATGCAGAAGCTAACGCAGATGCAGACAACAAGCGTAAAGAAGAAGTTGAATTACGCAACGAAGCAGACCAACTCGTCTTCGCAACAGACAAAGCGATCAAAGATCTTGGTGAGCAAGTCGCTGATGCTGATAAAGAAAAAGCAGAAGCAGCAAAAGAAAAAGTAACAAAAGCTCTCGAAGGAACAGACATCGAAGCAATCCGTGCTGCAAAAGACGAATTGTCGACAGTCGTTCAAGAGTTGACACAAAAAGTCTACGAGAACATGGCACAGCAACAAGCCGGCGCTGAAGGCGCACAAGCTGGTGGACAAGACGACAACGTCATGGACGCAGAGTTCGAAGAAGTCGACGAAAAAGACAACAAGTAATTCATCCGACCGATTTTTCGGGCGCTAGAGAGAGCCAAAGCGTATCCGCGCTTTGGCTCTTTCCATGTCGCACGAAGTTCGGTAAAATCAAACAGTATGAAATGAATCGGAATAGAGAGAGGAAGACTGCACGTGGAAAAACGCGATTATTATGAAGTACTAGGCGTCGCGCGCGATGCCTCATCAGCGGAAATCAAACGCGCGTACCGTAAGCTTGCTCGGACGTACCACCCGGACGTCAATAAGGAAGCAGATGCGGATGCGAAATTTAAGGAACTATCGGAAGCGTATGAAGTGTTATCCGATGACAATAAACGAGCACGTTACGACCAATTCGGTCACCAAGATCCATCACAAGGTGGCGGTGGATTCAGTGGAGCTGAAGGATTCGGAGACATCTTCGACATGTTCTTCGGTGGCGGACGTCGTCAAGATCCAAATGCCCCACGTAAAGGGCAGGATTTACAATATGTCGAAGAAATCGACTTCATGGAATCGGTCACAGGTGTCGAGAAGACAATCACGATCCCAGTCGAAGAAGATTGCGGCACATGTCACGGTTCGGGTGCTAAACCAGGAACACATCCGGAAACATGTAAACGATGCGGTGGTTCGGGGCATATCAACGTCGAACAAAACACAATGTTCGGTCGTGTTGTCAACCAAACAACGTGTTCGACATGTCATGGCCGTGGACAAATCGTCAAGGAGCCATGTGAAACATGTCGTGGAGCCGGTCGCGTCCGTAAAAACAAAGATGTCCGTGTCAAAATTCCAGCAGGGATCGACAATGGGCAACAAATCCGCTTAGCAGGTAAAGGGGAAGCCGGCGTCAACGGTGGACCAGCAGGTGACCTGTATGTCGTCGTCCGTGTCGCAGCACACGAACTGTTCGAACGCGTCGACGATCATATCGTCATGGATATGCCACTTACATTCGCGCAAGCAACACTCGGTGATGAGATTGAAGTGCCGACCGTTCACGGTAAGGTCAGCTTGAAGATTCCAGCCGGAACACAGACAGGTTCACGATTCCGTCTCCGCGGAAAAGGGATGCCGAATGTCCGGTCCGGTCATCATGGCGATCAATACGTCAACGTCGTTGTCATCACGCCGAAGAACCTGACGGAACGTCAAAAAGAACTACTACGCGAATTCAATGAAATTAGCGATGAAAAAGGTGTCGAAGAGCAACACGAAGGTGTCTTCAGCCGAATCAAGACATTCTTCACAGGGTGATCACTACAGAGGAGCGTGACAAGAAATGAAATGGTCAGAGATCTGTGTCCATACGACACAAGAAGCCATCGAAGCAGTTTCGAACATCTTACATGAAGCGGGAGCAAGCGGAGTCGTCATCGAGGACGTCGAAGATTTCGAGATGATGTCCCACCGCGAGGATAACTTCGGTGAAATTTGGGATGAGACGAAACGAGACGAGTATCCGACACAAGGTGTACTCGTGAAGGCGTATCTTGCAGAAAGCAGCGATTTGACGGACACAATCAAAGGCATCGAACATGACATCCAACAGTTGACGAACTTCGGTCTGTCGATTGGCACGGGTGCTGTCACGCTGACTCAAGTAGATGAAGAAGACTGGGCACACTCGTGGAAACAATTTTATAAGCCAGTCAAGATCAGCCGCCATTTGACGGTCGTTCCGATGTGGGAAGACTACACACCACAACCGGATGAAAAGATCATCGAACTCGATCCAGGCATGGCGTTCGGAACAGGAACACACCCGACGACGGTGCTCTGTATTCAAGCGATTGAAAACTACTTGCAAGAGCAAGACCGTGTCGTCGATGTCGGAACGGGATCAGGTGTCTTAGCAATCGCTGCAGCGAAGCTAGGCGCAAAAGATGTCTTTGCACTCGATTTAGACGAAGTCGCTGTCAAATCAGCGACGGAAAACGTCGCCTTGAATAAAGTCAGTGAGCAAATCACGGTCCGTCAAGGAGACTTGATGAAGGAATTGAGTGAACCCGTCGAGTTGATCGTCGCAAACATCTTAGCGGAAGTCATTCTCCTCTTCGTTAAGGATGCCTATACATTGACGTTACCAGGTGGACATTTCATCGCTTCCGGTATCATCAGTCAGAAGAAAGATATGGTCGTCCAAGCAATGCAAGAAGCAGGCTTTACGATCGTCGAGACGACGAAGCTTGAAGACTGGGTCGCGATCATCGCAAAACGGGAGGCGTAAACGCATGCAACGGTATTTCGTCGAGCCCTCGGTGCGTCAGGGAGATGTCTTTCATCTCCCAAAAGACGACGCACATCATATGAAAAACGTCATGCGGATGGAAGTCGGCGGAGAGATTCTCGTGCTTGATGGAACAGGTCTTTACCGGTGCCGCCTTGAAGCACTCGATAAACAGGCGGCTTCTGCCCGGATCGAAGAGACTCTACCGATCGAGACGGAGCTACCGATTCGTGTGACGATTGCCCATGGATTACCAAAAGGCGATAAAATCGAACTCGTTGCGCAAAAAGCAACAGAACTCGGAATCCATCATTTGCGGATTTTCGAAGCTGATCGTTCCGTCTCGAAATGGGATCAGAAGAAGGTTCCGAAAAAGATTGAACGACTCGAAAAAATCGTCAAGGAAGCAGCGGAACAATCGTACCGTGCCCACTTGCCGACGGTCGACTTCGTGACGTATGATGAAGTCTTACAGGATGCATCGAACTACACGGCTTGTCTGGTTGCCTATGAAGAATCAGCGAAACAAGGGGAGGCTTCTGTTCTCGCTACGACGCTTGCTAGGCTACAAGAAGGAGATTCTCTTCTTGTTGTCATCGGACCTGAAGGTGGGTTCGCGGAAGCAGAAATCGCACGTTTAGCGGAAGCTGGTTTTAAACAAGCCGCTCTAGGGCGCCGCATCTTACGGACGGAAACGGCACCATTTTATGTCCTTTCCGCCGTCTCGTATCATTTTGAATTGAAAGGGTGAACGAAATGGCAACTGTTGCCTTTCAAACGCTTGGCTGTAAAGTCAACCACTACGAAACAGAAGCTGTCTGGCAACTGTTCAAGGACGCTGGCTACGCACGCGTTGATTTTGCAGATCATGCGGACGTTTATGTCGTCAATACATGTACGGTTACGAATACCGGAGATAAGAAAAGTCGTCAAGTCATCCGACGGGCGATTCGCCAAAATCCGGATAGTGTCATCTGCGTAACGGGCTGTTATGCCCAAACATCTCCTGCTGAAATCATGGCGATTCCTGGCGTCGATGTCGTCGTCGGAACTCAAGATCGGCATAAAATGATTGGATACATCGAACAATTCCGTGAAGAACGCATGCCAATCAATGCGGTCGGAAACATCATGAAAGCAAAAGTCTATGAAGAATTGGATGTACCGGCCTTTACGGACCGGACACGAGCTTCTCTGAAAATTCAAGAAGGTTGTAACAATTTCTGTACATTCTGTATCATTCCATGGGCGCGTGGTCTCATGCGCTCTCGTCAACCAGAAGATGTCTTGAAGCAAGCACAACAGCTCGTTGATGCGGGTTATAAAGAAATCGTCTTAACGGGAATCCATACAGGTGGATACGGAGAGGACTTGAAAGACTACAACTTAGCGAAATTACTGAAAGCACTTGAATCTGTCAATGGACTCGAACGTTTGCGGATTTCGTCGATCGAAGCGAGTCAAATCACGGATGAGGTCCTCGATGTCTTGAAGGATTCACCGATCGTCGTTCGTCACTTGCACGTTCCGATTCAGTCCGCATCTGATACGGTCCTGCGCCGGATGCGCCGGAAGTATACGATGGCGGAGTTCGGAGAACGGATTACGCGTCTGAAAGAAGTCCTACCTGACTGTGCGATCACGTCAGATGTCATCGTCGGTTTCCCAGGTGAAACGGAAGAAGAGTTCATGGAAACGTTCAACTTCATCAACGATCATAAGTTCAGTGAGTTGCATGTTTTCCCGTACTCGAAACGAACAGGGACACCAGCTGCGATGATGGACGATCAAGTCGAGGAATCAATCAAGGAAGAGCGCGTCGCGCGTTTGATTGCCTTATCGGATCAACTCGCGAAGGAATATGCCTCGAAATACGAAGGGGAACTGCTTGAAATCATTCCGGAAGAATTTTCGGAAGAAGCAGGCGGTCGTCTTGTCGGTTACACAGATAACTATCTGCGTGTCGCAATCGAAGGCGATGAGTCGATGATTGGGCAACTCGTTCGTGTTAAAATCACGAAAGCGGGCTATCCGATGAACGATGGTCAATTCGTTCGAATCATGCAGACATTAAAAGACGCTGCAGTCTAATCGAAAGGGCAAAGGGAACCTCTGGTTTTCTTTGCCACTTTTTTTGTTTTCATTTCAGGAATGCGCTACACTGAATACAGTTCAATTAAGGAAAGAGGATATCATTCATGCGAATCAACAAATTCATTAGCGAGACAGGCTTTTGCTCAAGGCGTGCTGCCGATAAACTGGTCGATGCAGGTCGTGTGACGATCAACGGTCTGAAAGCAGAACTCGGCTCGCAAGCTGAAGAAACGGACGTCGTTGAAATTGATGGTCAGCCGCTCCAGACAAAACCAAAGCCCGTCTACATCGTCTTAAATAAACCAGTCGGCATCACGTGTACGACGGAGCTTGATATTGAAGGAAATATCATCGATTTCGTCAATCATCCGAAGCGGATTTTCCCGATTGGTCGTCTCGATAAAGATTCAGACGGCTTGATTCTTTTGACGAACGATGGTGATGTCGTTAACCGGATCTTACGAGCAGAAAACAATCACGATAAAGAATATATCGTAACCGTCGATGCACCGATTACGGATACGTTCATTCAAGGCATGGCGAGTGGTGTTGACATTCTCGGTACGACAACGAAGGAGTGTATTGTTGAGCCGCTAGAAACACGGACGTTCCGGATCATCTTGACGCAAGGATTGAATCGTCAGATTCGCCGTATGTGTAAAGAGTTCGGCTACCGGGTCAAGCGTCTCCAACGCGTCCGGATCATGAACATCGAGCTTGGCGATTTACCGATCGGTTCTTGGCGTGATTTGACGGAAGAGGAACTACGCGAATTGTTTACGACGCTTGACGGGCAATAAGGTTCAATGAAAGTCGCCACTCGGCGGCTTTCTTCTTACATAAGGGGGATGACCGTGGATAAACGGGGAATGAGTGCGACATTCGTCGCCTACGTGATTGGTGGACTGTTGCCGATCTACAAAGTATTTGCTGCTGGTATTCCAGCATGGACGGTCGTTTCAATCCGGATTTTAAGTGCGTTCATTTTCGTGACGCTGTTACTACGACTGACGAAGAAGTTTCGATTTGTTCGTCAACTGTGGCAAAACAAACGCCAACGTTATACCGTGCTTGCGGCAGGACTTGTATTAGGTGGGAACTGGTCGCTCTATTTATATGCCATCGGGGAAGGCTATATCGTTGAGTCGTCACTCGGGTATTATATCAATCCGCTCGTCAGTGTCTTGTTCGGCTTGATCTTTTTTAAGGAGCGTCTGACGCGTCCGCAAATCATCGCGATTTTATCAGCGGTAATCGGTGTGATGATTTTAACGCTCGGTTACGGACAATTTCCGATCATCGCCTTTTCGCTCGCCATTTCGTTTGCGTTTTACGGTGTACTGAAAAAAAAGGCGGCAGCGGAACCATTATCTGGACTATTTTTAGAGACGCTCGTCACGCTACCATTCGCTCTCTTGACGCTTGGTGTGACAGATAGTCAACCGCTAACGATTCCAACGAGTGCGTTACTTGCGATCATCATGCTCGGAATCGCAACAGCAGTCCAATTAATGTTATTCGGATACGGGATGCCGAAAATCCCGTTCGTCTATGTCGGAATTCTACAGTACATTGCACCGACGTTAACGCTACTCCTTGGAATTTATCTATTTAATGACGTCTTCACGACGATTCACTTCATCGCCTTCCTGTTCATCTGGATTGCTGTTGCTTTATTTACAATCAGCGGTTTATCGGCAGGGAAGATGCGGATGAAGAAAGTGTCATAACGAAAGAAGGGATTACGTGAATCTACCGGGATTTTTTGCGACACTTGTCGCGTATATCATTTGGGGACTCTTACCGCTCTACTGGAAGATGCTCGCTAACGTACCGAGTGAAGAGATACTGGCACACCGGATTATCTGGTCATTTTTATTTTTGCTCATCTTATTATCATTTCAAAAAGCGCTTGGAAAGTGGAAGACGGCACTGCGCGATCCGTTCACGCGTCGACTCTTTTTCTTAAACGGACTGATCATCAGTCTGAATTGGTTCATTTACATTTGGGCCGTCAATCATCAATTCATTGTCGAAGCATCACTTGGCTACTATATCAATCCACTTGTTAGTATCGTTTTTGGTGTCTTCTTCTTTCATGAAAAACTCTCGCGGATTGAATGGCTATCGATTGTCCTTGCGACAATTGGTGTTCTAATTTTAACGATTGGCTACGGCGAATTTCCATGGATCTCAATTGCGCTTGCCTTAAGCTTCGGTTTTTACGGCGTCGTCAAAAAGCGTCGTCCGCTCGAATCAACGGTCAGTTTGACGCTTGAGACGATGGCGCCGCTTCCGCTTGCCTTGATTTTCCTTAGTTATTGGCAAGTACAGGGAACGTCCTCGATGACCGAATCGATCGGAACGACGACTGGACTGATTTTGACCGGTATCGTAACGGCGGTGCCGTTGCTTTTATTCGGATTTGGGGCACAGCGGATTCCATTCACATGGGTTGGATTCCTACAATTCGTCGCACCGACTTTATCGCTTGGGCTCGGCGTATTGCTTTATCACGAACCCTTTACTAAAACACACATGGTGGCGTTTACATGTATTTGGACAGCTGCGATTGTCTTTACGCTCAATGGTGTCTGGATTCGGAAAAAACAGCTTCGAAAAGTCGCGTAAAAAGATAGAAGTCTGACCTCTTGCGTGATAGAATAAAAACAGAGTCTAAGGGGATACCCTTAAGGAGGACAACAAACATGAATTTAGCAGGAATGATCGACCACACGGCACTAAAGCCAGAAACATCACGTGCTCAGATCGAAACACTCTGTAAAGAAGCATTAGAATACAAATTTGCAAGCGTCTGTGTTAACCCAACATACGTCGCGTTAGCAGCAGAACTCTTAAAATCAGATGATGATGTCAAAGTATGTACAGTCATCGGATTCCCGCTTGGCGCAAACACGCCAGAAGTGAAAGCATTCGAAACAAAGGATGCGATTCAAAACGGTGCAACAGAAATCGATATGGTTTTGAATATCGGCGCATTAAAAGATGGCGATCTTGAGTTAGTTGAGCGTGACATTCGTGCGGTTGTCGAAGCGGCAAACGGTACACTCGTTAAAGTCATCTTCGAAAACTGCCTTCTTACAAAAGAAGAAATCAAAACAGCTGCTGAACTTTCAGTTAAAGCAGGTGCTAACTTCGTGAAGACATCGACTGGTTTCTCAACTGGTGGTGCAACAGTTGAAGACATCCGTCTCATGCGTGAGACAGTCGGTCCTGACATCGGCGTTAAAGCATCTGGTGGTGTTCGCGACTTCGAAGGTGCAAAAGCAATGATCGATGCAGGTGCATCACGCATTGGTGCATCAGCAGGAATCGCAATCGTTACAGGCGGTACGTCTGATAGCGACTACTAAGAATATCTGACATGTCCCTCTTTTTTAGAGGGGCATGTTTTTTTATGGGATTATTCTGAATTTAAATTTTGTATTAAGAAGTCAGACATCGCTTCCGATAATCAGATGTAGAATGTCGGAAGGGTGTGGAATAGATGAAACGATGGAGTGGAATCATATTGGCATCGACACTTAGCCTTGCAGGGTGTGGTAGTGTCATTGATGAGCCAGAACGGGCAGTCAAGGAACGAAAGGAAATGGCGGTTGTCTTGTCTGACGTTGGTCTTGGGGATCAATCGTTCAGTGATGCGGCAATGAGTGGTATGGCGTTATTACGCGAGAAGGAAGGTTGGTCGATCGATTATCGAGAATTGAATGAAACGAAGACCTATAAAGCAGCATTTGAAGCGTTAGCAAAGAAGAAGCCGACCGTGATCGTCGGGCTTGGATTCATGGGACAAACGGATCTTGAAACGGTTGCAAAAAAATATCCGAAGCAACAATTTGCCTTGATTGATGCTGTTTCAACGTTACCGAACGTCCTTTCGGTAACGTTCAAAGAAGATGAAGGAAGTTATTTAGCCGGTGCTGCTGCAGGGATTCAAACGAAGACGAATACGATTGGTTTCGTCGGTGGAATGAAGTCACCTCTAATCGAAAAATTCGAAAAAGGATACATAGCTGGCGCTAAAGCCGTCAATCCGAAAACAAAAGTACTCGTCGAATATGCAGAAGACTTTGCAGCACCTGAAAAGGGACGGACGATTGCGAATGAGATGATGCAGAAAAAGGCAGATGTATTGTTCGCTGCAGCGGGGTTGACAGGCAGCGGAGTTCTTGAGGCAGCACAAACAAAAGGGAAAAAAGCGATTGGTGTTGACAGCGATCAGACACCGATTGCGCCTGACGCTGTCATGACATCGATGCTAAAACAAGTTGATCTTGCTATTACGAAAATTGGACAAGATGTGGCTTCGAAAGGGCTACAAGCAGGACAAGTCGTCCTTGGCGTCAAAGAAGGAGCGATTCAATTAGCTCCGATTCGAAACACGAACTTTACGGACGAAGAACTAAAAAAATTAGAGCAGCTGCAGCAAGATGTGCTCGAAGGTAAGGTGACGATCCAATGACGTTACGGAAACGATTTTTACTTTCAACGTTAGTGACGATTTTGAGTGTCGTCATCTTGATGGGATGGACGTTATTCCAACTCCGTCAAATTCAGTCTTACAACGAAGACTACGGGAAACAGCTCGTTGAGATCTCAGAGCTTGAAACGAAGCTCTTATACGAACAGGCAGCATGGAATCGATTAGCCAGCCAACCGTCTGAGAGTCAATCGGAGCAGGTACAGGCACTGAGTAAAAAGAACGAACAGGCATTAAACGAGTTACAGAAGACGTATTTGATTCCGGCATTCCAAGAAGAGTTGAACCGAGCAGATATGAAATACAAGACGCTTGCGGCGAAACGAACGGAACTGACGGATGCGATGAATCCGATTGAGATTCGCTCGCACGCTGCACAGATTGAAGGGGTTCTCAGTGATCTATATACATTACACACGAAAAACGGAGAATTTTACGATGTCTTACAACGTGAAGCAAAAGACGAAACATTGAATCTAACACGAACCGTCCTCATTGCGACATTCGTCTTATTGGTTGGTCTCGCGCTGTATAACTGGTACTTCGCACGCAGTATCACGCGACCGATCAGCCGTGTCGTTCGAACTGCTGAGCAAATTTCAGACGGAGACTTGTCGCAAGAACTAGTTGTTTCTGGTCGAAAAGATGAGATTGGTCGACTTGAGACAGCTGTTGCACAAATGCAAGGAACGTTACACGAAGTCATCGGAACGATCAGTCGTTCGTCGAATACGATTCGTCAGATGAGTACGGAAGCGACGACAGAGAACGCGAATATCGTTGAAGTATCGGGTAACATGACACATGCAATCAACGAGATGGCAAGTGGGACACAAACAGTGTCGGATGACATCCAGACGACGGTCAGTACGATGTCTGATATGCAACAGCTCTTTGAAGAGAGTGAACAACGTGCTCAAACCGCTTATGCAGAAGGACAGGCAGCCGATCAAGTAATGGTTCAAAGTAGTTCCGTTATGGAACAACAGGCTGCATCATTACGGGCGTCTACTGAACAAAATCGCGAACTCGGTCAGAAACTGGAAGGTTTCTTAGAGCAGACGCAACAAATTGAGCAGATGGCGCAACTCGTCGCTGGAGTCTCCGCGCAGACGAATTTATTGTCACTTAATGCGGCGATCGAAGCGGCACGGGCTGGGGAAGCTGGTCGTGGATTTGCTGTCGTTGCGAGTGAAGTTAAAAAGTTAGCAGATGAGACACATGAAGCGACGCGTTCAATCTTCTCGCTTGTCCGTTCGATTCGCCAGGATGGTGCAATTTTACAAGAAGCACTCGTTCAAGCAGAGCGAGAACAGACGAATCAGGTTGAGAATTTTACGCACGTCCAGCAAGCTTTTGGTGAAACGCGTCAAAAAGTAGCGAGTGTGACGGAAACACTCGATTATGTAACAAAGCAACTTGTGCACTCGAAACAACAGGCACGTCATGTCGTTGGTCAAGTCAGTACAGTTAGTGGTGTCATGGAAGAACTCGCAGCTGGAAATGAAGAGGTTGCAGCTTCGATGCGTGATCAACAAGCATCTTTTGAGCAGATTCATCAATTGATGCAAGAACTTGAGTCGACGACGGCGTCGCTTGACGGTCAAACGCATCAATTCAAAATTTAATGAACACACAAAAAGTGCACTCCTTCTCGGGAAGAGAAGAAGTGCACTTTTTCTTGAATCGATTTAGAAGAAACTTTCTGGATCGAGCTCATTCGTCCGTCCGTTTGCATCATACTGATACCCACCATCATGGATTTCGAAATGCAAGTGCGGACCTGTCGAGTTACCGGTACTTCCAAGCACACCAATTTGTTGTCCTTGTTTGACTTGTTGTCCTTGTTTCACGTTCAAGGCATTCATATGTGCATACACAGTCGTATACGTTTTTCCGTCGATGTTATGAGAGATATAGACGTGGTTGCCGTAAGGTCCACCTGAACTTGCTAAAATAACTGTCCCGCTCGCTGAAGCAACGATTGGCGAATTGAGTGGTCCAGCAAAGTCCGTTCCGTTATGATACGCGTAACCATTACTTCCGCTTGCTGCACCCATTCCTTGAGAGACGGAGCCTTGAGCAGGTTTGATGAACTTACCTTTTGCTTTTGAGATGACTTTTGTACTGGCTTTACTAACAGATGCTGGCGCTGCCGATTGTTTGGCAGCTTTTGCGGCTGCTGCCTTTTCTGCTGCTGCGGCACGTGCTGCAGCTTTTTCTGCTTCTTCCTGTGCCTTCAGTTGGGCCGATGCCTCTTTCAGGCTGAGGATGTTAGATTCGATTTTTTTCTTTTGCGATGTCAGACGTTTCAATAGCGATGTTCGTTTTTGTTTTTCTTCTTTGAGTTCACGTTGTTTCTTTTTTAAAACATTACGATCTTCAATCAAGTCTTGACGTGTCTGTTTCAATTCTTCTTTCGCAGCTGCCAGTTCTTTTTTGTTTGATTCGTAATCTTTTAATAAAGAAGCATCGCTTTCCGCAATCGTATTGAAGGCATTGAAGCGGCTGATCATATCACCAACATCTTTTGCTCCGAACACGGCTTCGAGTAGGGGAGCGTTATCGGCTTTAGACTGACGAACGGCCAGACGATCACCGAGCATTTTTTCTTGTTTCTTGATTTTCTTTTGTAACTTCTCGATTTTATCTTCGAGACGAGCAATTTGTTTTGTGTTTTCGTCGATCTTCTTTTGATTCTCCACGACTTGTAATGTCAGTCCATTGATTTGTTGATCGAGTGCATACACTTGTTGCTGTGCTTTAGATAATTGATTATTTTTTTGAGACAACGCGTCACGTTGTTTCGATTGTTGTTGTTGGTTTTGTTGTTGCTTCTCTTTATATGAACTTGCCGCATCGACGGGAGTCGTCGTCATGAGCGGACTGGCGAGTAAAGTAAGTGTCATGAGTGATAGCCCAAGTGACTTTCCGAAAGGTCGTTTCATAAAGTAAGCGTCATTCCTTTCCCTTGTGAAGTGTTACCTTTCCCACTCTAACAAGAAAACCGGAAATTCAACTTTACAATTCTTTTAAAAAAATGCAAGAGAAGCTAGCGGAAAGTATGAAGAATTTATGAAAATAATAATGAGAAAATAAAATCACATTTAAAAACCGTTGGTACATAAGGAAATTTAGAAGTAGAATTTATTAATTTCTGAATGATGTCAGGAGATATATTTTTGTAACATCATATAAAGAGAGTGTTTATAAATGTTTAAAAAAGGTACTAGAAAAGTTTTGTGAATGAAAATAATAATAGAGTGCCTAAATCAGGCACTCTTCATGTATCATTCTTCGTAAATCATCTTTCGTGTCATACCGCCGTCTAGGACGAGTGTTTCTCCCGTCAAGAAGTCGTTATCTGGATGCGTCAAATAAAGAGCGGCACGCGCGACATCACTTGGTTTTCCGACGCGACCGGCTGGATGTTGACTATGGTCTTCAGGTGACAGCTCTTGATAGTCACCGGTTTCGATCCATCCAGGTGCGATTGCGTTGACAAGAATACCATCTTCTCCGAGTGAGACAGCGAGTGCATGCGTCAATGCAAAAATGCCGCCTTTCGTCGAGGCGTAGGATTCCGTGTGGGGTTCTGACATGAAGGCACGGGTCGAAGCAAGGTTGACAATCCGACCACCAGTTTTACTTTGTTTCAAATAGGGGGTTGCTGCTTTCGTCGTCAGGAAAATACTGCGCAGATTCGTATGATGAACCCGATCCCATTCTTCAAGCGATAGTTCGAGTAATGGTTTTCGAATCATGATGCCGGCATTGTTGATGACGATATCAATGCGACCAGTATGTTCAATCGCTTTTTCAATCAACAGTTGCACGTCTTTTTCGTGTTGGATATCGAGGTGATAGAAGTAGGCGGTGCCTCCATCTTCTTCAATTTGTTGAACTAGTTCGTCTCCGGTCATCTGATCGATATCGGCGAGAACGACGTTTGCGCCTTGAGCGGCATAGGTTCGTGCGAGTTCCGCACCAATCCCATTCGCAGCTCCGGTAATGATAACGGTTTGATTGACATGGTTCATAAAAATCATCCTTTCTGTAGCACTTCTCTCCCTTTTTTACCGTTCTGTCTTGTCCTGAAACCTGACAGGATTATCATCCGTAGGATCAGGGAAAGATAAAAGCGTTGAAGTTATTTTAGAATGGGGGATAATAAGCCATGAAATTTTCGAATCAACAATTAGAAAAACAAGAACATCAGTATGCTGAAGAAGCAAAGGATTATATCGATCGTCCGAAAAAGACGAATTCGTTGTTACAACGAGCAACTGCGAAGGTGAACGGTAACTCTCGTTTGTCCGTTGTCTTCTCTCCACTCACATTATTCGTCGATATGATTCGCGCGTATCAATCAGGTGAATACCGTAATATTCGTCGTACGACGATCTTAAAAATGATTGGTGCGCTCATTTATCTCGTATCACCGATTGACCTTGTACCTGATTTCGTACTCGGATTCGGATTTGCGGACGATATTGCTGTCATTCTTTTCGTCACAAAGACAGTTTTTGAAGAATTGACTCGTTTCAGCGACTGGCAAGATGAGCAACAAAAGCGTCGCACGCAACCATTACAAAGTGAAGATGCGTATTAATTTCGCATTTAAATAACAGTTAGAGCGGCTTCTAATATGAAGTCGCTCTTTTGTATGTAAAAAGAGCCGTTTCCTGTACGCCCTCTTGAAATTTCGATACACTAGAAATAGTTGGTAAAGAGAGAGGAGGGCGAAAGTGGGACATCACTGGATGGAATCATACGGATATATTGGGATCATGATGACACTCATGTTTCCTTTTATACCGAGCGAAGTACCACTGGCGTATGCAGGGTATCTTGTGCATACCGCACAAGCGAATCTCTTATTCATGTTGTTCCTCGCTGTGCTTAGCTTCGTTATTAGCCAAAACCTCTTCTTTACGATTGGTCAGTTCGGGAGTGAACGGTTATTGAATCGTTTGTTCAAATGGTTTCGGATTTCAGAAACAAAAATGCTTCAGTTTCAAACACAAATGGAGACGAAGGGACGCTATATTTTACTTCTGTCTCCGATGTGGCGGATCGGTTTTGCGATTGGAGCAGGTCTGACGGGTGTCTCGCGCTGGACCTTTACAGTCGTGACGACGATTTCCTTCTTTCTTTGGTCGGCGATCTTCATTTGGGGTGGGAAAGCCGTTGGTCATGAATGGCGAAAACTGCATCACCTCAATCATCCTGTATTCTGGATTGGACTAGGGGTGCTCATTACTGTAATCTACTTGATCCAGAAAAAAAGAAAAGCAAAAAAAGAGATGTAAAAGGAGTGGCAGCATGGCAATTATCTTATTCGATATTGACGGTACATTGATTGACTCAACGGAACAAATGACAGAAGCGATTCATCGGGCGATGGATGATATGCCGCATCTTCCAAAACCTTCGCAAGCAAGTGTACAAGCAAGCTATGGTCTTGCAGGAAGTGCCTTTTGGCGCAAAGCGATTCCAGAAGCTTCAGAAGAAGATATTCGTTTAATTCGAAAAAAGAGACATGGACATTTAGAAGAAACGATGGCTGAACAGAATGTCTTATTTGACGGAATTCGATCATTATTGCAAGCTCTTGTTTCAGCGGGACATACAGTCTCGACCGCAAGTAATTGTGGTAACCACTATCTAAACCTTGTACTTGATAGTCAGGAAATTCGCTCGTTCTTCACGAGTCCGAAATGTTTGGAGTCGGTCAATGGAAAAGAAAAAGCGGATATCTTACGCGCTCACCTGGAGGAGTTTGGAGAAGGATCTTACTGGATGATTGGGGATCGGTCTTCTGATGTTGAAGCGGCTCGTAAGGAGGATATGCCGGTCGTCTTGTGTCAATATGGTTTTGGTACGCAAGCCGAATGGGATTCGGCAGATTATGTCATTGAGACACCGCTCGAATTGTTATCGGTGATCGAAAAATAAATAAGTAAAAAGCCAAGCTAGACACGTTGTTTCTTCAGACGGTCGACTTGGCTTTTTAGTAGTTAAAATTAATCAAGATGCACTTACTCGAAATCGAGTCGGTATGGTTCTGGACTCATCCATGGACGGAACTTTCGAAAGAGTAAGTGGAACAATAAACAGAGAATGACAGGCAAGACGATAAAAAGACCTAGCACGAATGTCATATTAAACATGGTCCAGCCGCCTGACATCAGGTGTAACGCATTGATTGGGCCGATTAAACCGGACATTCCGAATCCGGCACTAAACGGTGTACCTTGAACACCGAGCATACCTGCTAGTGCACCGAGGATTGCAGCGCTACACATGACAGGAAGGATCATCAATGGGTTTCGGATGAAGTTCGCCATCTGGATTTTAGGAGAACCGAGAAAGTGAGCGATTGATGTTCCGCGTGAATTCGCTTGCCAACCGGCAATCGCAAGACCGAACCCGGCGGCACAGACACCTAGATTCGCAGCTCCGGCAGCAACTCCGGATAAACTGATCGCCGTTGCAATACCGACCGTCGAAAGTGGAGAGACGATGAGAACAGAAAAGGCGACGGCAATCAGAATGCCCATCAAGACGGGTTGAAGTGCCGTAAAGTCTGAGATGACATGTCCGATCGCTGCCGTGATCCGTGTAACGAACGGATACGTCAGGACACCGATTCCACCGGCACCGACAATCAAAATCGTTGGCATGACAAGGACCGTATACGTCTTGAAACGTTCACCAATCAATAAGACGATTGCTGTAGCAACAGCTGCCGTCAGTCCGGCATTAATGACGTCACCTGTACCGACGAAAACGAAGGTCGCATCTGCACGAGTCGCAACGCCTGATCCGACGACAGTCGCAAGGCCGATCGACGTGGTGGCAATCGGTGTCATTTTAAATTGCATCGCTACGGCAACGCCAATCACCATCGGTAAAAGTCGCATCGCGAGTGTTGTGGCATCTAAAACGTGTTGGGCACCGGAAATGTATGGCAACAATGCCTTAGCAAGCTCACCAAGTAATGCTCCTGGAATAAGGGCGACGAGAATTCCGATACTGAGTCCGTTTAAAACATGGACTGCAAATTGACGTGGATGACGCAAAATAGATGATTCCATACAAGTCCTCTCCTCATGTAACGCTTTTGTGCATAACAGTATAAAAGTTATGAATTGTGTTTTATCTTACGGTAAGAACAGAAGGACGTCAAGAAAAAGTTAGAAAATTCCAAACAAGCAAAGGATTCGTCTTTCAGAAACGGAATTGTTACAGTGAAGAAGTACATTGAATGAGGAGGTCATGAATCATGTCAGAACAACGTATCGTATTAGCGGCACGACCAAACGGAAAGCCAACAGGGGAAACATTCCGTTATGAATCATTTGAGTTAGCAGAGTTACAAGAAGGGCAAGTCGCACTAGAGTCACTCTATATCTCGGTGGATCCATATATGCGGGGGCGTATGAACGATGCACGCTCTTATTCACAACCGTTTGAGATTGATGAGCCGATTCACGGAGGAGTCGTAGCACGTGTCATCGCGTCTAAAAGTGAAGCGCTCAAGTCAGGTGATGTCGTCGTCGGGATGCTCGATTGGGCAACGAAGATGATCGTCGATGCGAAAACCGTTCGTAAAATCGATGAACAGATCGCACCAATCTCGACGGCGCTCGGTGTTCTCGGAATGACAGGAATGACAGCATATTTCGGATTACTTGATATCGGGAATCCACAACCAGGGGAAACGGTCGTCGTATCGGCAGCAGCAGGGGCTGTCGGCTCGATCGTCGGTCAAATCGCGAAAATTAAAGGGGCACGAGTCGTCGGGATTGCAGGAAGTGATGAAAAGTTACAGCACTTAAAAGCAGACCTGGGCTTTGATGAAGTCATTAACTATAAAACGGAAGACATCCGGGAAGCGTTAGACCGGACATGTCCAGACGGCATCGATGTCTATTTTGAAAATGTCGGTGGTGAGATCGGTGATGCGGTTCTGGATCGACTCAATCCATTCGCGCGTGTACCAGTCTGTGGTGCCATTTCAGGCTATAATGCACAAGAGGACATCGGTCCACGCGTTCAATCGAAATTAATCATTGCGCGTGCACGCATGCAAGGCTTCTTAGTCGGTGACTACGGTAAACGATTCAAAGAAGCTGCTGAACAACTGGGGCAATGGGTCAGTGAAGGTAAATTACAATACGAAGAGACAATTTTTGAAGGTTTCGATCGTGTACCAGATGCTTTCCTCGGACTGTTTGATGGATCAAATACAGGAAAACTCTTAGTAAAAGTCAAATAAGCATAGAAAAAGAGGTTGCGGAATCATTCCGCAACCTCTTTTTCTATGGCGTGATATTCATGAATCTTTTCGATCGCGTTCAAGTTCATCCGGATCAGGATCCGGATGCTGTGTTTCCGCAGGTTTGATCCCTGGATCCGATGTCTCGGCTGGATCAGGATCTGGGTGAAGACCGACGTCTGCTTTTTCATCAGGTAAATCATGGTTTTTTTCATGTAACATGTCCTGTCATCTCCTTTTGTCAGTACGTAGTAACATTTCCCCGTTTTTTAATTCCGAAACAATGAGAGTGTACAGCATTCGTTTTTGGAAAAACGTAAATGAGTTCCACGAACAAGAAAGCGAAACTGGTCGATTTCCTAGGAAATACAGGTTGACTGAAATGGAATGTAAGGAAAATCCAAAAAAGCTTCACTAAGTCTTTACAAAAACCTTGTAAGTCCTTCAAGTAGCCTTTGAACTGCTTCCGTAAACTAAGAAAGAGTTGAAAAGAGGAAGGGTGTTTACGTGTGAGTGATCAAAAATGGAAACGACAAGTCATGCAACAACTAAGCTGGGTCCGCGAAGAGAAGAAGCGACTCGGGAGCGAGACGACTGCAAGTTCAGAAGCACTCGAACGACTTCATGGGTTGGACGTTCTTCGTATTCCAACTGTTCGAACTTCTAAAAATACGGCGACACGTTATCAACAAAATAGCCAAAGATCATTACTTGATCAGTTAGATGTCTCGCGTATTCCGATACGAACGACGACACGATATTATGAAAAACGACCAATCGAGATGGCCATTGTTTGTTCTGAATTCATGTATGCCTACTATGAAGATGCTGTTCATCTCCATTACGTTAATTCAGATACATTCGATGATGTCTTCAAACGACCAATTGATCTATTTTTAGTGGTTTCTTCTTGGAAAGGACTTCGGAACGACGATTGGAAAGGAATTGCGACACCACAATCCAAAAAGCGACAACGTTTACTTTCGATGATGCAAGAAGTCAAAGCGAAAGGAGTCCCGGTTGTCTTTCAATCAACCGAAGATCCAAGCAATTATGAACGCTTTCAAGATGTAGCGCAAGCTGCAGATTACGTATTAACTTCAGACGAAGCAATGATTCCTGAGTATCGTGTCTTATGCGGGCATGATCGAATCATGGCGATGCCGTTCGGAATCAACCCACTGATTCATAATCCGATTGGAGCGACACGCAGTCGGAAGAAAGGGGTTCTGTTTGCTGGGAGTTGGATGGCAAAATATCCCGAGCGGGTCAAAGATACGGAGATGCTGTTTGATGGTGTGATGCAATCGTCACACAAACTCGATATCGTGGATCGGAATTATCATCTCGACTTACTGGCGTATCAATTTCCAGAACGTTATCAATCACGGGTTGCACCAGCGATTCCTTATGATGCTTTACAACAAGTCAGTAAATGTTATGACTGGGTCTTGAGTCTGAACAGTATCAAATACAGTAAAACGATGTGTGCTCGTCGCGTCTATGAATCGCAAGCACTTGGAAATTTGATCCTGTCGAATTATAGCATCGCAGTCAATAATGAGTTTCCGAACATCTTTACGGTCCACGATGCACAGGAAGCAACAGCAATTTTAGAAAGAACATCACAAGAAGACATCGAACGGTTAAGGGCAGAAGGACTTCGCGCTGTCATGACCAATCACACGGTCTTTGAACGGATGGATCAGATTTTAGCCTTGATTGGACAAGTACCTGAGATACAGAAACGTCGTTTGCTTGTTGTCATTGCTAGAGACGGAGAAGGAATTCGCCAGACGATTGAAGGTCAAAGTATTACACCAGACGAAATCATCTCAGCGGATGCGTTGACGGATCAACTTTACAATCAAGCCGATCTTGTCGCTTGGATGGATGAACAGGAATCATACGGGGAGTATTATTTGGAGGATCTCGTCAATGGCTTTAAATATAGCGATGCGAGCATCGTCCGAAAAGGGAGTCAACATCCATATCAACTATACGAAGAAAGCGGAAGTCGAAACGGTACGATCGTCTGGCGGGCAGATATTGCGTTTGATATGTTCCAAGCAGACGAACTAAGTGGGAAGACGCTACTACTCGATACGCTTGAATGGAATGAGCAAGCTGTAGTTCCGACTGATCAATCGCCACAATTGTCAGTCGTCGTACCGATCTACAATAACGGTAAACACCTCACGTATAAATGTTTTGCAAGTTTGAAACGAATGGATCGATTTATAGAATCTGAGATTCTACTCGTAGATGATGGATCAACGGATCTAGCGACGCGACAAGCCGTGGAACGTCTTGCCCGACGACATGAGAACGTCAGAACCTATTTTTTTGAGATTGGAGGAAGCGGAAGCGCTTCACGTCCGCGTAATAAAGGGGTGGAAATGGCACGAGCTGAATATGTGACGTTCCTTGATCCAGATAACGAGGTGCTTAGTGATCGTTATGCCTTGTTGCTTCAAGAACTAGAAGAAGATCCAACACTCGATTTTGCTGTCGGACATATGAAAAAACTCGCTGAGAAGACGAGTATCATCGCTCTTCCAACGATCCGCAAACAAGGGCGCGTGACGTGTGAAGATCCGAAAGCTTTCTTGATGAAACATCGCTTTGCTGTCCAGAGCATTCAAGCACTCGTCGTACGTCGTACGTTTCTCCTTGAACATCAATTGGAGCAAGTCGTCGGTGCGGTCGGTCAGGACTCGCTATTCTTCCAAGAGTTGATGTTACGTGCAAAGCGTGTCTTACTCGTCAATCGAGTCATTCATTATTATTATGCGGCAGTGGCGGGTTCGACAGTCAATGCATTGACGGTGAAATTCTTCGAACGAAGTGTCGTCCGGGAACGGGCACGTGCGGAAAAATTCGCTCGATACGGTGTACTGGAAGAATACAAGGACACACGATTCGAGCACTTCTTTGAGTATTGGTATCTCGTCAAGTTGCGCTACTGCAGTGATAAGGATTTTGCACCGAGTGTTGCCTTGTTGCGCACGATCATCGGCTTCTATGAACCGATTACGATAACGAATCCGTTGATTCGCCAATTCATGGACCTTGCGGATCAACAAAAGACGGATCGTCTTCAACATTTATTACTCGAGGAGGTGCAGAAATGATGGCATCAATCAAAACAGCACGACCAAAAGACGAAATCCGAGCTGCCTATTATGATCAGTTAGGTGGCGCTTTTGGTAAAAGAGTACGTGCACGTGTGCACTGGGTTGTTCGCCAAGCTAAGGGGGAGAACATTTTAGATATTGGTTGTTCAGGAGGAATCGTTCCGATTTTACTTGGACGAGAAGGAAAACATGTCGTTGGAATCGATGTGTTACCGGAGGCAATTATTGAAGCAAAGCAAGCGTTACTCGAGGAACCAGCGTCCGTACAAGAAAAGATCGAGTTTAACGAAGCAAATATCATGGCTTTTGCATCTGATATTCAATTTGATACGGTTTTGATGACAGAAGTACTGGAACATATTGGAGAACCGGAACGCTTCATTGCACGCGCCGTCTCCTTTATCGCACCAGAAGGACGACTTGTCATTACAGTTCCGTTTGGAGTTAATGACTATGCCGACCATAAACGAACTTATTATTTAAATCGTTTACTTGAGCAATTGACGCCGTTTGGCAAAGTCGAGACGGTAGAGAGAATCGATAAATGGCTCGGCATTACGATTCAAGTCTATAGAGAGCAAAAGTCCGGTCGATCGATTCAACCATCGGAAGTCGACTGGTTGGAGAAGGCGTTTGAAGAAGTGGAACGACTACATCTTGCAACTATCATTGACTTAAAACGTAAGCAACAGCATCAGGAGCAGAAAGTTCGCAGTCTAGAGGAGCAGACAAATCAACTCGAAGACGTGCAAGCAGAACTCCTCCTACGTGAACAGCAACTCCAGAATCAACTGGAGCAGTATAAAGTACTCGAAGAACAATATACGGTATTGCTCGATCGGTTCGAAGGGTCACTAGTATCAAATCTAGAATTGCTGGAGGCGAATGCATCATGGAAATTAAAATACCGGTCTCTCGCGCGGTCAAAACTCGGAAAACTCGTCGTTCGCTACTGGAAGTTCAGGGGCCAACTCAAACAACGCCGGAGTCGTCGATGAATGTTCTTATGATTTGTCAAAATTTCTATCCGGAAATCGGCAGTGCTGCGAACCGGATGAAAAACATCTTTAAACGGATCGAGCAGGCAGGTAGTGATGTCCACGTTCTGACATCAGAACCACTTTATCCAACGGCAGAACTTTACACAGACTCGATGTTTTGGGATGAACCGAGTCTTGATACAGCACACGTGACACGAATCCAGCCGCGAGATGTTCGAGCGACGACGAACCTCTGGCGACGTCTACGTTTATTCGTTGAACAGTTCGTACTCGCTGTCCAAGAAGTACGTCATGATTCGAATACGTACGCTTATATCTATGCGACGACTCCGTCGATCTTCATGGGACTCGTTGGTGTTGTCGCAAAACACGTCAAACGGGCTCCCTTGATTCTAGATGTACGTGATTTATGGCCGGAGTCACTGATTGGTGTTGGAATCACGAAATCGCGTTTATTACTCACGCCACTCTACTGGCTTGAAAAGTGGATGTATCGGCAAGCTGATCAATTGGTCATCAATAGTGAAGGATTTCGATCATATATCGAAGGACGGGGCATTGCTCCTGAAAAAATTCATTACATCCCGAACTCGATCGAGGAGAATGAATGGTTGATCAAACGTCGTAAAGTATCAGACCAAGTCCGCGTCGTCTATACAGGGAACATCGGTCTCGCTCAAGATGTCTTCTTGTTGCTTGACGTTGCAGAATCACTTCAAAAGGAACAAAATATCTGTTTTCAAGTCGTTGGTTACGGTTACCACAAGCAGACGTTTGAGAAGCTGGTCAAGGAGCGTGGATTGACAAATATCGAATTCCTTGATGCGATGCCGCGCTGGGATGCATTAAAACAACTTGCAAAGAGTGACATTGCGTTTGCGACACTTGTTGAGAGTACAGCATTCGATACGGTCACACCTGGAAAGATCATTGATTATATGGCAATGGGATGTGCGATCGTTGGAGCGGTATCGGGACATGCTGCGTATGTTATCGAGGAGGCTGGAGCTGGTTACGTCTCAGTAAAGCGTAAAAAAGAGGAGATCGTCGATCATATTCTCGAGTTGTCGCGAAATCCAGAAAAACGCGCAGCGATGGGAAAAGCCGGAGTGGCTTACGTTCAAGAACACTTTGACTGGGAACGAAATGAACAGCGTCTCTTTGCGGCAATCCGACAAACACGAGCACAAGTGGAGGTGGCAGAATGAAACGAATCGGAATGTTCGTCTGGAACACGTTTACGAACGATGCGCGGGTATTGCGAGAATGTACGGCTCTCGTCGAAGTAGGACATCGTGTTGATCTATATTGCTTAAATGACGGAACGTTACCCGGAATCGAGTATCTGGTATCTGGATTTCGTGTCATTCGAATCAACCGGACGCCACCTCTTGCGAAGGGGTTGTCATTCCTTCGAAAACGAAAGAAACTAACGCTAGCTGTCGGATTACTCGGCGCACTTGTCGCACCATGGTTGATTCCAGTCGGACTCGTACTTTTCTTGTTGATGCGAAGCCGTTTTGTCCGTTACGCCTTGTACAATAGTTTCGGGATTCTACGCATGACGCGTGCTGCGCGGAAGCATGAGTATGATGTCATGCATGCGAACGATGTCAATACGTTACCACAAGCGATTGGAGCGGCGCGTGGTGCACAAATCGTCTATGACTCGCATGAAGTCCAGACCGATCGGACAGGCTATGGTAGCATGCAAGGGAAATTAGAACGCTGGTTGCTTCGATTCGTCGATCAGACCATCGTTGAAAATGATACGCGTGCAGATTATCATCAAAAATTATATGGAACCCGACCATCCGTCTTGCACAATTATCCATTTTACGAACCGATTGTTCCGCAACCGCGACCGTTACACGAAGAGTTAGCGCTCGCACCAGACGAGCCGATTTTGTTGTATCAAGGCGGGATCCAAGAAGGACGTGGACTGGAGCGACTCATTGAAGCAATGCCGTTCATCGATCGAGGAACACTTATTTTCGTTGGAGATGGAAAGTTAAAAGGAAAGCTGATGCAACTGGCTACGCAATCATCGGAAAAATCTCGCATCCGCTTCATTGATAAGGTTCCACTTGCCGAATTACCAAGTTATACGGCAGCAGCGACGGTCGGCTTTCAAGTCCTTCAGAACATCTGCTTCAATCATTATTCCGCTTCTTCGAATAAACTATTCGAATACATGGCGGCGTTGATTCCTGTCATCGCAGCTGATTTACCGGAAATCCGTCATGTCGTCGAAACTGAAGGGATTGGATTAATCGTTGATGTTGAATCTCCACAGAGCATTGCTGCAGCGGTCAATCGTCTCGTGAAGGATGAGAACTTGCGACGGGCGATGCAAGAGCGAGCAAGCGTAGCAAGGAGACAATACAACTGGGAGCAAGAAAAAGGACGATTGTTAGCGGTATATGACTCGATTTTTATGGAATCTAGGACAAAATAAGAAAAATAGTCAACGACTCGAAGGGAAATCCACGTGGAATGAAGGTGGATTCCTGACGGGTCGTTTTGTTTGATACGAATGGCAACGAAGTATTCGTGAAAGCTTCATAAGATTTACAAAAACAATAGAAAACACTGGAAATGTAAGCTCTGTGAAGAATGGTTTAAGAGATGGTTAGAACCATTGGAATGCAAAGGAAATGTCGTTATGGTCTAGATACAGCCAAGCCACAGACTGTTCGTTGGCTAGTATGACTAACTCGATGGAGGAATGACAAAATGAAACTTTGTACAATCGGACTAGGATATATTGGATTACCTTCTTCTGCGATGTTCGCGGATCACGGCACGGAAGTCGTAGGTGTCGACATCGATCCTCAAATCGTCAATCTTCTCAACACAGGAACGATTCACATTGAAGAACCAGGACTCGAGGATGTCATCAAACGGGTCGTCGCAAGCGGAAAATTCCGGGCGACACTCACGCCAGAACGGGCCGATGTCTTCTTAATCGCCGTCCCGACACCGAACTTGAACGATACGTATAAATCATGTGATTTGAAATATGTTATTTCAGCGGTCAACAACATGTTACCGTTCCTTGAAAAAGGAAACGTCGTCATCGTTGAATCGACGATTGCCCCTCGGACAATGGATGACCATGTTCGTCCACTGATTGAAGAAGTCGGCTTTACGATTGGTGAAGACGTCTATGTCGTTCATTGCCCAGAGCGTGTCTTACCAGGGCAAATCTTACACGAGCTCGTGCATAACAATCGGATCGTCGGAGGATTGACGCCAGCATGTGCAGAGGCAGGAGCAGCCGTCTATGAAACATTCGTTCAAGGGGAAATCGTTCGGACCGATGCAAAAACAGCAGAAATGTCGAAATTGATGGAGAATACGTTCCGTGATGTCAACATCGCACTGGCGAATGAATTGACGCAAGTATGTCATCAGCTTGAGATCAACGTCTTAGACGTCATCGAGATGGCGAACATGCACCCACGTGTGAACTTGCATCATCCGGGACCGGGAGTAGGTGGTCACTGTCTCGCAGTCGATCCGTACTTCATCGTCGCAAAAGCCCCATCGCTTGCACGTATCATTCATACAGCACGACAAACGAATGTCCAGATGCCACAATTCGTCGCTGAACAAGCAGCTCGTCTCGTCGGTTCACGTGTTCGTCCGAAAATCGCCGTCTTCGGTGTGACGTATAAAGGAAATGTTGACGACATGCGCGAGAGTCCAGCTGTCGAAGTCATTGAACAATTGCTCGATCGTGGACTCGATGTCGCTGTCTGTGATCCACACGTCGAACGTTCGATCTCGACACGATTCGAACTCGTCGATGAGCTGGAAGCGATCCAAGGCGCTGATTTAGCACTCGTCTTAGTCGACCACGATGAATTCAAACAATTCGATTCACGTCGTCTCGCAAACTATATGCGGACACCGTTACTTTTCGATACAAAAGGAATTGTCCGTGAACTTGATGCGGTCAAGGTCCTCAACTTCGGTAACTTGCATACGCATCGCGTGACGGAAGTGGATGCGAAAGCAATATGAACGCGTTACGAACGATTGGAGGGGAGCTGAAAGATCATCTGTATCTGATCTTTCGGCTGTCACTCTATGAAACAAAAAGTCAGTATAGCATGCAGTATCTAGGTTGGTTCTGGGAAATCATGACGCCACTCCTTCAGATTGGGGTATACTGGGTCGTCTTTGGCTTTGGCATCCGTGGTGGACATCCGGTTGACGGAATTCCGTTCGTCTTTTGGCTCGTCAGTGGATTGATTGCTTGGTTCTTTATCGGAAGTACGATTCCAAGTGGATCACGGTCGATTTACGGTCGTGTCGCGCTCGTCTCCAAAATGCATTTTCCGTTGAGTACGATTCCGGCATATGTCATTTTGGCGCAATTTTATCGACATCTTGCGATGATTGCCTTGACGATCGTTTTAGGAAGTGCTTTCGGATACTTCCCGGGTTGGCATACGCTCGAGTTGTTTTACATCGTTCCAGCTGGCGTCATTTTTCTCTATGCCGTCTCGTTGTTATTGTCCGCTCTTGCCACGATGATCCGAGACGTCCAGAACATGGTGACATCCGCGATAAGGATGCTGATGTATTTAACGCCAATCATGTGGATTCCACCAGAGCATTCACTGTTCAAGATGCTATTGATGTTGAATCCACTCGTCTATTTGATCGAGGGGTACCGCTCCGCCTTGATCGGAACCGGTTACTTGATGGATCACATCTGGTATGGCGCTTATTTTTGGAGTGTGACACTTGGTATCCTGCTCGTCGGAGCAGCGGTCCATATTCGTTTCCGACGCTACTTCATTGATTATGTATAGGAGGAAAGACGATGAGTCACGTCGTGTTTGAGAACGTTTCAAAACGGTACATGCTCTATGAGCGTCCAATCGATAAATTAAAGGAAGTGCTATTTGGAAAAGTGAGTGGAAAATCCTTTTATGCGCTCAAAAACGTCTCCTTCTCTGTTGAAGAGGGAGAAATCGTTGGTGTTGTAGGGATCAACGGTAGTGGGAAATCAACATTATCCCATTTACTCGCTAACGTCACACCGCCTACATATGGACGGGTCACGTTAGGAGGAAAATCAGCACTGATTGCCATCTCGAGTGGATTGAACAGTCAACTGACAGGTCGCGACAACATCGAACTCAAAGGATTGATGATGGGACTGACCAAACGGCAAATCGAGGAGATCACACCAGAAATTCTAGAGTTCGCGGATATCGGAGAGTTCATCGATCAGCCAGTCAAAACCTATTCGAGTGGGATGCGGGCACGTCTTGGTTTTGCCATCTCGATCAATATCAATCCAGATATCTTGATCATCGATGAGGCCTTATCCGTTGGCGATCAAACATTCACTGAGAAGTGTCTCGATAAGATGCGCGAATTCCGGGATCAAGGAAAAACGATTTTTTTCGTCAGCCATTCCTTGAATCAAGTCAAAAGCTTCTGTACGAAGATTCTTTGGCTGGAATACGGCGAAGTGCGCTTATTTGGTCCAACGAATGAAACACTCGCAGAATACAACAAATATTTATATTGGTACAAACAGTTATCCAAAAAGCAAGCCACTCACTATGTTGCGAAAAAACGAACCGGTCGAATCGGTGACATTGAGCAACAGATGAGAGGCGAGACGATCGAACGATCGTCATGAAATGAGATAGGGGATGAAGTAGATGAAACGTGTCATGCTTGTATTCGGAACACGACCTGAAGCCATTAAGATGGCACCTGTCGTAAAAGCACTTGAAAATCGCCCAGACGTCGAACCAATCGTCGTCGTAACGGCGCAACACCGGGAAATGCTTGATCAGGTACTTGAATTGTTCCAAATCACTCCGGACCATGACTTGGATTTGATGCGTCCGCGTCAAACGTTAGAGGAAATGACGGCGCGTATCCTCAATGCGATGCGTCGAGTCCTCGAAAAGGAACAGCCGGATCTCGTCCTTGTCCATGGGGATACGACGACGACGTTCGCTGCTTCTTTAGCGGCGTTCTATCAACAGATTCCAGTCGGTCATGTCGAAGCAGGACTACGGACATATGAAAAGTATGCACCGTTTCCGGAAGAGATGAACCGTCAATTGACAGGGGTGTTGGCGGATTATCATTTTGCTCCAACCGAACAAGCAGCGATGAACTTACGTGCTGAGAATAAACAGACACCAATCATCGTAACCGGTAATACGGTCATTGATGCACTCAAAACGACCGTTTCTGCAAGCTATACGCATCCTGTGCTGACGCGACTTGAGAAGTCTGGACGAAAACTCGTCTTGCTGACGGTTCATCGTCGTGAGAACCATTTACAACTGGCGACGATTTTTGATGCGATTGAACGATTGGCAAATGATCATCCGGAAATTGAAATCGTTTATCCGGTCCATCCGAATCCGGTCGTGCTAGAAGCGGCAGCTCGCTTGGAACATCATCCGCGGATTCAGTTGATTGAACCACTCGATGTCTTTGATTTTCATAACCTGGCAGCGCGCGCTTCATTCATCCTGACAGACTCAGGCGGGATTCAAGAAGAGGCGCCTTCACTTGGTGTGCCCGTTCTTGTCTTACGAGAGACGACGGAACGACCTGAAGGTGTCGAAGCAGGAACCTTGAAACTGGTCGGTACGAATCCAGAACGCATCTATGCGATGAGCCATCAATTATTGACGGACGAAGTCTTCTATCAATCGATGGCGCAAGCCGCAAACCCGTATGGGGATGGACAGGCAGCAGAGCGAATCGTCGATGCGATCATGAGTGAGGTACCGGTATGAATAAGGAGCTGACTGTCGCGAGCTATCAGTTCTTTCCATTCGGTACGCAGGAAAAGATTTTGCTCGAAGATGCAGCGCCGGGGGTGTGTTTTGATTTTCAGGATGCCATAGCGACTGACAAACTGTATCTGCAGTTGTTCGATCAAGGCTTTCAACATCCGCCTTCAAAACTATATCGAAAAGACGCTGAACTGACAGGGGACATCATTCAAGTGACGTGCCGTTTTGAAGTGGCGGAACCATGTGTCGTTCAAGTATTCAAGATGCAGTATGGACAGAAGAAGCGGATGGTCTCTGAGACTGAGCAACTGACATTGACGAATGAGACGATCGTCCAAATTGAGATGGAGCGTGTGCCAGGAGCGGCTTATTTCAAAATCGCCTGGAAGTTCTTAAACGAAGGGAACTTCCGGGTCCATCTCCGAGAACTCGCGATTGCGCAATACGTCAAGGCAGAGGAGGAAGCAACCTATGCTGTTTAGTTCGACGATTTTTTTATTTTTGTTCTTGCCGGCAGTACTGCTCGTGTACTACGTGTTACCTCGGACATTTCGTAACGGCTGGCTGTTAGTTGCCAGCCTGTTCTTTTATGCGTTCGGGGAGCCGCGCTTCGCCTTATTGATGCTACTCAGCGTCGTAATCAATTACTTCTTTGCCCTATTCGTTGATTTTTACCGGCAACGTGTCGGAGTGAAGTGGATCATGTTCAGCATGATCGCCGTCAATCTCGGATTGCTCGGCTGGTTTAAGTACAGCGGATTTTTCGTCCGCTCCATTAATGAATCATTTGGACTGAGTTGGTTCGTTCCGGAAGTCGTCTTACCGCTCGGGATTTCCTTTTATACATTTCATGCGATGAGTTACGTCATCGATATTTATAAAGGGAAGGAAGCGGTGCAAAAGAATCCGCTCGACCTTGCCCTTTATATAGCGTTTTTCCCGCAACTTGTCGCAGGTCCGATCGTCCGCTACAACACGATTGCAAGTCAGATCGAATCGCGTCAAGAGACGGTATCGGATTTTGCGCGGGGTGTTCGTCGCTTTACGATCGGACTATCGAAAAAATTGATTCTTGCGAACGGATGTGGTCAAGTCGCAGACGCTGTCTTTAATATGAAAGACCTTTCGATGGGACTAGCATGGATTGGAATCATTGCTTATGCCTTACAAATCTATTTTGATTTCTCTGGATATAGCGATATGGCGATCGGATTAGCACTGATGTTCGGATTCCATTTCCTAGAGAACTTCAACTACCCGTATATTTCAAAATCCGTGTCAGAATTTTGGCGTCGTTGGCATATCTCACTCGGCTCTTGGTTCCGCGACTATGTCTATATTCCGCTAGGAGGGAATCGCGTTTCGCCGTGGCGGCAATATCGAAATTTGGCGATCGTCTGGATGTTGACAGGCCTTTGGCATGGTGCGAGTTGGACATTCGTCGCCTGGGGTGCATATTACGGAATTTGGATCATGCTTGAGAAAGCATTTCTCGGGAAATGGCTGGAGCGCATGCCAGTCGTCTCGACAATCTGGACGCTAGTCCTCGTGCTCGTCGGTTGGGTATTCTTCCGTTCAGAGACGTTCCCGGAAGCCGTTACGTATATTCAAGCGATGTTTGTACCCGATGTGCTATGGGATGATCGGGCGGGTTACCAACTCGTTCAAAATGGTGTCCTGTTGTTTGTCGCGTGTATCGCGGCGACGCCGATTCCGAAATATCTCGGAGAACGTGTCGTCGTCTCTCTCGGGAAAGTCGGAACGACGATGCAGTATGGGTACGCCATGTTGATGTTGTTCCTTGCGACATCGGCACTCGTTGCGAGTACGTTTAATCCGTTCATCTATTTCCGGTTCTAAAAAGGAGGTCTATCCATGGAACAGCCATTGATGAAAACGCAACAGCATACGAATAAAAAACCTTCTTTCGAACGAATCATGATGTGGATGACGATTATCAGTTTCATTGTTGTGTTACTGGCGATCGGACTCGGAACGATTGTCCGGGAAGACCGTGTCCGGTCCCAGCTTGAGAACCGGACACTTGCCCAATCTGTCGATCCGACCGTCGAAGGAATTGCCACAGGGAAAGATATGCTCAAGATGGAGACCTATTTCACGGATCAGTTACTGTTGCGAGGAACGTTCGTCGAGATACAGGCACTTTTATCAAAAGATGTTTTTCGACAGCCGTTTCGCAATGGCATTTATACGGCAAAAAACGATTATATGATTGAACCGAGTGCATCAGGAAACGTAAAAATTCCGCTAGCCTTCAAACAATTCGTTGAAGAAGTCGATCGTCCGGTCTATATGGCATTAGCACCGTCTAAAACCGTCATCGCGGAACGGGACAAACTAATTCCGTCTTATGTCGCTTCCAATGCGAGTGTACGTTATGAAGGAATGGTACGAGACTTTAAAGCAGCGGGGATGACCAATCTTTCTTTGCAGGAACTGAAGTTAAATGACTACTTCAAGACGGATCATCACTGGAACATCGATGGTGCAACAGAAGCCTACCGAGTCATCACAAAAGGGATAGGGCTGTCAACAGCGTTACCTGAGACGAAGTGGCGGAAAGAGGATCAACATGCCTACTACGGATCTTTAGCTCGAAAAACGACGCTCTCCTATGCGGCGTCAGGTGATCGTCTGGATTACTATGATCCTGCGTTCTTCAACGGCATTGATGTTTGTTATGAAGGGAAATGTGGACGTCCTGTCATCGATGAATCATTCGTCAAACAAGAAGGTGATTACGTCGATCGGTACGAGGTATTCCTTCGTGGAAATCATGGTATCATGTCAATGAAATCAGCGGCGAATCAAAATCGTCCGACGATCTTGGTCTTAAAGGATTCGTTTGCGAATCCTGTGTTACCGTTGCTTGCGAAAAGTGCCAACTTAGAAGTCGTGGACATCCGATACGTTCCAAAATCATTTGACGTTTCCCGATTCGCCAAACAAAAGCAAATCGATTCGGTGCTGTTTCTGCACAACTCGAACATTGCTGGTTTGATGAAGACGTACGAGGACAAATTGTGAAGGAGAACAGAGTATGAAATCACGCATCGATAAACGAAGACCTCCGATCATATGGCGCGTCATCAGTGCGCTTCTGCTCGTGGTCGTCCTGGTTGCTAGCGCTTCGACGGGACTGGCATTTTTAAAAATCCAACAAACGGCACATTCCTTTTTACAGCCGTTGGATGGAAAACAAGCAAAGCCGCTCGCATCGATGAAGCCAGTCAATGTCCTATTGATCGGTGTGGATGAGCGTAAGAATGATAAGGGACGGGCAGATGCGATCATGCTACTCTCGTTTAATCCGAAAACGAAGCAAGCGACTTCGTTGTCCATTCCACGCGACATGCAAGTCACAATACCGACGGGTGAAAAGACGAAGATCAATCATACGTATGCCTATGGTGGAGTGAAGGAGACGGTCGAAACGGTGGAACAGACGTTTGATGTCGATATTCCATATTACGCTAAGATTAATATGGATGGTTTGATTGAATTGGTTGATGCTGTTGGCGGTGTCACAGTGGATAATCCATCCGCCTTCAGCTGGAACGACCGCCGTCTACAAAAGGAGTATGAGAAAGGCAAAATTCATTTGACCGGTCTAGAAGCGAGTGGTTACGCACGTATGCGAAAACAGGATCCACTCGGCGATATGGGCAGACAGATTCGACAACGTCAAGTTTTAGAAGCCGTCGGTGCTAAACTGGCGGGACCTCGTTTACTGACCAAGATGGAAGAAATCACGAATGTCATGAAGCATAATTTCGCGACGAACATCGGTTTTGAAGTGGCGGCACAACTTGCTCAAGAAAATCAGCCGGGATTCAAACAGCTGAAACCATTAAAGTTAGACGGAGAAGGCTACATCGCAAACGATGGGGTATGGTACTTCTTTGCATCGGATGAATCCATGCGACAAATGAAAGCTACACTTCACGCCATCCTCGCGTCTTCTTAAAATCGACAAAAAAGAACTGTCTACCACACGGATAGTTCTTTTTTGTCGTGCTCCATCCAATCGAATCACTTTGGTTCAAAAGTCTTATTTTCCTTTTGAATCATCAAATAGGCTTTGACAGGACTTGTAAACGGATGCAGAATGAAAACGATTACATAACAAAGGAGATGGCTATCGTATGAAACGCATAAGACTCGTTTGTATCGTTGCGCTAACGTTTGCACTAATATTTAGTGGACTGTCTTTATCCGGTCAAGCACTGGAAAAAGGAAAGTCTACATTGGTCATCATTCACTACAAGGAAGACTCGAATGCCACGAAGGATTGGAACCTGTGGTTATGGGCAAATGGCCCGGATTATTTTCCGAATAAAGCACATGCCTTTAATGGCGAGGATGCTTACGGCAAAGTCGCAGCTTATGAATTTCCAGTTGATCAGCCGGAAAAAGTCGGCTTCATCGTGCGAGATGATAACTGGAACAAGGATGGAGGATCTGAGAATGATCGCTTCATCACGAAAGACATGATTAAAAATGGTGTTGCCGAAATTTGGATCGAGTCGGGAAGTAAGGACATCTCAACGGTCAATCCAAGCAATGGAGCAGATGTTGAAAAAATCGACACGAACATCCACTATTATCGATATGACAATGATTATGACAAATACGGCGTCTGGTCTTGGCCGGAAGCGCAAGATGGCAAACGATTCGAATTCGATCAGCAGGATGAATTCGGTGCCTTTGCCAAGGTAACGCTTGATAACCCAACGAAAGCACGTCTTGCAGGCGTCATTCCTCATCTTGAGGGATGGTCGGAAAAAGATGGAGCCGATCGTTTCTTCTATGCAGGTGCGAAAGACATCTGGTTGATCGAAGGTGACCAGACAGTGTACTACAGTAAACCAGAAATCGATCGGACACCGAAAATTACGAGCTTTTTAGCAGATGATTTCCGGACGGTGACGTTAAAAACGAATACACCGATGACAGAAGAAGATTTAAAGGCATTTACCTTTGAAGGTCTAACGAATCCAGTCGTCACAACGATCGATGCCAAGACGGCGAAAGTCGAAGTCGCTTCTGATATTGATCTAGCAAAAGTCGTCCGCGTGACGCATCCTGCTTTTGGAGAAGCAGTTCTTGAAGCAGGGAAGGTACTGCGTTCGAAAGCGTTTGACCAAAAATATGCCTACGATGGCAAGCTTGGCGTCGATTATCAGAAATCGAAGACGACATTCAAGGTCTGGGCACCGACAGCGCAAGCTGTTGAACTTGAACTATATCGTTTACCAAAACAACAAGCAGCTACGACAAAAGATATTACTCGAGAAATTCAGATGAAACGGACGGATCGTGGTGTGTATCAAGTGACGGTCAAGGGCGACCTTGACGGTGTCGGTTACACATACGAAGTCAAACACGCAAAAGAATCGACACGTGCCGTTGATCCGTATGCGACTGCAGTTGCTGTTAACGGAGATCAAGGTGTCGTCGTCGACTTACGTGAGACGAATCCAAAACGTTGGACGAATGGAAAAATACCACTTCGTCATGCAACAGACGCGATCATCTATGAATCCCACGTCCGTGATTTATCAATGTTTGATGTGAAGAACTCCGGTTACGATTCCGGCATCAGACAAAAAGGGAAGTATCTTGGTGTCATTGAATCAGGTACTCGTTTGACGAAGGACGGCAAGAAAACGAAAACGAAGACAGGACTAGATCATTTAAAGGAACTTGGTATTACGCATGTTCAGTTTATCCCAGTCTACGACTTCAACACAGCGTCCGTCGATGAGACGAATCCACTTAAGAGCTACAACTGGGGTTACGATCCGAAGAACTATAACGCTCCAGAAGGATCGTACGCGACAAATCCATATGATCCGAAAGTCCGGATTACAGAAATGAAGCAGATGATTCAAGGACTCCATGACAATGGACTTCGTGCCGTCATGGACGTCGTCTACAACCACATGTTTGACGCCAAGGCATCAAATCTTGATAAAATCGTACCGGGTTATTATTACCGCTATACGGAAGGCGGCGATTTAGCGAACGGAACTGGTGTCGGAAACGATACAGCTTCTGAGCGTCAAATGATGCACAAACTGATCGTGGACTCCGTTTCATACTGGGCGAAAGAATACCACTGGGACGGCTTCCGCTTTGACTTGATGGGAATTCATGACGTCAAGACGATGAATGCCGTCAAACAAGCGACAAAACGCATTGATCCGTCGATTCTTGTATTCGGAGAAGGATGGAGCCTTGGTACGCCACTTCCGGAAACTGACAAGGCGAATCAGACGAACACGAAGCAAATGCCAGGAATCGGTCATTTCAACGACAACTTGCGCGATGCACTCAAAGGTAGTGTCTTCGTCGATTCAGATGCTGGTTTCATTAATGGAGCGAATGGTCTTGAAAAACGGATTAAACGCGGCATCGTTGGTGAGATTGCTTACGATAAAGACATCCAAGGATTTACGCAAGAACCGGATCAAGCCATCACTTACGTTGAAGCACACGACAACCATACGTTATGGGATAAGTTGAACCTGACGAATCCGCAGGATAATGATGCAACGAAGACGAAGATGCACCGTCTAGCTTCAAGTATTTTGCTGACGTCACAAGGGACGACGTTCATCCATGCAGGTCAGGACTTCATGCGGACAAAAGGCGGCGATCATAACTCATATAAATCACCGGACTCTGTCAACCAGCTCGATTGGAAACGGAAGATGGATCGTCAACAAGACGTCGATTATATGACGGGATTAATTGCATTACGTAAGAAGAATCCAGTGCTTCATTTAGCAACAGCGAAAGATATCCGTCGTTACTTGACGTTTGAAGCAGCGCCGGCACAAGTCGTTGCGTATCGACTAGATGACGACGCGCCACAACAGAAGAACGATTTATATGTCATTCACAATGCAAATCGAACAGTAGTTGACATGAAGCTACCGAAAGGAAAATGGAAGCTTCTCGTAGATGGTAAACAAGCAGGAACAAAAGCGATCCGCACTGTTTCAGGTACGGTTCGTGTTGAGGGACTCAGCTCGTTCGTCTTAGCGAAATAACTGAACGTATCGAAAAAGGACGTTCTGCCGATTGGCGGAACGTCCTTTTCGTTAGGCGAGAAACGCGAATTAAGCGTAACGCTCATCCGTTTCCTCTTCTTCTTTAATATTACCTTCTTCTGATTTCGAGACGATGACGGCACATGCTGCGTCACCTGTGATGTTGACTGCCGTCCGCATCATATCAAGAAGACGATCGACACCGATGATCAAAGCAATCCCTTCGACCGGTAGATTAACCGATTGAAGAACCATCGTCAGCATGACGAGTCCGACTCCTGGTACACCGGCAGTTCCGACTGATGCAAGAACGGCTGTCAGGACGACAGTTGCAAGTTGTCCTGGTGTTAAATCAACAGCATAGACTTGCGCGATGAAGACGGTCGCGACCCCTTGCATGATTGCTGTTCCATCCATATTGATTGTCGCACCGAGTGGCTGGACGAAACTTGACACGGAGCGTGGTACTTTCAACTCTTTTTGAGCCGTTTGCATCGCGACAGGGAGCGTTGCGTTCGACGAAGACGTCGAGAAAGCGAACAGCATGACGGGTGCAAACTTTTTAAAGAAGAAGAAGGGGTTCATCTTTCCGAGCAGTGAAACAGTCGAACCGTACGTCAATATGGAGTGAACGAACAGGGATAAGATAACGACACCCATGTAAAGTCCCATCGCTTTTAACGAATCAAATCCTTGTGAACCAACTGCTGAAGCAATCAAAGCAAATGCTCCAAGTGGTGCCATCTTCATGACGAGTGTAATGAGGTACGTCATCAATTCGTTTCCTTGTTCGACGAACGTCCGTAACGTCGAAACCTTTTTACCGAGGAACGTAATTCCAAAACCGATAAAGACACTGAAGACGATGATTTGCAACATATTGCCTTCTGCCATCGAAGTGATCGGGTTCGTCGGGAACATACCGACAATTGTATTGATCAAGCTTGTGTCAGGAAGGTTCCCGCTATCATATTCCAGATTGTTTGTAGCAAACGTTCCGAACGTACCCGGTTTAATCAGTAATGACAAACCGAGAGCAATGACAATCGCGACAGCCGTCGTCGTCATGAAGTAGCCGATTGCCTTTCCGCCGACACGACCGAGCTCTTTTGGATTACCAAGACCCATGACGCCAAGAGTGATCGAGAAGAAGACGATCGGTACGACGAGCATCTTAATCAAGTTTAGGAAAATCGTCCCGATGGGTTGTAAAGCATATTTATTCAATCCCTCATAGATCGACTTATCCGGTAAGGTTGCAAGAATGATTCCGAGGATCACCCCGAGAATCAATCCCCAGATGATGCGCTTTGCTTCTTTCATAAGTGATGTCACACTCCTTTTTTTGATAATTGTCTATATTTTGACACATCATCACCCATTTTGACAAAACATTTTAAAAATTAATGATAACGCTTACAAAGAAGTTTCTGAATTTTGATGCAGGAATGATTAGATTTTGTTGTCAAAAGGGTGCAACCATGAGAGGATAGAAAGGAACAAAAAGGAACAGCGTAGGGTACAGAAAAGTCGCTTGAATCAACTGTTGACCAAATTGTATATTCCTACTATAATGTTGTATGACGTGTCTGACACGTTTCCTTTAGTCGGTAATATCGGAGGGAGGGAAAACTAGTGGAAACTCGTGTACGTAAAAATGAATCACTTGAAGACGCACTTCGTCGCTTCAAACGTGGTGTTTCAAAAGATGGTACGCTTGCTGAAGTTCGTAAACGTAAACACTACGAAAAGCCAAGTGTAAAACGTAAGCTTAAATCGGAGGCTGCGCGTAAGCGTAAGAAGTTCTAACGTTAGAGAGGGTGTATCCTCATGAGTCTTCAGGAGCGTTTGACAGCGGATATGAAAGATGCCATGCGTCTTCGCGAAAAAGATCGTCTTACGACGATTCGCATGGTGAAATCATCGCTGCAAAATGAAACGATCAAACTCGGTAAGCAAGAATTGACGGACGAGGAAGAATTAACTATTCTTTCACGTGAAATGAAGCAGCGCAACGACTCCCTCCGAGAATTCGAAAGCGCTGGTCGTCACGATCTCGTCGAGAAAATTCAAGCAGAGATTGTCGTGCTCGAAGCTTATATGCCAAAACAGCTTTCCGAGGAAGAAGTACAGGAAATCGTCGACGCAGCTATTGCGCAGACGGGTGCCTCTGCTCCTTCGGATATGGGGAAAGTAATGGGTGTCGTCATGCCACAGCTTAAAGGCAAGGCAGACGGTGCTTTGATTAATCGACTCGTCAAACAACGTCTCGCTTAATACATGAAAAGGTGTCCCTTGGGGCACCTTTTTTTGTCGTTCCTGTCACACTTTTAAAGTTTCTTCATGAATTCAGAATAGTCATGAAACCTTTTTGTTTTGAAAGCGTATATAATTATAGTAACGAATCAAAGTGCAAAAGAAGTAGCTTCTGACACGAATGAAAAGGGGTGAACGTACGCATGACGTTTAGCTTAGGGATGATTTTGGCGGTCTTCATGATCGGGGTCCTCATGTTACTGGTCGAAATATTCGTCACGGGGTTCGGAATCTTTGGAGTCCTCGGAATCGGTTCTGTCCTTGCTAGTTTGATCATGGCAGGAGCGACCGTTGGACAAGTCGGTCTAGCGATCGGACTTGCTGTGTTTCTCTCACTTGCGGCCGGATTCTGGGCGTATCGTAGAATCAAATCAAATCAGTCACTACTGTGGAGAGGTTTGATTTTGACGGATTCGACATCGTCTGAGAAAGGGTATCTTTCTCATCAAGAAAAAGTACAACTGTTAGGGCAAGAAGGAGTCAGTTTGACGCCTCTGCGTCCATCAGGAACGATTGAAATCGATGGAAACCGAATCGATGCCGTAACGGAAGGGACCTTCATTCAAGCGGGGGAAACAATCGTCGTTAAAGAAGTGACGCATGGACGCGTTATTGTTAGAGTCCAACATACGAAGGAGGAGTCCCACACATGACACCTGAACTATTGACCGTATTACTCATATCTGGAGGAATTTTGATTTTCCTCGCCATCTTCTTCACGCTCGTTCCGATCCCACTATGGATTAGTTCGCTCGCAGCAGGCGTACGTGTATCGATTTTTACATTAGTCGGGATGCGACTACGTCGAGTTACACCATCTAAAATCGTCAATCCGTTGATTAAGGCAGTAAAAGCGGGACTGAACTTGAATACGAACCAGTTAGAAAGTCACTTCCTCGCCGGTGGTAACGTTGACCGCGTTGTCAATGCCTTGATTGCAGCACATCGTGCGAATATCGAACTGAGTTTTGAACGCGCAGCAGCGATTGATCTTGCTGGTCGTAATGTGCTTGAAGCTGTTCAGATGTCAGTTAACCCGAAAGTCATCGAAACACCATTCATTGCCGGTGTTGCGATGAACGGGATTGAAGTGAAGGCAAAAGCCCGGATTACGGTGCGTGCGAACATCGATCGTCTCGTCGGTGGTGCTGGGGAAGAAACCGTCATTGCGCGTGTTGGTGAGGGTGTCATCTCAACGATCGGTTCGTGTAATGACCAAAAAGAAGTGCTTGAAAACCCGGAGATGATCTCTCGGACGGTTCTTGCAAAAGGACTCGATTCGGGTACAGCGTTTGAGATTCTCTCGATTGATATTGCAGACATCGATATCGGTAAAAATATCGGTGCGGTTCTGCAAACGGACCAAGCAGAAGCAGATAAGAACATTGCTCAAGCGAAAGCGGAAGAACGTCGTGCGATGGCGATTGCAAGCGAACAAGAGATGAAATCACGTGTTGAAGAGATGCGTGCGAAAGTCGTCGCTGCTGAAGCTGAAGTACCGCTTGCGATTGCGGAAGCAATGCGTGATGGTAACTTTGGTGTCATGGATTATGCGAACTACTTGAACGTGACGGCAGATACGAAAATGCGCCAAGCGATCGGTGGACAATCATCATCAAATGACTCGCAGTAAAGGGTGAGACGGTATGGATATCATATGGGTCGGATTGATGATCGCATTCGGTGTCATCTCTGTCATCTCAAAAGCAGCAGATAAAAAACCGAAGCAGACGAATCGGACTCCTTCAAAGGAGTTTGGTGAATACGTGAAACAAATGGTCGAACAGGTGGATACAGTACGACAAGAAGCGACACCTCCGCCGGTCGTTCGAAAAAAAGCACCTGCGAAGAAGCAACCAGGAGTGACTCAGACGAAAGTTCGGCCGGTTCATGAACGAACAGATTTACAAAAGCAGCTCGATCAACGTCAAAAGAAACATTCGAAAAAAGGAATGCCCTCTTCGACGATTGGTGAAATCAAAGATAGCGTAGCAGATGGTGCCATTGGATCGTCTAGTCGTTCAGCGTCAGCAACGGCGATTTCCCAAGATGAAATGCGACGTGCCATCGTTTGGAGTGAAGTTCTTGGAGCACCTGTTTCCAAGCGCAAACGCTAATAATTGTACAGTGAGTCGATCCTAAAAACCAAGAGGATCGACTCTTTTTATTTCCTAAATGGTGGAAACGGGTTTTTCTTTCCATCTTTTCGACGGAAGTGCTAAAGTGGAAGAGATTAGATATGAAGCGATGACAACTTGTTATCCATGACTAGGAGGCCATTCACAACGTGATATTCAATGAAAGAATCCCATTTGCATTTTCGAATTCAGAACAGATTCAAGCATTTGTCGGTCCGAATGACGCAGTCTTACGTACGATGGAAGCAGAACTTGAAGTTCAGCTTACGCATCGTGGAGATGAGCTGTTGGCACAATCCGAACAGGAACAGTCTGTGATCTTAGCAGGACAAGTCGTTGGTGTCTTGAAACAACTTGTTAATCGTGGAGCTGTTTTAACAGAACGTGACGCGACGAGTGCCATTCAACTCGCTCGTCAAGATCGGGTAGATGAACTTCTAGAACTTTACGACACGGTCATTCATACGAATCATAAAGGAAAACCACTTCGTGCAAAGACGCTTGGTCAAGCGCGCTATGTTCGAGGAATTGATCGCTGTGATTTAACATTCGGTATTGGACCGGCAGGAACCGGTAAAACGTACCTCGCAGTCGTGATGGCAGCAAAAGCACTGAAGGAAGGGCACGTTAAACGACTCGTCTTGACCCGGCCGGCCGTAGAAGCAGGAGAAAATCTTGGGTTTCTTCCTGGGGATTTAAAAGAAAAAGTGGATCCCTACCTACGTCCTTTGTACGATGCGTTACATGACGTACTTGGTGTCGAGCACACGGCTCGCTTGCTCGAACGTGGTGTCATTGAAATTGCGCCACTCGCTTATATGCGGGGGCGGACGCTTGAACACGCCTTTGTCATTCTTGATGAAGCACAAAACACGACACGGGAACAAATGAAGATGTTCTTGACGCGTCTCGGATTCCATTCGAAGATGATCGTTACGGGCGATTTAACACAAGTTGATCTCCCGCGTGGAAAAACATCTGGTCTACAGGAAGCTTTGCATCTGCTTGGAAATGTCAAAGGGATTCATTTTGAACACTTTGGTTCAGCTGATGTCGTGCGTCACCCACTTGTCCGAAAAATCGTTGATGCTTACAGTCAAGATTTGACCTAAGCCGTTACGGAAATAGAGGGAAAAGGGGGAGATGATATGCGCAAGGTTGGGGTCTGGGTCGGTCTTTTGACAGTAGTATTCTATCTCGTCGTATCAACGATGATGTATGTCAGTGTTCGACCAGAAGCCTTGTCCGCAGAACCATTCTCAATTGCAGAAGAAGATATCCGGTCACCTTTAACGATAGAAGACCGGACCGCGACAAATCAAATCAAAGAAAATTCGATTGCTGCAATCGAGAGTCAGTATACGATTAAGCAAGAGTATGCAGCACAGCAAATTGATAAAGTGGAACAACTTTTTGCCAGTTTATCTGGTATAAAAAAAGCGGATGAGATTAGCAAAATCAAACAGCGTCTCCGCGGAACGGAGGCGGCAACTCTTTTAAAGGATGATGAGTTACGTTTGCTCGTGTCATCAACCACAGCACTCCGTGATACGACACGGGATGTCGTCATCACAGCGATTGAAGAAGCAATGCGTCAACGCATCTCGTCCGACGGTGGTGAAGTGGCTGAAGCACGTGAGAACGCTAGAACCGATATTGAACGTTCACCGTTGTCCTTTTCTTTAAAAGCGGTTGCCAAAGCGTTGACCGATCAACTGATCGTAACGAACTACGTTTATGATCCGGAAAAGACGGAGCAGCTTCGCAAACAGACGAGTGATAAAGTCGAACCAGTCATTATTTCTGAAGGAGAAGTGATCGTCAAACGGGGAGAGGTCATTTCACAAGATGCCTATCGTCAGCTCCAACTCGTTGGCTTGATTTCTGACCGTCAGTCGCTGAAGCCATTATTAGGAGCGATGCTTGTAAGTGCGTTGATGACTGCCTTTTTGTTTGGGTTCATTCATCGTTCGAAACTACGTTACGCTCAGATGGGACGGATTCGATTGTTCGGACTGGTCTATCTCGTCGTCAGTCTCCAATTACTCGTCATGTATGGTATTGCCTTTTTAGCGGACGACATCAATCCAGCTTTCTACTTACTCACGCCGACTGCTTTTGCTGCGCTTGTTTTACGAAATTTGTTGAATGAACGGATTGCATTATCGAGTTCGCTCTTTACTGCACTTGCTGGAACATTTTTCTATAGTACAAATCAAAACTTCAGCTTTAATATTGCAATTTATTTATTAGTCGGTGGTTTAGTCGCAACATTTTTCCTGCGGTCTAGTCTATCACGACGTCGTATTTTCATGAGTAGTATCTCGATTGCTGGAGCAAATATCGCGATTTTCTTAGCGTTCGTTCTGTTACGAAGTGGTACGTTTGAACTGCGAGAAACACTGGTTTTAATCGGCTTTGCGATTGCTAGTGGTATCTTGAGTGCCGTTCTTGCAATTGGGTTATTACCATTCCTTGAAATGACATTCGGTATTTTAGCACCAACACGATTACTTGAACTGCTCAATCCAACGCATCCACTGTTGAAAAAGCTATTGGTCGAAGCACCTGGAACATATCATCACAGTATGATGGTCGCAAATTTAGCGGAAACGGCTTGCGAAGCAATCGGGGCAGATGGATTGCTTGCACGAGTCGGAGCTTATTATCATGACTTAGGGAAAACGCGACGCCCGCTCTATTTCATTGAAAATCAGCATGGACGTAATCCGCATGATCGACTTCAGCCCGAAGAGTCAGCGCGAGTCATCTTGGCACATACGGAGGACGGTGTTGAACTGCTTGAAGACGCAAAACTTCCTGCAGCCATCATCGATATTTGTCGTCAGCATCACGGAACCTCTCTACTGCGGTACTTCTATGTCAAGGCAGCAGAACAAGGTGAGGTCGATGAAGAGACATTCCGTTATACAGGACCGAAACCACAAACGCGTGAAGCAGCAGTTATCATGATCGTTGACTCGATTGAAGCGGCCGTTCGTTCGATGAAAGCTCCTTCGGAAGAAGGAATTCGGGACTTGGTCGCGAAAATCATTCGTGAAAAGATGATGGATGATCAATTTGCGGAATGTGATATCACGACGCGTGAGATTTATCGTGTCGGTGAGAGTGCGTGCCATACCTTATCCGGTTTGTTCCATGAACGAATCGAGTATCCAGAATTAAAGAAAGAGGCAACGACATGAATATTTATATGACAGACGAAAACAATCGTCTAACGGAAGAACAACAACAACTTGTCGAATCGATTTTAATCTATACAGCAGAACAAGAAGAAGTCGATTCGAATAGTGAGTTGTCCGTAACCTTCGTCTCAAACGATGAGATTCAAGAAATCAACCGTGAATGGCGTGGGAAAGATCAGGCAACAGACGTCATCTCTTTTGCAATGGAAGAACTTGGAGAAGATGAAATTGACTTTGGATTACTTGAAGATGAACCAATCGTTCTTGGTGACTTGATCATCTCGGTTGAACGGTGTCGCGAACAAGCGGCAGAGTATGGAAATCATTTCGAGCGAGAACTCGGATTCCTTGCCGTTCATGGGTTCCTACATTTACTCGGTTACGATCATATTGAAAAAGCAGACGAAGAAGTCATGACGAAGCGACAGGAGGAAATCCTGCATCACTTCGAGTTATTCCGGGGCACATTGTGAATAGTTGGTGGCAACCGTTTCGACATGCAATGAACGGATTGCGCCAATCGATTCGAGAAGAACGACATATGAAAGTTCATGTCATCATTGGCGGTATCGTGTTACTAGTCGCCTTTTTGTTACCGTTGACGTCTGTCGAGAGGGCAATTCTATTCTTGACGGTCGGCATGGTCATTAGTGCTGAGATGTTCAATACAGCGTTTGAGCGTATCGTTGATCTCGTGACGCAGGAGTGGCATCCGCTCGCAAAAGCAGTCAAAGACATCGCAAGTGGAGCAGTTCTTGTGTTGGCGCTTACATCTGTTGCAATTGCACTATGCATCTTCATCCCATATTTGGTACAATAAGAATCCGGCCTTTTTGGCCAATACCGTTCCTAAAAAGGGGATATTCACATGAAAACAGAACAATTACTCGAACAAGCTAAACGTGCACGCGAAAAAGCGTATGTTCCATATTCGAAATTTCAAGTTGGTGCTGCTCTATTAACGAAGGACGGACAAGTTTTCCACGGCTGTAACATTGAAAACGCTGCATATGGTCTTTGTAACTGCGCAGAACGGACAGCCATCTTCTCTGCATGGGCACAAGATGCGCGCGAATATGCAGCTATGGCTGTCGTTGCAGACACAGAAGGACCGGTTGCACCATGCGGACAATGCCGTCAAGTGTTATCTGAAATGTGTGACGCTGATATGCCAATCTATTTGACGAACCTCAAAGGAGACGTCACTGAAACAACAGTGGGTGCCTTGTTACCAGGAGCATTCACGAAAGGGGATTTACATGTTTAAAGAAGGATTCAAATCGGGCTTTGTCTCGATCATCGGACGCCCGAACGTCGGAAAATCGACATTCCTCAATCGCGTCATTGGACAAAAGATTGCCATCATGTCTGATAAACCGCAAACGACGCGTAATAAGATTCAAGGTGTCTATACGACAGAAGATGTTCAAACGATCTTCATCGATACACCAGGGATTCACAAACCAAAACATAAACTCGGCGATTTCATGATGAAGGTCGCGACGAACGCTTTGCGTGAAGTCGATGCGATTTTATTCATGGTCAACGTGACGGAACCAAAAGGAAAAGGTGACGACTTCATCATTGAAAAATTGAAGGAGCTCGATACACCAATCATTCTCGTCATGAATAAGGTCGACTTGATTCATCCGAATGATATTCCGCCAATCATCGAGTCATACAAAAATGAACTCGAGTTTGCGGCAGTCGTTCCGATCTCTGCGCTTCAAGGCAATAATGTTGAACCATTGCTTGAAGAAATCGCGAAGATTCTACCAGAAGGACCGATGTATTATCCTGCGGATCAAGTCACCGATCACCCGGAACGCTTCATCATCTCGGAAATGATCCGCGAGAAAGTCTTGCAAAAGACACGCGACGAAGTACCACACTCGATTGCAGTTGCGATTGATCAAATCAAGACGCGTGAGAACGGGAACATGGTTGATGTTCATGCGACGATCTTAATTGAGCGGGATTCTCAAAAAGGAATCATCATCGGAAAGCGTGGCGCACTTCTAAAAGAAATCGGTTCTGAAGCACGAACGGACATCGAGATGTTACTTGGGACGAAAGTCTACTTGAACTTGTGGGTCAAAGTCCAAAAGGATTGGCGGAACAAGGCAGGTCAATTGCGTGAACTTGGCTTCCGCGATGACGAGTATTAAGCGATGATTGATAAGGCGGAAGGGCTTGTATTACGAACGGTCGTATATGGTGAATCGAATAAGATCGTCACGCTACTGACACGTGAATTCGGCAAGCTCGCCGTCATGGCGCGAGGAGCGAAGAAACCTGGGAGTCGTTTTAACGCGGCGAGCCAACCTTTCGTCCGAGCCGTCTATATCTATCCACGGTCACGTGGTCTCGGTCAGTTGAAATCGGCAGATGTCATCACGAGCCATGCGCATATCCGGCAAGATGTTGTCTTGATGGCATATGCGATGTATTTGCTTGAGCTTGCGGATAAGGCGCTTGATGAACGGGTGCCACAACCGGCGCTGTATGATTTATTCGTTGAAGGACTTGAGGCGATGGATGACGGACTCGATCCAGACGTTGTCTCCTTCATCATCGAGTTACGTCTATTGCGCCACTTAGGGATTGCACCGCACTTGAATGGATGTACGATTTGCGGAAGTACAGAAGCACCATTTGCTTTTTCGCTGCACCATGGAGGTCTGTTATGTCGTCGTCATCGCCACGAGGATGAACATGCTGTCTTCATGACGGAAGCGGTCGCGAAGATGTTGTACGTATTTTCCGTTTACGATTTTTCACGGATCGGTACCGTGACGGTAAAGCCGGAAACGAAGCGTTTGTTGCGTCAAATCATGGATGCTTATATGGAACGCTACAGCGGGTTGCGTCTGCGGTCAAAACGCGTTCTCGACCAGTTGATTGATTTCGGCAACGATTGACAGCAACAAGCGGGTTCGGTAGAATGAATGCGGAAGAAGCAACTAAATGAACACGATGACGAAAAGGAGTACCGTCTTTTTCTCAATTAAGCGATTCCAGGGTGGTGTGAGCTGGAAGTGAGAGGGGCGCGAACGGCGTTTCGGAGTGTTCTTTGTCAAAAAGAGTGGCATGCGATGCATGCAAGTAGGGTGGAACCGCGGGCTTGTCTCGTCCCTATGTGCAACGATTGTTGTACATAGGGGCGTTTTTTGCGTTCCCTAATCATTTCGGAGGTGAAAGTCGTGAAGATGACAGTACAAGACATGATCTTGACATTACAAAAATTTTGGGCAGAACAAGGCTGCTTGACGATGCAAGCATACGACGTAGAAAAAGGAGCCGGTACGATGAATCCGATGACGTTCTTACGGAGTCTCGGACCAGAACCATGGAACGTCTGTTATACAGAACCATCACGTCGTCCAGCAGATGGTCGTTACGGAGAAAATCCAAACCGTCTATACCAACACCATCAGTTCCAAGTCATCATGAAACCATCGCCTGATAACATTCAGGAATTATACTTACAAAGTCTCGAATTACTCGGCATCAACCCACTCGAACACGATATTCGTTTCGTAGAAGATAACTGGGAGAACCCGACGTTTGGTGCTGCTGGTCTCGGTTGGGAAGTATGGCTGAACGGAATGGAAATCACGCAGTTCACGTACTTCCAACAAGTCGGAGGAATCGAGTGTAATCCGATCGCAGTAGAAATCACTTACGGAATCGAGCGTCTCGCTTCGTACATTCAAGATGTCGAAAGCGTGTTTGATCTCGTTTGGACAGATGGCTTCAAATACGGTGACATCTTCTATCAACCAGAATTTGAACACTCGAAGTATACGTTTGAAACATCAGATGTCGCATTGCTCTTTACGTTGTTCGATCAATACGAAAAAGAAGCAAATCGTGCTTTGGATGAGAACCTCGTTTTCCCGGCATATGATTACATCTTGAAGTGTTCACATACCTTTAACCTCCTCGATGCAAAAGGAGCGATCTCTGTCACGGAACGAACAGGATTCATTCATCGTGTTCGGAACATGTCGCGCCGTTGTGCGCAAAGTTTCATCGAAGAACGGGAACGTCTTGGCTTCCCATTGATCAAGTCGAAAGCAGGTGAGTCACATGCATGAATTATTACTTGAAATCGGTTTAGAAGAGATGCCGGCTCGATTCGTCCTTCAATCGGAAACACAACTTAAGGAGCGCGTGACGCGTTTCCTCGAAGAAGCACGGATTGAGTTTGCAAGCGTCGAATCATTCTCGACGCCACGCCGTCTAGCAGTGTATGTCAAGGGTCTCGCAGCGCGTCAGAGTGACCTCGAAGAAACATTAAAAGGACCAGCAAAACGCATCGCGATGGACGAAGCAGGGAACTGGACGAAAGCAGCAGAAGGATTTGCGCGCGGTAAAGGATTAACGACGGATGATCTCTTCCTTGGTGAAGAAAAAGGAGTCGAGTACCTATATGCGACGCGTAAGGAAGTCGGACAAGCGACAGCAGATCTGCTTCCTGGCTTAAAACAAGTCGTTGAAGCAATGACATTCCCGAAAAACATGCGTTGGAGTACACAATCATTGCGTTATATGCGTCCGATTCGTTGGTTGATCGCTTTGCTTGATGATCAAGTCATCCCGTTTGAAGTTGCATCTGTCGAAACAGGTCGGACGTCACGTGGACATCGTTTCCTCGGACAAGATATCACGATCTTGCGTCCAAATGCCTATGTCGAAGCACTTGCTGGCGAACACGTCATTGTTAGTTACGAAGAACGTCGCCAGTTAATTGAAGAACAAATTAAAGCACTCGCGGCACGTGAACAATTCGAAGTACCAATCGATGCTACATTACTTGAAGAAGTCACGAACCTTGTCGAGTATCCGACTGCTCTGTTTGGTGCGTTCGATGAAGCGTACCTTGAGTTACCAGAAGAAGTCTTGATCACGACGATGAAAGAACACCAACGCTACTTCCCAGTTAAACGTAACGATACGTTGCTTCATTACTTCGTGACGGTACGAAACGGAAACGCCACACACATTGAAAACGTGGCACGCGGAAATGAAAAAGTCATCCGTGCCCGTTTGGCAGATGCGCAATTTTTCTATGAAGAAGATAAAAAAGCAGATATCGATGAACAAGCGAAACGTCTCGATAAAATCGTCTTCCATGAAAAATTAGGAACGACAGGAGAAAAAGTCCGTCGTGTTCGCCAAATGGCACTCGCACTTGCCGATCGTGTTGGAGCAGATAAAACACGTGTCGAACGAGCAGGACAAATCTATAAATTCGATCTCGTCAGTCAAATGGTCTATGAATTCACTGAATTACAGGGTCTGATGGGTGAACGATATGCAAACATGAAAAATGAAGATGCAGAAGTCGCGGCTGCGATTCGCGAACACTACATGCCGCGCTTTGCGGGAGATGCAAGTCCGGAAACGCCGACAGGAACGCTTTATGCGATTCTCGATAAGATGGATAGCGTCGCTGGATTCTTTGGTGTTGGCATGATTCCAAGTGGGTCAGCGGATCCATATGCATTACGTCGTCAAGCGCAAGGGATCGTTCAGATTTTATCGGATCGTAAGTTGAGCCTGACATTAACAGAACTGATTGCCTTCGTCGTTTCGGAACAAGTGGTAGAAGGTCTTTATACGAAGGATGCCGAAGAAGTTCAAGCTGCATTACAAGATTTCTTTGCACAACGCTTGAAGTACCGTCTATCGGAAATGAACTTCCGTCATGATGTCGTTGAAGCCGCTCTTGATCATACATTGACGGTTGAAGCGAATGAACAGCGTGCTACGATGCTTGAAGGTGCAACGAAGAAAGAGTCATTTAAGAAAACGGTCGAACAATTGAGTCGTGTCTTGAACATTTCGAAGAAGGCAGAACAGGTAACAGCTGTTGATCCAACACTCTTTGAAAATGATGCGGAACGCGCATTGCATGAGGCAATCGAGAAGACGTTACCAGAAGTTGAACAAGCGATTGCTGTACTCGACTATGAACGAGCACTGACAGCACTCGAGGCAACTGTTCCGTCGATCACGGCATATTTTGACGGTACGATGATCATGACGGATGACGAAACGGTCCGTACGAACCGCCTCAGCGAAATGAAACGATTTGCGGAAGCCATCGAATCAGTCGCTCGGTTCAATGCACTTACTTTAGCGTAAAGAAAAAGGACGGATGAGCCGATGAAGTTAAATGAACGGCAAAAAAAGATACTCCAAATCGTCAAAGAGAACGGTCCGATCACGGGAGAGCAGATTGCGGCAGCGCTCTCCCTGACGCGGGCGACGCTCCGACCCGATTTATCTATTTTAACGATGACCGGCATGTTAGAAGCACGTCCGCGCGTCGGCTATATGTACGTCGGGAAGAAAAATGCTTCCATGCTTCACGAGAAACTCGACACCTTGACCGTAGGTGAATTCATGTCATCGGCAAAGGTCATTCACGAAGGGATGACCGTGTACGATGCGATCGTCCACTTATTTTTGGAAGATGTCGGTTCTCTGTTCGTTGTCAGTAAGGATCACGCGTTAGTCGGTGTCTTGTCACGTAAGGATTTTCTACGTGCGGCAATCGGTAATCAAGAATTAGACTCGTTACCTGTTAATATCATCATGACACGGATGCCGAATTTAACGGTGTGTGAAAAGTCTGAGACGTTGATTGGTGCCGGTATGAAATTGATTGAAAAGCAGATTGATTCGATGCCTGTCGTCGAAGAAGAGAACGGAGTCTTAAAAGTCGTTGGTCGAATGACGAAAACGAATATGACGAAAGTATTGGTCGCGTTAGCACGTGATGAAGAAATTTAAGGAGGGTTCCTGATGCGTCAACGGATTTATGTCGTGAGTGACTCTGTCGGAGAGACGTGTGAGCTCGTCGTCCGCGCAGCCGCTATCCAGTTCCCGGAACAAGCTATCGAAACGGTCCGAGTCCCGTTTGTCGATGATGATCAAGTCATTTATGACTTGGTCCTCCACGCAAAGGAAGAGCAAGCGACGATCGCGTTTACGATCGTCCATGCGACGCATCGGCGTCTACTTGCAGATACAGCGCGTGCGCACGGTGTAAAGGCAATCGATCTTCTTGGTCCATTGCTCGATACGATGGAAGATCGTTTGCAGATGCAGCCTAAGGAAGAACCAGGATTGATCTATCGCTTAGATGAGGAATATTTCCGGAAAATCGAAGCGGTCGAATTTGCTGTTAAATATGACGATGGACGTGACCCAAAAGGCATCAAACGGGCAGATATCGTCTTAATTGGGGTGTCACGTACATCAAAAACACCACTCTCGCAGTATTTGGCCTTGAAACGATATAAAGTAGCAAATGTGCCACTCGTACCCGAATCGATTCCACCGGAAGAGTTGTTCGATATTCCAAAAGAAAAGTGTTTTGGATTACTCATCTCTCCGGAAAAGTTAATTGATATTCGAATGGAGCGATTGCGTTCTTTAGGACTCAAGCCAGAAGCGGCCTATGCGCAGATGGACCGGATTAACCGTGAACTCGAATATGCACGTAACTTATACGAACGGATTGGATGCCAGGTTATCGACGTGACGAATAAAGCAGTCGAGGAAACGGCAAACCTGATATTGACCGGAATTTCTGGGAAGGCGCATGACTAGTCAAGTAGTCAGGAACATAGTATACTTGTTTAGCTGATAAATGAGATAATGCCCTTTTTCTAATGAAACGGAACGAGTCATCGTTCCGTTTCATTGCGGGTATGGTCATGTAAGGATAAGTTCTCAAGGAAAGGGGAGAGGACGGAATGAAGCGAATTCCTGATGAGGTCGTCGATCAGGTCCGCCAAGCAACGGACATCGTCGAATTGATTTCAGAACGTGTAGAATTAAAAAAACAAGGGAATCGATATTCAGGGCTTTGCCCGTTTCATTCTGAGAAATCACCTTCCTTTTCTGTTTCTCCTGATAAAGGAATGTACTACTGTTTTGGATGTGGTGCAGGAGGAAATGCCATCACTTTCGTCATGGAAACAGAAGGAATGAGTTTCAAAGAAGCCGTCTCCAAATTAGCAGACCGTAGCGACGTCACACTTCCAAAACTGGAGCCGGATCGATTTGAACAATCGGAATCGACGCCAGAACAGGAAAAGAAGTTTCGGATGCGCGAAGCACACCGGATCGTCACTGAGTTATACCATGAAGTGTTGATTCAAACGGAAGCGGGCGACGCTGGACGTGTCTATTTAGAGAATCGCGGTATCCGGGAAGGTGCGATGCGTGAGTTTCGACTGGGATATGCACCGGATCAAGACCGCTTTACTGTAGATTCGTTGGCGCGCCGGGGGTTTGATCTAGATGAGATGGTCGAAGCGGGATTGATTTCAATCGGACGCGATGGCGATTATCGAGATCGATTCAACGGTCGAGTCGTATTTCCTATTTCCGATCGTGATGGCACGATTGTCGGATTTAGTGGACGATCGATTGATGGTCGTGATCCGAAATATGTCAATACAGCAGAAACACCTTTGTTTAATAAAAGTGAACTGTTATTTGGATTCGCCCAAGCACGAGGGGCGATGCGTAAAATCAAACAAGTTGTTCTTGTTGAGGGAAATCTTGATGTTGTGCGTGTCGCTCAAGCGGGTATACCTTATACGGTGGCTTCTTTAGGAACTGCCTTAACACCTGTTCACGCACAAAATTTAGCGCGCATCGTCGATGAAGTCATTATTTGTTATGACGGAGACAAAGCAGGACGCGCTGCGACGTTAAAAGCCTTACAACTACTCGAAGCAGTTGCCGTCGACTGTTCCGTCATCCGTTTACCGGATGATGAAGACCCTGACTCCTTCATTGGAAATCAGGGAGAAGAGATGTTTTTACACTGGATCGAACAAGAACGAGTTTCAAGTCTTGAATTCAAATCTTTTTATTTTCGACAAGGAAAAAACTTGCGATTAGAAGGAGAACGCGTTCGATATATTGAAACTATGCTTGAAGAGATTGGTCGAACATCCAATCCGTTGTTACGGGATATTTATTTAGGGAAGCTTTCCGAGGAATTCAAACTTTCGAAAGACTCCTTGATCGCACAAGTGCGTCCAACCGTTCAACAACCGAAGAGAGAACAAATCGTTTTCGATCGCCCAGCTGCTGCACCGATAGCACCTCCTGATCGAACTTTTGCGAACTGGAAAAAGGCAGAACGCTTCTTGCTTGCCTACATGATCCGTTCAGAAGAAGTCTGTCTTGAAGTGCGAGAGCAACTAGGTGTCCAATTCAATGATCCGGCACACCAATTGATTGCCGGCAAGCTATATGAATTTTATGGAACAGGTACGCAAGGAAGTCCAGATCGTTTTTTGACGATGTTGCACGATGCCTCCTTGCAACGAATCGTAGCAGATTTAGAGTTCATGTTGATGCCTGAATACGATCCTGATTTGCTCAGTCATTATATTCGTGCCGTCCAAAATGAACAGCAACGTCGGTTGTTAGAAGAAGAAAAGTCACGATTGAATCAACAAACAGATATCCGTGCTCAAGCGGAACTGATGCAGGCGATCATAGAACGGAAACGTCGTTTAAAAGATCGGTAACCTGCTGCATGATGTGGAAGGAGTGTATGGTTCGATGGCAGAAAAAGCAAGATCAGAAGCTGAATTACTCCGTCTCGCGAAAGAGGAACTCATCGCGCTCGGACATAAGAATGGTGAATTGTCACACCAGAAAATCGAAGACAAACTGAGTTCGTTCGAATCGATGGATGCTCAGCAATTTGAGGAATTCCTACAGTTGCTTGAAACAGAAGGCATTAAGGTCAACAATGACGGTACAGGCGATGAGAAAGAAGAAGCGGATCTAAACGATTTGTCAGTTCCTCCTGGTGTCAAGATCAATGACCCTGTCCGGATGTATCTAAAAGAAATCGGACGCGTGGATTTGTTGAATGCAGAAGACGAAGTTGAACTCGCGAAACGAATCGAACAAAACGATGAGGAAGCGAAAAAACGTTTAGCAGAAGCGAACTTACGTCTCGTTGTTTCGATTGCGAAGCGCTATGTCGGACGCGGTATGTTATTCCTGGACTTGATCCAAGAAGGAAACATGGGTCTGATTAAAGCGGTCGAGAAATTCGACTACACGAAGGGATATAAATTCTCGACGTATGCTACGTGGTGGATTCGTCAAGCAATTACACGTGCGATTGCCGACCAAGCGCGGACGATCCGAATTCCAGTTCATATGGTTGAAACGATCAATAAATTGATTCGTGTTCAGCGTCAACTCTTGCAAGATCTCGGACGTGAACCATCACCGGAAGAGATTTCAAAAGAGATGGAAATCACGCCAGAAAAAGTCCGAGAAATCCTGAAAATTGCTCAAGAACCGGTTTCTCTTGAAACACCAATTGGAGAAGAGGACGATTCACATCTCGGAGATTTCATCGAGGATCAAGATGCGACGGCACCACAAGACGCCGCTGCATACGAGCTCTTAAAAGAGCAACTCGAAGATGTCCTCGATACGTTGACGGATCGTGAAGAAAACGTTCTTCGTCTTCGTTTCGGACTTGACGATGGTCGGACACGGACACTTGAAGAAGTCGGGAAAGTATTTGGCGTTACGCGTGAGCGGATTCGCCAAATCGAAGCAAAAGCACTTCGGAAACTTCGCCATCCCAGCCGTTCAAAACGCTTAAAAGATTTCCTCGATTAATTCAAAGTGTGAAGAATATATGAAATTTTAGTGGGAAGGAAGAAAAAAGTTTCGTTTTTTTCTTCCTTCCCTGTTTTTTTTACAGTAGAATAGTAACGGGGAATACCATTCAGTCACCAACTTGGTTGGGTATAGAATATGGGGGGAATCCAAATGCGTAATCCATTAGTACCGTTCGCGGCGATCGCAGTCATCGCCATCATCGCTATGATTTCATTGTCTTACTTTGGGGTCGATCAGGTGAAGGAAGCTCGCAAAGGGCCGTCAACTGCAGAAATGAAGCCAGAAGATTTGTTTGCATCTAAAGGATGTACAGGTTGTCACGGTGGAAACTTAGAAGGCGGAGTAGGTCCGAACTTAACAAAGATCGGCGCGAAGCTGAAAGAAGATGAAATCAAGAACATCGCAATGAACGGTAAAGGGCAAATGCCTGGCGGTCTTGCGAATGACGAAGAGGCAGCTGCTCTAGCCAAGTGGTTAGCTGCTAAGAAATAAGAACAAGAGCATCTATCTCATTGCGAGATGGATGTTTTTTTGTGGTGTATGGTATCTTTTTTACCGTAAATCCGCTATTTTTAAAAGAGAGTTTTTCGGAAAATAGGAAGGATGAAGATGATGCAAATGAACGTCGTATTGGATCAACGACTCCAAAAAGTCGTGTCGTATATTCCACAAGGAGCCATCCTCGCAGATATTGGATCAGATCATGCATTCGTACCTTGTTTTTGCGTACAACAAAAGAAAATCGAGCGTGCGATTGCAGGAGAGGTCAATGAAGGACCGATGGAAGCGGCAAAAGGACAAGTGGCGCTTGTCGGCCTCGAATCACAGATCGATGTCCGTTTAGGAAGTGGCTTATCCGTTTTGAATCCGGGAGAAGCAACAGCGATTACGATTGCTGGAATGGGTGGAACACTGATTGCCTCTATCCTTGAAGAAGGAAAAGATCGATTATCTGGTAAGGAACGATTGATTCTTCAACCAAATGTTGATGCAGTCGATGTTCGGAACTGGTTACTTACAAACTCGTATGCGTTGTTATCAGAAGCAATCGTTGAGGAGAACGGAAAGATTTACGAGATCCTCGTTGCGGAACGTGGAGAAGAAACACTGTATTCAGAGGACGATACAATACGTCAGTGGGAATTATTCTTTGGACCGCAGTTGATGCGGGAACGGGCACCTGAGTTCGTCCAAAAATGGCAGCTTGAAAAACAAAAGCGAGAGTATATTTTAGCTCAGATGAAACAAGGGCAAGCAACTGAGATTTTATCTGAGAAAATCGAAGCAATCGAACAATTGATTCAAAAGATGGAAGAGGTGACGAACTGATGGCGAACGGTAACTATGTCATTGAGCAGTTTGAAGCATTTGCTCCGAAAAAATTCGCCCTCGAGGGAGATCCAATCGGTCTACAAATTGGAACATTAAATAAGGAAATCAAGCGTGTACTTGTGACACTTGATGTCTTGGAGTCTGTTGTCGATGAAGCGATCGAAAAGAAGATTGATCTCATCATCGCACATCATCCGCCGATTTTTAGTAAGTTAGCGAATGTGACGGATCGTTCCGTGACGGGACGGATTGTCTCAAAATGTATTAAGCATGATATTGCGGTGTACGCTGCGCATACAAATCTTGACGTCACACCAGGAGGGGTCAATGACTGGATGGCGGAAGCCCTTGGTCTTGAGTCTTGTGAAGTGTTAGCGCCAACGTTTGAAGATACGCAATATAAATTAAGCGTATTCGTACCGACTGAAGCTGTAGAACGTGTTTCAACAGCACTTGCACAGGCGGGAGCAGGGAAAGACGGTGAGTATAGTGATTGTCAATTCCATGTCAACGGAACGGGTCAATTCCGACCTTCGACGGAGGCTACCCCGTATATTGGAGAAGCGGGACAAATCGAGCAGGTTCCGGAAGTTCGGATCGAGACAATCGTGACGGAACTGAATCAGAAACAAGTTATTCGAGCAATGAAACAAGCCCATCCATATGAAGAGGTCGCTTATGACCTCATTCGCCAAGAACGTGCGGCAGCACAGCTCGGTCTTGGTCGGATTGGACGATTGCCAGAAGCGATGACATTACGGGCATTTGCAGAACATGTTCGCAAGGCGTTTGATGTACAGAACTTACGCTTCGTCGGGGACGAATCACGTCCGATTAAGAAAGTAGCCGTTCTTGGAGGTGACGGGAATAAGTACGTCTCTACTGCTGCTTTTGCTGGAGCGGATGTCCTAGTGACGGGCGATCTCTATTTCCATGTTGCTCATGACGCAATGGCACTCGGGTTAGCTGTCGTCGACCCGGGACACCACGTTGAATCAGTCATGAAAGAAGGCGTCGTCAACGAATTAAGTAGACGATTCAAGGAGAAGAAGATCGACGTAGAGCTCATTGTCTCGACAGCGAATACGAATCCTTTTCAATTTTTATGATATATGAAGTAGTTGAATAAATAAAAATCACGATAAAACACCGGACGGCGAAGATTCGCTGTCCGGTGTTTGTTATTGCTTCTGCTATATTCTGATTAAAGAATTTTTACTTTTGGTAAAATCCGTCGTAGTTCAAGGAACGGTGTTTTGTCATGCGTACTAATATCAGCGGGATCATATTGCTGTAGGAAATCAATGACCTTTTTCGTGATCGGTGTCGGAGTCGATGCACCAGACGTGACACCAACTTGCGTGACACCCTCAAGCCAATTTAAGTCAAGTTCCGTTAAATCACCGATTCGATGTGCCGGAGTACCTGCGATATCGAAAGATACTTGTGCCAAACGGTTCGAGTTGTTTGAACGCGGATCCCCAACGACGATGACGAGATCACAGTCTCCTGCTTGATCGGCAACTGCTTCTTGTCGAACTTGTGTAGCGTTACAGATTTCATTGTGTACTTCAACATGTGGATACTTTTTACGAACATGTTCCATCAAAGCTTGAACATCCCACTGACTCATCGTCGTCTGGTTCGTGACGATGATTTTCTTGTGAGCAAGCTGAGGTGGAAGTTCATCGATATCTTCGACTTTTTCGATGAGGTGGACGTGCTCTGGTGCTACGCCGACGGCTCCTTCAGGTTCTGGATGTCCGTGTTTACCAACATAAATGACTTCGTAATCGTCTGCAACGACTTGACGGATTAAATCGTGAGTGCGTGTTACGTCAGGACATGTTGCATCGACCACGTGTAGGTTCTTTTCAGCAGCACGAGCATACACAGCAGGTGAGATACCATGTGCTGTGAAGATGACCGTTCCTTCTTGAATCGTCTCAAGTGCTTCGAGTCGGTCAGGACCATCGACCGTAATCACACCCATACTCTCGAATTCGCGAGTTACGTGTGCATTATGAACGATCATACCAAGAATATGAATCGGACGTGGCAGGTCTTTATTCAATGCCGCTTGTTGTGCAAGTTTCATTGCATCGACGACACCATAACAATAGCCGCGGGGGCTGATTTTTTTTACTAGCATAGTTGTAGATTCTCCCTTTGTGAAAAAGAATGATTAGTTAGAGTGTACCATTGATTAGATGTGAATGAAAATAGAGGAGTCTGTTTCAGAAACAGAACATGGTATACTAATGAAGTTGCAATTATTCAATAGGGGGGCGAAAGGATGGAGTCTAAGAAAATGATGCGGTCGTATTTTTTTCAAATCACCGCTATCTTATTCATCCTGTTATGTCTTGTCATTTCAGCGCTTGCCTTCACAGCAGATCGTGTCACGATTTCTCGAGTCGAACAGCAAACGGAAAAACAGAGTGAAAAAAGTGTCGAGGTCTCAGGAAATGCGATTCGTGATAACATTGGAAATTTACATGAAGAAATCATGGGTTTGCAGTTAAACGTCAAAAATCCTGATAAGCTAAGTCAAAAAATTGAAGAATCAAATCTTCTTGATATTGATACTGGATTTAAAAGTCTTTTTTATTTTGACAGAAAGACGAAGCAGATTACTTGGTTCTCAAGTGAAGATCGTCGTGTTCCAGATAGTACGATAATAAAGGATGATGATTTTTTACAAACTCTAACAAGTACAGATTTCCATATGAGTAAGTTGTACACAATGGAATCCGATGCCGTCACATATATGTTCGTGCCAGTTCGAGATGGTAACGAACGTGTAGGTGTGTTTGGTGGCGGATTAAGTGCTATGAATTCGATCATTTTCAGGAAATCACTAGAATCTTTTGATGATCAAACGATTGCCTATTTATTTAATAGTAAAAAAGAATTGCTAGCAACGTCGAGTAATCTTGTGACAGACGAAGAACGATTATTATCGAGAAGCGTGATTGATCGTGCCTTTCGATCCGTCGAACCATCTGAAATTTTTAGTACGAATCAAGATATGTATTACTTTGCAAAGGATTTAAAGGTAACGGATTGGAAAATTCTCGTTCGAACGCCACGAAATGTTTTTTATGAACCTGTTTATACGACCCGACAACAATACTTAATCATTGCAGCGTTAACACTTGTTTTGAGCTTGATTGTTGGCTATTTAATGTCAAGACAATTGACATCTCCTTTACTTGAGCTTGTTCATAAAATTGAGAGAAGTAGTTCCCCAAAACCAATCGTTCTCGAACGTGCCGGATCAAATGAAGTTAAAACATTGGTCGCTGCTTATAATGAATATTCACAGCGAATGGAACATGCGCGACTTGAGCAGTTAAGTCAACAGCAAACAATGTTGCAGCAAGAAAAACTAGTGTCACTTGGTCAATTAGCAGCTGGAATTGCTCATGAAATTCGTAATCCATTGACACCAGTCAAAATGACCTTACAGTTATTAGCTGCAGAAAAAGATCGAGATACAGAGATGTTGATGCTTGCTTTATCTGAACTTGATCGAGCGAATGGTATGATCCAGACGATGCTCGATTTATCAAAAGGAGAGAACAACGCTCTTCAAAAATCGACAATTGATTTAAATGAATTGATGAAGAAGTTGACGTACATCCTCGAAGCAGAAGCACACCTTTATGAAGCAGATTGTAAAATCTACACACCATCTTTCATGCCGAAGATTCATGCTTCAGAAGAAGGTATTTTGCAGATTTTAGCAAACTGTTTGCGAAATGCACTTCAAGCTGTAGCATTCAAAGGATCTGATGGGATTTGTCATTTACATGTACATGTCTATCCAGAAGAGGTGGTCTTTATTATCCAAGATAATGGTGTCGGCATGGATGGTGAGCAGATTGATCATGTAGGTCAAGCATTCAAGACGTCAAAAGTAGATGGAAATGGCCTTGGACTGTTTATGTCGAAGCAGATCGTACGTGATCACAAAGGAAAGATGATTTTTGACAGCAAACCTGGGGTTGGCACAACGATTCAAGTTCACTTACCTCGAAAGGAGCAAACGGAATGAAATTCAATAAAGCATGGCTATTCATTTTAGTCGTTTGGATATCATCCGTTCTCATTATATCAAATATGTTTGTGAATCCTGATTCGAGCCCGCGTCGTCATCTCATTGGTTTTACGATTGTGAATGATAAACACGAATTTGCCCAACGTCTTGTTGATGCGTTCAAAGCACAGGCCAAAGTTAACAAATATGATGCAGTCGTTGCGACTTCACATAATTCACGTATCAATGAAAGAGAGCAGATCGAAGAATTTATTCGAATGAAAGTGGATGCAATCTTCGTTACCACACTTGACGATGTTTACATCGCTGAATCGTTGGAAAAAGCTGCTAAAGAAAACATCCCTGTTTTTGCTATCGATCGCTTGATTCATTCCGATGCAGTCGTCAGTTCGATTACTTCAAATAATCAATTGATCGGCGAACAACTCGCATCTTTCATCAAACATGAACGCATCAAACAAACAGGGCAGGCAACCGCCAACATCATTGAAGTCGCAGGTACGACAAACGTCAATACAACGAATGAACGGCACAGGGGATTCATGACGGGTCTTGAGCGGGAGCCGAATCTAAAAATCGTTGAATCAGTCAACGGGGATTACGATCCCGTCACTTCGGAACGGGTAATGACACAGGTCATTGAGTCAGGTATTTCGTTTGACGCTGTATATTGTCACAATGATGATATTGCACTCGGTGTTCTTGAAGCATTGAAAAAAGCAGGCATTAAAGGAAAAATAGTTGTCGGCATTGACGGGAATCGTGCTATATTAGAAGCTGTTGACATGAAATCGATGGATGCGACGGTCGTCCAGAGTGCTGATGAGATGATGAAAGTCGCCTTCAGTGCATTGAAGCTTCATACGAAAAACAAAAAGATTCCAACTCGTTTTTATACGTACTCCTATCTGTATGACGGTAGTAGACCCATAACCATGTTGAACTAATCGAGAGGCAGATGCCTCAGCAAATAAGGAAAGGACGGTGTCAATTCATGAATGGATTCAGCCATTATCAATTACACCCGTTCGTCATCGAAGCACTCGATGACGCCCGCATCACAAAACCGACCGATATCCAGTCACGGATTATCCCAGCTGCATTAAAGGGACGTGACATTATCGGTCAATCACAAACCGGAACAGGAAAAACGTTATCGTTTCTTCTTCCAATCGTTCAGAACGTTGATCCAAAGCTTCAAGAATTACAAGCGATTATTGTTGCGCCAACACGTGAACTCGCTTGGCAAATTCATGAGGAATTGAAATCATTACTCGTCAAGGAACCAGACTTCATCAAAACAAGTCTTATTACAGGTGGAATGGACCGCGAACGCCAAATTGGTCGTGTAAAAGTTTCACCACAAATCGTTATCGGGACACCGGGACGAATTTTAGATTTGTTTAAAGAACAAGCATTGAAGCCGCATTTCGTGAAGCACTACATCATCGATGAAGCGGATCAAATGCTCGATATGGGCTTCTTGCCGGAAGTTGACCGGATTGCTCAAGCTCTTCCTGAACAGCTTCAGATGATGGTCTTCTCAGCAACGATTCCTGAGAAATTGCAACCGTTTTTGAAAAAGTACATGAACAACCCGCGTTACGCTCATGTGGATCCAAAACAACAGACAGCGAAAAAAATCGTTCATCATACGATTCCAGTCAAGCACCGTGAACGTTCAGAACTAACATTGAAAGTCGCGAAAGCACTAAATCCGTATATCTGTCTAATCTTTACGAACACAAAAGCAGAAGCAATCGAAGTCGAAGCTTTGTTCTTAGAAGCAGGATTGAACGTTGGTTCTCTTCACGGAGATCTTCCGGCTCGTCGTCGTAAACAAGCAATCAAAGAAATTAATGATGCGAAGTATCAATATGTCATCGTGACGGACCTTGCTGCACGTGGAATTGATATTTCAGGTGTCTCACACGTCATCAACCACGGTATTCCGAAAGATTTAGACTTCTACGTCCACCGTGTCGGTCGGACAGGTCGTGTCGATCAGGATGGATTGGCATATACACTGTTTGAAGATCACGAGAACGGTATGATCAATCGTTTAGAAGACCGTGGCATTCAATTCACGAATGTTGACGTCAAAGGGACTCAGATCATGGAAGTTAAAGAACGTCGCCGTGCGAAACCGCATATGAAGACTGCTGTCTCGAAGACAGCGCATAGTCGTCTGTCTGGTGAAGCAGCAAAAGCGAAAAAACGCGTTAAACCAGGTTATAAGAAGAAACATCAATATAAGTTAAAAGAAACAGCAAAACGTGAACGCATCAAAGAACAACGTGGTGTCGGTCGCGCGCAACGTAAAGAAAACGCACGTAAATCAAAATAACATCGTCGATGACACCCGTGAAATGAAAAAACATTTTTCGGGTGTCTTGTCGTTTTCAAGATTTGGTACACTGATAAAAGAGAAAGGTGGAATAAGATATGAAAATAGGTTCACACGTCTCCGTTTCGGGGAAAAAAATGCTGTTAGGTGCAAGTGAGGAAGCAGCTTCTTATGGTGCAACGACAATGATGGTCTATACAGGAGCTCCTCAAAACACACGCCGTAAGCCGATGGAGGAGTTGCGGATTCCGGAAGCACTTCAACATATGAGTGCGAACGGAATTGAAGAAATCGTCGTACACGCGCCGTATATCATCAACTTAGGAAATACGACGAAACCAGAAACGTTCGAACTAGCGGTTTCGTTTTTAGCAGCTGAGATCAAACGAGCGGAAGCCTTAGAAAAAGCGCAGCATATCGTGTTACATCCAGGAGCTCACGTAGGTGCTGGAGAAGATGTTGGAATCAAACGCATCATTGAAGGACTCAATGAGGTATTGACTGGTGAAGAGAAGGTCAAGATTGCGCTTGAGACGATGGCTGGAAAAGGTTCTGAGATTGGAAAGACATTCGAGGAGCTTGCTCAAATTATCGAAGGTGTCACGCATCAAGATCGTCTATCTGTTTGTCTCGATACCTGTCACATTCATGATGCAGGATATGACATCGTGCATGACTTAGATGGTGTCCTCGAACAATTTGACCGGATCGTCGGACTTGATCGCCTTGGTGTCATTCACGTAAACGACTCGAAGAATGTCCGCGGCGCACGGAAGGACCGTCATGAAAACATCGGATTTGGTGAGATTGGATTTGATACATTACACCGTGTCGTACATCATCCTGCACTTGCCCATTTGCCAAAAATTTTAGAAACACCTTATATTGGTCTCGATCCAAAGAAAAAAGTCGCGCCATATAAAGAAGAAATCGATATGCTACGTTCTGGTGCGTTTGATGCGGATTGGCGTTTACCGATTCTAGGTGCACCGGCCGAATAAACTCATAAAGGGGTGTCTGTGATGTGTCATATCCTCGTCGTCGATGAGACAAGTTTCGCGATACGACAAGCTGTTGTCCACTATTATGAAACAAAGGAACCGTTTTACTTGCCGGGAGAACTGGCAGAGGGAGAAGAGGTGTTTCTTGCGACGAACGATGGAATCATTGCGTATGCAGAAGCCTTGTTTACGGAGTACACGACACGTCCAGAAGATCCGTTTTGGTTGACGGCTGCTGACGATTCAGAAGGATCATATGTGTGCCTTGACCTCATTAGTGTGGATTTACGTCATCCTTTACTCGGACGACCACTCAATCAACTTAATCTTAAATCAGGATCTGTAGAAGGGGTGTTTCGGACACGTCTGCTCGATTCGTGGCAGTATGGTTATTTTGAAACGGATGTTTTGACACTTGAACAAGCAAAACAACGTCGGAACGAGCGATTCAAGGAACGGAATCATCTAGAACAAGTGGCGGATCAATGCATTCATTGTGAAGAGACGCGACAGTCGTTACTCGAATGGCATTTGACACCAGAAGGATATCAGACCGTTTGTCCGACGTGTCATCGATGGTTGCATCAACAAATGCTACATGCGGTGGATACCGCTGCAGCGACGGAAGAAAATGAATAGAAGCTCTGCTTTTTCCTGATCTCGTTCAGGAAAAAGCAGAGCTTTTTTATTGAGACGTGCACATTGAAGTGATTCATTTGTTGAATTCCTATGTAACTGAGGAATCGATGGTGTTATAATCAGGAATGATAATTGTTATCAATGAATGGAAAGATAAATGGGGGAGCAGCTATGCTGGATTTAGCTACGGTTCCAATGAACCAACCTGTCGTAATGACCAATATGAATCAAATCGACGATCGATTGCGTCGGCGACTACTTGCGCTTGGTTTTTATGAAGGATGTCCAATCATCGTTCGACGAAAAGCCATATTTCAAGGTCCTATGACAATCGAACAGCAGGATCATCACCAAATGGTTGCTATCCGTCGGAGTGATGCGAAACGAATTGAGGTGTATATGCCATGACGACGCAACGCATTGCCTTGCTCGGAAATCCGAATACCGGAAAAACGTCTTTGTTCAATCGGCTGACGAATTCCTATGCACACGTCGGTAACTGGTCAGGTGTCACGGTGGATAAAAAAATCGGACAACTTCGAGGAAATCGTGGACAATTGATCGATCTACCTGGTGTGTATGATTTAGATCCATTGTCGGCAGATGAAGCAGTCGTTGCCCGATTTTTAATGGAGGATTCCTTTGACTCCATGATTAATATCATCGATGCTTCACAGCTCGAGCGTAATTTACAATTGACCGCGCAATTACTTGAAATCGGGAAGCCGCTGCAAATTGGTCTAAATATGATGGATGTAGCGGATCATCGCGGAATGAAAGTTGATCCAGTGCGGTTAGCAAACGTCTTACAAGTCGATGTTTTTCCGATCGTTGCTCGAACAGGTGACGGATGTGATGTATTATTGTCTTCCTTACAACAAAAACCACAGCCATTCCTTCATATCGACTATGGTTCTGACACCGAACAGGCGATTGAGGATATCCTCGAAATCGTCGACATGCCAGAAATTGAACGATGGATGGCTGTTCAATATTTAGCGGGAAATCGAGTTTTTGTAGACGTGCTCGAACAACGGACACCACAGATTGCGGTGATTCGTAAACAGTTAGAACAACAATTAGGTCGGTTCGTTCATGCCCACATCACAGAATGTCGCCGGCACTGGGCGGTGGCGACGAGAGCTGCTGTTGTCACAGAAGAACAGTCGGCAAAAACGAACTGGACAGAGCGGATTGACGCTATCGTCACACATCCAGTCTTAGGATTACCGATCTTCTTTGCAATTCTCTATCTCTTGTTTCATGTGACATTTAACTGGATTGGGTCTCCGATGTCGGACTTATTAGATGGATTCATCGCTGGACCATTGTCAAAAGGTCTTGTCAGTCTGTTGAGTACGCTTGGTGCATCACAGTTCATTCAAGATTTGCTTGTTGAAGGCGTAGTTGCTGGAGTCGGCGGTGTTCTTGTGTTCGTCCCACAAATCTTCGTCCTTTTCTTCTTCATTTCGTTTTTAGAGGACTCTGGTTATATGGCACGTGTCGCAATCGTCATGGACCGATTCATGCAAATGGTCGGCTTGAATGGGAAAAGTTTTATTCCAATGATCATTGGGTTCGGTTGTAATGTACCAGGAATCATGGCAGCACGTTCAGTAGAAGAAGAGCGAGAGCGCTTAGTGACGATCTTCATCTCACCGTTTATGTCTTGTTCCGCTCGCTTACCCATTTACGCTGTCTTTGCGGGTAGCTTCTTTGCTACGAATCAGGCACTGGTTGTCTTGTCGCTCTATATCCTTGGGATTGTATTGGCACTGATTGCAGCAAAGGTTTTTTCGAAAGTCTTAGCAGCAGAAGATGCAACAAGCTTGTTCTTAGTGGAACAACCTCCTTACCGGATTCCACAAGGCTTAACCTTATGGCGGAGTACATGGCAAAAGGGAAAAGGGTTTGTTCGAAAAGCAGGAACGTTCATCTTTGGTGGTTCGGTCGTCATTTGGTTACTTGCTTATACAGGACCAGGTGGATTAGACGTCAATATGAATGATAGTTTCCTAGCGATGATTGGTGGTGTGATTGCGACCGTTCTTGTACCGCTTGGGTTTGGAACATGGCAGGCGGGTGCTGCCCTCATTACCGGGTTTCTCGCGAAGGAAGTCGTCGTCTCAACCATGGCCATCATATACGCTGTCAATGAATCGGAGCTTGGTCGGCATATCGCGCAACAGTTCACACCACTCAGTGCGTATAGTTTCATGGTTTTCGTCTTACTCTATGTACCGTGCTTAGCGACTGTCGCTGTCATCCGACGCGAAGTCGGGAGCGCGAAATGGACGTGGATTGCTAGCTTATATGGCTTATTCGTTGCCTATGGGGTAGCGTTCATCATTTATCAAACAGGGCATTGGTTGGGATTCGCTTAAGGGGGGAGAACAGATGCATTTCATTGATATACTTATCGGACTGATCGTATTCGGATATGCTGGATTTTCACTTATTCGCTTTACGAAAAAAGCGAAAAAAGGGAAATGTGCGACGTGTGAAGTAGAGCCGACATGCGAGACAGCATGCGATGAGGTCAACTGGGATCGTGTGATCGCAGAAGCCTTAAAAAAATAATCAAAAACCGTTCTCTTTCTGCATGAAGCAGTCAGAGAACGGTTTTCCTTTGGATTAGAAAAAACGTTCCACGAGAAATAGATAAATTTTCATCCCGAGAAATACACCAAAAATCCCGACGATGGCTGGGAAAACAGGTGGGGCAGGAATCGGTAATTTCAGTGCGGTGAAAACGACGCCGCAGATAACGCCTGCTAGAAGAGATAATAAGATTTGCTGAAGCATACATGCCGTCCTTTCTGCTGTAAATCAGCATTTGAAGTAAAATACATATTAAAACATGACAAAAGTCATTTGGCATTTTGATCCAGAATGATTTTATCATCCTTCTTTTCGATTGTGATCCATTTTTGCGTCAATGGTGCTGCAAAACTTGGCTTCTGTTTTAGTTTGCTACTTGTATAGTCTTGAATCAGCAACTGTGATTCACAGCTCTGTTTTCCATCCTTCACGTAATGATAGGATCCGTCCGCTGCTTGTTCACGCGACTTGACGTTATCAGCAAGGGCGATTGCGAGACAATCTTTTAGATACTCTTTATGTTCTTCATCCATGATTGGGAACAAAATTTCAATCCGTTTTCGCATATTGCGTGTCATCCAGTCAGCACTTGACCCATACATCAAATCCTGTCCATTGTGGTGGAAGTAGAAAATACGCGAGTGCTCCAAGTAACGATCAACAATCGAGATGACACGAATGTTTTCCGAAACATCTGGAATACCAGGGCGCAGGCAACAGACACCACGAACGATCAATTCAACTTGCACACCGGCGCGAGATGCTTTGTAGAGACGTAAAATAATGTCCTTTTCCGTTAAGCTATTCATTTTCGCGACGATTCGACCGTTTCCGTGTTTTTTATGATGATGGATCTCTTCATCGATCAAAGATAAAAATTTCTCAAGCATTGCATTTGGAGAAGTTTGAATGACATTCCATTCTGGTTGTTCTCCGTATCCAGATAACCAGTTAAAGAAATTCGTCGCATCTTCGGCAATTTCTTCTCGTGCTGTTAATAACCCGACGTCTGTATACAGTTTGGCAGTCGAATCATTATAGTTACCAGTACCAAGATGGACAAAGCGTTGAATTTTACCTTCGTGCAGTCGGACGACAAGCGTAATCTTCGAGTGTGTCTTTAAGTCACTGTATCCATAAATGACGTGTGCTCCGACCTTTTCCAATTGTTTCGCCCATTCGATGTTTTTCGCCTCATCAAATCGTGCCTTAAGTTCAACGAGAACAGTAACTTGTTTGCCGTTTTCTGCTGCTGTTTTCAAGGCTTTAATAATCGGTGAGTCACCGGAAACACGGTACAATGTTTGTTTGATGGCAAGGACATTCGGGTCATTCGCTGCTTGGACGATAAACCGGACGATTGGATCAAACGTATGGTAAGGGTGATGAAGCAGATAGTCACGTTCTAGTAATTGATTGAACAGATTTTTTGAACTATCAAGTGCTGGTGGATCGACTGGCATGATGGTCTGATAAATCAAATGATCATATTCAATTCCGATTTGACTGTAGAAGGCAAAGGAGAACGTCAAATCGATTGGACCATCAACAGCAAAAATGTCGCGCTCCTGTAGATCAAGCACATCCCGTAACATATTTAGCAATTCGGTATTGATGGCCGCTTTTTGGACTTCGAGGCGAATCCCAACGCCCCAACGTCGTTTTTTTAATTCCTTTTCAATCAACTTCAATAAATCGTGCGTTCCTTCCTCGTGAAACGGAAGGTCGGCATTACGGGTGATCCGAAACGGCATGGCAGATAAGACACGATAACCTTTAAATAAACTGTCGATGAACGCGATAATGACGTCTTCAAGCAGGATGACAGCAGTTGTCTCTTCATCTTCAACCGGCAGATCAACGAACCGTGGCAACACACCCGGAACTTGTACAAGTGCTAAATTTCGTCTCGTCCCATCTTCTGCTTCAAGAACCGTTGCGATGTTGAGTGACTTTGAAGAAAGCATCGGGAACGGGCGATAGGCATCGACAGCAACAGGTGTGAGAACAGGAAAGACCTGTTCTCGGAAAAAAGATTTCACATACGTTGTCTGTTCCGAAGTGAGAGCGTTATATTTCAAGAATGTAATGCCCTCGTCTGCTAACGTCTGATTGATCGCTTGGAACGCTTCGTATTGTCGATCGACGAGTTCTTTCGTTTTCGTAGCAATTGCTCGTAATTGTTGTTTTGGTGTCATCTGTTGTTTGTTTTCTGGTTTATTGAATCCGGCAAGTACTTCGTCCTTCAAGCCTCCTACGCGAACCATATAGAATTCGTCTAAATTAGAGCTGAAGATCCCGAGAAACTTAAAGCGCTCCATCAACGGATTTCGGGTATCAAAGGCTTCGTCTAGTACACGTTTATTAAATTGAAGCCAGCTGAGCTCACGATTATTGAAATGCTCTGGTATGTCGAGTTTCATGAAGGAAGATCTCCTTTCGTTTCGAAAGTAATCGTCTGATCAATGATTCGCTCTAGGTGCTTCTTTTGTTTTTCAGCTTTTTCGACTTCGAATCCATAATCATGATCACCTGTATCGAGGACGAATCGGAGATGATCCTTCTCAACGAAAAGTTCCAGGTGATCGACGGCTTTTCGCTCCGTCACATCAAGCGCATGACTTAATTTGAGTAAAGAGCCCAGTAAGTCGAAGCGGTCCAGTGTCTTTTCGGTAAACCAGTCCTTAAATGGCTTCGCTAGTTGTTGCATACGTTTTGCTGAAGAATAAGAGCTGACGAGCGACAAGGCAACGCGGTCTTTATGCGTCATGCCGTTTAATTCGGTATTCGTCAAAAGGTAGAACGTCTGGTCCGATCGCGTATCTGGATTAATGTATTGCCCACAATAAAACAAGCGGCTTGCTGAATCGAGTAATCGTAGATCGGACGCACGTTCTGAAATCAGATCTAACGTAACAAGTTGTCGATACATTGACTTTGCAAGCGTACCAATATATGTTGCGCGATCTCGATTGACCTTATAATCGCTCTCAAGTTGATATAGACTCTGTTCACGTACATTCTCGATTCGACGATAGGCTTCATCCTGAACATCGAATTCATAGAGGAGACCTTCGCGAAGACCAAGATTGCTCATGACGAATTCTTCAGCCTCGATATGATGGGATAACTCTTGGATCGCAATGAGTGCAGGAAGAAAAATATCAATTCGATCCTTCGATAGCCCTTCAATTTTCGATAGCTGTTTTGCCGATTTTCCTTCAAGGTCGTCGACCATCTTCGCCAGTTCCTTTGCTTTGATTTGATATTGGTGAACGCTGCGAAGTGGATAGTCCTGATTCGACTGATGAATCCGGACGAAGTTTCGGGCAGAACCACCGACACCGACTAATGGTAGTTTTTTATCACTCAGCCAAGGAATCGATTCGAATTGTTCACGTAAAAATTTCACCAACTTTTTCTTATCACTACCGCTTAGTGTCTCATCCGAAACAAATTGCCGTGTTAAGGTGACAGCGCCAAACGGAAAGCTGTGATAGGCAACCATTTCGCGATTCTCGATTAAGGTGACTTCCATGGAACCACCACCGATATCAACAGAAAAACCATCCGTCAAGAAGGTCGAGTTAATAATGGCAAAGTAGCCATAGTATGCTTCTTGTTCATCTGTTAAAACTTGAATAGAGAAGGGTGTATTGTCCGTAACAGCAGCAACGATTGTTTCACGATTCGTCGCATTACGGATTGCTGCTGTTGCGACACAGATCGTTTCTTCAACTTCATGTGTGACACCGACCTCGTAAAATCGTTTTAACGTTTCTTCGAGTAACCTGATGCCTTCATCGTCGAGTGCTCCATCTTCATTGATATGAGCGGATAATCGAGCGACGACTTTAATATTAATCTTCTCGATGTAACGACCAGAAGCGATCGGATGGAAGATGACATAACGAATCGAGTTGGAACCGATATCGATGACTGCAAGTTCTTGTTTCAAATGACTCCGACTCCTCTCTGCGATGCGTGCATTAAAAGAATTCCCTCTCTGAACAAGCTAAAAACAGCTAGCTTCTTTCTTTATTGTACCTTGATTTTTTTCATAGGAGGATAGGAAGTTGTCAGAGTTGCACCGATAATTAGCGAACGCTATAATAAGACAGTTGATTAAGACGTAATTATTCCGTTTTACGAAAACGGAAGGAGTGAAAATAAATGGAAACACCAATCATCGAGATCGATCAAGTCAGTTATGACTATCCGGATCGTCGAGTTTTGAATCAAGTCTCGTTTCAGGTCCAGCAAGGGCAATTTTTGGCCATCGTAGGGGAAAATGGATCAGGGAAATCGACGCTGATTAAATGTATCTTAGGCTTATTGCAACCGAAAGGAACGATTCGTTTGTTCGGACAATCCCAATCGCAATTTAATGAATGGTGGCGAATTAGCTATGTCTCACAAAAAGCGGCATCGTTCAACTCGGGTTTTCCAGTAACTGTCGCAGAAGTCGTCGAAATGGGACTTTACGCAAAAAAAGGACTCTTTCGCCGCTTGTCTCGTGATGATCGAGACAAAGTACGGACTGCCCTGGAAACAGTCGGGATGTGGGAACGTCGGGATTCGAAAGTCGGCGATCTATCTGGTGGACAACAGCAACGGGTCTTCATCGCGCGAGCACTCGTCAATGACCCCGATTTAATGATCTTAGATGAACCAACTGTTGGTGTCGATCAACGATACGTAAAAGAATTCTATGAAATTCTAGAAGAACTCCGTCGGGATAAACGTCGGACATTCGTTCTTGTTACGCACGATATCCACTTCGTCAGTAAACTCGTTACGGATGTGATCCATTTAGTTGATGGACGCTTGGGTTGTAACTGTGGGATTAAAGAATACTGGGAACTGGATGAACAGACGATTCGATCACTCTATCCGGTTCCGGGACGCGTTCTCGTTCATGAAGGGAAGAGTGTCCAATGATTGAAGCATTCATGACCTTAAAGTTTTTACAATATGCCTTAGTGGCTGCTATTCTGATCGGATTTACGGCACCATTGATCGGGTCATTCGTCGTCGTCCGACGAATGAGCTTGATCGCAGACGCGTTGTCGCACGTCACGTTAGCAGGGATTGCGCTCAGTCTATTGATCTCTGGAATGGTCGCGCAACTAGCAGATTTAAATCCACTGTATCTAGGGATCGTCACGTCTGTCATCGCGGCATTGACGATCGATTGGTTACGTGCGAAATATAAGCACTTTCAAGAACTTGCGATTCCAATCATCATGGCAACAGGGATGGGGCTTGGTGCGACGTTCATCAGTCTCGCGAATGGATTTTCAATGGACCTTGTCTCATTCTTATTCGGTACGGTCTCGGCTGTTGCTTTGACGGATGTCTACACAATCCTAGCTGTGACAATCGTAGTCGTTATCTTCGTCTTCGCCTTTTATAAGGAGTTGTTGTTTCTATCATTTGACGAGGAGCAGGCACGAGTCTCCGGGATCCGTCTCCGATTGGTGCATATTCTCTTCATGATCGTCGTTGCACTTGTCATTGCGATTAGTATGCGGATTGTTGGGATTTTACTTGTTTCGAGCTTAATTACGTTGCCAGTTGCAGCAGCACTTCGAATCGCCAAAAGTTTTAAGACGACAATCTTTTTGGCTATCGTCTTCGGTGAAGTTGCGACCGTACTTGGACTCATTCTGGCCTATCAGTTTGATTTAGCACCAGGTGGAATGATCGTCTTGCTGGCAGTATTTGAACTGATTATCGTCATGCTTTTGGAACGTTTTTGGATAGGAGGGAAAACACATGAAGACGAACATCGAACAAGCGCGTGAGCGAATGAAGGCTTCCGGGTTTAAAATGACACCGAAGCGTCTCGATTTGTTATCGTATCTGTTTGAAGTGAATCGTTATGTCAGTGCTCGGGAAGTGGCGGAAGCGCTCCGGACATCTCATCCTTCATTAAGTTATGATACGATTTATCGAAACTTGAATGATTTTTCGGGGATCGATCTATTAGAAGTAACGGAATTAGATGGAGAAATGAAATACCGAGCAGCCTGTGCTTCAGGACACCATCATCACCACTTGATTTGTCGAATCTGTGGTAAAACGGAGACATTGAATGTTTGTCCAATGGAGTGGATTTCTCCAGTCCAAGAGACTGGTTTTGAAGTTGAAGATCATAAATTTGAAATCTATGGACGCTGTGCGAATTGTCAACGTATGACGTCTTAACTAGAAGAGAATGTCCACTCGGGCGTTCTCTTTTTTCGTTTTGTAAGACTAGTCCTGTTCAAAACGGGAATAGTCGAACAGAGGTGATGAGAAAATGATTTATGATGCGCAGGAAGCCCGACAAATCGATGAGTGGGCGCGGACATCTGGACTGCCACTTGAAGTGTTGATGGAACGAGCGGGAACTCAAATCGCAACACGTATCAAGGACCGTCATACGAAGACAGATCGAATCTTGATTTTAAGTGGAACAGGCAATAACGGTGGGGACGGTTATGTAATCGGTCGCGAACTTTTACGCGACGGTTTTGATGTCACGCTATTCGCACCATTTGGAGAGAGTCGTTCTGATACTTCAACTATCCATGTCCGTTATGCAGAAGCATTCGGACTCGTAACGGAACAGCCATGCGGTCAGTATGACGTTATTTTAGATGCGTTGTATGGAACTGGATTTGATCCAGAGCGCATGAATCAAGTTTTTATAACGCAATGTGAATACGTATCGGAACAAAAACGGCAAGGGGCATACGTTTATGCGGTAGACGTTCCGAGCGGTGTTCCGACCGATCATGCGAAGGAATTCAAGGACATCGCGATTCAGTCCGATGTGACGTTTCAACTGCATGCAGCGAAACGATCTGCTTTTTTATTACGGACCGCTCCCTTTTATGGAAAGTTAGAAACGATTGACATCGGATTACCGACGTTTGGCGAGTGGCATTTATCCACAGCGGATTTGACGGCATTGTTCAAGAGGGAACGGTACGGTCATAAAGGGACGTATGGGACGGCATTATTGATTGGTGGAAGCGATACGATGCCAGGATCGATTCAACTCTCGACAAGGGCAGCCTTACGAACGGGTGTCGGAAAACTTCAAGTTGCAACGACAGCACTTGCCAAACAGGGAATTATCGTTCAGGCGCCAGAAGCGATGGTCATTGATCAAACGTTACCAGCGATTGAAGACATGTTACCTTCTGTATCAGCAGTTGGGATTGGTCCCGGTTTGTCGCAGGAATCAGTTGAGACTTGGGTAGACCATTTGCTTGAAAGTGATCTTCCGGTGATTTTAGATGCCGGAGCATTAGTGAAAAATAGTTACCCTGAACGGACCGCTCCTATCATTGTCACACCGCATATTGGCGAGTTTGCTCGAATGACGAATCAAAATGTAACGATTATTCAAGACGATCTATTTGGTCAAGCAACAGACTATGCCGTTTTGCATCAAGTGACCGTCGTCTTGAAGTCACATGTCATCATAATCGCAAAACCGGATGGGGGTGGGTTTGTCGTCTCTGGTGCATCAAGTGGACTTGCTAAAGGGGGGAGCGGCGATACCTTATTCGGCATACTGACGAGTCTTCTTGCTCAACATCCAAAAGGCAATATCGAAAAAATACTAGCACAGGGAGCACAGTGGTATGCAGAGGCCTCAAAACAAGTCGAACGACGCTTACATCCAAGTAGCTTGCTTGCGACAGATGTCATTGAAGAGTTAGGACGACTAGGGTTGTAGAATATAGACAGAAAAGTCTTCCGTTGCACGAATGAGGGGAGACTTTTCTTTTTAGGAAATAATTGACACATTCTATTTGACAGGAGTATCATCAAGCGATGTCGAAACCTATATACGAAAATTCTGACGGAAAGGAGGCAAGAATTTGGAGGAAATCGTTCGAAAACAACAATGGTGGATTGGAAATTTTGCATTGTTCATGATGGCTGTTGGTGCCCTGATTATTTATACGACGACGGAAGAGACAATTAAGAATGCATATTTAAGTCGTTCTGTCATTATTTCATTTTTAGTCATCATGGGTTTATTCATTTTTTATATCAGTCGTCGCAAAATGGGATTAGTTCTTCAAACACACTTACTGTCTTTAATGCTGCTCGTCGTTCCCATTACATCGATTAGCTTTTTACCGTATGGGGCAGTTACAGTTTGGGCAAGTAGCTTCTTATTTTTAATGATTGCTTTAATCTCCTATCAACGCATCATGATGTGGTATGCGATTTTTGTTACCATTGCAACCAGTTTGTATGTCATGTGGAATGTACAGGCGGTAACGGTAGAAATTGATCCAACCGACCATTACGGACGGATTGGAATGATCGTGATCGGTGTAACGATTGCCCTTGTCATCAACCACCTGCATATTCGGAACTTAAATCGGTTGAACGATCTCGCGACGCAATTACACGATACAGCGCGCCGTGATGAAGAAACAGGTGTCTTGAATCGCCAAGGTTTAAATGAAATTGATTTTCCAAGATCCGAACAACAGCTTATTTTTGTCGGTATTCATTTAGAAAACTATTATGAGTTAGCACGGTATTTCGGAGAAGACATGCAGTCACAAGTTTTGCGTGCTTGCATCGATCGGCTCAAGCAAAAACTACCTCCTCACCAAGCATTTGCTCGGATTGAAGCAGGGACATTATTGATTGTCATGGAAAAGCCGGACGAGGTCGCGTGTAAGGAAGCAATGGAGGAGTTAAGCCAAGAAATTTCTGTTCCATATGAAATCGAGGGACATCATGTTTACGTCAACATTTCCATTGTTATCGATAACGGAGAAGGAGTGACTGGCAATCGGAAGCGTCGGGTACAGCAATTGTTAACTGCATTACAAGAAGCAGCGCAACAAAATGAGCGACTGATGTGTATCGACCAAGCATGGCGCATGGATCAAGAATTACGTGTTAAGGCTGCTCAATCGTTAGCACAGGCAAATATCGAAACAGACTTTCATCTGGTCTATCAATTACAGTATGATGTTCAATCAGAGCAATTCATTGGTCTTGAGGCATTGGTCCGATGGAAGACGGAGCTAGAGGGAGCCGACCGACCATCCGTGTTCATCCCGATTGCTGAAAAAAGTGATTTGATCATTCGGCTAGGAGAATGGATTTTTGAGGAAAGCTGTAAAACACGCAAAGCATTGGTGGGTCTTGTTCCTGATCAGTTTACATTGTCCGTTAACGTATCACCGCGACAATTAACAAGTGAGTCGTTCATGCCATTCATCGAACGAACGTTACTTAAGTATGCATTAAAGCCGCAACAGATTAAGATTGAAATTACAGAGAGTCAATCACTTGATTTTGAGAGTCAGTCGATTCATCGTGCACTGAAACGAATCAAAACGCTTGATTTCCCAGTGTCACTCGATGATTTTGGGACCGGTCATGCATCCTATCACGTTCTTGAACGTTTATTACCGTTACGTCAATTAAAGATTCCGAAGCAATTCATCGAACAAATTGGTGAATCGGAGAAGCGGCAGTCTATTCTCGAATCCATTTTTCAATTGAGCCAATCGATGCATGTCGAGTGTATCGTTGAGGGTGTAGAGACAGGAGAAGAAGTACGCATTGCGAAGGACATTGGCATTCATCTATTCCAAGGCTATTTCTTTGCTAAACCGGTCCCACTTGAAGAAATCATATGTCTATTACAAAAAGCCACAAAAAACGAATAAGGAAATGATTTGTTAATAAAGCAAAGCCGCTTCAGTCCGACGCATGTTCGGAAGAGAAGTGGCTTTTTTAGTAACTATTTAAGATGAATAGAGTCGATATTGATTTCGACCTTGCGCTTTTGCTTCGTACAGGGCGGTATCTGCCTGTTTAAAGACTATTTCAGTAGGCTGTTGATGAGCAAAAGCAATTCCAGCGGACACCGTAATGGATACGGCATGATCTTGCATGACGAATGGTGTTTGCTGAACAGCTACTACGATCGTCTCAGCTAGAGCACCAGGAGGATGTAATTCAATATCTGGAACGATGACGATGAATTCTTCACCACCGTATCGACCGACTGTCACCGGTGCTGGGCAATGTTCATTCAATACAATCGAAAAGTGACGCAAGACAGCGTCTCCGACGGCGTGACCATGCGTATCGTTTATTGTCTTGAAGTGATCCAAGTCGAACAAGATGACCCCCCAAGAAGCCGTACTCTTTTCAAGTGTCGTGACTTTTTCTAAAATGACATGTCGATTCGCAAGCCGTGTCAATTGATCGGTCGAAGCAAGGTAGGATTGATAGGAGTATAGAACAAAATGTTGCTGAAGGAGCGAAGACAAACGATAAAACAAAACGGCTCCACCAATCGTTAAAATGAAATACGGAATATAAATCGTTTCCCAGGCATCCGCTGGAGAGTTACTCATAATCAAGCGCCATAGGACAAGTAAAGAACCGAATGTGACGATGGTAGAAAAGAAGTAACCCTGTCGCTTAATGAAACGTCTGCAAATAAAAGAAAGTACTAAAAATCCAAGTAGAGTGATGACGGAACTAAACAGAGCGTTTAGTGAATCTCCGTTATCAATCAAAAATCGATAGATCAAGAGCATCAATCCGGTCACTGCAATACTGACATTCCCACCGAATAACGCAGATAAAGCGAGTGGCAACAATCGTAAATCAATTAATGCTCCATTTAAATCGATTGCATGATGCATAAGTAGAATACCTGTTACTCCATTGGCCAGTCCGAAATAGAGACGAGTAGAAATCATCGAGTCAGGTTGAATCGGTAAACGATCACGCAGTAGATAGAAAGTAAACGTAGAAATAAGAAAGATAATACAGATATTAATAAAAAAGATATTCACGGTAGCAAGCATTATGAAGCCCTTTCTTTTTTGAAATCTAAATCTAATGCCATTGTACGATATCTAATCATCCAATAACATTGAAAATGGAAAAAACAGCCTAATCGGCTGTTTTATCGGATTGGTGCGAATTTATGAATCTCTTTAACGGCTTCATTCCATGAGGCTACACGGATGACATTACTCGGTAAGGCTTTACGGTTATAAGGAGCGTCAAACAAGATAACAGGAATAGAGGTATCTTCCGCAATTTGAACCGCATTCTCTAAGCGATCTTCCATGAACAGATCAAGTGATAGATCACGTACGACTTGAACCTTGTCGTGTGATCCCGTCATGATCAAAGAATCAAGAGGAAGTTCGTGTTGCTTGATCCATTCTTCTGTTACGGGACGAACGAGCTCTGATCGTGCTGTCACGTAGTGTAAATCATATTGTTTCCGCAAATTCCATAAATGGTGGCGGACATGTTCTTGAGGGATTGATTCCCGATAAATACCTGTCTCATGACCGGAGTTGACCATGTAGTCCCAAAATTCAATTTGATTCATATCGGTATACGTATGCAGTTCGTATTCAGACGCTTGATTGAAATCAATCGAAGTGCCGAGATATTTATTCATGTAAGTGAAGCAAGAGGATGGATGTGTGATTGTTCCATCGATGTCGATTCCAATTTTCATTTACAGTCACCCACGTTCTAAGAATTTTCTTCACTTAGTATAACATAGTCGAAATCGAGATACGAAAAAAGACTCCTCATGAGAGAGGAGCCTTCATTTTATGCGTGGTTTGCTTTTTCAGCTTCTTTTTCAGCCTGTTTTTCGAGAACGATGGCATCGATTTCTTTTTTCAATTCTTCGACCATTGTTGCTTCCGGTACTTTACGGATGATTTCTCCGTGACGGAACAACAAGCCTTCGTTACGTGCTCCAGCAATCCCGATATCGGCTTCGCGTGCTTCCCCAGGACCGTTAACCGCACATCCGAGAACAGCAACTTTGATATTGGCTTGGATGTTTTCGATGTAGTCTTCGATCTCTGCAGCGATCGACATTAAATCGATTTCGATTCGACCACATGTCGGACATGAAATCAATGTCGCTGCGTTCGCCGCAAGACCGAATGATTTCAAGACTTCTTTTGCAACCTTTACTTCTTCGACAGGGTCTGCTGAAAGAGAGACACGAACCGTATTTCCGATTCCGCGTGATAGGATCGCGCCAAGTCCAGCTGCTGATTTCAATGAACCAGAACGAAGTGGACCGGATTCTGTAATCCCGACGTGAAGAGGATAGTCGAACGACTCAGAAGCGAGTTGATATGCTTCAAGCGCCAACTGTACGTCAGATGCTTTGAGCGAAACGATGATATCGTGGAAATCAAGATCTTCAAGAATCTTAATGTGGTGCAAGGCACTCTCGACCATACCACGTGCTGTCGGGTAGCCGTATTTTTCAAGAATATGCTTTTCAAGGGAACCAGCGTTTACTCCAATGCGAATCGGAATGTTTTTCGCTTTTGCTGCTGTAACGACAGCTTCGACTTTTTCACGACGACCGATATTACCTGGGTTAATCCGGATTTTATCGACGCCGGCTTCGATTGCCATGAGCGCAAGTTTATAGTTGAAGTGGATGTCTACGACAAGCGGAATGTTGATTCGGCTTTTGATTTCTGCAAGTGCGAGCGCATCACGTTCTTCTGGACAAGCGACACGGACGATTTGGCAACCAGCTTCTTCAAGACGTAGGATTTCAGCGACTGTCGCTTCGACGTCGTGTGTTTTAGTTGTCGTCATACTTTGGATGATGACTTCATTATTTCCACCAATGACAAGGTCCCCTACACGAACGGGACGAGTCTTAGAGCGATGGACCATTTTCGGCATATCGAAAATCTCCTTTTGTGGCATACCGCCATATTGTTTATGTTTACCTTTTCTATCATATCGAACTATTCCCTAAAAATCGAGAAACAAGAACGAAAATCGAACATTTACAATTGTTTAATGAAAGAAAGGTGTCCGTCAATCCGTCGGACGCCTGATTTTTGTATACATTAAGCTCTGCGTGAAGAACGAGGCTTTGAGGAACGGGCGATCCACAACGGTACCAATGTATAGACGAAGTGACCAATCACGAGTAATCCGATCCCGGAACGTTGATAACCAAGTTGATAAAGAAGCATACCGAGTGGGAAAGACCACAGATTCGTTGCGATTGTATAAGGAAACGTCTGACGATATGCCCATGGACGAGGAAGTAGCAGTCGAACAAACCCCTTCGTCAGATAGGCCATGAAAAGCAGATAAAGTAATACGGCAATCGCGATGAAGATGAAATGAAGAATGAACCAGATAACGATCGGGATATTTTTTTGTAAAAAGAAGGAATCGATAATCGTCGTCCAAAGTGAAATCCAAGATAATCCACAGAAATAAAGGGAAACATCCGCTAAGCGAAGACGTAAAAACGAGCGATTTGGAATTAGCGAAGTTTGTAAGTAATTAATCAGTTGACGTAAAAAAGACAATAATATCACTCTTTCTATTGTTTTATAACAGATTTTTTAAATGGATTTAACGTTGATAAATAAAGGTTTTTTTTGTTTTAGTACAGATTAATAAAACCTTAACAAATGGATGTTTAAAAAACTGTTTACAAGTTCACTAGACCTTTACATAATAGGGGAGTCGAAAAAATAAACTTTACAAACACATCAATCCACATCAAATAAAGGAGCTGGCAAGATGAACTATGATTTGCAGGAAATGATATTCACCTTCATTGGTGGACTCGGGATTTTCCTTTTCGGTATTAAGTATATGGGAGATGGGCTCCAAAAAACAGCAGGAGACCGATTACGTTATATCCTTGATAAATACACGACGAATCCATTCTTAGGTATCTTAGCAGGTATCGTCGTAACGATTTTAATTCAATCGTCATCCGGTACGACCGTCATCGTCGTCGGACTTGTTAGTGCGGGTCTGATGAATTTAAGACAGGCAATCGGAGTCGTCATGGGGGCAAACATTGGTACGACGATCACTGCCTTCATCATCGGCTTTAACGTCAAGGAAGCAGCACTTCCGGCAATCGCGATTGGTGCGTTCTTGATCTTCTTCTTCAATAAAGAACGTGTTCAGTATATCGGACAGATTTTCTTTGGCTTCGGTGCACTTTTCTACGGTTTGACATTGATGGGTGACGGGATGGCACCGCTCGAAACGAGCGTTTGGTTCCGTGAGTTGACTGTTTCGATGTCGGATAATCCATTACTTGGTGTCTTCGTCGGAACAATCTTTACCGTGCTTGTTCAGTCGTCGTCTGCAACAATCGGTATTTTACAAGAGTTGTACTCAGGTGGCATGATCGATATCAAAGCAGCACTACCGGTCTTGTTCGGTGATAATATCGGAACAACGATTACGGCGGTTCTCGCAGCGCTTGGAGCGTCAATTGCAGCTAAGCGAACAGCAGCGGCGCATGTCATCTTCAACATTATCGGAACGATATTGTTCTTAATTGCCTTACCAATTTTCTCGAGTTTTATCACGTGGATTACAGGTGCACTTGGCTTAGGTCCGAAGATGCAAATTGCCTTCGCACACGGAACATTCAATGTCGTTAACACATTGATTCAGTGCTGGTTCATCGCGCAAATCGCATGGCTCGTTCAAAAAATCGTTCCGGGTACGGATACGACGATCGATTCAAAACCACGTCATCTTGATCAAAACATTTTGAACCAGTCTTCTTCACTTGCTTTGAATCATGCGAAGCTTGAAGTCTTACGTATGGGAGAATTCTCGAAAGACGCCCTTGCGAAAGCGCACCGATACACGCAATCGCATGATAAGAAAGATGTAGCAGAATCACAGCAGATTGAATATGCAATCAACCACTTGAACACAGAAGTCACGAACTATCTTGTTAAAGTAGCAGCACATGATTTATCAGAACGTGAATCAAACGATCATTCGTTACTGATGCATGCGGTTAATGATTTTGAGCGAATCGGTGATCACGTTGAGAACATCGTCGAATTGGTCGACTTCCAAATCGTCAACCGGATCCAATTCACGGATGCTGCGAAGCAAGAGCTAGATGATATGTATGCCTTGACACAAGAAATCGTCGATTGTGCCGTTCGCGCCGTCGAAGAGGATGATGTCACACGAGCTCGGAAAGTTCTGGAACTCGAAGGCAAACTCGATGCACTCGAACGTTCATTCCGTAAGCATCACGTCCTTCGTGTTAACGCTGGCGAATGTACGGGACAAGCGGGAATGATCTTCGTCGATCTCTTGTCGAACCTCGAACGAATCGGCGATCACGCTGTCAACATCACGGATCTCGTCCTTGAACAGCGGACAGCATTAACGAATTAAGCAAAATACGATTTATCTATGACAGCTGATTTCAAAAAATGAAATCAGCTGTTTATTTTTTTGAAATAGCATATTGACAAGAATCGTCACATCTCGTAATCTAGTAAGAGTAAAGCAACATACATCATGGCGGTGTAGCTCAGCTGGCTAGAGCGTACGGTTCATACCCGTGAGGTCGTGGGTTCGACTCCCTCCGCCGCTACTATTACTTAAGGACCCTTAGCTCAGCTGGTTAGAGCTGACGGCTCATAACCGTCCGGTCGCAGGTTCGAGTCCTGCAGGGTCCATTCAGTAGAACGCTCCTCGTCATGAAACGAGGAGCGTTTATTTTTGTTCCTCCGGGGAATAGTAAAGATATTGTAATAATATTCATACTATAGTAACTAAGGGAGAGCGAAGAGAGATGGAACGTAACCATACGATGATGCAGTTTTTTGAGTGGCATGTAGAGAATGATGGGAAGCACTGGCAACGCTTGAAAGAGCGGGCGCCTGAGTTACGTGCTGCCGGCATCACGTCCGTGTGGATTCCACCGGCGTCAAAGGGTCAATCAGATGAAGATACAGGATATGGCATCTATGACGTTTATGATTTAGGTGAATTTGATCAAAAAGGAACAGTCCGTACGAAATACGGTACGAAGGACGAACTCGTCGAAGCGATTCAAGTTGCTCGTGAGAACGATATCGCCGTCTATGCGGATGTCGTCATGAATCATAAAGCAGCAGCCGATGAACTCGAGACAATCAATGTCGTAGAAGTCCATCCAGAAGATCGTTCTAAAGAAATTTCAGAAGAATTTGAAATCGAAGCATGGACAAAGTTTACGTTCCCAGGTCGTAACGGTAAATATTCAGATTTCATCTGGACACATGAATTCTTTAATGGAACAGATTTTGATGCCCGTGAGGAAAAAACCGGTGTCTTTAAAATTTCCGGAAAAAATAAAGACTGGAACGATCAAGTCGATGATGAGTTTGGAAACTATGACTATTTGATGTTTGCGAACATTGATTATAATCACCCGGAAGTCCGCGAAGAAATGATTCGATGGGGTCATTGGTTCCAGGAAACAATTGATTGCCAAGGTTTTCGACTTGATGCGATTAAACACATCAACTATGAATTCGTTCATGAATTCGCAAAATCGATGATTGAAAAAAGTGAAGGTGACTTCTATATGGTCGGCGAGTTCTGGAAATCCGATCTCGATGATTGCCGTCATTTCCTCGATAGTGTCGACTACACGATCGATTTGTTCGATGTTCCACTTCATTATAAGTTCCATGAAGCTTCGAATCAGGGACAAGACTTTGATTTAACGACATTATTTGCTGACACACTTGTTGAATCACATCCGACGAACGCCGTCACGTTTGTCGACAATCATGATTCACAACCAGGTGAATCACTCGAATCATGGGTAGATGACTGGTTCAAACAGCATGCTTATGCATCGATTTTACTTCGTAAAGACGGCTATCCATGTGTCTTCTATGGTGATTATTATGGTGTTCAAGGACCACACCCAGTAGAAGGTAAAAAAGAAATGATCGATGCTTTATTGTATGCGCGTTATCACAAAGCATATGGTGACCAAGAGGATTATCTTGATGATCCGCATTGCGTCGGATGGGTTCGTCGAGGCGTTGAAGAAATCGAGAACTCTGGCTGTGCTGTCTTGCTATCGAATGCTGATATGTGTGAAAAGCGCATGTTCGTCGGTGAAGAACGTGCGGGACAAGAATGGTTTGACTATACGAATCATCAAGATCACCCTGTCGTGATCGATGAAGAAGGATTCGGTGTCTTCCCGGTTCCGGGTGGTGGCGTCTCAGTTTTTGCTCCACGAGAAGTCGAGTAAATCCGAGGGTCTTGACTTGCGTCAACACATGTTCTTTTGCTAGTCTTAAAGGGTATTGAAGTTTTCGAAAATAGTACAAAGGGGGACATGAACATGTCAAAATTTGAATTACCAGAACTCGGCTACGCTTATGATGCGCTTGAGCCACATATCGATGCTCGTACGATGGAGATTCACCACACGAAACACCACAACACGTATGTCACGAACGTGAATGCGGCGCTTGAGGGTACAGAACATGAAGGAAAGTCACTTGAAGAACTTCTTCAAAACTTGGATGCTCTCCCAGCAAACATTCAAACGGCAGTCCGTAACAACGGTGGCGGTCACTGGAACCATTCATTCTTCTGGAAATTGTTGAAGAAGAACGATGGAGCTGCTCCAACAGGGGAACTCGCAACAGCAATCGACGAAGCATTCGGATCATTCGATGCGTTCAAAGATGCGTTTGCAAAAGCAGCAACAACTCGCTTTGGTTCAGGTTGGGCTTGGCTAATCGTTGACGGTGGAAAACTGGAAGTCGTTTCGACACCAAACCAAGATACACCGGTCATGGAAGGTAAAACACCAATCCTCGGTCTTGATGTTTGGGAACATGCGTATTACCTCAACTATCAAAACCGTCGTCCTGATTACATCAATGCGTTCTTCAACGTTGTTGATTGGGATCATGTAGCGAAGCTTTACGCTGACGCGAAGTAATCTGAAAATGGCGTATCGTTCAATTGTGAACGATACGCTTTTTTTAATGCGGAAAATCATGGGATAGGTTGTTATGGAAAGTTTCCTTCTATATAATGAAACAAGATGACTTTTGAACGATAGGGGAGTACGCCATGGCTAAACGAATCACTGTACGAGGAAGACGGCGTAATCATCTGCCGCTTCGTCTGAATTTAATGTTCTTCGTCGTTTTTTTATTGTTTGCGATTTTGATTTTCCGTCTAGGAGTCGTACAAATCGTTAATGGTGAGAAAATTTCGAGGGAAGTCCAAAAAACAGAAATGATCGCATCGAAATATGAAGTACCGCGCGGAAAGATTTATGACCGAGACGGTCGTCTTCTTGTTGATACGATTTCTAAATACTCAATCGTCTATCGCCGGGCACAAACGACGAAAGTCGATGAACGAATTGAAATTGCGCAACGTCTTGCGGCAATCATTGATTTACCGAAAAAAGACTGGAAAGTTACGGAACGAGATGTGAAAGACTTCTGGGTAGCGACGAATACGAAGGAGTCCGATCGTCGTTACCAAGCAGCCGTCAAAAAGAAGTATCCTTCAGTAGAAGCGCAAAGTAAGCTTTCGATTCCGGAGCAAGATCAAATTCGTTTAGATGCTATCACAAAAGAGGATATCGATTACGATGATCAAACGATGGAAGTCATCGCGATCAAACACAATATGGAAGTTGGTTATGCGCTTGATCCGCAGCTCGTCAAACTCGGTGCGTCTGCAAAAGAGATGGCGATTATTGATGAGAACCTAGAAGATCTGAAGGGTGTATCAGTCGAACCGTTTTATGAACGGTCTTATCCGTATGAAGGAACACTCCGGAACATCTTCGGTAAATACTCGAAGATTCCAGCAGAACAACAAGCCGAGTTCAAAGCAAAAGGCTATAGCTTGAATGACCGTGTCGGAACATCATTCCTCGAGCAACAATACGAAGACCTGCTACGCGGGAAACCGGCATACGATGTGTATGAAACGTTCAATGGAGAACCGGTCGGTGATCCAAAACGCGAGGAAGGCGAGTCTGGTAAAGATCTCGTTCTGACTGTTGACGCGGAATACAATAAACAAGTCGACAAAATCATGCAACAAGCAATCAAAATGGGTCGTGGAATGGGCAGTCGTTATTTAAAAGAAGGATATGCTGTCGTCATGAATCCGCAGACAGGTGAGATTTTAGCGATGTCTGGTCAAAAGTTGGATCCTGCAACCGGTAAGTTTTCGGATGTAGCGATCAACAACGTATTGACTTCACTTCAAATCGGTTCGACGATCAAAGGTGCAACGGTTGCGATGGGACTCGAAGAAGGTGTCATTCGTCAAAATGAAGTCATCAACGATGCTCCAATTACAATTGGTGGTACTAAAAAAGGATCGTATGTCAATATGGGTCCGATCACAGATTTAACTGCACTTGAACGATCGTCCAACGTCTACATGTTCAATATTGCGATGCGAATGGCCAAGTATCCAAGTAACGGTATTGCCGGAGCTAGTGTCGATGGAGCTGCTGCAATCATGCAGAACTACTACAGTCAGTTCGGGCTTGGTGTGACGACGGGTGTTGACTTACCGTATGAAGCAAAAGGTGTTCAAGGGACACCGGACCGTGTTACTTTACTCATGGACCGAGTCATCGGACAGTATGACGCCTTTACACCTCTACAAGTCGCGCAATACATCTCAACGCTTGCGAATGGTGGTTATCGTGTTCAGCCACACTTCCTAAAAGAAGTACTGGCTTCAAATTCAATTGAAAAAGGAACTAAAAAAGTCGATTACAGCTTTAAGACGAATTATTTGAACCGGATTGAAGTGAGTCAAGATAATATCGACCACGTCCGTGAAGGATTACATCGTGTCGTTAAAGGTGAGCGTGGTACGGCGAAAGTCATCGCGCAAACAGGAATCGATGCTGCCGCGAAAACGGGTACAGCACAGGTTAGTGTCTATGGTGATGACGGAATCGCCTTACGTGACGGAAGCGGACAACCAGTTCGTTCATTGAACTCGAATCTCGTTGGCTGGGCACCGTATGATAATCCAGAGATGGCATGGGCCGTGTTCCTTCCTTATATGGAACAGGAAACAGTCAACTCGAAAATCGGTCATGACCTTGTCAAAGCATATTTCAATGTCAAGGACGTACCGTGGCAAACTAAGCCAAATTAACTAGATGGAAGACGAGAGTGATTATTCACTCTCGTTTTTTTGTTTGTATTGACCTTTTTTTCTAATGGATTTCGAATTGTAAACACTAAAAAACACACCTTTACAATTCTTTTACGTTGGATTCATTTCGTTTTAATAGTTCATCCGTAGTATAAGTCTTGTAAGGAAAACGGATAAAAAGTCGTAGCATCGTCAGCGACATACTTTCGAGGAGGAAAATTAATCATGTCTTGGATGAAAAAAACAGCACTCATCACAACGGTAGCATCAATCGCAGTAGTGGGGGCAGCATGTGGTAACGATAAAGGCGGTTCTGCTAGTTCATCTGATTTAAAAGGAAAAATCGCAATCGACGGTTCTTCTACAGTCTTCCCGATCATGGAAGCTGTCGGTGAAGAATATTCGACTGAGCAACCTGATGTTGACGTTACAGTCGGTGTTTCTGGTACAGGTGGTGGATTCAAACGATTCGTCGTTGGTGAAACAGATCTTTCAAATGCTTCGCGTGAAATCAAAGAAGAAGAAGCAGCTGAAGCAAAAAAGAATAACATTGAATATACAAAACTTGCACTCGCATATGATGGTTTGACTGTCGCAGTCAGTAAAGAAAACACATGGGTAAAAGAACTTACGATGGACCAACTTGAAAAAATCTGGCTCGATCCAAACGTCAAGACGTGGAAAGATGTTGATTCTTCTTATCCGGCTGAACCATTGAAATTCTTCAGCCCAGGGAAAGATTCAGGAACGTTCGACTTCTTCTCGGAAAAAGTACTTGAGAAGAAGGACATGCGAAAAGACGTTCAATTATCTGAGGACGATAACGTTCTTGTTAAGGGTGTCGAAGGAACGAAAGGTGCTATTGGTTACTTCGGATATGCATACTACGCAGAGAATAAAGATAAGTTGAAAGAAGTTCCACTTTCTGCTGAAGGAAAAGATGCAGTTGATCCAACACCAGAAACAATCAAAGATCTTTCGTATCCACTGGCACGTGAAATTTACACGTACGTCAATAACAAATCAATGAAAGATAAAAAACAAGTCGCAGATTTCGTGAAATTCACGAACGAAAACGCTGGTGATCTTGCTGAAGAAGTCGGATACATCAAAATGCCGCAAGATCGTTACGATGAAAACGCAAAAGCAATTGAAGATGCAATGAAATAAATCATTGAGTCATGAAGATGGCCCAACCGGGGAAGTCTGTACCGGTTGGGTCACATTCTCATGTCAAGAAGAGTAGGGAGTGAAGAAGGATGAGTTCAACACAAAACAAATCGGTTCGCGAGCTGATTCAACAGAACCGACAACAAAAATACAGTATGAAAAACGTCATGGAACGCGTCATGCCGATCGTGTTATTCCTTTGTGCGTTCGTCTCGGTCGTTACGACCATCGGCATCATTCTCACGTTAGTCATTGAAACAGAGCATTTCTTCGAAGTTGTTCCGTTTAAGGAATTCTTCGGTAGTACGAGCTGGTATCCACTCAACTCACAACCTGAGTATGGAATTTGGCCACTTGTCGTCGGAACGCTTGAGATTACCGTGATTGCGATGCTAGTTGCCGTGCCGATCGGCCTCACGTCTGCGATTTATTTAAGTGAGTACGCGTCAGACCGCGCACGCCGTATCTTAAAACCAATTCTTGAAGTATTAGCAGGTGTTCCAACAATCGTCTTCGGATTCTTCGCATTGACGTTCGTTACACCATTACTCGTCAAGTTGATTCCAGGTCTGCAAATCTATAATGCGCTCAGCCCGGGGATTGTCGTCGGGATCATGATCATTCCGATGATTGCTTCGATTTCTGAGGATGCGATGAGCTCTGTACCGAAGAAAATTCGTGACGGTGCGCTCGCCCTCGGTTCGACCCGCCTTGAAGTTGCATTGAAAGTTGTCGTTCCAGCTGCCTTGTCAGGTATCATTGCATCAATCGTTCTCGGAATGTCACGTGCAATCGGTGAAACGATGATCGTGACGATCGCTGGTGGTTCGAATCCAACAGCAGCAGTTGATCCACTTGAGCCAGTCCAGACAATGACAGCATATATCGTTCAGGTCGCCTTGGGTGATGCTGGATTTGGAACAGTCGAATATTACAGTATCTATGCGGTCGGTACACTCTTGTTCGTCTTCACATTAGTGATGAACTTACTTGCGAACTGGATCACACGCCGCTTCAGAGAGGAGTACTAAGATGGCCTTACCAGAAAAGCAACCTGTCTCGAAAAAATTCATCGATCCAGTCGCGGTCAAGAAATCAATTAGCCAGCGACTCGTCGTCAATAACGTCACAAAAGTCATTTTCCTTGCTGGACTGTTCTTCGGTCTCGTCGTCCTAGGTATTCTCCTGTTCGGTGTCATCCGTGACGGTGCTTCATGGTTATCACTTGAATTTCTTCAAAATGCACCATCTCGTCGTGCTGAACGTGCTGGGATTTATCCGGCATTGATGGGATCAATCTTCTTGATGCTCTTAATTATTCCGATGATTTTCATCATTGGTGTCGGAGCTGCGATTTATTTAGAAGAGTACGCGAAAAAGAGTCGAATGACTTCGTTTATTGAAGTCAACATCTCGAACCTTGCTGGTGTTCCATCGATCGTCTTCGGTTTACTTGGATTGACGTTCTTCGTTCGAAACATGGGCTTCGGTTCAACACTGATTGCTGGAGCATTGACGCTTGCGTTAATGAGTCTTCCAGTCGTCATCGTATCGTCACAAGAAGCGATTCGTGCTGTTCCACAAGCGATGCGTCATGCATCACTCGCACTCGGTGCATCGAAATGGCAAACGACGTTCAAAGTCGTCCTTCCGGCTTCGTTACCGGGTGTCATTACTGGGATTATCTTAGCTGTATCTCGAGCAATCGGTGAGACAGCACCACTTATCATGGTGGGAGCTGCGATTTTTATTGCTCGTGCGCCAGAAAGTATTTTCTCAGAGTTCACAGCACTGCCGATCCAAATCTATAACTGGACAAGTCGTCCGCAAGCAGATTTCCAAGGTCTTGCAGCGGCAGGAATCATCATCTTGATGGTCATCCTCTTGACGATGAACTCGATTGCAATCTGGATCCGGAACCGATTCTCAAAACGTTACTAATCGAACTAGATAGAAGGGATTTCTTTTAAGGAGGAAGACAGATGATGGATATGAAGCTGAACACGAAATCAGTCGTTACAGAAGGGGCGGAGCGCATGAACCAGCCAGTAGCAGCACGCGAAAGCGTCTATAACGTGAAAGACTTGAACTTATGGTACGGAGATGACCATGCGTTAAAAGATGTCAATCTAGATATCAAGAAAAATGAAGTCACGGCAATCATCGGACCTTCGGGTTGTGGTAAATCAACGTTCATCAAAACGTTGAATCGGATGGTTGAACTTGTTCCAATCGTACGGACGAATGGTGCGATCGAGTATCACAGCCGTAATATCTTTGATAAAGAGTACGGTGTCGAAGAATTACGAACGTCTGTCGGAATGGTCTTCCAGCAACCGAACCCGTTCCCAAAATCGATTTATGATAATATCGCCTATGGTCCTCGTGTCCATGGTGTCAAAAACAAAAAAATCCTCGACGAGATCGTTGAACGTAGTTTACGCCGTGCGGCAATCTGGGACGAGGTTAAAGATCGCTTGAACGAAAATGCCTATGGCCTTTCTGGTGGTCAGCAACAACGTCTTTGCATCGCCCGTTGTCTCGCAATCGAACCGGACGTCATCCTAATGGATGAACCGACATCGGCACTTGACCCAATTTCTACATTAAAAGTAGAAGAACTCGTTCAAGAGTTGAAATCAGATTACTCAATCATCATCGTGACGCACAACATGCAACAAGCTGCACGTGTGTCGGACAAAACGGCATTCTTCTTGAATGGTGAAGTTGTTGAGTTCGATCAAACAGATCGGATCTTTGGAAATCCGAGTGACAAACGGACAGAAGACTATATTTCAGGACGATTCGGATAAGAAGGGGAGACGAGACGAATGGCAGCGAACCGTACGATTTTTGGAGAAAACCTTGCAATACTTGATCAAAAAGTCTTTTTACTCGCACGTAAGACGATGCAACAAATCGCAACGACGGCAGAAGCTCTCGAAAAATACGATCAGGACATCGCGCGAGGTGTCATCGAGAACGATAATGAACTCGATGATCTTGAACTCGAAATCAATGATGATGCGATTCTCTTAATCGCGAAGCAACAACCGGTTGCAACGGATTTACGACGAATCATCACGGCGATGAAAATTTCGTCGGATCTTGAACGGATTGCTGACTATGCAGGTAATATCTCAAAAGCGGTTCTTCGCGTCGAGACATTCCCATACGTCATTGATATCTCCTTATTGAAGGAAGCGTTCGAGACATTACTAGACATGACGGAAACAGCAATCGTCGCCTATCGTGACGGAGACGTCGAAAAGGCAAAAGCGTTGTCTGATCTTGATAACGTCATCGATGAGACGACATATAAGGCGCTTCGTCAGTATATGCGTCATATGTCCCTGCAACCGATCGTCGTCGATGAAGTCATGCAGTTTACGAATATTTGTCGCTACATCGAGCGGATGGGTGACCACTTGACGAACGTCGGTGAGCATCTGATCTATCTCGAAAAAGGAAAACACTATGATTTAAACGGATGAACCAAGTAGGCAGGAGGAATTTCCTCTGCCTACTTTTTTTGTAAAGGGATTCGAAACACGTTTGTAGAATAGGAAAGAAGTGAATAATGACAGAGAGGTGATTGGGAATGCTTGAGCAAATCATTAAAATGAAAGAACAAGGGCTGACAATAAAACAAATCGCAGCTCAATTAGATACGACTGAAGGAAAGATCAAATATGCTTGGACTAAATACCGTAAATCACTAACAGAACAACCTTCTGCAGAAGCACCAAAAGTAAAATCAAAAACGGTCAAGCAGACGAAAAAATCGACGGCACCAGTACTTGATGTCGTACCGTCTGTACAAGTGATGCCATCACTAGAGCGCGACGCATTTGGAATGGCGACGCACTATGAAGATGATATTCTTCATGCTATCGTTCAGTCACCGACAGCTTTATACGTCTACTGGGAATTGTCTGAACTGTCGAAACAGTTACTCGAGACGCATTACCATACATCGTTCGATTCGTTCCGAAAAGAGTTACGCGTCATTGATGTCACTCTCGTTGATTACGAACAAGGACAAGCGAACCGAACGTACCAGTTTGAACTACCGGAGATGACGAACGCTTGGTTCGTACGACCGGTAACCCCGAATACTACATACATCATTGAATGGGGCATTCAAACGATTGATGGGGACTTCGTTCCAGTATTGCGTTCGAAACCCGTTGAGACACCGCGCGACGAAGCAGTCACAGATGGACGTTTCGCTGAAGTCGTCCAACATTGGCAATATGGAGAGGTCGAACAACCGGAATGGGTCGAAGTATTACGTCCGTATTCCTATTTCGATCGCGTCCGGTAATGGAATTAGAGAGAGGGAAAGGAAGAGAAGCTATGCGAAAAGGATATTTTTCACTCGTCTTACATGCACACTTACCATATATCCGTCACGAAGAGGCACATCGTCTAGAAGAACGATGGATGTACGAAGCGATATCAGAAACTTATATCCCGTTGCTCTGGGAAGTCGATCGTTTGTCACGTCCGCTCGGATGGACAGTCAGTATTTCACCACCTGTCATCGAGATGTTGGCAGACCCATTGATTCAAGAGCGTTATATTGAGCATATCGAGGATACATTGCGATTGATCAATCAAGAACTAGAGCGAGACCTCGATCAAAAAGAAAGAGATGCTCTTATGTTCTATCAAGATCGGTATCATGATCTATTAAATACGTTCCTTCACTGGGAAAAGGACTTGAATCGTGCCTTCCGTCATTACAAAGAACAAGGTTACCTTGACTTGATTACCTGTACAGCGACACACGGTTTCAGTCCACACATGTTATCTGAACAAGCGGCACGATCTGAAATTCAGACAGGGTTGAATTGTTTCGAACGCCATTACGGATTCCGTCCATCTGGTCTTTGGATGCCAGAGTGTGCGTATACGCCTGGCCTTGATCGTATTTTGTATGAGGAAGGTATTCGTTACACGTTTGTTGACGAACATTCGATTTTAAACGCGGATCCGTCACCAGCACACGGAATCGGAGCTCCCGTCTATTCTCCGCACGGCGTAGCACTTTTCCCTCGCGATCAAATCATCTCAGGAAAGATTTGGAGTTCCGTCATCGGATACCCAGGTCACCCGGATTACCGTGAATTTTATCGGGACCTTGCATATGATCGTGAATGGGATCAAATCGCCGAATTCATGCATCCGGAAGGATTACGATACGATACCGGGTTGAAGTTGCATCGTGTAACCGGTGAAACGGATCAAAAAGACTACTACGTTCGCGATTGGGCGTGGCAACGGACGAGTGAGCACGCAGCAGATTTCGCACAAGCACTCGGCGAACATTTAGATACGTATCAAGCACAAGATTTTCCACCGTTTCTTGTAACAGCACCATTCGATGCGGAACTGTTTGGTCACTGGTGGTTTGAAGGACCTGACTTCCTCGGTAAAGCGATGGAGCGTTTAGAAGATCAAGAAATTGAATCGATCTCACCTGCTACTTTCCTTGAACGTCACTTCCAAGATATCGATACTGTTCATGTTGCAATGGGAACATGGGGACGTAAAGGATATGCGGAAGTCTGGATTAATGAACGAAATGACTGGATGATTCGTCATCTTCATCAACTTGAAAAAAGATTGGCGGGCGTCGTGGCGCGAAATCGTCATCAAGATGCATTGACTGTCAAAGCAAAGCGTCAACTCATTCGAGAATATTTGCTTGCAGTCTCAAGCGACTGGCCGTTCATTTTAGACGGTCAGACGACGGCACAATATGCGGCAAATCGTTTCCGAGAACATGTTCTTCGTTTCGAAGAGACAGAGCGACGTCTCGATGCGGAAGAGCTGACGATGGAGTGGTTGGATGATCGTTATCGAGAATATCCATTCCTTCAAGATACAGATATCGAACCGGATGTCTTCTTGACGGCGCATGATTACTATGTAGCGGTCAAACGCGAAAAATCTTGGAATACAGACGCCATCTTATTGTTTGTGCGACAGTATGACACGTCAGAACGACCAGCTGAAAATCTCGCTAAACGACTCGCAGCTGCTGGAGAAAATGTCTACGTCGTTACAGAACACGCAGAGGCGTACCGCCTACAAGATGGTGTGCATGTTTACGGAGTTCAAGTAAGTGGATTACCGCTCGTTCAGACGTACAATCAACTTGCGGCATTAAATCTAGCATTTTTACGTCAGGCTCAAGCATTAAGTAAAATCGTTGATTTCCAAGTCGTTCATAACTTCAATATGGATACTGCGTCAGCCGCGCAAGCTTTTTCGAAAGTAAAAAACATCCCTCTCGTCAGTAATGTCTATGATTTAGAGAGTGAGCGCTCACCAGATCGTTCGGGTGGTCTTGTCGTCGCCATTAAACGTCTTGAGGGAGATGCTTTACGTCATTCTTCCGTTGTTTATTTAGAACGAGAAGAGTCACGCCACGGGGTGGAACAAGAGTATCATGTCGAAAAGAAACCCCTTCGTTTTGAAGAGAACCTTGAAAAACCATATCAACACGTGACGAATCCGAAAAAGAACGGATGAACAGTTGCAATTCCTTTCCTTTCTTGGTACGATACTTGAGTATGCTTAACCTTATGTAAAGCAAAATCACTTGATACATCGAGAGCTAGATAGGAGGGAATCCCATGCGCGTTAAAATCACATTAGCTTGCACTGAAACTGGTGACCGTACTTATATCACTAAAAAGAACAAGCGTAACAACCCAGAGCGTCTTGAGTTGAAGAAATACAACCCACGTCTCCGTAAGCACACACTTCACCGTGAAGTGAAATAATTGAGATGGAAGCCGTCACTTCGTGTGATGGCTTTTTTTGTGGATTTTTAGAAAGGAAGACAGTCATGAATAAAAAAGAAATACGCCGTCTGATCAAAGAACGGCTCGATCAGATCGAGGATCGCGCGGAGAAGGAGCGATCTATCCACGAACATGTCTTATTGTTACCTGAATGGCAACAAGCGACGTGTGTGGCAATCACGTTAGCTTTTCGAAATGAATGTGATACGAGAATGTTGATTGAACAAGCATGGCAAGAGGACAAGATCGTCTTGATTCCGAAAGTAGTTGGAGATGAGATGGTCTTTTATGAATATAGACCAGAAGATCAATTACAACAAAATCAGATGGGGATTGCTGAACCGACTGACTCGGCACGTCGTGCTTCACTTGATCAAGCAGAATTTTGCCTTGTTCCGGGACGTGCCTATCGCCGGGATGGTTATCGATTAGGATGGGGCGGTGGCTATTACGATCGAGCACTCGTGACCTATACAGGGTGTAAAGTGTCAATGGCCTTCTCAGAACAGCTCCTTCCTGATTTTGAAGTGGAAGCTTTCGATATCCCAGTCAACCTCATCGTCACTGACCAAGAGGTCATTCGATGTTAAGCGTCACGATCTTATTTTGCCTCGCCCTTGCCTTGGTCGGACGATATTTTCGTTTATTGACGACAAGTGGTGCCGTCATGACGATGGTCGTCGGAACTGGTGTCTCATTTGGATTCGGTTGGAAGGGACTAGTGGTACTCTTGCTCTTTTTTGGGAGCTCGAGTCTTTTATCGAAGGTCGGACAATCTAAAAAACGATCCGTCGACTCAATCGTTGAAAAAGACGGTGCGCGTGACGGATGGCAAGTACTTGCGAATGGTGGGGTAGCCTTCGTCGCTGCACTAGCGTATGCGATAACGATGGACACGGCGTATCAGTTATTATTTTTATTCGTCATCGCGGCATCTAATTCCGATACGTGGGCTTCTGAAATTGGTCCACTTTCTAGGCGCGATCCATGGTCTTTAAAAACATTTCGACGGGTACCAGCGGGAACGAGTGGAGCGATGTCACTTATCGGAACGATCGGTACAATTGCTGGAGCTGCTTTCATCGCATTAGCGGCGCAGTGGATATTTTCTCTTACTGTGACACATGTCTTACTTGTGATCGGCATCGGTATACTAGGAAGTCTACTCGATACGATGTTTGGCGCCGTGTGGCAACGTGTTTATCGATGTCCGGTTTGTGGAGAACGCACCGAAAAAAGAGAGCATCATGGACAACCGACAACGTACGTCTCAGGTATTCGATTTCTTGGAAATGATGCCGTGAACGTCATGACGAGCGGTCTTGCAAGTGGAATCGGGTTTATCATCGTCCGATTCTGGTAACTGGAAGGTATACGAAGCTGTAATTCCTTATGTTAGGATATCAATGACACAAAATGGACAAATGTGATTAATTTCACATGTTACAAAGAATGTGAAAAATGTTACAATTTATTTGTGAGATAGTTAACAAACTCTTAGGACGAATGAAAGGGTGGACATAACGATATGGAATTACATGCGAAAGTGACACGGGTAGCACTTATTGGAGCCGGAGCAGTCGGTTCAAGCTTTGCCTATCAGATGTCAACAGCCGGACTTTGTGAGGAACTGGTCATCATTGATGTCAACAAAGCAAAGGCTGAAGGGGAAGCGATGGACTTGAACCATGGAACACCGTTTAGCTCTTCACCAATGCGCATCTGGGCTGGTGATTATACGGATTGCCGTGAAGCTGAGGTCGTCGTCATCACGGCGGGTGCTCCTCAAAAACCAGGCGAGACAAGACTCGATCTTGTCGCAAAGAATGCGTTGATCATGAAAGAAATGATTCGTCAAATCATGGATTCCGGGTTTGACGGGATCATCGTCGTGGCTTCCAATCCGGTTGATATCATGGCTCATCTAGCTTGGAAATATTCTGGTCTTCCAAAATCTCGCGTATTTGGATCAGGAACGGTGCTTGATACAGCACGTCTGCGCCAAATGCTAGGAGAATACTTTCACATTGACTCTCGCAATGCCCACGCCTACATTCTTGGCGAACATGGTGATACGGAATTTGCAGCCTGGAGCAATAGCCGAATCTATGGAAAGACGATTGACGAACTGCTTGCTGAAGACGATCGTTATTCTCAAGCAGATCTCGATCAAATCTACATCAACGTCCGAGATGCTGCGTATCATATCATCGAGCGTAAAGGGGCCACTTATTATGCGATTGGACTTGGACTCGTTCGCATCGTTCGAGCTATCCTTGGGAATGAAAACTGCTTGTTGACGGTCGGAGCGCATGTCGACGGACAATACGGAATCTCCGGCATTCACATTGGAGTACCGGCAATCATCAATCGTCAAGGTGTTCGTGAAATCATTGAAGTCTCATTGACGGAAGAAGAATTAAAAAAATTCCATCATTCTGCTGAGGTATTGCGTCAGACACTTGAACCCGTTTTGCAAGGATAACATCATATATCAAGACAAAGATTTTTACGAAATAGAGGATTAAAAGCTCAAGTATTGGACGCATTTCTTAATGTCCGCACTTGAGTTTTTTTGATGAATGGAGAAGGTAAGGTCAAAATCAGATCCAATTTGTCTGAAATAAAAGAGAAAAAATCTAGGTTTTATTTTACTAGAAAAAGGTTAAGTAAAAGATAGAAGCGTTTTTCCGTTATTTTTTTGTACGTCATGAAACCCAAAAAAGGAGAGAACCGACAGTCATGTATACTTTTCGAAAATTAACTAAAGAGGATGCAGAACAATACTGGAATCTACGCCTTGAGGGATTAAAGAATCATCCAGATGCATTTGGTCATTCGTTTGATGATGAACAGCAAACCCCGCTCCGCGAAGTACAAGAAGGGCTTGAAGGAGAACCCGACTCCGATGAGGTTTGGCTGGGTATGTTCGATGGGGATACGTTGTTTGGGTTTGGTCAGGTCAAACCGTATGAACTATCACGTGAATCGCACAAAGCGATGATTTCCGGAGTATATGTATCGCCTGAATATCGTGGTGGTACAGGGCGTGCTCTAATGGAAGCATTAATCGACGAGGCGAAGAAGTTACCTGACGTTGAGCAAGTCATTCTTGCCGTATTATCAGGAAATGAAGCAGCGCAAAGCCTTTATGAATCGCTTGGCTTTGAGGTATATGCTGAAGACCCAGACTCTGTAAAATTAGAAGATGGCACATACCGCGATGATATTTGGATGAAAAAATACGTCTAAGTTCAGCATATGGTGTGGACGAAAAAGCTGTAGCAAAAAAGTGCTACAGCTTTTTCGTGTGGTACATGTAGGATATCAGTACCGACAAAGAATGAATATTTGTTATCATAAAAACAAAGCGGATAGCACGTTGTAGTCCGATTGAAAGGGAGCGAATGAATATGAAAGAAGTCATACGTACGATTGAAGAGCTGGTCTCGATTCCAAGTCCGACAGGTTCGACGAAAGAAGCGATTACATATGTAGAAAAGCGGTTGATCGGAGAAGGGATCACGTATCGAAAACTCGAGAAAGGGGCCATCTTAGCGACTTTGCCTGGCGCTTCAACTCGCACTCGGTTACTGACGGCACATGTCGATACACTTGGGGCAATGGTAAAGGAAATTTTGCCTACTGGGCGACTCAGTTTATCACAATTAGGTGGATATGCTTGGACAGCGATCGAAGGTGAGAACTGTCTCATTCATAAGATGGACGGTCAGACGATTTCTGGTACGATTGTCTTCCATCATTCAAGTGTGCATACATCGCGCGAGACGAATAAAACGGAACGATCTGCTGATAATATCGAAGTACGACTCGATATTCGTTCGACGACAGCAGAAGAGACACGTGTTGCGGGGATTGAAGTCGGAGATATCGTAACGTTCGATCCGCGTTTCCTTTATACAGAAACAGGATTCGTGAAGTCGCGCCATCTCGATGATAAAGCATCGGTTGCTTTGTTGCTCGAATTGATCAAAGAATGGAAAACCATCGACCTACCACACACGGTACAGATCCTGATTTCAAATTACGAAGAGGTTGGCTTCGGTGGCAATGCTGGATTCACAGAAGAAGTCGCAGAATATATCGCAGTCGACATGGGTGCGTTAGGAGATGGTCAGCACTCCGACGAATTCACGGTCTCGATTTGTGCAAAAGATGGTTCTGGTCCATATGACTTGGCGTTACGTCACCAGTTAACGCGTTTAGCGCAACGCAATAGTATTCCTTATAAAGTTGATATCTATCCGTTCTATAGCTCGGACGCCTCGGCAGCAGTGCGTGCGGGACATGACGTTCGACATGGACTGTTTGGTCCAGGGATTGAATCGAGCCATTCTTACGAGCGAACACATGAGACGTCGTTACAAGCGACCTATGATTTGCTACATGCGTATGTAAAGGAGCCGATGGTTGATGAAGACACTGTATGACGTTCAACAGTTACTCAAGACGTACGGGACATTCATCTATCTTGGGGACCGGGCATCCGATATCGCAATGATGATGCTTGAACTCGATGAATTGCAAGAAGCAGGCGTTTTGGAGCAACGTCAGTATGATTCAGCAAAACTCATCTTACGTCATGAATTAAAGCGTTCACAAAACAACGATATTTAAGATTGCGCAACCCTTTGCGCAATACGAGTGTGTCCGTTAAAATGAACAAGTAGATATTATATGAGCATAGGGGAGACAGAGCAATGAAATGGTTACTCGGTATTGATATCGGTGGAACGACAGTCAAGATGGCAATTTTGGATTTGCAGGGTATCATCGTCGAAAAATGGGAGATTGAAACAGTCATTTTGAATGACGGTGTACAGATTCCAGGGGATATCGCCAAATCATTCTTTGAGAAGTGTCAAGAAAGCAATAAACGTCCAGAAGATTTCGTCGGAGCGGGCATTGGCGCGCCAGGGTTTATTGATTTCAATACAGGTGTCGTCGAAAAAGCAGTTAATATCGGATGGAATAACTTCGAACTCGTCGGTGAATTCGAGCGCCTGACAGGTTTGCCAGCAGTGCTTGAGAATGATGCGAACGCTGCGGCAATCGGTGAGATGTGGAAAGGTGCCGGTAGTGGCGCAACAGAATTGCTGGCGGTCACACTTGGTACGGGTGTCGGTGGTGGTCTAATCACGAACGGACAAATCGTACACGGAACAGTCGGAATGGCTGGAGAAATCGGTCATATTACGATGTTGCCTGAAGGTGGCGTCATGTGTGGCTGCGGACGGAAAGGATGCCTTGAGACGATTGCGTCCGCAACAGGGATCGCTCGTCTTGGTCTTGAGAAGCGTAAAGGGCAAGAGACTTTACTTAACGACATCAAGGCAGTGACAGCAAAAGATGTATTCGAAGCGTATGAGAAAAGAGACCGGATTGCAACGGAAGTCGTGGAAGAGGTGACATTTCACCTCGGACTTGCCATTTCTAACCTAGCAAATAGTATTAATCCGGAAATCATCGTCATTGGTGGTGGTGTTTCGAAAGCGGGAGAGACGTTACTTGCTCCACTACGTCAACAATTCGAACGCTTTGCTTTACCACGGGTCTTCGGGTCGACGACGTTTAAAATTGCTGAACTTGGTAACGATGCAGGAGTCATCGGATGCGCATGGCTTGCTAAACAAATGTTCCTCACAAAATGATAATATTCAATTTCAGCAAAAGGTTCGCTTCGGCGAATCTTTTTTTTGTTTACAAACGTATAGTAAATATGTGATTGTTAAGTATCTTCCGGATTCCGGTTGCATTTTTGTAAAACTAAGCGTAAAATTTTCACGTGATATGGGTATATGTAAATTATGAGGTAAGTTGTGTGAACTGAAAACAGAAAGCACATGTAAATTAGGAGGCAGGTTTTTATGCAGCAAGACGCAAACATCTGGTCGCGAATGCGCCTAAAGATGGGTCAAGGCGTTCGCAGCACTTATAAAGAGCACAAACTCTTTTGGATTGCGACCTTATTGATTTGGTTAAAAACGTATTTAGCGTATACACTTTTCTTCAACGTTCCCGTAACGAACTCTGCGCAAGCATTCATTCTACTAATTAATCCAATTAGTTCAGCGCTCTTCATGTTCGGGTTCAGCTTCTTTTTCCGAGGAAATGTTCAAAAATGGTTCATCTACGGCACACTATTCGTCGCGACACTCGTTTTATATGCGGACATCATTTTCTTCCGCTTCTTCAATGACTATCTGACGTTGCCAGTACTGTTCCAAACTTCGAACGCGGAGACGGTCTCTGCTTCACTTGGATCCCTTTTAAGCTGGGCTGACTTACTAATCGTCGGCGATTTGATCATCTTACCGTTTTTCTTACGGAAAATGGACATGTCAAAAAACGTCGCGTCACGCGGACGTGCGATTCTCGCATTCGTTGCAGCAGTCGTCGTTTTCCTTGGAAACTTGACGCTTGCTGAGACAGAACGCCCAGAATTATTGACACGTGCTTTTGACCGGGAATTACTCGTTAAAAACATTGGAACATTTAACTTCCATATGTATGACGCACTCATCCAGTCGAAGACATCTGCGCAAAAAGCACTTGCAGATAGCTCTGAATTATCAGAAGTGCAGAACTTCATCGATTCGAAACATGCTGCACCGAACCCTGCTATGTTCGGGAAATACAAAGGTAAGAACGTTATCGTCGTATCTTTTGAATCGGCTCAATCGTTTGCAGTTGGCTTAAAAGCACCAAACGGTCAAGAGATTACACCGAACCTGAATAAATTGATCAAGCAATCTCATTCATGGGATAACTTCTATCATAATACAGGACAAGGGAAAACGTCAGATGCCGAATTTATTCTTGAGAACTCAATCTATCCACTTGGTCGAGGATCTGCATTCTTTACGAATGGGGAGAACGAATTCCGTGCAACACCTGAAATGTTGAAAGAAGATGGCTATTATTCAGCTGTTTTCCATGCGAATAATAAGTCATTCTGGAACCGAGACATCGTCTACAATAGCTTTGGCGTCGATCGTTTCTTCTCGGAGACGGATTATGATTTAGGGGACCCAGCAGATTTGACGGAGTGGGGCTTGCTCGATGACAAGTTCTTCGAACAGTCACTACCGATGTTAAAAGATTTACCACGTCCGTTCTATTCAAAGTTCATCACGTTAACGAACCACTATCCATTTGAGATGCCAAAACCAGAAGACGAACTTGTACCACCGCTTGAGACGAGTTCTACGACGCTCAATCATTACGTTCAGGCACTGGCATATCAAGATATGGCACTCGGTAAATTCATTGAAGGTCTGAAAAAAGATGGTACGTGGGATGATACGATCTTCATGGTCTATGGTGATCATTATGGTATTTCGACAAACCATAATGCTGCGATGGCAGAGCTTATGAAAAAAGATGAATTAACACCGTATGATGTTGCGCAACTTCAACGTGTGCCATTCGTGATCCATTTGCCGGGTCAATCGAAAGGTGTTAAACACGAAAATGTTGCGAGTCAAATCGATATCAAACCAACATTGCTTCACCTGTTAGGTCATGATTTCAAGAATGAGGTCTTGTTCGGTACCGATCTCTTCTCGAAACAACATAAAGATTATGCGTTGTTCCGTGACGGTTCTGTCGTAACAGACAAAACGGTCTACACGCAAGAAACATGTTATGACCGCAAGACAGGAGAAGAAGTAGATGGGGAACTAGCAGAGATGTGTAAACAGTCCACGAAACAATCTGAGAAAGAATTAGAACTCTCAGATAAAGTCATCTATGGTGACTTGCTCCGTTTCCTGCAAACTTCAAAATAAGACGATGAGAACGAATCTACTTTCGAGTGGATTCGTTTTTTTTTTGTAGAAAGACAAATAAAAAGAGAGATGCACGAGGCACCTCTCTTTTTAGCGTATGCTGATTACGATGGAATACCGCCGTAAATCAATGTCGCAATCCCGAACCAGCCGAATAAGACGACAGTTAGGCCTGCGAATACGAGTGGAAACATTTGGCGTTTCTTAAGTGAACGAACGACGGCCCAAACGCCGACGAGTGCGACGAAGAAGAAAAGCCAACCGATTGGTTGATCCAAATGCATGACGTACTCCCCCTTAAACAATCACGTTATGAATTTCACGAAGATTTCACTTAAATCTCACTTTTTAGTTTATCCGACTCGCGGGATAAAGTCGAGAGGGCGTTGCAGGAACTTTCGACAATTTCGTGTATAGTAGGGGAAGAGACTATTGTAAAGGGGTTTTATAGAATGGAAATCGTAATGATCACTTCCGGTATGGCATCTGAAAATGGTTATTTATTGTTTAAGGACAAAGAATGTCTCGTTATTGATCCTGGGACAGAGGATATGCGTTTTTTTGATGAAATTGAAAGTCGAGGAGCATCTTTAAAAGGAATCTTGTTGACGCATGCCCATTTTGACCATATCGGAGGTGTCGATATGTTACGGCGTTTTACAAAAGCACCGGTTTATGTTCATACGGAAGAAGCAGGCTGGCTTGGTAATCCAGAATGGAATGGTTCAGCAAAATTCGGTATGCCACCAATGCGGATGAAACCAGCAGACCAAATGTTGCAACCAGGACGATTGACAATTGGTAGCTTTTCGATGCATGTATTAGAGACGCCTGGTCATTCACCAGGAAGTGTGACGTTCTACTTCAAAGGAGAGCGGATTGCGTTCGGTGGAGATCTCTTATTCCAGCAAGGAGTAGGGCGGACGGATCTTTATGGTGGGGATCAGGATGTGTTGATGCGTTCACTTGATCGAATCATTGCTGAACTACCGGCAGATACAACGGTTTATCCGGGGCACGGTCCGAGTACGACGATTCGTCAGGAAATGAAATCTAATCCATTCCTATAATAGAAAACTCGCCATCCAAAAGGATGACGAGTTTTTTTGATTACATCTGGAAATTCGACCAGTACGTAAAGACGATGAAAAATACAGTTAAGTAAGCTCCAAAGATGTAGACATACGTTTTTTCAGTTAAGCGCAAGTAACCAAGCGCTGCAAAAAAGACGGTTTGTGCCAAGAAGACAAAGCCCATGACTAAAAATGAATCCGTATGCTCACTTGAGCTTGCATCGCCACCCAATGCGCCGATAAATGCCATGACTGCGATAATACCAGTCCAGAAACCGAGTACGCGGTACATTCTCCCCATTCCTATAACCCCCTAAATCCGACAGATAGTCAATATACGTACTTATTTTACCAAGCAAACAATCATCCGTCTATCCTGTTCTAGTGATTGTTAAGGAATAACTGTGAACAAAAGATGAAGTTTCAAAAAAAGTTGTACAATAGTTGTACAAAAGGTGTACAAAGTCAAAATAGCATGCTATAGTAACTGTAATGAAACCCCACACTTTGAGAGGAGGAGCAAAAATGGCGAATGAACTAGTCTTTTTCACATATCCAAGTTGTACATCATGTCGTAAAACGAAATCATGGTTAAAAGAGGAACATGTTGATGTAGAGGAACGTCATCTGTTCAGAAATGCTCCAACAGTTGATGAACTCATGGAACTGTTGAAATTATCGACGGATGGGATTGAAAGTTTGCTCGCAACACGCAGCCAAGCTTTTAAAGACCTCGGTATTGATATTGAAGACATGAAACTTAGTGAGTTATTACGCCTCATGAGTGACAATCCGAAATTGTTACGCCGCCCAATCATCACTGATGGAAAACAACTTGTTATCGGTTACGATAAACCAGGTCTTGAGACATTGGCGAAGCGTAAACATCGGACAATTGCACACGTATCCTAAAGAAGCCGATTTGGTCGGCTTCTTTTTTTTGTGTATTGTGTGTTGTAGGAGGTGAATCGGAGTGAAGGAATGGACGACAGATCTCATGGAACGATTCGAAATGCTTGGTGCAACAGATGTTCATTTCGTACCGAACGAAGCGTGCGTCCGGATTGTTTGTCGAACGAACGACGGACTATGTGAACAAGAAGATGTCGAACTCACACTTTACCGAACGCTCGTCAGTCATGTTCGGTATGAAGCGAACTTAAAAGAACAAAATGAACGAATTCCGCAAAGTGGTTTGTATCCGCATGGGAAAAAGGGAATGCGCGTCTCTTTGTTGCCGAGTCGACAGGGAGATGCGATGTCGTGGCGTTTTTATCGATCGACGGTTTCGCGAGAGTTGGCATTACGGACGCTACATGACCAGCTCGATTTCGACTGGTTAGCAGACCAGCGACATGGCTGTATCATCATCTCGGGATCAACAGGAGCTGGGAAAACGACGATGTTATACTCCTTAATGCATGCAATGGATGAAAAACGAATCATCTCGATTGAAGATCCAGTGGAATGTACGGTACCGAATGTCTTACAACTGGAACTAAATGAAAAGGCTGGGTTTACTGCTACGCGATGTTTTGAAGAAATATTACGGGCGGATCCGGACTGGATTGCTTTTGGTGAAGTGCGGACGAGGGAAGCAGCGCGTTTGACGATCAATGCCGCACTCAGTGGGCACGTCGTGTTGTTTACGTTACACGCAGGAAGTATTGACGAGGCGCGATTACGATTACGTAGTTTAGGTATTGAAGAGTCAGAACTAGCTGTCTGTCAACGAATCATCCATCTCGAACGGAAAGGAGAGGATGTACGCTGTACCGTCAGAAACTTACAAGCCGCGATCAAAGTCGGTTCTTAAAGCGATATCATCGCTTGTTATCAAAAGGCATCTCGGCAAAAGAAACGTTGCTCATTCTGAAACGATTTGAGCGTCATCCGTTCTCTGAGGTGGTCGGGGAAATGGAGCGACGTCTTGAAAAAGGAGACTCCTTCGCAGCGTCACTTGAACCACTTGCTTTAACAAATGCACTAAAACGCCTCCTGTTTGTCGGAGAAAAGACGGAACGACCGTTGCTTGTTCTTCGTCAAATCGTGAAATTACTCGATCTCGAAACAGAAATGCGGTCAAAATTTTGGAAGATGATCCGCTATCCGCTTGTTTTAGCGACCAGTTTATTCCTCCTGTTCTTCTTTTACGCCCTCTATGTATTCCCGTCTCTCCTCGAGATGTCGGATCCAAAAACCCTCCCCTCTTTTCTTCATCTCCTTCTTCATCCCTCAGCAAAATATGTTCTCGCAAGTATTCCTGTTCTTTTGTTAACCTCTAGCTACCTCTTTTTCCGTCTCTTCCCATTGACCCGTATTTTACGACTCAAACCACTACAGCGCTTGATTCGTCTGTATTACAGCTATTTATTTACAATCGAAGTGGGCTCATTCATTGATGCTGGTTTCTCACTCGAAGAGACATTTCGTCACCTCGAGCAAGGACAAGCGAATAAAAAAGGTCATCTGTATGCGCGTTTGCATGCTAAACAGCAAGCAGGAGAGCCACTTGCAGAAGCGCTTGGTGAAGATGAAATCATCGAAGCTGAGACGATTGGGATCGTCCATTTGGCGCGAGAAAGTGGTGATCTTGGTCCATTGTTACTTGAACAAGCGACACTCTTACATGAAGCAATGGAAGAAGAACTGGAGAAGAAATTGCTGTGGATTGAGCCGATTTTATACGGCGGATTAACGATCATGACCGGAACGTTGTTTCTCATCTTGTATTATCCGATTCAGCTAGCGATTCAGCAGCTTCCATTTTAGACAGAGGAGACGATATGATGAAACAATTCTTAAAACGACAAGATGGATTCACCTTACTTGAAATGGCAGCTGTCTTACTGATCATCTCATTGTTACTGCTCGTCTTGATTCCGACGATGACGAGCGGGAAAGATCAAGCCAAAGGTGTCAGTTGCGAAGCGAACATTCGGGTCATTCGGTCGGAGGTAAACCTTTACTATGCCAAAGAGAAGAAGTATCCGGAATCGCTCCAGACGATCAATCGCGGAACCGCTGATAAACCAAATGCCCTTGTCTGTGATCAGGAGACGTACACCTATGATCCGAAGACCGGCGAACTTACGAAGTGAGAAAGGGTTTACGCTACTCGAGATGACGGCGGTGCTGACGATCATTGCTTGTTTACTTGTTTTATTGTTACCGGCACTGTTTGAGAAGCGTCCGGACTGGATCCCACTCGAACAAGAGGTACGTTTAATGGAACAAGATATTCAAACGCTCCGGCTCATGCAGTACTCGAAAGAGGATCAATCATTAATGCAGTTTCGAATTCGAGGTGATGGCACGGGTTACCTTGTCCTAGCGGATGATCGACTGTTATGGCAACGGACGTTTCAAAATGGTCATACGTGTACAGTCCCACCTTCGAATCGGATCATCTATTTTAAAAGTTATCACTCAATCTATGCAGCAACCTGGTCTTGTCGTTCGGCGACAGCTGAATACGAGATTAAGTTTTTACTTGGGAACTATCAAATGGCGATTCGGAAAGTGAGGTAATGGTCGTGAACTTTACGCAAGAAGATGGATTTTCTTTGCTTGAGACGATTCTTTCCATCGTTGCAATCGGTACCTTCTTGATGGTAGCGATTGACCCTTATCTCGATTTACGAGCAAAACAGATGAAATGGGAACGCGAGACGGAGCAACTGGAACAGATGGCAACGGATCAAGTCGAAAATCGATCCGTGTCATATGTTCTGAAGCAAGGAGCGTGGTGTAATGAAACGATGTGTCTTGCGAGCGGAATCCGGAATGACCCTCCTCGAATTGTCATTCGTCCTCTGGCTCAGTCCACTTCTTCTGTTAGCGATTTTGACGTTGACACCACTCGTCCGTCCGCCGGAAGTCAATCGGATGAATGAAGAATTGTTCTTTCATACAGTAGAACGACTGATGTGGCGAAGTACAATGTGTGAGCGCGTTGGAGACGAAATCCGCGGGATGGACGTCAATCCAGGAGAGGCAGCTGAAAAATGGCGTCTCGTTCGCGTACAAGATCAATTACGCCTCAAGAAAGAACAGGGAGGTGAACTGACATACGCCCGCGACGTCAAACACTACATGGTGACAGGAAATGCCGAGATCATCTCGATTCAGTTAAACGACAACAGACGTTCTTTCCGGTGCGTCAAGAAGGATTCATCTTAATTCAAACCTTATTGTTGCTTTTAGGAATGGGTATCGTGATCTTGATTTCTTGTCAGCAGATCGATGAAGAGATACGTCACCATCAGTTAGAACAAGAAGCACTCCAACTTGAGTCACTCGTTCGTGCAGCGAAAGTAGATTGTACGAAGGAGGAGACTCTTCGCTATCCAATCGGGCAAGTCAGCTGTACAGTGACCGATAAAGGCTTTAAAATGGAAGCGAGATTAGAGAATGGTCAAAGAATTGAGGCGGTCGTTACACATGAGTAAGGTTTATTTGATTGGCTTTATGGGAACTGGTAAATCAGCCGTCGGACGTCGATTGTGTACGCAATATGAGGTCGACGAACTAGATGAACGATTTGAGCGGGAACAAGAAAAAACGATTGCTGCTTATTTCGTCGAGCACGGTGAAGCAGGATTCCGTACACGTGAAGGCGAATTGTTGAAGAATAGCAAAGCGGAACTCGTTGTCACAGGCGGCGGGATCGTTGAACGTCCGGAGAACCGATCGTTCATGAAAGATTCTGGAACAATCATTTGGATCGATACACCATTTGATTTGATTTGGGAGCGTATCGCTTCCGATCCGAATCGTCCGCTCGTGACAGAACGGGAACAGGTGAAACAATTGTTTGAACGTCGCTATTCTTTATATGCTGAGATAGCCACTGTTCGGCTCGAAGGAACGGCATCAATCGATGAACTCGCTCGTGCGATTGAAACTGTATTGGAGGAGAAGTCATGATTTGGATTACGTTAGGTATTATTTTATTGTCCATCGTAGGACTTGTGCTATTTGGATTTAGTCTCTACAAAAAGAAGTTGTCTCAGGACATTCGACAGTTAAAACAACTGATGGAACGCTTTACGATTCGTCAGCAAACACTTCAAACGAACATTGATCATACGACGCATCGCATCGATCAAATCAAAGGAAACATCAATCGAATTACGGAAGAAGGAAATCGCGTCAAGCAAGGAGCAAGTCAGTTGGTTACGGAAGGTCGACGACTTCAAGAGGAAATCAAACGAACTGCCGGGATTAAACAATTTTGAAATGGCTTTCATGGGAAGAATATGAAACAATAGGAGAGAAGGGACAGGGTCCTTTCTCTCTTTTTCGTATGTTCCTTTTTCCGAATAATACTAGATAATTATGATTTTAATTGGTAAGATGGATTTGAAAATGGAACATTAAAGAGAAGAGAGAGTAAAAACGTTCGTGAATAGGGGGATTTGTATGAGTCAAACGACATTGAAAAGAACACCGTTATTCGAAACGGTTTCGCAAACCGGTAAGATGGTGGATTTTGCGGGATTTGAAATGCCAGTTTTGTTTTCCTCGATTAAAGAAGAGCACGTTGCAGTAAGGGAGAACGTCGGTATGTTCGACGTCTCGCACATGGGTGAACTGTTCGTTAGCGGACCAGATGCTCTTTCGTTTTTACAAGCCACGTTATCGAATGATATTTCGAAGATTGCGGTGGGGCAAGCGCAATATAACGTCTTATGTCAAGAAGACGGTGGTACGGTCGATGATTTACTCGTATATCGTTTAGCAGAAACGGACTATCTTCTCGTCGTCAATGCCTCGAACATTGAAAAAGATGAACAACATTTACGTCAGTATGTATCAGGGGACGTCACACTTGATAATCAATCAGATCAATACGGTCAAATCGCTGTCCAAGGACCTCGTGCGGAAGCAGTTCTCTCCGGCATGACGTCACTCGACTTATCAGAGATCGGTTTTTTCAAGTTTCAACGGGGAACGGTTGCTGGAGTAGAAATGATCGTCTCGCGTAGCGGTTATACAGGCGAAGACGGATTTGAACTTTATATGGCAGCCGGTGACGCACCTGCTGTCTGGCAAGCACTGCTTGAGCAAGATGTCGTACCGTGCGGACTCGGGGCACGCGATACATTGCGTTTTGAGGCATGTCTTCCGCTTTATGGACATGAGTTATCAGCGACGATTTCACCAATCGAAGCTGGCATGGGCTTTGCCGTCAAACCACAAGTCAAAACGTTCGTTGGTTCTGAAGTCTTGTTACAACAAAAAGAACAAGGTGCACCACGTCGATTGATTGGTCTTGAACTACTCGATAAAGGGATTGCACGTCAAGATGCACCGGTTTGGCATGACGGAGAAGTCGTGGGTGTCGTGACGACGGGTACGTTACCACCGACAGTCGGAAAAGCGATCGCTTGGGCACTCGTTCCAGCAGAAGTAGCGGAACAAGAGCAATTTGAAGTGGAAGTACGCGGAAAACGTCTAGCAGCGAAACGAACAGCGACACCGTTTTATCGTCGCACGAAATAAGGGGGATATTTCTATGGATTTTCGTTATTTACCAATGACAGCAGAAGATGAGCAAGCGATGTTACAAACGATCGGTGCAGCGTCGATCGAAGATTTACTCGCTGATATCCCGGCATCCGTCCGTGATAACGGTACATTGGAAGAAGTCGGGATTCCACTTCCGGAAACAGACTTGATTCGGACGCTCTCGAAGCTTGCCGACCAAAATATGAATACGAAACAATATCCATCGTTCCTTGGCGCTGGCATCTACGATCACTATGCTCCAGCCGTCGTCAACCACATGTTACTTCGTTCAGAGTTCTACACGGCTTATACACCATATCAACCAGAGATTTCGCAAGGGGAATTACAAGCGATTTTTGAATTCCAATCGATGATTTGTGAATTGACAGGCATGGATGTCGCAAACTCGTCGATGTATGACGGTATCACGGCGTTAGCGGAAGCGGCGATGCTCGCTTGCGCTCATACGAAGAAAAAAACGATCGTTCTTTCAGATGGTGTCCATCCGGAAGCGCACGATGTCGTTCGGACGTATGCAAATGGTCCTGGACTAAACGTCGAGACGTTGTCGCTAGAGCAAGGTGTGACACGAATCGATCAACTGGATGCGATTGAAGACGTCGCTTGTGTCATCGTCCAGTATCCGAACTTCTATGGACGCGTCGAAGAATTACAAGCATTGGCAGATGCGACTCATGCACGCGGTGCGCTCTTCATCGTCTCTGCGAATCCACTTGCGCTCGGTATCTTAGAAGCGCCAGGTAAACTTGGTGCGGATATCACAATCGGAGATTGCCAGCCGTTCGGGATTCCACAAAGTTTTGGTGGTCCGACGTGTGGTTATTTCACGACGACAAAAGCGTTGATGCGTAAGATTCCAGGTCGTCTCGTTGGACAGACGGTCGATGAGAACGGAAAACGTGGCTTTGTTCTGACGTTACAAGCACGTGAACAACACATTCGTCGCGATAAGGCGACATCTAACATCTGCTCGAACCAAGCGTTGAACGCATTAGCGGCTTCGATTGCGATGAGTGCACTTGGTAAACGGGGAATGCGCGAACTTGCGACACGTAACTTACAAACAGCGCATGCGTTAAAACAAAAGCTCAAGCAAGCTGGATTCACGATCGTCGACGATGGACCGAGCTTCAATGAATTCGTCGTCACGTTACCAATCGATGCGACACGTGCGAGTCAGCAATTGCTCGAGCACGGGATCATCGGTGGTCTACCGCTAGGTGCTTATGACGCAACGCGTCAGAACGAAATGCTCGTTTGTGCAACGGAATTACGGACGAAAGAAGAGTTGGATCAATTCGTGACAGCGTTAGGGGGACTCACACATGAATGAGCAAACATTGATCTTTGAAATTTCGAAACCGGGACGCATCGCCTATAGCTTACCGCTACCGACTGTCGATGAAGTGGCAGTAGAAGAATTGTTACCGGCTTCGATGTTACGCCAAGAAGACGTGGCATTACCAGAAGTATCGGAACTCGATCTCGTCCGACACTATACGGCGCTTTCAAACCGTAATCATGGTGTGGATTCTGGATTCTACCCACTCGGCTCATGTACGATGAAATACAACCCGAAAATTAATGAAGATATGGCGCGCCTCCCTGGGTTTGCGCACATTCATCCGCTCCAACCGGTCGAGAGTGTTCAAGGTGCACTTGGTCTGATGTATGATCTTCAAGAAAAACTCGCTGTCATTACAGGTATGGATGAAGTAACACTTCAGCCGGCAGCGGGAGCGCACGGCGAGTGGACCGGTTTGATGTTAATTAAGGCCTACCACCATGCGCGTGGTGATTTCAAACGGACGAAAGTTCTCGTACCAGATTCGGCGCACGGAACGAACCCGGCATCGGCATCGGTCGCTGGTTTTGATACGGTGACGGTCTTATCGGACGAGCGTGGTCTTGTTGATCTTGCGGACTTAAAGAAAAAAGTCGGTGAAGATACGGCGGCACTCATGTTGACGAATCCGAACACACTAGGTCTGTTCGAATCCGATATCGTTGAAATCGCAAAAGCGGTTCACGAAGCGGGCGGAAAACTGTACTATGATGGTGCGAACTCGAACGCGATCATGGGTATCGCACGTCCGGGAGATATGGGCTTTGACGTCGTCCACTTGAACTTGCATAAGACGTTCACCGGACCACACGGTGGTGGTGGACCAGGATCAGGACCAGTCGGTGTCAAACAAGATTTGATCCCGTACTTGCCAAAACCAATCGTCCGCAAAGAGGAAGAACGTTATGTTCTTGATTACGATCGCCCAGAAGCAATCGGTCGCGTCAAACCGTTCTATGGGAACTTCGGCATCAACGTTCGTGCCTATAGCTACATTCGGACGATGGGCGGCGCGGGACTCGCTCGTGTATCCAAAGAAGCAGTCTTGAATGCGAACTATATGTTGGCTCGTCTCAAAGGTGCGTTTGACGCTCCGTACGATGTTTACTGTAAACACGAATTTGTCTTGTCGGGTAAACGTCAGAAGGCACTTGGGGTTCGGACGCTCGATATCGCAAAACGTCTGCTTGACTTCGGATACCATCCACCAACAATCTACTTCCCGTTGAACGTTGAGGAATGTATCATGATCGAACCGACGGAAACAGAGTCGAAAGAAACACTCGATGCCTTCTGTGATGCGATGCTCCAAATCGCAAAAGAGGTCGAAGAGACGCCAGACGTCGTCTTAAACGCACCGCACACGACGGTCGTTAAACGGATGGACGAGACACTTGCTGCGCGCAAGCCAGTCTTACGTTATCAACCAAAACAAGAAGTACACGCATAATCTTTTCCATGAAAAAGAGGATTTCTCCGAAGAAGGAGAAATCCTCTTTTTACGATGAACGAAGCGTCAGCTCCGTTTGATTTTTCCTGACCATTGCTTGAATCCGCCTTTTAACTGATACAGATTCGTATAGCCTGCTTTTTTCAAGACTTTTGCAGCCTGTGAAGAACGCATGCTTCCTTGGCAATACAAGTAAATCGGCATGTCTTTTCGTAATTCTTTCGAGCGCATCTTCATTTGGCTGACCGGGATGTTCCGAGCGCCGACGATGTGTCCACCTTTGAATTCTTGTGTCTCACGGACATCGACGATTTGTGCCTTACGGTAGTTTGCGCGGAATTCTTCTTGTGACAATTTCGTGATGCCTTTGACCGGCATGAAACGCCAAGCGATGTAGGCGATCAACGCGACCCATAATACGATCGTAACGATAGTTCCAGTTTCCATATTCAACTTCCAACCCCTTCGTTCGTTTAACCTCTGTTTCATTATAGTCAACGAAATCGATTTCGGCAATCGACTCGTGATTGCGCGACAGAGAATGGGTTTGATACACTAAGACGGAAACGTTTTGGGGGTGTTCAAGTGAACAGAGAGTGGCAAGTGTTGACGACGGCTGCAATGGAGCCGGCAATGAACATGGCAATTGATGAAGCATTGATTCAGTTCGTCGGGCGGGGAGAAATCGCACCGACGCTTCGTTTTTATTCATGGGAACCACGTGGATTAAGTGTTGGTCATTTTCAACGGGCCACGCGTGATATTGATCGCGAGCGAATTGCAGAACTCGGCATTCCGATCGTTCGCCGGATGACGGGAGGACGCGCTGTCTTGCATGCAGACGAGTTGACATATAGTGTCGTCATCCCGGAGAATACAGAAGGTTTACCACGGACGGTCATCGAAAGTTATCGGATGTTGACGGAAGGGATTCGAAAAGGATACCATCACCTCGGTATTCCGGTCGAGTTTTCCGTTCCCTTGACGGAAGAAGAAAAAGAAGAGTTGCGAAAACCGAAATCGGCAGTTTGTTTTGATGCGGCATCGTATTACGAACTAGCTGTTGGAAAACGGAAGGTCGCTGGCAGTGCACAAGTCCGTCATCAAGGAGTCGTCTTACAGCACGGTTCGGTCCCACTCTCTGTTGATGAAGGCGAATTGTTCGACTGTTTCTTGTATGAAGACGAGTCGACGCGCGAGCGGATGAAAGCCCGTTTTTCTGGAAAAGCCGTTGCCTTAAACGAGCTAGCGGGTCGTGCTGTTACGTTTGATGAAGTGCGAGAGGCATTCACGAAAGGGTTTAAGGATGCTCTTGACTTATCGTTCGCTCCGTTGACGTTCACGAGTGAACAGTGGCAGGAGATTGAGCGACTTGCCGAGAAATACCGTAGTTATGAGTGGAATTGGAAACGCTAATGAATGAAATGGGAAGGTGATGTCGTGCCAACTCCGAGTATGGAAGATTATTTGGAACAAATTTATAAATTGATCGAAGACAAAGGATATGCTCGTGTATCGGATATTGCGGAGTCGTTAGGAGTCCACCCGTCATCGGTAACGAAGATGGTACAAAAGCTCGATCGTGAGACGTATCTCGTGTATGAAAAGTATCGAGGTCTGATGCTGACCCCTAAGGGACGTAAAATCGGGAAGCGTCTCGTGGAGCGACACGCTTTACTTGAAGATTTTCTTCGTCTCGTTGGTGTCGATGAAGAACTGATCTATAAGGATGTCGAAGGGATCGAACACCACATTAGTATCGAAGCGTTGGATAAAATCAATGGTATGATTCAGTTCTTCGCTGAACGTCCTGGTTTGAAAGAGGAATTGCACCGCTATCAACAAGCCCATCCAGAGGATTGAGGCTTGTTTTTTAGTTGCTTTTATATAAAAAATATCTCAAACACGAACGTTCTATTACAATTTTATGATAAAGTGCGCATTTTAAGGGTGTTGTGCTATACTGAGCCTGAAAATGGACGAAGGGGGTGGCGGGTGTTCGCACCTAGTCATGGAGATTACGATAAAAGAAAAATTAGTGTCAGAGTCACAACTGAAAGAAAAGGTCCGTGAATTAGCGCAACAGATTGAAGTAGATGCTGCTGGACGTCAAATCGTTCTTGTCGTCGTATTAAAGGGGTCAATGGTCTTTGCAGCAGATTTGATGCGCGAAATCAAAGGGAGCGTCCAAATTGATACGGTCGCGTGTTCTTCTTACGGGACGAAGACCGTTTCTTCAGGTCGTGTTCAATTGAAGAAGGATCTCGATCTCGATGTTCAAGGAAAATATGTCGTTGTTGTTGAAGACATCATCGATACAGGACGGACACTTCATTTCTTATGCGATCATATGAAATTGCATCAGCCAGGCGTTCTGAAGGTATGTACGTTACTCGATAAACCGGCGCGTCGGGAAGTAGAGCTCGTCGCGGACTACGTCGGATTCGAGATTCCGGATTATTTCGTTGTCGGGTACGGGATTGATTGTGCCGAGGAATATCGTAATCTTCCTTACATCGGCTGGGTCGAAACGGAGTGAAAACACAAGGAGGTTCGTCATATGCGACGAACCTCCTTGTTTAATATACTTTTTATCATCAAAAAGCACGTTTTTTCTTTTTACCTTTTTTACCTTCGATGACCGTCAGATGAGGAGCTTTAGAACGATCACGTAACGGTCTGACTTTATTCGATGCGGGTGCTTTCGAAGACTTGACCGGTTTTTTCTTGAAGTCTGTCCGGCGAACAGAATTCGAAGTACCATGCATTTTTTTTGATTGAGCGACAGATTTACGATACTGCGCGTTCGTACCATTTCCGACGCTGCGATTACGAGTCAGGAACTTAAAGAGTAGGAAGATGATCCCGGCGGTAATCCCGAAGAACAGCAATTGTGAAAACAGACTACTTGGATTGTTGACGAGTTTATATCCAAAGCCGACAAAAGCGAACAGTAACACGACGAGTGCAAATGTAGAACCAATGCGTTGTCTGATCATAATATCACCCCTGTTATCGATTAACCCAGTGCATTCTCATGTAGGTTATGTTCCTGTTTTTCTAATGCTTCAAACGCATAAATCGCAACCTCAATTTGTGAATCATCCGGTTCTTTCGTCGTCAAGTACTGTAACCATAGACCAGGCAACGCAATGACACGAAGTCCTTTGATGTGCTGTGCCTTATTTGTTAGTTGCAATACTTCAAACGAAAGACCGATGACGACTGGTAATAAAGCAATTCGGCAGACGAGACGTAACCACAAAGGATCCGTTGGAACGATCAGGTAGACGAAAAAACCGACGATGACGGTGAAAATCAAGAAACTCGATCCACATCGATAATGAAGTCGACTACTGATACGGACGTTTTCGACTGTTAATGAACGTCCGGACTCGACACAGTTGATGACTTTATGCTCGGCACCATGGTATTGAAAAAGTCGTTTGACGAGTGGGGTCAACGAAATTACGTAGAGATAACTGAACAAAAGTGTTAACTTGATTGCTGCTTCGATGACATTCTGAATGACATGTCCAGATAAGGCAGGAAATACATCAAACAGTGATGCAAGGAAAGCAGGTAATAGTGTGAAGAGTAACTTACCGAAGAAAAATGATAGGATTCCGACAACGGCGACGCCGAGCCATTTCGTTAAGGGACTAGCAGTCGTTTCTTCTGGCTCTTCCTCCCCCGGTTTGACGCCGTATCGATCACTTGCGAAGTTCATATGACTGGCGCCATTCGCAGAAGACTCCATTAAAGCAAAGAGACCGCGTAGAAGTGGAATTCGTTTTCCTTTGGCGATTCGTGGGCGAATCGGTTTTTTCTGGGCAAAGGTCTCGATTGAATCGTCATTTCGACGAATCGCAGAGACTGCGTGGGTCGCATTTTGGAACATGACGCCTTCGACGATGGCTTGACCACCGACCGGCGGATTAGTCGTTTTCATAATAGAACGCATCCCGTCTTCATAAAATAAGGTGTATCGTCAGTGTACTTGATTTACGCTAAAAAAACTATGTTCGACTCGTCAAAACGAGGTAATCTTTAGGAGTCGGAAATCGGGTTATGATACAATAAAAAAGAATTCAAGGAGGTGTTTTTTTGCGTGTCTTGATATTAAACGGACCAAACTTGAATTTACTCGGAATACGCGAACCGGATACATATGGAACGGCGACATTAGCCGACTTAGAACACGATCTTCGCGTTTATTTTCCGAACATTCAGTTTCGGTTTGAACAATCGAACCATGAAGGACGTTTGATTGATGTTCTTCATGAGGAACGGGGGGCGGACGGCATCGTCTTGAATGCGGCTGCCTATACGCATACGAGTATCGCTCTCCGTGACGCAATCGCTGCGATCGAAGCACCCGTCATCGAGGTTCATCTATCGAACGTCCATGCACGCGAATCTTTTCGGCATCATTCGATGATTGCACCTGTCTGCAGAGGTGTGATCGCTGGACTCGGCATGACCGGATATCGCCTGGCAACGGAAGCGATCCAAGCTTTACAACAATCGGAATAAGGGGGAAATCAATCATGAAACAACGAATCGAAGCGTTACAAGCGGCATTAAAAGAACGGGATCTTCCAGGATTACTCGTCACGAAAGCAGAGAATATCCGTTATATTTCAGGCTTCACAGGTTCAAGCGGTGCATGTCTCGTAACAGAAGAGCAAGCATACTTCGTGACGGATTTCCGTTACACGGAGCAAGCGGCAGATCAAGTTAAAGGAATGGAGATCGTCCAAATCGAACGATCGATTCCAGAGACGATGGGCGAGTTGATGGCAGGGGCACGTGTTCGTGCGGTTGGCGTCGAAAAGGATGCGATGACACTTGGTGCTTTTGAAGCGTACGATCAAGCTTCGTCGATCGAACTCGTTCCAACGACGGGAATCATCGAAAACCTACGCTTGATTAAGGATTCATCAGAGATTAAGATGATTAAGGAAGCGGTGGAGCTCGCAGACGCGACCTTCCAACACATCTTGACGTACATTCAACCAGGACGGACGGAACTTGAAGTATCAAATGAACTAGAATTCTTCATGCGTAAGCATGGAGCGACGTCTTCTTCTTTCGATACGATCGTTGCATCGGGCTATCGTTCTGCCTTGCCGCACGGTGTTGCCAGTTCGAAGGTCATTGCGACGGGTGAACTCGTGACGCTTGATTTCGGGGCGCTCTTGAACGGTTACGTTTCAGATATCACACGGACTGTCGCAGTCGGTCCGATCAACGCTGAATTGCAGAAGATCTACGATACGGTCTTGCAAGCACAACTTGCGGGTGTCGATGGCTTAAAACCAGGCATCACAGGGATTGAAGCAGACGCGTTGACACGTGATATCATCAAAGAAGCAGGATATGGCGAGTACTTCGGTCACTCGACAGGACACGGCATCGGTCTAGAAGTACATGAAGGACCTGGCTTGTCTTTCCGTTCTGAGACGAAACTTGAACCGGGCATGATCGTTACGGTCGAACCGGGCATCTATGTGCCACAAGTCGGCGGATGCCGGATTGAAGATGACGTCTTGATCACGGAAACAGGTCGAGAAATTCTTTCGTCTTCACCAAAAGAACTGATCACTCTCTAAGTAGGGTGACGGGACATTTTAGGAGGAACCATTCATGGTATCAGTAAACGATTTAAAAACAGGATTAACGATTAAGACTTCAGACGGTATGATTTGGCAAGTACTTGAGTTCCAACATGTTAAACCGGGTAAAGGAGCAGCTTTCGTTCGGACGAAAATGCGTAACATTCGTAACGGAAACATCCAAGAGATGACGTTCCGTGGTGGTGAGCGTGTTGAACGTGCGCACATCGAGCGTAACAAGATGCAGTACCTCTACCCAATGGGTGAGACATACGTCTTCATGGATACAGAATCTTATGAGCAGTTGGAATTGACGACAGCACAAGTCGAAGCAGCTCTTCCATACTTGCTTGAAAACATGGAAGTTCAGATTGCAGTTTACAACGGCGAAATCCTCGGTCTTGAATTACCGAACACAGTCGTCATGACGATCGTTGAAGCAGAGCCTGGCGTAAAAGGTGATACAGCTTCGAACGTTAAGAAAAATGCGACTGTAGAAACAGGACACATCATTCAAGTGCCACTCTTCATTGAAGCAGGCGAAAAAGTAACGGTTGATACACGTACAGGTGATTTCACAGGTCGTTACAACGGATAATATTGAAACGACAAGACGTCTCTCACCTTCTATCAGGTCGAGAGGCGTCTTTTTTCATCCAGCATGACTTGCATCCAATGGTATGACCAGTTAATATAAGTATTTGAGTAGGCATTAGCACCTGGTATAATAATTGTGAATACAGCATAGATGGGGGAAGAATGACAGATGAAAATCGATCAGTTGAAACAAGTACTCGAAATGCTCGATCAGTCGAGTGTAAACGAACTCTCACTCGAGACGGATACGTATAAATTAAAGTTGAAGAAACAAGGAGAGACGGTGACGGTTTCGCATCAAGCGCCAGCTTCTTCAGTAGCAGCACCTGCTCCTGTAAAGCAAGTAGCAGCACCTGTTGAAGAAGAAGTCGTCGCAGACGACACAGTCACGATCAATGCGTTAATGGTCGGAACGTTCTATTCGCGTCCGAATCCAGATAAACCGGCATACGTCAAAGTCGGGGATCGGATCGAAGTCGGTCAAGTCATCTGTGTCCTTGAAGCAATGAAACTCTTCAACAACTTAAACTCGGAAGTATCTGGAACGGTCGTCGAGATTCTTGTCGCCGATGGAGATCTCGTTGAATTTGGTCAACCACTCTTCCGGATCCGTCCGTAAAACTGAGGTGAACAGCATGGAAAAATTATTGATTGCCAATCGTGGTGAAATTGCCGTCCGCATCATTCGAGCGGCAAAGGAACTTGGAATACAGACCGTTGCTGTCTACTCGACAGCAGATAAGGAAGCGCTACATGTTCGCTTAGCAGATGAGGCGTATTGTATCGGGGAAGCGAGTTCTGCGTCGTCTTACTTAAACGTTACGAATATCCTCGCGATTGCGACGAACCGTCAAGTCACGATGATTCACCCAGGATATGGTTTCTTAGCCGAGAACGTCGACTTTGCCGAAATGTGTGAAGCGTGTGGGATCAAATTCGTTGGTCCGACGTCGGATGCGATCCGTCAGATGGGGATAAAAGATGTCGCGAAGAAGACGATGATCGAGTGTGGAGTACCCGTCGTGCCGGGTTCAGATGGAACGGTCACGGACGAAGAAGCGGTCGCGCTCGCGCAAGAAATCGGTTATCCGGTCATCATCAAAGCGACAGCTGGTGGTGGCGGTAAAGGGATTCGTGTTGCCCGCTCGGAAGAAGAGTTGATCAATGGCTTGAGTGAGACACGCCGTGAAGCAAAACAAGCTTTCGGAAACGGTGATGTGTACTTAGAACGTTTTATCGAAGAATTCCGCCACGTCGAAGTACAAGTGCTTGCGGACCGGCACGGCAATGTCATTCACCTCGGTGAACGAGATTGTACGGTTCAGCGCCGGATGCAGAAGCTGATCGAGGAAGCGCCATCGCCTGCAGTCAGTGAAGCGACACGTCTGAAGATGGGTGAGGCTGCCGTTAAAGCCGCACAAGCGATTCAGTATACGGGAGCTGGAACGATTGAATTCATTTTCGTCGAAGAGACGGAAGAGTTCTTCTTCATGGAGATGAATACACGGATTCAAGTCGAGCACCCGGTAACGGAAATGATCACAGGCTTCGACCTTGTTCAAGCACAACTGCAAGTCGCGCTTGACCATCCACTTGCCGTCAAACAAAAGGATATCAAATTCCATGGTCATTCGATCGAATGCCGCATCAATGCCGAGGATCCAGACCATGACTTCCGTCCGTCTGCTGGACGCGTCACACAATACGTGACACCAGGTGGCATGGGCGTGCGAATCGATAGTGCGGTCTATCCAGGTTATATGATTCCGCCGTATTATGATTCGATGGTCGCAAAGTTGATCGTTCATGCGGAAACACGTGAAGAAGCATGTGCGAAGATGGAGCGGGCATTAGCTGAATTTTGGATCGAAGGTGTTAAAACAACGATTCCGTTCCATGAACGTGTCTTAAGTCACCCGGTATTCCGTCGTGGTACATTCACGACGAAATTCGCTGAGCGTGAGTTAAAAGGTACGATCGTAAACTGAATCAGGACGGGAGTTTGTGTGACGAACTCCCGTCTTTTTTTGGCGTTCTCTATGTTTTTTAAAAGAGGAATGTGCTAAACTAACTGATTGAGAACGACAAAAAAAGGAGCACGCAAAATCATGATGAAACGACACATGGCACGCGAACTCGCAGTCCAATCTTTGTTCCAAATGGAACTCTCGGATCTAACTGCACAAGAGGCCATTGAATTCGCGGTAGAAGGTAAGGAATACGACACATTCGTCGAGCAATTGGTGAACGGCGTCGAAACAAACAAAGCAACGATTGATCAACACATTCGCGAAGCACTCGTGAATTGGTCGTTCGAACGACTCGGAAACATCGAGCGGACGATTCTTCGTTTAGCCGTTTACGAATTATTGTTTGAAACGAACATTCCTGTTCGAGTGACGATTAACGAAGCTATCGAATTGACGAAAGCGTTCGCAGACGAAGAAGCAACGAAAATCGTCAACGGTGTTCTCGGTAAAGTTGCACAAGGCGTCGTCAAAGAAAACTCATAAACCGATGTAAAACCGAATAGAGACAAACAGACAGAAGAGTGAATCGAACTTTTTGGGGGAGTGGACAAATCATGGCAGTAGTAATCGATGGAAAACAGGTAGCCCATTCATATCGTATGAAGCTGAAAGAAGAAGTCGCACGTCTGAAAGAACAGCGGATTCAACCGCAATTGACTGTCATCCTGATTGGCGAAGATCCTGCTAGTCAATCTTATGTACGTGGTAAAGAAAAGGCGGCGAAGGAAATCGGCATGGATTCGGAGTTGATCCGGCTTCCGGCAGAAACAACGGAATCAGAGCTCCTTCACTTGATCGAACGTCTGAACGTTGATGCGAGTGTCCACGGGATTCTCGTTCAATTGCCGTTACCTAACCATATTGATGAAAGCAAAGTCATTTTTGCGATTTCTCCTGAAAAAGACGTCGATGGTTTCCATCCTGTCTCTGTTGGGAAAATGATGATTGGTGAACCGACGTTTTTACCATGTACACCAAACGGTATTCTCCATCTCGTCAAAGAGATGAACGTACCGATTGCAGGTCAACATGTCGTCGTTGTCGGACGTAGCCAAATCGTCGGTAAACCCGTCGGTATGTTGTTCTTGAATGAATCGGCTACCGTTTCCTATTGTCATTCAAAAACTAAAGACCTCGGTGTGATGACGCGCCAAGCGGATATCTTAATCGTGGCAGTCGGCGTACCAAAGCTGATTACTGCGGATATGGTGAAACCGGGCGCTGTCGTCATTGATGTTGGTGTAAACCGCGTCGATGGAAAACTCGTTGGTGATGTTGAATTTGATACGATTCAAGATGTTGCATCGATGATTACACCTGTTCCGGGTGGTGTTGGTCCGATGACGATTACGATGCTACTGCACAACACGATTGAGGCTGCGCGATGAGCGAACCTCTTCACGTTTCCGATTTAGTCCAATATGTCAAACGTGAACTAGAAGGCGACGCCCTTCTGCAACAAGTCCAGGTGGTGGGAGAAGTGTCGAACTTTAAACGACACTCTTCTGGTCACCTTTATTTTACGTTGAAGGATGAACAGTCGCGGATGAAAGCCGTCATGTTCGCCCGTGATGCGAGTCGCGTCAAGGCAGACGTTCGCGATGGCATGCGTGTCGTCGTCACGGCGCGCTTATCCGTATACGTATCATCTGGTGAGATGCAGCTCTATGTCGAACGGATGACGGAAGATGGGGTGGGGGCGCTATATGAGGCATTCTCACGCTTAAAAGTGGATCTCGAAGAGCGTGGGTGGTTTGATCCAGAAATCAAAAAACCGTTACCTGCTTTTCCGGAGCGCATCGGAATCATCACGTCTCCAAAAGGAGCAGCGCTTCATGATATCGCAACGACACTCCGTCGCCGTTATCCGCAAGCAGCCATCGTGTTCGCCCCGGTTCTTGTACAGGGAGCGGACGCGGCACCGCAAATCAATCGTGCTATTCAGTTGATGAATGAGCATGCTGCCTGTGACGTCTTAATCATCGGTCGTGGTGGCGGTTCAATCGAAGAATTGTGGGCATTTAATGAAATGTCTGTTGTGACAGCTGTATTCGAATCACGCATTCCGATCGTCTCGGCCGTCGGTCACGAAACCGATTTTACGATCAGTGATTTCGTTGCGGACGTTCGCGCCGCTACACCAACGGCAGCGGCAGAACTCGTCACACCAGAAGCAGATGCACTCGTCCGTCGTGTCCAGGATGTGCAACGACGTTTAGAACGGACGTATGCACAACTTCTCAAGAGTAAACAGGAGCAAGTGACGCGTCTTGCTACGAGTTACGGACTGAAATCACCACGTGTCCTACTTGGATTGAAGCAAGAGCAATTGGACCGAGCAGAGATGTCGCTCCAAAAAGAGATCCAGCATGTAGTAGCGCAAAACCAGCAACAGGTGGAGCGTCTTCACACACGTTTAATGAGGGTACCGGTACGTGATCGATTCGTGCAACAAAAGGCGACGATTGAACAATCGCGTCGTCGACTCGAAATTGTTCGTCGGATCTTACAATCGAAACAACAACAGGTGCGTCATGTGCTCGCGCGACTCGACTCCGTCAGTCCGACGCATGTCCTGATGCGCGGCTATACGTATGTCGAACAGGATGGACAAATTGTCCGTTCCGCGAAGGCATTGACAGCGTCTTCGTTCGATATCCGCTTCCATGATGGAACGATTCGTGCTAAACGAGAGGATGGGGAATAAGGATGGAGACCGAACAATCTTTTGAAGAAGCACTAGAACGACTAGAAGAAATCGTCACGTTACTAGAAGAGGGCGAAGCGCCTCTTGAACAAGCGATGGCTCTTTATGAAGAGGGCGTTAAGTTGACAGCTCTCTGCCAAGGAAAGTTATCCGTTGCTGAAAAAAAACTCGATCAAATCCTGGAGCAAGATGGTACGCTACGGGAAAAAGGAGGAGCGCAATGATTGCCTTGAATGAGTGGAAGACACAAGTCGAAAACAAGATGGAAGAATTCATGGAGCGACTCGATGCACCGGAGCGTTTACGCGACTCGATGCGGTATTCACTCGATGCGGGTGGGAAACGAATTCGTCCAGCCTTGATTTATGCGGTACTCGATGCCTTTTCAATCGATCGTTCAAAAGGTGATGCGACTGCTGCGGCGCTCGAGATGATTCATACATATTCTCTGATTCACGATGATCTTCCAGCAATGGACGACGACGATCTCCGTCGTGGACGTCCAACGAATCATATCGCTTTTGATGAAGCGACAGCGATTTTAGCAGGAGACGCCTTGCTCACGAACGCTTTTAGCTGTCTTCTTGAGACACCGGCTTCGCCAGAAGTGAAGCTTGCCCTTGTCGAACGGTTGGCAGCGGCAGCGGGTGCTACGGGTATGGTTGGTGGTCAACTCGACGATATGCTCGGAGAGCGTGGCGGTATTAACGATGTAGCAGAGCTTGAATCGATTCATCGCCGGAAAACGGGAGCACTTCTCGTCTTTGCTGTTGAAGCGGGTGGCTTGCTTGCAACAGTCAGTTCGACGGATCTTGAGCACTTACAACAATACGGTCGTCATCTCGGAATCGCCTTCCAAATCCAAGACGACATCTTGGATGTAACAGGAGATGCCGAAAAAATCGGGAAGCCGGTTGGGAGTGACGAAGGCAACGAAAAAGCAACGTATCCAAAATTACTTGGTCTTGAAGGGGCGAAACGTGCGCTGACAGCCCAAGTGGAAGCAGCGGAACAAGCGATTGATGCATTATCGGTCGAAGCGACGACACTTAAGGAACTGCTCGACTTCGTGGTCAAGCGCGACCATTAAGCAGGACGACGCATCTGCGTCGTCTTTTTCTATGCTGACAATGGCGCTCAATAGATTGTTCTAGTACAATGTAGGGTACAAACCCTATAAGATTGTAAGGAAAAGAGGCGGTAAGGTATGAAATTGACAGAAATACAGGATCCGTCATTTTTAAAGCGTATGTCGGTCTCCGAACTCGAAGTCCTCGCTGGCGACATTCGACGCTTTTTGATTGAAGAATTAGCTACGACAGGTGGCCACTTAGCACCGAACCTTGGTGTCGTCGAGTTGACGCTTGCGTTGCATCGTGAATTCAACAGTCCGAATGACAAGTTCGTCTGGGATGTCGGACACCAAGCATATGTGCACAAGATTCTCACAGGACGTGCGAGCCAGTTTGATACGCTTCGCAAGCATAAGGGACTCTGTGGATTCCCGAAACGTAATGAGAGTGTGCACGACGTTTGGGAGACAGGACACAGCTCGACGTCTCTGTCAGCAGCAATGGGGATTGCTGTCTCGAATGAACTGAGCGGTAAGGATGATCGTGCAGTCGCAATCATCGGTGACGGTGCTTTGACAGGTGGTATGGCACTTGAAGCATTGAATCACATCGGAGCAGAACAACAAAATGTCATCGTCATCTTGAACGATAACGAGATGTCGATTGCACCAAACGTTGGGGCGATGCATCAAATGCTCGGACGGATTCGTTCATCACGCAAAGTGCGTTATGCACAAGATGAGCTCGAAACGTTAATTAAAAAAATTCCGGTCATTGGCGGACGCCTTGAAAAAGGAAGCGAGAAATTGAAGGAAGCCGTCAAAGGAGCACTTGTGCCTGGTATGTTCTTCGAAGAGCTCGGCTTCAACTATTATGGTCCGGTCGATGGACACGATCTTAATGATTTGATCGAACAACTCAACTACGTAAAAAAAGAAGAAGGACCTGTCCTGCTTCACGTCATCACGAAAAAAGGGAAGGGCTATCGCCCGGCAGAGTTCGACGGAGTCGGCACGTGGCATGGTCTTGGACCATACAAGATGGAGTCTGGCGAAGTTATCAAAGGGAAATCAAAAGCACCAAGTTATTCCTTTACGGTAGCGGATACCTTAACGAAGATAGCACGCGATGATGAAAAGCTGACATTGATCACGCCAGCGATGAGTGTCGGTTCTAAACTCGATTGTTTTGAAAAAGAATTCCCAGAGCGGATGTTTGATGTTGGGATCGCGGAACAACACGCTGTCACGTTCGCTGCAGGTCAAGCGACGCAAGACATGAAACCGGTTGTGTCGATCTACTCGACATTCTTCCAGCGCGCATACGATCAACTCGTCCATGATGTCGCGCGTCAAAATCTCGACGTGACGTTTACGATTGACCGATCAGGACTCGTCGGAGCAGATGGAGAGACACACCAAGGGGTCTTCGATATTGCCTTCATGCGCCATGTGCCGAATATTCGAATCGTCATGGCAAAAGATGAGAATGAACTGCAGCACTTACTCTATTCTGCTGTTAAATACGAAGGACCAATCGCCGTTCGTTTCCCGCGTGGCGAAGGAATTGGTGTACCAATGGATGAGACATTGCACGAAATTTCACTTGATACATGGGAAGTCGAACGCGAAGGAACGGATGTCGCGATTCTTGCGTTCGGACCACAAGTGCAGGATGCACTTAAGATTGCAAATCTCCTAGCGGACGAACTTTCGGTTCGTGTCATCAATGCTCGGACGATCAAACCGCTTGATGAGAAAATGCTGAATGCACTTTATGCAGAAGGCATCCCACTTGTGACGCTCGAAGAAGCTGTCCTAAAAGGTGGATTTGGATCAGCTGTTCTTGAGCATGCGAACGAGCAGGAAGCATTCCCACGTGTCAAGCGTTTCGGTATTCCGGATTGGTATATCGAGCATGGCGGTGTCAATGAGTTACTTGAAGAAATCGGATTATTACCTGGACAAATCGCAGAAGAAGTACGCGCTTTCGTCAATCAAGGAAAGAAACAGAGTGTGTGACGATTCATGGAAAATGTAAAAAAAATCCGCCTCGACGTTCTTCTCGTCGAGCGCGGTTTGTTTGAAACGCGTGAAAAAGCGAAGCGGTCGATCATGGCTGGACTCGTCTTTAGCGGGACGGAACGACTGGAGAAGGCCGGTGAAAAGGTCAAATCGGATATTGATCTGCATGTCAAAGGTCAATTGATGCCGTATGTTGGTCGTGGCGGCTTTAAGATGGAAAAGGCACTTCAAGTATTCGATTTTGATGTCACGGGCAAAACGGGTCTTGATATCGGATCTTCAACGGGTGGTTTTACGGACTGTTCCTTACAAAATGGAGCAGCGCATATGTACGCCCTCGATGTCGGTTCGAATCAGCTGGACTGGAAACTTCGTTCAGATGATCGCGTGACGGTAATGGAAAAAACGAATTTCCGGCATGCCACACCAGACATGTTCTCTGTCTCGCCACAGTTCGCGACGATTGATGTCTCATTCATCTCGTTACGGTTGATGCTTCCTCCACTGAAAACGATTCTCGTCGAAGGAGGAGATGTCATGGCGCTCGTTAAACCGCAATTCGAAGCAGGGCGCGATGATATTGGTAAAAAAGGGATCGTGCGGGACGAACGGATTCATGTCCGAGTGCTCGATGAGATGATCGAATTCTTCATTCAACAAGGATTCTACGTCAAGCAACTCGATTACTCACCGATTACTGGTGGAGAGGGTAATATCGAGTTCTTGTTACATGCCCGTCTTGGTCAACCAGGACTCGATGCATCCGTTAATGCGGTAGAGACGGTCAAGCGAGCACACGCTAGTCTTTAAATGAACAGATGAAAACGAAGGCGGATCCGGTTCATGGGTCCGTCTTCGTTGTTGTTCAGTACGATGAAACCTCATAATAAAATGGCAAACGTGGACTTTTAATGATTTATTGGATTACAATAGTAACATCGAAGAATACTGTGAGGTGCAGGGATGACAAAGGGGCAACGATTGATTAAGATTCGGGAAATCATCACCCAATCGGAAGTAGAAACCCAGGATGAATTGGTAGAGGAATTACGAAATGCAGGATATAAGGTGACACAGGCAACGGTATCACGAGATATCAAGGAACTCCATCTCGTCAAAGTCCCGTTGAATGATGGACGTTATAAATATAGCTTACCTGCCGATCAACGCTTCAACCCACTCGGGAAATTGCGGCGTCTGCTCGGGGATAGCTTCATCTCGATTGATTCTGCTCAAAATCTGATTGTCATGCATGTCCTACCTGGAAATGCGAATGCAGTCGCTGTCTTATTGGATCATTTGAGCTGGAACGAACTGCTTGGAACGGTGTGTGGGGATGATACGATCCTGTTGATCGCACGGAGTGAGGAGCAGGCGAAAGAAGTGACGGAACGAATCTTAGAAATGCTGTAAGGAGTTGACAGGATGCTAGCTGAATTATCGATCAAACAATTTGCGATCATTGACGAGCTACAGATCGACTTTAAAAAAGGAATGACCGTCTTGACTGGGGAAACAGGTGCCGGTAAATCGATCGTTCTCGACGCAATCGGTTTGTTGATTGGTGGACGTGGTTCTTCGGAATTCGTTCGATACGGGGAAGATCGAGCGGAGTTAGAAGGACTATTTCTGATTGAAGACGACCATCTCGTCTATGATCTCGCAGAAGAATATGGCATCGATATCGAAGATGGATTGATCATCTTAAGACGTGATCTGTTCGCGACCGGGAAAAGTGTCTGTCGCGTCAACAACAAGCTGGTCACACTGACGATCTTACGTGAGTTCGGGCGCGTCCTCGTCGACATGCACGGGCAACATGAACATCAGCATTTAATGGACAGTACGTATCATCAAGCGATTCTCGATGACTTCGCGCAAGAGACGATTGCACCGTTACTACAAGCCTATCAATCGGGGTATCAAGCATACGAAGAAAAACGGGCGGCTTTGCAATCACTCGCACAAAGTGAGCAAGAGCTCGCACAACGCATCGATTTATTATCGTTTCAGACGGAAGAGATTGAAGGGGCAAAACTTCGGGCACATGAGGAAGATGAATTGCTCGTTGAACGAAATCGCCTCGCGAACTTCGAGAAATTATATGCATCGTTGAAAACTGCGTATGATGCTCTACATGATGAGATGCGCGGCATCGACTCTGTTGGAGACGCGATGCGTGAATTACAGCAAGCATCGAGCATCGATGAACAGTTTTCTCAGCAGAGTGACGCGATCGCGAGCGCCTTTTATGGACTAGAAGAAGTAGGTTATGCCATCCGGGATCAACTCGAAACACTCGAGTTTGATTCCAATCGACTTGATGAGATCGAACAACGTTTATCGGTCTTTCAACAGCTGAAACGAAAATATGGGGCGACGATCGAAGAAGTCATCGCGTACGGTGAGAAGATTCGAGTCGAACTCGATACGATGACGAATCGAGATGAACGGATTGAACGATTAAAAGCCGAAGTCGAACAGCTCGAAGGCGAATTGTTTGAGATTGGTGGTCGACTCTCACAACAACGACGTAAAGCAGCGATTCAATTAAGTGAAGCGATTCATTTGGAATTACGTGAGCTTTACATGGAAAAAGCACGATTCGAAATTCGTTTTCTTCAGGACGGGAAAACGCCGATGTTACGGAAGAACGGAATCGACCAAGTCGAGTTCTTTATCATGACGAATGCGGGAGAGCCGTTTAAGTCACTTGGAAAAGTCGCGTCAGGCGGAGAATTATCTCGAATCATGCTCGGACTGAAATCAATCTTCTCACGCTCGGTCGGAGTCTCTTCCATCATTTTTGATGAAGTCGATACGGGTGTCTCGGGTCGTGTCGCACAAGCGATGGCTGAAAAAATCTATCGTTTGTCAGTAGACGGACAAGTGCTCTGTATCACGCACTTACCACAAGTCGCTTCAATGGCTGATCAACATCTGTATATTCGAAAAATCGAAGAGACGGACCGTACGACGACTCAAGTTAACGTCTTGTCTCAGTCAGACCGAGGAAACGAGCTCGGACGGATGATTTCCGGTGCGCATATGACGGATTTGACGTTACGTCATGCCGAAGAATTGATGGATCAGGCGAAGACGATGAAAGAATCGCTTAAAAATGGGGTGTAAGGATTGATTAAAGTCGGGATAGCAGATGATAATCGCGAAATGGTTGAATTGATTCGCCAACATATCACTGCGCAAGAAGACATGGAAGTCGTTTGCGTCGCCTACAACGGCGAGAGTTGTCTCGAACGTATGAAAGAACATGAAGTCGATGTATTACTTCTCGACATCATCATGCCCCATTTAGATGGGCTCGGTGTGCTCGAAGAGTTGATGAAGAAAAAGAAGAATCCTGCTGTCATCATGCTGAGTGCTTTCGGTAAGGACGAAGTCTCACAACAGGCGGTTACCCTTGGGGCATCGTATTTCTTACTTAAACCGTTCAGTATGGACCAGCTTGTCCAAAAAATTCGTCTTGTGACGAATCAAGGACAAGCGCCGACGGTTGAAACGATTGACTTGAAAGTCGGTACGACACTCCGAGAAGTGGGGATTGCCCCGCACATCAAAGGGTTTACGTATTTAAAAGATGCTGTATTGATGGTGCTCGAACGCGAAGATTTACTCGGTTTGATCACAAAGGAACTATACCCGACAATCGCCAAAAAACATCAAACGACGGCTTCACGTGTCGAACGGGCAATGCGTCACGCCATCAAGTCGGCATGGAATGAAGGGATGCAACAGCACGAACTCTTTAATGGTCGCATCGAACAAGAGAAAAGTCCGAAGAACTCGGAATTCATCTCATATGTATCGAGCCATATGAATCAAGAACAATCTGGTTAAAGCAAACACACCGTCTAATGGATAGACGGTGTGTTTTTAATTCTTATTTCGTTCATAACAAACAATCAACACGCCGTTTTCAAACGTCTGTCGTTCCTTGACGTTCCAAGTGAGGGGCGCCATTCCGTGGTCGGGAAACAGGCGTTTACCCGAACCAATGATGACGGGATAGATGATCAATCGAAGTTCATCTATCAGATCGGCTTGATAAAGCGCATGAACGAGTTGACTACTCCCCCAGACGTGAAGCGGTGGTCCGTCTTGTTGCTTCAAGCGTGTGAGTTCAGAAGTCGGTTGATTCAAATATGTCGTCGGCTGCCAAAGGACAGGTGGTGCATGACGCGTAGCGACATACTTCATAGCACGATCAGCTACTGGCCAGATATCGGCATGATGTGGCCAATAACTCGACCATTGCTCGTAAGTCGCGCGACCAAGCAACAGGGAGCAGTCCTCATGCATCCATCCTCGAATGACCTGACCGATCTCAGGGTGTTGAAATGGAGCAGTCCACCCACCGTGCTTGAAATCGTTGCTCACATCCTCATCTTTGCCGCTCGGTGCTTGAACGACACCGTCTAAAGATAGATGTTCGAATACGATGATTTTTCGCATACACGATCTCCTTTCGATTATGTTCTTCATCCAGCATACCGTACGTAGCCTTAAAAAAAAATAAAAGCGTTTACAAATAAATATTGCATAAACTGAAATGTTTGTTATAATAAAGATACCAAATGATTTGGCAAGACGTCAGATGAACGTCGAGTCGGCGAGGACTCCGGAAATCCCGTTGATGAACATCATCTCAGAACGCCAACTGTAAATGGCTCAAGAATGCCGGACGACATTCTCTTGGTAGAAGTCGTACCAAGGTATCTTGTTCATTCTAGATGGGAAATCTCGAATGAATGGGAGCTTCCATGATTTCGAAGCTAGGGAAAAGTGGAAGGTAACGGATCGTCTAAAATGAAAAAGTACAGTTCGTGAAAAGGAGTGTTGTCTAGCAGTGATTGTTAGCAACCGAATGTTTGACTGCTTCAAGCGGATGACATTACGCTCCACCTAGGTCCTGAGTACAGTCAGATGATGGAACTGAAATACCATTCTATCGTTAGCCCGATAGCCAGATCTGATTTCTTTCCACCTCTTCATTAAGAGGAACACCTAAGGTTTTGGAGTACACGAATAGTTCTAACTATGAGAGGAGTTCATCCGTAAGTGAAACCAATTTTATACGAGTAAAAGGTCCCGCGCTTGAAATGAGTTCAAGAGATGGGGACCTTTTTCTGTGTTCATTTTTTTTGATAGCGGTCGGAGACTTTACCACGCTTACGATCGCGATAAAAGACATATCCTGCGACAAAACCGATGCCACCCATCGCAAGAATCAAACCAACGAGGCCTTGTAAGACATATACATATCCTGCATCGCCTAAGTATTTAAAGGGGACTTGAGCAATTAGAAATACGCTGTCACGCATGAGTTTAATACCAATTGCACCGATGATGCCAGGAATCAATAACGAGAGCAAACCAATGATACGCATAGGACGCCACTCCTTTCCAAGCGTATTGTATCAAAAAATCGATCGTTCTGCGAATCGGGTTTGCTTCCCTATTTTATTCCGAGTACGATAGAAATGTAAGCAGTTTCAAAGGGGGAGATTCATATGCATCATCTACTTGTCATTGGGGCTGGTCAAGGGGGGACGGAAGTCCTGCATGCGTTCCAACGTTCACCATTATTAACGGTCATTGGCCTTGTCGATCCAAACATGGACGCACCTGGGGTAGCGCTTGCACGTCGCGCTGAGATTCGTATCGAAACGAACTGGTCTGCATTCGAAGGGACAGATGTTGATTTTATTATTGACGCTACGGGAGAAAATGGCGTACTGGAACAATTGATTCATGATTTTCCAGGAGCAGCGGTTTTGCCGGGAGAGTTCGTCAGAGTGTTACTCGAGCGTCTGACTGAAAAAGAAAAAATGCTCGAAGCCATCATTCATTGTACGAGTGAAGCGATTTCCGTCGCTGATCAAGACGGTCAAACGATGATGATCAATCCGGCATACACACGAATGACGGGTTTCACGGAACGGGATGTCGTTGGAAAACCGGCAAGTGCCGACATCGGAATGCAAGATTCGGTTCATTTAAAAGTCTTGAATACAGGCGAGAATGTGCGAGATGTTCGTATGAAGATCGGGCAAGATCAACGGGACATCATCGTGAATGCTGCACCTGTTATCGTCGATGGACAAGTCCGTGGTTCTGTCGGTGTCATTCGAGATATATCAGAAATGAAAGCACTCACCAAGGAATTAAAGGCAGCACGTCAAAAAATTCGGACACTCGAAGCGAAGTATACGTTTGACGATATCATTGCTGAGAGTGAGGCGATGCGCTTCGTCGTCGACCAAGCAAAACTTGCAGCAACGATGCCAGTTAACGTGTTGATTCGTGGTGAATCCGGAACCGGAAAAGAGTTGTTCGCACACGCGATCCATGCGGCGAGCGAACGTAAATATGAACAATTCGTCCGCGTCAACTGTGCGGCGATTGCACCGACGTTACTCGAAAGTGAACTATTCGGTTACGAGGATGGAGCGTTCTCAGGGGCACGGCGCGGCGGCAAGCGAGGTTACTTCGAAGAAGCACACGGTGGTTCATTGTTCTTAGATGAAATCGGAGAACTGCCGCTCGACGTCCAGGCCAAACTGTTACGCGTGTTGCAGGAAAATGAAGTCGTTCGTGTTGGTGGAACAAAGGCGATTCCGGTCGACGTTCGAATCATCGCAGCGACGAATGCCAATCTGGAACAAAAAATCATTATGAATGAGTTCCGAGAAGATCTCTATTATCGAATCAATCGTTTACCAATTCACATTCCATCACTCCGGGAGCGTCCGGATGATATTGCTCCTTTAACATTACATTTACTGCGTAAATTGAATCAGAGTTATGGACGATCGGTTGGGCGGATCTCGGATGATGTACTTGAAGCAATGAAGAAGCAACCGTGGAAAGGAAACGTTCGTGAACTCGAAAATGTCATTGGACGCGCCTTGATTTTTACTGATAAAACGGAAACGGTCTTACGGAAAGGACACCTTCAACTGGTCGTTCCACAAACAACAAAAGTTGCAACCAGACAGAAAAAGGAAATCAAGCATTTATCAGATGAGATGTCACACGTCGAAGAACGGTTGATTCGGGAAGCGCTTACTGCCTTTAATGGCAACAAAACAGAAGCGGCGAAGCAACTCGGGATTTCACTCCGCGCACTCTATTATAAAGTGGAACGATTTAACATCTATTCGTGAAACGCAAATTTTTGCGTGCAATATATTGCAAAAAATGCAAAAGCGTGCAAAATTAAAGACGTTCTTGCTTGTCCTACCGTCTCTTTTAATTTGGCACGAAAATTGCTATTACTATTTATGTATGACAGGTAAGGGGGGAATACGGTGAGATTCAGTGAAATGGTCGAGCAGGCAGCTCGACTCGAAGATTCCGTCGTTGCGATTGCGGCTGCGGATGACGAAGAAGTGATGGATGCTGTCGCATTAGCAATTGAGAACGACTTAGCGCGTTTTCATTTGTTCGGGGATGCAACGCGAATCCAGCAGATGATTCAAAAACGGGCATTACGGGAGTCACAATTCGTGATTACCCATACCTCTACATCGCAAGAAGCGGCTGAACGCGCTGCTCATGCCGTTCGCAAAGGGGATGCGAGCGTGTTGATGAAAGGACTCGTTCCAACAGCAACGTTCATGAAAGCTGTCTTGAGTAAGGAAACGGGTCTACGTTCAGGGAATGTCTTGTCGCATGTCGCATTGTTTGAAGTACCAGGACGTGAATCGGCAATTGGATTGACCGATGCAGCGATTCATATCCAACCGTCACTTGAAGACAAGGTGAAGATCATCGAGAATGGTGTCTCCGCTTTACGGGCGCTCGGGTACGGATTACCGAAAGTTGCGGTCTTAGCTGCCGTCGAAGTCGTCAATCCGACGATGCAGGCAACGATTGATGCTGCTCTTTTGACACAAATGAACCGACGTGGTCAAATCAAGGATTGCCTTGTAGACGGACCACTCGCGCTCGACAATGCCGTGAATCTTGTAGCTGCACAGCAAAAAGGATTAACAGGAGACGTAGCAGGTCAAGCGGACCTACTCGTCGTCCCACAAATCGAAGTCGGAAACGTCATCTACAAATCACTGATGTATTTCGCACATGCATCCGTTGCGGCGATTCTCGTCGGAGCACGGGCTCCGGTCGTATTGACAAGCCGTGCTGATACAGCAGAAGCAAAAATGTACTCATTAGCCTTTGCGCTATTAAATGCTCAACAAACGAAAAAAGTGAAACAAACAACTTGAGGAGGAACTTAAAATGGTCGAAACAAACGTAGAATCACGCTTCAGTATCTTTGAAACAATGGAGATGGAAGATTACGAACAAGTTGTTTTTTGTCACGATAAAGTATCTGGTTTAAAAGCCATCATCGCGATTCATGATACGACACTCGGTCCAGCACTTGGTGGACTTCGCATGTGGAACTATGCATCAGACGAGGAAGCATTGATTGATGCGCTTCGTTTATCAAAAGGTATGACGTATAAGAACGCAGCGGCTGGTTTGAACCTCGGCGGCGGTAAAGCTGTCATCATCGGTGATGCGAAGACACAAAAATCAGAAGCACTCTTCCGGGCATTCGGTCGCTATGTTCAGTCACTCAACGGTCGTTACATCACAGCTGAAGATGTCAACACAACAGTAGCAGACATGGATTACATTCACATGGAGACGGACTTCGTTACAGGTGTCAGCCCAGCATTCGGATCAAGTGGGAACCCATCACCAGTCACGGCGTACGGTGTCTACCGTGGTATGAAAGCAGCAGCAAAAGAAGTGTACGGAACAGATTCACTCGGTGGTAAAACGATTGCGATTCAAGGTGTCGGTAACGTTGCTTTCAACCTGTGCCGTCATTTACATGAAGAAGGAGCGAAGTTGATCGTCACGGACATCAACCAAGAAGCGCTACAACGTGCAGAAGAAGCATTCGGTGCGTTGATCGTCGCACCAGAAGACATCTATAGCGTCGAAGCGGACATCTTTGCACCATGTGCCCTCGGTGCAACATTAAACGACGAAACAATCCCGCAATTGAAAGTCAAGATCATCGCTGGAGCAGCGAATAATCAACTTAAAGAAGATCGCCACGGTGACATGTTAGAGGAGCGCGATATCTTATACGTACCAGACTTCGTCATCAATGCCGGTGGTGTCATCAACGTTGCCGATGAACTCGACGGATACAATCGTGACCGCGCCATGAAAAAAGTTGAACTTGTCTATGATGCTGTTACGAAAGTATTCGAAATTGCAAAACGTGATCATTTACCGACATACCGTGCTGCTGAAAAAATGGCAGAAGAGCGCATTGCAACGATGCGTAGTGCCCGCAGTCAGTTCTTGCGTCGTGATAAAAACATTCTAGGATCACGTGGCTGATCAGAGGAGGATATCCATGAGCGAACGTATTTTAACGATCAATCCCGGTTCGACTTCGACGAAGATTGGTATTTTCGAAGGAGCGAATCAGGTGTTCACGAAGACGTTACGCCATCCAGCGGAAGCGGTCGGGGGACCGCTTCCAGCGCAGCTGGAGATGCGTCGTCATGTATTGCTCGAAGTGTTAGCTGAAGAGCAGATTGATTTGAAAGCGCTTACTGCAGTGGTCGGACGTGGTGGTCTACTCCGGCCGCTCGTTAGTGGAACGTATGCCGTGAATCGGGAAATGCGAGAAGACTTACTCAGTGGCATTTTTGGTGTTCATGCATCGAACCTCGGTGGACTCCTCGCGGACGAAATCGCGCGGACACTCGACATTCCGTCGTTCATTGTCGATCCGGTCGTCGTTGACGAGCTAGAACCGATTGCACGGATTACAGGCTTACCTGAACTTGAACGAAAGAGTATTTTTCATGCCTTGAACCAAAAAGCTGTTGCGAAACGGTACGCGAAGGAAATCGGACGTCCGTATGAGGAATTGCGCCTAATTATCGCGCACATGGGCGGCGGCATTACGGTCGGTGTACACCAAGACGGACGTGTCATCGATGTGAATAATGGACTTGACGGAGAAGGTCCGTTTTCACCAGAGCGGAGCGGATCGCTACCTGTTGGTCAACTAGTAGAACTATGTTATAGTACCAAGTATAAACTTGAAGAGATGAAGCGTCTGGTCGTTGGGTCAGGCGGACTTGTCGCGCACTTGGGTACGTTCGACGCGATCGAAATCGAACGACGCATTGAAGCAGGAGACGAGCAAGCAGCCCTCTTATATGACGCAATGGCGTACCGGATTGCGAAAGAGATTGCCGGTCAAAGTGCCGTATTGTTCGGACAGCTCGATGCGATCATCTTAACGGGCGGACTTGCTTATAGTGATCGGTTGACGACCGCGATCGAAGAACGTGTCGCACATCTTGGTCAAGTCGTACGTAGCCCAGGTGAGGATGAGTTACAGGCGCTCGCAGAAGGAGTGTTGCGTGTCTTACGTGGGGAAGAGGAAGTTAAGGAATATGGAGGCGAACCAACATGGCTAGAGAATTCGACGTCGTTGTCCTAGGTGGTGGACCCGGTGGATATGTCGCTGCGATTCGTGCAGCACAAGCCGGGAAGTCGGTAGCAATCGTAGAACAAGGGAAACTGGGTGGCACATGCCTACATCGTGGCTGTATCCCATCCAAAGCCTTTTTGAAATCAGCAGCAGTCTATCAGACGGTCAAACACGCTGCTACATATGGCGTGGATGTACCGGAATCGTTTTTACGATTCGAACAGGTCAAACAACGGAAACAAGAGATCGTGGATGGATTAGAAGCAGGCATTCAGCATTTGATGAAAAAAGGGAAAATTGAAGTATTCCATGGTCGGGGATCGATTCTTGGACCAAGTATCTTTTCACCGATGCCAGGGACGATCAGTGTCGAGCCGGAAGAAGGCGAAGGAGAATTGATTCTTCCGCGTCAATTGATTGTTGCAACCGGATCGCGCCCACGTCCATTAAACGGACTCGCTTTTGATTCAGAGTATGTCCTCAGTTCGGATGATGCGTTGGACATGGCAGACTTGCCAAAATCGATTGTCATCATCGGTGGTGGCGTCATCGGTGTCGAATGGGCATCGATGTTGACGGATTTCGACGTGGCAGTAACGGTCGTTGAATTCAGCGACCGGATTTTACCGACGGAAGACGCAGCAGTCAGCCGTGAAGTGGCTCGTCAATTGAAAAAGCGTGGCGTCAAAATTCATACCGGTGCAGCTGCTCAAAGCGATACGTTCCGTATGTCGGAAGACGGTGTTTCAATTGCAATCGACCGGAACGGAGAACAGACGACACTTGAAGCGGATAAATTGCTCGTTGCCATTGGTCGGATGGCGAACGTTGAAGGTATCGGGATCGAAAATACGAATATCGTAGTCGAAAACGGCTTCATCCAAGTCGATGAACATTTCCGGACAAAGGATCAACATATTTATGCGATCGGAGATGTCATCGGTCGCTTGCAACTCGCGCATGTCGCGTCGGCAGAAGGGGTCAAAGCAGTCGAAGCAATCGTAAACGGAACGACGACACCACTTGAATATGCGTTCGTCCCACGTTGTATCTACAGCGTACCGGAAGCGGCATCGGTCGGTTTGACGGAAGACGAAGCGAAACGTGCCGGAATGGACGTCAAAGTAGGGAGCTTCTCGTTCAATGGATTAGGGAAAGCGCGGATTGAAGGAGAGGCAGCAGGATTCATCAAGCTCGTCTCCGATGCGAAGACAGATGATCTCGTCGGCGTTCACATCGTTGGACCAAAAGCAACGGAATTGATTAGTGAAGGTGGATTAGCACTCGTACTCAATGCAACGGCATGGGAAGTCGGACAGCTCGTGCATCCGCATCCAGCCTTGTCAGAAGCATTCGGAGAAGCAGCACTAGCCGTCGACGGACTTGCGGTTCACGCCTAAGGAGGAATTACGAATGGAAAAAATAGAATTCAAAGAATTGGTAGAACTCGGATTGACAGAACAAGACGCGATTCACATGTTCGAAACGATGGTCCGTGCGCGGAAAATCGATGAACGGATGTGGAAGTTGAACCGTGCAGGTAAAATTCCATTCCTCGTCTCGTGCCAAGGGCAAGAAGCGGCTCAAGTCGGTGCGGCTTTCGCACTTGAAAAAGGAACGGATTATATTTTGCCGTATTACCGTGATTTAGGGGTCGTCTTGCACTTCGGTCAAACATCACGCGATATCATGCTGTCGGCATTCGCCAAAGCAGAAGATCCAAACTCAGGTGGTCGTCAAATGCCAGGACACTATGGTTCACGTGCTTTAAATATCGTGACAGGTTCAAGTCCAGTTACGACACAAGTACCTCATGCCGTTGGGATCGCACTGGCTGCGAAGATGCGTAAGGAACCACTCGTTGCTTATGTCTCGTTCGGTGAAGGTTCATCAAACCAAGGGGATTTCCATGAAGGGGCAAACTTCGCTGGGATTCATAAGCTCCCTGTCATCTTGTTCTGTGAAAACAATAAGTATGCAATTTCGACACCACTTTCGAAGCAATTGTCGGCAAAACACGTTGCTGACCGTGCGATCGGCTACGGAATGCCTGGTTATACGGTGGACGGTATCGATCCACTCGCTGTCTACAAGGTCGTCAAGGAAGCACGCGAACGTGGATTACGGGGCGAAGGTCCAACATTGATCGAGGTCGAAGTCGAACGCCTCGTTCCACACTCATCGGATGATGATGATAAATCGTATCGTTCTGCTGAAGAACTCGATGCCTTAAAGACACGTGACGGAATCAAACTTTTCCGGGCGCGTCTGATTGAAATGGGCGTTTTGACGGAAGAATCAGCGACAGCCATCGAACAAACGATGGAAAAAGAAGTCGATGAAGCGACAGCTTATGCGGAAGCAGCAGCTTATGATGCGCCAGAAAATGCATTACGTTACGTGTACGACGAGGAGGAAACGAAATGACGACGTTAAGTTTAATCGAAGCGATCAATAGTGCAATCAAAGAAGAGATGGAACGGGACGAATCCGTCTTCATCCTCGGCGAAGATGTCGGTGTCCGAGGCGGTGTCTTCCGCGCGACACAAGGGTTGCTCGAACAATTCGGAGAAGAACGTGTCATTGATGCACCACTCGCTGAGAGTGCGATTGCCGGTGTCGGAATCGGGGCTGCGATGTACGGGATGCGTCCAATCGCTGAAATGCAGTTCGCCGACTTCATCATGCCAGCGGTCAACCAAATCGTCAGTGAAGCAGCCAAGATTCGGTACCGCTCGAACAATGACTGGACATGTCCAATCGTTATCCGCGCACCGTTCGGCGGCGGCATTCACGGAGCACTCTATCATTCCCAATCAGTCGAGGCGATGTTCAATTCGACGCCAGGTCTAAAAATCGTCATCCCGTCTAATCCATACGACGCAAAAGGATTGTTGAAGGCAGCGATTCGTTCGAATGATCCGGTCTTGTTCTTTGAGCACAAACGTGGCTATCGCCTATTGAAAGGTGATGTTCCAGAAGGCGACTATACGGTCGAAATCGGTAAAGCAGACGTCAAACGTGAAGGAGAAGATGTCACGATCATCACGTATGGTCTGTGTGTCCATATGGCACTGGAAGCAGCAACGCGCCTTGAAAAAGACGGGATTGATGTCCACATCCTTGATTTACGGACTGTTTATCCAATCGACCGCGAAGCAGTCGTCGAAGCGGCGAAAAAGACGGGGAAAGTCTTGCTCGTCACGGAAGATAATAAAGAAGGTAGCGTCATGAGCGAAGTGTCGGCAATCATTGCAGAAGAAGCATTGTTCGATCTCGATGCACCGATTGAACGACTCTGTGGTCCAGACGTACCAGCCATGCCATACGCTCCGACAATGGAGAAGTTCTTCAACATCTCAAGTGAGAAAATTGAAGATAAAATCCGGACGTTGCACGCATACTAAGGGGGAACTGACCGATGAAGACTGAAACACTTACGATGCCACAACTTGGGGAAAGCGTCACAGAAGGAACGATTTCAATGTGGCTCGTCAAACCGGGCGATACTGTCAAAAAATATGATCCGATTGCAGAAGTCATTACCGATAAGGTAACGGCAGAAGTCCCATCTTCGTTTGATGGTGTGATCGAGACACTCCTTGCAGAAGAAGGCGAGACATTGCAAGTTGGTGACGCGATTGTCACGATGCAAGTCAGCGGAGGATCAACAGAAGTCGCTGCGACAGAACAAGAAGTGCCGGCTGTCGAAGAAACGACGTCGTCTGATACATCGATGAAAAAACGCTATTCACCAGCGGTCTTGAAACTATCGGGAGAACACGGCATTGATCTCGAACAAGTGACGGGTACGGGAGCTGGCGGACGGATTACTCGGAAAGATCTGTTGAAACTGATCGAATCCGGATCGATTCCGACACCACAAACCGCAGAACCAAAACCGGAAGCGCAAGCATCTCCGGTAGCGACTCCAGCAGTCGAAGCACCACTAGCACCGAAACGTCCAGTTAGTGCGCCACAACCGACAGAGACAGGTGACATCGAGATCCCGACTGCCGGTGTACGCCAAGCAATCGCTTCAAACATGGTACGTGCGAAACACGAAGCACCACATGCGTGGTTAATGATCGAAGTCGATGTGACGAACCTGGTCGAAGCACGTAACCGTCATAAAGATGCGTTCTTCAAACAAGAAGGCGTCAAATTGACGTTCTTACCATTCTTCATGAAGGCGACGGTTGAAGGATTGAAGAAACATCCAATCATGAACTCGACATGGGCGGGGGATAAGATCATTCAAAAGAAAGCGATCAACCTGTCACTTGCTGTCGCGACGCAGGATGCTCTATTCGTACCGGTCGTTAAGAATGCGGATGAATTAAGTATCAAAGGCATCGCACGCGCGATCGATGACTTTGGTAAACGTGCACAAGCTGGTACGTTGTCGTCTGCTGAGATGCAAGGTGGGACGTTTACCGTCAACAATACGGGCTCATTCGGTTCGATTCAATCGGCGCCGATTCTTAACTTCCCGCAAGCAGCGATTCTATCTGTTGAATCGATCGTCAAACGTCCAGTTTGGGTGAACGGCATGTTCGCAGCACGCGACATGGTCAATCTCTGTATGTCGATCGACCACCGGGTACTCGACGGACTTGTTGCTGGACAGTTCCTCCAAACCGTCAAGCAATCGCTCGAATCGATTGATCCGAACCAACTTTCCTTATACTGAGAGTTTCCAGTTGACAGGGAAGAAGAAGCATCGTAATATAAGAATCAATTCAACACACGATAGCAAAGACGAAGACAAGTAACTTGTGAAACGATTTAAGAGAGCTGATGGGTGGTGCGAATCAGTATCGGGCAACAAGCGAATGGCCTTCTGAGCTTCAGACCGAATCCTTTAAGTGGGTAGTAGGCTCTGACGGGTTCCTCCCGTTATTGGGGTCGACGAATCAGGACAATGGTCCGGTTCGTTTCAAAGGGGACGGTGTCAGCATCGTCAACGAAGGTGGTACCGCGGGTCTTCCCGTCCTTCATGTTCTACATGAATGGGCGAGAAGACCCTTTTCGTATACAATCGAATCGAACAAATCGTAGAGTGAGTTAAGTAACGAGACAACATCGGCGTTTCAGAGAGCGGAAGAATGGTGTGACTTCCGTACGGCGAGGTTTCGTGAATGGTCTCATGAGAGCGTGGCTGAACGAAGAAGTAGGTCGCGACGGATGCCCCCGTTATCGTAGGCTATGATGTCTCTTATTTAGACGCATCAGACAGAGTGGGAACGGTCGAATCGTTCCAATCGAGAGGTGGCACCGCGAGATAATCGTCCTCCATACAGCATACGCTGTGTGGGGGACTTTTTTTATATTCCAGGAGGCGAACAGGGATGGTTCAGACAGACACACTTATCATTGAACAACTTGAACTAAATGGCGATGAGATGACGCCGATCATGATTTTCCAACAACTGAGTGGAACACAGAAATGTTTACTTGAAAGCTCTGCCCATACGGATCATGGACGGTATTCAATCATCGGTGTCGATCCGGTAGAAATGATCCGCGCAGAAGGGCGAACGGTAACGCGGGAGCAGTTAACGACAGGACAACAGACGCAGGAAACGGGTGATCCAGTGCGACTGATGCAACAGATGATCCTCCGCAAGGGTGTCGAAGAAGACCTACCGTTTTTAGCAGGCGGGATCGGATATGTCGGATACGACATGATGCGGGCGTATGAGACGCTCGGAGCGGTGCCGGAGCGAACGCGCCAACTACCGGACGCGCTGCTCGCAGTCTACGACCAAATCATCCTGTTCGATCATCTCGAGCATCGTGTTCATTTGATTCAAACGTCACTTGGTGGCATCACCGATCGTGACGTCTTACGTCAACGTTTGGCAGAACGAAAAGCGCAACTCGAGCAACCGCGAGAACGAACGGATATCGAGCGACCACTCCGGGATGTCATCTATGAACCATTGATGGATCAAGAGACGTTTGAAGGGCTCGTTGAGCAAGCGAAGACACATATTCGGCAAGGAGACGTCTTCCAACTGGTTCTCTCGCAACGACTTGATGCGACGTTCTCAGGTGATCCGTTCCAATTTTATCGGAAGCTCCGTAAGGATAATCCGAGTCCCTATCTCTTTTATATCGACTTAGGCGAAGCAATCGTACTTGGGGCTTCTCCTGAAAGTCTCGTCCAAGTCAAAGGAGACAGGGTGACGACAAATCCGATTGCCGGTACACGTCGTCGTGGGAAGACGAAAGAGGAAGATGGACGGTTAGCAGAAGAGTTGCTGCACGACGAGAAGGAACGAGCTGAACATCGAATGCTTGTCGATCTTGGACGCAACGACTTAGGACGGATTTGTCAGATTGGTACAGTCGAGGTGACACGTTTCATGCAAATCGAACGATTCAAGAACGTTATGCATCTCGTCTCGGTCGTCGAAGGTACGTTAGCAGACGGTAAGACCGGAGCAGATGCACTTGTCTCTTGTCTCCCGGCAGGAACGGTCACCGGTGCTCCGAAAATCCGAGCGATGCAACTGATTGATCAGTATGAACAGGTCAAACGAGAAGTATATGCCGGAGCTGTTGGCTATTTCGACATTCGCGGGAATATGGATTTTGCCCTCGCCATTCGGACGATGGTCATCAAAGATGGCGTTGCCTCCGTTCAAGCAGGTGCTGGTATCGTCTATGACTCGATTCCACGCCTTGAGTATCAGGAGACATTACACAAAGCAAAATCACTACTGGAGGTTTGGAAATGATCGTCCTGATTGATAACTATGATTCCTTTACCTATAACCTATATCAATACGCATCGGTTTATACGGACGTCCACGTCATTCGAAACGATGCAATCAGCATAGAAGAACTACGTGAGATGAAGCCGGACGGTATCATTCTCTCACCCGGTCCTGGTCGTCCGGTTGACGCTGGTATCTGCATCGATCTGATTCGTCAACTATCCGGTCAAGTACCGATTCTTGGCGTCTGCCTCGGGCATCAAGCAATCGGGGAAGCATTCGGTGGACGTGTCATCGAAGCACCGGTCATCATGCACGGGAAGACATCAATGATTCAACAAACCGGTCAACTCTTTCATGAGATGACGGAAACACTAGAGGTCATGCGCTACCATTCCCTGATCGTCGCGCGAAATGATTTACCAACGGAACTCGTCATCACGGCAGAAACGGAGGACCGGACGATCATGGCGCTCGAACACAAGACACATCCGACATTCGGCATCCAGTTTCATCCGGAATCCGTCGGAACGCCTCAAGGGCAGCAGATGATTAAACGATTCATTGAATTGACGAAGGAGTGACAAACGATGAAAGAGACATTATTAAAATTAGCGGAAGCGAAGCATTTACGATATGAAGAGATGCAACAGGCAGCACGCGAACTATTTGCAGAAGACGTGACCGATAGCGAAATTGCTGCTTTTCTCGTAGCATTAAAAGCAAAAGGGGAGACAGCGGAAGAACTAGCGGGACTCGCTTCAATCATGCGCGAAGTCGCACTCGACATTCCGGTCACCGGTGATTTCATGGATAACTGTGGAACAGGTGGCGACGGTTCGCAATCGTTTAACATCAGTACGACAGCCGCCTTCGTTCTTGCAGGTGCAGGAATGAAAGTCGCGAAGCACGGTAACCGGAGTGTCTCAAGTAAGACGGGGAGTGCCGACGTGCTCGAAGCACTCGGTATTTCGCTTGATGCAACACCGGAACGCTTAGCAGAGCAACTCGAGACGAATGGAATCGCCTTCTTGTTTGCGCAACGGATGCATCCACGCGTCAAGCAAATTATGAAAGTCCGCCGCGACCTACGGATTCCGACAATCTTTAACTTGATTGGACCGTTGACGAATCCGGTTCCGCTCAAAACACAACTGTTAGGAATTTACCGGGAGGATATGCTTGAGACGATGGCGTTGACATTACATCGACTCGGACGGAAGCGGGCGATTGTCTTACACGGTGCGAACGGAATGGACGAGGCATCCCTTGCCGGAACGAACCAACTCGTCTTACTTGATGAAGGGGAACTGATTCGTTTCAGTCTTCATCCAGAGGAAGTCGGACTGAAGACAGCACCGCTTGAAGCAATCCGCGGTGGAAGTGCACAAGAGAATGCGGCGATATTACTCCGTGTTCTGGGTGGAGAGAAGGGTGCTTATCGCGACACCGTCCTATTGAACGCTGGGATCGCCCTCTTTGCAGCGAACCGGGCGAAGACGATCGAAGAAGGAATCGCTCTAGCAGCAGATAGCATCGACTCAGGACGAGCGATGGAACGATTAAATCAATTAAGACAAATGACTCGGGAGGAAGCAATCGGATGAATATGTTAGAGCGCATCATCGAAACGAAACGGACAGAAGTTCTACAATTGAAATTAAACGGAGTCGAACGAACTGAGCGAGAGGCATTAAAGCCGTCCATCGCACAGCGATTAGCAGGTACTGATTTATCCGTCATCGCGGAAATCAAACGGGCTTCACCCTCTAAAGGGGCAATCGCACTCGACGTCGACGTCGTCGCACAGGCAAAACAATATGAAGCGAGTGGTGCCACTGTCATCTCCGTCTTGACGGACGAGACGTATTTCAAAGGATCTATGGATGATTTAGCAGCAGTTGCTTCAGCAGTCGATATCCCCGTCCTCTGTAAGGATTTTATCATCGACCGGGTTCAAATTGACCGTGCCAAAGCACACGGTGCACGATTGATTCTCTTGATCGTCGCCGCTCTCGAACAGGAAACGCTTGCTGATTTACATGCATATGCACAAGCGGAGGAGCTAGAAGTTCTTGTTGAAGTTCATAATGAAGAAGAGTTACTTCGAGCAGAGGCGATTGATGCGCAAATCATCGGTATCAACAATCGCAACTTAAAGAAATTCGAAGTCGATTTGCAGACATCGGTCGGATTACTGAAACAGAAACAACCGAATGTCCGGTACATCAGTGAAAGTGGGATTAAGACGGTCGAAGAAGCACAGCAGTTACACGCGGCTGGTGCAGACGGGATTCTCGTCGGTGAGACATTGATGCGGGCAGATGATCCGCAAGTCTTCATTCGAGAAGCAAGTGGCGTTCGCGTATGACACGGATTAAATTCTGTGGTCTCCGGGAAAGAGAACATGTCGAAGCAGCAGTTCGCTTCGCCGATTACATCGGCTTCGTCTTTGCCAAAAGTAAACGACAGGTCACGCTTGAAGAGGCAGCACGTCTCAGACGAGACATTCCGAGCACGATTCAAGCTGTCGGTGTGTTCGTCTCCCCGACCTATCAACAGGTGGTCGACGCCGTCGAACAAGTCGAACTGGATCTCATTCAAATTCATGGCATCATCCCGGACGGCAAGCTACCGGTCCCAATCATTCAAGCGGTCCCGGCGACGGATATCGCAGAAGCACAGCAACAGGCGGATTACCTGCTTGTCGACGCACCGGTTGCAGGAAGTGGCGAGACATTCGACTGGTCACGAGAGATTCAAACCAATCGTCCGCTGTTCATTGCTGGCGGTTTGACAGCAGGGAACGTAGGAGAAGCAATCAGACGTTATCAACCGTTCGCCGTCGATGTCTCAAGTGGTATCGAGACGGATGGACGGAAAGATCCTATAAAAATGCAGGCATTTGCAGATGCCGTAAAGGAGAGAGAAATATGAGCTACGCACAACCGGATACACTAGGTCAATACGGTAAATATGGTGGTCGTTATATCCCGGAAACATTGATGCACGCAGTGATTGAACTCGAGGAAGCATATGCAGAAGTGAAGGAGGATCCAGCGTTTCAAACACGGATGGACGAATTACTGAAAGAATACGTCGGGCGTGAGACACCGCTTTATTTCGCGGAACATTTGACGAAAACAGTGGGTGGCGCAAAAATCTACTTGAAACGAGAAGACTTGAATCATACGGGTGCGCACAAAATCAATAATACAATCGGACAAGCATTACTAGCTGAGCGAATGGGTAAACGGAAAATCGTTGCCGAGACCGGTGCGGGGCAACATGGTGTCGCAACAGCAACGGTTTGTGCTTTACTCGATCTCGAATGTGTCATCTTCATGGGTGAAGAGGACGTCCGGCGCCAGGAATTGAACGTCTTCCGGATGGAGTTGCTCGGAGCAACCGTTATCCCAGTTACACAAGGAAGCCGGACACTTAAAGATGCCGTCAACGAGGCACTTCGCTACTGGGTCAAACACGTTGACGATACACACTACTTGATGGGATCCGTTCTCGGACCACATCCGTTCCCGCAACTTGTTCGTGATTTCCAAGCGGTCATCGGAAAAGAGACGCGTCGTCAAATCATCGAAAAAGAAGGGCGTCTGCCAGAGGCAATCGTTGCTTGTGTTGGCGGTGGCAGTAATGCGATCGGGATGTTCCATCCGTTCATCGATGATACGGACGTGGAATTGTACGGCATCGAAGCAGCCGGAAGTGGTGTTGAGACGGATAAACACGCAGCGACGATGACAAAAGGAGAGGTCGGAGTCTTGCACGGATCGATGATGTATCTCTTACAGGATGCACACGGTCAAGTACAAGAAGCGCACTCGATCTCAGCAGGACTTGATTATCCAGGTGTCGGACCGGAACATAGTCTGCTCAAAGATATCGGTCGCGTCAAATACGAAGCTGTGACCGACGAACAAGCACTCGAAGCACTACAACTATTGAGCCGCAAGGAAGGAATTATCCCTGCACTCGAATCAGCACACGCGATTGCCTATGCGACACAACTCGCTGCTGAGATGAAGGAAGATGAAGTTCTGGTCATTTGTTTATCTGGACGCGGTGACAAAGATGTCGTCACTGTTCGAAACGCACTAAAGGGGGAAGCATGATGCGATTAGAAACAGCGATTCGTAGCGTTACAAGTAAGGGCGAAAAAGCCTTCATCCCGTACGTCATGGGGGGAGATGGGGGCATCGATCAACTCCCAGAAATACTGGCGTTCCTCGCTGAGTCTGGCGCGACAGCGATTGAAGTCGGCGTACCGTTTTCGGATCCCGTCGCCGATGGTCCGGTCATTCAAGAAGCAGGGCTTCGTGCTTTAGAAACGAACGTCGGACTAAAGGACGTGCTCGATGCAGTCCGGACCGCGCGTCAGAATGTCGATGTTCCGATCGTCTTGATGACGTACTTGAATCCGATTTTCCGGTATGGTTTAACGGCGTTTCTTGCGACGTGCCGCGAAGTCGGTGTCGACGGATTGATCATTCCCGATCTTCCACTTGAGCAGAGCGAACAGTTCTTCGAACAAGAAGACAAGTCAGACATCGCGCTCGTCCAACTCGTCTCCTTGACGAGTCCGATGGAGCGGATCCAAAAGATTGCGGATAAAAGCGAAGGATTCCTTTATGCGGTCACAGTCAACGGGACAACAGGCGGACAAACGACGTTTGATACGACGCTCGAAGACCATTTAGCAAATGTCGCAGCCCATAGCCCGGTACCAGTACTTGCCGGATTCGGAATCAGTACACCGGAACACGTCAAACAATTGAGTCGACCGGTTTCTGGTGTCATCGTCGGCAGTAAAATCGTCGACTTGCTCCATCAGAACGATCGCGAGACAATCAAACAATTGATGGCAGCACGCCTTGCGACGACTCCTTCACATTAATAAAAACAGCGGATGATCAAGTGATCATCCGCTCTTTCGTGTCTAGTTTAATATTATTTTTGAGTGAGTGGCTTTTGCAGACTCATATACAGTGGCTCAAACCCGAGTTCCTCATAAAACGTTGCGGCCCGGTCGTTGACCGCCCAAACGCTTAAGCGAACCGCATCAAACTTGCGTTCGAGCGCGACTTCTTCCGCAACCTGCATCAACTGGCGACCGATTCCCGACGAACGATGGGAATCCGTGACACCGACGTCAGTGATGTTCAAAATCCGAACGGGCGTAAACCGGTCGGATTTTGGTGCCGTCCACTTACCGAACAAGTAACCAACGATTGTTTCTCCGTCGAGCGCTGTCAGACAGAGTTGTTGTTCTGTTTCTACCATCTGACTTAAAGACTCCAGCGTGTATGGTGTCGTTACATCTGGGTGAAAGTGAGGCGACAACTGCTTATGATGCGCGAATGTCTCAGCCGTCATTGTAAGCAGGGCAGGGAGGTCTGAAGTGCGGCTTATTCGGATCATTACGGAATCACTCCGATCATCGATTTTGTTTGAGTACTTCGGCGACGAGTCCGGATACATACGGACTACCACGATCTTCTTTTTCGACTGACTCGATCATGATGGCAACAAGAAGATCTTTTTTGTCGTTATCATAGCCGACAAAGAAGCCATTCTCTTTGCCGTCGGTTTCACCTGCTTTTTTCAATTCTGCGGTACCTGTCTTACCGGCAACATCAACTTCCTTGATGTCAGCCGGAAGCGTATAACCGTTATGAACGACATCATAGAGATCATCGCGAATCATCTTCGCATCGTCTGCATCGAGTAGATCCTTCTTAAAGACTTGCTTCGTTTTTTCTTCTTGTAAGAGTGTCGGACGATAGATTGTTCCATCCGTCAGGAAAATCTCATACATCGATGCCAAATGTAGAATATTCGTCAACATCTGACCTTGTCCGTAAGACGTGTCCATCAGCTGTCCATCAGAAGCAATCGTGCCGTCGTTTGAGATCTGTGAGGCACGTAACGGATACGTGAACGGTAGCTTTTCGCCGTACCCGAGTGCTTCGAGACCAGACGTAAACGCCTTTGTTCCGACTTGTTCGAGTGTCGAACGGGCGAAGTAGATGTTGTCGGAATAGACGAGTGCATTATGAAGATTGACCGGACCCGGTGTCTCATGGATGCGGGTGACGTTAAAGCCATCAATTTTATTCTTCAGTCCGTTGATCGTATAGGCTTTTTCGGGATCGAGTGTTCCACTCTTCAATCCGACAGCGGCTGTTAAAGGTTTTTGAGTCGAACCGGGTGCAAAGGCACTCGTGAATCGGTTCAACAATGGCTGATCCGGATCCTGCGTCAGTTCATCGAGTCGCGCTTGCGAGATTCCTGACATGAATTCAGAAGGATCAAAGCCAGGAGAACTGAGTAAGACACGCGTTTCACCGGTCCGCGGATCAATCGCTGATGCTGTTCCGGGATCATCCTGCATCGTGTCATAGGTTTTTTTCTGAAGAGCGGCATCAATCGTCAACGCGATATCTTCGCCATCCGTCGGTTTCGTTTCGGCAACGGTAACGCTTGAACCGTCTTTTTTCTGCAAGGTGATCGTCGCACCAGCTTTACCACGTAAGCGATCATCAAGTACTTGTTCAAGCCCACGTTTCCCGACTTGTTCGCCAGCTTTGATTTGATTTTTCGATTCTTTGATTTCGTCTGCTGTTGCAGAACCGATATATCCAATCAAATGAGACGCTGCCTTACCTAGCGGATACGTTCGGACTTCTGTCTCTTTGACGCTGATTCCAGAGATGTTACGCAATTTATCAATCGTTGCTTCGTCGGTCAGCGTTTTGAGCGGAACGAATTGTCCATCTTTGACCCAACTTGCCTTTAAGGAATCTTCGACCGAAGAGGTCGGGCGGTCGAGCAATTCAGCGACTTTTGCGACGTCTTTTAATTGCCCGGCTGTCGCACCGACTTCATATCCTTTACCAGAGGTCGCGAGTGGTTTATTGTTCGCATCGAGTACATCACCACGTTTGCCTTCAACAGTTTGTAGTTGGACTTTGTCCTCCTTTTTAAAATCTTTTAGGACAAAAGAAGTATCCCAGTCGATAAACCAGTTTTCGGTCTCACCTTGTTTTTCGAACGTCAATGGAACTTGTTTATCGTAAGCAACGGATCCTGCAATCGTATCAAATGAGATTTGGACGGGAAGAGACGCTTTTTTGTCATCCGTCGCTTCCTCTGCTTTTTTTCGCTCGACGGATAACTTTTTAATATCAAGCGATTTTGATAATTGTTTCGTTCGCTCGATGAATTCTTTTTTACCGTACTCCTTTTTAGTAGCCGTACTCGCATACGTATACATCTTATCGTAATCTTGTTTTTCCCAAAGTTTGATGTAGGCATCAAGCCGTTCTTCTGGTGTTGGTTGATCTTGACAACCGGCAAGTAAGGTCACGCCAAACGTTGCGGATAAAAGAAGGGGGATCGTTCGTTTCATGTGCTTCGCCTCCATTATGGATTAGACTCATAATCATACCGTACCACTCCTGTTAGGAGATTTCATCTGAAACACAAAACCGGACTTCTCATGACGAGAAGTCCGGTGAATCAAGCTTAGTTGAAGTAATTGAGTGGATTAACACTGTTTGCGGCAGATGTTCCGCTATAGACGTAAGACCCGCGATGCATCTCGAAGTGGAGGTGAGCACCGAACGCATTTCCTGTTGCGCCAATTGTACCGATTTTTGACCCCTTAGCAATCGTTTGTCCGACTGAGACAGAGCGACTGTTCAAGTGTGCATACACCGTCGTATATTGAATGCCGTTAACAGTGTGTGTCATCATGACATGATTGCCATATGCACCGTAATAGCGAGACGTAATGACTTTACCTGCAGCTGATGCGTAGACAGGTGTACCTGTTGGAGCACCGATATCGATGCCGTTGTGGAATGTATAGCCGTAAACACCGCTAGCTGCACCGTATCCTTGTGTGATCGGACCACTTGCTGGGCGCGAGAAACCAGTCGTTGCTTTTGACGAAGTCGTCGTACTGTATTTTTTTACATATGTAGAAGAAACATAGCGTGATGCGCCGCCATAAGAAATTTTCGTCCATGAACCGGAAACACCAAGATAATTGAAAGTTTGTCCTTTATTGACGCTACCGACGATTTTATAAGCCGTTGATGGACCTGTACGAACACGAAGCCCGTCTGCCGTGACCTTTACTTTATACGTCGTTGCAGCTTCAACTTTCGAAGCACTCGTTGTCGCAAAACCTGAAACTACCAAAGCTGTCATTGTCATTGTTGTAAGTAAACGTTTCATTGAGTGTATTTCCTCCTTAAAAATCTGAAGCGACAGAACTGATCATTACAAAATTGTAAGATTTTATGTATATTTATTTATTTTAGGGAATGATTTTTCGCCTGAGATGATTATAGCATCGTCAATAACACAAAAATATTTCAAATGTATTTCAAAATTACGCAATATTAACATATATTGTAATGGTAAAATAAGCAAAAGAGCTGACCGTAAGTCAGCTCTTGAGAGTAGTGAAATTTTAATTTGATGTGTCTGGCGAGAATACGCTTAAATGCTGCGGAAGTACTTCAACAGTTACGGGAACATGACCGGCTGTATCTCCATCGGCATTGATCGGCAATTCTTCTTTTGAGCGAATCTCGACACGTTTCGTCGTGAAGTGTTCGATTTGATCAGCCTTTGATAACCCGCCTGTGATGAGTTTAGGTAACGCTTGAAGCGCATCAAAGAAGCCGAGCTTCGTAATAATGAAACCGTGCAAAAGTCCATCATCGACTTTCGCGTCTTCAGCAAACGATTCGAATCCGCCGACGGAATTTGTCAAAGCAATGATCAACAAGTGTGCTTCTCCGTCGAACTGCTTCTCAGCAGAATCGATTTCAATTGGATAAGGACTATGATCTTTAAAGGCTTTCAGACCTTCAATGAAATAGGCAACCGATCCGAGCGATGTCTTTTGTTCGACGCTAACCTCTTCGACAGCTTCTGCGATCAGACCAACGGCGATGACGTTCATGAAATAGTGATCATCATATTTACCGATATCGAGCGGTCGGGCAGGGGCTTCTGCTAGAATCTGAATGGCCTCTTCCGGATCAGTCGGAATGTGTAAAGCGCGTGATAAATCGTTCACTGTTCCGAGTGGTACGATGCCAAGAGTTGGGCGATGTGGTTGCTCAGCGATCCCAGTAATGACTTCATTGACTGTACCATCACCGCCCATGGCGATGACAGCATCGTAATTAGACTGAGCGGCGTGACGTGCGAATTCTGTCGCGTCGTGTTCTTTTTCCGTGAACCGGACGTCGACGGTTTGAAAACGAGTAGCGAGTGTTTCTTCAGCGAGCGTCGCGTGTTTTTTTCCAAGTTCTTTACCGGAAGACGGGTTGATGATCAGCATGGCTTGAGACAAATTGAATTCCTCCTTCAGGACAATCTGTTGACTTTTTCCCTGTCCGGTGAAAACATAATCCAAATTCTTTTTGGCAAATAAAAAACACCGAGTAGGCACAAAAGGCATACTCGGTGCTAAAGAATAGGGTTCAATTTTTACTGTGACGGTGGAAGTTCACCAGCAGCAGGACGAGCTTCTTCTTCGACATCCCAACATTCCGTGTTTTCAATACCGAGTGCTTTGGCAGAGAAGACAGGATCGAGTCCCTGCTTTCGTTGGTCCTGGTAGTCTTTTATGACTTTGAGGGCAATACCGCTCAAGAGAAGGATTGACGTCATGTTGATTAATGTCATACCTGCCATGAATAAATCGGCAAAGCTCCATACCATACCTAGGCTGAGAACAGATCCGATGAAGACGAAGCCCATTGTCGCAATACGGAAACTGAAGACGGCTGCCGGACTTTGTTTGATGAACTCAATGTTCGTTTCACCATAGTAGTAACTACCTACAATCGAACTGAATGCGAACAAGAAGACACAGAGTGCGATGAACGGTGGGGCGATTGCGCCGAATTGTTCAGAGAGTGCGTTTTGTAACATGCCGATTCCTTCGCCGTTTCCAGCGGCATAACTATCACTAAGGAGAATGATCGTTGCTGTTGCTGTACAGACGATCAACGTATCAAGGAATACACCAAGTGTTTGCAAGAAACCTTGTTTTGCTGGGTGTGAGACTTCAGCAGCAGCAGCGGCGTTCGGAGCAGATCCCATACCAGCTTCGTTCGAGAACAATCCACGTCTAACACCGAGTGAAATCGCAGCACCGACCGAGCCACCGAATGCTTGCTCGATCCCGAAGGCACTCTTGAAAATCATTGCGAATACACCAGGAAGCTCAGTGAGATTCGTGACGACGACATAAAGGGCAGCAAGCAAGTAAAGTCCTGCCATGATGGGAACGACGATTGCAGAGAATTTCGCGACGCGGTGAACACCACCAAAAATGACGAGTCCCGTCAAGACGACAAGTACAGCACCGACGACAGCTGTATTGATGCCAAACGCATTGTCAAAAGCAGCGGCGATCGTGTTTGATTGAACGGAGTTGAAAATAAGTCCGAATGTAACGGCAATCAAGACAGCAAAGACGATTCCGAGAGCCCGATTTTTTAAGCCCTTTTCGATGTAATAGGCAGGACCACCACGGTACGCATTTGATTTCGTATCGCGTACTTTATAGACTTGAGCAAGTGTACTTTCGATGAGCGCTGTCGCACCACCGAGAAGAGCGACCATCCACATCCAGAAGACAGCACCTGGTCCGCCAAGTGTGACGGCAATCGTGACACCAGCAAGGTTACCAGTACCGATCCGTGTCGCAGCACCGATGAAGAACGACTGGAGAGAAGTGATACTTTCCCCTTTATCGTCTGTTGTTTGTTCACTTTTATCGAGCGTGACCCGGAACATCTCTTTTAAGTACGTAAACTGGATAAATTTAGTTCGGATCGTGAAGTAGATCCCGCCGCCGATCAATACGGCAACTAGCACGTACGCACCTAAAATATTGTTGGCGTAATCGACACTTCCTTGAATGACTTGCTGAATGGCGTTCATGATGGTGTATTCCTCCCAAAGAATAATAAAAAGCTATACGCTAAATTATACGAATTTTCTGACAATATGCAATAAGAAATTAAAATAAAATTTTAAAACTTAATAAGGTTAACTAAAAAACAGGAGTCTCACACAGGGAAGATATACAAAAGACTGCCGTCCCTTAAATAAGGACGACAGTCAAGTGAAGCAAGATTATCCATATTGTAACAATTGTTCGTAAAGGTCATCGAGTTTCTCTTGAATGGTCTTAGAGACCATGTCAGTCAAGCACTCACGTTTGGCTAGTTTTCGTTCAAGTCGCTCGATCTGTACTTCTAACTCATGTTGTGCCAAGCGTTTTGGTTTTTGTGGGGTTACGTGGAGTGGGGAAGACGCAGCGAACTCAGTACGCTTCTGTTGGGCATACGTATACGTACCGTGATAACGCGTCAGACCATTTTCAAGCCAAAGGATCTGCGGAAAAAGACGATTCAAGAAATAGCGATCGTGCGAGACAGCAATCAGTGTTCCAGAAAAATTCTCGAGTGCTTCTTCAAGTGTCTCTCTTGATTCAATATCCAAATGATTCGTTGGCTCATCAAGAATCAATACGTTGATCGACGAATGAACGAGGACGGCGAGTTGCAATCGCACACGTTCGCCGCCGCTCAGTGAAAAAATAGACCGGAAGACAGTCGGTCCAAAGAACAAAAACCGAGCAAGAATATGGCGGGCTTCCGCTTCCGGGATGGCAATCCGTTGCCTGAACCAGTCAATCAATCGAGCGTCCTCTTCGAAATGGGCGTGTTGAGACAAGTAACCGACATGATTTGATGGTCCACGCGTGAGTGTGCCCGCGTCCGGTGATAATTCGTCAAGTAGTAGTGATAGTAATGTCGACTTTCCGCTTCCGTTCGTTCCAACGATCGCAATTCGATCCTGGGCCATGATTTCAAACGAAATCGCATCAAAAAGTTGTCGCGTCTTGTAAGCAAAAGACAGTGCTTCAGCACGAAAGACGACTTGGCTCGTGTGATCGGTAGAAGTGAAGGAGACGTCAGCGGTTTTAGCTTCGAGTTGCGGTCGTTTAATCCGTTCGATTCGCTCGAGCGCCCGCTCCATCGATTTTGCTTTACGGAATAATTTTTCACTCGGTGGAGACGCTTCGTTCGCCCATTGTCTAAGTCGACGAATCGCTTCTTTCATCTTCTTGATTTTTTTCTGCTGCTCTTGATAAGCATGGAACTGTTCGAGCAGACGACGTTCTCTCTCGGCAACGAACGCACTGTAATTGCCCGTGTAAGATGTCAATTCACCATCCTCAAGTTCAACGATTGAGGTAACGACAGCATCTAAGAACACTCGGTCGTGAGAGACGAGTAGGACGGTTCCGGTATAATCGCGTAAAAATTGCTCGAGCCATTCAACGGCAGCTAAATCAAGATGGTTCGTGGGTTCGTCAAGAATGAGGAGACTCGGTTCCATCAGCAACATACGACCGAGACAAATCTTCGTCTGCTCACCGCCGCTTAACTGATGGAAGGGGCGAGTAAGTAAAGGACGGAGATGTAAACCGTTCACCATGCGCTCAATCTTCGAATCGAGTAGATACCCATCTTTTTGTTCGAATGCATTCGTCACGTCCGCATATCGGACGAGTAATGCCTCGAGGTCGGATGGTGCTGTTGCCATCAATTGTTCCAACTGTTGCATCCGAGAACGAATCGAGAGGATTTCGTCAAACGCTGTCCATAGGACGTCGAGTCCGGTCATCGTTTCGGCGTAAACTGGAAGTTGTTCCAGGTAGCCGATTGTCAAACCACTCTTTTGATAGATGACACCACCGTCCGGCTGGTCGAGTCGAGCAAGTAGGCGAAGTAGTGTCGTTTTGCCACTACCGTTTCGTCCGATCAAACCGACACGGTCGTGTTCGTTTAAGAAGAGGGAAACGTCTGTCAAGATCGTTTCGCCTCCAAATTGTTTTGTCAGGTGTTGAATGTCGCAAATCATCATAATCAATTGATCCTTTCGCGCGCATCAAAAAAAGGAGAGCGCAAATAGCACTCTCCTTGACGTGTGAAAGATGCGCTTTGCTGTATTTTTCGTTCATGAAGTTCTAAAAAGGGCAGACGGGTGCCTTAGAACGCCATTCCATGAAAAATCGCGCGCAACAGATATAATTGTTCCATTAACCAGTGTTTGCACGCGGCAAAGTCCATCTTTTCACCCCACCTTTCGTTTCAGATACATGTAGTTTACCATTATTTTGTTAAATGGGAAAGTCTGAATTATTTGAATACCCCAGCAATCGAGCTAAAGAAGTCACTCAGACCATCAAATAATTTAGCGAAGAATCCTTTCGTCTCCTCAGACGTTGCAAACGCATGGATGTCTTGACCGGCATTTTTCAAGCCGCTCTCAATTTGTCCCCAGTTGATGTTCGCTTGCTCCATTTGATTGAACAAGTTCGTCAATCGATCCATCTGTGCATCAGATAATTGGATGTTGTTGTTTTGAATGACTTGGACGATCAGATTTTCAATCTCGACTTTAGTTTCCGGTTTTTGATTTGCAATCTCAGCCTTGATCTCATTCATCAAGTCAGCGACTTTATCCGTTCCAACGGTCTTCCCGACGTCAGATGTGACCGATAATTCTTGCTGTGCTAAATCCTTGCGTTCGTCACTCAGCTTGATTCCAGTCTCAGCAGAAGTTTGATCATAGGCTTTCATGATTCCTGTCAGGGCCGATGTCCCGGTCACCTTGTAGGGAGAAGTGATCGTGATGTCGGCATCTTTGACACCTGCTGTGACGAGAGCGTTGAGATACATATCCTTCGTCACCCACGTGATGTTCTCCGTCGAGACGGAAAGTCCATCGCCTTTTTCCGTCAGTTCAATCTTAGCCGACGAATACATGTTGCCACCTTTTTGCGACTGTGGAATGTTTTTCCCGAGGTATTTTTCTTCGTCGGCAGAGGTTGCGATAATCGGCGTGATGCCCTCCGGTGCATTGAGACGTGAAAGGACCCAAGCCTTATCTTTTGCGCCGAGCGACTCCCCGAGTGTGACGATCGTCTTATCGACGACTTGTTCGGCGGATGCGGCTGTCGGGAGTAATAAAGCAGAAGCGATGATGGCTGACGCCATGATTTTTGTTGGTGTATGCATGATGAAATCCTCCAATGTATAAGTAAGAGTATTGAATATAGTATCAGGTACTAAAATTAGTGTACGGGAACAAGATCCATTCGGAATCGGTCTGTAGAAGGAGACGGTATCCGCCTTCTGACACTCCATAGTATAGCGAAAAGAGGACAACTTGACTTCCATTTTCAGCATGCTATAGTGGATGGGAATCGAATAATGACCACTAGGGGAGTCGGTAGGCTGACTGAGACGAACGAAGACGTTCGGACCCTTTGAACCTGATTAAGTTCGTACTTACGGAGGGAAGTGGCGTCAAGTCTTGTTCTTCTTGCGCCATGCCCGTGTGTTTCGGGGTGGTGTTTTTTCGTTTCATAAAAAACGAGGAGGATGAGATCATGACATTCACACAAGAAATCAAACAAGCAGCACAAGCGTATTGGGAGAGTAGTTTTACGCACCCGTTCGTGCAAGGAATCGGGGAAGGGACATTACCACTCTCGAAATTTCGGCATTACGTGATGCAGGACGCTTACTACTTAAAACACTTTGCGAAGATTCAAGCGAAGGCAGCGTCAAAAGCAGACGACTTTGCGACAATCGCAACGCTTGCCGAGCATGCGACTTCGACATATGGGGCAGAACTGAGTCTACATCAATCGTTTTTTGAACCGCTTGGTATTACAAAAGCAGACCTTGAAGCATTCGAACCAGCACCAACAGCATATGCCTATGTGTCGCATATGCATCATGCGAGCGAGGGGACACTCGGTGAGACAATTGCTGCCATCTTGCCATGTTACTGGTTGTATTATGAAGTCGGTCAACAATTACTGACATGTACGCCAGAAGAAAAAATCTATCAGCAATGGATCGACACGTATAGTTCGGAGTGGTTCGAAAAGGTCGTCTTTGAACAGATTGCACGGCTCGATGCTTTGGCTGAACAAGCCAGTCCTACAGAACGCGAACGGATGAAACGTCATTTCGTGACGAGCTGTTATTATGAGTTGCTGTTTTGGCATATGGGATGGACAGAAGAAACATTCACGTCGGTGTACGAGACGATTCCGGCGCGAACAGTATCTTCCTAAACGGTTAGATGGTAGAATTAGGTATATCATTTAGCGGAAGTAGGGATAGGAATGGAAATCATCGTGATCGTACTTGCGATCAGCGCCGCGTATGCCGTGCAACGCATGCTGGGTAAAGTTAAAGTAAGATTTGTAGGACTCATCATTCCAGCGTTGATCGTATTATCTGGTATATCCGCATCGACTCGAAACTTCAAGGTAGCATATAGCATGGGGAGCTACATTTCTGCTGTTCTTGTCATTGTCGTCTATGCATTACTGACCTATTGGTTATACCGCGTCTACTATCGTGCGAAAGAAGAAGCGGTATATCCGTATCAATCGTTAAAAGACCGAGGCATCCTTTAAAGGAGTCTCGGTCTTTTGTGTATCATATTCTCATTTTTTCCAGTTTTTAAAGCCGTCACCGAATTCGAGATGCAGTTGATCGGTAAAGGCACCGTTCTTAAAGACCGGTACATCGACTGGTAAGGTGCCTTGCGGCTTAAACGTTCCGAAAATCGCACGGATACCAGCAGGCAGGTTAGGTCCTGCAGATTTCAGATTACCAGCTTCGGAGTCTGGTCCGTTCGGATCCCCTTTGAAGCCATAGACGAGGACGTGCGCCGGTGCGTCCGGTTGAACGGCGACATCGTATGGATTACGGAGGCTAAGTAAGACGGAGGGGGTGTCTGTTTGGTTCGCATAGCGGAAGATTGAAGCCGGAATCGCTTGTTCTGGTGCGGTTGATAGCAGTTTAGCACTCGTATTGACGTTTGAGCCGACAATGATATAGTCCGCTGCATCGAGTTGCGCCCGTAGTGTCGGGTTTTGGTCAAGTGGAAGCGTAGTAGCCGAATAATTAGCTGTCGTCACGTGCCAGTTCCGATTCTTCGGTAGTGAAGCGATCGTCTTTTTCATGCTGTCCGTTTGATCCGCCGCAGGAGCGATCACCAGTACGTTTGCATTCTTTTTCGGTTTGAATGGTAACGTCCGTTGATCATTTTTCACGAGTGTGACGGATGCTTCTGTCATCGCGCGTTCTTTTGCTTTATGGTCGGGACTACCGACGATTTGTTTTGCTTGCGCGAGTTTATCGGCTAACGATGTCGTATCCGTCGTACCGTTCCAGATTCCGCGTTCTGCTTTCAGCGTTAGGATCCGCTCGACTGATTGATTGATTCGTTTCTCTGATAGACGACCATTTTTGACTGCCTCAATCACGTCTTTGAAAATCCGGTCGAGTTTTGTGACATCCTGCTCGGAACGGAGGATCGTCGGCATGAGCGCAATGTCGACACCAGCTTCAAACGTCTTCAGAACGGCTTCTGATTCCGTAAAGTTATCAGCGATCGCCTGCATGTTCAGCGCGTCCGTGATGACGATGCCATCGTAGCCAAGTTTTTTACGAAGTACACCCGTGATGACGTCATCCGATAACGTCGCAGGTAAAGGGAAGGTACCGTTTTTCGAGGTGACGACTTCAGATTCGATTTGTGGCATTCCGATGTGTCCGGTCATAATCATATCGATGTCTTCAGCGATCGCTCGCTTGAAGGGAACGAGTTCGACTTGTTCTAGCTCTTGAAGGGAGCGATCAACGATCGGTAAGCCATAGTGGGAATCAGTCGCCGTATCGCCGTGACCCGGGAAGTGTTTGGCAGTCGCTGCGACGCCTTCAGACTGAATTCCCTTCATTAAAGCGGAACCGAGTGTGCCGACGAGTGCGGGGTCACTTGAGAACGAACGGACACCAATGACCGGATTTGAAGGGTTGCTGTTGACGTCAAGATCTGGACCGAAGTTGACATTGATGCCAAGCGCATGCAGTTCGGAACCGATGATATGACCCGCATCATTGGCATATGTGCTACTGCGGGTCGCACCTAACGCCATGTTGCCAGGTAAGTTCGTCCCTGTCCCCAGCCGAGTAACGATTCCACCTTCTTGGTCGATCGTGACGAAGAGCGGAATATCATTGCTAACGTCCTGCTTGACGACTTCTTGCAGATCGTGGACGAGTTTCGTCGTCTGTTCAGTTTCACTAACATTTTCAGCAAACAAGATGACGCCGCCTAAATCATAGCGGTCAATGATGTTTGCGACTTCTGGGGCAAGGGATGTATGATTGCTTCCATTCCACTGCCGGAAGTCCGGCATGATCATCTGTCCGATTTTTTGTTCGAGCGTCATCGCGTCAATCTTTTGACTGATCCGCTCTGTTGATGATTCTGTTGCTGCCATGACAGGCAAACTACTTGAGACAAGTGCTGCTGCAAGTCCGGCTGTTAACGTGAACTGACCGATTTTTTTCATGGTGTACGTCCTCCTCTAAGCAAATCACGACTGGAATTCTTTTCAATACGGACAGTATAGCAAGTGGATTATTTTAAAACAATATTTTATTTGTAAACGATTTCATATTGAAATAAATTTCTAATGATTTTTTAGTTATATCGAGTTGAACAAAAAAAGTGACTCCCCTGAAGAGGAATCACTTTCAAGTCATTCGATTGATCAGCTATAGCGCTCTACGATGTTTGTCAGCTGGCGTTCGACAAACGACTGATCCTGCAGTTCATTATTCGACAGGCGGAGTTTAATCATCGACTCATCCGCTCCAGCCATTTCACTGAACAATGAACCGAGACTGTGCGCACGACGGTCAACTTGGACGATTAAATCAATCCCTGAGCTGTCTTGAAGCATGATGATCTCGATCTCATCGAGTTTATGGGCATAGTGTGTATTGCGTGCTGAATATTCAAGTTCCTGAGCAATCGGTAAATCTTTGCGGAACCGTCCAGGTAATTTTTCCGTGTCGGCTTTCTTCAATCGGAAGCCAAGTGACTCCATCGCATTTAAGACCGTCGTTTGGTAACGGTTCGCTTCGACGATGACAGCGTCGCGGTCTGACGGATCAACGGCTTGTGCGATGTCGAGACCTGTCTCGATCCACGATTTCGATTGGCTGACGGAGAGTGGCGTATTCAGCGGAACACGTAATGTAAAAGGAATTTCGCGTTCGACACCAGCTTCGATCGTGAATTTCGCTTCGTTAAGGGCAAATCGATCAAGCGTAAACGTCGTAAATGTTGTACTATCATTTACTTCTTGTTTGTACTGCGTGTTAAATTCAAGGTAAATCCGGTCAATCTCTTGATCGACGTTTCCGCCTTTGATGTGGACGACGCCGTTAATTTGACCACCTGGTTCGCACCGGTCGTCCGTTAAGCGTGTATCGACCGTTGCAGCACCGATTCCGATTTGTGAGAGAATTTTTTTAAACATGATGAATTCCTCCTTTTGATTACGTACGAATGATGAAGCGTGTACACTTGTCGAACGGGAACGAATTTGCTACAGTTTCGAAAGAACATTAGAAAAGGACGGGACGACTAGTGGAACTACATGAATTAAAAGCGAGCCTTGCCTCGCAAATCACGCAAGGAGCACTGATCCATGCGACGATGAGTAATCCGCGTCAAAAATCAAATGATCTCCGACGAATCAAGGTAAAACCGATTCTATTAAGAGATACGGTGCTGATGCAGGTTGAGTTTCAATTTGAACGTATTATGAAGCATGAAAATATTTTAATTGACGATTTCATCGGTCGACTCGATGATTGGTTTGCAGAATTCCGCCAATTCCTCTTCCGTTTTGAAGAAGAAGAGTGGCAATTCCAGCTCTCCAAAAAAATGAAGGTCGCGATCAAGACGTCCAAAAAAGAGCCGATGAAAGCTCTCTTGTCGCACGACCGAAAAAAAACCTATCTATTAGAAGATGGTGTACCGGTTCCATTTTTGATCCGCCTGGGCGTCATGACGGAAGCGGGGCAGGTCAAAAAGCAGAAGTACGATAAGTTTAAACAAATCAATCGGTTCCTTGAATTCGTCGAGGACAGCATCGCTGCCTTGCCGAAAGGAAAAAAACTTCGGATTCTAGACTTCGGATGTGGGAAGTCGTATTTGACGTTCGCCCTCTATCATTATTTAAAAGTCGTCAAAGGGTTCGACCTTGAAGTCACAGGTCTTGATTTAAAAAAGGAAGTCATCGAGGAATGTACGCAAATTGCGCGAGATCTTGATTATACCGATCTGACCTTCCGTGTCGGAGACGTTCACGATTACACGGGTGAGACAGAAGTCGACTTGATGGTGACGCTTCACGCCTGTGATGTCGCGACAGACGTTGCTCTCGCGCGAGCTGTCGACTGGAATGCATCGGTCATTCTGAGCGTACCGTGCTGCCAAAAGGAATTGAACCGTCAACTCGATTGTTCTCCACTTGACGTCATGTTGCAACATGGATTGATCAAAGAAAAATTTGCATCACTTGCTACGGATTCGTTACGAGCGGAATTACTGACACTTGTCGGTTATGAAGCACAATTACTCGAATTCATCGATCTCGAGCATACACCGAAAAACGTCTTGATTCGGGCATACAAACAAAACAAACGACCAATGGAAGAGAAAATCGACCGTTACATCGCTTTCCGTGATTTGTTACACGCGCGACCGTTTTTAGAAAATGAATTGAGCGACAGACTTGGACAGATTTCACCGAAACTCGTACAATAAGAAGGAGAACGAATCAAAGGAGGCAATACGATGGATTTCCAAATGTATTTTGAAGATGTCGTCCAAACAGCCCGCAAAGAAGCAAACGCTGCTGGATTTGAAGAATTAACGACGCCAGAGAGCGTTGATGAAGCAATGAAACGCGAAGGATTAACACTTGTTCTTGTCAACTCAGTGTGTGGATGTGCTGGCGGGATCGCCCGTCCTGCTGCAGCGTACGTCAACCGGAAAGAGGGCATTAAGCCTGATCATTTCGTTACAGTATTTGCTGGACAAGATCGCGAAGCAACAGACCGAGCACGAGAGTACTTCGAAGGATATCCACCTTCATCTCCATCATTCGCATTAATGCAAGATGGAAACATCCTCTCGATGGTCGAGCGGTTCGATATCGAGTCATTCACGGCAGAAGAAGTCGTCGAGAAACTCGAATCATTGATTGAAATTTACGCATAAGCGAAAAAGACTCCTGAAAAGGAGTCTTTTTTTGTACATTCATGAGATTAGCATAATAAATTTTATTTTTGAAAGCGTTTGCAAAAATGTATAAAAAGTCATTTATGCATGATTTATGAATAGAAAATAAAAAAATTTTATATATTTATGCTTTACAGTGAATAAATATTCGTATATCCTAAAAGCAATAGAACAGGTCAGGCTTTTCGGTATTGAATTGGACATACACATAAGTCATACTATTGTTAAAGTTCTGACAATTGAGCGTTGGAAGGGGAAAACTCGAATGAAAAAATTATTAGCAACGGCAATGGCAGGCATTCTGGCAGTCACGATGGCAGCATGTGGCGCGTCGGAAGAATCAACAGGTGGATCAAGTAACAGCGATAAAGTGTTGACGATGGGAACGTCAGCGGATTACTTCCCATTTGAATACATCGATACGAAAAAAGGAGAAGACATCGTCGGGTTCGACGTTGCGATCGCCAAGGAAGTCACAAAAAATCTTGGCTATGACTTAAAAATTGAAGACATGGAGTTCGGAAGCCTACTTGGTGCTCTTAGCTCAGGTCGTGTTGATTTCGTCATGGCAGGGATGACACCAACTGAAGAACGGAAGAAAAACGCCGACTTCACAGATATCTACTTCGAATCAAAGAACTTAGTCATGACAAAAGATAAGGCCATTAGTTCAGAAGATGAACTCAAAGGTAAAAAAATCGGTGTCCAGCTTGGTTCAATCCAAGAGGGACTTGCGAAGGATCGTTTCAAGGATAGTGAAGCCGTTCCATTAAACAAAATTCCAGAAATCATTCAAGAATTGAATACAGGACGGATCGATGCCCTCATCATCGAGGACGCGGTTGCTGTTAAATACATGGATCAAGATGCATCTCTGAAAACGTACCAGATTAAAGAAGATGGTCCAGCTGGTTCAGCAGTCGCCTTCAAAAAAGGGGACAAGATGCGTGACGACTTCAACAAAGAGCTGAAAAAGATGATCGACAGTGGTGAAATCGATAAATTAGCGGAAGAATGGTTCCAAAAAGAAGCAAAATAAGTCAAGTGCATGGGGGTGGGGGTAACCTCATCCCTTTTGTGCGACGTTAGGAGATTGATTATGATAGACTTTACAAAGATTCAAGATTCAATTCCATATATTCTCGAGGGGATTCCGGTCCTCTTCCAAGTTGTCATCGTAGCGGCTATCGCTGGGATGCTGATTGGAATCGTCGTCGCGGCACTAAAAATCACGAAGAGTCGTTTCCTCCGTTTCATCGGTCATGCGTATACAGCCATTTTCCGGGGAACACCATTGATCTTACAACTCGCGATCGTTCACTTTGGTTTACCGCAATTAACAGGGTATGTCACGACAGGGTACCAATCGGCGATCATCGCCTTCTCCTTGAACTCTGGAGCCTATATTTCGGAAATCATTCGGGCAGGGATTCAAGCTGTTGATCGTGGGCAATGGGAAGCAGCAGATGCACTTGGTATTTCGTATTTCAAACAACTACGTTCGATCATTTTGCCGCAAGCCTTTAAAAATATCCTTCCTGCGATCATGAACGAATTGATCACGTTGACGAAGGAGTCGGCACTCGTCTCGACGGTTGGTGTTCTCGATGTCATGCGTCGCGCTCAAATCGTCGGAGGAGAAAAGGCGATTTATTTTGAACCGTTATTGTTTGCCGGATTCGTATATTTTGTTCTCGTCATGGGATTGAGCTTGATAGGCCAACAAGTCGAAAAAGCTATGAGAAAGAGTGGGTAATCAGATGGAACCTATGATCCAAGTCACCGATTTGCATAAGCAGTTCGGAAAATTAGAAGTATTAAAAGGTATCTCGACGACGGTTACGCGCGGAGAAGTCGTCGCTGTCATCGGACCGTCGGGGTCTGGTAAATCAACATTCTTACGTTGTATCAACTTACTTGAACAACCAACGAGTGGAACGATCATCGTTGATGGTTTCGAACTGACGAAACCAAAGGCGAATATCTCAAAAGCACGTCAGAACATCGGGATGGTCTTCCAACAATTCAACTTATTCCCGCATAAGTCTGTCCTCGATAACCTGACGTATGCACCAATCAACGTCCTCGGTATCTCAAAGGACGAAGCAATCAAACGAGCGGAGACGTTACTGGATCGTGTCGGTCTAGCCGAAAAACGCGATAATTATCCGAACCAGTTGTCAGGTGGACAAAAACAACGGGTCGCGATTGCGCGCGCCCTTGCGATGGAACCGAACGTCATGCTATTCGATGAACCGACATCAGCCCTTGACCCAGAGATGGTCAACGAAGTGCTTGATGTCATGAAGCAGCTTGCTGAGAGTGGAATGACGATGGTAATCGTCACGCACGAGATGGGCTTTGCAAAAGAAGTCGCGGATCGTGTCCTCTTCCTCGATGAAGGAATTCTGATGGAAGAAGGTTCACCGGTTGAACTCTTCGACAATCCGAAAACAGACCGAGCGAAAAAGTTCCTCGAAAAAGTTTTATGATCACAGTGCGCTAACTCTGAAAAAGAGTTAGCGTTTTTCGGTTTTTAGTATAAAGGGGGAAAATCGATGAAAAAACTACTTGAAGGTCATCACACTCGTCTGACGCGCTTTCAATCGGAAGATACCGAAGTGATGCAACGGTTGCTTGACGATGCGACGTTTGCCCGCCAGTTCAGTGCGACACCATATCGTCATTTATCGACGGACAAGATTGAAAAGATGATGGCGACGGATGCACCGGAGACATTCCGATTTGCGATTCGTAATTTTGAAGATGAACGGATGATCGGCGTCGTTGCACTAGAAGATATTCTATTTACACATGGAACGGCCTGGCTGATGATTGGCATCGATCCGGATTGTGAAGGGCAAGGATATGCAACGGATGCGATGGAGACACTGCTTGATTATGCTTTCTTAGAGCTGAATCTGTACCGGATTCAATTGACGGTCTTTGAGTATAATACGCGTGCGATTGAATTATATGAACGGCTTGGATTCGTCCAGGAAGGGAGATACCGGTCTTTTTTACGACGAGACGGAGAGCGGCATGACATGTTACTGTATGGACTACTTGAACCAGAATGGAGGGAACGACAATGATTCAAGAAACGGAAGCGTTCGTCAAATCATTTCACGCGACAGACTTTTCAGGCCATGATTATGCCCACATTGAACGGGTTCGTCGTTTAGCGTTACATATTGCAAAACAAGAAGGTGGGAATACTCGGATCATCGAATTAGCAGCCTTACTTCATGACGTAGCAGATAGCAAACTCGGGGGAACGGTTGAAACGGTCGCAACCTTTTTACAAGGAAAAGTAACGGAGCAGGAACAGGAACAGATTCTAGCCATTATCACGAGTCTGTCGTATAAAGACGGTACACGTCCACCAATTGATACAATCGAAGGGCAAGTCGTTCAGGATGCCGACCGCCTTGATGCGATTGGGGCAATCGGAATTGCGCGAACGTTTCAGTTTGCTGGTCGGTTCGGGGAACCGATGCATGTACCTGGACTAGCACCGCGAGAGCCAGGTAACCGGACAGGGGAGACGAGTGCTTTGAATCATTTTGAAGAGAAGCTATTTCGACTCAAAGATTTAATGAATACGAAAACAGCACGTCAGTTAGCCGAGGAGCGCCACCGCTATATGCAGGAGTTCGTTGTTCGTTTTAAAGAGGAGTGGGACGGCGTTATATCCAGCTAAGACTTGTTTTCGAAGTAACTAAAAACAATGCGCGTTTCCGATGAAGCTTACGGAGAACGCGCATTGTTTTTGTCATTAACTAAGGATAATCGCTGTAATCAGACCGAGGGCGGCGAACAGACCAACGATCGCGCCACCTTCTTCATGGGCTTCCGGCATCATCGTCGAGGCGAGCATCGCAATGATTCCACCGCTTGCAAATCCACCAATCATCGCAAACTGCATGTCTGGTAGTTCGGCGAGGATCGTATAACCGGCAAGAGAGGCGAAAGCGGAGATTAACCAGACGATGCCCCACATCAGTAGGACTTTGTTCTTTGAGAATCCATCTTTTCGCAAGCCCGTCGTGCTCGATAAGCCTTCCGGGATATTGCTGACGAAAATGGCTGCAACGAGTGCCGCGCTGACATTTCCGGATAACAGACTGGCACCGATCATGATGGATTCCGGAATCGCATCCAGAATCGTCCCGAAGAAAATCGCTGTTCCTGTGCCTTCATTCCCACCAGATGAGCGTTTCCGTTTACTCGCGCCGCGTGACGAAACGAATAGGTCGAAACCAGTGAAGACGAGTGCTCCGACGATAAAGGAGACCGCAACGACAAGCGTCGTTGACTTCTTTAAGGCTTCATCTAGTAATTCGAATGTCGCTGCTCCAATCAAGATTCCAGTCCCAAACGACATGATGTAACCGATTAGTCGTTGTTTTAGCGGTAAGTATAGTCCAAACAGAGCACCGATCACGACGGCACCACCTGCTAGTGCACCCCAACCGAACGCTTCCCACATACGATCACCTCCTTCTTGTCCTTTGTACCTGTTCTAGATAATTCATAAACATAGCAAAAGGAATGGAGCGATCAAAAGATTAGAAGGGTTGTTTATTTAACCAATGACCACCGTCAAGAGTGATACATTCTCCGTTTAAGTACCGTGCTTGATCCGATACCATCCAGGTAGCGAGTGTCGCGATCTCTTCGGGTGTACCAAATCGACCGAGCGGCACATTGCGACGAATCCGTTCTGCATGTTCCGGTGATAAAGCGAGTTTATCAGCACCACCCGTTCGTTCGATCGGTCCTGGACTGATTGCATTGACACGGGCTTGGTATTTATAACCCCACTCGACGGCTAGCGTACGCGTCAAGTTCAGGACGCCAGCTTTTGCAGCGGCACTCGGAGCGACACCAGCACCTGCCTGCCAGGCATAAGAGGCAACGATGTTGACGATTTGTCCGCCAACGACCTGATCTTCTTGCCAGCCTTTGACAAGCGCGTGACAGCAGTTGAATGTCCCGTTGAGGACGATGTCGATGACGGTCTTCCAACCATTCGGCGATAATTCATCCGTCGGACAGATGAAGTTCCCAGCAGCATTGTTGATTAATGCTTCAAGACGACCGAAACGTTCGCGTGCTTGATTAACTGCTGCGAGACAAGCATCTGCGTCACGGACATCCATCTGAATCGTCAAGTGTTCGCCTTTAATTTGTGCTAATGCTTCATCCATGAGTTGCAAACGTTCCGCGTCTCGTCCCGTGACGACAACATTCCAGCCGGCTTCCTTTAAGGCAAGCGCCATCGCTTTCCCCATACCGTTCGTTCCACCCGTTACCATGATTGTTTGTGTCATATTGCTTCCTCCTTTATATAATGAATGAACAGCCATTCATATTCTTTATTCAAAAAAGAAGGAGCGAACTCCTTCTTTTTTTACTTATTGTGTTGCAAGAGCTGTATCTGTTAAAACAGGAACGACTTGTTTTTTACGTGAGACGACACCTTCGAGGTAGACAAGGTTATTCGTCGCTTCAAGACCGTAAGCACGCTCGACAAGGTTTGCTTCTTTACCGAGAACGAGTCCAACAGAGTTGTTCGTCAAGATATCTGTGACGATGAATACGAACAGATCAAGTCCTTTTGCAAGAATGACTTCGTTGATTGCGGTTTCGAGCTCTTCTTGACGAAGCAAGACTTCAGCCGTATCGACTGTGTTGACCTGAGCGATTTCGACTTTGAGTGTTCCCATCGTGAATTCTTTCGCGTCAAGAGAAATCAATTCCGGAACAGTTTTCTTCGAGAGGTCAGCTCCGGCTTTAAGCATCTCAAGACCGTAGACATTTGCATCGACACCAGCGATTTCTGCAAGTTCACGCGCAGCGATGATGTCTTGCTCCGTGCAAGTCGGTGATTTGAACAGGAGCGAGTCGGAAATGATTGCTGACAGCATCAGACCAGCGATTTCTGGTTTGATCGCGACACCATGTTCCTTATAGAGCTTGTTGAGAATTGTTGCCGTACAACCGACTGGTTCTGCTCGGTAGTAGACAGGATCTGATGTTTCGAAGTTTGCGATTCGGTGATGGTCGATAACTTCTGTGACGGTAACGGCATCGATATCGTTTGCACTTTGTTGACGTTCGTTGTGGTCAACTAAGATAACGTGTGACGCTTCTGTTGCCACTTCTGTCACTAGACGTGGTGCTGATACTTTGAACGTATCGAGTGCGAATAACGTTTCATCATTCATTTCACCAAGACGGATGGCTTCGGCATTGACACCGAGTGCCTTCTTTAATTCTGCATAAGCGATTGCCGATGTGATCGTATCGGTATCAGGATTTTTGTGACCAAATACTAAAACTTTTTCCATGACGTGTTCACTCCTCAATGATTGTTGTCTCGCCCTATAGTGTATCATATCTCTGATTTAGAAAGCGTTCATTTTCACCATGATACCAGCGATTTTTTCACTCCAAAAAGGGTCAGACGCGTAAAAGACGTTCATTCCTTTTTGTTTGTTTCCGAGGTAGGCGCCACGGTAATAGCGACCGTCCCGATCAAGATAGTCATTTGCGATGAAACGACCAGTTTGCTCGATTGAGTCCGTCAAGGATTTATAAACGGTTGCATCTTCTCCTGGTGCGGAATCTGTCGCATTGACACCGAACAGGTTATTTTTCTCACGTGCAATCTCAGACCGTCCATAATTGGATTCGTGGATGGCGTGTGCAAGTAAATAGGCCGCATTGACTCGGTATTTCTTTTCAACGGATTTGAAAACTTTCCCTTTACCGATCAGAGGGCTATCCGGTGCTTGATCCTTGATGAATGCGTCGAGTTGTTTGGCGCTGAGCCGCGTCGGTTTCGTCAAATCACGCGTTAGTGTCTTCGATTCAACATATTTCGTCGTCCGAGACGTCGCGTTCGTCGCTTCACCAGCGACAATCAATCCACCGAGCCCACTGTCCGCAACGATATAGTGAAGGAGGCGATCACCCTTCGTCTGATAGTAGGATGCGTTCGAGACACGTTCTGCAGGGAACGGGCGTAAGCGATCTGTTGGTACATGACCCGTCACACCGGCAATGCTGACGCGACTCGTCTTTTCCCCGAACTCAAGCAACTGGACGCGTGTTCCGGAAGCGACGTAGGTGAGTCGTTTCTTCAAATCAGCATCGCGATGAATCGACAGAATACCGCGATCGTCGACGATTCCAGTCCCTTGTCCACCGAGGTAGACATAACGATCATCTGACGAACGTTTGACAGCACCGTTCTCTCCGGCGTGCGCCTTCGCTTCCGCAAACGTCTGGAAGTCTTGTTCGCTAATCTTACCCTTATCATATCGTTCTGCCGTGTACGGTGCCGGTGGTGTTAAGACGGTCTTCGGCTCATCACGGAGCCAAAAGAATAAGAGAACACCGATGAGGAAGAAGAAAAGTAATCCTTTTAGTGAACCGGTCCGGCGCACTGGGCGACCGGGACGGATAGTGCGTGTCGTCAAAGAAAATCACGTCCTTTAAAAAGCAATGGACATTCACGTCCAACGTAGGTAGTCTAACAAAGAAAAATAAAAGGGGGTGAACCTGATGCAAATCGGTTATCGTACACTGAAGACAGCGGTCGCTGCCGCGCTCGCGATGTGGATTGCGGAACGACTCAAACTTGATTATTACGTCTTCGCAGCTATCATCGCCATCTTGAGCATCCAGTCGACGCGAAAGAAGACGTTTCGGTCTTCTTACGAACGGATCATGGCATCGTTACTTGCCATCGTACTTGGATTCATTCTATTCGAAGTCATCGGCTACCGTCCGGTTACGTTATTGATCTATTTCATTTTATTCCTTCCATCCGTTCAACGCCTCCGACTTCAGGACGGTTTCATCACGAGTGTCGTCATTCTGACACATTTATACACGGAACGACAACTCAACGCACACATCTTGTTGAACGAATCCTTACTGCTTGGCATCGGTGTTGGTGTCGGAATGCTTGTCAATATGTACATGCCAAGTCTCGATCTATTGATCGATGACCGACGGGAAAAAATCGATCAACGGATTGCTGCCTTATTTTTTGAAGTCGCGGCCGCGATTGAGACGGGGCGAGTCAATCATCATGCGTTGACGCTTGACGAGACAGAACGTCTGCTACGTGAAGGAAAGGATGCTGCCTTAAAACGGATGGGGAACGCAATCGGTCGTCGCAATGACGATGAGGATTATGCTTACTTCCGGATGCGCGAGCAACAATTCGAACTTTTACGTGGCATCGTCCATCACGCTGAAGAACTTGTCCTTGTCGTCGAAGAAGGAAAAAAAGTCGCCGACTTCTTTCGGACGATTGGTGACAATGTCCGACCTGAAGCCGACGCAATGGTGTACATTTCAGAACTAGAAGCATTATTGACACGTTTTCGTGCCTCTGCCTTACCCGTCACGCGGGAGGAGTTCGAGGTCCGCTCCGCGTTGCTACACATGCTACAAGAAGCGGAACAATACTTGCGTCTCAAACAACGCTACGTCAATCAAAAGAAATAAAACATCGTCGAAGCGAACGTACCAATCAGAAAGATTGCTAAAATCCCGATTGTCGTCCATTTAATGATGCGTTGTTGTTTCGATGGTTTTGCCATATCCACTACTCCTCTCTTACATCAACTGATTACTGCCATTGTACAAACAACCTTTCAGAAGTGCAAATGACGATCGGGATGGTATACTAATAAAGCGCTAGTGGATTGATGAATATTAGAGGAGGGGTTTTGTCATGGTCAATGAACAACGAGTATTAGATACGTTTTTGGAGCTTGTCCAAATCGATTCGGAATCAAAAGAAGAAGCACGTATTTGTGCTCATCTGAAAAAAACGTTTGAGGATCTCGGATGTGACGTGTTTGAAGATGACGCTTCGTCGAAGACGGAACATAAAGGAAATAACTTGATCGTTACGCTTCCAGCAACAAAAGAAGGGGTCGACAAAATTTATTTCACTTCCCATATGGATACTGTTTTCCCGGGGCAAGGAATCAAACCAATCATCGAGGATGGTTACGTCAAGACGGACGGAACAACGATTCTTGGGGCAGATGATAAAACAGGGCTTGCATCCCTAATCGAACTCGTGCATGTATTGAATGAAACGAAACAACCACACGGGAAAATTCAGTTCGTCATCACAGTCGGTGAAGAATCAGGACTCGTTGGGGCGATGGTCCTTGATCCATCGAAAATCGATGCTGATTACGGCTTTGCACTCGATTCAGATGGAAAAGTGGGAGACATCATTACGGCTGCTCCAACGCAAGCAAAAGTCAATGCGAAGATTTTTGGGAAAACAGCACATGCTGGTGTAGCACCGGAAAAAGGCGTTTCAGCGATTACGATCGCGTCAAAAGCGATCGCGAAGATGCCGCTCGGTCGAATCGATGAAGAGACGACAGCGAACATCGGACGATTCAGCGGCGGTGGTCCGTCGACGAATATCGTTTGCGACTATGTAGAAATCTTTGCAGAAGCACGGTCGCTCGTCGCTCCGAAGATGGAAGCACAGACAGAGAAGATGAAAGCGGCGTTCGAAGAAGCGGCAGCAGAGCTTGGTGGTCGTGCTGAAGTCGAAGTCAAAGTCATGTACCCAGGCTTTAAGTTCGAGGATGGCGATCAAGTCGTTGAAGTCGCGAAAGCAGCGATCACTCAACTCGGGCGGACACCACGCCTCTTACATTCTGGTGGCGGATCAGATGCCAATGTCATCGCTGGTTTTGGTATCCCAACGGTCAACTTGGCTGTCGGATATGAAGATATCCACACGACGAATGAGAAGATGCCAATCGAAGAACTCGTCAAAACAGCGGAACTTTGCGTGACGTTAGTCGATTACATCACGAACAAATAAGCCGATGAAACACAAAAAAGAGTGTACCGCAACATTGCGGTACACTCTTTATCATTGTACGATTAAACTACTTGAGGACGATCAACATATTCCATAGACTCTAGAACGAGTTCTTCTGTACATAATAAGGTCGAAGCGATTTCATCAATTTGAATCGACTTTCCGTATTTTTGCCGGTAACTCTCGTTCAGTTTGCGGGCTTCCCGGACGATGCGGGCATAGGTCCGTTCAATCTTAGTCATGGAAAAAACCACCTTCCAAATCTGAATAGGTACAGTTTACCATGCTTCAACAGAAGAAAGGTGTATTTTGTGTATAAAAAATGCTAATTTTACGAAAAGGGGAAAAAGATGGAATTTTATTTTTTAGGGACAGGAGCCGGTATGCCGTCGAAACAACGGAACGTCACATCGATTGCCTTGTTACACCCCAAAATGACGTGGCTATTCGATTGTGGTGAGGCGACACAACATCAAATCTTACACAGTCCGATCAAACCACGCAAAGTCAACGCGATTTTCATTACCCACTTGCATGGGGATCATATCTTTGGGCTGCCAGGTTTCATCAGCACAAGGGCAGCGTTAGAAGGAACGACACCATTGACGATTTATGGACCGACAGGGATTAAGGAATGGATGGATGCAACATTGCGCATCACAGGAACGTATTTGCGATATCCACTGCGGATTGTTGAAGTCGAAGACGGTCAAACCTATGAACAAGATGGGTTCCGCGTGACGGCCCGATTACTTGAGCACCGTTTTCCGGCATTCGGATATCGACTAGAAGGACCAGAAGAGCGAGGCGCATTACGTGTCGATGCCTTGCAAGCGTTAGGAGTACCATCTGGTCCGCTCTATCGCCGAATCACACTCGAAGAAACATTTGAGTTCGATGGTATGACTTATGCATCATCCGACTTTTTAGAAGCACCAAAACCAGGGATCAAGCTAGCAGTTCTTGGTGATACGATGCCATGCGAAGCGGCGATTGAACTCGCGCGAGACGTCGATGTGTTAGTTCATGAAGCAACGTTTGCAGACAGTGAAGTCGAACACGCCGGACGCTTTGGTCATTCAACCGCCCGTCAGGCAGCCGAAATCGCGGATACGGCACAGGTGAAAAAACTTCTGTTGACGCATGTATCTGCCCGTTATGTCGACCAAGAAGAAGTACTCGAACAAGAGGCACGAGAACTATTCGCGAACAGTCATCTCATGTATGATCACCGGGTCGTCCCGGTCAAAGGATAGGCGATGGACTTTCTCATTTTATGGGCGCTCTTTTTACTGGCTGCTAGCGGCTTAGGCTTTTTACTCGAGCGTCGGACGGAAAAAGAAAAATATTTGTACATGAAGTTCGTTTTTTATGCGTGTCTTGGTGCCGTGTCGTTTCCCGTTTATGATATTCAGCTACCGCTCGGCATTATTATTTTCTTGATTGTTCTGCACCCCAAAAAGAACTCGCGTTATAAACGATATATGGCACTTTTTGGATTCTTGTTCTTCTTATTCCAACTCTTTCTCGGTCCGTTTGACGCTGGGATGTTGCGGGAAGAAACGCAACAGATTGGTCGCGTGACCATCACGGATGATTCATTTGACAGTTTTCTCGCACAAGTCGAACGACGTGTCGGAGAAGATGGTCTGCGTATGGAACAAAGTCAGTTGATGTTTGATCGCGGTGGAAATCTCCGGAATGCTTCGTTTGAGATGCTCGTTCAAACACCGAAACGTTTTATTCGATATGATGTCAGTTATCAAGAACTGACGGGAACGATCTCCTATCGACCGCGTGAAGAGTTGACGACAAAATCACTGACCTCGTACTATCAAAAGTTGATCGATGCTGAACAATCGTTTGAAATGTTACGAAAGCTCTCGATTCACGAAATCTTACATGATTCGAAAACACCGTACATCGAGATGGATCTCGATGGTCTATACGAAACGTTCAGTCTGCAAGATGCGACGGTCTTTTTGATTGATGACAAAGGGAAGTTGATTCCATACGTCAATACCGGAGACGATGTCTTAGCGAATGCAATCCGTCTGACATATTACCGTTCTGATGGTCAATCACTGCGAGATAAAACCATTCTTTTATACAATTACAGCTTTGAGACATCAAGGCGAAAAGGAGTCGTACGATGAAAAAATGGCTATTTGCCGCAAGTATCGTGTTACTTGCCGGTTGTGCAGAAGCAAAAGAGGAGCAACAAACAGCGTCATGTGATGCGGAAGTCAAAGTATCGGTCGTCGATCATGTTAAGGATAAGACGTTGTTTGATAAAGACGTTTGTCTTAATAAAGAAGACACGGCACTTGATGCGCTCGAAGATACGACACTCGATGTCGTCAAAACAGGTAAAGGTGAGATGGCATACGTCACGGCAGTCGATGGGATTCGTGAAAAGTCAGCCGGTGCAGGAAGTGGCTGGGTCTTCGGTGTCAATGGCAAACCGGGTGAAGTCGGTGCCGGAAGCTATGAACTGAAAAAAGGAGATCGTCTCGAATGGCGGTTTGAAAAAGATGCAATGGCTTATTTTGAGTAAACCAGAACGGGAGCGACTTCACCCAGTGAACGTCGCTCTCTTTTTCATCGGGATGATCATGATCCCGTTCGTCCTCACTCGTGACCAAACGACCATCGTCGTCTATCACTTCCTGTTATTTTTATTCGTTCAAGAACGAAGTGTGTTTCGTTACTTAGTGCTTCCAGCCCTTTATGCGGTCATGATGTGTGTACCACTTTTGTATGGAGCGAGTATCGATACAGTGGCGATTTATGAGACGACGATTCAGGTGACGCTATTCATCACCTCGAGTCAATGGATTTTCACATTGGTTCGACTCGATCAGATGGGACCGCTGTTTCGCTTCTTACCTCGACTGACACGATTGACAGGTATGGTACTAGCGTTAATTCCGTCTTTCTTACGAACTTGGCCGGAAGTCAAGATGAGTCATCCGGATGCGTCGCTTGCCGTTCGACTAGAGCGGATGGCAGCGTATCATATTTTACCGATTGAAGCAGCACCATCTCGCTTAAGACACGTCACGCGACGAGATGTGCAGACCGGAATGCTGCTTACAGTTGGTTTGGTGCTCTGTTTTACACCATGGGCAATCATTACAGCGGTTATTTTACCCGTATCGCTATTATTCACAAAAGGAGGAATCCGGGATGCCTATCATGTATACCGACACCGATCGAGAAGATCGATTGCGGAACCAAGCAAACGAACATGATCAAGCTGTTTTGACGCCTGAGCGACTACTACATGGACGTGTCCGGGATCTTCTTGCAACCGTCTCGTTATTTCGAGCTGGAGAACTCGCGACCTTACTTGGTCTAGAAGCCTTTTTTGAAGCGGAGTCGAGTGAACTCTCAGCCGGAGAGCAACAGCTCGTTGCGCTCGGTCATGCCTTGTCTTCGTCGCCGAGAACGCTTTTTTTGTCAGAACCGTTTCTTTTTCTTGATCATGTCCGGCGGAAGCGATTGATGGGGTTACTGGAAGAAATCGAACGACGGTTTGATTGTCAAATCCATTGTTCGATGACGAGACAATCCGACCTCACGTGTACAAGTGAGCCGGTCAAAACGACAGGACGTCTCCTAGACCAGATCGAAAACGTCCAGCATCGTTATCCGTTACAGGCGCGTTATGCGCTGGTGACAGGGAAATTATCGTTTCATCAAGGCGATCGGATTGCGATCGTTGGTGCAAATGGAAGTGGGAAATCGACGTTACTGCGACTTGTACTCGGAGTTGAGCGACCACTTTACGGCAAAGTCAGACGGTCGGGGGTCACGCAATATGTACCAGCTCATCCGATGCTCGCACCATTAAACGATCGAAGTGGTAGTTTTGCTATACAAAAAAAACGTCTTTTAGACGACATCGATTGGAGCAAGGATAGCTATTACTTTGATGAACCGACGGCTGGTCTTGAAGACACAGCGCGGATGGCTTTCATCGATTCGTGGAAGATGAATCCGGCGGCACTCATCGTCATGGCGACACATGATCCAGCCCTTATTCGCGCAGCGCGACGGATCATTTATCTCGTACACGGAGAAATTGCCTTTGACGGACCGACAGAGCAATTTTTACAGGAAAGTCGGCTATTTTTATGATCGTAACAACGATTCTGATTGTCTGTCTGCTCTTGATTCTCTTTGAGAAACTGCCGATGACGGATCAACGATTACGGTTCATCGCGATTGTTACGGCAGCGGCGATCGTCGGGCGGCTGTTGTTTTCTAGTTTGCCTAATATCCAGCCGGCAACGGCACTCATCTTATTATTGGCTGTCTTCGTCCATCCAATCGTCGGAGCGATCGCTGGAATGCTCGTCGTCGTGTTGACAAGTTTGTTCCTCGGAAGCGGTCCGTTCGTTCTTTTTCAGGCGCTAGCCTATGCGACGATTGCTATTCTTGGCTTTGTACCGATTCTCCGCTACCGGATTTTATTGACGGGGTATGCCTTTTTTGCTGGTTTTTTATATGGTTGGGTGAGTAACCTAGGGTTCTTAGTGTTGACCGACTTTTCGTGGCAGGCTTTCTTCACCTTGCTAGTGACCGGAGGGACGTTTGATTTGCTTCACGGATTAAGTAACGCCATTTTCATTTGGATATTATTCCCGATTTTTTTGCGGATTTTGCATTCATTCGATGAAAAGAAGGGTACAGAATAATAACATACGAACAGGAGGGAAGGCATATGCTGGGATCATCGATTTCGCTTGCTTATGTCGTCATGTTGCTCATCGTCTCGAGTATTGGTTTAGTATTCGGCAGTATTCTGTTGATGAAAGGTACGATTAGAGGACGTTATGCTGCTTGTTACTTACTCGCTGCCGCTATTTTTCCTAGTGCTATGTTGATTACCTCGTCAGAAGGATTGCTGTTTCAACATTTACGGTTCGAGAGCTCTTGGTTCCTTGCGATTGTCTCCTGGTTACTCGTCTTATCGGCGGGTTACATTGTCTCGATTACGGGTGCACTGATCGTTCGTTATCTGTACCGGTATACGACGACGTTTGATCGCGTCAAACGTTACGCGACGCGACGATTCCGTCATCATGAAGCATAAACAAAAATCCGGAAGAACCAGGCATCTGGCTCTTCCGGATTTTTTTTATGAGTTGGCGTACAGGAGATCTTCTTCGGTTGATCCTTCTTGTTGGCGAGTCGGGTCCTGGATCCGACCTGTCACTTCTGTTAGCAGGCGACGTGGTAAGAGACGAGACAAGGAAACCATTGCTCGGTTGCTTGCACCTGGAACGACGACGCGGCGACCTTTGAGCATGCCACGATATCCAGCAAAAGCGACGAGGTGAGACGGCATACTCTTGAACGGTAGCGTGATGTTCGCTCGATCGAAGAAGTTCGTATCAGTTGGTCCCGGACAGAGGCATGTCACGCTGACGCCAGAGCCGTCGACTTCCGTTGCAAGTGCTTCGGAGAATGAGAGGACATAGGCTTTTGTCGCATAGTACACACTCATGTAAGGTCCTGGCATGAAGGCGGCAACAGACGCGACATTCAAGATGCGTCCAAAACCACGTTCGACCATTCCCGGTAAGAGCCGTTTCGTCAAGTCCGTTAAGGCGACGACATTGACTTGGATTGAGTTGATATCTTCTGTTGGATCAATTTCTGCAAAGCGTCCCGATGTGGCGAAGCCGGCGTTATTGAACAGCAGATCAACCGTCAACTCTTGCTCCTCTAAGTACTGCACAAGGCGATCAACACTATCGTTTAGTGATAAATCAGCAGCAAATACATACACTTTAATCTGATAGCGTTTTTCGAGGACTTGTTGCAGTTCCTTCAACTTTTTTTCATTGCGGGCAACGAGGACACAATCAAAACCATCGCGCGCTGCAAGGACAGCGAGGTCGAGTCCGATTCCACCCGATGCACCGGTAATCAGGGCTGTTTTTCGTAACATAGGACATTCCTCCATTCGAAATCGTGAATCTGAGTCTAGTGTATACCATTCCATACCGTTCCCGCGAATCCTATCTCGTAAGCATTTACTTTTCTTATCACTGGTCCAACCAGTATGATAGAACAGGAGAGAGGAAGTGGAACAAATGAGGAAAAAAGTAACTGTCGCGCTGTTGCTCGCAACGTTTTTAGCCGCGATCGAGGGGACGATCGTCGCAACGGCAACACCTGTCATGGCGAGTGAGCTGAACGGGGCAAAATTAGTCAGTTGGATTTTTGCCGGCTTCTTGTTGTTCATGGCTGTCTCGACACCGATTTATGGAAAAATGGCCGATTTATATGGACGAAAACGCGTCCTGTTGTTCGGGATTGGTGTCTTTACGGTGGCTTCGTTAGCCTGTGGACTCGCTCAATCGATGGAGATGTTAATCGTCTTCCGTGCCGTTCAAGGGATTGGAGCAGGGGCCGTGTTACCGATTGCGATGACGATTATCGGTGATTTGTATACATATGAGGAACGCGGGAAAATCCAAGGGGTTCTCAGTGCAGTATGGGGGATTTCGGGTGTCGCCGGACCACTCGTCGGTGGGTTCCTTGTTGAATCACTCTCATGGCGCTATATCTTCTTGTTGAACGTGCCGTTTGCGTTATTGTCCTTTTTCATGATTGTCGTGTACTACAAAGAGACGGTCCGCGAAACGGAGCGGAAAATTGATTATCGGGGTGCGTTACTGTTTGCGCTCGGGATGAGTGCATTTCTGTATGGCTTATTATCAGGCAGTGAATCGGAGACATTCTTACGTCCAGTCATTCTAGCCAGCTTTTTCATTAGTTTCGTTTTACTGTTTACGTTTTATCGTGTTGAGAAAAAGGCAAGCGATCCGCTGTTGCCGCCAGCGGTCATTCGTCATCCTGTCATTCTTGTGATTAACTTGGCGGTCTTCTTTTCCGCCTGGGTGCTCGTCTCAATGTCGGCGTATATTCCGATCTTTGCCCAAGGCGTGCTCGGAAAGAGTCCGACCGAAGCCGGGTTCATGTTGATGCCACTGTCCCTTTTTTGGACGCTAACGGCAATCATTGGTGGACGCACGATTGGTGTCGCTTCACCCCGATACCGGACGATGACCGGGATGGGATTGCTGATCGTCGGTACGACGATTTTATCGTTGATTACGCGAGAGTCGAGTGATGTCTTCATCTATCTTGCCGTTTCACTAATCGGAATCGGCTTTGGTCTCTCGCAACCGGTCTTCATGGTTGTGCTCCAGACGTCCGTCGATTGGTCACTTCGTGGATCAGCAACAGCTGTTAACTCGTTCCTGAGTACGACAGGACAGACGCTTGGTGTAGCGATCTTTGGGACAATCTTTAACTTATCGATTCTCCGTTCGTTTGCAGCGTCGGATAAACTTTCCGATTACGCGATTGATCCCTTTTTCCAATCAAGTACGGCAAAAATGTTCGGACAAGACGTGCAGTATGCAGCAGAAATCGCATTGTCTCACGGTTTGCGTTACGTCTTCATCGGTGGAATCATTTGCGCTGTTCTCGCGTTCGCGATGACATGGCGTTTACCAAAAGTCCGACCTGAGGACCCACGATCATAATGAAAAGCGGACCAGGATGATGTTCATCCTGGTCCGCTTTTCATATTAGGAAGAGTGACTGCTCGCACTCTCGCGCTGAGCAATCTGTTCACGAATATCGCGTTCATTGCGTCGGAGGAACAATCCGATTCCGATCAACAGTAAAGCCGCACCTGTGATTTGAATCCATGTCAACTTTTCATCAAACAGATAATAACCAAAAATCATGCCCCAAACCGCTTCACCGAGGATCGTGATGCTGACGATACTGGCGCTGACGCGCGCGAGTGCCCAGTTGAACAAATTGTGACCGAGTAACGTCGGGAAGACGGCGAGAAGAATATAGAGCCACCAGTCCTGTTGGAACGAAGCAACAAGATTCGTCGATTGAATCAATGATAGTAACAGCAAGACAATTGACGCGACGGCATAGACACCAAACGAATAGAGGTTCGTTGAGACACTCGTCCGAACGTGTTGTCCGAGCAGCCAGTAACCGGCGACGAGAATCGTTGCTAGTAAAGCAAGACCGTCTCCAATCAAGGCACGCATGCCGACAGCGATATCACCATAAGCGACTAGTCCGCCACCGAACAATGCGACGGCGACAAACAGAAGTGCTTTACGCGACGGATGTTGTTTGAAAAATAGCGCGTTACCAGCGAGGACGAAAATCGGACTTGCTGTCACGAAGAGCGTCGAGCTCGCAACTGTCGTATAATCAAGAGAGAGGAACCACAGCCAAAAATGACCGGCGAGCAAAAAGCCACTTAGTAGCATGTGTCGAATCGTCGACGAACTGAGTTGCAAAAGTTCCTTCAATCGAATGAGCGGAAGCAACAACAAGGTCGAGAACAACATGCGGTAAAACGCGACAGCCTCAATCGGGGTCTCCGCCCACTTAACGAAGATTGCCGATGTTGAAATAAAGAATAAAGCCATGAATAACGTAAAATAGGGCATGGGTACCTCCACATGTCTGAAGTAAGGAAATGAGGGTGAAGCGTGTGCAATTGATTATTGCTGAAAAACCAAAACAAGCTGAAAAACTGGCGGCTCCGTACCCGTCCGTGAAACGAGACGGCTACATTGAAATCAAGCCCTGCGATCGGTTTCCGCAAGGTGCAAAACTCGCCTATGCGGTCGGACACTTGTGCGAACTCCAAGAGCCAGCGCATTACGACGCCAAATGGAAGCGCTGGAACTATGACCATTTGCCGATTATTCCGGAACGATTTGATTACCGACTAGCAAAGGGCAAGAGCAAACCGTATCAAGTCATCAAAAAATTATTAAACGAGCGGACGACGACTTCCATCATTATAGCATCGGATGCCGAACGAGAGGGAGAGGCAATCGTACGGTTGATTTTACGTCTTGCAAACAATGCGAAACCACTGCAACGACTTTGGATTTCCAGCCTAACGCCGCAAGCCGTCGATCATGGTTTTGCGAATCTACTTGATGGTAAGGAAACGGAAAACATTTTCCACGAGGCGATGAGTCGCGCTTGCGCTGACTGGTTGATTGGGATGAATGCGTCCCGTGCCTATACGACGTTACTGAAAAAGAAAGGCATTGCAGACGTCTTTTCGCTCGGACGGGTCCAAACACCGACGCTCGCTTTGATCGTCGAACGAGAAAAACAGATCGAGAATTTCCAACCGGAGACGTATTATGAAGTCGAAGCAGATTTTACTCGTTACAAAGGGAAATACATCAATGCGAAGAAACAGACGAAACTGAGTGATCGGGAGCTCGCCCAAGCGATTGTCGATCGGACGAAAGGAACAGGCATCGTCGCATCAATCGAGAAAAAAAGGCAAACGGAACGTCCACCGTTTTGGTTCAGTTTGTCACTTTTACAAACGGAAGCGAGCCGACGCTTTGGACTCGGTGCCAAAGAGACGCTCGATATCGCACAAAAACTCTACATTCGCGGATGGATCAGTTATCCGCGAACAGACTCGTCTTTCGTGACGAAAGAGGAAGCAGGTCAGTTCCCGATCATACTCAATCGGTTACTAAAACAAGCCGAGTACAGCCCAATCAAAGATATCCTGACGAATAATCCGGCAAATGATAAACGCTACGTCAATCCGGCGAAAGTCAGCGACCACTATGCGATCATTCCGACAGAAGAGGCGGGTGCCGTCGCTAAGTTATCGGGTCGCGATGCCCAAGTCTACGATTTGATCGTTCGACGTTTTCTAGCAGCATTTGCACCAGACGCGGTCTCAGAGAAAACAGAAATCGTAACGACGCGTGAGATGGATCGTTTCCTGACACGCGGTAGTCGAACGATTGATCCGGGCTTTAAACAGGTCCTGCAAATCGAAGCGAAGGAAGTCGAATTGCCAGCTGTTGAACAAGGACAAGAGATGCCAATCAAAGGCTGTCGTCTGCTTGAGAAACAAACAGAACCGCCGAAACGCTATACGGAAGGGACACTGATCCTCGGTATGAAAACGGCAGGTAAACTGCTTGAGGACGATCTGCAAGCGATCATGAAGGAGATTGAAGGACTCGGGACGGAAGCAACCCGTGCTGGAATCATCGACGGACTAAAACGGCGAGAGTACATCAAACTCGTCAAAAAAGAGATTCATCCGACGCCAAAAGGTCGAATATTGATCGATGCCGTGACGGGAAGTATCCTTGCCTCACCGGAAATGACAGCGAAGTGGGAGAGCCGTCTTGAACAGATTGGGAAAGGCGAAGCATCTGCCGCCCAGTTCATTGAACAGGCGAAAAAATTGTCGGAGCATCTCGTCGTCGATGCGAAACAACGAATTGAACAACTCGCTGTTGATCCGACGCAAGTCAAAAGCAAATCACCGCGTGGAGCAACGAATCGCCCGGTCGGTCCATGTCCACTGTGCCAGTCAGCAGTCCTTGATCGTGGGAAGTTTTATGGGTGTAGTGGATATCAAAAGAACAACTGTGGTTTTACATTACCGAAAACGATTCTAGGTGCCCGACTGACGCAGACGGAAGTCAAAAAAGTACTCGCTGGTCAGAAGACAAAGCCGCTTGAGATGAAAAAGAATGCGCGTCAGTTTAAGGCGATGCTTTATCTCGAACGAGATCAATTAAAATTCGAATTTACGAAAGGAGAAGACTGATGCAATATGAATTGATTCAAAATCAAACGTTTCGTCCCGTCTTTGAACGACTTTTACAAGAGGGGCTTCGTTTGACGGTCTGGTTTCCGGACCACATCGAAGTGCAGTCGGCAGAAGGACTCGTCGAAGAAGCAGAAGAATTATTTGGTGTGACAGCGGAAGTAATTGACGATCCACAATCGTTCGGCAAGCACATTTTGCTTCCGTATTTGACGGAAGTCGAGCACCGAGAGGATGGATTCATCCGCTATGAAGCTGAATTGACGGAAGAGTTACGCCATCTCGTGCGGGAGTTGACGTTGCCGATGTTGACGGAAGGTGACTTCGAGGTGTTGTATTCGTACCAAATCGAGACAGATACAGAACGGTTCTTCGTCGAAGACTGGTTCCAAGCCGAATTACAAAAACTACCTAACTAGGTGAAACTTTCTTGAACAGGATGACGTAGTATGATTTATCGTTATCATCTTGTTCAAGGGGAGGATTCATTATGTTTACACTATCATTCATAGACGATGAGTTTGGAGGCGCAGGTTTTTTATCAGGCATACCGATTTTCATTGTCGGTTTTTTTGTTCTCATCATCGGTTTCATTCTGTTCGGAGTTATATCTGCTGCCTCAAAGGGGATCTCAACGAATTCTTTGACGACTCAACTGCGCGAACATGCAGCGCGTCTTGTCAGTCCAGTGGAATCAGATGCACTAAATTACGTCGCTTACTTAGAATCGTTAAGAAGTTTTCCGGTTGAAAAGTCGAATCTCGAACCGTTTCGGATTGCGACGGGTATTTTAAAGCTCGTTCAAGGAGCGGACGAGATTTCGGAAACGACAAAAAAACAAGTGTTAGCCCAGTATTTACGGCTTGGTATTTTGGATGCAGATCATTTAGCAGACGAACAGCCGGTCCGTAATCACAGTCATAGTCATCACCATCATCATTAAAAGAGTCCTGAGAGGCTCTTTTTTTATTGGAAACCGTCAAATCGTGACATCTAATTGTCATATACAACGATTTAGATTAAAGTTGTATGAAATTGAAATCTTTTTGAGCAGAATACTGTGTATCGATTGAAAAAAGTTTACAATGAATGGACGGGAATACCTTTATTGCTGGATATGGGTAAAGGGAAAGGAGTTGAATTCCTCCAATGAAAACATGGCTGAATCGAACGATTGGACGTCAAATCATGTCCGCGTTTTATGTGATTTTTTTGACACTGCTGTTAACGACTGGTGGTGTTTACCTATATACGAAACAACAGGTGGATGAATCACGACAAGAGTTGAAGATGCTAAATGAGCACCGGACACGGGCGACCGATTTATATGAGTCGTGGCAAAGCATGCAGTATGAAGTGCGTGGTTTCGTCTTACTAGGCGACGAAGAGATGTTAAAGGAAATCGAAGCGAAAAAGAACGGTATCAACCGGCAAACGACTTGGTTCGAGCGCAATGCACGTTTTAAAGAAGAACGACAATACGCAACGGACGCTCGGGAACTTTATACCGCCTATACACAACGTGTCATGCCAAGTCTCATCAACTATGTCGCGGCGAAAAAAGACGGTAAGGTGACGGAACCATTCTTACAGATGCCGACACTCGGGAAAGTTACGAAATCAAAAACACTCGATCCACAGCGGAAGTTCAATATCAAAACGAAAAGTGCAGCTGATATGAGTTCGAGTATCGTCGATATGGAGACGGTCTTTACGAAGTATCGCAATTCCTTAAATGATCAAGAGACGGTAGCACAAGAACGACTCGGCAAACAAGTCAACTCGTCACAAATCCTCGGAGCGGTCAATATCGCGATTTTATTATTGATCACACTCGTCTTCGTGCGACCGTTCGTTCGTCGCTTGACACGTCAGTTGCGTCAATTGAACCGCGAAAGTGGACGACTCGCGAATGGTGAGGATGCGACACCAATCGTCATCACGAACCGTCAAGATGAGATTGGTGAATTGACGACGACGTTTAACCAGATGGCAGCCGCTATCTCGGGTCAAAAATACCAACTCGTCTCAAGTAATGATGAACTGCAAAGTCAGCAGGAAGAGTTGATTGCGCAACAAGAAGAACTGCAATCGCAACAGGAAGAACTCGAAGAAGCGCTTGATATCACGTTACGTAACGAGACGCATTTGCGTTATCGAAACGAGTTGACGGAGACGCTTGCTTCGCGTGAAACGTTGACGGCGTACCCAGCGATCATCGAAAAGTTGATTACGATCACTGATGCTGAACTTGGCGCGATTGTTTTCTTAGAGCAAGACCGTTATACGGATATCGTCTCGTACGGGATGACGACAGCACAAGAGCATCAGTTACTGCATGCTTCGACATCGTTAATCGAACGCGCACGCTTGAACAAACGCGCCGTTCGCTCAAGTAAACAAGTCGCAAGTCATCATCCACTTCCATATCCGTACACAATGTATGAAATTGTCGTACCGGTCATGGACCCAGCAACGAATACGATGATTGCGAGTATCTATCTCGTTCGTTACCGAGATGCCTTCACGGAAGATCAGACGAACGAAATTTGGTCGTTCTCGCGTCAATTGGCACTCTCCTTGCTCCGGATGCGTGTCTTTGAGGAAGTCGAACGAGAACGCGAAAAAACGTCGAAACTCCTTCACTCGATTCGAGAGGCTGTCATTTATATCGAAGGGGAAACGATCTTTGCGAACAAACCGTTGCTCGCGTTGTTCCATCACCCTGCACATGATCAAGTCGCGGATGAAGGGTTGATGACGCTTGATGTTAAAATCGAAGAGCTAGCGGTGCAGGTCGATCAACACGAGGCGTTCTTAACCTATATGGATCACGTCTGTAGCCAGGAAATTCCGACAGAAAGCTTATCGTTGTCCTTGAATAAAGAAGAACGATTCATCACGTTGTATGCAGAAGAAATTCATTATGGCGGTTGTTTCCGCGGCACAATGCTTGTCTTACGTGACGTGACGGCAGAGACAGCAATCGATCGGATGAAATCGGAGTTCGTCTCAACCGTATCACATGAATTGCGGACACCACTTGCGTCAATTTACGGTTATACAGAATTGATGCTTGCGCGAGACGTCAATGAATCCAAACGTCAGCGGTATCTCGAGACGATTCATGCTGAAACCGAACGGTTAACGAATCTCGTCAATGACTTCTTAGACGTACAACGAATGGAGTCGAGTCAGCAACAGTATGAATTCAAACCGCTCGATTTGATAAAAGTCATTCAGGAGACGGCCGAGTTCCATACGGCTTCGGCGAAAGATCATGAACTCGTCCTTGATTTCGAGGAATCAACGACAGGACGGATTCATGCTGATGAGCAAAAGATGCGTCAACTATTTACGAATCTCATTAATAATGCGATTAAGTATTCACCGGATGGTGGTCAGATTACGATCACGATGCGTCAAGTCGAAGATCGCGTTCAGTTAAAAATTGAAGACGAAGGAATCGGTATTCCCCGTCATGCGTTGCCACAACTATTCAGTAAGTTTTATCGCGTTGATAATTCCGATAGTCGGAAAATCGGCGGTACGGGTCTCGGGCTCGCGATTTGTCAGGAAATCGTTCGTTCACACGAAGGGATGATTCATGTCGAATCAACAGAAGGTGTCGGTTCGGTGTTCATCGTCGAATTGCCGATCGTTCAGTCCGTTGTCCCGGTTACAGAATCAGTTGACGAGTGTTAAAATCCAAAACGTCCGTTTGACTGTTCATGAAATCAAACGGACGTTTTTTGTTGATTTTACCTACGAAACGGGAATCGAGTTATATAAAAAAGAAAGGAAGTGAGGAGATGCGGCGTAGTAGATGGCCTTGTTAAGTCCGGCGATCGATCATTCTTTGGGCACTCATGGAAGGGAGTAGTGCGTTCATTCCGGCTTATGTGATTGAACGATTCTACTGGGAAGCACGCGGTATGAGTATTGCTGATGTCGTCATCGCTGAGGTTGTCTTTGCTTGGGTGATGTTGATTTGTGAGGTGCCGTTTGGTCTATTATCCGATCGATGGGGTAGAAAGCCATTCATTCTGGCTGGTTTTGTATGCGAGTGGTTATCGTTCACGGTGTTGCTTGAAGCCTATTCACTATCTGCATTCCTCTTAGCGATGGTATTTGCTGGTATCGGTAGCGCAGCACTTAGTGGAGCGCTTGAAGCACACGTCTATGAAACATTGCATATGCATGGGATAGCGGTGCGATTTGAAGTGATTTGGCGGATGATATCGATTTGTGGTTTGCTCACGGCAGGACTTGCAGCGCTCATAGGTAGTTATGCGGTCCGATTCGTCGACTTGATCTGGCATTATCAAGTATCTTGGTGGGTCTTACTCGGAACGGTGCTGTTATCGTGTTTCCTGAAGGAAGCACCTCGGATAACAGAGGAGAAGTCTCATTCATTTTTGGCATTGCTCAAAGCGTTTTCGATCCGGTGTGTTTATGTTCGAATCCTTTGCCTTGTCTTGTTATACGCAGCAACAATTGATTTCGTTGATGAGTTTTGGCAACTTTATTTACGTGACCAGTCGATACCGATGATCTATATGGGTCTCGTCTTCGTGTTGCTTCAACTCATGCAGGCAATCGGTGCGTCCTTGTCACGGGTTCGATCGCCCGTCGGGTGGGCGATGATCTACATCGTCTGCCTTGCTGGATTGTCAGTGGCGTCACCGCTGATCAGTATCGGGTTACTCGGTCTGTTGTACTTGTGTTACGGCTGGGTAGAGCAGTATGTGACGACAATTATTCAAGAAGTAGCACCAGAAAACGGACGCGCGACATTTACGTCGCTGATCTCGGTCATCGAACGTGTGTCAGTTCTTGGGACCGGAATGTTGTTCATCCTGATCGAACATACTTTCTCGCTTCAGATGACGTATGCTGCACTTGGTTTCGTCGCACTTGTGTTACTCCTATTGTATGTTATGACGCGAACGCGTCGGAACTGAATCAAAAAGAAGGACAAAGGTGCGATGACCTTTGTCCTTCTGCGTGATAATTACGATACTTGTTTTTGTGTTGGCATCGAACGATTTAATAACTGACGAGCTGGTTGCCACATCAATAGGGAGAGAACGCCTGCGAGTGCATAGACGAACTCAATCGCAAACAGATCAGCGAGCCAGCCGAATAATAAACTGCCGAGACAGAAACAGAGTGCGTAAACGGTTTGCTGAATGCTGTAGACATATGGTAACCGTTCGAGTGGTGTCGTCGTTTGCAACAACGTATTTAGCTCAATTGCCCGGACTTGACTGGCGAAGCCTTGAAATAGGCAGGCGATCACGGCAAGCGTGACGACCGGAGCGAAGGCGAACAAGAAAGTCGCCCCAATGGATAAGCCGATGCTGCGATAAAGCAAAGAACGCGTCCCGCGACGACGTAACATCATATAACTACCGGCAATCATACTGAGTAGATAAAAGGCGTTTAGAATACCCCACCAGCGTTCTGATAACTGGAAGTGGGTGTCGATGTAGACGAGGAACAATGCAGAAATCCAAGCCGTACTGACGAACGCATCGATTCCGACGAGGTACGTGTTGGCTTTCGCGTAAGGGTGTGCTCGTGTATAGCGAATGCTTGACCGGAAGGAAATATCTTCACCATCCATTGCTGGATCAGCTAAAGTACGGACGCTCCGGTAAAACAGATAACTGATGACACTTGCACTTAAAAAGAGACCCGCTGAGACGGACAAGACGGAAAGCGGCGATAACAGACTGACGAGAATGGCACCGAGCGGCCACATGACGAGCTGAATCACTTGATTCGAACCTTGTACGAGACTGTTTGCCTTTTGAACGTCTTGGCATAGTCGAGGGATGAAAGCACTCTCGATCGGACGAGCAAATCCGTCGAAGAAGGCGATACAACCAACGAGCCCAAGAACGAGTGGCAGTGATAAATCAAGTCCCCAGATGATGCCTAAAAGAATCGTCTTGAGGAGCTGGCTACTAAATAATAAAGATGCATGTGGGACTCGTTGAGCGACTTGAGCGAATAAAAAGCCACTTCCTGTCATCCCTGCTGTGACGAGAACAGGAAACAGGGCAGCGAGACTCGCTTGCCCTGTCGTTTGATAAATCATCGCGATCAGGGAGACGATATAGAGCGCATCTCCCGCATTCGCAATCCATTGACTGACCAATAAAAGCGTAAACCGGTTCATTCTGAATGACCTCCATATCGTACGTATTTAGTTAGGAGTGAGAATTCAGAATGATTTACATCGGACGCCCTCATTTCATGTTTTTTTCTAGTGTAAGAGGAAAAAAATGGATTGTCAATCAGAATCGTGATGGGATTTCAGTGCAACGGGTGTAAAGGGATCAACCAACGACGTCGCGGCTGCTTCGTCTTGGGCACGAGATGCCGATAGCTTGATTGGTTTTAGTTGCTGGCGGAAACGGAAAGCCCGTTCGAGGCGACTCATGAATAGATTACTGAAAAAGACGACTAATGCTAGTCCAATAAGCGGAACGAGGAACATATGATTGAGCCAAGATGTTGCGGAAAACTGGTTGAAGTAATAGCCGAACATCGATGACCATTCAAAAATCGTTGGCATAACACCTTCATATAAAGCGACTGTGCCGGCGAAGAAAATGCCTAAGAGTGATAAATGAATCAGTAACATCAATGTTTGAATGAACTGTTGCATAAAAACGATTGTCAACGTTGGAACAAGGTGCGGCCAAATGTGACGTCTGAATCGATACCATGGACTACCACCGAGCGTCTGGGCGACAATCATGAACTCTTGACTGAGTAACTGACGAGTTTCAGCAATCAGATAGAGCGATAAAGAGGGCAGACCTAGTAGAATTAAAATAGTCAATTCAAATGACACACGATTAAATAGTGGTGGAACCACAGTCGAGTCTGTAAAAAAAAGAGATGAGAAGAGCAGCAATAAAGCAACGAGAGAGAGTGGTAAGACTAAAAAGCCGTCAAGGACAAGTTTCAAGTATTGATTGACGCGAGCATTTCGGAAAGCTAGCGGAATCGCAATGATTAACGAGAGAATCATACGACTAAGAGCAACAATCGTACATACACCAATGGTCCATTTAAAACCTTCAATCATCATTTGAAAGAGATCATAGCCGGAACGATCCGTACCGAGCCATTGATCGCTCGATGGTTTTAGAGGCGACGTCGCAAGGAATGTACCGTCCTCAGCATAACGATTCGAGATTTGGTCAACATGACCATCGCGGAAAATCGTATTACCGAAACTTAGAAGTAATAAGCCAATAAGAAGTGAGGCGCAGAGCCAAAAGATAGGATCTCGCATAAGCGTTCGACGCATCAAATCCCTCCTTTCCAAGCCTGAGGAATAAGCCATTCTGCCAGTAAATCAATGATAAAAATCGGTAGATAGATTAAAAATAAAATGACCATCAAAATTGGCATTTGCCCAAAATAAAGAGCGAATCGAAACAGCCCTTGTACTTGGAACGTGTACTCAATGATTAGTAGACTCGATAAGACCGTGATGATATTAGCTCGGAAAAATAGATAAAATCGATAGATCATCGTTGGCAGTAGATGTTTCCAGAATAGAGCAGTTGGATGAATACCTTTTGCCCGTGCTAGTTCAAGGAATGGTGCTGCTTCTTGTTCAAGGACTTGAGTCGTCAACCATTTGATAAAGAAGAACAGTGTTGTCAACGTCAGCGTGAGAATCGGTAAAAAGCGAATCGAATCCGCATAGGTTCCTGCAATCTCAATTTTGTTATAGCCTGTCATCTTAAATAAATAGATGACGAGGAATTGTGAGAGAATAATCCAAAATAAGTCTGGGACCATCTCAAGCGTCCGTGTCGCCTGTTTCAACACTGTTCGTGTTCGGCGACCACTTCGATAAAACAGATAGGCGTAAAGAATGGCGCCTATCGCGGAAATCAGCATAGCTGTCGTAAAAATGATTAAAGTCTCTTGAATGTATGGTTGTAAAGAAGGGAGTAGCAGAACTTGTTTTTGAGCCGTTACATTAAAATAAGTAATTTCATCAAGTTTCGTTAATTGAGCAAATTGCTGCTTGAGACCTTCCCAGTAGCTTGCTGGATGGAACTTCATTTGTGCGACGAGCGCCGGAAGGGCGCTGATCGCAATCAAGACAAAAAATGCCACGATGAGCTGCATCGATTTTCGAGCGATAAAAGCCATGAAGTGAGAAACTCCTTTCTTTGGATCCTCAACCGATAGCGAGGATCCGGTCATTCCCAATCTGGATCAACTGACTGTTCATATGCTTACGGCGAAGCACGTAGCGTTCGAACTGTTGTGTCGCGATGAACGAATCGCGCGTCGAGACCGTCGAGAGGGTCATTAAGACATGCTTTAATTGTGGTTGTCCTTCTTGTAACGAAAGATGCGTCATCCGGTTTGCTCCGTCGAGTCGATTGAGGAATAGTTCGATCTTGCAGCCTTCCTTGATCAATTCACTAATTAAAAACGCTGCTTGTTCGATGAATGTCTCGAATTGTTGATGGAGCCCGTAGCCGCTTGGTGCCGATAAATTCAAGGCAATCGTAAACGTGTCTTGATTACTCGTTTCGAACACTTTTGCTTGCAGCCGACCGGTCTTCGCCGTCGCATACCAATCAATCTCTTTTGACGGTTCCGCTGTATAAGGTTTTGCACCAAGCTGAACGAGTTTGTTCTTGAGCGGTGAGTACCGGTCTGGTCGGTCACCGATTCGTAAACGTTGCAAAAGCAAGGGTGTTGCTTGTGCCGTCAAGGATGGTAAGACCGTAAACGACGGATAAGTATCGAACGTAAAGAGATAGACACCCATCTTCCAAGGCAGGCGAATTGTCAAGATGATCTCATCGAACTCGGCCGGTCCACGTCGAACGGTCTGAATCGGGATCGTCACGTCATCTTCCGAGTCGATCACCGCATGAAATGTTGCTGGGTGAAGCGGGTCCATCTCTGGAAAGATGACACCATCCGTATGCAAACGAAGTGTCGCTTCGAGTCCGAGCTGACTTAAAGATTCGACGCCGAAGACTTGTAAGTGGAGCGATGTCTGTTCTTGATTAAACATTAACGATTCATAGTGTTTCCATTCGATTGCCACGTCCCGACGGAGCTGTTTCTCTGTTCGACCGACGACGAAATGAATCGTCGCCAAAGCTGCGAACAAAAAACCGAGGACGGAAAGACTTGGAATGAATAAGAAGATGAACGTCATTGTGACGTACAGTGGAAATAACCGACGCTCTAGCCAAAATGGAACGGAACGTTCAATCTGCATGACGTATCACCCCATTTCGACCGGAACTGGAACGTCATCGAGAATATGTGTTAACACACCGGCTTTCGTCGTTTTGATTCCGCCTTCGAGTGTCAGTGTCAAACGGTGGGAGAGGACGTGTTTCGCAAGATGTTTGATGTCTTCTGGGATGATGAAATCACGTTGATTCAAGAAAGCATAACTTTGGGAAGCACGGAGTAACGCAATTGCGCCACGCGGACTAACCCCAACTTCAACGAGTTCATGGTTCCGTGTCGCTTGGACGATGTGTAATAGATAATCGAGTACGTCTTGTGATGCGTGGACACGACGTGCTTCTTCCTGCCAGGAAATCAAGTCTCCACCTGACGCGATCCCAACAGCTGAACGACGAACATTCGTTAGAATCTCAGTCAACAAGCGGCGTTCGTTCTCGAAGTCCGGATAACCAACTTCGATCGCGACCATGAACCGGTCGAGTTGTGCATCTGGTAGCGGGAACGTTCCGGCTGACTCGATTGGGTTTTGTGTCGCGATGACGAAGAATGGGGCTGGCATCTGATAGGTTGTACCGCCGATTGAGACTTGGCGTTCTTCCATCGCTTCAAGCAATGCCGATTGTGTCCGAGGAACGGCACGGTTGATCTCATCAATCAAGACGACATTCGCGAACAGCGGACCACGTTTATTTTCGAACTCTTGGGTCTTTAAGTTGAAGAAGTCCGAACCGATGACATCTGACGGGAGAAGGTCCGCTGTGAATTGAATCCGGGAGAAGGCACTCTCGAAGCTTTGAGCGAGTGCTTTCGCAAGCATCGTTTTACCGGTTCCTGGTACATCTTCAAGAAGAATGTGTCCTTCAGCGATAAGTGCCGTCAGACAGAGATCGATGACGTCTGGTTTACCGAGATAGATGGAATTGAGTTGGTCTTTTAATTGTTGTAGTTTCACAGGAAATCCCTCCAAGGTTAAAGTGATGAGTAGCGTGCTAATTGTTGTTCAAAGCGTAGAATCTCTTCGTCCGTGACGATTGTTTCCGACATGTCGCCGTAACGGATATTCCGGTACAACTGAAAATCGACAGGGATCTTAATCCGACGTAACCAGTCTTCAAGTGTCTCGTTCGGGCGTCGTTGTTGACCGCGAGGTAAACGTTTCTCAAAGTGGATGACGAGATCGCGGACACGTGAAGACGAATACGATGAATACAGATAAGGCGATTTTCTTAAAGAAGCAGGGCGAAAGATTGATTGAGCGAGTGGAACGTCATCCGTTACTTCTCCTGTAGAATGACGTCGTTTTTTCACGCGACGTGACTGAACGAGTTTCCAGATCATGAGACTAAACAAGGTGATTAAAATGATGTATTGTAGATAAAAAAATGGAGAGTTAGACGCATCCGATTTAAAGGATTTCCAGAGCTCCTTTGGACCAGGTCGTGGATCAATCGGTTCAAAAGGCATTTTGCCTCTCGCTTTAGAAGATGGGCGATCGTTTTTAAAAATGATTTCGCCGTTTGCATCAGCCTCTGCCATCGAAGGCTTTTTAAAAGGATCCGGCATGATGTAATGCGTGTAAATATACGTCGCGGTAGTTTGAAACAAAAATAGTCCAATCAAAATGACACCAAGCGACATGATGAAGCGTTGCCGTAACACACATATTCCTCCTCTCCGTCTGTATAAAGGAACAAGAAAATGACAATTCGATTAATTAAGGAAAAAATATCCATATGTACTTAGGAAGATTTTAGCATACACGCTTAACAAATAAAAACAATTTTCTGAAAATAAAGACAAGGTGGGACGATTCATTTTCAAGCACTGAGGGTATGATTGAATCAGTGGATCTTGAAAGGGAAAGGATGTTTTTGTATGAAGTTAATTATTTTTGGAGCAACTGGTCAAACAGGACAAGAGCTCGTTAAACAGGCAATCGATCACGGACATGAGGTCACGGCATTCGTCCGGAGTCCGGAAAAACTAACGCTACGCGACGAACGGTTACATGTCGTCAAAGGAGATGTTCTCACTCAAGAAGAAGTGACAGCTGCAGTTGCCGGACAAGATGCTGTATTAACGGCGCTTGGTACGGAGAGTCTTGCCTATAGTGGTTTTTTAGAGCGGAGTCTCGTCCGAATCGTAACAGCGATGAAAAAACAGGGAGTGGAACGGATTGGTTACGTCGCCTCTGCCGGTGTTGATGATGAGTTACCGGGCGTGCAAGGGATGCTTGCCCAACGTATTTTGAAAAATCCACTGAAAGATCACCGTCAAGCGATTGCGCTCCTTCAGCAAGCAGACGTCAACTATACGGTGGCGCGACCACTTCGTTTACTGAACGGTCCATTGACTGGACTTTATCGTCAAGCTGACGTAGGCGTACCGGAAGATGCGAAACAAATCAATCGAGCGGATGTAGCGCATTTCCTCTTACAGGCGATTGAGACGGAAGAGCATATCAAATCGAGTATTGGATTAGCTGAATGATAGATAAAGGTCTCTCCCGTATCATGCGGAAGAGACCTTTTTACGTGATTATTGTTGACGGTAGACGGAAACCGAACCACCGTTGACGAAGAATTGACCGTAGCCATCTTGGTTGATCGTGACGGATGCTGTATTGTTACCAGTGATGTCCGTCCAGACTTCTCCTTTGTTCTGAAGACCGACGTACATCCACTTGCTACCGCCTGGACCGTCTGAGAGGATTGTCGCAAGCCCGGATTTCGTACGATCTGAAACACCTTCTCGTGTCCAACCGATGACGTCTTGGTTATCGAGGTAATCATTTTGTTTTCCGAACGCGAAGTCTTTCCGTGCTTTGAGCAACGGATCAATTTTCGAAGCGAGTGCTGGAATTTCGCGGGTCGACGTGCCTTTTGTTCCATAGTAATCACCATAGAAGACCGATGGATATCCTTGTTCACGTGTCAGGATCATCGCGTAAGCGAGTGGTTTGAACCATGATTGAACTGTTGATTCAAGCGATTGTCCAGGTTGCGAGTCATGGTTTTCGACGAGTGTCACGGCTTGGACTGGATTACTCTTGACGAGTGTTCCGTCAAAGATCGTCCGCATATCGTAGTATCCGCCACCTTTACTTGCCTGTTCGAATTTATAATGAAGCGGGGCATCAAAGACGGATTGTTGATAATTCGTCCGGCTTAAGTAGTTTTGTAACGTTCCGAGATCGTTCTGCCAGTACTCGGCGACCGTGAATAGCGGTTTGCCCGTCGCCTGACGAACGCTCGCGAGCCAGTCCGCTAAATATCCATGTTTGATATGTTTGACGGCATCGAGGCGGAACCCATCAAGACCGAGTTCATTGACGTACCACTTGCCCCAGTTCTTCATTTCTTGTTGGACTTCTGGGTGATCGAAATCGAGATCGGCATACATTAAGTAATCGTAGTTGCCGTTTTCAGTTGAGACATCCGTATCCCATGCCTTACCAGTTCCACGGAATTTATAGATAGCACTTTTTGAGCGAGACTGATCCCAGTCTGTACCGTCAAAGTGATACCATTTCCATTTAAAGTTTGAGTAGAGATTATTCCGTGCTGCAAAGTTGAAGCCTGTCCACGCCTGGATTTGATAGTCACCAGAGACTTCTTGGTTGCGGTTGCCTGGATTGACTTCGACTGCCGTCACGGCTTCCGTGAAATCAGCGCCACCCTTATGATTCATGACGACGTCACCATAGACGTCGATACCTGCAGTATGCAATTGACCGATCGCTGTCTTTAACTGTGCCTTTGTGCCATACTTCGTGCGAACCGTTCCTTTTTGGTTGAATTCACCTAAATCGTACAGATCGTAGGCACCGTACCCGACGTCATTTTGCGAGGTACCTTTGTAGGCAGGCGGAATCCAGACCGATGTGATTCCGAGTTGATCGAGTTTTGTCGCATCACTGCCGAGACGATTCCAATGATTGCCGTCATTTGGTACGTACCATTCGAAGTACTGCATCATCGTACCATTGTCAGCTGTTGCACCGACTGCAATCGGTTGCGCAAGTGGCGCTAAAAAAGCAGCAGATGCGACAGTTGCTAAAATCCATCCTTTTTGTTTCACGTAAAGACCTCCTTATGATTTGTGAAAGCGCTTGCATAATTTATTATAGTGAAGTCTTGAAGAGAAGGAATATCGTCCCGGATTCTTATTTGTCAGTCTCTTTTGTTCATGACTTTTGACCCTAGAATATTTCGTTAGCGGAAATATTTTAATGATATTGACGTCTTGGATGAAAAAAATCAGGACCATCTAACCGTTGCCTTTCGATGAATAATCTGAATGAACGCTCAACATCAAAAAAGCAGGTCTATCGTCCATCTTCCACCATGAATGGATTCGATGTGAAAATGAGCGTGTAACAACTGCTTTCATACATACCATTCGAGGGGGAACACACATGAACTGGAAGTCAAAGGTCACAGGTGCGCTTGCCGCTACACTTGCACTCGGGTCAATCGTCTTTACACCGGTCACAGCAAAAACAGTCGATCCAAAACAAGTTTCGGCAGGTCCACAGATGGTCACGTCGCAATCGACAATCGATGCGTACTATCTACCAGCAGCAGGAAAAACAGGGGCAGCGTTGAAGGCATCGCTGCACGATATCATCGATAACCATACACAAGTGTCATACGATACGGTATGGACTGCACTGAAAGAAACAGATCAAGATCCAAATAATGCGAACAACGTCATCGAGTTATACACGGGGAAATCGATTTCGAAGAGCAACAATGGTGGGAATGTCGGTCAATGGAACCGGGAACACGTCTGGGCAAAGTCGCACGGTGATTTTGGAACAGCTAACGGACCAGGAACAGACTTGCATCACTTACGCCCGGAAGATGTCGTCGTCAACAGTGCACGGGGCAACCTTGACTTCGACAATGGTGGTACGAAGTATAGTGGATGCGATTGCTACCGGGACGGCGATTCGTGGGAACCACCGAACCGCGTCAAAGGTGACATCGCACGGATGATCTTCTACATGGCAGTTCGTTATGAAGGTGGCGGGGAAATCGACCTCGAAGCTTCAGAGAATGTCAACAACGGAACGAATCCGTTACACGGAAAATTATCAACGCTAAAAGCATGGAACAAACTCGACCCAGTCGATAGCTTCGAAATGCGTCGCAATGATGTCATCTTCGAGAAGTGGCAAAAAAACCGGAATCCATTCATCGATCATCCGGAATACGTGACATCAATTTGGGGAAATTGATGCCTGAACAGTAAATTGTGAAATGCGATGTTCTCGGAGAGGAGAAGATCGCATTTTTTTATTAGGATACAGAACAACTTGCTTCACGTTACATGGAACTGAAACCTTTTGGAAAGAATAGCCGTACACTATCTCGTAAGCCATTTTTATCAGAAAGGTCGTACGGTATGATCAAACGCATATTTAACAAACGAAATATCAAATGGGTAGTTGGAAGTGGAATCGTCGCTTGCGTCGCATTCTGGTATAGCGTTGGAATTTTCGTCAATAGAGGAGAACGACCACTTGCTGATGGCACGTCACCGTATGTCATTGTCCTCGGTGCTGGTGTCAAAGGAGAGAAACCGTCGCAAATCTTACATAACCGTATTCAGGCGGCAGCGACATATGGGAAACAACATCCTGAAGTCCGCTTTATTTTGAGCGGTGGACAAGGAGCGGATGAAGACATCTCTGAAGCAGAAGCGATGCGACGGGGGATGGTGGCATCTGGTATTGAAGAGGAACGCTTGATACTTGAGTCGAGCTCGACGTCAACGACAGAAAATCTGCAGTTCTCAAAAGACTTGTTACCAAAGGACGTTCGTCGCGTCTCCATCGTCACTTCAGACTTTCACCTGTATCGTGCGCGACAAGAGGCGAAACAACTTGGGTTGCAGACGGATGCGATTCCGGCTGAGACACCACTTTCAGGAGTCCTCCGCTTCGGGATGCGCGAACGCGTCGCAATCGTTGTACAGTTTTTACGCTAAAAACCCCGACGTGTTGAACACGTCAGGGTGATTTAAGAAGTGCACCGGAGTGATTAGATGCCTTCGCCTTTATGCTTTTCCTCAGAGTTTTGAGAAGAACTTGCTTGGTGATCAGAAGCATCATGCTCAGCGGGTGGTTCTTCTTTGCCGAGTGCAACGTCCTTCGCTTCGACGACTTTATTGCTGATCGCACTCAAGTCACCTTTCGTCTCATTGACAGTGTCTTTCACTGTCGAAGCATCTGATTTCACTGTTTCTAGTTCTGTGTTCACTTTGTCATAGACATTTTGAACGTCAGATGCAACTTCTTGAATGATACTTGAAGCACTTTTCACTTGATTGATGACTTGTGATGCTTTTCCTGACGGGTCTTCCTTGATGGAAGACGCGAGTGTGGAAACGGAATCCTTCGCACCACGTAAGCTCTGTTTTGTGTTTTGGCGGGACGAAGAGCTAAGTAGCGTCAATAGTCCACCGACAAGGGCACCGAGCAACATCCCTGTGACGAGATTGACTTGACGACCTGATGATTCTTCTTGATCAAACTGACGATTCGGATGTTCTGCGTGCGCTGCGTGTGGATCATGTTGAAGTTTCGGTTCCATGATGAACACTCCCTTGAGATAATATTTAACCATGATATGGATATACCCTTGTGAGTGAATCAAAAACATCTAAAAATAACATGTATTTGAAATGAATAAAAAAAGACCATCGTGATATGATGGTCTAAGAGGTTCATTTGTTGGATGAATCATCATCATTTTCGTGACGAAGTTTTCGGTTGATTTCATCATAATCGATTTCGATATCATCTTTGTTGCCCTTGTAGCCATATCCTTTCGAAATGACGATGATCGAGGCGACCAAGACGAATACGATGATGAGAATGGAGACGACATATAACCACATAGTCCACTCCTCCTTTCGTTCACTTTCTAGTATGACGGAAAACGCAGCTTCCGTCTAAACGAAATTGTAGGTTGTGTGCTAAACTGATGTCAGATAAACATGTTAAACGGAACGAGGTGACGGCGCATGAGTATTTTGGTCGTAGATGACGAATTAACGAATTTGATGCTCCTAGAGCGATTGTTAGAAAATGAAGGATATGACGTCGTCAAAGCGATGAGTGGGGAAGAAGCAATTGAGTTGATGGAGGATCCGTTATTCATTGAACAGTTGGACGTCGTTCTCCTCGATGTTGAAATGCCGGGGATCAGCGGAATCGAGGCGACTCGTTTGATTCGAAAGCGATTCGGTCTCGATGAGTTGCCGATTCTAATTGTCTCCGGGCGATCAAATGAAGAAGATATCGTTGATGGACTTGATGCAGGAGCATCAGATTATACGACGAAACCAATCCGTAAAACGGAATTGCTCGCACGAGTTCGCAATGCAGTCGGCTTGAAGCAGGCAATCGATGCGCGGAAGCGATACGAAAAAGTCTTGCAAGAAGATTTTGATTTAGCGCAAAAATTACAACAAAGTGTGCTTAGTGCCAATATCGAGGATGATGAGATCCGGATCATGGCGACGTATATCCCGTCTAAGAAATTAGCGGGGGATATGTATGCGTGGTATCGCATCTCTCAGAATAAATACGGCATCATCTTGTTCGATGTTATGGGGCATGGTGTCTCTTCTGCCTTAATCACGATGGGAATGAGTTCGATTTTGTTCGAACTCGTACACCGAATCGGTGATCCGGCTCAAGTCCTTGAAGAGTTGAATCAACAGATGAGTCGATTGTTCCCAGGGGACGAGACAGAAATCTATTTCACAGCCGTCTACCTGTATATCGACTTAGATGAGATGAAACTCAGCTATGCGAACGCAGGGCATCCACCTGGTTTACTACGAATGAATGATCAAATCATTCCGCTTGAGAATACGGGACTTCCAGTCGGTATGTTCGAAGACTCCACATATTCGAGTAAGACGATCGATATCGTCTCGCCAGGATGTGTTTATCTCTATACGGACGGCTTCATGGAACTCTATAGTAAAGGCATTGATGAAGGGATCCACGCGATCCAGAACTTGATTGAACAACAAGGACCAAACATTCACCAGTTGATCCAACCGGATCAGAGCGATGAAGCGGATGATCTTTGTCTCGTGACAGTCGAGATTAACTAAAGTACACAAAAAGACCAAGCGACGGATCTTACCGTTGCTTGGTCTTTTGTTTCGTTTCGAATGAATGCTCTCTAGAAGAACCTTCTCCGCCATAAAATAAACGCAGCAAGACCAGAGAAAAAAATCATCATTCCGAAGACAATCCAGAAACCAATGACTTCACCTTCCCACGGAACGTGAACGTTCATCCCGAACATTCCGGAAATCATCGTTGGAATCGAGATGACGATCGTAATCGAGGCAAGGAACTTCATGACGAAGTTGACATTGTTCGAGATGACGGAACCGAATGTATCCATCGTCGAGCTGATGATATCTTTATAGATTTGTGCCATTTCCATTGCTTGTCGGTGTTCGACGAAGACGTCTTCGAGTAAGTCCTCATCGTCTTCGTGTTTCTCAAGACTTGGTGTCTTGATGATCCGGTCGAGTACACCATCGTTCGATTTCAAGGATGTCATGAAATAGACTAATGATTTCTGGAGGTTCATTAATTGAAAGATTTCTTGATTTCGCATTGAACGTTGTAGCTCTTCCTCGAGTTCATCCATGCGACGATCGATTTGACGCAAGAAACGTAAATACGAGGAACTGACTTTGTAGAGAATCTGAAATACGAATCGCGATCGATAATTCGTCCGGAATCCACGCAACTTACCACTTGAGAATAACGTCAGCACGTCGAGCTGTTGCGAACAGACCGTGATGAAATGACGAGATGTCACGATGATACCGAGCGGAATCGTATTATAACGGCGTCCTGATGATTCTTCCTCGATGTAGGGAACGTCGACGATCATCAGTAAGCCTTCTTCATCTTTTTCAAAACGTGGCTTTTCTTCCACGTCCAAAGGGTCATAAATGAAATCCTCTGGAATTTTCGTAGCAGCGATGACTTGGTCGGCTTCATCCTTTGTCGGATTGACAAGATGGATCCAGGAACCTTTCGTGAACTCCTGTATCTCGTTGACTGCCCCGGTGACATCGCTTCGATAAATCGTCAACATATTGTCTATCCCTCCTGCTCTTCACTGTCTCATTATAGAAATAGAAGCGATGGTGTGTAAATGATTCTCCGATTTTTTTTTACGAAGATTAGTGATAAAATGAAAATAGAGGAGGGAAAGACATGCCTTTTTTTAATGCTAAAAAGCTCGAAGAACTTCAATCGATCGCAGGTGGGGACCATGCGTTTCTCCAAAAAATCGGAGAGACGTACATCGCACAATTCGATCGAAAGTTTCCTGAACTAAAAGATGCCGTTGCTAAACAAGACGCTGAGCAAACTGAAAAGTTAGCTCACTTGTTAAAAGGTGCTTCCTATTCCGTCGCTGCCGATGATTTAGCTGATGAATTCGAACTGCTTGAAAAAGAAGCAGAATCTGGTTCGATGACTGGAACCCAAGGAATCGTTGATCGGATTGAACAGGATATGGTCGAATTCCGAGTTGTCTGGCTCGATGTTTTTACTGGAAAAAATCTTGACGCATTGCGTTGAGGAATCGCATACATCAAAAAAGCCGACATCTCGTCGGCTTTTTTATTTTTATAGGACGAATGAATCAACTGTCTCGATCAGGCGACCGATTTCCGGTTTTGTGATTTGAGCGTTAACACCGACAGATTCACCTTTATGTCGTAAATCGTCGGAAATCAATGACGAGAAGACAATGATTGGTAACTCACCATAACGATCGTCTTCACGAAGCCGTTTTGTCAGATGAAGTCCATCCATCTTCGGCATTTCAATATCCGTGATGAGGAGATCACAATTACTTCCTTGTTCGAAGGCATCAAAGGCGTCTTTTCCGTTGATGAACCATTTCAGTCCGTGATAGCCGGCCTCTTCGAGTGTTTCGATGATTAATGTCCGCAGCATTTCCGAGTCTTCGGCAATCCAGATGACTTTATCAGTCCGATCACGAGACTGGACGCGACGTCCTTCTTCGCGGGCGAAGATATCTTTGCGTGAGAGCTCAAGGGCGATTTTTTCATAATCAAGTAAGATGATCATTTTGTCGCCCGTTTTGACGACTCCGTTCGTTAGTCCCTCGATCCCACGAGCGAGTTCGTTTGGTGTATCGATCTGCTCCCACGAAATTCGACGAATTTCTGTTACCGAATCGACACGTAGGACGCTCTTTTCTCCATTAAATTCACAGATAATCAGTCGATCCTCGGTTGCTTCGTCATGAGGAACACCAATAACTGTTGGCAAATCGATCACTGTCATGACCTCGCCGCGGAGTTCAATTAATCCTTTGACAGCATCCGGTGTACCCGGGAGTGGTGTCATCGGGAGCGGAACGATGATTTCCCGGACCTTCATAACGTTGATACCAAACGTATACGGACCGCAATGGAAGATGACGATCTCGAGTTCGTTCGTGCCGGCTTCTAATAAAATATCGTGCTGATTGTACATGTAGTTATGCCCCTTTCCATTACCTTCACTTCACTTCTGACTAGTTATCGGCATGCTACGCTGAAAATTCTAGTTCTGAATTGACAAAAAAAGTGTTGTAATCGCTTTCATAATATGTTAAGCAAAAAGTTTGGCATTTGTCTGACCAATTGATTACAATAAGCTATGCAGCCACACACTGAAATGAGAGAGATAAAAATAAATGGAGGTAGAGTGGAATGACTACAGCAACAACCTACACATTTTTACTAGATGGACAATGGCATGAAAGTGAATCAAAAGAGACGATTGAAATCTCTTCACCATATAAAGAGGAACTTGTCGGTCGCGTTCAAGCGATGACAAAACCAGAAGTCGACCGTGCCATCGCTTCAGCGAAAGCGGCGCAAGCAGAGTGGGCGAAACAACCAGCGAACAAGCGGGCTGAATTGCTTCATGCTTGGGCAACGGAACTTGAGAAACGTGCAGACGAAATCGGTGAAGTCATCATGCGCGAAGTTGGTAAAGGACGCGCGGATGGCGTTAAAGAAGTCAAACGGACAGCTGAAATCATCCGTTATACAGCGGAAGAAGGTCTTCGTTTTGACGGTCAGATGATGCAAGGGGACTCGTTCCCAGGCGGTAGTGCGAAAAAAATCGCGGTCATTAAAAAAGCACCGCTCGGCGTCGTACTTGCAATCTCACCATTTAACTACCCAGTCAACTTGGCAGCAGCAAAACTTGCACCTGCACTCATGACAGGGAACGCGGTCGTCTTCAAACCAGCAACACAAGGTTCAATCAGCGGAATCTTGATGGTCGAAGCGCTCGTCGCAGCAGGTCTTCCAGCTGGACTCGTCAACATCGTCACAGGTCGTGGATCAGTCATCGGTGACTATTTGACGGCTCACCCAGGGATCAACATGATCACATTCACAGGTGGCACAGGAACAGGACAACACTTGTCGCGTCAATCCGCAATGATTCCACTCGTCCTTGAGCTTGGCGGAAAAGACCCAGCACTCGTCCTTGAAGATGCAAACTTGTCGCTCGCGGCAGATCATATCATCAGTGGGGCGTTCTCGTACTCGGGTCAACGTTGTACAGCAATCAAACGTGTCTTCGTCCTTGATCATCAAGCAGATGCGTTGATTGAAGAACTCAACACGCGTATTGCGAAATTGACAGTCGGTTCACCTGAACAAGACAGTGTCGTCGTTCCACTCATCGATACGAAATCTGCTGATTTCGTCGAAGGATTGATTACGGATGCAACTGAAAAAGGCGCAACGCTCGTCACAGGTGGCGGTCGTACATCGAACTTGATCGAGCCAACACTTCTTGATAATGTGACGCGCGACATGCGTGTTGCGTGGGAAGAACCGTTCGGACCAGTCCTTCCGATTATCCGCGTCAACTCGGTTGACGAAATGATCGCGTACGCAAACGAATCAGAGTATGGTCTTCAAGCAAGTGTCTTCACAGAAAACATTGATGCAGCGTTTGCTGTAGCGGATGCGCTTGAAACAGGTTCTGTGCAAATCAATGGTCGGACGGAACGTGGTCCTGACCACTTCCCATTCATCGGTGTTAAATCATCGGGTCTCGGTGTACAAGGTGTCGGACGAAGCCTCGCTTCGATGACACGCGATAAATTAACAGTTCTTAACTTAAAATAAGTTCTTAACCGACCTTTCAATCTGCGGAAAGGTCGGTTTTTTGTGCATCCGTTTTTGAAGTGCTAACGTAAGCTAGACAACAAATATTATCCGTTGACGCACAAAGTTTGGCGCTATAGCTTCATTCTCTCTATAATGAAAGAAAATGGACGAGAGAAAAGAGGCGTGTAGGCATGATTGTATCAGACGAAATCATTTCGATTCCGATTCCGACACCATTTCCAGTAGGAGACGTGAATTGCTACGTATTACGAACAGAAGGGGAGAACATCCTTATTGATTGTGGACCCGATACACTTGAAGCGTGGCAAGCGATGCAACAAACATTGACACGACATGATCTTCAAGTCGAGGATTTAGATCGTGTCATCGTGACGCATCACCATGCGGATCACGCTGGGATGGCACATCGCTTTTCAGAGAAAGGCATTCCTGTCTATGGACATGCGCGTTTACGCCCATACTTGGAGCAAGATGAGTCCTTCTTAAACAATGGAGATGCGTTCTTGCAGCGATTGGCGACCTCGTTTGGTGTTCCGTCAGCCATTCAAGCAATGTTACCGAGCTATCAATCTGCCTTAAAATGGCTTGGAAAAGGTCAGCTCGATTTCACATTACAAGAAGGCGATGCCATCACACCGTCTGGGCGATACCGTGTCATCGAACTACCGGGACATGCAAGTGACCAAATCGGTATTTTAAGTGACGATGGCGTGTTGTTCGCGGCCGATCATCTACTCGATCGAGTCGAGCCGAACCCGTTGCTTGAACAACCGCAACCAGGGGATGATGCGCTCGTGAAACGACCTGTCCTTGCGTACCTTGACTCCTTAGAAAAACTACAAGGCGAACACATTCGAATCGCCTACACCGGACATGGTGCTCCGATTCGCGATGTTGCGACGCTCGTCGAAGAACGGTTGATGCAACGTAAGGCGCGTGGCGATCAACTACTCAAATATTTTTCAGGAGAGCATACGTTATTCGAATTAGCACAAGAGACGTACGGCAATCGATTAAAAAAATCATTCCCGCTCGTCATGAGTGAAATGAAGGCACGTCTTGATACGCTTGTCGCACGGGGTGCGATTACGGTCGAAAAACGATTAGGGATCCTCTACTATTCGAAAACGGAGGACATCTAATGCAACTTATCAATCGGACGATTGTCATCACAGGAGCTTCAAGTGGACTCGGGGAAGCGTTAGCCCGTACTTTACACAAGGAAGGGGCAAACTTGATTTTAGTCGCACGACGCGAGGAACGATTACAAACGCTCGCGTCTGAACTTCAAGCAGACTATCTTGTCTACGACTTAGAACAAGCACCGGAAGTACTTGCGCAAACATTGTCTGATCGCTACAAGCAAATTGATGTACTAGTTAACAATGCGGGGTTCGGGGAATTCAGTTTCCTAGACGATACCTCGATTGAGACGATCGAGTCGATGCACCGAATCAATGTCTTAAGTCCGGTCCGTTTGACGAAAGCCTGTCTGCCTTTACTGAAAGAGGGGGGTATGATCGTCAATGTCGCGAGTCAGGCGGGAAAGTTACCGACACCGAAGTCGACGATCTACTGCATGACGAAAGCGGCAATGTTGCAGTTTTCGAATGCACTACGTCTCGAGTTACGCCCCAAAGGCATCCACGTCATGACAGTCAATCCTGGACCGATTGCGACGGAATTCTTTGTTCGAGCCGATATCAGTCGGAAATACGAAAAAAACGTCGCATCAATTGTCTTATCAAAAGAACAACTATCACAGACCGTCGTTCGGGCGATGAGACACCGGAAACGAGAGGTCAATGCACCGTGGTGGATGGAGCTATCAGCAAAAGGGTACGGCGTCATGCCACGACTCATCGAGTGGTTAGGCAAATCGGGTTTCGATAAAAAGTGATGACGGAGGAGAACGACGAATGAAAACAAAAGTAATCAGCTTTCTTGCCTTAAGTACGCTGCTCGCAGGGTGCGGCACGCCGGCTACGACACCGCAACCGAAAAGTGTCTTAGGAACGAGCTATCAATCAATTGAAAAAGAAGCAGAAAAATCGACGGTCCGGATGTATATGTGGGGCGGCGATGACGGAATCAACGCCTATATCGATGAGTACGTGGCACCTCGCCTTAAAAAGGAACACAATATTACGCTAGAACGCGTACCAATCGAGACGGCGGATATCATCCAAAAATTACGTGCTGAGAAGCAGGCGAATAAAGAGAAAGGTGTCATCGATGTCGTTTGGATCAATGGCGATAACTTCCTGAATGCTAAAAAAGATGACTTACTGTATGGCGAAATCACAAAAGTCCTACCGAACATGAAGTATGTCGATGCTGCCGCGCAAAGTTCAGATAGTGGTACAAAAACAGAAGATCTCGAAGCGGCTTGGGGAAAAGTTCAATACACGTTGCATTATGACGCAGCCGACGTGAAGTCGCCACCGACCGACTTGAAAGCGTTGAAGTCTTGGGTCAAGGAAAATCCGGGACGCTTCACTTATCCGGAAGTGACGGACTTTACGGGCAATGCCTTCGTCCGCCACGTCATGTATGGGGTCGAATCGAATGAAACGTTAAAGGATCCAAAAGCAGACTTTAAGAAGACGTGGGCTTATTTGAACGAAATCAAACCGTATCTTTGGAAACAAGGAAAGACGTATCCGAAAACATTGGCACAACTCGATCAGCTGTATGCAAAAGGAGACGTCGATTTCACGATGGGCTTCAATGAACGACGGGCAGAACAAGAAGTAACATCCGGAACGTTTCCGAAACAAACGCGACCGATCGTTCTAAAAGATGGTTCGATCGCGTCGACGCATTTCCTGTCCGTACCGTTCAACGCGCCGAACCCGAAAGGTGCCCTCGTTACAATCAATACGTTGTTGTCACCAGAAGCGCAACTAAAAAAATATGATGCGACATACTGGGGAGACGGAACGAGTCTTGATTTATCGACACTGAATACATCAGAACAAAAGCAGTTCGCTGACGTACCGGCTGCACCGTCGACACCGAAGCCAAGTGTCTTTGAAGGAAAGGTCCGAACGGAACTTGATCCATCTATCTTCGAGATGATTCGTAAGGAATGGCCGTCTCGTGTGGCGCGGTAACGCGTATCCTGCTGCCATCTTGATGGCAGGAATGGTTTTATACGGGGTATGGGTAAGTATCTCAATGACGTCACTTGCCGATTACCACGAGCTACTGACGGATGACGTTTTTTTAGAAAGTCTAGCTGTTAGTAGTTACGTGGCGATTGTCAGTACGGTGCTCGCGCTGATCATTGGAGTAGTGCTCGCACGACTCTTGAGTAGAACACGATTAGCAGCGTTACTTGCGATTCCTTTATTCATTCCTCATTTAGGAGCGGCGTATCTCGCGATCCTCTATTTGAGCGATGTGCCTGTCATTGGACCGCATGAAGGAAATTATTTTAGTGTCATCCTGACCTATCTATATAAAGAGATTCCGTTCGTCTTTTTTTATCTCTTACCGGTGGTCCGGCGTCTTGATCCACGTTACCAAGAGCTCGGTATGATGCTCGGTTTGTCGCCTGTGCGCCGCTTTTGGCATGCGCGAGGTGTATTTCTACTTGTACCGATACTTGAAGCAGCCTTTATCTTACTTGCCTTCATCTTGTTCGCGTATGAAATACCGGCGTTGCTTGGTGTGACCTATCCGAAGTTACTTGGAGTCTATGCGTTTGATTTGTATACACAAGGCGATTTATCAGAGCAACCACTCGCTTTTGCAATGAGTGTCGTCTTGACGGGAGGACTTTTTGTCCTGTTGTTGCTCATGACTGGTTTGACGCGCCCGCTTGCAGCGAAGATTAGTAGGGGGCGAAGTGAATGAAAAAAATCAGTGTGATCGTATTCGTTGTCCTTCTCTTCATCCTTCCTTTGATTGGATTGATTCCGGGAGAATGGAGCTGGAATCCGCGTCTTGAAGCAACGCTTGGCACGACCGTCACAATGATTTGTGTTGTCGTGTTGTTGAATCATCTATTCGGGTACATGGCAGGAAAAGCAATCGCCTTTCAAACGGGGAAACGTGTACGTGTAGCGGAGTTCTTGATTAGTTTACCGCTGTTCGTCCCTATCTTGTTGCTATCTTTTGGTCTTTATTTGACGTGGATTCGTCTTGGTCTAGCAGATCAGTTTTTGGGTGTCCTCCTCGTCTTGCTTCTGCCGACCTTACCGTATACGGTTCGCTTGTACACGAACGGATTTCAGGCGCTTGGAGAACGGATGCTCGAACAGATGGTCTTGATCGAGGGAAATCGTTTTAAACGTTGGTTTTATTTGACGGGACCGATGCTTCGATCGACACTACAATCGGTCACATTACTGGTCACGGTGATCACGATCAGTCAGTATGCGCTCGTTGCGTTAATCGGTGGCGGAATCGTCCGTATGATCGCACTGGAAGTGTTTCCGGCGTATTCCGGTAATTCTCAGGAGGCGGCTCGACTGGCAACACTTTGGTTAATCGGTTTGCCCGTTTTCTTTTATGCTCTACAAGCCGTTATTTTTTCTAGTTGGATACGAATCGTACGGAGGCGTTTAAATGGAAGTCACGATACAACAGGTCAATAAACGATTTGGAACGAAGCATGTATTATCTGATATCGATTTAAAGATCGCGTCTGGACAATGTGTAGCTTTAGTCGGACCGAGCGGTAGTGGGAAAACGACACTACTTCGCCTGATTGCGGGCCTTGAACGTGTAACGAGTGGAACGATTCAGTTCGGTGACCGAGACGTCACCGCCCTTTCACCGAATCAGCGAGGGGTGACGATGATGTTTCAGCGTTCATTATTATTTCCGCATTTGAACGTCGAACAAAACATCCGTCTCGGTGCGAAACAATTAACTCCGATCGAGCTTGAGTCTTGGTTATATCGCGTTGGACTTGAGGGGAGAGGGAAAAGTGCGATCGACGAACTCTCAGGTGGTGAACAACAGCGGGCAAGCCTAGCTCGTGCGTTGGCAAGTCAACCGGACTTCTTGTTGCTCGATGAACCGTTCTCGAGTCTAGATGTACCGAGACGACGGGAACTTCGGACACTAATCCGAAAGTTGACCGAGGAACAAGATGTCACGACACTCCTTGTCACGCATGACCGGGAAGAGGCAATGGCGATGGCAGATATCGTGTATGTCTTAGAACAGGGGCAAATCGTCGATCATGGTCCACCGATCACGCTTAGTCAGACTAGCCCCTTTTTTGGTGAAGGCATTCAAATAGACGTCACATGGTATCCGTTGACGGCAGTCAACTTGGTCTCAAGACCGACGAAGGAAACAGATGAACGTGTTACGATTACGAAAGAACTCATTCAATACGGCGTTCGTTTCTACGAAGTAGAACGAGCGTCCGGAGAACGAATCGTGCTCTCTTCAGATGAGACGATTCATGAGAAAGAAGGCTATATCGTTAGAAAGGAGGGGTGACATGTTAGATACGCGTGCGCGTAAAATCGTTCAACCCCTATTCGACCAAGGGGCGACTTTATTTAAAAAAATTGGATTATCAGCAACACAGGTGACCATCATTTCCGGTATCATCGGTGGTTCGACGGGATTTTTCGTCTATAACGACATGATGGGAACAGCAATCATCTTGTTGTGGATTTCGGGGATGCTCGATGTCATTGACGGAACGATGGCGCGAAAAGAGAAGACGACTCCAATCGGCACAATCCTTGATCTGGTCCTCGATCGAATCGTAGAATTATCAGTTTTAATTGGTATAGCGCTTCGCTTTCCGGAAACGCAGGTCGTCATTCTTTTACTCGTTGCGTCATTCGTCATCGGAATGACAATGTTTCTTGCGATTGGAGCTGTCAGTGAAAACTACGGCTACAAGTCGTTTCAATATCAACCAGGACTCGTTGAACGGACAGAAGGATTCTTATTCCTGACAGCGATGATTTTATTCCCGAGCGCCATCATCTGGATTGCAAGTGTTTTCTTGATCGCTGAACTCTATACGGTCGGAGAACGATTCCATCAAGCTTCGAAGGTGTTACGATGAGCGAACAAGAAATGATCATGACGGTGGACCGAACCGGGAATCCACTTGGTGCGCGTCCACGGTCGGAAGTCCACGCACAAGGTTTGTGGCATGAAACATTTCATTGCTTCGTCTATGATCCTACGCGAGACGTCGTGTTACTTCAGCAGCGATCCGAGCAGAAAAAGGATTTTCCGGGAATGCTCGATATCACGGCAGCCGGTCATTTGCTTGCGAATGAGTCTGTCGAAGATGGTCTTCGGGAACTTGAGGAAGAAATTGGACTAACGTGTACATTTGATCAATTGATACCGCTTGGCGTCCAAGAAGAGGAGTTTCGAGATGCGACACTCTGGGACTGTGAACGATGCCACGTCTTTCTCGTACAGAGCAATCAAGCGATCGAGTCATACGTACTTCAGAAAACAGAAGTCAAACGATTGATTGCTTTTTCGATCGAGCAATTTGAGAAAATCGCTGACGATTCCATAGAGCGGATTCAAGATACGGCAGGAGAATGGTTCGATCGTCGACAATTCGTCCCGCATCTTCCTTCTTACTGGATACATGTACGACAAGGCATCGAACGATTACGTGAACAGAGACAACAGTGAGGATATGACATAAAGACCTGCGATCGAACATGATGTCGATGTAGGTCTTTTCTCTACTCGTACATTCGTTCGATACGAGAGTAGCGAAATTCAGGTATATTTGAGATAATTAAGTATATATACAAAAGAAGGAAAGAAGGTGCAGCCAGTGGCATTACGATTTGCACTACTCGGGCTGCTGACCCAAGGGGAAGCGACCGGTTATGATTTAAGCGCGACTTTTAAAAAACAGATGATCCACTTCTGGACCGCACATCATACACAAATATACCGAGAGTTGTTAAAGATGGAAGAAGCTGAACTCGTGACGAGTGTTCATATCGTTCAAGAAGATTTACCGGATAAGAAAGTCTATTCGATCACGGATAAAGGACGGACGGATCTCGTCGAATGGTTACGGACACCTAACGAGTTCAAACCGAAGATGAAAGATGAGAATTTAATGCGTGTTTCACTCTTGCATCTGCTGCCACCAGGCGAAGCTGTCGCCTATCTAGAGGAATCAAAACGGCATCATCAATTCGCTGTTGAGATGATGCAGAGTTGGCGTCACGACCATCTCGAGAATGGTGCGACACTCGGCGAAACATTGACGAGTGAGTACGGATTGCGTATGATGTTGAATTACTTGGATTGGTGCGACTGGGCTATCGCGGAAATCAAAAAGAACGAAGCAAACGTCTAACGAAACTGGCTCGACTGTCATGGAGATGGCGGATGCGAGCCGGTTTTATTTTGCGACGAGATGGAGTAAGGAGCGAACTAATGTACTTTAATGATTATGAAGACTGGATCGAAGAAGAAGCAGAAGCGTTATTTCAATTACACGAGGAATCGCTAATACGAGAAGCGACATCGTATTCGCAATTTACAGCGTACGTAGAAGAGGCACTTCTTGAACCATTGTTACTCAAACTACGCTGGCTTGGAGAAACAGAAGAAGAAGAGATTCTAGAACACGCAGATGCCGTCGTTTGGGAGAATGCGACAGGCAATTCGGAAACAGCACTTCGTCGAGATGTTTTACGACGGGTCGTCCAAAGAGATTTTACTGCGCATATCCTTGAGCACCTCACACCGATACTTGAGGCAAAACAAACTGCTTATGAGTCAGAGTTAGAACAGCTTCAATTGGCGCATGCCGAACAAATGGACGAAGTGCAACAACATGAACAACAAATTGAACTTGGACCTCCACCTGAGAAAATCAAAAAATGGTGGTACCTCAAAGAAAAGGAAGTCTCACGTTCCTTTACGGAAAAAGAACGATCTACGTTGCAAGCGCAACAACAGCAACTCGAGGACGAATTAAAACGGCTTGAACAAAAAAAACGTGAGACAGAAGACCATCTTGAACAATTGGATTCACTTCACCATCTGTAAGTCACGACAAAAAAATGGAGCACGCGACATGACGTCGCGTGCTCCATTTTGTATAAAGACTGTCGTTTTAAGCTTGTGTAGCGAGTTTCGCAAGGACAAGTTTCGCGACCGCTTCACTTGAAGCCGGGTTTTGTCCAGTGACGACATTTCCATCAATGACAGCAAATTCTTTACCAGCATCTGAAGTGAGGAAAGTAGCGCCTTCGCCGCGAAGCGTCGTCTCGAGCAAGAACGGTACTTTATCTTCAAGACCCGTTGATTTTTCCTCTTCGTCCGTAAAGCCGTTAATTTGACGACCCGATACGAATGGTTTGCCATCGATCATGACATGCGCGAAGGCTGCAGGACCGTGGCAGACCGATGCGACGATTCCGTCTTTTTTAATGACAGCTTCAATAGCACCTGCCACTTGTGGGTTGTTCGGGAAGTCGACGACCGCACCGTGACCACCTGGGAAGTAGACTGCGTCAAATGATGATGGATCCACTTCAGCGAGTGCTTTCGTGTCATGCAATGCACGACGGGCATCTTGGAATTTTGGCAAGATTTCTTTGACGATTGATGCTTTATCGATTGGAACATCGCCACCTTTGATCGACGTAACCGTCACCTCATGCCCTGCATCCTTGAACAGGTTGTAAGGTGCTGCGAACTCTTCGAACCATAATCCTGTTTTGTGCCCATTCATGTCGTCTGCGCTAGTTGATACGATTAAAATACGTGCCATAATAAAACTCCTCCTCTGTATGAACGTTACAAAGAAGGAGATTCCCGGAGAGGTGAAGAGTTAAACCTCACCGGTGTTCTGTATAGTGATGAACGGGCAATGAAGCAAGCGCTTGATCAATCTGTGCTTTAGAGATCGGCTCCTTCATCGCTTGGACGTTTGCTTGAAGCTGTGACACGCTTGACGCACCAGGAAGAACGACAGCGACCTGTTGATCAATTGCTTGTAGGGCAAGCGCAGGAAGCGGGAAGTCTTGTAACTGTTGCAGACTAGCTTCGAGCGTCTCCTTATCGAATTGTTCGAACCGATCAACCGACTGCAGACGTGAAGCGCTCTCGTGTGTCAACAATCCTTTCGCAAGCGGACCACGGGCAACGACTTGAATGTTTTTTTCTTGAAGACGCGGTAACAATTCTTCAATCCGACGGTCGAGCACCGAATAGGGGGTCATCAAGTAAGAGAAATTACTATGCTCGAGCCAGTATTCGATGACGTTCGGTCGCAGTGATGAAAGACCGTAATGTTTGATCTTACCTTCTGCCTTTAAGTCTTCCATCGCACGAATCGATGCGTCGATATCATCATCAATCGTACCACCGTGAACGTAATACAGATCGAGGTAAGGAGTTTCAAGACGATTCAAACTTTCAAGGCAAGCTTGTTTCAGATAGTCATAACTTGGGTCCCATGTCCAACCGGTTCCCGTCGCGTTCATCCGATTACCACCTTTTGAGGCAAGAAACAACCGACTGCGATCCTCTTGTGCAAAAGTTTGACCGATGATTGATTCGACTGCTCCGTTTGCGTAGACGTCCGCTGTATCGAAGTGTGTAATCCCAGCATCAAGTGCCGTTCGCAGGATCGCTGTTGCTTCTTCTTGTCCGCGTTTTAAGATCGTCATCGTACCTAATCCTAATGACATGTTCAATTCCCTCTTTTCTTATATGAACTGTAAGTTTGGAACTTCTGCATTCTAGTGTATCATATCTGATGAAAAAGACGGTTTCGAAGTCTTGCGGCAATACGTCGGAAACGGCATACTAATCATGACAGAGAACGTAAACTAGGATAGAAGAGGGGCCACACATGATGGAAGAAAAAACGATTGAACGTGAAATGATCTATGAAGGGAAAGTCTTTGATGTCGAGAGACATGTCGTCACGTTACCAAACGGCAATACGTCCGTCCGTGAACTGGTCTATCATAATGGGGCCGTCGCGATCATCGCTTTTGATGAACAAGGCGATCTGATCGTCGTTGAACAGTACCGAAAAGCATTCGAAAGTCTATCGATTGAGATACCAGCAGGCAAGCTCGAGAAAGGTGAAGATCCACTCGATTGTGCCAGACGAGAATTAAAGGAAGAAACAGGATACGCAGCGAAAGAGTTACAGCATGTCTTTGACTTTTACGGAGCGCCCGGTTTTTGTAGTGAACGTGTACATATCTATGAAGCGATTGGTCTCACTGCCGGCGATCGTCAACTCGATGAAGATGAGTTTCTTGAGAATAAGACATTAAAGCTTGAAGAGGCGCTCGAACTTGTTGCAAATGGGACGATTGTTGACGCAAAGACGATCATGGCGATTCAGCATTGGCAAATCCGTACTTTAAAATGATTCTCATTTAAATGATTTTCAGTTGATAATCATTTTAATTTGAAAAATGACTGATTATCAGCTATGATAATAGCATCAGTTCGAACAAAGGGGGCGTTATGATGGAAAGTCGTGTAGAACGCATCAAAAAACAGCTAAGCGGTAAAGGATATAAGCTGACTCCCCAACGTGAAGCGACTGTGCGTGTCTTGCTCGAACATGAGTCGGATCACCTCAGTGCCGAAAATGTCTTTCTCCTTGTAAAAGAAAAGAACTCCGACATCGGACTTGCGACGGTTTACCGGACGCTCGAATTATTGACGGAGCTCGAAGTCGTTGATAAGGTCAACTTCGGAGATGGCGTATCCCGGTTTGATTTACGACAAGAAGGTGCGAGTCATTCGCATCACCATCTCGTCTGTATCGAATGCGGATCCGTCGAAGAGATTTTAGACGATATGCTTGAAGAAGTAGAGAAAGAAATCGTGTCCCGATTCCACTTTAAAATTAAGGATCATCGCTTGACATTCCATGGCGTCTGCCGTGTCTGCCAAGAGCGTCACGCTCGGGAAGCGTTGGAACAATCACAAACACAAACAGTCTGACCGTCCGACAAAATTCGGATGGTTTTTCTTTTTCAATTTTTATAGGTCAGACCTCTTCACAACGGTTTACACCTTTGATATGATGGGAAAGTAAGCGATTTCGTAAACGAAGAGGATGAGTTCAGTGCGTGAACAACTGGAAGCATTTATCAACTATTTAGTGATTGAACGGCAAATGTCCGCGAATACGGCAGCTGCGTATCGAAATGATTTAAATCAATACTTACAGACGCTTGAAACAGCGGAGGTTTCCTCGTTCGAACAGGTTCACCGACATCATATCGTCGACCATATTGAACGATTGCTTGAAGCACGAAAGTCACGATCGACGGTTCGTCGGGCGACAAGCTCAATTCGTTCGTTCCATCAATATTTGGTCGAAGAGAGACTTGCGACGCATGATCCGTCTCGTCATCTTGATTTACCGAAACCGGAGAAAAAATTGCCCGTCGTCTGGAGTCAAACGGACGTCGAACGCTTGCTTGATTCGGTCGTCGGTGTCGATCCGCTTACGCGACGAGATGCAGCAATGCTTGAGCTTCTTTATGGAACAGGGATGCGCGTCAGCGAACTCCTCCAATTGAAGTTAAACGATTTGCAACTCGAACTAGGGTACCTGTCATGTCTCGGGAAAGGGAACAAGTCCCGTATCATCCCGATGAGTACGACAGCGATTGAAAACGTAAGGGTATATCTCGATCTCGCGCGCAACAGTCTCGGTGGTCAACAGACGGACGACGTCTTCTTGAACAGTCGCGGCGATCGTTTGTCACGACAAGGTTTTTGGAAGATGATCAAGCGACGGGCAAAGGAAGCCGGTATCGAGAAAGACATCACGCCGCACGTCCTGCGTCATTCGTTCGCGACACATCTGCTTGAGAACGGTGCAGACTTACGTGTCGTGCAAGAGATGCTTGGGCACGCCGATTTGTCGACGACACAAATGTATACACACGTCAACAAGGCACGACTCCATGACGTGTATAAGAAGCATCATCCACGGGCATGATAATTCTATCTTTTAAAGGTCTGACTTCAGACAAATGATGCGTTTTGTCTAGTCCCTTTACGGGAAAAATCGTAACGGGAATCGCACAACTACAGCTCGTAATAGGAGGAACTGCAAATGGCTCAATCATTTAAACGTGTATTTTTAGTTGTCATGGACTCCGTAGGAATCGGAGAAGCACCGGACGCTGAACAATTCGGAGATCTTGGTTCACATACGCTCGGTCACATCGCGCGAGAGCGTAACGGATTACAGATGCCGAATATGGCAAAACTCGGTCTATCGCATATCGAACCGATCGAAGGCGTTTCGGCTGAAGAAGCACCGCTTGCGGCATACGGAAAAATGCAGGAAGTATCTGCAGGGAAAGATACGATGACAGGACACTGGGAGATCATGGGACTGCGGATCGATACACCATTCCGTGTCTTTGAGAAATTCCCGGATGATTTGATTCATCGTTTAGAAGAGTTCTCAGGACGGAAGATCATCGGGAATAAGCCGGCTTCTGGTACGGAAATCTTAGACGAACTTGGACAAGAACATGTCGAGACGGGCGCATTGATCGTCTATACGTCGGCAGACTCCGTCCTTCAGATTGCAGCACACGAAGAAGTCGTTCCACTAGAGGAACTGTACCGGATTTGTGAATATGCACGCGACATCACGCGAGATGACCCGTACATGCTCGGACGCATCATTGCACGCCCATTCCTTGGTGAAGCAGGTGCGTGGGTACGGACAGCGAACCGTCACGACTATGCACTCAAACCATTCGACCGGACGGTCATGAATGAGCTCGAGACAGCAGGACTTGATGTTATCTCGCTCGGTAAGATCGCTGATATCTATGATGGAGAAGGTGTCACGGATGCGATTCGGACGAAATCGAACATGGACGGGATGGATCAACTCGTGACGCAACTCGATCGTGAGTTCAACGGACTCTGCTTCTTGAATCTCGTCGATTTCGATGCGTTGTTCGGACACCGTCGTGATCCACAAGGATACGGACAAGCGCTCGAAGAGTTCGATGCCCGTCTACCGGAAGTATTTGATCGTTTAAACGAAGACGATCTCTTGATCATCACGGCTGACCACGGAAACGATCCGGTTCACGCTGGAACGGACCATACGCGGGAATACGTACCGTTGCTTGCTTATCACAAGAACGGTGTCGCAAAATCGCTTGGTATCCGTGAGACGTTCGCTGATCTTGGGGCAACGGTTGCAGAAAACTTCGGCGTCAAAATGCCGGCTCATGGAACAAGCTTTTTAACAGAACTATAATTCGAGGGAGCGATTCAGATGACAGTCAACTGGAATGAAACACGTTCATTTTTAGAAAGCAAAATGCAGGCAAAACCGGAAATCGGATTGATTCTCGGTTCAGGACTTGGTGTCCTCGCGGATGAGATTGAAAACCCAATCGCGATTCCATACCATGAAATCCCGAACTTCCCGGTTTCAACAGTCGAAGGACACGCTGGACAACTCGTCTTCGGAACACTCGAAGGAAAACAAGTCGTTGCGATGCAAGGACGATTCCACTTCTATGAAGGATACTCGATGGATATGGTGACGTTCCCAGTACGCGTCATGAAAGCGATTGGTGTTGAAACGTTGATCGTCACGAACGCAGCCGGTGCATGTAACGAAGCATTCGAACCAGGTGATTTGATGTTGATCACGGATCACATCAACTTCTTCGGTACGAATCCGTTGATTGGTAAGAACGTCGACGAGATGGGACCACGTTTCCCTGACATGTCGAAGCCGTACGATGCGGAATTACTTCGTCTCGCACAAGAAACAGCGGACGAACTCGGTATTCGTGTCCGCCAAGGTGTCTACTTCGGAAACACAGGTCCAACGTATGAAACACCAGCAGAAGTCAAGATGGCGCGGATGCTTGGAGGAGACGTCGTCGGTATGTCGACGGTCCCTGAAGTCATCGTTGCCCGTCATTCAGATATGCGCGTCCTTGGGATTTCGTGTGTCTCGAACATGGCAGCAGGTATTCTCGATCAACCGTTACATCATGATGAAGTCATCGAAACGACAGAACGTGTCCGGGCACACTTCCTATCACTCGTTCGCGGTTCGATCAAAAAAATGTAACGACTGTTTTTAAAACTCACAAACCACTCCTGAGGAGGAACTAGATTATGCGTATGGTAGATTTGATTGCAACAAAACGAGACGGTGGCGAACTCGCGACAGCTGATATTCAAGCAATGGTAGAAGGATTCACGAATGGTGAAATTCCAGATTATCAAATGTCAGCGATGTCGATGGCGATTTTCTATCAAGGAATGTCAGATCGTGAAATCGCTGATTTGACGATGGCGATGGTCAACTCGGGTGACGTGATCGATCTTTCACGTATTCACGGGAAAAAAGTCGACAAACACTCAACAGGCGGGGTTGGTGACAAAATCAGTCTGATTGTTGCACCACTCGTTGCGTCAATCGGCATTCCGGTGGCGAAGATGAGCGGTCGTGGACTCGGTCACACTGGTGGAACAATCGACAAACTTGAAGCGTTCCCTGGTTTTGACGTTGAACTTTCAGAAGAAGCATTCGTCTCACAAGTCAACGACATCAAGATGGCGATCATCGGTCAAACAGGTAACTTGACGCCTGCAGACAAAAAACTCTACGCGCTTCGTGATGTTACGGCGACAGTAAACTCGATCCCATTGATTGCAAGTTCAATCATGTCGAAAAAAATCGCAGCAGGAGCAGATAGTATCGTACTCGACGTTAAGACGGGTTCTGGTGCTTTCATGAAATCGTTTGAAGATGCAAAAGCACTCGCGACAGAGATGGTCTCAATCGGTAAGAGTGTCAATCGTAAGACAGTTGCTGTCATTACGGACATGGATCAGCCGCTCGGCTTTGAAATCGGAAACGCAAATGAAGTCAAGGAAGCGATTGAAGTCCTTCAAGGGAAAGATGTCCGTGACTTGAAAGTCATCGCATTGACGATTGCTTCACACATGGCAGTCCTCGGTGAGTTCTACCCGACGTTCGATGAAGCATATGCGGATCTCGAAACACGTCTCGGTAACGGCGCAGCACTTGACGTCTTCAAGAAGTTCATCGCAGCTCAAGGTGGCGACGCTTCACTCGTTGACGACATGACAAAAGCACTTGAAACAAAATACGAAAAAACATTCGTCGCTTCAAAAGCGGGTTACGTCTCTGAAATCATCGCTGACGAAGTCGGTGTTGCAGCAATGATCCTCGGTGCAGGACGCGCGACGAAAGCAGATGAGATCGATCACGCAGCAAGCGTCACGTTACACAAAAAAGTCGGCGATCGTGTCGAAATCGGCGATGTCATCGCTACGCTTCGTTCAAACAAAGAAACGCTCGACCAAGCAATCGAAAAAATGGATCACGCGTATCACATCAGTGAAACGAAACCGGAAGCACGTCCGCTCGTTCACGCTGTCATCCAGTAATCCATCCGATAAGTAATATCTGAGTAGTGGACTTCGTCCGCCACTCTTTTTTTGTGATAAAATCAAAAGTGTAAAAATATGGATATGAGCAGAGGAGCGATCGTATGAAACGTTGGTTCATCGTAATTGCTAGTCTAGTTGGAGTCATCGGATGTGGAATGGTCATACTGGTCTTTGCCTTTTGGCAAAGTACGAATCCAGACGCAGAAAAAGAGACGAAAATAAAAAACGAAGCTAATATTTACTTAAAAAAGCAGAAGTACCTTTCAGAAGCGCAAGTGACCGGTAGTGTTTACGATAGTATGGGGAATTTTTCATTTGACTATGCAGCACAAGCTGTTGACAAGAAAACGAATACAGAGTTTTTAATCTATCAGACTGAAGAGTCGGGTACATTCGTTGATTCGTATCATGCGTCACTTTGGGAAGATCAGTTAGAACAACGTATCATGCCGCCTACGCTTGAAAATACTGATGATGAATTAGACGTACACGTTTTATATGATAACGAAGAGGTCCAGCAACTTGGTGACGCGCGTTTTGATCCGAACGCTTATTTACGTGCTGAAGTGGCACCGACAATCTTAATTGATGTCCATCGTAAACGACATGATCAGGACAAAACACGAATTAAAGAGTGGGTGAAGTCGTTGCGTGAACAAAAAATCCTTCGGCATATGACGGTCAAGGTAGACTATGTTTCAAAAAAGGGTGAATTACTGGAGAACGGAAATTCGTTATTCGCGACGTTATAAAGTGAACTGAAAAAGCGGGAGTGTGCGCTTTTTGTTCGATTTGTTATACTGGAAATACTTGTAATGAAAAAGGGGGAACTTTCATGAAACCACCACGTCTACGAAAAGGGGATAAGATTGCTATCGTCTCACCTGCGTCTGCAGTTGCGGCATACGTGCCACGTCGTCTCGCACGCGGTATCGCGACACTTGAAAAAATGGGGTTCGAGGTCGTCTTGATGCCGAATGCAACAGCTGTCCATAGTCATACGGCAGGAACGATCGGCGAACGTCTGCAGGACTTACATATGGCGTTTGCCGACCCAACAATCAATGCAATCATCTCAACGATCGGTGGGTTTAACTCGCACCAGTTGCTCGACGAACTTGATTATGAGTTGATTCGGAACAACCCGAAGATTTTCGTCGGATTCAGTGACATCACAGCGCTGTTTGCTGGCATCTATCAGAAGACGGGACTGACAACTTTCGTTGGACCAGCGCTACTGACACAGTTCGGTCAATTCGATGGTCTTGATCCGTATACGGAAGAGTCGTTTAATCGTACGTTCATGCAGACGGAACCAATCGGTCGGATCGAAGCGTCTGAAGAGTGGACGGACGAAATCTTACGCTGGGATGTCGCGGACGACCGAAGACGAGAGCATCACCCGAATGCAGGATACACGATCGTCAAGACGGGCGTCGCAGAAGGACCGATTTTAACGGGGAACACGGGAACACTTTTGCTGCTTGCTGGAACACCATACTTGCCATCATTTGATGGTGTCGTCTTGATGCTTGAGGATGACGAGAGTGAGACGCCGGAAACAATCGACCGGTATTTCACGCAATTACGACACATGGGTGCATATGACAAGATTGCAGCACTTGTCGTTGGACGTTTCCCGCGCAAAGTCGATTTTGATCCCGATTTTCCGCTCAAAGACATTATTCTGCGCGCAACGCGTGGCTATGATTTCCCAATCATTCTTGATGCAGACTTCGGACATACGGATCCTGTTGCGACACTTGCGAATGGAGTACGGATTCATGTCGAAGCGACGGATTCGGTCACACTCGATATTTTAGAAGCGGCCGTCGAGTAAAAAGGTCTGCACGACGTCCTGAAATTTGGTACACTGTACCATGGAATCACGATCTTGAATCGTGACGAATCTCTTGCTGAAAAGCACGAAAGGTTGGTCAAACATGCAAAAAACTGGTCATATCTTATTAGAAGATGGAAATAAAATCGAATTCGAATTGTTCAACAATGAAGCACCGATCACGACTGAAAACTTCGAAAGCCTTGCAAACTCGAACTTCTACGATGGATTAAACTTCCACCGTGTCATCCCAGGCTTCGTCTCACAAGGCGGATGCCCAATCGGAAACGGTACAGGCGGTTCAGGAAAAACAATTCCTTGCGAAACGTCAACATCGTACCCACACAAACACAAAGCCGGTTCACTCTCGATGGCACACGCTGGTCGCGATACAGGATCAAGCCAGTTCTTCATCGTACATGAGCCACAACCGCATCTCGATGGCGTACACACGGTCTTCGGACAAGTGACTTCAGGTCTCGAACATGCACAAAAAATGAAGCAAGGCGCTGGCATCAAAGAAATCCGCGTCGAAGCGTAAGTTCTTGCTCCTCTTCGAACGTTCGAAGAGGAGTTTTTCTTTTTTTAGATCCGGGTACAATCAGTAAGGGAAGTTAACTCGAAAAGGAGTGTTTGTCATGCGTTTAGAAGGAAAACGAATCATCCAAGTCGTCAGCAATGACTTCGAGGATTTGGAATTATGGTATCCTGTCCATCGCTTACGTGAAGAAGGGGCAATCGTCGACATCGTCGGTGAGAAGGCGGATGAGACATATATTGGGAAGTACGGTGTTCCGATCAAATCGAATAAGACGTTTGACGAGATCAATCCAGCCGAATACGATGCGATCCTTGTTCCGGGTGGTTGGTCGCCCGATCTATTACGTCGCTTTGACTCTGTCCTGAATATGGTCCGGCATTTTAATCAGAACAAACAACCGATCGGTCAAATTTGTCATGCTGGTTGGGTGCTGATCTCTGCAGGCATCTTAAAAGGTGTCAACGTCACGAGTACGCCAGGGATCAAAGATGATATGACGAATGCTGGCGCTATTTGGCATGACGAGGCAGTCGTCGTTGACGGACATATCGTCTCGAGCCGTCGTCCGCCCGATTTACCGGACTACATGCGTGCCTTCATCCAAGTGATGGAAGAACAAGCATGATTCAGATGCAGGGGGACGTCAGGTGACGGACTCCTGCATTTTGGGTGGATTATGAAAAAAATGCAGTAATTCTGTGTGAGAAGGTGTAGAATGAATGAGTCTCAGTCGTTCATACTCCTGAGAGTTGTTGAAATTAGGAAGGTGTAGAATCACATGCTAGTAAAATATAAGAAGTTGAATGAACGGACCGCGATGGGGCTGATTGCCTTCTCGTGCGAAGTGAAGGATCCGAAGTATTTGCTTGAAACGGTTCAAGCCTATGAACAGGAAGAAGACCAACGCTTGTATTTGTACAAACAAGATGAGGATTTCGTTGGTGTCATCGGGTTTCAATTGATGGATGGCCATGCTGAATTGAAACATATCGCATTATCACCGTCTTTCCGAGGAGAACGCATGTCGTATCTCTTACTCGATGAAGCAGCAAAGTTGCTTCGAACGGATATTACAGGTGCGACCGAAGAGACGCAACGCCTCGTCGACAAATGGAAAAATCAATAAAAAGACCGGTCCATGGCTTAGATGGACCGGTCTCTTCGGTTTTGTAGCGCTTCTTGTCGTGCCGTAACGACGTCCGTCCGGTCACGCAAGCGGTGTTTATGTGTTACGTAGTCGAGATCAGGTGCTGTCGCTTCAAGGGCAACGTTCCGAACGATATCTGGAAAAACCGGCAACGGAATATGACGGTAGACCGGATCTGTGAAGCGATCGCGATGATCGAGCAAGCGCGTGGCATCGATACCAGAAGCAATTAGTGCTGCTCGGTGGCGTTCAATTTTATCGAATGCCTTACTGTACGTCCGCTGTGCACCTGCTTGGTTACCACGTCGATGATGATAGCGGGCAACGGCGAGCTGGATTAGACCGACAAGTGCTTCATCCTGGCGTTGTCCTTCCTGCCAAACTTCTTCTAAGATTTCATGGCACTCGAAGTAATCGTGCCGGATGTTGAATTCAAATACGAATCGCTCAATCGGATTCATGGAATCACCTCTTACTTGGAATATAACATAGTCGAACCTATCAGTTGTATGGTATACTAAGGCGCAAAAAACGTTGATGGGCAGGGAGAATCATGGAATCATACAGTGTAAAGATGGATGCGTTTGAAGGCCCGCTGGACTTGCTGTTACACTTGGTTGGTAAATTAGAAATCGATATTTATGATATATCCGTTTCCATGGTGACGGATCAATATGTGTCCTATATCCGTGCAATGCAACATCTTGAATTAGATGTTGCTAGTGAATATCTTGTCATGGCAGCGACGCTGTTGCAACTCAAAAGCAAACAACTCTTGCCGATTGAACAGACGGAATACGATGAGATTCCCGATTTCGAAGAAGAACCGACACGAGAAGGTCTGATCCAACAGTTGATCGAGTATAAAGCGTATAAGGAAGCAGCCCTCGTCCTAAAAGAAAAGGAAGAGGCGCGGCTTGAACTGTTCTCGAAACAACCGGAGGATTTGATGCGTTATCTCGATACGGATGCGCAAGAGTATAATGGTACGTTATCATTAAGTGATTTATTACGCGCCTATGAAAAAATGCGCCAACGGGAAGCTTGGAAGGTACGTCGCTCGAAGACGGTCAAACGAGAAGAACGGTCGCTTGAACAACAAATGGAGTCCGTCGCTCGTTACGTCGCGACCCGGGAACGTACGACATTCTTCGGCTTTTTTGCGGAGCAACCGACAGTCGAAGAGCTGGTCGTCAGCTTCCTCGCCGTCCTAGAACTCGTGAAGCAACGTGTCATTGATTGTGAACAGATGACCGATGATATTTTGTTGCGGAGCATGGTGAAGGAGGAGAGTCAGATTGGCGTATGAACATATCATTGAGAGCCTGTTATTCGTCGTTGGTGATGATGGCATCGATCCACGTGGTCTCAGTCAAGCGTTAGAGATCAGTGAAGCGGCAGCGCGTGAGCAGTTGCTGGCTCTTCAGTCGACGTTCGAAGCAGAGCAACGTGTGCTCCAAATCGTGGAATCAGGTGGTGTCTTTAAGATGGTGACACGAAAAGAAATGTCACCGTACATTCAGGCATATGCCGGTTCGCTGGCAGAAGACTCCTTGTCTCGAGCGGCGATGGAGACACTCGTCATCATCGCCTATAAACAACCCGTCACGCGTGCCGACATCGAGGTCGTCCGTGGCGTCAAGACGGAACGCGTCATCCATACGTTAAGTGCAAAAGGTTTGATTGAAGAAGCGGGACGTGCCAAAGGCGTCGGTCGCGCAAAATTGTATAAAACGACGGATCATTTCTTGGACCATTTTGGTCTGAACAGTATTGAAGAGTTACCACCACTCGAGTTTGAAGAAACGTTTGAGTCGGATGGGGATCTCTTCTTCCGAAATGATCCTTCATTAGAGGAGAGAGTGAATTAATGGAACGGTTACAAAAAATTATCGCACAAGCAGGTGTCGCTTCGCGGCGTAAAGCAGAGGAATTGATCACAGAAGGTCGCGTCAAGGTCAATGGAAAAGTCATCACGGAGCTCGGAACGAAAGTTGGAGCGCGTGCTGAAGTGGAAGTAGACGGCGTCAAGCTTGAGCGTGAAGAGCATGTTTACTACATGCTCTATAAACCAACAGGTGTTGTTTCAACGGTTGACGACGATAAAGGACGTAAGACGGTCGTCGATCTCGTACCACCTGGACACCGTGTTTTCCCGGTCGGTCGTCTGGATTACAATACGAGCGGTCTTCTATTAATGACGAACGACGGAGAATTCTCAAATCTTTTGCTTCATCCGAAGTATAAGGTTCCAAAACGTTATATCGTCAAGATTAAAGGCGTACCGGAATACTATCACGTCAAAGGTCTAGAAAAAGGCGTCGTCCTACCGGATGGTTTTAAAACAGGTAAGGCACGTGTCGAGATGCGTGACATCGATAAGAAGAAAAACACAGCCATTCTTGAAATGGTCATTTACGAAGGGCATAACCGTCAAGTGCGTCAGATGGTCGAGACACTCGGTTCGGAAGTCTTGAAGTTGAAACGTGAACAGTTCGGCTTCTTGACACTTGCAGGTCTTACTTCTGGTGAGTGGCGTGAACTTTCAAAAAAAGAAGTCAATCAATTGCGTGAGCTAGCGGATCCAGCCGCTCCGCCTACGAAAAGACGTAAGAACACAAAAAAACGTTAATTTGTAAAGCGAGAAGCTCATCCTCCGGGTTGAGTTTTCTTTTTTTGTGACAAAACGATTAACGAATTTCACATTTTGTCAACGTTTAAGCGATTTCAAGTACAATATGGGTGGAGGCGGTAAAATATGAAAAAAACGAAACAAAATCCGGAAGAACGCTTAGCAGCGGCCCAGCAGAAAAAGAAGAAACGCTCTTTCTGGCGTCTGATGATCATGACGATGGTCTTGTTCGCCGGCGCTGTCGTCATCATGCAATTCGTCGATCAAGCGACACGTGATAAAAACGGTCGTGTCATGGCAGGCGATGATGCCCCTGGTTTCGCACTCGTCGATTTATATGGTGAGAAACAGCACTCAATGGACGAGTATAAAGGAAAAGGACTTTTACTCAATTTCTGGGGAACATTCTGTGAACCATGTAAGAAAGAGATGCCTTTGATCAATGATAACTACAAAATGATGCAAGACCAAGGTGTCAATTTCGTAGCAGTCAATGTCGGTGAAACACCAGTTCGTGTCTCAAGCTTTATTAAGGATATCGGCGGAACGGACTATCCGATCCTCATGGATACGAACAGTTCTGTTGAGAAGGCTTACGGGATCTACAACTTGCCTGTGACATTCATCATCAATAAAAAAGGTGAGGTCGTCGAGAAATACGAAGGTGAGATTGATCAAGCGAAGCTCGAAGAGATGGTGAAGAAGGCGAACGAGTAACGCATCGAAGGGGGATTTAAGGATGCAGGAGCAAGAAAATTTCAAACAACTGGATATGCGTTACGAGGAAGCAGAGCTTCGGTCGAAACGTAAAAATCCATCTTGGATTGACCGGGCATGGACGTTCTTCTCGTCCGTCAAAGTTGGACTCTGGTTAATTGGTTTGATCATCATCGCGAGTGGAGTCGGAACGATTTTCCCGCAAGAGATGTATATTCCACAGGCGACACCACCGGAAGAGTTTTATCAAAAAGAGTATGGCACAGCAGGTGATATCTACTACACGTTAGGATTCCACAATCTCTTTGAATCTTGGTGGTATATCGGACTGATTACACTCTTACTCTTATCAATCATCATTGTTTCAATCGACCGCTTCTTCCCGCTCTATCGAGCATTGAAGAAACAGCCGGTCATCCAGTCGGACCGTTTCATGAACGGTCAGCGATTTGGCGCGGAAGCGACTGGAGATGTCAAAACAATTGATGCGATTGCACCATTGCTTGAGAAAAAAGGGTACAAGGTACGTCGACAAGACGGAGCACTCTTAGCTGAAAAACAACGGTTTGGACGTTGGGGTCCATACATCAATCATATTGGTCTCGTACTATTCTTTGGTGGTGCAATGTTACGAATCGTTCCAGGCATGCATGAAGATGAGCTGCTCTGGTTGCGAGAAGGAGAGACATTACCAATCGAAGCAACAGACAACACATATTACTTGAAAAACGAAGCGTTCAACATCGAGTTCTACGACCCTGAAAAGGTCGATGCGAAGTTTAAGAAATCACTTGAAGCAGCGGGCGGAAACGTGCCGAAAAACTATGACACGAAGATGACGCTGTATAAAAAAGTCGGGGAGACATCTAATTTCAAACCGAAACTCGAAGAAGTCAAAACGGGTGAGACAGCAGTCAACAAACCGTTTGAATTTGATGATTTCCAAGTCTTCCAAGAGCAATATGCAGCAGATCCGGAATTCAAGACGATGTCATTTAACATCGTCAACCAAAAGACGGATAAAGTCGTCGATACGATCAAAGTCGACTTACGTGAACCAAAAGAGACATATGCGTTAAAAGATGGTTATGAAGTCGAACTGAAAGATTTCCTTCCTGACTTCGTTGTCAAGGATGGACAACCGACGACGAACTCGGGACGTCCGGTTAATCCGGCATTCGTCTTCAGTATTAAATCACCAGAACATCCAAAAGGTGAACGTAGCTTGATTGGGATTAAACTGAACGTCGGTGGAGATGAGAACCAGTACAAGATGGCATTTGCTGGTACGGAACTCTCGAACATCTCAGGTGTCCGAATCAAGAAGGACTTGACGCTCCCGTTCTTATTTGCGGGTGGCATGATCTTTATGGTCGGTCTCTTAATTGGTATGTACTGGCCGCACCGTCGTCTCTGGTTACGAGAGAAAAATGGTCGCATTCAGATTGCTGGATTTACGAACAAAAATGCATTAGGGCTTCAAAAAGAAGCCAATCTCGCGCTGACGGAAGTTGGTCTACCAGAACTTGAGGACCGACAAAAGTTGCGGGAAGAGGGGGAAGCTAAATGAACATGCTTCAGTTGAGCAGTAATCTGCTCCTAACGTCATTCATCGTCTACCTCGTCAGTACAGGATTTTTTGCTGTGGCGACGAGTGGTAAAAAAGGACCGACACGTTCTGGTAAGATCGCTTATACGCTAGCGATCATTGGCTTCCTGGCACAGCTTGGATATTTCTTTACACGCTGGGCAGGAGCTGGACATGTTCCGGTCTCGAACTTATATGAATACACGACATTCTTTGGCATGATGATGGTTCTAGGGTTCTTGATCGTCTATGCAATTTACAAAAACAATGTCCTCGGCTTAATTGCAATGCCAGTTGCATTGCTCGTCATCGCCTATGCGTCGATGTTCCCGGATGAAGTCCAACCATTGATTCCGGCACTTCAAAGTGTCTGGCTCAAAATCCACGTTACGACAGCTGCACTCGGTGAAGGAATCCTTGCCGTCAGTTTCGCGACAGGATTGTTGTACTTGATTCACGCAACGGATTTCAGCAAAGAATCGAAAACACGGACGTGGCTTGAAGTCGTTATGTTCTCACTCGCTTGTGTCGTCGGTTATATCTTAGTCGGTCTGTTGTTCAAAGCGACGGGATCGGCTTCGACGATTGAATACGTGGCGAAAAATGGTGCAACGATGACGCACGACTATACGATGCCTGTCTTGACAGGTCCTGAAGGTGGAAAAGTACTATCGGGTTCAGGTGCCGTCATCGAATTACCGAACTTCTTGAACGCGAACAAAGTCAATACGGTTCTATGGTCAATCATTGGTGGTGTTGTCTTATACGTCCTGCTTCGTTTCGTCATCTTACGGAAACGTCTTGCTGAGAGCTTAAAGCCGATTGCACGTAAAATTGACCTTGAAACAGCAGATGAGATTAGCTACCGTTCGATTGCAATCGGTCTTCCGATTTTCATTCTTGGCGGTCTGATCTTCGCGATGATTTGGGCTCAAATGGCATGGAGTCGTTATTGGGGCTGGGACCCGAAAGAGGTTTGGGCACTCATCACGATGCTCTTCTATGTATTCTATCTCCATATGCGCATCCAGCGTGGTTGGATTGGTAAAAAATCAGCGTGGTTATGTGTCGGTGGATTTGCCGTCATCATGTTCAACCTCGTTTTCGTTAACCTTGTCGTAGCAGGATTACACTCTTACGCATAAGAAAAAGAAAGCAGCGGCTCTGAAAACGGTCCGCTGCTTTTTCGTATTTGCTTCATCAATATGCCTCTTTTCGGAGAAATCAGCCAGAGCAAGCCATTCTTTTCGTTTCATAGTATACTAAAAGAGTAGTAGGATAGAGGAGTAGAGTTTAGTTCATAGGAGGAGACAGCATGTCAGAAGAAGCACGTATTTTAGTCGTCGACGATGAAGAACGGATTCGTCGCCTGTTGAAGATGTATCTGGAGCGGGAAAATTTCACGATCGAGGAAGCAGACAATGGAGAGACGGCGCTTGAAATGGCGCTTGAGACAGAATACGATGTCATTCTCCTCGACTTGATGATGCCAAAGATGGACGGGATGCAAGTTTGTGAAGAACTGCGGAAAACAAAAGCAACGCCTGTCGTTATGTTGACGGCAAAAGGCGAAGAGACGAACCGTGTTCACGGGTTTGAGATGGGGGCAGATGATTATATCGTCAAACCATTCAGTCCACGTGAAGTCGTTTTGCGCGTCAAAGCGATCCTTCGTCGAGCAAGTGCGACGAAATTCCTCCATACGGATGCGAAGACAAAAGATGTCATCGTCTTCCCGCACTTAACAATTGATAATGATGCACACCGCGTGACGGTCGAGTCCCAAGAAGTCAACTTAACACCAAAGGAATACGAACTGCTGTATTTCTTGGCGAAACAGACGGATAAGGTATTCTCGCGCGAACAACTACTCAAGGAAGTCTGGAACTATGAATTTTTCGGAGATCTTCGGACGGTCGATACGCACGTCAAACGTCTGCGTGAAAAATTGAATCGTTTGTCACCGAACGCTGCTCAAATGATCACGACGGTCTGGGGTGTCGGATATAAGTTCGAGAATAGTCCATCCTGACGATGAAATGGTTGCAAAGTGTTGTCATCAAATTATGGGGAACGATTTTGTTACTCGTTTCAGTCGTCTTGATCGCCTTGACGATCTTGTTGCTTGAATTTTTCAACTCGTTTCATATCGAGCAAGAGCGAGGGCACCTCGCAAAGCTTGGGCAACAAGTCGAGACCGTCTTTCAAGCGCACTCCGGAATCGAGGAAGGATCGAGTACCGCTGTTGAAATCACCGATATTTACGGCGCGACACTGATCGCGAAGACCCAAGACGATTCTGTCGAAGCAAACATCTCACAAGCGAAAGCCAACCGGATCATCAAGGAACTTGAACGGCAGAACTGGAAAGCAATTGATGGTGAAGAGGGCGAGACGGCCATCGGGAACTATGAGACTTTTGATGGAAAGGCGGCACTCGCGTACCGGGCACCGCTCATTACGGATAGTGGCAATGGAACGATCTACCTGATCGAACAATTGACGAACATCGAACAAGCGAATGAAGGCGCACGTCAAATTATTCAACTCTGTGTTCTATTAGCGATCATTGGGACGACAGTCTTCGCCTTCTTCCTCTCGACACGGATCACGGCACCACTGCGGACGATTCGACAAGCTGTCGTTGAGGCGGGTGAGGGGAAATTCGATCAAAGTCTGACGCAGCGATCACGCGATGAGATTGGTGACTTGGCACTTGCTTTTAACGAGATGAGTAGCCAACTCAATCAATACGTCACGGATCTTGATAAGGAACGGCATTTACTTTCCTCGATTCTGCGCTGTATGGCAGACGGGGTGTTGACGTTCTCGAAATCAGGTGAGCTCCTCGCGACGAATCCACCGGCAGAGGCATTCCTTGCAGGTTCTCCGGTTCCAGACGAACTGATCGAACTATTCCAGACGGTCATGCAGGAAGAGACGGAGATGACGGTATCCTTCGAGCGTGAAGGACGCTTTTACATCATCATCGTCAGTCCGTTGCTTGAACAAGAAGAACAAATCGGAGCAGTCGCAGTCTTACGTGATATGACGGAAGCACAACAACTCGAAAAGATGCGTGCCGATTTCGTTGCGAATGTCAGTCATGAATTGCGGACGCCACTTGTCATGTTGCAAGGGTATTCGGAAGCGATTGTCGACGGAATGACCGAGAGTGATGAGGCGACGAAGGAATTCGCTTCGATCATTTACGATGAATCACAACGGCTGTCACGTCTTGTCAATGATTTACTCGATCTTGCGCGGATGGAAGCGGGATATCAAGAGTTACGGATTGAAGCCGTTGAAGCTGTCTCTTTCGCACAGCGAGTCATCAAGAAATTCAAACAGATGGGACGAGACAAGCAGGTTACGTTCTCTGTTGCTGGTCCGAACGTTGAGTTTGACGCCGATCCGGATCAGATGGAACAAGTCATGACGAATCTTCTCGGTAACGCCCTTCGTTATACGGAGAACGGTGAAATCAAGATTAAGATTGACGAAGATAGGGAAAACATTACATTATCCGTCATTGATTCGGGTGACGGGATTCCGGAAGAAGACTTACCATTTGTCTTTGATCGTTTCTATAAGGCGGACAAGGCGCGGACGCGCGGAAAGACCGGTACAGGAATCGGTTTAGCGATCGTTGCGAACGTCGTCCGTGCTCACGGCGGAGAAGTCGAAGTCGACAGCCGCTTAGGAGAAGGAGCGACTTTCCGAATCCGATTACCAAAAAAACAAAGGAAGCGAACATTATGAGTCGCTTCCTTTCGCTATAGGAGTGAATGAAAAATGAAAATTTACACGAAATCTGGCGATGAAGGAGAAACATCTCTCGTTGGTGGAAGGGTCAAAAAAAATGATCGTTTGATCAGTTTGATGGGAGAACTCGACGAATTGAATAGCTTCGTCGGACTTGCTCGGACGAAAGCATCATCGATCGAGGTGCGAGAGCAATTGACGGTCATTCAACATGCCTTATTCGACTGTGGTAGTGATTTGATGTATGTCGAACCACGACCATCACGATTAAGCCAAGAAGCGACAGTCGATTTAGAAAGTTGGATCGACAGTTTGACAGAGTTATCGCCACCACTCGATAAATTCATCTTACCAGGCGGAACGGAAGCAGCTGCAACGTTGCATGTGGCACGGACGGTCTGTCGTCGCGTCGAACGTTCGATGATCGACGTTCCTCAGGCGGCACACTTATTGCCGTTCATCAACCGACTCAGTGATTTCTTCTTTACAGCAGCCCGCTATGAAAATGCGGTTAAACAAAAAGCAGATATTGAATACGTCCGCAGTGCGCATGTGTTCAAACGAAAGGATGGAGAGTAATGAGCCAGTCATTTAGCACATGGAAAAAAGAAGGAACGAGCTTCCACCTCGTTCCGACCGATAAATTCAAGACAACGACGATCCTTGTCACGTTTTCAGCACCGCTCGAAGCGAAGACATTAACAAGCCGTGCGATTTTACCGTACATCATGGAAAAATCGACAGCTGCTTATCCGTCGATGAAAGCGTTACGTGAACCACTTGAAACACTATATGATGCCGGTCTTTATGCGGACGCATCGAAGTTCGGAGAAGAGCACGTCATTTCATTCCAACTTGATGTCGTACGGGGAGAGCTCGTCCATCATCCGTCGTTATTAAAAGAAGCACTCGAGTTGTTAGAGCAGATGGTGCTTTATCCGGACTTGACGGAAGGTGGCTTCCGCGAACAGTTCGTCAAACAAGAAAAGCGACTCCATGCGTTACGGATCAGTTCACTGTATGACGATAAGATGCGCTACGCCCAACAGCGTCTTCTCGAATTGATGGCGCCAGGTGAAGCCGTATCACTGCCATCTCTTGGAACACTCGAAGAGCTAGAGCGCATCACCCCATCATCTTTGCGTGATACATACCGTTCGATGATTGAGGATGATCGGATTGATGTCTTCGTCGTCGGACAGGTGACGCAAGACGAAATGGAAGATGCGCTATCTTTCTTGCCGTCGCACTCGGAAAAAATCAGTCATTATATTCCTGCACAAAAAACAGTCAATGGCGTGAAACGATCAAGTGAAACGCAACCGATCAAACAAGGCAAATTACATCTCGGGTATCGAGTAGCGGTCGATCCAACATCTGCCGATTCAATCCGTATGCAAATCGTTAACGGTCTGTTCGGTGGTTTCCCGCACTCGAAGTTGTTCATGAATGTCCGTGAAAAAGAGAGTCTCGCCTATTACGCCGCTTCACGTTATGCGGCATTGAATAGTGCACTCTACGTCTATGCCGGGGTCGACACGAAAGAAGCGGAACGTGCTGAAAAAATCATCTTAGAGCAACTTGTTGATTTGAAGGCAGGACAGTTCACGGATGAAGAATTGACACAAACGAAAGCAATGTTAATTAATGCGCGTCGTCAAATCCTTGATCAACCAGGCCAGTTGATTGGTTGGTTGAATGGTTCGAAGATGCGTGGACTGACACTTGAAGATGAGATCCAGATCATCGAGACGGCGACGCGTGAAGACGTCGTTCGATTGGCAGCGGCAATCGATCTTGATGCCGTATATCTATTGCGAGGTGAAGCATGATGGAACAACTGACTTATCACGATACAGACGAAACGGTATATCACGAGCAGCTCGATAACGGGCTGTCCGTCTACTTGTTGCAAAAAAAAGGCTACGAAAAGACGTATGCGACGTTTACGACCCGTTATGGTTCAATTGATCAGCGATTCAAAAAAGGAGAAGAATGGGTCACGGTACCGGATGGAATCGCCCATTTCCTTGAGCATAAAATGTTCGAATCAGAAAAAGGAGACGTCTTCCAAGAGTTCGGTCGCCTCGGTGCCTCAGCAAACGCCTTTACATCGTTCTCACGGACAGCGTATCTATTCTCAGCGACGTCATTGATCGAACAAAATCTTGAGACGTTGATTGATTTCGTACAAGATCCGTACTTCACGCCGGAAAGCGTTGAGAAAGAGAAGGGAATTATTACGCAGGAAATCCAGATGTATCAAGATAATCCAGGCTGGCGTTTGTTCTTTGGTTTGATTGAATCGATGTATGCATCGCATCCAGTCCGGATTGATATCGCGGGAACACCGGAATCAATCAATCAAATCACAGCCGATGATCTCTACACATGCTACCGTACGTTCTATCATCCATCGAACATGGTGTTGTTCGTCGTCGGAAACATCGACCCGGAAGAGACACTTGCATTGATCAAAGCGAATCAAGCAAAGAAAGACTACACGGATCGTCCAGCAATCGAGCGAGATTATGGTCAAGAACCGCATGGGGTGCATCGTCCACGTTTTGAACTTGAACTCGACGTCAAGACACCTAAAGTATTGATTGGCTATAAAGACGAATCACTTCGCGGTGAAGCACAAGTCCGCCGGGAGTTGACGAGTGAATTGCTATTGCACTTGCTGTTCGATCAGACATCATCGACCTATTTAGAGCTGTATGAAGATGGGCTGATTGATGATACATTCAGCTTTGATTACTCGAGTGAAGAAGAGTTTGCATTTGCAACGTTCGGGATGGAGACGGAAGATCCAAATAAATTCATTAACGCCTATGAGACACTTCTTCAAACACGTCCTGACTTTACGGAAGACGAAGTCACACGTAAGCGGAACATGATGCAAGGGAAATTCCTCCGCGCCTTGAATTCGCCAGAGTTCATCGCGAACCAGTTCTCGCGTCACGCGCTTGCTGGTACGAATCTATTCACGCTTCCGACAATGATTGCGTCGATTACGAAAGAAGAGATTGAAGCCCGTTTCGACGAGTTGTTCGCCATTGAAAATCGAGCGATTTCCATCGTCAAACCGTACGCGTGATGCGAATCCTCATTACTGGTGCGAGTGGCGCCATTGGTCTTGCGGCAGCGAAACAACTCGCTGTCGCCGGACATGATTTGGTGCTTCAGACGTATCGACAGCAAGCGGTTTTGGAACGGATGATAGAGGAGTGGCCGGGGGAACATCGAATTTTAGTTGCGAACTTAGCAGATGAAAATGACTTGCAGGCATTCTGTACGATGTTACCCGTCGTTGATGCTTTCGTCCATTGTGCTGGTACGAGTTACAGTGGTTTGTTACTTGATCAATCGGCAACGTCGATGCAGGAGCTTTGGAAAATCCATGTCGATGCCTTGATGCGGATCAGCCAAACGGTGACACGGACGAAACCTTTCACGTCGCAGCTAGCGATCGTCGTCATCAGTAGTGTGTTAGGCGAACAAGGTGTCGCGGGTGAAGTTGCCTATTCAACCTGTAAGGCGGCACAACTTGGATTCGTCAAAGCATACAGTAAGGAACTTGGACCGATGCATGGACGTATCAATGCGATCACACCGGGATGGATCGATACCCCGATGAACGCAATTTTTTCTGATGAAGAAAAGGTAGAGGCGATCGCCGAAATTCCTGCCGGACGATTTGGCAAAGCGGAGGAAGTTGCTTCTGCAATCCATTACTTAGTGCAACCAGAATCGAGTTATGTGTCGGGAGCCATCCTCAAAATAGATGGTGCATGGATGTAAGCATTGGAATTTCAGTTCAGGAATGCTTTTCATTTTTCAAAAAATCATTTAACATGAGGAATGGATAATCGTATCGATAGAGGAGGATGGGCGCGTGAGTGAGTTCGAGCAATGGTATCTCGAATATGAATTAAAGGTCAACCGTCCCGGTATACTCGGGGACATTGCTTCGTTGATGGGAATGTTGCATATTTCGATTGTGACGATCAATGGTGTCGATCATCAACGACGTGGTATGTTACTGCAAACGAAACAACCGGATCAAATTCCACGACTCGCCGCTATTCTCAAGACGATGTCAACCATCGATGTCATCAAACTACGAAAACCAAAACTCCGTGATCGGATCGCGATTCGACACGGTCGTTATATCGATCAAAGTAGTGATGAACGAAAGACGTTCCGATTCGTTCGAGAAGACTTAGGGATTCTCGTCGATTTCATGGCAGAGCTGTGCAAACAGGATGGTCACTTGTTAATTGGTGTCCGTGGTATGCCGCGCGTAGGGAAGACCGAATCAATCGTCGCAGCAAGCGTCAGTGCGAATAAGAAATGGCTGTTCCTTTCATCGACGTTAATCAAACAGACGGTTCGAACATCGTTGTTCGACGACGAGCGGACCGGTGATTATGTCTATATCATCGATGCGTTAGTATCGCAACGAAATTTCGATGAACGGCACTGGCAAATTCTGCGCGAAGTTATGCGACTACCGGCGACGAAGATCGTCGAGCATCCGGACGCTTTCGTTAAATCAAGTGAGTATACGTGGGATGATTTTGATTACATCATTGAATTACGCAACACGACTGAAGAAATCATTGTGACTGAACTGCCTCGTTCCCATGGTGGAAATGATTGGTTCAACTTTGAATAAGTATGAAAAATGGAAGGTGTGTTACCGATGACCGAGCTCGGAACCTACTTAAAAGAACAACGGGAGGCACTTGGTGTCTCTCTCGAACAAATTCAAACGACGACGAAGATTCAAAAGCGTTACATCGTCGCGATTGAAGAAGGCAATTACGATCAATTACCGGGTGCGTTCTATGCCCGGGCCTTCATCAAGACATATGCGGAAGCACTCGGTCTTGACGTTGATGAAGTGTTTACGACCTACAAGCGTGACCTTCCGGAACCGGAAGCGCAGCCGGTCGTCGAACTATCTAGACGAGCAACGTATTCGAAATCTAGTGCTCCTAAAAAAAGTGTTGCGAAACGTTGGATTCCGAACATCATCATTATCGTGCTGATCTTTGCAATCGGTGCTGCTCTGTATTATGGTTTGCAGACGTTCCTCGACGGTAACGAAGAGGCGAAAACGTCCGAGCCGAAGCAAAATGATGTGACGATTGATCAAGGAGACGCACCGAGTAAAGAAACGGATGCGCCTGCGAAGACTGAGGAAGAGCCAAAGGAAGAACCGGCGAAGCAGGAAGAAACAAAAGAAGAACCTAAAAAAGAGGCACTCGCTGTGAAGTCGACATCTGGTCAAGATGTCACGTATGAAGTCGCGACGAAGGATACGATGAATGTCTCGATTCAAATCAAGAAGAACGCATCTCCATCCCCATTCGTTGGTGTACGTGATACATCACTTGAAGGAAAAGCACTTGCGCCAGATCACATCAACGCTTCGGATCCAAATCCGATCGTCGTGAAGGACGCGAAGACGGACTTGATCCGGATCCGGATCGGTTCGATTAAAGGGATTGATAAAATTGTCGTCAATGACCAAGAACTAAAACTGAACCGTTCGCTTCTCGTCCAAAACATCTATTTGAAGAAAGTTGACACGCCGTAATTCGGCGTGCCTTCTTTTAGATGACATGATCATCTACATATGAAATGAAGGAGGAGGGCGTTACATGAACTTACCGAATCAATTGACAGTATTACGCGTTTTATTAATTCCCGTGTTCGTCATCGTACTTGCGATTGATCCGAACTGGGGACAGTGGGACGTGTTGGGAGCTGAACTTCCTGTCTCACACTTCGTTGCTGCTATTATCTTTTTGATTGCGTCTTTAACGGACTGGCTTGATGGCTATATCGCTCGTAAACAAAAATTAGTAACGAACTTTGGAAAATTCATGGATCCACTAGCGGATAAGATGTTGGTCGCTGCTGCGCTCGTCTATCTTGTAGAACTTGGATTCGTTGCAGCATGGATCGTCGTCATCATTCTCTGTCGAGAGTTTGCTGTCACAGGTCTTCGTCTCGTCGCTTCTGACGAGGGAATCGTTCTTGCTGCCGGAAACTCTGGGAAAGCAAAGACATGGGTCCAGTTAACATCGATCACAGCCTACTTGTTACATGATATTATCTTTGCAATGTGGAATATTCCATTTGCAGATATTACGATGTGGCTTGCTCTGATCCTGACGATCTACTCAGGTGTTGAATATTTCTCGAAAAACATTAAGTTAATTACAAAATCCATGTAAGTTGGATCAATTTAGACTGTTCGTCATACCGAACAGTCTTTTCTTATACTTCAAGAAGGTGAGGCATCAACATGAAAGCAGAAATCATCGCAGTCGGAAGCGAACTCCTCCTTGGAGAAATCGCGAATACAAATGCACAGTATCTTTCCGAATGGTTAGCCAGTGCTGGGATTGACGTTCATTACCATACAGTCGTCGGTGACAATCGCGAGCGGATGCAAGAAACATTCCGTCAAGCACAACAACGAGCGGATCTTCTCGTTATCACAGGAGGTCTTGGACCGACTGAGGACGATTTGACGAAGGAAGTACTCGCCGATCTCCTTGGTCGCGATCTCGTTTTGGATCAAGCAGCGTACGAGCGGATCGAAGGATTCTTAAAAACGCGCCAACGGGAGATGACGACCAACGAACGAAAACAAGCGTTAGTCATCGATGGTGCAACGGTTTTGCGCAATGATGCTGGGCTCGCTCCCGGTATGTCAGTGCAGACCGAACACCATCAATACATCGTCTTACCAGGTGTACCACGCGAGATGAAGCAAATCTTAAAAGATCATTTCGGTCATCTTTTCGGTCAAGAGACGATTCGTTCGCGAACACTCCGTTTCTTTGGAATCGGCGAGTCCGCTTTAAATGACAGGCTCGAAACGTTAATCAAAGAAGCGACGAATCCATCGGTCGCACCTTATGCTGAACTCGCTGAAGTTCGGTTGCGTCTAACAGCCAAGGCACTCGATCAACAAGAAGCTGATCGTATGCTCGACGAACTCGAACAACATGTCCTCGCTGAAGTCGGCATGCACTTTTATGGATATGGCGAGACGAGTTTGCCGGAAGTCGTTTTGAAACGGTATCAAGAAGCTGGATTGACACTGTCGCTTGCTGAGTCACTGACAGGAGGAGCCGTTGCAAGTGGTCTCGTCGATGTGAGCGGTGCGAGTCAAGTGTTGCGCGGGAGCGCTGTCGTCTATGATGACTCTGCGAAGCAAGCCGTACTATCAGTATCGGAAGAACTTCTAAAAGAACATACGGCAGTCAGTAAAGAGGTAGCGATTGCGATGGCAGAAGGAGCACGAAGCCTTTATCAATCTGATATTGCCATCGCCTTGACAGGGGAAGCGGGTCCGACAAGTAATAGCGGGAAAGAAGTTGGAACGGTCTATTGTGCTGTTGCAGATACAAACGGAACACGAATCGTCGAATGGCAATATCCGTCGTTCGATCGAGGAATGATTCGCTTGCGTGCTGTTAAAGATACCTATTTCCTTCTACTGAAACATCTCGAAAAAGCACCAAAGTGATAAAAATGGTCAAAGTGCAAGTATGCGAATAAATGTTCGTAAAATGCTTGTCATTCGGTCTCAAAAGAAGTACAATAATCTCAGTAAGATAATTAGAAGGAGGCCTGCTACGTGAGTGATCGTAAAGCAGCACTTGAGATGGCATTACGCCAGATAGAGAAACAGTTCGGTAAAGGTTCCATCATGAAACTCGGAGAAAATGCGGATCAGAAGGTATCAGTAATCTCTTCTGGATCGATTACATTAGACATTGCCCTAGGTGCAGGTGGATATCCACGTGGACGGGTCATCGAAGTATACGGACCTGAATCGTCAGGTAAAACGACGGTTGCGCTTCACGCAATCGCAGAAGTTCAAAAACAAGGTGGACAAGCAGCTTTCATCGATGCAGAGCACGCGCTTGATCCAGCATATGCAAATAAACTCGGTGTCAACATCGATGAGCTCCTCTTGTCACAACCCGATACAGGGGAACAAGCACTTGAAATCGCGGAAGCACTCGTTCGTTCTGGTGCGGTCGATGTTCTCGTCGTCGACTCTGTTGCGGCACTCGTACCAAAAGCTGAAATCGAAGGTGAGATGGGTGATTCACATGTGGGTCTTCAAGCTCGTTTAATGAGTCAGGCGCTCCGGAAATTGTCCGGTGCAACGAATAAGTCGAAGACAATCGTTATCTTCATCAACCAAATCCGTGAAAAAATCGGTGTCATGTTCGGTAACCCGGAAACAACTCCTGGTGGTCGTGCGTTGAAGTTCTACTCATCTGTTCGTCTAGAAGTACGTCGTGCGGAAGCGTTGAAGAACGGTACGGACATCGTCGGTAACAAAACGAAGATTAAGGTCGTCAAAAATAAGATTGCACCTCCGTTCAAACAAGCGGAAGTTGACATCATGTATGGTCTCGGGATTTCAAAAGTCGGTGAGTTAATCGATATCGGAACAGACCTTGATATCGTTCAAAAGAGTGGTGCATGGTATTCGTATAACTCAGAACGTCTTGGTCAAGGACGTGAGAATGCGAAACAATACATGGTCGAGCATCCGGAAGTCGCAGCAGAGGTCGAACGCTTGATTCGTGAACATCATGGTCTCGTTGATCGCGCAGAGCCGGTTGATTTCGAAGCGGAACAACCAGAAGATTTATTTGCTGAATAAGCTGTTTGAGAGAGGATTCGTATGCGAATCCTCTCTTTTTTAGTGTAAAAGAGGAAAACAGTGGAATTCTTTCCCGTCCGTTCGTTGACAATGAACGAGTGCTATCCTTACAATATAGATGTACGTTTTTTAGACAGCTTCGATGAAATACCGAAATGAACTAAGAAACACCTTGCAAAGGGGAGGTGAACCCATGAGTACACTGACTTGGATTGTCATACTTCTCCTCACTTTGCTGATCGCATTCATCGTAGGCTACTTCTTGCGAAAATCGATTGCAGAAGCGAAAATTCAAGGCGCAGAAACGGAAGCGAACAAAATCGTTGAACGTGCGCGTGAATCAGCTGAGGCAACGAAAAAAGAAGCAGTACTCGAAGCGAAAGATGAAGCATTCAAACTTCGTAACGAAGTGGAAAAAGAATTGCGTGAACGTCGCCAAGAGCTAGCGAAACAAGAAGCCCGGTTGCTCCAGAAAGAAGAGACACTCGATCGCCGTGTTGACGCTATCGACCGTAAGGAAGATCAAATCAATACACGTGATGCAGAGATCGCGAAACGGAAGCATCAAGCTGAAGAACTAGAGCGCAAAGTAGAGGACCTGTATGAACAGGGACGTCAAGAGCTTGTCCGCGTCGCGAATTTATCGCAAGACGAGGCAAGAACGATCATCATGGATGAGACGAAACAGGCTGCTTTACATGACGCAGCCATTCTTCAAAAAGAAATCGAACAAAAAGCAAAAGAAGAAGCCGACAAGAAAGCACGTAACATCTTGTCACTTGCGATTCAACGGTTCGCCGCTGAACATATCGCAGAGACGACTGTATCGGTCGTCAACTTACCGAACGATGAGATGAAAGGTCGGATCATCGGACGGGAAGGCCGCAACATCCGTACGCTCGAGACCTTGACTGGGATCGACTTGATCATCGATGATACGCCTGAAGCCGTCATTTTGTCTGGTTTTGACCCAATTCGACGCGAAGTCGCTAAAATGGCGCTCGAGAAATTGGTTCAAGATGGTCGGATTCACCCGGCCCGTATTGAAGAGATGGTCGACAAGTCCCGTCGTGAAGTCGACGAGCGGATTCGAGAAATTGGGGAAGAAGCGACGTATGATGTCGGGATTCACGGCATTCATCCGGACCTTGTCAAAATTCTCGGTCGCTTGAAGTACCGTACGAGTTACGGACAGAACGTCCTGTATCACTCACTTGAGGTTGCCCACCTTGCGGGTATGATGGCAGCTGAACTTGGAGAAGATGTCACGCTTGCGAAGCGTGCGGGTCTTCTACATGATATCGGGAAAGCGATCGACCACGAAGTCGAAGGCAGTCACGTTGAAATTGGTGTCGAGCTCGGTACGAAGTACAAAGAGCATCCGACTGTCATCAACGCGATTGCATCCCACCACGGGGATACGGAAGCGACATCTGTCATTTCCGTCTTGGTTGCAGCAGCGGATGCCTTATCTGCCGCTCGTCCAGGTGCACGTCAAGAGACACTCGAAAGTTATATCCGCCGTCTCGAACGTCTCGAGGAAATCTCGGAATCGTTCGACGGTGTCGAAAAATCATTTGCGATCCAAGCGGGTCGTGAAGTCCGTATCATCGTTCGACCTGATGTCGTCGATGATGTACTGGCTCACAAGATGGCGAGTGACATCCGGAAAAAAATCGAAGAAGAACTCGATTATCCGGGACATATCAAGGTCACGGTCATTCGGGAAACACGAGCAGTCGAATACGCGAAATAAGTGGAGTGGCGGGCGACCGCCACTTTTTTTAATGAACGGAGGAACAACAAATGAAGATTTTATTCATCGGAGACGTCGTCGGTGCACCCGGTCGACATATCCTTCAACAATTCACAGCACGCTTGAAAGCAAAATATAACCCGAACGTCATGATTGTCAACGGCGAAAACGCTGCACATGGACGCGGGATCACGAAGTCGATCTATCATCAATTCCTCGAACTCGGATTCCACGGCATCACGATGGGGAACCATACGTTTGATAATCGTGACATCTTTGACTGGATTGACGACGCAGATCGGATTGTCCGTCCTGCAAACTATCCAGAAGGAACTCCAGGACGCGGGATGATGATCGTCAAGGCAGGCAATAAAAAGATTGCCGTCATCAACGTGCAAGGAACCGTCTTCTTACCACCGCTCGGAGACCCGTTCCGAACGGTCGATGCATTGATTGCGGAAGTCGAAGGAAAAGTTGATGCGATCTTCGTCGATGTTCATGCGGAAGCAACGAGTGAGAAAATCGCGATGGGCTATCACCTCGACGGTCGAGTACAAGCCGTCGTTGGCACACATACGCACGTCCAAACAGCAGATGAACGTGTCCTTGACGGAGGAACGGCTTATATCACGGATGTCGGGATGACAGGTCCATTGAATGGTGTCCTCGGTATGCGCCAAGAAGATGTCTTACGAAAATTTAAAACACAGCTCCCAACACGGTTTGAAGTTGCCGAAGGACGGGAACAACTTAATGGAGTCTTGATTCATATCGATGACACAACGAAAAAAGCAACGAAGATTGAACGGATTCATCTGACGGATCAGTCAGTATTCTTCGACTGATTGCCACTTCTGGATGGGGAGGTACACGCATGGACGTCCTGAAAGTATCAGCTAAGTCGAATCCAAACGCGGTAGCAGGTGCACTCGCGGGTGTCATTCGAGAGAGAGGTTCCGTCGAGATTCAGGCCATTGGTGCGGGAGCACTCAATCAGTCTGTCAAAGCCGTCGCCATCGCACGTGGATTCGTGGCTCCTTCTGGCATTGACTTGATTTGTATCCCAGCCTTCACAGACATTTTAATTGATGGAGAAGAGAGAACCGCCATCAAACTGATCATTGAACCACGATGACGAATTGGACATAGGTCCTATTTGCAAGTAGACCATTTACTCGACTGGAGTAGATGGTCTTTTTGCTGCGTCTGCGAATTTTTCTTACCTTTCCATCGAGGGAGCATTGTACTACTTCCGGTAAATCGGTATCATGAGGGAGGATAGAGAGAACTATCATTTCAGGGGACAGAGAAGGAGCGAACGTCGATGTATAATCAGTTATCATGGAAAGTTGGCGGTCAGCAAGGAGAAGGGATCGAATCAACAGGCGAAATCTTTGCGATTGCCTTGAATCGACTCGGCTATTACTTATATGGCTACCGTCACTTTTCGTCACGTATCAAGGGAGGGCATACGAATAACAAGATTCGTGTCGCCACACAGGAAGTCCGAACGATTTCCGATGATCTCGATATTTTGGTCGCGTTCGATCAAGAGACGATCGACGTCAACTTCCATGAGTTACGTCAAGGAGCCATCATCATCGCAGATGCGAAATTCAATCCGACGAATCCAGATGAAGCACGTGCCTCATTGTATGCGATCCCATTTACGGAAATCGCGGCTGATCTCGGTACGGCTTTAATGAAGAACATGGTCGCAATCGGTGCATCAAGTGCGATTCTCGGGATTGCACCGGAGCGTTTCCAAGCCGTCGTCGAACAGATTTTCGGACGAAAAGGTCCAGAAATGGTCGAGAAAAACTTAGCGGCGATTCGCGAAGGCGCAGCGGCATTTGAAGCTCTTGCAGGAGATGGTGAGCGATTCGTCTTAGATCCAGCAGACGGGAAACAGCGGATGTTCATGATCGGAAACGATGCGATTGCTCTTGGTGCAATTGCTGGTGGAGCACGTTTGATGGCGGCTTACCCAATCACACCATCATCTGAAATCATGGAATACTTAATTAAGAAATTACCGCAGTTCGGCGGAACCGTCGTCCAGACAGAAGACGAACTAGCAGCGGTGACGATGGCAATCGGTGCCAACTATGCGGGTGTCCGTGCCTTGACAGCATCTGCTGGTCCAGGACTATCGCTGATGGCGGAAGCAATCGGCTTATCTGGAATGACAGAAACACCGCTCGTCATCGTCGATACACAACGGGGTGGTCCGTCAACAGGTCTACCAACGAAACAAGAGCAGTCGGACTTGATGGCGATGATCTACAGCACGCACGGAGAGATTCCAAAAGTCGTTCTTGCGCCGTCAACAGTTGAAGAAGCGTTCTACGATGCAGCAGAAGCCTTCAACATCGCGGAAGAATATCAGTGCCCCGTCATTCTATTGACGGATTTGATGTTGTCGTTAGGTAAACAATCCGTCGAACCGCCGGATATGTCACGGGTTGAGATTCGTCGTGGAAAATTGATTCAAGAGGACTTGCCGGAGCTTGAAGGAAAAGCGTACTTCAAACGCTACGAAGTGACAGAAGATGGGGTTAGTCCACGTGTCATTCCTGGTATGAAGCACGGAATCCATCACGTGACAGGTGTCGAGCACAATGAGGAAGGGCGTCCGTCAGAAGCGACAAAGAACCGTGTCGATCAGATGACGAAACGACTCCGTAAGCTGAATACGTTCCGTCTACCCAATGCTGTTCTCGTAACGGAGCATCACGAAGACCCGGATATCTTATTCGTCGGTTTCAACTCGACGCGTGGAACGATCGAAGAAATCATGCCACGTCTCGAAGCACAAGGGTTAAAGGTTGATCACTTGCACATCCGTCAAGTCCATCCATTCCCAAGCGAACTCGTCACGCCACATTTAGAACGAGCAAAACGTGTCATCGTCGTCGAGTACAACGCAACGGGACAACTGGCGAAACTGATCCAGATGAACTGTGGATATGCACCGAAGATCGAGCATATCCTGAAATTCAATGGCGATCCGTTCTACCCAGCAGAGGTCGTCGAGCAGGTCGTAGGAGGGGTATATCATGGCAACCTTTAAAGATTTTAGAAATGATGTTAAACCAAACTGGTGTCCGGGATGTGGGGACTTCTCGATTCAAGCAGCGATTCAGCGTGCTGTCGCGAACGTCGGTCTCGAACCAGAAGAGTTAGCACTGATTTCCGGGATTGGCTGTTCTGGTCGGATTTCTGGTTATATCAATACGTATGGCTTCCATGGCGTTCATGGACGTTCCCTACCAATCGCCCAAGGTGTCAAGATGGCGAACCGTGAATTGACGGTCATCGCGTCAGGTGGCGATGGGGATGGCTTCGCGATCGGAATGGGACATACGATCCATGCCTTTAAGCGAAATGTCGACATGACGTATATCGTCATGGACAATCAGATTTACGGCTTGACTAAGGGTCAGACGTCACCAACTTCTGCACCAGGATTTAAGACGAAGTCGACACCAAAAGGATCAATCGAAAAAAGTGTTTCACCGGTTGAACTTGCTTTGACAGCAGGCGCGACATTCGTTGCCCAAAGCTTTTCGAATGACTTAAAAGGATTGACGCAATTGATCGAGCAAGCAACAGCACATAAAGGATTTGCGTTCATCAACGTCTTCAGTCCATGTGTCACATTTAACAAGGTTAATACGTACGATTGGTTCAAACAAAATTTGACGAAGTTGTCCGATATCGAAGGATATGATCCGTCGAATTTGGATCTTGCGAAACAGACGGTTCATGCACATGACGGACTCGTCATGGGACTGATCTATCAGGATGAGACACGTCCTGATTACCAGTCACAAATCGACGGCTATCAAGAATCTGGTCTCGCCTATGCGGATCTTGAGTTAAATGAAGAAACATTCGGTAAACTGGCAGCAGAATTCATGTAAGATAGAGGAAAGATGTGTTTGGTTTTTTGGGGATGCTAAACATTTGGAAGTTCACAACATATAAATAAATGTGAACTTCCGTGAAGGAGTCGGGGAAAGATGACGAAATTAGTAACGACGGTAGAAGAGACAGCAACGACGAAAACGATGCGTGCGCTCGTCAAAGAAGAGCGCGGGTTCGGTGCAACACTGAAAGAAGTACCGGTACCCGTTCCGAGTCGTGGGGAAGTCTTGATTCGTGTTGAGGCAACATCGATTTGTGGTACGGACGTGCATATCTATGAGTGGGACGCGTGGGCAGCATCACGTGTCAATCCACCATACGTCTTCGGTCACGAGTTCTCAGGAGAAGTCGTCGAGCTCGGAGAAGGTACAAAACGTTTGAAACTCGGTGACCGTGTCTCGGCTGAGACGCATATCGTTTGTCATCAATGTAAACAGTGTCTACGTGGTCAATACCATATCTGTAAGAACACGAAGATCATCGGTGTCGACACACAAGGCTGTTTTGCAGAATACGTCGTCATGCCGGAAGAAAACCTCTGGGTCAACCCGGAAGACATGCCAGCAGGGATTGCTTCGATTCAAGAGCCGATGGGTAATGCCGTTCATACAGTCCTTGCGAGTGATGTCAGTGCCAAAACGGTCGCAATCGTCGGTTGTGGTCCAATTGGTTTGATGGCAGTCTCAGTCGCTAAAGCAGCCGGTGCTGCGGAAGTCGTCGCGATCGACGTCAATCCATATCGTCTCGAGCTAGCACGGACGATGGGGGCGGATGTCGTCATCGATTCACGTCATGACGATGTCTTAGAGCGGATCGAGCGTATGACGGACGGAGACGGGATTGATGTCGTCTGTGAGATGAGTGGTCATCCAGTTGCAATCCGTCAAGCGTTCGAGATGGTGACTGCAGGTGGAGACGTCAACATCCTCAGTCTACCGGTCAAACCGGTCGAAATCGATTTGACGAATCATGTCGTCTTTAAAGGCGTGCGTGTCCAAGGCATCACAGGTCGGAAGATGTATGAGACATGGAGTCAAGTCTCTGCTTTCTTATCGAGCGGAAAAGTCGATGTCCGACCGTTGATCACACACACATTGCCGCTCGAGCGGTTCGAAGAAGGATTTGAATTGATGCGTCAAGGGAAATGCGGGAAAGTCGTATTACAACCAAGGGGGACGAATTAATGGGATTTGAACACTTACGAACAGAACTAGAAGAGATGAAACAAGCGGGCACGTTCCGCAACCTTGTAGCACTCGAAAGCGCGCAACATAACCGCGTGACGATCGACGGGAAGGAACTGATTCAACTCTCATCGAATAACTATCTCGGACTAGCAGCACATCCGCGTCTTGCTGAACAAGCAGCAGAAGCGGCGCGGACGTTCGGTGCCGGAACAGGATCGGTTCGAACGATTGCCGGAACGCTCGAGATGCACCAAGCGTTTGAGCGGGAACTCGCGACATTCAAGCATACGGAAGCGGCACTCGTCTTCCAGTCTGGTTTTGCGACGAATCTCGGTGTCTTATCGGCATTGCTCGGTCCTGAAGACGTCGTCATCTCGGACGCGTTGAACCATGCGTCGATCATCGACGGAATCCGTCTGACGAAAGCAAAACGTCGGATTTACAACCACGTTGACTTAGCGGATCTCGAAGCGGCATTACAAGAAACACAAGACGCACGGACGCGCCTCGTCGTCACGGACGGTGTCTTCTCGATGGATGGGAACATCGCACCACTTCCAGAAATCGTTGAATTAGCCGAGCGGTATGACGCGCTCGTCATGGTCGATGATGCGCACGCTTCAGGTGTTCTTGGGAAAGCAGGACGCGGTACGGTCAATCATTTCGGTCTTGACGGTCGTGTTGCCTTGCAAGTCGGTACACTCTCAAAAGCAATCGGAGTTCTCGGTGGATACGTTGCGTGTGAACAACACGTCAAAGATTACTTGATCCATAAAGGGCGTCCGTTCTTATTCTCGACATCACATCCACCAGCAGTCGTTGAAGCAAACCGGGAAGCACTTCGTGTCATGGAAGAAGAAACGGTCCTCTTTGATCGTCTGTGGGAAAACACGGAATTCTTCAAACAAGGATTACGGGATCTTGGATTCGATATCGGGACGTCTACGACACCGATCACACCGGTCATCGTCGGTGATGAGGCGCGTTGTCACGAATTATCCGATCGCCTCCGTCAAGAAGGTGTCTTTGCTCAAGGAATCGCCTTCCCGACCGTTGCAAAAGGAAAAGCACGTGTTCGGACAATCGTGACGGCTGAACATACACGCGAAGACTTAACGACAGCTCTTGCAGCATTCGAAAAAGTCGGTCGTGAATTAAACTTGATTGGTTAATGCTAATCACGAACGAACGTCGTTCGCATACTTTCAGGCAGTGGGTCGTCGACCCGCTGCCTGCTGTGCGTCCTGACAGCAGAATCAAAGTTGACCGTTTTTACTTTTGCGAGATAGGGAATAATAAGTGCGGAAAGGATGTGACCTAATGAGTACAAAGAAAAAAGGGATATTGCTCTCATTTTTGATGCTGACACTGCTCCTTGGGGGTTGTATTCGCATCCAATACGACGCGACGATTCATACCGATCAGAGTGTCACCTTAAAGACGACATATGCCGCAAAGGAACATCCGGTTGCGCGTTTATTGAATCTGAATCCCAATTGGAATAGTTATGTCAAACAGGCAGAGAAGAATGGTTATTCGGCGAAGACGTTCAAGACGAAGGATGACTACGAAGGCATCCGGATGCAGAAGACATTTGCGAACTTCAAGGACATGACGTCGATCAAGGACGAATGGAAGACGGGAATCGGAGGAATTCTCATTCCACCTGATACGAAGTTCGACATGAAAAAATCAGACGGGTTTTGGTTTGATACGTACCGATTAGACACGAACATCGACCTCAGTATCGATCGCCTGAACATCAAAGGCTATCAACCGACGGGTCAAGTCAAGAAACTCGCCGATCGTTATATTCGTCAGGCGGATATTGAGATTAAACTCCACGGTCCAAAAGTGATTGGACTCCAAAACGGTGAAAAAATTGATTGGTCGAATTATCATGATGTGTCATGGAAATTATACGGGACAAAAGCGAACCAGCTACAATTGATTGCTTATGTGCCGAACCCGACTGGTTGGATCATTACCGGCATCGTATTGTTGATTGGTGTCGGATTATTCCTCTACTGGGTCTTCCATCGTGTCCGTAAACTCCGACGACAACAGTTGAAGACGATCAGCATCTCACTTCTTGTCTGTTTGATTGTCGGTGGAGGAGCGTGGTGGCTGTTTGCAGAAGATACATCGAGTGCTCCACCACCCACCCGTCAAATCATCACGCAAGGAAAGAGCGAAATCGTGCCGACATTTCTCGTTCATGGATTGTTTGGGACAGAGCGGACGTTCGTTCCGATGATTCAGAACTTCACGAATAAGAAAGTTGCGGATGACGGGGGGCGATGCGACGTGACGCGTTCAGGGAAAGCGACCTGTATCGTGAAACCTTCACCGACCGGTTACCCACTCGTCCGAATCGTCTTTGCGGATGATGAGGCAAGTCTTGCCGACCAACAGAAATGGTTAAATGCGGCGATTGCCGCTTATGATGTGAAGCAAAAAGCGACCTTTGCTGATATCCAGCTTGTTGGACATAGTATGGGTGGTGTCGATGTTGTCGCCTATACGGTGCAAGAGGAAATGCCATATCATGTCCGGAAAGTCGTGACGCTCGACTCACCGATTGCTGGATCTGATTATGCGAAGCTCGGATTGACGCTCGCGCCACTTGGAACGAACACAAACAGTCCTGCGCTTCGCGATCTTGCAAAAGGATCGGCAGCGATGAACAATTTAACACAACGTCTTGAGACGTGGCCCCGTGACGTACTCGTCTATTCGTTTGGTGCTAAAGGGGGCGACTTCAATCTGATTTCCTTAAATAGTTCGTTTGCACTCGAGAACTATACCGACAACATTCAGACGAAATCCTATAAGTATGATCACTTTACGATTCATCGCCGGGAGCCGGTCTTCCGCGAAATCCGCAATTTCCTGTTTAAAGAAAATCGGGTCACGGAGGAGGAGTCACCTTGAAACATATCGTCATCATCGGAGGAGGAATCGCTGGTCTAACGGCTGCTGCACTGATCGCACAAGAAGGGCATGCCGTCACGGTACTTGAGGGAAGCCGCGAATGGGGAGGTTCAGCTGGAAAGTTCACACGCCGAGAGCTGACCTACCCAGTAGGGGCGACGCTCGGAATGGGATTCGAGCCAGGTGGGATTCATGCCCGCGTTCTCGACCATCTCGGAGTGACGCATCGCGTCGAATCGCTCGACGTCGTCATGACGATTCGGGTTGGAGAACATACAATTCATTATTATCAGGATCGTCATACTTTTCTGACTGAGTTGACGTCACATTTTCCAGAGCAGGCACCATCCATTCATGCCTTCTTCGCTGAGATCGAGCAGATTCATGAGGCAATTCGTCCCTTGATGGCAGAACTGCCGGCATTGCCACTCCAAGATTTCTCTGACGTACGACGATTAATCCGTCATGCGAAAAGTGCGGTCCTCTTACCGTATTTCCCGATGACGATTGGTCATCTCTTACGGAAGCATCAACTAGCAGATACGTTGTTCGCACAAGTGATTGACGGAATCTTGCTCGACAGCATGCAGACAGGTCAGGAAGCTTCTGCCTTACTCGGAGCAGTCGCCTTATCGATTTATCATGAAGGTGCCTATTACGTTCCGGGTGGCTTATACCGACTTGCTGAACAATTGAAAGAGACAGCTGAGGAAAATGGTGCGGCATGTTTACTTGGACGAAAAGTCACCTCGATTCGCAAAACGCCGGATGGTTTTTTGATTGAAGACCGTCGAGGACGACTAATGATTGCAGACGACGTCATCTGTGCGGTTCCACTTGAAGGTATCCGGGAAGTCGTCAGTACGGATATGCAACAGACATTACAGCGGACGTATCGACGTCAAGAAAAATTACAGCAGTGGGCAACCTTTACGTATTACGCGGCGATTCCAGAATCAATCATCGTTTCGGACGAAGCGTTTCGACAAGTCCATGATCCATCCTTGCCTTCCGGTCATGCCTTCATCTCTCTTTCTCGATCCGATGATCGGTTACGCGCACCGGTCGGTCAACGGACGCTGACGATGTCATGTCATGTTTCGATTGGTGCCTTTGATAAGACGGATCGGGAACGGTACGCGGAACAAGTCGAGACGATGTCCGCGATTTTCGAAGTCATTCTTGAACAACAATTTCCTGGCTTTAAGCAGCAGGCAATCGAACGGCATCCGGGTGGACCGGGGGCGTGGGTTCGTTATACGTTCCGTCCGGACGGTGGAGTTGGCGGCTATCCTCAGCGCCCGAGTACGAGTCTGCTGTTCGCAGCACCGTTTCGAACAGGGATCAACGGATTGTTTGCGATTGGTGACACAATCTTCCCTGGTGCAGGGACGATTGGAGCGACGACGTCAGCGATTCATGTTGCTCGACAGTTTGGCGTCAGAATATGAGAAATCGTTGTAAAATGATGAAAGAAGCGACGCAGCTGTCGCTTTTTTCATATTTGAGGATTATGATGAGGAAGAGTCGGGAACATGATATCCATGAAGAGAAAGAGAGAAGGAGTGAAAGACCATGGAGACGTTCGAGCAAAAATGTCAGTCGTTCATTCAGGAACGACGACCTGAAGTTGGTCCGATTCAATTCGAGTCGGCGCGGACATTCCTCAATGCACGCGGTTTAAGTGTCTATGAACGGATTTATCAAGGGAAAGAAGAAGTACGATTAGCGTTCGTCGAGCAAACGAACGGGCAACAACTCGTTTCATTAATGGAAAATACATTCGGCAACGGACTAGTTTATTTTGTCTCAACGGCAACCGCGACATGGGATGGCGACCGTTTTGGTGAATACACGTTTTAAGTACATAGAGAGTCCCAGTCGATGACTGGGGCTCTTTCGTGTCGAAACCTAATCTGATTTCGATTCGTAAGGTAGATAAGTGACTCAGTTGAAGGAGGAAACGATGTGTCATCACTTGAACAACCTAAAACATCGACTCGGCGGCTTGCGACCGTCTCGTTGATTTTCATGGCGGTCGGATTCGTCGTCTCATTGCCATTTAAAGAAAATGCCTGGGTCTTCTGGCTCCAGAGTGGCTTTGAAGCAGGACTCGTCGGTGGGATTGCCGACTGGTTCGCGATCACGGCGCTCTTTCGCCATCCACTCGGCTTAAAGATTCCCCACACGAATTTGTTACCGAAAAATCGGGAACGGGTCATTGAATCAATCGTTCACATGCTCGAGACGGACTTACTGAATAAAGAAAGTATCATCGCGAAACTGCAGCACATGACGCTTGCAGATCGTGTCATCAAAATTTTGCGCTCGATTCTTGTTTTGCCTGCTTTTCGTGCGACCGTCACCGAACTCATGATCGGTCTGATTCGGAAGTTGCCGAAAGATGCAATTCTTGAGTTCGCGAATACACGCGTGACGGAGACGATTAAAGATTATCCATCAAAACGGCTGGCTATCCGCGCGATGGAGTTGAATGAGGAACGTCGACTCGACGAGTGGTTGATGGATCAGTTACTCGGTTATGGACAACGATTGCTTGAAGATCCGATCATCCGCGACCAAATCGGACGTCTCGCTTATACAGCGATGATTGATCAAGAAAAGAATACGTTCTTGCGGGTGACGGCACGCACTGTGCAAAAAGTTTACTCAGAAGAAAAACTCAGTCTTGTCATTCAAGGTGTTTTGTTGACGGTCATTCAAGATATGCGACAAGTCCATCACCCGAATCGTTTAGCGATTCTCGATCATCTGCGTCGTAATCTGGCACAGTTGTCGATTGATGAAGAGCGCCTTGCAAAAATCGATGCCTGGAAGGCAAGCGAAGTCGACCGGTTTGACTTTACTCCAGTCATTGAACGTGCGTATGACGCCGGATTACTTGAACTCGAGCGCTACTTGACGTCAGATGCCTTCTGGACGGAACGGGCGATGCTAATGTTATCGCGTGCTTTAGACGACTGGGAACAGCATCCAACGTTTAAAGATAGCAGTGATCAGTGGATGAAGGAACAACTCGTTCGCTTTGTCGAACAAAATCATCAAAAAATCGGTGGACTGGTCCGTGAGAACTTAAACCGCTTTGATACCGAAACGTTGATTCATATGATTGAAGATAAGGTCGGCAGTGACTTACAGTGGATCCGGGTTAACGGAGCTTTGTGTGGATTCATCATTGGTCTGATTCTCGGTGCGATTAAGGTGTTCGTCGGATGAGTCGGTGGACGTATGATCTGATATTGCCGGAAGCATTTGATTTTAAAGGAGTCGTCTCTCGTTTGACAGAAGATCCATTGCAAGTTGAGCGCGCAGGACGTCTCGTCGTTCCGGTGTTCATCGAAGAACAGGCGTATCTAACGACAGTCGAAGCGGTTGACGCCTGGACGTTGCGGGTCGACGGGACAGGACCACAAGCGGCGGTATTAGCGCAATTAAAGCGGCGCTTTCGACTCAGTGAACCGAATCCGGCGAAAGGTCTTAAGGCAACGTCGTTACACGCGATCGTTGAACGATTCGGGAACGAACGACTCGTGCTTGACCATTCGCCCTTCACGGCGCTGATCCGTTCAATCATTCATCAACAAATTAATCTATCGTTTGCCCATACGTTGACGGAACGCGTTTTTCGAACGTTCGGGACGGTTCAGGACGGGATCATCTTACCGCCGACGCCGCGCCAATTAGCGGTAGCGCGGCGAGAAGATTTGCTGGCGTTACAACTATCAGGACGTAAAGTCGATTATCTACTGGGTGTAGCAAAGGCAGACATCGATTATGACGCCTTAGCGGCAGCGGTCGACGCAGAAATCGCCGAGACATTGATTGCATTAAAAGGAGTAGGACCATGGACGGTTCAAAACGTCTTAATGTTTGGGTACGGTCGTCCGGATCTGTTTCCGGCATCAGACATCGGGATTTTACGTGCTTTCGAACAGTTACTTGGGTATCGACCAACGGTAGAGGAAGCAACACGCTTAGCTGAAGAATTTGCTCCTGTCCGCAGTCACGCGGCCTATCTGTTATGGCGTTCAATCGAATAAGGAACTATTCTTGTCACTCTATCGCGAGAACGGTATAATGAATGCGACAGAACGAGGAATCGTTCAAAATGCTAAGGGAAGCGACGTGTTCGCTAACGATAGAGGGGACGAATGTGGATGTATACAGATGAACAAATCATCGAAAAAGCCAATGAAATCGCCAAAATGATTTCTGAGACACAGGAAGTAGAACGATTTAAAGCGGCAGAAGCTAACATCAATGGAAATGAAAAAGTCCAAAAGATGATGAAACAAATCAAGTTCCTTCAAAAAGAGGCAGTGAACTGCCAACATTACGGCAAAACAGAAGCACTCGCACGTGTTGAAGCGAAACTCGATAAATTGTTCGCTGAGCTCGATGAGATGCCTGTCGTCCAACAGTTCCAAGAAACGCAAGAAGAAGTGAACGGACTTCTCCAATACATCACGGTGACGATCTCGAACGGGATTACGGATCAAATCATCGAAGCAACGGACGGAGATGTTCTCGCTGGTAAGACAGGCAGCGGCATGGAAGCAGAAAACAAAAGCGGCGGTTGCGGCTACTAATCACGAAATGAACGAAAAGCCGACGGACATCCGTCGGCTTTTTCTACGAATGAGGTGGAAGAATGGAAGCAGTACACAACACTCCGATGATGAAACAATACTTCTCGATCAAGGCGGATTATCCGGACGCCTTTCTGTTTTATCGGCTCGGAGATTTTTATGAATTATTCTTTGATGACGCCAAAAAGGTCGCCCATGAGCTGGAATTGACACTGACGGCAAAAAACGGGAAGAACGCCGAGCATCCGATTCCAATGTGCGGTGTACCGCATCACGCAGCGAACAGCTACATCGAACAGCTGATTGAACGCGGCTATAAAGTAGCACTGTGCGATCAAGTAGAAGACCCGAAGTTGACGAAAGGGCTCGTCAAACGCGAGGTCATTCAAGTCATCACACCGGGAACGTTGATGTCCGCCCTGACGGAAAAAGAGAATCGGTACTTAGTCGCGGTCGTCGAACAGGACGGTCGTTTTGGGATTGCTCGTGGTGATGTCTCGACAGGTGAGAGTGCCTTAACAAGCGTTGCGACACTCGATGGTGTGGTTAAGGAACTGAGTATCATCCTGCCACGCGAGATCATCGTCACGACAGAGGAACACGAGACGGCGCTTGCGCACTTACGGATTCCACTGACGCGCAGTTCGCGGCGCGAATCGCATCCGCACGGGGATCGCGCAATTGATACAGCGCAAGCGGAAGCTTTTGCAGTACTCTATGCCTACATGCACGATACACAGAAACGAGCATTGACGCATCTGCAGCCCGCTGTTGTCTATGAAGCGAGTGATTTCATGCAGCTCGAGCCGAATACCGTCAAGAACCTTGAACTCGTCCGCTCGGCACGGACAGGGGACAAAAAAGGTTCGTTGCTCGGTTTACTTGACGTGACGGGAACAGCGATGGGTGGACGAATGCTAAAACGTTGGCTAGAAAAACCGTTGTTATCGGAACGCGTTATCACGGAACGACTCGACGCTGTTGAGGAACTGTTGCAACACTATTTCGAACGTCAGCAATTAAAAGATACATTACGCGAGGTCTATGATCTCGAGCGACTCGTCGCAAAAGTCGGTTACGGAACAGCATCCGCTCGCGATCTTGTTCAATTGAAGTCGACGTTACGGCTGATTCCGCGTATCCAATCAGCGCTTGAGGAGATGATGAGCGAACGTCTTGGTCAACTCAGCCTCGGACTCAATCCGCACGATGAATTGAGCGATTTACTCGATCGTGCCTTCGTCGAAGCACCACCGATCTCAACAAAAGAGGGTGGCATGATCAAGTCCGGTTATTCACCAGACCTCGACGAGTTGCTCGTTGCCTCAAAAGACGGGAAGACATGGCTTGCGACGCTTGAAGCAAGTGAGAGGGCAGCTACAGGGATCAAGACGTTGAAGATTGGCTACAACCGCGTCTTCGGCTATTACATCGAGGTATCGCGTGCGAATGCGAAACTCTTACCGGAAGGACGGTATGAACGGAAGCAGACGCTCGCCAATGCTGAACGTTATATCACACCGGAGTTAAAAGAAAAAGAAGCGCTGATCTTAGGTGCGGAAGAAAAAAGTGTCACACTCGAATACGATCTCTTCTGCGGAGTGCGTGACGAAGTCAAAACACATATCGAAAGCTTACAACGGGTTAGTCGTCGTATTGCAGAACTCGACGTCCTCGTTGCACTCGCGGAGATCGCTGAGACACACGACTACGTCCGACCAACCACGACGTCGGGACGAACGGTCAATATTCAGCAAGGACGTCACCCAGTTATTGAGACAGTCTTACCGCGCGGTGAATACGTCGCGAACGGAATCACATTAAACGAAGGACGCGAGATGCTGTTGATCACTGGACCGAACATGTCCGGTAAATCGACCTATATGCGACAATTCGCTTTGATCGCTTTACTGCATCAAATCGGCTCGTTCGTACCAGCCGCTCAAGCGGAACTCCCGATTTTCGATCAAATTTTTACGCGGATTGGGGCAGCGGATGACCTAGTCAGTGGGCAGTCGACATTCATGGTCGAGATGGTCGAAACACAAGAAGCGTTGACGCGCGCAACAGACCGGTCGTTGATCTTGCTTGATGAAATCGGGCGAGGGACGTCGACGTATGACGGAATGGCACTCGCGCAAGCAATCGTTGAATACATTGCAAGTCATGTTGGAGCGAAAACGTTGTTCTCGACGCATTATCATGAATTGACGGTGCTCGAGGAATCGATTGATCGACTAGCAAACGTTCACGTCCGTGCTGTCGAACAAGATGGACGCGTCGTCTTCTTGCATGAAGTACGCGATGGAAAAGCCGATCAATCGTACGGGATTCACGTCGCGCGACTTGCTGATTTACCAGACAGTTTGATTGAGCGGGCGCAAGTCCTCTTGTCTGAGTTCGAGCAGGCAGAGCCTGTTCCGGTCACGGCACCTGTTAAAGCCCCTGTTCAGGAGGAGCAAATCGATCAACTCAGTCTGTTCTCAGAAGCGGATCCGTTACGTGAGACGATGGCTAGTCTTGATTTGATCAACATGACGCCACTTGAAGCACTGAATACGCTATATCGTCTACAATCTGAAGCGAGAAAGTGAGGAGAATGCAGTGGGAATCATTCGCGAATTATCCGATAGTTTAGCGAACCGGATCGCGGCTGGAGAAGTCGTTGAACGTCCCGCATCAGTCGTTAAGGAATTGGTCGAGAATGCGCTTGATGCTGGTGCGACACAAATTGATGTCGAGCTTGAAGAAGCGGGAATGAAGCGGATGACGATTCGCGATAACGGACATGGATTTTATCCGGATGACGCCGAACTGGCTTTCGTCCGTCACGCGACGAGTAAGATCAAGGACGAGCATGATTTGTTCCGGATCAAAACACTTGGTTTTCGCGGAGAGGCACTTGCCTCGATTGCATCCGTCAGTAAAGTGACGTTGAAGACAAAACGCGAGGACTCGGAAGGGATTCAAGTGACACTTGAGTACGGTACGGTCATTAACCGGACACCGGCAGCGATGAATCGTGGAACGGAACTGTCGGTTGAAAATCTATTCTTCAATACACCGGCCCGTCTGAAATACTTGAAGACGACACATACGGAGCTTGCCGCGATTACGGACGTCTTGAACCGAATGGCGTTTGCCCATCCAGAGGTCAAACTCCGGGCAACGCATGAAGGAAAAACACTAATCCAGACGAATGGATCAGGAGACGTCCGGCAAGCACTTGCGAGTGTCTACGGTCATCAAACGATCCAAGGGACATTGATTGCGAAAGGATCAAACGCCGACTATCAATTGACATGTCATCTCGTCAAACCGGAAGTGACCCGTGCCTCGAAGAATTACATCACGTTGATTCTCAATGGACGTTCGGTCAAAAACTTTGCCCTGACGCAAGCCGTTTTGAACGGTTACCATACGTTGTTGCCAATCGGGCGTTATCCGATTGCCGTCATCGAGGTTGAGATGGACCCGCTCCTGATTGATGTCAACGTCCACCCGGCGAAACGGGAAGTCCGTCTCTCAAAAGAGATGGAACTGTGCCAACTGATCCAGGAGACGATCAAGATGACGCTCAGCCGAGAGACGTTGATTCCGAAAGTGACACCATCAAAACCAAAAAAAGATCCGAGTAGTCAAGAAAAGCTCGATTTTTCTTACGTCGCGGAGCCAGTTGAAGAAACATCTTCACGAGCAGTCTGGAATTATCCGATACCGAAAAAAACGCAAGACGAGCGACCTCCTGAGGAAAAGACGTTACCGTTCGGAGAAGAGGAATTCGAACCAACGGAGTTCGCACCGAACGAACCGAGTGTTTCAGTAGAAGAGGAACCTGTCCATCAAGAGCAGCCTGCACGTCCACGTTTCCCACATTTAGACGTCATCGGTCAACTTCATTCGTCGTATATCGTCTGTGCCGGAGAAGACGGGATGTATATGATTGATCAACACGCGGCGCAGGAGCGAATCAAATACGAGACGTATAAAGTCATGTTCGGTCGACCACCGGAGCAACGTCAGCAATTATTGCTTCCTTACACATTTGAAATTTCGTCGGACGACATGAAACGAATGGATGAAGTCCTTCCGTTACTGAAGGACGTCGGGATCGAGTTCGAAGCGTTTGGTCCACAAAGTTTTATCGTCCGAGAAGTTCCGACGTGGTTCCCGTCCCATCGCCAGGAAGAGACAATTCAGGAGTTACTCGATGAAGCGTTGATGAAACGAAAAATCGATCTTGAGACGTACCGGGAAGACGCAGCCATCATGATGGCATGTAAGAAATCGATCAAAGCGAATCATCCGCTGAACGAGGAGATGATGCGCCGATTGATTGCCGATTTAGCGAAAACGGAGATGCCGTTTACGTGTCCACACGGACGTCCAGTCATCATCGAATGGACGACGTATGAACTTGAGAAGCTATTCAAGCGAGTCATGTAATAAAAGTAGACGATACCGTTCAGGTATCGTCTACTTTTGTACTGCAACACACTCGGAAGAATCTGATTTGTCCTAGTACAAAAATAACGTCTTATATCATGAGAACGGTTACTTCACTTGATTAACCAGATTTCATTGATTGTTGAGGAAAAGAGGCGGATAATAAAACCCGAAACTGTTAACAAGGGGACCTTTATCATGCTTTCACGCGTTATGCGTATTATTCAAATCATTGCTCAAATCGCACTCATTTTTTGTTTTTCGCTCAGCGGGGACTGGGTGAGCAAAACCTTCGAGTTACCATTACCCGGTAACATCATCGGTTTGATTCTTTTATATGTGGCGTTAAAAAGTCGTCTGATTCCGCTTGTGGCCGTTGAACGGGGCGGGACATTTCTTCTGTTCGTCATGCCATTATTCTTTGTTCCAGCATTGTCCGGAATCATGGATTATACGGCATTTCTCCGAACGTCCGGGTTACAGGTCGTACTGATCGTCGTCATCAGTAGTTTGCTGACGTTAGTTGGATCAGCATATATCGTTGATCGACTAGCACACCGGAAAGAGGCGGTGACACGACATGAATGAGGCACTGTTTTGGATCATCTTGTCAATTGCATTGTTTAGTATCGCAATGTTCATCTATCAACGTTATCCTCGTGTCTGGACGTTACCAATCCTGACAGTGACAGCAGTTTTGATCTTCATTCTCGTCTATTCTGGGGTCTCACATGCAGAATACATGCAAGGTGGACAATATTTATCGAAGATGCTTGGACCGGCAATTACAGCATTTGCGATTCCGCTCTACCGGGTCCGGCATCACGTTCGGCGCTTTTTACCGGAAATCGGACTGGGTGTTTTGCTTGGAACATGTATTGCCATGAGCTCTGATTTGTTACTTGGTCTATTGCTTCATCTCGAGCGGACGACGAATCTTGCTTTATTACCGAAATCGGTCACCTTACCCGTCGCCCTAGCAATCTCCCAAAAAGCAGGCGGAACGACTACGCTGACGGCAGCATTCGTTTTACTAACCGGATTGACGGGATCGATCGTTGGTCCAAAATTAATGACGGGCTTAAAGATTCGACATTTCGTCAGTCGCGGAGTTGGACTCGCATCGATTGCTCACGTCATGGGTGCGACGAAATCAATGAGTCTCGACCAACGGGAAGGAGCGGTCGGTCTGCTGACGATGGTCTTGACGGCAGTCTGTGCTAGCGTCATCGCACCATTTTTAATCACATGGTTATATGGGTGAACACTCTGTTTTTTAAACAGGGTGTTGAGACTGAAGACAAAGTGTAATTTTTCTCTAACGAGAAGGATTGCGCTTTTTTTGTTCGTCTCACCTGAGGAATAGAGCGTGAAAAGACGAGTGTTTTTTATAACCGATTGAAACTTGTCGACCACTTTTTCAGTATAGTACAACAGAAAACAGGGTGGAGGAGAAGAAGATGATTATTTGGATTAACGGTACGTTTGGTGTCGGGAAGACGACGGCGGCAAACGGGTTACAAAAACGCTGGAGCAGCTCACATATCTTCGATCCGGAGGAGACAGGCTATTTTTTACGGGCGCAACTGCCGACGAACAAAGACGATTTTCAAGATGAGCCGTTATGGCGCGCGTTCAATCGACAGCTACTCGAACAGCTCGATACAGAAGATGCCCGGATCATCGTGCCGATGACCTTGACGAACCCGAAGTACTTTCAGGAAATCATCGGAACATTACGAGCGAACGGTCATGACGTTCGTCATATTGCATTGATGGCGAAAGAAACGACCGTCAAACGCCGCCTGATCAGCCGCTTCGAGCGTCCGAACTCCTGGGGTGGTCAACAAGCAGAGCAACGTTTGCGCCAACTGTCCGATCCACTGTTCAGCCGGCAAATCGAGACGGATGATCTGACAAAAGGACAGATTGTCGATGCCATCGCCCTTGTGACCGGTATTGAACTCTCGCCCGCCTGAACAGACAGGATTCAAGATAGGTGTTTCCGGGAATCACTAGGTGATAGAGAAAGAGGAGGAAACAATCTTGAACGAAGGGCAACTTATTGCTAGGAGGATTTATGAATATGAAACACTGGATGACTGAGAAATTAGGCAGACAATTGATGGCGATTTTCTATAGTGTCTTTGCACTAAGTGTCATCACATCGGTTGCCAGTTATTTATATGTAGATAACGCCGCAGGACGAACGAAAGAACAAGTACTTGACCAGTTGCAAAAGACACAATGGTTCTGGTCGTTGAACTTGCTGATTTTTTTATTTTGTCTATTGTTCATCGTACGCCCGTTGATTCACAAGGTGACGTCACAGCTTCAAGAACTGAACGTCAAAAGTCGGCGTCTTGCGGAAGGAAAGTCGATTTCGCTCGAACATGACGTCGATAGTCATAATGAAGTCGGTCAATTGACGGCATCATTTTACCGCATGGCGCGTTCGATCTCCTCCCAACACGCTGAACTATCAGCGAAGAATCAAGAGATGGAACACAATCAAGAGGTACTACAACAAAAACAAAATGAACTTGAACGAGCGCTTGAAGTGACGCGGACGAATGAGCTTCATTTACAAGATCGGAATGAATTAATCGAGACACTTGCTTCAAAAGAAAGTTTATTTGATTACTCATCCGTCATTAGTACAATCGTCCGTCTGACGAAAACAGAGTTCGGGGCATTGTTATTGATCAAGAATAACGAAATCGCCCAAGTCGTTCCAAAAGAGATGACAGAAGATCAGCAAGAAAGCTTAAAGACTGAATCACTGCTTCTCAAACGCGTCATGATTTCAAAGGAAACGGCTCACTCCTCGAAAAAGGTCGCAAATGATGATCTCATCAAGTATCCGTATCACGTTTACGAAGGTGTCATTCCAATCATGGATCCGGCGAAGGAAGAACTGATTGCGTGTCTCTATCTGGCTCGTTTTGACGCACCATTCAATCAAAAAGATTTAGCAGAACTCGAATCGTTTTCAAAACAAATTGCGATTTCATTAATGCGGATGTCCCTTTATGAACAGATGGAATACGAACGAAAAGAGACAGCACAACTGTTGAATTCCGTTCGGGAAGCGATTCTTTATATCAAACATGAAGAGAAGACGATTTTAGGAAACCAAGCTCTGTTTGATATCTTCCAGTCGTTACAAGTCGAAGAGGATAATGATTCGATGACCTTCCTTGAAGTTCGACCGGAGACGATGTTTGAGCAAATGGATCAGAAGGAAGCCTTTGAAGCATACTTTGAAGAAGTCTTATCCGGTGAGATTCCAGAGGGAATGTTCTCCTTGTCGATTGATCAAGGCGAGTATTTTATTCAGGTTTATGCCGAAGCCATTGCTCACGGAGAACATTCAAAAGGAACGATTCTTGTCTTCCGCGATGTTACAGCTGAAACAGAGGTCGACCGTGTGAAGTCTGAACTCGTCTCGACCGTCTCGCATGAACTCAGAACACCCCTTTCATCCATCTATGGCTTTACAGAGCTGATGTTGAAACGTGATCTGGACCCAGAGCGAAACAAACGGTACTTGCAGACGATTCACGATGAATCAAAACGCCTGACGGATCTCGTCAGTGACTTCTTGAACGTCCAGCGGATGGAATCAGGAAAACAAGAGTACGACAAGCAGATTTTTGATCTCAAAGAAGTTGTTAAAGAACAAATTCAATTTTATCAAGCGGCAACGGAGCAACACAGTCTGCAACTTGATTTAAATGACGAACAGGACTTCATGGTCGAAGCAGATGCGAACAGCATGAAGCAATTACTGGGCAACCTGTTGAACAACGCGGTCAAATATTCACCAGACGGTGGCGATGTCGTCGTCACGATGACCCATCAGCATAATCAAATCGAGCTGAGTGTTCGTGATTTTGGGATCGGAATTCCAAGTCACTCGATGCCACATTTGTTCAGTAAATTTTACCGAGTCGATAACTCAGATAGCCGAAAGATTGGTGGAACGGGTCTCGGTTTATCAATCTGTAAAGAAATCGTTCGTGCTCATGATGGAAACATCGAAGTCGAGTCGATTCTTGGAGAAGGAACAGTTTTCCGGGTTAAATTACCAAGTGCAGCAGACGCGTTACTCGAAGCGGAATGAAGAGAGGAAGAAGAGGCGACATCAGGTGCCTCTTCTTTTTGTCGTACTTCGTGTGAGATTCGTCCAAAGAAACGACATTGCATAAATGGTGGTAGGAACGGACTTTTACGAAATAAATCAGACAGATTCATGACAGAATGGCTAAAACGGTTGAAAAAATCGTAAATTATGCAGGGATTGCGAACGTTTCTGGACCCTCGCTATAGTGAACAAAAAAGCGAGAGAGGAAGAAGGATCATGGAGAGTTTAGAAACGTTACTGACACCAACTCGGGATATCGAACAGGAGAATGCAAACATTGATGGCAAAACGCCACTTGCGAAATTACAACGAATTGCTGGAGAAGCTGCGCGACAGATGATGCGACGACAACTCGAACCGGAGGTTTTACAGTCACTTGACGATAACATCTTATATATTCATGATGCAGATTATTACGTCACCGGAACGACGACTTGCGCTCAAATTCCACTCGGTCAGCTTCTCTCAAACGGGTTTCAGACGACACATGGATCGATTCGACCAGTGCAAGACATCCGCTCTGCTCTTGCTCTCGCGGCAATCATCGTCCAAGCGAATCAGAACATGCAACATGGTGGACAAGCATTTGCGACGTTTGATGATGATGTAGCACCCTTCGTTGAAAAAACATATCAACGAGAATTAATTAAACTAAAGGAACTCGTCCCGCAATGGAAGCGACAAAAGCGGGAACAACGTGCGTGGCAAGAAACGTATGAAAAGACATTTCAGGCGTGTGAGGCATTCATCCATAATATGAACTCGATGCATTCGCGTGGCGGCGGACAAGTCCCATTTTTGTCTGTCAATTACGGAACGAATACAACGCGAGCGGGACGTCTCTTCCAGCGTGCTTTGCTGATAGCGACAGAGCGGGGACTCGGTAAGGGAGAAACACCAATCTTTCCGATTCAAATCTTTAAAGTCAAACAAGGAATCAATCTAGCGTCAACCGACCCGAACTACGACCTGTTTCAACTAGCAACGCGCGTGACAGGAAAACGATTGTTTCCGAACTTTGCCTTTCTCGATGCACCATTCAATCGACAAACAGAAGTAGGAGGACCGGAAGTTGCGTATATGGGATGCCGGACACGGGTGTTCGAGGATCGTGGGGACGCACCTTCCGTTACGGGTCGAGGAAATTTATCGTTTACGAGCATCAATCTCGTTCGCTTGGCACTTCAAAGTAAAACGGTCGACCAAATGTTTGAAGCTGTCCAAGAGACAACCAAAATTGCCTGCAGACAGTTGCTCACACGTTATGAACTACAGGCAAGTCGAACCGCTGACGAGTTTCCATTTTTATATCAGCATGTCTGGAAAGAGGGGGAAACATTGCGTGGTGAGGATAACGTTGGTCCTGTTTTGCGACACGGGACGCTAGCAGTTGGGTTTATCGGTCTCGCTGAATGCTTGACTGTCTTAACAGGAAGCCATCACGGTCATTCCGAACTCGCGCACCGAATAGGCGTTGCCTTAATTCAAGCGATGCGAACTGTCGTCGACAATTATGGCGAACGGACAGGATTGAATTTTAGTTTGCTGGCAACTCCAGCTGAAGGGTTATCGGGTAAATTTACGCGTCGCGATCTCATCGACTATGGTGAGATTGAAGGAGTGACGGACCAGCTTTATTATACGAATTCTTTCCATATTCCCGTCGATGCTCCCGTCACGATTCGAGAGAAGATTCAGCTCGAAGCTCCGTTTCATGCATTGTGTAATGGTGGACATATCACCTATGTTGAGACGGATGGTGCGCTTGCCGGAAATCCACAAGCGATTGAAGATATCGTTCGGATGATGGCGGAAGCTGGAATTGGTTATGGATCGATCAATCATCCGGTTGACCGTTGTCTCGATTGCCGAACAGAGCAGACGATCGAGGAGCAATGTCCAGTTTGCGGAAGTACATCAATCGAGCGAATTCGGCGCATCACAGGCTATCTCGTCGGTACGCTAGATCGTTGGAATGAAGCGAAACGAGCAGAAGAGCAGAATCGGGTGAAGCATGATGTTACGCGTCCTCTCCCTTCTACCTGATTCTGTCGTGGATGGACCAGGATTACGAACAGTGCTGTTTCTCGCCGGTTGTCCGCATCACTGCATTGGTTGTCATAATCCAAGTTCCTGGGATCCGGCAGGGGGTGTGGAATGGACAATCGAAGAAACAGCGGAACGAATTCGAAAGGTCGGAAATCGTCGTTTGACTTTGTCCGGAGGGGAACCATTGTTACAGACGTCAGCACTCATGCAACTTCTCGAACAACTTGGATCAGACTATGATGTGATTTTATATACCGGTTATCTACTAGAAGAGATACTACAGCGCCGACGATGGCATCCGCTTATACTGCGAGTAGATGGACTAATCGATGGTCCTTTCATCCAATCAAAACTCGATCAAACGACCAGCTTTCGGGGGAGTACGAATCAACGGATTTATAATCGAAAGCAATTGGAAGAAGCAGTCTATAGCATAGACAAAAACTCCCCGTCTCATTAGACAGGGGAGAATCTAATCATGCATATTTTTGTTCTTGATCGACGGACTCAACGACAGCCAATGTCGTCGTCCGTCGTTTTTTGATGAAGAACGATAGGATCAATGCTGCGAGTGCAAGTAACGTCGCAATGAAGAACGTATCATTGATCCCTTCAATCATCGCTTGCATTTGCAACCATTCCGGATTAGCAGCTTCAGGTTGTGAAGCGAATTCCGGGACGTGTTGTTTCGTCCGTGATGTCATGATTGTTACGAGTAGACCTGATCCGATGGCACCGGATACTTGTGACAACGTATTGTTCAATGCCGTACCGTGTGGCGTCAAGTGTTGCGGAATATGGTTCAAACCGTTCGTCATGACCGGCATCATGACCATTGAGATTCCGAGGAAACGCAACGTATACATGATGACGAGGTAGGCATAGGATGTATCTGCAGCTAACTGACTAAACGAGAATGTCGTCAACACAGTCAGTGATAAGCCGATGATAGCAAGGATTCGGGCACCAAAGCGGTCAAAGAGTCGAACCGGTGATGGGTGACATGATTGCCATAACGATGGCACCCGGTAACATCAACAGACCAGAATGGAATGGTGAGATTCCGCGAATTGTTTGGATGTAGATTGGCATCAGAATCATTGCTGAGAACATCGACATGTTCAGGACCATCGAAATCCCTTGTGATAAGGCAAACATTGGGTAACGGAAGATTCCGAACTCTAGCATCGGTTCTTCGAGCAAGAATTGACGTATAATGAAAGAAGTCAAACTGATCACACCAATGATCAATGAACCAATGACCGTCCATGAACCCCATCCTGCTGAACCAGCAGAGCTAAATCCATACAGCAAACCACCGAAACCGAAGCTTGAGAGAACGAGTGAGAACAAATCGAGTTTGAGTGTGCTGCGGACTGTTTCTTTTTTCAATAAGAAAGCACCTGTGAACAGGACGAGTAATGCGATTGGTGTGACGAGATGGAACAACATCCGCCATTCGTAATGTTCGAGAATCCAACCAGACAATGTCGGTCCGATGGCTGGGGCGAACGTAATGACGAGTCCGAAAATCCCCATTGCTTGTCCGCGTTTCTCAATCGGGAAACCAGTCAAGAGAACGTTCATTAAAAGCGGCATCATGATCGCAGAACCAGATGCCTGCATCATACGAGCGCCGAGTAGAAGCGGGAAGACGTGTGCTTGACCGGCAATGATCGTACCGAGTGAAAACAGTGTCATCGCCGTCAAGAAAAGTTGACGCGTCGAGAACTTTTGGACGAGAAACGCCGACGTCGGAATCATGATTCCGTTGACGAGCATATAACCCGTCGTTAGCCATTGGGCGGTGCTTGCCTGGATACCAAATGATCCCATGATCGAGGGTAAGGCAATATTAAGTAACGTTGAGTTCAGGACCGCAACGAACGCACCTGCCATGAGGACAGTTAAAATTAAATAAAGTCGTGATGATTGCTTGCTTGATTGCATTTCGTTATGCTCCTTTTGTACTACGAGTCTAAAATGTTAGACTTGAATTCTATAACTGACTTGGCTATCTTACCAGTCGAAGTCGAATGATTTCAAATTATTTGCTTCATACACTAAAATAAGTGATTGCTAAACCATTCTTATCATTTGAACAGAAAAGGACAAGACCATGAATCCAAAAAAGAAACAACTATTAGATGCTGCCTATCAGCTATTCGTCGAAAAAGGCTATCAATCAACATCCATCCAGGATATTCTTGAGCACAGCAATGTCTCAAAAGGAACGTTCTATAACTATTTTTCATCCAAAAATGAATTGTTTATCGATGTTTTCAATACTGTCTTTGAAAAAATGCGGACGGCGCGTAAAGAAATCTTAGTTGGACGAGATGTCTCAGACTATGAAACGTTCATCCAACAAGGAAACTGTTATTTGGAACTGATGCAAAAATATAAATTATATACGTTATTCGAAGAGGCGATTGCGTCGAATGAAAAAGAACTCAAAGCATTTATGGAAAACAATCGTCTCCTTGAAATCGAATGGACGTTTGAGCGACTGCGAGATCTATTTGGTCAGACGAAGGAACCATACCTCTTGGATCTAGCTGTCATTTATACCGGGATGTTGCAGTATGCCATGTACTTCTTCCGCCAATCCGAACGAAATACGCAGCCCGAACGGGTCGTCCGTTATGTATTCAATCGATTGACGCATCTCGTTGAAGATGTCAGTCGAACGGAGGAACAGTTGATTCCACCACGCTTTTTATCCGTCTGGCTGGATCGCCCGCAAGATGAAGTCGTCATTCGGAAGGATTTATTTGAAAAGACGAGTGCGCATATGAAGCGGTTGATTACGTTGTCTTCGATTTCCGATGAATCCAAGGAAGCTCATAAAGAGGTACTTGACTTCATTTATGAGGAACTACTCGAACGTAAGAAACCTAAAATTCATCTCCTTCGCCGTGCGCTTGAGACGATGGATGAAGATCCAGTCTTTGCGGGGCAGGAAATCATGGCAACCTATAAGGCGATGGTCGATGAGATTGCACGCATTCGGATCAAAAATTCCTAAAAGGGTTGCTTTTTGAAACTGATGCCAGTACACTGAGACCATTCATGTTAGAAAAGGGGTCTCGGTTATCATATGTTTACTCAATGGAAAAAAGAGTGGTTCCTGCAACCAAAAGCGGATCTATTGTCCGGTATCGTCGTTGCTTTGGCACTTGTTCCAGAAGCGATTGCGTTTTCACTGATCGCTGGTGTCAATCCGATGGTCGGTTTATACGCTTCGGTCATCATTGCAATCGTCATCTCAATTGCCGGTGGTCGTCCCGGAATGATCTCGGCTGCAACTGGTGCGATGGCACTCGTCGTCGTTCAACTCGTTAAGGATCATGGCGTCGACTATTTACTTGCTGCTGGTATTCTTGCCGGTCTTTTACAAATCACATTTGGCTTTTTAGGGATCGCTAAATTATTGCGATTCATTCCTCGAGCAGTCATGGTTGGATTCGTCAATGCACTGGCAATCCTGATTTTCTCGGCGCAACTCCCTCAATTCGAAGGGCAAAACTGGATCATGTATGCGATGGTTGCTGCATCTCTTGCCATCATCTTGTTATTCCCACGTGTGACGAAAGCCATTCCGGCACCACTCGTTGCGATTACAATCATGACGGTGTTAACGGTCGTCTTTTCACTCGATACACGAGTTATCGGGGATATGGGACAAATCGAAGCGGCTTTACCGAGCTTCTTCTTACCGAATGTTCCATTTTCGATTGAGACATTACAGATCATTTTCCCGTATGCCTTATCCCTTGCTTTTGTTGGATTGATCGAATCATTGCTGACAGCACGAATCGTTGATGAGATGACGGATACGACATCAAACAAAGCGATGGAATCACGCGGTCAAGGGATTGCAAACATCATTGCCGGTATGTTCGGTGGTATGCCAGGTTGTGCGATGATTGGTCAATCCGTCATCAATGTCACTTCCGGTGGTCGTGGTCGATTGTCGACGTTGACAGCAGGTGTTTTCTTGATGCTGTTGATGTTTACGATGAACGATTTACTGATGACGATTCCAATGGGAGCACTCGTTGGTGTCATGTTCTTCGTTTCGTATGCGACGTTCGACTGGGGTTCATTCAAGATGCTCAAGACATCACCAAAGAGTGACTCGGCTATCATGTTAGCGACCGTTCTCGTCACTGTATTGACGAATGATTTATCGATGGGCGTTCTTGTCGGAATCTTACTTGCTGCGTTATTGTTCGCTTCAAAAATTTCTCGTATTCAAGTAGAGCGAGAAGAGCAAACGGAGCGGGTATATTATATGATTCGTGGACCGTTGTTCTTTGCGTCAACGACGGCATTTATGGAACAGTTCCGACTAGAGGCTGATCCATCGTCCTTCATCACACTCGACTTCTCAGCCTGTCATTTATTTGATGACTCAGCCATTGAAGCGATTGAAAACGTCGTGTTGAAATATGAACGACTTGGGAAAAAAGTTGAACTCACTGGATTAAATGAAGAGTCGCAGGCTCTCGTTGATCGACTAGCGCAACGGATTGCGTAACTAGTGTTGTAATTGAAATGAGGTAAAGTTCCTAGACTCAGTTGGGGATTTTACCTCATTTTTCGTTATATATACTATAATAAAGTACGATATATCCAATAAATGTAATAGTGTGATAAGGTTCACGTTAGTAATAATCAAACTCATAATATTTAGGGGAAATGAGGTGTAATAAATGAGAAACTTTCATTTGAATAGGATTATCAACTTGCGCACGATTGAAGCATATTTTTTGAGAGATAGTTATTTAATACCACCTACCTATTGTCTAATACTGATTGACTATCAACGTCCTAGCACAATTGACGATTTCCCCTATTTAAAGAATATTGATGGAATCTCGGAAGACGAATTTGGAAATGATAATTTTATCAAGGCAATTATTATTTCATCGGAGGAGTTCACTCAAGAAACTTATGATGAATTGTGTATAGTGGCGGGTGGTTTTTTAGAGGATAAAGAAGAATGTCGCTGGAATTTTGACATAGAAGTTAATAGTGATTTCAAATATAAAAATAATTTGAATGATATTTTTCCTTTACTCCAAAATGTATTAGAAAAATATAAGTGTCCTATCAACGTTAATCATATTCCTACAGAAAAATTTAACTTCTTATCACAACAATAAAAATGAGAGATGATGTTTTAACATTCAAACTTACTACTCGTTCGATATGAACTATAGGATATCTATATGATCTTCAAATATTGGAATCAACAATAAAATCAAGGGATGATTGAATATCATATATGATTTATGTGCTATCACTGAAAATAACAGTAAAATGATTTGAAGAATGAACATGTGATTAAGAGGATAAGTGCGACGTTCTGTCAGTTTCGTTATACTGAAACAAAAGGGGGCATTTAGGATGAAATGGTTTCGATTTGAGCAAGAAGGAAAAGTAGGTATCGGGGTTGAACAGGATGGGTCTACATATGATGTGACAGCACAAGTTTATACGGATTCGCTACTCGAAGTGATCTCACGTGAGTTCGAAGTCGATCTCGATCTCGATATCGCGCCATTACTAAAAGGGGATGTTCGTAAGCTAGTTCCATATGTTCCGGCACGAAACGTCATTTGTATCGGTAAGAACTATGCTGATCATATTAAAGAGATGGATACGGCGGGAGCAGGTAAATTCGTCTTATTTACAAAAGCCCCGACATCGATCGTCGGCCCGTTCGAACCGATTGAACGGCATGCAGATTTGACGCAACAACTGGATTACGAAGGGGAACTCGCTATCATCATCGGGACGACGGGTCGTGATCTAACACCAGAGAATGCACTTGATCATGTGTTTGGCTACAGTATCGTCAATGACGTGACCGCACGGGACTTACAAAAAGAACACGTCCAGTTCTTCCGTGGCAAATCACTTGATGGGTTCTGTCCATTCGGTCCAGTTATCGTCTCAGCGGATAGCTTTGATCCGAGTGACGTTCTCGTCGAGACACGCGTGAACGGGGAACTCCGTCAGTCGGGATCAACTGCCTTAATGTTGCGTGACGTCGTGACGATTTTGGTTGAAGTGTCACGTGGAATGACGCTAGAATCGGGTGATGTCATCGCGACAGGAACTCCTGCTGGCGTAGGTCATGGGATGAAACCGCCCGTCTATCTACAGATGGGGGATGTTGTTGAAGTATCGATTGCTGGGATCGGTCGCCTACAAAATGAAGTACAGTAAACGTTCATGACTGAATGACGTTATTTTCAATCAACCGCTTTCCGAATTTGATTCGGAGAGCGGTTTTTCTATGGAACAAGTTTGAAAATAAAAAAATGATTGATTTCATTCAATAAAACAGTCATTTTATGACCGTTTTTGATGTATAATGAAACTATAAGAACGGTTTCATGTCGAAAAAAGTCGCTTTTTGAACGTTTTATAAAGAATTTATATAAAATTTGAACGTTTTTGATTGATTTTTAGATGTAAACGCTTTATATTAAAGATGCGGAGGGAAACCTTATGTTAACGAAAAAACGCCATCAACTCATCCTCGAGCTTCTTGCTCGAGAAGAAGTCGTCAAGATGCAAAAAATCGTCGAACAAACCGGTGCCAGTGAATCCACGATTCGTCGTGATTTATCACAACTCGAGACAGCAGGTCATTTGCGTCGAGTGCACGGGGGAGCGACAGCGAACCATTTGCAAATTGAAGAACCGAGTTATTTCGAGAAGAGCGACCAACATGTCGAAGAGAAGGAACGGATCGCGCGAGCGGCTGCTGACCTGATCGAGGATGGCATGTATGTCTATCTGGATGCCGGAACGACGACGCTTGCCATCGTTCCGTATCTCGAAGAGAAGGTGATTACGGTCGTGACGAACAGTCTTCCTCTAGCGAACACGTTACTCTATCACCGTATCCCGACGTTCGTCGTCGGAGGTCAACTCAAGCATTCAACGCAAGCACTCGTCGGTTACAACGCACGTGAAGGAATGTTGATTTACCATTTTGATGTCGCATTCCTTGGGATGAACGGTGTTCATCCGACACAAGGCTTCACGACACCAGATCCGGAAGAGGCACTCGTAAAGAAGACAGCGATCGAATTAGCAAAACAATCGTATGTACTCGTCGATGAGACGAAGCTGGATGCGATCAGCTTCAGTCGGGTGGCGTCCTTGCAAGCGGCGACGATCATCACGACGACATCCAGTGAGCAAGAAGCGAAATACAGTCAATACACAGAGGTGGTGAACGCGAAATGATTTATACACTGACACTCAACCCATCAATCGACTATTATGTCACGTTACCGGTATTTGAGGCAGGACAAGTCAATCGTGTCGAACAGGCGGAAAAAGTGGCCGGAGGGAAAGGAATCAACGTCTCTCTCGTCCTAAAAAACTATGAGGTAGAAACACAAGCACTCGGATTCCTTGGAGGAAGTACCGGACAATTCATCCGGACAGAACTTGAGAAGCGAGGCGTGTTAACCGACTTCACACCAATTCAAGATGAGACGCGAATTAACGTGAAAATTCGTGCCGATCAAGAATCTGAGTTGAATGCAGCGGGACCGAAGATTCAACCGGAAGAGCTAGAGCATTTATTATCCCGATTCAAGACGATGCAAGCCGGTGATATCGTCGTCTTCGCAGGCAGTATCCCAAGCAGTCTACCTCATGATCTCTATCGTCATATCGCGACGATCTTGAACGAGCGGAATGTTCGCTTCGCCGTCGATACGACGAAGGAAGCGATGCTTGAAGTCTTACCACTCGGTCCATTTTTAATTAAGCCGAATCACCATGAACTCGGTGAAATCTTCGACGTCGAGATTACGTCGAAGGAGATGGCCGTTCCGTACGCCCAACAACTTGTTGAACGTGGTGCTGAGAACGTCGTCATCTCATTTGCAGGAGACGGAGCACTGCTCGTTAATCGTCAAGGCGCCTATACAGCAAACACACCGGCAGGAAAGCTCGTCAACTCCGTCGGTGCCGGAGACTCACTCGTCGCCGGATTCGTCGCCAGCCACGCGCTCGGAAAATCACCAGAAGAAGCGTTCCGTTATGCGGTAACAACTGGTAGTGCGTCTGCTTATTCCTTCGGTCTTTGTACGAAGGAAGATATCGATCGTCTCCTCGTAGACGTCAACGTCGTTGAACTCATTCAATCCTAAAAGGAGTGTGACTACTCATGAAAATTACTGATCTCTTGACACGCGATACGATTCAACTCGATTTACAAGCGTCATCTAAAGCCGCTGTCATCGATGAACTCGTCAACGTCCTCGATCGGGCAGGAAAACTGAACGATCGCTCGGCATATAAAGAAGCGATTCTCGCACGGGAAGCGCAAAGTACGACAGGTTTAGGGGAAGGCATTGCCATTCCACACGCAAAAACGGCAGCAGTCAAAACACCAGCGATCGCCTTTGGTCGTTCGGCAGGCGTTGACTACGAAGCACTCGACGGTCAACCAAGTCGTTTGTTCTTTATGATTGCAGCAGGTGAGAACGCTGATAACGCACACCTTGAAACACTTTCGAAACTCTCCGTTTATCTGATGGATATGAACTTCCGCGATACGATTCTTGCGGCTAAAACGAAAGACGAAGTCATCGCAGCAATCGAAGCGAAAGAACGTGAAGAAGAAGGTCCAGTTGACGTCTCGAGCGACAATGTTGATCAAGACGCACCGTATATCCTTGCTGTCACAGCTTGTCCGACAGGAATCGCACACACGTATATGGCAGCTGATGCGCTTCGTCAAAAAGCAGAAGAAATGGGTGTCCGCATCAAAGTCGAGACGAACGGATCGACAGGCGTCAAGAACGGTTTAACACAACAAGACATCAATGATGCAACAGCGATCATCGTCGCAGCGGATAAAGCAGTTGAGATGGATCGTTTCAATGGTAAACACGTCGTTGAAGTACCCGTTGCACAAGGAATTCGTAAACCGCAAGAATTGATCAACCGCGCTGTTAAACAGGACGCACCTGTCTATAAAGCGAGCGGTTCAAGCGAAAGTTCAAAACCAGCTCGTGGTGGATTCTACAAACATTTAATGAGTGGTGTATCCGCGATGTTGCCACTCGTCGTCGCTGGTGGTCTCTTGATCGCGATCAGCTTCTTCTGGGGGATCAACTCAGCGAACCCGAAAGATCCATCGTACAATGAGTTTGCAGCACAATTGATGACGATCGGGAAAGCAGCGTTTGGTCTCTTGATTCCAATCCTCGCTGGATTTATCGCGATGTCGATCGCTGATAAACCAGGTCTTGCTCCTGGTCTGATTGCTGGTTTCCTTGCAAGTAGCGGTAACGCAGGTTTCCTCGGTGGATTGATTGCCGGTTTCCTTGCTGGTTACGTTGTTCTTCTGCTCGTCAAAGTCTTCAAAGGTCTCCCAGCAGCTCTTGAAGGAATCAAACCAGTCTTGCTCTATCCACTGTTTGGTTCATTCATCACAGGGATGATCATGTTGCTCGTCATCAATGAGCCGATCGCGAAGTTCATGACATGGCTCACAGATTCATTGAACGGACTCAGCGGTGGTAACGCGATTCTTCTCGGTATGCTCGTCGCAGGTATGATGGCAATCGACATGGGTGGTCCAATCAACAAAACAGCATATGTTTTCGGTACAGCTGCTCTTACAGCAGGTAACACGGAAGTCATGGCAGCCGTCATGGCAGGTGGGATGGTTCCACCACTCATCGTTGCACTCTCATCTACATTGTTCGCACGTAAAAAATTCACACCGCAAGAACGTGAAGCAGGTATCGCTGCATACGCTATGGGAGCATCGTTCGTCACTGAAGGTGCGATTCCATTCGCTGCAGCCGATCCACTCCGCGTCATTCCGTCAAGCGTCATCGGTTCAGCGATCGCTGGTGCGTTGACAATCGTCTTCGGTGTCTTGCTTCCTGCACCACACGGTGGTATCTTCGTCTTCCCGCTACTTGATGGTCCATCAGGTACGGTCATGGCGATCGTCGGTTATGCTGGCGCGATCCTCATTGGTTCACTTGTTGGTGCAGCAATCCTATCCTTCCTCAAAAAGCCGCTCGTTGACCAATCGGTCGCGAAAGCGGAAATGACAGAAGGAACAGGTACAAAAGCATCATAAGTCGACTAAATCCTCTCCGTTTTCAAACGGAGAGGATTTTTTGTTGAATTTTAACGGCTAACGGTAAAGAATAGAGGGCATACTGAATAAGAAGGAGGGATGGACATGGGTGGACAATCCTTACAAATCGGACCACGGACCATCAAGACAGGTCTTGCGGTCATCTTGGCGCTGTTGATCAGTAATCTGTTCAACCTCAGCCCGATCCTACCTGCGATCTCGGCAGCGACGACACTCCTGCCCTCGGTCTATCAGACATGGAAACAATTTCTCGAGGAGGCAGAAGCCAACTTGATTGGTGCCTTTCTGACATTACTCGCGTTATGGATTTTAGGGGATAACCCGGCCAATCCGCTTGCCATCGGTATCGTCATCATGGCAGCAATCTCGATTTTGCTAGCTTTTGGTTTCGGGCGGACGATTCCACACGTTGTTTTGATGATCATCGTCATTCTCGAAAGTGTCGCGACTGCGACGGAACCACTTTGGCAAGTCGTCTTGATTCGTTACTTGCTCGTCATGCTCGGGATCGGCTGTGCGCTCGGCATCAACGCACTAATCTTCCCGCCACGCTATGGCAATGTCTATTATCAAAAAGCAACGAAACTCTTCGAAAAGCTACTCGTCGTCACACGGGCGATCGCCTTTGAAGGAAAGGTCGTCCCATATCGTGCGGCAATCGATAAGATGGGACGTTCGCTCCTTGAGACACAAAATCTGTTCAACTTACACAAGGAAGAGATCCGAGGAACACGTCAGAAGCACGCCTCGCTCTTACGGAACCTGTTGATCCTCAAACATATGCAATCGTGTCTTGAACGTGGTGTCGCGACAGCAGAACGCTTCAGAGAGCGAGAGAAGGCACTCGACTCAATTGCTGACGATCTTCGAAGTGAATTGTTCTACCACTTGATGCACATCGCCCAGCGCCAAGAGAAGGTCTTGCTGACATATGATCTCTTGTTGACGGAAGAACCGCTCGCGATGGAGGATCTCGTCAAAGAGAACATCGCTTTCGTCAAGCATTCGTTTCTTGACCGAGATGAGCTCGAGGAAGAAGTCATCATGGAAATTCTACCGATCGTCGTCTCGATGAACGAGTGGATCCAAGAACTTGAATCTTTCGAAAAACGGCTCAATGGTGCGCTTCGTCGTCATATCACGTCGCTGACGATCGAGCAAAAATCGGTCCGGGACAAAACATTTAATCGATTTAAACGCAAAAAAGCCATTGACGAAAGTAAAAAGTAAGCGTATAGTCCTCCTTAACGATACTTTACTTGCTAAAAGCATAACAGTATAACAGCATAACAGAACGAAAGATTAAGCGATGATGAAACCGAAGTAAAGACCATCTCCCTGTTTCAGAGAGCACGTGGCGCTGCGAACGTGTACACAGATGGTGTTGAATTACAGTTTCTGAGCTTCTTGCGTAAGCGAGCGGAGCACACCGTTATCCCAATCAAGTGACTCAGTCGATGACTGGGTAATCAGGGTGGTACCGCGGCTTTCGTCGCCCCTGTCGAACAATACGTTCGGCAGGGGCTTTTTTGTTATCTCACATTCATTCAAGGGGGAACTTATATGTCTACACCAATCATTCCAAGTCACTTACGTCCACACGTCGCACCACAGCACTACGAAGATTACACACCAACGGATCATGCCGTTTGGAGATACGTCATGCGACTGAACTTAAATACGTTACAAGATACGGCGCATCCGGCATACCTCGAAGGACTTGCCGCTTCAGGAATCAGCCCGGAACGGATTCCGGACGTGCGCGAGATGACAGCGAACCTAAGCCGTGGTGGCTGGGGAACAGTCGCTGTTGATGGTCTCATTCCCGGCGTCGCGTTCTTTGATTTCCAAGGTCACGGTCTATTGCCAATCGCGACTGATATCCGAAAAGTCGATAACATTCTCTACACACCAGCGCCTGATATCTTGCACGAAGCAGCGGGACACGCGCCGATCTTAATGAATCCGGTCTACGCGGAATTCGTTCGTCGCTTTGGTGAAATCGGGGCACATGCCTTTAACCATAAAGCAGAGCATGACGTCTTCAAAGCACTCAAGAAGTTGACGATCGTCAAAGAGAGTCCTTTCTCGACGCCAGCCGATATCGAGCAAGCTGAAATCGAGCTCGCTGAGACACGGACACATGTCAAAGGCATTTCTGAAGCCAATGAAATCTCACGTCTATTCTGGTGGACGGTTGAATTCGGTCTGATTGGTGACATCGACAATCCGCAAATCTACGGTGCAGGTCTTCTCTCATCAGTCGGTGAAAGTCGCCACTGTTTGACGGACGCTGTCGTCAAACATCCGTTCTCGCTTGAGAAAGCACTTGCGACGAAACATGACGTGACGAGCATGCAAAAAGAGCTCTTCGTCTGTGAATCGTTTGAACAGCTTCGCGATGCACTTGAAGAATTCGCCCAATCGATGTCGTACATCCGCGGTGGTATCCACGGACTGACGAAAGCAGTCGAATCAGGTAACCTGTCGACGCTCGTCTTCGAGAGTGGTCTCTCGCTCGTCGGTGTTCCTGAAACGCAAGAAATTCACGATTCGTTGCACCTTGTCAAACTGACAGGACCGACAGCGCTTGCTGCAAACAGTGAAGTATTAACAGGTCAAGGTCTTGCTGATCATCCCGAAGGCTTTACACTCCTTCATGGCAAGGAATTAAATGAAGTATTGATGCAAGTCAAAGTCGGTGAGCGTCTGGACTGGACGGAAGGCAATGTCCAAGTTACAGGTGATATCACGGCGATTCAAAACGTCAATGGTCACCGCGCACTCGTCATCTTAGAGACAGCGACACTAACGAACGATGGAAAAACGATGACGATGGATCGGATGGAATTGATTGTCGGCGACATCACGTCAGCGTTCCCAGGAACAGAAGTCGAAGCGCTAAAGCCGATTCCGGAAACAGTCGAGTTCGAACGGATCGAACGTCCGTTGACAGCTGCTGATCCAATCTTCGAAGTCGTCCGCGAGATTCGCGAAGGACGTGCTGGTCGCGAACGATTGCCACAACTCATCGATCAGACACTCGTCCAGTTACCAGATGCTTGGTTGCTTCGTCTCGAATTACTCGAGTTAGCGGACGAAGTCGATCAACCGCGTCTCATCGCTGATCTCGAGCGTTTAAAAGCAACATCTGAGCAACGAGATGAATTGATTACACGCGGGATGGCTTTACTCGACGTCGTTCATCAATGAGTCGAACTCCGGTTCTGAACCTGTTAGAATGGAGACATTCGGTAAAAGGGGATGATCGGTTATGACAAATTATTATCAAGACGTAAAGGAATTCCACCGTGTGTTTTCACACCCTGGTGCAACGACGCCAACACCTATGACAGTCGATCGTGGGATCAAACGCTCGACTTGGACGGCGGAAGAAGCGGTCGTTGAGTTCCTGCATCAATCGGCGACGAATGAAGCAGAATTTCTCGAAGCGATCGAGCGTTTCAAGTCAGGGCTTGATACAGCGGTCGAAAAATCGCTTCAGATGAAACAACCCGAAACAGACATTGAACGGCTCGTCGGACAAGGCGATGCCTTGACGGACGCTCTCTATTTCATCATGGGAAGTTTTGTTGAAATCGGACTTGATCCGGCTCCATTGTTCGAAATCGTGCAGCGTGCCAACATGGCGAAGCTTGGACCGGACGGCAAACCGATCTTCCGGGAATCAGACCAAAAAGTCATGAAACCGGAAGGCTGGCAACCACCGGAACCGCAACTTGAAGCAGAAGTGCGTCGGCAAATTGCTACGGCTTCGAGTACGTCGAAAGCTTAATTCAAAACAACAAAAAAGGGATGATTGGTATACATACCGGTCATCCCTTTTTTTATTTATTCACTTTTTACTTGATAACGCGATAAATCGAGTTGGCGATCATTTAGGAACTCGATCCCTTCTGCTTCAAGCGCAAGTCGTTGTTCGTCACCTTCAAGCGACAGTTTGCCACCAGCAGCAAGGACACGGTGCCATGGTAGACGTTCCGTCTTACTCATGCTGTGGAGAATCCGTGCGACTTGTCGTGCACTCTGTGGATGCCCGGCGAGCCGAGCGACTTGCCCGTAAGTCATGACGCGACCAGCTGGAATCGAGCGAATGATTGTTAGGACATCTTGCGTGAACGGGTTCATGACTCCTCAGAAGCAACGATGTATTGTTGAATTTTATCGTCTTCATCAAAACCAATTGTCACGTCGATGATGCCTTGTTGCAATCGAATCTGGAGTTCGAGACGATCTTTGATGTCGTCTGCTTGCGCAATCGTCAACGCCGGATCGACTTCAATTTCGACTTCGACGTGGAAATGGTCGCCTTCCTTGATAACTTCGAGCTTACTAATATCTTTGACGTCAGGATCTTTCATGATCAGTCCGCCGAGGCGAGCAGCCATTGTCTCATCGGCTTCACCAAGCGCACCGGCTGCGTTTTGCAAAAAGACGTTCCCGACGACATAAAACATCATCAGTCCGATTAGAATCGAAGCGATTCCTTCTGCCTGATGGAACGGTGTTACATGCGAGATAATAACGGCGATCATCGCGACGACTCCACCAGCGGTTGCGACTAAGTCTTCGAGGAACACAAGACGTGTGGCGGGTTTTGCTTGTTTGAGTGAACGAAAGCTATCAAGAATGAGACGTGGTCCTTTTGAATCCAGTTTTGCATCATGTGCAATTTCCTGCATCGCTTTAACAAATACACCACTCTCTAAAACGACACCAACGAACAAGACAGATAGCGTGATCCAAAAACCTGTCGATTCTGTCGGTTCGATAATGTGGGCAATGCCCTCATGAATCGTTTCATAAGCCATGATGCCGACGAAAAGAATCGCACCGAGCAACACGAGATTGACGAGACGACCGAAGCCGTTCGGGAATCGTTTTGTGGGTGCCTTTTTACTAAGGGCAGAGCCGATGAAGACGAAAAATTGGTTGGCAGCGTCACCGAGCGTATGCATCATCTCAGCGAACATCGCAACATTTCCCGTCAAGACATAAGCGATTGCCTTAATGATGGCGATGACGGAGTTGACGATCCCTGCCGTCAAAGCCGACCGGTTACCCCGGCGTAATAACGTAATGAATTCTCCCATGATTGTACTCCTTTTAGTTAAGTCACGTATTAGTTCACTTTATTATGTTACATCATTTTGAGAAAAACGACTATCTTCGCACAAAAAAAACCCACGCTAGTCGCGTGGGCTTCACTTGTTAAGACAAGTCGACTGTTTTGTTAATTTCGTTCTCATCATCTTTACCGACGACTTTTTTCAATACTTGTTTAACGGACTTCGTCGTGTTTCCTGTTTCCCAGTACTCCGCTGCTTCCGTGTTGACCTTGATCAAGACGACTTTCGGATCTTCATAGGTCGTTCCGAGATAAGCTTCATAGCGTGGGCTCCAGAGCTCTTTCTTCCGTTCGATGTCTTCAACGAGTTCCGCTGTTCCGCGGATCGAGACGTATGATTTATCGACATAAGATACGTTGACACTTGGGTTTTTAAGTAGTTCTTGATATTTGTCTGTTTCTTTTGAAGTGAGGAACCAGAGGTCGCCATCAAATTCGATATCTTGTGTTTGCATCGGACGGGATACGAGTCCCTCTGCTGAAATCGTTGTCAGCATGGCTGTTTCGATTTTATCAATCAGTTTCTTGACCGTTTCGACTGCTTCTTGATTCGTAGTATGCGTTGACATGTAGCTCCACCTCATTCGTTAGATTTTTATGCTCACTTAGGCAATGTTCCCTGAATTTCAAAATGAAAACGTCCTCACGACCGAAAGAAGCAGTTTCGTTGCACGGTACAACGAGGAGGCGTACAGTGTAGGTACGCATTCGAAAGAAAAAGGAGAGACATACATGAAACTTAGTATTTTAGACCAATCCCCGGTCTCTAAAGGACAATCCCCATCTGATGCCTTACACGAAACGGTCGAGCTCGCGAAAATCGCGGACGAACTTGGCTACCATCGCCTGTGGGTATCCGAGCACCACTTTGCGAAAACACTAGCGGGTTCAAGCCCGGAAGTCTTGATCGCTTATATGGCAGCTGTGACGAAACAGATTCGTCTCGGTTCAGGTGGTGTCATGTTACCCCATTACAGTGCTTATAAAGTTGCAGAGAACTTCCGTGTTCTTGAAGGACTTGCACCAAACCGGATCGACCTTGGACTCGGTCGAGCACCGGGCGGTATGCCGCTTGCGACACGTGCGTTACAGGAAGGATCGTCGCCACGTTTTGGTGGAGCCGATTACGGTGAACAACTCGATGATCTCGTCGATTACTTGAAAGACGGAGCACCTGCCGGACACCGGTTCGCGGGACTCGTTGCAACACCAGAAGTCGATACGACTCCAGAAGGCTGGTTGCTCGGATCAAGTGGTGGGAGTGCCTTGAACGCAGCGCAACGCGGATTCGGATTTGCATTTGCTCACTTCATCAATGGACAAGGTGGTCAAGAAGTGATGGATTACTACCGTCATAACTTCATGGCAACGTCGTTCAATGAGACACCACAAACGCTTGTTTCGATCTTCGTGACGTGTGCTGAAACGACGGAAGAATCAGAACGTCTAGCGTCAAGCCTGGACCTGTCACTGCTCTTACTTGAAAAAGGCGTCTCGTCAACAGGAACGCCAACTCCTGAAGAGGCAGCAGCTTATCCGTATACGTTCCAAGATCAGTTCCGGATTGCTGAAAACCGGAAGCGGATGATCGTTGGTAACCCGGAATCCGTTGCAAAACAATTGCAAGAGCTTGCCGATTCATATGGAACGGACGAAGTGATGATCGCTTCGATGATCGCTGACAAAGAAGCAAAACAACAATCATTGAAATTCATCATGGACGCTGTCAAAGCGACGGTCTGATTATACGCACGTCCTTTCTCACGAAGTGAGGGAGGACGTGTTTTTTGCGTCTGCTACAGGAATGTTCTCGGATAAGATGTCGTTACGCAGTCGGAGGAAGCCGAATAACGCTGCACCGAATAAGCCAACCGTACCGACTCCAAGTAGCACGATGATAGACACATGATCACTGAGTAAACCAAACAATAGGGTACCGATTGGCATCATCGCCATGGCGACCGATTCTAGAACACCGATGACACGTCCGAGGTAAGCCGGATCGGTCTGTTTTTGAACGATGAGCTGTAGTGGAATGTTCATGCGTAAGACGAGCATGCCGTCGATGAACAATAGAACCATGAAAAAAGGCAGTAGTAGAGTAGATGGAACGTAGCCGAGTAGAGCAAGTGCAGGAAGTGCGTAACATGAGGCGATTAAAAAGAGCGACTCGAATATTGTTCGTAATGGACGTTTCACCGTAAAGCGAGGTAAGGCAAGAAGCAACGAAGCGACAAGAAGACCGGCACCCAGTGCAGACTCGACCAGTCCAAACCGAAATGGCGTGAATTGCAGTCGATCGAGCAAAATGATCGGTAACAAGATTTCGAAAGCGACAAAAAAGAAGTTTAGGACGATCGCCATCAGGACGAGTATCGTCAATACCGGTTGACGGAATAGATAGCGGTAGCCTTCTTTAAACTCCGTGACAAAAGACGGAGTATCGGTAGTAGCTAGAGGAGAAGTATCCACTGCAAGAAAGCGGAGGCGGCTATTCCACCAGGCAGCAGAGGCAAACAGAAGAAACGGTAAAACCAAGAATTGCGTGATCGAGACAGAGGCGATGAGCAATCCCGCAACGAGTGGAGCGGTAATCGTTGAGGTCGATTGAATCGTCGAGAAGAGGGCATTCCCACGTTGTAACTCCTTTTCTTGTACGAGTCGCGGTAACGAGCTTGATAAGGTGACCGACAAGAACGTCGACAGGCTCGTCAAGAGCACACTAGCAAAGATGTAATGGACGGTATGTAGCGGAGCTTGTAGCGAATAAAGCAAGAGTCCAAATAAAACGAGTGCACTTAGACTTTCGGTCGTGACGATGATGCGTTTCCGGTTCCAGCGATCAGCAAGCACACCAGCAATCGGTGAGAGCAAAATCCGTGGTACGGATCCTGCGAGTAACACGAGCGCGAACTGAAAACCAGACGACGTTTCCCGTAAGACGGTCAGTCCGGCAACGAACGTAAAGAGACTAGCCGCAAACAACGAACAAAATTTTCCGAATAAGACACGTTTCAAATTAAATGACATCATGTTCACTCCTTCAGAGTTAAATTTTATTGAACTTTAGTGTAGAATAAAGGAGTGGAAGAAAAATGTAAAGAAAAAGTTCAATTTAATTTAACTTTTGTGATAAAAGGAGTGACCAGTGTGTTAGGGGAACGTATCAAACAGATCCGAAAACAGAAAAAAATGACACAAACGGACGTTGCGACCGGCATCATCACGAAGTCAATGCTCAGTATGGTCGAGAATGGGAAAGCGACCCCGTCTTTACCAGCATTACAAGCGATTGCTCGACGATTACAGGTGACAGTTGAAGAATTAATGCTCGATCCGCGGGATGTTCAGATGCGGGAACTCATTGAAATGATTCGTTCGCGTGATACTCCGTATCATTCGGACGAAAAAGTTCAGGAAATCCTACGACCGTATTTAGTTCCAGAGACAAATTCCTACTGGCAAGGACAGGTCTTTCATGAATATGGCGATGCCCTCCGAATGTCTGACCCGGAGCTTGGTTTGACGTATTTCGAGAAGGCAGAGCGAGTATTTCAACAGCTCGGTCGTTCAGATGAACAATTACTTGCCCAAATCGCAAAAGTCTACTTTTTATTTAATTTAAAACGAACAAAGGAAGGCTATGAACTGATTGAAATCATGGACGTCCCACGTGAGATTCCTCTTGCGCCGAAAACCTATTTAAAATTTCAAATCCTTCGTGCCCTACGAGCAAGTTTGTTCGATGATCACTACGCAGAAGCAATTGCGTTATTGCGTGAAGGTGTTCAATACATGCAGGAACAAGATGTTTACTATCACGTCATTTCGTTTCAACGTTTTCTCGGTCTATTCTTGTATCTAGAAGGAGAGGTCGAACAATCACGGCGAGAGTTTGATCGCCTGGAACAATTTTTTGCATTTAGTGGAACGAATGGCGTTGGACGCATCGAAGTCGATCTGACAAAAGGACTCATCGCGATTTTTGAAAACGATACGAAAGGAATGCAAATGGCGTGGGAAAATCTCGTCGTTGTCGCGATCGATGACGCGAAGCATTACATCGGACAACTGGAAGTCCATCTCCTTATGAACGGTATCGAATTACCAAATCAGACGCTTCAGCAGAGTATTGAGAAGATATGGGAGATGCAAGATGCGTGGCTTGCAGCAAGTGGGTTTGACCAAGCGATGATGTTGCGGACACTCGTCTTAGCGATGAAACGAGGCGTTGGTAAGGAACGTTTGGAGGACGTGCAGCGATTGAAGGATGAACTTCAAAGTGAACGTCTAAAAGGTGATCTCGAGCAGGAGATACAAGCGTTGGTTAATGTTCAATAACGAAAAAACAAGCATGAAGCGAGTGCGCTTCATGCTTGTTTGTGTGGTGATGTCGTTCGTTTAACAATAAGTAAGACGCATGCAAGGACGGAAACGATCAAGTGCCCGATATATATGTCTCCCGTCTGGATGTAATGAATGAGCATGGAGCCACCGAAAATCAATAAAGCAAGAAAGAGTAGCCGGACATAGAGTGTTGCGTAAGACATACAGACACATCCTTTCTATATCCAGTATATCCCAAAGTAAAACACGAGACAAAAAAACATCCATCCTTAAGGATGGATGAGGAACTGATTAGAGTGATTTAAAGCCTAACAGTTTTTGCGTCCAGTAACGTTCCGAAAGACGGCTGATGCCTAAAGCTGGTTCATTCGCATGGATGAACTGATCATTGTTCAACATAATCCCGATATGTGTTGGACCAGCAGCATATGTGTTTTCGAAGAAGATGATATCTCCGCGCATTGGTTGACGTAATTTTGATAACTTCGCTCCGAGGTACCGATCATCGTTCCAGTAACCGTTGACGTTTGTTCGTCCGACAGCATAGCCAGCGGCATTCAACGTATAATTGATGAATCCAGAACAGTCAAAGCCACCGTTAGCTGGGTTGCTTGAACTCCAAACATACGGTGTTCCAAGATACTGTTGTCCGATTGAAATAGCACGCTCCATCAATGTCGAACCCGGAACGGATGTCACGGGTGGTGGAGGAGTGACTGGAGGTGTCGTCGTGACGGAACCTGTCGTGATATAACTTTTTGCGACGAAATAAAAACCTGTTCCGATTTTGATTTGATACCAGCCACTATCTTTTCCTGTCGTTTCTCCTGTTACATTGACGATTGAAGCATGCGCGACTTGTGTGAAAATACTTGAGGATGTCGAAGGAAGCGTACGCACATTCAGTCCTGTCGGTGCATTGACACGATATGTCTTCGAGGCATCGACAGGTGTCAGAGAAACACCAGGAGTTGTCGGAATCGTTGGTGGAGAAGTTTTCGTCGATGCTTTGACATAACTTGATGCCACGTAGGCTTCTTTTCCATCAAGTTTCACTTGATACCATGAATCGACGGCACCTGTCACATCAAGAACCGTCTGATGGGGCAATGTCTTATAGATTTTTGCGCTTGTTGCTGCAGCAGTCCGTGCGTTCAACCCTTCTTTTGCGTTGACCGTATAGACTTTTGATCGATCGACTGCTTTAATGACGTTCTTGACTGGTGTCGTCGTAGAAGGCTTTGATGTAGTCGTTACTTTCGCTGTCTTTTTATCGACTAACGATGCATGGATATAAGCGGTTTGTTTCTTGTACGTGATTTGATACCAGTCACCGGATTTTTTCTTGACGGATAAAATCGTGTTCTTTGCGAGTTTTCCTAATGATGTTGAGCTAGTCGTCGCTTGTTGGCGGATATTAACAGCATCGGTATTCGTTATGTAGGTCGTTGTTGTCGTAGGTTTTACTGTCGTCGCCTTGACGTATGCTGAAGTGATAAAGGCAGGTTTTGACTGGTAGCGAATTTCGTACCAGCTGTTGACTTTCTTGACAGCTGTCAGCTTCGTACCTTTTTTTAGAGTCGTGATGACCTTCGCGGAAGTCGAGGCAGCCGTGCGAATGTTGACGTTATCCGTCAATGTTAAGGTCGGTGATGCAGCAGAGACCGGTCCGGTTGAACTGATCAAGGCTATCGTCGTGAGAGCGAGAAAAGTCTTCTTCACGTGACATAGCTCCTTCCAAGTCGAGATAGATAAAAAATCGTTGTTACCATTTTGTCATAAAAAGTGACGATTCCCCTGATTTTAAAATATATTTTTGGTCTAAAAAACTGCATTAGTCTTTTAAAACAAAATGAATAGCTCGATACAGTATTTTCAAAAAAGTTCGAGTACACTAGGAGTATTGAAAGGAGGCTATACATGTTACGCCGTTTTTATCAGTATTATATCCCGCACAAACGTCTCTTTTGGCTGGATTTCACATCTGCCTTATTCGTTGGGATTTTAGAACTTGCCTTTCCGCTCGCGGTTAAGTGGTTCATCGACTCATTGTTACCGAATGAAGAGATGAACTGGATCATCCTTGTCAGCGTCGGATTATTAGTGTTATATGTCATCAGTACGTTGATGCAATTCGTCGTCAACTATTTCGGACATAAGCTTGGGATTAATATCGAGACCGATATGCGCCGTCAGTTGTTTAGTCATGTTCAGAAACAGTCGTTCCGTTTCTTTGATAATACGAAGACGGGTCATATTATGAGTCGAATCACGAATGATCTGTTTGACATCGGAGAACTTGCGCACCATGGTCCGGAAGATGCCTTCATTGCCGTCATGACATTGCTTGGTGCGTTCTCAATCATGCTGACGATCAACGTGCCACTCGCACTCGTAACGATCATTGCCGTACCGTTTTTAATCTGGCTGATCAGTTATGCGAACGTCCGAATGAATAAGTCGTGGGACCGGATGTATGGAAATATCGCGGAAGTCAATTCACGTGTCGAGGACAGTGTCTCCGGGGTCCGTGTCGTTCAGTCGTTCACGAACGAAGCTTACGAAATCGAGCGATTCGAAAAAGACAACGCGACGTTCCGGCAATCGAAGATCAATGCCTACAAGGTCATGAGTAAGAGCCTATCCGGTATCTACTTGACGACGCGTTTGATGACGCTTGCCGTCTTAGTCGTCGGTGCGTACTTAACGTATCGAGGCACTTTAACGGCAGGGGAACTCGTCGGATTCATTCTCTATATGAATATCCTGCTGAAGCCGATCGATAAGATCACCGCATTGCTTGAGATGTATCCAAAAGGGATGGCTGGCTTTAAGCGCTTCCTTTCGATGATTGATGAGGATGCGTCCTTGCCCGATGCACCGAATGCGCTCGTCGTTGATCGCTTGAATGGTGGCATCATGTTCAAGGAGGTGGCGTTCGGATACGAAGCAGAACGTCTGATTTTAGAAAACATCAATCTGACGGTCGAACCAGGGCAGACGGTCGCTTTCGTCGGAACATCGGGGGCAGGGAAGACGACGATCTGTTCGTTGATTCCACGCTTTTATGATGTCTTAGACGGAGCAATCAGGATTGACGGAATCGATATCCGGCAGATGACGAAGGAGTCCTTGCGACAACAAATCGGTATCGTCCAACAAGATGTCTTCTTGTTCTCAGGAACGATTGCTGAAAACATCGCCTACGGTGACTTGAACGCGACGCATGATCAAATCGTGCAAGCAGCAGAACGGGCGCATCTCGGACCAATGATCGCAGATCTTCCGGATGGATACGCCACACAAATCGGGGAACGCGGACTAAAACTGTCGGGGGGACAAAAGCAACGACTTGCCATTGCGCGGATGTTCCTGAAGAATCCGCCGATTTTGATTCTTGATGAAGCGACGTCAGCGCTTGATACGGAAACGGAAGCACTAATTCAAGAATCGCTTGCCGAGCTGTCTGAGAACCGGACGACGCTCGTTATTGCGCACCGTTTAGCAACGATCCGGAATGCTGATAAGATTTTTGTCGTTACGAAGGAAGGAATCGTTGAAGAAGGCTCACACGATGAACTGATGAATCAAGGAGGTTACTTCTCCCGTTTGTTAGAGAGACAGCGCGTTTAAATGAATGAAAGGCAACGGACCTGGTCCGATGCCTTTTTTTGTTCGTTTAAAAATAAGATTGTGCAAGCCAATTTTAGGGAAAACGATTGATAGAAAAGAAGGAGAGGTGGAAGGATGTACGGTCAATTCTGTGAGAACTATGATGAGAGTTATCCCGTCTTGCGGGAAGAGACGTCGCATGATTTCCATCGTTTTTTTGCGCTGTCTTATACGATTCACGATACCGTCTTTGAGCAGACTGTCTACGAACGTCTGATGCGAACGATCAAACAAAAGACATCGCGCTTTTCAGCACTCCGAAGTCGTTATACACCATTGCTCGTTGCTCATGTTCAGCTAAATAGTACAGATCCCGATCTCTTGATTGAAGAGATCATCGTCGCAGAAAAAAAGATTAAACATCGCCTGATTCGTGATAAAGGTGTTCGTCCATTTTTTGCACTCAACGAGGTACTAAATCGTCGGCAAGGCATCGATGCGTTTCCCTACATGGAACGCCTACATGCGACACGACCTCATCTGAATGCCGCGAAACAGTACGTCGTGACATCGACTTTGCTTGAACAGCAGCCATTACCAGAAGAATTTCTAGAGCGGGTCGATACATCGGAAGAGTGGCTCGCGCAATATATGGAACGGACGAGTGAACGTGTCATTACGGCGCAAATCTTAGCGGCGCATCCAGATCCTTCAGCGCAACAGGAACGAATCATTGCGTGGCGGGAATTGTTAGAACGACGAGAAATCATCATTTGGGATCGTTTAATGCCGCTTCTTGCGTTGTTACCGACGATGGAACGTGTCGACTGGATCTACGTGACACGGATCGTCGATCGGGAGCGAGCACGGAATCGTTTTTCAGACGAGGTCAACTGGTTGATTGCCTTTCATCTCTTACTGGCTAAATCAGGAGTGACACGAGTTCAGGCTACGTTATTGTTACTGGCTGCACTAGAACTGACGAAAAAGCCTTGAAATGAAATAGACAAAACAAAACGGACGACCAATGATGTATGCCATCGGTCGTCCGTTTTGCTATGTCATCCTTTCATTTATTCGAATGTCGTAAACGTCGCATGTCGTTCGACCGGATAAAGTTCCGTACCAGCGACCGCATTTAAGATTAATTGGTTTCGTGAGACGGACATTCCGAGATTATCAGCAGCAGGTCCGTGTGACAATTCTAAATTAGCCGTTGCATAAAGATGATGGGGGGTATCGACCGAGCGTTCAATTTGATAGTTCGCATCGACTTTCCAAGCATTCGGTGCTTCAAACACGATGTCGAGGCGATCGATGAAGCTCGGAAGGGATGGTGAAAAACCAGTTGCTGCGATGACAGCATCTGTTACGGATACACGGTCATCCCCGCGTTCTTGATGTTGCATCGAAATCGTGAAGCGCTCATCGTACGTGATCTTCTTTACTTCGAGATTCGCGCGAATCGCGACCTGTTGCTGTTCCTCTTCTGTCAAATCATAGAGGTGGGCATAGATCGATTGTAGAGTCTCAGGACTGATGCCATTTTGTGAACGGGCAAACTTTTTGACGGATTCTTGTCGTACTTCGAGTGGTAATTGATTAAAGTACGTGACGTAACTCGGGGAAAAAATTTCTTCGCCAAGCTTACCTGTCTCGAGTGTTTCAAAAAGTGTCGATCGCGCAATCCATTCGAGCTCAGGTCGCTCTGGAGCAGACGTCGTCAAAAGATCGAGAAAAATCTCGGCAGCACTTTGACCGGATCCGACAATGCTGATTTTTTCGCGTTGAAGGAGTTCTGGCTTATTCATGACATATTGCGTATTGTGAATGACACGGTCGTCAAACGATTCAGGAATCGCAGGTTTTGAACCAGTACCAATGACGACGTTTCGTGCTTCGAACGTTTCGCGTTTTCCAGTCGAGATATCTTCGACGAGGACTTCAAAACTATCTCCGGTATCTTGGACATCGATGACTCGCGTTGAAAATCGTAAATCGTCCAGTTGCGTCGCAACCCAGCGTAAGTAATCGTTATAGCCTTGTCTTGAAATCAGAAGTTTTTCATAAAAATAAAAGGTGTGGAGACGATGAATTGATCGTAAGTAATTGAGGTAAGAAAACGAACTTGTCGGATCAGCCAACGTGACGAGGTCGGAGATAAAACTCGTCTGCATCATCGAGTCTTGAATCATCATGCCAGGATGCCATGAAAATTGTTCACTTTCGTCAAAAAATAATGTCTTTAACTCAGTTGGATGCGCCAGTGCGCTTAATCCTAAATTCATCGGTCCAATACCGATGCCGATTAAATCATACATAGAAAAAGCCTCCCAATTCGATATTGTTCTAAAACAATACCCGAAAAGGAAGGCGGATGAAACGTGAGGTGGAAGGTTTACAGCTGATCCGTTGTCGTTGTTTTGGTTTCGACCGTCATCTGCTTCCCGTCGCGAATGATCGTTAGTGAGAGTGGACCATCTGATTTGATTAATGCTGTTTTGATATCAACGAATCCTTTAATATCAGAATCATTGATTTTCGTGATGACATCACCTGTTTTCAGTTTAGCCGCAGCAGCGGGGCTGTTTGGTTCGACCGACATGACGACGACACCTGTTTTCTGACTGTCTGGTAGTTTGACTTGATCTTTTAAATAACCAGCAGGGAACGCCGCGACGTCTTGCAAGGAGACACCAAGTGTCGGATGCTCAACTTTACCGTTTGTCTCCAGTTGTTTGAGGATAGGCAACGCATCATCGATTGGAATACTGAAGCCAACACCTTCGACGCCAGACTCGGCAATCTTCATCGAGTTGATCCCGACGAGTTGTCCTTGTTCGTTGATCAAGGCACCACCTGAGTTGCCGGGGTTGATGGCAGCATCCGTTTGGATGACCGTCGTATTGAAGTCGTCTTGTCCATCACTATTCGTATCGACCGGTACGGTTCGATCTTTTGAACTGACGATTCCGCGTGTGACGGAGTTTTGGAATTCACCGAGCGGGTTACCGATTGCAAGGACGGTCTGACCTGCTTTTAAGTCAGCGGATTTTCCGAGTGTGATGACGCCAGGAACGTCGCTTGCATCCACTTCAAGCACAGCCAAGTCATATGTTTCGTCGCTACCAAGCAATTTTGCTGAGAGCGTTTTGCCGTCATTTAAGGTTACGTCGAGTTTTGATGCACCATCAACGACGTGATGGTTCGTAATGATGTATGCTTTTCCATTCTCTTTCTTATAGATGACACCCGATCCTGAACCAGCAGCTGCTTCTTGTTGCGACATTGAATTACCAGCTTGATAGTTCGTCACGGTCACGACGGATTTTTGAGCGGTAGCGACTGCGTTCGTTACAGGGTCACTTGTCGTCGTTGAGACTTGTTTTGGCATGCCGTTCGATAACGGTGTATCTGCGACTTGCTGTTCTTGATCGAGTAGAATCGGGAAGGCAACTGTAGCCGTCAAGACCGCGCCGATGATGCCTCCAGTCAATCCAGGTAAAAGTGCTTTTGTTTTTCCAGCCATAAGTCATCATTCCTCTCTGTGTGATTTCTGACTTCATCATAGCAAATGTAGCAATCTCTTCCCTGATTACGGGAGACATTCCGAAATGACTCATCATTCCCCATAATTCGACGACAATTTCTAAAAGTTGAGATAATCAGGTCGTTTCGATACACTGAAGCTGTCTCGAACATATATTTCATTAACAGAAAGAGAGTGTGAAACATAATGCTATTACGTTTAGTGTATGGAGCAGGACTATTGTTTGCGGGAGTTGGTCATTTCCGTAACGAAAAAGGATTCGTCAGTATCATGCCGTCGTTCATTCCATTCAAGCGCTTTTTCGTACAAGTAACAGGTGTCATCGAAATCGCTTACGGAATCATGTTGCTGACAGGAAAAGGAGTGCATCTCGTTCGCAAGACACTTCCTGCCTTCTTATATGCTGTCTTACCCGCAAACGTCAACATGGCAGTCAATCCAAAGCCGATTAACGGAAAACGTCTTCCGTCTTGGTTACTGTGGACACGTCTGCCGCTTCAATGGGGACTGGTCTCTCTTGCGAAACGCTTGAAATGAATCGGAACAAAAAGCCGCCAATTTGGCGGCTTTTATTGTTAGAAGCGTTTATTTACAGCGAGTAAGGAAGCTTTCGCGATCTCTTCGTAGGTAGAGTCGTTCGGGTGGAACTGGTCACTCGACAAATCACGTTTGACGTCGCGGACAAGATTGAATGTGTCGATGATCTCAACATCATACTCGATACCGAGCGTCCGTGATTTGGCATTCCAATCTTGAACGATTGCGTCGAACGCTTCACCATTTTCCGTTGCACGGAAAGGATTATAGAGTCCGACGTAGAAGATGACAGCATCCGGATTTTGTTCTCGTAGGATACTGAACGTCTTTTTCAAGTTGGCTTGTGCCGCCGTAACAGTTTCGGCCGTCTTCTTCGCATTGAAGTTCGCGACGCCTTCACCACGGTTGAACAAGTCATTCCCGCCAATCGTCACTGAGATGACTTTTGCTTGATCGATCGAGCGTAACACTTCTTTTTGTTCTAGTTGTTTCAGTAAATCTTCCGTCCGAGCACCACTAACGGCAAGATTCTGGAAACGCTCGACAGTGTTATCTTTGACAAGATCGCGTCCGACAATTGCAGCATAACTATTGCCGTTTGATGCTCCAACACCACGTGTTAATGAGTCACCAAGCGCGACGTACGTCCCGCCTTTTTTGACAGGCTCTTCCTTTGTTGGTGTCAGGACAGCACGTTTTGGTGGGTTGACGACGTCACTATAGGCACTGACGAAGCCATATCCAAAGATTGCCGTCAAAACGAGTGAGACGGTTAAAAACAAGGGCCAGCGTAATCGCTTCATGAACGTTCCTCCTTCTAGTTTCTAACCTGATTGTAGCAAATGTTGAAAGAATGTGCGGAAATGAAGTGTTCTGACAAGTCAAATGATTCATTATTCCGCTAGAATAGACAATAAGAGGTGAGAGACGTGAAACCAACAGTGAAATTAGAAGGTGTAACAAAGGTGATCGGAAAAAAGACGATCATTGATAATATCTCGTTTGAAATTCAGCCAGGTGAAGTCTTTGGCTTCCTCGGACCGAACGGGGCAGGAAAAACGACGACGATCCGGATGCTCGTTGGTTTGATTAAACCGACGTCCGGTAAAATCACGGTCTGTGACTTTGACGTCCGGAAACAGTTCGTCCAAGCAATGGAACGGATCGGTTCGATCGTCGAAAACCCGGAATTGTATAAGTATTTGACAGGTCGCGAAAATTTACAAGTCTTTGCCCGGATGTTACCGAATGTCGATGATGCTCGGATTCAAGAAGTCATTGACCTCGTCGATTTGACGGCACGTGTTGACGATCAAGTCCGGACATACTCGCTCGGGATGCGTCAACGTCTCGGCATCGCCCAGGCATTACTCGGACGACCAAGCGTCTTGATTCTCGACGAACCGACGAATGGTCTCGATCCGATGGGGATTCGGGATTTGCGCCAATTCATCCGCCGGCTCGTCGAGGAAACGGGACTGTCGGTCCTCGTCTCGAGTCATATCTTAGCTGAGATTGAAATGCTTGCTGATCGTGTTGCCATCATGAGTTATGGAAAAATCGTTCAAGTCGGAACGGTCAAGGAATTGGTCGAGTCGCTTGCACCAGGCGTTGACTGGCGTGTTGACGATGCCTTTAAGGCGAATGAGATTTTATCAGCATCGGATCAAGTTCAAGTATCAGAAGTCGTCGATGCAAATACGGTCCATACTTTGATGGATGCAAGTAAGACACCAGCGCTTAATAAGCAGCTGCTTGAAGCAGGTGTCGAAGTCTGGACAATTGAACGAAAAGTTCAGACGCTCGAAGATCTGTTCATCACATTAACGGGAGGCGATCACATTGCGTAATCCGAACATGATCGGTCTCGTTCGAAATGAAGTCACGAAAATCGCTTCTAAGCGTCGATTTGCTGTCGTTGCGATCATCTTGATCGTCCTCGTCTCGATGTTTACGTATGCGCAGTACCGAGACATTCAAGAGCAAATCAAAAAGCAGGGAACACTCGACTGGCGTGTTGAGTTACAACAAGACATCGTCGATACGCAGAACCGTCTTGCTTCTAGCAGTATTCAAGATGAGTTCCGTCAGTTCCTGGAGTTTGATCTAAAACAAAATCAATACTATCTCGATAATGATATCAATCCGAACTATCCGGGAGCACCGACGTTCATCCGGATTTTCTTCTCGCAAGGGTTGACGTTGATTTTACCGCTATTCATCATCGTCATCATGGCGGATATCGTCAGTGGGGAACAAAATGATGGAACAATCAAGACGTTGCTGTCACGACCGGTCCGGCGCTGGAAAATCCTCATGGCGAAATGGTTGACTGTCTTGCTCTATACGTCGATGCTGATGGCATTGACCGTCGCCGTCTGTTACGCGATATCCGGGATTGTCCTCGGCTATGACGGCTGGACCGCACCGATCTTGACTGGATTCCAAGCCTCACCGAGTGGTACGTTCTCAACCGAATTCGTACACACGTTACCGATGTGGGAATACCTCTTAATGGCTGTTGGTCTAGCCTGGATCGTCACGGCTGTCGTCGGAACGATCGCCTTGATGGTGTCCGTCCTCGTTAAAAACACAGCAACAGGAATCGGGATCATGATGGCTGTCTTGATCTCGGGTACGTTGTTGACGACACTCGGTTCAAGTTGGACGAGTTCGAAGTATCTCGTCAACGTCAACTTCGGACTGATCAACTACCTCGACGGACAAGCACCACCGATCGAAGGTATGACACTACCGTTCTCACTAGCTGTTCTCGGCTGTTGGACGGTCGCGGCATTAGTCGTTGCGTTCTGGAACTTCACACAAAAAGATATGTATTAAGACGAACGGGTCCACCTGAAGAGGGGGACCCGTTTTTTATTGCTAAAGCGACAATCGATTGTATGTCTCGATTATTTTTTGATAGTGGAGCTCTGTCGATAGCGAAGCATCTAGTATGAGAACCGGCGAAAGCGAACGATCCATTTGGTGTTTGTGTTCTGCGAACGTACCGATCATCGAAGGGTCCGTTGCTGTGTGATAAGTCCGACACCAGTCGAGGAATTCATTGGAGCCTGTAAAATCTGAGTAGCGTGCTTTTTCTCGCGCGATCAGTCGTTCCATCCGAACTGTTTCGTCGAGCGATAAAAACACGAGTAAGTCCCGACCGATGAAGCCGTCCGGATGCCAAGCAAAGACGGAACCGGAGACGATATAGTCGTTATGAGACGCAAGGTCTGCTTCATGCAGGGCGAACCGTTCAGCGACAGTACGTTTTTCAGTGAACGTCGTATCTTTCCATAAATAGTGATCCGTATCAATCCAGGGAATCTGCTCGGCTTGTCCGATGAAGGCACCAAGCGTACTTTTTCCGGTACCTGATCCACCAATGATTTGAATGCGCACGCAGTATCACTCCTTTTAAAATAGGTAACGGCACGCAGAACAGGCCCGGGCATGATGCCGGACCTGTCGCTTGGAAGAACGAATTCTCCCTATGTTGTCTTATGCAAGCATAAGACATGGAATCGAGAGGCAGTGCCTCTAATAGGAAGCCGATGCAGGTCAGCCTCCGCGCTACGTACCAATCGTACTTTTATCATACTGATTCCAAGAATTGGTGTCAAACCTGCTCGGAAGGGTTTACATTCTGCTTAAACCGTCAAAAGACAGAATAACGATGAGTAGAGGAGGAACGACCATGGCAGATTGGGGCATCATGCTGACAGGCGTCGTCATTTGCGGATGGTGTATCTTTAGTGCCATCTATGACGATTTCATCCGTCGCGTATAAGACTTGTATTTGTGGGACCGTCCGAGAGGGACGGTTTTTTTATGGATTTTTTTAATCCGAGTAAGTGGCTATGGTACACTCGAATCAGAATGAAACGATAGAGAATGGGTGAAGAAAAATGAAGAAACAACCAGTCATCGTCATCGTCGGACCAACAGCAGTCGGAAAAACGAAGACAGGCATTGAACTAGCAAAACAACTAAACGGAGAGGTGTTATCCGGAGATTCGGTTCAAGTCTATCAAGGGATGGATATCGGATCGGCAAAAGTGACGACCGAAGAGATGGAAGGGGTGCCGCATCATCTGCTTGATCTCGTGACACCGGACGACGAGATGAGTGTAGCCCGTTTCCAAACGATTGCTCGGGCGACGATCGATGAGATTTCGAGTCGTGGCAAGTTACCGATCATCGTTGGTGGAACAGGGCTTTATATCCGGTCGATTTTATATAATTACCAGTTTACCGAACAGGCCGAAGACCCAGCTTTGCGTGCTGAGCTTGAAGCGTACGCGGCGGCGCACGGTGCGAATGCGTTGCATGACCAGTTAAAAGAACTTGATCCGACGCGTGCAGAAGCAATTCATCCGAATAACATCCAGCGCGTCGTTCGGGCAATCGAGGTCGCACGGACCGGTCAGACACAAACGACCGGTAGCAAGCCAGCGCTCTACGACAGTCTATTGTTCGTCTTACACATGGAAGACCGAGATCGGTTATATGACCGAATCGATCAGCGGGTAGACTTGATGGTCGACAGTGGGCTTCTTGAAGAGGTGGCACGTCTTGACGCTGCCGGATACCGACAGACGAAGGCGTTGCAAGCAATTGGCTACAAAGAGATGTTACCCGTCCTTGACGGGGCACCACTCGACCCTGCTGTTGACATGCTAAAACGGAATACACGACGCTTCGCGAAACGTCAATTGACATGGTTCCGTCATCAATTTGATGGCGTTTGGGTAGATATGGGAAAGTTTTCATTTGAAGAAACGTTCAAAATTATCTATGATAGAACTGTAGAGTTTCTGAAAGCGGTTAAATAAGAGTTGCCCGAAGACAGAAACAGATAAAAAGAGGGGGCACGGGGAATCATGAAAGCGACATACAACATTCAGGACGTCTTTTTAAATCAATTACGGAAAGATGCAGTCCCAACGACGGTTTTCTTAATCAGTGGGTATCAATTACGGGGGCTGATCAAGTCATTCGATAACTTCACGGTCATCTTGGAGTCGGAAGGCAAGCAGCAATTGATCTACAAACACGCAATCTCGACGTTCGCACCAGCGCGCAACGTGACGTTATATGAGCAAGAAGAGACACAAGAAGTCTCTCGCTAAGTAAAAAAAGACGACCGGGGGGTCGTCTTTTTTTATTTCATTCATAATATATGGCGTATTAAAACTTGGAGAAAAGGAAGACGATTCGAAACGAAAAAAGAAAGTGTAACGGTGTAACGCTCCTTAGTTAAGAAAAATACCTCTTATTTAACTCCAACTGTAAACCTGTCATTAAAGTAATGGTGTCAATTCTTCAACCGCCTCTTCGTAACGCCGGAGCGAGACATCCTTATAGAGACACGTCTTTTGCAGACGTTCTTCTTTCGTCATCTCATCCTGATACGTTTTTAAGATGAAGCTGTTACGTAACATCGACGGGGTTAAGATCCGTTTGTTATCCGACCGCTCATTTAGCTGTCGCATCATCTTCGTGATCATGACGATCGACAATTGCTTCGGTGCATTCTTACTGTAGACCCAGCGGAACGTCATCCGGGCGAAGTCGAAGGCGACGAAAAAGGGATCGGTGCTGTGATAACGGGGGCGGACTGGCTCTGGGATCGTCTTCAAGTAACGCAACATGATGTCTTGATCTTCCCGCTCAAGATGAAGCAGGAAGCGGTTACCAAGGCGATCGTGGACAGCCATCTCTTGCTGGGCGAAATTGAGGTCGTGCATTTTTAAGCCGATAATGTGATGGACACGTAAGCCATAACGGTAAAATAGCCGAAGAATCAGTTCGTTTCGATCAATCAAAAACGGACGTGCCTTCAATTGATGTTCTGTCAAACCGCGATCGGATTGATTCGTCCGTACCAATTGCTCGTATTCCTTGAAGGAAGCGATATGTTTTGCCGTCAGTTCGTGTGTCGGTTGTGCGTATTCGATCAGCTTCGCTTTTGTTTGCCGAATCTGGTAATTGACTTGATTGATGACGGTGACGATTCGGGCGACCGTTGCTTGCTGGTAGAGCTTCTCTTCGATCAAGTACTCATTGATGAACGTCTTCCACGTCTCGATCGAAATTGCTTTGAAATCGTCAATCGTCTCGAGCGGTTGGTCGACATCCGTCATATAACGATGGACTTCGATTAAATCATACCGATAGCGCCGGACTGTCGAAAGTTGCCGTCCACTTGTCGTTAAATAAAACAGGTAGCGTTCAATGAACTCTGGAAGCGTGTACGACTGCTCGCGTGCCATGGTTTTCCTCCCCTTCCTTGTGGTGTTTCTTCCATCATAAACCGAACGGATGTTTCCTGTCCAAAAAAGTTCAGACGAACCGGTGCCTGTGGTATGATAAGGGGCGCAGTACGTCTTTACTCGTGAAAGGAATGATATTATGTCAGAACGCGTTATCGTCGTTGGTTGCCAGCTCCCCGGTGTCCCGGACCATGTCTATGAAGAATCGGTCGCGGAGCTCGAAGCACTCGTAACGACTGCGCATGGTGTCGTCGTCGGTCGTCTGGATCAGAAACGACAAGCGATTGATCGCCGTACGTTCATCGGAAAAGGAAAGGTTGAAGAACTCGTTGCGTTAGCGGACGAACTTGAACCTGATTTAATCATATTCAATGCTGAGGTCACGCCTGGTCAGATGAAAAATATCCGGATTGCCTTATCGGACCCGGAAGCGATCAAATTGATCGACCGGACACAGTTGATCCTCGATATCTTCGCCGGACGCGCCCAGTCACGCGAAGGGAAATTGCAGGTGGAATTGGCACAAATGAGTTATCTATTGCCACGTCTTGCCGGACAGGGAACACAACTGTCGCGTCTTGGTGGTGGAATCGGAACACGTGGACCAGGTGAGTCGAAACTTGAGACGGATCGTCGTCATATCCGTCGCCGAGTCGATGAGATTTCGAAACAACTCGAGACATCCGTCGCGCACCGTGCCCGTTACCGGGAACGTCGCAAAGAAAACCAGACGTTCCAAATCGCACTCGTCGGCTATACGAACGCTGGTAAGTCAACGATCTTCAACCGGTTGACGCAAGCCGACACATACGAAAAGGATGAGTTGTTCGCGACGCTCGATCCGTTGACGCGTCAAGTTGATTTGCCGGAAGGTGGTCAAATCCTTCTGACGGATACGGTCGGTTTCATTCAAGATCTTCCGACGAAGTTGATCGCGGCGTTCCGCTCGACCCTCGAGGAAGTGCTTGAAGCAGACTTGATTCTTCACGTCGTTGATGCATCAAGTGAGCATTACTTGAATCAGATGCAGACGACGAACGATGTCCTCGATGAACTCGGTGCCGGTGACATCCCGCAACTGGAAGTCTACAACAAGAAAGACCAACTGAACCGCTTGTTCACAGGCGGGAAGCTGTTGATTTCTGCGCTAGATCCGCAAGACATCGAGCGCTTGATTGAAGAAATCGAACGTTCGATCAGTGAAATTCTCGAGTATCTCGAGATTCGCATTCCGGTGGATGGTTTTGCCCATTATAATCCAGCGAAGGAAGTCATGATGAACTTGAAGGAATCGTTCGAAGAAGATGGTTCCGTCATTCTAAAAGGTTACTTGCGTAAAGATACGCGTCTCTACGCGACATTGAAACAATACGAGGTGTAAGCATGTTTTCAGAATTAACCCATTACGAAACCCTCCGTCCACTTATTGACCGGGCGGAGGAACAGATCGCACCGTACGTCAAGAAGGCACAAGAGGTCGCGGAATATAATCAATTCCGTGTCCTCGATGCGTTCCGACGTCACAAGGTCAGTGATTTTCATTTCATGCCGTCAACAGGCTACGGCTACAACGATGAAGGGCGCGATACGCTCGAACGGATCTATGCCGATGTCTTCGGTGCAGAAGCCGGTCTTTGTCGTCCGCAAATCATTAGCGGAACGCACGCAATCGGTATCGCGTTGTTCGGGTTGCTATTACCGGGCGATGAATTGCTATATATTACAGGAAAACCATACGACACGCTCGAAGAGATCGTCGGAATTCGTGGTGACGGACGTGGTTCATTAAAGGAGCTCGGCGTCCACTATGATGTCGTCGAGATGAAAAACGCCGAGACGATTGACGTATCGGCTGTTCTCGAACGGATCACACCACAGACGAAAGTCATCGGGATCCAGCGCTCAAAAGGATATGCGACGCGTCGTAGTCTACCGGTTAGCGAAATCGGTGAGGCGATTGCCGCCATTAAAGCCGTCCATCCACACGTCTTGATTTTCGTCGACAACTGCTACGGTGAGTTCGTCGAGACGATCGAACCGACGCATGTCGGGGCAGACTTGATGGCAGGATCGTTGATCAAGAACCCGGGTGGTGGTCTTGCGAAGACTGGTGGTTATCTCGTCGGGCGGACCGACTTAATTGAACGGGCATCGTTCCGGATGACGACACCAGGAATCGGCGCAGAAGCCGGTCCATCGTTATCAGCACTTCCAGATATGTATCAAGGATTCTACATGGCACCACATACGGTCAGTCAAGCATTGATGGGGGCAATGTTCACGTCGAGCATGCTCGGACAGTTCGGTTTTGACACGGCACCGCATCATACAGCAGAACGGACGGATTTGATTCAATCGGTTTCGTTCCATGCGCCGGAGCCGATGATTGCGTTCTGTCAGGCGATTCAAGCAGCTTCGCCTGTTAATGCGCATGCGTTGCCGATTCCGGATTATATGCCAGGATATGCGGATGACGTCATCATGGCAGCAGGGACGTTCGTACAAGGTTCATCGATTGAGTTGTCAGCAGACGGTCCGATCCGTGCGCCCTATACCGCGTACGTTCAAGGTGGTTTGACGTATAGTCACGTCAAAATCGCTATCATTTCAGCCGTCAATCATTTGATGGAAAAACAATTAATTCCAGAAAAAAACGTTTAATACTAGAATATCTCGTGAAAAGACCTCTGAACGACTTCATGTAAAGTGATTAAAAAAGTTGTGTTAACTTTTCTTACATCGCTTGACAAGTTGCCTGACAGAGGTTTATTCTCATGGAGTAAGGAAAAAGGAGGAACCACATGGCAGACTCATCACGCCAGTCCAAGCCACTATTTCCCATCGGAGTCGTTCAAGAGTTGACCGCGTTATCTGCCCGCCAGATCCGATACTACGAAGAACAGGGACTGATCAAGCCGGAGCGGACAGAGACGAAGCGTCGCCTCTATTCGTTCAACGATGTCGATCGCCTGTTGTCGATCAAGGAATACCTGGATCAAGGACTGAATATCGCAGGGATCAAATTGATTTTTGAAAACGATCTCGTCAAACGCGAACGCGTTGCGGAGAGCGTCGTCGAGACGCGCCCGGAACTATCTGACGGCGAATTGTATAAACTCCTGAAAAATGAATTGAAGGAAGCAGGACGACATGGAAAGACGTCGCTCATCCAAGGTGAGCTCGGGCGTTTCTTCAAGTAAGAACCTGTTACCATATAAAAACGAATCGGAGAGGGGATTTGTCACATGACACGTCGCAACATTACACGAGAAGACATTTTGAAAATCGCTAAAGCTGAGGATGTACGCTTTATTCGCTTACAGTTCACAGATATCCTCGGAACGATCAAGAACGTTGAAATTCCAGTAAGCCAATTGGAAAAAGCACTTGATAACAAAATGATGTTCGATGGTTCATCGATCGAAGGATTCGTCCGAATCGAAGAATCAGATATGTATCTCTTCCCAGACTTAAACACATGGGTCGTCTTCCCATGGACAGAAGATGGAACAGGGAAAGTTGCACGTTTAATCTGTGACATCCACAATCCGGATGGCACGCCGTTCGCAGGAGACCCACGTGGTCAGCTCAAACGGGTACTTAAAGAGATGGAAGAACTCGGTTTCACTTCGTTCAACGTTGGACCAGAACCAGAATTCTTCCTCTTCAAGAAAGATGAAAAAGGGCGTCCGACACTTGAGTTGAATGACCAAGGTGGATACTTCGACCTCGCACCAGTCGATCTCGGAGAGAACTGCCGTAAAGAGATCGTCATCGAGCTCGAGAACATGGGCTTTGAAATCGAAGCATCACACCACGAAGTCGCACCAGGTCAACACGAAATCGACTTCAAATATGCCGATGCGATCACAACAGCGGATAACATCCAAACGTTCAAACTCGTCGTTAAGACGATTGCTGCGAAGCACAACTTGCACGCGACATTCATGCCAAAACCACTCTTCGGTGTTAACGGATCAGGAATGCACGCGAACATGTCGCTCTTCAAAGGCAACGAGAACGTCTTCTTCGACGAAGGCAACGAAGACATGCAATTGTCGGACGATGCACGTGCTTTTACAGCGGGTATCCTCAAACATGCTCGTGCGTTCACAGCGGTTTGTAACCCGACAGTCAACTCATACAAACGTCTTGTTCCTGGCTACGAAGCACCTTGCTACGTTGCATGGTCAGCACGTAACCGTTCACCACTCGTCCGTGTTCCTGCAGCACGTGGACTCTCGACGCGTATTGAAGTGCGTTCAGTCGACCCAGCAGCAAACCCGTACCTCGCACTTGCAACATTGCTTGCTTCAGGTCTCGACGGAATCAAGAACAACTTGAAAGCACCGGCGCCAATCGACCGCAACATCTACGTCATGGACAAACCGGAACGCGTCGCAAACGGAATTGATGATCTTCCATCAACACTCAGCCACGCACTCGAAGTCTTGAAAGCGGATGACGTCGTCATGCACGCTCTCGGCGATCACATCGCAGAACACTTCGTTGAATTAAAAGAAATCGAATGGGATATGTTCCGGACACAAGTTACGGAATGGGAACGCGATCAGTACATGGTCTTGTTCTAATCCAACTCAAGCACTTTCGGACTTCTGTCCGGAAGTGCTTTTTTATTTGTAATGGAAAAACAGGGATTGACGAAAGGACGTGGAAAAGAAACAACAGCAAGAAATTAGGGAGGCGAGACGTAATGAAGAAGGGATATGAAGGCAAAGAGATCACGGTTTATTTTGATTCGGAAGTTTGCATTCACTCTGGTCATTGTGTACGAAGTCTACCAACTGTCTTTGATGTCAAACGACGTCCTTGGATTGAAGCGGACGGAGCGCCAGTCGAGGATGTCATGCGGGTCGTTGACGGTTGTCCGAGTGGCGCCTTATCTTATGAACGGAGGGAAGCAAATGGAGCTGAAACGAGCGGAACGTAAAATCGAAGCCCATCATGAGGACAGAGTGATCGGGGAAATCACCTACAGCGATACAAACAACGGGATGTGGATCATCGATCACACGTATGTTGATCCCGCGCACCGGAATCAACAGATCGGGGAACAACTCGTTGCTGAGATCGTCAACTGGGCACGCGAGGCAAACGTCAAGCTATTGCCGTTATGTCCGTTTGCGAAAAAAGAGTTTGAACAACAATCCACTTATCAGGATGTACAAGCGAATATGTGAATTCAAAAAATCTCCTCAAGTCTTTCAAGACTTGAGGAGATTTTTTCGAGTCATTGTTTTTGAGGTCTGGTCGTCTTTTTCCGAGAAATAACCACCGCGACGAAATAAGCGATGACATAGAGCACGATCAGTCCTTGTTTTAACATGTAAGATAGATCCATTTGATTCATAAGCAGAAAGCTGGCACATAACAATATCAGAAGGGACATCAACCGCTTATTCAACATATTAAAACCTCCTTTACTATCCATTAATTTCAATTTTAAGGATAACACAAGCGGCTCACCGAAATATGGTAAAGATGGATGAGGGAGTTACAGATACAATCGTAGAAACGCCATGGTAACGACACCGGTGATGACCGTCCAGGATAGACTTTTACTGAAGATCGCGATGGCCATCGTCGGTAGTGCTGCGAAAACATGAAGCGTCGAAATAGTCGGGAACGCATCGTTTTGCACGATAAGTAGATTTTGAAAGAAGAGCGCACCGAGTAAGCAAACCGGAATGAAGGAGAGCCATTCCGTTACGAGGCGAGGTAACGTCAGTCCGTGAAGGACTAGAAAGGGTAAAACGCGTGGAATCCAAGTAACGAGTCCACAAGCTAAAAAGAGAGCAATTAATTCTGGGCGGATTTCCATCGTGTGATCACGACTCCTATACTTGCGCCACCAAGCGTCGCGCAAAGAACGGCGACTTCTGGAGAAAAGTAGCGCATGGTTATGTAAAGCAAAAGAATGACGATCAGTAAGAGGCAACTATTCACAGCAATACGGGAACGTTCTCCTTCGAACTGTAAGTACAATAAGCCAATGAACATCGCAGTCAAGGCGAAATCGAGACCAAAGCGCTCAGGATCAGGAAACCAACTGCCGACGAGTGCTCCAAGAACAGTTGCGACGATCCAGCTAAAGTAAGCGGTCAGATTCAAGCCATGCATGAAAGAAGGTGAGATCTTCCCTTTTTGCGCAGTATTCATTGCGACCGCAAACGATTCATCTGTCAGTAGTGTCCCGGTACCGAGTCGATCACGAAGGTGCCGTGTCTCGACATGTGGTGCAAGTGTCAGACTCATTAACAAGTGTCTCAAATTGACGATGAATGTTGTCAGGATAATGGCAGAGGCAGGACTATTTAATAGTAAGAGACTCGTGATGATGAACTGGGCAGCACCTGCATAGATGAAGATGGACATGAATCCGACTTCAAGGGGAGATAAACCTGAAGCACGACCGACGATTCCGGCTGAAAAGCCGATGCCGATATAGCCAAGGACGGTTGGAAGACAGGCACGTACACCTGCTTGAAAGGCTGATGACATTCGATTCCTCCTCTTTTTAAAAGAGCATAGCATTCATGTGGAATATCGTCACTAACTGGTCAATATTTTCATCGTTTTTTTCGACATACTCGACTTGATTTGGTGGTAAAGAGTAAGTGGTACGGCAAAAATCAGTTAGGTAAAGGAGCGTTTTTCATGCACAAATTAATGAAAGATTCAAACCGGTTCGTTTCAGACATGGTCGACGGACTCGTACTTGCTCACCCTGATTTGTATAAAAAAGTCGAAGGTGTCAATGTCGTTGCGCGGAAAGTCCCACTCGATGGAAAAGTTGGTCTTGTCTCTGGTGGGGGAAGTGGTCACGAACCGGCACACGCTGGATTCGTCGGGGACGGTATGCTTGCTGCAGCTGTATGTGGGGAAGTCTTCACGTCCCCAACGCCTGATATGGTGCTTGAAGGGATTAAAGCTGCGCATGGTGGTAAGGGCGTATTGCTCGTCGTCAAAAATTATTCGGGTGACGTCATGAACTTCGATATGGCGAAGGAACTCGCTGAACTTGAGGATATCGAAGTTGATACGGTCATCGTCAACGATGACATTGCCATCAAAAAAGAAGAGGACCGTCGTGGAGTTGCAGGGACTGTCTTCGTTCATAAGATTGCTGGCGCTGCTGCTGCAGAAGGGAAATCACTAAGTGAAGTCAAAGCAGTCGCTGAAAAGGTCATTCATGGCGTTCGCTCAATCGGAATGGCGCTCTCGCCATGCTATATGCCAGAGAGCGGGAAACCAGGGTTTGAACTGCATGATGACGAGATGGAGATTGGAATCGGGATTCATGGCGAAAAAGGACTCGAACGAAAAGCGGTCGCTTCCGTTGATGCAATCGTCAAAGAGTTGCTCGATCGTCTGACGAAAGAAGTGCCAGATAAAAAAGTTGCGGTCATGGTGAACGGGATGGGCGGAACGCCAGAATCCGAGCTGTATATCACGTATAAATACGTCGCAGAAGAACTTCAGGCGCATGGTTACGAGATTGCCCGTTCGTTCGTCGGAAACTATATGACGTCGCTCGAGATGCACGGTTTCTCGATTACGCTTCTACCAGTGGATGATGAACTGCTTGGCTATCTCGACGCAGAAACGAAAGCGATTGGATTCTAATTTAGATAAACGGGGTGTACTAAGATGAAGTTGACGACGGAACAGTTGCGAAGCGCACTTATTAAAGCAGCAGAACAGATTGAACAGCACAAGGATGAATTGACGGATCTTGACCGAGAAATCGGCGATGGGGATCACGGAATTAATATGTCACGAGGGTTCCAAGCCGTTCAAAAGACGCTTGAGGAACATGGAGAGTACGAAGATTTAGGCGCATTATCCAAGGAAGTCGGAATGACGCTGATCAAAACAGTCGGTGGAGCATCCGGCCCTTTATATGGAACAGCATTCGTTAAGTTTGCCGGTGCATTTAAAGGAAAAACAGAAATCGAAGGAACAGAGCTTGCCGATGCTTTCCACGAGGCGACTGAAGGCATTAAATCGCGCGGGAAATCAGAATTCGGTCAAAAAACGATGGTTGACATTTGGACGCCATTCCAAGAAGCACTTTCGCAAGAAGGGGACTTGAAAGCAGCAATCGACCAAGCGCTTGCTGATACAAAAGCACGTGTCGCAACGAAAGGTCGCGCGTCGTACTTCGGTGAAGCGACGGAAGGTGTTCAGGACCCAGGCAGTCTATCAAGTGCTCTGTTACTAGGCGAAATCGCGGAGGTGCTCCATGGTTAATCTTGTACTTGTTTCCCATAGTGAAAAACTCGCGACGGGATTAAAGGAACTGTTAGCAGAAATGGCACCGGATACTCCGGTCTTGCTCGCAGCAGGTCTTGAGGATGGTAGTATTGGAACGGACGCTACTCGCATCGAAGAGACACTGAATACGTTAGACGACGATGGAGTCGTCTTAACGGATATCGGTTCTGCGACGATGAATACGGAACTAGCCCTTGAATTATACAGTGGGGAACGGACGATTCGGTTTATCGACGCACCGCTCGTCGAAGGTGCGTTTTTAGCGGCAGTCCTAAGCGGTCAGTCCAAATCCGTTGACGAGATTGAAGACGGGCTGAAAAAAGAGTTTAGCAAATAAGTAATAAAATCCCCTTTGCAAGTAGGCGATGGGGATTTTATTTCAATTACTTTTATTTGTATTAAAACGTAGATGAGTGTTTCATGAATCAAAACGACTGGAGCCATTTTTCTAACCACTCTCTAGGCAAACAAATTGTAGCTAAATCAATGGTCTGTAATTCATTTAGAGAATAACTGTTAGCAAGATAAAGATCCCATTGTGCATCGATATCGTTTACTACTTCAGCCGCTTGCTTACCTAACGGATAGCTCCCACGTCCGTCGGTTGCGATATAGTAATGATCGTTGTGGTACACGTCTGTCATATAGCGATAACACCAATCTGCTAGTTCTTCATGCGTGATGTTGCCATCAAGCGCAAACTGAATGTGTTCTTTTAACTGTTGATCAGAATAAGTAGAATGCATGATACACCTCTCGCTCAATTTTCTACAAGATATCAAAAACCCGGTCCCTCTGCAAAAGGGACCGGGTTAATTGTTTTATTTCGATGGTTTGAAGACCATTGTCGCTTCAACTGCTTTTTGCCATCCAGCATAGCGTTGTTCACGATCGTCTTCTTTCATCTCTGGTTTGAACTGGTGATCGAGCTTCCATTGTTGCTTGATTTCCGCTTTATCTTTCCAGTAACCAACGGCTAATCCAGCAAGATATGCTGCACCGAGTGCTGTCGTTTCGTTGATTTGCGGACGATCGACAGGAACGCCGAGGATGTCCGATTGGAACTGCATCAAGAAGTTATTCGCTACAGCACCACCGTCGACACGAAGTGTCTTCAGTTCGATACCAGAATCTTGTTCCATTGCTGTCAAGACGTCGCGTGTTTGGTATGCAAGTGACTCAAGCGTTGCGCGAACGAAATGTTCTTTATCCGTTCCGCGTGTTAAGCCGAAGATCGCACCACGAACATCTGAATCCCAGTATGGTGCGCCAAGACCAACGAAGGCAGGAACGACGTAAACGCCATCTGTTGAGTCGACTTTCGCTGCGTAACCTTCTGAGTCTTTCGCATGTTTTAGCATGCGTAGACCGTCACGGAGCCACTGGATTGCAGAACCAGCGACGAAGATCGAACCTTCAAGCGCATATTCAACTTTCCCATCAACACCCCAAGCGATTGTTGTCAAAAGGCCATGATCAGAAGAAACGGCTTTTTCACCCGTGTTCATGAGCATGAAGCAACCTGTTCCGTATGTGTTTTTTCCTTCACCGGCTTCGAAGCACGTTTGACCGAAGAGTGCTGCTTGTTGGTCACCAGCAATACCAGCAATCGGCACTTCGTAACCGAAGAAGTGATACGGTACCGTTTTGTCATAAACTTCACTCGACTGACGAACTTCTGGCAACATTGAAGCCGGAACACCGAGAATATCGAGTAACTCTTCATCCCATTTTTGTTCGTAGATGTTGTACATCAACGTCCGTGAAGCATTCGTATAGTCTGTAATGTGTGTTTTTCCACCAGACAGTTTCCATACGAGCCACGTATCAATCGTACCGAAGAGTAATTCACCATTTTCTGCTTGCTCACGTGCACCTTCGACATTGTCAAGGATCCATTTAACTTTTGTGCCGGAGAAGTAGGCATCAATCAGGAGTCCTGTTTTATCACGGAACTTCTGGTTCAAACCTTGTTCTTTTAAGTCGTCACAAATACCAGACGTTTGACGCGATTGCCAAACGAGTGCGTGATAGACTGGTTTGCCTGTTTCTTTATTCCAGACAACTGTCGTTTCACGTTGGTTCGTGATTCCGATTCCGGCGATTTGCTCAGGTTTGATATCTGCAGTTCCGAGTGCTTCTGCCATGACAGCAAGAATCGACCCCCAGATTTCGTTGGCATCATGCTCGACCCAACCTGGTTGCGGGAAGTATTGTTTGAATTCCCGTTGTGCCGAGTTGACGATTTTCCCATCGTGGTCGAAGATGATCGCACGTGAGCTTGTCGTACCTTGGTCGAGTGCTAGGATATACTTGTTTTCCATTTCGAAATCCCCCTTGAGCATTATGTGTTAGTGGAATGTGGTCTTAGTAAATCAATTGATAAATGAGCACGGCAATTGCTCCACCGATGATTGGACCAACAACTGGAATCCATGAGTATCCCCAGTCAGAAGAACCTTTGTTTGGAATCGGTAGGATGGCGTGTGCGATACGCGGTCCAAGGTCACGGGCCGGGTTGATAGCGTATCCTGTTGTACCACCGAGTGATAGACCGATAACGACGACGAGTAAACCAACGATGAGTGGTTTTAATCCGTCACCGAATGTTGTTAAACCGAGTGCCAAGATACCGAAGACAAGAACGAATGTCCCGATGATCTCAGAAATCAAGTTCGATGGCGTATGACGAATCGCTGGGCCTGTTGCAAACACACCGAGTTTTGCAGCTTGATCATCAGTCGCTTCAAAATGTTTCATGTAATGAAGCCAAACGAGAATGGCGCCGATGAAAGCTCCGACAAGTTGTCCAGCAATGTAGATCGGAACGTCTGCCCACGGTAAATCAGAGTTCAAAGCAAGTGCAATTGTTAATGCGGGGTTCAAGTGTGCTCCGCTCTCAGCAGCAACGAATGCTGCTGTCATGACGGCAAGACCCCAAGCGAACGTGATGACGATCCACCCACTGTTTTCCGATTTCGTCTTTTTCAAGACGACACCGGCGACGACACCATCCCCGAGTAGGATGAGGATCATCGTACCGATCATTTCTAGTACAAAGTTATTCATGCAAAAACCCTCCCTTTGGATTAAAGCAGATAATGGCCTTTCTACTTTAAATTACTCCGAATTGAGAACGTTTTCAATACAAATAATTGAAATATAGGAATGGAAATTTTTTATTTTGATGTTTAAAGATACGGAAAAATGGATAAGAAAACACCTCTTCCTACCTGTAAACAGGTAATAAGAGGTGTTAACGGCGACGCTTCTTTCTTTTTTTAGGTCGAAACCAGCTACTGGAATAATCTAGTAGGATATGAATCGTACTCGCTACCATGATGCCGATGATAAAAGCAGGCAGAGAAGCGAACCATGAATCAATCGTTGCCGAATCAAGAATTTGAAAATACAGACTTAGAAATAGTAGTGGAATCAAAATAGCAGCACTATATAGAAGTCGGATGATATCTCCGATGATCAGTCCATGTGACCAAATCGAGCGATGGGGCATGATTTTCACATAAGGCATCCATAGGACTCGAAACGGTCCAAAGCGATAATACGGTTCTGATTTTAAATCAAGGTCGGGCGACAGCCAAAGTGTACCGACAGCGATACCAATGGCGGTCGGTAACCAATCGGTTTGTTGCGTTGCGACCGAATACGCAACGTAACCCGTCAGCGCGATGGTATTGACGGTATCATGTACATTTCCTGAAGGCATGAAAAAAGACCAGTCGTAACTGGTCCCTCCGTCAATGAATCGTCCGATACACGCCGATTACCTTACCAAGAATGGAGACATTATCGAAATACATCGGATCCATCGAGTCATTTTCTGGTTGTAGACGTACCTGTTGATCTTCTAAGAAGAACCGTTTCACCGTCGCTTCGCTATCTTCGGTCATAGCTACGACGATTTCTCCGTTTTCTGCTGTGTTTTGTTGGCGCACGATGACACGATCGCCGTCAAGAATACCTGCATTAATCATCGATTCACCATCGATCGTTAACATGAAGACTGTCTCGTTACCTACATAATGTGCAGGGAGCGGGAATTGTTCTTCGATATTTTCAATCGCTGTAATCGGAAGACCAGCTGTGACTTTCCCAATGACGGGAACATGGACGATGGCTTCCGTGATTTCTTCAGGCTTATCAAGCAATATCTCAATCGCACGTGGTTTCGTCGGGTCACGGCGAATCATTCCCCGTTTCTCGAGTCGATCCAAATGACCGTGTACCGTCGAGCTAGACGCGAGTCCGACTGCTTCTCCGATTTCACGAACTGATGGTGGATACCCCTTCAGTTTCACTTCAGAGACGATGTAGTCGAGAATCTCTTGTTGGCGCTTAGACATTTTCCGCATACGAATTGCCACCTCTTTCTGGATTGAAGTTTGAAATGTAAGAATATATGTTTCTAGATTCACTATAACATAGAACAAATGAGCGTACAAACAATTGTTCGACATTTTGTGTTGACCGAACACGGGTTCTGTGTTTATTATGAGTTATGCGAACAATTGTTCCGCGAACATTTATTCTAACTCATTCATTTCATATTTGGAGGGATTCATGATGATTCATACGATTCGTACTCATGCTTTTTCTATTCTCTTCTATGCTTTAAGTGTTGCTTTCGTGATTTTTTTACTCATACCACGTCCGGATGAAAAGGTCGCGCAACTGATGACAGCGTCCGTAACGGTCGATGAGAACGCTACGGTCGAACAAATTGCTGAAGTCTATAACGACGGTTCAATGTCAGACGAAGAATATGTCAACTGGTTGATCAAAAATAATGATGTCGAGACAAAACATGTCATCTCAAAAAGCAAAATCGTTGTACCAATCGCACAACAATGACAGAATGGAAAAGTTGTGAAAGAACGAACAGGGATGTGAGGTACGATGAAGGTCGTGATTTATTGTCGGGTGTCGACTGAAAAAGAAGCACAAGATAGTTCGATTGAACGTCAACGGATGGAACTTTCGAAGGTGGCATCTCAAAAAGGATTTGATGTCGTAGATGTCGTCTCTGAAAAAGAGAGTGGATACGATGTTGATCGTGAAGGGATGCTAACTGTTCTTGATCATGTGACACGTGATGCGATAGATGCGGTTCTCGTGACGGATGACACACGAATTGGGCGAGGGAATGCGAAAATTGCTATTTTGCATACATTTAAAAAGCATGGTGTTCGACTGATGACGCTTGATTCCGATGGCGAATATCAGCTTGCTGATGCAGAGGCGATGGTGCTTGAGATTGTCTCACTCGTTGAAGAATATCAACGCAAATTGCATAATGCAAAAATCGCTCGTGGCATGCGCCGAGCTGTGGAACAAGGGTTTCGACCAGAACGTAATCTCAATCGCCAAGGAGACAACGCTGGACGTAGTCGAAAAGACGTACCAATCGAAGAAATCGTTCGTCTTCGAGAACTTGGTTTGACGTTCTCTGATATTGCAATCACCTTAAGAGGTATGGGGCATGATATTTCAAAAGCCACCGTCAATCGTCGGTACCTCGAATACCGTGAACTGACACCTAGCTCGGAATGAGAAGCAAGTAACCCGTCGACTGACGCGGTTAACTTGCTTTTTTTTATGGGCTCTTTTAAAGTAAGGATACAATTGAACAACTCAATTTTGAGTCGTACAGAAAGAGGGATTCCATGTTATCACAAGAACAATTAGATCGAATCAACGCTTTAGCGAATAAATCAAAAGTCGAGCCATTAACAGAAGCGGAAACGGCAGAGCAAAAAGAACTACGTGCGGCCTATCTCGCAGCGTTCCGTGGATCGTTTAAAAATCAACTCATGGGCATGAAGATCGTCGACGAAGAGGGTACAGACGTTACACCAGAGAAGTTGAAACAAGCACAAGAAGAAGAACGAAACAAGCAATAATCGTTTGTTTCTTCTATAAAAGAGAGGTCTCGCGCAAGCGGACCCTCTTTTTTTATGGAGTATTTGGATTAGGAAACATTGTACGATAGCAATACATCTTAATAGGGAGCTTTCATCGATTCAGACATCCTGTATGAGTCGATAGAACGGCTATAGATAGCGCATTCATTTTAATGTGACATACTATTTAGAAAAGTTGTATCACATTTGAGAGTATGCTAAAATAAGTAGGAATTTGTGAAAAAGAGAGAGGATGATTGTTTTGACGAACATGACGACAGTAGAACAATTAGCAATTAATACGATTCGTACCTTATCGATTGATGCCGTACAAAAGGCGAACTCGGGTCACCCAGGTATGCCAATGGGAGCAGCGCCGATGGCATTCTCACTTTGGGCGGATCATATGAACCACAACCCTAAAAATCCAGAATGGTTTAACCGCGACCGTTTTGTACTTTCAGCCGGACACGGTTCGATGCTTCTCTACTCACTCCTCCACCTATCGGGATATGATCTATCAATGGAAGATCTAAAATCATTCCGTCAATGGGGATCTAAAACGCCAGGTCACCCAGAATATCGCCACACGGCTGGTGTAGATGCGACGACTGGTCCACTTGGTCAAGGGATCGCGATGGCAGTTGGTATGGCAATGGCAGAGCGTCATCTTGAAGCAAAATATAACCGTGACGACCTTAACGTCGTTGATCACTTCACATACGGAATTTGTGGAGACGGGGACTTGATGGAAGGCGTTTCAGCTGAAGCCGCTTCACTTGCAGGTCACCTTGGTCTTGGGAAATTGGTCGTATTGTACGATTCAAACGATATCTCACTTGACGGAGATCTCGATAAATCATTCTCTGAAAACGTCCAGAAACGCTTCGAAGCGTACAACTGGCAAGTCATTCGCGTAGAAGACGGAACGGATATCGATTCGATTTCGAAAGCAATCGCGGCGGCACAAGCAGAGACGACAAAACCAACATTGATCGAAGTTAAGACAGTCATCGGCTTCGGTTCACCGAACAAATCAGGGAAGTCCGCTTCTCACGGTGCACCACTTGGTGAGGCAGAAATCAAGTTGACGAAAGCTAGCTACATTTGGGATCATGAAGAGTTCTACGTCCCTGAAGAAGTCAAATCATTGTTTGACGAGCGCATCGTTCAACGTGGTGCTTCTGCAGAAGACGCATGGAACGAGACGATGAAACAATACGAAGCAGCTCACCCAGAATTGCATGCTGAACTCGTTCGCGCGATCGCAAACGAATTGCCAAGCAACTGGGAAGCAGACCTTCCGACATACGACTTGTCGTCGAAAAAAGCAACGCGTCAAACGAGCGGTGAAGTCTTGAATGGCCTTGCGAAGAACGTTCCGACATTGTTCGGTGGTTCAGCTGACCTTGCGGGATCAAACAACACGATGCTCAAAGGCGAAGCAGACTTCGATATCGACCCAAGTGGTCGCAACATCTGGTTCGGTGTACGTGAATTCGCAATGGCAGCAGCTGTCAACGGTATGGCACTTCACGGTGGCGTCATTCCTTACGGTGCGACATTCTTCGTCTTCTCGGATTACCTTCGTCCAGCGGTCCGTCTCGCTGCATTAATGGGTCTTCCATCAATCTTCGTCTTGACGCATGACTCGATTGCTGTCGGTGAAGATGGTCCAACACACGAGCCAGTCGAACACTTGATGAGCTTCCGTGCAATGCCGAACGTCACGATCTACCGTCCAGCAGACGGAAAAGAGACAATCGCAGCATGGAAAACAGCGGTTCAAGCAAAAGACAAACCGACACTTCTCGTCTTGACTCGTCAGGGTCTTCCTGAACTTGAAGGTACGACGACAGAAGGCGCTGAAAAAGGTGGTTATGTCATCGCTGGTGACGTCACGAAAGCCGATACACTCTTACTCGGTACAGGTTCAGAAGTTCACCTTCTTGTCGAAGCGCAAAAAGAACTTGGTGAATCAGCAGCTGTCGTTTCTCTTCCATCATGGGAAGTATTCGAAGCACAATCAGCAGAGTACAAAGAATCGGTTCTTCCAAAACACATCACGAAACGTGTAGCGATCGAAGCAGGTGCTTCACTCGGTTGGTACAAATATGTAGGAACAGAAGGACAAGTTATCGGAATCGATCGTTTCGGCGCATCTGCTCCTGGAGACTTCCTCTTGAAAGAATACGGTATGTCTGTTGAGAACGTTTTAGCGACAGTCAAGCAACTCGGATAATCATTTCTGGAAAAACGGGTCCGTTCTTACGTCGGGCTCGTTTTTCATCTATTATCATCTATGCAAACAATTGGAATTATAGTATAGTAAAAAGCGACGTTTTAAGTTAGAGGAGGAAGCAACTTGGCTACATGGATTTGGATTTTAATTGCCCTTCTTTGCTTGGTAGCAGGTGTCGCCCTTGGTTTCTATATCGCTCGTCGATACATGATGAACTACTTGGAGCAAAACCCACCAATCAACGAAGATATGATTAAGACATTGATGATGCAAATGGGTCAAAAGCCATCACAAAAGAAAGTCAACCAAGTGATGCGTTCAATGAGTGGTTCAATGAAATCACCTAAAAAATAAGCTGTATGAAAGGGGACCAAATGGTCTCCTTTTTGTTTGCTATTTTTTAGAAAGAGAACTAATCTAAAATGTGAGACTATTTCAAATAATCATAGGATTTAAAAAGGGGGGAGACTTGAATGGGAGTCTTCAGGAAACTCGGTTGGTTTTTCCGACGAGAATGGAAAGCGTATAGTCTTGGGGTCATCTGTTTGATTTTTGTGGCAGGGTTAGAACTGATTCCACCGAAAGTCATCGGGACGACAGTCAATGGTCTGAGTGAAGGGAGCTTGACGAAGAATGATTTGATTCGTCTAGCAGGTACATTGTTGCTTATCGGAGTCGCGACGTATTTCATTCGTTATTTTTGGCGTTTTCATATCTTCGGTGCCTCGATTCGTCTCGGTCGATTGTTGCGCAGTCAACTGTATGGTCATTTTTCAGATTTAGATCAATCGTTCTATAAGAAATATCGTAGCGGAGATTTGATGGCACATGCAACGAACGATGTACAAGCCGTCTCGATGACAGCGGGTGCCGGTATTCTAACGCTCGTTGACTCAGTGACGATGGGGAGCTTCGTCATCATCACGATGGTCACGACAATCAGTTGGAAGTTGACGCTCGTGTCGCTTCTGCCGATGCCACTCATGGTCTATTTGACGTCACGCTACGGTAAGATGCTACATTCGCGTTTTCATGACGCGCAGGAAGCCTTCTCCGATTTAAATGATAAGGTCGCGGAAAGTATTAGTGGTGTCCGTGTTTTAAAAGCGACAGGCGAAGTTGAGTCTGACGTACAGACGTTCACCGATCTATCCGACGACGTTGTCCAAAAGAACCGTCGCGTGGCAAAAATTGATGCTCTGTTTGATCCGACGATCTTTGGGTTAGTCGGTCTATCGTACATCATCGCAGTCGGCTATGGTGCCTACTTATTGCAACAAGGTGAAATTCGGATTGGTGACATCGTCTCATTCACTACATATCTTGGTTTATTGACATGGCCGATGCTCGCTTTCGGTTGGTTGTTTAACATCGTCGAACGTGGTCGTGCTTCTTACGATCGGATCGAGCGGATGCTTGCGATCGAACCGGAAATTAAAGACGCGAAGGAAGCGGCGACGACTGTTTCGTCACCGGAACTTCATGTCGGGATTAAACGATTCATCTATGACACGCAACCGGTCCTACAAGACATCGATGTGACGTTGAAACCGGGTAAATCGCTTGGGATCGTCGGGAAGACGGGTGCTGGTAAATCGACATTCGTTCGTTTATTATCACGTGAATATGACGTCAAACAAGGAGCGATCATGATTGGTGGACGAGACATCAAACAATTGACACGAGATACCGTTCGTCGTCAAGTAGCGATTGTCCCGCAGGATCATTTCCTGTTCTCCGCTTCGATTGCGGATAATATTGCTTTTGCGAAACCCGACGCGTCAATGGAAGACATCATGGAAGCGGCGCGTATTGCAGCGGTTCATGACGATATTCTTGGCTTTAAGGAAGGATATGCGACGATGGTCGGCGAGCGTGGTGTCACGTTGTCTGGTGGTCAAAAGCAACGGATTTCGATTGCCCGGGCGTTACTAGCCGACTGCCCGATTTTAGTGCTCGATGATGCACTATCTGCGGTCGATGCTAAGACTGAGGAAGCGATTATCCATCACTTCCGGACGGCTGATCACGATCAAGCGCAAATCATCGTTGCTCATCGCCTGTCGGCTGTGTCGCATACCGATGAGATCATCGTCCTTGAAGACGGTCGAATCATCGAGCGAGGAACGCATGAGCAGTTACTCGCTCACGACGGTTGGTACAAAGAGACATACGACCGCCAGCAACTAGAATCACTCGTCGAACAAGGAGGGCGTTCTAATGAATCATGATATCAATGAAAAAGCCGTCCTGAAACGATTGCTCGATTTCGTCAAACCGTTCAAGAAGCAAGTCAGTATCGCCTTCGTTCTCCTGTTCATTACGACAGCAGCAAAACTCGGAGGACCGTATCTCGTTAAGATTTTCATTGATGAGTATGTCGCACCAGGAACCTATCCAGTTCAAGAAGTCGCACTTCTGTTTACGGCATATTTGTTATTGCATACGACAGGGATCATCGTCGATTATTTACAGGCATTTGAGTTCCAAAAGATTGCTTTGCAAGTCATTCAACGTTTACGGATCGATGTGTTCCGGCACGTCATGCATTTACGGCTCGCTTATTTCGACCGGACGCCTGCCGGAGTGCTCGTTTCCCGGATCACGAACGATACGGAAGCGATTAAGGAACTCTATATCGGTGTCCTGTCGACATTCGTTCAAAGTGGTGTCCAGTTGATTGGGACGTATATCTTCCTCTATCTCCTAGAACCACGACTCGCAACGATTGCGCTGTTGTTGTTACCGCTGTTTTATTTCATTATCTGGATCTACCGAAAGTACTCGACGAAATATTACGCGGAAGTTCGCGATCTACTGTCGAAAATCAATGCGCAACTGAACGAATCGATCAATGGGATGGCGATCATTCAACAATTCCGCCAAGAAAAGCGCTTGATGGCAGAATTCGAAGAAACGAATGTCGCTCACCAGAACGGTCGCTATAAGAACCTGAAGCTCGATAGCTGGTTACTACGACCAATCATTGAATTGTTACTAGCGATTTCGATTGCGACACTTGTGACGTATTTCGGTGTCTTATCGTTCTCACAAACAGTTCAAGTCGGTGTCGTCTATGCCTTCATCAGTTACATGGAGCGGATCTTCCAACCGGTTCAGCAAATCATGCAACGGTTATCCGAGTTCCAACAAGCTGTCGTCTCAGCGGACCGCGTGTTCAAGGTGCTTGATACGGATGAGCCAGAACCGACGAAACAACTCGAAGGAGATGCACGTGTATCAGAAGGACATATCGTCTTTGAAGACGTTCGCTTTAGTTATGACGGTGAGAAGGATGTCTTGAAAGGCATTTCGTTCGAGGCGAAAAAAGGACAGACGATTGCCCTTGTCGGTCATACCGGAAGTGGAAAGAGTTCAATCATCAATATCTTGATGCGCTTTTACGCTTATCAATCAGGTCGGATTTTGATTGATGGTCAACCGCTCGAGCAGTTATCGGAAGAAGAGCTACGACAACACGTTGGACTCGTTTTACAAGATTCATTCTTGTTCACGGGAACAGTCGCTGACAATATTCGATTATTCGATAGCTCGATCTCTTTTGATCGTGTCGAAGCGGCAGCAAAATTCGTCCAAGCCGACGGATTCATCAATCAACTCGATCATCAATATGACAGTCCCGTTGCTGAACGGGGTGCGACATTCTCCGCTGGAGAACGTCAGTTGATTTCCTTCGCACGCACGATGGCGCGAGACCCGAAAATCCTGATTCTCGATGAAGCGACCAGTTCGATTGATACGGAGACAGAGGAAAAAGTGCAAGTCGCACTTGAACGGATGCGTCAAGGACGGACAACGATTGCCATAGCGCACCGTCTATCGACGATTCAAGATGCTGATTTGATTCTTGTATTGCATCAAGGAGAAGTCATTGAACAAGGAAATCACCAGGAATTGATTGCGCAAGATGGACTGTATAAGAAGATGTATCAGCTACAATCCGGTCATGTTACCGTTTCCTAAAAGAATTAGACATAAAAAAAGCCTGCCAGGCGATCTCGCCCGGCAGGTTGTTTGTTTTGATTAGTAGACTGTAACTGTGACGTTTTGGCGACCCCAGTTGAGTGCTTCTTGTTGTGAACCAACGAGAAGATCAAGGCGGTTACCTTGGATTGCGCCACCACGGTCGAGTACGATTGCTTCACCAATGCCTTCGATGTGCATCCGTGTACCAATCGGGTATTGTGAAGAAGCTGCTACGATACGCATACCATTGTACGTGATCGTATTCGTGACATCATAACCGCTTGCTGTCAACGCGCGACCATTGTAGAGTTGGCTACCATTGTTAGATGGGTCGTTCGTGTAAGCACTGACGTTCATCGTCACTTTTGTACCTGATTTTGCAGGTGTTGATTGTTTTGTTGCAGTTGCTGGTTGAGCTGCTGCTTTTGGTGCTGGTTTTGCAGCCGGTTTAGCTGCTGGTGCTTTCGCTACGCTACCGAGTGTTGTATATGCACTGTGTACATAGCGTGTTTTACCGTCGATTGTTGTTTTGATCCATGCACCGACTTTACCTTCTACGTTGACTTTTTCGCCTTTGTAGAGATTACCGACATCTTTCGAGCTTGTCGTTGGTTGTGTGCGGACGTTTAGTACTGCCGTAGTAACTGTAGCTTTTTTAAAGTCGAATGAGCCTGCTGCAGACGTATACGCGCCATGGACATAACGTTTTTGACCGTTAATGTGAGTTTGGATCCATGCGCCAGAACGTCCTTCGACATTTAATGTTTGACCTTTATATACATTGCCTACGTCTGCTGATGCAGTTGTAGGTGCTGTGCGTACGTTGAGTACTGCTGTATTTACTGTTACCGTTTCTGAGGCAGCCTCTGTCTCTTGGGCAAATCCTACTGATAGAGCTGTTGCTGCAAGACCGGCAGCGAAAACTGCTTTTTTCATTATTGATGTCCTCCTGACATATGCTGTGTTTACTGTTCCTACTTTACACGGCAAATCTGACTTGTGCGTTTACAGGTCAATGTCATTCGAGTTACAAACCGAGCTTGTGTGACAACGAGATTGCAAAAGGACGGTTTTTGTCATCGATAGGACATACTGATTATGAAAAACGGACGTTTATAGGTCTTTTGACTTAATAAAACTGAAAAATTCGCACAATTCAACAGAAAAAAGACTTGAATATAGAAACTATGTAATCCTTCTATCGTCTTAATGATGAAAAAGTGAAACGGATGATGTATAGATCAATAGTTAACGATTGTCGTCACGCCGAACGCTGTCACGTAAGAACGGTGATACAATTCCTGCATCCAATCGTTAGCGGAAAGTTGGAACATACCATGAATCGTTTGGTAGGTTCGCTGTCGAATATTGATTTTAATCGGTTCTACTAGCGGAACAGACGGTAGATGGTCATGCATACTGTCATTTTGATTTTCGATGTATAAGAGCTCGAAAACATCTCCTTCTTCCATATAACGCTGTAGATAAATCATAAACTCCCATTGGTCAGCACCTTCGATCGTATACAAGTAAGGCATCGTGAATCGGTCTCGCTTTAATGGGACATATTCAAGTGGTTCGATTTCATGTACGAATAACTGTGGTAGGTCATCAGGTATATAGAAGGGACGAGAACTAGCTAAGAACGTCAGAGCAGACATATGGAACCTCCATTAGAATTAAGAAGTAATGTAAAACATCAAAAAGGTCAGCACTCGTATTCGAATGCTGACCGGATAGGTGATCATGATAAGAGCGGTTCATTCGAACCGTGAAGCGTATAGTTTTGAACCATACGTGAATATTCTAAAAGTAAGACGTCGAGTTCATGACTAAGTTGTAAAACACGCGGGGAGGTGAAGCTGGACTGGTCAGCTTGATGATATAGTTCGCTACGTTTGGCTTCGATGGCTAACGTCAATAGTTGTTGTGTCGTCATAGCAGTCTCCCTTACATTGGTGTCGTATCCATATTCTAGCAAGTCCATTTACTAGGTGCAACGAGATTTCAGTAAAATCGATGAAATGTAATTTTTTTGTAATTTTGGCGGACACGAATCTTTTGCAACTTTCTGTGAGATAATAGGTGCTAAATGCAGAGGAGTTTGGCAAAATAGAGAAGGAACTTCTTCTATAGTAGTAAAGAAAGGGGATGCTCATGATGGAGCTCTCATTATGGTTAGCGTTCGGAGCCGGTTTATTATCATTCGTCTCTCCGTGTACGCTACCGTTGTACCCTGTGTTTCTCTCGTATATCACAGGCGTGTCGGTAACGGATTTAAAAGAACGGGGCGTACGGGAAAAACGATCCTTGTTTCATACGTTAGCCTTCCTTGTTGGTTTTGCGATGGTCTTTGCGGTCCTTGGACTCTCGACGTCCTTGTTCGCGGATGTCTTCATCACCTATCGAGATACATTACGAATGGTTGGGGCACTCGTCATCTTCGTGTTTGGTGTCGTTCTCGTCGGGTTATGGCAACCGACATTCTTAATGCGTGAAAAGAAACTGAACCTCGGGGAACGAAAAGGGGGATACGTCGGAACTGTCCTAGTCGGTATCGGTTTTGCGGCCGGTTGGACACCGTGTACGGGTCCGATTCTCGCAGGAGTCATTGGATTAGCTGCGACCAATCCGAGTCAAGGTATGTTCTATATGCTGGCTTACGTACTTGGGTTTTCGATTCCTTTCTTATTAATGGCGTTTTTCGTTGGTCGTTCACGTTTGTTCGTGCAGTATAGTCTGAAATTAACGAAATTCGGGGGAGCCTTGATGATGGTGTTCGGAGTCATGCTGTATTTTGATGGCTTGAGTAAATTCGCAGCATGGATGAGTGACATCGTCGGATTCACTGGATTTTAATCAAGGAAGTGATCGGATGATTTGGATATCAACTGGGGTAGCGCTCGTCATGGGATTGCTGATTAGCTTCATTCGTGTGAAGGCGTCAGCAAAGCCAACGAACGCTAAAAAAATCTTGATCCCGCCCTTTGCGATGTCGACGGGGATGCTACAGTTTTTGTATCCGGCCTCCCGCCTGACATGGACGGAAGTAGCAGAAGCTTTGCTTGTTGGAGCAATCTTCAGCATCTTCTTGATCAAGACATCCAATTTTTATGAAGCAGAAGGACAGATTTACCTGCAACGCTCGAAAGCATTTTTCATCGTTTTATTCGGTATCTTATTCGTACGAACCGTTGCGAAATTTTTTATCGGAGGTCAAATCGATATTTTCGAAACGGGTGGAATCTTTTATCTCGTTGCCTTCGGTATGATCGCTCCGTGGCGCTTCGCGATGTATATGAAATACAAACGGGTGAAATCGGGCACCGTGCCTGTAGCGCATTTACCTCAATAAAAAAACCGCTGAAGGTGACTTCGGCGGTTTTTTCGTGCATTCTTCAATTTTGGAAATATAATGCGTAGTCTCGCCAGTCGATGGCGTGCTCCGTCAGTGCTTTTTTCAAGAATTTATGATCGCGTTTCGGCGTAGCGGAAATGTACCCTTTGACGACCAGTTCAGATGTCATCTGCGTCGCTTGTTCCTCGAGTGCAAATTGCCCGATCCGTCCGGCAATCTTACGACGTGCGACATCTCGAAACGCCGATGGTACTGGCATGACGAGGGCGTTTAATAATTCCATCGTCTCATCTGTCCAAAGATGTCGTGTCTGGTCGATGTATTCATCTTCCCAGTCCATCATCGATTTACCGTCTTCTTTCGGTAACTTCTTGAGGAACTTCCGGAACATGAAAAACCCGCCAATCGCCATGAGTGTAATCATGATAAAGCCCCAGAGCAGAATCCCGTTCATGAACCATTCCATGCGCGACTCATCCCCCTTTCACATCAAATATAGATTAGCATAAATCAAGTGTACGTGCTATGATGAATGACGGAGAAAGTGAGGCGAAAAAATGCTGCAACCATACGTACAATTGGACGAGACCGGACAGCCCCGTAAAGGTATCTTACCTGAAACAGCGGACGGTCGGATCGTTGAATTCTATTATGATACGAAGGGTGAGGAAATCACGGTTATCTTCGTCACAGTTCCGGCAGAAGATGCAAGCCGGAAGCGTGCGTTTACGGTCGGGAAGACGTTCAAGACGGTCTCGACACTTGAAGACTTCACGCTACTTCATTATGAATGGGCAAACGACCAGATTTTCGCGACACTCGAGATGTTCGCGGATGGGTCGAAACGTCAAATCGACGCTTCGAGATTGCTCGACTATTAAAGAAGAAGGAGATGCGGATTGCCGCGTCTCCTTCTTTTGATGTTCAGGAAATATGAAGTCGAATGACCTCGTCATGCAGTTCAACCTGTCCACCGATCGGGAACGTAAACAGGGGACTCGTATGTCCAAAATCAACATTCGCAAGGACTGGAACCTGCTCTAGGAATGGATAGAGCGAGATCAGATAACGCAAATGCTCTTCCGTCATCTTCGTTGCGAGTTGGAACCGTCCGAAGACGATACCACGAATTGTTTCGGCACCTGGTTGCGCCATCAACGAGGCGAAATCACGGGCAAACGTCGCTGGGTGGACTTCGTAATCGTCTTCAAGGAACAGGATTGCATCCCGTAAATCGGGGAAATGGGGCGTGCCTTGAAGTAGATTCAATGTACAAAGGTTTCCGCCAAGTAGACGCCCACTTGCTTGTCCTGCTGATAAGAGAATCGGTCCTTTGTTCGGTAATGTAATGACGTGTCCGCGATCTGTATCACGCCAATGAATCGACGGCTTGATCGTAACGGGATCCATTCCGAACAAGACTTGTTTGAAGTAATCGATCGTATAGACATCACGATCACGGAAAGCGCGTAACATGGGACCAGAGTATGTCACTAATCCGGTATTCGTCAGAATGGCATGACTGAGTGCTGTGATATCGGAGAAACCACACAGAACCTTCGGATGCGTCCGAATCAGTTCGTAATCGAGTAAGTCGACGAGTTCATTCGTACTGAATCCACCACGAACGCATAGGATTGCATCAACGTTCGGATCAGCGAACGCAGCATGAAGGTCGGCAACCCGTAACTCTGGATCACTTGAACCGAATGGATTGGTAGCACGCGCATGTTGGCTAATCGAGACACGTAAGCCGAACGATTCGAGCGTCTGGATTGCCACGTCAATGATCTTCATCTCAACCGTCGAAAGGCTCGAAGCAGGTGCGACTAGTCGTACATGAGAGCCGTCCGTCAGCTTTTTTGGCGTTAACGGTGGCAAGTGAGCAGCGATGATTTCAATACGGTTACCGAATGGATCGGCTGTGAAGAATCGACGACGTGGCGCAAGGCGGGCGTCGTGTTCGACTGGATATCCGGCTGTTTGGAGCCGATCACTTAACGCTTCAAACGCAGCGACGGTTAATCCGGGATGTGCTTTTTTAGCAGGAGAGAACGGATCCTCGATACCAAGGTGAATCGCTGCACCGTGATCTTCGAACCATACACCCCCACTCGCTTGAACGCCAGCAGGCTTTTCGACTTCCTTCATATGTAAAAGCCCGGCATAAAATGCACGGGCGCGATCTTCTTCGTTTTTCGGCATAACGAGCTGGACATGATCTAACATGAAGACACTTCCTTTACGAATTAGATTCAAGCAACGAATTGCGTGATGCGTTTCAGTTCCCGTTCGACAAGGTTCAAGTAGAAGACACCTTCAATTCGACGATCGAGTGACTGCGCAATCTCGTATAAGTTCGTTCGAAGCGCTGCAAGATAAGACGCTTCCTCACCAAGAGATTGGCGATGGGCGAACGCATAGTGAGCGAGTAGGAACTGGAGATACCCACGGTCAGTCAAGAATGGAATCAACTGTTTTTTCTCTTCCATCGACCACGTATAGTTCGTGTCGTAATACATCTTCGCATACAAGTGATACGGTTCGTCTCCACCCGTAAAGAGGGTTTCGCCACGTTTGACTTCTTCGATCAAGCGTTCACTCCAGTCAAAGCGTTCTTTTTTTCGACTGAGAAACAGTGGGAGGATATAAGGATGTGCCTGATCCGGCATCCGTGAACAACCGCGTTCATGTCGAAGTGCCGCGTACAGCAACAAAGCACGATCTTCGAACCCGCGCTCAATTGCATACGTCATCCGACTGAAGGCTTCGCAAGATGGGCAATCACTCAGTTCGTCACTTGGAGCGTCGACCCATTCTGATAGGTAATGATCCGCCTGTTCTTCGTCACCGAGTTTGCTATAGACCATGAAGCTGATATAGTCGCGTGTCCGGATAAAACCGTGTGCGTCACAAAAATCGATGAAACGATCGAGATCTTCTTCGAGGAGCGAAACCGTCACATCTTCTTGTTCTGCCATATAGATTAAATAGGACTTGTAATTCCAGTACAAATCAAGTTCTTGTTTTGGAGTCAGTGTCATCTCGTCTTTTCGAATCCATTCCATCAAAAGCGTAAAGGACACGAGAAACGACCGAAAGTGCCCTAAGTCAAATTGGTTTTGTGAAAACGTCCATAAGGAGAGGAAGCGGAGTGAATCATCAGCTGTTTCCTCAAAGATGGCCCATAAGGCCTCACCGCGTGCAACGGAGGGTTCTTCTTCTTTCAGGCGAAGATATAAGAGATGGAGTTCTTCTTGAGGGTTCATCTGTACCCCTCCTTTCTTATATAAGTATACCACGAGCGTTTCGAGAAATCGCAATTGAGCGAGGGGGAGATATAAAAAAGATTCCGAGCCCGCTCAATCGCGGCTCGGAATCATTTCAAGTATTTGTGGATGAGTGTCAGCTGTCGGATGTAGCAAATCATGTACTGTGTAACTATTGAGTACTTGATGGAACGCCGCAATGGCATCATCGAAAGCATCACGTGCCGGATTAAGCGAAGGGACCTCGTGAATGCCTTCTTGCGGATCGAGAAAATGAACGGTTGGTTCAAACAGTTGTACGACGTCACCGATATGAATTGCATCTGGAGGACCTGCTAATCGGAATCCACCTCCACGACCACGAACAGAATCAATCAAACCACTCTGTCCTAAACGATAGACTACTTTCATCAAATGATTTTTAGAAATGTCGTAACAATCCGCTACTTCCTGGATTCGGACTAAACGATCGGGATGGGCTGCTGCGAACAGCAGGGACCGGATCGCATAATCCGTATAACGTGTCATGCGCATTTTCATCACCTACTTAACACACATACTAGGGGGGTACGCAAGCTTTTACAACTCTCAATGTGCAAAAAATAAGATGCATTTTAGAGATTGTTTTTGAGACCGGATTCACGCATAATGAACGGTGAAAGGTAGGTTAAATTATGCATTTCGATCAGGCATTACACCTTTTGCAACAGCTCGGTCCATCGATGGAGCAAAAGGGATTGCGGATCGCGACGCGCTTCTATGACTCGCTTGAGGCGACGTACGAAGAAGAACTGCGCGCGCTTCGGGAAGCGGGGGCTCAGGACGGGACTCGCGCATTACGGATTTTACGCCTGAGTCAATTATTGAACCAGATTACAAACCAGCATGAATCGAGTGAACTGTTTAAATTGATTTTACTGAATGAAATCGATCAAACAAAATCGTTTCTGTTGACGTACCCGGATATTATCAGTCGTGAAATCCTTCAAGCCATCCAGATTGAATATGCTCTTGAAGAAAGTTCCCCTTTGTTACAAGCCTGGGCGATTGTGCACCATCAACTTGTTGATACGTGCCGTCATTTTTGTAAGTATAGACATACGGAAAATTGGCGCCAACAAGATATTTTGTTGATTGCGGAAGAACATCATCTTGGAGCTGTCATCGATGAAGCACGACATGCGCTACTTAGTGGTCGAAAAACGACCTTATTGCATGTGTCTGCTGAGGAACTAGCGGAACGCATGTTAGCAAATGTTCTATCGTTGACGACGAAAGGAATGGTTGTGCATCATATCCGTCAGGAAGGTTGGGAACAACAGATGCACGAGTTTTTAACGATGATCACCGTCAATGATCCGATCGTCTTTGTCAGCGGATCAACGAATTTTATTGAAGAAATTCAGCAACGACTGGATCCGTTACCGGTCCTGTTCGGTCCGTTCGTAGCGGCAAATCAATTACCATCTTAACGAGAAAAGCGACGTGTAACGCTCTGACAGAAATCGGGGCGCTACACATCGCTTTTTTTACTTTAAGCAGATTTTGTTAACCGTTTCGCTCGTTGAATTGAACGATCAAGCGCAAGATAGACCCCACCCGACACACAGCAGAGCAATCCGATGAACGCTAAAGCGAAGTCACCTTTTCCTGAATCGAGGAACAGGGACCCGAGAAGTGGTGCGGTGACACCACCGATCAACCACTGCAGACTCGCAGCACCGTTATACGTACCTCGTAGATGTTCCGGTGCAATCAAAGCGATGAATGTCATCTGGACAGGTGACATGATCATCTCACCAAGCGTATAGAATGCATAGATTGCAAGTAAGATCGTCACGAGCACGACATAGTCAGTTCCAAGTGAGAACAGATAAGACGGCACGAACGCGAGGAAAATCATGCCGATGCCGAAGATCGAGGCGCCGAGCAACATGACTTTTCCGAATGCCTTACCTGACAAACGAGCCGCAATCGGGAATTGGAATAAGACGACCATGATCCCGTTCAGTGCCATCAAATAAGGGAACGGATTTTGCTTCGTTGGTAAACCTGGCAATGCTTCCTTCAAGAAGACCGGTAACATGCTCTCAACAAGAGCGAAGCCCATTGAAATGAAGACACCCGCACCGATAAAGATCAGGAAGACGTGGTCCTTCCGTAATACGGTGAGTGGAGAGACTTTGACTTCGTCTGTTTTTTCGATATAGTCCGGTTTCGTCTCCTCGATGAAGAAATAGAGAACGAGTCCGTATAGGAAAAAGACGAAAGCAGCAGAGTAGAAGATGAGTGAACGATCGACGAATAGGACGGCACTTCCGAGAAGTGGACCGAATGCTGCTCCGACGTTATGACCCATCCGAAGCAGACCGAACGATTCGTTCAACCGCTCCGGTGGTGTGACGTCAGCGACCATCGCGCTTGCCGCTGGGTGGAACAGTGAACTCGATAAACCGAGCAGTGCATTCAAAGCAAGCAGCGGTCCGAATGAATCGGCGAACGAGAAACCAATCAAAGCGATGACGTCACCGATGATCGAGATGACCATCAGTGGTTTTCGACCGAACTTATCGGCGAAGTGACCACCAAGGACAGCTCCGACGAGTGACATGATCGGTCCGGTCGCCATGATGACACCGACTAAGAAGTAGGAATCGAGTCGATCCGCGTAATAGAGAACTAAAAATGGTGCAATCATGAACATCATGATTCCGGTGATCGTTTCCCCGACGAACCGGATCCAGATGTTGCGATCAAGCTGTTTGAGTGCGTTAAACATAGTGAAAACCCCTTATATTCCGTTTTTAGACAATAGAAAAGACGGATACGCACAAATATGGGCATACCCGTCCAAATATAAGAGGGCAGCATGTACGTATACGCATACGCACACCCTGCTTAATTAAAAATTAAACGATTGGGTGACGTACAGTTGTAGCCGATACAAAGACAGTGTGGACAGATGTCCGGGCTTGATGGAATACCATTGTACGTCTCCTCCTTCTGTAATAGTGAACTTCCTAGTCATCGTAATGAAGAAAGTGTCAAATTGTCAACTTTTAATCTGAAAATTGAGTCAATGAAGTGAAATGGACGAGACCTTGAAAATTCGGTATGATAGACTAGTTGCGAAAAAAGATTGATCGGACATTTGAATATATCGGTGAAAGGAACTACCATACATGACAAACATTCTACAAACGGAAGTCGAAAAACGTCGGATTTTCGGCATCATTTCCCACCCGGATGCGGGTAAGACGACATTAACTGAAAAATTCCTCCTGCACGGAGGAGCAATCCGTGAGGCAGGTTCTGTCAAAGCACGGAAAAACTCGAAATTCGCGAAATCCGACTGGATGGAAATCGAAAAACAACGCGGAATCTCCGTAACATCTTCGGTCATGCAATTCGAATACGATAAAAAAATCGTTTCCATCATGGATACACCAGGTCACTCAGACTTCGGTGAAGATACGTACCGGATCCTGACAGCTGTTGACTCAGCAATCATGGTCATCGATGCGGCAAAAGGGATCGAGTCGCAAACGAAAAAACTTTTCCAAGTTTGTCGGATGCGCGGTATTCCAATCTTTACGTTCATCAACAAGATGGATCGTCAAGCGCGTGACCCACTCGAATTGATGGAAGAACTCGAAGAAGTTCTTGGCATCCCATCGGTTGCTGTGACGTGGCCAGCTGGATCAGGTCAACAGTTCGAAGGTGTCTACGACCGTGTCAAAGAACAATTCCATTGCTTCAAGAACGATCGTAAGACGATCGAACTTGGGGAAGAAGGTCTAGCGAACGAAGAACTCGCGACAACAATCAACTCGGAAATGTACGAGACATTGATGGACGAAGTCGACTTACTCGACGGCGCAGGTAACGAATACAATGAAGAATTGATTGCAAAAGGCGAACTGACTCCGGTCTTCTTCGGATCAGCCCTCGTCGATTTCGGTGTTACACCGCTCCTCGAGCATTACTTGAACCTGTCTCCTTCACCGACACCACGTGAGTCGAACAAAGGGAAGGTCGAACCTGCTCAAGAATTCTTCAGTGGTTTCGTCTTCAAAATTCAAGCGAACATGAACCCGAACCACCGCGACCGTATTGCTTTCGTCCGGATTTGTACGGGTAAGTTTGATCGTGGGATGGACGTCGTCTTGACACGGACAGGTAAGAAAATGAAACTGTCACAGTCAACTCAATTCATGGCGGATGAGCGTGAAACGGTCAACGAAGCGTTTGCAGGAGACGTCATTGGATTATACGATTCAGGTAACTATCAAATCGGTGATACGATCACGAACGGTGATCCATCACTGCAATACGAAGCACTCCCAACATTCGCACCGGAGCTCTTCTTAAAGGTCTATACGAAAAACGCCTTGAAGTCGAAACAGTTCCAAAAAGGTGTCGAGCAGCTCGCGCAAGAAGGAGCGATCCAAGTCTACAAGACGGAATACAACGAAATCATTCTCGGAGCCATCGGGCAACTCCAATTCGAAGTCTTCGAGCACCGGCTCAAAGGTGAGTATGGCGTTGATATCTTGAAGGATGCTGCGAACTTCCAAGTCGCAAAATGGATTAAACCGGCAGAAGTCGCTGCTGTCAAACAATTGACGGATTCACGGACAGTTCTTGTGTATGACCGCTGGGAAAATGCTGTATTGCTATTTGCGAACGATTTCGTCTACGAGCGATTCGTTCAGAAAAACGAGGGAACGATCACATTGGTCGATTCACCACAACAACTTTAATTTTTTCACGGACTACTTTTCGAAGTGGTCCGTTTTTTCGTTCTTGAAATCTCGTTTGATGACAATCGAACAAGGGTAAAAATAGAGCGTGTTTGAATTCATATGAAAAAGGAAGGTGTCATGTGATGGCGAAACGGTTTGTTGGAATCTATCAGGATCAATCGAGTCTAGAACGAAAAATTGAGGATTTGAAACAACAGGGGCATCATGATTCGGACTTTTCTGTAGTGGGTCGAGATGACGCAGCAGACGAAGCATCAGGTGCAAGCTGGATCGATCAAGTCAAATCAAAGTTCTCTAAAGAACCACCGCTTCGTGAGACGTTAAAACGTGTCGGGCATTCAGATGATGAGGCAGAACGGCATTACGCGGAAGTTGAGCGCGGCGGTCTTGCATTGTTCGTCAAGGATCGAAATCACGACCATGATCATGACCATGAGCATCATCATAACCATGACCACGATCATCGGCACGATGACAATAAAGTCGAAAATCCAGGGAACAACGCCTATGAATCCAATCATCGTGAGGACGGTGAGAAGAGCGACCGGGCGAAATGGAAAGCCGACGATATCGACTAATACCTAGAAGTGAAGACACCGCTTTCGGTGAACTTCACTTTTTTTCGCACCTTGAGTCGTAGGGCGAGATGTGTGAGGAATCGAGGTGCTATACTGAGAGCATCGAAGAGGTGATAAGACATGAAAAAAGTAGTGACAGCTTTAGCAGGAATCGGTCTTGCAAGTGCGTGGTTCATCAACCGGTACCCTGTGTTCGGTAAACGCCCAAGCCGAGCGGATCGACGTAGTTTTGAACGGTCAGATCGTTTTATCGACGGGAAATTCAAAAATGAGACGGATTTCCAGTTGAAGATGGAATGGGAATCGATGAAAAGTATTTTAAAGGACTACGGAAGAAACATTCCGAATCTACGTCCTGTCAAAGCATTGCCAACGCTTCCGTATCAACGACGGCAAGACGATAGCGAAGCACCACGTGTCACATGGTTTGGACATTCAGCGTTTTTACTCGAACTTGACGGGCAAACGATTTTCTTTGACCCGATGCTCGGTCGCGCCCCGTCACCATTCCCAAAACTAGGTGGGGGACGTTTTCAAACGACGCAAACGGTTGACCTCGAACGTCTTCCATTGATCGATGTTGTCGTCTATTCACATGATCATTATGATCATCTTGACTATCCGTCGCTCCTCGCCTTGAAAAATCGAGTCGGTCGCTTCATCGTGCCGCTCGGTGTTGGTAGTCGTCTGCGTGGATGGGGCGTATCAGCAGATCGGATCACGGAACTCGACTGGCATGAGTCGACGCAAGTTGGCGGTATTACACTGACGGCAGCTCCGTCACGTCATTATTCCGGTCGAAATGGTCTCGATCAGTTTTCAACACTTTGGGCGTCATGGGTCATCGAAGGTTCACAAAAAGTCTTCTTTAGTGGCGACAGCGGATACGGTCCGCACTTCAAAGCGATTGGTGAACAATATGGTCCGTTTGATCTGACGATGATGGAATGTGGTCAGTATGATGTTCGGTGGTCGAATTCGCATATGTTACCGGAACAAACGGTTCAAGCGCACCGCGATGTCAAAGGACGGGTCTTGATGCCGATTCACTGGTCCGCTTTTATCCTCGCGTTTCACGCTTGGTTCGAACCGGTCGAACGGTTATTGAAAGAAGCAAAACGCGATGAGATTCCTGTTTTGACACCGATGATTGGGGAGAGTGTGACACCAGGGAGCACGACACGGAAATGGTGGCGCGAGGTGCGTTGAGGGAGTTTTTTGTTTTTAATTGAAGATGAGGATATAAAAATAGCCTTTCCGACATGCTCCGGAAAGGCTATTTTTTAGTTCAATTTAATTCAAATGATTAGCTCGCTAATCGATCCGCTTGTTTTGCGCGACGGGAACGCACTTTTTCGATGATTTCGAAACCGAGCACAAGCATTGTTCCGACGAGTAGTCCATTACTGAGGAACGGACGAAGCGTCAACGGCAGGACTTCTGCGATGACGGTTGATTGTAACAAGATACTGATGCCGATGACGGAACTGATCGCAAACGCGTGACGGCGTCGACTATTTTCCATGTTACTTTCCGCTGACTGCCAGGCAATCAGGAACATGTGCGGCAATGTCGCAAGCAACGCGGCACTCGCGACGCTACGTGGTAATGTCGCAATGATCCCGATCAAGCTTGGGAAGAAACCGATCAGCGCGATGACGAGTGAGGCAATCAAGAACGGACGACGTTTCCGGCTACCGGTTTGCGCGATGAATCCACTCGTGATCGGTAAAGGAACCGGTACGAGCGTCGAGAACGTAGCAGCAAGTAGGTGAATGACACCTTCGATCGATAACCCTTGGTGCAAGCGTCCTTGTTTTTGAAGCGTCGCTTCGACGGCACTTAAGGCAGCAATCAAGTTGACAACGAGTAAGATCGCGAACGGAATCGCGACAAGAAATGCACTGCCGTCAAACTGCGGCCACCCGAATGGTAACGCTTGTGGTGGTGCGAATAAATTAGACGACGCAGGAAGCGATGGACGGCTAACGAGCCAACCGACGAGAATTCCGATCATTAAGGCAAATGGGCGCAAGCGACTCGGACCAAATTGGCTGAGTCCGAGAACGAGCAAGAACGTGATGATCCCGGCGAGACGTGTTGCTTCAACAGCAAGTACGGCACCGAGCATGACACCTGTTAATTGAATACATAATAAGAGCAAAAATGTTCCGCTGACGAGCGGTGTGAAGACAGGTAATAAGTATTTCGTCCATCCTGTTAAACCAAGGATGATGAGGACAACACCAGCAATGACGACAGCTGCCATTGCAATCGTAAAGGCTGTTTTTGAATCGACCGGTAAGGCGGCGATGACGACGAAAATACTGACCCATGATCCGGCAGGTCCCGATACGATCGGAAGCCGGTGGCCGAAAGCGCCATGTAGGAAACAGGCAATCCCGCCTACAAAGAACGACCGTTGTACAAGGGCAGCTGTTTCGACTGAGGAGAGGTCGAACAGACTGGCGACGACGATTGGTAACGCAATCGTGTTCGCGAGTAAAAAGACGATCCACTGGAAGGTAGAAGTCGTTTGTTTCATGAAAAAGCTCCTTTCGTTAACTTCAGATATTCCTGCATCATAGCATATGATTGATGTTATGATTCATATATCTTTATACACGAAAACATATGAAAGAGATGATGAATATGGATTTACGGCAGTATCGCTATTTTTGTGCGGTCTTTGAGGAACAGTCCGTTACGCGAGCAGCAGAGCGCTTACGGATGGCACAACCTGCCTTAACCCAGCAGATTCGACGAATGGAAGAAGAGCTCGGGGTTCGCCTCGTCGAACGAGCAGGGCGCGGGATCCGGATTACACCAAGCGGCAGTCGTTTGTATGAGCGGGCGGTCTCCTTGCTACAGTTTGAGCAGGAGACACGGATGGAGGTGAGTGACATTGAAGCCGGGCGGACAGGAATTTTGCGGATTGGTGTTAACACGTTATCAGCTAGTCGTTTAGTCGAATGGATTGAACTGATGAAGCGGCGACATCCCGGTATCATCTTACAAGTTCACCAAGGAGAATCCAGTGCACTCATCGAACGGTTGAAGGAGCGGTCACTTGATGCAGCATTTGTTCGTCTCCCGATTGATGCGCAAGGGATCTCGATCGAATGGATGGAGGAAGAACCATTTCATCAAGTGTGGCACCCTGATCATCCGACCGCAGATATCATCATTCCAAGTCAAGAAGGGCTCGGTGTCTTTCAGACATTAAGTCAACGGTTAGGCGTCGTGTCGCAAGAGACATGTTCCGACGTTTTGACGCTGATCGGACTCGTACGCAGTGGACAAGCTGTAACCGTCTTACCGGAAAGTACATTGCGGGAACTAGATATGACAGGACTACACCAGACATACCTGTCAGGTGCATCAAGTACGACGGCTTTCGTCTGGTTAACGGAGACGGGACCGACGACACTGACGAAACAATTCATTGAAATCATGCAAGAAACAGCAGAATGATCAATGGATAGGAAAGAAAGGATAAATCACATGAAAACAATTCAAGGTACTTACGGAGAAGCCAAAATCTTCACAGATAACGTTGACGATCTGACGATTAAGCAAGTCTCCACCATGTTAAACGAACAATTCGCGACAGACAGTCATGTCCGGATCATGCCGGATTGTCACGCTGGAAAAGGATCCGTCATCGGAACGACGATGCATGTGACGGACGAGGTCGTACCGAACCTCGTCGGTGTCGACATTGGTTGTGGCATGTTATGTACACGACTCGTTGAACAGGGACCGATCGACTATGCGAAACTGGATGCAACGATTCAGCGTCTTGTTCCAAGTGGCATGTCAGTGCGGCAGCAAGCCCATCCATTGTCTGAACAGGTACTGTTTAATGAAGTACTTGCTCCGTTCAACGAGACACGCGCACGATTATCGATCGGTACGCTCGGTGGAGGGAATCACTTCATTGAACTGAATCAGGATGCAGCAGGGCAATTGTATCTCGTGATTCATTCTGGCAGTCGCAATCTTGGTAAGACAATTGCTGAACATTATCAAGCAGAAGCGGAAACGACGCGTTTCCAGTTTGACGCGGACCAAGTGATCGCGGAATTAAAGCAACAGGGGCTCGAGTCAGATATTCAGGAGATTTTACAACAACTGAAGGAACAACGAGCTTCGTTTAATAAAGACTTAGCATCTGTTTCCGGCGAAGCGATGGAACGTTATTTACATGATTTACAGATTGCGCAACGCTACGCGGCACTAAATCGACAAGCGATGACCGAGGTCATTTTCGAAGCGATGGGATGGACGGTAGCAGATCAGTTCGATACGATCCACAACTATATCGATCTCGAGGCGATGATTCTACGAAAAGGTGCCATCTCTGCGAAAGTAGGCGAGCGGGCAATCATTCCGATGAACATGCGCGATGGCTCCTTGATCGTCGTCGGAAAAGGAAATCCCGATTGGAACTACTCCGCGCCACACGGTGCAGGGCGTATCATGTCGCGATCAAAAGCATTTAAAACGGTTGAACTAGAGGCGTTCGAAAAGACAATGACCGATGTCTGGTCGAGTTCTGTCGTTGCATCGACACGTGACGAATCACCGTTCGTCTACAAACCGATGGACGAAATCATTCGCAACACGAAAGAGACAGTCGACGTTGTCGACATCATTAAACCACTATACAATTTTAAGGCGAAGTGAAGTAGTTCGTCATAGGAGGATGTTCAATGAAACGGAGAGGAAGAATGTTGATTCTGGTTTCGAGTGTGATTTTATTCGCTGGGTGCACAGATGAGGCAGCCACGACAAAGTCGAAAGCAGAGATCAAAACAGCTACTCATACGAGTCAAAAGATAGACGAGAAGCGACATCAAGTGTTGACGCATGAGCAGTATGAAAAATTGTTTGAACACATGAATCAGCACGTAAAGATAAATCATTTCCAGTTGAAAGCGAGCACGGTAGGAGACGATTTCACGGTTGTAGATCGAGCATTAAGTTTCGGTAAGAGACGCTGGTTAACTGTTGATGGAACAATCGACAGTGGATCAACACAAGAGTCACTTTATTTTGAAAACAAGAACCAAGACACACAAGTATCGGTTCACTTCGCTTATACAGATCAATACATAGGAAATGATATGCTTCAGTATCAATCAAATGACGAAAATAAGGAACTCAATCAAGAGCTGTCAAATCGATCCGATCTCATCATGATCAGCTTTAAGAACATCATCATAACCGTACAACAACATTCTTTAAATAAAGTCGATCCTGATACGACGCAACGAGTAGCTCAACAGATGATTGATGAATTAGAGAACTATCATCACTAATACTTCTGAGGACGTTTTGATCTTAGAGTATTTAATGGCACAAAAAAACGTTCTCGTATAGAACGAGAACGCGAAGCTGATAAATCTACTTTGATTAGACGGCACCATCCGGCAACGTCTCACCTGACCGGCGAATCGTCGCGCCGAGTTCAGCGGCAATGGCATTGACAGCTTCCGAATCTTCATTAACTTCACTGATGAGGATAACACCGTAATGGTCGGGATTGATCTGATTCAGCGTTCGATTGAACAAATCAAACGATTCCCGTTCGTTCTTCTCATCTCGATTCGCACCAATCAAATAGCCAGCGACAGAACCGACGAGCATACCGAACGGACCACCGACGACACCAATCGCCATACCGATAAGAGAACCTTTAAAGGATTGATCTTGTTGCGTGAAGTCGATTGCATCGATGAAAGAGAATCCTTCCGCTTCGTCCCGTTTCGCAAGAACCATCTGATCCATTTCGATTTCCTTGATTGCCTCAAGGTCTTTAATCATTGCAAAGCCAGTTTTTGCTTGTTCTAAATCGCTAAAAATGATTGTCGTAATGACGTGCGTTGCATCGCTTTTATATTTCGCCATAATAAACGCCTCCACAAGAATCGGATATCGTACTACACTTTTTAAGTACCCTGAACATTCTAAATGGAAACGCCTGACTGTAAATATGAGAAAATCTGCACAACAGAATAATTTTCTAATATTGGCAATAAGTAAAACTTATCGAAAGTCTTTTGTTCTTTCAAATTGTAACCGAATCCATATTATACTATGATAGAACTGTACAAGTAAGCGGTATCAGGGGCTTGATGTCGTGAACACTTAAAGGGGGAATCACCATGAAGCAAACAGATGTGTCGCAAGATGTCTTTGGCGCACGCCGTTCGTTTGAAGCAAACGGTAAGAATTATCAGTACTACAGTCTTGAAAAATTGGAAGAACTCGGATTGACGGAAGTCAAACGTCTTCCATATTCGATTCGTGTCCTACTCGAGTCAGTACTTCGTCAACAAGATGGTCGTTCGATTACACGTGAACACGTCGAGAACTTGGCGAAATGGGGAACAGCTCAAGTTTCGAACGATGTCGATGTTCCGTTCAAACCGTCACGCGTTATCCTGCAAGACTTCACAGGTGTTCCAACGGTCGTTGACCTCGCATCACTTCGTAAAGCCATGCAAGATCTCGGTGGAGACCCATCGGTCATCAACCCAGAAGTACCAGTCGACCTCGTCGTTGACCACTCGGTTCAAGTCGATGCATACGGTTTTGCTGGTGCACTTGCAGAAAACATAGATCTCGAATTTGAGCGTAACGAAGAGCGTTACAAATTACTTCGCTGGGCGACTTCGGCATTCGATAACTACCGTGCCGTACCACCTGCAACAGGAATCGTCCACCAAGTTAACCTCGAGTACTTGGCATCTGTCGTCCTTGAAAAGGAAACAGCAGACGGTACAGTTGATGTGTATCCAGACACACTCGTCGGAACGGATTCACATACGACGATGATCAACGGTCTCGGCGTCCTCGGTTGGGGTGTCGGTGGGATCGAAGCGGAAGCGGGCATGCTCGGACAGCCGTCATTCTTCCCAGTACCTGAAGTCATCGGTGTACGCATCACAGGTGAGATGCACCCAGGAACGACAGCAACAGACGTCGCCCTTCGCGTGACAGAAATGCTCCGTCAAGAGAACGTCGTCGGTAAATTCGTCGAGTTCTTCGGTCCATCACTCCATTTGATGTCACTATCTGACCGGGCAACAATCGCAAACATGGCGCCAGAATACGGTGCAACATGTGGATTCTTCCCAGTTGATACAGAAACATTGACGTACCTTCGTTTGACAGGTCGCGATGAAGAATTGATCGAAAAAGTCGAGAACTACTCGAAAGCAAACGGTTTGTTCTACACGCCACAAAACGAAGATCCAACATTCACGAAAACAGTCGAACTTGATCTTTCAACAATCGTTCCTGCCCTTGCTGGACCAAAACGTCCACAAGACCGGATCGATTTGACGGATGTGCATACATCATTCAAAAAAGCGTTGACGGCTCCACAAGGAAACGCTGGATTCGGATTAGCGGAAGAAGAAGCGAACAAAGTCGCTGTCGTTCAGTTCGAAGACGAAGCAGTTGAAATGCGTACAGGTGACGTTGCAATCGCTGCGATCACGAGCTGTACGAACACATCAAATCCATATGTCATGATCGGTGCGGGACTCGTCGCGAAAAAAGCGATCGAACTCGGTCTTTCAGTTCCGAAATACGTCAAGACATCACTTGCGCCAGGATCGAAAGTCGTTACGGATTACCTCGAGAAATCAGGACTCCAAACGTACCTTGACGAACTCGGCTTCAACACGGTCGGTTACGGCTGTACGACATGTATCGGGAACTCTGGTCCACTCGACCGCGCAGTCGAAGACGCGATCCTCGGTTCAGACTTACTCGTTTCGTCTGTCCTCTCAGGAAACCGTAATTTTGAAGGTCGTGTACACCCGCTCGTCAAAGCGAACTACTTGGCTTCACCGCCACTCGTCGTCGCTTATGCGCTTGCAGGAACGGTCGACGTCGATATCATGAACGCATCACTCGGAACAGGCAAAGACGGACAAGAAGTCTTCTTCGCTGACATCTGGCCTTCGCGTGATGAGATCCAAACGATCATCAACACAGTCGTCACACCAGAAAGCTTCCGTGCAGAATACGATTCAGTCTTCACAGGAAACGAACGCTGGAACAACCTTGACGTGCCAACAGGCGATCAGTATGACTTCGACGGTGAGTCGACATACATCCAAAACCCACCGTTCTTCGAGAACCTCGCGAAGGAAGCGGGTCAAGTCGAAGCACTCAACGGACTCCGTGTCTTCGGTAAGTTCGCTGATTCGGTCACGACTGACCATATCTCACCAGCTGGTTCATTCTCGAAAACGACGCCAGCCGGTCAATATCTCGTCAACAAAGGGGTTGCACCAAAAGACTTCAACTCATACGGCTCACGTCGTGGTAACCACGAAATCATGATGCGCGGAACGTTCGCGAACATCCGAATCCGTAACCAAGTAGCACCAGGTACTGAAGGTGGCTTCACGACGTACTGGCCAACAGGCGAAACGATGGCGATGTACGATGCTGCGATGAAGTACAAAGAAGATGGCACAGGTCTCGTCATCCTCGCTGGTAAAGATTACGGGATGGGTTCTTCACGTGACTGGGCAGCAAAAGGAACGAACTTACTCGGCGTTAAAGCCGTCATCGCGGAGAGCTTCGAGCGGATTCACCGTTCAAACCTCGTCATGATGGGTGTTCTTCCACTTCAATACGTGGCAGGCACGACAGCTGAAACACTTGGTCTAACAGGTGAAGAAGCAATCAGTATCGCAATCGATGAGTCTGTTCGTCCACGTGACATCGTCAAAGTCACAGCAACTGCGGCAGACGGAAAAGTCACTGAATTCGAAGCAATCGCTCGTTTTGATTCAGAAGTCGACATCGATTACTACCGTCACGGCGGGATCTTACCAATGGTCCTTCGTGAGCGTCTCCAACAAGCATAAGATGATGAATCAAAGGTGGGGGAAACCCCACCTTTTTTGACGAGAGGAGAATACGATGAATCGATTCAAGAAGTGGTTCCAACCGAAGAGTGAAAATCTTTTACCGATGCGTGACGTGACGCTTGAAGAAGTCAAACGAGCAACCCATGCCTTTGAATCCGAACTACCAAAAGGAACGAATCGGACGGTTCTCCTAGATGCAGAACAGCGAATCGATTTGACCCAACTGGAACATCAGTTGAAAGCACGCTCGACACAAGAGTTTTATATGTCACGTGAGACGTTTGCCATTATGGAGGCAAAGGACCGAGAACTGGTTTATGAAATGGATCATGTCCAGATCGCTGTCGATCAGTACTTGCACCATGTCAAAAAGTTGCCGCTCAAAGCACATACAAAGACGATGCAAGTCGATTGTGCCAAACTTTTTCAAGAAGGCTATTTACGCGAAATGCCACATCATAGTTATTACTTAGTCGATGATTCACTGATCGTCTCACTGACACCTAAAGCACCACGACCATGATAGCAGACGGACCGAATCCAATCGGTTCGTCTTTTTTTGTCGTCACGACGATCTTTTCATTTGTTCAAAAGTCTGACGAATTTACTCAGAAATCGTGAAATCTTGGACAAACCCTTTGTATTTCCCCCTTAAAACCGATACGATGATAGGGAATAGAGACTTGAGCTAGGAAGGTGTACATGGCATGACGAAACGAACGAGCACGTGGATTGCAGTAGCAATCGTGGCAATGGCGATCCTCCTTGCCTACAATTTTTATCTCTTGAATAAGACGCAGACTGCAAGCGATGAAAAGGCCGCAACAGTCAAACCGTTCTATACGATGACACGCATTCAATATGTTGAGAAGAAACTCGCGACGAAAAAGGATGAACTTGAATCTCGGACGTATGAAGTTGTCTTTAATGACAAAGGACACTTCCGGACAGAAGTCGTAGACGGTCCGTCAAAAGGGTCGCTTGCGATCTGGAACGGGACGATGTTCCGTGAGTATGATGCGACAGGCAAATTAGTCAATGAGACGAAAGCGGGCAAAAGTGTCAGTGCGCCACGCCCATTCCTCTCACGTGGGTTCAATGAACAAATCCTCGCCTTCATCAACAAAGGTGACTTTGGACAAGTCGAAGGGGAAGCGGACATTGCCGGAATGGCAGCAGACGTGTATGTGAAAAAAGAACCATCGAGTACAGTACCGGAAGACTGGATCAAACAATATCCATCAATTTTCGATAAAGAAAACAATCAAGAACAAGCGACGTATTATGTAGCATCCGACCGTTCGAAAGTACTCGGTGCGGAATCACGGAATAACGGTAAGTTGTTCTACTCTGTCAAAATGAAGAGTTTTGAAACGATCGATACGTTCGATCCGGATTGGTTAAAAGCAAAATAATCAAGAAACGACCGGCGATGACGCTACGAAACGGTAGCGGACAAAGTCGGTTTTTTCGAGACGCAGGAGGTTCAACATGGAAGCATTCTCGAAAGAGGAGATGTTCAATCAAATCAAGGCGTGGGAAGAGGGCGCAAAAGTCGAGGAGGTGCTAGCGTTACGATATGCCCAAAGTAGTCGGCTACTTGGCGAAACGGAAGCACTCGTCCGAATATTAGCGTTACTCGTCGAGCATCGTTACATCATGACAGGACGACTCGATGCACTTGCTGAAAGCTGGATGCAAGAGATTCGTCAGCACGATCGCTTGCCAGCACGTCTCGAACAGTTATTAACGGAACAACAATTACAAAGTACGTATCAACGTCTCGTCGCGCATACGTTCCCGACGATTCGCGAGACGGATAATGCGAACGCAAAACGATCGGCGACGAAGGAACTGATCCTCCAAGCCAGCCAAATCGTCGAGGAGACGGATCAAATCGTCGAACTGACAGAACGACTGCGTCGCTTAGATGCTGAACGCTGGACGGAACTGTTTGACGCTGGAACAGCATTACTTCGTTCGAGTGCGACGCTTGAACAGACCGCGCAAACGTTCGTCGATAGCTTACAAGAACGTTTCTATTCCCGAGAAGCGTTCCGTGAGATGACGGAACTGAAGGCGACGACAATCCAGGATCTCAAGCGTGTCGTTGCCTTGTTACCCGTTGAAAGTAAACAAGTCGAACGATCGGCACTCGAGGAACTCGACGCGATGATTGGTCTTGAAGACATCAAACAACGCGTTCACCATATGTATCGGTTCTTGAAGTATCAACAAAAACGATCGGAAGATGGCTATCGTTCGAGCGACCAGCCATCTTTACACATGATTTTCATGGGCAATCCCGGAACTGGGAAGACGACACTTGCTCGCTTGATGGCGAAAATTTACCACGAACTCGGACTTCTTGAACGACCGGAAGTCGTTGAGACAGATCGTTCATCGCTCGTCGGCGCGTTCGTCGGTCAAACGGAAGAACAAGTCATGAGTAAGGTCCGTGAAGCCGTAGGAGGTGTGCTCTTCATTGATGAGGCCTACGCCTTAAAACGGGCCGGGCAAAGTGGGAACGATTATGGACAAGCAGCCATTGATACGCTCGTCGCCGCAATGACGAGTGGTGAGTATGCAGGACGGTTTGCAGTCGTTCTTGCCGGTTATCCGGAAGAGATGCGCGATTTTCTCAAGGCGAACCCGGGACTTCGGAGTCGTTTCCCGGAATCGAATCATTATTTGCTCGCCGACTATACGGATCAGGAACTGCTTGCGATCGGACGGTCGATCGCGACAGCGAACGATTACGTCTTGACGGAACAAGCAGAACGAGCATTACTCGGTCGCCTAGAGCGAGAACGTGTTGACGCGAGCTTCGGAAACGGTCGGGCCGTCCGAAACATCGTGCTTGATGCCATCTTCAAAAAAGGGGCGAGCCTTGGAGAAAGTGCGAGTCACGAGGATTTTGCCTTACTCGAACAAACGGATTTTGAGATGGTGCAGGAACCGGATGCTACAGTTGAGGAACGGATTGCTTCGCTCGTCGGATTGTCTGATCTTAAAGATGAACTGAAGCAAATTGAAGCGTTGTTATCGATGCAAAAACGCCGTCGTGAAGCGGGCTATAAAGTGTTGCCAGTCGAATTGCACGCGGTCTTTAGCGGCAATAGCGGGACAGGTAAGACGACCGTCGCCCAGCTCTATGCTGATGTCTTACGACAATGCGGTTATTTGAAACGCGGACATTTAAAAGTCGTCAGTCGTGCGGATCTCGTCTCTGGTTACGTCGGACAAACGGCGCAAAAAACGCGCGATGCGATCCGAGACGCGCTTGGTGGTGTTTTATTCATCGACGAGGCATATGCGTTAAATGGGGGAGCGAATGACTTCGGAAAGGAAGCGATCGATACGCTCGTTGACGAGATGACGAAACATCAAGATAATCTCGTCGTCGTTCTTGCCGGTTACGAGCAACAGATGAACGCGTTGCTTGCTAGTAATCCAGGATTGAAATCACGCTTTAAGCGTTCATTTCACTTCCCGAATTATACGCCAGAAGAGTTGATTCAAATCATCGAAGGATATGCTGCACGGTTTGGGTATGAGCTAACGGAGGACGCACGATTGACGCTTACTGAGAAGATTGATGTCGTTCCGAACGGAAACGCACGAGCGGCGATCACGATTGTCGAACAGGCGATTGCGAAGCAATCGATGCGATTAATTGACAAAGTTAGCTTATCGGGTTCAGAATGGTCCTATCTTGAAAAAGAGGATTTTTAAGGGGGAAGCTACATGCACACGATTGAAATACCTGTCCGATACGCCGAGACGGACATGATGGGCATCGTCTATCATTCGAACTATCTCGTCTATTTGGAACTGGCACGGACAGAATTGATCCAATCCTTGGGTCTTGACTATAAGGAAATGGAAGATGCGGGATATGTCTCTCCGGTTACGAATGTCAATCTCGATTATAAACGTTCGTTGACGTACGGTGATACGGCAGTCGTCACGGTCTGGATTGATCATTACGATGGACTGCGGACGATTTATGGGTATACCGTCAAGCATCCGGACGGGAAGCTTGCGGTATCTGCGAAGACGACACATGTCGTCGTCAAAAAGGAAAACTTCCGTCCGATTCGTTTGCCGAAGGTGTTCCCGAACTGGCACGACATCTATGAGAAGATGAGCGAAACGGATGCAGCCCTGTTGACGGAGGCGTGAGATACAATACAAGCGGGATCGATTTGTTGAATCGGTTCCGCTTTTTCATCTTATTATGAGGTCAATCGATAATTTTTAGTACTTGGTACTAAGGACCGATGACAAATCGAATATCATTTGCGAAAATGAAGTAGCTAGAGTAGGATGTGGTCTAATCCATTCGTCTGAAGAAGGGTCGACGGATACAGCGATTAGCGGTAACATAGAGAAGCATAAAAAGAAGAGGGGTCTTACTCATGAAAAAAATCGTAACCGTTAGTACATTAGCGCTTCTCCTTGCAGGATGTAATCCTGGGGATCAACAAGCGGATGATACGACGAAAACTGAACAGAAATCAGATGAGACAACACAATCAAACGACGAAACGAAAAAAGAAGACACAGCAAAAGACACGAACAAAGAAGAAACAAACAAAACAGATGAAACAACAAAAGACGATGCGCCAGAAGATGCAAAACAAGAGGACAAATCATCCGATGAGACGACACAAGAGGATCAAGGATCTTCGGATGAGGCGACGAAGGACGAGACAGAGAAAAAAGACGAGACACCAGCTTCTGAGAACAAGACAGAGGACAAAAAGGATGAATCGACGGATAAACCGGATAGTTCGTCTCAGGATCCTGAGCAAGAAAAACCATCAAAACCAGAAGATGAGACACCGGACGTTGATAAATCAGCAGACGCAAAAGCAGATCTATCACTTGGGATGCTCGTTGTCGTCAACAAGAAGTACAGCTTGCCGATCGACTACAAACCGTCGGATCTCGTCGTACCTAACGTCAGCTTCTCTTACTCAGGTGTACTTGAGCAAAGCTACATGCGAGCTCCAGCTGCGAAACAGATGGAAAAGATGTTCGCTGCCGCGAAAAAAGAAGGCGTGACTTTAAATGCTGTCAGCGGATTCCGTTCCGGCGCACGTCAAAAAGTATTGTATAATAATTATGTCGCACGTGACGGTAAGGCGGCTGCCGATCAGTATTCCGCACGTCCAGGTCACAGTGAACACCAGACCGGTCTGACATTTGATATCTCGTCACCAAGCGTAGGTAATGGATTAACAGCCGCTCTTGGTGATACGAAAGAAGGAAAATGGATCGCGAATAACGCAGCGAAGTTCGGCTTCATCGTTCGCTACGATCGTGGATTCCAGTCTCGGACAGGATACACGTATGAGCCATGGCACATTCGTTATGTCGGTGTCGACGTCGCGACACAAATTAAAAACAACGGACAGACTCTTGAGGAATATATGAAAGTCGGTCACTAAGAGGTTGGAGGTTAACTATGATTGAAATCATAGGGATTTTGGTTCTTGGCTATCTGCTTGGTTCGATTCCGTTCGCACTACTCGTTGGGAAGTGGGGACATGGAATCGATATCCGTCAACACGGTAGCGGGAATCTCGGAACGACGAATACGTTCCGTGTCTTGGGGAAAAAGGCGGGAATCATCGTCTTGATTGGTGATCTTGGAAAAGGAGCTGTCGCGAGTCTCATACCGATCTTGATGGCAGCAGATGTTCACCCATTGTTTGCTGGACTAGCAGCAGTCGTCGGTCATATTTATCCGATCTTCGCGAAATTCAAAGGTGGCAAAGCTGTCGCAACGTCCGGTGGAATGTTGCTCGTGACGAGCCCGATCCTATTCCTTTTTCTGCTCGTCTCCTTTTTGACGACGCTTCGTCTGAGCCGGATGGTTTCGCTCAGTTCGATCGTCGCAGCAAGTATCGGAATCGTCGTGTCGATCACGATTGGTGTCTTGACGAATGACTGGATCGTTCCAACGTTCTTTACAGTCCTTGCCTTGTTCGTCATCTTCAAGCACCGCGATAATATCCGACGGATTCGCCAAGGAACAGAGTCTAAGATTCCACTCTTTGCAAAGAAACCGTCTGAATGAACGTTCTTGACGCTCTAGCATCTAAATTGAGATGTTAGGGCGTCTTTTTGTTTAGAAAAAGTCGGATAACGGACGAATTCAACGACATTTCATAGGAACTACACGTTTATTTACACCTGATTTACAAGACCTTTACAGACATTCGATACACTAGAACTAGAACTTGTCTGTAAAGGGGGAAGCGCACGTGTCGTTGTTAGGAGAAGAGCGGAAATCACGCATCATGGAATGGCTGGAAGAGGAAGGAAAAGTCATGACGAAGGATTTGATCGAACGTCTCGATGTCTCGGGAGAAACGGTACGACGCTACTTAGAGGAGCTAGAACGGGAACGTCAGCTAAAACGCGTATATGGGGGAGCGATTTATCAAGGCGGGAAGCGAGAGACGTCGATTTCGCGACGGACAGATCAACTGTCTCGCCGCTTAGCGCGTTATGCAAAAGGCTGGCTCAGTGATTATTCCTGTATCTTTTTAGGACGAGGTGAGCCAGTCGAGCATCTCTTGCCCTATCTGACGGGTAACGCGACGATCGTCACGAACTCACTAGTAGTTGCCAGTCACTTGGAGCAGTGCCGTAAGACGGGACCGTTCAAGGGAGAGATTCGGCTACTTGGCGGAACGGTCGATGCCTACGGGCAGACGGTCGGTGTCGAAGTATTGCAAGCACTGGATGCTTACGCTTTTGATGCCTGTTTCCTATCGTTTGATGGTGCTGAGATTGAGCGAGGCTTCGTCAGTGATGATATCGAATCGTCACTCATCCAAAAAGCGGTCATTAGTTGCACGAAAGATGTCTACGCCTTCTTAGCCAATGACGAATTCCAAGGAAATCGAAAATACAAGGTGGCGGAGTTCCGTCGTGCAAAAATTGTTCTCAGTCCAGCCTCTTATCCACCATCTTGGGAGATGAAACTGTTCAACGAACGCGTGAACTGGATGGTCGTCTCATGATACACTGATGCGGGAGGGATGTATCATGTTAGAAATCATCGCATCGACCGTAGAAGAAGCGGTCGCAGCAGAACAAGCCGGAGCGGACCGGATCGAGCTCGTTTCCGCATTATCCGAAGGGGGATTGACACCGAGTTATGGTTTGATCCGTCAAGTCGTCTCGACGGTTGAGATTCCAGTTCACGTCCTCGTTCGACCGCATAGTAAGTCGTTCGTCTATTCGAAAGCCGACGAAGAGACGATCATCACTGATATTGACTTGATCCGTGAACTCGGTGCTGCCGGGATTGTCGTCGGTTCCTTAACGGCTGACGGACGAGTCGACGAAGGATTCCTTGGTCGGATCATCAAACATAAAGGGGAACTGTCATTGACGTTCCACCGGGCAATCGACAGTAGCCGTGATATTCTCGAAGCAGCAGAAGTGCTCGCTGATTTTCCAGAAGTTGATCGGATTTTGACATCAGGTGGTCAAGCGACGGCACTTGAAGGGAAAGAGACGATTGCGCGATTGATCAAGGACTATCCGGATTTGATCATCTTACCGGGATCCGGGATTACGCTTGAGAATGCAGAAGCTCTTCTTGAGGCAACGAATGCATCTGAACTACACGTGGGTTCAGCTGTTTTGCAAGACGGCGTCATCCAGAAAGAGCGTGTCGAGGCATTAACACGTCTGCTTGGTTGAGCATGTCATGAATCAGTCCATTTTTCTTGTCTTACGAGGTGAGAGAAATGGATTTTTTTGTATATGTTCGTGACGGATTTTCGACGATTCGCTTGATGCAGGTGGAAAGAAGAGTAGGATAACTAGGTTTTTCAACGAGACTAGGCTAAAATCAAAGATGGAAATAGTGGAAATGAAGGGGTATGACATGAATTCTAAACAATTAAAACAAGCCGCTCTCGGCTCATTAAAGGGACGTTGGTTGGTCGGATTAAGCATCTCAATCATCTACTTCCTCATCTTTGCGCTCGCTGCGAGTCGGATGTCATTTGATCAAGACGACATTGATAGTATGGTGCGCTTCATCGCCCTGAACATGGTCGTGACGATCGTCCTGGCTCCGGTGACAGTCGGTCGAACGGTTGCTTACTTACGCTTCACACGCGGAGAGTCTGCAGGAATCGGAACGTTGTTCGAAGGATTCTCGTCGTTTCGTCGTGCTTTCCGGACGATTGCCGCTTATGCGATCGTAACGGTTTTGGTGTATGTCGGGTCATTCTTGATCTTACCGGCACTCTACTTTTACTTAGCGTATCGCCTCGTACCGTACATTCTGGTCGACCGACCTGAATTGTCGTTTTGGCAAGTCCTCGGTGAGAGCCGCCGGATGATGAAAGGGCACAAACGTGAATTGATCATGCTTTACCTGAGTTTCATCGGCTGGGGGATCCTCGCACTACTCAGTACGGTCGGGGTCATCTTCTTGACGCCGTACTTCGACACGACGATGGCACACTTCTATGAACGCTTGAAACCAACCCGTCAATCATCCGTCGAAGGATGAACGAAAAAGCCTGTACATGATGTCATGTACAGGCTTTTGCTCATTCTACCGAAGCACGTGAGCGTTCGGCGAGTAAGAGATAAAGTGCTTGTGTGCCGGAATCAGCGTGTCCCATCTCAGCAAGTTCTTCATATAAATCCTTGACGAGTGCGAGACCAGGTGTCGCGATACCCATCTCGGCTCCTCGTTCGAGCGCAAGACGCATATCCTTGATGAAATGTTTAACGAAGAAACCAGGTGAGTAGTTTTCAGCGATGACACGTGGAATCAAGTTTTCAAGACTCCAGCTACCAGCAGATCCGGACTTGATCGTCTCGATGAATTGCGTCGGATCGATGCCGGACCGCGTGACGAACAGTAGCATCTCCGCTGTCCCAATCATCGAGCCGGCGATCGCGATTTGGTTCGCGAGTTTCGCCGATTGTCCTTTACCGGGACCACCGAAGAGCGAAATCGATTTGCCCATCGCTTCAAACAACGGCTTCGCTTGCGTAAAAGCGTCTTCTTCACCACCGACGAGAATCGCAAGTGTTCCGTTCTTCGCACCGAGGTCGCCGCCTGTGACGGGTGCGTCAAGTGCCTGTAACCCACGAGTCGTTGCTTCCTTCGCAATCCGTTCAGCAAGTGCAGGACTTGATGTCGTCATATCTATCACGATCGTTCCAGGTGCAGCATGATCGAGAATCCCATTCTCTAAGTAAATCTGTTCGACGTCCTGCGGATAACCAACGATCGAGATGACGACGTCGACATCCGTGACGACCTCTTGAATCGTGTCGACGATTTCGACACCATCCGCTTCGAGGACAAGTCCTTTCTCTTTCGTACGATTGTAGCCTTTGACTGCAAAACCTGCCTTACGCAGATTGCGGACCATTCCTTGTCCCATGACACCTAATCCGATGAAACCGACTGTCTTCATACGTGATTCCCCCTTGCACGTTCCGTGCCGATGAATTGTTGCGTTACGAGCTTATTATACAATGGATTGTCGACGACAAGACTCTCATGTGTCCCAATCCCAGAAATTCGACCTCTTTCAAGGACGATGATTTGATCGGCATGACGGACCGTCGCAAGACGATGGGCGATGACGAACGTCGTCCGTCCGACCATCAAGCGCTCCAGCGCTTCTTGAACGACACGTTCCGATTCTGAGTCGAGACTAGACGTTGCTTCATCCAGTAATAGTATTTCTGGATTGCGCAAGAGCGCACGTGCAATGGCAATCCGCTGGCGTTGACCACCGGACAACTTGACGCCTCGTTCGCCAATCTCCGTTTCATATCCTTCGGAAAACTCTTCGATGAACGTATCGGCATTCGCCATACGGGCAGCATCACGAATCCGTTCCTCACTGACATCTTCAGCAAGACCGTAGACGAGATTATCGCGAATCGTCCCGGATAAGACGGGGGAGTCCTGCGCGACGTAACCAATCGCTTGACGCCAAGACGACAATGTCAAATCAGAAATCAGGTGGTGACCAAGTCGAATCTGCCCGGACGTCGGTTGATAAAAGCGTTCGAGCAAAGCAAACAACGTTGTTTTACCGGAACCACTCGGACCGACGATGGCGGTCGTTTTACCGCGTGGTAACGTAAAGCTGACGTCTTGTAAGATGGGTGTTTCATTATAACCGAACGATAACCGTTCGACGGTGACGTCTGTGAAGGGACGAGGTGCGTCAAGTTGTCCTGGTGACTCTGGTGTCTCATCAAGGAGTTCGATAATCCGCTCCGTTGCCCCACGTGCCTTCTGTAATTTCGTGATGAATTCAGTCATCGTCACGAGCGGCGTCATGATTTGGAACAAATAGAGCGAAAAGGCGACGAGTTCGCCAGCGGTGATTTGGTTCGTCGCGACCCGGTACGCACCAAAGCCGATGATTAAAATCAACATCGTCGTCAAGGTGACGTTAAAGATTGGTAACAGAAGGGCTTGGATTCGTCCTTCTTTGACGCCGTATCCGTACAAATTCTCAATCCGCGTTTTTCCTCGTCCCAGCTCATAGTCTTCTGTCGCTTGTGATTTGACGAGCCGGACTTCACCCAGCATCTCAGCAAAAAAGCCAGATAATCCAGCAAGTTCTTTTTGCGTCTCGCGAGAAATCTTATGCAGCTTCCGAACGAGTGGAATGATGATCAATAGCGTCACGGGCACAGCGATGACCATGACAAGTGTCATCTGCCAGTCGAGGAAGAATAAGATCGTAATCGCACCGATGATCGAAACGAGTGACGTCAGTAGGCGAACGAGTTGTTCCGACAGCAATTGTTGGAGCGTCGTCGCGTCACTATTAAGTCGTGAGACGAGCTCACCGGACTTCGTCTCATCGTAGAACGGAATCGACAGTGTCAATAAATGTTTCCATAGAAGCGTCCGTAAATTAGCGACGATCCGTTGACCGACAATCTGCAACCAATAGATCGACAGAGCGTTCGCGACGACTTGGACGACGAAGACGATCACGAACAGACTGATCAACTGCGGTGTCAGTCGGTCGACCGTAAAGCCGTCGATTAATGTTTTTAAGAACCAAGGAATCGCGAGTGCAGCTAGCGCTTGGATGACGGAGACGGAGACTGCGGCGGATAATAAACCGACCGGGGGTTTCGTTTTTTTTAATAACAGGTAAAAAGATTGGAACGTCGCAGCGTTCATTTCAACACATCCTCTCTCTTTCATTGTCCGAAAGAACGAAGGAAGGGTCAAATGGGAAGCGCGACTTGACAAGAAATCTTTCTGTTTGTGACACTGATAGTGGAAACAATAAGGGAGGATTCAGATGTCTATTTTCGTAGATGCGGACGGATGTCCCGTTGTCGATCTCGTCATTCGACACCGACAGGGACATGACGTCTTTTTAGTGTGTGATACAGCGCATCAAATGGTGCGGGATGGAGCGGCGACGATCACAGTCGGACAAGGACCGGATGCCGTCGACTATGCGATCGTCAATCGGATGAAACGCGGGGATCTCGTCGTCACTCAAGATTATGGATTAGCAGCACTTGTCTTAGCACGCGGAGGACTTGCGATCGATCAAAACGGTCGTCAGTTCACGAACGATAATATCGATCTATTGCTTCACACGCGTCATGTCGGGCAACAAATCCGGCGAGCAGGTGGGCGGACGAAGGGTCCGAAAAAGCGGACACGTGACGCCGATCGAGCCTTTGAAGAGGCATTTCGTGCATTAGTGCAAACAAGCATGTGAGTGATGTAGTACTCGAACTGTCGATTGAATAGGGACCATGCTATAATTTGAAACAGGAATAATATCAGAAAGGAGGATACACGTTGAAACGAATTTTACGCGACCATTCGAAGGATCGTCCATACCGATTGCGCCAAGGGACGCTTCCGGCAACAGCTGAAGCACCACTCACGACACTCGATCAACGTGAAATCGACCGCTTGCAACAGAATTTACGGGAAGTGGAATTAAAATTGAAGCAGCGCAATGAAATCATGGAAGCGTTAGCGACACAAAATGTCGAAGCGGCTTGTGAGACGGTCCTCACAATCTTGTTACAACTCCTTGGGATCGAAGAGGGGGCGATTCTCTTGTATCGTCGCGAGCAGTTGAATCATTTCGTTGCACAAGGCATCGATGAGATGGAGCTGATTGAAAAAGACCTCGATCAATATTCGGTCTTACGTCGTGCGTTCGTCATGCGTAAATCCGTCCAGTTGCCGGTAGATGATCAGTATGAGTCCGCGATTCCAGTCCAGTCACCAAGTAATGGACAAGTCGTCGGATTACTCTACATCCGTCATGCTTTTCCTCAATTCAATCTCGAACAAGTCGGAGACTTACTAGATTTATCTCGAAAACTCGGGATGACACTTGAACGCCATCTGTTGTTCCATCAAATGGAGCATGAAAAAATCAAGACGTATCAGCTCCTTGACTCGATTCGGGAAGCTGTCCTCTACATTGAGAGTAGCGGCGAACAGATTTATGCGAACCAAGCCTTGTTGAACATGTTTCCTCCAAAACTCGTCAATCAAGCGCAAGGATTCCGGCATGCTTATGAACGGGCAACATCATTGTTCGAACACGTCGATCAGCCAGAAGCGCTTCATGACTACATCGGTCAACTGATGAACGGGGATATACCAGGAGAAACGATCGAACTTTCCGCATTTCGGGGGAACTTATTGCTGAGTGCCTACGCTGAACGGATTGCGATTGCAAACGTCGAATGGGGAATGATGCTCGTCTTACGTGACGTGACGAAGGATAAAGAACTCGACCTCAAGCAGGCAGAGTTCGTTTCGATCGTATCACACGAGTTACGGACACCCCTCTCTTCGATCATGGGCTTTACAGAGCTACTGATGAAACGAGAAGTGGATCCGAAGCGTCAGCAACGTTATCTCCAGACGATTCACTCGGAAACGGTCCGGTTGGCGGAATTAATCAATGATATCTTAGAAATTCAAAAAGGTGAGGACTCGACGCATGGCACACAAAAAGAGCCGCTCGATCTGAAGCAGCTGATGTTCGAGATGAAACCGATGTTTGATCTCGCAAGTCGGGCGCATCGGATCAGTGTGCAGTTCGAGCCCGGTTCCTATACGATTCCTGCAAGCAATGAAAAAATGAAGCAACTGTTTACGAACTTGATCATGAACGCGATTAAATACTCACCCGAAGGCGGTGCGATTCGAATCAAAGGTATGATTCAATCTGACATGCTGCGGATTGAAATTTCCGATGAAGGACTTGGGATACCAGAAAAGGCACTCCCGTATATCTTTGATAAGTTTTACCGAGCCGACAATTCGGATACACGTAAAATCGGTGGGACCGGCTTAGGGCTCGCGATTTGTCGAATGATCGTCCTTGATCATGGAGGAGCAATCTCCGTTCAATCAACAGAAGGAGAAGGTAGTACCTTCATCATTCAACTTCCAGTTGACGAATGATCGACGACAGAACAAGAAAGGGGGAAGACGCGGTGAAGAATAACGCACATATCCGCTACGAAGCGCTCCATCCGCTCGTCGAAGAGATTCTGGAAAAGCTTAGTGAACGGATTGGCGTCAACACGTTGTTTTTTGCATTAAATGATTCATATAGTAACTTTGTCGTCAAGGCAATCAATCAAGAGCGACAGTTGATCGAAGAAGGATCGACCCATGTCTTCCAACACGTCCTCTGTAAGCTAGTCGTCGATGAAACGGATGGAAAGGTGTCAATCAGCGAATTGCTGAATGATCCGTTGACGGTCAATCATCCGGTTACCAAAGCACTGGGGAACGGGAGTTTCATGGGAGTGGCAATCAAGAATGCTGAGAATGAAAAAATCGGAACATTGTGCGCTTTTGACGACCAACCATTCGACTTCAAGGAGCAGGATATTGCACTTGTGGAACGGTATGCTGACATCATTAGTAAATCAATCAATGTCGAAACGTATGTCATCAAAGATGCTTTAACGGATGTCTATAACGAACGCTATATGAATCGCTTGATTTCCAGTGTGACGATTCATCCAGCTTTCTTGATGGTCTTGAATCTCGACCGTTTTCATGCGATCAATGCTACGCATGGTTATCGGGTAGGGAATGAAGTATTACGGGAAATCGCGAGCCGCTTGAAGTATGTGCCGTTACCGAATCATGTTGTTGGACGGATGGATGGTAATGAGTTCGTTGTTCTAGCAGCACTTGAGCAGGAACAGGAATTTGAACAGCATGCAATAGATTATGCCCGTATGATTACGGAAGCGATCGAGAAACCAATCGTTGGTATCGCAGACGAACCGATTCATGTGACGGCATCATCTGGTGTCAGTCTCTTGACCGGTGACATGACGAGTCGTCAGACGCAGATTTATGCGGCGGAAGCCTTGATGCAACAAGTCAAACATGACGGCAAGCATCGGACATCGTTCGTTAATCCGGATCGAAGCGCGGAACAACATCCCTTTGCATCCGTTCTCGAGACCGAATTATCCCATGCCCTTGAACGCGGGCAGTTCGAACTCTACTACCAGTGGATCGTGGATGCGAAACAAGAACGTTTCGTTGCCGTTGAAGCATTACTACGTTGGAATCACCCAGTACTTGGTTTCGTTAGTCCAACGGATTTCATTCCGATTGCCGAGAAGATGGATATTTTCCCTGACATTGGTCGTTTTACGATTTGTCAGGCCATTCTAGATCAACGTCGGCTAGAGGAAACGTTTGGTCGGAAGATTTCGGTTGCCGTCAATCTATCAGCGAGTCAGTTCGAGTCAGATCAACTGTTTGCAGAGTTACTTCGATTAACGGAAGAGTCTTATTTTCCAGAAGAACGACTCATTCTTGAAATCCGAGAAGAAGTATTGCAAACACGTCGTCGTTTTGCCATCAAACGCTTGGAACAACTGCGTCAAGCGGGCTATCGTCTGACCGTTGATCATTTCGGCAGTCATTACGCGTCACTCAACTCGTTGTTGCGTTTACCTGTCCAGGCGGTCAAACTCGATCCGATCTTTACGCGGCGTCTCGTTCAGAATCAATTGGAGCGCTCGATGATTCGGTCAGTTCAATCTTTAACGTCTGCTCTAAACATCGCGTTAGTCATTCAAGAAGTCGAAACACCGTCTCAACTGCAACACATTCAATCACTCGATGAATCATTATATGTGCAAGGGTACGAGGTCCATCATCCACAGCCGGTCGAATCCTTACTCGTCGAAGACATCGCGCGGGGACGAACAGAGGTTTAACGGGACGATAGTCGGGAATACCTTAAAATGTGGAACAAGTACATTTTAAGGGGGATGCCGAATGGCTGATCAACACGAAAAAGAAACGGATCCGATTACTTCTGGGAACCGCATGACGAAGGATGAGATTGCTGGACGTGATCCGCAGAACCATACGGATGTACCGGAGAAATCGAAGGATGAAAAAGAATCGAAGCATCAAGACCACGATGCTGAGAAAACAGAACAACCAGATGGTAAAGCTTCAAGTGAAGAAGCGCCTGATTTATCGCATGCTTCAGATGAAGACGGCGATGTCGAGCCATCTGATGAAGAGAATCAGCAAGATAAGGAATGACCAATACAAAGAGCAATCGCGGTTCGGTGGAAATGCCAAACCGCGATTGCTCTTTTTGTGTGGTGTTCTTGAAAATTACTCGCCACCACCACCGCCATCCCCTCCGCCATCAAATCCACCGTCGATTCCACCATCCGTCGCATGAGATGTATCAGTTAAATCGACTGGGAAGAGTAAGAAGGGAATCGTGTCGGCGCCATCCGGTGGTAGGATGGAGGACGGGAAGAGTTGCTGCAGGATCGTTTGTTGACTCAAGTACAACCGGATGGCTGTCAAATAGATTAAATCTTTTCGATATTTAAAGTGCAGATCAGGACGTAACGTCTCTGCCATCCGTTGGAGTGATGTAGCGTGTTCGCTCGGGTCGCCTAGTAAAGCGAGCATGCCATGAAACGATAAAGGAACGTGATGTTTGCGATGCAGCTTTTTAGACGACTCCAGCTGAGCGATATAGCGATCCCAATCGTCCTCTGGTAGTAAAGCGAATAACAAGGCGACGACGTATGTCTGTTGCGCTCGACCGAACCGTCGTTTCAGTCGTTGGTAGACCGTTTCGATGCGGGAGGCTAAGTCAGCTAAATCACCGCGTGTCGTAGCATGAAAGAAAACGAAAGAGGTAAGTAAAGGCGTCACGATAAAACGATGCTGTTTCTTAAGAAGTGCATATAGTTGAACCGTCCGTTCGAGTAACACGTCTTGCGGAGAAAGGCGGCTAATAAATAGGGCGGTGGAGTAGGCATTTAAGGGATGTGATAAACGGTGAGATTTAAAATAGCCGTGAATCGACATCATTTCAGCGATGCGGCTCGGTGCATGGGCGTCAAACGCATGGATTTTCGAAGCGAGTAGCAGTGCCTGAGTAGTTTGTGTGCGTAGCCGTGCCGTTAAATCATCGGCTGTTTCAAGCAACACACTTGCAGGGACCTGCTCTGTTCCAATCGTTCGGTCGAATGCCAGTTCAATCAAAATACCATCCTGGTACGTTCTCAGTTCTGGTCCGATGTCATCCAAATGTCGCAAGAAAATCGTCGCTAATTCCATGACCGTTCCTCCTCTGCCTTTTCTTCTAGTGTATCACGCAGTGAAACCGTTCTCTCATTTTTTCAGATGGGTATCAATCAACTGTTCCGCCGCTCGTCGGTACAGATTACTTATATGAGCCAGAGCGAGAATCTGCTCTAGTGGGTCAGTCGTTGAAGCAGTCAAAGCCTCTTGTTCCGTTACGAAGCGGGCTGTATTTTGTTCGGTCAGCTCAAGGTAATTCCGGTAAAAGTCTGCGAGGTTGAGTTGGTCTTGTTCGATCCCTTCGTTTAAGGGCGCAAGAATCGTCTTGATATCATTGATTGAAAACGAACTTTTCAGCTGATAAATCAAGCTGATCAGGATCAAATGCTCTTTCGTATACTTTTTATTCGTCACCGGAAAGAATAATTTCTTTTTAGCATAGTTGTTGATCATCGTCTTCGTCAAAATCGTCTCATCCGCATTGCGTGTTGTGTCCTCGAATGTCCGCTCGAACAGTTGGATGACTTGATCCATATAGAGATCGATATTCGGTATATCTTCGAGCTGTAATTGACGATCGTATCTCGTGTCGTCAGAACGTGCCATAAAAAAACCTCCAAAATCGTTAAAATAGGACTTTCTACTTCTCCATCATATGATAGAATATGTATATAACGCCATGTAGTATTCGAAACTACATATCAGGGGAGGAACAACAGTGAAAGCTTATATGAGAGAACCAATCAATGGACTAACGCATCTTGGAGGGGCAGTTTTTGCTTTTGTCGGGTTACTCGCACTCGTCATCAAAGCATCGTTAGAACGAGGGGCGTCGCTCGCAATCGTCGCAGCGATTATTTTTGGGGTCAGTATGATGGCGCTCTATGCCGTCTCGGCGACGTATCATATGGTGCTTGCCAGCGACCGGGCGATTGCGATCTGGCGTCGGTTGGATCACTCGATGATTTATCTATTGATTGCTGGATCGTATGCACCGTTTTGTCTCGTCAGTCTGAATGGTCCGACCGGTTGGGTCTTGTTCAGCATCGTCATGTTGATTGCCGTTTCCGGAATCACGTTTAAATTGGTCTGGTTCAACAGTCCACGCTGGTTATCGACGACGCTTTACATCGGAATGGGCTGGATCATGGTGTTTGCGATTACGCCACTCGCACAAGTCCTCTCGCCACTTGGTATCGGTTTATTGTTCCTTGGTGGTATCTTCTATACGATCGGTGGCATCATCTATGGTCTGAAGCCGCGTGTTCTATCGTTCAAACATCTTGGATTCCATGAGATTTTCCATATTTTCGTTCTTCTCGGAAGTCTAGCACACTTCCTCTGTGTCTACTTCTTCGTTTTATGATGACAATGTCCTCCTTTGGTCAATGACCGAAGGAGGTTTTTTAATGAAAGATGGAAAAAACAGGAGAAGTCGAATGTTCTCACGAATGAAAGAACGAATAGATCACGCATAGGGGGAAATAGAATGCAACAGACACGATGGCAGCTAGAAGAACTATATACAATCGATGACGTCAAAGCGGGAATCGCTTCGATACAAGCGGCGTTGACAAAACGTCCGGTTACATTAACGGAACAAGTCGAACGCTACCAGCAAGTCGCGCGAGACGTCGAGGAATGGAGTGACTTCATTTACTGCTTATACGCAGAGGACGTTACACGATCGGAGGTCCACGTGTTGCTCGAAGAAATCGAAGTCGTTCAAGCAACAGTTCGTAGTTTGGCAGCAGAGCTTGATACGCAGATTGCAGCGGTATCACAAGAAGACTGGGAAACGTTTGTTGCTGATTCACCGTATACCTTTTTCTTGAATGAACGTCGCGATATCCAGTCGCGTCGTGCACCGCTTGTTCAGGAACAATTGTTACAAGATCTTGGTGTTGACGGATTCCAAGGCTGGGGGCAGCTTTACAAACAGCGCTTCATGGCATTACGCGTTGACTTAGACGGAAAACAAGTCACGATTGGTCAAGGGCTACACGAAGCGATGTTTGCGTCCGACCGCTTAGCGCGTCAAGCGGCAGCAAAAGTAGTAGACGCCGCGTGTGCAGAAGAAGCTGACCTGTTTGCGACGATTCTGAACCGGATTGCTGGCTTCAGACTACAGTCGTATAAGATGCGTGACTGGGAGCAACCATTAACCGAGTTGCTCGAGCAGAACCGGATCACGGAAGCGAGCTTACAAGCAATGATGGACGCACTCGAACATCACCGGCAACTTTTCCAAGCCTATTACGCTCGCAAGATTGCCCAGGCGGAGCGGGCAACGGGCGAATGGCATGATTTTGAGACGAATACGTATCGCTCCGCGCGGCATGTTCCGTTTGAGACGGCACAGACAATCGTCACGAAACAATTCAAACAGTTGAATCCAAAACTCGGTGCTTTTGCTGAAAAAGTGTTTAGTAAGGGATGGGTCGATGCAGAGAATCGTCCCGGAAAAGCAGAAGGTGGATTCTGTGCTGCATTCCCGATTGCAAAAGAGAGTCGAATTTTCATGACGTATCGCGACAGTTATCCGGACGTCGCGACGCTCGCGCACGAATTTGGTCATGCCTATCATAATTATTTACTGCAAGACGAACCGTATTTAAATCAAGTCAAAGGAACGAGCATCGCGGAGACGGCTTCGACGTTCATGGAAAATCTCGTTCTCGATGCGGCGATCAAAGAGACGACGAAACGGGAGGAAGTGCTCGCTCTCCTAGAGGTCAAGATCCGGGAAGGGCTGAAGTATGCTAGCATCGTTCCCGGGATGTTCCGTTTCGAGCAACGGTTTTACGCAGAACGTCAGCAAGGTACGGTCAGTGCCGACCGGTTAAGTGAACTTCTACAAGACGAAGAACGCTTAGCCTACGGTCCAGTCTTACCTGAACCAGCGCGTTATAAGTGGATGTACATCAGTCACTTGTTCAATCCGAATCTTGCCTTCTACAATATTCCCTACACGATCGGTTATCTGCTCAGTAATAGCCTGTATCAAACGGTTCAAGCGGATTCAAGTCAATTTTCGACAGTCTTTGAAGCGGTCATGCACGATTCGGGACAAGCGACAATCGATGAAATCGTTAAACGTCATCTCAACGCCGATCCGACCTCCGTTGCCTTTTGGATTGAGGCACAAGAACCACTTGTAGAGGCGATTGAGCAGTACCTTACTTTGACGGAATCATCTCTCCCAGTCGATTGAAGACGAATCGAAACGGGAACAGAATCAGTGAGGAGGGATGCGGATGTATGAACAGGAGAAACAATTAGTCGCCGAAGCAGCACTGGCTTATGTGAAGGATGGAATGATAGTGGGGCTTGGGACCGGTTCAACGACGGAACGGTTCATCGAGGCGCTTGGTCCACTCGTACAGGCGGGACTACAGATTCAAGGCGTAGCGACATCGCTTGCGACGGTAGAGCTTGCTGAACGTTTACAGATTCCGTTGATCGATCTGGAAGAGGGAATGGAAATCGATGTGACGATTGACGGAATCGACCAAATCGACGGTCAGTTCCAAACGATCAAAGGCGGCGGCGGTGCGTTATTTCGCGAAAAAATCGTCGCACTGATGAGTCGCGAATTACTCTATCTGACCGATTCTTCGAAGTTCGTTCATCATTTAAGTGGACCGTTACCGGTTGAACTCGATTCGTTTGCCTTACCGTATGTGCTCGAGCGGTTGTGTGATAAGCATGTCTCAGCAACACTACGCGTGAAAGACGACCGTCCCTTTGTTACGGATGGAGGGCACATGATTTTGGATGTTGATTTATCAGCTGTCTCGGACGTCCGATTGTTCGCAAAAGAAGTCAAGAGCTGGTCTGGGGTGCTTGAGACCGGTTACTTCGAGCGTCAACCCGATCATGTTCTGACGGTCGAAGAGGGAAAGGTCAAACGCATCGCGCATCCTCGACTGCGTGACGGCGGTGGGTTGGTTTAAGGGAAGAAAGAAGGAAACCGTATGGGCTTAAAAAAACGGTATTTGTTCGGTGCCGGTATCATTGCGGGGACAAGTCTACTCCTGTTAAGGAAGCGGGATCAGGGCACCCAGACGGATGCGTTACGTGACTATTTAGCACATCTTGATCAGGATCCGAGTCCAGATGCTGCGAAGGATCCGGATGAGGTCGGATTGACGAAACTCGATTCCATCTATCGAGCTGAGTGGCAAGCGAATGGTTTTCCGCGTTCGCGTAAAGAGCTGGAAGAGCTTGAAAAATAATAATATTAATAAAATATTTCTTTACTAATAAACCAGATAACTTAATGATTCTTTAAACGGCTTAAGTTCGTTCTTTATACGGACTTAAGCCGTTTTTGTGTCTTCTGCGCTATATTTGTGAATTCAAACGTTAATAAGAAAATCGGATGCGACTACTATACGGAAATTCATTTCTAAATTATTTAATATTTAATTCGCTATTCCATCATTCATGTTTTATAACCTACATTTTGTAAAAAACATGATAAGGTGGATGTATATTTTCAATGGATAATTCATCCAAGGAGGGGGAACTAGTGTGACTCTATTTGTGGATGAGCTTAATTACATAGATCAGAAAGATAAAACAACAATACTCGAAAAACTCACGTTTTCTGTTTCTCCAGGAAAGTAATTGGCGATTAGTTCTAATATTACCCAGATCGCTTGACTGTAAAAGACAATTTAAAACTATTTTGCAAAAATTTTTCTGTCTCTGAAAACCATATTCATCGTGCACTGGAGTTAGTCAATTTAGGTGATGAGCAGAATAAGAAAGTTGCCTTACTGTCGAAAGGGATGAAACAACGGGTACTGCTCGCTCGAACTTTTTTACATCAACCCGAAATCTTATTCTTAGATGAACCTACTTCTGCGTTAGATCCTGTCAACACGCAAGCCATCTATTCTGCTCTTAGAGATATGAATCGAGACGGTGCGACGATTTTTTTAACGACTCACGATATGGTAGAAGCGGACACCCTTTGCGATCGTGTCGCCTTCCTAAATCGTGGTCATATCCAGTTGTTAGGATCACCAAAATCGATCAAACAGCGTTTTGCTGATCAGACGTTGACAATCGAATCATTAGACGGCCTAGAACACGTTTTCGAATCGAATGAAAAAGATGCTCGCCATATCTATGAAATGTTACGTACTAATCAGGTTGTATCTATCCATTCTAACGAACCGACTCTAGAGGACGTGTTCGTAAAAGTAACAGGGAGTGAACTCAGATGATCTTTTCAATCAATCGTACAATGGCCATTTTTCAGAAGGATGTAAAAGACGTGTCAAGAAACGTATTTGTAGGTACGACACTATTGGTTCCTATCTTGATGGCAATTGTCTATAAGAATATTGGCGAGTGACGTTAGAAATTCACTACACCGTCATCAATTTGACATTCTCTTCAGTAGCAGCATTCGTTCAATGTACATTGATCGCAGAAGAAAAAGAGAAGAACACGTTGCGTAGTTTGATGCTGTCACCTGCCTCCACTCTAGAGATTCTAGGTGGCAAAAGTATATTGACTGCTCTGATCACACTCTTCACCATAGTCGTTAGTGCCGTCATTACGGGTTATGCTCCGTCACATCCTTTCATCATAATAATTGGACTTCTCGTCTCTTGTTTGTTCTATCTTGCTTTAGGAACGCTTTTAGGGTTGATGACTTCTTCTGTGATGGAAGCTTCTGTCGCTGTATTACCTGTCATGTTTTTATTCGGATTCGGAACGTTGCTCCAGCAGGTTTCTGATAAATATCCGTTACTTTCGATTGTCGATTATTTGCCGAACTTACAACTTTTAGAGCTAGCTAAAAAGGTTGAGAATGGTGCCTCTTTCTCTTCGCTATCCATTAATCTGATCGTTATTTTGATGGCTGGTATATTATCCAGTGCTTTAGTCTTCATGATCTACCAAAAGAGAACATTAAAAGATTAAAAACCTGTACATCACGGATTATATGTATTGCTAGGAGGAATAATGATGAAAAAAGTACTATTAACAATTATGGGAACGCTCTTTGGCTTACTTATCGTTTATGTTATTCAGAACGGTATATAAAAACGATTGATGTTTTTCACTTGAATTAAATTCGACTTTCGTATTCGATTTGAAAATATATAAATTCAACTTTTTTATTTGAAATATTTTGATGCATTATCGAAATTAGAATTTATACAGTGTATTCATACAATGTTATACCTTTTCTTATTAATTACGTTCTTTTTTTGTATTACTTAAATAAGTGCTGAATTTTCACAAATATGTTATCTATTTAGAACTCAGAAATAGCTTGAGTTGCTTTCAATTATTAAACATGAAAGATAATAAAAAATCGTGTAGTCGTAGTTGTCTTAGCATTAGCTGAGTCTTATAAATATGAACTTCCAAAAGTACGTAGGCATATTTGAAAGATTGAGTAGTTTTCTACACAAAGAAAACAAGTTCGCCTAACGTTTCCTGTAAGGATTTCGGAGTATACATCGGATCATTAGACATCAAGCGAAACGTGCCATGCACATCTTCTGAAATAAGTAATGTAATACGTTCCTCTTTAATGTTATCCGATATAAAGAATCTACCATATGTAATCATCGATTCTTCACTCGGAACCTCTAGATGATCGTTTACCGAAAATAAAGTGACATCGTCCATGCGTTCAGTGATTATATCGATTAAGTAAAAACATTTTTTAAATTTTTGAATGCTATCAATATCTATTCTAGTGAATTTATAGCTATCTCCTTCACCTAGCCAATGGATAGGTAATCCTTGACCTTGGCAGTACCTTGTGACATTTTCCTCGATAAAATAATGAAATCTCGTGTAGAAGTACAACGTATTGATTTGCAATTTTTTCGAAATGAACTGTAGTTATGTTTCATCCATATCGCCTAAAATATCGGCATAATAGGCTTCAGGAAAAGAGATAGTACATTTGATCGGGATGTATTGATTGGTTTCAATATCATTTAATTTTTGCGGCTTAATTTTCATTCGTTTCTCCTTGCATATATTTAGTTGAAATGGTGATACGTCATATTATGTTGTGACTTTTTATTCGAAAAGAATCATACACATGGAATATGTAGTGTATAGTATGAAAATGGAAATAATCATGTTGATATTTAAGGTGTGTATATGAATAAAGGACTATTAATACGATGTTATATTTCCTGTTTTATACTGTTTGTCATGTGATTCGCGTGGCAGGTATAAAGACTGTCTCATGTTAGTAAATGTATTTAAAATGATTCGTTGAGTCCTTTTAAAGAGCGCAAAAGATCAACGCTATTGTCTACATAAGTTTGAAGATTTTAACGAACTTCTGCACGAATTTAAAGTATATTCACTTCTACAATGGAGAGCTATATCACTAACGATAAAACGGCTTAGCTCCGTTAAAATACAGAGCTCAAGCCGTTTAAAAGATTTTTATTAACACAGATGGCATAACGTGGTTGATGAAGAAATCAATATGATTAATAGCCAACCGGTTTCATTAGATTAAACACTATGTTATGGTTATATCAAGAAAAGGAGGGTTTAAATTGGAAAATAAGAAATATCAAAAAAACCTTATTACCATTCGATTGGTAGCAACACTTCTGATACTTCTATCTCTAATTTTACCATACTTTGAGATGATGAAGTACAGTACAGCTCCATTTGTTATTCTTATAATATTTTTTGTATTTTACGTTATGGAAAACAAATATGGTAAAAATACTGTAAGTAAATAGGTTTTACAGAACCATTATCAACTTATTGTTTCTAACACTACATTTAGTAGAATCATATCCAAATTTTAATAGGAGGGGTTTTAGTTGAAATTTAAAGGATTTTTCCTGTTGTTGTCTATCTTGTTAGTTTTCAGTAGTTTTACTGCAGGTGGAAACAACGTAAGTGCAGATGATTCACCATCAAATATAAATGAGCTAAATCAAAAAACGATTGATTTAGTGGATAATTTTATAGTTTTTAAAGATAATAATTTTGTGATTGAAGATGCTGAGGGTCTAATCACTAAAATTGGTGAAGATGAGTTTGCTAAAGTTAATGCAGAGATTGCTGATAAAAATGCTTTATTAAATGAACTTACAGCAGAAGAACGTGACAGCATAGCTATAGTTGATAATCATGTTCAGTTTTTAGATCAAAATGTATCGGCAAAAGCTAGTAGTAAAGGTAAAAATACTCTTGAAGTTCACTGGTGGGGGTATAAAGTGTATTTAAATGACAATTTAACAAATACTACAGCTCAGGCTTTGACTGGTGGATCTGGTACAGCTGCACTTGTATCTATTTGGTCGCCTTGGTTCTCAGCTCCTACAGCTATTGTAAAAGCTGTAGCTGCAAGTGCGGTAGTTATTTTGGGTGGTTCTGCTGCTATGTTTTATAAAACGAATAAAGGTAAAGGTGTATATTTACGATTTACTGGGATTTTGCCTGCTAATGTAATTTATACTGGCATGTTTTCTCAATAAGTAAAATATATAAACCAGATAATTATATTGTTTTTGAAGAAGAATAAATAACATTTAAAAATCTAATCTCTCAGTCAATCCAGATTTTAGATAAGAGGTTTGACTCAAAAGAGAGGATATCTTTTGATTAAACTAAACGAAAGGAGGAAGATGATGGGATTAAACCTGATCATCTTCCTCTCTTTTTCTTTTTCAATGGAACTTTCTGCTGACCGACGGTAAAAACACTCTTTTATGAGGAGACAATTAGCACACTCATGTGGAATGAAATGATTTATGCCATCCAACCTGTTATCCATACGTATGAACGTCATCACGGCGAAGTTAACTTTGTGATCGTCTTGAATCATTCGAATGAAAATGTGGCACTTCTATTGTCTATAGATATTCGAAACACAGCCTTACAAAACGTATTGAATGACACAGTTAGGATGCGACCTCATGAAGCTAGAACCTATAAAATGAATGAAACAATTTATAATCTAAACAGCCCTAGATCCTAATGATCCAGGGCTGTTTTACCGCGTCTTAATATGTAAGCGATCCTGCAATGATCAAACCGATCGAAATCGATAAGAAGAGAAGCAGCAAGCCGACTGCTTCGTTGTTCGCATCAATCTCTTTCGTCATGCTCAAACGTGGGATTAGTAAATCCGCGAGATAGAACAAGACGATTTGTAAGACGATCGCGAGTGCACCCCACAACACCATATCGAGAATGCTGACGGAGTTCGAGATACTCGAATAGAGGACGATGGCAAGACCAAGAATACGTCCACCGAAGGCGTAGACGGCCGCTTTCTTCCCGTTACGAATGAGTTCGAACTCCTTTGATTTCGTCGTCACTTCGAATAGGACGACACCAATCGCAAGGAGTACAGTTGCGACACCGATATACGAGAGTGTCGAAAGGAATAGATCACTGAATGTCATGCTGGTACCTCCATCATGATTTTTTATTTTTCTTGCGTTGTTCGTATGCAACATATAACTCGAGCAGTGCTCCGACAAGAATACCTGCTGATACATACAAATAGAAGTTGTCACCAATGAATCCGAACAAGAGACCTAAAATGAGGCCGATCAGGATATAGGGACCTTTTGCTAACTTCATGCCAATCACCTACCTCTTCTTTAAAGGTAGCGGATTTCCGTAGTGACGTCCATCGTTATTCTTGAAAGCTAACGGCAGATTCCGCATTAGGAGAAAACAAGACGACTTGATTCCGTCCTTGCTGTTTGGCCTGATAGAGTGCTGCGTCGGCATCCGGCAGGAGGAGTTCAATCTGATACGTCGTCTCATCATACGCAGCTATACCAAACGATGCCGTGAGCGATAGATCCGTCGTAGCTAATTGGAAGGGGCTAGTGGCGATGCGTTCGCGCAATTGCTCTGCTAATGGAAGCACTTCAGTAAGCGGTATGCCTTCAAACAGGACCGAAAATTCTTCACCGCCATTACGTGATAAGTATCCACTCTCGGCGACACCGTCTCGCAGTCGCGAAGCAAACTGTCGCAACACCTCGTCACCTGATTCATGTCCATACGTATCGTTGACATGCTTAAAATGATCGATGTCAATCGTCAATAATACGACTGATTGTTTCTTTAGGATCAATCGTTGTTTGACATCCGTAAAGTACTCGTTGAAGGCACGTGAATTATTCAGACCTGTCAGAAAGTCGAGTTGTGCTTTTTGATGGAGCATCCGTAAAGATTGTTTCGTTAACCGAATATCACGGATGATCAGTAGGGCGAGCCAACTGCTGACGAACGATGCAGGCACGACGACCGACATCACCTCAAGTAAAAGGATTTGTTTCGGCAAGACGATCCATAAGACGAGAGCGTGCAAAGCAGTCGCATAGATTGTTACGAGTGTAAACGTCCGTTTCGCGTATGGCGGCATCTCGCGCACAATCAAGCTCGTCCCGAGCGCAATGGCAACGATGAAACCGAATGCGGTAAAAGCAGCTAAGTTCGTTCCTAAACTGAATCGATAGATGATGATCGCGATTGTTACGATCGTCGTCGGGATAGCACCACCGAAGTAGGCGGCGACGATGACTGGAATATGGCGTAAATCGACCATGACACCTGGAGCCGCTTCGATCGTCATCTGCATGAGTAGTAATGAGATGACGCTTAAGGCAAGACCATAATACACGCGGGTCATACGCGGAGATTCTCGGGTAATCGGTAGTGGAGATAATTTCCCAAGGAGATAGAAACCAGCCATTAATAGCGTCACGTTATGCAAGACGTCAAAAAGGATGCTTTTCATAAATCGTCCATCCTTTCAAAAAATAAGCGTTATTTAAAATAGATACGCCACAAAAGGAAAATCTCCTGTTTTCTAAAAAAATATTCTCTAGTCATGAAATGTGTCTATAATGTGAAATTATGCATTCTATAATCTGTACTTATAGATATTGCGATTTTAATTGACCTTACTAGACACGACATTGTTAAATGAGGAAGAAGCGATATTGAAAGCGCTTACTAAAAATTGAAGGAGATCTATTTATGGAACTAGTCATCATTCTTCTTGCCTTATCCTTATTGATGTTCGTTGCCTATCGTGGTTTTTCGGTCATCCTATTTGCACCGATTTGTGCCTTATTCGCCGTCTTACTGACGAACCCGGACTGGGTATTACCCTTCTTCTCGAATATCTTCATGGAAAAGATGGTCGGGTTCATTAAAGCGTACTTCCCGGTCTTCCTACTCGGAGCGATTTTCGGGAAAGTCGTCGAGATGTCCGGTATCGCGGAATCAATCGCGAAAACGATCATCCGGATGATTGGTGCAAAACGCGCCATCCTCGCTATCGTCTTACTTGGCGCCATTCTTACATATAGCGGTGTCAGCTTATTCGTTGTCGTCTTCGCTGTTTATCCGTTCGCGGCAAACCTGTTCCGTGAAGCGAATATCCCGAAACGTCTCATTCCAGGAACGATTGCCCTTGGTGCGTTCACGTTCACGATGGACGCGTTACCAGGAACACCACAGATTCAAAACGTCATTCCTACGACGTTCTTTAAAACAGATATCTACGCTGCCCCAATCATGGGTTCAGTCGGTGGGTTATTCATCTTAGTCGTCGGGATGTGGTATCTCGAGTCACGCAAGAAAAATGCCCATCAAGCGGGTGAAGGCTATGCTGGATTCGAAGCGACGGCTGCGAGTGCCGCACCACAGATGGAATTGAAGAACGAACCGGAAATGACGCTCGAAACGGATCGTCAACCGGTCTATCGTCAAGTCCTAGCTTTCGTCCCACTCGTCCTCGTTGCTGTCATGAACAAAGTCTTCACCCTGTCGATTCCGAAATGGTATCCAGAAGGGTTCGACTTCTCAGCAATCGGTCTAGAAGCATTCGGAAAGATTGAGACACCAGCTGTTCTTGCCATCTGGTCCGTCCAAATGGCATTGTTGATCGGAATTCTCGCAGCGATGCTGTATGACTTCCCGAAGATCAAGACGAACTTCCAAGCGGGTCTAAACGTCAGTATCGGCGGCGCACTCTTAGCCGTCATGAATACCGGTGCTGAGTATGGCTTCGGTGGTGTCATCGCCGCACTTCCAGGATTCAAGTCCGTCTCAAGCGGGATCTCGGAAACATTCACGAATCCGCTCGTCAACGGAGCAGTCACGACGACGACGCTTGCTGGTGTTACTGGTTCAGCATCCGGCGGGATGGGGATCGCGTTAAGTGCGATGTCTGATAAATATACGCAGGCAATCACGTCAGGTGGTGTGCCGCCAGAAGTCATGCACCGCGTCATCTCGATGGCGTCCGGCGGAATGGATACGTTACCGCATAACGGTGCCGTCATCACGTTGCTAGCGGTCACGAGACTCACGCACCGTCAGTCTTATAAAGATATCTTCATGATCACGATCCTCAAGACAGTGACGGTCTTCTTGATGATTGGATTGTATAGCTTAACTGGTTTGTATTAAAGACTTCAAAGGGGGCATCATCAGATGAAACAGGGGAAAGTATATGCATCATTCTCGGAAGCGACAGCAGACATCTTTGACGGGGCGACGCTAGTCGTAGGGGGCTTCGGACTCTGCGGAATCCCAGAAAAATCAATCACGGCGCTACAAGAGAAGGGCGTCAAGGATTTGACGGTCGTCAGTAACAACTGTGGCGTCGATGATTTTGGACTCGGTCTACTCTTGCAGACGCGACAAATTAAGAAGATGATCTCGTCGTACGTCGGAGAAAACAAGACGTTCGAACAACAGTACCTCAGTGGCGAGATTGAAGTCGATCTCGTTCCCCAAGGTACGCTTGCGGAACGAATCCGGGCCGGTGGTGCTGGCATTCCTGGTTTTTATACACCGACTGGCGTCGGGACACCGGTTGCCGAAGGAAAAGAACAAAAGGAGTTCGACGGAAAAACGTATCTGCTCGAAGAAGGGATCGTCGGTGATTTTGCGATCGTCAAAGCCTGGAAAGCAGATCGTCTCGGGAATCTCGTCTTCCGAAAGACGTCACGCAACTTTAATCCGATTGTCGCAACAGCGGGAAAGGTAACGATCGTCGAAGTCGAAGAACTCGTCGAAGTTGGCAAACTGGATCCGAACGAGATCCATACACCTGCTGTTTACGTCCAGCGTATCGTCGTCGGGACGGATTATGAAAAACGCATCGAACGCCGGACTGTCCGGGAAGCTTGAGGAGGAGATCGATATGAAAACGACACGAGATATCATCATTGAACGCGCACTTCAGGAAATTGAAGACGGGATGTACGTTAACCTCGGAATCGGGATTCCGACATTGATCGCCAATGCGATTCCGGACGACATGCATGTCATGTTGCAATCTGAAAATGGCTTGCTTGGGATCGGACCGTATCCACTCGATCATGAAGTCGATGCCGACGAGATCAATGCCGGCAAAGAGACGGTAACGGCACAATCAGGAGCTTCTTACTTCGATAGTGCTGAGTCGTTCGCAATGATTCGCGGCGGGCATATCGATCTCGCGATTCTCGGCGGGATGGAAGTCGATCAGAACGGTGATCTCGCGAACTGGATGATTCCAGGGAAGATGGTCAAAGGAATGGGTGGGGCGATGGACCTCGTCAACGGAGCAAAACGCGTCGTCATCATCATGGAACATGTCAACAAACACGGTGAATCAAAAGTCAAACAGGCGTGTACCTTGCCGTTGACAGGACGCACCGTCGTCAACCGTCTCATCACGGACCGGGCCGTCTTTGATTTCACACCGGACGGGATGGTCTTGATCGAGACGCTGAATGGTCAAACGGTCGAGGACGTCAAACAAGTCACGGAAGCACGGTTCACGGTCAGTCCGGAACTCGAGCGTGTGACGGTAGGGGAGTGAAACTGATGGTACAAGGAGATATCGTACTCGTTACAGGTGCAGGGAGTGGGATTGGTCTTGAAATCTCAAAGGCGTTCGCAGCAGCAGGAGCGAAAGTCGTCGTCACGGATGTCCGTGCGGAAGCAGCAGAGGAAGCTGCAGCATCGATTCGTTCGGCCGGTCATGAAGCAGTCGGGATGACGTTAAACGTCACCGATGAAGCACAAGTCGAAGCGGTCTTGAAGCAAACGGTCGAACAGTTCGGTCGACTCGACGTCTTGATCAACAACGCCGGTCTTCAACATGTCTCACCGATCGAAGAGTTTCCGACGGAGAAGTTCGAATTGATGATTAAGATCATGTTGACGGCACCGTTCATGGCCATCAAACATGCCTTTCCGATCATGAAGGAACAAGGCTACGGTCGCATCCTTAACATGGCATCGATCAACGGCTTGATCGGCTTTGCCGGTAAAGCAGCATATAATTCAGCGAAACATGGGTTGCTCGGTCTAACGAAGGTCGCAGCCCTTGAAGGTGCGGAGCACGGGATCACCGTCAACGCGATTTGTCCGGGTTACGTTGATACACCACTCGTTCGTAATCAAATGGAAGACTTAGCGAAAACACGACACGTCGAGCTTGAGAAGGTACTTGAAGAAGTCATCTATCCGCTCGTCCCGCAAAAACGTCTGCTCGCCGTCGAGGAAATCGCAGATTATGCGTTGTTCCTTGCGAGCCACAAAGCAAAAGGCATCACCGGACAAGCGAACGTACTTGATGGTGGATACACGATTCAATAAGGAGATGGAGCAGATGAGTGAAGCAGTCGTCATAGTCAGTGCGACGCGCACGGCGATCGGGAATTTCAATGGAAGTTTGAAGGATGTCAAAGCAACGGAACTTGGAGCGACCGTCATCCGCGCAGCACTCGAGAAAGCTGGTGTCGCAGGAAGTCAAGTCGATGAAGTCTTTTTCGGCAACGTTCTCTCAGCAGGACTTGGTCAAAATCCAGCACGTCAGGCGGCACTGGCTGCTGGGTTACCAGAGACGTGTCCCGCGATGACCGTCAACAAGGTCTGTGGATCCGGGCTCTCTGCCGTCCATCTCGCGTATCAGGCAATCAAGTCAGGCGAAGCCGACGTCATCGTTGCCGGTGGGATGGAGAACATGAGCCAAGCACCGTATGTCCTCGCGGGCGCACGGTCTGGACTGAAGATGGGTGACCAACCACTCGTCGATACGATCATCCAAGATGGACTCGAGTGTGCCTTTAACGACTATCACATGGGCATCACAGCAGAGAATTTAGCCGATGCGTATGAACTCTCCCGCGAAGCGCAGGATCAGTTTGCCGCGACGAGTCAGCAAAAAGCACAGACAGCATTAGCAGAAGGACGGTTCATCTCGGAAATCACACCGGTTCTGATTCCACAACGAAAAGGCGATCCGATTCGTTTTGATAAGGATGAGTTCCCGCGCGCCGGAACGTCTGTTGAAACACTCAGTCGTTTGCGCCCGGCATTCAAGAAGGACGGAACGGTCACGGCAGGTAATGCATCTGGTATCAATGACGGTGCTGCCGCGCTCGTCATCATGTCAGAGGAGAAGGCAAAAGAACTTGGCGTGACACCACTCGTTGAGATCGTCGCGAACGGAACGTCTGGTGTTGATCCGAGCATCATGGGGATCGGTCCAGTTCAAGCGGTTCAGAAGGCACTCGGTAAAGGGAAACTCTCGCTTGACGATATCGATGTCATTGAAGCGAATGAAGCGTTCGCAGCGCAATCCCTTGCGGTCGATGCGGAGCTTCAGTTCCCGCATGAGAAACTCAACCGGAACGGCGGAGCAATTGCTCTCGGTCATCCAATCGGCGCGAGTGGGGCGCGGATTCTCGTGACATTGATTCATGAACTTGAGCGGACAGGTGAGACGCATGGTCTTGCGACGTTATGTGTCGGTGGCGGTCAAGGGGTGGCGACGATCGTAAAGTCTGTAAGAGGATAATTGAATTAGCATAAATGAAAACACTACCTCAGTTCACTATAACTTAAAGGAGTGTGTGACATTTAAGCTGTCTTCGTTTGATGAGAAGACGGCTTTTTCGTTTGCTAACACATATAGAATTATTGTTCACTACTTTTCTTTGAAACTGCTACCCATACTTCACTGTACACCTGTTCAGGGTCGTCACCGTGAATCGTAAAGGAGATGGCAGGCAAGTTAATCAATTCATAACCAGAGGAAGGTAACCATTCAGAATATGAGCGAGCCATCGTCTCTTGTAAAGTTGCTGGGAAAGGTCCACGATTCGGGAAAATGACCCATGTCGATGCAGCGATGTACAACTGTTCAAGTCCTATACTGGAATCAGTTAATTTTTGTGTTGTAGCATATCCTAACATATGAGTAAGTGAACCGGTTTCTTCCTGGAATTGCTCCTCATGGTCAAATGATACATTCAATACATGATGAGGGTAAAGATCAGCCATTGCCTTCATTTGTTGTCTTTGCTCCGCAGTGATGGATTGGGCAAGCTCAAGGATGGATTCATTAACCCCTTCAAATTGAATTGAGACACGTTTAGAGACACCTGTTATAAAAAATGAACTTTTTTCTTCGATTTTAAACTCCATTGAAGTTCCTCCTTTAATTTCTAAATAAAATGTGAAAGGAGGAAAGGTTTTTTGAATCTGATGTTTTATGGCAAATGACGGTAAATAACCTGACCAGTTACGAAAAGCTCTCGAAAAACCTTCTACAGAACGGAAGCCATACTGGAAGGCGACCGTAGTGACAGAAGCACCTTGAATCAAGTCGCGATTCGCTTCTGATAAACGCCGTTGTTTAATATACTCCGTTAATGTTACTCCGGACATATAAGAAAACATTCTTCGAAAATGATAATCGGATAGTCCTGTCAGTCGAGTAATGTCTTGAGGTGATAGTTCTTCCGTCAAATGTTCATCGATATAACGCATTAATTGATTTAATTGATCGAGCAACATTCATTCCCCTCCTTTCTCTATTCACTATACGTGCCGCTGACAAAGGAAACTTGATTCTTTACATACGAATTAAGTCGATTGGTGAGAGTCATCATTGTGAACAATTTATATTATCTTCTTTTTTAGAAAGAAGTGAAAGCTCCTACTCCGTCAGATGAACTTATGAATCCGGTTTCACGCTTCGACGCACAGACGTAACAAATTATGTAGAAACAAGATATATCAAACTTTCTGCATAATTTTCAGAATATTCTCCAGATAAACTCCTAGCACGAGCTCTTAAACGTATGTTATTCTTTCGAACGAAGTACTTCATCAGCTTAGGGAGCGGATGAAGTCGGAAATCATCAGTGGGGGTTTATTATGTCTAAAACAGTTCCAACATCATTCATCATCGTCATCGGCATGATGCTCTTCGCCTTATTCTTCGGGGCAGGAAATCTCATCTTTCCGCCGATGCTCGGGCAGCTCGCAGGGGAGCATGTCTGGGTCGCCAATGCCGGCTTCCTCGTTACCGGTGTCGGTCTACCATTGCTAGCGATTCTTGCCTTCGCGTACTCAGGGGAACGCGATCTACAAGCGATGGCGTCACGAGTCCATCCTATTTTCGGAATCGGCTTCTCAGTCATCTTGTATCTGGCAATTGGACCATTCTTTGCGATTCCACGTGCCGGAACGGTCTCATACGAGATCGGAATCAAGCCATTCTTCAGCGAGTCGACGAGCCATTGGCCATTACTCATCTTCACGGTCTTGTTCTACACGGTTGCTTGTCTTTTATCGTTGAACCCGACAAAGATTGTCGATGTCGTTGGTAAAGTTCTGACACCGATCAAGATTACGTTCATTGGACTCTTGATCATCGTTGCTGTTCTTCATCCAATCGGAAGTTTTCAGAATCCTTTGAAGACATATCAGTCGAATGCCTTCTTTAATGGTTTCCAAGAAGGATACATGACACTTGATGCGCTAGGTGCCTTCGTCTTCGGCATCATCATCATCGCAGCAATCAAGGAAAAAGGTGTCACATCGAAACGACAATTGTTGCTGATTTGTACGAAAGCTTCTTTGATCGCAGCCGCTTTACTTGCGATTACCTATACAGCGCTTGCGTTCATGGGTGCGTCGAGTGTCTCGGAGATTGGTCAACTCGCAAACGGAGCCGAGATTTTGTCTGCCGTGTCGGATCATTACTTCGGTGAGTATGGCGCAATCTTACTCGGTCTGATGATTACAGTCGCCTGTATGACGACAAGTGTCGGTTTGATTACGGCATGTGCGTCGTTCTTCTCGGCACTCGTGCCAAAAATCTCATACGTCAAATGGACGATTGGTCTATCAGTCTTCAGCGCACTCGTCGCGAACATCGGTCTGAACCAATTGCTCGCCGTTTCTAAACCAGTCTTGATGACGCTTTATCCACTGGCGATTTGTCTGATTTTCTTGACGTTCTTGCATCCACTCTTCAAAGGAAAACCAGCCGTTTATCAAGGGGCGCTATGGATGACATTCGTCGTCAGCTTGTTTGATGGATTACAGACAGCAGGGCTCAATGTCTCGGTCGTCACAAAAGTGTTCAATGAGGTGTTACCTTTTGCTTCCGTCAGTCTCGGATGGGTTGTTCCAGCTATCATCGGCGGGGTGATCGGGGCAATCGTTGGGAATAAAACAGCGGAGACACAATCGTCGTCGCGAGTTGCTTAATATCTCTGAAAAAAACCTGAATGATGGATTCCTGCTTTAAGAATCCCATTCAGGTTTTTTTGTATGAAGATGTTTTTAAATGAAGCATCATTAGACATCAATTCAGAGGAATGAACCTTGTTCGGTTCCAAGATAGGTGTTAGGTAGAGCAAAGTACTCTGGTTCCTTGATGGAAATGCATTTTCCATTCGTCATCAATCCATTTCCATATCGAGCTGCGTAATGAAGATTGATCATTTAATACGTCATAGATCCTGTAAGTCGTTAAAACAATTTCCTTTGAAAGCGGATGGATTTCAAAATCACTCAGCTGCATGTGGACAGTGCTTAGCTGAATTTGGTCTGTCCTTTCACCTCTATACATCATCTTGCCCGAACTACCAATTTCAAAAAAAGTTGGGGCTAATAATTTATGTAATTCTTCTGCGTTTCTTCGAATTTCGGATTCTAATAATTTTTGCTCTCGTTCGAGAAGTAACCTCTTTATTGAGTCGCTGTTGTCCATTGTTATCTCTCCTATCTTCCTTTTTTCTATTTTATCAAATTGAAAGAAAGAATAGCCTGTGACTTATGATTCATGATATTTCACTAAGTCTGTCGAAATCTAGCCAATTTCTACATGTTTGACTCTCAGACGTCTAAGTGGGGGTTTAACGATCAGTCGAAACGGCAATTGCTCTACTGTATGTCATTGATCATCGTGCCCCTTACAGAAAGGATGTTGAAACATGTCAGAACGTGTCTTCATTAGTCCCTCGAAGTATGTCCAAGGAAAGGATGTCATTGACCGGCTCGGTACATATGTGAGCCCGTTCGGTGAAAAAGCGCTCGTCATCGCGGATGATGTCGTTTGGAAAATCGTCAAGGAACGTGTTGAGCAGTCGTTGTCGAGCGAAAACGTCGGCATCGAGAAAGCAGATTTTAGTGGCGAAGCTTCGCGCCATGAAGTGAAACGAATCGCTGAGCAGGCAAAAGCGGCAAATGTCCGATTCGTCATGGGTGTTGGTGGCGGGAAAACGCTCGATACAGCAAAAGCCGTTTCAGATGAACTGAACGTTTCCGTCGTCATCGTGCCGACACTGGCTTCAACTGACGCGCCAACGAGTGCTCTGTCTGTCATTTATTCCGACGAAGGAATTTTTGAAAGTTATCGCTTCTATAAGAAGAATCCGGATCTCGTCCTTGTCGATACGAAGCTGATTGCGCAAGCACCAGCGCGGTTCTTCGCGTCCGGCATCGCTGATGCGCTGGCAACATGGGTCGAGGTCCGAAGCGTCGTCGCCTTTGGTGGACAGACGATGGCAGGCGGTAGACCGACGATTGCCGCGCAAGCCATCGCAAAACGGTGCGAAGAAGTCTTGTTCGAGCACGGGCGTCTAGCCTATGAATCCGTTCAGGCACAAGTCGTCACGCCGGCACTCGAAGCTGTCGTCGAAGCCAATACGCTCTTAAGTGGACTTGGCTTTGAGAGTGGCGGACTAGCTGCAGCGCATGCGATTCACAATGGATTCACGGCACTTGATGGGGACATCCATCACTTGACGCATGGAGAGAAGGTTGCTTTCGGTACACTCGTTCAGCTGGCGCTCGAAGAACATCCACAAGAAGAAATCGAGCGGTATATCGCGCTCTACATGGATCTTGGCTTACCGGTGACGCTCGAAGACGTCAAGCTAAAGGATGCGTCACGTGAGGATATCGTCAAAGTCGGCGAGGCAGCGACAGCTGAAGGCGAGACGATTCACAGTGGATTCAACGTCACAGCTGACGAAGTCGCTGATGCGATCATCGCAGCCGATCGCTATTCGAAAGCGTACCAAGCGAAACGTACTTCTTCTTGATTAGGTATTTTAAAATCACTTTTTCTTTTTAGAAGAAGTGATTTTTTTGTGCCCTTATTTAAAAATGATACAAGTATAAAATTGACAGTATTAGATAGTGTTGGATATGATGAATTGCCATATACATATAAAAAGGTACCTCCATTGAGGTACCTTAAACGTGCTTGTTTACAAGAAGGCGAGTGGGTTAACACTGCTTGCTGCAGATGAACCGCTGTAGACATAATTACCACGATGGATCTCGAAATGTAAGTGAGATCCGAATGAGTTACCAGTGCTACCGACAGCTCCGATGTTTGCGCCTTTAGGAATCGATTGACCGACGAAGACAGAACGTTTGCTAAGGTGAGCATACACTGTTGTGTACGAAATACCGTTCACTTTATGTTCGACCATGACATGGTTTCCATATGCTCCTTGATATGACGACTTGATGACTTTTCCGGCAGCAGCTGCTTTAACGGGTGCTCCTGTAGGTGCTCCGAAGTCAATTCCGTTGTGGAACGTGTAGCCGTACTTGCCGCTAGCATTTCCGTAACCTTGCGTAATTGGTCCGCTTGTCGGACGAATGAATCCAGTTGACGAAGAAAACGATGCTTTTTTCGCTGATTTACTAGAAGTACTGTACTTCTTGACATAACCGGAATAAACGAAGCGCTTTTCACCTTTATGCATGATCTTCGTCCAGTTTCCTGTCTGACCGAGGTATTTGAACGTTTGACCCGCATTGACGCCGTCGACGATGCGGTGTTTCAACGATGGACCAGTCCGGACACGGAGTCCGTCTGCTTTAATTTTTACTTTATACGATGAGCCAGAAGCGGCTTCAACCTTACCATTACCCGTAGCTGCAAAACCTGAAACAACGAGGGCGCTCATTGCTAACGTCGTGATTGTTCGTTTCATGAATGTTCCTCCTAAGTTGAATATCTTGTGTTGTCGTCGGAATGACATCTATAGAAGTGGATGCGTTTAGTGTGTATTGAAGTGAGTGATGCGGTCATTTGACTAACGAGAGTATAGCATTCAAACATCAGACCTTTGTGTTTCAATTCGATTGCTTAAATATATTCTAATAACAATTGTTGTAATATTGAATAGTTATTCAATGTAAAAATGCCTTAAAATCAAGATGAATTTATATTACAACGAGATGAATTTGATGACAAAATACAATCATGGGAAATGATGAAAAAGTATGGGGAAACTAAAATTAGAGAGTGGGAAATGAGATGGATTTAACGTTTACAGTAAATCAAAAAAAGCTTAACATTCGCGCAGTGGCGCTGTTGATTCAAGATGGACATCTTTTGATTCATCGTCAAGGAGAAGATGATTTTTGGTCATTACCGGGAGGGCGTGTCCAGTTCGGTGAATGTGGTGCCAAAGCGATTGAACGTGAATTAGTAGAAGAACTCGGTCAGTTGATTGAGCCACCGGTCTTCCGTTTCCTGCATGAAAATTTCTTTGAGTATGCCGATCACCAATTTCATGAACTGGGGATGTTTTATGATGTGACGTGCCGAGAGCCGCTGCCTTTATTAACAGAAGATTTTTATGGTCCAGAAGGTGAAGGGTTGACGTATCGCTTTGTTCCGTTTGACAAACTGGATCAGTATACAGTGTACCCAAGTGAACTCGTGCACATGCTCCGAACGAATACATTCCCAACGCTGTTGACGAATGACATCTGACTTTTCCAGAAAAACGTTTATAGATGTATCGCAAGGGAATGGTTAATCATGTAGTTCATTCAACAGTGATAAGGGAGCTGATCGTTCATGAGAGAAGAACAGTTCGAAGCGATGCATCAAGAAGCACGAGGGCAGACACAGGAACAACAACCCGGTGTCGAGTACGCCATGAAACCAGAACCCATCTACGATGATCCAGATTATGTCGGTTCAGGAAAACTGACAGGAAAAGTCGCGCTGATCACGGGTGGGGACAGTGGAATCGGTCGTGCCGTCGCTGTCGCTTATGCGAAAGAAGGGGCAAACGTCGCGATCGTTTACTTAAATGAGGGGAAAGACGCGGAAAAGACGAAATCGTTGATTGAAGGCTACGGGGTCAAAGCCTTAAAAATCGCAAAAGATGTCAGTCAACCGGAAAATGCACAAGAGATCATCGATACGGTTATTGAGGAATTCGGTCAATTGAACATTGTCGTCAATAATGCCGGGAAACAATTCCCGCAGGATGATTTCCTCGCTATTACACCAGAACAATTGAAGGAAACGTTCGAGACGAATGTCTTTTCGATGTTTTATTTGATTCAGGCTGCGCTCCCACATTTGCATAAAGAAGATACGATCATTAATACTTCATCGGTGACGGCTTATCGTGGAGCACCAACGTTGATCGATTACTCAGCGACGAAAGGGGCAATCACGACATTGACACGCTCACTTGCCTCGAGCTTGATCGAGAAGGGAATCCGCGTTAATGCGGTCGCACCCGGTCCGATCTGGACACCGCTCATTCCAGCGACGTTCTCGAAGGAAAAAGTTGAGGCGCATGGGGAAGATACGTTAATGAAACGCCGGGGACAACCGTCAGAAAACGCACCGGCCTATGTCTATCTCGCCTCCCGCGATTCAAGTTACGTCACGGGTCAGACGATTCATATCAACGGCGGCGATTACATCACGTCGTAAGGGGGAGATCAAGATGAAGAAGAATCCGAATGAAGTGCCTGAACGCGAACCGGATCATCAACCGGACGAGATACCGCAGACACCACCGAGCGAGGTGCCAGATACGCCACAGGAAGACCCGGTCCGTCAGCCGGAACCGGATACGTTCCCAGAACCAACCGAGATTCCGGATACACCGCAGGAAGATCCGAATCCGTACTGATTGAATTGATCAGAGCCACCATCCCAATCGAGGATGGTGGCTTTTTCGTGACAGAAACAAAAAACCGGCTTGACAGTCAAACTGTATGGTGAGTATGATACAGAGGAGAAGTGTATTATTGTTTTAATACATTAAACAGGAAAGGGAGGTCTACCGATGCAGTTCGACCAAAGAAGCCCGGTGTACCTGCAGGTCGTCCGTTGGTTTAAACAACGAATCGCGACCGAGGAATTGCAAAGCGGGCAAGAGATCCCGTCCCGCCGCGAAATCGCCGCACAGCTCGGAATTAATCCGAATACCGCACAAAAAGCATATAAAGAGATGGAGGAGCAGCAATTGATTACGACAGAACGGAATGTCCCGAGTAAGATTACACGCGATCCACAAGTCGTCCAAAAAGTACGTGCCGAGATGCTGGAAGAAGCAGTTTCTGAATTTATCGATGCCGTCAAGGCGATTCAAATCCCACTCGATGAGATCGTCTCGAAGGTCGAGACCGTCTATCAGGAAACGGAACGGAGGAAGATTGATGCTTGAAGTCCATGGCTTACAAAAAAAATACGGTAAAAAACCAGTCCTTCAAGGTGTCTCGTTCTCGGTTCCGATGGATCAACTGACGTGTTTAATCGGACTGAACGGTGAGGGGAAATCAACAATCTTGAAGGCAATCGCAGGTCTCGTCCCAGTCAACGCGGGAACGGTTCTCGTCGATGGCGAGATCAACCGAAATAAGATCGCCTTCGTTCCGGATATCCAGACGATGCCTGGCTACATGACGGTTGGTGATGCCCTGACCTATATGGCGGATTATTATTCAGACTGGAACCAAGCGACAGCCGATGAATTGATGCGGATCTTCCAGCTACTTTCGACGGACAAGATCACAGACTTATCAAAAGGGAACCAGGCAAAGGTCAGCTTGATCCTTGGATTTGCCCTCGATCGTCCGTACTTATTGCTCGACGAACCGTTCGCTGGAATCGATTTGTTTACGAAAGAACAGATTGCTGGACTATTCTCGAGTCATTTCATGGAAGGACGTGGCATCTTGATGACGACACACGAAATTCAGGAAATCGAGCACTTGATTGATCGAGTCGTCTTCTTACAGGACGGTCGGATCATCGATGAACATGAGACGGAAGAGATGCGAGAACTGTACGGGAAATCGGTTCAGGACCGGATGCGGGAGGTCTATCAACGATGAAACAATACATACAATTGACGAATGAAGAGATTAAACGGAGTTTTAAGCTTTATGTGATCGTTGTACTAGCAATGGTAGCGATTGAGTTAGCATCAATCGTTGCGCAAGTCATGTATCACGAACGAAAAGTCGAGAATTTCATAGAACTTAACCGAGTTTCCGTCGCAGAAGCACTTAAACAAATTGATACACTCGGATACTCTGAGGCGTCCTCTTTCTTTAGTTATATGACTCTGATCGGAATGGCGATTGTTGTCATCTATGCGATTCAAATTTGGTACCGGGATTGGTTAGGAGAAACAAAGTATATTTATCGTTTACTAATGCTTCCTGGAAGTCGAGCAAGCATCTTCTTCTCGAAATTGACGACAGTCTTTTTGATCATCATAAGTTTTATTGGAATTCAGTGGTGTGTATTGCAATCAAGTTTTTATCTATTTGATTGGTTGATTCAACCGGAATACAAAAACCAGAGTGGCTTAAGTCCAGTTCGAAACGTTATGAACGATTTTTATACGATGAATCTGATCGACTTGGGAATCATTCTCGCCATTTCACTATTCATTGTCAGTATTATTTTCTTGTTGGTTTTAATCGAACGTTCATTTCGTAAAGGTAAAGCAATCATCAGAATTGGACTTGAAATTTTTGTTCCTGTTGCCTTAACCATTGGTATATTAGTGCTTTTAGATGAAACACGTCTCTTACTAGAGACAGAGGCAATGTTTCTTCTGATTGGGTTAGGTCTGTGTTACTTCACGTATATTATCTGGAAAAGTCTTCGATTACTGCAACGAAAAATCACGGTGTGAGGAGTATACTATGCGAACCTATAAATATATGTTATGTCTTGGAGTCATTTGTATTTTGACACTTGGAGTGTATGTCGTGTACTCTTCTTCAACAGAAGAACCTACATTTACGGTTCAAACGATACAGGGAACTCCAAATGATCGATTGGTGAAACAACTTCAATTCGAGTTCAATGATCCTGAAAGTTATAAAACAGATTACGAAGTCACGTTAAAAGGAGAAGTTGAAAAAAAGCGAACGAATTATTTGTCTGAGTTCGCTAGAGATTACTCCGACGTGACGGATGCTCCACGCAGTTTCCGGCATTTCATGAGCCAAATCGAATTATCACGATATGAGCAAGACAAAGAGGTATTTGGATTACACGTCAATGAAGATGGATCATGGGAACTACAATCGTGGAAACGTGGCACGGAAAAGGTGCAGACTGTTTCTTTACCAAAACCGGCAAAGACTAAAGGGATCTACTATCGACCATTTCAACGAACGAAACAGAAGTTATATGTTAAACGAATTGGCGATGTTGTACAAAAACCAGGTACAAACAATATCTACGTAATTGATTTAAAGAAAAAAACAGTCCAACTCATGGATTTACCATTTCAACTAACAGAAGATGATGAGGTACTTGCCATTTATCAGAATCGTGTCTTATACCGACAGATGCCTGACGACGCCAAGACAAGAGTTTATCTGAGAGACAATTCAACATCGACACGATTGAAGTTCCTTGAAGTTGAAGACATGTGGGACACACGTGTGATAGACGAAGGTGCCGTCGTAGGGATGACAGAGAACATGACTGAAACGAAAATCAATTGGTCGACGTACGACTTACGAACAAAGCAATTCACGCAGCATCGTTTTGATTTACCAAAACGAGATGCCAATGAAGTGCAACGACACACATCGGCAATCCTTGAGAACGATTTAGTGTATTCCTTCATCGAGACAAAGAAAAATGGCACATCTATCCTTGTTTTAGATGCACGGACTGAAGAAGTTCGATATGAGGGAACAATTAAATATGACATGCCTAAGAGTGACCTTCAACTCAACGGGATGACAATTAACTGAACTACAAAAAAGTGAAATATTTGAAACCTCCTGTTTTCTTCCAACGTATAAAGACTATACAAAGGGGGAGCTCACATGCAATTCTTGATTTTTGTCATCTTCGCAGGTGCCATGTACTGGTTCTACTACAATTTCCTACTCGGATATCGTAAGAAAAACATCACGTTGACGTTTGACGATCGGTTTTATTCACTCGACGAACATGTCGCAGCAATCGAACAAAAGCTCGCAACGGATGGGCACTCGGCACGTTATCTCGGTGACCGTCGTTTTGAAGTCGATGGTAAACCTTATTTGTTCCTCGAGCGGACGGTCTCTGTCGGTGGAACTCCGACACAGCAGACGATTCTCGAACAACAAAAAAAATAACTCTCCCGCGTGCGGGAGAGTTTTTCGTTAGACCGGAATTCGGTCAAGGGGATGTGGTTGCTGCGACGAGCGATACCAGCGCATGATCCAGTGATCGATGCCGATGTAATACGCAAAGCGTCCTGCAGCAAGTAAGACGACAGCTGCTGCTAGGAAGACCGGGTTCAACGCAATCGTCCCTGCAAGTAAGTAATTGAGATTCATGATGCTCCCGACGACGAGTGCAGGAACCGTCAACAGACTAAGAATCAACAAAATGCCGACGACGAGTTCCGCGAACGGAATCAGGGCGTTGATCACCCCGACGTTCGGTAAGGCGAGTTGCTCGATCCACGTCGCATACCACGAACTGACGAGTGCATCTTCGCCTGTCGCTTTTGCGAGCGCTCCTTCGAGAAACGGTTTTGCATCGAAGCCATTGATGTACTTGCCGATTCCGGCGATGAACCACTGAATTCCGAGCCAGAGTCGGATGATTGTCAACAGACCAAGACCGATCATGTGTAATGCTTTCACTTTCAGACACTCCTCTACTACAACATAGTCCCCATCATACTGAAAAAACGTCAGTCAGATGGGGACTATCATCATAACGTCATCGAACCGTCATCGACCTGTTACAAAAAAGCATAAGGTAACGGTTTCACGACCGTTGATCGAGGCGATGACTGATCGCGGTCAATAACGCAGCAACGAGCGCGACTAGTCCACCGACGAGTGCCGTGTTCATCATCGGACCGTTCGCATAGACGATTCCACCGAGTGCGGAACCGAAGGCGATCCCAACGTTACTTGCGACAGGCATCAATGAAGCAGCGAGTCCTTTTGCTTCCGGATTGAACTTTTCAGCGAGATCAATCAAGTAGATCTGTGTCGAAGTCGTCAGTAAAATTGACATCAGCGACATCAAAGCGATATTAAACAGACCAAGTGAAAGGGATGCTGTTGTGAAGTATAACGCAGCAAGGACGATCGCTTGCACGACGAAGACGAATCGTAAGCGACCCATCGGATTTTTGCTGGCGATTTTACCGGCAAGGATGTTACTGAAGATCGAGACGACACCGTAAGCGAGCAAGATCGGACTGATCCATGTCTTCGCGATGCCGAGTTCCGTTTGGAGGATTGGTACAAGGTACGTGTAGACGACGTACGTTGCCCCGAAGCCGAACGACGGAATAAAGAAGGCGATCAAGATCCGTGGGTTGGCTAACAATCCGAGCTGCTCTTTAATCGAACCAGAACCGGTCGATTGCTGGACGGGAACGATCTTCCATACGGCGAGGAACGCGATTAATCCCATGAATGTCGTCAGCCAGAACGTGGCTTCGAATCCAGCGTGTTGACCGATGAACGTACCAATCGGAACACCAAGGACGTTTGCGAGTGTAAAACCACCGAAAATGAACGAGACGGCAACACCGCGCTTCGCGACCGGAACACCGTCACTTGCGACGACCATCGCGAGTGAAATCAAGACGCCGGTCAAGATGGCTGTCAGGATACGGGTTGCGAGCAATACTTCATAACTTGGTGCAAAACTACTGGCAAGATTCAGTAAGACCCAGGCAAGTAACAGACGTAGGATCAGGCGACGCCGTTCCAGATGACCGGTCATCGACATGACGATTGGTGTACCAATCGCAAAGGAGATGGCAAAGGCTGAGACGAGCGTACCCGCTGTTGCGATCGTGATATCAAGGGCTGAGGAGATTTCAGCGAGGATTCCGACGATGACGAATTCGCTCGTTCCGAGAACGAACGTCAGGAGCGACAACGTGGCAATCAAGAGCCAATCGCGTCGACTTAAACGAGTAGTAGGTGACATGGATGATTCCTCAATTCTAGCGCTTGCGCGCGAAACTATGAGTAACAGGATAGCACGAAACGATTTCGTCGGGTATCGCAAAGCGTGATTCCGAGAAAAGAACCATTATTCAAAATAGCGCGTGAATTTCCAAGGTTTCTGTTTTTTGCGTATACTACAGGAGAAGACTACTGATAAAGGAGTGGAAACGATGCAAGCGACAGTGACATGGAACAAACAGATGGGGTTTAGTGGACAAACAGAATCAGGTCATCATCTCGCGATGGACGCAGCACCCGAAAACGGCGGTGAAAACCAAGCGCCACGACCGACCGAGCTCCTGCTACATGCCGTTGCCGGCTGTACTGGGATTGATATCGTCTCGATTTTAGAGAAGATGCGCTTGACGATCACTCATTTCGAGATGGATATTGAAGGAGAACGGGCAGAGGATCATCCACGGCGTTTCACATCGATCTCGATTCATTACCGACTCGAAGGTGATTTGCCGGAAGATAAGGTCCGTCGTGCCATTTCGTTATCAAAAGATAAATATTGTTCGGTCTCACAATCCCTGAACGCTGAGATTTCCGTCTATTATTCCATCAATGGTGTCCGGAGCGAGGATCCTTTGTGAAGAAGACTGTACTGATCGGCTGCCTGTTGCTTGCAGGGTGTGCGCAGGAGACGACGGAATCAACGAAACCATCACAACCAGAAGCGAAGCAACCGACTGAAGCGAAGAAGCCAAAGCCTGAGCCGACGAAGGAAGAACGACAACACGCACAACTAAAACAACAACTGGCAGCGATGTCGACGTCTGAAAAAATCGATCAGCTCCTCTATATCGGAGTCGCTGGTACGGAACTTTCAGCGGCAGACCGGCAGTTGTTGCGGACGCATGCGATTGGTGGCGTCTTACTGCTCGGCGGAAACATCACGTCAGAAGAACAATTGTTAACGTTCACGCGTGCGATTCAAGAGACGAACCAAAAGCCATATGCGTTCGTCGGGATTGACGAGGAAGGCGGACGGGTCAGTCGGGTACCTGATCAACGATTACGTCTGCCGACGAGTCAACGTATGGCGCAAGGCGCAAATATGGCGAAAATGGAAGACGTCGGACGCACGCTCGGTCATGTATCGCGGTACTATGGATTCAACATGGACTTTGCACCAGTCCTTGACGTTAACAGTAATCCGAACAATCCGATCATCGGTGATCGTGCCTTAAGTGCAGAGCCGAAGACCGTCGCGACGTTCGGTACAGCACTGATGCACGGGATGCAAGAGACTGGCACGATTCCGGTCGTCAAACATTTTCCTGGTCACGGTAATACGAGTGTCGATTCCCATGTTGGACTGCCGAAAGTGACGGCATCAAAGGAAGAACTGAAGCGAACGGAACTGTTACCGTTCCAAGAAGCGATTCAAGAGGGGGCCGAGATGATAATGGTCGCCCATATTCTGTATCCCGCGTATGACGATCAAAATCCATCCTCGCTCTCGAAGCCGATCCTGACTGATCTCTTGCGTCAGAAACTCGGATTCAACGGCGTCATCATCACAGATGATCTCGTCATGGGAGCGATCACGCAACAATACGGTCTTGCGGAAGCGGCGCGGCAATCACTCGTCAATGGAGCTGACATGGCAATGTTTTCAGAGGCAGGTGCTTATGCGAAAGTTCATGCTGAAGTGATGCAAGCCGTCAAAGATGAAACGCTGACGACCGAGATGCTCGATGCGAAAGTGATGCGAATCCTGAAGCTGAAGCAGACGTATGCCAACAGCCAGAAGCAACAGCGACCGACGAAATCGGAGCTCGTTCAGCAAGTGGAAGCGCTCAACTAGGACTAGCGAAGGAAAGCGACTCATGCTAGACTAATGGGGCAAGCCAATTAAACACGAAAAGACACTAGGGGAGTCTCCCAGCAGACTGAGACGGAAGTATCCGGACCCTTTGAACCTGATCTAGTTCGTACTAGCGGAGGGAAGTGGCTCGAAACCTTAGATATCCTTAGCGCTGCAGCGCATTTTCGGACCACTCCTTTCAACATCGGGAGTGGTCCTTTTTCGTCTAGAAAGGAAGATATGATGCGTTTACATCTGATTTCAACAGGTTCGATCGATTTGCGAGATGGGGCCGAAATCTTTCAATTCCTTCAACCCTATACCAATCAATTGCATCTGCGGGAACCGAACTTATCAGCGGCAGAATTACTTGATCTAATTGAAACACTCCTTCGGCAAGGATATTTGCCTGATCAATTAACGGTCCATGACCGCGTCGACGTTGCGCATGTCGCTGGCATCGGTGTGCAGTTGACCCGACGATCCTTACGCGTCGGTGATGTCCGAAGACACTTTCCAGATCTGACAATCGGTAAATCCGTCCATTCACTGGCAGAGGCGCTCGCGGCTGAGGCAGAAGGAGCTGATCAATTGCTCTACGGTCATATTTATCCGACGGCGTCGAAGCAGGATCTTCCGCCACGTGGTGTTGATGCTCTCAAACAAGTCGTTACCTTCACGACAAAACCAGTCATCGCAATCGGCGGCATCACACTAGATCGTATTCCTGAGATCGCAGCGACCGGTGCAACCGGAATCGCCGTCTTATCCGGCATCCTCGGTCAAACGGACCCACTTGCTGCCATTCAGCGTTATCAGGAGGTTAGGGTATGACGGATCACATCATCATTGGTGGTGGAGTCATTGGTTTGACGCTTGCTTACAGTCTCGCCTGTCAGAACGAATCCGTTCTTGTCCTTGAGCGCGAAACATGCGGTCAAGGGACGAGTCGCGCAGCTGCCGGAATGCTTGCGACGGATATTGAGCTACGTGATGAACTGCATGCGCTAGCCGCTCGAAGTCGCCGTCTGTATCCGTTACTCGCACGTCGACTTGAACGGGAGACTGGCATCGATTGCGGCTACCTGGAACAACCGTTTTTGTTAAAACGAGACGGACAAGAATACTTATTTCCATCGGTCGGTCAAATCGACCCGCGACGAATGACCAATGCATTGATGTGTGCCTTACACGCACGTGGCGTATCGATTGAAGAACAGGTGGATGTCACGCGTCTCGAGGAGAGTGATGATGTCGTGAAGATCGAGTCGAATACTGGAATATGGACGGGACGTACGGTAACGGTGGCTGCTGGGCGCGGATCACAAGCAATACTTGCGACAGCCGACATTTCGATTGCGACATATGGCGTCAAAGGCGAGTGTTTGGCGGTCCGTCTCGCGGGACGACCGTTAAGCTCGATTCTGTTCAATGATTCTGTCTATCTTGTACCGAAAGCGGACGGACGGATTTTGATCGGTGCGACCGAATTACCGCACGATGAGACGGTCGGCGTCAGTGTCGCGGGGGTTACGTCACTGCTTCATGCAGCAGTGCGGCTTTATCCACCGATTCGTGATGCAGTCATCGAAGAAGTCTGGTCCGGCGTACGACCACAAACGATATCCGGCTTACCGTACATCGGAGTCGCTTCGTCATCGCGTCGCATCTTCCTAGCGACCGGTCATCACCGGCATGGGATTTTACTCGCACCGGCGACAGCGGAGGTCTTGGCAAATACATTACGGTTGATCCAGAAGGAGGAAGTCCGATGAACATTACGATTAACGGAAACGACCATAAGATCGAACAGATTGAAACAATCGAGGATATGCTCGTGCAACTCGGCTTGGGGGAAAAGCTCGTCATCGTCGAACAGAACCGAGTGATCATCGATCGCGGGGCTTACGGTCAGACGGTCGTTCGGGATCATGACACATTTGAAATCGTTCATTTCGTAGGAGGAGGATAAACATGCTGAAAATTGGAGAAAAGACATTTGACTCACGGTTATTACTCGGTACAGGAAAATATACGAATGCTACGGTACAGCAGGAGGCGATTGACGCTTCGGCTTCACAAATCTTGACGTTCGCTATCCGGAGACTCGACATCTTTGATAAACAACAATCGAATTTCTTAGAGTCGCTTGATTTAACGAAGTACGATTTACTGCCGAACACAGCTGGTGCGAAGACAGCAGAGGAAGCCGTCCGGTTAGCGAAGCTCGCACGAGCATCCGGGATGTGTGACATGGTAAAAGTTGAAGTGATCGGTTGCGACAAGACCTTGTTACCGGACCCAATCGAGACATTACGCGCCTCTGAAGAGTTGCTTAAAGAAGGATTCATCGTCTTACCATATACTTCGGACGACGTCGTCCTTGCACGACGCCTCGAAGAACTCGGCTGTCACGCGATCATGCCAGCAGCATCACCAATCGGCTCCGGGCAAGGTATTCTCAACCCACTTCATCTGCAATTCATTATCGAACAGACAACGGTCCCGGTCATCGTCGACGCCGGCATTGGTTCACCGACTGATGTTGCCTATGCGATGGAACTTGGAGCGGACGGTGTCTTATTGAACTCAGCGGTCGCCCATGCTCAAGACCCGGTCAAGATGGCGCGCGCGATGCGACTAGCAGTTGAAGCGGGACGTTTAGGATACGAAGCGGGACGGATTGAGAAGAAACAATATGCGATCGCGAGTAGTCCAACGAGTGGATTGATTCGATGAACCGCTACTCACGCCAAACTCGGTTTCAACCGATCGGGGAATCCGGACAAGAGCGCTTTTCAGCAGCAAAGGTGCTGATCATCGGGATGGGGGCGCTCGGAACCGCATCGGCAGAACAACTCGTTCGTGCCGGTGTCGGCGTCGTCCGAATCGTCGATCGGGATTACGTCGAGTGGAGTAATCTACAACGGCAACAGCTTTATACCGAGGACGATGCGCGTCACATCGTACCGAAGGCGATTGCTGCGAAAGCGCGTCTTGAGGCAATCAATTCGACGGTGACGATCGAAGCACACGTATTAGACGTCGACCGGGCGTCACTGACGTGGCTGTTAGACGACATCGATTTGATCATCGACGCGACGGATAATTTCGATATTCGTTTACTGATGAACGACATGGCATTGATGCGATCGATTCCGTGGATTTACGGTGGATGTGTCGGTAGTTATGGGATTACTTTCACTGTTCGTCCGGGGGAGACACCGTGTCTCCATTGTTTACTCGATCAATTACCACGTGATCAGGAGACGTGTGATACGGCAGGAATCATCAGTCCAGCTGTTCAGATGGTCGCCTCTCTACAAGTGACAGAAGCGCTGAAGTGGTTAAGTGGAAAGACGGATGCCATGCGGACACGTTTACTTGCCTTTGATGTGTGGTCGAATACATTCCAACAAATCAACGTTCAATCGTTGAAGCAAAAGGAATGTCCCTCATGTGGTACTCAACCGACGTATCCTTATTTATCGGATCAGACGGTCCGTTTTACAGCACTTTGCGGTCGCGACGCTGTCCAAATTCGGGGGGACGGTAAGCGGGATCTCGAACAGTTGAAGCGACGCCTTCAGCCGGTCGCAGCAATTTCTGCTCACAATCCGTATTTACTTGCTTTTACAATAGAAGAACATCGAATGGTCGCCTTTCAAGATGGGCGCGTCTTAATTCATGGTGAATCCGATCTCGTCAAAGCCAAACGACTCTATCATGCCTATTTCGGGTAAACGTTCAAAAAACAGTAAACTAATTTTTGATATACGTGTTTTAAATGTTTGAAAAACAGGTAAATAAGACTTCAGACGTAAAACGGTCTATAGGTTTTGAACGTGAAGAGGAGTGATTCAGATGAAACAAGAATTCGATCCGATGAAGGATCAGGCACAGACGGAAGAGAAACAGGCAGTTGTCCAACAAGCCAACTGGAATCCGGATCGGTACCGGACGAACTTGAACCCATTCTATCTGTCACCTTGTAGTGTCGAACGTAGAGAAGATGTGCATCAGGATGCATCGAAGATTCTCGAAGTCGAGACGTCGTCGCCCCTCCAACAACTTTTTGAACACAATCAAGCAACGCATACATCCGAACCAACGGGCAAAAAATTCAAAACAGGCATCGTCGTCGGCGTCGGCGCGATCATTGGCGGATCGGTTTCCGTGATTCGTTCTGTCCAACGTTTTAGAAAGCAACGGACGAAATAATACGCTCGTTGTGAAAGCACAGAAAGCAGGAGGCATTCGCCTCCTGCTTAGTTTGTAAATCCCCTCATTTCAAAAGTAGAATGAGGGGATTTTGCATGTGTTTATTTTCTTACTTAAATAAAAAAATCATGAACTAGTTACATTATCAAATGCAGTAGATTTCCCGTTTAAATAGACATCGATGATTTCATGTTCAGGATCTAACGTTAATTTATAGACATGTTGTTTCGCATTCTTACTAGTATCGTTAGATTCATCTAATTTTATCTTTACCGTATTTTCTTGCGATTCAAGATCAGTATCAACTGATTTTTTTGTGCGATACACAACATAAGCGGTATCGCCCTTCGTATTGATTAATTGCAGACTAAAGTCGGGATCAATTTTCGTTTGTATATCGTTAGGTACTGTCTGTAACTCGCTAAAACTGAGATTAGACTCGTTGACGTTACAGGCCGATAACGAAGTACATAACAGAGCTAACAGGATAATTTTTTTCATGTTGTACCTCCTCATATTCGATGGATGATTCGTAGCGATTAACGTTTACGAAAGTTCTAACATGATTCAATTATTACTTAAGATGTGACGTTACTAGCTTAACACGAAATACATTTATTGGATATTGGGAGCGGTCTAAAATAGGATTTCTCAAAAAAACAAAATGTTTGTCGGATTTGTCTGAACATCGTATAAATCATTTATGGAATTCAGTCTAAAGATAACGAGTAGTATTTCTCTTAAACAAGAGGAAGTACACCTTGTTATTTCTGCAGTATTTATGGTTGAGTCGCTAAGCAGCATAATCATTTCTGCTTTTGGTATTCCAAACGGATGTTCGTCGCAGAACGAACGCTCGCATGCTACACTTAAGCTACTATATTTAAAAAGTGAGTGTGATGAAGATGAAATGGATACATACTGCCGATTGGCATCTTGGAAAAATCGTTCATGGTGAATCAATGCTCGAGAACCAACGGGCGGTTTTGGCGAATTTTTTAGCACTCGTCGACCGAGAAAAACCGGATGCGATCGTCATTGCAGGAGACTTATACGACCGTGCCGTGCCGCCGACGGAAGCCGTCGAACTGCTTGACGAGACATTAGCTGCTTTGATTCTCGACCGAGACATCCCGGTCGTTGCAATTAGTGGGAATCATGATTCGGCCGAACGCTTGAGTTTCGGTACGACCTTGTTGCAACGGGCAGGTCTGCATCTCGTTGGAAAACTAACACCGGTCATTACACCCGTCATGATCAAAGGGGTTTCATTTTATCCGGTGCCTTTCGCAGATCCAGCGACAGTCCGGTACGTGCATAAGGACGAGACAATCAAGACACATGATGACGCGATGCGAACGATTCTTTCGAGTTGTTCACCGGAGGGACCGAGTGTCCTCGTTGGACATGCCTTTGTCATCGGTGGACTCGAGACGGATTCAGAGCGGCAATTGTCGGTCGGTACGGCAGGACAAGTCAGCGCGAGCCAATTTGCACCGTTTACCTATACGGCGCTCGGTCATCTGCATAATCCGCTGGCGATTCAATCGGAGACGGTTCGCTACAGTGGATCACTCTTGAAATATTCGTTTTCAGAAGCACATCATATTAAAGGGGTCGATGTGTTGACGTTGAACGATGCGGGTGCGTTCGATCGTCGATTCGAACCGCTTGCGCCAAAACGTGACTTGCGAGAGGTGACCGGTAGTCTCAGTGAACTGACAGACCCGGCGTTCGTCGCGACGCAAGCGACGGACGATTACTTAAAAATCAATCTAACGGACGGCGAAGCCTTGATGGATCCGATGGGAAAGCTGAAAAAGATCTATCCGAACATCTTGCACCTCGAGCGAATCGGTTTCGTCCGCGAGAGTACACGGGCGGTCAAAGCGTCGCGGGAACAGGTCAAGGATGCGTCCGTTGCGGATCTGTTTAGTGAGTTTTATGAAGCAGTCCGTGAGAAGAAACCGACGGAAGCGATGCAAGCCGTCTTGAAGGAGGAAGCGACATGCGCCCAGAACGACTGACATTACGCGCCTTTGGACCGTTTGCTGGCGAAGAGACGATTGATTTCACAGCACTTGCTGGGCGGACGATGTTCGTCATTTCCGGGAATACGGGGGCAGGGAAAACGACGATTTTCGATGCGCTAACATTCGCTCTGTACGGTGAGACGTCTGGTGGCGAACGGGAAATGAGCGAACTGCGAAGTCATTTCGCTGTGCCTGAGCAAAAGACGGAAGTCGAACTGGAGTTTACCCTTAAAGGGGAACGGTACCGGATCATCCGCCAACCGAGTCAACCGCATCCGGTCAACAAAACCGGTTATTCGCATGAAGCCGAGTTCTCACGGTTCGACGGGACGACGTGGAAACCGCTTGCGGTCAAGATTCCGGAAATCAAACAACGCGTTCAAGAGTTGATCCAGCTCGATCATAAACAGTTTTCGCAAATCCTGTTGTTGCCGCAAAATAAGTTCCGTGAACTGTTGATGGCAGAGTCGAAAGATAAGCTACAGATTCTCAAGCAACTGTTCAAGACGGAGCACTACGGTGAGTTCCAGCAACGCTTGCACCGGCAAGCGCTCGATCTTGCGGCACGGATTAAGGAAACGAAGACGAAACAGTGGGCAAAACTCGAGGAATTACCACTGCAAGCGAACTGGAGTGAACTGACAGAAGCAGATATTCGTCTCCGGACGGACGCCTTGACGACAGAACACGACGAATGGTTAGCGGCTGCACGTCAAGCTGAAGTAGAGACTCGTGCGATCGTTGAGAAGAAAACGACGCAATTGCAACAAGGCGAGCAACTCGAAGCGGCTTTCCAAGAGCAAGAAAAGCTTCAACAGACGGAACAGTTGCTACTAGACTGCCTACCGGAAATCGAGCGGATGCAAGAAGAAACAACAGCGGCTGAACGCGCTCAAATCGTTGCACCGATTCATGATCAATGGCAACAAGATCAGGAACAACTGACGCAACTTAAACAGCGGGAACAGGAAACGGAGCAACAGGTCAACCGCTTAACGGAGCGACAAGGGATCGTACAAGAACAAGTGAATCGTTTGCTAGTAGAAGAACCGAACATCGAACAATTAAGTCGTCGCCTTGAAAAAATTCAGGAAGAACGGGAACGGTTAGAAGCAGAAACCGTCTTGAAACAACAGCAACAACAGCTTTCGGAACGGTTGAAGCAACTCGATCCGGAAACGTTACGAAAACAACTTGAACAAGTACGGGTGGACCGTAAGACGGTTCAAGAACAACTTCGTCCGCTGCAAAACGTTGGAGCGGAACGCTTACAGGCGCAAGAACGTCGCTTTACCTTACAACAGCTAGCGACGAAGTACGCTGAACATGACAAGTTGGAAGCAGAACGACAACAATTGATCGTTCGCGGTACGAGCGTTCGAGATCAAAAAGAGACAGCGGCTCACCAGTATGAAGAAGCGCGTAAACGCGAACGGGAGCAACTAGCTGCTGAACTTGCGAAAGGATTGACGGACGGAACGGCTTGTCCTGTTTGTGGTAGCACGACCCATCCGCGACACGCTGTCGCTGTCGCGCAGGAACTATCCGTCGATATAGCTCAACAGAAGTTCTTAGAAGCACAACAGGCGCATCAAGAGTTACAGGCATCTTACCGGACGATTGCTGAGCGTCTGCAACAATTGACAACCGAGATTCAACAGACCAGTGAAAACGAGTCAGGACACGCTGCTATTGCATTACAGCTTCGAGAAGTCGAACAGACGGAAGCGCGGTTAGTGGCATCGCAGACGGAAAAAGGACGTCTTGAGATACGCCTGCAACAGCTCGAGCAATCCATGGAGCAGCTACAACTGAACATCGATAGGGTAGTGAAAGATCGGACTGGTATCGAATCGGAATTGGCGCATCTGACGGGACGTTTGAGTCACTCCGGAGAAACCGCGAAATCGTTACCAGAACTGCGTGAGGAACAACAACAGGCAGAAACACGTATCAAACAGTTCGAGCAAGACAAACAGCAACAGCTGCGCGAGAAGGAACAGCTCGATCGCGACTTAGCGGAACAACAAGGACGATTCCGTCAATTGACCGAAGCGCTTTCGGAGCAGAGCGAACGCCTAACGAAACGCGAACAAGCACTACATGTCGCCTTGACCGAAGAAGCGTTTCCGACGATTGAAGCATTCCGCGAAGCGCGAAGATCGCGCGAAGACCTTCGTCATCTCCATGACCGCTTGGAGCAGGATCGCTTAGAGCGACAGGAACTGAAGTTAAAACAGGAACAAGTTCGCTTGAAGACGGACGGACAGGTTCGTCCGAATCTTGAAGTGCTGCGGACGGTAGTGAAAGAGACGACGAATACACTGTCAGAGCAAACGGATCGGCGTGTCGGGCTGGAGAAGGAACGGGCACACATCGACCAATTGATGGCAGCTTGGGAAAGTTTACAACGACAAATCGAGGATGAGGACGCGAGATACGGGATCATCGGAGAACTCGCCCGCGTGGGTGTCGGGGAAAATGCACAACGGATGACATTTGAGACGTATGTCCAGACGGCGTACTTCGATGAGATCTTGTTTGCTGCGAACCGGCATCTGCATGAGATGACATCTGGTCGTTTTCAGCTCGAGCGGAAGACCGAAGCCGGAAAAGGTCTCAAGAAATATGGACTTGATTTAAACGTCTTTGATGCCTATACGTCACAAACACGGCACGTCAAAACGTTGTCCGGTGGGGAGAGCTTCAAGGCGTCGCTTGCCCTCGCACTCGGACTGTCCGAAGTCGTTCAGGAAGCGAGCGGTGGAGTATCACTCGAGACGATGTTCATCGATGAAGGATTCGGAACGCTTGATCCAGAATCACTTGAACAAGCGATCGAAACGTTGCTTTCGATTCAAGCGAGTGGTCGAATGGTCGGGATTATCAGTCACGTCCAGGAACTAAAATCTCGTGTTGATGCCAAAATCGAAGTCAAACAAGGAAAAACGGGGTCGACGATTGCATTAGTCGTCGAGTAAGGAGCTAAGATTGATGGAAACACGAAATATGGTCACGAAATCACAAATCAAAGAAGCATTACGCGAGTTAGGTGTGACACCTGGGATGAAACTTTTTGTCCATACGTCTCTCAAGCAAATCGGCTGGATTCCAGGTGGGGTGCAAGCCTTGATTGAAGCATTACAAGAAGTCGTTACAGCAGAAGGTTTAATCATGATGCCCGCGCAAAGTACGGATAACTCGGATCCAAAGAACTGGAGTCAACCGGCTGTTCCCGAGGAATGGTGGGAAACGATCCGCCGGGAGATGCCAGCCTATGATCCGGCAAAAACGGTCACGCGCGGTATCGGGCGCGTACCGGAAGTCTTCCGGACGTACCCGGGTGTCGTCCGAAGCGATCATCCGATGTGGTCGGTTACCGCGTGGGGTAAGAATGCAACAGCGTTTGTTGCTGATCATACAGTAGAAAACGGCTTCGGACCTGGCTCACCAATCGAACGCTTTATTGAAGCGGACGGTCAAATTCTGCATATCGGCTCACCATGGGACACGACGACGGTCTGGCATTACGCGGAGTATGGTTTGAGCCGTCCAGATGTCGAGGATGGTTGCAAAGTAAAAGAGGGAACGACAGAACGGTTCATCCATTACCGACACCGTCAAATAGATAGTGATGCGTTCGGACCGATTGGCGAAGGGTTAGAAAATGCCGAATTCGTCACGTCGGGTTTGATTGGGCAGGCAAAATCGTACCGAATCGATGCTAAAGCATCGATCCCTGTCGTCATGTTGCAATTAAAAGCGCTTGATCAATGGTTATTCTGAAACTTTTTCGGGAAAGAATCGTATTAGAAAAACAGATACAATAAAAGGAGTGAATGCAATGGCTTCACGTTTTAAAGTTAACCCGGCCTTGCGTCGCGGATTCGATACGGCACGTGTCGGAGAACGACCAATGACCAAAAGCGGGACGATGAGCAAGATTTTCTTGATGCTCGCTCTCGTCACGGCAGCAGCAGGAGGAAGCTGGTTCTTCCTCGCAGAGAATCAAGCGTTCTTATTTCCTGCATTAATCGGTGGATTCGTCATCGGTCTGATTCTTGCCCTGATCATCACCTTCAAACCGGCAACAGCGCCTGTTCTTTCGCCAGTCTACGCACTAGCAGAAGGTGTCGCCGTCGGAGCATTATCGCTCGTCTTTGAAAGCATGTATCCAGGAATCGTCGGAAAAGCAGTCGTTGCGACATTCGTCGTCGCGTTCGCGATGTGGTTCGTCTACTCGACGGGCATGATTAAAGTAACGCAACGTTTCCGTTCTGCGGTCACAGCGGCGATTCTCTCAATCTTCGTCTTGTATGCAGTCAACTTGATCCTAGCGCTATTCGGTGTCGATCTCCCATTCATGACAGGTAGCTCACCGCTTGCGATCGGTATTCAGTTCGTCATCGTCATCGTGGCATCCCTGTCACTCGTGATGGATTTTGATTTCATTTCGCAACAAGTTCGCGCAGGTGCTCCAAAATCAATGGAGTGGGTCGCGGCATTCGGATTGATCGTGACAATCATCTGGCTTTATATTGAATTACTTGATCTCTTATATCGCCTCGCGGCTCGAGATTAACAGCAACAGACGACGGAATCTCCGTCGTCTGTTTTTTGTCGAAAACAGGGATGACCTTGGGAAATGCGAAGTAGTTAGTGAGAAGGGGGATATCACATGAAAGAACGCATCGTTATTGGGGCGGGACCGTATCATAATAATCCAGGATGGTTTCATACACAGGAAGAGGAGCTGAATCTGCTCAATCGGTCCGATTGGGAGAGATTGTATTCGAGCGACACGTTGCAAGCAATTCTTGCCGAGCATGTTTGGGAGCATTTGACGCTCGAAGAAGGAAAGGAAGCAGCACGACACTGTTACGCCTATCTTGCGCAAGGGGGATACGTCCGTTGTGCAGTACCAGACGGTTATTTTCGGGATGAGGCCTACCAAACAATCGTTCAAGTCGGTGGTCCGGGTCCTGCTGACCATCCAGCAGCGAGTCACAAAATCGTTTATACGTCTGAAACGTTACAGCATGTATTTCAAGAAGCTGGGTTTCAAGTGCGACTCCTCGAATATTTTGATCAAGATGGAGTCTTTCATCAAGCGGACTGGGATGGTGCGGACGGTATTATATTTCGGTCGAAACGATACGATCCGCGAAATGCAGAAAAATTGAGTTTTCCATCGTTAATTTTGGATGCAATCAAGTTAAATGTGTAATTGTTAAAGACCATCTGACGTATACTTGTCAGATGGTCTTTTTATTCATAGTCCATGTTCAGTTTTTAGTTGATCGACATATTGTTTCGCTTCGAGTAACGATAAACCGAGTGATTCCCTAACCCGTTTGACGGCTTCGACCATTTTGCCTTCTTTAAGTAACTGAACCAGTTCGACTTGTAAGGCTGCCTCTTCTAAAGACACCTCATTTAGACCGAGATGCTCCTCGATTCTTTGTAATTTCTTTAAAATGGTTTGTTGACGGCGTTTCGCTTCGTCCGCTTTTTGCGATAAAGACATCCAGATGAAGAACAATACGATGAGTGGTGCGAACGTGACGACAGAATCCATAGTGAACACCTTCCTTTGTTCCACCGTACCATAGGAAATGAAGCATAACAAATAGTGGAAAATGATATGGAAATTGATTATGCTGATATAGTGGAAAATAAAGGGTTAATATGGAAAGGAGATAAATGTAGTGGACAATGTGTTAGTGACATTTTTGCCGTTCTTGATTCAAGTCGGACTGCTCATGGTGCTGTTCTTCTTCGGAACGTTCGGTCTGTTTTTCTTCGTCAAGCGCAATTCGTATCACAGCAGTCGTTATTATCGGTTAACACGAGAGCCGTTTTTGCGAATCGTCCGTGATAAAGGAAAATGGGGAGAGTACTTGACGACACGTCAACTCGATCAAGTATCGGGATATGGGACTTATGTGTTTAATACATACTTACCGCGTGCGCGGGGTGAAGGCACGACAGAGATTGACGTAACATTCATTCATGAAAGTGGCATTTATGTGCTCGAATCGAAAAACTATAGTGGGTGGATTTTCGGGCGTGAGCAGGATCGTCAATGGACGCAGCAGTTCCAGAATCGCTTTAAACAACGCTTCTATAATCCGATCAAACAGAATGAAGGACATCTTAAGAGTATGCAACGCTTTTTAGAGGGAACAGATCCTGCGCTTTTCCATTCATTGATCGTCTTTAGCGAACGATGTGAACTGAAAAAAATCACGGTCGATTCGGCACATGTTCGTGTCTTGAAACGAAACGTCTTACGCAAAACGATTGAACGGCTCGCGACTGAAAAACCATTGACGCCGAGTCAGGTGGATACGATTGCAGGAAAACTTGGTGTGCATTCTCAGGTCGATCGTGCTACACAGCAGGCGCATATCGAAGGAATCCGTCAACGTCAGTCCAAATGAAGTCGTTGACTTGACACCTCTCATTCAGGTATAGTGAATAAATAATAAGTAGTGCAACTATATGGAGATGATGGGATGAAGGAATCGGAATGGTCGCTTGGGATGCAACTGTCCCGCAGTTATTACGCGTTCAAACGTGCCGCTGCTAAACGGATGGAAGCGTTCGGTCTAACGCCGGAACAGTTTTCTGTCCTGAGTGAACTTGCTAAACAAGATGGTGTTTCGCAAAAACAACTGGCACTCGTGACAGAACGTGATCAGACGACGATTGGTAAGATTCTCGATAAACTTGGTAAAAAGGAATTAATCGTTCGGACACCAGATCCACGGGACCGGCGAGCCGTTCTCCTTTTGATGACGCGTGAAGGACGCGACATCGTCGATCGTCTCGGTCCAGAGCTTGATCAGTTACAACTCGAAGCGTTCCGTGGACTATCGCGACAGCAAATCGAACAACTAAAGGAAACACTCGAGACCATTCACCGGAATGTGACGTGAATGGTTTTCCTTCGGATATATAGTTGCACATGATATTATAAGTAATGCATATAAAAAGGAGATAGAAAGATGAAAGCATGGAAAGATGTCTGGTCTATGACACAAACGAAAGTTGGACTCGTCTTCGCAATCGTCGTCCCGCTCTTGTTCCTCGTCGTCTGGATGACCGGTTACCAAGGCACGACGGAACGGCTTGATCAATTAAATGTCGGGGTCGTCGGCGAAGCGAATGATCCGTTCGTCAAATCATTAAAGGAAGCGCCATTTACGGTCCAAGCACTCGCGACGGAAGAGAAAGGATTGGAAGCACTCGATGCCAATGAAGTTGATCTCGTCCTACAAAAAGATGATGCAACGCGTCAACTGACGGCACACGTTAGTCAGACGAATGCTGAGTTCGCGAATGCGATTCTCGAGCGGGCGACAGAATCAATCGGCAAACAGTTGAATGGCGAACCGACGTTCACGACGTCGATCGTCACGGAACATGCTGTTTCGGATTTTGCCTTATCGATGCTGCCACTCATCCTCGGTTTTGTCATCTACATCGCGACGATGACGATGGGGATTCAGTTCAATCTCGTTAGTACGATATTAAGTAGTCGTCATACGCAACGGGATCTCTTTTGGAGTCGGCAACTGCTACACGGCATCGTTCTTCTAATCGTGCCGCTGCTCCTCGTCTCAGTGGCACATCTATTGACGGATATTACGACACCATTCATGAAGTTGTGGGCGTTCGAGCTCCTCGTCGTCGCAACTTGTATCGCTGTCACGCAGATGAACTTTGCGATATTTGGACCGATTGCGCCACTCGTTAACGTCGCATTGATTCCGTTTCAATTGATGACTGCCGGAAACATTGTGCCGGCAAAGATGTTGGCACCGTTTTATCAATCGCTCGGAACGTTTCTCCCAGTGCCGAACGCCGTTTCCGGGTTCAGCCGTTTATTGTTCATGAACGGGGACATCGGTTCTCAAGTAATGTCCTTATCACTGATTGCTCTTGGTAGTTTTATCGTGACATATGTGATGATGGTTTGGAGAGAGCGACGGCAAGCGCAACGTCTTGTTGCATAAGGGAAGCTGAAAAGAAGGTTTTAAAGACAGAATCGTCATCGAGTGAGATGGCGGTTTTTCTTTTTGAGACAAGTTTGTTTGACACTCCCACGATTAAAACCGTGGGATTCTGAAGTGCTTGTGCGAGCGCAGTCCATTTCTGTTTTGCTCAAGCCTTCAGATGAGGGTGTGCCACCACCCCTCCTGAGACAGACCGTATAGGTTCTCAGGCTGATTGACTGTTACCGTCAACCACAGGTCGTTGCAGGTGTGTCCACCTGATGTGTTAGCGTCTTTTGCGTAACGACAGGCATCGTTTTACCGGTCACATGTTTTCGTGACCGAACCGTCTACGATTTTCAAGGTGCGATGGACACAGGCGTTTTAGAGACTTGTACTTGTCTATGCGGTAGATGTACCCGAATGTCGGATGTGAAAACATCCGAACTCACTTTCATCCCATGCCTTAAGGCGGACTATGCCCGATATGGGATTTCCCGTTCGTAAATTCTGTAAAAAATCATTGCATAACGAAATCGTTATATAATAATATGGTTATGTAAAAGAAGTAGAAAATTAAAATTCTATTGTTCGAACATCTTGTGTCACTTATGGACCATATAGAGAGGAGGAGTTTTTATTGATCGAGACAGCCAAACGGGTGGAAGAGATGAGCCAATTCTTTAAATTACTAAGTGATGGAACACGGCTTGAAATTTTGCGAAGATTACATGTTCGGGAACATTGCGTCTGTGATTTCGTCGAACTGTTTGATATTTCGCAACCGGCAGTCAGTCGTCATCTAAAATTATTGCGTCAGTCCCAGATCATCTTGGAACGACGGGAACGACAATGGATATATTTTCGAATCAATCCAGATCACCCGCAACATCAGTTGTTATTGACGATTCTAGGAACGATGGACATTCCAGACATTCCGCAAAAAAGCTGCTAAGACGTCATGTGACTAAAGAAGAAGAAAGATTACCACGAGCGATGGATGGGAATTGAAGTCATATCGCTGTAACACTAGATCACATGCTTTAAGGACTATAAATCATTAACAGAACGAACCGAAATTTAATACAGAAATGAAGTGAACGCATTGACCGGTACACACTTATTAGCGATTGGAATCTTTCTGATCACCTTATTCTTAATCATCAAACAACCTAAAGGACTCGGCATCGGCTATTCAGCGATGGGCATGGCGCTCGTTGCACTATTAACGGGAGTCGTGAATCTCGATGACGTCTCGACGGTCTGGGGTATCATCTGGAATGCCACCTTTACCTTCATCGCCCTCATCATCATCTCGTTGATTCTCGATGAGATCGGATTCTTCGAATGGGCAGCCCTGCATATGGCACGGATCGCAAAAGGGGGCGGTGTCAAACTATTCGTGTATATGACATTGCTCGGGGCAGTCGTTGCAGCGTTATTCGCAAACGATGGAGCAGCCTTGATCCTGACGCCAATCGTTCTCGCGATGGTACGTCACTTGAAATTGCCAGATTACGTCGTGTTAGCATATGTATTTGCTTCCGGCTTTATCGCTGATACGGCAAGCTTACCATTCGTCGTCTCGAACCTCGTCAATATCGTCTCGGCGGATTTCTTTGACATCGGCTTTACAGAATATGCGTCTCGAATGGTATTCGTCAATTTCTTTTCTGTCATTGGTAGTCTGATCGTCTTATATCTCTATTTCCGTAAAAGTATTCCGAAGAATTATGATGTCGCGCAGCTCGTCGTACCTGCGACAGCGATCAAGGACCATCGAATGTTCAAGTTATCCTGGTTCGTTCTCGCTTTACTTGTCGTCGGATACTTCACGAGTGACGTCATCGGTATTCCAGTCAGTCTTGTCGCTGGAGTCATCGCCTTGTTCTTCTTGTTGATGGCACGTCGTTCACCGAGCGTACCGACGAAAAAGGTCATCGGTGGTGCTCCGTGGGCGATCGTTTTCTTCTCACTTGGGATGTACATCGTCGTATATGGTCTGCAAAATGCCGGATTAACACAAGTGCTCGCTGACATCATTGATGGCTTTGCGACGAATCTAGCAGCTGCGACATTTGGTATGGGCTTCTTAGCTGCCATCTTGTCGTCGATCATGAATAACATGCCGACTGTCATGATCGATGCTCTTGCGATTGATTTAAGTCAGGCAACCGGAACGATTCGCGAGGCACTCATCTATGCGAATGTCATCGGTTCCGATCTTGGTCCGAAGATTACGCCGATTGGTAGTCTAGCGACATTGCTCTGGTTACACGTACTTCGGACGAAAGGCGTGAAAATTGGCTGGGGACAATACTTTAAGATTGGTACGATCCTGACGATTCCGACACTTGCCATCACATTGCTTGGCTTATATATCAGCTTGATACTTTATTGATTTTGAGGAGGAACTAGATATGAAATTAATGATTATTGGTTCGGTTGCTGCCGGGACATCGGTTGGAGCAAAAGCACGTCGTAACAGTGAAGAGATGCAAATCACGATTTATGACCGTGACCAAGATATCTCGTATTCGGGGTGTGGAATTCCTTACTTCGTTGGTGGAGAAATCGCTGATATCGATGACTTGACACCACGCGATGCTGCTTTCTTTAAAAAGCGGTATAACATCGATATTCATACACAACACGAAGTTGAATCGATTGATCATGCGACAAAAACGGCGACGATCGTGAATCTTTTGACAGGGGATCGGTTTACGGACACGTATGACACGTTAGTGCTGGCAACCGGTGCGTCAAGTATCGTTCCGCCACTACCAGGTGTCGAGCAGGAGAATGTCTTTACCGTTCGAAATGTCCGCAATGCCGACGCGATTCGGTCCTATATTGACGCCCATGATCCGAAAACGGCAACGATCGTCGGCGGAGGATTCATCGGTCTTGAGATGGCTGAGCAATTGACGTACCGGGGCATTCAAGTCACGCTCGTCGAACGCTTGCCGCAAGTCATGCCGCCGCTTGATCGCGATATGGCAGAACGCGTAGCCGATCATTTAAAAGATAAAGGAGTGTCCCTCTTGCTCGGTGAATCAGTGACAGCGTTCAACGGAGAGGAACGCGTTTCTGAGGTCGCGCTTGAGAGCGGAAAAACGATCGAGACCGATCTCGTCATTCTGTCTGTTGGCGTCAAGCCAAACACAGGTCTTGCGAAGCAGATCGGTGTAGAACTTGGTCAGACCGGTGCAATCGCGGTCAATCAGAAAATGCAGACAAATGTTGCCGATGTCTACGCAGTCGGCGACGTCGCGGAGAGTTTCTCCGTCATCACGGGTGAAGCGATTTACCGTCCGCTTGGGTCCACCGCGAACAAGATGGGACGGATTGCTGGTATGGTCATTACCGGAGAAGAAGCGGAGCACCGTGGTATTTTAGGAACGGGTATCTTCAAAGCCTTCGATTTGACGGTCGCTCAAACGGGTTTGACGGAAAAAGAAGCGCGTGAATCAGGGTATGACATTGAAGTACTGCATAATATCAAACCAGATCGTCCAGAATACATGGGCGGTAAAGAGATGACGATTAAAGCGATTGCCGATCGAGCAACAGGACGAGTCCTCGGAGCTCAGATCGTTGGTCCGCAAGGTGTCGATAAACGGATTGATGTCCTAGCGACAGCGATTACTTTTAAAGCGAAAGCGGAAGACTTGTTCCATCTCGATTTAGCTTACGCTCCACCGTTCGCGACGACAAAGGATCCCGTTCTTTATACAGGGATGGCGCTTGATAATGCCATCAAAAAAACAGCGCGTTTGATGACGCCGAATGAATTGATCGATCAAGTCGCAAGTGGAAAGGCGTTCCAAATCATCGATACACGCTCAAAAGCACAATTCGAGAAAAATCATGTCGATGGAGCGATTCATATTCCACTCGGTGAACTAAGGATACGGGCGAAGGAATTAGATCCGACGTTGCCGACGATTGTCTATTGTAATAAAGGGGTAACCGGGAATGCAGCGCAAAATGTCTTGAAAAATCTTGGTTTTACGGATGTTTGCAATTTATCAGGTGGTAACAAGAACTATCAACACATCAAAAAGTGTCTATCATAATCTTGCACCATGTAACGTACCGACCCTATTGGTTTAGGGGTCGGTACGTTTTTTTGTTGCTAATTCAGTTAAAATAGGATATTTTTAGTATATCGGAAGACGATATAACGGAAGACGTAGTAAGGAAGTGGGAAAATGGCACGCACAATCCAAGAGACAGCATTAACTGAGGCTGTCTATTATATTTTACTGTCACTTCAACAACCCCGTCATGGCTATGGCATCATGCAATTCGTCCAGGAATTGAGCAACAACCGGGTCAAGTTAGCTGCCGGTACGTTGTACGGCGCACTCAGCAGTCTAGTCGATAAAGGCTGGATTGAAGCCATCGAGCAAGAAGCAGGGCGAAAGAAAGAGTACATCATGACGAATCAGGGGCGAGAACGACTAGTAGCGGAGCTAGATCGACTAAAAGAACTCGTGCGACATGGACAAGAAACGATGGGAGTGGATCAAGGTGAACAGTAAAACGGTCTATCGCTTTTATGCTGATTATGCGAAAGAAGAAGTATGGTTAAACGAGATGGCAAGCAAAGGCTGGTACTTACAGAAGTTTCGACTCGGACGTTATGTATTTGTTGAAGGCAAACCTGGCATGTATACGTATCGAATCGAATTGTTAGAAAACATGCCAAAACATCCGAAGTCGCAGGAGTACTTTGAGTTTTTAGAAGAGATGGATATTGAAGTCGTCGATACATCGTTCCGCTGGGTCTTCTTAAGAAAACGGACCTCAGATGAACCGTTTCATATGTACTCTGATTTTGATTCACAGATCCATCACGAACATCGAATTTTACAGCTTTATAAAGTCGTTTTTTTGGTTAATATCATTGCAGTAATCATTAACTTGTTTAATCCGATCACAGACACGATGATCTGGTTCAATCTCGCAATCGTGACGGGTCTCTCATTCGTAATGCAACGCCATGAACGTAAAATTCAAACATTACGTGGGTTGCGTACCATTGCTGAGCAAGATTAAACATCGGAATCTAAGCAAGCGAGGAAGCTTCAAGTTCTTTTATTACTGACGACTACTAATAATCAATTTTATCGAAAAAGCTCACGTCTCGGATATTGAGACGTGAGCTTTTGTATTAGAACAACTCGTTAATTGGTGTGTCACCTTCGAGTAGTGTGACGACTTGCTTCGAGGCGTTGTCGTGACCGATCGCAGCTAAAATGACACGGGCGACGTCCTCGCGTGGAATTTTTTTAGTCGCTTGCTCGGACGGATCCGTCGTGACGTTTCCTGTTCCGGCTTCATCCGATAGTCCGCCTGGACGAAGAATCGTATAGTTAAGTGACGATTCCTTCAGGACACGATCGGCATAACGTTTCGCGATGTAATACGGCTTCATGCTGTCGGACCATGTTTCCGGCGAATCGGCATTTAAGGCACTGACCATGATGAACTGTTTCGCATTGATTGCTTCCGCTGCTTCAATCGATTTGACGGCACCGTCGAAATCAATCAGCATCGTCTTGTCGGCTCCTGTATGACCGCCTGATCCTGCGGTAAAGATGACGACATCTGATCCTTGTAATGCTTCCGTGATCGTTGCGACGTCGGCTTCAAGATCGAGGTGGACCGGTGTATGACCGAGTTTCTCAAAATCACTGAACTGGTCCTTGGAACGTAATCCTACTTTGACATCGTGCTCCGAATCTTGCAGTAAGCGAGCAGCATGACGACCTACTTTTCCATTTGCACCAATGATGAAAATCTGACTCATGTTCCATTCCTCCATTTCACGATTTGATGATTCTGTATCAGTATGGAAAAGACGAGGCGATTCTGTAAAGGGAGACGACTTATAGAACTGTAATCGTCATCAAAATATCTTTTTAATGCTTTTATGCATAAAATCGTCAAATTATCTTGAAATCACGTGTAAGTGTGGTAGGATAATGACTATTACCCACACCGAAAATCGTTTAGGCTAAATTGTAGCAATATTCGGTGAATGGGAAACGACGAAACAGAAAGGAGAGATACGATGAGAAAGAAACCATGGCTATTAGCTGGACTTGTCCTGACAGGCGTTGCCGCTTGGATGATCTGGAACCAACAGACGGATGCCGAAGCACATGACATCTTCGAAGACCAAAAACTGGTCGTCGGAACGACGGGGGATTATAAGCCCTTTACATACTGGAACGAGGAAAAAAATCGTTATCAAGGCTTTGATATCGAAGTCATCCAAGCTTTTGCTAAAGCAGCGGATCTTGACGTGACGTTCGTCAAGACGTCATGGCCGACGTTATCGGAAGATACGAAATCAGGCAAGTTCGATATCGCAGTCGGTGGGATCACGAAGAAAGTTGAGCGCGAGGTCGTCGGAGACTTTACGTCATCGTATTTCTCCTTTCAAAAAGCACCGCTCGTAAAAAAAGAAGATGTCAAACGCTTGAATTCGCTTGCTGCAATCAATAATCCATCAGTCAAAATCGGTGTCAATCCAGGTGGGACGAACGAGGCGTTCGTGAAGAAACATTTTCCAAAGACAGATGTGACCGTCTTTGAAAACAATTTAGACATTCCAAAAGCCGTCCAAAGTGGTCAAGTCGACGTCATGGTGACCGACGACATCGAAGCATTGCATTACGCAAAAGAACTCGATCTTGCGGTGCCGAAACTGACAGAGGCATGGGAACCAGCCGAGATGGCGTATTTGATGAAACCGGGACAAAAGCAGCTTGGAGATGTCTTCCGCGTCTGGATTGAAAGTGCGGAAGGGCAAGAACAAGTTCAAAAATTGAAGGAAAAATGGAACATCGTCTCGACACATGAGACGGTTGGAGCGAAAGGAGCGGGAGCACATGAGTAAGTTAGGATGGATGATCGTCGGAGGTGGCGTCTTATTTGCCAGCTTACTGACGCTATGGCAAGCGGAGCAACCACGACGTGTACAAGCGAAGAACGTCTTTGCGACGAAAAAAATCGTCGTCGGCACGACCGGAGATTACAAACCATTCACGTACTTGAACCGGAAGACAAACGAGTACGAAGGGTTCGATATCGAAGTCATCCGCTCTTTCGCGAAAACGACCGGTATCGACGTCGAATTCGTTCCAACGACATGGCCGACACTTTCTGCTGATCTCGCAAGTGGTAAATTCGATATGGTCGTCGGTGGTGTGACGAAGAATATCGAGCGGGAGATCATCGGTGATTTCACGTCGAGTTACCTATCGTTCCAGAAGACACCGCTCGTCCGTAAAGAAGATGCTGAACGCTTCGCTTCGATCGAACAGATCAATCGTCCAGACGTCACTATCGGTTTAAACCCAGGTGGAACAAATGAGCAGTTCGTCCGCAAGACGTTTACGAAAGCGAAGATCGTCATGTATGAGCAAAACCTTGATATTCCGCTTGCTGTTGCCTCAGGCGAAGTCGATGTCATGATCACTGATACGGTCGAGGCGATTCATTATGAAGCACTCGATCAACGTCTCGCAGCACCGACGATTCAGGAAAAATGGATTCCGGCGGAAAAGAGTTATCTCGTTCGGGAGTCGGAAGGGGACGTCGTCGATGTTTTCAATCTCTGGATGCAATCGCACGAAGGACAGGAAGAGATGGAGCAATTAAAAGAGAAATGGCAAGTAGCGTCGTAAGTGGATCGTGTCTCCTAACAACAGGAGGCACGATTTTTTAATGAAAGGAATTTGATGGAAAAAGGCGAACAAGTATGTAGAAGTAAACTAGGAGGAAACCGATATGTTGAAAAAGGGAACATCGAAACAATGGCTCATCATGACCGCTCTTCTTGCCTGTGTCACTTACGCATGGATTGTCATCGGAGAGTCATGGATTAACCCTACGTTGTTATTCGCAGGGGCGATTGTATTTGCGAGTAGTACAGTGCTTTCGTTTAGTCTTTCGTTAGCACGAGCCGTTCGATTAAAAGGAATCGGATTTAAGGTGATGCTGGTATCAATCGTGACGACGCTCTTAGTGTCTGCTGGTGTCGTATATGGTGTATACCAAATTGTAGCGTAATAGTTAAAGATTTAATCAAGGCACCGATTCAGGTGTCTTTTTTGATTCGCGAACATAAAAAACGGGAAAATCTTGGACATGACTTTGAATTTGAGGAAAGAAGGAATGAAGATGATTCATGTCGAGAACTTGACGAAGACGTACGATGGAAAGGATGTCGTCAAAGGGATTTCGTTCGACGTGCAAGCAGGGGAGATTTTTGCCTTTCTTGGACCGAACGGTGCTGGGAAATCGACGACCGTCCAGATGTTAACGACGCTGATTCCGATTTCTGGTGGTCGAGCGACGATACAGGAATTTGATGTCGTCAAACAAGAAAAACAAGTCCGTTTACAAATTGGAGTTGCCCTTCAAGATACCGGTATTGACGAAGATTTGACCGGTCTTGAGTTACTTGTCTTACAGGGGAAGTTGTTCGGATTGGGTCAGGCGGAAGCTAAGAATCGGGCAGAGGAATTGTTGCAACTCGTCGGACTCTCTCAGGACGGACAAAGACGGTCTGGCACTTACTCTGGTGGGATGAAACGACGGCTTGATCTCGCCTTGACACTCGTTCACCAACCGACAGTACTGTTTCTCGACGAACCGACGACTGGGCTTGACCCCGCGAGTCGTGTACAAATTTGGAACGAGGTCCGGCGTTTAAACGAAGAGTTCGGCACGACGATCTTTTTAACGACACAATACTTGGAAGAAGCCGATCAACTAGCAGACCGGATTGCGATCATCAACGAAGGGCAATTGATTGCGGAAGGAACGGCAGCAGAACTGAAGGCGGCAAACGGAGAGGAACGGATCGAGTTGACACTTGCTGAAAAAGCAGATGAGCAGTTGGTCTTAGAAGTATTCGCTGGTCGTCAGGAGAAGGATCGTTTGATCATCCCTTCGCGTGGAACGGAGACATTACGCGCTGTTGTCCGCTTTCTTGACGAGCGGAAGATGGTCGCTACGTCACTCGTCGTCAAACAACCATCGCTTGATGATGTCTTCATTCGTTTGACCGGACAAGCCTATAAGGAGGAATCGTGACATGATACGAGAAACATGGTTTTTGATGCGACGGAGTCTCCTCGTGACGTTACGCAATCCGTTCTCCTTTATCCCGAACTTAATCATTAGTGTCTTTTTCCTGCTCGTCTATACGAGTGGTCTTTCCGGCATCTCGAACTTACCTCAATTCGATGGCGTCGATTATTTAAACTTCATTCTTCCTGTCTCGATCGTCTCGGGTGCTGTCGGCGGAGCAGGGGGTGCTGGTCAAGCGCTCGTCAAGGACATCGAGAGCGGATATTTTGCTCGGCTCTTATTGACACCGGTCTCGCGAACTGCAATTGTCCTCGGACCGATGCTAGCCGGGATGTTGCAATTATTCGTTCAAACGTTATTGATCTTCGGGATGGCATTCTTGCTCGGTCTATCAATTCCGGTCGGTGTCAGCGGCTTTTTCTTGACGATTTTACTCGCGCTCGGCTTCGGACTCGCCTTTGCTGGTTATTCGGTCGGTGTAGCCTTAAAGACACGTAACGCACAAGCGGCACAAGCCGGAACGCTCTTGTTCTTTCCGTTGATTTTCTTGTCGACGACGTTTGTACCGAAAGACTTAATTGAAGCCGAGTGGCTCAAGATTGCTGCGACGATCAATCCGACGACCTATATCATGGAAGGGATGCGCAGTGTGTTAACCCGTCCAGACATCGATTGGTCCGTTTACTGGCAAGGTTTGATTGTAGCTGCTGTTCTAAGTATCGCGATGGTGATCTTTGCTGCGTTGAACGCGCGAGGGGCACTGAAAAAATAAAATGGACCCGCTTTTAAACGGGTCCATTTCGTGCGGCTATCTGATTAAGGATCTTATTTTAAATCGCGTTTTTCTTCCTCTTCTTTCGACGATTTACTTTTTGCTTCGAACTCAGAACGTGTCATGACATCTTCGACATGCATGTTGATTTCGATGACATCGAGTCCAGTCATATCATAGACTGATTTTTTGATTTTCGTTACAGCGTCTTGGAAGATCGATGGAATGTTTTTGCCATATTCGACGATGACTTTTAAATCGAGTGCGACTTGTCGTTCGCCGACTTCTGCGTCGATTCCTTTTGTGATGTCTTCTGAGCTACGGAAGCGATCTGTCAACCCACTCATGAAGCCACCGCTCATTGAAAGGATTCCTTTGACATCATTTGATGCAATACCAGCAATCTTTTTGATGACTTGATCTTCGAATGTGAGTTTATTTTCGCGTACTACTTCGTTTTCGTTTTGTTTCGTGTTGATTTCGTTAGCCATGAGAAATCTCTCCTTTTAATGTTTGTTAACTGATTTTTACTGCTATTTACGTTCAGTCCCGTTGAAAGAACTGAATCCATCCCTCGACATCAAGGGCATTGTCTCGCCATTGACCAATCAAGAAACCGATTGTTGCGAACACGATGATTAACAACGTTGGTCCAAAACCGATCGTCAAGAACAAGATGGCGAGGATTAGTCCGACTAGTCCACCGAGTAGTCGGTAGCGATACGGACGAAGTGCTTCGCTCGTTTTCATGATCTTCCTCCTCCCTTGTCTTAGACGACACGTTCAGACGTTTTTGTCTTCGTGTCGCTAATACGGACACGTGTTTTTGTGACGGGCAGTTCAAGTAACGATTCGACCGCATGTTTGGCGCGTTCTTGAATGTCTTTCCCGATTGTTGGTAATCCTTCTTTACCAAAGACGGAACAGTCGACTTCGAGAGCAACTGTTTCTTTTTTTGAGTGGATGTCCGCATTCACGCGTGGGGACCGAACCCCGTTGATACCACGAATCGACTCAAGTGCCGTTCGTTCGATCGTCTGTTTTGAGATCGTGATGTTGCCGTCACCGGTTTGAATCAGAAGGCGTTGTCCTTTAGACTGGCTAAGCAGTCCAGTGAATAATAGAATGACAAATACGAATGCTAGGAAGCCACCGAGCGATAAAATCGTGTAGCTGTACCATTGTTGATCTTGCCACTGTTCAATCAGAGGACTGAGGCGTGGAACATCATAAACGCCGAGTACAAGAAGACCGACGCTGATCAAACCGAGAATGCCGATCAGAACGAGTAGGAAACGATTGAATCCGTTCATGTTACATCTCTCCTTTCTGTCGTTAAATTGTTTTAATCGTTTTGTGCTACACATGAAATATTATGTGTATGGTGAGTTTATTCCCGTTCAAAAGACCTTAAAACATCAAAATGCACTTTGGGTAAATAGATTATATTTTCTGAAAATTAGTCTGTTTATTAAAAAAATAGTAAATGAAATATGACATTTAACGAAAAAATCATGAATGATTTGGCGTTCTAAGGTGAATTGGTTCGTATTTGATTTGCTATCATGAATAAAAAGTGATGTCAATATAAAAAATAGGAAACACAAAAAGCCTCTCATATTGCTATGAGAGGAAGAGAAATACGATCACTTTTCGATTTTTGGTACTTTTACGACGTAATAGATCGTACTTAAAATCAAGAAGACGATACCGATTAAGATGGAAACGCGTGTCTCGTCATTGAACAACATCCCGACGAGTACTGTCACGAGTGCAACGATCGATAGATAGTTCGTCACTGGAGCTCCTGGCATCTTAAATGGATGTGAAGCTGTTCGTTCACTTTCAATTTTGCGATAACGAATATGACTAATCAAGATGGCGAACCACGGTACCATCCCTGGAAGTACCGAAGCGCTGTAGACATATACGAAGATATTCGTATCTTTCCCGAGAACGAGCGGTAAGGCGATATCAAGAATAACACCGAAGAAAATCCCAATAGAAATCGCGAAGACCGTATAGAATGGAATTCCACGTTTGTTGACTTTCAAGAAGAAGGACGGTACTTGTCCTTTTTCAGCCAATGCATAGATCATCCGACTTGCGCTGAATATCCCTGAGTTACACCCAGATAACGCGGCTGTGATGACGACGAAGTTGATGATACCAGCAGCAATCGTGATACCGACTTTTGCGAATGTCGCAACGAACGGACTGCCGAGATCTGACAACTCATTCCACGGATAGACCGTGACGATGATAAAGATCGATCCGACGTAGAAAATCAAAATCCGCCAGACGACACCATTGATCGCCTTCGTAATGTTCTTTTCTGGATCTTTCGTTTCTCCAGCTGTCACGCCAATCAACTCAACACCGATGTAAGAGGCAAAGACGATTGAGAGGGCAAAGAAGAAGCCGGTGAAACCATTCGTGAAGAATCCACCGTTCGCCCACAGGTTCGAGAAGCCGACTGGGTTTCCGTCGTTTCCTAGACCAAAGAAGATGATTCCGAATCCGGCGACGATCATTAGAAGAATCGTTATTACCTTGATGGAGGCAAACCAGAATTCGAGCTCACCGAACATCTTGACCGAAGCGAGGTTGGCGAGTGTCAAGAGAATGATGACGACGACACCTGGAATCCAAGTCGGTAATTCCGGCCACCAGAATCGTAAATAGGTGCCGACTGCGATGACTTCACTCATCCCGACGACGACCCAGTTGAAGATGTTACTGCTTGCTGTCAAAAAACCAGCAGCTGGATGGATATAATCATTTGCGAACTTTGCGTACGAACCGCTGTGAGGATGGGTGTAGACCATTTCACCAAGTGCACGCATGATAAAAAAGATAAAGACTCCTGCTAGCATGTACGCAAGTAAGACGGATGGACCTGTCCAAGCAATCGTACTCGATGCTCCAAGGAACAGACCCACCCCAATCGTTCCTCCAAGTGCAATCATTTGTACTTGTCGTGCTGTTAAATCGCGTTTCAAATTCGAACTCATCATTTCCCCCAAAAAACTGTGACGTCATAATGTTCAGACAACTTGCCCGAATAACTATAACGCTGAGTATACTATCCTCGGATAGGACTCGGCTAGTCTTTTTGAAAATTTGAAATAGATGTTTCAAAAATCAGAAATTTATGAAACAAACATGTAACAGCTTTCATTTGTTGGCAAGTAAAGCGGAGAGGTGTCGATCGAGCTTACCGAAATATAACTGATTTGGTGTCGATAAAACAATCAAATCATGTCGCATTGTAAGTTCACCTGACAGGGTTTCACCTTGTTCTGTCATGAAGCGAATCGAGCGGATTGGCTGAAAGACCGTTCCTTTTTGTTGAAGTAACTGGACATCATCGTGATCGGCAGCAAGGAGATACGTATCATGACGAGCAAACTGCGAGAACGCAATTGTTGGTGCCTCACAGACTAAATCGTCCTGACCAATGCGAACAAACCGGAAGTCGGAATAATAGAAAAACCAAACTTCTTTAGAAGAACAGACATTCAATGCATAGCAGTCATCGATTGGATATTGACGATTCTTGTACTGGATCTGTCCTCGATCGTTAAAGGCAACAAGACCAAATGCTCCGTTCGAACTCGTCATCGCATCGGCATAAACTCCCTCATCAAAATAACTGACCCAAATCTGACCTTGTTCATCGATTTGGACGCTCTGAATCCCATCGTCGAGACAATAGCTATCGAGCAAGTGACCTTGGACATCATAAATGAACGCGTTTGGCATCCATGAGCCATCGATGTCGTCATCACATCGCGAGGCGACGAGCAGTAGGCGACCATCCGGAAAACGATCGACGAATGAAAAATCAGTCTCTGATTGAGCGACGATCGTCGTCTTCCGCCATTCGTCCTTTAATTGATGGATGGATAAAACGGTTCGACCACGGGCTTCATCCATCGTCTCTTCAACGAATAGGATATGACCGTCGACACTGATTCCTGTCGCGACTGGACTGCCGTTTCGGTAGGATGCAGTCAATCGACGTAACGGAAAATGAGCAAGTGGGGATGTGAGCATGGCAGGACCTCCTGTTTGTTTAAAAAAACAGTCCGTCGTAAGACAGACTGCTAGTTGTTCAGACCGTTCGTTGACGGCGCTTGAAGATGACATAAATGATGATTAAGACGACAGCGGCAATCAACACGCCGTTCGTGTAAGGTGCTGCGACTTCCTTGATCGAGCGCCAGTTCGTCCCGAGAGTTTCCCCGAGATATAAGAATAGGATTGACCATGGAATGATCGCGAGGACTGTATAGAGAGAAAACTTTGTTTGGTCCATCTTCGCAAGACCAGCCGGAATCGAAATGGCATGGCGGACGACGGGAATGAAACGAGCACCAAAGATGACGCCCTGTCCGTATTTCAAGAACCAACGCTCGGCTAAATCCAAGTGATGCTCTGAGATCAAAACATACTTTCCGTATTTCAGGATCAGGGGACGACCACCGTAGCGCGCGAACCAGTATAAGAATAATTGCGAGAATAATCCACCAATGACGGCGGCGACGATGGCGAGCGGCCAGCCAATCGTTCCTTGGGAGATCATGAATCCACCGTAAGAGAGGACGATTTCACTCGGTATGATTTCAATCATCAACCCGAGGGCGATGCCGAAATATCCGAGATCGGCAAGCGAAAGTAAAATTTGGTTGACGACTTGGGATAACACGTAAGACAACTCCTTTGTATCAGTTCATTCCTTTATTTTAGAGAACTGAAGATAAAATGAAAAGGAAAAAAACGGAGACAATTCAAAAGACGGATTCGCTATGCCAGCGAACCCGTCTTGTTTTTATAATACGACCGCAGCGATCGTACCGAAGATGAGCAATGGAATGTTGTAGTGAAGGAACGTCGGAATGACCGTTTCTCGCATGTGATCATGCTGACCATCGGCATTTAGACCACTGGTCGGTCCGAGTGTCGAGTCAGATGCTGGACTACCTGCGTCACCGAGTGCGCCGGACGTACCGATGATGGCGATCGTCGCTTCTAAGCTGAATCCGTACTGGATACAGAGCGGAACGAAGATGGCTGCAATGATTGGAACCGTTGAGAAACTTGATCCGATCCCCATCGTGACGAGAAGACCGATCAAGAGCATGATGAAGGCAGCAACAAGTTGTGAATCGCCCATCAACGCTTTCGAGTTTTCGACGAGCGGTTCGATATCGCCTGTCTTACGCAAGACGTTTGAGAAACCGTTCGCTGAAATCATGACGAATCCGATGAATGACATCATCCGCATACCGCGTGTAATGACGTCATCAGCTTCACTGAAGCGAACGAGACGAAGCAGCAAGAAGAGGATGAGTCCGGTCGTTGCAGCGAGAATCATCGACTCCGTTTGCAATTGGACGATCAACGTCGCGATGACGACGATCCCACTTAATACAAGTTTTGTTTTCGTGATGACCGGAATTTCATAATCGTCCGGGGCGATGTCACGCATCTCATACGTCCGTTCTTTGCGGTACGAATACAATCCGATCAAGAGACCGACGACCATACCGAGTGCTGGAATCGCCATCGCCTCGATGACGGATGCTCCTGTTGTATCGAGACCATTTGCCTTCAGGTTCTTCAGTAGAATCTGGTTAAGATAAATGTCTCCGAATCCAACTGGTAAGAACATGTACGGTGTTACAAGACCAAATGTCATGATGATTGCAATCCGACGACGATCCATCTTCAACTGATTGAAGAGACCAAGAAGCGGCGGAATGATGATTGGAATAAACGCGATGTGGATCGGTAAGACGTTTTGTGAACTGATTGCGATTAATAGAATCGCGAACAAGATGAATCCTTTTAATTTTTTGACGGAAGCGGCACTTGCGTTACCACGTGAACGCGCAATCAATGCGTGCGCGAGAGCATCCGGTAAACCCGTTTTCGAGAGAGCAACGGCGAAAGCCCCGAGCAACGCGTAGCTAAGGGCAATTTCTGCCCCGTCACCAAGACCACCAGCAAACGCTTCGGTTGTTTTTGTTAAATCAAGACCACCGACGAGACCGCCGGCAAACGCACTGATGACCATCGCGAGCACGATGTGGACGCGGAAGATCGCTAAAATAAATAGTAAAAAGACGGCAAACAATACGGCGTTTATCATTCAGTAAAACCACACTTTCTTTTGTTATCACTGTACTATACTAAAGTATCTTACAGCCATGTTGGAATGCTGTCAAGAGTAAAAGTCTGACCTCGCAATAAAGAGCTTCTCGATGTGCTTTCTAGCTTTTTATAGGGCGTCACATTTTTTAATACCCGGAAGCACGAAGCGAGAAGCATTTTGATCAATGACATTTACGTTTAAGAAAAAACGTGCCATCCTTCTCCGTTTAGAGAAAAATGACACGTTGTTATCAGGCTGAGACCTAAGAAAATACTGAAATTTGTTTGCGTTTCTTCTATAAGAAAGTGCTTAGCAATCGACGACGTCGAGTTTACCGGTACCTGGATCGATGACGAGTCCGTGGACGTTCGTACCAGGTGGCAGTAATGGATGGTTCTTCACGAGGCTGACCGAATGGGCGACGCTTTCTTGAACTGACGTGAAGCCACGCAACCATTGATTCAAATCAACACCTGATACTTCAAGCGTGTGAAGAATCTGCTGGTCGATACCTCGACCCTTCATCTCGCTGATCATGTGTTTGGGATCAATCGTGCTCATACCACAGTCGTGGTGACCGATGACGACGACTTCTTCAGCACCAAGTGCATACAACGCGACGAGAATCGAGCGCATGACGGAACCGAATGGATGCGATAGGATAGCGCCGGCATTTTTGATAATCTTCGCATCCCCGTTTTTTAAACCGAGTGCGTGTGGAAGAAGCTCCGTCAAACGGGCATCCATGCAAGTTAAGATGACGACTTTTTTGTCCGGGAACTTATCCGAGACGAATTGCTCATACTGTTTTTCGGCGACGAATCGCTCATTGAAGGCTAGCATTTCCTGTACGACTGACATTCAAGTGTCCTCCTTTAGTGGTAGCTCTTAATATGTACCCCATATCAGAATACAAGATGACGAAACGGCTATCAAGTCAGGAAAATGCGAGGTGTGATAAATCGCACAGTTTGTCGTGTCTAGAACGGAATGACAGAAAAGTAGACCGGACAATAGATGTAAACGCTATCAATGGTGTGAGGGAATTCACAGGATGGTCATGCACAAAACAGGAAAAAGGGGTTATGATTGATTTGTGAAGGAAAGCACAAACTATTGAAAAACAGCTTGGCATTCCTAACATAATGGTTGGCAAATCAAACTCAGATTCGTTCCACGACAGGGAGGAAACCACTCATGGCTGTGAAAGAAAAAACAAAATCGACGGCAACACCGGTCGAACAAGCAGTTGGACAAATTGTTGAAAAAGGACAACTTGCGTTACAGGAATTAATGACATTCGATCAAGAAACAATCGATACGATCGTTCGGGATATGGCACTTGCCGGACTAGAACGGCACGTTGAGCTTGCGCGTCTCGCAACCGAAGAGACAGGACGCGGTGTCTTTGAAGATAAAATGATTAAAAACATGTTCGCGACAGAATACATTTATAACAGTCTACGACATGAAAAAACAGTCGGGATTCTAGAAGAAGATGTTCAAAATGGTATCACATACATTGCTGAACCAGTCGGTGTCGTCTGTGGTGTCACACCAGTCACGAACCCAACGTCAACAACGATGTTCAAAGCATTGATTGCGATTAAGACACGCAATCCGATCGTCTTCGCGTTCCATCCATCAGCACAACGGTGTTCCGTTGAAGCAGCGAAAACACTCCGCGATGCAGCCATCAAAGCAGGCGCACCTAAAGACTGTATTCAATGGGTCGAAGAACCATCACTTGAAGCAACGAAAGTCTTGATGAACCATGAAAAAATCGCGATGGTCCTTGCGACAGGTGGAGCAGGAATGGTCAAATCAGCGTACTCAACGGGGAAACCGGCACTCGGTGTTGGACCAGGGAACGTTCCGTGCTACATCGAACAATCTGCGAAAGTTAAACGGGCAGTCAGCGATCTCGTTCTCTCAAAAACGTTTGATAACGGAATGATTTGTGCCTCTGAACAAGCCGTTATTGTCGACCAAGAGATTTATGCGACGGTCCGTGCGGAAATGGAAGCACTCGGTTGTTACTTCTGTACACCGGAAGAAAAACAACGCCTTGAAGCACTCGTCATCAAAACCGATACGTGTGCCGTCAACGCGGACATCGTCGGTAAACCAGCGACATGGATTGCAGAGAAAGCGGGCATCAACGTTCCGGAAACGACGGTCATGCTCGTCGCAGAACTTGAACATGTTGGTGCTGCAGAACCACTATCTCATGAAAAACTCAGTCCCGTCCTCGGTGCGTACCTCGTCGCATCAACCGAAGATGCGTTCACGATTGCCGAACAGATGCTTGAAATCGGTGGTCTCGGGCATACAGCCGTCATTCATACGACGAACGATGATTTGATGACAGCGTTCGGACTCCGGATGAAAGCCTGCCGGATCCTCGTCAACAGTCCATCTGCTCATGGTGGGATTGGTGATCTTTACAACGAGTTGACACCATCACTGACACTTGGTTGCGGATCATACGGTAAAAACTCTGTTTCTGAGAACGTAACGGCGAAACACTTACTCAACGTCAAGAAGGTGGCGAAACGACGCGTGAACATGCAATGGTTCAAAGTTCCTGAAAAAATCTACTTCGAAAAGAACTCCGTCCAGTACCTCCGGTCGATGACTGACGTCTCACGCGTCATGATCGTCACTGATCCGACGATGGTGCAATTCGGATATGCCGATAAAGTGATTCAAAACTTGCCGCAGTCCGTCAATTACCGGATCTTCGACCAAGTCGAACCGGATCCATCCGTAACGACCGTTCAGACGGGTGCTCAAGCGATGCGTGACTTCAAACCAGACTTGATCATCGCCCTCGGTGGTGGATCAGCGATGGATGCTGCAAAAGGAATGTGGCTCTTCTACGAACAACCGAACGAAACGTTTTCAAACTTACGTCAAAAATTCCTTGATATTCGTAAGCGTGCCTATAAATTCCCGACACTCGGTCGTCAAGCGAAGTTCGTCGCGATTCCTACGACGTCTGGTACGGGTTCAGAAGTGACACCGTTCACCGTCATCACGGATAAAGAGAAAAACGTCAAATACCCGATTGCTGACTATGCGTTGACACCAGACGTCGCAATCGTTGATCCAGAATTCGTCATGACGGTACCTGCTTCAATTACAGCTGATACCGGAATGGATGTCTTGACGCATGCAACAGAAGCATACGTCTCGGTTCTTGCGAACGACTACACGGATGGATTAGCACTGAAAGCAATCAAGATGATCTTCGAGTACTTGCCACGAGCATATGCTAACGGATCCGACGCCGAAGCACGCGAAAAAGTGCACAATGCGTCAACGATGGCAGGGATGGCATTCGCGAACGCGTTCCTTGGAATCAACCACTCAATCGCACACAAAATCGGTGGGGAGTTCCATACACCACACGGACGGACGAACGCGATCCTGATGCCACACGTCATTCGCTATAACGCGTCACGCCCAACGAAACTAGCAGCATTCCCGAAATACGAATCATTCGTTGCCGATGAACGGTATGCGGACATCGCTCGCTACCTCGGTCTTCCGGCAACAACGACGGAACAAGGGGTCGAGTCACTCATTCAAGCAGTTGCCGATCTTGGACAACGCCTCAACATTAAGATGTCATTTAAGGCACAAGGTATTCAAAAAGCAGACTTCGAGGCAAAACTTGATAAGATGGCAGTCGATGCTTTCGAGGATCAATGTACGACAGCGAATCCGAAGATGCCGCTTGTCACTGAATTACGGACGATCATGGAACAAGCGTACGAAGGCATCTAAATAGAGAATAAAATACCATGGTACCTGATCGTTCAACCGGCCTCTCCATCTGAGAAGTCGGTTTTTATTTTGGGAAAGGATGGAGACAGTCGGAGAAAAGGTGGGATATAATGGATGTTGAATGAATTTGATGTTTTTGGTTTCAATGAATCAGGAATATTCAAACATCAGGCATGAAAAGGAGGAACTAGGATGGAGTCAAGGCAAGAAAAGAAACAACGACGGTTTTCCGTCTGGGATGTCCTGTTTGGCGTCCTCATCGGTCTCATCTTTTTCGGTGTCATTTATAGCACGATGGCATTTTTGACTTCACAGATCACCTCGTCCTCAGACTATCAAGATCTTGTGACGCAGATGCAACAGGCAGATGTCTCATGGAATGATACAGATATCACGGTTTCACTCATGCTCCTGTTCGTCGGTGGACTGTCGATTACGATGCCGAGCGCAGTCCGGGAAGGGATCATCAATCAGGTACTCGATGCGAGTTCTGCCGGTGACGTCTTGTCATTGTTCGGAATCGACTTGAAGCAGGTTCTTGCACCACTTACGTTTGATGTCTCCTACGGCACGTTACTTTATTCCGTTTTTGGAATTGGTTTGACCGTCTTGCTATTTTTAGTGTTACGGATTAAAGCAAGTCGTCTCGGTTGGACGATTCGCTCGGTCAGTTTCTTTTTAACGGTCGGAATCATCTGGTTCGTCCTTGCTGGACGCGGAAACGACGTGCCATTCCTTACGTTACAAGACGGCTATGCGATGAGTGGGATCCTACCGCTTCTCGTCGTCAGTTTGCTTGGTTGGATGGCGTTCTTCCCGCAGAAGTTATCCGGTTTAACGGCAGCCGGACGCGCCAGCTTGCTGATCTTGATGTTTGCGAGCACGCTGCAACTCGTCTTTACGGTACAGGATGAAGCGGAGTATGACGGAGATTCTTCACTACGGACAGCATTGACTGTCGCGAGTTTGAACGCTGGGAGTGGTGGGATGTATGACTGGATTCACGGTGGTCAAGTCGTCTATCAAGCAGACGTCCTTGGAGCAAACGCAGAAGTTCCTGTCTCAATGTTGAACGGAGAGACCTCAACGGATCAGCTCAATGACTCGATTCAAAAAGTCGTCGACGGGATTGATACGGACCGGGTGACGGAACAACTGTTGACGCTTCTCGGTGGAGAACGCCCTGACTTGTCAGCGACGCAGTTGAAGCTCGATCCTGTTGATTACGGTGTCGCAAGGCAGACAATCCAATCGATCGATGCGGAATCAGCTGGAACGACGGCACCAGACGTCTCAAGTGAGAGTGCGTACTGGGTATTGTTGCTCGTGTCGTTTGCGATCTACTTCGTTTGTAGTATCCGAAGTTTCAAGTCGATCATCGATCCGTTCGTCTTTGCGATTGCGATTGGTGTCATCAGCTTCATCGTCAGTCAAGCTTCATATGTTGAATTTGCGATGAAGTGGCGCAGTGACGTCTTATTCGAATTTGCTCAACAGACAGCAGGATGGACGGTACTTTACGCCGCAGGGCTTGCCTTACTTGCTGGTATTCTTGGTTATGTCGTCCGACGGAAACCAGAGAAAGCGGTGTAAGGGGACAGGGAGTAGTGAAAATCCTGTGCCATGAATCCAGACGACGAACGTTGCTGTCATCCTCGCTTTCCACAGGCGGGAGGTAAGTCGCGGTATCCAAAACTCCGTTTCGTCTACCGGGTCTCACCTGACCCTGACGAAAGCGAAGTGCATGCTTTCTTTTCCTGTAGGAGTCGAGGATGAACAGTTACGTTCTACATCAAGCATAAACGATACGTTTTCAGGTTCATGTCCTGGAATGTATCGTTTTTTTACGTGATTCACCTCCTTTTTTTTTACCATTAACACATGAATTGTAAAGGAAAAATCAACAATGTAAAGCCATTATTTGGAATTAGTTAAGTAGGTTAAATAAGACGGATGTCCGACCTATTTGAAAGGACTATTAGCTATAATCGAACCATGCTAAATTAATGAAGCAGTCAAAACATCCTGGGGGGAAAATCCATATGAAAAAAGCTACGAAACTTGTCATCGCGTCGACTTTGATCGCACCGATGCTCGTACCAGTCGTTCAAGTTAAGACACTCGCTGCCGACAACAGTGTCGTCAAGTTACGCTTCTTAGAAACAACGGATTTACATACGAACTCTATGAACTACGATTACTTCAAGGATGCGCAAGACGAAACAATCGGTCTCGTCAAAGCCGCTACGGTCATCAAACAACAACAAACGGAAGTGGGCGCATCGAACAGTTTCTTGTTCGATAACGGGGACACACTTCAAGGGACACCGTTTGGCGATTACGTCAAAAATCAGTATGACAAAGGAAACAAGGGCAAACATCCAATGTACGAATTGATGGAATACCTTGGTTATGACGCGGTCACGCTCGGGAACCATGAATTCAACTTCGGACTCGATTTCTTAAAGTCAGCGATGAGTGCTTCAAGCGGTTCGATCAAATTCGTTAACTCGAACGTGTTGGATGCCGTTACGAAAAAACCAATCGTCTCAGACTACAATAAAGATGGAAAAGATTATCAAATCATTGAACGTCAAGTGAAAGACCAGAATGGTGATATGAAAACAGTCAAGGTTGGTGTGTTCGGAGTCGTCACGCCACAAATCATGGCATGGGATGCAGGGAATCTGACGGGTAAAGTAACAGCAGAAGATATCATTCCGACTGCGAAAGAAACTGCGAAGAAATTAAAAGACGCAGGCGCAGACGTTGTCGTTGCACTCGCGCACACAGGTATTGGGGATACAGTAGATCAAAAAGACGGCGATGAAAACGTCGGTTATGCGTTGACGAAAGTTGCGGACATCGATGTCTTGATGACAGGTCACCAACACGGGAAATTCCCAGCAGCCGATTCGGCTTTCAATAAACTGCCGAATGTTGATAAAGAAAAAGGGTTAATCAATGGGAAACCAGTCGTCATGGCAAACACGCAAGGGAAAAACGTCGGTGTCATCGATCTTCAGTTAAAGCAAGTCGATGGAAAATGGGTCGTGGATACGTCAGGTGCAAAACTAGCGGACGTGACGAAAGATACGACGGCAGATGCAGGCGCCGTTAAGTTGATTGAAAAAGCGCATGAAGGAACACTTGCATATATTCGTCAAGAAGTCGGTACGATCAATGACGATATCCAGAGTTTCTTTGCCCTCGCGCAAGATGATGATTCGGTTCAGTTCGTCACGAACGCTCAAAAATGGTATGTCGAGAAGCAACTCAAAGAAAATGCAGATCTTGCGAAATATAAAGATCTTCCATTGTTGTCAGCAGGTGCACCATTCAAGACAGGTGGTCGTAACCAAGTCAACGCATCAGATTACACATTGATCAAAAAAGGACCTATCGCACTCAAGAACGTTGCTGATCTCTATGTATACCCGAATACACTGGAAGTCGTCAAAGTGACGGGTGCAGAGGTCAAAGACTGGCTCGAAATGTCAGCGGGTCAGTTCAACCAAGTCGGCGGTGAGCAAACGAACTTATTGAATAAAGAATTCCGTAGCTACAACTTCGATATTCTCGATGGCTTGACATATGAAATTGACATCACGAAACCAGCGAAATTCGACTATAACGGTGTTGTCGTCAATAAAGATGCAAACCGCGTCCAAAACATCAAGTATCAAGGGAAAGCGATCGCAGATGATCAAGAATTCCTCGTTGCGACGAACAACTATCGAGCAGGCAGTGCGACGTTCCCAGGTCTTGGCGGCGGAAAGAATATCGTCTACAAATCAGCATACGAAACACGTAACGTTATCTCGGACTTCATTAAAGCAAAGCAACCGGTTGATTATAAAGCCGACGACAACTGGTCACTCGTCGCAAGCAAGCCGATGACGGTCAGCTTTGATTCAGCAGTTGCAGCAGCGCCGTACGTCAAGCGGTATGAAGGCGTCACGAACACAGGTGTAACTCGTCCAGGTGAGACAGGTACGTTCCTGACATTCAACATGAACGTGCCGATGAAAGACTTCACGGTATCGGCAAAAGCAGTTAAACCAGGTGCAAAAGTCGTCACAGGACAAGCCGTTCCAGGTGCGAAAGTCACCGTCAAACTCGGTGATAAGGTCCTTGGAACAGCAACAGCAAACGAAGCGGGTCAATACGAAGTTGCAACACGTCCGCTCAAATTGCGTGACAAGTTGACGGTAGTCTCAGAACTCAGCTTCATGAAAACAGAAACAAGCGTCACTGTCGGAACAGGAGTTGTTGCAACACCTGCGATCGATAAAAAGTCAGCAGTCTACGGTTCAACGGTCCTCCGCGGTAAAGCAACGGAAGGTCTTGACGTCACGCTCTACAAAGGATCAACGAAGATCGCGAAAGCGAAAACGACAGCAAATGGTTTCAAGATCGCAGTCAAGAACGGTCTAACGACAGGCACGTACACAGTCAAGTCGATAGACATCTCGAATAAGATCACGAAAAAAGCGTCGTTCACGATCAAGAACACGTATCCGGTTAAAAAATGGTCAGGCAAAAAGACATTGACTGGTAAAGTCGAAAAACGTCAAATCGTCCGTCTTTACCAAAAAACAGAGTCTGGTTACCAATTGATCGCACAAGATGTTGCGGATCAGCATGGTAACTATGTCTTGAAAATGCGTCAAGTATTGACGAACGGTTCGTACAAACTCAACATCTATACAGCGAAGGATCATCTTGATCAATCACGCTACTTCATCACGAAGTAATATGAAAAACGGGTGTCTGCATATGCAGGCATCCGTTTTTATTTGGATAAAAACGTACCTTGTGAGAGCAGGAATCGTTTGACACGTTCATACATAGTTGCTTGTTCGACCGTCAATTGATCCGTCGCATGCGACATGTAGAGTTGTGACGTAACGGTAAATACATCGTCTGTAATGAAGGGAAGTCCCATATCGCGACAGACGGAAACAGGAACGAAGCTGAAATACCGTTGCTGGCGTAAGGCGAGCTGAAGTGAGACGTCATCGATGTAATGCGTGGTATCGGCATAGATGTTCAGTTCTGCCATCTTCAATTGGATGAAGCGGTTGTAGTCCTTATTGTGGGACGGGAATAAAAAGGCAGTCTCGGTGGCATCCGCATAAAGCGCATTAATTGCTTCTTTCTCTGAATAAGAAGCTGGATAAGTGATGACAATATCCTCTTCAACGATTGGTTCACTCGTAATGAGCGGATGCTTGAGTTCCATGAAGCTGATCGAGAAATGGAATTCTTGACGAAGCAGACCGCTCAGGATTTCACGGTTCGAGAGGATGTCCGAGTTGAATAAGGGAGCCGCTTGTGGAAGAAGAAACTCCCGTAGAATCAATTGGATGAAGCGGCCGTGCGAACTGGCAAGACTGAGTGGTGTTTCCGTTGACGCATCATTCCGTGCCATTCGTTCCTGAACACGTGTCAGTTCGTGTTCGATTTTTTCGACCGACTGCAGTAACAGTCGACCATTGTCAGTCAAACTGATCGTTCTGCCTTTTCGATGAAATAATGTCGTGTTCAATTCCCGCTCGAGTTTCTTGATTGTTGCACTGAGGGCAGGTTGGCTGATGAATAATCGTTCGGCAGCACGCGTCACGTTCAATTCTTCCGCGACGTGACGAAAGTAATTCAAATGTAAGAGTTCCATAATATCCTCCTGACATAACCTACAGGTTATTAAAATATACAATTATATATATTTCTATTTATGATGAAACCAGTATATCGTAAATACCAGAGGTGATAGAAATGAAAATCGGAATTTACGGAGCAGGGTCACTCGGGACCATCATGGGAGCTTATTTGAGTCAACAAAGTTCGGATGTCGATCTGATCGATACGAATCGTGCACATATCGAAGCATTGAATACGAAAGGCGCACACGTCATTGGACCGGATCTAACGCAATCTGTTCATGCGATTCATCCGGATGACATCACAGAGATGTACGATATCGTGCTATTGCTGACGAAGCAGGTTTACAATGAATCGGTTCTGGCAAAAGTCGGAACGATCTTGAAGGAAGACGGGATCCTTGTCTCCTTACAAAACGGTGTACCGGAAGAGTTCATTCAACAACAGATTCCAAGCGAACGCATCATCGCGGGATCGGTCGAGTTCGGAGCAACGTACGTTGGACCAGGGGAGTCACGCTTGACGTCAAACTACGAACACTTCAAGACGTATGCGATGCAAATCGGTGAACTAGACGGAAAGACGACAGATCGAATCGTTCAATTGAAGGAAATCCTCGATCACATCGGTGGTACAGAGATCTCGGATAATCTACCAGGTACGAAATGGTCAAAACTCGTCATCAATAGTACGTTCAGTGGGTTATCTGCTGCTTGTAACGGAACGTACGGTGACGTGCTCGATCATCCTGTCTTGTTGCGGGCAGCGCTTCATACAATGCAAGAAGTCGTTCAAGTCGGTCATGCCCATGGCATCACGTTCGCACCGATGAGTACGTTTGAGCCGGCAGCCTACGCGACACTGGATGATATCGATGAAAAATTGATCACCGTGCCACAGTTGATGCACGGATCGCGCGACTTAGAAGCAAGCATGTTGCAAGACTTACAAAAAGGGCAACCGACCGAGATTCGTTACATCAATGGGATCGTCACGATGTACGGAAACACGTATGATATTGCAACACCGTTCAACTCACTCATTCAAGAAATCGTCGAAGAAGCGCAAGCTGCGAAGACGGTTCCTGATTTTGAAGCAAGTGTCGCACGCTTTGCTGCTTTATTGAACGCATAAAGGAGGAACTCAGATGAGACAGGAAGATGTAAAACATGTTGTTGCGACGCCAATCAATGCTCCGGTCTTTCCGGCAGTCGATATCTACTTTCGTGATCGGGAATACTTGAACATCATCTATGAGACGGACATCGAAGCGTTACAAGCGGTCGTTCCGGAACCGCTTGAGGTGCTGAGCAATCAGATTAAGTTTGAGATCATCAATATGCCGGATAGTACGGGCCTTGGGAGTTACCTCGAGTGCGGCCAAGTCATTCCGGTACGTTATCAAGGAGAAATCGGCGAGTTTTACCTATCAATGTACGTCAACAATCAGCCAGCGATCGCATCTGGTCGTGAAGTAGCAGCTTTTCCGAAGAAGTATGGATCACCACGGCTGTATCTCGATAATGATGTCCTCGTTGGGACACTTGACTATCATTCGCTCCGTGTCGCACAAGCGACGATGGGATACAAATATGTTCCGATGGCACTCGAAGAAGCAAAGTCAATCGTTGGTGCACCGCAGTTCATGCTCAAGCAACATCGTGGCTATCAAGGCGAGTTGATCATTTCTGAATTGACACGCAGTCAAATCACGGATCTTGAGATTAAAGAAGCATACCGTGGACCGGCACGCCTTCAGTTATTTGAACATGTCATGGCACCACTTGCTGACTTCCCTGTTCGAAAGATTGTCGATGCCCAGCATATCATCGCTGATCTTCGACTTGGTGGACCTGCGAAACTGCACGATTATCTAAAGGATTAACGAATTGCTAACATCACATTTAACAAAACGACCTCCAAAGCGGAAGGTCGTTTTGTTTTACCCTAAAAACTGGCATACTGAGACGAGAGGGGGGACGAACATGCGACAAGTCATTGTGTTACCGTATCAATCAGAATGGGCAAGTGAATACGCACGAGAAGCAAAACGATTGCGAGACGTGTTTGGGGCACGTCTACATAGCATTCATCATATGGGAAGTACCTCTGTTCCGGGACTCGCAGCAAAACCGATCATCGATATCTTACCTGTCGTTGATTCGCTTGATGGAATCGAGCAGTTTGATGAACCGATGGAAGTACTCGGTTACGAAGCAAAGGGTGAGTTCGGGATGCCAGGACGACGCTATTACCGAAAAGGTGGAGACGAACGGACGCATCATATTCATCTGTATGCGAAAGGGAATCCGGAAATCGAGCGGCATCTCGTCTTTCGGGACTACTTGCGCGCGCATCCAGAAGAAGCGAATGATTATGGGACATTAAAAGAGCAGTTGGCAGTAACATATCCGTTTGATATCGAAGCCTATATCGCCGGCAAGGATGCACTTGTCAAGGAACTCGAACACCGTGCTATCGCTTGGGGGAAAGAACATGACTGACTGGGAGCGTGCTCTCATTCGCCATGTCGGTGTTGGTGTCAAAACGTCAAAAGAGTTATTTGAGAAGATCGAGGCAAAGGATTGGGACGCACGGCCAATCCCTGGCAAACGGACCGTTGGCGAAGTGGCGGTTCATCTTGCTGTGTTGCTTGAAGCCGATTTATTGATTGCAGCCGGAGCGAATTCGGAAACAATGGAGACATTTTACGCAGAGCATGTCACACGCGATCAGCTCTCTGAACGAATTGATCGCGCGTTTCGTGTCTATCAAGGAAAAGTAACGACCGGATTTGTGACGCGTCCGACGTACTGGGGTGTTGATGATTCGATGAACGGCTGGGCGATTGAAGCTGCAGTCCATCTCTACCATCATCGATCCCAGCTGTTTGATTATTTGAACATCCTTGGCTATGAGCTAAAAATATCGTTATTTGAATGAATGGAAGTAGGGAGATAGCGTGGAATATATCGTTGAAACACCAGCCGGTCGATTTGATACCCGGCTAACAGGAAGCGGGGACGTTACATTCGTCCTCGATCACGGGATGATGTCGAATCGGCATCAATGGGGTTGGTTACGAACTGAATTGTTAAAACGGGGACGTGTCTTTGAGTATTCACGTCTTGGTTATGGTCGCTCGAGTCGTGGCAAAAATAAACGACTCTTTTCGCATCAAGCGGATGAACTCGCTGACGTCTTACGGATGCTTCATGTCGAAGGTCCGTATATCTTCATCGGTCACTCACTCGGTGCCTATATCTCGCTCGCAAATGGACGGTTGTTTGATGATGAGACACGCGGTATCGTCTTACTCGATCCATCGCATCCAGATGTCGATGCGGCATTGCCGAACTGGTATGAACGAACGCAAGAGGAGTGGAATCGTTTTCTCTATTTCTTTAGTCATATCCGACCGATTGCTTGGATGATTCCTGATCGAATTGGTAAAAAGATGTTCAGTGTCTTACCAGAAGCCGATCAACTACCGATGTGGCGACATTTTGCAGCGCCTGGGCATTGGCGGGGAACGCTTGACGAATGGCAAACGGTCGAGGAGAATAATCAGATGATTCTTTCCTTGATAGAAGAAGTGACACAGCCGGTTCTCGTTTTGTCTGCTTCGAACTGGGCAGGTGGTATGCCAGAAAGTTGGTTGAATCCGGCATTGACCGAACAAATCAATACGGCTCATGCTGCGTTTGCAGACCATTTACCGAACGGAATGTATCATGTGATCGCAGAGACGAATCATTACACGATTGCTGGTTTTTCCCATGATGCAGCAAAGCGGATTACGGATTTGATCGGATCGACGTGGAACTTACCAATTCAAAATGAGTGATGGAGAAAGTCGACAAGCGTCGGCTTTTTTCTTATATGAAAAATAAATCGAAATGATTCCGATTGACGCCAAGTGAAAAGTCGGTTACTCTATAAAACGTAACGATTACGTTTTAGGAGATGAATGATGATGCAACCGATATCGATCACCGTTTTATCTGGATATCTTGGATCCGGTAAAACGACACTATTGAACCATTTGCTACATAATCGCGAAGGGCGACGCCTCGCGATCATCGTCAATGACATGAGTGAAGTCAACATCGACGCGGCCTTAATTGAACAAGGTGGTTTCTCGCGGACGGAAGAATCGTTCGTCACGCTCTCGAACGGCTGCATCTGTTGCACGTTACGGGATGATCTATTACTTGAAGTCAAACGCCTCGTCGACCAAGGCGATATCGATGGTATCGTCATCGAGTCTAGTGGTATCTCGGAACCGATTCCGGTCGCTCAGACCTTTACGTATGAAGATCCGGACAGTGCGATTGACTTATCACAGGTCACGAAAATCAACGCGATGGTCACAGTCATCGATGGATACCGTTTCTTGAAGGACTTCGAATCTGGTGAATCATTGATTGAACGGAAACAAGCAGTCGATGAGACGGACGTGCGTGAAGTCGTCGATCTACTCGTCGACCAAGTCGAGTTTGCAGACATCATCGTCTTAAATAAAGTTGATCGCCTGACACCAGAAGAACGCCATACCGTCATCGGCTATTTGAAGGCATTGAACCCGGTGGCTCGATTGATCGAGACGACATATGGTCAAGTTGATCCAGCAGACATCCTCGACGTCGATCTATTTGATTTCGAACAGGCAGCAGCAAGTGCCGGTTGGATCCGTGAGCTGAATGCGGAAGAACATATTCCGGAAACAGAAGAATACGGAATCAGTTCATTCGTCTACAAGCGCGACGTCCCGTTCCATCCTGAGCGTTTGCTTGCCTTGATCGAAGACTGGCCGCAAGAAGTCGTCCGGGCGAAGGGTTTCTTGTTCCTTGCGACCCGTCCCGAGATGGCACTATTGTTCCATCAGGCAGGATATGCGTCAAACATGGAATATGCCGGTCGTTTTGCATCAGACGAGGATCGACGGACGGAGCTCGTCTTGATTGGCATCGGACTAGAACAAGAGAAGCTCGAAGCGTTGTTTGATGCGTGTCTCGTTCAGGAACACGAAACGGACTGGGCATCTTTGAACGATCCGATTCCCGGTCGTGAGATGTACGAAGAAAACTTTTTATAACAGGTCAATCTTTAGAGAAACCGTATCTGCGGTTTCTCTTTTTTGTTATATTTTCATAGTGAATGGGGAAAGAATACTAGTGAAGGTATGTTAATTGAAGGAGGAAAATCTGTGCGCAACCGGATTTTACAATTCGCACTCGTATTTTTAGTCGCCGGCGGCATCATTTGGGGACTATATCAACTCGGCTATTTATTTTACGTCTTAACGATTTCAGCGACGGTCGTGCCGCTCGCCGTCATCATGATCATTTTCATCGAAAACCGAACAGCAGAATCAACGATCGCTTGGTTCCTCGTCTTGATTTTCTTACCGATTCTCGGTGTTGTCATTTGGTTGATGTTTGGTCGGAATCCGCGACGGCGTCGCCGGAATCGTCGATCGCATGACGAACGGAAATTGCTCAAACAAGCAATCCGTCCAGTCCGGTCGCTTGCTGTCAGTGAGTTGCCACCGAATCACTTGAAGCTCGCGAACACGATTCGAAACTTCGGTGGTGGCGGGGTGGACGTTCATACAGCAAGTGACATCCTGACGAACGGGGAAGAGACGTTCCCGGCGATTCTTGACGCGATTCGTCAAGCACAGCATCACGTCCACATTCAGTACTACATCTATCGCAACGATGAGACGGGGAGGGCAATCCGGGAAGCATTGATTGAGCGACTCGAAGCGGGTGTGACGGTCCGCTTCATGTACGACGGACTCGGAAGTTATATGCTCGGTGAGAACTTCCTGCGCCCACTTCGCGACGCTGGAGCACATATCGCAGCTTACGATCCGATTTCGAGTCCGTTGTTCATCTTCACGGCAAACTTCCGAAATCATCGGAAGATTGTCGTCGTTGATGGAAAAGTCGGCTTCACCGGTGGATTGAACGTCGGCGATGAGTACGACGGCAAGAGCAAGAAATTCGGTTTTTGGCGCGATACGCATTTACGTCTCGAAGGGCGGGCCGTCAAAGAGTTGCAAGCGACGTTCCTTGACGACTGGATCTATGCTCAAATCGAATCGGACGACACATGGGAAACGTTTGCGGGTGACGAATCAATCCATCAGTACTTCCCGAAACATGACGTCGCGACGGACGGAGCGATCCAAATCGTTACGAGCGGACCGACCTCGAAGGACCCGGCGATTCGAAACGCTTTGATTGCCGCGATCATCGCAGCGCAACGTTCGATCTGGATCGCAACACCGTATTTGATTCCGGATAATGAGACGATGACGCTACTCCGACTCGCGGCACGTGCCGGACTCGACGTCCGCATCTTGACACCAGGTAAAGGCGATAGCTTTACGTCTTATTACGGAACCCGGTCCTACTTCGGACCACTCTTGAAGGATGGTGTCAAAATTTACACGTACAATCGTCACTTCATCCATGCGAAGTTGTTTCTCGTCGACGGGAAGATCGGAGCCGTTGGGACGGCGAACATGGACATTCGCAGTTTTGTCCTCAATTATGAACTGATGGCGTTCCTGTATGACACGGAAAGCACTGATCAGCTCGAGCGTGACTTCATTGCTGATTTCGACGTCTCGATTCAGTTATCATCGAATGATTACGTCAAACGACCGCTCCGCTTCCGGATTTTCGAGTCACTCTCGCGCTTGATTTCACCTTTATTATGACCAGTTGTCCCGTATCTATTTTTTGGTGCGGGACTTTTTTGGGTTGATTCTTCCTTGAAGTGGGAACATGAACTCTTATACACTAGATGTGTAATCGGTTGCACACTACTTAGCCTGGAAGGAAGTGAAAGGGGCGTAAGTCCCGAACCCGTATGCGAACAATTGATGAATCCCATTTCTACACGCGCGACATGAAACCACAAGCACGACCAGATGCTATCATCCAAGGAGATGTCTACCGTTTCACAGTATTGACAAGTCGGATGATCCGACTCGAATACGCGGCGGATGGGCAGTTCGAGGATCGACCAACCCAAACGGTCTTTAATCGTGATTTCCCGGTACCTGCTTATCGCATCGTCGAAAACGAGGAAGAATTGCAAATCATCACCGAGCATGTCCATCTGCATTATACGAAGGGACCGTTCGCTGCGAATACACTCTATATCGATGTGTTAGGGAACTTCAGTACCTATTACAGTCGCTATACGTTCGGTGGACCACTCCGGACGTTAAAAGGAACGGCGCGGACGCTCGATCATGCAGATGGTGTCATCCCGCTCGAAGAAGGGATTCTTTCACGCCAAGGCTACGCGGCGATTGACGACTCGAACGCCTTTGTTCTGACGGAAGACCACTTCGTCGAACCGCGTCGCTCCGGTACGCATGACATTTATTATTTCGGATACGGTCACGACTACAAACAGGCACTCCGTGACTTCTACCATCTGACAGGTCCGACGCCGATGTTACCGCGTCAAGTGCTCGGTAACTGGTGGAGTCGCTACTGGCGCTATAGTGAGAAGGAATACAAGGATTTGATGACGCGTTTCAAGACGGAAGATATTCCGTTTTCGGTTAGTGTCATCGATATGGACTGGCATGTTACCGATATCCCGGAACGGTACGGGAGCGGCTGGACGGGTTACACGTGGAACCGTGATCTATTCCCGGATCCACGCGGCTTCTTGCAGTGGTTGAAAGACGACGACCGGATGGTCACGCTCAACTTGCACCCAGCCGACGGTGTCCGTGGCTTTGAGGAAGCATATGAGGCGATGGCGGTCGCGATGGGCGTCGATCCTGAATCAGATGTCCGGATCCCGTTTGATTTCTCAGACCGGACGTTCATCGAGAACTACTTCACGAAGCTCCATCATCCGCACGAGGCGGATGGCGTCGACTTCTGGTGGATCGACTGGCAACAGGGCGCGAACTCGAAGATGAAGGGACTTGATCCACTTTGGATGCTTAACCATTATCATGCGCTTGATATTGCGCGCGACGGCAATCGACCGTTGATCTTTTCACGTTATGCGGGACCCGGAAGTCACCGCTATCCGGTCGGTTTCTCGGGGGATACAATCATCTCGTGGGCATCGCTCCAATTCCAGCCGTATTTCACGGCGACAGCGTCAAACATCGGCTACGGCTGGTGGAGCCATGACATCGGGGGTCATCAGCGCGGGGAAAAGGATGACGAGTTATCGACACGTTGGCTCCAGTATGGTGTCTTTAGCCCAATCATGCGCCTCCATAGTACGATGAGTATCTTCAACGGGAAAGAACCGTGGCGTTATTCGACCGATGCAGCGAACGTCATGAAGAAATACTTGCAGCTCCGCCATCAGCTCGTGCCATACATCTACACGATGAATGCCCGCAATCACTTTGACGGCTTACCACTCGTCTCACCGATGTATTATGAGCATCCGGAAGACGATCAAGCCTATAACGTCCCGAATCAGTTCTACTTCGGAACGGAACTGATCGTTGCGCCGATGGTCACACCGATGCACCGGAAACTGCATATGACATCGACGACAGCTTGGTTGCCGGAAGGAGAATGGTTCGATTTCTTCAATGGGCACCGCTATCGCGGTGGCAAACAGATGCGTTTGTTCCGCTATCTTGAAGACCAAGGCGTACTCGCAAAAGCTGGGGCGATCGTGCCGCTCGGTCGTCATCTCGAACAGTCGAATGCCCTGCATAATCCGACCGAGCTTGAAGTCGTCGTCTTCCCAGGTGCATCGAACCGCTTTACGTTGTTTGAAGATGACAGTGCAGGTGTTGCGCACCGCGACGGTGTCAACGTCGAGACGACGTTTGCACTCGACTGGGGCGCACGTGAGCTGACGATTGCCGCACCGACCGGGCATCGTGACTTGTTGCCGGAAAATCGTTCGATCACGTTGATTTTACGTGGTGTCCGTGAAGGATACGTCCAGCGCGACGGAGAGAGTGTGACAGGCCATTATGATCATGCGACACAATCACTGCGTGTTGAACTTGGTGAAGTGACGGATACGATCACGTTGTCACTTCAAGTCGAGATGTCGACGAACGAGAACAAGATGGACCGGTTGTATGCGTTCCTCGATCAGGCGGAAATCAGCTATGACCTGAAGGACCGTCTCTACCGTCTATTGTCACAAAAGCTCGATCCGATCAACATGATGCACCAGTTGCAAGCACTTGAACTCGAGAAGGATCTCGTCGATTGTCTGCTTGAGTTGATGTTGTCTTGATATTTACAATAAGTTAAATGCAAAAATCCTGTATTTCTCACCATTCCGGATGAGAATTATAGGATTTTTTGTTTAGGTCATAACTCTTCCTCTTCGTCCATCCAAGACAACAGATCCTCTGCATCGAGAGCGTCACCTTTACTCAGGATCAAAGTCGTGACGTCGGCTCGTTTCTGTTCTAACAACTCCGGGTTGTTCGTCAAGACTTCCATGAGGTAATACGCATAAGAATCGAGGAAATCAGGCTGGTCGTTTCGTTCGATTAGTGTCATGAACGCTTCGATGAGTTCTTCCTGCTCCTCGTTGAGAATCATCCAGTGGGAGTAGGCGAGAAGTTTTTCGTTTTCGTCATCTCCACGGAGAATGTCCTTAATTTCAGGTAGCGTCAGAAATACGACATCCGACTCAACGACTTCTGGAACATCGGTACTCAGCTTCGTTAACCACTCGTCGTAAGATGACGCGACGAAATGTGTCGTCTCGTCCGAAATGTCGAGGCACCAGACAGTCGGCTCGACACTTTCCGTGAAGTGAAAATACCAAAAATAGCTGCCTTCTCCTTCTGCAAACATCATGACGTTCCCTTCGACATCCCATTCCCGGAGAACCGACAATTCGTCCAGATACCGCTCGAATGTCAATGACGTCATCGAGCGGAGTGGAAGATGTAGACCCGTTTCTTCGTCCGACCATGTATTCTCGAACTCGACCATCACGGCCATTGCTTCCGGGGAACCACCGTTTTGCTTGCGAATCTGCTCGAGATAACGGGCAGGAAGTCGACCGTTGACAGCTTGTTCGATTCGTTTGATGTCTGTTTCTTTGACTGAAATCATCGTTTCTTCTTGTAAATCTTCATCCCAAAATGACATTGTATGACCTTCCTTGCTATGTAGTATGTAGACCTTGATTATACGCAAAATGTCTGGAAAATGTTTCAAAAAAAGACCCTATCCACTCGGGAAGGGTCAATTTCTTCATTTGCGACGCAACTTTTTCGCTTTTTGCTTCATGTCGTTGTACGTGATCATAGGGCTATCGTCCATCGTCAAACGCAGATGGTTCGGTTCCCCTTTGTTCGTGATGCCAGAGCAATACAAAATATCGGCATATTCATTGAACAGATCTTCGTAAGCCGGTAAATGGTGCATCAGACGACCAGGAGAACCCCAGCCACAGAGGACGACGCCATTTTTTGCTTTGACTTCGGCAAGTGTCTTCGCGACGAACTCGTAGTTTGTCTCATCGAAGCTTGCTTGAGCGAACGGCAGATCCTCGCTGACGAGTAGGTCCGGCATCAAACTGATGATGTCATATTGTTTGACGGGGTCACTGACATATTTCTTCATCAAATTGTACGCACGTTGTGTCGTCGTGCCAGAGAGAAAGGCGTCCGTCGTCCGTGGTGTGTAGATTAAAGCGGCGACGTGCGTTCCTTCTGCGATGTCGTCAAAGATATAGCTGCGTAAATAGCGTTTCGTCTTGTCTCGATCAAACGTCGTCTGGACGCGGATCGACGATTCCTCAATCAAGAGTTCGGAAGAATCGGCTGGTGTCATGGGTGGTGCCTCCTTTTAATTGGTCAAACGTGAGCTGATGCGAAGGAAGAACGCGAGTGTCTTCTTCTTGAGGTCGAGATCGCTCGCATCGATTGCCTCGACTTGTTGCTGGTAACGATCGTATTGGGCGAGCACGTCAGAGACATATTGTTCACTGCGATTATATTCAAACAGTGCTGTCGCGAGCGTGTCTCGATCGGATGTCTGTGTGACATCGTGTTGCTTCAGGTATTTCGCAGCCGTGTGGGCGCTATCGACGAGACTTGTCGGATCGGCTTTCCCGTCGCCGTCCGCGTCAACTCCGAGACCACCATACTTCTCAATGGCTTCCGGGTCCGTGACGTCGACGCCATCATGCTCGATGTCACCGAGCGACGTGCCACCTTTGTATCCCCAACCGACCCATGTTTTCGGCATGAATTGGAACGGACCAATGGCGCCAACGGACGATTGCATCGCTGACGAGTTCGAGAAAATCGTCTCGACGCGATGGATGGAGGCGAGCAGCTTCCAGTCGATGCCGTAACGTGCCGCGGCTTGTTCGTAGATGTCGATGTTCTCGGCAGGTACGCCATGCTGTCCATAATACGTACGATACATTTCATTTTGAACACGTTCCCGATTTTGCCAATAGATGAAACTACTGACGATGAGGGCGAACAGTACGAACAAGATGCTGATTCGAAAAACTTTTCGCATGTTGTTCTCTCCTCTGTATAGGATTCCACTGAATGGTATCATATTTTAGTAGGGTCTAATAGCACTTTCTGTGACGGGAGTGTGGAATCAAAAAAGGAGTCGAAGTCATGTATCTCTTCGTAAATGGGTTTTTACTCGGATTGCTCGTCGTCCTTTCGATCATCGCGGCAGTCCGTCCGGTCGATTTGACGATCGTCCCACGCAAAGAATTTTATCCCTCGATGGTCCAGTCAAGCGGAATCTTATGTCTGTTGCTCGTCGGTGGAACGCTGATCAGCGGTACGACGTTGCAAGAAATCGGCTTGACATTGTTTGTTCCAAGTGGACCCGTCTGGTACGCGACGATTGGAATGATCGTCTTTCTTTGCATCGTCCTAATCCTGACGGCAACTGTTCCGGCGTTTCGTAAACGACTGTTACCGCTTTATCAAAGTGAGGCGGAACGGCTAATTCTGCCACGAACGAAAGAGGAGCGGACCGGATTCCAGATGGTCGCGTTGATGGCAGGTGTGACGGAGGAACTAATCTATCGCGGGTTTCTCTTTCATACGCTTGGATTATTTTTACCGTTTTCTGACGTCAGTTTCGTCTGGATCGGAGCGATTCTGTTCGGGGTTGCTCATCGTTATCAAGGATGGTTCGCGATTCTCGTGACAGGACTGATAGGGGCGGGATTCGGTTACTTGTACCTAGCACTCGAAACACTTTGGCCACTGATCATCATCCATGTCTTGATCGACCTCGTTGCCGTCTATATCTATAAGGACGATGTTAATTCCTGACATCGTCAAAAAGCGTTGAATTTGGTAGACTGAATGTCAAGCGAAGTCATCGTTTAAATTGGTCAAGTTGACGGTTGCAGAACTGGTCAAATGACAGGTAAAATGAGAAGGTAAACGCTTACACATCAAAAGGAGATGGATAAAACCATGCGAACGATCACTTCCACTGGCGAGCGAAAGAAGACGAGTTGGACATTGAATATCGGCAATCAGCCACATTTGATGATGGATGGTGTGACAGAACAAACGCTTGATGCCGAACAACGTGTCGTCTACGACGAATTTTTAATTCCGACGACGGACACTTTGATTCATCGGTTCAAAGCCCGCTTCCCGAACCATCTCTGCGAGAACGGGTATGATGTGTATGGTGCTGCCGCTTTTGACGAACAGGTCGTCGAACTGATCTCGAATTGGTTCATCGAACTGGTCACCGTCTTAACAGCGATGCAGCGGACGAAGGGCATTCAGCATGTCCAGATTGAAGGCGGTGTCGCAAAACGGACCGACTTCTTACCGACCGTGCGTCGGACATGCCGGGCACTGGAGTCAACGATTGATATTTATTGAAGCACCAGTCACGTGTTCAGAGGGGACGTCCATTAGGGCGTCCTCTCTTTTTTTAGATGAACGAATAATAAGCGTCGGACGTTGTGAAGACGACTTAGATTTTTTTGTTCATCTCAAATCGTTTTCCTGGGACAAGCATCACGCCGCTTCACTTCGTTGCAGGGTCGCTCTTGCTTGTTTTTCCCTAGGAAGTGATTTCGATTGAACGAATCGCTCTCCTTTCTTCCGGTTATAAAAAGTAGAAACGAAGTCGAAATAATCGCGGAGTCGGACATGATTGTCCGGCTCTTGGATAATATCAGGAAAAAACAGGTTGACGACCGACTGTATGGCATGTACCATACAGTTAACAGATGTACTATTGTCTTAATACAATGGTGATAATCAAGGAGGGTGAGTCTAGTGCTTGAAGTAAAGGGGTTACAAAAGCGATACGGACGAAAAAAACACGTCTTACGTGACGTGACGTTTTCCGTCGGTCTAAACGAAGTGACATGTCTGATCGGCTTGAACGGGGAAGGGAAGTCGACGATTTTAAAAGCAATTCTCGGTCTGATTCCGGTGGACGCCGGAACGGTGACGGTCGACGGCAAAACGTCGCGCGACCAGATCGCATTCGTGCCTGATCTTCAGACGATGCCGAGCTATATGACGATTGGACAAGCGCTCGCATTCATGGCGGATCATTATTCGGACTGGAATCAAGAAACGGCGGAACGGTTGCTACAGACGTTCCAACTGTTTACGACGGATAAAATGGCGAACTTATCTAAAGGGAACAAGGCGAAGTTCAATCTCGTCTTAGGATTCGCCCTCGATCGACCGTACATATTACTCGACGAACCGCTCGCGGGAATTGATCTCTTCATGAAGGAACAGATTGCCTGGATTTTTTCAAGTGAGTTCATGGAAGGACGGAGCATCCTGATGACGACTCATGAAATCGCTGAAGTCGAACAGGTGATTGACCGAGTGTTGTTCTTACGGGACGGAAAGATCGTCGAAGTCAAAGAGACGGATGAGTTACGCGGTCGTCATCATCAATCGGTCCAAGACCGGATGCGGGAGGTATATCAAGGATGAAACGCTGGTTGTTATTAACGAATGAAGAATTAAAACGGAGTACGAAATTACTGGTGTTGTTGATTTCAGGGTTGATCGTCGCGGAAATTGCATCTCTACTCTATCAAATTTACGATTATCAGCACTCGATCGAGGCAACGATGCGAATTGAGCAGATATCAGAAATGGACGCGATCGAACGAGGAGATGGTCCGTTAAAGTTTGCGGTAGCGATCGATTTTTATGACTCAATCATTGTATTAGCGATGGGAATGATCATCTTGTTCGCGTTCTGGATTTGGTACCGCGACTGGATGGGTGAGACGAAGTACATCTATCGACTACTATTATTACCGGGATCACGTCGTGCGATTTTTGCATCGAAAATGACGGCACTTTTACTTGTCGTCACTAGTTTGATCGGAATCCAGTGGGTGCTGTTGTTGCTTAGTCGCAATCTCTACTTATGGCTGTTACCAGAACCACAACAAGCTACATCAAGTATCAACGAGTATACGAAATTCATGAGTGCATTCTATACGATGTATCCAAGTGACGTCTTGTTCATTTTACTACTTGCGTTCATCGTCACCTCGTTCGTCTTTTTAACAGTCTTACTCGAGCGATCGTTTGGAAGAGGAAGAGCGATTTTACAAATCGGACTGTATGCTGTCGTACTAATTGGTGGTTGGTTCGTCATAGGGTTATTATCCGGATTATTTCCGTACAATTCCGGGGAACTTCATATTCAATTGTACTTTGGATACATCTTGCTTTTGACGCTTTACGTATCCTACAAAAATTTACGATTAGTCCAAACGCGACTGTCAGTATAAGGAGAGAACTTCATGAAAAGATATCGACAACTCCTGTTATTCGGGCTGATCAGTCTAGTAACAGTTGGAAGCTACATCGGTTATACGTTCACGATCAAGGACGCAGCCTTTTCCATTCAAACGGTCAGTGGACAAACAAAAAACATAGACCCCTTTATATTAAGCTTACAGACAGATGGAAAACGTTCACAGATTTACGAAATCACGAGTAAGGGTTCTGTAGAAGGGAAGTCTAATAGCTACTTCAATCAATTTTTTGGAACAAATAATCTCCCAGATGTACCGGATCGTTACTACGAGTTCGTCACGCAACAAGAGACGATTACGAGTCGAAATCAGGCGTTTGATTACGCGATTCAGATCAAAAACAATCAATTGATATTCAAGATGTACACGTATCAAACGAAAGAAGTGTTCGAGAAGACGTTTGACTATCCTTCGAAGTTCGAGACGGGGATGGATTTGCAAGCAAAGGTCATCGATAAGCAGGCGATGAAAGTCTATGTTCAGTTAGATAATATCAATCAATCACAAGATACGAAGCTTATCGTATTGGATTTAGCGAGTGATACGGTGCAAGATATCGTTCTTCAAAAGCCAGTACCAGCGGATCGAGTACGCGAGTTTGTAGCCATTCACCAAAACGAAGTCGTCTATTCGGAAGGGACTTTCGATGGCGATGGAAGCGAAGAAGTCAAGGAATCTTATTTTCTTGATGACGGAAAAAACGTTCGACCGATCAAAGCATTGGATCAGCAGAACGTCAGTTATGTCGCGCATGAAAATGGGCGATATCTCGTCGGGTTCCATTTTCAAGAAGAGGATACGAAACAACTAGAATGGTCGACATTCGACATGAAGACAAAGCGATTATCCAAGCACAGTGTAACGAGTCCACTTGTATTGAGAAATGTCGATTGGGTAAACATGACGAATGACATGAAACTTTATCTGACATCAGAGACGAAAAACGGCTTTCAAGTATCCGTCGTCGATTTGAAACAAGGTCGACTCCTTTATCAAGGTGAAATTGAGGATGCGAACCATAAAAAGAAAACGAATATTTCTAATTTTGTAATTCAATGAAATCAAGACGTCATACCGAAACCGGATGACGTCTTTTTGAAAGGGCAGGTATGATATGAAACTAGAAATCGAACAATTAACGAAAATCTATCCGAATCGCAAACAAGCGTTGCAGGATATCACGTTGACACTGGAAGCCGGTGTTTATGCCTTGTTTGGTGAAAATGGAGCAGGAAAGACGACGTTGATGAAGATTCTTGCCGGACTGTTACGTCCATCACAAGGAGTGATTCGAGTCGACGGTCATGTCGTTTCACCGTTAGAAGAGACGTACCGCGAACGAATCGGCTATTTACCGCAAGAGACACCGATTTACGGTGATTTTACAGCAAAGCAATTTTTAACGTACCTCGCAACGATCAAAGGCGTGCCTAAAGCGGCGATTGCATCTCGCGTCGAACAAGCTCTAATTGATGTGAATTTATTGGAACAAAAGGACCAGAAACTGCGGCGCTTCTCGGGTGGAATGAAGCGACGGATTGGTATCGCGCAACTATTGCTGAATGACCCGGATTTTCTGATCATTGATGAACCGACGGCGGGACTTGATCCAAAAGAGCGGATTCATTTCCGCAACGTCATCGCAACGATTGCGCGAAAGCGAATCGTCTTACTGTCGACACACATTGTCTCGGACGTCGGTTCGATTGCGAAAGAAATCATTCTGATGCAGCAAGGAAAGATCATCCGTCAAGCTAATCCCTATATGTTGCTTGACGAGATCGCGACTTCGATCTGGTCCGTCGACGTATCAGACGAGACATTACTCTTCTTGCAAGAGACGTACCAAATCGGTGCCATCCAACAAACGCGTTCTGGTAAAAACCGCGTCCGGATCATCTCAACCGATCTCCCACATCCCGACGCGATTCAGGTAGAACCGCAACTCGAAGACTTGTATCTTTATCACTTAGACGAATCGATGCGTGGTGCCTGATGTCGATGTTACGGTTTGAATCCTACAAGTTATATAAATCACTGACCGTCTGGTTGCTGTTAATCGGAATGGGAATCTTTTTCTTCCCGACATTAGTGGAACCGATTGATCATGTCGTCAAGTCTCGCTATTCTTCCTTCGAAGGACCAGCGACGAAACAGGTCTTTAAGATGATTAAGGCAGATAGCACTATCATCAATGATCCCGAAACGCGAATAGGAGAAGACGACATATTGTACAAGAATGAAATCTATGCCCAAATCTTACATATGAAAGAAGCGCAAATTCAACGGCAACAACGCCTCGACGTTTTAAAACGCGATACGTTAGAGCAGAAGCTCGTCAGCAGTATCAACCTATCATCAATTCACTATCATGATTCGGCAGAAATCGTGGCGACGTTCGTCAATCAATCCGGTCTCTTATTCCCGCTGATTGGACTATTGCTCTTGTCGATCAGTTATACACGTGAACGCATGACCGGAGTCGAGCAGTATCAGTTGACGTCGCGGAATGGACGACACGCCTTATTACGTACGAAATGGATAGCTGCCGTTACATACGTGACGGTGATCCACCTGTTGACGTATCTTGCGACGATCTTAGTCGTCCGTTATCAACTCGGACCGATTGATTGGTCGGCATCGATGCAAGCGATGGATGGACTTGCCGCAGCACCGTATCCGTTATCGATTGGTGGATATGTATTGTGTACGTTCATTTATCAGGAACTCGCCTTTGTGGCGCTAGCGACAGCCATTTTATGTGCGTCGTTGTTTGCGAAACAGTACAGTCACGCCTTCGTTTACGTAATGGTTTTGATCGGATTACCGTTAACTTACGGTTACGTCATTCCAGAAGTCTTTTTCCCAGACTTCGTGCAAGTGCTGATCTTCTTTTTCCCAAGCCGCGGCGTACTGACGCGTGAACTGTTCCAGACGGATATACCGTTCGTCTTACCGATTCTTGTGATCCTCGTTTGGATGGCTCTTGTCGTCATCCTTTACGTATTCATGATGCGATCTGTCAAAAGGAGGGAGCTGACATGAGCCGCGAGTTGTTGAAGTTTGAATGGCAGAAAGTGAAGCAACAACGCATGATATGGGTACTGCTGTGTCTCGTGTTCGTCGTCGGTCTAATTTTTTCGTTCGGTCGGATGGGATTACCTGGAACGGAACGAACGAATGCACCGTTTGAAGGGAAATTGACGAGGGATTTTGTCCAACAGGCAAAGGCGGGGGAGAAGCGTTTGATGAAGAACGATATCACGAATGCAGAACAGGACGAATACGGGATATATTTGCAGGTTCTCAAGGCTGAGCGATCGCATCGATTGCAATCGCAATATATCGACGAATTTCGTCAGGAAGCTCGCTCTACTACATCTGACATCAAGAAACGAAAACTCGCACAAGAAGCGTCGTTGATTGCGAAGATTGATTATCAACGGGTTGGTAACTTCCAGACACTTGATCAATTCATCGTGTTTCTCGGTATTGGGGGATTTGCGTTACTTGCGATCGTCTTGACGTTAGTAACCGCAACGAGTTACTCCCGCGAAGCGCAGACAGGGGTGTTGCAACTGCTATATAGCTCAAAGCACGGTCGAAAAGACGTCCTGACGGCAAAATTAGCTTTATCCATATTGCTCGTCACGGGCATCATCCTCTTTTACAATATCGTGCAATGGCTCTTATTTTTCCGTCAGTCGAGCGGATGGGATTTGCCAATTCAGTATAGCTACCATAACTCTCCATACCCACTGACGTTCGGACAACTGTATCTGCTCGCTATCTTGATGCAATGGCTAGTCGGTGTTTCGTTAGTCATGACATTCACGTTTTTCTCGTTACTCGTCCGTCATGTCCTCGCTGTTCTGATACTGGCATCAGTCTGGTTGATTAGTCCGTTCGTCCTCGAAAAGATCGTCGGAGGAATCGTGGCAGGGGAAACGATTCGGTCGCTTCTTCTTTTGACCCAAGGGCAGTCGTTGATGGTATTCGTGTTGTTCCAGGATTACCTCGCTATACCTCTATTCGGACAACCCATCGTTTTACCAGTAGTCGTCATCGCTTGTAGCATCGGGACGATCCTCTTGTTCGGCTTTGGCTGTTACAAGCTGGTCTCTCGTCAGTCTGCCTAAAAAAACGCTTCGCACCGGAAAAAGTTATCCGGTGCGAAGCGTTCTTTTTTTGAATTTGACTAGGAATCGATCCATCATAAGGCGAAAGCATCAAGACGTGAAATTTTTCTCTGCTGCTTTACAGGCACGCAATAAGGCATCTTTGAAAAAACGGTCTTCCTGCGAAGCGAGCTGTTGTGTCGCTTCCTCGTCTCCGCGCAGTGAGCGGGCGAGCATCTGGATGACCTTGACCCAGCGGCGGACGTGATCGAGTTGCGGGCGACCCATTGCGACATACACCGTGAACCAATCGTTCTGGTCGCGACGGATCATCCGTTGGAACAATGATTTCGCGAGATCGACTTCTTCGGTTGTCGGGAGATCGTTCGTCTCGAAATAACGACGTAACGCTGTGACAGCAGTCGCGTACGCTGCCTTGACATCTTCCGACGGCTGGTGTTTACCGTAATCGGATGTCGATAGATGAAGTAAGGCGGGTTTTTTCTCGACACCCGTAATCCAAGCGGAGATCGTCTTGTTGCCTTTATAGGCTTGACGGTTCGCGACCGGGAGTTTCGCCGTGACATTACCGACTTTCCCGATCAAAGTCACTTTATTATTGCGATCCTGGATCTCGGTCACTTTCATCTCGACCGTATCGCCCATTTCATGGGGAATGGCTTTCGGCTGAAGCTTTTCTCCTGCCGAGAGTGGCGAGCGCTTGCGAATCATCCGGAGTGCTTCCTGTTCAATCCGGTCGTCAAGCGACCACAGGTGTTCTGGTGGGACGTTACGGAACCGGCGACGTCGAACCTTGATGTATTGGTCAAGCGCGTCAGCAGCTTGCTCCCGCGTCGATTCGCCACGTGCGACGGGGCCGATGATGTCTCGCAGCGTAATGGATTCGAGACGTTCCATGATGCCTTCGAACGGGATGAGTTCCATTACGTAGAGACTACAGACGACGAGTTCGCATTCGCGAGGAGTGAGTGGGCGTTTGGCCATAAATTGACTTCCTTTCAGCTGGTTGATGTTTCTAGTATACCAAAAAAAAGCCATCGTCACGTAATCCCGTGACGATGGTCTGAAAAAGCTTACAAGACGAATGGCGATTCCGAACTGTTTTGCAATTCAGCGGATGCGAGGCGTGTGACGCCGTTCATGAACGGGTCATGCGCGACGAACAAGTCTCCGATTGCTTTGATCTCGGCAACGGTCGCATTCTCCTTCGCACCAGCGATACGTAAGCGATACGGCTTTTTCGTCACCGTATCGAACGTCAGGACGATCGTATGTTCCATCAATAGTCACTCCTTTCATAAATGTAGAGGGTGGGTTATGCCTTCAGTAAAGCGTAGTCACGGCTGATTTCCGTCAGCGCGTAGCGTCCTTCAAGCAAATTGCCGACCGCTTGACCGATCGAAGCGACGACGTCTGCTGGAAGATTCGAACGTAAACCGTTGTAGCGGCGACGAGCGACGACGGCATCGCCGTTTGCTGTCACTTTGTCTTTGCGTTCGAAGACGATGACGAGACTCGTTTTAATCTCTTCTGCTTGTGTCATGTGTATCACCTCCTTCGCCCTTATTGACAGGGCAAGAGACCAGATTGTTCGAAAGGAATGAAAAAAAACATGGTCTGGTTACGTTTTTTACGAAAAGTCTCGTTTCTACGGATGCGGACGCTTGGGTATGCGTCCTTGATTTTTGTCTTCGGTGTCGCAGGGATCATGTATGCCCTAGAACCGGAAACGTTCGGATCCTACTTCCGCGCTGTCTACTGGACGATGACGACCGTCGTCACGGTCGGATACGGAGACTTCTTCCCGAATTCCGATACCGGTCGGATTCTAACGATCTTTGTCTTCATCTTCGGGATCGGAATCGTCGGTGGATTAATCTCAAAACTGGTCGATGGTGTCCAGTTGATTCGTAATCAAAAGGAAAGAGGGTTGTTACAAGTGAAGGAAACAGGGCATACAGTCGTCTTCGGGTATAGTCGCCGTTCGAAGCACGTCATCGAGTCATTACTCGAACATACGGATGTCGTCCTCGTCGATGATTTAGAGCGCGAGCCATTCAGTCATCCACGGTTTCATTACGTCTGTGGTGACCCGGCATTGACGTCGACGCTCGAGCGGGCACACATCGAAAAGGCAGTCCGCGCGATCGTCCTCGCGGATCATTCGATTCCACCGGTTCATGCGGACGGACGGACGCTCCTGATTGCGTCAAGCATCGAACGCGCGAATCCGAACATTTATACGATCGTTGAGATGATGCTTGAGGAACACCTCGATAGCTTTGAACAGGTCAAGGTCGATGAAGTCTTGCTCGGCGACGAGACAATTGCCCGGATGGCGATTCTCGCGTCGCATCATCCTGGTGTGACGAAAGTCGTGACAGATTTGTTGACGAAGGATGGCGAGGGGATGTTCTCCATTCCGACACGACCGGAATGGGCGACGTACCGGGACGCCTATCATGCCTTGCTTGAAGAAGGCGTCACGATTTTATCTGACGGGAAACGGCTCGATTTGAATCGTCGCCTCGATGAAACGATTCCGAAAAACGGAACATTGATCGTCCTCTGTTCAGAAGAAACAGCGAGTCGGATTGGAGCAATTTAGGAAGGGCAGGATTTAACTAATCTTTTTTCGGGTATAGTAAACAAATTTACTAGACGGAGGAAAAGGATTATGACACAACCACAACCAGAATGGATTCAAGAATTATTTGAGACGGTCGATCAAGGAGAAATTAAAAATGCACCAAAATTACTTTATATGGCACTGACACTTGAACCAAGTTATTTTACAAAAGCAGTTAGTCGATTCAATCAGCGCTTAGAAGTCGAACCATTAACGGACGTTTCCGAGTTACTGACGGTCTATCGTCAATTCTTCCTTTCAGCAAATCCATCTGAAGAATATTGGTCGCTCGCTTGGAACGAACTCATCCAGACCTTACAACATATGATTGATCGACCAGAAGCCCAGCAACTACTTAAAGAACATGTTGATTTACTGGACTGGTGGTCAAGTGAATCGTTATTATCACTCCCAAGTTGGTTGACGATTTTAGATGTTGCGGAACGCATCGACGCGCTTGACCAATTTAGCAGTTATCTTCCAGATATCTTCGAGAGTTATGCGCTCGAGACAGCGAAGGATGAACCATTCGCTCGTCTTGCCTGGTACGCACTCGCGAGCAACCAACAAGAGTTGCTTGCCCCGTACAGAGACCGAATTGAAGCCAGTTCATCAAAGGAAATCCAGTCGCTGCGTCAAGCGGATCTCATCGATCAAATTGAAACGACACGGGTCGTTATGTTAAAGTCGAAAGATAACGAGCCGATTGAATTAACGTTTGATCGAAAATGGACATTATAAATTATCGAAGAAAAAATGACACCTAGAAGCCGCACGAATCCAATCCAAGGGGTGTAGGGATGATTCACGTCAATTTACCGAGTGGTGACTATGTCGTGTTAGTAGAAATAAATCGTGAAGTGCTATTGTGTCATTCGATTGAAGAAGCGGAACAAGCACAACGCGACCGGTATGAACTGGTCGGACGGATGAGCGAACGCTTGCCAGCAGAAGTGATTGGGCCCTCAATTGCGGACTTTGTCCGCTTTTCGACCGGGTTCATCGGTGAGGAAGTAACGTGGCATGAAGAAGAGGAAGCGTTTTTTTGCCAACAGTTCGAGACATTCGACGGTTCTCCGTTAGGTGAAGACTTGACGGGTATCGATGCAACGCGTTGGCGTGCGGTCCTTGCACGCTATTATGCTTACGTGACGATCGGAAAGATCATTCCTTTTGAAGTCAGCGAAGAACCGGACGGTACGGTTCCGCTTTAGTCCAGACAGTTTTTTGGTCGGCGCGTAAACAGAGAAGGGCAGGGTTCCCATGAAAAAACAACTTGCACTACTCACGCTAGCGGCAGTCGTCGCCATGCCAACGTCTGCATTTGCGCAGTCTCAATATGTACAATACGATCCATCCTTTACGGAACAACAAAAACAAGACTGGTTAGCGAAGGAAGGATTGACAGAAATCCGTCCACTCAAACAAAAAGGCTTCTCGCTCGTCGAACCACTTGCGCATCTAGAGGAACAAGACATCAACGCAGATTTAATTCCTGTCACAGAAGTCAAAAAAGCGACGGATTCCGCCCAATTCCAGCAAACGTATCTCGATCAGTCACGGATTCCTACTTACTGGAAGTACAGCCGTGGAAAATCAGATATTCGCGTCGCGATCATTGATGATGCGATCGATACGAAACACCGAGAATTCAAGGACGTCATCTATAAGACGACAACGATCTCGGGCATTCGGAAATCAGACGATCACGGAACACATGTCGCGGGTATCGTTGGTGCAAGAGAAGATGGTAAAGGAATCGTCGGTGTCGCTTCTGGTGTTAAATTAATTGGTGCTGATGTCTTCGATGGAGAATTTGCCGCGTCGATCGATATCGGTGACGGGATTCTATACGCGATTGCACAAGGGGCTGATGTCATCAATCTGTCGCTCGGACAGTATGAGTTTGATCCTTATATGGAAGAAGCAATCAAAAAAGCAGAAGCGAAGAACATTTTGGTTGTTGGAGCGGCGGGGAATGATGGACGTAATAAAGTGCTCTTCCCAGGTTCGATGAGTCAAGTCGTTGCCGTTGGGGCGGTTGGTACGCTTGGTCGTGCTTCAACATTTTCGAACTATGGAAAAGGACTTAATATCATGGCGCCCGGTGAAGGGATTTACTCGACGATTGTTGGGAATAAGTATGGCTATCTCGATGGCACATCGATGGCAACACCGGTTGTTAGTGGGGTATTGGCACTAGCAAAATCAAAAAATCCATTTGTTTCAAATGAAGCGATGCGCAGTAAGCTATACGCTGCTGCGACGAAAAAAACAGGTGATACAAGTTCACATTACGGAGTCGGTCGTTTGAATGCGGGAATGTTAGCGACGCTCCCGGCGCCGATTTCTAAAGTGTCCCTTCCGTCAACAGTCAAATCGAATCAATTATTCGCGTTTTATTTTGACGAATATTCGAATGCGAAGACGACGACCCGTCTTTACAAAGATGGGAAAGTCGTGAAAACGTTCACCCAGTCGAAATTAAAAAACGGGACGTATAAGTTTACGTATCGATTGAAACAAAAAGGTTCTTATAAACTCGTTTTCAAGACGAGTGGCGGACGTCATACGCGGACGGTCGAACGCTTACTGACCGTAAAATAAAAAAGCGCCACTCACATAGTGAGAAGCGCCGTACGAGACCCGGAGATTACTTCGGGTCTTTTCCTTTTTTATAGACGGGCGTCGGAGGCGTCAATGCCTCTCCAGTCCACGTGATCATTGCTTCCATCTTGTATCCTGTGTCATCCTCATGGACGAACGACAAGCGACTGGAATCGATCAATTGATATAAACCATAAGCGACCTGATCAGCCCAAGAGCGTAACGTCATCGCATCATCATACAACGGGATTTGCTCAGGGAAACGTTCATTCATAAGCAAGATATCGTGTTGATCGAAATGATAGCTACGTTTTGAGAGTGCATCGGGCGCCTTGACGTTAAACGGCTCGAACGCGTGGATGAGCTCCCCTTGACGATAGAAAGCGAAGATGCCGTTTCGCAGATGAAGTGCCTTGATCTCGTCGATCTCAATCAGGAACGTCAACTTGCGAACCGTTCGCCGGTTCGTACCAGAGCGTCGTTTTTTCATACTGCATGCCCCCTTCTGAACTCTTGTACTATACCGTGAAATGAGGCGGGTACGCAACTTTTTCGATTATAAAACGAGAATTGCCTCTTGCAGGAAAGCGGCATCTACGCTACACTCATAAGCAGTGACTATGTTGGTTCGGACAATCGCGGGGCATTTCGGTGCTTTGAGGAAAGTCCATGCTCGCACAGCCTGCGATGGCTGTAGTGATCGTGCTACACAAAAAGATAAGTGTAGGCAGCGTCAAGCTGACGGCAGAAGGAACGCCTAAGTCTTCGGATATGGCCGAAACTTCTTGAAGGTGCCACAGTGACGGAGCTTCATGGGAAACCATGAAGGTGGAACGAGGTAAACCCCACGAGCGAGAAACCCAAATTTGGTAGGGGAATTTCCGGAGCGGAATTGAACGCGAAGGAGAGCGTATGCAAATACGGAGATAGATGATTGTCGCCTGCGTGTGAGGGTCAAACCGTTTGGAACACTAAGGAACAGAACATGGCTTACAGGACCACATAGGCTGTTATTTTTAAGTTGAACGAGAGTCCAGGTCCACCCTGGGCTCTTTTTTTATTGCAATGAAACGATACAGTGGAAGAAAAGATAAAGGAGTGAACGCAATATGGCAAAACGCTTAGTCATCGCGACAGCGGCGATGGGAATCGAAGCGCTCGTCGCAAAAGAAGTCCGTGCGTTAGGATACGAATGTACGGTCGAAGATGGAAAGGTCTACATCGATTGTGAGATGGAGGACATTCCCCGTTTGAACATGTGGCTTCGAACAGCGGACCGGATCAAACTCGTCGTTGCCGAGTTCCGCGCGACGACGTTCGAAAAATTGTTCGATCAAGTCAAGGCACTACCGTGGCACGAATTGATGCCGTGGGATGCGAACTTTATCGTCAACGGTCGTTCGGTCAAGTCGAAGCTCTTTTCGATTCGTGACTGTCAAAAAATTACCGAGAAAGCAATCGTCTCGCACATGCAAGAGCAGTACAACAAAGGAACGGAATGGTTGCCGAAGACCGGCGCAAGCTATCCGATTGAAGTAGCCTTGTTAAAAGACATCGCAACATTAACAATCGATACGTCAGGCGACGCATTGCACAAACGCGGATACCGTGAATTCCACTCAGCAGCTCCACTGAAAGAAACGATGGCAGCAGCGATGTTGATGCTGACGAACTGGAAGCCGGATATGCCTCTTTACGACGTCTTTACCGGTTCAGGTACGCTTGCAATCGAAGCAGCGATGATCGGGCGTAATATCGCACCAGGCATCAACCGGGAGTTCGTCTCACAAGAATGGAAATGTATTCCGAAGAAAGCGTGGTTCGATGCAATCAAGGAAGCGAACGAAAAAGCGGAGTGGGACAAACCACTGAAAATTTACGCAAGCGATGTCGATTCAGAAATGGTCAAGCTCGCGAAAACGAACGCAGAACTCGCAGATGTCCGCGATGCGATCAACGTCATGCAACGCGACGCAGCAGACTTCAAACCGAAGGAAGACTTCGGTGTCATCATCGGGAACCCGCCGTACGGGGAACGTCTCGAGGATGCGCGTGAAGTTCATCAACTGTACCGCAAGATCGGAACAGCGTATAAAGAATTCCCATACTACAGTGTCTATATGATTACGTCGTATGTTGAGTTCGAAAAAGCGTACGGTCGTCCAGCGACGAAACGCCGGAAGCTCTATAACGGGAACATCGAAGTTCAATTTTATCAGTATTATGGTTTGCGTCGGAAACGTCCGCAGGCTTAAGCCATTTGTAAGAGGTGAGTGGGAGCTAGTTCCCACTCAGTTCCCACTTTTTTAATTTTTTCGTCAAAAAGTCATGAGCCGCTCGATTGAGCGGTTTTTTACGTTTTATATATGTCACTATATACGAATTTAATGGTTACAATACATGAGCGTATGTCTCCACAATTTCCATGAGGCATGTGTAGGGCGTAATCGATGGAGGATATCATTAAAATTATCTTCGGCATCTTCGATTTTGATCGTCTCGATGTTTCCCTGTCGCAGTCTTGATTATCGGAGTTCTACAACGTAGACACAAAGACATATCGGATTATTGCTCATTCACATGCTATGGTACCTTTGCTAATCCCTAATTCGTCGTAATTTCTTAACGACATATACAGAAATAGTTATTACTCGAACCATTTTGTCCTTTGTGTTCCAAAACAAAATAGCCGACCTTGATTCCGATTGTCGTTTGTTTGATCGTGATGCCCCTAAGATTAAAATCGACTTCCGACTAACGAAGCGATGACGCCTCATTTGCGTGAAAAGCGACATAGCTGAAAAATATGACGTCGCGTGCTGTCTTCAGTTAAGAGGTAAGTTTTTAGACAGCATACATCTTTGAACCATATCAGATACTTATCAAAATGGATCAACTGGAAAGTAAATTCGTTTTATGGATACAGAACAGTCAGCAAGTAGGCTAGAATTATTTGTTTATCTCAATGGCTACTAGTTGTCACACGTTAGTCATACTCCTGACTTGTTTGATCAAAGAACTTTTATAAAATTAGAAGAGCATACGAAGCGAATAGGTGTTCGAAAAAGATTTTATACGACTCTGGGAAGGTAAGAAAGTGGAGTCAACTGAAAATCAATCAAGTATTTCGAACACAAACACTAATCACAACACGTATTACATCCATAAGGGAAACACTTTACTGCCTTTCGATTTACACTGAAGAATACATTAAGAAGTTAGGCGGTAGCGAATAAATTCAAACGCTACGAAATAAATTACGATGATTTTTATAGTGTCAATGAATACATGTGTAGAAAAGTTTAAAAAGTTAGATTTTTGGAGAAATAAACTATCCACGATCTGTTTAAGAATTAATTTTTTAAATAACTGTTCAAAAAGTGCTACAATATTAAAAAATGATTACAAAATTGTTACTTTAATGTTACTATTGGTGATTTCTATAGGAAAAGGCTGTGGATAAGTTGAAAAGCTGAGGTGCGAAGAGCATATTGTATAAGGGGTGAGTAAAATGTTGAAAATGAAAGTGATTAAAAATCAAATAAAAATTGACTCTGAAAAACTTGATTTATATGTAGGTCCTAAAGTGTCTGTTCAAATAAGAATGGATGATAAACGACAAAAGCATTTAAATTTACAAGCAGAAATGAGTAAAGTAGATAATCTTTTTTACAATTACGTTAAAAATAATAATAATAGTTTTAATAGACAATGCTATAAAGATTATTTAAAGTTTCCATCTTTACCTAATGAAACTTCCTTAGATTTACACGAACTACAGTTGCAAATTAATTATATCAATGATTTGTTTCCTATGATTCATAACATAGAGGAAGACGCCGAATTTCAAGTTATGACTTTTGTATTAAGTGAATTTAAAGCTGATATGAATGCTTTAAGAATAAAAGAAAAAAATAAGGTTACTATTTCTGGCTTTAAAAAGGTTATTTCCAAGGGTTTTAGCTTTTATGATTTTGAAGAAAAAGAAGTATTAGAGCTTAACTAAATTTTTTGAAAAATAGGTGAAATAATATGAAAATAAGGTATGTGCTTCTTTCTGACTATAACTTTGAGGTTAATAAGGATTTAAAAGATGAAAATCCAAAGTCTAAGTTTAATATGAATTTTGAATACGGAATATCGTATCCAGAACAAATCGAACAAACTATAAATGTTTTTTTGAGATTTGATTTAGATTTTAATAAGGGTGACGATAAAATTTTTATAGCATCTGGTGTCTATCAAATGATAGTTGAGGATGCTGAGGAAGAGTTTCTATCATCTAAAGAATTTCATATAGATGCGTTGCACGAGACCTACGAAAAATTTGTAACATTATATAATATTTCTGCTTCTCAAACTCCTCATAAAAAGGCAATATTATCCGACGACGTTTTAAATGACTTGATTTCAAGCATTCGTGAAGAAACTGTAAAAGATTAAGGAGTTCATTATGACAAATAAATATAATCAAAACAAAGGAGACTTAAAAAAAGGATTTAGCCATAATAAAAAAACTTTTCCTGAACTTGTTTGGAATGGAAGAAAACCAGAATCGGATTATGATAATAAGGTTACTAGATACGGAAACATGGTAGACGAACTATATAGTTTCGTTGAACACGATAAAAAATATTTCAATGTAGTTTTTGACTTTTTTTCTAGTGTGACCGAACCTTACACTAACGAAAAAATTAAGCTTCGAGAAAGATATGTTTATTTATTGGAAGTAAACCATAAAAGACAGGGATTTAGTATTGATGAAACAAGAAAAAGATTATTACTTTTTAATAAAATGCTAGATTTACAAAAAGATGAGTTTAAAACATTTAGAGGTTTTTTTATTGAAGAATTTTTAAATAGAAAACTATCCTCTCGGATTGGTATATTTGAAAGGGTTTTTAGCGAAGAAGAAATTCAAATTAAAAATTACTCTAAGAAATCAGAGTTTAGTACTAAATCAGATGTTGATGTAATACATATTAGTTGTACTGAACCATTAACGAAAAGTAATGCCCATCGAGTAGGAAAAATAAAAAAATTTACCGCTTACGAGTGTAAAGCAACAATCTGGCCATTTTTAATTAAACAAGTATATTGTAAATATCCTCCAAAAAAACATGTTAATAAAGTTATTTACATGGTTGAGTTAACGAATATAGTTAATGAAATATATTCAGATTCTGAACGTCAGTTAAATATTGTCGGTTATAAAAGTCTTGATGAAGAATCGTTATTAGATGTTGAAAATGCAATTCGTAAAATTAAATATGAGGAGCATTATAAGAAAAATAATAAGGAATTTTTGAGAGCGCTTTACGAAATTAAAAAATTTTATGATAATGGAATTCTTCGTTTAACTGGAAAGCAAGAATTGCAAACATTATTATATGCTTAAATAAAATTTTTGATACAACCTTGACACAAAAATATACTTTATACGCGATGTTATTTTTATTCAGTCAAAGCGTGCGATAACTATCGCACTGTTCTAAAGGACATAAGTATTACTGATCTATCAGACGCCTTATAACAGACAAGGCGTCTTTTTTATGCATAAGTATCTAAAGATATAATCTTAGTTTTGATATTTGTAAATATAAAGTAGTAAAACATATAGAATACAAATAATTGTTTTTTATGGAATTAATACAATTGTTGTATAGAAAAACGCTTGAGAATCGCTGCGATTCTTGAACTCATGGAATGTATTCCAGCGACTGACTTCCGCGGAACGATCAAACTCGCATTTTCAGTCGAAGAGGAAATCGGTTGTAGTGGTACGGAAGCGATGGACGCGTTCTTTTTAGAGGACGTTGACGCAACAATCGTCTTTGACCGACGTGATACACGCGACATCTTTACGGGGGGAAGTAGTGATGCGAAACTATTCGCGCTACGAGCTATTCCGTCCGTTAACCTATCCGTCGGTTATCTGCACGAGCATACAGATTTTGAACAGGTTGATTTTGCAGCGACGCTCGAAACCGTCCGTTTGGTCGAAACAGCACTTCATCATCGACTGCTCGAGCGCTATTTTGCTAAACGAACGGAAAATCCACCTCCAGGCGGATATACCGATTAAGAGATTCCAAATATAGTAAATATAGAGGTAGAATAAGGGGGAGACGATTCAATGTGGATCATACTTGGGTTAGTGGCGATTGGGTTTACCGCACTGAACATCATCTTTTATTTGATCGGTAAGGATTATCGTTTCCTAATGGTGCTCGGACTGAGTTTTACAGCATTGACGCTGTGCGCAGAATACCGTCTCGTCGCAGAATTCGTCGCACGGGAGGACTGGGCAGCATTACAAGACGTCGTACCGGGGATGGAGCGGGCACTGTGGGTGTTGACGTTCATCTCGATCGGATTAAATGTATTGCCGCTACTGTTAGACTACCGAAAAAATCAATCGCGTTAACGAATCGAAGAGGAGCTGAAACACGATGAACTATGTCTATGCAACGCTAACGCAGCGGCAGGCGGAGCAAATTGCCTACGAGTGGCAGTATGATGGTCCGTTTGCATTTTATGATATGCCGAACGACGAGGACGACTTAGCCGAGTTTCTCAATCCAAAGGAACGGACCGAGCATTACTTCGCTGTGTTGAATGGGGAAGAATTGATTGGCTACTATGTATTCGAAATAAACGCAGACATCGTTGACGTTGGGCTTGGCATGCGACCGGACTTGACGGGGCAAGGAAATGGAACGGCATTTTTAGAAGCCGGTCTTGCATTTGTGATGGACCGATACGCACCAAAACAAATCGAATTAGCTGTCGCGACATTCAACGAGCGGGCGATTCGCTTGTATACGAAAAGTGGCTTCGAGCCAGTCGAACGGTTCCAACAGGCTACGAACGGCGGAAGTTATGAATTTATGAAGATGCGTTTATCGATAGGAGCGATGTCATGACGATCGAACAACGATTATTCGAGGCAGCGACGGATTTGATTAAAAGTAGATACCCGAATGGATGGGGCGGGGCAGCAGCGATGGCGACCGATGACGGTCAAATCTTGACGAGCGTAGCGCCAGAAGTCATGAATGCCTCGACCGAATTATGTATAGAGACCGGAGCGATTCTTGAGGCACACAAACTCAATTGCCGCATCACGCATACGATGTGTGTCGTTCGGGATGACGAACAAGCATCTTTTAAAATTCTGACGCCATGTGGTGTCTGTCAGGAACGATTGAATTATTTTGGAGCAGATGTTCTAGCGGCAGTGACGAATTCCGAGCAAGTCCTTCTGTTTAAATCACTTCAAGAGCTTCAACCCTATCATTGGTCACACGCCTATTCTTCTGAAACGTAAATGATAAGAGGGAACGTATGAAATGAGAAGGAGATGATGACATGGCACGCTGCACGAATTGTCAGTACAAGTTCAAAACAAAAGAGCTACTCGCTGTCAGTGTTACGATACACGGTAAAGGCAAACCATGTCCGAACTGTGGCGTGAAACAATACATGTCCCGGAAGTCACAATTTTATCTATCACTCGGGAATATCAGTCTCTTGTTTGTGCTGTTCTTGCCATTTCTGATTCGATTGAGCGACCGGGAAGAATCTATGAGATAAGCTGTCGGTTGCCTTCAATTTCATGAAACTTTTTCCTGAATCAACCAGTAGATAAGGAAGAAGGAGATGATTAGATGGTGCGTTGTACGAATTGCCAGTATAAGTTCAAAACAAAGGAAGTGCTCGCTGTCGGATTTGCGAAACATGGTAAAGCCTGTCCGAACTGCGGTGTGAAGCAATACATCTCGAAAGACTCGCAACATTACTTATCGCTCGGATACGTCAGTCTCTTGTTCGTCTTGATCCTACCGTTCGTCATCAAACTGAGCGATAAAGAAGAGACGATCTGGTAAAGCATCACGCGCATGCCTGCAAACGACAGGATGCGCGTTTTGTCTTATACTCGGGGCAAAGGAGCTGGGATGCATGCAAACCGTATATGATGCAACTGTACAAAATGCAGCGGGAGAGACTGTTTCATTGAGTGATTATGCGGGGCGTGTCCTCGTGATCGTCAACACGGCAAGTAAGTGTGGGCTCGTCAAACAACTCGGTGAACTGCAGGCGCTCTATGATCAATATGAGGAACGAGGAGTCACGGTGCTTGGTTTTCCGTGTGATCAGTTCAATCAACAGGAGTTCGCGAGTCAGGAAGAGACGATGCAGTTCTGTCAGCTGAACTATGGCGTGACGTTTCCGATGTTTCAGAAGATCGACGTCAATAGACCGAATGAACATCCGCTTTATACATTCTTAAAACGCGAGCGCTCGGGTCTACTATCGTCGAAGATTAAATGGAACTATACGAAGTTTCTAATCGATCGCCAAGGACGTGTCGTACAGCGGTTCAGTCCGGTCGATTCCGTCCAGTCGGTTGAAAAAACGCTATCTTTGTATCTATAATCCAAGTAACCGTCCGGCGCAAGTCGTTGGGCGGGACAGATAAATACCCTACCTTTGGCGAGGTAGGGCTTTTTGTGTCATTCAGCGATGAACGAATCAAATGAATACGTAACGATCGCATCACTTCGTTTATGTCCGAGGTCGGTCAAGACCGGTGGCCGGGAAGACAAGACATGAAAATCCTGTTCGAACGCCCTGAGCCAGTAATGGACCCAGTCTTTCGTAGGATCGAGCCCCATCAGTTCACGCGTAAACGTCAGTAGTTTTGAATCGGTCAGCGTCAGGAGTGGAATCGGATTGATTTCGACGTCTTCTTTCAGTTCATAGAGGTCCGGTGAACGTAGCAGAATCGCATCCGCTTCGAAAGTCAATCGGAAGTAATTGCAACTGTAGTCACCGACGATGACCATCGTCTCCTCCGTATGCCCACGAAAATGAAAGATCAATCGGTTACCATTTGCGACATCAATCAAGAACTGATCGAGTCCGATATTATAATCCTCACGAAATTGCAGTTTTTCAAGCGTGATTTCTTGCATGACTTAACCTCCTGTCTGAGTTTGTCGTTCTTCCGCTAAAACGGTTTGTCGTGCTGCTAGGCTGGACGAGCCAATCAATAGAGCAATTCCGAGTAACAATAACGAGATTCCGAACCAAGCCGTGCTACTTAACTGTTCGTCAAGGACGAATACACCGAGCAAGGCGGCTGTCAATGGTTCACCGAGCGAGAGTGTGACGGCAGTTGACGACGGTACGTTCGATAGTCCTTTTGCAAATAACCAGTAAGCTAGCCCGGTTGCGACGACGCCGAGATGGAGACTGATTCCAGCCCCTCGTGACGTGACCAACCATGAGAGGTCGAACAAGAATAGCAGGGGAGATAGTAGCAGGGCGCTTGTCGTAAAGATGACGGCAACGACCGATAGCGGTGCGTGGGTCTTGACGAGATCACGGCTGACGAACGTGTACCCGGCAAACGATAGTCCGGCACCAAGTGCAAGAACGATGCCGATCGGATCGATCGCGACCGTCCCTTGATTGTTCAGAAGCAACAGACAACCGATGATCGATAATCCGGTTGAAGCCCACCACAGCAACGCCGGACGTTTCTTTAAGAACAGCCACTCGATGCATCCGGAGAAGATTGGTGCGCTACCAATCGCAACGACGGTACCGACGGCGACACCCGTCATCAAAACAGCCGAGAAGAACAGGGGCTGGTAAGCTGCCATGCTGACGGCAGCAAGTAAAATCGTCCGCAGCGGCCAGTCGCGCAATGTCAGCTTTCCCTTTAAGAAGACGAGACAGAGCAAGAACAGTCCGCCGACAGCCAGACGAACGGCACCAATCGCAATCGGATGTGCATCGTCCGGCGCAAAGGCTTGCGAGGTACCCGTCGTGCCCCAAAAGATTGCAGCGAGTAATATGAGTAACATCGATGATGATTTAGACATGGGTCACCTCGTCAAATTCGTGTTTTTTTAAATGATATTAGAACGAGAATACCACAGAACAAGTAGTATGGAATACACCAAATAATTGAAAAAATGGTATGGTGTATAGGGTGAAGTCGTATCATTCACGAATGCGAAGAGGAAAAGGATGAGATGTATGAAAGAAATGAACCAAATCGAAGCGATACTTGAAGTCTTAACGCAAAAAATCAATCACGGATCGACCTTTATTCAACGGCGATACGACACTGGAGTCGCTCAATTTAATCTGAATGATCCAGTGACGGAACGGGCGATTCAGTCGTTTGAAACACAGTTCAACCTAACGTTACCAAGCGAATACAAGACATTTCTTCGTTTACATGACGGAGCGGAATTGTTCATGATTCAAGGTCTCGGCATCGAGCTCTATTCGCTTGAAAAAGTCATTGAAATGACGATGCAGGCTAAAGAGGATGATCTGATCAATGAAGACTATGATCACTTCTTGATGATTGGTGAGATGAACGAAGGATATGTCTTGATCCATACGGAAGATGCGAAGTCGGATGAGACACCTTATATGCACTGGATGTTTCATGAGTTGTCGACAGAGGAGACTGACCCAATCGGACAGAACTTCGGCACGTTCCTTGAATATGCAATTATTGCACAAGGAGATATGTTCTGGGAGTTTAAGGACTTCTCGATTGCAACGAATGATTATTATGTAGAGGACTACAATTCCGAAGAAGAAGTGAGCAAACCACGACCGATTCGCTTTGTCGACTCGGTTCGCGTTGAAATCGAGTATCCGATTGCGAAGCGGGATGCGTATTTCTCAGTAAAGATTTTCGAAGGGAAACAAGACAAAGAAAGTCTCGGCGCTAGCTACGACTCGGATTCGCGCTTTGAGAAAGTGCTCCAATCGGTACAGGAATATCTAATGGCGGAGCGTTTCCAATATTCTTCGATTATGGTCTTTCAGACGGAACACCGATTTTGGCAGAAAGAAGACGAGACGGGTGATCCGTTGATTCGTAACCACAATCCACAACGGCAAGGACTGCGCTTTGATGGATACCGTGCCTTCGTCGAGGAGCCACCACGCCCACTTCCAGGATGGGAATGAATCAGAAATTAAAATAATTTATGCCTCTGGTGAACGACTTCTGTAAAAAATATCTTCAGAGCCTCATACAGGTTCCGATACGAATGATGCTACTAGTAACATGAGACGTAAAAAGTGGTCCCATGGGAAGCTGATTTTTGTCCTTTAGGCAACTAACGGGTGAAAATCAGCTTTTTGTTTATTAATGATACTATGCGACGCTGCTCTATCAACTGACGATTGATCAGCCCTAGGTCTACGAATCCCGTTACTCGTCCCAACGATTGTGCGGAAGCGAATGTGTGCGTTACTGGATTTCGCGAACGATGAGATTATGACAAGCAGGAGATTTGAAGACTAAGCCTGAAAAAGAAGAACAGAACTTCGTTTATATCGAAATTTAATTTCAAAATTAAATAAATAATATTGAATTAAAATTTCTTAATTGTATAATAAAGGGAGGGATAACAGAAAGGGTGAAACAGATGTTAGATCAGTTAGCAACGGAACGTCGAAATGAGCGGACAATGCATCTCGATGATATGTCGGTCGAAGAAGTCTTACGAGTGATGAATGCCGAGGATCAGACGGTCGCAACGGTCATTCAGACGCAGATTCCGATTATAGCGGAAGTTGTCAAACATGTCATTGCGTCGTTTAATGCCGGAGGACGCTTGATTTACATCGGTGCCGGTACGAGCGGGCGACTCGGAATTCTCGATGCGGCAGAATGTGTGCCGACATTCGGGGTCTCACCAGATATGGTCGTCGGATTGATTGCTGGCGGGGAACGGGCGTTGATCAAGGCGGTCGAGGGAGCAGAGGATAGTCGAACGCTTGCCGTCGATGATTTAAAAGCGCTCCAACTAGAAGCGCGTGATACGGTCATCGGTATCGCGGCAAGTGGGCGGACACCGTATGTCATCGGTGGTCTTGATTATGCAAAGGAAGTCGGAGCGGTGACAGCAGCAATCTCTTGTAATACGGATGCGATCATCAGTGGGCATGCTCGTTATGCGATCGAAGTCGAAACAGGTCCGGAAGTCTTGACGGGGTCCACACGATTAAAAGCGGGAACAGCTCAAAAGCTCGTCTTGAACATGATTTCGACGGCAGCGATGATTGGTGTCGGTAAAGTCTATCAAAACCTGATGGTCGACGTTCAGTCGACGAACGAGAAGCTCGAGATCCGGGCGAAGCGGATGATCAGTGAGGCGACAGGAGTCGATGCCGTAACGGCGGAACGCATCTTCAGCGAAGCGAACGGTCACGTCAAAACGGCTATCGTCATGATTCTCGCAAACATTCCTTACACGGAAGCCGTTGAACGGTTACAGCAAGCAAACGGATTCGTCCGAGACGCACTCTAAGGGGGAAACACGATGAAGAAGGAAGAAGTGCTGGCAAAGGCGATACTCGAGCACGTCGGTGGAAAAGATAATCTCCGGCAGCTTTCGCACTGCATGACGCGGGTTCGCTTATCGTTAAAAGATCCGACGCAAGCAAATATCGACGCTTTAAAACGGATTGATGGTGTCATGGGGGTCATCGACGACGAGACATTACAGATTGTCGTTGGTCCGGGAACGGTCAATCGGGTAGCCGATCACTTAAGTCGTGAAACGGGACTCGCAATCGGGGAAGAGTCCGTCGATCCGAATTTGACACCAGAAGAACGAGCAGCTGTCGAGCGACAAAAGGTGAAAGCAAAACAACAGTCACCGTTCAAACGCTTCTTGCGCCGAATCGGGAACATCTTCATCCCGCTCATTCCGGGACTTGTCGCTTCCGGTATCATCAACGGGGGTGCGAACTTCGCGAAGAATGCGGGTGTCGATGAAACACAGACCTGGATGCAGATTTTACTACTGATCGGTGGGACGGTCTTTGCATATCTCGCAATCCTTGTCGGCTGGAATACGGCGAAAGAGTTCGGTGGGACGCCGGTACTCGGCGCAATAGCGGGCGGAATTTTGTTCAACCCGGTGCTTGCTGACATTACGATTTACGGGGAACCGCTTGTTCCAGGCAGGGGCGGTTTGTTTGGTGTTATCTTCGCGGCTTGGTTGATGACATATCTTGAGAAACATATCCGTCGCTTCATGTTCGCATCGATTGATATCATCTTTACGCCACTCTTGACGGTGTTAATCGTTGGGTTTGCTTCGCTGTATGCGATCATGCCTGTTGCGGGACTTTTGTCAGACGGGATCATGAAAGCAATCAATGCTGTACTTGAGGTTGGTGGACCACTTGCCGGGGCATTACTTGCCGGCTTCTTCCTACCACTTGTCATGGTTGGTCTCCATCACGGACTGACGCCGATCCACCTTGAGTTCTTGAACACAATCGGCAACACGCCACTCTTACCGATTCTTGCGATGGCAGGAGCAGGTCAAGTCGGGGCGGCAATGGCAATCTTCGTCAAGACGCGTAACCCGCGTCTGCGTAATATCATCAAGGGTGCGATTCCAGTCGGGTTCCTCGGAATCGGTGAACCGTTGTTATACGGGGTCACGTTACCGCTCGGTCGGCCGTTCGTAACGGCATGTCTCGGTGCTGCAGTCGGTGGTGCCTTCCAAGCGACGATGAAGACGACAGCACTTGGTGTCGGCGTATCCGGTTTATCGTTAACACCGTTGATCGATAACGGAATGTACTTGACGTATATCGGCGGTCTCGTCATTTCGTACGCGGCAGGTTTCCTGTTCACGTACTGGTTCGGTTTCAAAGAAGAAATGGCAGACGGTATTTAAGGTTTTGAAAAGCAGTTGAATCCTTCCAAAAAGAAGGAATCAGCTGCTTTTTCCCTAAGTAGAGAAAGGAAGGAGTGAGTTGATGAAAGGATTATCAATTTATTTAAATGAACCGATGACGGATGAGACGGTTGAGTGGTTGCAGCGGATGCGCGCTGTCGGCTTTTCGTCGCTCTTTACATCACTACATATTCCGGAGGACGATTCTTCACTTTACGTCGAACGATTGCAAGCGCTCGGTCGTGTAGCAAAGACACTCGGGTATGAACTTGTCGCGGACATCGCACCAGCTTCACTTGCGACACTCGGAAAGACATGGGAGACAGCAGCGACGTTAACGGAGTGGGGTGTCACCGGACTGCGCCTTGATTACGGCATCAGCCCGCAGCAAATCGCGATGTTATCGAACCAGATGATGGTCGCACTGAATGCTAGTACCTTAACGGCAGACGAATTAGCTGAGATGAAGGCACACGGACTTCAAATCGAACGAACGGAAGCGTGGCATAACTTTTATCCACGACCAGAGACAGGGCTTGACCGGACATGGTTTGACGGAAAAAATGCCTGGTTTCACGCACAAGGATTACGCGTTCAAGCATTCATACCGGGCGACGGAATACTACGCGGACCGTTGTTCGAGACGTTACCGACACTTGAAGATCACAGAAGAGCGGCACCGTTCGTAAGTTATATGGACTTAAAGCCGACCGTCGACCGAATTCTTGTTGGGGATCCACGGTTGACGGAAGCAACGATTCGGCAATTCGAAGCAGAACAAGACGGAGTCATCGTACTACGGGCACTCGCGAACGGACAACAGAATCCACGCGATACAGAAACGAATCGGTTTGATCCAGCGCGAGATGTCATTCGATCCGTTGAATCACGAATGAATCCGTCGACTGTTGATCTGACTCCGCAAGATGCGACTGCTCGTCCGCTTGGAACGATCACGATTGATAATGAAAAATACGGACGATACGCCGGTGAGGTGCAAATCACGAAGCGTGATCTTTCGGCAGATGAACGGATTAATGTCCTTGGTCGAGTCATTGCAGAAGATCGTCCATTGATTACGCAGATTGGTCCAGGACAGAAGTTCCGGATTGACTGGGTGACGCCATGAAGCAGATCGTTGCTGAGCGCTTCGCCTAACTATATCGAGGAGAGCTGTTCACGGTCATCACGATTTTACCGCTTAGCTGGTTCAGAAATCGTCTTTTTCCACAGCTTCAGCTATTTGAATTAAGCGCATTTTGGATATCGTTGTTCCTATTTGAACTATTACTGATTCAAGGGGCATCGTATTGGTATAGCAAGTGGAGTCGTCTGAAGAAAGAAGGAACATCATTCAACTCATGTACGATAACCGGTCGGATGTGCAATACTTAATACGGAATAAACGGTTGAAACGATCGGCATTAAGTAAAGAAATACAACGACTTCGTTAGATAGTCGAGGCAAGGTTTCAAAGAATATAGGAGGGATTGTATGCTCGATATGCTCATTCGTGGCTATCGTAAATTGCGGAAGTTAAGAGGACGATAAGAGGGAGGATGTTATCGATGAAATGGATCAATCGACCAACTCGAATCAAAGCAGAATCGCCATTACGCTTCATGACGGATCCGGACACAGATTTTTGGCGCAATACGCATTATCAGTTTAACCGACTGACGGGGCATGCGTTGCTGCAGGATGCTCCAAGTAGAGAATTCAAAAGCCGTATTGAAGTGAAATTAAAACCGAACGCTACGTATGATCAAGCGGGAATTTTACTCTATGTGAACGACGATCAGTGGGTGAAAGTATCGGCTGAATTCATTCCGGATGGTTCGTCACATCTCGGTGCCGTCGTGACGAGCTTCGGTTATTCGGACTGGTCGTGTCGGGACGTCGATAATACACTATTTGATGCACCGCTGGTCTTTGAACTCCATTACCTGAATCAAGACGTCACGTTGTATCACGTGACAGGAGAGCGAAGAGAGCAACTTCGCATCGCACACTTGCATGACGTGACGGATTTGAAGATTGGACCGTACGCCTGTAGCCCGGATGTAGAAGCAGCAGGATGTGAAGTAGAAGTATTGAACTTCTCGTTAGAACAGATTACAGAATAAATTCTTAAAAGATTTTTACATGATGTTAGAGGATGGGAACACACAAATTCCGTATGCGGAACCACTCTGTTTCTCCTATTCCTTCGAATTTAAAAGATTACCTGACTAGCATTGCGTAAGAAACGAAGGAGACAAAGCATGGTGAATATTAACGCCAAGTTCAATCGGTGCTTAAAACTGATCGAGAAATATCCGCAAGCTTTCGTAGTAGGAAAAGGGGCAACTGAAAATGAGATGCTTGAAGTCGAAAATCGTCTTCAGGTCACACTTCCTCCAATGTACAGAGCATTTCTAAAAAAATTCAGTTACCTGGCGACGTATGATAATGAGATCTGGGGAATCAATCCGTCTAATCATCAGTTAGATATTGTGTTTAGACTTGAAAAATATAACGAGAAACTACGTAGCAAATCTCAAAATGAAGTTCCTTCATATCTAATCGGAATACAGATGGAGGACTTTAGTTCGTCGCTCGTATGTTTAGACTTACGGGCTTTGATCTTCAATGATCAAGAGGCAAAGGTGTGTTTTTACCCGAGTGATGAGGAAGAGCATTATACGGATTCTTTCACAGAATTATTATTTGAAGTATGTGATAGCGCTGTTTCAACGTATTTGGATGATGGTGCGAACGATGCATCTCCTACTATTGAAAAAGTGAGTGAAAGCAAAACGGGGCGGAAGGATCTTTATTCAGAAGCAAAAGCGTTGATCCATGCACATCCGGAGTTATCTGAGTTTGAAAAAGGTTTATCTGATGCTGAAATCGAGGTAATTGAAAAAAAATTGAAGGTAACCTTACCTAAAAGTTACGTGACTTTCTTGAAGGAATTTGGAGGAGGTATATTTGGAGACAACCAGTTTTTTACGATGTTCAATGATGAATTAGTAAAAACGAATCTCGAATTGTATCATTCAACCGAGTATGAACATGCTCTTTCAGAACATCTAGTAGCTTTTTATTTTGACGATCTTGAGGAATTTTATGCGTGTCTCGATTTCAAAAATGTCAGGAACGGTGAGCCTAAAGTAGTGTATAGAGAAGTGAACGTACCGGAAGAAGACTATGATGATCATGATGCTTTCAAATCGTTCTCAGATTTTCTCTATTACATTATTCAAGATACGATTGACGTCAATAGCTAACAACCTCCTTGTTTATTAAGTGTCTTGTTTAACTATGAAGAATCGTCAAGAAAATAGACATCATAATAAAACTTAAACGGCTTGAACCCTTAGTGTTAAAGGGATCAAGCCGTTTAATCGTTCTTTATAATGATGTTTATTGAAAAAAATCATATGTTATCGATTTTACTTATTTTAGATAACATCTTCACTGATTAATAGATGTTGCAGCTATGAGATCAAAGAAGTATGTGGGTTCGTTCGTCTTATGAAGACCATACCATGCGTCTAACGTTTCAGGTGTAAACACATCAAGTGCTCGAATCGTCTCATAAGCAAACTCAAGCGCAGCCATGCCTGATGCTGTGATTAATGAATCGTCACGAACGACTGGAGTATGCTGATAAAAAGGTGTACCCGCATAATTCGAGCAAACGGATTGTAAGTAAGATAAATCGTTACTTGTATGTGGACGCTGATCTAATAAGCCACTCTTTGCTAATCCTTCTGTCGCCCCACAAATTGCAGTAATGAGTGTGCCGTTACTTAGGGCGACTCCTACTTTATTCAGTAAGGGGGCATGAAGAGGCTCTTGCCACGACTGTCCACCTGGAAGGATTAAAGCAGCCGTTGAAGTAAGCTCTAATTGAGAAACCGTGATATCCGGTAAAATACGCAGTCCTCCCATTGTCGTGATGGGTTGTAGCGTGGGTCCTACCGTAACAACATTTAATTGTGGAGCATCTGCTTTGAAATATCTTCGCGAATGTAACTCGGGCATTACGTACCCATATTCCCAATCTGAAATTGAATCGAATACATATAAATAGACAGTTTTAATCAAGATAACCGCTTCCTTTACTATATGAGATACATTCAGTATAGAAAGGTTACCCTGACAACTACTGTCAGTGAAAACAAATCATTGATGTGAAGCGATTAATTCGCGTAATCGATCAATGATTTTGCTTTTCATTTCAACTGGAGAAACGACTTGGATCGATGTTCCATACGCAATGAGGAGACTCGGGACTTGTCCGTTTAAAACGCTCGCCTCAATTTTAAAGACAGCTCGATTATGATTTTTTTCAACGAGACAATGCTTGAAGTACCAGTGTTGGCAAATTGAATCGATGGTGGAAGTATCACCAATAAGGATTAGTTCACCTTGAGTTTCTTTTTGCTTTGGTAGTAACTCGGTTATAAAAGAAGTTGAATCATCAAAATCATCTGGAATGTCGAATTGATCTGTCGTCATATTGAGTTTGTGAATGCGGTCGATTTTAAAATGACGGATTTCTCCTCTTAACTGACAGAAGGCAGTGACGTACCAAGCGTGTTTCCAATAAGTTAATTTAAATGGATTGATGTCACGCGATCGAACTTCTTCCGTATTCGCACGGCAGTATTGAATATGTATGGTTGTTCGGCTACGGATTGCTTGATCGATTTCCCGTAAGAGGGTCTCGGTTTCCGCCGATATTTCAGATTGATAGGGCATCACATCCAATGTCGGAACACTTGTCGAAGTATCTAAAGCATGCTGTTTTATTTTTAATATTGCGCGATTCAATGCTGTATTGCCATAATAGCCGGCTTCCTCTGCAAAAAGAGCAGCATGGTATAAAGACTGCTGCTCTTCCGCATCGAAGAATAAGGGAGCTTCTATGAATTGAGGTAACAAGGTGTATCCGCCATGATGACCTGCTTCGGCAACAATCGGGACACCACTTGCCGAGAGAGTATCAATATAGCGATAGACAGTCCGGATATTCATCTCAAGTTGTTCTGAGATGTACTGGGCTGTTACTTTTTTACCAGACTGAAGCATCCAAAGTATTGCAAGTAAATGATCACTTTTTGCCAAAAGAGTTCCTCCGACTACTACTCATTAAAACTTAGCCGCTTTTTCCGGCATCTGACCCGTATAAGACGATTGTGGTCTGAAAATCCGGTTATCTTGCGCTTGTTCGAGAATGTGTGCCGTCCAGCCGATGATGCGGCTAGATGTAAAGGTCGGTGTGAACAGTTCTTTCGGAATATCGAGTCCTTTTAAGACAGCTGCCGCGAAGAACTCAACGTTCGTATACAATTTTCTACCTGGTTTGTATTCTTCGAGTAAATCGATCGCCGTTTGCTCCATTTGTGTAATCAGGTTGAACCAATCACTCTCTTGCGCAAGGTCTTTCGAGACGACTTTCAAGGCTTCTGAACGGGGATCACGTGTTTTATAGACGCGGTGACCAAAGCCCATCAATTTTTCGCCTTTCTCTAACTTGTTTCGAATCCACGGCTCGATGTTATCGATCGTTCCGATTTCATCAATCATTTCAATGACTTCTGACGGAGCACCACCATGAAGCGGTCCTTTCATTGATCCGATTGCAGCACAGACGCCAGAGATCATTTCCGATTCCGTCGAGACGACGACACGGGAAGCAAACGTCGAAGCGTTCATGCCATGCTCAATCGTTAGGATCAGATACGCCGTCAGTGCCTTAATCTCAACGTCACTCGGCAATTGTCCCTTGATCATATAGATGTAATTCGCGACGTGATCAAGTTCCGGATTCGGTTCGATGAAGTCAGCACCTTGATTTTTTTGATATTTATAAGCAATGATCGTTGGCAGGAGTGCCGTTAAGTGCATCGCTTGATCAATCGTTGGTGGCCAAGCGAAAGCGGGTGTACCAAGCGCCGAGATTGCTGTGCGCATCGTACTCATGACATCCATCTCGTTCGGTAATGTATCTAAAATCGTCTTTACGTAAGAAGGAAGTTCGCGGTAGCTTGTCATCTGTTCCTTGAATGTCAAAAGTTCCGATTCAGTCGGGAACGCACCATTCCAAATAAAATACGCGACTTCTTCAAATGAATAAGATAATGCGAGTTCCTTTGCCCAGTGTCCTCGATAGACGAGATTCCCTAACGTCCCATCCACTAAACCGATCTGTGTTTCTGCGGCAATGACGCCTTCTAGTCCTTTTTTGTACTCCATCTTCAACACTCCTTTTCTCTTATCTATAGTCAGTATGACGTACGTTACCACTAAATCACCAGTAATTTGAATGCGTTTCCAAAATTATTCTGTGATGTACTATAATCAAAGAAGAAATTTTAATAGATTACAGAAAACCATGTCCACTATAGCTTATATAGTTGAAGAAGGAGCACACATGAATAAAGCCATGATTGTTCGTTTATTCGGTTTTTTCTTTATATTGAATGTCTTTTTAATGATTGATCTGTTCTTTTCGGTGAGCCGAACGATTCTTGAGCCACTTGGATTAGTCATTGCTGCATTAATTTTGTTCGTTCCTATTAAACGACTAAAGGCTTTAGAGGATCAAACGCTGTCGGTGTTCAAATCAAGTGTCGTTGTTATTTTTAGGAATGCTCCTGATGGGCGTATTGTTCTCTCCCATCGTGTTGATCTTTGGATGAATCACTTATATGACATATGACAGAAATTTAACGATTGATACGACAGTTTCACACTGCGGTTTTTAGGAATGCGTCGTCGAATAGACGAATTTTTGACTGAGATGCTTGATTTGTTCTGCTATACGAGATTCTAAATCGATAGAGGAGTCAATGACATAATCTGTGTAAAAACGGAGCGATTTATAGTTTCCGATCATGACCGAATACTCTGCTCCTTTGAACAGCTCGATATCGTTCGCATCATTCCCAAAAGCTACGTATCCCTCGCTCTCGATTCCAAGCGTCTGTAAAGCAGTTCGTTTATTGATGCTAGTCGGACTAATATCCAATACTTGCTCAGTTCCATGATGGTGCACGACGACATCCAATCGTTGTAGTTCGTTTTCTAGGGCGTACAGATTGTTGGCACTCAAAATGAGTATTTTTATGATTCGCTCATGATGCATAAGAGGGATATTGCGCGCTACATTATCCGGATCAAGATTGGTCAGTATAGGATGGTCATGAGGTCCATTATATGTATAATCCCAGTCACTATCGATGAGGTATGTAGCATCATGTTTATCAATTAAATTCATGATGAGTGAAAGGTCATGATCTTCGAAAGATTTAGAATGAATGATGGTTTGTTCTGATGCCACTAATGATCCGTTTCCGCCAATTAAGATATTGTCATGAAACGATGGATGAATGACGGGTAGCATGTCACGAATAGGCCGGGCTGAAGCAAACATCACCCGATGTCCATCTTGCTCGACTGCATGAAGCGCTTGTACGATTTCTGAAGACATTGCTTCTCCTTTAAAACAGATCGTACCATCGAGATCAAAAACAAAATTCATAAGCACCCCTCCAAAAGTCAGTTGATGTACTTATAATAACAAATATTTACAGATGAAATACTGATTCTTTATTTTGAAAAAGCAAAAAGACTCCAGTTAATACTGAAGTCCATGCATGAGTACGTCATGCCAAAAACGTATCGAGTTGATCTTGGCGTTTATCAATCATGATCTGAGCCGTCGGAATATTAGCAGCCTGCAACACGTCAATCGTTTCATGGAGGAATTCATCACTACCGACGATGTAGAACAAACCTTCCTTGTCTGCTGTTATATCCTTTAAAGCATCGTAGTAGGCGGAGCGACTCTCAACATAAGCGGGGCTAAACTGCTCATGCGAAGGAAGCTTCGTCTTGAATAGTTCAGTTCGGGCAGAGTCGACGTTCAACGAGTGCATGTGCGGAATGCCACTTCTGTCAGTCTGGTATTGCAAAATGATTGGACGAAATGTTGCTAGACCGACGCCTGCTGAGAGTAAGTACACCGTACGACCTTCCCGACGCAGCGGAATATTCGAGTGTGTCTTGAATAAGGCAATCTTCTCACCCATTTTCAATTGCTGAAGTGTCTGCTTAAAGACGGAACATTCCGGTTTGATCCGTGTCGTGATCCCGATCGTCCCTTCGCTAGGTAACGTCGAAATCGACATATGCCGGATCAGACTACGGTTCGGCTTTTCTCCTGCATTAAAACCTTCGAGCGCCATATGCGTGTGTGCGCCTTCCTCCCAAACGAAATCATCTGGACGTTTTAAATGAAACGTATAGGTATGTTCGCCTTCTTGCGTTACCTGTTCTAGTGGGAGCCAATCGATCTGCATCGTTCATTCCTCATTTCTATTAATAAAGTATCAATACACAGCAATCGGACCATAGGGCCCTTCGATGATCTCAAGTCGTGTCTCGAAAATATCGGATAACGTCTCTTCGACCATGATTTCCTTGACCGTTCCAAAGGCGGCGATTTGTCCGTCCTTCATCGCACAGATGTGATCAGCGTATTTGGCAGCAAAATTGATGTCATGCAAAACAGTGATGATCGTTCGTCCGAACGTATCAGCGACGTGTCGCAGGTAGCCCATCATCTGGACTGAGCGTGCGATATCAAGGTTATTAAGTGGTTCGTCGAGTAAGACGTATTCCGTTTCCTGACAAAGCACCATCGCAACATAAGCCCGTTGCCGCTGACCACCAGATAATTCATCGAGATAGCGGTTCTCAAGCGATGTCAGCTCAAGAAAATCGATGTACTTCGAAATGATCGTTTCGTCGTCCGCTGTCAGGCGACCTTGTGAATAGGGGAACCGTCCGAAACCGACGAGTTGCCGGACGGTCAGCCGTGTCACGAAATGATTTTCTTGTCGCAAGATCGTGATGATCTTTGCTAAGTCTTTCGATTTACTACTTGTCACGTCCATTCCAGCGACTTCGATCTGCCCGGCATCGAGATCAAGCAGGCGTCCGATCATCATTAACGTCGTCGACTTCCCGGCGCCGTTTGGACCAATCAATGCCGTGAAGCCGCCTTTTGGAATCGATAGATCAATCGGACCGATCCGGACATCGTCCGTATACGATTTTTTAACTTGTTCGAGTGATATCATAGGGACCTCTTTCTAAGCAACACGATAAGGAAAATCAGCCCGCCGAACAGTTCGATGATGACGGAGACGACGCTTGGCGTGTTGAAAATGTGATACATGAAGAAATAAGCACTTGTCAAAACGAAGAAACCAATTGCAAATGCCATCGGGAAAACATATTTGTGATCGTACGTCGCAGCGACCTGATAACTGAGTGTCGCCACTAAGAAACCAAAGAACGTCAATGGTCCGATCAGAGCCGTCGACATCGACATCAGGAGTGAAATCAAAATCAAGAAGTAGATGACACTGCCGCGATGATTGACACCGAACGATGTCGCGACCTCTTTTCCGAGTGCGACAACGTTGAGTCGTCCGGACGAAAAGTAAAGCAACAGACCAACGACGAGGACGACTGGAATGACGATCGGGAAATAAGCCGCGTCGGCATTCGTGACCGAACCGAATAATCGCGCTTGTAAGATATCGAACTCGGACGGGTCGAGCATCTTCCGCATGAACGACGACAGGGAGTTCAGACCAGTACCGAGAATGATCCCGACGAGTAACATCAGTTGCAAGTTCGCATACTTACCAGACAATAACCATCCGTATAACAAGAGACTCATCGCGAGCATGATCGCGACCTGTGTCAAAAAGGCACTCGTGCCCGTAAAGCCGACGAGTGCTCCCGCACCGAAGAAGAAAATCATCGATGTCTGGATCGTCGAATAGAGGGCGTCAAAACCGAGTAGGGACGGTGTGATGATCCGGTTATGCGTGACAGAGTGAAAGGCGACGGTTGCTAGACTTTGACAAATTGCCGCAATCGCCATCGTGATGACAGCTGTGATCCGGCGTTCGACGACCGGCCAAAAGGACGGAGAATCAAACGGAACCGGATTATTGTAGAGCAAGAGACCGATCGTGCTGAGCACTCCGCCGCTGATGAACAGGACGAGGAGGATCCAGTAACGTCGCTCGAGTCGTTTCGATTGAAAGGCAGACGCCCGGCGATTGGTTTCACGTGTAACGTTCGGTTGAGGGCGTATATGTTCCTGTTGTTTGATTGCGGTACTCATCTGACACCTCCAGTCTTACGTCGACGTAACAAAATGACGATAAAAACGGCTGCCCCGACGGTTCCAAGAATCAGTGAAACCGGCAGTTCGAACGGGCGGATGATCGTGCGTGAAATCAAATCGCTGATTAGAATCGTTGCCATCCCAATCAGGCAGACCCAAGGCAGATTACTGCGGAGATCGTCACCGCGAAACATCGAGACGATATTCGGGACAATCAACCCGAGAAACGGCAGATTGCCGATGACGGTTGCGACGACCCCGACGGATAGAGCAATCAGTCCGGTCGCGATCAGCATCAGCCGGTTGTAGTTGACACCAAGACTCGTTGAAACGTCTTCGCCGAGTCCGACGAGCGTCAAGCGACTCGCAAGGAAGAAGATACAGACCGTGACACCGATGATGATCCAGAGATATTCATAGCGACCGATTTGAACGGACGCGAACGAACCAACGAACCAGCCTTCGATTGCTTGGCTAGCGCGGAAAAATAATCCGAGAAACGTCGAAATCGCAGAGATGACGGCGCCGAGCATCAGACCGATGATCGGGACGATCAGCGATGAACGCAATCGGACCGAACGGAGAAACCAGAAGAAAACCATCGTCCCGATGAACGCGAACACGATAGCACCGGTCATCCGCATCATCAGCGACGGTGCCGGAACAAGTAAGTAAACGGCTAACAGTCCGAGTCCTGCCCATTCGATTGTTCCCGTCGTCGTCGGTTCGACAAGGCGGTTTTGTGTGATCAATTGCATGACGAGTCCTGCCATCGCCATTGCAGCACCAGTTAGCATCAGGGCGAGCGTCCGCGGGACACGGGTAATCCAGAACATATCGAAATCGTTCGTGGCACCACGCAGTTCATAGACGCCCGTGAAGAGGGACGCTGTCGCAAGCGCTAATACGAGACATAAAGTAAAGACGAACGGCTTCGTCCAAACGACAGAAAAGGAAGGTCGAGCCGGAGGCTCAACTCTTCCATTCATTTGTTGCTGTGCGTGTGCCATTACTTCTCCAGAGCTTTCGCGATATCAGTGAAGAATTCCGAGTATGTCTGGATCGATTCATTCAAGTACGTATCTTTCGGTGCATAGACGATGTTGTCGTTTTTGATTGCTTTTGTTTTCTGGAGAGCTGGTGCGCGGTCGATGACATCTTGCGCTGGTACGGCACCTTCTGCGTTTCCAAGCGGTGCGTCACGGTCAAGAACGAGTAACCAGTCCGGATTACTTTGAGCGATTGCTTCGACTGAGACTTCATCGCCTTGATCGTTGCCTGATTTTTGTTTGACTTCGAGGGCTGGTTTCCAGTCGAACAGATCATACATCGGTCCGAAGACACGTCCACTCATCGGAGCCGAGAATCCGATATCACCGCCAGAGACGATGACCGACATGACGCTATCCTGTCCGTTATACGATTTTTTGACGTCTTTGATCGATTGCTCGAGTGTCGTCACGAGTTGATCGGCTTCTTGTTTCTTATCAAAAATCTGTCCGAGTGTTTCTGTCGTGTCTTCGAGTCCTTTAACGAGCAATTCACCTGGTGTACCTGAGTCTTCTGGTAAAGTGATATCGAGGTCGATGACAGCAGCGTTCGGAACGAGCTTTTTGATATCTTCGTAATGATCAGCGAAGCGTTGTCCGACGATGACGACATCCGGATTGACACCAGCGATCGCTTCGAGGTTTGGTTCGAAGTGCATGCCGACGTCGACGATATCCTTGTCTTTTGCGTATGGTGATTCAGCCGGGAGTAGTCCGACTGGTGCTGCGACGAGTTCGACGTCCCATGCAGCAAGTGTTTCGAATGTCCGGTTATCGAGCGCGACGACTTTCTTCGGATTGACCGGTACGTTGACCGTTCCGTGTGCGTCCTTGATTTTGACCGTCTTTGGTGCCTCAGCGTTCTTCTTCGTGTCTGCTTCTCCTGCGTTCCCGCATGCTGCGAGTAAAACAGCAAGCGAACTCACGACGAGTGGTGTTTTCCATTTCCCCATGATGATTCAGCTCCTCTTGTTTAATTTGATAACGCATGGATCACGGATTGAGCAGCAGATGGATTATGTATGTCTACGAGATTAATCTGTTCTCAATAAGTGATAATGATTATCATTGTCATGTTCACCGAGAATCATAGCAAACGAATTTGGAAGACGCAACGCTAATTTCCAAGGAATTACCTGAATCATTTTTTTACTTCTATAAACTATACGAAAATAAAAAAATGATAATCTTTCTCATTTGGATATAGAAATAGGACCATCGGACGCTTTTAAGCAACAGAGGTTTAGACACCTCTAAAAAGAGAAAGTGGTAATATATGTATCAAAATTTCAAATCAGAGACATCGCAGAAGACGACTTCGAAATGAGGTGCTGTATGAATCAACCATTTGAAGACTTGAAGATGTATCAAAATTTTGATGAGCTCGCAGACGATGTGCTCGATTTCGCAAAAGAGATTTTACCGGATCAGATGTTGTACTTATCGGCAATCGAAGCAGGACAACAACGGATGTTGAAGATTGCAAACGATAAAGAAGACATCCCGATGATCGAAGGGATGCAACTTGAATTGAATCAGTCGTTATGTAAGTTGATTGATTTTGAGACGAAACAACCGGTCGTCTTAGAGAGTATTCCGAACGCAGAACAACTCGGAGATTGGCGAAAGGATCTGGAGGAGGCTCACGTCCGGTCCTACTTAGGTATCCCAATCGTCTTGACGAGCGGTGAGACGTTCGGGACATTATGTGCGATCAATAACCGAGTCAGTTTGTATGAACAGAAGAATGTTCAGTTGTTGCAGCGCATCGTGCGGTTATTTTTGTATTATTTAGAGCTCGAGCGGTATGCATGGAAAGACGTATTGACGGGATTGTACAATCGTCGATACTTAACGAAGCAGTTCGATGATCATCTAGGACAAGCAGGGGCAATCTTCTTCCTTGATCTTGATGGCTTTAAGCAGGTCAACGACGTTTTCGGACACGAGACGGGGGACATCGTTCTGCAAGAAGTCGCACAGCGCTTGCAACGACTCGTTCGTGAACAAAACGATGCGATGGCCGTGCGACTAGGTGGCGATGAGTTCATCTTGCATTTCGGTCATTCGGATTCAAGGAAAGGATGGGAGCGACTCGCGGATCAGATCGTCACTTCGTTAAGTGAGTGGGAAACGGACTATCGTGTATCGACGAGCATCGGGGTTGTGATCTATGACACCGCGTTTCGTCCAGAGTTGCAAGCCTTGTTGCAACAGGCGGATATTGCGCTTTATGCTGCCAAGTCATCTGGAAAGAATACGTATCAGTTTTACGAGTTGGCGAAGAAATGAATGGCATACAAAAGACCTGATGTTTCTGAAATTTTTCAGAAACAGTCAGGTCTGTTTAGTTGTTATGTAGGCGATGGACGATTCGAATGATGTCTTTTTTCGGACGGTCAGGAAATCTGAGACATAACGTCTCGACGCACGTCACAGGATCCTCATTCTCTAACAAGCGGAGAGCTTCCTTGACGATTGGATCATGGGATTCGTTCACTTCGGAAGCTTCAGCAGTCGACTCGCTTGATTGATGGATCAAATAAAACAACAATGTATGGACAGACACGAGGACGACTTTCGTCGCAAACGAGATCGTGATGGACTTAACGTAGAAATCCATCCAAAGCAAGACGCTTAAGCTTACTAAATAGTTCACTACGGCAAAGAGGACGTTTGAGATCTGGCGCTTAAACAATCCACCGAGCGCACGCATCACTCCGTCGAAGATGACGCTAACAAGTAGACTCGCGAGATAGAAGCATAGGAGAAACATCAGGCAACCAACGAGTGAGTCGAAGGCGACGCCTCCGACGTATAAGATTAGTCCATCGATTAGGAGCAAAGGAAGCACCAAGATGAGACAGAGAAATACAAGAGAGAAGGCAGAAAACAGTCGTGACATCAGATCATCCTTTCCGTGCGACTCGCCTGTTCAGGCAAGAGACGCAGCATACAAACTAGGATACCGCTTAATACAGTGGATTACAATTATTGACAAAAAAGAAGTGTGTTCAGAATGTTTCTCAGTTGAGAGTGGAAATCCTGTCAAAAAGCGGCTAGATGTCCAGTTAACATCTGGATTATCCATTGACAATCCTTGCCTTTCCCTCTTACAATTGAAAATGATTATCAATACAAGTTGGGAGTTCTGTCTACTATGAACGTTAACCGTAAAAAACTACTACTGTCTACCGTCTCGATCCTGTCTTTGACATCCGTATTGATTGGCTGCTCGAATCCGAGCGAGTCGACAGGAGAGCGAAAAGATAAAGATACAGTGACGCTCGCGTGGCCACGCGACGTCGGAACGATGAACCCGCACGTCTATAACCCATCACAACTGTTCGCACAATCGATGATCTATGAACCACTCGTCCACTACGGCGAAGGTGGAAAGCTTGAGCCATACTTAGCATCGTCTTGGAAGATTTCTGAGGACGGAAAAACGTATACGTTCACGCTCCGTGACGGTGTCAAGTTCTCGGACGGTTCGACGTTCGACGCAGCGATCGTTAAAAAGAATTTCGACGCGATCCTCAAACAAAAAGCCTTACATAGCTGGCTTGGTTTCATCACGAAAATCGAGAAGACAGAAGCGGTCGATGCGAAGACATTCCGCCTGACATTATCAGAAGCGTACTATCCGACGATTCAAGAACTCGCGGTCGTCCGTCCAGTGCGTTTCCTCGGAGAAGCTGGATTCCCGGAAAACGGTGATACGTCAAAGGGTGTCAAAAAAGAAGTCGGAACAGGTCCTTGGATGCTTGACGAGTACAAACCGGATCAGTACGCGACGTTTAAGGTCAACAAGAACTACTGGGGACCGAAGCCGAACGTTGATCACATCAAAGTCGACATCATCCCGGATGCGGAGACACGTGTCTTAGCACTCGAAAAAGGACAGGTTGATCTGATTTACGGGGAAGGGGCGATCAGCATCGATGCTTTCAACCAGTTGAAGACGGATAAGTCGTACAAAACGCAGATGTCTGAACCAGTCGCGACGCGTCTCCTCGTCTTGAACACGAAAAATAAACGTCTGTCTGACGAACGCGTCCGCCAGGCGCTTCAGCACGGGTTCGATAAAGCCGCACTCGTCGAAGGCATCACGTCGGGACTAGAATCCCCGGCTGATTACCTTCTACCACCGAACATGCCGTACACATCGAACCTGAAAGTGAAGCAACGGGATTATGACGTGAAGGAAGCAAACCGTCTCCTTGACGAAGCAGGCTGGAAACTGCCGAAAGGTGAAAAAGTCCGCGTCAAAGACGGTCAACCGTTGCAAATCGGAATGATGTATGACGCAGCCGAACAGGTCCAAAAGGCAATGGCGGAGACACTGCAGTCCGAATGGTCGAAAATTGGTGTCGAGCTGAAAACAGAAGCTGTCGAACTGCCGGATCAAGTCCAGCGTTTCAAAGACAACCGCTTTGATATCAACTTCTACAGTAACTTTGGTGCACCGTATGATCCACATACATTCGTGAACCTGATTGATACGGATGGCTTCGGCTTCAAGGAAGCGATTTCGGCTTATCCGAATAAAGAACAACTCTTGCAAGAGATCAAAGATGTCTTGAAGACGACAGACGAAACGAAGCGTCAGAAGATGTACGCTGACATTCTGCCATCGCTCCAAGATCAAGGTGCGTTAATTCCCATCTCGTACTTGAAGAAGATGGCGATCTATCAATCGGACGTGACAAACTTCCAGTTCCCGGCGAACCGGGACGAAAGTCCATTTGCGCGGATCGGAATCAACTAAAGGAGGGATGACATGGGGGTCTTCCTCGTCAAACGTATATTATCCGTCATCCCGATCTTGTTACTTGCTGTCTTGATTCTGACGGGACTGATTCATCTGTCGCCGGTTGATCCGGCAGAGGCCTATCTATCTGCTGCCCATATCCAGCCGACAGATGAATTACTCGCTGCCAAACGAGCAGAGTTCGGTCTTGATCAACCGTTCTACAAACAGTATTTTGATGCTGTCATCCGCTTGGCGCAGCTTGATTTCGGAACATCGTATCTTTCCGGAAAGCCGGTCTTAGAAGATGTCTTACTTCGCTTACCACCAACGGTCGAGCTGGCAGTGACAAGTCTGTTGCTAGCGCTTGTCGTCAGTATTCCGCTCGGATTCCTTGCCGGCATTAAGAAGAATGGCTTCTTTGACCATCTGAGTCGGGGAATCGCCTTCATTGGTGCTTCGATCCCGTCGTTTTGGCTCGGCTATCTGTTCATCTTCTTCTTTGCCGTAAAGCTCGATTGGTTTCCGGTCGGAGGTACAGGAAGCGTCATGCACTTGATCTTACCGGCATTGACACTCGCGTTTCCGTTGATTGCGCTGTATACACGCTTGCTTCGCGGCAGTGTGATTGAAGCTTTGAACGAACCGTATGTTTTATTTGCGCGGACACGCGGACTGAAGGAAGGAAGCATTCTTGGTAAACACGTTCTCCGGATGGCGATTCCGCCGATGATCACGGGTCTCGGGATGAATCTCGGAAAGTTACTGACGGGAACCATCATCGTCGAGACCGTCTTCTCTTGGCCGGGTTTCGGTCGTTACTTCATTGAAGCGATCTTTGATCGGGATATGCCGGTCATCCAAGGGTATGTCTTTCTCGCGGCCCTCGTCTTTATTGGTAGTAGTTTGCTGGTCGATATCATCCAAGCCGTACTCGATCCGCGACTAGCGAAAAAAGGAGGGACGGTATGAATACTCCACTTCCAGCAACGATGATCCGCTTACGGTATACACCGCTTCTCTATCTTTGTGCAGTCGTCTTGATCGGGATGGCAGGCATTGCCTTGTTTGCCCCGTGGATCGCACCGCATGATCCGAATCTCGTTGACTTGACGCAAAAACTACACGGTCCGTCGTCTGCTTATCCGCTTGGCACTGACCAGCTCGGTCGGTGTCTGTTGTCCCGCTTGATTTACGGCGCGCGGATCTCACTCGGCTGTGCCGTGTTGATTTTCATTGCCTCGCTTGCGATCGGCTTGTTCGTCGGGACACTTGCCGGATACCGCGGTGGATGGGTCGATCAACTCTTGATGCGCCTATGTGACGGTGTGATGGCATTTCCGAGTCTGATTCTCGTCCTCGGTCTCGTCGGTATCTTTGGTCCAGGTCTCAAGCAAGTCATCATCGCCTTGATGCTCGTCCAGTGGGTCTATTACGCGCGGATGTTCCGCGGGATGGTCATGACGCTGAAGACGGAAGCATTCATCGCCGCTGCTCGCGTCAATGGATCATCTTCATGGAAAATCATCCGGACACACATCTTGCCGAACATCTTACCGCCGCTACTTGTCATCGGTACGCTTGAAATGGGCTGGGCGATCATGGATATCTCAGCGATGTCGTTCCTTGGTCTTGGTGTCCAGTCGCCGACTGCCGAATGGGGAGCGATGATTCACGAAGGAAAATCCTATATCCGGACAAACCCGGAACTGATGATTTATCCGGGACTTGCGATCATGCTCGTCATCATCAGCTTTAACGTATTAGGAGAACAGTTAGCAGAACGATTTGGTGTTTCAAAAACGATGAAATGAGAGGAGGTGCCCGTATCGAACCGATATTAGTAGTTGATGGTCTAACCGTCCGTACGAAACAACAGGTGACATTGATTGAAGAGGTATCCTTCTCGATCCACGCTGGACAGATTCTCGGTCTCGTCGGTGAGAGTGGTTGTGGGAAGACGGTGACGAGCCTCGCTTTATTGCGTTTGCTAAATCCGCAGACAACGCAGGTGACCGGTGATATCACACTGAATGGAAAATCAATTCTCTCTTTATCAGAACGCGCTGTGCGGACGATTCGTGGTGGTGAGATTGCCTTCATCATGCAAAATCCGATGAGCGCGTTTACGCCGGTCTATACGATCGGGCACCAGATGATTGAAACGATTCAGACGCACGCGCGTTGTTCAAAGCGTGAAGCGAAACAACAGGCAATGACGGCACTCGAAGAAGTCAACTTGACGGATCCCGCTCGAGTGCTTAAAGCTTATCCGTTCGAACTGAGCGGTGGGATGTTGCAACGGGTCATGATTGCCTTAGCCGTTGCGCTCCGTCCGAGCGTCTTGATTGCCGACGAACCGACGACAGCGCTTGACGTCTTCAATCAAAAGACGGTTCTTGAATTACTCGAACGGCTGCGGGCGACTTATGAAACGGCGATCTTACTGATTTCGCACGACCTCGGTGTGATCGCTGAACTCGCAGACGATGTTCTCGTCATGCAACAAGGTCGGATCGTTGAACAAGCAGACGTCTTTGAGTTGTTTGATCGTCCGCAACATTCGTATACACAGTCACTTCTCGCACAGCATATCGGAAGGGAGGCGCTCGGATGAGCCTCTTGCAGATTGATCAGATCTCACACGTCTACAAACGCCGCTTTCGACCAGCACAGACCGTCTTGCAGGATGTCTCGTTGACGCTCGAAGCTGGTCAATGTCTCGGATTACTCGGATCAAGTGGTGCTGGGAAAAGTACGCTCGGACGATTGTTGCTCGGACTTGAACGGCCTTCAGGCGGAACAATTTGGTTCAATGGTGTCGATCGCCACGCGACAAAACATCCCTTTCAAGGTGACGTCCAAGTCGTCTTCCAGGACTCATTTGCTGCCGTCAATCCGAAGCTGACTGCTGGTGCTATCATTGCGGAACCGCTTGATAACTTCATTCGTTTAAAGGGAGAAGCGCGGCAACAGCGTCTCGTCACGCTCATTGAACAGGTCGGTCTTAAAGCAGCAGATTTAACGAAGTATCCGTCACAGTTCAGTGGCGGACAACTCCAGCGGATTGCAATCGCACGAGCGATTGCTGCTGAACCACGACTGATTGTCCTAGACGAAGCGGTTAGCAGCCTCGATATGGTCAACAAACGATTGATTCTCGAGTTACTAGCTGATTTAAAGCGAAAACATGGCTTAACGTATGTCTTCATCACGCATGATATCAAAGCCGCTGAACAACTTTGCGACAGCTTCGCGATCTTAGAGCAAGGACGCCTCGTCGGACATTATCCGAGCCTAGTTGCATTTGATGCTGCGACGGATCCTGCCGTAGAACGAATGCGACAAGCAAAGCTTGCCATTCACCCAAGGCAACGAACGATTCGCCAAGCACAACCAAACAAAGGATAACGGACTGTGAACTGCTCCGTTATCCTTTTTTGTGCTTTAGAGGTGGATTAGACAGCCGTTTTTTTGAATCGAAGTGCCGACCAGACGAGCGTGAGAAGAATCCAAACAAGACAAAAAGTGACACTGATTAGATGGGACGAAGAAAAAAACGGTGCAGTTGGCGGTTCCGAAAGAAGTGCACCAGGTGTGAAAAATAGAACGTCTGGTAATAGCGAAGGAAGTGCGACGAGTAACAAGGAGACGACGAGCGATAAGATGCCGATCGGCACGGCACGTTGTAAATAGGTGCTGATCAGTAGCGTCAGACTGACGACGAATAATGTCCAAAGACTAAAATCGCTAATGATGCGTAGCGCAAGTATCGGTGAGAGGGATCCGAACCAATAGACGGTTAGACCATAAGACGTGACTGCGCCGATCGAAATACCGAATAAACTGATCATACTGTGGCTGAACCATTTCGACAGGAGATAGACATTTCGCGAGACGGCTCGTGTCAAAATAAAATCTTGCATACCAGTTTGTCGGTCTGACGCGAGCAGCCCCATGAAGCTCATGATCAGGACGATCAATCCGAGTTGATTGAATTGCCCATGGATCGTTGCGCTGAAGACGTCAAGCGGATGCGGGGCAGAACGATTCGGATCAACGATGATCCCGTCCGCGTTTCCGACGTGTTCGAGTAAGACATCCATATACATCAACAGCAACGGTTGCGTCACGCCGAGAGCGATGAAGAAAAGCGGCAACCAGACGATTTTCCATTCTTTCCACGCTTCCAGCCACTCGGTCATCGTCAACGTATAAAACGTCCTCATACGTCCGCCACCATGTCGAGAAAACGCTCCTCGAGTCCAATCGGTTGATAGGCAATCGAAGCAAGCGACCATCCTTCGGCAATCAAGGTCGTGGCTACTTGCGAAAGATCAAGCTGGTCCTGTGCTGAGAACTGATAGTAGCACGAGTTGATTCGATCCATCTGTATCTTTGGAAAAACAGTAGTAGAAAGGGGCGGGGCAGGTGTGAGCGTCTCGACTTGAATCTGATATGGATTGACGTCGCGTTGATGCGCGATCGGACCAAGTAATCGACCGTGCTTGATAACTAAAAAGCGGTCGCAACAAGTCTTCGCGTCTTCTAAGAGATGCGTCGAGACGATAATCGTCATCCGTTTTTTTAAACGAAGGATCAACTGGTTGATATCATGTCGACCGCTTGGATCGAGTGCGGAAGCGGGTTCGTCTAAAATCAATAACGTTGGTTCATGTAAAATCGCTTGGGCGATTCCGAGGCGTTGGCGCATACCACCTGATAAGCGTTCAATCACTTCTGTTTGTTGGTCGCCTAATCCAACTTCTTTTAAGACAATTGGAATCCGCTTGGTTAGCGTTGCGCGATTAAGACCAGACAAGCTTCCAAAAAAGCGTAGTGACTGTTCGCATGTCATCCAAGGCTTGAAATCAGTCTGTTGCGATAAGTAGCCGATGACCTGTTTTTGTTGTCGGATCGGGCGATCATACATCGTGATCGAACCACGGTCACTGTCGATGATTCCACTGAGGCATTTCAGGAGTGTCGTTTTTCCGGCACCATTTGGTCCAATCAGACCGAGGCATTCATGTTCGTGAATCGTAAATGAAATATCGTCTAGGATAAGACGGCGTTGAAGTGAAAGCTTGAGGTGCGAAATCTGGATCATGCGGTCATCCTCCTTCCGAGGATAAAGTAAAGAATCGAGCCGATCGGCTGGACGAGGAGAATAATCAATAACCATGTAATCGGGGTGGCGATTCGGTCCTTGCGTCTAAACCAATCAATGCAGGCGCAGCTGAGTAGAATCAAGTTGATGGAGATGTAAATCAGTAACAACGGCAAAAATCGTTCCCAGTCGATTTGTGATAAGGCAGAGAAATCTGTATTCATGAAAAGCCCTCCTTTTCTATTACCATTATCAATAATGAAAATTGAAAAGTCAATGTTTGAAATGAATCAATGTTAGTTCGCAATCAATGAAAGCTATGATAAAATTTCCTTATCGAAATTTTCCAAATAACGTAAAGATTGACTAATTTGATTGAAAGACGAATCATGATTCGGAGGAAAGCTACATGCAGATTTATCAATTCAAAAAAGAAGTTGGTAAGAAAATTACGAAGTTCGATTCTAATTTTGTGATGTCACGGATCATGCAGACCGAGAAAGTGACGCACATCGGATGTATCCATTTAGAGAAGGATGGCGTGGTCGGTTATCATCAGGCTGTCGTGCCACAACTTCTGTTAGTTGTAGAGGGGGAAGGATGGGTAAGAGGGGAAACGGATGACTACATAAAAGTACAGAGTGGGGAAGCGGTATTTTGGAATCAAGGAGAATGGCATGAAACAAAGACAGGTACGGGGTTAACGGCGATCGTAATCGAAAGTGAGGAACTCGATACGTCAGCGCTCGTTGCCCTGTAAAGGTACATAAAGACACTCTCTCTGAAAAGGGAGAGTGTCTACTATTATTCAGTACACCATTTTTCTAATTCTGCGAGGCATAGATGTAATCGAGCAGTTATCATTTCTCGATCCCCCATCTGTTGCGTTGTTTTAGAATTGAGGTGAAGTTGCTGCAAGATTTCGTAGTGCTCATATGCTTCTTGTAATAGCCATAATGTATATTCGTCCATTAATCGTCGAGATTGAGTGATGAATTCGTCTTCATCCAGGTCAAAGAAGTATCCATTTATAAACCCATCAGCAATTTCATTCAAAATACTACTTTTCTCTTCATAGGCATGTTTTATGTATCGTGGGGCATTTGAAAAGGCTGGTAACAGAAATTTGTAACAAAAAACAAAGTAAGCTGCATATTTTAAATCAAAATCCAATCTTGGAAACGGATCAATGATTGCGATATGGTCCCCAGTTAAAATTAAATTTTCTGGTGTTACGTCTTGATTCACGAGAGAAATTTTTTGAATCTGAGTTCGTCTATTCTCAATCAAAGAACTGATATACGTATCAACTTTTTCTTTATCAAAGTGAAGACCAGAATGAACGAGGGTACTTAAGGCGATTAAGATCTGATTATTTTCTTCCTGCCATAATGCATCAATGTTATTAAAGTCGCTACCTCGTAACGTCTTCCCGTTCCAGTCTAATTCTCCGAAACCTTCCATAGATGTTTTATTGTTGTGAATACGATGATAAATTCGACCTAATTGCTTACCGTAAGAATTGGCTTCATCCTTATGAAGTGATAATAAATCCGTTCCATGACCCATGAACGTTTCCACTGTAAACACGATATCGTTCTCGATGAAATACTGATAAAAGGTAGGACAAACATCTCGATTACTTTCGTTTACGTTTGAATAATACGCTTTCGTTGATTCATACTCTGTCGTTAACTCGATTTCATCAATCGGTTGTAATTCTCCATACGCCTTGTTCTTTTTTATTCGAATCACAAGGTCTCGGTCATCTAGCTTCTCGATTTTATAAACCGTATGCCAAGCACCTTCGCCGATTCTTATTATCTGTTCTTCCTTTAAGTTCTCAAGATTCCATTTGGTAAATGTTCTGTTCAACGTATCCATTTCAGTTTTATCAAGGTATTCTTTGATCCGTTTCATGTTCTCCAGTTCACTCCCTAATAAAGTTGTGTCGTAAACACATCCTCCTGAATACGGAAAGTGTCTACGGTAAGATGACGAGTGAGACGGTCCGTTCGGTTGCCTGATCCTCTGTCTCCAAGTGATGATATTTTTCGAGGAGTGTCCGCATATCCTGTTGAAAATCATTGAAGGTTTCATCCGTCAGTTGCAGTTTCGCGATCGAGAACGTCGAGTGATCCTGACCATGCGTCTTAACGGTCTGTTCGAAGTATGTCTGGTACTGCTGTAAAACGTACATGAAGTAGAACGACACGAAATTCACTTTTTCCTCGTACGTTGCACTGTTCCAGTCTGCTTCACTAATCTGATAACCGCTTGTGTTCAAAGCATAGATTTTCTCTTCGACTTTTCCGACACGCTGAACGGCGACGACTTTCAACAACTGATCGTCCATCATCGCATTGACTTGTCGGTACAAGGTCGACTGCGGTACATCCGTTAAACGTTGGTTCAGTTGCATGATCGATAAGCCGTCTTTAAGATCAATTAATTCGAGCGCAATCTTAAAGCGGACATGGTTTTTGAATAGGTTAAAGTTCATGAAGTATCTGACTCCTTTAGCGATGAGATTCCTAAAACTATCTTAGCATGTTTTTGGAAACATTCTTAAAAATGATAATGTAAAAAGAGGAAATGTGATGTATCTCTTGAATGGTTTGTACTAGAGTATAGTAAAGAAAGGAGTCATCCTATGAAAAATCCAAGTTATCGCTACGGTACATATGCCCTGATCACGAGCTTTTTCTTGTTCTTCATCGTTCAGATGTTTCGAGCGTATATTGAATTATCACCAGAATTTCTAGGGGGAAACCTGGGCGAATACTATTTAACATACTTCCCGATGAGTGCATTGATCCTTGGACTCGTCTTACTTATCCACGGCTGGTGGACTGAAGATGAGAAGAAGCAGCGTGAGAAGCTAGCTGCAAAAAGTCAGCAAGAATCGAATGAATCGATGTGAAATCATACCGTCGATAGAGAAGACCGACAACGAATTTTCGTTGCCGGTCTTTGTCGTTTCATGTTTTCAATTGTTTAAATCGCTTGATCGAAAACGGTGCAATTGGTTCAGGAGTCGATTTTTCGATGACTAATTCACTAAGGACTTTTCCGACTAAGCTGCTGAACTTGAATCCATGACCGGAAAACCCAGCGGCAATCGCGATATGCGGGTAGTCTGGGTGCAAATCGATGATGAAATCCTCGTCCGGTGTCATCGTATAGAGACAGGTTTTACCATGAGACAACGTATCGATTGCTGGCATGAACGTGTTCGTGAACTGTTGTAGGTCAGTCAGATCACCCGTCTCCTGACCGAATGGACGGCGCGGCTGATTCGGATCAACCGGGATCCCGCCGTCATGGCGTCCGATTTTCAGACCAGCTCGTCCGATACTTGGGAAACCGTAGTAGTATCCAGCGGGTGTATCAAAGGCGAAAGCGGGAAACAGCGTTTCGTTGAACACCTCTTCCTCTGCCTTAAACCAAGCGAAGGTCTTTCGGACGGGGCGCAGCGGTAAGGAGAGTCCGATTTGCTCGAGTAATGGTCCGGACCAGGCACCGGCAGCGACAATTAATGCGTTTGCCGAATAGGTGTCCTGTCCAACGGTTATATCAACGCCATCTGCACGGGCAGTCAGCGTCGTCACTTTCGCATTCGTTCGGATGTCGACGCCGTTCGCGACCGCAAGGTCACGGTACGCTTCGATACACTCTTCGCACTTCAACACACCAGACGTCGGTTCAAAACAACCGATATAATCGTCAGGCATCGTTAAGCCGGACCAGCGGGTTCTAACTTCCTCAGCCGTCAGAATCTCAAGCGGTAAATCGTATTGCTGAGCACTCTTGATGATTGTCTGCATCGAACGAGACGAGCGTTGACCAGCGTTTAAGACTCCTGTGTTCAAGAATATGTGCCGACCGCTGATCTGTTCTAACTCATACCAGAGGCGTTGCGCTGTTAACGCTAGTGGGACGTAAGCTTCTCCTTCACCGTATGCATGGCGAATGATCCGGGTCTCCCCGTGGTGACTCGCCTGATCATGCGGCGGATTGTGAGCGTCTAATAGTAAGATGTTCTGATTAGTGCGTGAGAGATAGTAGCCGGCTGCCATCCCCATGGATCCGGCACCAACGATAATGACATCATAATGGGACATCCAGTTCGACTCCTTCATATGTAAGTTCATACCAGTATAGAGTGAGAACTAGAAAAGAACAAATGAAGGATTAAATCTCGAAGCGACGGGCTTCTTGTTCTAAGTGTTCCGTTCGCTCGTTTAAATCACCGACGAGCGTATGCAACGTCGTGATCGTTGCGATCATTTGTTCAGAGGCAGCGGCGACTTCCTCGTTACTTGCGGTATGTTCTTCCGCAACAGCGGCGATTTCCGTTAAGGCATTACGAATGAACCGTTCTGCCTGCAAAACGTCTTCCATCTGTTGCGTCATCTGTTTTGTTGCCGTTGCGACATGCGTGACTTGATCCGTTAGCTGTTCGAACGTCGTGTCCGTATCAAGGACGATCTGTTTCCCGGCTACTGTTGCTTCGACCGTCGTCTTGAAACTCTGCTGCATCTGTTTCGCACTTGCTTCGATCGACGAGACGATGGTCGCGATTTCACTGACGCTACTTGCGACATGGCTCGAGAGATTCTTGACCTCGGTCGCGACGACGGCGAATCCTTTGCCTTGTTCGCCAGCCCGAGCGGCTTCGATTGCAGCATTGAGTGCAAGTAAATTCGTCTGCTCAGAAATACCGCGGATGATCCCGACGAGCGTCTGGATATCTGATGATTGTTGTTTCAGTAAATCGATTTGTTCCGCTGACTGGGTGACATGTTGGTGAATGTGACCCATCTGTTCAACGGACGCAGACATCTGCTCCCGTCCGATGCGCGTCAGGCTATCCATTTGATCGGTCGTTCCATGAATCGCGTGACCGGAGCGATTCGTCGTCTCGATTAACTGAGCGAATCGATTCATCTCGTCATTCAATGAGAGAGTGACTTGTGTTTGACTTTCGGTCCCGGTCGCAATTTCCGACATCGTATGGGCGATTTGCTGAGAACCATCGAGGACTTCCGTCGTACTTTGGTCAATCGATTGACTCGTCGTCGAGACGAGAGTTGCTGTCTGTTTGATGTCGACGATCATCGTCCGTAACATCTCGTTCATATCGCGAATCGAGATCGCAAGCGCATAGATCTCGTCTTTCGATGAAATCTGTAAGTCGGTCAACGTCTGTTTCGCGTGATCGAGTCGTCCGTCGGCAATTGCGGCGGCGACCGACTGTAACGTTTCAAGCGGACGTAATTTCCGACCGAGTACGACGTAAAGTAAGACGAGCGTGACCGTTAACAGAAGTAATAACAGTCCGATGAAGAGCGGTGCATTTTGTTTTAATAACGCCGTTGTGAGGGCATCAACTTCCTTCGCAGCAATATCTGTTCCTAGGATCCCGATGACGTTCCCTGTCGTATCTTTTAACGGAACATAAACGCTAATATACTGTCCATAAATCGGATCATTGATGACGTCCGTCGTATGTGTGTCTCCCATTAATACGTCTTTCATATCGGCGACGGTCGCACCGCTTGCCGGAGCATTAATTTTTGCAGCCTTATCTTTTGGTAAACCATCAATCAACAAGCGGACCTTGTTTTGATCGATGCGTGCTGTGTATGTATACAGGAGTCCATTTTGCTTACGTAACGTATCGAGTTCTGTTCGTAACGTTTCGTATTGTTCGGAAACGACAGGAGATTGTAAAAATTCGCTGTAAGCCGCTGTATCAAACGTCTTGCTGATGCGTAGTGCATCTTTTTCAGCTGTCGCTTTTAGTGTCGAGACAGCCGTTTGTTTCGTATTGAAATATAAGGCAAGGCTACTAAAAACAAAAAAGGCAATCAAAATCAAACTAATCATTACTAAAAGGCGTGTTCGGATGGAATGGTTCTTGGTTGTGTTCTTCACGTTCAACTAGTCCTCTCAACTCATATTTTCTGTCTATATTTCATTTATCGGTTAAGAAAATACATATTAAACAGGACCTTTTAACGATATTTAGAGTATCTTAGTCACTCGTTAAAACGATTCATTTAAAAAAGGATTTATGTTGCATGATTTAGGGCACATTAAAGTTAGAAAAAAAATACAATATGAGAGAAGAGGGAACAACATGGAAAGTGAAGTCAATCATCGAATCAAAGCGAAGCACGTATATGAGAATGAATTACGAAGACACGCGATCAGTCCGAAAAAAGCAACCTTTCGATTGATGACATGCCTTCGTTGTCAATCGAAGATTCTCTTGAGACAAGGACATCAGGACAGTCATCAATGCGACGTGATCTAAAAAAATCTCGCTCTTAGGAGCGAGATGGAGTAAAGTACCAAGCGAGACCAGCGATGATGAGGATAGCAAAAACGATCAAGACCATCTGATGTCACCTCCATTTCTTTCATGATTCGAGTGGCAACACATATCGCAATAATAATTGGTGGATGCAAGCAAGCAGTGTTCCAAGCGTCAACGGAGCAAGGATTAGTACTATGCCTATGACAATCAAACCGGGTGCATCGTCAATCTGCCCAATGTAGAAAAAGACGGGGAACAAACATGTCGTTAAGATAGTAACGATATAAAAAGATAACTTCATCGATTGAATGGATGCCGTGATGAGCGGAAAAGCTGGAGGCGTCATTGAGATGTATCGTAGAATGCGAAGCGCGTGGAATAAAATCAAAAGGGTCGGGATGAAGACAAGATACGCGGTCAACAGAACACTGTAGCCAGGGCGCTCGAGTAATAAGTGTTCCTTGATCCCATGCCAGACAAGTGGAATGCCAAGACCCGCTAAACCGAACAGACCGAAGATGATACAGAAGACGATAAGTCGTAAAAATCGAACTTGCCAGACGAAATGATTCACGAAATCAACTCCTTTCAAGACGCCAGACTTTTCTTTTAGTATACTGCAGGGGAGAAAGTCAGAACAAGAATGGTCAGAGCTGGAGGAGACGACGTGATTAAATTGATATTAACCGATATGGATGGAACATTCCTGAACAGTACGGGGGACTTCAATCGACCGTTGTTTGAAGAAATTCGCCAATTGCTTGAGCAACAAGAAATTCATTTTGCACCGGTCAGTGGCAAACAATGCGAGCGGATCGAGGAATTATTTGCGACAGATGCTTCAAGCATGTGGATCGTTGGAGATAGTGCGACACGCATCAAACGTCAAGGCGAGTTCGTCTACCAATCACTCTTACCGAATCAGCTGGGGCAACGACTCATCAACCGTTTGGAAATGTTATCCGATGTACATACGATCATTGCGTGTACGCCTGATGGTGCCTTCGTAAAGGATACGATTTCTCCAGAGGAGTTCGAGATCGTCCGTGGCTCCTATCGCAAAGTTACATCAATTGCACGATTACAGGAACTGAACGAGGATTTCGTCAAGATAACGGTGCATGACCCCGCCTTGCAATGTTTCGAGACGATCAAACAGCTGAATGAATTTCAGGAAGACGCGTATTTGGTTGCATCCGAAGCAGGCTGGATTGATATCGCAAATGTCGACGTCCATAAAGGAACGACAGTGGAGCACTTGCAACGGATTCTAGAAGTCTCACCGGAAGAGACGATGGCGTTCGGTGACGGCTATAATGATTTGGAACTATTTGAGAGAGCACACTATAGTTATGCGGTTGCAAATGCTGTTCCCGAATTGAAAGCATCTGCGCATACCATTATTGAAACCAATGATGCGGATAGTGTCTTAAAGACGATTCGTGAGGTCGTGCAAGCGAAAGGACAAACATCATAATCGATGATAAAAAGACACGTTCTGGTCGCCGGGATGTGTCTTTTTTAATGACTATTAAAATAAATGTGTCAAAAGTTTTTGACATGAAACAAGATGTTGATTACAGTAGAGATGTAAAAAGAATTTGACACGTCGTGGAGGAATGAACGTGAAAAACCACATCAAAGAGCGACGTTTAGCGGCGCAATTGTCGCAACAAGAACTGGCTGACCGGTGTCAGGTCAGTCGGCAGACTATCAATGCGATTGAAAACAATAAATATGATCCGACGTTGCAGTTAGCATTTAATATTGCCAAAGTTCTGCAGACACAAGTCGATCATCTATTTATCGGAGAACAGGAGGAATAAAATGTCTAAGCAGAAAAAAACGCTTCTTTTTTTAGTGACGATAGTGGCAGTAGCAAGTCTGACGGTCATCAGTATGGTCATCGAGAATAACGTGACGTTCTTTTCAATCGTTCAATTGGCGATTTTGTTGATCATGTTCTTCTCGTATTTCACGTGGGCACGGACAACGGAGGACGAGCGTCCGGTACCAGATGATGAACTCGGTCAAAAAATTACGACAGAGAGCGGCTTAACTAGCTATAAAATCCTGACCGTCCTGATTTTCGGATTCATCTGTCTCGATCAATGGATACATGGGTCAGCAAATCTCTTATTGATTGTCTTGTTCGCGATTGCTTTAGTCATCTTACCAATCATTGAGTTCATGAAGGCACGATCTTATCGATGAAAAGGAATGACAGTTGAGCATCTGCAGGGAGAATAGTGTAATACATTATAAAAAGACACATTCTAAGTATTAAGAACATGTCTTTGTTAGTGGAAGATGTTGCTGATTAACAGCGTATTTTCAATCGAGGAGGATAACCGACGTGGAAGAGTTAGAGTACCGATTGCGAAAATACATTGCTGAGATGGACTTTGAGAAAGCAGCAAAACTATTTTTGGAGTTAACGGAAAAAGAGCGATTTGACATGATCTTGAGTTTAGGGTTTGAGACGTTTAATCTCACTATATATGCCTTTATGAATTATTTACTACAACACCATGAATCAAGTGAGATACATGATCTGACGTCTTCATTGTTGCTACATCCACTTTGTCATCTCGAGGGAGCTTGCGTAATCGCTTTATTCCATGCCAAAAAAGCAGTCGAACTAGATCCTGATAACATCGATTTGTATATCAGTTTGTTGATGTTTGAAAAGCATCCCGATGTCTGGTTTGCGCAATCCGAAGTAGAAGAAGTCTACCGACGGATAAAAGACTTAGAGTCCAAGAATCTAAAATGAGGCGTTAGACAGACCAGTCACTCCTTAGTATCGAATACATATACAAATCATCAAACTGACCACGCGTTTTCTCATATTGTCGGAGCAACCCTTCACGCTTAAAACCAAGCCGTTCAAGTAATCGGTGCGAAGCGGTGTTTTCCGGTAAGACGAGTGCTTCGATTCGGTTGAGTGAAAGTTCCTTAAAGCCATATTCGATGACTGCAAGCGCTGCTTCTTTCGCGATTCCTTGTCCCTGGTAGGCAGGGTTCAACTCAAAACCGAGTTCAGCCCGCTGATGACGTTCGGAATGATTCAAGAAACCGCAGCTCCCGATGATGACGTTGTCTTCTGGTAACGCGATCCCGAAACGGATGCCCGTACCGTCACGACGAATCGAAACGTACCAGTCAATCTCTTCGAGCGCGTCTGCTTCCGATTGGAACGGAGCAAGTCCCATCTGTTTGACGACCTGTTCGTCTGATAAATAGTCGAAGACGCTCGCTGCATCTTTTGCTAACACTTCGCGTAAGACGAGACGGTTCGTTTTAAGCGTTGGGAAAGTAAGTAACATATAAAAACTCCTTTGCAATAAAATGTAAAAAAATATTGTGTTGCAATTAAGGCGTATGGTAAGATTCTCCACAACAAGAGCATATCATTTCGTTGACGAGAAAAAGTAGGGATTGTCCCTCTGTCTTACAGAAAACCGGGGTTGCTGAGAACCGGGAGCCAGATCAATCATGAAGATCCTCTCTGAGAAGTCACACTGAACCATTCAGTAAGTGTGACCGGGTGTCCACCGTTACATGGAATGCGCATGCTAGTGCGCAACTAAGTGCTGTCGAGAACACGTATTCTCGGCGGAATATGGGTGGTATCGCGGTGAAGTCCGTCCCTGTCAAAGGGGGCGGACTTTTTTGTATTCTCTTAGTTACCGACAAAGGAGCGAACAAGAGATGACGTCACAAAACCAAGCAGAAACCGTACAACAACGCGAGGAGCGTGTTCGAAACAACTGGAAGCAAGACCAAGTCTTCGCACGATCGATTGAGCAACGCACGGAAGCGGAATTCGTATTCTACGAAGGTCCACCGACCGCGAACGGGTTACCACACGTTGGGCATGCACTCGGACGAACCGTCAAGGATGCGGTCGCCCGCTACAAGACGATGCAAGGATTCCGGGTTGAACGAAAAGCTGGCTGGGATACACATGGACTACCGGTCGAACTCGGTGTCGAGAAACAACTCGGGATCTCCGGAAAACAAGCGATCGAAGACTACGGTGTCGAAGCATTCATCGGACGCTGTAAGGAAAGCGTCTTTTCCTACGAAACACAGTGGCGCTCCTTTACAGAAAAACTCGGCTACTGGGTCGACATGGATGATCCTTACGTGACGATGGAGGACGATTACATCGAGAGCGTCTGGCATATCCTCGGGACGATCCATGACAAAGGCTGGTTGACGAAAGGCCACCGCGTGTCACCTTATTGTCCGAGCTGTCAGACGTCGCTCAGTTCGCATGAAGTCGCACAAGGCTACCAGGACGTAACGGACTTATCAGCGACGGTTCAACTACCCGTCGTCGGCACAGAGGAGACATATTTGCTCGCTTGGACGACAACACCATGGACGTTACCAGCGAACGTCGCGGTTGCCGTCCATCCGGAATTGACCTACGTCACAGTAGCGTTTGAAGGGAAACGTTTCATCGTCGCAAAGGCGTTGGTCGCTGAACTGTTCTCAGAATCTGTTGAGATCGTATCCGAACAGCTCGGCGCGGAACTCGTCGGCTTGCGGTATGAACCACCGTTTGATTTCGTGACACCAGAGAACGGTCACACGGTCGTTGGCGCATCCTTCGTCCAAGCGACGAGCGGAACCGGACTTGTCCATATTGCTCCGGCATACGGGGAAGACGATTACCGAGTCGTCCGGGAAAATGGACTATCGTTCGTTAACGTCGTTGATGCTGCTGGTTGTTATACGGTAGATGTTCCGCCACTTGCTGGACGATTCGTCAAAGAATCGGACGTCGCCATCATCCAACTGCTCGCTGAGCGGGGGCGTTTATTTGCGAAGGAACGCTATACGCACAGCTATCCGCATTGTTGGCGATGCGATGCACCATTACTTTATTACGCACAAGATAACTGGTTCATCGAGACGACGGCTGTTAAGGAACAGCTTCTTGCGAACAACGCGTCTGTGACGTGGTATCCCGATCACGTCAAGGAAGGGCGATTCGGGAAGTTCCTTGAGCAACTCGTCGACTGGAACATCAGTCGTAATCGCTACTGGGGGACACCACTGAACGTCTGGGAGTGTGACACGTGCGATACAACGTTTGTTCCGAAAAATAAAGCGGATTTATTACGCCGGACGACAGGATCGACAGGGTCGGTCGAGTTGCATAAACCGTACGTTGATGCATTAGCGGTCTCGTGTCCGACGTGTCAAGGCAAGATGCACCGGACACCAGAAGTGATTGATGTCTGGTTTGATAGCGGAGCAATGCCGTTTGCACAACAACATTATCCGTCGCGGACGCAGACGCTCAACCGATACCCGGCGGATGTCGTTATCGAAGGGATTGATCAGACACGCGGCTGGTTCTATAGTCTGCAGGCAATCTCAACGCTCTTTACCGGACAATCAGCTTATAAACGGGTCATCGCGCTCGGTCATGTCCTCGATGAGAACGGACAGAAGATGTCGAAGAGTCGTGGCAATGCGCTTGATCCAGTTGCCTTGATCGATGCTTACGGTGCTGATAGCCTGCGCTGGGCACTACTCGTCGATAGTAGTCCATGGAGTGCGAAACGGTTTGCCGAACGGATCGTTCAGGAAGCGAAATCAAAACTAGTCGATACGCTGGATCACGCCGTCCAGTTCTATCTAACGTATGCTGAGCTGGATGGATTTGATAGTTCGCGTCCACAAAAACACACGCGTCTAGACGAATGGCTCCTCTCACGTGTCCATCAGACGACTTACGACGTGACGGTTGCGATGGACGATTATCAACTGACACAAGCAACGCGGAGTCTCGCGCAACTCGTCGATGAGATCAGCAATTGGTACATCCGTCGTTCACGGGAGCGGTTCTGGCAAGCTGAATGGACGGAAGAGAAACAAGCCGCGTACACGACGCTGCACGTTGCCCTTACGACGACAGCGCGATTGCTCGCACCATTCACGCCATATCTTGCCGATGATCTCTACAAGCGGTTGACGGGAATGAGTGTACACTTAGCGGATTATCCGGTGGCTGATTTGACGTTGATCCAACCTACTCTGGAATACGAAATGACACAGGTCGTCACTGTCGTTGAGCTAGGACGACAAGTGCGAAATACACATGCCTTAAAGGTCAAACAACCGCTTGCTAGTCTGACTGTCCAATCGAGCGATACCTTCTCGTGGTCGGACTATGTGGCACTCATCAAAGAAGAGCTGAATGTAAAAGACGTACAGTTCTTATCAACGACTGGTGAGACGACACAGTTCCGCCTTAAACTGAACTTCCGCGAAGCCGGAGCAAAATTTGCGCAACAGGCGAATGCGATCCATCAATGGTTGCAGCAACTGTCAGAGCAGGAGACGATGAACTTGCTAGAAACGGGCAGTGTATCGTATCAGACAGCACTAGGACATGAAGTAGACGTAAGTCTGACCGATGTCATCGTCGAGCCGATCGTTAAGACAGGTTTTGCTGCCGCGACAGAAGGTGGAATCACCGTGACGCTCGATACCCGAATCACGGAAGCACTGGAGCAAGAACGCTGGATGCGAGAACTCGTCCGCTATATCCAGTCTGAACGGAAGGCGCATGATTTATCACGTGATGCGCGGGTTGACCTCGTGTTGGCGATCGACGAAACGTTCCGACCGATCGTCGAGTCGTTTGAGTCTTTATTATTTAAACACCTTGCCCTGTCCTCTGTCCGACTAGAAGCGTTAGAGGGTAAAGGAAATATCCGATTAGGCAGTCATGAAGTGGCTGTCTCGTTCGTACCAACGAAAGAATTTTGTTAAGGAGAAGATCATGATTGCATTAGAGACATTAAAAGGTCGACTCGTCGACGATTTGTTAGAGGTCCAAAAAGAAGAAGGATACGTTGCCCAGGAACGCTTTATCTTCCATCCCGGAGCAACGGACGAACAGCTCGCGCTGTTACCCGACTGGACGACAGACGATTACAAGATGTTCTTGCGTCAACACAACGGCGCGAAGCTCTTTCAGCACGAAACGTTATCGTACAACGATGGATTCGAACTCTTTTCAATCGAAGATTGCCTGACGTATAGCGAAATTTGGGAATGTCCCGAAAACTTCTTAGCGATCGGCGTAGGACCAGACGGGGAGTGGATCGTCTACGAGATGAATCGTCCAGCAGGAAATCGGATCTGGAGTGGGGAATTTCTTAATTTCGAGGAGTGGGAAGAAGACGCGATGCCGTTCGGCTTCGACCGATGGCTTGATTACTTGATTGTCGCGCAAGGTACACAATTTTGGGATTGGTTCCGTTAAGAGAGGAAGAGCGTTATTGGACATTCAATTAAAGGCAGCGTCACGTGAAGACGCTACAAAACTTCATACGATTCAACTCAAGGCATTTTCAGAGACGCTCGAACGATACCAAGATCATGCAACGAATCCGGCGAACGAATCTATTGATCGTGTCATCCACCGGATTACGCATCCAGGCAGTACGTTCCATCAAATCATCGTCGACGCTGTCGTCGTCGGCGGAATTTGTGTCGTTGAGAAAGCGCCGAGTCGCTACGCAATCAGTCCGATGTTCTTAGATCCAGCCCGTCAAGGTGAAGGGATCGCACAACGCGCATTACAGCTCGTTGAAGCAGCATATCCGAATGCTGCGACATGGGAACTGCGGACGATTCGTGAAGAGACGCGCAATTGTTATTTCTATGAGAAGATGGGTTACCGATTGACGGGTGTCACCCAACCGCTCAATGATCGAGCGACACTTGTTTCCTATCAAAAATCCGTGTCTCAGTGAGCTCGTTTTGTCGGAAGGAAGAACCACCACAGATTCGTTAAAAGAGCGGTAAGGACGGCAAAGTGAAACAGATAGAGACCAAAGAATAAGACGAATTCACCGATGTCTTCTAAGCTAGCTAACGGGTTATCGACCAAATACGATTCATGGCTGACGCCGAAGATGAACAAGGGGAAGAAAATATAAAAATACCGGTTCCAAAAGAATGATGCACGATCTGTTTGGGACATTTGAGCACCTCCTGAATGAGATAACACGCTTCTTCTGACCGGAAGAAGCGTGTGTTTGTTTACGATAAAGACGGTGTTCCGACGACTTCGACGAGTCGCGTGAGCGTATCAAACAAGCGTGTCCGCGTATCGTTATGAGACAGCAGTAACGGCTCACCGGTCTCGTCATAGACGAACGCAATCGGAATTGAAAAACCACAGTTACGGTACGAACCATCGGCATGACTCGTCCCGATCATGAGCGCTTGTTGCGCCTGACTAATGATACGCGCTTCACAAGACCACTCGGCATACTGTTCTTCACTAAACATGCCGACACCAATCGGATTGAAGATGAGATCAAGTCCGGATTCTTCGCGCAGTCCATCGTTTCCTAAGAAGATTTCGCGACAGAGGAGGTACCCGTAACGTAACGCACCATCGTTTGCTGTTGATGGTGTATAAAGAGGTCCAGCTTCAGGTGTCTTCGCGCGATCAAGGAGAATCGTCCCGGTCGCATCGATGATGACGGCACGATCGAGATTCGTCGCATCTTTATAACCGAGGACGACGGCTGTCTTGAACTGTTTCGCAAGGTGTTGCACGCGATCGAGTTCTGCGATCGTGCAGTATCCTTCCGGATAGACAATCAGATCGACTTCAGGATAAGCGGCAACTTCGCGTTCAAATTGTGCGAGTCCGGTCTCGCGTTTCGGTTGAGCAATTAATAATTTCATCAAAACATCCTCTCATGCATAAATATATCTGAAAAATCAGACTTTCCATTCGTCATGATTTTACCATTAGTGGTAAAATAAAGCATATCGCTTTTTGATAAATTTTACTGTAAGTGAAGGAAGGTCAACAGCATGAACATTTCAAAAACCACTCTTGTAACACCTCATCTACAGGCGATGAAGGATTTTTACATACATCAGATCGGGTTTCCGCTCGTTTCGGAAACAGACGAGTCCTTTACGATGCAAATCGGCACGGATCAGCTGACGTATCGGCAGACAGACGATGTTGATACGCAATACCATATGGCGTTCAACATTCCAGAGAACGTCTTTCAAGAAGGAAAAGCGTGGCTTGAAGCGCGGACACCGCTCTTGATTGAAGACGGACAGGATGAGATTTATTTTGACTTCACGGACTCACATTCCTGCTACTTTTATGATCCAGATGAGAACGTGCTCGAACTGATTGCGCGGCATCAAATCAATCCGACGAAAGAAGGTCAAACGTTTGATGTATCCGATATCCTCGGAATCGGTGAGATGAGTCTGACAGTGAAAGATGTGCTTGCTGTTGGTGAACAATTGGCGGACATCGGTGTCCTCGAGCGCCGGGAGCGTCCACTTAACGGCGCATCACTTAACTTCCTCGGTCCGGTCGCGGATGGAACGCATATCTTGCTCGTTCCAGAAGGGCGGACATGGTTGTTCTCACCGAAGACAGCGAAAGTCAGTCCAATCGAGATGGAACTCGATGGACGACACCGTGTTCGGCTTGACGCAAATGGTGTATGGCACCAAAGGGCAGTCTCTTCGTAATCAACTATTTTGAAAAGTGAGGGAAGTAGGATGAACAAAGCCTCAAATGCGAGTATCGCGTTCGGATTATTGTTGTTCGTGTGTGGCTTCTTTTTTCTATTCGGTTATTTGACACGGTCAATGCCGATTCAACAAGGTGGTGACCCGGTCGTGTTACCAGTCGTAGCACTCCTCGTTTTCCTACCGTTCGTCGTCCGGGAAGGCATGCGTGTCTTGAGGTATGTCTCGCTGACACGTCGACAGGTCGGAGTGCTGATCGTACTTGCAATTAGCGGGATTATGTTAAGCACTTGGATTGAGATGCAGCAGAATTCGGCAGTGATCGGTCTCCGTTCACTCTTTACGATTCATACATATGTACTCTTTGTTTCAGGCATCATCTTGTTGTGTCTTCTATTGACGGGAATCAAACGGGTCCGTGTGAGAACAAGGGTAATCTAATGGAAAAGGACTGAATGCTTTGGGATATATCACAGAATTACGCAAACTGGTCGGGACACGACCACTCGTCATGGCCGGAGCATGCGTCATCGTCGTCAACGACAAACAAGAGGTCTTGTTACAACGGCGGCAAGATAACGGATGTTGGGGACTCGCTGGTGGCGCGCTCGAGATCGGGGAGACGCTTGCTGAAACAGCGAAACGAGAGTTAAAAGAAGAGACGGGACTTGAAGCAGAGCAACTCGAATTGTTGAACGTTTATTCCGGTGACGCTTTTTACTACAAGTATCCGCACGGAGACGAGGTCTATAACGTCATCTCAGCTTTCCTCTGTACCGCCTATACAGGAGAAGTCGTTCGGGATCCACTAGAAGTCGCGGAGTTACGCTTCTTCGCCATGGATCAGTTACCGGAAAACCTAAATCTACCGGAACAGCCAATTTTGATGGAGTATGTCGAAAAACAGCAAGCAATAGCGCATCACGTTTCCATCTGAAGCAACTGGTACGAATCGAAAATCTTGAATGAGCCTGTCATTCAAGATTTTTTGTTGCGCTGGGACGCGTTCCAGACAGTAGCATCAAGGAGACAGTAAAAGGAGGAAACGCGATGCGATGGTTTGCGATTGATTTAGATGGAACGTTATTGAATAAGAAACGTCAGATTTCAGAGGCAAATCGGACAGCGATTAAGAGACGTCAAAACCAAGGAGATGTCGTCGTCATCGTCACTGGACGAGCCGCCTTTGATGCGCAACGAATACTCGACCAACATGAACTCGATTGTCCGGTCATTGGTGCGAATGGAGCAGAGATCAAGATCGGAATTCCCAAGCGGCACTTTTTAGATCGTTCCAGTAGTCGAACGATTTGGGAGGTAGTACGTTCCACAAACGTATTCATACATATTTATCTACAGGATCGAATCTTGTTACCTCGATATTCGCTTGCTGGACTTCAAGGGGGAGGAAGTGTATTTCAAGAAGCAATTCAAGCACAAGTGACACAACAGGGAGTTGAGACAGTCGACGTTATCACCGTCGATCAACTCGATATCATCAAATTCATGTTCGTCTCAGCTGATCAATTGCAATTAGCGCATCTCGAACAGCAACTCCTTCAGGTGCAGTCGTTTTCTGTGACACGTTCGGGTGCGTTCAACCTAGAAGTCATGGCGAGTGGAGTAACGAAAGGGAGCGCTGTTCAAGACATCACGAGAGTATATGGGATTGCACTTAAGGACGTCGTTGCGATCGGTGACAATCAAAATGATTTACCGATGTTCGAAGTGGCGGGAACATCAATCGCGATGAAGAACGCTGAAGCGTCTGTCAAAAAAAGAGCGACATTCATCACGAGTGACCATGATGAGGATGGTGTAGCTGAGGCATTGAACGACCTAGAACAATGGGAACGGAACAAGGAGGAACAGCATGGCGAACATCTCGGATATCGCTAAACAAGCGGGTGTCTCGAAGTCGACGGTATCCCGTGTCTTGAACGGTCATCCGCACGTATCAAAAGAGAAACGACGTACAATCTTAGACGTGATGGAGCGAATGAACTATAGTCCGAACGGAAATGCGATCAACCTGTCACGAGGTAAGACACATACGATCGGAGTTCTTGTTCCGCGGGTGGGTCATCCGTTTTTTCATCAATTAATTGATGGAATCGGTCAGGTCTGTACGGAACAAAATCATACACTGCTTGTCATCCAGACGGAAAACGATCCAGTAAGAGAAGAAGCAAGTATTCAACAACTGCGCGATAAGCGGATTGACGGGCTAATCATCGGAGCAATCAGTCAGCCACAGTTACTTGAGACGATGCGTTCGTTCGGACCGGTCGTTGCCTGCGAAGATCATCAGGATATCGTGCCATCGATCTATTTTGATCACGAGAAAGCGATGACGATGTTGGTACAACATGTCGAAGAACGAGGCGCCAGAACAGTTGGACTTTGCATTGGAAATCCAGATAGCGGAGTGGGACGAGTCAGACGGGAGACGTTCGATCAATATCTTAAGACGTCTACTCTTAGTCATAAAAATGAGTGGTACGCTGATCGCTGCTATTCTTTCGAGGACGGACAAGAATTAGCGGGTCAACTTCTAACGGCAGACTTACCAGACGCAATGATCGTTGGGAACGATGAAGTCGCAGCAGGTCTCATCCATCAATTTCGGCAACATAGGGTTCGAGTTCCAGAGGACATCGCTATCACAGGGTTTGATGATGTACCGATTGCCAGAGCGCTTGAAATAACGACGATTCGACAACCGGTTGTCATGCTTGGCAGACTGGCAGCAGAACAGTTATTGAATGACGCGATGAAACATAGTGAAGGTACTTTTTCTTTACTGGAACCATCTTTGATAATTCGACAAACGACATAACGAAACAAGAGATGGGAGGTATATATTGATGACTAACGCAAAAGCAGGTTCTACTGCTACTGTAATAAAGATCTCTGACGCACGAGTCCGCAAGTACTTTCAAGCATCGATTGAAAAGCAACGGATCACTCAAGAATTTCGCATGCTCGAAGAACTAGAAAGGACGGTCATCCCGACACCAAACGTCTTCGCTATTGAATTAGAAGACTCCCCGTTCATCGAGATGCAGCGCATCGACGGCAGTGAATTATTAGACCTAATTGAACCTAGTCGAATGACAGATTTTCTAGACGCTTTTGCGACGCTACATCAACTGATTCATCGGCAACAATCGCGGTTAGCACCTGATTGGCATGACGTCATGTATTCAAAAATATGTTATTTATCATCTGATTTGCGCCGGAAAGCGGAACAATTACTAGAAATACTTTACGTTCCGCAAAATAAAGGGTTACTGCACGGAGACTTTCATTTTCAGAACATCCTCGTGACAGCGGATGAGAAATTCATCGTCATTGATTGGCATGATGCGACGATGGGTCCGCCTGTTGCCGATGTGGCGCGTACGTTGCTCTTATTACGGACGGCGGGTGGAACAGCAGTTCCGGATGAGGTACGGCGGTATGTCTGTCGCGAATACCTTGAACGCTATCAAGAATCGACATCGTTTCCACTGTTGAACCTCTCGAACTGGTTACGACTGATGGCCATCCTGCGGACGCTTGAACAAGTTCAAGACGCAGAGCGGGATCAGTTATATCAACTTGTGCATCATCCAGATATCAGTTCCTATTTTTTTAATACGTAACGTAAGAATAGCTAGGAGGAACGTCATTTCATGAGAACGATCATCTCGATTCAAGGTGCCATGGCATCTGGAAAAACGACGCTCGTGCGAGCATTGGAAACTACTTATCCTGATCTTCATATTTATTATGAAAATCCCTATTCAATCGTTCAAAAACGACAGGAACTCGGATTAGACATTCAAACCGAGGATGGATTTGTCGAAAATCAACGCTTGTTCATTCAAGCAAAACTTGATCGTTTTCAAAACTTCTCTGAAGGACTCATATTGCTGGATCGTGGTCCGGAAGATCTTGAATTCTATACGCTGCATTATCCACAAGTACACGGTCACGACTGGGACATTGCATCACGCTTGCAGATGGAACTCGAGGCATTAAGAACGTGCCGGTCTAATCAGATTCTTTATCTAAAAGCACCAGACAACGTCTTACGAGGGCGACGCGATGCTGATCAGTCAAGAAAGCGTCACTCCTTTGAGCAGCACCAACCGCTTTTTGTATTCGAAGAAAAATGGTATGAACGGTTTCCGGTACATATGATCGATACGACGGATAAAACGCCGGAGCAAGTCCGACAAACGGCGATTCGACTGCTTGCATTAGAAAAATGAGTCACATACACGGGAGTCACCATCTTGGAACTGTTCAAGATGGTTTTTTCGCTTTCTCGAAGCAGATTGTTGTAAAATGAACAGTAACGACAGAGTTGATAAAGGGGCGAACCGATATGGGGAAGCGATCCATTCAAGATGCAGCCTATTTAGGGAAAAAGAAACAGGTCATGCGTTGTATCGAACGTGGGGATGACTTGAACGAATGGGATGAAGAGGGATTCGCAGCACTCCACTGGGCGATCCAGGAAGGGCATATGACAATCGTTACATTATTGCTCGATCACGGAGCAGACATCAATCTACCCAATCAGGACGGGATGACACCACTACACATCGCGTTGTATGATCGAAAATCAGAAATCGCCTTGTTGTTGATGGAGCGGGGCGCCTATCTAGATTTAACAGGGGATGGATTTACAGCACTGCATCTCATCGCAGGTCGGCCGGGTAATAAAAAAATCCTACGCAAATTGGTTCAAGATATCGAATTGTTACACGAACGAACTGAAGAGGGTGAGGGACTAACGCCTCTACACGTTGCCGCTCAGGCAGGGAAAGCAAAAAAAGTTACACTCTTGCTGGAAGCGGGAGCCGATATCGAGGCAGAGGGATCAGAGGGCGTCACACCACTGTATTTAGCAGTTGAAAATAACCATCCGAAAGCCGTTAAGGCATTACTCAAAGCTGGTGCGGATAGTGAGACGAGTCACCCTTCAGAAGCGGGAGCGACTGTATTGACGCTAGCAAGTGAGAACGGATACGAACGTATTGTCCGAATGTTGCTCTCTTATGGAGCAGATCCACTTCACCGTGACGCTGAAGGACATTCCGCGCGTGATATTGCCATCGAGAATGAACATCATCAGATCGCTGAGATCTTAAGACAAAAAGAGATTGATGCAAGAGAAAGAGAATAATATAGAATCCAACACCGAAGAACTGTAAAGGGTTCTCACGTGTTGGATTTTTTCGTCTTCCTCTCACATCGTCATTTCGAACGATAGATTGGTCGGATGTAACGGGAGAACCTCCTGATGTAATTGATTCGTGGATGGAGTGGATAATCGGACTTCGTGACAGGTGAACGAATCCGCCCAAACCGTACCGGCTCCTTCAAGTAATACACCGAAGTGAAGTGATGCTGCTTCAAGGGGAACGTCAAGGACGCAGGCACAATACGTCCAGTCTTGGTCACCGTTCAATCCACGATTCGTTATGTTATCGAACTGTAACGGTTCGCCGTGGATGTCATCGACACGGAACCAGATGGCCGCTTGACCGACTGCTTCCGTTCGCAAAAAGCCTGCGACCATGATTCGTTTCTCTCGATAAGAGGTCGCTTGTATGCTTTGCATCATCGTACCGAACATCCCGGCTTCTTCAGTGTCAGTCGTGCATCTGATTTTTCCGGAGCTCCGTCCTTGATGCACGATGTCTGAATCGGTGCTAAGTGTATAGGATCCGGCATGACTGCCGCTTAAAAACCAACCTTCAACATGCTGTTCTTTCATTTGAATCATCTCCTTATTCGTCATTAGTTCCATCAGCTTTACATATTTTCGTGGAGGTAAATGATATAACCCTTTGAACGCCCGCGTATATGCTTCTTGCGATTGATACCCGCACATCAATGCAACTTCGAGCAAGTCGACACCATCTCTTAAAAGAGTGGCGCTGACTGACAAACGGCGTAAACGGACATATTCCCCGAGCGTCTGACCGACTTGTCGTTTGAAGAGTCGTCCGAAATGAAACGTGGAGTAGTAATGGCGCTCTGCGAGTTGTTCGAGTAACCACTCATCGAATAGATGCGCTTCGATATCTTTGATGATGACATTAATGGCAGTCATTGATTTGCTCCGAGCGTTTTGTGGACGATGTATACATGAGACTATGCAATAGTTCGGCTACAATGTACGTCAATAAATCGAGAATCATCGGCAGGACTCCTTTTCTGTTTTGTTTACCTCCTTATTATAGGCATGAATGAAAAACGTTTTTTGATAATAATTGCTATCTTCTGGGAAAAACCAGTTTAAAACAGAATAAATTATCGTAAAATAAAACATACATTGGGCAGTAGAACTTAAAGGAGGAATACGACATGATCGGAATCAGCATCGCCACCAGATGGGAGTTCGACGCGACACAGGCATATTTTCATGTCTCGCCTGAAGAAAGAATCACTTATCCGTATGGTGAATACTTCACGCGTGAGATAAATGGGAAGACACTTCTGTTTTACAGCACAGGCGTTCGAAAAGTAAATGGCATCGGAGCCAATCAATATATGATCCTCCGCTTTTCATTGACGAAGGTCATCGTTGCTGGAACGTGTGCCGGTATCGATCCACTACATGATGTACTCGATATCATCGTTCCGAATCGAGCCGTTCAATATGATTGCACGGTCAAAGAGATTGAACCACTCATCAAACCTTCGTTCGTCGTCGATCTTGACGTGTCAACGTACGGCAACGATTTTCATACAGGAACGATCGGAACGGCAGACCGCGCTGTCGTCATGTGGCGAGATTACGTCGAGTTGCGGGATAACGGGCTGACGATTGCTGATACGGAAGCAGGGGCTATCGCATACGTCTGCCAGAAAAACGAAGTCGAATGTATCATCATCAAAGGCATTTCTGACTTTCCGACGGAAGAGAAAGAAGAAGACGCCGTCGAGGCAAACCTCGAGCAGATGCGGATTTATATCGAAAACACGCCGAAAGTCATGACTAAAATTTTTTCTGTTTATTTGGCACGATTTTTATAAAAACGCAGATGTCTCGTTCATCATTGAACGAACAATCTGCGTTTTTACATGTAATGCTTTCGTTTGTACAGCTTATGTTCAATCCACGTCCAAATGCGAATTGCCACATAGAGATCAAGGATTGAACCAATCGCCATCATGATCAACATGAGGATACCACTCGTATCAAAAGCAAGTAATGACTTGAAAGCCGTAAAGATGATAGCTAACACAAGGGGAATCGTGATACCGATCCAGACGGAAGAAAATAAGAGAGCCTTCCACATTCTTATCATCCTTTCTCGTAAATAGTTTGTTTAGTATATCAAATAATGAGCAGGTAAAATGGATATATATAGAAGGTGGAATGGATTGATGGGATTCGGAACAAAACGATGTTTGTATATCCGGATGTACAGCTAACCGACTATTTTGTGCCACCACCTAATCCAATGAAGGTAATGAACAAACCAACTGTGAGGGCGATAGCAAGTACGATGTTTTGATATAGACCAGCCGGAAAAAAATCAACGATGAAGAGTAGTAAAAATAATGATGCAACAATCAGTCGTGCATCTCGCACGGAAGAATCTAACGTACGCCATTTGATGAAAAGTAAGATGTACGCTAAAGGTGCAAAAAAGTAAGAAATAATAAAAAAGGGGATTCGCTTTAAGTAAAAAGGTAGTCTATCTTCATCTTTTTGCATCCCCATCCCTCCAGGACTTTTCTTTATATATTGCGACGTAGAAAAAATTAGTGGATGAAACTTAATAAAGGAAAATATCGTACTGAATAAGTATATAATACATAAATGGATTCTAATAATATAATGTCATATATTGGAGGGTGTTTTAATGATATTGCCACTCCTTGGTCTTGGTGTCGGATTCTTTTTGTTGACGTTAGGCATCTATTTCATCCGCTCAAAGCATGCGAATAAGACACCTTTAGCGGGACATGCGGATAATGTTGACAATAGTGACTCATTCCTACTAGGTATCATCCTGTCAATTGGCGTCATCCTATTTTGTTCATTGACCGTCAGACATTACGGTTACATCTGTGTATTAGGTGGATTGTTCATTCTATACGGTGTCAGTGCAGCATGGTAAGTCTCAAAAGAAGCGATATAGCAAAGTAAAGAGGAGCTCAGATCATGATTCAATTACTAAAACAAGTCGACGATCGTGTGTATCATATTGTCTTCTACCAAGAAGGTCGCACCTTGTTCTGCCGGGAAGGGGTTGCCCGTAAAGAACAGGCGATCGATAGCGAGGATATGATGGAAAGAAACGAAGAGTCGGCGACGAAGCGGATCGTATTCAAGAATTCCTTTCTCGCGTATCGACAGAAGAAAGCATGGGTACGTGAGAAACTAGACGATGGGTATGTGCGCGCATCGATAAATCTATCAAAAGCGATGGATTTTCGTTCAGAACGACGGTTCATAAAATTACGTATTCTAAGCGCGCTGTTTACCCTACTGAGCGGATTACTGACACTAACAATTGTCTTGCCAATTCCAGGCTATGTGACGTTCGCTGTTCTGATATTTTTTTGGCCGATTTATCTTGAAGAAAAATCAGCACATGCTCGCTTTTATCGATGGTCAGGAGCTCTTTTCATGTTCGCGTTAGCCGGCTCATCGAAAAACTATTTATCATCGATCAATCTCTCGATTAACGGAACCGTCTGTCTGGTTTCAGGATTCATTCTCCTGCTGTATGCGACAGAACAATTAAAAGAACTAGCAACGAAAGGAATCACGTATCATGACGAATCAACAAGCGAAGGTGATTGAACTTAAACGCAATAATGGACAAACGACCGAGTACTGGGTCAGCTACCGGATGGGGCGTACGCTGTATCAAGTATCTGTGCAAGAACAAGCGGATGGTCAAACGGATGAAGGGGAGGTCATCAAAGAACAATTCCCGTTTTATTTTGGAATGAAAAAGAGGATGCTCGAGTTAGCGGAAGAGAAGGGAGCAGTCGGTTTTCGACCGTTGACTGAAGAAGAGAAAGCAGCACATGTCATCGATGAAGAACCGAAACTCGATCCCGCTTTTTTTAAGCCTGCTATTCGGTACGCCTGGTTAATGCTTGCTCTTGGAATCCTTCTATTTCTCCTCCCATCGTCGATCCTAAACGGACTCGCATTCGGACTCGGCTTATTCGTCTGGTATGAGACGTTTGGGCAAGCTGGAATCCCGCGCAATTATCAGAGATATTTCCACGGGATGTTAGCTGGATTGACGATCTTACAAGTGCTATCGGCTTTAGAGTTCGAGCGCGTCGTGCAACCGTACTACGCGACGATTTGTGTGCTATCAGCGATTGTGTTGGTTCTACTCGTTGTGCAGCACCGTTTGAAAGAAACTGATTACGTCGGTCAGGACGAAAGTGTTCGGGTTAGGAAAATAAAGGACTATTCTGACATGGATTTTTAAAAACTTATTCACCTAAATTTAGGGAGACTGGAAGAGTTTATGTTGCTGTAAAATATAGGTATTAATCTTGTTCAATTAGTCAGTCTACTGAAAAGGGGAATAAATCATGGATGTCCAATGGAACGACAAATCTATCCTTGAACTCATATTAATCGTCTGGGCAATCGGTGCCATCATCATCATCGTGAGTCAGGCGCGGAGTAAGAAAAGCTTGAAAGCCAGTCTGATTAGTGGAACGATCGTTAATCTTCTGTATACGATTGGTATTTCATTACTTTGGTTTTACACGATCGCAGTCGATGGTATCAGTCAGGTGTTAGTCGTCTATTTTTTCGTCGGTATTTTTACGATTCTTGAGTTTCTGTTCGTGATCGTACTTTTGATCGTCAAACGTAAAAAATCAACGATCTCTTGAGGAGTAGAATTTCATTATGAACCGTTTCAGTAGCTGATTTCAGAATTTTACTAATCGAATCGATAATCATTCGAAATTCAAGCGGATGATAGAAGGATTAGAGGCGATATTGTGTTGAATCGGAACAGATTAAAAAGGTAATCATTTTTATGTGTGACGCTAGGACATCATCTACATATTAGTAAACGTGCTTCTTCGTAAGACTCTATTTACGAGAAGCGCTTTTTTTGTATATTAAGTTAAATTAAATTGAACTTAATGCTTTACATTTTTCTTCCAGTCCTTTACTCTACACTAAAGTTCAATTAAATTTAACTATTAGTAGGGAGGAAGTCGCTTGAATAAACAATTAACCACTTTATTGCTTGGCAGAATTTTGATGAACATATCAGACAGCTTTTATATGGTTGCCATCGTTTGGTTCGTCAAGACAACGACGAATTCGCCATTCCTGGTCGGATTAACGAGTACGATTGCTGTGTTACCGGTAACGATTCAATTTTTGTATGGTCCGATCATCGATCGCTATTCGAAAAAGAAGATCCTGTTTTTCTCAGGCGTCGGACAAGCAATTTTGGTCGGATTCATCACCTTACTCTATTTTAACGAAACGCTCTGGATTCCGTTACTGTTCGTCATGCTGTTTTTAGCGTTAACACTAGCGGAAATCTCGTATCCTACCGAAAATACGCTCATCGAACGACTGGCCTCAAAAGATCAGTTGACGAAGGTCAATTCGGTGTTTGCCTTTTCTTATCAAACGCTCGATTTAATTGCCGATGCGTTAGCAGGCATCGTGATTTTGTTTGTCGGCGTCGGTATCGTATTCGCTGCGAATAGTGTCGTATTACTAGGCATCGGATTCTTATTTTTGCTCGCACTCAAAGTACCACCTTCGAACAAGGAACAACCTATTTCTAGGCAAAACTTTTGGAAACAGTATAAGCATGACTTCAAGGAAGGGTTCTATGTCGTCCAAAAGCAAAAAAAGCTCTTGGCAATCGTATACGGCATCATCGGGATGAATTTTCTCGCGACGATGGGACTTGCGGTGTTACCGATCATTTCTGAGACATCAGCGGAGTATGGATTTTGGTTAGCAGCGATTTCACTCGGAACGATGATTGGGACTTTGATTTCAAGTCGTTTGGAGACGTTTGCCCTTAATCGTGTCATGCCGATTGCTGCACTCTTATCCGGACTATTTTGGATTAGTTCGTTTTTAATAGATGCTGGTCTGTTATCAATCGTCTTATTTGGAATCGCTTGGATCGGTATTGGGGTGAACAGTATTTATTTGTATACACTCATTCAAGTCAATCTTCCGCCGGACTATTTAGGAACAGGTTTTTCGTTCGTCTCTTCATTGTTAGGTTCCTTAAGTCCACTTGGTTATTTCGCGGGTGGTGTGTTCGGTGAATGGATATCTAGTACGACGATCTTATTAATCTCTGGCATCGGCTACTTTGGCTTTTTCTGCTATTTCTTACTTCACCCGTTACTTAGAGCGTTAACGGTACCTGTCAGCACGAGGTTCGAGACTACTGCTGAAGAGAAAATAAAGATTAATCAACGTCTATAAAAACAACTTAGTTTACATAATGAAGTAGGAGACGGCATGAGTCGTTTGTTACTTTTTTGTAATTATGCAATCGATTGCATTCGTATACTCTTTTAACATCCAGGAAAAGGAATCTTACTTCTTGCAAAAAACTAGTTTTTATTTCACGCGATTTATGCAAAAATAGAACACAACAAACTGCGAGAATTTTTAGAAAAGTGAATGACTAGACTATTCATCCATATGAGTAGAAGAGAGAAGTCATCGTTTTTCGAATTCTAAATACTTTATTTTTTGAAAGCCTGGAGGGGAATGTATGAAATTGTTGAAGATGTGGAACCAAATCAGTTTAGTGAAACAAATCGCGATCGGCTTAGTTGTAGGAATTATTTTAGCCCTCACGATTCCTGAAGCGGCGAAATCCTTGACCATTTTTGGGACTCTGTTTATTTCCTCCCTGAAGGCAGTCGCGCCGATCTTGGTCTTTTTCCTTGTCATGGCTTCGATCGTACAGCATAAAAAAGGCCAGCAAACGAACATGAAGTCAATCATTTTCTTATATCTGCTCGGGACATTCCTAGCGGGAGCCATTGCGGTCATCGTCAGTTTCCTGTTCCCAGTGAACATTCGATTGACGGAAGGTGCAGAACAACTAGCTGCTCCGGGGAATACGGTTGAAGTTCTTCAGAAACTCGTCTTGAACATGGTTGATAATCCAGTCAATGCGCTCATTCAAGCGAACTACATCGGCATTTTGACTTGGGCGATCGTATTAGGACTCGCTTTAAAGAATGCTTCCGATACGACAAAGACGTTCATCTCGAACTTCTCCGACGCCATTGCGAAGATGGTCGGATGGGTCATCAAATTAGCACCTCTTGGTATCATGGGAATCGTCATCGGTTCGGTTACGGAAAACGGTCTTTCTTCGTTACTCGATTACGGGAATTTATTATTAGTATTGATTGGCACGATGCTTGTCGTCGCACTCATTGTTAATCCACTCATTGTGTTCATCAACGTTCGTCAAAATCCATATCCGCTCGTCTTTAAATGTTTACGTGAAAGTGGAATCACAGCCTTCTTTACACGAAGTTCGGCTGCGAATATCCCGGTCAACATGGAGCTGTCTAAGAAACTTGGACTTGATAAAGAGACGTATGGTATCTCAATCCCGTTAGGTGCCACGATCAACATGGCGGGTGCAGCCATCACGATTTCAGTCTTGACGCTTGCTGCTGTCAACACGCTCGGTATTCCTGTCGATCTTCCGACAGCCATCATCTTAAGTGTCCTCGCAGCTATCTGTGCGTGTGGGGCTTCTGGTGTCGCTGGCGGTTCGCTCCTCTTGATTCCTCTTGCGTGTAGCTTGTTCGGGATTCCGAATGATATCGCGATGCAAGTCGTAGCAGCTGGTGTTCTAGTCAGTGTATTACAAGATTCGTTTGAGACGGCACTGAACTCGTCGACAGATGTCTTGTTCACTGCGACAGCCGAATATCGAAAACGACTTAAACAGGGCGAAACGCTCTCCATCAATCGTCAGTCAATGAACGAAGAAGTGACGGAAAAAGTCGTCAACGGTTGATCAGCTTTACAATCATCATGATCAAAATAAGAAAAGGCATCCTAGCTGAGGATGCCTTTTCTTATAGACCGTTTAACCTTCTCCTAAAGCAACATATTTTTTTAATTTCCCTTTGAAACTTACTAAAAGAATTTCTTTTCTTTCTTTAGTAGAATATATGATCGTGCCCTTAGAGAGTTTCGTAGCAGTCCCATTATTAAAATCGTCTTTATCAGAATTCATTCTTTTAATTTCTCCAACTTTTTTATTCTGAGTGACTTCTGTTTTCTCTGCCCATTCTACATTTGATTTGTAGATCGTATCATTGAATTGAAAAATGTCGGCAGTAGAATCTTCTCCCAATACTTCTGATGCCGTTGGTTTTTCACTAGTGCCTTGCATGTCACTTTCATTACTACAAGCACCTAACATCCATACAGATATAATCGAGAAAGCGCATAATAAAACGACTTTTTTCATGACATAACCTCTTTTCCATTTTTGTATATCTCTATCTCTTATGATGTATTATTTCATTTTTATGAATAGAACGTAAGTTAATAAATGAATACACCTTATTTATCCTCCAATCGAATCCGCACATTATTAATATTTTGTGATCAATACATACCAAATACCCTCATTTCAATCACGAAATGAGGGTATTTCTACAAATGAAAAACTTTCAATATTGAGAAATGAGGCTCTATTTTGGAATGATTCAGGGTAACCAGCGTCCGATTTGTTCACCCATCTGCACGCTGCGCTCGATGCCTAGTGACAGTTCAACGGTGTCTGGCGGCAAGACGAGAATAACGGTCGAACCAAACGAGAAGTAGCCGAACTCTTCTCCACGCTCTAGCAGTCGTCCTTGATGTGTCTGAACGATTGTATTGACGTTCAGTGCGCCGACCATGACATGTTCGATCGAGCGATGGTCGACTTGCAAGCGCGTGACGCGACGATAATTCCGCGTCAATGGACGTTTACTGAAACGAAGTCCCATGTCATTGACAGGTGCCGATTCTCGTCCGAGCGTATAACTATTCGTGATTTCGCCAGTGATCGGGGAGTGTACACGATGATAATCGGTTGGACTTAAATAGAAAATCAAGGCAACACCGTTCGCATAATCCTGCGCGCGCTCGGTCGATCCGATCAATTCGGCAACAGTATAGTCTTGTCCTTTGATCGTAAAACGACTATCTTCCGTTAACGCCGGAACGATTGAGAGCACAGCGTCGCTCGGACTGACGAAGGCATCTGATGCTGATGCGATCGGTCGCATTTCGGGGCGTAGTTCGCGTACGAAACAGTCGTGTAAAGAGTTGAACGAATCGACGGGCTTAAGCGCTTGATCCGTTTGAATTTGATATGTGCGGATGAATGGTCGGATCAATGGTTTACTGAAACGACTCATCGAAAACCGTTTCAAGGCATTGGCGACTGCTGGTCTAGCGTTTAATTGGACGATTGTATCAAAGATGGCTTTCTTCATGAGGTCAAACTCCTTTATGTGTAATCTAATCCTCATGATACAGTCGAGTTCTTGTTATGGACGTAGTTGTTTTCTTAAGTTTGTCTTAAGAAAAACACGTGCCGCTGACGCAACACGTGTGGGAGAATCATGATTTTCGTGTCAGTAGATACAGCAATGGTCCGAACGCACCAACCGCAAGCGTGATAATTGCCCAAAGTGGAAAATTTCGTCCCGTACGTCGTGTATCATGGCGTAGCCAGACGATGATGAAGAGCGCACAGAGAATGAGGTCGACAAAAATTTGAAGCGTTGCCGTGTTTTGTGTCGCTTCGACGAAGATACCAAGCACACCAAAGTCAAGAATCGAAAAAGCAGTTAAAATCGCAAAGACAATCGTAATGAGGGCGATCAACGGTTTAGGAATAACGTCCACGAACGAAGAAGCATTTGAAGTTGTCATTGGTGTTCCTCCTTAATAAATGTAATTCTTACTACAATTTAATGTAGCATATACTACATTTTTTCGTCAATCCTCTTGAATGGTGTATGATAAAAAAGAAGGGAGACGATCGAAAGTGGATAAGTTTGAACAAAAACGACAAGATTATACGCATCACATCGCGCAAGCGACGTTAGCATCAAGCATCAAGGAGATGAGTCTGAAGAAGATGGCGACCGCTGCCGGCACAAGTGACCGGATGCTGATGCATTACTTCAAGGATAAACAGGACATCGAGACAGCAGTGTTGACCGCGATCAGCCAAGAGCTGATCGAACTGTTGCAACAACCGAATCTTAAGCTCGAGTTCACGGCATTCGTCCGTTTCTTGCGACAAGCAATCGATGAGCCACGGATTAAACCGTATTTGAATCTCTGGTTCGAGATCACCCATCTCGCAACGAGTCAGGGTGAGCCATATACGTCCATCACGCGGACGATCGGAGAATCATTCGACGACTGGATCAAACAGATCTATGTGCCAGCAGAAGACGAAGACGTTGCTAAGCAAACGGCGTTACTATTTGTCTTCACGGAAGGACTCGTCGTCTTGAATAAGATTGGCTTAGAGGAGCGGATGGACGCGGCAGTTGAAGCGATGATTGATCTACATGAAAGAGCACGAATTTTATAAATCATCTTCGATTTCAATCCAGACTTGATAAAACATCTCTACTTGATAGAACATCTCTGCATCAAGTGGAACAATCGCGGTATGAACTCGAAATTCAGGAACTTGTGCTAAATAAAAGGCAAGGATCGTAGCAACCTTAAAGTCTGGTGTACCATAACCAGTAATCGAACGACCATGCATCTCATTCGCAATTGAGTCTGCCCAGACTTCGGCTTCACGTATCGTCTCGAACTGAAGCATCTCTTCCTTCCAACGAATCGACATCTTCATATCCTCCTCTAATATAGTTAATGTTAGTATATGGAAGAAGAATACGATTGTTCAAGAAGGAGAATCAGTCATGAGCCGTTTTGGAATTCAAAAAGAGTTGATTAATCCGCCACTCGGCGCACCGTTTATCGGCTATCACCGAGAAGTAGGTGTCGCAAGCATACACGATTCGCTTTATGTTACAGCGAGCATCTTTGAAAGCAAGCAGACGACGTCAATCTTCGTCAGCATCGATAACATCGGCATGCTCGTTGCTGATACGGATGTCATTCGTGAAGGGATCGCAAATCGTCTGAATGTAGCGAAGGAACAGGTGACAGTCGTCTACACCCATACGCATTCTGGACCGGCGACAGCAGGGGATGAAGCGTTGATCGTCGCTTATAAAACGATTTTGACACAACAAGCGATTACGACAGCCGTTAAAGCAAGTGAAGCGATGCAACCAGTCGAGATCGGATGGGGTGTCACGCAGGGAAAACTCGGCATAAATCGACGGGAAAAGAGAGAGGGGCAAGCAGTGATGGGAACGGATCCACTTGGCGTGACGGACGATCGAATCGGGACGCTGTTGGTTCGTCGTGCCGATGATGCGTGTCTCGTCGGAGCCTTCGTTTTCTGTACAGCGCATCCGAACGTCTTAAAATCAGACAGTGTCGTCTTATCCGGTGATTATCCGGGCGTCGCTCGAACGATACTCGAACAGACACTCGGCTGTCCCGTCGTGATCGTCCAAGGGGCGACGGGGAACATCAACGCAAAATATCGCGGTGACATGGAAAGTCTAATGAAGATGGCGTTTACGCTGAGTGGTCACGTCTTAACGACGATTTCAGACGTGTCGTATCAACCGTTAACACATCACCGGATTGAGTCTGTTATTCATCCGATGCGCTTATCAAAAGTTCCAGACGTCGATGCGTTACAGCAGATGGCAAGTTACGCTGAACAGACGTGGGGAGTCAGTGCAGCACGTTGGTTGGCGTACGTAAAGAAACAATCAGGAACGTCATTCACGATTCCGATTGAGATTCAGTTATTCGAGTTAAACGAGGGCTCGTTCTCGGGTATCCCGATGGAGCCGTTTTGTGAGACAGCATTACAAATCCAGCAGATCCGTCAAACGGAACTCGCGTTTTTCGGAGGATATACGAATGGATATCTCGGCTACTTACCGACAGTGGAAGAACATCCGTATGGCGGATACGAAGTGGCGATCAATCCTGTCGTTTACGGTCCGGTGACGGGACTTTGGATGCCGCCGATACCGGAAACTGCGAACGAAATCGTAGATCGTATCTTACAACTCTATGAAACGAACAACAACCCGGATTCTCTCGTTTGAAAGGTCGGGTTGTCGTGATTACGATTTAATTTTTTTGATGAATCGGCGAAATACAACAACAAACCCCCATGTCAGTAGGGCGAATAAGAGAAGCGTAATGAGTAGGTTGGCAGATAGATGTAACATCATAGACCTCCATAAATAGAGACAGCTGAATTTTCGAAATTTCGAATAATAATAGAGTAACATAGTAATTAACAATATATAGGGAATTAACTTGTTGTTTTCTATATTTTTTTTTTGATTTAATCATTATACGAACGAATAGTGATTTTATCCCATCCGAAAAGAGGGGAGTATTGTGATTATCAAAAGATTTATTCTTAGTTTTGTCATCACTTATTTATTCCTCAGTTTGCTTTTATCCTTTAGCATCGGATATACAATTGATTGGATTCCGGAAGCAACTTTGACTCAAAAAATAAAAGGGTACGCTGTTGAAGGGTTCACTCGTTTTATTTTTATAAAGCTATTAACTGCTGCAGGTGTAGGTATTGGGTACAGCCTACTCTACTTAAAACAAAAATCATCGAGTTCACTAAGGCATTGATTTCCTTTATTTTGAAACTTTTCTTTGTTTGATTCGTTTATTAGGATGAACGAGTCAATGTATTGGGGGAAATAAACATGAAAAAGACAGTTGGTGCAATCGTATTAGCAAGCGGCATGCTAATACTCGGTGGTTGCGGAACAGCAGCAACGCAAACCGATTTATTTAAGCAACAAGGTACATATCTGGGCGACAACAGTAGCGTACGAAATATCGTCCAACAACTACCACACGGCGGTCAGTTAAAGAAAATGGAACTTGCGACGAAAGAAAAGCCATATCAACTGACGTTACGATATGCCGGTTATGAAGAAGGAAAAGTCGAACAAAAAAGCAATCGAACAGCAATCTATAATGCGACGGTACTGTTCACGCTGATTCCGAATGTCGACCAAGTCAACATGACGATCGAGGATGTTTCGTATCACTTTACGAAACAACAGCTGCGCGATTGGTATGGAAAAGACTTTACGACGTATGATAATGAGAAAGCGCTAAAGGGGTTTACGAAGACATATATCGAAGATGAACGAAAAGTAAAAGAATTGCTGAATTGAAAAGAAAAAGTGGAAGTAGATGAATTTGAACTGAGCCCCGTAAAATGGACAGTTTAATAAAAAGACCAAGTTTTCTACGCTGCGATCAGATGGTCCCGATATTGTTTCGGGGTCATCTTTTTTAGGTTCCATTGACCGCGCTCGCAGTTGTAATAGCTGATGTAGTCCCCGACCATCTCTCGGACCTCCTCGATTGATTCGCACGAACGGTTGTGACATAGTCCTTCAAATGACCGAAGAACGATTCGATCGGTGCGTTGTCGAGACAGTTGCCCCGACGGGACATGGACTGAACCAGTCCGAGGTCGCCAATGAGTCGCTGGTAGCTCGGATGGGTATAGTGGAAGCCTTGGTCCGAATGAATCATCGCCTCGGGATGTCGCTTCTCTTGGAGATGCTCTTCGAGCTTTTTCATCGTCTGAAAGACGAGGTCCATGTGAAGACTCGTGGACAATTGGTGTGCCACGATCTCGCGTGTGGCGACGTCCTTCACACAAGACAGATAGACGTTCTCGCCGGAGGCGATAGGGAGGTAGGTGATATCGGTCACGAATACCTTCCCGGGCTCGCTCTGCCGGAACTCGCGGTTCAATCGGTTCGGCACGACGCGGTGCTCGTGCGTCGCCCGAGAGAGCTTGCGATAAGGGTTCATCCTCCGGATTTTGGTCACGATGTTATATTTGCGCATCAGCCGAAGAATCCGTTTATGGTTGATCGGGAAACCGAGGGTAGCGAACACCTCCATGTACAGCCCCCGATAACCGACTTTGCCTTTGTGGCTATCATGGATTTTCTTGAGGAGTGTCGCATCTAAATAATCATGCTCTTCCCGAAGGGAATCCGCCTCGGCACGGTTCAACCAAGCGTAATAGCCACTGCAGCTCACTCCGGCAATCTCACATAGTGGGCAGACGAGATTCTTAATCTGTGCGATGCGGATGACGGTGTTGATGGCCTGATATTTCTCTGCTGGTGTCAGTTCGTACGTTTCGCCTGCCCCTCTAACTGCTCTAGCTTTTTTAAGAGCTCGTTCTCTGCCGTCAGGTATTTGATCCGTGCCTCTGCCTTCGCCAACCGTCTCTCCATCGACTCGTCTGTCTTCGGGCGTCCGCCTCCCAGAGCCTTTCCACGTTTGTCGTTCCGGAGACCCTCATCTCCGTCTTTTCGGAACGTTTGGCGCCAGCGAATCAACGCGGAATGCGCTTTTCGTTTCCCGATCACCGTCAGGTCGAATCCAGCCTCCGTGAAGATTTGTTGAGGTCCTTTTCCTTCCATATTCTCACGTACAGCTTTGACCTTGAACTCGGCCGTGTACTGGATTGAACGTTCTGATACGGAAGCGACGTTCGGATTTTCTTCGAGCTGGTTGATTTGAGTCATAGTGAAGGTGATTTTACTCATGGTTGTTTCTCCCGTCTGAATGAATAGGTTCATTATAGCGATTCGTATGCACACGAAAAACCCCGAATGATACACTTTTTTATAAGTGTTTATCATTCGGGGTTCAGTTCAATTTTCATCACTTCCACTTTTTATACTATTGATTATTTTCCTGGCTTTGTCTTGTAGAAGCTGTAGAAGACACTGATCAGGATGACGAGGACGATCGTACCGAGCGACATCCAGATTGGCATCTTGTAGACGTCACCTAGGATCATCTTCGCTCCGATGAAGACGAGCATGAAGCTAAGACCGTGTTTCAAGTAGTAGAAGCGATCAATCAAGTTCGCGAGGACGAAGTAGAGGCTACGGAGTCCAAGAATTGCCATGATGTTCGCATAGAAGATGATGAACGGGTCACGCGAGTACGCGAAGCTTGCTGCGACCGAGTCGACGGCGAAGACGATATCCGATACTTCGATGAAGAGTAGGGCAATCAAGAGTGGCGTGAAGAACAACTTCCCATCAATCCGTTTCGCGAACTTACCAGACGAGATGTCTTGTGTGATCGGTAAACGTTTCTCTAACCAACGAATCGTTTTATTCTCTTCGAGCGACGTCTCTTGACCGATGTTCTTGTACATCATCCAACCCGTGTAGACGAGGAATGCGCCGAAAATGTAGTACACCCAAGCGAAGTTCTCAAGCAACGAGACACCAGCGACAATGAAGATGACGCGGAAGAAGATCGCACCGAGAATACCCCAGAATAAAACTTTGTGCTGGTACTTCAGTGGAATCGCGAAGTACGCAAAGACGAGTGAGAAGACGAAGACGTTATCGATTGCGAGAGCCTTCTCGATGAAGTAGACGCTCGTATATTCGACAGCAGCAGCGCTACCTTGATCGAAGTAGAGCCAACCGCCGAAGGCGACGGCGATCGCGATCCAGACGAACGTCCACGTCCAGGCCTCCCGAAGCGAAACTTCATGTGCCTTACGATGGAAGACTCCAAGGTCAAGGGCGAGCATGATGAAAACGATGGCTAGAAAAGCAATGAGTAGTGTCAACAGCGCTTCCTCCTTTAAAGGTAATTGTTATCTTGAATTTATTATAAGGTCATGAGAACTCAAAAGTAAAGTGTTAAATGTTCGGAATGTGCAATTGATTAAAAACCATTCCCCGAAAATGGCTGAATGTACGCAATTCAGTGTGCGATCAAACGACATGAAACCCAGTTCCAAAAGGAGACTGAGTTTCATGATTTTTATTTTCGATTAAAGGTGATTGTTGAGGCTTTCTGATAACGGAGGGAAGTGTGGTACGACATACGTTCCGAGTTCGTCAATCACGTCTTCCGCTGAGCGTTCACCGTCGAACAAAGCGAAGAACAGATGGTTGACGCCAAGCTCACGGTACAATGCGAGCAACTCGATCAATCGATTGCGACCGATCCGGAAACCGAGTCGAATTGGCGTCGCTTCTTCATTCGGATCTGCGGACAGATCGAGATGCATCGGCATCGAAAACGGGCGGAACGTTGTGTTACCGGCTTCTTGACTGGCAGCACGCCATTGTTCGATGGCACGCGCTTGTTCAAACGGTCCTTGCGGATAATACATCCAACCGTCACCGTTTTTCGCGAGCCAGTCCATGTTTTGCTGCGCAAAACCAGTGATCATCGTCGGGATTCTCTTTTTTGGTCGTGGGACAAGCGTCGCACCACGGACTTCTCCATACGTCGAATCGATTTGCGGATAGTCTTCATATAAGGCTTGCTCCATCACCTGGAGTGCTTCCTTGAACTGAGCACCACGGCTCGGGTGATCGATACCGAGTCCATGAAAGTCTGCTTGCCGGTCACCGGACGAGACGCCGAGGATTAAACGTTCCGGGAACAGCGCATTAATCGTCGCAACTTCCTTCGCGGAGCGTAACGGATGGCGAAGCGGCAGGACAAGGGCTGATGTTCCGAGTGCGATCTGCTTCGTCTGACTAAGAAGATGCGTACCGTAAATCAGCATGTCGTGAATCTGTCCGACAGCAGGATCGAGGAAATAAGGATCCTTCAGTAAGACGTCACGTAACCAAAGTGTCGTAAATCCGTAGTCCTCTGCTTTTTGCGCGAGTTCGACTTGTTTATCGAGCGTCGGTGTTCGCATCTTGAAATTCTCAAGCGGGACGTGGAGACCGAGCGTAAGCTCGCCCTCTCGGTACATCCGCTGATAACTTGTGTGATCGTTGAACATAGAAATCCTCCTTACTGCCGCTCAAGACGACGTGAGACACCTGTCAAGATGACGGCAAGAATGACCATGATGCCTCCGACCCATGGCGTGTGGACGAGACCGATCGTATCGGCGACGAGACCACCGATTGTTGCTCCGAGTGCGATTCCGATGTTGAAGGCTGCAATATTCAGGGCAGAGGCGACATCGACTGCTGCCGGAACATATTTTTCAGCCAACTGGACGATATAGAGCTGGAGTCCAGGGACGTTCATAAAGGCAAGAAGTCCCATTAAGATGATACCGATGATGCCTGCGACCTTAAATGGAATCATGAACGACAGCGCGATCATGACGATCGCATGGAGAATGAACATATAGAACAACGCTTTGATCGGATTACCGTTCGCGAGTTTTCCGCCGACCGTGTTCCCGATCGCAACAGCGATTCCGTAGACGAGTAGAATGATACTGATCATGCTCGGGCTGATTTTCGTGACGTCCTGCATGATCGGTGTCAAGTACGTAAAAGCAACGAACGTCCCACCATAACCGAGGGCAGTGATCAAGAAGCCAAGCATCAAGCGTCCGTTCGTCAACAGTTTAAACATGTCGGAGAACTTAGCAGGTGGTGATTGTTTCAAGTCTTTTGGAATCAAGAAGAAGCTTGCGATGATCGCAATGATTCCGAGTGCGGCAACAGCGAAGAACGTCGCACGCCAGCCGAACGATTGACCAATGAATGTGCCGAGAGGGACACCTGTGACGGTCGCGACCGTCAGACCTGTGAACATCAAAGCGATCGCGCTGGCCTTTTTATGCTCGGGTACGAGCTGGACGGCAATCGTCGCACCGATCGAGAAGAAGACGCCGTGCGAGAAGGCAGTGATGAAACGAGCAACGATCAACAATTCAAACGTCGGTGAGATGGCGGAGACAAGGTTACCGGCGATGAAGACGACCATCAGTGCCATCAGTAACGTTTTTCGATTCATCCGGTTCGTCAGTGCCGTCAAGAGTGGCGCACCGACGGCGACGCCGATCGCGTAACCAGAGATGATGAGACCAGCGAGTGTAATACCAATATTTAAGTCACCAGCGATTGCTGCGAGCAGTCCGACAGGAACGAACTCCGTCGTACCGATCCCAAAGGCGCTAATTGCTAAGGCAAGTAGGGCAAGTCCGCCGTTTCGTGGGACTTGTTCCTCCTGGACCTGTGGGTTCAATTGATTCATGGGGATTCCTCCTAAAAAATGATTTCAGTAGGGATCGTATCCGGTGGGCCCGACCGAACGTGATCCGATTGACATGACCCCAGCATAACGGGGGTGTTTCATTTCGGGAAGTACGTACTTTAAAGTGCGATAGGCACTAAAAAGTACCCTACCCCTCCTTCGAGATACAAGGTCTAAAAGGAGGTTGTACTTTCCGTTGACAATTGCTATCATATAGCCAGTTAATCCGATTGGGAAGTACGCACTTTCAAGTACGATAGGCACCAAAAAGTGCCTATCATCTCAATGGAATCATGAAAGGATAGGTCGAACATGCCATACAATATCCCGGTCGAAGCAACACTTGAAGTCATCGGTGGCAAGTGGAAGGTTGTCATCATGTGTCATTTGATTAAAGGCGAGCGTCGGACAAGTGAGCTCCGCAAGCTGATGCCGACGATCACGCAAAAGATGCTGACACAACAATTGCGCGAGTTAGAAGAAGACGGCGTCATCATTCGGACGGTCTTTGAACAAGTCCCACCGAAAGTCGTTTACTCGTTATCGGAATACGGCTGGTCATTGAAGCCGATTCTTGACGCGATGTGTGCGTGGGGCGAAGGACATATTGATTTGACAGGCGGAGAAGTCGTCTCGTCATAACGAATAAAAGTGAGTCTCGGTCGAGACTCACTTTTTTGAGTACATACGTAGGGTGGGGTAGAAAGATGAAACAGCCAATCGCTCAGTTCGATTCGATTACAGTCAGTTTCGAGGATAAAGCAGGTAGACGGCAATCAATAGAGGAATTTGCCCAAGGATTCGAGCATGGCATCTTATTTTTCGGCCATCCACCGGAAACCAACGATATGAGAGTCGTTCTTGATCTGAAGACGAACTTCGGTGAACGGACGTTTCGGTTTAACTTTTGCCGGATGGACCGGGCCATTGGTCATTATCTAATCGATGGGTTGGTCTGGAAATGGGTCATCTTGTGGGAATGGTATTACCAGGAGAATTATCATACGGGTGAGTGGTTCCATGTCAATCGTCCTAATGAAGGGCTTCGTGATTTTTATCGACAAATCGATTTGCAAAATGAGACTTGTTCGAATGATTATTTAGAGTCAGGCATTTGCGAAGAGGGCGTGTCATTTACGGATAGTTATACAAATTTTGAGAATCTAGACTGGGTCACCGAGGGAGATCCCATCAATACATTAGAGCGGATGCGAAACCAGGGTGTCTTTTTCGAATATTACTTTAAGGTATGGATTGATTTAGAGCATTCATTGCCAGCGATTCGACACGTCATCGATGAACTGTATGCACATACACCTGAATAATACTTGAATGAAACAAGCACCGCTCCCTCTGTCATGTACAGAAGGAGCGGTGTTTTGGTTAGAACGCTTTGCGTTGACCTTTTAGAATCGTCTGCTGAAGGGGACCAAAATCTCCCGGAACCGTCCGTTCCATGAACAGATACGGTTTACCATCGACGATGAATTTTCGATCTCCAAGATACTCGAAGTGACGACCGTCATCCTTTAATCTTCGCTTAACAGCTTGAATATGATCTTCATGATGGATGAACCGTTCGTTAAACGTCATGACGATGTTCCCTTGCTTGAAACCGAGTAAGAAGACAAAGTAAAACCAATAGCCAACGAGACAAACACCAACGGCCAATAACAAATCAAACATGTGTGTCGAGCTCCTTTCGTGTATACAGATTTTTACGAATTGTGCTGTAAAAAGATTCAATTAATTTTAATAAAAAGTAAAAAAATATCCTTCTGAAGAGGGATACTTTATAAACGTATTATTTTTGAGCGATGTATTTCTTTTGATCAAAATCATATTTAAATTCAACGATTGTCCATTCATCACCCGTAGGATTTCGATACGAGTAGAGGAGCGATGTCTGTTTTTCTGGATACTCGACTGTACCTTCAACATAGATTTTTCCGATTTTAGAGTAATTTTCTTCATGATGATGCGTCATGACACCTAGCCCTTTACCAGAAAGAATTCGATCGAATTCAGCTATCGTCATGCCTGGTTTAAATTTCTTTCCTGGCAAGAGGCGCTTTTTCGAAGGCGTTTTAGGGGTGTATTCCTTTTCCGCAAGATATAACGTGTGACCTTCTTGTTTTGTCTTGAAAATCAGATGCATCCGATGTGAGAACCAATTATCGTCTTTTGCATCATAAGGATAAAGGGCAAAAGCATATAAAGTATGATCGTCCTCGATTTCACGCCAGGCGGCTTGTTGTGCGAGGGTCATGACGCCATGTTCTTTCTTTATGTATTTCTTATATGATTTTCCGTAGAGCGACTTTGCGACGTCTGTCGCGGTCATACCGAGTTTTAGTTTTTTGTACGACGTATATTCCTTTGTCGCTGCATCGACAGAATGAGGTGTGAAAACGGAACTAATCATAGCTAGGATAACCATAATAATGAAGAGTACTTTTAACTGGGTGAGATATGATTTTTTAGTACGTACCATCATGATCGTGTCTCCTTTGATGAGCTTATTAAAAACCGTGCGTTTCTTTTCGTTTGAGATACCAGAGTAGTCCTACGGTAATGCAAAAACCAATCGCGCCAATCATTCCTATGAAAAACAAACCGATGATTTAATCACCATAACTTCTTTGAAAAAAAGGATGAACCGAAAATCGCAGTAGTAATAATGCAAATATTGCGTAAATGACGAAGTACTTGGACTATCATGGATAACCTCTCTTTCCTAATCTTTCGTTCGACGGAGCTCTGTCGCAACAATCGAGTCCGCTGCAAATGTCACTTGAATCGTATCACCCGTTTGAATAGCAGCCATGTTATCCGTTTTTCCATATATAATCGTATCCCGCGTAATACGAATTTCCGTCAATGCATATTGCTCGTCCGGTTTTTGTACACTTGGAGCAACGAACAGCGTGTTACCGACAATCTGTTCGACGACGCTTGCATCGTTCTCTTTTGTACAGGCACCGAGCGTCATGCTAAACAATAGAATCAAAGCGAAAAGCCAACGATGTGTCTGCATGAACTAGGCACCCACTTTCGTCAGTTAATAGGGTTGGATGAAATCGTATTATTATATAAATTTTACCATTTATGAAACCGATTGATTCAAATCAAAAAAACTTTCTTTCTCTAGATTAACAAGGATTCAGAGGAGTATCGACGTATGATTAAGGTAATACCATCATGTCGATAAAAGGAGGAATTGCAATGAAAGCAGCGATTTGTACCCGTTACGGACCACCGGACGTCTTGCACATCAAAGAGGTACCACGTCCAGTTCCGAAATCGTCCGATTTGCTCATCAAAGTGTATGCATCTGCCGTCCATTCCGGAGATCGTCGCATGCGATCGCTTGATGTTCCGCTGTTAGGGAAACTTCCGATGCGTCTGGCTGTCGGTTTCAAGCGACCGCGACAACCGATTCTTGGCGTCGTTCTTGCCGGGGAAGTCGTCGAAATCGGTCAGGACGTCAAGCAGTTTAAAGTTGGCGACCGTGTCCATGCCTTAACCGGTTTTGGCTTCGGTGGATACGCGGAATACGCCTGTGTATCTGAGAAGCGTTGCTTGTCTAAAATCTCGCAGCATGCGTCTTACGCGGAAGCCGTTTGTCTCCCGTTCGGTGGTACGACGTCGCTCCATTTTTTCCGGAAACTCCAAATCGATCAGATGAAGACGATCTTGATTTACGGTGCGTCGGGCGCTGTCGGAACGGCTGCCGTTCAGATCGCCAAAGCAAAAGGGCTTCAAGTGACCGCAGTCTGTAGTGGACGAAATCTGGAGCGAGTCAAAGAACTCGGTGCCGATCATGTCATCGATTATACGAAGGACGGTTACGACGGCTTGTTGCTCAAATTTGATGCCGTTTTCGATGCATCTGGGAAGATCAATAAGACGCAAGCGAAACGACACGTCAAACAAAACGGTGCCTTTGCATCCGTCGCGGGGCAAGGTGTCGCTAAAGAACGGAAAGAAGATCTACGCTATTTAAATGAACTGTATGAAGCAGGACAGTTCAAACCGGTGATCGACCGCATCTATCCGCTCGATGAAATCGTCGAAGCCCATCGCTACGTGGACTCCGGACAAAAGTTCGGGAACGTCGTCATTTCAATAACAGATGAGTAATCCATCCAACCACCTGATACAGGTGGTTTTTTAATTGAACATCCAAAATATGTTAAAATAAAATCGTGTATTTTTAAGGATGGGGGATGATTGAAATCATGAAGCAACTGTTTGCGTTTGAGACAAAAACGAACTATGCCAAATATGAAGCGGTCACGGATCGCTTTCGTGCACGATTGGACGAGTATCAAACCGTCTTACGCGAGAAGTATCAACTGATCGATGAACCGAAAGGAATCGTCTGGACGTCAGCGGAACTCGCGACGACGGTATTTTCCGACATTCCAATTCCGGCATTTACGAACAAGGACTTGATTTACATCTCGCCAGACGTCGTAGAATGGCGGACATTATTTTTGTCGCAACTCGACGGAAAGAATGTACCGCACATCCGAGCGTTCTATGAGACGCTTGCTGAAGACCACGTCTTGACGATTGCTGGTCATGAACTGACCCATCACATAGACTTGTTCGTTGATGAGTTTGACGATGAACGGGAAGACGGAATCTGGTTTGAAGAGGGAATGTGTGAGTATCTTCCAAGAAAACACTTGTTGTCGGACGAAGCATTCAAGCAGATCACGGCAATCGAGACGGAACTCGTTGAGCTTTTTCAAGAAGAGTATGGAAATCGATCGATTGATCAATTTGGCAGTGCATCATATGCAGGTAGTCTATCGAGTATCATGTTTGATTATTGGCGGAGTTTTCTCGCAATCCACTACCTCATCGAGGAACGATATGACGGTGACATATTACGCGTTTTTGAAGCATACCGAAACTGGGATGAACAGGGGCGGATGGTGCCGCTATCGGAATACTTTAATCTTCAAACGATAAGTCGCTAAGCTTTGCTTGTAGTGGAGGAGGGCTTATGAGTCGTTATAGTGTGCTTTCGTTAACTGCATTCATCGGTTTTTGTCTCTTATTTTTTGTGATGAAGAGCGGAGTCAGTCTAAGAGGCATTGGACCTACCTATCTCTTACTTCTGTTTGTCATTCCGTTAGTAGGTGTGTACACAGGGTACAAAGCAAAGCATCGCTTACTCAGATGGCTATTCGTCAGTACCCATCTCATTACGTTGTGTATGATGTCCTATTTGCTGTTACTGGCATACGGTATTTCGGAGCCTTAAAAATGGATTAAATAAAAAGGTCAGCTGATTCTGTGTAACAAAGGAATCTTCTGACCTTGCATGTTATGTAGTGTAAAACAAGTTATTATCGCGAACTCTAGTTTCGCTTCGGCAAACTAGTCGTCGTGCCCATCTCAACGACTCGGTCGTCTCGAAGACGATACAGCAAGTACTCCTCTTTTTGGAGCCCTAGACCACGGACTTTTACGGCAATCTTATAGCGTTTTTCTTTATCGCGGTGTTTGTCGTCGTAAGCAGGGTGGAACGAGACGACGCGAGCTGGACCATACTTGTTTTCGACGTAGGTTTCGACTTGTGCACTGACATGCTGCTCGAATCGTTCATCGTAACGGACGTCTAAATAAAACAGCAGTCCACCTAGTACGAGGAAGACAATCAAAACATTGATTCCGATTTTTTTCAATTCATCACTTCCGATCGTTCCATCTCAATGAATCAAGAAAAAAGCTGTTACGGATGATCAGAAGACGATACATCATAACAGCGCTTGAATCATCCAATTAAAAATCAACACCGATTAATTTTAAAATACCATACATGATCAGCATGGCGAGAACTGTCGAACCACCAAAAGCAAATTGATACTTCACTGATTTGTTCATAATAAGTCCTCTCTTTCTATGACGATTGAAGGAATGATTTTAGATATCGACTCCAACTAATTTAAGAACGGCGATGATAGCGATAGCTGAGAGCGCAAAAGAACCAGCATAAGCAAGTTGTTTTTTCAAAGGAATCTCCTCCTCATGAAAGTATTACCATTATTATGTCATTAAAATAGATGTATGTAAAATTAATTCCAAATTATAATGCGATTTCTTAGCACGATGTTTCATGAAAGAAATGACAACATCCCTACTTCTCGTTTCGTCAAGAGAGTAGGGATGTTGTTTTTATGACCACCAATCAGGGGAACTGTAGCGCGTTAATAGATCTTTCTCAATGAATCGCTGCTTCACATAAGAGGTGACGTTTGGAAGTAAAGTGTCCATGTTAGCAGGATGAACCATGACCTCGATGGATGAACCGGGTGTAATCGAATCAAGGGTCGCAAACGAGACGCCCTCTCCATAAAACCGATCATTGAAGCGTTTCGTCAGCCAGAGATCCTGATGGTTCTCGTTCTCTGTAGCACGAAACATCGTTTGATATTCATTAGCGAGCTCAACGATGACGGAGTCGATTGCTGACCAGCCATGGATATGATGATGGCTGTCTAAATGGTGAAGCGGTAGACCAGTTGCAAGGAAAGCTTCAATCTGGGCTTTCCATTCCAGATAGACATCGTTAGGAGCTGGTGGTTGTTCGTCAACATAACGACTCGTGAAACGAAACGTTCCGTCCGTCTTCGTTAGCGACTGACTTGTCGACGCGAGCGGTTTTCCCCAAGAGAGCACGAGATGTACGCCGACATGAAGGTCCGAGTATTGTTGAGAAAGTCGGACAGCGTCATCGACCGCATGTCCGTTCATCATCATCGTCGTCGAATTGACTGGACCGTTGAGATGACTCTCAATGATGCCTTGGTTGATACCCGTCGTCAGACCAAAATCATCGGCATTGATGATCACACGTGTTTTACGCATGCGCCGTGCCGGTCAGGGAGAGTGCCTGATCAAGCACTTGATCTCCCTTCATCAATCCGTATGCCATATTGTCGATCACAGCAACCGGAACGTTAACTGCTGCGCGGATTTTGTTCTCGAGGTAGCGGACTTGAGGACCGATCAAGATGACGTCCATCGTCGTATGTTGCTTTAGTCGCGATTCGGGTACCGCTTCGATTGTTGCATCAAGACCTCGTGCTACGGCTTCCATACGCATTTTTTCTACTAAGATCGAAGTGGACATGCCTGCTGAGCAGACGAGTAAGATGTTCATTTCGTTTCCTCCAGTCGGTTAATTTTAGTGATCATGTCGATCATCTCAGTCGCCAGTTCCTTGACCGTCATCGCTGTCATCAGATGATCTTGAGCGTGGACGAGTAGGACGCTCATCTCGTTGCTGGTTCCTCGTGCTTCTTCTTGTAACAGTTCTGTCTGGAGCTTGTGTGCCTCAAGGAACGAGGTTTCAGCTTCTTCGAGCTTTTCCTTTACGAGTGCATCGTCACTGCGTTTAGCAGCGGAAAGCGCTTCAAACGCACTTGAGCGTGCATTTCCGGCATGTAGGATGATCATGAACGATAATTGTTGGATTGATTCTGTCTTCAACTGATTTTCTCTCCTTCGTGGATGCTGTCTTTATTTCGATTGATTTCGGCAGTCATGGCGCGTGCTCCTGCTACGACGAACGGGATATAGATCAACGTCGCGAGCGTCAAGTTAAACACCTGAAGCAGAACGCCGCGGATGCTACCACCGGTGACGAGATATCCGCTAATGATCGGTGGTGTCGTCCATGGAACGATGGCGACTGTCTTTGGAACCATCCCGGTCGATAGTGCGACATACGAAACTACCGTCAAGACGACCGGTGCGAGGATGAACGGAATCAGCATGACTGGATTGAGGACGATCGGCATGCCGAAGATGACCGGTTCGTTGATATTGAACAGACCGGCGGGTGCTGATAGCTTAGCAACTTGATGATAAGGATGATTGCGTTGTTTTCTTACGACGATGAAGATCGCAAGTAGCAGTGACAATGTCGTACCGGAGCCACCCATGAAGACGAACGCATCGAGGAACGGTTTCGTTACTGTATATGGCACGTCATAGGCGGAAGCACCAGCTTGGAAGGCAGCTAAGTTCTGTTCAATCAGTGGTAAGTAAATCGGCTCGATGACCGAACCGATGATGTTCGTACCGTGTAGACCAAAGAACCACAAGACATGGTTCAACAGGGCGATGATCAGACCAGCAGCGAGCGAATCACCGAAACCTTGAAGCGGTTGTTGGATTGCCTTAAAGATAACCTCAAAGATGCTGAGCTCGAGTTTCACTTGGATGAACAACTGGATCGCAGCAACGACCGTCAAGATGATCATCGAAGGAATCAATGCTTGGAACGATCGGGTGACACCACCGGGCACACCCTCCGGCATCCTGATTGTCAGCTTCGTATGGATGAGAAGGCGGAAAGCTTCCGTCACGAGGAGCGAGACGATGATGGCGACGAATAAGCCTTGTGCGCCGAGCCAAGCGAAGCTGAGTCCCCAGTCCTTCGTGACCGGAACGAGCATGACGTAAGAAGCGATCGATAGGATACCGGCGGCGAGACCGTCGATATCGTAGGACGGTGCCAAGTTATAGGCAATCGAGAAGGCGACCAGTAAGCCGAGAATCGCGAAGGACGCATTCCAAATGTTGCCGCCGAGCCGTTGCCAACTACCTTCACCAAAAGCAGCATTCATCGAGCCGACGAAATCGAGCGACCAGCTACCGAGCTGGATGGCAGGGAAATTATTGATTAGAATCGCGAGTGAACCGACGATGATGAGCGGTATGACGGAGACAAAGCCGTCACGGATGGCGACGAGATGGCGCTGGGAACCAATCCGTCCAGCGATTTCAATGAACTTGTTCATGAGAGAACCTCCTTAAGTTGGAATTGGGGTAAGTAAGGATGATGCGCGCGGAACAGTTCTTCGAGTAAGGCGTCGATCCGTTTTTCGTCTTGGATCAAGGGATTCATAAGGGCAGCGAGATAGGCGTCCTCGTACTTTCCGGAGACGGCTGCTTGAATCACCAGTTCTTCGAACGTCTTCAAGTTCGTGATTAGTCCACGGACGGGGAGTGGTAAGCTACCGATCGAAAGCGGTCGCGGTCCGGCTTTTGTGATCACGGCATTGACCTCGATGACCGCATCTTCCGGTAAGTCACGGATCGTCCCTTGATTCAGCGTATTGACGGTCTGGATATCACCACGGTCGTTATAAAGCGAGTCCATCAAATTACACGCCGCATCCGAGTAGTACGCTCCACCGCGTTGCTCAAGTTCCTTCGGTTTTACGTTGAGCGATTCGTCTCGGTATTGTTCGAATAGTCGGCGCTCGACTTCTTGAACGACTTCAGCGCGTGTCCCGTTCTCTTCGTAAGCTTGTCGATCTTTTGCGAGCACGTCACGCGTTTGGAAATAATATTGATGGTACGGGTTTGGCAACAGCTTGATTGAATTCAGGAATGAGTCCGACCACCCGAGTCCAACGATATTCGCAGGCGAGTAGTCGTTTCCATGACTTAAGGCAGTAAGAACGTCTTCCGTCCGATCGATACCATTCACCGTGACATGTCGACCAAAGATGAAGTGATTCAATCCGATGAATTCGATTGAGACATGCTCAACGGGGGCGTGTAGGATTTCAGCGACAGAGTTTCGCATGTTGAACGGGATGTTGCAGACACCGATCACTTTCTGATGCTTGGAATGTTTTAAAAGTGCCTCGGTCACGATGCCAGCTGGATTCGTGAAATTGATCAACCAGGCGTCGGGACAAAGTTCCGCCATCTCGTCTGCGAGTTCGAGTAAGACGGGAATCGTCCGGAACGCCTTGAACATACCGCCAGCACCATTCGTTTCTTGACCGATGAAGCCGTGCTTGAGTGGGATGCGCTCGTCAAGCGCCCGTGCCGAGAGACCCCCGACACGGATTTGTGTCGAGACGAAGTCGGCTCCCCGAAGAGCTTCTCTTCGATCGAGCGTCCAACGAAGTGTGATCTTCACGTTAGACTTGTCAATCATACGTTGTGCGAGTTTACCAACAATTTCGAGCTTTTCTTTTCCGTCCTCGATATCGACGAGAACGACCTCGTCGACCGGAAAGGAATGGTGACGCAAAATGAAACCTTCGATGATTTCCGGTGTATAGCTGGAGCCTCCACCGATGATGACGACCTTGAGTGGCATGTTGTTAATTCCTCCTCATGAAAGCGATTTCTTTTTGTTGTAACAAATGTAACAAATAATACAATTTAGAGCAATATAAAAATACAAATAATACAAATAAAGATTTGTATTTGCATTTGTATGATGTCTGTATCACAATAAAGGCACAAAGGATTTGAGGAAGAGGTGGCGGTATGTCGCAATCGACGTTACAGACGGCAATCAAAGAAGAATTGCTGTCGCGGATCAAGAGAGGATATTACGAAGAAGGGAAGAAATTCCCGACGGAGTATGTGCTCTGTGAAGAGTTCGATGTCAGTCGGACGACGGTCCGGGGAGCATTGAACCAGCTGACGCTTGAAGGATACTTGATCCGACAGCAAGGGCGTGGAACGTTCGTCGCTGGCAAGAAAGTGCGACAGACCTTGTCACATACGCCAAACAACTACGCTGCACAGTTGGCGGTACAAGGAAAGCGGGGCGAGGTGTCGCTGATCCAATTATCCGTCGTCTCAGCGACCGATGTCTTGACGGAAGTCTTTGCAGTGGAGGAACAAGCACCAATCCAGAAGATTGAACGGATTCGTCATGCTGACGGCGAACCGACACAATATGAAATCTCATTCATCCCGTGGTCGATTGCTCCAGGAATCACGAAGGAACAAGCGGAGCATTCGTTGTTCGATACGTTAGCAAAAGTCTTCGATATCCAGGTGGCGAAAACGACGGAGTCACTCGAAATCGTCCTAGCAGATGAAGCGATCAGTAGTCATCTGAACTGTCCAGTCAATGCACCATGTTTCTATATCGAGACGGTGACAGAGGATCAAGCGGGACAGATCATCGAGTATTCGCGTTCCTACTTCCGTGGGGATAAGACGAATTTCGTGATTGAGCGTTCGTATCGTTAAATTGAATAGCGTTGTTGCCGAGAAAAGCGAAAAAAGGTTGAATCCATTCACACATCGAAATGGATTCAACCTTTTTTGACGTCATGAGTTTGTTCCAACTTACATCATGCTGAGTAAAAGCTGAGGGTGATGGTCATGTAACAAATCGTCTTGAATATAACGATGATAGGTCAATGACGAATCGTTCAAATGATAGAGAGCCAGCTGTCGACTCTCGAAGTCCACTTCTTCTATGTAGACAAGTTCAGATATACTCCCGGATGGATGAGCTTGACGCATGACTAAAGGAGTCCGTTCCCGTAAAGCAATGAATAACATGACTTCCGTTTGATAGGTATTAGGAACGGAAGACTCATGGTGAAGAGTGATAGATGAATCGATTAAAAGGCAAATAAGTGGGTTCATGGTGTTTAACGACGCAGGATGGGTCATTTCTTTTTGAAGGTGCTGCATGATGGACCTCCTTGTAATAAGAACGTATGTTCATATTATGCGGTTTAGATCCATTTTTGGCAATCATATTTGAGGTGAATCGTTTATGCCCGTTCAAAAAATTTGAATAGAGTGTTCTATACGACTTCTATTGTGAACAATCGGGATATTCTATTCAAAGGAGGGTACGGAAACTTTTATATATCTTGAGATAACCGGATCATATCCGTGCACTGGATTCCGTTTTCGATAATGTCCGCTTCGTAGTGCTTCAAGAAGAAATTCATGTCGACTCCGACGATTCGGAATCCACATTTTTGGTAAAGCGCCAACTGACCAATGCTTGAATTGCCTGTACCGATTTCGATGGTCGCATATCCCATCGTTTGTGCTGTGGTAATAGCATGTTGCAAAAGATATTTTCCGACACCTTTTCCTTGATGCATCTCAGCAACTGAGATATTTACGATTTCAATCGTTTGCGGTCTTGTCGGAAGAAGTACATATACACCGATTAGTTGATCATTTCTTTCAGCAACGAAACAATGACCTCTTTTTAAATAGGTCTCAACTATTTTCGGAGAGGGGTCCGCTACTAGCAAGAGCTCCATTGGGGATTTCTCATGAACGGACAATTGACGGATATTTATATTCATACCTGTAAACTCCTTCTTTATGTTTTATGATGGTCGAACTTCATACAGAACTCAATAAATTTTGACGCTTACATTAGTAAATGCTAATATGACAATAACATATTAGCAATACCGAATATGAAAAGGAGTGAACACTTTTGGAACAATTACTCGATCCACTCGATGTGAAAGTCCGTGTCGTCCACGGCTTCTCTAATAAAACGCGCTTACAAATCTTAGAAAGCTTAGCGGAAGGGGAAAAGACGGTCACGGAAATCGTTACAGCGGTGCAAGGAAATCAGTCGAATATCTCGCAACACCTCGCTTGTTTAAAAGGATGTGGCTTAATCCAAAAGCGGACACAAGGGAAATTCAGCTACTATTCTTTACGAAACGAAACGGTTCGGGATCTCTTACGGTTGTTCGGGGATTTGACGTTCGAAATCGGACGCGAATCCGCTTGTTGTGAGCATCATATCGAGGGGGAATGATCGATGGCGAGTTCATGTTGTGATGGTAACGACTCCAAGAAAAACGAAACGACGCATTCAGAGAACATGGCTTGCTGTAGTTCAAATACTATACCGATTGACAACCCTGCAGGAAAGAAGGAAGAGAGTTGCTGTAGCGCTGCTTCATCCGAAGTGGCGGGAACTGCATTACGCAACGTACCGGATACAGAACCTCAAAAGACTGAAGATAGTTGTTGTGGTACGAAGCTAAGTCGAACAGCCGATCAAACGCCATCACTTGACGCTGAGACGTTGCGAACGTACTCATCCACTTCGAGCTATTGTATCGAGGGAATGGATTGCCCATCCTGCGCTGCAACGCTTGAAAAAGGACTCACCACGATTCCGAACTATCAAAAGGTGTCTGTCAATTATGGTGCCGGACGATTGAAGATCGAGAGTGACGAGGAGCTTGATGTGCGTCAACTGGAGATAGAAGTCAAAAAGCTTGGCTTTCAATTAGTTGTTCCTGTTCGAGAAAAATCTATGATGGAGACGTTCACCGTATCGGGAATGGACTGTAGCAGTTGCGCGCAGACGATCGAGCAACATTTTCGAAATATTGCGGACGTACAGACTGTCACGGTCTCCTTTTCGCGGGGGGAAATGGATATTGCACATCAGCTAGATGCGAGAACTGTACAACAGGAGTTGCATAAGATTGGCTTTGATGGACAAGTGAAAGGTAAGAGATCTGAGACGACTGCGAAACGATCGTTTGATGGCAGCGCAATAGGGATGTCTGGCCTGCTTATCGGCATAGGGCTCGTGCTTCAACTAGTTGATGTCTCCTATCTTCCGAATGTATTCTACGGCATTGCCTTATTGATGAGTGGATGGAAGGTGTTCCGAAGTGCTTATTATGGTCTACGTGCTCGATCGCTTGATATGAACGTCTTGATGAGTGTCGCAGCAATCGGAGCAGCACTTATCGGAGAGTGGTTGGAAGGGGCGACGGTTCTATTCCTCTTCGCGATCGGCAACCTGCTTCAAAACCATTCACTTGCCCGGACGCGGAACTCCATCCGGACATTGGTCGAACTTTCGCCTAAAGAAGCGTTGGTCATAACGTCATCGGGTGTCATTCGTCGACTAATTGAAACAGTACGTGCTGGAGAGAAACTCCGGATTCGACCAGGAGATCAGGTGGCACTAGACGGCGTGATCGTCAAAGGAAGGACGACGATTAATCAAGCACCGATCACGGGTGAGTCGATTCCAATCGATAAAAGAGAAGGGGATCAAGTATTCGCTGGAACCCTGAATATAGACGGCGCATTCGACATGATCGTCGAGAAGACATATGAAGAAACGACACTTGCAAGCATTATTGAACTCGTCGAGGAGGCGCAGGACAATAAGGCGCCAAGTGAAGCGTTCATTGATCGTTTTGCCAAAATCTATACGCCATTCGTCTTTTTGGGAGCAATCTTGATCATGATTATTCCGCCAGTCCTTCAACTAGGTAGTTGGGGAGAATGGTTCTACAAAGGACTTGAGTTAATCGTCATCGCGTGTCCTTGTGCGCTCGTCATCTCAACGCCCGTCGCGATCGTGACTGCCATCGGAAATGCTGCTCGAAATGGTGTCTTGATCAAGGGAGGAGTTTTCCTCGAGCAAGCTGGAAAAATCGAGGTAGTCGCTTTTGACAAGACGGGAACACTAACAAAGGGCGAACCGGTCGTGCAAGAATTTCAAGTGTTTTTCGGTGAGGGAGATCAGGCGTTACGCATGGCGAGTTCCCTTGAGCGGCATTCAAATCACCCCTTAGCGAATGCAATCGTAGCGTTCGCGACGAAAGAGGGTGTGTCACCGATCGAGGCAGATACGATAATGAATCGTGTCGGTAACGGTGTGACCGGCGAATTTGGTCGCTCGACGTATCATATCGGTGGAACGAAGTGGCTTAGTGAGATGAGGTATGATATCGATACGCTAGACGTGGACATCTTGAAGCTTGAGCAACAAGGATATACAGTCGTATGGCTTGCCGATGAGACACATCTACTAGCAATGTTCTGCCTTTCGGATGCGATTAGAGAAGAAAGCGTCGAAGCGTTGCATCGTTTGAAGGACAAAGTGGGAATCAAACGACTCGTCATGGTGACAGGTGACAATGAAGGGGCGGCTACGCATGTCAGTCGAACACTTCCACTCGATGAAGTCCATTCGCAACTCTTGCCGCAGGATAAAGTTCATGTCATTGACCATTTGAAAAAACAGCAGCTCTGGACAGCAATGGTCGGGGACGGCATCAATGACGCACCAGCGTTCGTCACGGCGGATTTGAGCATTGCAATGGGAGGAGCTGGAACGGATACGGCTCTTGAGACGGCAGATATCGTCTTAATGGCAGACAATTTAAAAAAGCTTCCGTACACGTTTGATTTGAGTAAAGCTACCTTGACGATCATCAAGCAAAACATCGCGTTCTCGATTTTGATTAAAGTTGTTGCGATGTCGCTTGTCTTCCCAGGATGGTTAACGTTATGGATGGCAGTTCTCAGCGATACAGGCGCTGCCGTACTCGTGACCTTGAACGCACTCCGTTTACTCAAACAACGTAAGATATGACTCTAGATACGTTCTAATCACTCATAAAATTGAAAAACACCTTACTTTCGAGCGATGTAGTGAAAGTAAGGTGTTTTTGTTGAGTGTTGTAAACGTATTAAGTATCACTTTTAAGATACGTAAAGAGATGGAATTCGGAATGAACGGATTTCTTTGATGCGTCAAGGACACGTTCCTTCCTTCCTTTCTTTCTGTTCAGCTGATCTAGTCATCAGAATCTGGAGATCGCTCGCTAAAAAGATGCGTATTCATTACATGATTAATAAAAGAGGTGTACACTGGAAATACAAGGTAAGAACATGAATGGGAGAGTGGATCGCATGCGGTTATCGGTCGCGATGGATTATGGTATCAGTACGATTGTCTACATTGGGCTGGAATCCAAGTCATCTCGACAAAATAAGTCAAAATACGTAACGGTCGAGGAAATCAGTAGAGAGTGCGAGTTTTCTAAAAATCATTTGATAAAGATCGTTCATTTACTAGGAAAATCGGATATCTTGCATACCATTCGAGGTCGACGTGGTGGAATCGTACTCGGGAAACCGCTCGCTGATATTTCTTTGAATGAAGTCATTCAATTATTTCAAAATGAGGAAAAAAGAATGAATGGAGGCAGATTTCAAACGGATGTTCGCACGGTGATCGAGGCTCCTTTGCTCAGAGCTCGCCAAAACTATCAGGATACGCTGAAGCAAACTTCCTTTGAAGATCTCGTGAATCAGATGGAATCTAAAAGAACGGAAAAGTAAATCGATTTGGGCGCAACATGCATTATCCACCAAGGTAGTGTGGATGGTGCATGTTATCTTGAGCGAGAGTAGCTGCCTATCTCATCCTTCTTCCTCGTTATCACGAATCACAGTGTGATACCATACACGATTTCTTCCTCTTCGTTTTGCTTCATAAAGTGCTTGATCGGCATCCTGCATGAGGTCGAGCAGGCTTTCTGTTCCGGTAAAGTCTTGTTCGTGATATGCCACGCCAATCGATACGGTAATACCCACCAATCGCGTCCCTTCCACTTGATAGTCATGATTCTCACTCGCTACTCGCACACGTTCCGCAAGAGTGCATGATGTGGACATTTGTGTATCTGGACAAATGATGATGAACTCCTCACCGCCATAACGACCAATAATGATCGGAGCAGGGCACTGTTCGCTCAGCAATCTACTGATTTGACGAAGAATGGCATCACCTTGATCATGTCCATGCGTATCATTAATCCGTTTGAAATGATCCACATCGAGCATTAGGATGGAGAATGGATTGCGTGTCTTCACCAAGTCTCGAATCGACTCCTCGAGTTTTCGACGATTATACAGACCAGTCAAGGTATCAATCCCAGCATCTTGGCACGCTTGATGGTAGCGCGCATACTGCGCACGTATCATCTCAAGGCACACATGAATCAGGCTACCTGCTACAAAGTTGATCAGTATGAACCGAATGGCGTTCGTTTCGTTCAGATGAGAAGTCGATTCCATGAAGTAGATGAGAGGGAGCGGTATGAGGAGACTCGTAGCAAGAAGCACAAAAAAACTGATGGACTGAGCAATCATTCTTTTTTTTAAGAACACGATGCCATAAAAAATAAGACCGTACGTCAAGATATAACCAAGTACATGCCAAATATCAGTAGTTTGAAAAAGATAGATACCTTGACTGAATTGCAAACAGAATAGCGTAATGAGACCTACTTGATATCCGCCATAATACAGACTGGTCATTAAAAATAAGAAAGTTAAATCAATAGGAAACCCTTCAATGTCAATGGTTTTAAGTAGGAGCCAGACACTTGCTGCCATCGTGAAACAGACGAGAAGAAAAAGGTGGCGCATGCCATGCGCGATACGTTTGCTTGAACCGAACCAGTGAAAGAAAAAGGCACTAGAAATTAGAATTAACAGAAGGGACGATACGCTGACGATGAATTGATCCATAGCATGTAGCATCGGAAAATTCCTTTCGTGAGGAACCGTTGATGAGGAAAGACTCATTTGTTGAGCATTATTACAGCGAACTTTACTAGAGTAGGCAAAAGGCATGAGAAACAAAAGAAGTGTTGCATCGTAAGCTTCAAAGACGACAAGATGAAATACTGCAGTAATTCCATAATCAATGTAGAAAATTTATATGTTTAAGCGTTAAGTATACGATATCAAGCGATATTTCACTATCTATTTTTTGATTGTTCCGATTTCGGTTTTATCGTTTGAGTGTGATCCATGACGCAGATAAAAAGTGATATCTTTTTCAAAAGGTATCACTTTTTATCAAAATTAGGCGAGAATACTCCCACTTCTAAACAACAAGGACGTAGTCCGAATGAAAGTGAAAGAGGAATTACCATCTGTCCTTTCGAATATTCTATCTTTCAAGGCACTGAAAATCATGTTGACACACAAGTTTAAAGTAGGTTTTCGATTGGCTAAAGTCTCAATCGTTATCCCAATGTGCTTGATAATCCATAATATATTGACGAAGAGAAATCGGTGCTGTTCCTGTCACTTCTCGAAACTGGTGATTCGTCCGCTTAGTGAGTCCAAGGCTGATCGGGAGGTGCAACATGATCACTTCATTAACGTAACTCTTAGGATATCCTTTTTGAATCATTTTCATCTGGAAGAAAGGGATCGAAGGATTCGTGTAGCAGATTCTTTTACCCAGTAAAAGGGTCATCAGACTCGCTACTTCATGAAAGCCAAACATCTCTTCACCATGCAACGTATACACACGATTGAAGTGAGCAGCAGGGTGTTCCAGACAATGGATGACGAATGTAGCGATATCTCGGATATCGATCATGCTCGTCTTCCCGAGACCAGCAGGAGTGATGACTTGTTGATGAAATCGGATGTCATCGCGCATGAATAAATTTAAGTTCTGCATATAGTATCCGGGACGGATAATCGTAAAGGGGATACCCGTCTCTTGAATGATTTTCTCAATCGTGTGATGAGGTGTCAGAGGAAAAATTGGAACATCCTTGAACGAAAGATAGACAATGTGCCGCACTGAAGTGAATCGCAAATAACGCAAGAATAAATGAAACTTTCGTGTTGATACTTGCGACGGATACATCAAGAAAAGTTGATCGATGCCTTCTAACGCTGGAGCAAATGTTGAGATATCGGAGTAATCCAGATGACGGTATTGAAAGGCATTGCCGAACTTCTCAGAAGCGGTGGCTGGATCAACTACAGCGGCATGAAATGGGATATGTTGCTTCATCATCGCATGACCGACAGCCAGACCGACATTTCCTGTGAATCCGGTTACTAAAATTGTCATACATAAAGTCCTTCCTATACTCTTGACGAATGGATGGTCGATGAGAAGCGCTTCGGACGAATCATATCATGAGGTTCTAAAGAAAAAGTGAGGTGGTAAATCGTCCGTTAATTGTTGAATCGTGGTGTGATTGAGCGTATTAAAAAACGAGATCAGTGCAGCATCGCATAGTTGATCTAACGCATGCAACTGATAACGGGTGGTCGGGTGGACGAGAGGATGCTCGAACAACGCGACGACCTCTCCGACGCGGATGGTTTGACTGAGTGCAAGAAGTTCAACCCCTCCTTCCCGACCAGCATGGGTCTGTAAGAGACCTGCCTTTCTTAAAATTGAAATGGTCTTCGTGAGATGCTCGTAAGAGATGTCACATTGAAAAGAGATGTCCTTTGTCTTCACATAATCGCCTCTTCGCGTCATCGATTTTGATGTGTGTGCTAAAAAAAGTAAGGTTAGTAAGCCATGTTCCGTAGCAAGTTTCAGTCTCACGGTGACATCTCCTTTCATTTTCGATGACTTAAAGATTAGACAATTAGGAGGCAATACCGTGTCATGGAGGAAAAGGGTGCCTTCGTCATATAGACGTGCGTGTAGGAGTCATCAAACGTAATCAGAGCAGAGATGAGATGTGCCCGTATATAACGACAGGAAAGGCTTCGCCGTTGCGGCGTGATCAATTCATCTCTTCTTGAGTCGAAGTCGAGCAGTAGTTGCAAGGGATACTCTGTGAAAATCGTCACCTGACAACGAATGCCAAGACGTTGGTAATAATCGACGATACATTTCTGGACAAATAATGCCCGTTCATGAGTAATCATACGCTTTGCCCTCCACTTCGTTTCCCCAGTGGGACAGATAGTCTTTAATATATTGACGAAGCGTGATCGGATGATTGCCAATCAGTTCCATGAAGTGGTTATCTGTCTCATCGGCCAGACCTAATAGGATCGGCACATGCAGTTTGATGATGTCATTGGTCTCCTCATTCGTCCATCCATGTTGGATCATAAAAGAACGGAAAAACTGGATCGATGGATTCGTATACATGATATCTGTCTCGAGTTCTTCCCCAAGAAGGCTAGCGATGTCATAAAAATTGTAGGCCTCTTCTCCGCTGATGGTATACATTTTATTGAGATGAGTAGCCGGGTTCTCTAGACAGGTCATCACGACAGTTGCCACGTCACGGGCATCAATCATGCTAGTCTTACCGATGCCAGCGGGTGCAAAGAGATGCGCATGATCTCGTAACATATCTCGCATGAACATGTTTAAGTGCTGCATGTAGTAGCTAGGGCGTATGATCGTATAGGGAATGTCGGTCTGACGAATGACGACTTCAATGCGATGATGAGGTGTAAACGGGAGTGATAGCGCGTCTTTGGCTGAGAGGTATACGATGTGTTGCAGAGCAGTCTGTCGGAGGTAATGAATAAAATATTCGAATGTTTCCAAGTCTGCGTTTGCAGGAAATTCGAGAAAGATTTGATCGCATCCGGCAAGTGCTTCTACGAACGTGGAGGCATCTTGGACATCGAAACGCCGGAAGTCGAAATGCGCTCCATATAATTCGGAAACGGCTTGTGGATCGGATACTCCGATGCAAAAGGGTTGTTCTTCCATGCGCATGCGTTGGCTGATGAGTTGACCTATTGGTGAAGAAAAGTCCGAAATAAAAATCATGGGAAGGTTCCTTTCCTCTCTTAGATGAACGGGGCATCGCTGATGACGGAAAGTAAAACTGGTAAGTACAATACTTATATTAGTTAAATAATACCCTAACTCTCTAACGAATACCGGATAAACGAGAATTCTTTCTGAAAACATAATGATAGCTTCCATTTATTCATTTTAAATCCTTAATAGGCAAATATAAATAATGGTAAATCCTTTTTTTACATAAAAAATTTTATATAACTTTTGAAGATGTTCGATATGTAAGGACATATACCAAACCTCCTGAAAGTAGCGATGTAACGTTTTTTTCGTATCTGCAAAGTAATACGTTCCTAGTTAGATGCCGTATTTTCTTCTCTACTTGTCCTTTTTATATCACTTCATTATCTTGAGGAGACGTGGACAGTTCTTATTGGGATGATTCTCTATCCAGTTCTTAACTACCTTGAAGAAATCTATTGGGTCTTTCGGAAACCTTCGCGATAAACAACAAGCTATCTTGACACTAATCAGGATAGCTTGTTGTTTATCGTTCATAGATTATTTGTCTACTAAGATAACCTTCTATTTCTTGCAATAATCTCGATTCAACTTCTTAGGTTAGTGTCTGCTTTTTCTCAGTAGTCTTTTCTTTTGTCCGATCCACTCCAAACAAGATGCTTGCTTGAACCTTTTTTGATTTGTTCCATTGCAGGGATGTAAATATTTTTATTGCATGTTCCAGCGTTTTGCATGTTCTTGGATGGACTCCATCATTCCTCGTATGCTTGCAGAGATCCACTTATCTTTATGGATAGCTAGATACGTAGCGATTGAAGACTGATCATGTGTTACTTCAATTCCTTCAAAGAGACCGTTCTGTAGTTCCTCCTTGACTGAAAACTTCGGGACTAATGACACGCCTAATCCATGCTTTACACAGTGTTTAATAGACTCGATACTTTGAAACTCCAGACTTTCTTCTATCTCCATTTGAGTGATTTCAATATACTCGTCGAAAACGGACTTGTAACTACACCTTAGATCGGAATATAAAGCTGTTTTGGGTAGCGCCATGTCGTTAGGACGAATAAACATCATTTGTTCCTTCACTAGCTCTTCAATCTTTAAGTTAGGATGTCCCCAGTCTTCTCGTTCCAAAAGTAAGGCAATATCAATTTCTCCAGATTGAAGAACTTGTGCGACATCATAGTTTTCTAACGACTTTATTTTCAGTTTTACTTTAGGGTACTTCTCCTTGAACTCAATGAGAAGTGGCGGTAAACGACAGATTGTTAATGATTCTGAAATTCCTATCGTCAACAGACCTTTTGGCTCTTCGTCGATTGTTAATGATTCGTTGTATAACTGAATCATTTGAGAGGCATAGGGGAAGAATTGTGTTCCGAAATGGGTTAACATCACTTTTTTACCTAATCGATCGAATAGCTGGTTTCCTAATTCAGATTCTAGTTCTTTTATATGAGTAGTAATTGATGATTGTGAATATCCAAGATGTTGCGCAGATTTATTGAAGCTTCCTTTCTCAACGATAGTGATGAACGAGAGTAGCTGTCGTAATTCCATTGATAATCTCCTCCAGATGATTCAATAAAATCGAACGTTATCTTCAAAACTTTCAATTTTACTAAATCATACGTCTAAGTTAGACTAAATTTCAATTGAAAAGTGGAGGAGGAGTAGGAAATGAATAAAGATTTGTTGTTTGATGTTTCAAAAATTAAAGGAGTATCTTTAAAAAATAAAGTGGGTATGGCTCCAATGACTCGGATAAGCGCTACAGAAGAGGGGTTAGTAACGAACAGAATGGTCCGATATTATCGTTCTTTTGCAAAGGGTGGATTTGGTTTGATTCTTACGGAGGGGACATACATCGATATGGAGCATAGCCAAACCTATCACTATCAACCTGGTATTGCTTCTGAAGAACAAGCGAATGAATGGAAGCACGTTGTTGATGCTGTTCATGCTGAAGGCGGCAAAATCGTCATTCAGTTGCAACATACGGGTCCGCTGTCACAAGGGAATCGATTTACTCAAGGTACGGTAGCGCCATCATCCGTTCAACCTAAAGGTGAACAATTAAAATTTTATCTAGGTGAAGGCCACTTCAACGTTCCACGAGAACTGAAATATGAAGAGATGATGAGAGTGAAACAGAATTTTGTCGAAGCAGCTAAACGTGCTAAGGCTATCGGATTTGATGGTGTCGAATTACACGGTGCAAATGGATATTTACTCGATTCATTTCTGACAGAATATACGAATGTTCGAGTCGATGAATATGGTGGGAACACGGAGAATCGCGTCCGTTATTTAGTTGAAATTGCTGAAGCGGTAAAGAGTGCTGTTTCATCAGAAGACTTTATCGTCGGAATGAGAATCTCACAGTCGAAGGTAAACGATTATATGTACAAATGGTCTGGTAAAAAAGAGGACGCTAAAATCATTTTTGAACAGTTAGGCGTATCGGGATTAGATTACCTTCACATTACTGAGTTTGAAGCGTGGCAACCCGCTTTCGAAGGATCTACAGCCTCTCTTGTATCGCTTGCTAAAGAGTATAGTCAGCTACCGATTATTGCGAATGGACAACTGGATCAAGTCAATCGAGCCATAGACATGATTGAGTCTGGCGACGCGGACATAGTAGCAATCGGTAAGGGGGCACTCGCGAATCATGATTGGATAAAAAAGGTTCAGCATGACATTGAATTGGCTCTATTCGATCAAGAGGCGATATTACATCCCATTGCCGATATTAAAGACTTTGAAATAGAGTGATGATTATTTAACAATATTATAAAACGATACCCATCTGATACTACTGAAACAAACGGAAAAGCGTATGTCTTCATCCAAAAAAATAGACCAAATCGTTCCACGAGAGACAACCAAAGGTGAAAACTTATTATGTAATTCCTACGACTTGAAGGGAGTCACTGAGAAATCATCATTGGCGTTCAAACGTTTCTTATTCGAGTGTGTCGGCTGGGTATATATGTGAAATCTTGATTGGAAAGAGCTGCGGTCGGTCGAAGAACCCTCTTTGTTGACGAATTCACCGCAATCGTTTGTTCCCGTGTTCATCATGCATGGTAATACGGCATACTTCGAGCCGCAAGACAAATATCTAACAAAACAACTAGAGGCGAATAACGATGTAACACAAATGTTCTATCCGATTTAAGAAGGAGAGTTAGGGGATGGATATCAGTTCGATATGTCACTAAACGCTTCAAGACACACGTTCGAAGCTCTGATCGATTTTTTTAAAACGAACGGAGTAAGGAAGATGAGAGGAATAGAGAAAGGGATTGGGTAATCCGGATACTGTACCGGATTACCCGATCCCTTTTTTGATGAATCAAACTATCGCTTCTTATTTAAAAGAAAAAGCGTTTATTTCGTGTAACGTCACGTTTTTTCCATTTGTAATCGTATAGGAGAGCTTTCCATCTTGATAGACGGGAACGGATACCAACTCTTCAAAGTCCGTCAGAGGAGCGACCGTCTTTGCTTTTAAATCCGCGTACATCAATTGATTGATGCCTTCGCGGAAGAGGACTTGTGTGTTCGAGAGGAAACGAATGCCGTCGATCGTCGTCTGGGCACTCGAAGCGGAATAGTTCAACGTCTTTTTGTCCAATCCGATTGGCTGGAACATGGCGTCGCCTTCTGTGCCGAGAGCGAAATAGGTGCCGCTACGACTGAAATCAATCAATCCGGACAATTCTTTTTTATACGCACCGTCCAAAGTCTCAAGCACTCGGACGTTCTTTCCGTTTTTGTAGTGAGACGTGTATAAGGTCACGCCGTCATCGCTATCGCGGTGTTCGTACGTGAATAGACCATCTGGAGTCTTTCCTATTTTTAAGATGAAGGACTGGAGTGGCGTGATCTTTCCGGTTTTTAAGGAATAGGTCTTTAACGTGGAAACCGTTTTTTGTTCAGTCGCCTCCTGCGTGATCCAGGACGCACGAGTTGACGTGACATCAATATGCGGCGGTGACGTATCGAAGCGACTTTCACCGGCATCAAGCGTCTTCACCTGATTCGTCGTAATCTTCAGTTGACGAATCGACCATTTCACACCGGTCTTTGTCGGCTGTTCCGTTTCGACCCATAGTAAAAACTCACCTGTACCAGTCATCATCGGGATTTCATTCTTCGTCGCACGGACGATTTTGTTATGTTGCCGTTTCGTATCGTATGTATAGATGACGCTCTTGTTTTCTTGTAGATCAAAGTAGAAGATCTGGTTTTGATAAGAATACTGTGGATCGATCGAGACACGGTGTTTGCTCAGCAAAGAAGAGAGATCGTACGTTTTCGTTTGACCTAACGTGACGCGTTCCGATTGCTTCTCTAATTCGAGGGGTTGTTGGTTCTTGGTTTCGGTCGCTGCTTTTTTTGTGGAAGTGTTTACTTGTTCAGGTGACGCGACATTTTTTTGCGCTACAAGAGGTGTCGCTTGTTCTTCCATCATGGAACAACCCGCTGTCGTCCAAATGACGGTCGAGAGACAAAAGACGGATGCGAATCGCTGTAATTTCATATCAGTTAGCTCCTTCAAAAGTTTTCGGAAACGTAAGTCATTGCTGTACATCATGTGGAGAGGGACTCGGACGACGGGTTTGAAGAAACACGAGATACCACCACTTTAATGTGTAGGCGAACAAGAAGACACACATCCATGCCCACGATCGCAGTGTCGTCAATCCTTCGTAAAAATGTCTGAATTCTGTAATGTCGAGACGATACATGGAGTTCCAAATGAATAATGCATACATGAAAAGTATTGCTAAAATCGCTCGAATCGATGCTTTTCTCAAGGATGGATGCTTGATTGCAACGAAGGTTGCACTGATAAATGTGATGAAAAAGAAAGCGTAGCACAATCCCCACACCCACATGTCATTGGTTGGTCCCAATTTGATGACCTCCTTTTAACTTGTCAACGGATTTTGCAAACAATAAGCATAGCAAGAATGATCGACATAACTACTAGAATATTTTTCCACAAGAAACAATTGAATCCCTTCTACTGGTCGATAGAGTTTCATGGAGGTCTGATATTATTGACTCATGATTCAAAACGTCAAAAAGGATAGAAGTTCAGAGAGTCCTGAACTTCTATCCTTTATTTCAATAATCGTGATGTGATTTGAAGCTAAATATCAATTAGTAACGAATCATATGATCGAAATCATCGTATAGTCGGTCGTAAAGTTCAACATATGTTTCCTTGAGTGACTTAATCGCTATTGCATCGCCAATGATATCCACTACATCGGTCGATACATACAATAGGAAATCTGAGTCATAGAAGACGATGTAAGCTTGCGAGTGCCCTCGATAGACTTTTATGCAGTAGGAGATCATTTCATCTAGCTTTACATGTTTCACATGCGCATAGACGACACCCGTATGATCGGCTTCTTCTTGCGCGATATACTCTTTCCAATTTCTAATCGTGATTGACGATCCTACTTGTGCCTTTGTTAAGTAGCGCCGATGATGATGGATGTATGCAGCAACAAAAAGAAGATGGATCGATTTGTCTTCTTTAAAAATCTCCTGAAGAATTTCATTTAACTGCGAGGCAGTCAGATCCTCCATTAAAAAACGGATACGGCGTTCTGGTGTTGACTGAAAATAGGGTGTTGGTTTCCTGACATCAAACTCAATCTGGAACTGAGATAAATCAAGCATATAGAAGTCTCCTGATTCTATTAGAGTTTTGGTGACGAATAGGGAATGTGACGGATGAAGGCATCTAGCTTAATCTCGAAGTACGTTTCAAGGTCAATGCGAAGGCTTCTTTCTAAATCAGACAAGCACATCACTAAGGTGTTGAGAGGAAAAACAGTGTTCATCCGTTCGTCGCCCCATATCGATTGAATGCGACCTTGATCGGTGGAAGGGACCATCGATACGATCGCTCCTTCGTCATCGTGATCAAATTCCACCGAATAATAATAAAAGGCAGGAGTGAAGGAAGACGTCACCAGTCTTTTCCACCGATACAAGGATTTATAAAATTCGAAGATAGATATTGATGTTTCGAGATAAAGTGCATGATCAATGATGATTTTAAAACTCGCTTCTATCGACAGAATCGTTGGGATATCCTTTGCTGAAGAATTTGAAATAGCGTTCGGTGAATTTAAAAAATCATACGTACATATGATTTGAGAAGACATGTTCATCACTCCGGTTCATGAATTGATTTTAGGTATACAGTTTGTTTCGTTGACGTGTCAGGCGAATCCCTAGAGCAATCGAAGCTCCAACACAACTGAACAGACAACCGATGATTAAAGGAAGAGATAGCGTCGATTCACCAATCAATACTGAAGCAACACCGCCAATTAGCGGAAATAGTGCTACCATATAGCCGCTCTTCGCGCCACCGATCCGTTCGACGAGTTTCAAATAAAATAGCCACGCGAGAAACGATGCAATCACGGTTAAATACAGTAAGGCAGAAAGATATGTAACGGTTGTCGGGAGCGAAAGTGGTGTTCCTTGAATCATGACGATTGCGCCCATCACTAGACTCGCGACAGTGAATCCGATCGCATTGGCATAGACCGGATTAATTCGTTGCTTGGCGTTCCGAGCTGAACTGGCGTCACCAATCGCCGTCAATAGCGTGCCGACCAGAGCAATCAAGACACCTTTCAAATCGGTCAGTCCATGGATGCTGCTTAGCTCGGAACAATCAGGACACCGACGCCGATGATACCAAAACATCCGCCGATCCAGACGCGCGCATGGAGCGTCTCTTTTAAAAACAGGCGTAAGGCAATCGGTGTCAGTATGACTTTAAGTGAGAAAATCAAGGTCACGATGGCAGCAGAGCTTAACATCGTCGCGTAATAGAGACATAAGTAACTCAGAGCGAAATTACAGACACCGAACACGACGATGAACGGGAAATCCGTCGCGGTAGGTTTGTTCGTTCGTTTGATGAACAATGCGAAGACGATGAATAGAATAGCTGTCATCGCTAATCGATAGGTCAAGGATACTTCCAAAGCGACGGGTGTACCTTGGATTTTGACGGCAATGAAGTTCAGTCCCCAGACGATTAAACAAAATAGATACATGAAGTATGTCATAGCAAATCCTCGCTTAAGTATTTTACTTCCAATTCTTTTCCTGTATTTTATCTTACCAAAAGTAGAACGTTTAGAAATCAATTTCGTTATAAATAGAAAAATCACTGACCGTCATATGACAGCCAGTGATTAAGTAGTAATCATAATTTGATTTTAACGGTATAGAGAAAACCAGTGAATCCTGTTTTTACGTTCATGACGAATGTATCTTCAGTCTTCGGTACGATGTAGATGACATCGATTTTTGAGTGTAACGGAGCATAGTAACCTAAGCTTTCTGAATAGGCTTTTTTGTTGAGATTGATCGTTTCTTCTGGCGTGTAGCTTTTCTTTTGACCATCAATTAATGGGAAAGAAGATGGTTTATAGTCAATATAAGAGTCAGCTGAATCTTCACCCTTTATTTGCATCTCAAGTCTGACGGATACGGCTTGTTTATTTTTCGGAAGATCCTTAAGTTGAATACGTTTCGCCGAACTGACCATAAACCCACGTTCTTTCATTAAGTTCTTATCACCAGCATAAGTTTGAAGACGACCTTTATTCATCAGTTCTGTGATGACGTCTTTATTTATTTTCTTCGACTGTTTCTTTTGAACCGGCTCACTCGGTTGATCTTGCAACTTTTGTCCAGTCGTCACGACAGTTGGTTCAGCTTTTGGTTGAACTGTTGTCGTTGTCGTCTCTTCTGCTGCAAAGAAGAACAAACTTGCTACACCTGCGACTAATACCGTACCGATTGAACCGAGGGCAATTTTAAATTGACGTTCGGTTGTTTTTGTATTTGTTGCAACACTCCCAATCGCAGCGTTTGGTGTAATCCGGACAGCCCGTTGAGCGGGTAAGAGGGCACCAAGAACTCCAGTGATGGCAGGAATCAATAACATGATGCTTAAGAAACCAAGTTCACCAGTCGGGAACTGGTTGTAGACAAAACCGATCATCGCAAGGGCAATCAGTAAGCCAATGATTCCAGCGAAAAGTCCCGTCATCAGTCCTTCGCTTAAAACGAGCGTCCGGATTTGACCATTGCGCCAGCCGGTTGCTTTCAAGACCGCGAGCTGACTCTTCCGTTCGTTGACGTTTTGCCACATGATCTCGGTCGTCGTCAGGATGGCGATGAGTAAAGCGACGCCCATCGCAACGTAATGCATCGTGCCGACTTCGAGCGCAACGTATTCACCGAGCCACGTCGCATACAAGACACCTTTCAGTCGGAAGGTGATGAACAAGAAGAAGATGAACAAACTCGTCGGCAAGGCGATGGCGATCGTCGAGAGGATCGTCCGTTGCCAATAGGTTGCGAGTTGATTGATGCTCATACCAAGGACGCTTTGTGCCCGAACGAACCGACGACCTTTTGAGACTTCACCAGAGCGCATACTCTCGAACGGTTGAATTCGACGGATGAGCGTCATCGGGACGAGCGTACCACCCCAATAAATCAATAGTCCGGCGAGTCCAATTAAAATGATCCGTGATAAAGCAATCGGATGATCCGCAGTTAGCCAGAACGAACCGAGAATCGTCCAAGAAATCAAGGCAACGAGTGTCCCGAGTAACGTTGCTTCTAGGAATAGCAATTTCGAAAGCTGACGCGGGCGCCAACCGAGCGAGAGCAAAATCGCGAATTCCTTCTTGCGCGCATAGAGTAAGATGATGTTCGAACTAAAGACATAGACGAGCGCGACAGCGATGACGCTTAAGATGATGCCGCTCATGCCGACTTTCGCTTCCTGGAAGATTGCCATCGACGAACCGAGTTTAATCCACGGTTGTTGGACCCATCCGAGTGCCGATTCTCCCTTTAATCCAGGCAAGTAGGTTAAGGCGAGCTGCGGCGAGGAGCCGAGTGTGACATCGGTGATCAAACCCGTTTTGTCCTCAATCTCTTGAGCGACAGCTTTCAATTTTTTCTCACTTGTCGCATTCATCGCCTCGACACCTTTGACGTTGACACGGATGGCAGAAATTGCTTTATCCCCGCGTAACTTAAAGGCGGCGTCAAGCGTCGTCAGCATCGATGGTGGTTTCGTCAAGAAGTCATATGGATCGTTCGTCGGTTTGACGTCGCGAACTGGATTGACCGGTTTCTCGTTCTTATCCATGACCCATTGCGCTTTCGCGGGGAAGTAGGTTTCCATTGGTAGTTCCGTCAACGGGTCCTTCGAGATGTTCAATTTTTTCGGATCGAAGACACCGATGAAATTCACGCGCATCTTGGGAACGGCATCCATGTTGACGGAGGTATCACCAAAGGATCGTGCTTTTCGGTACATCGATCGTTTTGAGATCAGGACGTTCTTCGAGATTTCTTGAGGTGTTACTTGATAAGTGAATGGCCAACGTTTCGCAAAAGGACTAGCAATCGTTTGATACTCAACAGATGATGGCTTTAGAGATAACCATTCAAAGCTTCCCGGGGGTCTCTCGGGAAATTTATCCTGCAAAATATTCTGAACGAGTTGCTTATTAGCTTGTTGAGTCGACACTCGATATTCCTTCGAATCATCTACCGGAAGTGTCTTGAGATAGGATTCACCACCTTTTTTCATGACGCCTCGCACCGTATCGACCATCGAGTCGTTGACGACTGGTACATCGACTTTTTCGTAACGTAGGGTCCGTGTCGCATTGACATACTCCTTACTATTCAAAATCAATGGAATACCCCATACGTCATTTCCATAATCGTTCACGACATCATCCTTCGTGAAATAACGGCTATGGGTCGCTTTCTTAGTCGCCTTGTCAAGTCCGACAAGCTTGGCTTCTGCTTCCGGATCGATCCCGGCAAGCATCGTTGAACTCCCATAACCGATGATTGGATGTTCTCCTAACGCTTGTGGACTGATATCACGGTTCAATCCATCACTTTCTGGAGGGAACCAGCCTGCACCGACAAAAGAAGTTGTCGTCTCCTTTTCTTTCTTTAAACCGGTATCTTGCGTGTCCTGAATCGTAATCTTATAGATACCTTGATTTTTGAAATCGTATGTCTCCGATTCAGCATAGGTATTATAGTTTCCAATCATCGCGATGGGCGCTGCGACCTCAACATCAGCAATCTGCTTGATTGTCTCGTACTGCTTGCGGGTGATGCCACCGTCGAGTCCACTCATGTAGTTCGGCTCGAGCAGATTCAAATCTTCCGTCACGCTCCGACTGCCTTCTGGACGGACGACGATATCATACGACGATCCCCAGCGTTTTTGTAGTTCATCAACGACGGTTCCGTTGTTGGCTTGTGTCGTACCGATTAAATAACTGAGTCCGGTACTGACGATCAGGACGCCGACGAGGAGCAGAATGAACCGCTCCTTGTTACGCCACCAGGAATTCCAGATGAATCTCAGCATGTTCTCCACCTCATTTCGATTTTGTTAATTGAGCATTGCATAAGATGCCTTTCGATAAGATATTCTTTTATCCATATATTTCTTTTTATTTTTCCATTATATACAAATGATAGTTAATTGACTAAAAAATCTGTTAATTAAGGGTATTAGTTTTAAAGAAATAGAAAAAGCACCTCACGGAGGAGGTGCTATATCAGAATTGACTCTCTAAACAACGAGTGGATTCCGTTTCCGCATGATGATCTCGTCAAACGAAACGCCATCGTACAGTAAAGCGTCAGGAATCGTTTCAATGATGTGAAAACCGACCTTCTTATACGCAGCGATTGCCCGTTCATTGTGCGAAAACACTTCGAGTTCAAGTTGAACTAGCTGAAGTTCTTCGAAACAAAATCGGAAGATACACGCGATTGTTTCTGTCCCGTATCCTTGACCTGTTAAGGAGAGGGCACGGAGTGAGATTCGAAAGCCAGCCGTTCCTGAATCCGAATCGATATCAAGAATCGAGCACTCGCCGACCGTCTCACCGGACGTCAGGCAAATTGCAAAATCATGACGCGTCACATCAGCTTGGATCGAGAGAATATGCTGTTCAATCTGTTCGAGCGAAAATGTCGCCGTCGTACCCGTCAGGTAACGTAATGTCTCATCCTGGGTTTGGTCGAATAAGACGTGCGCATCGGTCACGTCAATCGGGCGTAGAAAAATCCGTTCTCCGATAAGGTACATAAATAGTTTCCTTTCTCATGACGAAAGTGTAATCGTTTCGTCGGTTTCGGTCGTAAAATATTGACGTTTCGTTCGGTCTTGCACGATGAAGACAATCAATCCACCAATCAGTAGGAAGCCAACTGAAGCGACAGTATACGTCAAGCGGATCGATGTCTCGGCATAAAAACCAATCAAGGCAGTCAGTAGAATGACACCAGTCGATTGTACGACGTGGATGCTACTGAGGAATCGTCCCATCAATTCGACGGGGATGTGTGTTTGAGCAAACGTCATGAAGCCAGTGTTTGCAAACGCTAAGGCGAAGGTTAGCAAGAAAAAGCCGATGGCTGCAGTCAGGAACGACGTCGACGAGGCAAAAATCAAGTAACCGATCGGCGTCATCAATGCTCCGAACTGAATCAAGAAGCGGGGCGTCAATCGACGCGTAAAAATCGCATTGACGGCAGAGCCACAGATGATACCAACTCCAGCGATACTCACAAGAAAACCGTAGTTACTCTCGTCCATCTGCAGGACGATCGTCGCAAACGAGGCTTCGAGTGAATCGAGTCCGCTCATCAGGACGATCATGAGAGCGTAAAAGGTGTAGACGACCGCAATGTAACGCCGCGTCCGTGCAAAGACAAGCGTCTCCTTCCAGTCTGAGAGAATCAGTCGGAGTGAGAAAGTTATCTTCTCCCTCGAATTAATGTGAACGTTCGGCAAGAAGGACAGGAGGATAGCAGAAAATAATAGTGCTCCCGCGTTCAATACGATTGCTGCTTCCGGTGAACCGATCAAAAATAAGAAGCCGGCAATCGACGGTCCGAGAATGAAACCGGCCGATTGAATGAAGTTCTTCAGGGCATTGAACCGTTGGCGACTGTTCTCTGGGACGAGCTTTGTCATGTAAATTAAGGACGATGTCTCAAAGAGCGTGTTGCCGATGTTCAGAATAAAAACGAGCACGTAGAGGACAAACAAGGAATCGATCAGTGTCAGCGAAAAGACGAGAGCGGCTCGCGAGACGTCGAGCAACACGAGCAAACGACGCTGATTGATGCGATCAATGACACTGCCGGACCAAAGACTCGTCAACAACGCGGAGATTGGCAATAGAATATAGAGAACGGAGACAGCGAACGCTGATCCGGTACGCTCGAGGACAATCAAATTCAAGGCGATGAAGTAGACCCAAGCCCCGATGTTCGAGACACCGACGCCGAGTAACAGCAATCCAGGGTATTTCCAATTCGACATACGACACACTCCTTTTTATTATGATTCAGCCAATAAAAAAAATCCCACCTCCAAGACGTTGGTCTTGGGGACGAGACTGTGCGTGTCGTGGTGCCACCCCTGTTCGCGAAACCGTCACCGGTTCCGCCTTCATCGGTACGACCGCTTGCAAACGGCAAATACCTGAGCTCGATAACGGGAGCACCCGTCACGATATCCCCCAAAGGTTCCACCGTGCTGCTCAGAGGCTTGGTTCGGTCAATGGCTGATACTCCTTCCCACCAATCGGAGCTCTCTAGGAAAAGCCGAGATGACGTACTGTTCTCTTCGACGCGTTTATATCATGTAATTTTTCTTATCCTAGCATATGCAGAATGAAACCGTAAAGGGTTTTTATCATTTTTTTACAATTATTGAAAAAGGTGCATAGGTATCAGAATTTGATAAATGAACAAAAATGGTAAAAGATGTAACAGGTTGTATGGTACATTGTTATGGTCACACGTTCACTTTCAAGAAAGTCGTACGAAAGGAGGAAAAGAAATGAAACGTTTGATTTTTTTCATATCTCCACTCCTTGTTCTTACCGGAGCTGTCTTTTTCACGACGTTCCGTCCAGTCGAGCAAGCGATCTATTTCTTAATCTTATTTTTACTGACCTGTTTGTCAGCGATGACAGCAGTGGAGCGCCTCGTCAACCGTCATGATGTGATCCGACGACTGAACACGATCCATCCACTTCTTGGAATCGTGATGGGGACAGTTGTGCTCGCTGTATTAGTCGGTGGTCTTATATGGTTAGCACCTTCGTTAACGATTCCAAGTGTCGGTGGTCTTCTCATAACCTTCCTCTTCATGTATGGTGGAATCCTCGTTCTCGGTTTCATCGTTAGTTGTTTTTTCGAAGGCATCACGCGCCAACCGAAGGATCAATTGATTCGTCCAGTCTTTCTGTTCATCGGGACAGGCTATCTGATCTTGACAGTCTTCGGTATCGTGCAACTTTACAATCAAACAGGATGAAATAGAGCCTCCAAGACGAAATGATGCGTCAAGGAGGCTCTTGTATTTACTGAACTTTTAACGAGAATCCGAATTGTCCGTCGCCTTGTTTCCAGCGAGATTGCAATTCATAGGCATAAACACCTGGTGATGTCGGTGCTTTGAATTGGTCATCTTTTAACGTTATTGTGGACTCCTTTTCTTGATCGTCCCATTGTATCAGCTTAACTTGTTCTGGATTGCCAGATAATTCGACGCTGACGACTGATCCTGCAGAGACACTGATTGGTTTTTGTTCTTTGGCCATATCGAGACCATTGCGATAAATCTTATCGCCACATTGACTACGGAGTAAACTATCCCAGCAATATGAGCCTTGAACGGTCGGGACATCCTTTCCTTGCGCCTCGACTTCTGGATTTGGTGGTGCGCCACGGAATGGTTCAAAGACGATGATGCACACGACTAGAATCAATAGGACGGCTAATACGAAGCGACGTTTCATGGGACACCTCCTCGGTATTTTCTTTATTTTACCAAAATAAAGAAAATACCGAGGAGTAGTCTTTCGAAAGAAAGGGTATTCATTTCTTAAATTTTGAGATTTCGTTAGTTATCATTTTTCAGAAAACTGCTGTAATCGTTCATTTAACAATTCCGCAACATAAATCGTTCCGTCTGCGCTCACTGTGATATCGTGTGCGATCCGGAGTTGTCCCGCATCCTTCCCCCACGCACCGAATCGTTTCTCGATGTTTCCTTGTTTGTCCAAGATGACGATTTGGCTTTGCGCGTTCTTTTTTTGTCCGTTTAAATAGTTTCCGCCATCAGCGACGTAGACTTTTTCGTTCGGACCGACTTCGATTCCGTACGGGCGACCGAGTTCCTTAGATGACCATGTGTCAATGTGTTTGCCAGTTCGATCAAAGACTTGAACCCGGGCATTATCGCGGTCCGCTACGTAGAGATTCATCTCATCGTCGCTACTAATCCCATGTGGCAGATTGAACTGTCCGTTTTTTGTACCGAGTTCATTAACTTCCCATTTGACGTTTCCTTTTTGATCAAACATGACGATGCGACTGTTCCGGTACCCGTCAGACACGGCGAACGAGCCGTCCTTGAAGACGGTGACGTCTGTCGGACGGGCAAACGTTTTTTCATCTAGTTGCAGTGGGATGCTCGGTAAGACGTTTCGAATGCGCAGACCGACTTCCGTGAACGGACCATACGTGTTACCGAACGTCTGCAAGACTTTCCCGGACGGATCAAGCTTGAACACTTGATTCAAGCTGATGTCGGTGATCCAGATGTTGTTTTGATTATCAACTTCAAGACCATGCGGTGACTTGAATAGACTGGCACCGAGTCGTTTCTTCACTTGTTTCGTCTTCCCGTCAAGTACGATCAATGTTGGTTCTTTGATCAGTGTGTCATCCCCGTAAGCGTTACTTCCTCGATGTAAATAGTAGACGTCACCGTTTGGAGCGACGGCGACGCCACTTGCTTCACCGGCAATCGAACGATCGCTTGTTTCCAGCGGCCATGTGATCTGTCCACTGTATGTCGTATCTTTCGGGATTGGTTGATAGTTCTCTTTCATGACCGGATCCGAACCGCCTCTAGACCAGGCAAGACCGAGTACGGTGATGGTCGCTAACGTCCCTATTAGAATAAATCGTTTTTTCATGAATCATTCCTCCATACATAATTTCGTATACATATTATATCTAGCTATTAAATGAACACGTATCAGGCTAGCGCAGGAGTCACGAAGTAACGGAAGCAGGATATTAAAATAAGATTGAATGGGTAAAGAAGAGAGACATCATATATTTATTAAGAAAAGAAAGTGGGGCAAAAACATGAAAGCAGTCACGGTCACGGGGCATGGCGGACTTGAGCAACTCGCTTATATCGATCAGGAAACACCACAACCGAAACAAGGCGAAGTATTGATTGAAATTAAAGCATGTGCTTTGAATAATACGGAAATCTGGATGCGCGAAGGGGCATATGGTGCGGAGAACGAGTCGGGCTGGAAAGCAGAAGGCGTACAGTTTCCGCGGATTCCCGGTTCAGATATTAGCGGTCGAATCATCGCGGTCGGAGACGGTGTCGCAGAATCGGAAATCGGGCGCGACGTCGTTTTGTTCCCATTCACGGCGAGTGGAGAAATTAAAGACGAACAGAGTGCCGAAGACTTATCGTTCATCGGTTCTGAGTATGACGGTGGATACGCGGAGTATGTCTGCTGGCGACTCGAACTTTGTTATAACATGCCGCTTGAATCCTATACGGACAGTGCCGTCTTCTCGGTCAGCGGTCTGACGGCGTGGCATATGGTCGAGCAACTAGACTTACAAAAAGGGCAGACTGTCCTCGTAACAGGAGCAAGTGGGGGTGTCGGCTCACTCAACGTCCAGATTGCAGCACGCGTCTTCGGTGCTCGAGTCGTTGCGCTCGTCGGTGATCTTAAGCTGAAGGAGCAATTGCAAGCACTCGGAGCAGAAGTTGTCGTCTCTTACCGTGACCCAGACTGGGATCAGCAAGTGATCGAAGCAATTGGTCCGGTCGATGCGATTCTCGACGTCGTCGGGGATGCCGTGTTCAAACAAGGACTCGATCTGTTGACACGCGGTGGAACATACTGTATTTCTGGTTCATCCGGTGGACAGGTGACGTCGCTCGATTTTCGGACGCTCTACCTGAAGCATATTCGTTTGCAAGGATCAGTCCTTGGTAATCGCCATGATTACGAGAAGCTACTTGACGCGGTTCGAACGAAAACGATTCAGCCTGTCATCGACCGGACGTTCCCGCTTGCTGAAGCACGCGATGCTCAAGCCTATTTCAAACAAGCCGGTAAATTCGGCAAGGTCGTCTTGATTCCATAAGAGAAAAAAGAACAAAACGAGCTATCCGATTCCTCTTAAGGAAAGGATAGCTCGTTAACGTTTCAATTCATCGATTACGTGTTAGGGAAAATATGATAGAGCGTGACGATCGATGTGACAGGTTCGTCTTCCGTATAGTCAGTGAATGTCTCTTCCGTCTGACGAAACGTATACGCATGAGTCGAAAAGAGCTCCGTTATCCATTCTGGAACATCTGTTGAAAGTGGAAGCGACTGAATCCGTTCAAGTGGTAACGGTGTTCCGACTGGATTTTGCGTGTGGACATGTAATGTGTCTTGCGCAGCATCCTCGAGTGCAATCGTCATGTAAATCTGGTGCTCCATCTGGTTTTCCTGTAGTTTTTGTCGCATATCCTGCAAGGCACTTTGCGCAATCCGAAGGTGTGCTTTACGAAGGCTCATGTTGCCATGTCCATAAAAGTCAGGGTGCGCATGTCAGTCATTGAACCACTCATCGGTAGATATATAGGCTGGGGAAGAATAGTTTTTGAATTCATGTTCGAGATTTTTAAAATAACGGCGTTTACCGCGAAATTTTTGCATGATTGTTGTACCTTTCATTCGTATAAGATTGAACCATTATATCATCGTAGTTGAAGTCAAACATACTAGAAAATGGGTAAAAGAAATATATGACTTTGTCTTGAACTAGTTTTTCAATGATGAGGGGAAGGTGGAACCATGATGGTGGCATCGGTCTATGATTTGCAAGAAACGAGGAATAAAATCGATCAGGAACTGACGGTTCGCTCAAGTAACGCTGTCATCCTCATGTGTGCGATTTTCATTGCTTCCATCGGATTAAATCTGAACTCGATTCCTGTCATCATCGGCGCGATGCTGATTTCCCCGCTTATGAATCCGATTCTTGGACTCGGCATCGCGCTTGGGCTATCGGATATTCCCCTGTTTAAGAAAGCACTGCGTCTCTTGATCGTTCAGTTGACGATCAGCCTCGTGACATCGACGATCTATTTCTCTTTTTCTCCGCTGACGGCAGCAAGTGACGAACTGATCGCGCGCACGTTCCCGACGATTTGGGATGTTCTGATTGCATTTGCCGGGGGGCTTGCCGGATGGATTGGTCTACGGAAGAAAGGTGCGAACAACATCGTTCCCGGCGTTGCGATCGCGACTGCCTTGATGCCTCCTGTCTGTACGATCGGGTACGCGATCGCGAATCAGAATCTAGCCTATGCACTAGGGGCCAGTTATTTATTTTTGATTAACTGTAGCTTTATTTTGATTGCGACGTTTTTAGGTGTGAAATGGCTTCTACGGTCTGACAACAGTCTGCAAATCCAGTCATCCCGCCGGATTAATCGTTCGTTGATTGCCTTCGCCTGTCTAATCAGTATTCCGAGCTTCTATACAGCGTACGTCTTAAGTCAGGAAAGTCTACTCCAAACGAATCTCGAGCGGTATGTCGATGAGGAATTCCGAGACACGTTCGTGATTGAGCATCGTTATGATGAAGAGCGGCGGCGCTTAACAGTCACGACATTAGGTATGCGATATGATGCACGTGAGCGAGAACAGTTAAGCGAGTCATTAGACGATTACGGTCTGGCGAACGTCAAGTTGACAGTCATCCAAATCCCAGACTTGAATCAACTGGATCGGGAGCAATTAGAAAAGCTGTTTACCGATCAAACCCAACGATGACGGCACAAAGGGGGAAACACGATGCTCGCGTTTTTTATCCTGATCCGTAATTTTTTTCATGTCATCCGTATCCTGTTCAAGCAGGAAGAACAAAAGGCATTGATGATTATGGTCGGGGCACTTTTCTTGATTGGGACGGTCTTCTATCACAATGTTGAACAGTTCAGTATTCTCGATGCCTTTTATTTCTCCGTCATGACGCTTGCGACGGTCGGGTATGGAGATCTTGTTCCACAGACGGCGTTCGGAAAATTGTTTTCGATCGTTTATGTCATGCTTGGCGTCGGTGTCCTCAGTGCGGTCATCGTCAACTTCAATATGGCGTTAAAACAATATCATCGGGATAAGAAGAACAAGGAGGAGCGGAAATGAAGTCCCACCTGACACATCTCATCCATTGTCTGCTACTTGGAGCAATTGTCGGGACAACAGCGGCACTCTTCTTAAATGGTATTAATGGATCGATTCATGTCGTCTGGCACGTGTTACCTGATGTGTTTGATCTACCGTATCATGGAGTATGGATTGGATTACTGGGGGGACTTGGGATCGGTTTGGTGCAAAAGTATATCGGCGATTATCCGAAGACGATGCACGAGACAGTGGCATCATTTAAAGTTGAGGGACGTGTTCCCTACAGGGGAGCACTGTGGAAAAATGCGGGAGCGGCATGGATCGTGCTGACCTGCGGGGCGAGTCTCGGACCGGAAGCGGCGTTGATCAGCATCCTCGGCGGAATGGTGACTTGGATCGGTGACCGCTTACGTATGACGGAGCCGCAACGGCTAACGTTTTTGCAGACAGGGTATGCCGCAATGATATCGACGATTTTTCATGCACCGTTTGTCAGTGTGTCGGAAGCAATCGAAGAGGAACTGATTCAGAAGACACCTTCCAAATGGGAGAAAGTCCAAAAAATCGTCTATTATGGCATCTGTACGCTGATTGCCCTCGTGTGCTTTCGCGGCATCATGCATCTGTTTCCACATACACAGGTGTTTTCGATTAAAATACCGTCTATCGCCTGGAACATGGGCGTCATTTGGTTCATAGTGCCTGCAGTAGGGGTCGGAATCGTCTTTGGACTCTTATTTATACTGCTGGAACGATGGACGGATAAGGTCGCTTCCAATGTTACACATCCTGTCAGATTAGCATTAATTGCAGGTCTTGCGATTGGTCTCGCTTCGCTGATATCACCGTACCTGTTATTTTCAGGTGAACACGAGATTCTGGAGTTTTCAAAAGAAGCCTCTTCCTGGTCGATCGGGGCATTGTTTCTCCTTGCCATCGGAAAAGGTTTATTGACCCATTTATGTTTTTCCTGTGGCTGGAGAGGCGGAAAGATCTTTCCGTTGATTTTTTCGAGTACCGTCATCGCGTTTTGTCTCAGTTCACTCAGTCCGTTCATGCCGGGTCTCATCATCACGATCGTCGTCACCGCAAGTTGTACCGTCGTCTTGCGCCAACCTTTAGTGACGGCTACTTTATTATTATTTTTATTTCCACTTCAGTTCTTTCCACTTATCATCCTATTATCTCTAGGTATTCATCAGTTGATGAGTCGCTACGGAAAATATCTTCCCTTTTCAATCGTTTGATAAATATTGTTATGGCAAACTAACTAAATCATTATTTGTCTTATGTCTACTGTCTTTTTATACTTTAAGGAGAGGACTAACAAAGGAGAAGAAGACATGATTGATTTTGAATGGTATCGGAGTTTCATTCACGTGTACCAACAACGTTCCGTCTCGGCAGCTGCACGAATTCGTTTTTTAACACAACCGGCGGTCAGTCAGCATATCGCGGCGCTCGAGGCAGAACTCGAGACATCCTTGTTCATCCGTGCGCCGCGGCAAATGATTCCGACGGACGCAGGAACAGCCCTCTATACTCAAGTCGTCGGATTGATCGACCGGCTCGAGGCATTATCGCTTGAGATGAAATACGAAGCAGGGGAACAACCCCGTCCGGTCTTGAAGTTCGGTGGACCGACAGAATTCGTCACGCATGGGATCGTGCCGAAATTGCCGCTTGACGTCGCGCAGTTTACGGCGGTCTTCGATTTGACGGTACCGTTGTTGCAACGGTTGCTTGCAAACGAGCTCGACTTTATCATCGCAACAAAACGAATCGACGAACCGGGTGTGCAGTACGTTCCAATCGGCGATGAACGCTTTCATTTGATCGCGCCGATTGGCTACGACGTTCCGGAAACGGATCTCAAGGAATGGATGGACCGACAGCGCTGGATTAGTTATGGGCTCGAATTACCAATCATTCGTCGTTACTATCAGACGCAATTTGGAGAACGACCAGGCATCCGACCGGAGATGATCTTACCGAACGTCGACGCGATTCTAAAAGCGATCGAGGCGGGACATGGCATTAGTGTTCTACCAGACTATCTCGTCGAGGCAGCGGTCAGCGCTAGACGCGTACAGCGGATTGCGCCGGAACGGTTCGCGACGAATCAGTTATACGCTGCCTATCGAACGGAATCCCGCCACGATCCGGTTTTGCAACAGGTGATTGAGGCATTAAGTTGAATAGGATGAAAAAAAGTCCAATCCTCAAGCAAACGCTGAGAGGATTGGACTTTTTCGTACTAATCATATTTTACTTCGATACGTCACGTAATAACGTCAGCGAACGATCAGCGACGAGACTGGCACTACCCGTCCGATACGCTTGATAATGCGGTGAGGCGACATGCTGATCGAAAGCGTCTTGATCTCGCCATTGTTCGTAAAAGTAGAAGACATTCGGAGCATCAATAGCGCGATGTGCCTGATAGGTCAGGCAACCAGTCTCTGCGCGTGATGGTAAGATGACGTCTTCAATGATAGATGCGAGCTGTTCGCCTTGATTCGGATGTGCTTCGATCCGGGCAATCAATTGAATCATCGATAAAACCTCCTATGAAAAGAGACCCTACGAAAAAGGATCTCTTGTTTTGATTAGTTGAGTGTGTGAATGACGGCTTTAGCAACCGCGATCGTGGATTGTGGATTTTGACCCGTGACGAGATTTCCATCGACTTGGACGTTTTCTGTGAAATTATCAGCCGTGATGATGTTTGCACCGAGTTCGCGAAGGCGTGTCTCGAGCAAGAATGGCATGTAGACATCAAGTCCTGTCGCACGTTCTTCTTCATCCGTGAACGTTGCGATCGTTTTTCCAGCGACGAGTGGCGTTCCGTTTGAAAGTGTCGCACTGACGAGTCCAGCTGGTCCGTGGCAGACAGCAGCGACTGTTTTGTTCGCTTCAAACAATGTGCGAAGGGCATTGTTCAAGGCATCACTTTGTGGTAAGTCGAACATTGTCCCGTGTCCGCCTGGCATGAAGATTGCATCGAACGTTGAGAAGTCCTCGATGGATTTCAAATCAAGTGTCTCTTTCAAAAGTGGAGCGGTTGCTTGGATCTCAGCTGGCACTTCGTCTTCAAGGCTCCGTGCGTCGATTGGTGATTCGCCACCGTTCGGACTTGCGACCGTTACTGTGTATCCTGCGTTCTTGAATTCAATGTATGCTTCTGCGAACTCCGATAACCAAAGTCCTGTTGCGTGACCTTCCTTCATTTCCTTTGCGTTCGTGACGACCATTAAGATGTGTTTACTCATGATGTGTTCCTCCTTTTTCGTTTGCCGATTGGCTACGTGATTAGAATACGCCCGCTTAAATCAAAAAACAAATTAATAAAAATGAGTGTATCGATAAATAAATTTATAGATTAAAATAAAAACTGCTTCCCAGCATGACGTTGGGAGCAGTTTGAAAAATAGATTAACGTACGTCAGAAGAATAGTTAGAGAGCATCGAGTGACTTCGCATCGTCACGATGACACTGGTAAGACTTGCGACCGTCCCTAGGATAGCGACGATGATCGTTGAAGAACCATTTGGAATCAAGAAGCCAACCGGAACCAAGCCGACGAAGCTGAAGACGATCAGTGATTGGTAGATGACATTGATAATCTTCAGTACAGGGTGTTCGAAAAACGATAGGATGAGTGGTGGTAGGAATAAGAAGACAATTAGACCAATCGCCATGTAGACCGATAACGGCTGCTCAAACGAGATGGTATTGCCTGTTGAATGGCGTGCTGCGACGAGCACGGCGACGATCGCGACGCATAAGGTTACACAAACGAACGTTAACCGTTTTAGCATATGAACCCCTCCTTTTTACTCTAATTCCATAATAAACCAATTATTAAACAGAAGACAATCTTTTTCCAGGCACCCAATGATGACGAATCGCCTCGATGATGACGTCGGGACGATCCCAGTGCAGTAGATGCCCGGTTTCCGGAACGAGATGGATTGTCGCATTCGTCACATCGTGTAACAAGTTCGTTGCCTGTTGACGGATTTGAGCTTGTTCCTTCGGTAACGTGGCGACATATAACTGAATAGGAGACGCCGGAATATCTGCTAGAAAATCAAGGACATCATTGTAGTGAAGTGCGTGTACAATCGCAGCAGCCGTCTCTCCACGCGCATGCCAGTGATAACGTCCGTTTTCTAGACGAAGCAAGTCAAAACCCGCCTTGTTAAGAGCAGGGGAGCGACGCGCATCCGGAGCATAGACAGCAACGTCTAAAAATTCGTCCCATGTCGCGACCGAGTCTTCGAAGTCATTTTTGTAAAAAGCGACTTCCTCTTCGACTGACATCCCGTACAGCCGTTTACTATGATAGCCGCCGTCTATCAGAATTGTACCGAGCACTCGATCAGCATGTTCAATCAAATAATAGAGCGAGAGCACACTTCCCCATGAGTGGGACAAAGCATAGAACTGACGAACATCGAGTATATTTAGGACCTCATCGATCCAGTCTGTGAGTGGCTTCATACGATAGTGTAGAGGATCTGTAAAAGCTGCTGTTTTTCCGTGACCGGGTAAGTCGAGCGCGATGATGCGAAATTCGCTTGCGAGTGCTTCTGCGATTTCGATGAAGCTGAGACTTGTACTGCCGAGTCCATGCAGGCAAACGATCGTCGGAAGGTCTTGTGTTCCCCATTCCGTGATGTGAACCGCTTGCTGCTGACAGTTAATTGTGTAACGTTTCATCTTACTACTCCTTTAGAAAGCGTTTCTTTCATTGTACCATAAGGAAAATATCGGGATTTGAAAAATAAGGAAACTTTCTGCGGGAACTAGCGTAGAACAGATGATACGTCATTTACATAAAGGAGACTTCAAATGGAAACAATCATCACGATGCTCTTAACGGTCGTTACTTTATATGGACTCGGAGTCCTTGTTACGAAGCTAAAAGAACGATTGCGTTAATCAAAAATACGTCCAAAGGAGTCGACCATGTTTCCGATCCTCAAACAAGAATTTACGAGTAGCTTTAAAAGCATCAAAGCAATTCTGTTGATCCTCTTTCTGACGATCAGCTCAGTCTTTACAGCGTCTTATTTGACAAGACATCCGGAACTGCTCGCTGGAGTCAATCAATCGTCCGTCTATACTTCAAGCATTAAATTCTTCATTCTATTCTTCGGTTTTCTGTTTGTCTCCGCGCTATCGCATGACATTATCAACCGTGAAATCGAGACGCGGACGATTCGTTTACTCGTCACGAAGACATCGCGCTTCCGAATCATAGCGGAGAAGTTTCTTGGATCTTTGTTCTTCTGGTGTGCAACGCTTTCGATTAATTTCGTGATTGTCTCACTCTACGCGAAGCAGTTGTTCTGGATGGACTATGTAACGATCCTAATTGTCATCATCTACATCACGAGTTTTAATATCTTCTTATCGACGATGATCACGAAGCCTGGTTTGACGATGTTTCTCGGCATCTTTTTCGGAATCATCGTACCGATCATCGGCTTATGGTCAGCGTTCTCGGAGAAATGGTACATGGTACCGTTTCAATACATCTTGCCGTATCACGCCGTCATCGTCTCAGGCATTCAACTGCTACTACCTGTGTTATGGAGCGGACTGTTCTTGACGATTGCTTACTTAAAGCTCAAACGAAAGGATTTATAATATGAATGCGATTGAAGTAAGAGGATTGACGAAATCGTTCGATGCAAAAGAAGTCTTACGCGAGGTAAATCTGACAGTCGAGCAGGGAGAAATCTTTGGTTTTTTAGGCCGCAATGGTGCCGGGAAATCGACATTGATTCAGATTCTAACTGGGATCACGCAAGCATCAGCTGGAACCGTCTCGCTGCTCGGTGAACCTGCTGATCGACTGGATGCGATCAAACGCCGGATTGGTGTCATGCCGGATACATCAAATCTCTATCATGAGATGACAGCGCGTGCGTTTCTTGAATATATGGCAGGTTTATCCGGCATCCACGTCAGCAAAAACGAAGTCCTAGAACTACTCGGTCGGGTCGGATTAAGCGGGACGGAGCGTCAGAAAATCGGGAGCTTCTCGTTTGGGATGAAGAAGAAAATCAGTATCGCACAAGCACTCGTCGGAAATCCAGAATTGCTTTTTTTAGACGAACCGACATCTGGTCTTGATCCAGAGTCCGCAATCGATATCCAGCGACTGTTGTTCGCGTTAAAAGCCGACGGCAAAACAATCTTTTTGACCTCGCATAACTTAAACGAAATCGAAAAGATTTGTGACCGCGTCGCGATCATGGCAGAGGGACGAATTGTGCGCTGCGGAACCGTTGCATCGTTGCAAGAGGCGATCGGGCAGGAAGTTCAGATCCGCATTCGAACTGTTCCACAGCTAGAGCCATCGCATCTTCCGAATGACGTTCATGAATTGTCGCAAACGGATGAACATACACGGCTCAATCTACCGACCGAAGAGGATATTCCGGAGTTACTCGTCATGCTCGCGAAGCAAGACATAAAAGTGTATGAAGTACACATCGAACGCCAATCGTTAGAAGAGATTTTCTTAGCTGTCTGAAGGAAAGAGGCTCACTTCCGTTGTCGAATGATTTTCAACGAATAGACGACCTCCATCATTCCATTGACCGTATATCTGATTCAGTTTCGTTTTTTCAATTAAGGTCTGCAGACGTTTTTCGTAGAGAACCGGATCTTTGCGCACACTTTGAATCGTATCGATCCGGATGCGGCGATAGAGCTCCGGGAAATTGTTAAAATTCTCATCGACGATCGGATCTTCCTGTAGACGTGCCTGAATCACTTCATCAATGACGAATGCTTCAGGAGACATGTCCGGTAAAATTTGTCGACCGGACGGTTGCATCAAACCGAGACGTTCCAAGCGACGGACACGTTCTTTATTGAGTTCAGTCCAGTTACTGTTCGGGCGGCGTGGTGTAAAGCGTTGCGCAAGTTCACCGTCTTCGGTTTTCTTTGTAATCCCGTCGATCCAGCCGAAGCAAAGTGCCTCCTCGACGGCATCGAGATAGAGAAGACCATCTCCGGCTTGTTTTCGACTGAGGATCACCCAGCAAAATGACTTATGTTCCGCGTGTTCCGATAACCACTGTCGAAAGTCCGCGCGATTAGTGAACCGTAAGATGTCTGTGATCTCCATGTTCGTTCCTCCATTCCATAGTGAAATCCCCCCTTAGCGTTATACGAGGGAGGATTTCACTTTTTTTCAACATAACGGGTCATGATGAAAGACACAATTTCGACCACTCTTTTTCGCTTGATAAAGAGCAGCATCTGCTTGCTGGATCGTTTGTAGAAAATTATGCGTCTCGGACGGTTGGTTGGTTTGTCGAGACACACCAATCGATAGCGTTACTTGAAGTGGTTCCGTTGCGGATAGCTCGTACGTCCGTTTGGCACTGGCTTCACAGATTTGTTCTGCAAGTCGTCGCGTCTCCGGTAACGAATGATCCGGCAACAGCATCATGAACTCCTCGCCACCAAATCGTCCGAGCACACAAGAAGGGGGACAATAGGACGTAAGCAAGGCACTGATTTGACGTAAAATATGATCGCCCCGGTCGTGACCGTATGTATCATTGACCTGTTTGAAATGATCGACGTCGATAATCATGATCGAAAAATTCATCTGTTGTGATTTATAGCGCTGGACGGTTTCTTCCAAACGGCGCCGATTATCAAGACCTGTCAGCGTATCCGTCAAAGCGAGACGGCGATGCATGCGGACTTGATTGAAGTGCCACCGGACTTGATGCAGAATGCTATGCAACAGAAGTCCAGCACAGCCATTGCCGATGAGAAAGATAGATATCGCAGTCACGTCATTCGGTCGGACGTGATGGACGTATGGTAAACAGAGAATGAGTGCGATACCGAAAATGATTGGAAACGAGATGAATCGGTCAGGTGCTTCGTTCTGTAAATAAAGCACGACGATGCTGATGATCAGGTACGTCAAAACGAGCCACATCACGTCGGTTGACGGAAAGACAAATAGTTGAAGGGCAGCGAAGACGAGTGTTGTGATGAAGCCGCTACTGATGCCGCCATAGATGAAGGCAATGACGATCAATGTAATTGATAAATCAAATCGAAATCCCTGATAGGTGATGGCATTGAGGATGACCCAGTAGCCAGCACCTAGTGCAAGAACCAGTACTAATAGATTTTTCTTCAACCAACTGTCTAGCGTGTTATGAAATCGGAATCGTTTAAAGAAAAATAACGAAATTAACACGAAAAAGAAGAGCAAGGAAATGTTAAGGATAAGATGATTTAGTGTATGCCACATGTTCGTGATCCTCTCCGCGAGTGTCGAAAAATAACTATAAAAAAATGATTCGTTTTGTGAAAATTTATTTATCTAAAATAATCTTACCCAAAAGTAGACTGAAAGTATCAAGATTGCCCTATCTTTCAAAAGCATTCAAAAGAATACATGTTTGGAATTAATAATATTCTGACACCTGTTCACGTGACGATTCCGTTAAAAAATCGAGTGAGACGAAATTACGAATGAATGCATAGGCGCCGATTTCCCCGAGTGGCACGGCTAATCGTTCAGCCTGTTGGCTCCGGGTATTTTCTTCCGGTTGTAGAATCTCGAATCCAGCAGCTTGCATTCGCTCCCCGTCGAATTCAAGCGTTACGACGTCACCGTCCGCCCAGTCTGTTTTCAATTGGTGGAAATGAGTGCGATAGACATCGTTTGGTGGATTGACTTCAAACGCGATCGAGCCTTCTGGTGCATCGATTTGGAATGCTGGCGACAATCCGCTGCGTGTCACAATGGATTTCATGTGATGGCGATGTGTCATATGACGTAAGATCATGGTCTGACCACTCCTTTTTCATCTATTATTACGCGACTTCGTCAGAATATCGAGAAAAATTTTCAAAAGAGTTGGAAGAATCTTGGGTTTTTCTGGTATACTACTTTTTCAGAAAGCGTTTGCACAAAAAGGGGGAGAACACATGCAACCATTTGCCATCAAAGCAACGGGACTGACGAAACACTATCAGATCCTACAACGGGAACCAGGACTGCGCGGAGCAATCAAGGCACTGTTTCGTCGGACCTACCGGACGAAAGAGGCGGTCAAAGGAATTGATTTGACAATTGAAGCGGGAGAGCGCGTCGGCTATATCGGCTTCAATGGTGCCGGAAAATCAACGACGATCAAGATGCTTGCTGGTGTCTTACGTCCGGATGCGGGAAGCGTTCGGGTATTTGGACTTGATCCACATGCCGACCGAGTCAAGAACGCGTCGCAAATCGGTGCCGTCTTCGGTCAGCGGACACAACTGTTCTGGGACATTCCGGTCCAAGAATCGTTTGAACTACTGAAGGAAATTTATCAAGTGCCGAAAACGGAGTTTGACGAAACGCTTGCGTGGTTTCGAGAGAAGCTAGAGTTAGCACCGCTCCTTGACGTACCGGTCCGGCAACTGTCGCTCGGTCAAAAGATGCGTTGTGAATTAGCAGCAGCATTCCTGCATCGACCAAAAGTCGTCTATCTCGACGAACCGACGATCGGGCTTGATATCGAGATCAAGGAGACGATCCGTCACTTCATCCGCGAGATGAGTGACCGTTGGGGCACGACTGTCATCTTGACGACGCACGATATGCAGGACATCGAGGAAGTCTGTGATCGAGTGATCGTCCTTGACGACGGGAGTATCATCTATGACGATACGATCGATCAGTTGAAGGAGTCATTTAGCCATGAGCGGACGCTTCGGATTACACTCGAAGAACCGGTGTCGTTTACTTTACCTACGGCGTTGAGACATCGCGTGATCTTATTTACGACGGATGATCTGACGTATGAGCTCGCGTTTGACGACCGCGAATTGTCGAGTGGTCAAGTCATCAAGGAAATCGTCTCCCTGTATGCGGTCCGGGACGTCTCCGTTTCCGTACCGAAGATGGAGACATTAATCCGAAAACTGTACCAAGCGGGGATCAGCGCATGAGGCTACGAAAATATACCGCGTTGATGCGGTCACAAATCAAGGTCGATCTTGCCTACACCGCTTGGTACTGGGCCAGCATGTTCAGCGTGACGATGCGACTGTTCATTCTCTACTTCTTCTGGCAAGCCGTTTACGCGAATAAAACGGACGTCTCCGGCATCTCACTGTCGACAATGCTAACTTATGCGATTCTCGCGACGATGATCGATCAGTTTCGTGGCAGTGCTGGACGCGATCTCGCCCGGATGATTAAACAAGGGGCAATCGCGATCGAGTTGCTGCGTCCGTATCATTTGCTCGATAAATTACTCGCGCAAGATATCGGCTCAAAAGTCTCGGTCTTGTTCCGCTCGATCCTGCCACTCGTCCTTGTCTCGATCCTGTTTATCGGTGTGGATCGACCACAGTCGTGGCTAACTGGATTCGCTTTCGTCGGCAGTGTTATTTTTGCCGTCTTACTCGCAACACTGATTGATTTACTCGTCGGTATCTTCGCCTTTTATACCGTCAACATTTGGGGACTTTCCGTCTTACAAGACGCCGTCATCACGATCATGTCTGGAGCAATCGTTCCGTTGACGTTATTTCCGGACTGGTTTCAAACGATCAGTCTCTACTTACCGTTCGCTTCGCTCGTCTACGTTCCGGTCGCCATTTATACGGGAGAAATCGGTGCAAGCGGCATCCTGCAAGCATTACTCGTACAAATCGGTTGGTTGATTGGGTTCTTTGTCTTGTTACGTGTCACGTTCGCGCTTGCGATTCGGAAAGTGACGGTGTTCGGCGGATGAAACGATACATAAAACTCTACTGGTTGTATGCTAAAAGTCATTTTAAGGTCATGATGGAATACCGGATTGATTTTCTGATTGGAGTCCTGTCGGTCTTTGGTCAACAGTTCGCCTCACTCTTTTTCCTGTCGGTCGTCTTTCAGCATATCGAGACGCTAAACGGTTGGGATTTTTATGAAATCTTATTCATCTACGGAATCGCCTTCTTAGGACGTGCTTTGCATCATATTTTCTTTGATAACCTCTGGACGATCGGCTGGCAATACATCCGGACCGGTAATCTGGATCGATTATTGATGCGCCCGGTCAATCCACTGTTTCAAATCATCGCTGAGCGGGTCCAACAAGACGGATTTGGTCAATTGTTGATTGGTGGTGGAGTGCTCTATATTGCCTCAGAGCAGTTAAACATGGTCTGGAGTTTCGGTGATTTTTTGATGTTGGTCATCCTTGTTCTTTCGAGCGGACTGCTTTACATCGCGATCAACTTGTTTTTTGCGACGTTCTCGTTCTGGATGGTCGATAGTCTGCCGGTCGTCTCAGCAGTCTTCAGTCTGAGTGACTTTGCTCGTTATCCGATGACGATCTACTCGAAAGTATTAATGTTCGTCTTGACCTACATCATCCCGTTCGGATTTACTGCCTTTTATCCAGCAATGTATTTCTTTGAAGGAAGAGGGTACGGAGCGATGGCTCTTGCGACACCACTCGTCGCGATCATCGCCTGTCTGATTGCCTATCGGTTCTGGTTGTTCGGACTAAAGGCATTTGCGAGTACAGGGTCATGAAGTAAAAAGAACCTTGAAGTGATAGGACGCTTCAAGGTTCTTTTTGTGTATAGCGATTTAGAAATAGATTTTTTGTATAAAATATGAAACTTTTGTTATTAAATAACAGTATGAAAGATTGAGACGTAAATCTGAGGGAGGGGTTTCATTGAAAAAAAGAGTGCTCGTATTACTCTGTTTGATGTTGGTTACCTTATCGGGGTGTACCGTTTGGGAAAGGGCAGAAAACTTCTTTTCATCGAATGACGAAATGATTAAAAACAAGACGATCAAGATGGGGCAAGATGATCAGGTCAAGATTGTTCCGCTCTATACACAATACAATCAGTACTTAGAAGAAGCGATGCAGACAGGGAACTCAGACGACAACACGAACAGTTATCTTAAACATGTCTTAGGTTACATCGATGAAATCGCTGAGCAACAAAATCTCGATCTAACATATTTGAAAAGTTATTTTATGCTACAAGCAACTGAGTATAAAGAACAGTTAGTGAGTCGGACGAAAGAGCTGATGAAACAAGATACAGAGATCAAAAAAATCATTGAGAAAAGTTATACTGCTTCACATCGGGCATTACCTAAACAAACGAATACGATTTTCATCGTGCCTGTTAACTCGGAATTCATGGAGCGTATCGATGTCATGGGAGGGGTCGCAGGATTAGCAACTAGAGATTGCTTCGTTTTATTCCTTACTGCTGACTACGATAAGAAAATGTTGGATTATGCAGTAGCCCATGAGTATCACCACACTGCTTTATATGATCGAATGAAGCTAGATACTTCTTTAGAAGATGAAGCCAGTCCACTGATCCATTCACTCCTCCTTGAAGGGAAGGCGGATCAGTTCGCGAAACGCGTCGTCAAAGGTGTGACACCAGCATGGGTCGAGCCATTAGAAGAAGAGACGAAACAGCATGTTCTACGTTTAATGAAAAATGGCGAGTTAACGCAAGATGATATCATGGACGGAAATAAGGATAAGGATGTACCTTTGTGGAGTATGTATCGATTGGGTAAAGATATCATGGACGCATATCTTGAAAAACATCCTTCAGAATCGATAGCAGATTGGACGACTAAAGACGCGGAAACGATCTTAAAGGATTACAAGTATAAAAATGATCTTCTTTGATTCCAAAAATAGACCCGTCAGCATAAAGAAGCTGACAGGTCTATTTATTGTACTTCAAGATTGATTCATTCGATATACCATCTTTGACAATGCTTCGCCCATTCAATCGGAACATCCGTGATCCGTACTTCCTTTGCTGGAGTCGCATGTAAGGTGACGGTGACGGTTGCAAGACCAAGACGTTGTTGCACGTAAGACTCGGACAGCTTGAGTCGTTCGATGCCATCACGGCGCATCCAGTACGTAAGAGGGGCGAGTCCCCCTTGATGGAAGTGTAGCAATGTCGGACTCATCGTATATGTACTGAAGCGGCGACTCAAGATTTGTGACGTGATGATAGCAAAGCAGATCAACACGGCAAGAAAACGTAAGCTCGGGAACATGAACCATATGCAAATTGGAACGATACCCCATAACAAGACGGTCCGACATAATTTTACGACGATTGCCAGTTGAGGAATCGTAAGCGTCCGAAGTACCACTTGAAAATCAGGTAACATTTTCGGGATCAAGTCGAGCGCTTTTGAACGCTGGATGAACGGGAACAAAACGGCAGACGTGTTTTTGTCTTGTTGCTCGGGATCAATCGAACTGATCATCTTGACTTGACTGATTCCGAGTAACTGATGGATGAAACGACTCCGCATCGTCAAGGCTTGAATCCGGTCTTTTTGAATCGAGAAGCGCGTAACGCTCTCCCAGCCTTTTTCAATCTGAATCAAGCGTTGATCTGCATCAATGCGAAAGCCAGAATATAAGCGATAATTCCGAAAGACACCATAACTGAGAGCAAGGATGATCAAGATTCCAATCATCGAAACACGCATGACGTTAGATTGGGTACTGAATCTGACAATCGAATTGATGATATCATCGAGCTCAAGAAAACGACTTAATTCTCGATAAACAGAGTAGAGAAGAAAGAAAAAGAACAACGGACTGAGTGACGTCAGCGAAGCCAGCGCAATCTCCTTGAATTGAATCGCGTATTGTTCTTGATTTGGCACTAGCATGGTCGTTGCGACTTCTGGTAGTGCCTCAGGATCATGCTGGCGTGTAACGATCGACTCAATCAGTTCCTTGATTTGTGCTGCTTCTTGTATTGACAGCATCTCAAGACGAACGTCGGCATCGGAATCCGCCGAACCGGTCTCAATGACGAGTGACGTCAGACCCGTCACGCGATGAAACAACGATTCGTATTCCGTAATCCCTTGGATCCGTTCATAGGGAATCTGCTTTTTCTCTGTCATGAACGCCCCTTTTTCAATCAGTAGCTCTTGTTCCTCGAGTTGATATGTAAAGTGTTTCCACTGCAACACGAGACCGATTAGACGCACGAGAATGAAACTACCGAGCACCGTGTATCCATACCAAGAGAACAGCGGTAAGGATAAGCGGCGGAACAAGAAAGAGATGATGAAAGCGACGAAAACGAATTCTTTCGTGGCACTGCCGAAGCGATACGGAATCCAGGCAGGATGGAGCTTAAAGGAAGTCATGGATGGTTCCTGTCGCATCAGCTCGCTCCTTTCGTGACGTACGGTCCGATAAGGCAGTGATTCGCTGCGTGATTTCCGTTGCTTGTGCAAGTGGTAAAGACGAAATGTCATGGACGTAACCGATCGTGCCAATTTTGACTGTTGCAAGATTATAGTATTTACTGAGCGGTCCTTGCGATGTCTTAACGAAATAGATTTTATTGATTGGAATGATCAGATGCTTGCGCATGAAGGCACCATGCTTTAATTGAATGCACTGAGCATCAATCTCGTAACGCCATGTCTTTTGCCGGTAGACAGGTAATACGGTGCACTCAATCAAAGCCGAAATGATCGTCACTGCAATCAACACATAGAGAACGATCCCGATCCAGCTGGACCACTGATAGTACGTATCGACGAATAGCAGACCAATCAATACGATTAACACGGCAGTGGAAACCAACGCATCGGTCAATCGCCATACTTTGATTGCGTCTTTCGAGATAGTTTGAGTAGGTTCTTTTAATTCATACATTCATATGGCTTCCTTTCTATACTCTTTGTAGAGATACGTCATTGATTCATTATTATAATGTAAAATAATGGTATCATGTATAGGAGAACAAACCTATCGATAACAGGAATATTATTCCTTTCAAAACTGTAATGAAGTATTCTTTTGAAGTTGATTCATCATAAACGAAACACGTCCGAATCTCCTTTAAGTTAGGAAATTCGGACGTGTTTTTTAGGTAGTATCTGTTCGGGCGAGTGAACGGATCGTTGTTGACATGGCAGGTGAGACAGGATGAATCTGTTCGATATAATCGAGAATTGCTAGTGCAGCTGTTTTATTTTGTAAATAGCCTGGCATCATCTCTGAGAATCGGTTAACCATTTCTGGAAAACGTTGCTCAATCCGACGTTCTGGAGCAAACGGATCAACATATGTCGCTTCCTCTTTTTCAAATGAGGACAGAACGTATAGCAATTGACCGACAGCAAATTGTTGAATCAAACGAAAGGCTGATAATGTTTCGCCACGTGCTTCGCGACAGAGCCCGACATATAGGTTCGTCAGCGCTTCATGGATGGCGTAATCAATTGATGGATGTTCGCTCGAACTGATATGCGGTTGCGGGACTAAGCGTTCAAATGCGTCGAAGGAAGAATCGCACCACACGATGCGACCTGCGGAAAATGCGATTTCAGAAAGTTCATCTAATTCAAAGATGGCGAATTCGGCATAGATGCCGTCGTCAAACATGATTTTATGTCCGTCCTGCGTATTCTGAAATTGAAAGTGTATAGGGTGTGCATTTTCTAACCAGTCGAGTTGTTCGATGAATCGAACCTTTTTACCAGGTTTTGCGATGACGAAAAAATCTAAGTCCGAATAGTCATCGAGTCGTTCGAGTTCTTGACCGACAGAACCGAGTCCGAGCAGGATAAGCGCATCATCTGTTTGTGCAATCGTTTGCCCAATTGCGTCTAATCGTTCTAATAATACGTCTCTATGTGTCATCTTTGTTGCTCCTTCATTTTAGTATCTCTATGTAAAAAGCGCGGACACCTCGATAGAAAAGCGTCCGCGGTTATCGGAAGTACGATCAAAAATGATTGCTTTGCATCTTATGCAGCAATTGATCAAACGTTTCGTGGTCTTTTGTTGAGAAAGCACGGAAATACCGATCGTCAATCTCTTCGATCTCAGGCGCTGATTGTTGAACGAGAGCTGTGCCATCCTCTGTCAACAGAATCCGCTTTTCTCGATTGATCCGTTTGCGGATGACGAGGTGCTCTGCCAGTAGTTTCTTAACGGTTTGCGAAATGGCACCACTTGAGAGCTCAAGCGTTCGTTCGAGTGATTTTTGTGTAGCACTCTCCTGATGATACAACGTCATCAGTAAATCGAATTGCGACTTCGAGAGTCCTTTTGGCTTAAGTACATCGTTGACTTCTTTCGAATAACGGCCGTGGATTCGCTGAATGGCGTTCCAGTGCTGCATCGAAGATTCGAATGTGAAGGTCATTTTTTTTCCTCCTCTTCTGTCATGCGGGATTGAGCTTATCAAAGAAACGGATTAATTCTTCCTGTTGTCGAGCCGTCAAGGCGGCGAATTGCTGCTGTTGAAAACGTTCATAGGCGGGCAACACTTCTTGAAGGATGGCTGTTCCTTTATCCGTCAACAGAAGATAGTTCGTCTTCCATTTCCGCTTACGGGTGATCAGTTGCCGCTCGAACAGTCGTTTGATTCCGTGTGAAATCGTACCATCGGTCACTTGGATTCGTTCAGCGATTTCCTTCTGGCTCGTACATGAGGTCGTCTGTAGGCAACGCAATACTTCAAGATTCGTATGGGATAGATCCCAATGTTTCAAGAATGCGTTGACGTGCTTGATTTGTTGATTATGATACGTCGAAATCGTCTGCCAGCATGCCATGGGATATGTTTCTGTCGTTGTTGTCATGGGGAACCTCTTAAATATAGAATATACTGCTGATGAATTACTTTTACCATACCATATTAAAAATATGTCGTGCTACTAGTTTGAATGGAAACCCATCACTTCCCATCATTGTGAGGAATCCATACAAAAAAGACCTGAACATGTCAGGTCTAATTAGGACGGAAACCCGTTTGATAGCGTAAGATAAGAATCCATTAATCGGAATCCGTACTTCGTAAAACATTGATCCGAGACGCGACCTTGTAAAGTGATCGTCGCATAATCACCACGGATCGCATAGTGCGTATACTTTTTTTCGATGTCATGGATCAATGATTCAAGAAGTAGACCACGCTCACCGAGTCCTTCTTCTCGGACGTTGATTTCAAGCAAACAAAACGTACCGTATTCCGTAAGGGAAGTGCGCTCGGTCCGTTCATGAAGAACGGTCAAGAAAGAACGTTTTGAGATGAGTGATCGATTATTTGATGGTTCAAGAATCGTGACGTAATAACTGAGTGCCGGTGGACGTAAATTACGCGTGACTTCAACGACTTGACGCTGGTTATTATATGCGAGACCAACGATTTGTTCTTGTGGATGACTCGGCACGGTCAGTCCTTCTTGCTCACAAACGGTTTGCCACTCGGCTTCTGGAATCCAGACAGCCTCTTCGGTTTTCGCTAAAGCTTTAAAGAACTTCACGTTGAACGGATGACCTCCTAACTTACATGTAAAATGACTATTCCCATCATGCCTGACGTGTAGACAAAAAACGAGTTACAATCTGACGACAAATCCTCTTCCTTTGTTATAAGTATACCGTGAAATTTCATTTTGAAACAGACTACACCTCAATGAATCTACTATCTATACTGAATATACAAGTCAGGAGGCGAATAGTATGAAGATAGTCGAAGGTCCATTTTTTCATGGTACGAAAGTCACTTTACAAATCGGAGATGTGTTGACGCCGGGACATGCTTCAAATTTTCGGGAGCAACCTCTACAACATGTCTATTTTACGGCAACGCTTGATGCAGCAAAGTGGGGAGCGGAGCTCGCACGATCTGACGCTCCAGAACACATTTATCTCGTTGAACCACTCGGATCGTATGAGGATGATCCGAATCTAACGAACAAACGATTCCCTGGTAATCCGACCCGGTCCTATCGTTCGACTGAACCTGTGAAAATCATCGCTGAACTCGGTACGTGGGAACGTCATACGGACGAAGAGATTGAGACGATGAAAACATCGCTTCAGCGGTTACGAGCAGAAGGGAAGGATACAATCATTGACTAAAAGACGAATGTCTGTACAGGACGATGAATCGATCAAGCCAAAGACCGTGACCGCTATTGATCAGCTACTAGTCGATGACTTTCATGCCATTCGCCTAGATCGAGACGACGAGCGATTGATCACGATCATGGAAGATCCGTTCGTTCCACCATATGATACGATTCGCGGTGTCTATTGTGTGTATCGAAAATTAATCCTAGATTTGCTAAAAGGAAAGATTAGCTCTGTCGATGGTTATGACTTCAAAGAAGCGTTCTCAAAAGATAAACTCCTGTCAGCAGAAAATGTCGAAGGGGTGCTCGATATGGCGACCTTCGTCGTCATTGCTTCAGAAGACAGCACATATATGTCCCACTATTTCATCGGTGGTGACGCAGAGAAACTTAATTCGATATTGAATGTATGCTTCGGTCATCCGAATTTAGTAGAGGACCAAGCATCGAAACGTTCTGTCAAACGCTTCGAGCAGGATGTTTTGACTGTTGAAAAGATGGGGTATATGGAGTTACTACGAAATGAATAGGGAAACGAATTAAACTTACAATAAACACTACTACGTATTCTTTTTAGCATACTATACTGTAGGTGAATATAAGGTGGTATAATATGTAAAAAGGGGGCGTTCGAATGTCTCGCTTTAAACAAGAAAAGAAACAAACACTGAATCATCTCCGCGATGGTGTTGATCAGGGTTTAGGTAGTGCCGTACCCCGTGGACAAAACGACGGGATGCGCGGACTTGAGATGCTCGCGGTGCTTGTCGTCCTCGGTGGAGGATATCTATTGTATCAATGGCTTATGTAATGCAAAACGCATCATCCTGTATAGGACGATGCGTTTCACTATGTATTCATGTATTATTGAAGTTCTTTCTTGATTTTTCGAAGTGAGATACGAGACAAGACCCACTCAAACAACTGCATTGCTAAGAAAGCACAACAAAACTTAACGGGTATCTCCATCCATCCCATTAGGTCATGTGGCACACCATCATGAACCGTCGTGATGATGGCTAAGAAGAAGCTGATCAACAAATGCTCTACAGTATGTTTTTTCATTTTCTTCTTAAAGGAGCTCTCATCATAAATATCTTGATCGTATACTCCAGCGAATGCCATTCGAATGATGCCATACATAACATATGCTCCTATTATGAAAAAGCTAAATCCCCACTCAGCTATCGGACGCTCTAATACCATCCCGCGAATGACGATATCAAGTATCGCTAAGCAGAGGACGAAGACCCCTGCTTCGAAAAATACTTTTGTATCCTGTTGTTGAACGCGTTCATCCGTTTCCTTTTTAATACCAAAGAATTCTAACCACTTACTCATGCTGTTCCTCCCAAAATAATGTATTTAAATCTGTTTGTAGGGCGTGTGCAATATCTAGACAAAGTCGAAGACTAGGATTGAATTTATTCGCTTCGATCAAGGCGATCGTTTGTCGTGTGACATGCACTTTCTCTGCTAGTTGACCTTGTGTTAAGCCTTGCTGCATGCGAAGTTGCTTCATAGGACTTAACGATGTAGACATATCTATCCACTCCTTTACAAATATTCCCTCATCTAGTATGTCATATATAGATGACATATGCAATGTATATATTGCAAAAAGAAGCATCGCCCCTCATGAGGACGATGCTTCTTTTTGTTCGATTTCGCTAACGATATCATCAAGTGTGACGTGAGCGAGCACCTTCTCAAGCGTGGATTGTGCGAGCTCAAAGATCGGCTTGACCGTCGATTGGATGTTTCGTCCGACCAGACAATCTGGATTTGGTGTTGTATGAACGCCGAACAGTTCCTTATCCGGAACGACAGCGACGGCGTGGTAGACATCAAGCAGTGTGATGCGAGATAACGGACGAGCGAGTCGTGCTCCAGCAACACCCGGGCGAACTTCGATCAAGTCGGCTTTCTTCAACATCCCCATGATCTTACGAATGACGACCGGATTCGTATTGACACTACCGGCAATCAAGTCGGACGTCATCTTCTCGTCAGTCGCGATCAACGAGAGAATGTGGATGCCGACGGAAAAACGTGTACTGATGGCCAACGGATGACCCTCCTTTATAAAACATTGTTCTCTCATTATACGTCGTATCTTTCATTTGGCAAGAAACGGGGAATAAGAGCATCGAAGTTGACAAATAATTTATTTGTAACAATATTGGTTACATGTAATCAAATTAGTTACATATCAAAAGGAGGAATCATCATGAATATTGGAATCATCGGCGCAACAGGAAAAGCAGGGCAATTGATTTTACAAGAAGCGATTGATCGAGGACATGACGTTACGGCGATCGTCCGCAATGCGGCAAAAGTGACGGCAGATGTTACGATTCTTGAACGGGATGTCTTAGCACTGACGAAAGATGATTTGAACGGATTTGAGGTTGTTGTCAATGCGTTTAATGCTGCACCAGGTGAGGAAACAAAACACATCGAAGTCGGTCGTCATTTGATCAATTTGCTAGCAGGAAGCAAGACACGACTATTCGTCGTCGGTGGTGCCGGAAGCCTATTCGTTGACGAGAGTCACTCGACACGCGTCATGGAAACACCGGATTTCCCGGAAGCCTATTATCCGACAGCATCGAACATGGGGAAAAACTTGATCGAACTGCAAGGACAGCAAGACGTGACGTGGACATATCTCAGTCCAGCTGGATTCTTTGATCCTAGCGGTCAGCGAACAGGAGCGTATACAGTCGGTGGCGAGCAGATGATTCTGAACGCGAAAGGCGAGAGTTATATCAGCTATGCAGATTACGCGATTGCTGTGTTGGATGAGATTGAAAACGCGAAGCACCTCAACGAACGGTTCTCGGTAGTTGGCGAACAAGGATGACAGTGTCAGACCGACTTACGCAGTCGGTCTTTTTTGATGGACGGAGTACGAGATACAGCGGAGGACGGATGGCGCAGTAATGGTGTTCAACTAAAATGAAGGGAGAAACAATTAAAGGAGTTTAAACTATGATGCGACGATGCTTTAGTATCATCAGTCTGTTAGCCGTCTTGATCGTCTGTACGACATCGACGCAACCGTCTCGTTTCGAACATTCGGAACCGGTCGCAACGATTGAGGATCATTATGCGGGACAGATCAGTTGGCCGAGTGAAACTGATCCTTTGCTGGATCTTCACGCTAAACCATGAAGTACATATTCCGACCCAAAAGCCCGCTTCCTCGAAGGAGACGGGCTTTTAGTAACGTTAAATGACCGTCGTTGCACTTAAGAAGACGAAGAGGAACGTGATGCCGCTCGTCAAAATCAAAAAGGGGAGGACGATCAGTAATTCAAGGTGCGGACGAACGCCTTGGTAGAACAGAAAGAACAGGGTTAAACAGGCGGTCGTGATCGTCAACGCAAGTGAGGCAATCAAGAGATGAAGGGGTTCGACGAACGGAATGAGAGACGATCCAGTGACCGTATCGAAGGCGAAACCGAAGGACAAGAAAATCAGTAAGTACAGAATTGATTTTTGACGAAACATGCAGCATGTCTCCTTTAATGAGCGATACATTCAGTATAGAGCCTAGATCGTCTTTCATACCTAACAAAAATGTAAGAAAGTGTCTGATTTCAAACAGACCGTTCTTCTTTATATAATAACGTCAATCGCGTCATCAAAAAGTAGAGGAAAGCGGCGCTACTTGCAATCGCTTGAAAAAGAAGCGCTTGAAACAGACTGTCGAATACGATTAATAAGATCCCACCAAGTAGTAAGGCGATGCCTTGATTCAGGAACAGATGCGTCGACCAAGATAGTGGAAGGGAGCGGAATCCGAAGTAGCGAATCGCGTCCGTCAAGATGCCACCGATCGTGATGATGATCGCAAACGACAGCAACGTCTCAAAGATACCTTGATAATACCCGACGTCCGTATCTGGCATGAGTCGTGGCGAGTACGGAAGATGTTGATAAAGCATCAGAAAAATCCAATTAGTCATCAGAAGGCGAAATGACAGACGGATCATGGTGCTCCTCCTTTCCGGTTTTCATGACGATGAATAGACGGGTCACCATCACGTATAAAAAAGCAGCGACTGCGTTTCCGATAAACAGTGACGAAGGGAGTGAGGTGAACAAAAGGGACGTGCCGGCGAACACAAAGACGGTCCCTTGATGAACAAGTAGATGCGTCGTCCACGGTAGCGAACGCTTCGCGAAGCGGATAGATAAGAGAACGTCAGCCATCACGATACCGCTGACGAATACAAGCACAACAGCGTCCAAATACTCATTGACCAACTGCACCGTGTGGGATAAAAAAGGCACCATCGTCGTCATCGACCCAAACAAGTTAAGAAATAAAAAGAAGCTAAGGGCGATCCGACCGAACCAGCCGAACAGATACGGGATGAGCGATGGATACTTCCGCGCCGACTCCGATACGATGAGATAGATCAGCGCTACACCAGAACAGAACAAGACGAAATAGAACGAAAAATGATCGGGCTGCATCAGCAGATAGAGGACGACACTGGCAAATAGAGCACCGACTTGGTTGAGGATGATTCGTTGTACGAACGAAACGCTTGAACGGAACAGGATGCGTGGAAGACCATCCGTCAGAAATGCGCCAATCAGGATGACTGGACCACTATACAGCAAACCAATTATGAAAAAATCTGTGAGCGAAGTGCTGTATTTCGACGGATTCCCCATCTCCAGTCCGGCAATGAGTGTATAAAAGAAAGCAAATAAGATCGTAGTAATGAAACTGTTCTTTACGATAGACAACATGAAACAAATCCTTTCTGGCTGACGTTCAGAATAATTTGTACCAATATAGCGTTAGATTGATTTGTGGATTGGCATGTTGTTTGAGGCTATCGGCACCACCAAGTACAAAGCCTTCTCGCACGTAAAAGCGGCAAGCAATCAAATTATCATCTTGTGCTTCAAGTGACAGACCGATCAACTCGTGCTGTTGTGCCCAGTTCGTCGCAGCGGCGAGCAGTTGGTGTCCGACGCCATGTTTACGAAACGCTTGTTTGACAGCGATATTCTCGATATAGGCAAAACGGTTTCAGTCACGAACGAGACGAATCTGTCCGATGCAAGAAGTACCGGAAAAGGAGAGCAGAACAATTCGGTTCTCGTTTTCGATATACGTCGTCCAGTCGAGTCGATCGTCCGGAAAACGGGTTTCAGTAGCTGTTTCATAGAGTTCCTCCGTGTAGGACCACGCGGTACCGGAGAATTGTGGAACGATGCGTCCGATGATCGGGAACGCGTCGTTAGCATCGTTGACCAGCGGAATGCTCTCGGACGAGAGTCGTTGAATCGTTAGTTGTTCGTTCTCTTTCACTGTTTTTCTCCTCCTGTTCTTTTGTTATACTTTAGTCTATTCATCATCTCCTAAAAAATGAGAACTGTCACGAGAAGAGATGAAAGAACAGGTCAATTTTCACTCGAAATAGGTTATAATTTTTCTGAAAAAGGAAATGAATCAACAGAAACGAATACATAGTTTCAGTAGCGGGTGAAATAGTACAACGAGACAGCAGTAGAGGACGTGACAACATGAATATGGATACGGTCAATCAGTACCTCGATGCCTATGGATATGGCGTTATTTTCATTTTTTTATTTTTTGGCATCGTTGGGATTCCGGCACCGGAAGAATCACTACTCGTCTTGATCGGTATCTTAAGTGGTCAGAACGAAGAGCGATTGATCTATTCGATCTTGACCGCGTACGGGGGCACATTCGTCGGGATGTTAACGGCGTATGCAGCAGGACGTTTTTTTGGACCGACCGTCTTACGGTACGGTCGGTTCATCGGATTGACGAAGGAACGCTGGGAGCGGGTCTCAAATGGCTACATGGGACGAATCAACCGGACGATCATCGCAGGTCTCTATATTCCAGGGGTGCGACAAATCAATCCTTATTTTGCGGGGATGAAACGGATTCCGTTTGGTCGATACTTCTGGGTGTCGGCACTTGGATCCGCGCTATGGGTCGTTCCTTTTGTTTTACTCGGACACTTTGCCGGCAAGACGTTTCATATCAAACCGGAAGTCGTGCCTTATTTCGGATTTGCCTTACTTGTGCTCTTCCTCTTAGGTGTCCTCGTGAAATGGCTCAAACGTAAGCGACTTGAAAAACGTGTCGTTTCAGGAAAAAACCAGGCGGGAAAAGAAAACTAAGTGATACTTCTTTTTGGAGAATCATCGGATAGTTTGAAGGAGTGGACAGACGATGCAAAAAATAGTGATCTTTCCTTTTTTAAGGATGCGATCCGGTCATCACCTTGTCGCTGAAGCCATCGCAGAACGATTGCAGGGACCTGGCGTTGAAGTCAAGGAAGTAGAGTTGCTCAGTACGATCAGTCCGTTCGCGGAATGGGTGACGTCGAAGTTTTATCTGAACTGGATTCGCCATTTCTCAAACGGCTACAGTCGTTTTTATCATCGACATATCGCGGGACGCTCGAGTAACGAAAAATCGACAGGATGGACGTCGCATTATTTTCAACAACAAATGTTACGGATCATTCGGACGGAACAGCCGGATGTCATCATCTGTACGCATGCGTTTCCGTCCTATCTGTTGAATCAATTGAAGGAACGAAACCTTTGTGACGTACCGGTCATTAATGCGTATACGGATCTGTTCGTCAGTCGGGTCTGGGGCAAGACGCATATCGAGTATCACTTGTTACCAAATACGGAAGCCAAGCAAGAGTTGCTGAAGCAACACGCCGTTCCAGAAGAGCGTTTGTTCGTGACGGGAATTGCGGTTCACCCGGCAATCCGCGGCGGATCAATCATCCGGTCGTCCCAGTCCCGCAAACAAATTCTCGTCGCTGGCGGAAACGGTGGACTGGGCCAACTGGAGACGTTGCTGACGCAAATCGAGCATTGTGCGGAAGCTGATTTTTACGTCTTATGTGGCAATAATCGCTCGTTATATAAACGATTGTCATCACGGCAACATGCGCACATCCATCCACTCGCCTATATCGATTCACGCGATGAGATGAATCAGTTGTATGAACGGATGGATGCGATCGTCACGAAGCCTGGTGGTGTAACGGTCAGTGAAGCATTCGAAAAACGGGTACCGCTTTTCATGCAGCACGTCCTACCAGGACAAGAAGAGATCAACCGCACCTATTTATTAGATAAAGGACTTGCGTTCTCGTTTGATCAAACGGATACACTTGCTGACGTCATTCGGCGGACGCTTGAGAATCCGGACGTCATGCACCAATGGCATCAAGCAATCTCACAGTATCAAAGTGAGCAAGTCATTGCCGATCGGCGATTTTTTGAAGAACGAATTGCGGGTTGCCTTGAAGGCAACCGACGTCAAGTAAACGGATAAAGGAGAATCATGCAGATGCGGTCACGTCTTGTCACAGCGGGAGTTCTCGCTACCCTTGCCTATACGGTCGTTCCGTATATGGCGTCGCGCGTCTTTGGATGGCGCGTCACGAAGTCACTTGATTCACGATACGTCGCCTTGACGTTCGATGATGGTCCAGATCCTGTCTATACGGCGGAATTACTGGACCTTTTACAAGAAGAAGGTATTCAAGCGACGTTTTTCGTCGTGGGTCATAAAGCGGAGGCACATCCGGACATCATTCGCCGGATCCATGAGGAAGGTCATCAACTCGGGATTCACAACTATGTCCATCGTCCGAACTGGTCGATGCGACCGTCGACGGTCCGAGAAGGAATCAAGCGGACGGCAGCGATCATTGAACGGATCACCGGTGAACGGCCGACGGTCTATCGTCCACCATGGGGGGCACTCAATGCGGGCGACGTCCTCTGTCCTCCCTCATACAAAATGATTCTCTGGTCGAAGATGGCGGAGGATTGGAAGTTAGAGGGTGGATCAGCAAAAATCAAACGGCTACTGTCAAATGTGGCTGAGGGAGATATCATCTTGTTACACGATAACGGGGATACGTTCGGCGCAGACCCTCAAGCACCCGTCCAGACGATTGCGGCGCTGAAAGAACTGTTACCGGAGTGGAAAGCGCGCGGCTTACAGTTCCGTCGAATCGATCAAGCGTAAAGAGAGGACCTACCATGAATCCGGTAGGTCCTCTCTTTACGTTGACGGTCACGCCTCACGTGAGACATCGTGATCATCTTCTTGGCTATGATGCTGAATCAAACGTCGCACGACGAACGAGCGTAAAAATAGAATGAAGGTGATGATCGGAAGAAGTAACCACCAAGATTGCGTTAAAAACAGTTCGTCGAACGTCGTAATCATGACGAAGTGACGACCGATATACAACCACATGAAAAAGGAACTGACGAATAGGATCGTTTCTGACGTCGTCATGAACTCAAAATCGGATTTCATTGCTTCACTCCTTATGGATAGTATGGAATCTCTTGAGACATACCGTACCGAACAATCAGATATGTCTAGCTCTAGCTACTTTTTACGAACGGACCGGTTCACGGTCATGTGTCGTCATCGCTGCCTCGGCATTATCTTCATACAGAATGACACGGTTTCGACCTTGTTCCTTTGCAGCATAGAGCGCTTCATCCGCTAAAATATTCATTCGCTGGATAGCGACATGTTTCCCATGGGCGATGCCAACGGACGCTGTGATCGAGATGGCAGGGAAACCGTCGAGCTGAAAGCGTGTGTTCGCGATTCGCTCTCGGATTCGGTTCGCGACCTTCGTGACTTTAGACGGCGTCAAATCATAGACGAGAATCATGAATTCCTCACCACCAATTCGAGCTGTAATATCGTGCGGACGCGTCTCTTCCTGCAAAATCCGCGCGAACTGTTGTAAGACGAGATCACCGTTCGCATGCCCGTATGTATCGTTGACATGCTTAAAGTGATCGATGTCGAGCGCGAGCACATTATAGCAACGTCCTTCTGTCTCTAACATCGCCGTCCGCTCATCCCAGACGCGTCGATTATATAGTCCCGTTAAGTGATCGAGTTCCGCCGATTGTTTATAGCGCTGAACTTGTTCATTGAGCAACTGAAAGTCGATCGTCAACAGACTCGATAAGATTCCGACAGCAAGGCCGATCGACCACGTCGAAGCGAGTAAACGAAGTGCTGCGTCACTAAAGCCAAGATTAATCGAAACCGCTATTGAGATCATGAACAAGGCCCAAACGTTCATAATGAGGTTTTGCATAAAGGGTCGGTGGAGCAAAAGCTTATGGATGAAATACATACCAGTACTGATACCAAGGACGGCAAGAAAAGCGACGACCGCTTGCGGCGTCCAACCGAAGTAAAAGCGAGAGCAAGCGATGATTAATGTCGCGATGACGAGTGGGGAGCGAACACCGTAAAAGGCGAGTAAGACGAGTGGTAAATGACGTAAGTCCATCCGCAACGAATCGTTGACGGCAATGCCTTTAAACATCAAGAGCACTCCGAGCAGTCCTGTTGCAAGACCGACGATAAGTGATTTTAAGCTGCTTGAGGCGAGACGTTGACTATAGATGATTTTAGCGATCAAATAAAAGCCGGTGAAGGCGATACAAGCATTCAATAACAACTCGGCAATGAACATCGGTTCCACAGCCTTGAGTGTGATGGTGATACTTTCACGATAGCAGTTTGGCAAAGGATGTCAACGCAGGAGTCTCAAAATTTTAAAGATTCAGGTAAAGACTTGCTCCTATGAAATCATTTGGTAAAATTAGAGAGCTCTAACGGGAGGGATGAAGTTGAAATCAAAGCTAACGATTCAGGCAAAAAAATATGACGGACGTCCGCATTACTCATGGGAAGGAACAGTCCTCAAGCAGACGGAGACGTATCTCCTCGTCGCAAATACGCCAGGACGGACACTCCATCATCATCGACGGGATGCAATCTTTACATACGATAACTATAGTCTTGAATTTTATCCGCTTGATGCAGATTTCACGGTTGGTCTTGATCTAGAGAGAAAGGGAGAGGTGACTTATTACTGCAATATCTGTCTCCCACCAGTTCTTCAAGGAGATGTCTTGTCGTTCATCGATCTTGACCTCGATCTCGTCTATCGAGACGGAGCATGGACGGTCGTCGATGAAGACGAATTTTTAGAGAATCAGCAGTTGTATCACTACCCGGTCGAATTGGTCGAACAAACTCGTGCGTCGTTGCTTGATTTACAACAACGTATCGCGCAGAAACAGTTTCCATTTGACGGTTTTTTAGATACGTTCATCCCGACCGTCCTGAAGATGAATACAGGGAGGAATGACTAATGAAGACGATTCGTTGTCATCGCGCGTTTGGCGTGTATGGCTTATTGATGAAGGACGATACTTTACTCGTCATCGATAAGAATGGGGGACCGTATATTAACCGCTATGATTTACCAGGAGGCAGTTTAGAAGAAGGGGAGACGCTCGCTGAAGCAATGCGCCGTGAGTTTACGGAAGAGACAGGGTTCGAAGTGGCGCTCGATCGTCAACTCGGCGTCGCTGATTTCAAGCTCCCGTGGGACTGGCGGGAATTCGACGAAGTCCATCACATCGCTGTTTTTTATCTCGTGAGGCAGACGGGTGGTGCGCTTGGTATCCCGGATCAATTCGTCGGACAAGATTCGCTTGGTGCGCGCTGGGTCAAGGCAAGTGACGTTTCGATCGATAACGCGTCACCGCTCGTGCTCGAAGCATTTCGCTGGATTGAGGAACAACAACTCGATCTCGAAGCCCGACGATTTACGAACTGGCACGTCTTGAAATGAATCGAAGCGCTCTTCGTATGCGGAGAGCGCTTTTTTTCATGTTCGATTCGCTAACGAAGCATCGAGTCGTCGTTTTTGATGCTGATGATGCGCGAGATGGTACGAAACGAGCGCATACCACTCAGCTGCGTTCAACCAACCCATTCCACCATGTTGCGTTTTTTGATCAGATGGTGTCGACTGAGCGATTGTTACAAGCGCAGCGTGACGATCCATCAGCTTTAGCCAGCGCGTACGTAATCGCTCGACTTGATCCGTCTCGTCAGGTGGTGCATTCATCGCATCCGGTAATCGGATTGGAGTCGCTGGAAACGCACCGGCAGTATATAATCGTTCACCGAACGGAGACTTTCCGGACGTGGTCACGGGTGCGAATTGGCACGCCTCGACTTCATCTAAATATTCATGACTGACGACGATCAAGTGATCGTACATTTGACTGATTGACCATGTGTCGTGATCGATGTGATGGATCAACTCGTCCGGACTGTAGCGATCGAGCTCCTGCAAATAAAACGTGAATGGATCGTTCATCGTGTCCCTCCTCAAAAAACTATTCTTTATTCTTTTCGAACAAACAGTCACTTCTTCCTGTCATCTTTCCTAGAAAGGAGGAATCACCATGCAAGCCCCTTATCTTCCGGTTCCCCATACGCTCTTACGGAGCGGGACGGCATTTGCGTCCGTTCATGAAAAGGTGATTTACCTGATTCTCGAAAGTTTCAGCGGTCAGGACGGTCAAGCGTTTCCGTCCTATCAGACGATTGCCGATGCTGTCCCGTGCAGCAAATCGACGGTTAAGTCGTGTATCCAGTCCTTGATTACGAGCGGACGAATTGAAAAAGTCGAACGTTTCACGAAACACGGAGGACAGACATCAAATGCCTACCGTGTCCTGCCTCGTGTTGAGAGTACACCCCCGGCGAGTCAAGAGACGACTGCCTCCGAGGTGTCAGTTGACTCCGAAGAAGAAGTCTTGAAGAAAACGTCTTTAAAAATGGAACTGGTGCAGCAGTACGAGACGAATCTCGGTAAGGCGACACCACGAATCGAACAGGATTTGCTACAGCTTGCGTCGGTGCACCCAATCGAGCGAATTCAGTACGCAATTGAAGAAGCAGCTCGTGCGAACAGTCGTCACTTCGGATACATCGAACAAGTCGTCAAGCGTCTCGCGACCGGATCCGCGACTAAACGTCCAAAACAAACATCTCATCGAACACGGAAAGGAACTTCATTATTTCAACTACCAAATTGGGTTGAACAAGAAAAAGTAGCACAACGCGCTTACGAGGCGAAACAACAAGAGCAGCAAGTCATTCCTGATGATGCTGAAATCGCTGAATTGTTACACGCGTTGACAAAGGAGGGAGCTTGATGCAACTAAAAGAAGTACTGCGACGCGCGAACCAAAAACTAACCGTTCCCGGCATGCATCCGACAGTCGTTCGAATTGCGCGTGACGTGATTCGAGAACTCTATCCGCAAGGGATCAAGCTCGGCATTGCGCAAAGCTTTCGGAGCATTGCGGAACAAAATGCATTATATGCGAAAGGACGGACGACGCCAGGACCAATCGTCACACAAGCACGCGGTGGTCAATCAAACCATAATTTTGGTGTTGCAATCGACGTCTTTCTTTATCAGGATGGAGCAATGTTCCTCTCTCCACCAGATGCTCGACTCCGAAGAATCGTTGCGGCGATGAAGCGGCGCGGAATGAACTGGGGAGGTGAGTGGTCCCGTTTTCCTGATTATCCACACTTCGAACTGTATGATCATGTCAGTCTTGCGCGGCATCATGTCCCAAAACCAGGACATTATCTTCGCGAACGAATCCAAGCCCCGGAACTCGTGCGGGCAATTGAAAAACGATTAGATCTAACGGTAACAGGAGTGTTTGATGCCCGATTGACGAATGCTGTTCAAGCGTTTCAACAGACATGTCGGCTTGCGGTAGACGGGATCGTCGGTCCGCAAACATGGCAGCGTCTCTTCCCGGTGTCGCCATGATTCGTGTTCAAGCATGGATTCGCCTCTTGATCCCGCTCTATGTGTTTCTTGAGTTACTCTTACCGACGCTCGGGTTTACGGCCTTACCAATTTCGTCCACTGACGTCGAGCGATTCGTAACGGGTCTGGTTGGACTAATCGGTCTGCTCGTGGCTTGGTGGAAGAACAATGACGTGACAGAACGGTCACTGAGACGGAGACAGGCACAGGAACAGGAACAGCTGGAAAACACATCCTTAACCGATTGAGTAGGCTGGAAGCGTTTGGAATGTGTCGGCAACGGGCATTATTTCATACAAACGACTAACAGTTTGATTTCAAGATACCGATATACGGGATAGACTTTAGTCAAGTAGATAGAGAAAGAAAGGTCGGTCTTTTTGTGAAATGGTCAACGTTGCAACGGTATTTGTTTGTAGCACTCTGTGCGCTTTTATTTACAAGCGTCTGGAGTTATCAGGCTTTCCTAAAAATCGAACGAGAGAATGCTCGCATCTTAAACGAAGCGATTCCCATCTCAACGGAGGCAGCAGAGTTGTTTCCGGCGTTACTGAATCTTGAACTGGTCGTCCGCAGTTACATCCTCTCACCGAATGAGGCAGATTTAGCCCAGTATGAGCGGACGATTGATCGGCTTGATCAAACGGTCACGCGACTCAATCAACTCGATGAGAATCACCCGATTATGCGAAAACTCGTCCGGACAGAGGCCATCCCACGGATTGAGACGGCGACGCGATTCTATGATACACAATTGGCACTTGCTCGAAGTGGGGATCAAGCAGCAGCTGAGGCAAAACGGTATCAGGGGATGCGATACATCGAGACATTTCGTCCAATCGATGCACGTTTACGGACGGACGTCAACCGGATTATCTCCGAAGCAACGAATCGTTCCGAACAAGCATCGAGTGCTGCGAAGTGGGTCATCGTTGTCGTCGCAAGCGTCGCTATTCTTGTCTTGATTGCCTTCATTCAGACATTTCGGATGGAGCGCAGTAAACAAGCCTTGATTCACCGTTCCCTGCATGACGCCTTGACGGGCATTCCGAATCGGCGCGCGTTTGATGAACGATTGGAGCAACTTCTCGAAGAAGCAAAACACCAACAGACACCACTTTCCCTGATTTTGATCGATGTGGATGCTTTTAAGTCGTATAATGATACGTATGGTCATTTAAAAGGTGATGAATGCTTGAAGGAAGTCGCCCGCGTCTTAAAGCGTCAAGCACGTTACGGACAAGTCGCACGGTACGGTGGTGAGGAATTCACAGTCTTATTGTCGCGTGGAGCAGAAGATGCACGTCATATTGCGGAGCGGATTCGTCAGGACATTCTCGACTTAAACATCACACATGAACGGTATGAACCGCTTTGCCGAGTCAGTGTCAGTCTTGGCCTGACGTCGCTTATACCGGAAGCGGAGACAACGGAAAAGGAAGTCATTGATCTAGCCGATCAAGCATTGTACCGGGCAAAAGAGAATGGACGCAATCAGATTGGTGATATGGCAGGGTAATGTATATCAGATAGGAATGAAAATGAAATGATACATCTAGGATTTGTCTTTGAAAAAACGCACGACATGGAAGTGGCTGTTCGAACAGTCTTGGATACTTTTCATAGAGACATACAATGTCTAAAGTTCAGTTACGCGATGGATACAGACGGAGCAAATTGGATCGAGCAAGACGGTCAGGTGAAGGACTGGCGTCCCTTGCTGAGTCATCATTACGGGAACGCCTTACTCGTTCTGCCTGAGTATCATGGGTTAACGAAGCTACCTGTTCGAATGACGATTGAGAAAGAGCAAGACTGCTTTGGTTTTCTATTCGGTTTTCAAGAGGAGAACCTGAGTTCGTGGTCACTCGATCAGCAAGAGACGATTTTTATGGAAGATATGCGAAAGTTCTCTGACAGGTCGAACGCTTTGTATGCCTTTTGTGATTTTGACGCAGAAATCGAGCATTCGATAATAGAACGCGAACACATTAACCGAGAGTATGCGATCGTTTATTGGTCGAAGCAACAAGTTTTTTTGAAGAACGCTTGGAAAATCGATGGCTTAACGAATCGATGAACATTAAAATACCCCGCGTGAGAGTCTACTTCTCATACGGGGTGTTTTAATGTTCATTGTAAGATGACGCAATACGATCGATCAGATATGAGGGGTGCCGAGATGATATAAACCGTCCTGACCGGTTCACCACCGACACGTGCATCGAGTTGTGTAAGCTGAGAACGAATTTTACGACTTAAGCCATACCTCGTTTCGGTACTGAGTTCATCGACATCTTCTTGTACGTGCAAGAGAAGTTGAAACGGTTCAAGTGAAAAGATGGAAAAATCACATGAAATCCGAGGGTCTACGAATTTTTCATTCAGTTCTTTTTTAATGTAGTAGGCTTCTTGTGCACTAATCATCTTCTCTCACCTCACTCTCCAAGTTGAAAGATTTTTTCTCTACTATAGTCTATATTACCCAGTTTTCTGGCAACTAATCGTTTGTTTTTGAAAAAAAGTCAATTCAATCTTTAAAGCCTTTTAAAATCTTTTTTCAGGAGCAAGGATGTCTTTATTCACAATAAAACCGCCAAGCTTCGAAAAGCAGGACGGTAAGATTCAAGAAAGAGATGAATGAAATTGGCGTTTCCGTAAATAATGCTCCATCGCTTGGACGAAAAAGGTAAATTGATGGATCGAGATGACTGGGACTTTACCGTACCGGACTTCAAAATAAAGTGGATCGACAGGTGACGGGAAAGCAATCCGATCGAACCATTCCGTTACGGTTTCAGATGTCCGACGTTGTAAGGAGAGCGGAAGTTGCTCATTAAAGTAAATGATTTGTTTTCGGATTGAATCTGCAGGCATGTCTTTTGTCTCATAGGTGAAAATCGGAAAACGTGGTGAAAGGACATACCCCGAGACATCGATACGCGGGCGACGCATCCACTGGAGATAGTGCCAAAAAAACCAGCTACAAAACAGGAGAACGAGACACAAGATGAGAAGATAAGGAGGTGCTGTCACCGAAGAATTAAAACCAGTCCGAAACCATTCGGCGGGAGGATTAACTTCGCTCATCGTGACAGTGCTCTCGCCGTAAGACGTTCCTTCCTCGACCGTATCAAGGATTGATTCCTTCGAACCACAGCGATCAATACAAGACATATTCGTTGCCGGATCAAATTGTCCGAGCAGTGACGTATAAAGTGACGGGACGAAGTGTTGCACGGTAAGTAGTACTAAACAGACGAGTGGAATGAGAATGAATAGGCGAGCGCGAATCGTTCGCACGATAGGGGCACCTCCTTTGATGAGTGAGATTGACAGACTTTCGCTACACAGTATAGCAAAAGTAGAAAAAGAATATTTTGATTTTTTCAAAAAATAGTCATTATTTCAGAAAGGAATGAGAAAGATGGATTTACGATCGAGTTACCAAGCGACAACAAGAAGATTAGACGGACATGGAAACCGAACAGTGGGTATTTTACAGGAAGCCTTACAAGCGATTGACGCTGATCAACCAAGTGATATCTATGGCAACGGGGAATTAATCAAAACGTTCGAACGGAAGATGGCAGATTTGCTCGGACACGACGATGCGGTCTTTTTCCCGAGCGGTACGATGGCGCAGCAAATTGCACTGCGCATTTGGTCGGATGAACAAGACAATCGTCACGTCGCCTATCATCCGCTCTGTCACCTTGAGATTCACGAACAAGACGGCTTAAAGAAATTACACGGAATTCAACCTATATTGGTTGGTAAAGCCGATCGTTTGATGACCTTTGACGACGTCAAAGCTTTGCCAGCTGTCAGTTGTCTATTACTCGAACTGCCGCAACGCGAACTCGGCGGATTGCTTCCGACACGTGAGGAACTCGAAGTGATCTGTACGTATGCACGAGAACAAGGAATCCGTCTACACTTGGACGGTGCCCGTTTACTCGAGGTCTTACCTTACTACGAGGCGTCAGCGAAAGAGATCGCGCAGTTGTTTGATAGTGTCTATATCTCTTTTTATAAGGGGTTAGGCGGCGTCGCAGGAGCGATCTTAGCTGGACCGGAAACGTTTTGTAAAGAGGCACGGATTTGGAAACGACGCTACGGTGGTGATTTGATCAGTCTTTATCCGTATATCCTATCCGCTGACTATTATTATGAACAACGAAAAGACCGCATGGCGGAGTACCATGCAGTCGCAAAAGAGCTAGCGAGTAGGCTAAACGCGATTCCGGGCATCTCGACGCGTCCAGTAGAGCCCGTCTCGAACATGTTTCATCTGTACTTCGAGGCGGAAAAAGCAGTCGTCGAGGAAAATTTAATTGAGATTCAGTCGCATGGAAAAGTTGGGATCGCTGGTTACCTTGTCGAGAAAGAGAAGGGGTGCGCAACGGAAGTCAACATCGGTGATAACTTCTTGGCCGTAACACATGCAGAACGGGAGACGTTATTCCGTCAATTGACGGAGGCATTCTCAGAGGGTTGAACGACGTCAGGAGCGGGAATTGTAGGATGGAGGCGACGATAGGTGTCGACTTTTTCTGCGATCATTCGCTCCGTTTCTTGTAAGGCAGCGAGTTGCGCTACGACGTTCGCATGGTGTGCTTCAAGTAACGCGAGGCGTTCTCGTGTCGTATCCTGCTCTCCGTGGGCAAGGAACAGCGACACATAAGAACGGATCTGCTCGATCGGCATATGTGTTTCGCGTAAGCGAAGAACGAAGCGAAGCCACGTCACGTCTTGGTCGTCGTATCGACGTTGACCATTTTGACGTTTCGGAAACAGCAGTCCTTCTTTTTCGTAATAGCGGATCGTATGGGCACTCGTATCGGTCAGCCGACTGATTTCAGAAATTGTATACATGAATCTCACCTTTCTGCTTGACTTAGAGTTCACTCTAAGGAATAGACTCTCACTATACCAAATCGCAAAGGGGATATGCTAGATGAAGTACACGGTCATTACAGGAGCAAGTTCAGGAATTGGATATGAGACGGCAAAACTACTCGCAGGAAAAGGGAAATCACTCGTCCTCGTCGCACGCCGGACGTCGGAGCTCGAAAAACTTCGGGATGAAGTCAAACAGATTTCGCCAGACAGTGATGTCATCCTCAAGTCGGTCGATCTCGCTGATAACCAAAACGTTCATGATTTATACGAAGGACTGAAGGAACTCGACATCGAGACATGGATTAACAATGCCGGATTCGGTGATTTTGATCTCGTCCAAGACATCGATCTCGGGAAAATCGAGAAGATGCTCCGCTTGAACATCGAGGCATTGACGATCCTCTCAAGTCTGTTCGTCCGCGATCACTATGACGTCGAAGGAACGACACTCGTTAACATCTCGTCAGCTGGTGGCTACCGGATTGTTCCGAATGCGGTCACGTATTGTGCGACGAAGTTCTATGTCAGTGCCTACACAGAAGGTCTCGCACAAGAATTACAAAAAGGCGGCGCGAAACTCCGTGCGAAAGTGCTTGCACCGGCTGCGACTGAGACAGAGTTCGCGGATCGTTCGCGCGGGGAAGCCGGATTTGACTACAGCAAGAACGTCAAGAAATACCATACAGCGGCTGAGATGGCAGACTTCCTGCATCAGTTGATTGAGAGTGACGCGATCGTCGGCATCGTCGACGGCGAAACGTATGAGTTCGAATTGCGTGGTCCATTGTTTAATTACGCGGGGTAACAATTAAAGAAAGTCCCTTTTTCGAATGAGAAAGGGACTTTCTTTATGTAAGCATTAATCCATATGTAGTAAACGAAAAAAGTACATCTATCACTTATTTTTTAAAGAGTTACTTAGCTAACTTCCATATGACATAGACGACTGCGCCAATGATCAGAAGATTCATCAGTGCACCGAAAATCATAAATTGTCCCACGATTTGATCACCTTTACATACTACTTAATATTCTATTTACGCTTTCTTTTTAAGAACCTCAAGCTGATAAAGAATAACGCCATCAACACTATAGCGATGTTTACGGCTAACGTTAATCGTTCATTTTCGATCACGCGACCATTTAATAGATTCAAGATTAAAACAATCATCATAAATGAGATTAAAAAGTATGTTATGGATTTTTTTATCATAAATGACTTCCTTTTTTTGTATTCTTGTATTAGTTTAAACATATTGAGAATTTAAAAACAAGGGAAATGTCCAAAAACGAATCGCAGGAGTGATGGAATGAAACGAACCTATATATGGATTACGATATTATTGATTCTAGGAGTGGGCATCATCGGTGCTTCAGCCTATAAGTCGTTTTGCTATGATGAAAAACAAGAAGTCACTCAGGAAATCAATCTCTTTCTGAAGCAACAGAATTACATGACATATGTGAAGAACAAGGAAATTCGATACGATACCAGCACTGGTGAATTCATTGCGCGGGTCGTGTTCCAAGATGAACCGGAAAATGAATATGAGATATATCGATCGGGATCTCATCGCTTTAAAGTCACGGGATTCAAAGACGGCGAACAAATTACGAACAAACAAGAAGGACGGTATATTTCAGAGGATTGACAGCAAACCGAATGACTATTGGAAAAGAGGTGATCAAATGAAAAACATGATGTTCTTAGGACTCGTCGTCCTCCTACTTATGACGCTCTTTTCACTTCATTACGGGCTACATGTAATCGATGATACGACGCTTAAAATATCTTTGTTGGCTTCGTTGATCGTTGTATTGATTGCACGGAAGAAATGGAAGATTACGTTTTCTACGGCGGAATGATGTAGAGAACGTATGATGAGGGGGAGAGATAAAGAATGAGCGTCAGTGAATTTTTCGGCTGGAAAATTAACTTAGATGATGAACTGTATGCTGTGATTGATGAGAGAGTGCGAAAAATGGTCGTGATGGGGGACTTCATCGAACTGAGTGCGGTCTTGTGGTTGGATCATAATGATGTCCTTCAGTTAAAACCAACATGGGATTGTGTCATTTCCATCGACGATGCTACAAAACAGATTACAATTCGATCGGCAGAGTCATTGAACATGAAAGATGAATGTTAAGCGACAACAATCGAGTCCATTCATGAACTAAATGAATGGACTCGATTTTTATTATGATGAATACGAATGAAGCATGAGGGAGGAGTCATCGACGGTACATTTGAAACAATCCCATCATCATGAAAAAAATCGCTAAGATGAAGGTAGTTCCAATCTTTGAAACAAAAAGCGGATCGAATTCAAAAGTTTCAAACTGAAACACATGTGGCCAGGGCATGAACTGCCCTTTCGTGACGATTTCGAGCAAGGTATACATCAACAGGATAGAAAGGGCGAACTCGAAGTTTTTTGTCAGCCAGATCAATGCCATCCCGAAGAACAAGAAAAATAAGAAGATCGATACATGATGAATGTAAACGATGGGTGATAATGAATCACCATGACGAAGAATCATTCCGATCAAGACGATATACATGCTGAGAAAAACAACAGTATACCGCAAAATATCGAGGAAGATCCATTTCCGGTAATGAGGCAGCAGGGTATCGCGAGCGCCTTCATCAAATATTGGTTGTAAATGGAGGATGATTGTCCAAGCAATCCAAGGAAGAAAAGCTGTCTGCAAAACGCGCAAACTGGATGCAGTCGAAGCTGTCGAAATATGAACCAATAAGATGAAGAACATGAAAACCGGAAGCAAGATTGCTGTTTTGTGAAGTTTCCAATCGAACGAAAAGAGATGCTTGATTAGGAACAGCATGCTCATTTCACACCTCGCATGATTTTTAGATAGCCATCGATTAGTCGTGGTTCCACATCCGAAGATGATTCGGTGACTTCCTCTAGGTATCGGACTTCAACCTGATTGCCATGTTCGATGAGGTGTACGACACGGTCATCTTTCATCCAAGACGATAGGCACTCTGTCGGAATGATTGTCCGCATCAGGTATCCATTCGCTTTTAATTTAAGTTCTTTCGGCGTACCTTCGAATTGAATACTTCCTTGGCGAAGGATTCCGATTTTTGTGCATAAGAACTCGATATCCTCGACGATATGGGATGAGATTACGATGGTATGATCTTCACCGAGTTCACGTAAGAGATTTCGGAAGCGGATGCGCTCCTCGATATCGAGTCCTGCAGTTGGCTCATCGAAAATTAGGATTTGCGGTTTTCTTAAGAGTAGCTGTGCGATTCCGACACGTCGACGCATGCCTCCTGAAAGTTCTCTCATATATGTATCAGCCTGTTCCAGAAGATTCACCCGTTGAAGGACTTCCTCGACCCGTTTGCGTCGTTCCGTTTCACCTGGAATCCCTTGGAGTAAAGCCAAATGAAGAAGGACATCTTTTGCTGTCAATTCTGGATAGATATTAAAGTCCTGCGGTAAGAAACCGACTTGACGTGATACATCTGCATGCTTTCTTTTCACGACGGATTTTCCATTGATCTGAATATCACCTTTTGTTAAAGAGGTCAATCCGCATAAAATCTTCATTAATGTCGTTTTACCAGCACCATTTGGACCGAGTAAACCATAAATGCCTTCGATTTTAAGCGATACATCATCAAGGACGGTTTTTTTTCGATAGGATTTCGTGATCTGCTTCAATTCGATCAAATGATTCTCCTCCTAATGAGTGGACGTCGAATGATTCAATTCGACATACCATGTTTTAAGTAATTTCAGTTGTTTGTCATGATTGAGATCGGTGTAGTCTTTGATCCATTTTTCGATTTGGTCCATCTCTAGGTTTGATTGTTGTAAGAAGAACGGATCGATGTCGGTCGCTTCCATATCCATCTTTGTTTGTACCCAATTGGCAAGTGCCGCATTGAATACGCGCCATTTTGGATGAGTCTGGATGTCACTTGAAGTGTTTGACCAGAGTAAGCTTGGGATGTAGGCGGAGATGACTTCATCGAGCACTTTATCTAATCGAAGTGTTGTGCCTACTTGTAGGAGCAAGTGGGAGTCATCACGGTAGCTGTTACGTTCCATGTTTGGAGAAATCAAGATGATTTTCTTTGGAAAAACAGCCTCTTTGTGAAACGCACGTGCTATGATGCGATCGACTTGTAATAAGGTTTTATAGACGGGTGACCAATATGTATTCGGTTCCGACCATGAACTGTCCGTGATGAGTTGCTTGTCTTTCAGTCGATGAACCTGAAGACCGCCGCGCATCAATGTTACTCCTGCTACTCGACCGCTCAGGGAGCGACCCGCTTTTTCCAAATTCGTCACAAGATCGCTTGGGAGATCACCTTCGATTGTAACGTCCACGTCTGTGTGCCGATCTCTAATTAAATCAAGCGTCTCGACGCCGACCCGGTTAATCGGATCTGCCTGACGAACCGGATACCAATTCAAGGAAGCGGGCAAATACCAGGTATCGCTTGTGATTGGGAAAAAGGCGCTGTTTTGTATCTGATAGCCAATCTTAACCGTTTGAGAAGAAATCGATGCATTCGTTTTGAAAGAGAGAAAGTCGCCTTGTCGTTCAAAAGGTACATGTTTATTGTCGACCTCGACATATTGAATAGGATACTCGTGCCATAGGGATAAACGGATCGACGTTGTATCTTGCGGATGAATCAGTAGGGTCACGACAGCGAAAAGATGATTCGTCTGTCGTGTGATGTTTATATTCATCTTCTGTATGGTGAAATCCAGATCGTGATTCGAGAAGTGATCGGAAGATGACTTAATCTGTCGTGTTGAGAGGTGATCATCTAGGCTACGATCGAATACAAGTTGATCATTTGCTAATGCGAGCGGAGAGAGCATTATAAGAAGACTGCATAAGACCAAGGACGTGACTGTCGTCGTCATACGATTCGCTGTTCGCGGATTCCATTTTCCTATCAGAAATAGTGACACGACACACTGAAACAGAACATGTAACCCGTTCTTTAGCAAAAGAGCATCGTTCTCCACGAATCCAGTTAGTTGAGCATAAATGGACCCGGGTTGAAGCGGACCGATGAAGAGAAGGCTCCGAATATCGGACAGACCACCCGCATAAAAATAGTCGGAGAAAAATTCTGTATTCAAAGGACCAATCAAAATCCAAACGAGGAAGAGAACAAGCAATCCAGATTTTCGTTTTCCAAATAGTAAAGCGCAGTTGATTCCCCATAAGGCAGCGAGGAAGAGGGGAAAGAAATAGAACGTGAGTGCATGACTGAGCAAACTAATCTGAAAGCTCGACCAAGGGATATGTTGAGTATGAAAATAAAACAGAAGCATGATTAATCCGGTGGAGATTGTCGTAACTAGAAATGCGGCGTGATTGATGAGAAGAGCGATGATCCGTTGGTACTGTATTTGAACAATATTCGGGAGAAGTATACTGTGGCGATAATGGACTTCATCCGACACCGTACGATACAGATAAACAGAAATTAGGAGCATCATTCCTTGTACCGGGATCACTATGCCGTTCACTAATCCGGAATAATCCATATAGACATAGTCTTCGTGAATATCAACGAATATTTTCATGATCATGCAGAATGGAAACAAGAGCAGCGTACAGATATAGAATGGACTTTTCACCATCCGCACCCAATAAAAGGTGAGGAGTTGTTTGAGAATGAGATCTTGCATAGGGACACCTCTTTCGAAATGTGGAAATAGTACACTAATCATATAAATAGGATAAGTAGCACGAAGTAAATGACTCTCATCTCATGATGGCATATTGATGTAATAATAGGAATAAGTGTATTGTTTATGGTAATTTATACATATGTAAGGAGAGGATTCTATTGGTAAAAGAAAAGGATACTACACCATTTTATATGAGGAACGTTCCTTTTTTCTTCCTCACAGCACTTCTCGCACCTGTCGCTGTGTTACTCGTCCTACTTCACTGGGAAAAGCTCTCTACGCAAATGAGGAATAATCATTTGACGTTCTCGATCTTAATGACCATGTTATACATCTCAAAAATACTGCCTGACGGTTTATTTAAAATCATATTCGCGGTCTTTACGTGGATGTTGATTCTATTCGTGACGTACATCTACTTCGGTGGAGGAAGAAAAGGAGGAAAATCATGAGTAAGTATCATTTATCGAGCATTCGGTTAATCTTGATCGTCGTCATCACGTCATCGATCTTGTATTTCGGCTTTGACTGGGAACTCGGTTATGGAATAATTTTTCTAATAGCAACAGTAGGATTCACGATTTATCGCAACTTTGAGGCTGCTCGGAACGAGAAAATCGAAGCTCAAACAAAGAACGATTGATTTCATCTGAAGTCAATCGTTCTTTTTAGATGTGGCTCCACCGGACTAAATCTTCAAGGTAATCACGATATGATTCTTCGACTTCTTCTTCCGTCAGCTCTCTGGCACGAATAACGAGGTCTTTTACGTCAGGATCAGCAAAATATGCACCGCCGACGAGACTGAATAAATAAGATCCGATTACTTCTGATTGATTCCGGACTAAGAAACCAGTGATATAAATGTCGTCGAGACTCTCTAAGACGATATCGATCCGGCGTCCTTCCATCTCATCAAGAAGCAATTGAATGTAGTCTGCTTCTTTCTGATTATTATTTCGGTAACGTCGGTTTCTCCTTTTGTTATCTTGAATCTCCCACTCGAAATCGTCTAGTTCCTTAGGCGTGAAAAGCGAATCCAAGACGGCTGCATCGTCAATCTTTAGGCAACAGAAGATGGCATCATATTCAAGTTGATCGTCATTCACTAAATCCATGATGTCGTCTTTCGGAATTTCTGTTGCGTTATAGCGCCGGCATACGCGTTCGATGACCGTCTCTTTTTTAAACGTCAACTGTTGCTTACGATGTTGGAACTTATGAGACGCTTTTTCATAATCCACGCTAACCACCTCCGATGATATTATCTTCTTTGACACACTACAGTTTACCTGCTTCTTCGCAATTGGACCATTGGATGAGTCGAGCGGTCTAGGTTCTTTACTTGTCGTACTAAAAAGCAAATTTTATTTTCTCCTTATAAATATAGTATTACTACATTATCAATTTTAGCAGCTACTATCTATTTGGCTGCCGTCACCTCGTTTTGGCGAAAAATCAACAGGAACAATCGCTGGTTCAACTGTAAAAAAGGTCAATTGATGACGATAGATAGATACAGATTGTTCTTGCATGAAACTGTCATAGAACATGAATGATATATAGAAGGAGTTAATGACATCATGAATGAAACCTTACCGAGACGTTTACTCTCACCAGCGATCTTATCAAGCCTTGAAGCAAACGTTGCGATGATCTGTTTTGATCGCCAACGACGTGTCGTCGACGTCAATGACTTATTTGCAAAAACGATGAAATATAAGCGGGACGAGATGATTGGTTTACAGCACCATGCGTTTTGTACACCGGAATTCGCGAACAGCCGTGAGTACCAGGAATTTTGGACACGCCTGTTTTCAGGCTTCAGTACGGCGGATAAAATCAAACGAGTCGATGCCCGGGGTGACGTCTTGTGGCTGGAAGCAACGTACATGCCGATTTTTGAAGGAGAAGAGGTCGTCGGTGTCGTCAAGATCGCAAGTAACATCACGGATCGGATTGATCGTGTACAAGGATATGCGAAAAGTTTCCAGTCGCTTGCTGAAGGACTGAATCTGCAGTCGATTCAAGGATCGAAAGAGGGCAACCAACTTCAAGAGACGATGCACACGATTGCCAGTGAAACCGCTGAAAACCAGCAGACGTTCGAAACGTTATATGACCAAGCGATCGAGATTACAAAAATAGCCGATACAATCAAAGAGATTGCAGCCCGGACGAATCTGTTGTCGTTGAACGCGGCAATCGAAGCAGCGCGTGCTGGAGAACATGGCAAAGGCTTTACGGTCGTCGCAAGCGAAGTGAAAAACTTATCGGATTTAGTCGGTAGCGCAGTCGTCGAAGTACGTACGAATACGGAAACGATGAACCGTCAAATCATGGCGATGATGAAAAAGATTGAAGCGTCCCATCTAGAAGTCGAGTCGAGCCTTGCTACCGTAAAAGAAACGATGCAACGCTTTACAGCGATTGAAGAGGTCGCACAGCAACTCGAGCAACAAACGGAAGACTTCCGGTCGTTCATTTAATACAATTACAGCGGTATTTCAGCAATGTGAGGGAATCACATTGCTTTTTTGATAGTGTTGAATGATCTAGGGAATGATAATAGAGTCATCGGAAGTAGATAGTCAGGAGGATAAAAATGAAGCGATTGTGGAATGGATTCATCGATCAACAATATGCGAAACCACGGGGAATCATTGGAGCGTCAATTGGTGAAATCATGGTCCGGCAACATCAGGAAGAAATGAAATGGACGATCGACATACTTGACGTTCAGGCAGGGGAAGCATTTCTAGAACTCGGTACAGGAGCTGGACATGCCATTGCCTATTTGCTTTCGCAAAAAGATGCGAAGCACGTCACAGGTCTCGATCTGTCAAAGACGATGGTCCGGTCAGCAACTTTTCGTAATCGGCAAGCGATTGAAGCAAACCGAGCAACGATTCAGCAAGCCGATGTGAATCATTTAAAATTACTCCACGAGACGGTTGACGGGATTTTTAGCATTCATACGATCTATTTTTGGGAATCCGTCGATCAAACATTACAAGAGCTGCATCGCGCTTTACGACCAGGCGGGCGATTCGTTTTAACATACTGTGATGGAAAAGCGGGAATTGAGTGGCTAGATCTTCAAACACGAATCGAACAGGAATTCATTCCCCTTGCTGAACAAGTCGGTTTCAAAGAGGTCGTATTAATAAGAGGACCGATCATTCGGTCGTTTCATACGGTAGCGCTTGTAGGATATAAAGGATGAGCCCGTTGACCCTAAAGACGATACACGTTATAATTCAAATAGACGTTTGAATGAACGGTTAAAGGAGGCAACGTCATGGCACATGATCATCATCACCACCATCATCATACGGACAATAAAAAGGTACTGCTCTTATCGTTCCTGATCATCACCGCGTTCATGATTGTCGAAGTCATCGGCGGAATTTGGACGAACAGTTTGGCGTTGTTATCAGACGCTGGTCATATGTTAAGTGATTCAATATCACTCGCAATTGCCCTGTTAGCATTCCAGTTCTCGAGTCAAGCGCCGGATGCGAACAAGACGTTCGGTTCAAAACGCTTTGAAATCTTAGCCGCCATCATAAACGGTGTGACACTGATCGTCATCGCTCTCTATATTTTTATTGAAGCCATCCAGCGCTTTATCGATCCACCGGTCGTCGCAACGACCGGAATGCTGATCATCAGTGTTCTTGGCTTGCTCGTTAATATCTTGGTCGCTTGGATCATGACACGTGGCGGTGGACATGAACATAACCTCAACATGCGCGGTGCGTATCTACACGTCTTAAGCGACATGCTTGGGTCAGTTGGAGCGATTGCGGCGGCTCTTCTGATCATGTTCTTCGGTTGGGGATGGGCGGATCCGCTCGCGAGTGTCATCGTTGCGATCCTCGTTTTACGGAGCGGCTATTACGTGACGAAGGCGTCGGTTCACGTCTTGATGGAAGGGACGCCGAGCGACGTCGATATTGATGAAGTCGTCGCGACGATTCAGACGAATGAAGCGGTTCTCGGACTGCATGATCTACACATCTGGTCGATCACGAGTGGTTATAACGCGTTATCGTGTCACGTCGTCGTCAAAGAAGACATGACCGTCAGCGAGTCGGAATCGATTCGTGAACAAATCGATCACGATTTAAAACATGTCGGTATCACTCATGCGACAATCCAGGTCGAGACGGATCAACACGCGCATGGTGATACGTTATACTGTGACGGCAAACACGAATCGCATACGCATTAAAAAACGAGCGCATGTCCAAGTCGGACGTGCGCTCGTTTGCTTATGCTTAAATGATCGGCACCGTTGGTAGAAACAGCGTCGCGAACAGACTGATACTCAAGAACATCGAGTATCCGAAAAAGGTCGTTTTGGCATTTCCAGCAGCTCGGTTACCTAAGTACATGAAAAAGACGATAGATAAGAACGTCAAACCCGTCAATACGGACGAGTGGTGTTGATCCGGCGAAGGAGCAAGCGACTGGACAAGATGTGCGAGACCAAGCGGCAGGACGATCAATAGAAAGTAGTAGCCTAGACGTGCCTCGGATGGGACGTCGACCTGTTCCTGTTCGGTTTCATAGTCATAACGCGTTTGCGTTTTCATGGATCTTCACCTCCCTTGGGTTTCAGTATAGCGAATGAACATGTCGGCTCTGTTACAGACGGGTAAGAATGCCTTAACAGACGATGACGATATGATGACGAAAAAAGAATGGGCAACAATTGAGAAAAATTGTAAGATGAACAAGAAGTCGTTTTAAGAAAGGAAAAGAGAGTCATGTCACGTGCGTTTCGTTTTATGTATGTCTCGGATTTGTTATCGACCGTCGGAACGAGTTTTGTCTATATCGCGATTTACTGGCTGAGTGCAGAAGAGATCAGTGCTTCCGGTGTCGCGTTGCTCGCGACAGGTGTTTTTCTGATTCGTTTTCTCGTCTCGACGTTTGTTGGACCGTGGATTGACCGTTTCGTCAGTGCATCGTTGTATCAAACGTCGTTACTCATTCGGTTGCTAGCGCTTGGTATTGCGTTAGCGGGAATCGGACTGACGGAGGTCGTTCTACCGTGGTTACTCGGGTTGCTCGTCGTTCAGACGATTCTGCAAATCGTTGGTGGAAACGCCGTCTTCACGTGGGTCGTTGATTTAGTCGAAGATGACCAATTGCCGCAAGCAAATGCTTATCTTGCAACAATCGAACGAATCGGGACGTTAAGTGGATTCTTACTCGGTGGGATGATGGTTGCTCATTTCTCGATTGCGAGTATCTTATGGCTCGATCTTGGACTGCATCTCGTCGCCTGGTTACTCGTCCAACACATGACGGGACAGGTTGCTGAAGGAGCACGTCACGGATCGTACCGCGAAGCGTTACTCGAAGGAATTCGCCACGTCGTTTACGACAGTCGCTTGAAATGGATTTTGGGTTGTGCGATCCTCGCGAACTGGATGATCACACCGATGAACACCTTACTTGCGCCATACGCCAAGGACGTCTTATCGGGGACTGCACAAACCTTTTCCGCACTTGAGCTAGCGACGGTAATCGGGGGAATCACGATGTCGCTCCTATACGGCAAGTGGGTCGTCTCGATCAGACAGGATAAGCTGTTTCGCGTCGCCGTCGTACTCCAAGGACTCGCGATTGCAATCGTTGCTTATGTCTCGTCCGTTCCACTTGCGATTGGCGGATTCGTGTTACTCGGCATGGCGCTGACACTGTTCGGGATACCGTTCTCGACCTTGTTACAACGCTCGACACCTGCGCACTTGCTCGGACGGGTCCGGACAGCGATGGTTGCAGCATCGACAGCATGTTCCGCACTCTGTTACGGATTATCATCGTACTTGACGTCGCTCTTTAGTATCTCGTTCGTTTTTCTACTGTTTGCCGTAAGTGGTCTCGTGATGACAGCTATCTGGTTACTCATTCATCGTACCGTGTCCTTCACGGAGGCACGACAGGACAAGGCCGGATGAAATATCCGCCTTGAGGTGGAGGTAAGCGGTTTCGCACTTTTGTAAACTAAAGATAGAAATGAACGATGAGGAGTGGAGTCGATGGAGAGTTTATGGATCACGGCGTTATTGTTTTTGATTCCGATCAGTGGGATGACGGTCTTCTTGAATGTACTGTGGCGCCGAATGGAAACGGAAGGCGTTTCGGAGTAATGACGAACGTATACAACGCGCTTGCCTACCGATTTTAGATCGGACGGCAGGCGTTTTTTTTGGTTCATTTTCGGTAATGAATACTACGTTAGTTCGTATGGATGTGAAAGGATGGCCAAAAATTCGTTAAATGAACGGTTCATGTGTAAACTGAAGTAGTAAACGATTTCACTATTTTTAGTCGAAAAAAAGGGGGATAAATTACAATGAAAGCAATCATTACAGGCATGAACGGGACGGTAGCACCCGTCGTTGCGGACGTTTTAGCAAAACACGACATCAAGACGGTCGCGTGGGACCGGACGAAAGTCTCAACGACTGATGAATCTGCGATGCGGACATTTTTAGAGACAGAACGACCGGATTATTTCTTACATATCGGGATGGGGTCCGTCAGTTGGACGGAAGCGCTTGTCCGCTTGTGCCAAGAGTATAAGATCCCATTCTTCTTCACGAGTACGGTGTCTGTTTTCTCTGATGACGTATCAGCACCGATCGAAAAAGACGCAGTGCCAGACGCGACCGATGAGTATGGTGCGTATAAGATTGCTTGCGAACAAGCGATCCAAGCAATCGATCCACAAGCGAAAATCGTCCGAATCGGTTGGCAGATCGGGACGGAGGCAGGGTCGAACAACATGGTCGACTTCTTTACGAACGAAATGAAGCAGCATGGCGTTATTCAAGCAAGTCGAAACTGGTATCCGTCGAGTTCATTGCTCGAAGACACGGCAGAAGCGCTCGTTACGATTTTACTTGAACAAGAAGCAGGGCTCTATCAGTTGAACGGTAACGAACGTTATTCGATGTATGATTTAGCGAATGCTTTAAATACACTCCATGCGAAAAACTGGACGATTGATCCAGTCGACGAACCGCGCCGCGATAACCGGATGGCTACGGACGTTGTCTTGGTCCGTCCATTGTCAGAACGATTGCCACTCTAATTATACATCCCGCTCTTCTTGACGCATGTCAAAGAGAGCGGGATGTTTTTTACTGTTTTACCGGTGTTTCCGCTGCAAAAGCGAGCGCTGGTCCGAATATTTCGTAATGAAGTTTATCTGGTGACGCCGTGAAGTGCTCAATGACATATTGAATCATTGCTTCTGGACCACAGACGTATGTCGCATCCGTGATGCTTGCAATGACGTCTTTCGGTAAGCGACCTGCTTGATCCGTCGCTTGGTGTTCCGCGTAACGAACGATGCGTGCGCCACGTTGCTCGAGTAAGACGAGTTGTTCGTTAAACGGACGATTGCGTTCATCTTGGACGGCGTGATGTAACGTCACGCGTCGTCCGGCAGCTAATGCTTCGTCTGCCATTGCAAGCATTGGTGTAATCCCGATCCCGCCAGCAATCAAAACGACGGGTTCAGCTGATGCATCAAGCGTGAAGGCACCTGCTGGCGCACTGATCAACACCGTGTCACCGATTCGAGCTGCATGTAAGTAGTCCGAGACGATGCCTTCTCGTTTGACGCCAATTGTATAGGTCGTCGTGTTCGATGCCGTCGTCAGACTGTATTGACGGTTGTGCCATAAGCCGTCTTGATCTTGAATCCGTACCGTGATGTATTGGCCTGCTCGATAATCAGGAAGCGGACCGTCCGTTTTGAAAGTCAGCGAGCGAATTCCCTCTGCTTGTTCCTCGATATCAGAGATTTCGACAGACTGATAACCGGAAAAGCCTTTCGCCTGTTCGTCCTGCGCGTATAGTTCAGCTTCGAGTGCGATGAACAAATCGGCAATCTCACCGTACGCTTCACCCCACGCTTGCAAAATCTCCGGCGTCGCTGCTTCACCTAAAACGTCTTGCATCGCTCCGAGTAATTCTTGACCGACGAGTGGATACATCTCCGGCTTGATTTGTAGACTACGGTGTTTATGCAGAACCGGTAACAATACCGGTTTTAACGTCTCGAGTCGATCGATGTGAGAAGCAGCGGCATAAACAGCCGTCGCAAGTGCTTGTGATTGTCGATCGCTCCGTTGATTCGATTGATTGAAGATGTGTTTCAGTTCAGGGTGAGCCAGGAACAGTCGCTGATAGAAGACTTTCGTGATTGCTGCGCCGTGAGCCGCAAGGACCGGTACCGTCGATTGGACGATTTGAATGGTATAGGTTGATAACATAAGACCACTTCCTTTTCGCTAAGTAATGAAGACAGTCTTAGTATTTCGTACTCGCCATTTTAATACAACATTTAAAATACTAGATTAATAGACATCGTGCGTTTTGTCACAAGCAGGTCAAATTTTCGACAAGGATTCGTCACGATTGATTGGATATCCAGAGCTTTGAGAAATCAAAATAACCGAATGAATCAATCGTGATATTTTGCAGTTCGATCGGATATGGAATTAGCCTTGTATCGTGATAAAACGGAATGAAATACGATTCGTCGATCAAGTAACGCTCGATCGCTTGGTGAATCGGGAGCCAGTTTTCGAACGGTGTCTTGTCGTATTGTTCGATCCATTTCAGCATTTCTGGCATCTGCTGAAATAGTCGGATTGGCGGTGAGAACGTATTCGTCATGAACTGATAGAAGGCGAACGGTAGATTTCGCTCGAACACTTCAGCATGGACAGCGAGATCGATCGTGTCGTACGCATGAAACTCCGTAATACTCTCTTTAAATCCGACCTCGACGAACTCGTACGGAATTCCGTCTTGATCGAACCGTCCGCAGAGCCAACGTGTTACTTTGTCCGTGAAATCGGTCATCTTGATTCGAATCGGTTGCGTGAATAAAACAGCGGGACCGTCCGGGACAGTATACGGTTGACTATAGGACTCGAGAAAACCACAGTCGTTCGGTTGTGCGCGTTCCTCAAACGCATGGATGTTACCACGGATTTCTGCAACGAGACGATGGATATAATGTCGCGCTGCTACCGATTCGAATGGTCCGCCGACACGCGGATGGAGAAAGACGAGTCCAAAGCCGGATTGCGTTGCAATCGTATCAATCGGACTGGAGTCAGATGCCGATGTCCGGTAGACCGGGTCGTATTGCTCCGGCATCTGGATGAACTCAATCCGGTCGAGAAGAGCACGGATCCCAAAGTAATTCGGAAATGCCGTTAGAACGGTTTTTTTATCGTCATGTTGCGCGAGTTGGAACGGTCCCGTACCGATACCGTCCTTGATGATGCTCGTATGAAGTGAGGCAAGTTGCGGCAAAATCGAACTCCGACGCTGGTCAAGTGTGAGATCGACCCGGTACGGACCGTTTGAGACGATGTGTTTCACGTACCGATAGGAATAGGCATAAGCAGGATAAGCGATTAAAGCACGCAGGCTCTTCGTTACTTCCTTACTCGTCAGGAGCGAACCGTCATGAAACCGCACATCCTTGCGTAAGAAGAGACTGAGCGTCGGACCGTTCCAGACATAGTGATGTGCCAGTTCGCCCTGGATATTGCCGTCAGCGTCGATCGTAAACAAGCGGTTAAAGACGTTTTGGACAAGGTGAGCGCTATGGATGTCTGCTGCTTCTAATGGGTGTGTCGTCAGGAAGTTCCGCTTTCGCGGAATCAATAACGCATCCGACGTCGTTTGCGTATAGCCGAACTTTCGCTCGAGTTGGCGCATGAACCGTCCTGCTTGCGCCGGTGACCAGTCCCACGTCAATTCCTCCGTTACTGATTCGATTGAGTCACGGTCGATCCGCTCTAACATCAGTTTCGCATACTCCCGTTCGACGTGGCGTAACCAGACAAGTTCACTTAAATTACCTCGACCACGACCACTCGTATAGTCAATCCAGCCTTCAACCTGCCATTTATTGAGATATCGTTTTGTTTGTTTAGGACTTAAATGGATGGCGTCAGCGAGTGTCGCGATTGAATAGTGTCCATTTCGGCAAGTCTTCCATAACATAAAAAGATAAGCATCCATCTCGTTCATCCTCCTTAAAAGGGGACATCTTTTTTGAATGACGTCCATTTTTCTTATGTATTGTCTTGTTTATGATACAGGTAGAGAATGGAAGGTGACAATATGAAATGGAAAGAAATACCGAAACCAATTAAAGTACGTCTCATCACATCGTTTTTCAACCGGGCTGTCTCGTTTTCGATTATGCCGTTCATGGCCCTCTTGTTCGTCAAGGCATTCAATGAAGTCGTTGCTGGTGCGTTTTTGATCGCGATGGTCTTCGTCAGCTTCATCACCAATCTACTCGGCGGATATCTCGCTGACCGTTTTTCCCGTAAACGATTGCTTGTCACAACATCGACGTTAACAGCATTGACGTTCATCACGATGACGATCTCGTTGACGATCGACTGGATGTTGCTGTTCATGGTCATTTACGCTGTCTTCTCGGTGACGAGTAACCTTGGTCGCCCGGCGATGAGCGCAATCATCATCGATGCGACGACGAAGGAAAACCGACAAGCCGTTTACGCGCTCGACTACTGGCTGATCAATCTCTCGATCGCCATCGGAACGGCGCTCGGTGGCTGGCTCTACGTCAGCAACCAATTACTCTTGTTCTGGATTTTAAGCTTTACGTCGTCCGTCTTACCGATCGCTTACTACCTATTTCTCGAAGACACACCAAAGACGTGGCAGCGCCAAAAGCTTCGTGGCGTTCTCAGCGATATCTTCAACAGTTATCAACTTGCTTGGCAAGATCGTCCGTTCGTCAGAGTCGTCTTCGGTTCAATGTGTATCTTAGCGGCTGAGTTTTCGATGGGGAGCTACGTCGCTGTCCGCCTCGCCGATTCGTTCGAACCGCTCGCATTTGCCGGTTGGTCAATCAATGGAGTCCGAATGATGAGTATCATCAACATTGAAAATACGTTACTCGTCGTCACATTGACGTTCATCGTCCAGCGACTTGCGAAACGATTATCGCCACGGCGAACGCTTGCAGCAGGTCTACTTCTTTATTCGATCGGCTACCTCGTCGTAACGAGTGCCAACAGCATGACGGCACTGATGGTCTTCATCTTTATCGCAACGATTGGCGAGTTACTCTACTCACCGGTCTTGAACACACAAAAAGCGAACATGATGCCGGCGGATCAACGCGGGGCGTACTCAGCATTCGCGGGAACGTCGTTTGCTGGAGCCGACCTGCTCTCACGGTCGACGATTTTAGTCGGGACATTCTTGATCCCGTCGATGATGAGTGTCTATCTCGGACTGATCCTGTTGACAGGCTTCGGATTGGTCTACACGAGTCTGTTCGTGAAGGAATCCGTCGAGCGACAGCGAAACGTATCTTAATAAGGGGGAATCGACATGAATTTACCAGATACACTAGAAACACCACGACACTTATTGCGCCGCTGGCAAGAAGATGATGCTGAAGCACTGTATGCTTACGCAAAGGATCCAAATGTCGGACCGAAGGCAGGCTGGGCACCACACGTGTCAGTTGACGAGAGTCGCGAAGTTATCGGAATTTTTCAAGGGTCGCCCGGCGAGTATGCCGTGACGGATAAGACAACCGGTGAAGTAATCGGGAGCTTCGGTTTTCACTTTAATCGTCGCCCGGATGAGTCGATCACGCATGACCGTCAAGTCGAGATTGGTTATGTCCTCGCTCCTGACTACTGGGGAGATGGACGGATGCCGGAGATCGTCGAAGCGATGCTTGATTTCATCTTCCGTGAGTTACCAATCGATATCGTCTGGTGCGGACACTTTGATTTCAACGATCAATCACGCCGTGTCGTCGAAAAATTAGGATTTACGCATGTTCTTGACCGACCATTCGTCTTAGAACGGATTGACGGACGAACCGTGATCAGTCGCGTTTACAACTGGACACGCGAGCGGTATGAAGTAGGACAAGGAATAAAAAATACGTAATAAAATACAAAGCAAGTAATCAGCGATTTTCTCTTAAACCGAGAACTTCGCTGTTTATTTTGTCTACAATGTAAAAAAAACTTTACTTTAAGTCAAAAAAACTTTACTGTCTATTTATGGGAATGATTAATTTTTTGATGAGAGGAGAGAGGACTTGGGAATCAAGAGTGGGGGGAACATCAAGAATCGACTAGCTGTCTTAAGAGCTGAAAAAGGATGGTCGCAAAAAGAATTAGCCGAGAAGGTCGGAGTCAGTAGACAAACCATCATTTCCTTAGAGGGAAATCGCTATAGTCCCTCATTGATTCTGGCATTTGAGATTGCTTATTTGTTTGGTCAAGACATCAATGAAGTATTTCAATATGACCGAGAGGAAGAGGAAAAATGATAATCATCAACTTAGTTGTAATGCCGATTTTTCTATTGAGCTTGTTTGTATCGTTGACATTCATATTTGGTGAGGAAGGAAAAGATGAACGGGGTAGACGGATTATTTCTAGTGCTTATACATACACCTTTCCGATTTTTCCGATTGGTTGGTTACTATTAGAAACCTACCATCGGAGTTACGCTCCCCTGACGTTTGTCGATTATCGAAATACATTAGGATTACTGATTCCTCTCACTTTCATTATTTTAGGTAGTGTGATTTTTACATTAAAAAGACGAGTATGAATCATTGATATAACCAAAATAATGTACGATACTCGTTACACTTTAAAAGTCATAAGACAAAGCAGCGACGTTCTCAATGTAGGAGAACGTCGCTGCTTTGTCTTATTTTCTACTTAAGGATTAAATGATTAATCTGTCTGGCTGTTTTTGGATGAACGGATAAAAGTTACTGCAATCGTAATAGAGGTCAAAACATAACTAACGAGCACAGCAGTGATCTCTGACAAATCAAACAAGGAAAGAAGTAACAGTTGGGGCACGAAAAAGACGAGCAACGCAATCGGTAAAATCCATGTTTTCGTCTTCCATGCTGAGACGAGAATCCAGAGAATCAATAGGGCACCAATCATCCGGCCGACGCTTGGAGATAACGTGATCTTTGGCGAATCGATAAGTCCGTTAACGATCAATAATCCGATGATTAGCAGAAAATGAATGCTACCATGAATCCCGTAACGCATGATACGAGGGCGCGCGCCATCACGTAAAGCATCTTGACGGAAGAGAAACGCTAAGGTCGTCAGGTAAACGGTGCTAATTAGTAGAAAGCCACCGACGAGCAAGATGCTGAACGTCGTTGTACCATTCAAGAGGTTTTGGAGATAAAGAAAACTCGATGCGCCGAGAAAGACTTGCAAGACGATCCAAAATGCTTCTTTTGGATCGAACGCCATCTCTTTAGAAATCGACTGGATGTAGTCGGCGGGACTGTCACCAGTGATCGCACGAACCGATTTTCCGTCTGCTTCCGCTTCGATCAGATGATCTTCGAGTTCGGTGACGATCTCATTCGTTGCCTGTTCATTTTTACCGGAAGCAAGTAGGTATACCTTTAAGTCTTCCAAAAATCGTGTTGATTCCGTCGATAGGGTCATCTCATTCGTCCTCCTTTAAAATGCTTTCGACACTCGTCGAAAGGTGGTGCCATCTTTGCTTGAAGGCGGTGAGTTCTTCAACACCGCTCGTAGTGATTGAATAGTACTTTCGTTTTGGTCCTGAGGGGGAAACGCGTGAGGTTGATTCGATCCATCCGAGTTTTTGCATCCGGATTAATAAAGGGTAAATCGTTCCTTCGCTGATGTCAGCGAAACCGTATGCTTTGAGTTTCGTCGCCAGTTCATAGCCATAAATCTCTTCTTCCGCAATCAGTGCGAGTAAGCAGCCGTCGAGGATTCCTTTTAACATTTGCGTCGATGACATCCGCATCTTCCTTTCGCTACTTGGTATTACAAGGTAATGATACGCTAAGCTATTTTGTATTGCAAGGTAGTGGTAGAAAAAAGATTTATTTTCTCGAAAAAAAGGTAAAACAATGATACAGAAGAAACGTCGCGTGTGTATAAAAAAGAGGTCCTGATCGTGGATAAGCGAAACACCATTGTGTCAGCCATCGTCACCTTCGTCATCATGGGTATCGTCATGGCTGTTTCTGCGTTTGGTTTCGGCATTCGTTATGGTGAGCCTGAGTTGTTACGTATCGCCATTTTCGGTGAAGTCTTAACAGCTATCTTCCTCGTCTGGTACATTCGTCGTCATGCCACATTTGCTTCCGTTGGGTTTTCGAGACTGCAAACAAGGGGTCTCGTCTGGTACATTCCATTATTGTTGATCGTTCTCTTTCAAGTCGGGCTGATCGTCAACGCGTTGTTTACTACCTCGATCTCATCATCGGCGCTTCAACTCATCGGCATCGTATTCTTGACGACCTTATTCGTCGGCTTTAATGAAGAAGTATTGTTTCGGGGCATCATTTTACGGTACCTCCGACCGAATGAACATCCTTATCGTGCTGTCTTCATCAGTTCGCTCCTGTTCTCATCTTTCCATCTGCTCAATTTAATTGCCTTGATTCCACCAACAGCGATGTTATTTCAACTCGCGAACACGTTTGTCTTTGGTGTTTTCTTTGCCATTCTCGCACTGAAACTGAATAATCTATGGCCCTTGATCATTTTTCATGCCTTATGGGATTTCGCGAGCATTGCTGCGGATGTCGTTAACGTCAACTTAGGTATCACTGCTCTTTTGGCGCAAGTCTATCTCCTCATCGCGATCATCATTCAACTGATCTTATTGAAACGACATGACCTCCGTCATTTGAAGGGACCGATGAATCCGCGTAACATATAATTAGTACTCTCCATCCTCTGATGGAGAGTTTTTATTTCGATAAAGCTAGTATCAATGATTAATATGTAATATATTACTTATATGAAACCTACAATTGATGACTTATCCATTTCACGACTTCCTTTAAGTGAGGAAGTGTATCGGCGCCTGCAACATCATATCATCACCTTACGTCTTGCCCCAGGCGAGAAGGTGAACGATCAAGCACTCGCGGAAGCGTTTGGCGTCAGCCGGACACCGGTCCGCGAAGCCTTGAAACGACTTGAAGAGGAGGGATTGATTTTTGCCAAACGGGGCTCACGGACAATCGTGACTGAACTCGATGCTGAACAAGCTCAGCAAACCTATCCAATCATCGCGACACTGCATGGGCTAGCGGCACGACTTGCAGGACCAATGCTGACGAAAGACGATCTATCGAGTCTAAAGTCAATTCATCAACAATTCACGACGGCAATTGATCAGCAGGATACCGAGACGGCGCTTGCGCTTGACGATGCCTTTCACGATGTTTTCGTAAAACGCAGTCAGAACGATCAACTACGAGAGACGATCCGCCGGTTGACACCGTTGATCCGCCGGCTCGAATACGCTCAGTTTGATCGACTCGGGCGTCAATCAATCAATGATCATGCCGCGATTTTGACCGCCTGTGAAGAACGGGATGTCGAACAGCTCGTTCAGGTGACAGAACACAACTGGAACGGACTCGGAGGTTTACTTGTCTCGACACTTAAGGAGGAGAGCTGATGCGACCGATTCTCTACGGCATGCTCGCAGCGATGTTCTTCGCTGTTACGTTCATTCTCAATCAATCGATGCAAGGGGCAGGTGGTCACTGGATTTACAGTGCGTCGCTTCGCTTCTTCCTGATGTTGCCGTTCTTTATCGTCATCGTTATGATGCGCAGGGGGATTGGACGTGTCTTCCAAGCACTTCGAGCCGATTTCGGCTTTTGGTTATTGTACGGAACAATCGGCTTCGGGCTGTTCTACGGCAGCATTTGTCTTGCTGCCGATCATGCACCAGGCTGGTTGATCGCTGGGACGTGGCAGTTGACGATTTTAGCGGGGCCGCTGCTCGCACCGCTATTTAACCAACGGATTCCGTGGTCGGCACTGAAATATTCCGTTTTGATCGTCCTTGGTGTCGTCGTTATGCAACTATCGGTCGCGGGAAGCCTCTCGCTGCAGTCACTTCTGTTCGGTGCCTTACCGGTCCTCGTCGCGGCGATCGCTTATCCGCTTGGGAACCGGAAGATGATGGAACGCTACGGGGACGAGCTCGACGTGTTTGAACGGATTCTCGGAATGACGCTCGCCAGTCTACCGTTTTGGATCGTTCTCTCCGTGATTGCTTACATACAGGTCGGCTTACCGAGTGTCAGTCAAGTTACTCAGTCCGGATTCGTCGCGTTGTTCTCCGGGGTCATCGCAACGTCGCTCTTCTTCTACGCGACATCGCTCGTCCGGACGGATCCGGTTCGGTTAGCAGCGATTGAAGCGACCCAGTCGTTTGAAATCGTCTTTACCGTTCTTGGGGAGATTCTATTCCTCCATGCGGCACTGCCGACAGGACTCGCGACACTCGGTATCATCCTCGTCATGCTCGGGATGACGCTGCATAGCTTGAATCAGGCAGAGCGAACCGTCGTTCGTTCCGCCAAACGAAAAATCAATTGAGAAAGTAGGCTGTCAGATGGTTTTAACAGGTACACTCGTCAATACCGTCCTGATCATCATCGGGACATTGCTCGGATTGATGTTCCACCGGATTCCGGAACGCATGAAGGAGACTGTCTTGCAAGCGATTGGACTTGCTGTTGTCGTGCTCGGGATGCAAATGGGGATGAAAAGTACGAACTTTTTGATTGTCATCGGTAGTCTCGTCCTTGGTGGTGCGATCGGGGAGTGGTTCCGCCTCGATGAGAAACTCGACCGGATGGGGGCGTGGCTCGAACGTAAGATCAGTCGCGGGCGTCCGTCGAACATCGCGGAAGGGTTCGTGACAGCGACGTTGATCTTCGTCATCGGCGCAATGGGAGTGTTAGGAGCCCTCGACGGTGGACTACGTCAAGATCACGACGTCCTTTATACGAAAGGATTGATTGACGGCTTTACGGCACTTGTCCTCAGTTCAACGCTTGGAATCGGTGTCATGTTCTCAGCGATTCCCGTCTTTCTCTATCAAGGGGCGATTGCACTGAGTGCCGTTGCGATCACAAAATTCATTCCGGACGCCGCACTGCAGGAATTCATCCTCGAGATGACAGCGACGGGTGGGGTAATGATTGCAGCAATCGGTCTCAATCTCGCTGGCATTACGAAGATACGTGTTGCGAACTTGTTACCAGGAATCGTCATCGTTGCGGTCATCGTCACCGGTCTTCATTTGTTCTCATAAAACATCCCCACTTGTCCGAAAGGACGAGCGGGGATGTTGTGTTATGTCTCCATCAATTCGTGTGTCTCGTATGCAGTGATCATATGTCCATCGTAATGGAAGTCGTGCAATAACGGTTGATCTGTTGATAGAGCGATTGGTAAGTAATGCCGGAGATTGCTGATGATGCCCATGTTATCGTCGTTTAAGATCCAGTCGAGCGATTTCCAATCGAGGATGCCTTCGACCGTCATGACCGGTGTCGCAAACGGACGGTTTTGTAGATCAGCGAGATAGAGATACATCCCGGACGTCTCTTCCCCGTGTAGGCGGACGATGCCTTTTGGTGTCACCGAATCTAACGAGATGCCGGTCTCTTCGAACGTCTCACGGATGACAGCGGCTTCCGGTGTCTCGCCCGGTTCGATCTTACCGCCGACTCCGTTCCACATGCCCATCGCCGGTCGCTTTTGTCGATTGACGAGCAAAAAACTGTCCGCGTGACGGATTAAACAAAGTGTATAACGATCCATTTTATCGCTCCCGTTCTAAAAAGTGTGTGTTATATAAGATCTCGAATTGAGCGGGTCCTGCGACCGGTAACTCGGTCGTCGTCGTGTCTTCGATTCGTAACGTCCGTTCGGTCAACGTCTTTTGTCCGCTTGGCGTCCGCATCGCAACGAGACGACCTTTGTTGAACGGGGAAGCGTCGCTCTGCTGGATGATCTGTTCCATCTTCGATAAGTCATCTGTTGTTATGGGTGTCTCTCGATCGAACCGGTAACCGGTCGCAAAGTCTTCTTGTCCCGCCCGTAGCATTTCAAGAACATCACCTTTGCCAATTCGGTAACTACCGCTTGCGGAATGAACCGTCTCCCCACTCAATGGAACCGGAACGAGTGGTAAATTGACGCCGAAGCCGGTATCAAGCAGATGTGTCTCATCCCAAATGATTGCAACGTGTGTCGGACCCGTCGCTGACCAGGCTGCTGATTTCTGATCATAGACGGTCGCTTGCACGAGTCGGACGGGACAATTCAGTTCTAGAAGGACACGATGTAGCAGTCCATTCAAGTCATAACAGACACCGCCGCGTCGCTCCGTCAAGAATGTTTCGATGAAACGCTCAGCGGTAAACGGACGCATGCGTTTCTCAAGCACGGTCGTATTCTCAAACGGTAAATGGTAGGCGAAGGCTTCCAGTAAGCTCGGTAACTGATCAAACGTAATCGTCTCGAGTGGATATTCGATGCGATGAGCCAAGTCTTTCATCCAATTCATCTCTAGTCCTCCTTTATTCACTACCTGATTATCCCATAGTGCTTCAGAAAATGCAGAGATTCGTCCATATTATCTGAAAATAAAGATTGCCCTTTCGCTGATGGAAAATCTTTGATATGCTGATACAGGATTAATTAAGAATGATTCTCAATGTCGAATCACGAATTAAAGGAGGTCTCACCATGAGACGGAAAACTTGGATGACGGCGTTGACGCTCCTCGTGTTGAGCAGTTTGATGCTTGCAGCATGCTCGGGTCAAGCAGAACAAACAGATCAAAAGACGCGGACGATCACGCACGAAGCAGGAAAAACGAAGGTGCCGGAACAGCCGAAAAAGGTCGTCGCGCTCGAATTCTCATTCGTTGATGCACTAGACGAACTCGGCATAACACCAGTCGGGATCGCACAAGAAAACAAGACCGATGTTTCCGGACTACTCGGAAAAGATATCTCGTTCACGGAAGTCGGTACACGCCAACAACCGAACCTTGAGGTGATCAGTTCTTTGCAGCCAGATTTAATTATCGGTGACTTCAATCGTCACAAAGGGATTTATAAACAATTACAGGATATTGCACCGACGATCATCCTGAAGAGTCGCAATGCAACGTACGAAGAGAACATCGATTCGTTCAAGACAATTGCGGAAGCGGTCGGTAAAACAAAACAGATGGACGATCGTCTTGCTCTGCATGAAGAGCGGTTAGAGGCAGCGAAGAAAAAAGTTGATCCAAAAGATGACCGTAAAGTCATGGTCGGTGTCTTCCGCGCTGATTCACTGACAGCACACGGTGAGACGTCGTTTGACGGTGAATTGCTCGAGAAGATCGGGATCGAGAACGCTGTTACGAAAACAGCAGAACCGACTGTGACGATCACGTTAGAGCAGATGGTCAAATGGGATCCGGACGTCATCTTCATGGCGGAAGCCGATCCGAAACTGCTGAAGGAGTGGAAAAACAATCCGCTCTGGAATCAGATCACTGCGGTCAAGAACGGAGAAGTCTACGAAGTCAATCGTGACCTTTGGACACGCTACCGTGGTCTTGACGCTGCAGAACAGATCATCGACGAAGCGATTCAATTACTACAACAGAAATAACGAACGACAAAAGCCGGAGCAATCTGGCTTTTCGTCTTGATGAAAGGGGAAACATCCGGTGCAGCGGAAACGTCTGATCTTCGTACTCCTATTACTCGGCTGCTTAGCAGTTTATAGTAGCTTGTTCTTTGGCATCACACAGATGAATCCGATTCACTTAGTCCAAGAGTGGATCAGTGGCACGACATCAAAAGCGGGACTCGTCCTGACGAATCTGCGCTTACCACGGCTCTTACTCGGATTGTTGCTCGGAGCGAATCTTGCCGTCGCGGGGGCGATCATGCAAGCCGTGACACGAAACCCACTCGCCTCGCCACAAGTGTTCGGGGTCAACGCTGGCGCATCGTTTCTCGTTGTCGTCAGTCTGCTTGTCTTTCCGTCGCTCGGAACAGCAAATCTGATTTATTTTGCTTTTGCTGGCGCCTTAGTCGGCGGAGTGCTTGTCTTTTCGTTCGCCTCCGTTCGCGGGATGACGGCGTTGAAACTCGCCCTCGTCGGGATGGCGATCCATCTCTTACTGACGTCGCTGACGAAAGGCTTAATTCTGTTCAACGACCGGATCACGAACGTCTTGTACTGGCTGTCCGGTTCGCTCAGTGACGCGAGCTGGCTCGAACTACGAATCGTCTTACCGTGGTCGCTTGCCGGATTGATGCTTGCTGCGAGTCTTGCGAAATCGCTCGCTGTCTTCCAACTCGGACAAGACGTCGCGGTCGGTCTCGGTCAAAAAGTGACGCGGATTCGCCTGCTTGCCGGAATCAGCGTCGTCTTACTCGCAGGCGTCACCGTTGCCGTCGCTGGAGCGATCGGCTTCATCGGATTAATGGTTCCGCACATCACGCGGCGACTCGTCGGTGAAGATTACCGGATCGTCTTACCGGTATCTGCCGTCATCGGTGGACTTCTGTTGACGTATGCCGATGTACTCGCGCGGTTCATCGCCTATCCGTATGAGTCACCGGTCGGCATCGTGACATCGCTACTCGGCGCACCATTCTTCCTTGTTCTGGCACGACGTCAGATAAAAGGGGGATTACGATGAGAGAAATGCGTCGGATCCTGATTGTCGCTGTCCTCGTGTTCTGCGCGAGTTTTGCTTTACTGTCGGTCGGCTCGATTCAATTATCGTTATCGGAACTATGGCAGTCGTTCTTTGGTGGGAAGGATGCTTTCATCGTCCAAAACTACCGCCTGCCGCGAACCGTTCTTGCCTTTTTAGCAGGTGCGAGTTTCGCCCTAGCAGGAGTCATCTTACAGAGTGTCATCCGTAATCCATTGATTTCTCCGGACGTGATTGGTGTGACGAACGGAGCATCACTGTTTGCCGTCTTGACGATCGCTCTCGTGCCGGATGGTCCGCTCCTATTAACGCCAATCGCTGCTTTCATTGGTGCGGCGCTCGTCATGGTTGCCTTGATGATGCTTGAGCGGGGTGGGAACGTCTCCCGTAGTTCGTTTGCGTTGCTCGGGATCGCGGTCAGTGCAATCTGTGCTTCCGGGACGGAATACTTGTTGATCAAGTTTCCACTGCAGACGAACGATTCACTCGTCTGGCTCGCCGGGAGTCTGTTCGGGAAAGGGTGGCAGGAAGTGTTGATCTTAGCGCCTGTACTCGTTGTGATTGGTGCGATCCTCTTCTATCGCCATCGACAACTCGATGTCTTGTCACTGAGTGAAGAAGTCAGTATCGGTCTCGGGTTACCGATCCAGCGGACGCGGCACGTCTTCTTGGCGCTCGCAGTCACTCTAGCTGGTGTTGCCGTCGCGACGGTCGGTGCGATTGGCTTCATCGGTCTGATTGCCCCACATATGGCGCGGCGTCTCGTCGGTCATAAGCATCTCGTTGTGTTACCGATGGCGATGTTGCTCGGTGGCGGGTTACTCGTTGTCGCGGATGCGCTCGGTCGGGGGATTCATCCGCCGCTTGAAGTACCAGCCGGATTGATCACAGCAATCATCGGTGTGCCGTATTTCCTATATCTCTTACGGAGAGAGCGGACGGCATGATATTCGATCTACCAAAAATGGAGTCCTAGCGATTACGCGAAGGACTCCATTTTTTATGAAAGGAAAGAAGTATGCACCTGACGAATCATGACGACATCTTTCTATATTTATTTGGCTTCAAGCTGGTTTGATTTTTCTACTTCTTCTTTATACTTTTCTAAAAAGTCGTCGACAGAAACGTTATTAGGATTGTTATTAGATGTAATGGTTAATTTACTCGAAGAGATTGGTGTGTTTTGATCGGCAACATTTGATGGAATTTCAAGTATCATTTGATCACCTAAACCCGTTTCAAGACCACTTTTTCCGAAATTGAAAGTTCGTGAAACATACGCTTCAGCATAATTTTTTTGGTTTTCTGAATAGACTTTGACATCAGAAATTTTGTATTTGAATGAATTCAGCTGAATTTTATCCACTTCTGTAGTGGACAGAAAAATCAATACAGCTTCGTCCCCTTTAGATAACTTTGAAAGGTTACTATGTGCTAACGGTGTATTGTTTAAGAAATCCGTTTTTTGTTGCTCAAGAACTGTAGTGAAAAAATTGAAGGCTTGTTCCTCTGTGATGGTACTCTTGGATTTTTCTTGGGAAACATTCGAATCGGCAATCGCATTACTCCATAAGAAACCAGCATATAGAATGACACCTAAAGAGAGGGATGAAAAAATAGTTTTTTTCACTATCGTGACCTCTTTCTGTTGTTTGATTCATGTTATTATATAACAAAAAAAGCCAAAAAAGGAAAGGGTATAAAAATGAGTAAATCGAATTCTAAAAAAAGGAAAACGAAAGTATTGGCACTCTTTTTAGGTGTTATAGCCCTCATTGTATTACTCATGCCGGTCCTTTCACCCATTCTGTTTACGGATGCTACGCCTAGAGGTGCTCTTAGACACGAACTCTACAAACAAGGCTATTACTATCAAAACTACTTTGCGATCATTACGGAACAAGATCCAGTGACGGAACGTTACAACATGTTTTGGTATGATTGGAAAAGTGAAACGGGAGGCACGCCCTTTATCTGTTATTCGAAGAAGGTCAACGAGGAAAAGTATGCTGTATCCTGTGGTACGGGTCCTTAAAGGAACATCTTATATAAAATAGAAATAAGCTATCTAAATTAGGCTTCCTACCACCGTCTATTCACGATGCTAGGAAGCCTAATTTTTAATTCATAGTGGATCGATTCGAGGAGAATGTTTATGCCGAGCGACTTTCTGTACCTAGATTCAAGAAGATTTCTTCTAAGGAAGCTTCCTCTACCTCGAGACGATAGACATGAATCTGTTGTGAGACAAGATAAGAATTGATCGTCGCAATATCCTGTTCATTTTTAACGATGAACGTTGACTGAGTAGGGGAGACGTTGTCGAGTAACGCATGTTTGACCTGAACGGTGATATTCTTCCAGTGCTGCACACGGAACTCATCAATCCGTGCCTTAGTGTCTGAATCATTTCATTTGTATGATTGATAATTAAAGTGCCTGAAATCTAATGCTCAGTCCAGGTTTTTTACGATTGCACATTTATTGATATTTCGTTTTAAACTTAATTGTTTGTAAATATTTACATACTATGAGAAAGTTGAAATGTGAGGTGTTTAATATATGATGTTGGTTTTAGTCAGTGAGTGAAACGAGTTCAACAAATATTATGGAGGAAGAGGTTGATATGTATGGAGAAAGATAAATCTGGAGGAATGAAGGCAAAAGTTCCTTGGTATTTTACTGGGTGGCTAATAATCTTGTTGATTTTAACTGGTGTTATAACGTTCGGTATAACTTCAATGATAGGTATCATATTATTGTTTGGTCGTCACTACTATATCAAGTCTGAAAAACTAAGATCTCAGATTTCCGAAACCGCTAACTTACAAGAAGAAATCACTTCATTAAAAACAGAATTAGATACGCTAGATATCAAACGGAAAGATATCCAAAACAACATTTCGAATTCTGAAGTCATCTTTGAAGAAAGTAAAACACAATACATAAAGCAAATCCGTTCTGATTTTGAATCTGAAGGAAAACGAATTATCGACGAAATCATATCAGACAATCAAGAGAAAATCGCCGAGCTCCAAAAGTTCGCGGAAGAACGTGATGTTTTAGCGGTTGAAAATGAAAAGTTAAGCAAAAATATTAAATCTCAAAGTACAAAGCTTTCAAAATTGAATACGGAGTTCAATGGTATTCGCAACTTAATTAATATATTTCCTAAGTTGTTCAATGAAGAAGATCTTCCGAATGAGTTAGATCTGCTATTGGCAGGTTATGATGAAGAAAGCATCATGAAGAGTTTGGTAGAGCTAGATTACCATTCTATGAATTCAAAAGAATTACGTAAACAGATTAATAAAATCAAAAAAGAGATAGCTACACTGTTAGACAGATACAAAGATCGCTACAAAACGAAAGCGAATCAAGCTATTTATCAGCTGATGGTGATTGGTTTACAAGCAGAGTTGCAAAATATTCTCTATACTCTCTCATATGCTAAGCATGAAGAGGCTATTGGTAATGCGAAAGCTCTAATTCGGAAATATTTAGCGATTTCAACTAACGGCAATGCTTCCATTTCACCTACAATCTCTAAATTCCTGGCAGAACTAGAGCCATTATTCATTGAAGCGGTAGATGTCGAGTACCAATACTATGTTAAGCGTGAACAAGAAAAAGAAGAACAGCGTCTAATACGAGAGCAAATGCGTCAAGAAGCTGCAGAACGTAAAGAACTAGAAGCACAAAAGAAAAAATTAGAATCAGAAGAGGCAAAATTCGATGTAGAATTACAACGAACGAACGAGCTTCTGATAAGCGAAAATAACCCTGACATTATTGCTCAACTGCAGTCACGCGTTGAAGAACTTTTACAACAACAAAATAACATCTTAGAGCAAAAAGAAGAAATTTTAAAGAGAGCGAACGGCAAGGCTGGTTACGTTTATGTCATCTCGAATCTAGGATCGTTCGGTCAACAGGTATTCAAGGTGGGTATGACAAGACGTATGAACCCACAAGATCGAGTCGACGAACTGGGAGACGCCTCTGTGCCATTTAAATTTGATGTACATGCAATGATTTTCTCAGATGATGCAGTTGGGTTAGAGTATCAACTTCATCAAGAATTGACGGCCAAGCGATTTAATAAAGTAAATTTACGTAAAGAGTTTTTCGTAACAACAGTTGAAGAATTACAAACCTTAGTCGAAACAATTGATCCGACTGCTGAGTTCAAGACATCGATGGTTGCACAAGAGTACTTTAGAAGCATTGAAATGGATGAAGAGGGAATTATGCCTACTGATAGTATGTCCTTCGAAAAAGATGAAGTCGAAGTGAATGCGACTATTTTAAATTAATTACTAAAATAGCAGTCCGTAGCGAACGACTTAGAATGATAATCGTCATGGTCAGCAAAATAATAAATCCATAACTTAATATCATTAATAATAGGCTACCTGACATCGGGAAAATACGGTGTCAGGTAGCCTATTTTTTAAATTCGCTCTTAGTTGAATAATTTAAATCCTTGCTAATGTATTCAGAGATTTCTTGAGCTCTCAATGAATGAAGTTACTCAGCTTTATGGCGAGCGGATTTCTGTACCTAGATTCAAGAAGATTTCTTCTAAGGACGCTTCCTCTACCTCAAGTCGATAGACATGGATCTGTTGTGAGACAAGATAAGCATTGATCGGCGCAATATCCTGTTCGCTTTGGACGATGAACGTTGACTGAGTAGGGGAGACATTGACGTCTTTCGCAAGCGTCGATAACTTGGACTGCAAGTGTAGTTGCATCTCATTGTCGAGCAACGCATGTTTGACGTGAACGGTAATGTTGTTCTGATGCTGTTCCCGTAACTCCTCCATCGTGCCTTGCGTCTGAATCGATCCATTCTGCATGATCGCGATTTCCGTACACAATTTTTCGACCTCGTCCAAGTTATGAGACGTTAGAAAAATTGTCGTTCCATCTGCTGCGATTTTGCGAATCAAGGTATGAATCCCGAGAATCGAGTTGGCATCGACGCCAGAGGTCGGTTCATCTAAAAACAAGATATCCGGTCGATTGATTAAAGCTTGGGCGATGCCGAGCTTTTTTTTCATCCCGAACGAGTAGTTCTTCGTTTTCATATCGATCGCGTCTTCGAGTTGTACTTCACGGAGGACTTGTTTTAACTCATCCGTCGTTGTTTTCAGACAAAGGACTTTACTGAAATACTTCAAGTGATCAAGTGCTGTGAAATTCTCATAGAAAGTTGAATAATCCGGTAGGACACCAATGCGAGCCCGGACGTCTTTTAAGGAATCATTCGTTGCTCCAAGTAACTCAAACGTCCCGGACGTCGGGCGAACCAGTCCCGTGATCATATTGATGAACGTTGATTTACCGGCGCCATTTTGACCGAGGAATCCGAAGATAGCCCCTTGCTCGATCTCGAGATTCAGTTGGTTGACGACGGTCTTGTTGCCGTATTGTTTTGTTAAATTGGTTGCACGAAGGGCTATCATCAGAGATCTCTCCTTTTAAAGATAATCAGACTCGTCAAAACGAAAACAGCGATATGAATCAAGACAAGGTAGGTGTAGGCCGTATTTTCTTGCGTGTAGTAGTAATACGGTGTCAGGTAAGAGATCGTATCGACGATGACATTTTTAGAAAAAAGACTCCACATTCCGATGACCGGTAGCGCGATCGAGATGAAGATTCCGACGAACATCGTCATCGAGGAATTACTGACGATTGTTGAAAGAAACAGCGACAATCCGATGAAATATGAGACGAAGATGATGCTTTGAATTAAATCGATGAAATGAAATGACTTTGAAAACGGAACGATCAATAAGAGTGAAACTGTCAGACAAAGGACCCAAAAGGATACGTTGCCTAAAAACTTACCGAAAATGATGTTTTCACGGGACGTTTTCGTCGCAAGAAAACGAATCGTCTTCGACTCAATCTCTTTATTGACGCTGCTGTGGGAGATGCTCGTCACGAATAAGGGAGCAGCTAAGAACAGAAGTAACATCAACCCGATAATATACGCATTGTTACCTAAACCGAGATCACTGAGTTGTCCTTTGAACTGGCTGACGAGTTTAGCAGAACCAATCGTAACCCCGAACAAGACGATGATGATCAGGATGGCACGGATGCTTTGAAAAAGTGATTTGAATTCGCGAAGCGTAATGGCAAACATATGTAGACGCACCTTTCTCTAAGTAAGATTAATATTGTCGCGCTAGCTTCTTGTTCTTTGACACGTTCGTGATACCGGCAATTAAGTAAGCGATTGAACCGAAAAGTCCAGCGAGTAAAGTGAAGATTCCTCCGAGAATCGCCGTAATGATCAACAGCTTTCCAGCGGAACCGCTTTTGCGAATTCGGACGATGGAGAGGATGCCTCCTAATGTACATAACAGCGAGACGGCACCGAGGTACAAGAAGAATTGTTGGAAGGATGTGAGGATTTGAGAAGCCGTGACGTCCGTGATGTTCTCGTCACGAATGAATTGATCGACCAAGTCCTTCATCCCAGCGTGATCAGCAATCGATCCAGATAACAGGAAACCTCCTAAACACAATGATCCAAACAAAACGATACCGATGACAGCAAATATGTACTCTGTTGTTCTTTTCAAGTAAAACACTCCTTTTCCTTATATTTACTATTTGACATTCCTAAACTACCATGACTTGAATCGCCATGACAAGTGAAAAAATGAATATATTTTAATTATTTATTGGTTAAATGTTTAATTAATATCAAAAATACTTTAACTTTATTTAAGTAAGTGGTATTGTGAATACATGGGAGGGAAATGGTAAATGAAGAAAGATGATGTCCCGGATTGGATTTTATCTCTAGAATTGGAAGAAGTGGAATTTGTGAAAAAATTCATCGTAAGTTCAGGTTCCTTGAAGGAGCTAGCAAAACATTATGATGTCTCCTATCCCACAGTCCGGATTCGCGTCGATCGCATCATTCAGAAAATCGTAGTGAATGAGAAAATCGAGAGTGAACCGTTCATTACATATATTAAACAAATGGCAATTGAGGATCGCATTACGATTGAGGATGCAAAAAAAATAATCGAAAAATATCGACTTGAGAGGGGTAACAACGAATGAACTTTATCATTTCTGCTTTATTCATCACCGTCGGATTAGGATTACAGCAACTATTATCGAATCGGAATAATCCGTATCTTGGCGTCATTATGCCAATTCTATTGACAATCGTCATGACATGGCGATACCTCACTGGTGGGTACAGTAGTTTTCTTGCCTATGCTTTAATTTTAGGATTCGGTTGGATTGTACTGTTAGTTGAATGGTCAAATGGTCGGAAATCTTTTAAAAGGCAGCAAGAAAAAGAACTAGAGCGGATGCGTGTGCACGATACATTATGATGGGAAGCATACATATTTTCTATAAAAAGACGATCTTAAAAGAGGTCGTTTTTTTAGTGAACAGAAAAGAAAGATACTGCAGATCAAAGCATACATACAGGTAAAGTAATGATTGTCAAAAGAAGCAAATGACTTCAACTTCTTCAATACAGAGTCTACGAATAGATAAAGACCTTAGATAGTCACATCATGATAAATTCATAAATCTCCATTCGAAAATAATTATAAAGTTGAAGTGTGAGTAAGATAAGAAAAACCGACAGTGAAAGTATAGGAAATGATCAGATGACATGGTATTTTGAGAATATATTACATAATCTAAAAAAAGTGAGTGGAAAAAATGAACCGTAAAATAATGACTTTCTTAACAGTATTGAGTGTTACTTTAACTAGTTCCTTCATGTATGTGGTATCTGCGGGTGGAGAACAAAAGACGCTGACGCAACAACAAAAAAATCAATATTATGAACAGTATGCGATCATACTAAAGACCATAAATAAAAAGTACCAAAACGCAGAACTAGAACTAATCGAACAAAAGGATTTCAAAGAAAACGATTGGGTGACACCGAAACGTTTTCAAAAATTAGTTGATCAGCGAGTACAAGTAGAGTTCGGATCGACATTCGATTTCTCTGAAAAAGAAGCTTACTCCAAATCAAAATCGATTCATGCAAAAGGGACGTCAGTCGCTATTTCGATCACTGGTACATTTGATACCGCACTTCGTGAAGAAGCGGGAAGACAAGTCTTTGACACTGTCACGTCTATGACGTCAAAATCTTCATCGAGTAAGGGGACATGGACGCAGCTTGGGTATACTACTACTTTGATGGATGGCGGAAGAGCATACGATGTGACGGTCAGTGGGGAATTCATTCAACATGGTATTTCTTCCAAACATAACATCCCACTGGAGTTTTATTGTAGCGCAGAAGGTGCAATCAATTAATTCAATAATTTTTTAAGCAGAACAATAAGCGGCACTGATATGTAGCATAAATGGTAGATAAAAGAGACGCTTGCATAAGGTGTAAGCGTCTCTTTTATCTGCCTTCATACGTTAGAGAAGCAAGGAAATCGACACGTGACTTCGACATTTTTTCACAAAAATCATACGTATGATATACTAATTTATGTAAAATTTCAAAAAGAGGTGAATGACATGGATGATAAAACACAAAAGATCTTACGGATGTGGCTGAGTATTCCTAGATGGATGCGTACTTTCGTTCCGGTTCTCATATCTTTACTTGTTGTACTCGGTGCAATTTTTAAAGGGGTAGAGATGCTGATTCATCCTACTTCACTTTCGATTTCACTCTCGGATCTACTGATTTGTTTCATCCCGTCCCTTGTTTTAACTGTAGTGATTATTAAAAATACGAAGTAATCGACAGAACACTCATATGTATAAAGGAGATGAGACGATGGATCCGCGTAAGAAAAAAGTATATTTTGTTGGATATATTCTCTTTTTAATCGTGCTATTGATAGATTATTTGTTCGTGCCGAATACAGCGTTCTATTCTGTCTTATGGGTACTGCTTAGTTTTTTCGTGGCATTTAACATTTATCTGTTCTTTCTTAAACCCAAAACGGATTGAGAAAGAGCTGAAGTCATTTTTAGCAATTCGCTAGTCTAGAAAACAGCCATATTCGAATAATTAGGACGTAAAAGAAGAGGGTTAATCATTTCAATGACGAAATGATTAACCCTCTTTGCTTTGATTAAATAAAATAAGTGATGTGTTGCTTACTCTACATCTAGAGCAGCAGCTCCGATGACGCCTGCCTGTCCTTTCAATTCGGCAAGACGGATATCGACCTTTGAACGAAGGGACGGATATACGAGTTCGCGAACACGTTCGAGCAACGCTTCCCAGTATAAATCAGCAGATCCCGTAACACCTCCTCCAACAACGATGACTTCCGGATCAATCGTGTGAATGATGTTTGCAAGTCCAGATGCTAAATGATTAATAAACCGATCCCGCTCTTGCGGATGGGCGAGTAATCGCTCGATGGATGAGACATCTCGATTTGAGGCGCGTGACTGTAGTGCTGTACCACTGGCATATCCTTCGAGAGAACCTTTGTTCAACACAGGATGCAGTGGACCCGATGAGTCGATAATCGTATTGCCAATCTCACCAGCGTATCCATTTGCTCCACGGATCAGTTGTTTCTCATAGACATAACCTCCGCCGATTCCTGTACTGACGGTAACATAGTAGACAGATGAAGAGTGACGTCCCGCGCCGTATAACGCTTCACCGAGAGCCGCTGCATTAGCATCGTTCTCAAGCGAGACAGGTAAATCGAAGGCAGTGGAGAGTGGAGTTACTAGGTCGACCTCATCCCATCCTGGTAAATTTGGTGGAGATAACAGAAGTCCAGTTTTTGTATCGAGAGGACCGGGGGCAGCAATTCCGATTTTCGACAGGTCGAATTCTTCTGAAAAAATGTGGATTGCGCGCTTAATATTCAATAGCGTCTGGGATGGCCCTGCCATTGGATTGGTCGGGAACGATAGCTGTTTAATGATTTTATGTTGATCGACAACAGCGACACGAGTCTGCGTCCCACCGAGATCGATACCGATTTGATGTAGGGTTGTCGTTTTTAGAGAAGGACCTGTGATCAAGACGATACCGTTTCCTTTGATGAGAAATGTGCTATCTGCTGGAAGAATCGCAGTCGCTCCGACAGACAGGAGGACGTGATCCAATTCAATCGTTCCTTTGATGACCGTGATGATGCGAAATAGAGGGCTTGAATCTAACTTATACATCGTTCTAATCGTCCATTCTTCGACAAAGAAGTCCGGTGTCTGCGTTAATCTCTTACGAAAAGGAGTGAGCATGACGGTAGGCTCTGTGTACTGAAAATGGGGGAAACGAATCACGCGACGGGCTTGCGCCAGATGGAGTGGCCGCTTCTCTCCAGACACTGGATCAGGCCGGTCATAATCATATAGTCGATAGGTTGTATCTGAATTTTGCTGGATTTCAAGTACGACGCAACCTTTTGTTAATGCATGTACTGTTCCAGCTGGTACATAGAAAAAATCGCCTTTAGAAATCGGGACATGCTGAAGGGATTCTAGAAAAGTGCCTTGACGAATGGCTTCATCAAGTTCAAAGGGAGAGAAGAAGGAATGTCCGTATATGAGGGATGCGTCTTCCGGACAGTCCACGATATACCAGCATTCATTTTTTCCGAATGGTTGCTGTTCATAACGTTTGGCATCCATGTCGCTTGGGTGTACTTGAACGGATAAATCCTCCGCAGCATCAATCCATTTTAACAACAGTGGAAAATCAGAGTCGGTCTCCATGCCAAAGATTTCAGGGTGATTTGACCATAATTCTTCTAAGGTGAGTCCGATCTTTGGACCTGACTGGACGCGAGACATGCCGTTTGGATGACTCGCTACTGTCCAGACTTCTCCCATCCGTTGTTCTTCAGGTATCGAAAATCCGTACTCTTGAAGCTTCTGTCCGCCCCACATTCGTTCTTTTAATAGCGGCGTAAGATAAATTGGTTTTGGCATACTGATTCCTCCTTCATTATATTTTCATAAACAACTCTACACTTTTATAAAATAAAAATAAACAAATTAATTATCAAGTATAGACATGGATTGATTATTCCGTATAATCAAAGTTGTAAGCGATTACAAATAAGGAGGAGATTTTAGATGAAAAAAATCATGTTGGCGTGTAGTTCAGGGATGTCGACGAGCATCTTAGTGTCGAAGATGCAGGAACATGCGAAAGAACTCGGGGAAGAAGCTAAGATTTGGGCAGTTGGACAAGATCAGGCAATGAAAGAGATGGAGGGTGCGGATGTCATCTTGATTGGACCACAAATGCGATTTCTACTATCAAAATTTCAGCAAGCGACAGAGAAACCGGTCGAAGTCATTGATATGATGGCATATGGGATGGCGGACGGAAAAGCAGCTTACGAACAAGCTGTGAAGTTAATGGGGTGAACGATATGCAGACAAATGAACAGACGATGGAACAAATCGCATTCACGATGATCCTACACAGTGGAAATGCAAGAAGTACGATTCGTGAAGCAATCGAAGTGTACAAAGATGGCACATTCGAAGACTTCGAACTTTTGTTATCAAATGCGCGATCTCAATTGCAAGAAGCGCACCAAGTGCACTTTAGTCAGGTTCAGAAAGAAGCAAGCGGTGAACCAACCACACTTTCCTTACTGTTATTACATGCTGAAGATCACCTCATGTCGACGCAGACGATGCTTGATTTAACGACCGGACTCATCGAACTCATGGAACATAAGTTTTCCAAAAAATAATAAGGAGTGTTTGAAATGACTGAGAATAGTAAGTGGTTTGATCTGCTAAGTCGTTTTTTGATGCCGATGGCGGCATTTTTGAACAATAGTCGTTACTTACAGACATTACGTGATGCATTCATGCTTGCTTTTCCGATTACGATGTTTGGTTCCTTGATTGTTGTCGTCGCGAATTTACCGTTCCTTGATAAGTTCATGTCCCCGGGTGTTCTAGATGCCTTTAAGACATCACTTGGAAACGCTCCATCCGCCACAATGGGCATCATGTCATTGTTCGTCGTATTCGGTATCGGCTATTATCTTTCTAAAAGTTATGAGGTCGAAGCTGTATTCGGTGGTGTCATCGCACTTGTTTCGTTTTTATTACTTACTCCTTTCTTTGTCTCAGTCGAAAATGTCGCCGATCCAGTAGGCAACGTCATCCCACTCGACCGTCTTGGCGCAAAGGGCATGTTCTTAGCCATGATCACGGGATTCCTAGCAGGAGAGATTTATCGCTTCATCGTTCAAAAAAACTGGACGATCAAAATGCCTGCCGGTGTGCCGACAGCTGTCGCCAAATCGTTCTCTGCCCTTGTCCCGGCATTACTTACGCTCACCGTATTCCTCGGCATTAACATTGCCGTCACTTCACTGTTAGATACGAACTTACATGATCTCATCTTCAATCTTGTTCAAAAACCACTTGTGAATCTAGGGAACGGACTCTTCCCGACGTTAATCGCTATCTTCTTTGTTCAACTGTTCTGGTTTTTCGGATTGCACGGACAAGTCATCGTCAACTCGGTCATGGATCCGATTTGGAATACTTTGTCCCTTGAAAACTTGAATGCGTACACGTCGAACGGAGAAATTCCGAACATCATCAGTAAACAATTCATCGAGATCTATACGGTTGGAATCGGTGGTTCTGGGTCAACGCTTGCTGTCGTGGTCGCCATCTTGTTATTCATGCGATCGAAACAGATGAAGCAAATTGGAAAGCTGTCAATCGGACCTGGTATTTTCAACGTCAATGAACCGATGATCTTTGGACTACCAATCGTCATGAATCCATTGATCATGATTCCATGGATCGTCGCACCACTGATTACGGTGACGGTGACGTACTTCGCAATGTCAACGGGGATCGTTCCACCTCCGACTGGTGTTGCTGTACCTTGGACCGTCCCGATGTTCATCAGTGGGATGATGGCAACGAATTCGCTAGCCGGAGGGCTACTACAATTAGTCAACTTTGCAATCATCATGGCAGTCTGGTTCCCGTTCCTCGTCTTCATTGATCGATTGAATATGAAGAAAGAACGGGAAGAAGCGAATACTACACAAGAGAAAAACCAACAGATCGGATAACGGTTACCGGATGAGTGAAAAATAAGAGATAGGATGTGCTAATAATGAATCAGATAGAGAACAAGACGACTACGATTAAAAAGTATGATTTTCCGACGGATTTCTGGTGGGGGACAGCTGCCTCTGCGACTCAAATGGAAGGAGCCGCCTATGAAGGTGGAAAAGGACCGAACATTTGGGATCACTGGTACGAGGTCGAACCGAACCGCTTTTTTGATGGTATCAGCGCTTCGGTAGCATCTGACTTTTATCATCAGTACAAACAAGATATCGCTTTAATGAAGGATCTCGGGCACAATTCATTTCGACTATCGATTTCTTGGTCCCGTCTATTTCCAACGGGAGAAGGAAACATCAATCCGGAAGCGGTCGATTTCTACAATCGTGTAATTGACGAGTTGATTGAAGCAGGGATCGAACCGTTCGTCAATTTATATCATTTCGATATGCCGCTTGCCTTACAAGAAAAAGGAGGATGGGAAAGCAGGGAAGTCGTGATGCATTATGTTGCTTATGCCAAAACCTGCTTTGAACTCTTTGGAGACCGTGTCGGAAAATGGTTTACCCATAACGAACCAATCGTCCCGGTCGAGGGGGGCTACTTGTACGATTTTCATTATCCGAACGTCGTAGACTTTAAGCGAGCAGTCCAAGTCGCTTATCACTCAATTCTATCAAGCACCCTTGCAATCGAAGCATACAGAGATACACAACAAACAGGGAAAATCGGGATCATTCTCAATCTGACACCGTCTTATCCGAGAAGTCAAAATGAAGCAGATCGACAAGCGGCGCATCTTGCGGATATCCTGTTCAATCGTTCCTTCTTGGATCCATCTGTTTTAGGTACATTCCCGCCCGAATTAATCGAACTGTTAGACGAGCAGGATGCCCTCCCGGAAATGCATGAGACGGACAGGCAGAAAATCGCCATGTATACAGTCGATGTGCTTGGCATTAACTACTACCAGCCGAGACGTATCAAGGTAAAAGAACATCTTCCGAATCCGAAATCACCGTTCATGCCAGAGCATCTTTTCGATTATTATGAGATGCCGGGACGCAAGATGAATCGGCATCGTGGTTGGGAAATCTACGAAAAGGGTGTATATGACATCCTGACGAACTTACGTGAGAATTATGGAAACATCGAGTGTTTCATTTCAGAAAACGGGATGGGAGTGGAAGGAGAAGAACGCTACCGAGACGCGGACGGTAGTATCCAGGATGATTACCGGATTGATTTCATCGCGGAACATCTGAAATGGGTGCATCAAGCTCTAGAGGAAGGATCGAACGTCAAAGGGTATCACCTTTGGACTTTCATGGACAATTGGTCGTGGAGTAATGCCTATAAGAACCGATATGGTTTTGTTGGTGTCGATTTGACGAATCAAACGCGTACGGTGAAAAAGAGTGGTCACTGGTTCAAGCATCTCATCGAACAAAATGGATTCATAAAATAAAAAATGAGGATCGGGGTATATCTAGCCCTGATCCTCATTTTTTGTTATATTATATGTATATGTCTATACATGGGGTGTTGTCATGTCTAATAAAAAGAAACCAAAGTATGAAAAAATTGCAGATGAATTACGAGAACGGATTCTTAATGGCGGATACAATGTGGAAGAAGCGATGCCAGACGAGATTCAACTTGCAGAAGAGTTTGAAGTCAGCCGGATGACGATGAAGCGTGCTCTAGAAATCCTCGTACTCGAGGGGATCATCTATCGTCAACGGGGGCAAGGAACGTTCATTTTACCGTCAAGCTTTTCCCAAGGAAGAATCAATGTGTTAAACAAAGAGTCACAAGGATTGACGAAGCTGCTCGGGGAGCGGGCTGTCAGAAGTGAAGTGCTTCAGTTTGAGGTTCGTTTTCCGGAAGCCGAGGTCGCGCGCCATCTGATGATCGAGAAAACGGATCCTGTCTATGAGATACGGCGTGTTCGATATGTTGACGACGAACCATACGTGATCGAACACACGTTTATGCCGTCTTCATTGATTACCGGAGTGACGCGAGAAGTCCTTGACAGTTCGATTTACCGGTATATCCAAGAAGAACTCGGTTACACGATCACGAGCTCGCATAAGATGATTCGAGCAGACAAGCCGAATCAATGGGATCATGAATATCTGGGGAATGAAGAGACCGATCCCGTCATCGAAGTGGAACAAGTCGTATTCCTCGGTAATGGGAAACCGTTCGAGTATTCGTTCTCAAGACACCGTTATGATAAATTCGTCTTTACGTCTGTCCATATCGGCAGATGATAAGATCTAATCTGTTTGAGATCAAATTATAAAGATTAAAATTTTAGACTTTTAAAATAAGGGAGAGAGTCTATGTTATCCATTTCATTTATTCCAGGAAAGCACTATAAACGTGCTGAAATACACGATCAGTTTGGAGGAAACCGACAACGTGGCATTAGTGCTTCAGCGAAAGAATCCATTATTTTTATCTTTTCGGGGTCAAGCGGTACACAGTATGGATATTCGGACGGTTGGAATGAAGACAAGACGCTGTTTATGTACAGTGGTGAAGGTCAAGTTGGCGATCAAACATTTACAATGGGGAATAAAGCGATACGTGATCATGTCAATCATTCAAAAGATGTTTTACTTTTTCATCGGGAGCAAAATGGTTTATATCGATTTGATGATCAGCTAACGTTAGTTGATTATGAACTGAAGCAAGCGCTCGATCGTGACGGTCATAAACGGGAGATCATCCAATTTATTTTTGAATCAGCTACGATTATGAAGCAGGATCAGCTCGAGTCGGAACGTCATGTGGAGAGTAGTATAACAATTGAAGATTCGCTTGAAAATTTAAAAACATTAGCTCTTCAAGATACGTCGACAGGAGATGAGTCGATTCAAGTCAAACAAATAAAGGTCAGAAAACGATCAGAAGCGATTAAAGTATATGCACGAAAGAGAGCAGCAGGAATATGCGAAGCATGTGAACAACCCGAACCATTTGAAGCGAGTTCCGGATCATCACTTGAAGTGCATCATATGTATAAATTATCGGATGGTGGCCCTGATCATCCTGAACATGTCGCAGCAATTTGTCCAAACTGTCATGCTCGCATTCATCGCGGAATAGATGGTAGTACGTATAATCAGAAATTAATAGATAAAATTGATGTAAAGGAAAATTCTTTTCGATTCAGACGAATGTATTAAGATCATTTTAAACGAAAGGGATAAACTGAAGGACACCTAAATTTCATCAAAAAAGTCTGCATCTGTACAAGATGAAGACTTTTTTGTTAGTACTATAACAGTTCTTGAATACGTAACACGTGTTTAAGGGTATGCCATGTTTCTTCTAATTCAGGTTTTTCAGGAATATAAATAATCAATCCATCTCGCCCTCTCGTCAAATTGACACGATAGGCATTGCGCTTAATTTGAAGAGGATCTTTAACAGATCGTTGAAAATGCTTTCCAGTCCAGCTTCCATTTTGTAAATAAAAATCGTTATCCCATTCTAAAATGGCAAAATCTAATTCAAGACCTTGCGACTGAAATTCGGTAATCGAATACTGTAATGTTTTACAGTAATAGTCAGACGTAGGAACGGTAAAATATTGTGCGATTTTAGAAGGACGTTCGTACCGCTCATTTCTAGGTAAGACCGGTATTTGTTTTTGATGATCCGCTCCACCTGCGCATACGACACCGACCGTTTTAGAGTCATCTGAATAGAGATGACGCGCTACATACTTCGCTTTTTCTAAATGACGTGTAATCCGAAGGTGGAAGCGAGAAGAATCAAGATTTTCAAGAAGACGAGCTGCCGCTTTTATCTCTCCTTGAATAAATTGAATGACAAACTGACTGTAGGTTTGCGCAGCATGTGTACGCAAGGATGTATCGAGGTGTAATGTCTCTGTTGTTCGTACGTGCAGTGCATGTCTAAAAGTTGCCGCTTCGTACTTACCATGAACGATGACATTTTTGTTTTCTAACGCATGATTCCATAATGCAATACCACCTTCTTCTCCTCTATAAATTTCCTGCCCTTCCCCAACTAATCCAATCGTCACACTCCACTTTTTATTTTTTGTCGCGATTTCCATAATGATATCTGGTTCGCTCATATTCGGTGCTGGATAGGGAGAACGTTCAAAAGATGTATTCACTTGATTTTGATCCCAAGCACGTTGTGCTTCATCAAAGATTATAATCTGTTCATGTGGAACACGACCGTGTTTGATATAGTCCATCTTGTAATTGTATAAGCGCTGAACAAACGTACTGTTTTGAAGGGAATGCTGCAGTACATCAACCAGTGGTCCATTTCCTGAAAGGTATACGGCCTTCTCATGCTCGTGAGCTAAAAGTAATCCTAAATACGTTTTACCTGCGCCGGGTTCCCCTGTAACAAGAACAAGGTGATGCTCATCATGAGCCTTAGCTTGCTGAATAATCTGCTGAAGGGTGTGAAGAATCGCTTCAAAATTACTACTATCTAGTGCACGAACACGGGGTAACGGTTCGTTTTTCATAATTGCACTAGCTGCTTCAAGCATCGAGGGGGATGGAGAATAGTAGCCTTGTAACATATCATGGATACTTAAGACGGGTGACTGCTGTTTGGCTGCTAACCGTCTCAGGATTTTTAATAAGCCATATTTTGCTGCGATGAAAATATTAAAGGATTCATGAAAATGGACATGATTACGATTGTCCTTTGTTAAAAGTAATATACCTGAGACAGTTACGGGTTGCAGTTGAATGGCAGAATGATAGTGCTCCAAGTCGCGAACGTAAAGAGAGGTCTGGATGCATTCCCCATCCGAGATTTGATGATAGCTTTTACATTCGATAATAAGGACTTGATCATTAACGAGGAGCACAATATCAGGTCGCCGACCACCACCACGAAATAGTTGGTATTCAAATAAGAGTTGCGCATTCAGCTCAGGTACTTCTTGAAATAAGTCAACGAGACACTGGTACGTATCGATCCAAGCGCGTAATTGACTATCTGAAGCATCTGGAATGGAATGCTGTAAGGCTTGCGAGAACTGATGTTGATCGGTATGTAAAAACTCTTGAATCGTACCACTCCATCCAACTGTCATACTTATCACTCCAAATCGATTTAAATTAAGAAAAACCAATAGTTCATTAAAAATAGCTATCGACCTGATGAATCGAAGATATTAATGAACCCTAGCTTATTTTTTTATAGAAATATGGAAAATAAATCTATATAATCCTTTTATAAGCATTATACGATAAAATCATTTCAATAATAAGGGGTTTTACTAATGGAGAAACATTCCGCTACTTACTAAAATGAGATATCACTTCTTCATGATGTTTAATGCACGATCTGAAAGTAAAAATACGTGAATTGATCTTGGTACGATGATGCTTCTATGACATAAATGTGAATTTTCTTGACGAGCGTCAGAACGATTAGAGAACAATCCTAGTAAATCTATATTTAAGGAGGTAAATATTTTTGAGAATATGTATAGCGTTCTTTTTTTCAATACTCATCTGTTTTGTATCAGGGTGTACATCCCAACCGACGCAGCCGGCTGAGAAACCAAAGTCCACTATTCGAGAAGTGGAACTAGCGAAGGACCAGCATGCAAAAATCATTACACTGTACCCAGCCTATATCGACTACATCACAAAAGTTCAGAAAAAGATGAAGGACACAAATGTCACAGACGAGGATATACAGCGAATCTTCGATAAAACCGTCCGTCGGGAACTGGATCGCATTCAGAAAGAGCAGGATATCTTTCTTGATTTTAAGGGGTTCAATGACGTGTTTACCGCCACTTCCTATTTGAGCGATTTAAAAAAATTGACGAAACGTTTGATGGATGAAGAGAAAGAAAATATGAAATCTGTTCATGAGGCACTCCGAAAATCAGCTGACCACCTTCCTGGTAAAGATAAGATCATCTTAATGCTACCATTGTCGGAAGAGCATCGATACGCCGCAAAGGCGACGAGCGGACTGATGGGTTTTGCGATGAGCGATGGTAGTATGGTGATTATGTTAGGCGAAGAGTATACGCATGAGATATTAAAGTACGTCATCGCACATGAGTATAATCATTCCGTAGTGAACGAACATCCTGAAATCAGACAACCAAGTTCTATCGACTATCTCATATTCGAAGGTAAAGCGGAGGTGTTTGCGCAAGTACTTTATCCTAAAGCGCCCCCTATAGAAACGGAGAAGATAGCTTCCAGCGATAAAAAGAAGATACTCGAACAGGTCAAGAACAACTCCTTAAGCTACGAAGAACTTAGCATTGGAAATGAAGCGAAGGAGATTCCTCGATTGACAATTTACAGCTTAGGAACGGAGTTAATGGCAGATTTCCGACAAAAAAAATCTGAGCAGACACTGCAAGAGTTTTCATTAACACCCGTTTCAGATGTCATTCATGAAGGAAAATTTAAGTCGGCTCTTGAGTAAAGATGGGAAGGTGGATTTCTAAAAAACTGACTTTTGCAGTGGATAGTAAACACTTTGATCCTAAAAGGTCAAAACTCCAAAAGCAATCGAAGATATAATGGGGGATGTGAAGAGAGTACGGTCAGATAAAGTTGTGATGAAATGGTTGCGTGACGATCTACTGAATATATAAGAACGTTTTCTCTCTTGCATATATTCTAGGAGGGAACGTTCTTTTTAGACAGTCATATCTTTGTAAAAGGATAGACATTCGACATCCTGTTTGAACTATACGATTTTATGCGAATATCCCTAAAAAATTCAAAACGGATAGTACAAACAAAATTAAAAGAACTGTCATTAAAATAAAGGCTAACACTTTGCCTATACCTCTATTACTAAAGATAGCAGCTAATAATGCAAGGACCAGACCACCAATGAGAATGGCGTCGCCCCAAAACCCGTTGATCGGGAATGTAAAAAGTACCAAGAAAGTAAGAATCATTAATCCGATAGAAATCCAGCCGAGTTTTGCTCTCAAGAAAAGACCTCCTTTTATTTGTATAAATTCCATTATTAGTATACAAAAAATAGAGTGATGTTAAAACAATTAAAAGTGTATGTTTTACTTCTAGACGTCTGTCTTCCTATCTATTGTATTAGAAATTTATTGATGCTAATTTGAAATAAATTTCTGCCTATTGCCAGTCGAAATTTTTGTGCAAAAAAGAAAATTTTTTGAACAAACACCGTAAAAAAATTCTTTTTCGGTTACTTAACGCGTCAGATTTCATTATCCCCTTATGCATCCTTTTTATAATGACAAGAGTTTTTGGTAAAAATCATTAAAATAAACTTACTTTTTAATACAAATAGAAGGTCGTATGGTAGAGTGATGGTGGTCGAGTATTAGCTACGAACAAAGGAGATTTGAAGATGTTATCTTGGCTCGGTATACATAAGATAGAGAAACAAAGACGTCAATTTTTTGGGAATATTGAAAAGCGAACTACAACCTTAGTTTTACTGACATCTTTGTTGGTTTCATATGGAATCAAGATGTTGTTTACGTATTTAATTCCATTCGCATATTTGAAGGATCCCATCGTTGCAGTTTTGCCAGGAATAATAGGAGTATTGATTGCTGTAATATACGTATTAGTTCTAGAGAGACGACTTCAAGAGAAACATAGTGAAAACATTAAGCAAAGCTGACGAATAAATAACATAAATTGATAAATTCATGCTTGGAGGTACTTATCGTGTTTACAGTCGAAAACTATATTGATTCAATTGAGGTCCATCTTGAAAAGCAGTCAGGTTTAGTGGTGGACCAACTCAAGAAAATCTTTTCTTATCCGTTCTCAAAGGACATCGAAGTACTGGACTTCACAGCATTCATTGAACCGACTAGATTTGAACTTTCGGTCATCATGTTCTCAATGGATAACGAAGCAAATGAAGTATTTAACGAAGGAAACGATTCAACTGTTTTTGCTGGGAGCGAAGATGTATTACAAGAAGTCGAATATCATCAAATGAACGACAATCAACTCGATACTTTTTTTGATTTTCATGAGCAAAATGAAGAAATATTAATTTCAAAAGAACAAAACGTTTTTGCACAGTGGTTCAAAAGATGTTGGGAAAAAGCTGGTGGAGCGTCACTAGATCTTCCATCGTACTTTACTTTGCACGATAGTGATGACTCTCTTGATTTAAAAAACAATTGTTGGATGGATGCTGAAGAAAAATGGTCTTGAATCACTAAGAATGTCTATATAGGCATTCTTTTTTGTAGATTAAAATCAATCAAGCGAGATGTTGTATAGTTGCTTGAATAAAGGAGACGTAGAGTGGAATGAATAAAGCCTTAATTGGCTCGTTCCTATTCGGAAGTATTTTTCTCTCCGCATGTAGCGAACATAGCGAATTTCAGAATAAGCCAATCCATGAAAAAATTGATCTAAACGTTGCTGTTGTAGGACGTTTTCCGACAGTCACGACTGAACCTAAAGTCGAGAAGATATCACTGACTGATTTAAAAGGTAATCTACAAAAGTTTGATGCGGTATTCATAGACAAGCAGCACTTACAAGCAGCGTCTGAAAAAGAGTATGCGACTGTCTACAAAAAATCCGGAGTTCCTTTTTTCTTCATCGGTAGTAAAAAATCGTATGCGCCTTTCGTTAATCCAGAGGTATCATATAAAGATGAAATCGAGACCGGTAGCAATAGCTATATCACAGGGGTCTATTATGGAAAGGGAAAAGTCGAGAGGAGTTGGGAATATGGCATACATAACCCGAAACCAGACCAACAAGAAAAAGAGAACATTTTTGAAGAAATCTATAAGACGATTCTTACAGTAGGTCAACCTGCTTCAGACGAAACAACCAGTTCAAAGTAAGACATCGTTAGCAAAAGAATAAGCTGAAGCAGGTCTAAATAAGGCGATATCGCTTTTTGATAACTATTAGAAGAAACATTGCATAGGTCCAAGTATGCATTAAATGATCATGTTTTCAAGAGGAGCTAAAGAAAGTTCGAACAACGATCAAAGACGGGGCGGACATTGATTTGCTGGATGAGGAAGGAAACAGCCCGCTTCACTGAGCGATCCAAAAAGGGTTTATGGATATTGTCCGGCTTTTGATTGAGAGCGGTGCTGATCTTGAAAAAAACAGAAGCGCGAAAGATTCTCACTCTTACATATCGCGCTTTTAGATAATCAAATGGAGATTGCCATTGAAATCATTCACCATGGAGTATCTTTTGAGATTGATTCGGATGGATACAATGCGTTGTACGTGGTTGCGAGTAGAACAGGCAATTTGAACGTCTATGGAATGAACAGGAATACGATTCAAGTGAAGAAGAAAGTGATTCGAGAACGTAAGATAGATCTAAAAAAGGGATTGATTTGATCATTGATTAATTCGATCCAGTTTACCAACTATGGAGGTTTTAACTACGTGAATGATCAAGTTTTAAAAATTGATAAGTTTGAGCTGAAATTCAAAGGTCGGGATGGACGAATCCAATCGATTGAAGAATTTTCAAGCCAATTCGAAAGAGGGATTTTATTTTTTGAACATCCTGAAACGGTGAATCACTCCGTAGTCATCATGGATATACTCTCTAACTATGGATCACATGCATGCCATTTCAAATTCGACAAAATGGATATTGATATGGGGCACTATCTAATCGATGAGCTCGTAAGTAAATGGTCGCTGATTTGGACATGGTATAATCAAGCTCATTTTGATTCTAATAAGGCGCTTAGAAAATATCCGTCTATTTTTGAAATGGTAAAAAGCCGTTTTGGTGAGGCGAGTAAAGAATATGAAGCGCTTCTCAACTCATCACTTGAAGAAGTCCAGATGTACATGGATGCCGGAGAAGTCGATGAAATCGATGACATTCATAAAAATATGGACTGGATGATTGAATTTGATAATAAAAACTCGTTCGAAAAAATGAGAAGAGAAAAGGTTTACTTTGAACATGATTTTCAAGTTTGGGTCGACCTCGACCACTCACTCCCAGCTATACGAGAGATAATTTTAGAGTTAGAAGGAACAGAAAAATAATCACTCTATGAATAAGTGAGCGAATCACCCCCTTTAAGAAAACAGGTTATGAAAAGATTGGATTACAGAGGAGCATATCCATTTCGACATTGAATTGGATACGTTCTTTTCGTATGTCTCATTAGATTAGAAAATTGATTCGATAGAATTTGAATTTAAGAATAAAGGAGAGCACTTATATGAAAAAATTCAGAGGTAAAAAAAGATACTTCCGCAACTTAAAAAAAGAGCCATTATTCGAGACGCACAATTTAGACTTTAGCGACGATAGTTGGTTCGATTTTTGGCATACCCATCTTGATTTTTATGGACGTGGAAATGAATCTATACGGTACAGAAAGCTTCACCTTCAAGCGTCATTTGATCTAATGATGAAATTGAATGCTAGGCTACATGAATGGAATCAACCATTTCAGATTTGGATGGAAATTTCGCAACAGGACGCTGCGCTAGATGCCGTATACGTGCATTCGCTCAATCCGAATGAGACACCGTTTCCGTTTGAGTATAAGGCGTTGCAGCCGTTTCAAGAGACTTTGCCTGACTACTTGACCGGATGGTTTAATGCGGATGCATTTATGGTCAGCTATTACGTAGAAGAACAGGAATGGGACGAAGTGGATGACGATGACAACCAATCCGTTCACGAGGTTGGAGCGTTATACGATAAAAAAATTGTAATCCAACCGAAAGACAATCACATATATACGTTAAAATCGAATATACACTAAGCGCTGAATATAAGTTTTAAAAGGAGGAGTAAGCGTGTCGAGGTATGCATTGAATGACCATGCTTTCCAAGGAGATTTAAAGAAGGTTCGAAAAGCGATCAAAGACGGGGCGGACATCGATTTGCTGGATGGGGAAGGATACAGTCCGCTACACTGGGCAATCCAAGAAGGATATCTGGAAATTGTCCGGCTCTTGATTGAGAGCGGCGCAGATCTTGAAAAACAGAATCGCGAGGGGTTCTCACCCTTACATATCGCGCTACTCGATAATCAAACGGATATTGCGATTGAAATCATTCAGCAAGGAGTATCATTTGAGATCGATACGGGTGGGTATAATGCGTTGCACGTGATTGCGAGTAAAACTGGCAATTCAAAAATCCTTAAGGCGCTCGCTCGCGAAACACAATACATCAATCGATTCGATGGGGGTGGAGATGGATACGCGCCACTCCACTATGCGGCACAAGAAAATAAGGTGAAGTGTATCAACGTCTTACTTCAAGCCGGGGCAGATGTGAATCTACGCACGGTACATGGATTCACACCGTTACACACTGCAGCAGGAGAAGGACATGTAAAAGCCGTAACAGCACTGATTGAGGGACAGGCGGAAGTGGAAGCTGAAAACCCGTTTGATAGTCACGCGACGCCGCTGATGTTAGCAGTTAGTTATGATCACGATAAGGTCGTTCACGAATTACTACAACATGGAGCAAATCCGAATCATCAGGATGCCAATGGAAAAACGGCCATTGATTATGCGAAGGAATATAAAAATAAAAAAATTCTCAAACTCTTCGATGGAATGCTTTGATGGATTCGTAGGTCCTCTTCTCTTAACGATATATTGAGTTCAAGCGTTTGGACTATTAGAGAACGACACATACTTCACCTCTTCTGTTTATCACATGCTAAACTTAAGCAATTTATTACTAAGTAAAGGAATGATTTGAGTGTGGAAGGCAATAGTATTTAATGCTGTTTGGATGGGGATCACGATTCCTATTCTTTTGAGTGTAGTATTTACAATTTTATACCCTATAATCGCTTTTGATATGAGTGGTATTCTCATGATTGTCGTTGCGTTAATCATTGGCATAATTGATGTTTACTTAGGACATCGGGTATGGACATGGATCGAAGGAAAGTACTTCAAACAAAATCGTTACATGTGAATGCTGCCTAACGATTGGACACGCTAATAATAATACCTTTATTTTTTTACGTTACTATAAGATGGCTTCGGTATTTGACCGGAGTCATCTTTTGTTGTTCCAGTAAATTCATGTGAAACGACCTTCTTCACGCAAAAGAGCCACGACATTTGAAGAGATTCAATACGGAGATATACTCAGAAAGTATCGGGTTCCTAATCACATCAAGCACATAGTAGTGTTCCTCCCGAAGATAAACACCATTTATTCATAAAACATTTTCTTTACTAAATTGAAGACAGATATTATATCGATATTTAAATAAAAAATTCCAAAAATGTATCATAAAACATATAATATATGGTAGACGATGATTTTTTAAAAGAGCATTTCTTTTATGTCATGAAATGAGAAAAAATAAATTACATAGAGCATTTAGAAACCTACTGCGGTGAAATTAATGGTCATCTTGAGATCGAAGAATTAGAAGAGCAGGCGATTCAAGTGGTTCGGTTTCAAAATGCAACGTTTACGAATGCTAATACAGTGAATCGCAGCTAAATAGAAAAAGGTTCGCGGAACTATAAATATGGGAGGAAGGTCATGCAACTCATCAAACAGATTAATGGTCAGAATCATTTTTGGTTGTTCGAAAAGGATGGACGGATACTTTACATATTTCACGGCATCATGGGAGAGCACTTAAAAGAACCAATGAGCGAGCAGAAGTTCTCGCGCTTTTTTAATCTGGATGCCTATATTCGGGAGCTCGTAGCTGAAAAAGAACAAGACGGATACTCCGTCGTTCAAGAAGTGGATTACAAAGAAGTTGTCGTCGAGATCTTTTGTCAGGATAAGGAATATGATCTCATTAGTGAACATCGTTCGAACATTGAAGAAGACTTCAACGGATTTCTTTTTCAAATCGGCAACGGTTATTTCTTTGAAGATGATTATGGTCCAGAGGCAATCGAATTTGTCCTTCATGTCCTCGAACCATCTCAGATCGTCGAACCCGTCATTGATTATTTTAAGGAACAGTATGGCGTGACGAAGATCCGAATCGGGCAGGCAAAGGTTCATTATGGCAGACGCTTGACCGGGCTCTGTCCGGCAGGAAAAAACTTTAACCGAAAAAATTGAGCAATGACGACACAGGTAGGAGGGACAGGATGAACGAGCTGACAATCTTTGAACAAGGCTTTCAGACAAAATATATTCAGCGAAAGCTTCGGATATATGAAATTAATGTGCTTAGTCAACTGCAAACTATCTACGAAACCATGTGTTATGACCATACAATAGGTAGCTTTACAAGTGAATTGACAGAGAAGGTATTGTATGACACGTTAGTTCGCTTCAATCAATTTCCTGTATATATTACAACAAATTTTGATGAGAAGATGGAAGATGAGATGGATCTCTTAGACCGTTTGAAATCGCGACCATTCGTATGCCACGAACATCAACGGTACGAAGGCGATCAGCGACGCACCAGTTTTTACTGTTGTATCGAAGTGTTGAGTGTGGATGATTTACATTTCGTATTAAAAGAGTCTTTCTTTCGGGCTGCTTATAGTGAAACGTTCCTCATCACATTCGCTCGACCTACGTTTGAGTTGAAGACTTCTAGGAGATGGATCTTTAAAAAAGCGAAATACACGCATGTAGTTGATACACGTGATGGATTACCGTTCATCCTTCCGTCGCATGATGCGCTCGGTTTCATGTGGTTTTCGAATGGAAATGCCTTTCAAAATGTCGATCAGCTAACAGCGATTTTACCAACGGATTATCAGATCGATCATGAACTAAATACCTTCGAATAATTCAATTGAAGATCAAAGGAGTTATATAAAATGACATATCAAATCGGATTACCTGGCGTTACAGAAGAGAGACTACAAGAGGTAGAGACAGCACTCGGCTTCGATCTACCAAAAGAACTACGAAACCGGTACAAGCACGAAAACAAGTTTAATGTCGGAGAATGGGAGTTTCATCCGATCAAGGACGAGCAGTATATCAAGTGGACGTGGGATGATCTCGTTCGTGTCAATTTGACAGATGCAGAAGAGTATCCAGAAGGGTTCTTGCGGATTGCGGCGGACGGAACGGGTGACGAACTCGGATATCAACTTCCGGACACAGAGACGATCGTCTTGTGGGACCACGAAGAACAAGAACTATTCCCGGTAGCACCGACGTTGAATGCGTTCGTAGAAAAGGACCAACAAATGGAGCAGAGTGCGGAACAAGCAGAAGACTTCTTACAGACAGTTCTTGAGACGGGCGCTGTCTATGGTCTATCGAAGTTTGAACAATCGGGCTGGGTGTACTGTCCGTCGAATCAAGAGGAAACGGACGTCCTATTATTCTTTTCGACGGAAGCGGCGGCAAAAGCACTGCAAACGAAGGAATGGGCGAACTATCATCTGATTCGCTTAGACCTGGATTTGTACATGAATGGCTGGTTACCGAACATGATTAACGACGGACTGTATTGTGGCTTGGATTGGGGACCGGAGCTCGTCGGACTTGAGCTGGATCCAGAAGATGTCCTAGCAGATCTGGAGGGTTAACATGATTCAGACACTCAGAAAACAGGTGGATGGCATTACGTACTTTTGGTACTTGTATCGTGATGGTCGAAAAATCCAGATCCATCACGGTGTCACCGAGCAATGGAAGTTGGATCAAGATGTCAGAGATGAGAAGGAAGAACAGTACTCGACGAGGCGTCAAGCGAAACGACGGATGGAGGAACTAATTGCCGAGAAACAAGCGGAAGGATACAAGCAGGATGATATTTACGGGATACAACCTGGACGAAAGGAACGCGAGAAGTTTCGACGACGGACGTCCTGGTTCGCCTATATCCTTATGGGACTTGGTCTGTTTCAGTTCGTGACACCGTTCTCTGTCTTACCAATTGTAGTATTTGGAATGGGTATTCCTTTGATGCTTTTAGCTTTTCTCGGTAAAGGTTATCTTCCTACATGGCTTCGAATTGTCTGCTTCGTTAGTTACTTTTTCATGCACGTGATTCATCAGCAGGAATCATACATCCCGTATCTTTTCCCGGTTCTTTCGATAGGCACAGGAATACTATTATGGTTTCATCTTCGAAAAACGAGACAACAAATGAAAGTGGAGCAATGACATTTTTAAAAGGAGATGAAACATGTCGCTTCTGGATAAGTTATTACAAGACCCTATCGTTTCTGATCTACCAAGTCTTCACACCGCTCTTCTTGCCAAAAATCGTGGCTTACGCAAAAAGTGGTTAGTACATATGGATAGATTCATTGAAGAAGCGAATACGTGGAACTTCGAGCGACAGCGGACGTTTGTGAGTTGGTTATTATCTACCTGTGAAGGAGAGACAGACGCTTCGTTCCTCTTGATTCATCCGCTAAAAGAACGTCTTCTAAAACCGACTTTGAAGAAGTGGATAAAAGAGTTGCCGGATGACGTCCGACTGTATCGCTGGTATGGTCTTTTCATTGATGAAGATGACCGTTACATCTACTTACAAGAAGCGATTACGCGAGGGGGAAGACGGGAGCAGTTAGCGATCGAGACGATGATTGATCATCATTTGTATGGACTTTGGTATTCTTTCCATCATCTCGATGAAGACTTGTATTTAGGAGAAATAAAAGAGGATGCAGCAACCTTAACAGAGGCTTGGTTGTTAATCGAGCAACTCGAAGATGCGGTTTTGAAATCGGAATGTATCAACGAATGGCAGAAGATGAATCAAACCTTAACGGATTGGATTCGTTTCGAGCAAGAGCAAACCACCGGATTCATGGAGTGGCGGATGCAACAAGAATAAAAGGGTTGAGTTACAACAATGCAATGACCTCAGCTGTTTAGAAAGGGCGGAAACGCGTGGGATTAATTACTCTCGGAAATCGGCAGATGATGATACAAGCGATGAAAACGATCATGGTGCCGTACTTACGAGCACATGGATTCAAAGGAAGCTATCCTCATTTTAGACGTAAACAAGACTCCTTTCAGGAAATCTTGATGATCTATATAACGAAATACAGTGAAGATTTTTATATGGAAACGAGTATCGTCCCATTGACTGGTTATGTCGATTTTGAAGGGGACACGATTCTCCCAAATAAAGTGAAAGTATCTGATTTAAAAGCAGAAGAACGGTTTGTCGTCGGAGCTGATTTAGTTGAAACGCCTGACGGTGATGGAAAATCTTTCGTGATGAATGGGCTAACGACAAAACAAGAACATGAGGACTTGGCGAAAGACGCATTAACCTACCTGAACATCGAGGATCCGAGTTGGATGAAGAGAACTGTCGCATGGCAGAGAGCGCTCTATCAATCGTTTGATGAAGAGAAAGAATGAGCGACTATCCGTTCCGGTATGATGGAAATCTGTAAGAAAGAATGGTGCACCATGAAAAAGCTAGGGACGTTTACAAGTCACACAGGGAATCTGATCGTCTCGGATCCGGCTTTCCTTGAGCCGGATGTAGAATACAACGTGACAATTCCAGTTGAACAAGGTTCGATTTGGACGGTCTTCTATGACGAAGATGAGTACGAATCAATCAATTTGCTTTACCTAACAGTGAACGAAAAAACGGAGATGGCTCCATCGGATTTCGAACCGTTATCCGATCTAGTCGTCGTCGATTCAGCGCAGCTCGTCGTCATGAACACAGCGGATTACGGGAGACGGGAAGCCATCGATTGGGAGATTCGAAATACGCTAGAGTTCGACGAAGAAATCGACCCGTTCTATATCGCAATCTCAGATGAAATGATGGAAGACGAGATCTTCCTGTTTCCGTTCGGTGTCGCCGTTCAGTTAACGGGGGATGGACACTATGAAGTCCTCGTCCGACGAGAAGACGAGAACGAGACAGGGATTGCGATCGTCCTCGGAGAACATGAGGCTTTTGAAGAAAACGATGACGAGGAAGAAGTATCGCTGGAAGACGTCGAAGTTCCACGACTGAATCATCAGAACACTGCTCTACCAGACGATGTTTTTCTTACGAATATCCTTCAGGCGATGCGACTATTTTATGTGAACGATCAAAAATCCTTGAAATACAGTATTCCAATCGAAGATGAGAAGGTGGGGCACAAGCTGTATTTGTATGATTATTCATCCTCCATTCAAAACTATCAAGTGTCCGTGGAGAGTCCTTGTCTAGAAGCCCGCATCCAAGCATTCGAGACCGATCATTTCGCGATTCCAGAGTGGTATAAAAATATTTTGCGGGTTTGTAACGGTGTAAGTTTTGACGAAGAGTTGAACTTAAACGGTATTCCGTTGACGAGTTGGAACGGGTTATCGCATGAGATCCAAGGCAATCTCTCGGACAGTCTCGATGAATACGCGTTAATCGAGTTCGATGCGATCCGTGACAAGTACTTCTTTTTTGGCTCGTCGTTTAAACAGGACGAATACTATGCGGTATTGAAAGAGCGTCCGGACGAAGCCGTCTATCGCTTCGACTATAGAACGTTGAAACTCAAACCGAAGGCAACGACTTTCCAAGATATCGTCCGTGATGCGTGGCGCGCGTGTAATCTGAAAGCACTCCATAAAAGAATGTGAGGATAATCTCATGAAAATAATCTATTCCCGTGAAGACTTGCTCGCACTCGAAGACCCTTTTGAATATGAGGTGGGATTGCCGATCCGCATCAGAGAACTGCCGGCTTCCGTCATCGAAGAGGAAATTCCGGATAACCGCGAACATTTGGCTCGTCTTCTGAAAGAGGGCTATACCTTGGTTATTCAGAAACCGCGAATTCCAAACCCTTCTATATTCGCAGGGTTACATTTGATAGCAGAGAATACGGTCATGAAATTGTATATCTACCAGGAAAATCATTGTGAGGATGCGTTATGGGATGTTCTGTCCGAGAATGAATACAATCGACACTGGGCATCCTTTTTACTGAAAAAAATCGAAGGTGTCAGATTCGAATTGCCTTATACGAATGAAGCTCAAAGTTCGATGAAACTGTCTAATCTCAAAACAAATGAACTCGTACATCTACGATTTGAAACCAATCAAAGCGTGACGTGTCAGTGGGAATGAAAAAGGAGATGCTCCATGAAAACGTATCTTGAAGAGCACAGCGATGCGACACGTATTTTCCCTTGTCTGACGGATGCGAGTTCATCAATTTGCTGTCTGTGTGTAGTCGGTGAGATGCTCTTGTTTCCAGAAGAAATCGTCCAATTCAAACAAATCAGTAGTGAGATGTTCCGTAACGAGCTAACGCAAAAGTATGCGCTGAGCACGTATCGCTTTTATGTAGTAGTGTGTGTCGGAAATGAGTTCCAGTCCAAAAGGATCTTTGAATATTACAAGCTGTGGCGTTTGCTCGAACAAGAAGAGAAGCTCGATGGCTTCACCTCCCGAATAGAAGTGCCGATCCAAGTCGGAGAAGAACCATATTACGTTGAGATCGCTGAATTTGGTCTCGAACAGCTTTCGAGAACCATTGAAATGATTAGTGATTCTCCATCTAGGTATACCATTATTTGTGCGAATCATGATCGACCATTACATTGTCAGGAATTACTAACGCAGGTGCTCGATATCGGCTTAACAGAAAGGGGAGACGTACCAGTTGTCGAGATGGTTACGACATTGACAGCACAAGGTTACGCCGTCTGCACGTGGGGAAGTTCGAGTGAAGAACAGGAACTACAGTGTTTTCATACGGCATCCTTCTTATGACAAGGTAGAAAGAGGGGATTCGATGAGTCTGCGTGGTGTGTCATTTGAAATCCCGAATGAACCGGGGCGTATCTTACTCGACATATTAAGTGCGATTGAAATGAAAGCGTATGATTGGTTTCTTCGTAATTTTGATTTTCCAATCCAAACCATGGACGGGGAGTTGTATGACAGTTTAGAAGAGTTTTCGGTCGATCAGAACGTGACAGGACGTGAACTAGCGAAATGGCTAAGGGGTCCTAGCAATTACCTGATCTTTGCTGAATTGTTTGCATTTCAAAGTGGTCAGACTGAAGAAGTGGGAATGACTTATAAATGGTTTCAGGAAAGCAATTGTCACATCGCGATATTGATTTATGACTGTACATACGTCGATATCTATTGTAAGGAACAGCACGTATCCGAAGCGTTCTATGAGAACGCCGTAAAACGTGGATATACCGGAATCGAGTGGGTGACCGATGACAATGATCCTCGCACCCGTTTGTCGGTATGGTCAGAATAAGAAGTAGTTCTGACGAACAGATGTAAACGCTCAGCGTTTAAGACAAGAGGGATGAACTGCTGGGTATTAATGAAGGAGAGAAAATCATGAATCAAGAGTTGGAAGAATTCGTTCAAGCAGTTTATCGAACGGTTGTTAAAGAAGGTATGGCGGACTATAAGGACATCTACGAAGAAGAAGTCGATCCAAGTGTTAATGCCTATACTGCCTGTATCGCGTTTTACCAGCAGTTGAGCGAAGCGGATCAAAAACGGATGAGACAGATGATTGAACAGACGATCATCGATACGGTTTCCCATGTATTTGGCATCATCGATGGGAGTTCAGGACTAAGTGGATCTGAGCTTGAAGCGAAATTGGCACTTGTCCGAGTCGACGGAACAGGAGATCCGGTCGAGACTGTAGAGACAGACGGTGAATTGCAAGAGTCGTTTTTAGGTTACATAGAAGATCATGACTTGCACGCATTGTGATGGAAGGGAGCGAAACCAATCATGATCCAACTAATAAAACAAAACGGCTCCGTTATGCTCTACCAAACAATCTATACCGAGGGACGCATCATCGTGCAGCACGAAGGAATCGTTGGAGCATGGGTGAAAGCAGAAGACGTAAAACAGATGCGCATTTCTCGCTTCAAACGATTAGGTGTACAGATATTGCGGCTGGTCGAAGCGTTTGAACGTCAAGGCTATCGCGAGCTGAACGAGACAGATTATACGGGACTGGTCGTTCAGTTTTCTTATGAGAAAGGTCAAGAAGAAGCAGCGCTCGAGCGACGTCACATGATGGAAGAAGTAATCAATGATGGTCTACTTCATATGGGGAACGGATACTGCGAAGGAGGAGATATTGGTAGTGGTACGACAAATATCTTTTACTATGTCCTTGATGTCGAGGCAGCAGTCGCACTGATCTTTGAAGAAATGAAAGCACGCGATATACAAGACGAACCAAAAATTGCAGTACAAGAAGGAGAAGTGTACACCGTTCTGTATCCTGAAGGAGCAGCATTTGATCTGATTGGTGAGGGGAAACCGTGGAGCTGGATTCCGGTGACGCAAGCGGAGGATAAGAAGATATGGCACGTCATCGATCAACAATTTCAATTCTCGCCTAGTACGACGGTTTTTCCATCCTTCCATGCCCCAAGTCCGTTCATTACATACGAAGTGGATTATGAGAAAAGAGAAGAGATCGAGCGGGAGCTAAAACGTATTCTGACTGAGCTGACCGTTGACGGAGAACGCGTTATGGCACTCGATTGGAATCATCAAGGATATTGGATTGACCCAAGACGTCCGTTTCTTCGAAATGAAGAAGGAGACTGGATGATTCCAGCCGTTCCAGATGGCGATTATTCCTTTTTCATCGCTCGCGACTTCCGCTGGGGATATCTCGGTCATCCGTGGGAGGGGAGTATCACGTTGTTTGGAGAAGACATGATCTCTGCGTTCCAAGGAACAGAGATTTTTATGAATGAAATTCTAAGAGGATAAAAGGAGGATAGAAAGTGAGAACACCATACGACCAGTATCAAGGAACGGCATTATGGCAGGTCATCTCGGAGACAATCAATGAATTAGTCGACAATGATGATCTCGAAGAACGGACGACGCATGAACATATCGTGGGCTACCTCTGTAGCAAACTAGAAGGTCAGATTAAAGATGGAAAATAAGAATAGAATGCGATTTCAACGAGACGAATGGATCGATGTGTTCCGGGAACTGCTACCACGCGACGATTGGCAAGAACTCGTTCGTCTTCAAATAAGTCAACATTCGCATCCGTTTGAAGTAAAGTTACTAGAACGACCACTCAAGCAGAATCCAAACATCGGCGATTTTTCGGATTGGACGGTCCAGTCCCATTTCATCATGACCGACGCCGCGCAGCTTGACAGATTTCTCGAACATCTTGTCATCGAACAGCAGGAAATGGAGACTCAAGCAGAAGTGACGCTCATCATCCAAAAACAAGGACAAGGAATCGTCCGGGTCATGAACGATTGTGTCTCGATGTATGGAGTCGCATATGAGGAGCTTGATGAATCAGGTACAGAATATGACAATTTTTTCGATGCGATCTTACCACGCGCCATGTTTCCGGTCGAGGTTGTCTTTTGTGGTCGAGGTGTCTTAGAAAATGATGATTCGATTCACGTGATGACATTGCACGATACCAATTGGCAAGCGGTATTTGAAGACCATCTGATATACTTGCTGAATCGAAAAGAAGTGAGGACAGGGAAGTCTTCGCGTCCCTCAAAGCAAACGCTTGAGCACTTCATATCTGAATTCTCGTTAATGATGGCATACAACTTCATCGTGACCCGTGATGCAACGGATCGATTTGGCATGCTCGATCACTTTTGTACGAATGGAAAAATTGCGCATTTTGGAAAGATGGACGATATAGAGACATTTTTAAAAAAATGATGGAAACATCACACATAAGGAGGAAGCATAATGAGCTTAGCGTCATATATTTGTATGGAGAGACAAATTCCTGAAAAGTATCTTAATTTGGACGATGAAGATGAAGCACTTCCCTTCTATATAGGACCGTGTTTTGCAGATGAAGACTGTCTGTATGAAGTGAAAACGAGACATTTTCATAAATGGTATGTGTATGAAATTTCAAGTCACTGGGGAATCGAGATCATTGAACCTTTTGATTCCTTAGTTTCAATGGAGTCAAAGGAAAAGCTACGTTATCTGTTTACGCTCATGAACGAGTTCTTAGATGAGGGTGAATCGTTCGAACTGTATACGTGTTGGATTGGGGAAGAGTACTATCCAAAAGTAAAAAGTATGACACTATCTTTAGAACTTGATCAGTTAGAAGATATTGAGATTCCTGAAAGAACCCATATTTTAATCACGAAACAGAGTAAAAACTAAAAACCGCTGATCACAGCGGCTTCGTTTTAGATGATTCACTCTTGTGCGTAGACGATATCTGCAATGGTATGGACTTGTGCAAGTGTCATCTCAGAATAGAATTCGATCGACAAAGGGTGATCCGTCGGCTCGAGCTCAAAGAAGGGAAGTTGATCAGGTCCTTCGTCATGGACCATCACTTTTAAGTTAACGGTATCTGGATAAGCCGGTAAATCGCTTGAGAACCAACCGAACATCGGCTCTTCAATCCGTTGACGTTTCTCCTCGTTGAATCGAGCGAAGTTGTCTGGGCTCAGGCTCACCCATGTGATCCACCAGAAGGGTTCGTCTTGTCCAGCAATCGGAAGTTCAAGAATTCCCTTTACGAAGTAATGCGGACCATCCAGTTCTAGCACACACCACAAGTCGTGCATCTCACTTTTTGTCGCTTTTTCTTTCTCAGACATTTGTTCATAGTAAACCGGTCCGAGCGTTTCATACTCGGTCGGGAGTTCTTCGTGGCCTTCGCCACAGATGGTGCACGGCATAAGTCGTTTCATCAAAATCACCTCTAAGTGGAGTTATGTATGGCTTGCGGTCGAATATAAGTAAAGACCATAACTATAGTCTAGCATCAATTTACTAACAATCCTGACACGACCGTGACAATCCAACGAAAGTGAGGGGATTAACGTGCACATCTACATCGAAGAACATCAAAATCATGCAAAAGTGATCAAAGAGCGTTATCTCGACATTGATCAACCAGGTTCTATTAAGTCGATTTATTCAATGGGCTGTATTCCGAATGAAGAGAAATGAGACTATCAGGGGGACTCAAATCGAGTCTTGAAGCATTTTTTGATGCGTCTGAATCGCTTTCCGTTATTTGTTACGTTCGGTGGTGGTTTTACCAATGAAGAGGTGGAGCCGTTTTTTCAGAAGGAAAACTTATGCTATACAAAGATTCAACCAGATAAGAGCAGTCCTTTATATAGCGTTCAAGTGAACGATGCGAGCGAACTTGAGCGTCTGCTGGACGAAACGTATTGGTATGCGGCAGTAAACGATTTTTATTTCATATCGTTTACGAATCTCCTAACGTTTGAGCGGAAAATGGTCAAAGGATGGTTTTTCAAAAAAGAACGTATCGTTCCAGTCATTCGTGTGACAAAAGAGCGGTCGTTCATCACGATGGAGCATGATTTCATGGGCTATTATCTGTTTTCGAATGAAGCTTGTTTTAATACTGAAGACAAAGTCAAAGCGTTTCTTCCAAAAGGAGATGGCATCGACTACTATGATTGACATCCGGACGGATGATATAAGGGAGGACATCATGTTTGGAATTAGTACAAGTTTAAAAGAGATGCCTGTAGAAGAAACAGAGATGCTATGGTATGCGAGCCACGTCCAACGCTTTTTAAGAGAAGACTTCTCAAGTACATCCAATCGTTGCGATCTCTTAATTAATCTCGATCCTTACACCGATAAGTTGTTTGTGGCGAGTGAAGTAAATGAGTTGATCGGCATTTGTGAGCTGCTTATTCAACGGTATTGCATACCGAAGGAAGCATGGTTGATGAGTCAAGCGAATTATTATGCGAGTGAGCCTTGGTTGATGCATCAGTCAGACAAACGAGTGCTGGAACTTCATCAATTTTTAGAGTTGCTGAAGCGGATGTGTATCGCGTCTGTCCATCAGAATGCGTTGATTTGTTTTTGGGGCGACTGAGCGATTGAATGTTGAATAATATGAAAAATGGAGTTTTAAAAAGTGAGAAAAAAGCTGAAGATTACTGGAATCATAGCAGGTGTAAGTCTTTCTATATATGTCGTGTGGATGATCTATCGACTATTTTTCTTAGTTGATATCAATGTTGTTCCAAAAGAAGAATATATCTCAAAAAGTACATCGCCCGATCAAGCGTATACGATTCGTTTTTACCGCGCAAATGGTGGTGCGACAGTAGATTTTGCGATGCTCGGTATCATGGAGAACAAGGACGGAGAAAAGCGCAGAATATACTGGGAATATCCTTGTCGAGATATAAAAGAAGTGAAGTGGACAAAAGGTACGGTGACGATCAATGGCACAAAAATTAAAGTATGGAGTCAGGTGTATGACTTCAGAGAGGGGATATACGAGGCGGATTAAGAGAAACATAGTGTTTGTAAGCATTCAGCAAATTAGAATATCAAATCCATTATTACATACACTCACTGAATTCATTTTTCATGATAAGGAGGCAGATCATGAACTACCTATCTGCAGGATATTATCTTATTCAGCCTACCCCTCGAAAAGAATACATGGATAAGACGGTTGTTCAAAAATCCATTCTATCTGTAAGTGAATGTATCTGTACGCACTATCCTGATACCAGTATCTTATGGGGAGAATCGGAAGTAAAGAAAGAGCGCTATATGGAGCAACTCGGTCTTTCTCTAAACTCCTTTCAGTTACTCGAACAATGGATAGAAGAACATCGGAAGACTGATGATGTGTTGTTTCCTCAAGTGTTTTCTAACTTAGATGCTGCGAAAGCATTCTTAAATCGTTTCTTACATCATCTTCCCGATATACGCATCATATGCATCGGCTTACCAGAACAGTATAAAGTAGATTTTCTTGAAGATGTAGCGGCTTTCAGTAGTAAAAATCCTGAGGCTTATGGAGTCGAAAAAATGTTATCCGGGCATCTCAGCTCTGACATGGACGGTGGCAAAAAAATCGGCTACGAAGTGTTAGGCTTTGACTCGGGATTGTTTCATTCCTATTTATGTAACGGGCTAGAACGTGATTTCAGTCAAAAGTTTAATTTTTCGTTAAATAGTCGCGGTTTGATCCATACGTTAGAGGAAGCAGATCGTTACTCGAATTACTGCAATAAACTAGGTGAGGCGATATAATCGGTCTTATGGTTTCCGTGGGCGATTTTTGAATACGAGCGGAGCAAGTAGAAGCAAATAATCATACATTTTAATGGAGGTTTATTTAATGAATTATCTTGATCATTTAGAAAAATATTGTGGAGTATTCACGGAAACATTTCCAATTGAAGAGCTTGAGCAGAAACATGTTCAAATCTTGAAATTCAAAGATGCACCATTCAAGGAAACTTATACGATTGCATCCCTTGGATTACTTTTTCATCCACTTCAATTGGAAGATGGTTCACTGATGCATCAAGAATTAATGATGTCAGCGGAACAACTAGACGTTCAGGATGAGATCATTTTTCTACTCTGGCAATTAGCTGAATACGCGATGAGATCAGGAAACGCGTTTGATGCAGCAGAATACTATCCGCTTCCTGAAGGAATCTTTGAAAAGTATCAATTCTCATCCGTCTATGTCACAAGTCCTATATATTTTGATGAATCCTTCTGCCTCTTTGAAACAGATTCTAATGTTGGAGACGAGCCAGATACCGTATTGCCAGTATGGTTCGTACCAATTTTTGAGTCCGAGGAGAAATACATTGAAAAGCACGGAGCGGATCGATTCGAAGATCTTTTGTTTGAGATGGATGAATTAGTAGATTTTAATCGTAAGCCATTAGTGTAGGTAATTCTTGATAGGTATTTAAAAGTAAAACATCGATCTACACGATCTCAGTGGAACTTTTAGAAGTTCTAGAAGGTAAAGGAGAATCAAATGAAGACGCCCAACATCCGTGACATCATATCGAAATTAGAATTGGTTTTAGAAAATCAACTTTCAAGGGAAGAAGTTTTAAAATGGGCTTATAAATGGATGATGATATCAGAGAATGAAGAAGGTTGGGAGACTACAGATTACGATATTTTAGTTTTTCAAGGCTTAACGAAAGTGTATGGAATGGATATGCTCAACAGTCCTACCGAATATCTTCATTGTGAGGAAGATATTCGCGACTGGGTGAAGGAACTCCAACATATTGAGAACAACTATCATCAGAAGTGTAGAAAAAATTTCAAATAAAGTTTTGGGTATATCGCACAATCAGAGTAAATTATTTAGTTGGTTTACAAAAGCAAGCAATATAGCATTCGTCCCTTAAAAGAGAAGAATTTTCGCAACTGTATTAAAAAACAGGAGGTATGAATGAAAAAGAATCAACTCATGGACCATGGATGGAATCATCAAAACATATGGCAGGGATGTATACTTGCGTCAATCGCTCACGCTATCTTTGTCGCGAATAACCCCGATTTTACTTATGAGCACTCTTGGGATGGTGATCATTACAGCACGAATGATGGTCAAGGCTGTAGAGGAACTGTAACATTTGGACAAGATATTTTTATGGCGGGGTTTCGAAACGAAGATTTTTTTGAAGAGACTGCAGAAGCGAGCGATTTGCTAATCGAAGCATCAGAAAAAGTAAAGCAAATGGCTATAAACGATACCTTTCACTATCTACTAGATGATGTTGATGGGGTGGTGACTCCAGTCGTCACTACAATCGTGTGGGGAGATGATCACAGAGTATTTTCTAGTCACCCATATGAAGAATTGATGGAACGAGGAGGAAGTCTGTTAGAGATCCAGTCATTGGATTTCGAAACTGGACTAGAATATTGGGAAGAGTACTATGAACTCACAGAACCGCAGCTAGCGCTACTGAAAAAACTATATCACATAAAAATAGAAAATCCCTTACAAGTCAGTACTTTATCACAGATGGATATCCAAGCATTAGATACGAGAGATTTAGAAGGCATTGAAGAGAGCAGAATCTTTTTTGCTGAGATTGGTTTTAACTGGTCAGACAATGAGTGAGTTTAATACCCTCCAATATGATGACTCATATGTTCTAGGATTAAACGGAGCTCGTGAATTTGAAAGTTTAACAAAAGAACTACATTAATTATTAATTATTGAAAAAATTCTTGTAGGGATACCTTATTTAAAAGAGCGTCTTCTGTTGCAAACATCCATGGTCTCTGCTCGGACTTGATCACTTGACTGTTCTTCCTTACACGCGGATAGAATCAATAAAGGTATACAGACGATCTTCCTGTCGATCATATACTAAAATCAATGTATTACTGTGGTAGTGTACTTAATATTATTTTGAAACTCAGACTGATCGTAAAACGTAAATGAATAAGTAACACGACATCTTTTAAAATAAATGAAAGGAGTGGATGGTCTTGAACGAATCCATCGTTTATTTTGTGATCCTAGTCCCTATGGTAGTGTTTGCTATCATTTTATCAAGAGGAAAGGGCGCCTCATTGCTTGCAGGATATAATACGATGTCAGATAGTAAAAAGGAAACATATGACGAAGTCGCCCTATGTAAATTCATGGGTAAGATGATGTATGGGATTAGTTTTAGCCTATTACTGATCGCATTCAGTGAGATATCTGGGTATTCGTTTCTATTTATAGTAGGCTTCGTTCTACTTTTGTTTTTTATCATTTTTGCAGGCGTCTATGCGAATACGAAGGGTCGATTTAAAAAAGGGATGTAACTCTGTTCACGTCAGTAAGTCTTTAGTCATTTAAATCATAAAGTAATTTAGAAAAAGACCGACTAATCTTAAAATCGAAGTCAACTAACGTTTGTACATCATCATTTTTTTTGCGATAAAGTTCTTTCATGAATTGTAAGAAGATATAGCGACATGTATATAAATCGTCTCCGATGTCTTCTCGCATCGCCGCGTAATCAATCTCCTCACCTAGCGAATCATACACGATCGTCTCGAACTCCAGATTCGTATGCCACATGAAATCTAAAAACCCCTGTAGGACTGCTTTTTTATAAGTCTCTAGTGAAAAGGTAGCTATGAGTTGATTTTGATAATGAAATTCTACTAGTTTTTTTCGATAGAAAAATCGAAGGATGAAATGGTTAGAAATTTCTTCGTTTTCATATGGAAGTGACCAATCGAATTTTTCGATGTCATGTAAATCGTTTGTAGATACGCTTTTTATCAATGCATGCCAAAACAGGTATAGCTCGCTCACGTGTGTGTTAAAAGGGAGAGGTGCACCCTCTATACAAAAGACGACTTTTCCAGCAGGATATCCGCCAGCTCGACCAAAAGCGTAATTAAAGACATCGTTGTCGATGAGATCGGTCATCTCTACGAATCCTGGATAGGTTTGATACATATCGAGCTCTTCTTTTTCAGGCGGAATTTCAAGATAGCTTTTAATTTCAAGATTCATAAAAAACGTCCTTTCTGTTATCTCAATGTGGTAGATGATTTTTACAGGATGGCTTTCGTCGCTCACTAGGGCGTACTAAGCTTCTAAAATACTGTAGGCAAAAATATGTAGAGGTGGGTCCTTGGTCTCAATCGTTTCGACCAGTGTCCACCCTAATTTTTTATAATACGCAGAAGCATTATCTGTTTTTAGATAGATAGTTGTGATTTGTCGTGACTTCGCGTAAATGATTAATTGATCGATGAGTTGTTGTGCGATACCTTGATTTCGATACGCTTTTTCAACGAATAAAGAAGCGAGCCAAGGTGTATAGGCGGGTCGTTCCTTTAAGTCATGTTCAAACAGCGATACGGTTCCAACACATGTGACATCGTCTAAAGCGATAAATGTCACAGGATACGACTCATCTGATTTTTTGTCTAAAAATGCTCTTACTTTATCATAAGATGTCGTCCCTTTTTTCTTTTGAATGAATTCGACATGAATCATGTTAGCGACAACTTCTAGATATTCAGAACGATTAAAAAGCGTATCAATGATCATAAGTTTATTCCCCCACCTAAAGTAAGTGAATTAGTATCGAATAGTTGCGTTAAAGACATATCTTCCTCTGTCAGTCAAAACATACATGTAGTTACATTATCATTCACAAGAAAATAAGGAGAACTAGAATGAAATTAGGACAATACTTGCAAAAAAATTATGGGAAAGTGAATTTATTTGATCGTTCCTTTGTCAAAAAAAATTTAGTATTTCACGTAGACTTAGTGAAGGATCTGTATCAGTTAAAGGATGATTCAGATGAAATTAATGAGGAATATTTCAAGCAGGTGTACGAAAAATCGATTGCCATGTTTGAGGATATATTCCGAGAGGAGGATCAACTTTATTTAGTCACTCACGTGAGAAGTGAACGGGGATATTATCAAAAGACAGCGACTAAAGTGCTTCGTCAGTTGAAGCGTAAAGAAGATAAATACAAAGTAAAGTATGTAGAGAAAGTGATGGATGAAGAAGAGGAAGTGGTCGAATATGCTGTTTTATTACCGAACAAAAAAGCATTAGAATACAAGCAGTTAATCAAAGCGATATGCAATCAGGACTTCCCAACGCTACAACCAAGATTTCATCAAACGTATACATATTATCCGGAAGTCTTTTTCGTGAACGTCGATCGAAATATCATCATGAATCTTTATGATGATCGCGGTTGTTTCCTTCTATTTGGTGATACAAAGACGTATAACATGTTTATGAATACATATCGTAATGATATTAGTTGATCGTAAACCGTACCTTCATCGCTTCACGAAATACTTAACCTAGTGCTAAGAAGCCGATCACTGAAAAAATGAAAAGGATCAACAGAGAGGTGAGTAGTGTTAACGCGAGAATTTTACCCGTGTTTTTTAGACTTAGAATGGCGGTCACTAAGGCGAGTGTTATACCCGCCAACATATAATTGGTGCCCCAAAAACCATTGAACGGCAAGAATTTGAACGATAGAAAAGTAAAGATGATGATTCCAATCGAAATCCATCCAAGATACTTTCGCATGGACTATTCCCCCTTATAAGATTAAAAAATAGTAATAATTTGGTTTTATTTTTATCATATCATTACAAATGTTAGGTTATAAAGGATTTTACAATTCACACATAAGGATAGACGATCCAAAATTATCGTTCGTTTTAATCGATAGACGCAGAACATGATCTGAAAGTTTAAATGTTGTCAATGTTTTACAGGTCCGTGCATTATGTTAATATAAAGTGAATCGAACAATAAAGACAGTAGGGACCTAAGTCATAGGTATTCTTACTGTCTTTTACTATTTATTGAAAGGGGTACGAATGTATGAAAAAGAGAGTATTGCAGAAAATGAAGGCAATTCTATTGATGAGTCTTCATTTTGGATTCATCTATTTACTGATGAATCCAGTGAATCTTGGAAGTGTCGAGGAAAATCTGTTTATGACGATATTCGTTTTAATCGAGGTCTATGTCGTGACGGTCTTTTACACTAGTCTGATTTTTCTAGGGATCGGGACACCGGTATCCTTAGGGATTGAGTATATCGTAAGTCAGCAAAAGCATAAGAGAAGGTGGTCAATCGTTCTTCATATGCTGGTAGGAGGAATTCTGACTTTATTGTATCTTATTTTATTCGGTCTGCTGCCATCGTTTTCAGAGTGGACAGATACGGAGATCTTATTAAAAATACTATTCTTACTGTTTTACCCAGTGGGATCTCTTCTCGTTTTTGAGCAATTGATTGATCGTCATAAGTCGGTTCATCAAGACACAGAATAACTTGAAGAAAATAATAGAACAGTCATCGGTCAACAAGTAATCCCTCACTCTAATTAGAATGAGGAATTGCTTCGTTTCATTTTTTAAAACGTCAACTCAATCACATTACCTTCTGGATCGGCGACCGTACTCTCATAATAACCATCCCCCGTAGTCCGTGGACCGTCAAGGTGTGTTACCCCTGCGTCTCGTAACCGATCCGTCCAGTCGTCAACTGCTTGATTACTTCCAAGTGAAAAGGCGAAGTGGGCATAGCCAAGTGTGTTCAATGCTTTTTCCGTGATGTCCGTCCGTTGTATTAACTCAAGTCGCGCACCGCTCGAGAAAGTCAGGAAATAGGATGTAAAGCCTTTCGTCGGATTATGGTACCGTTCTCCTGCTGTCGCATGGAAATGCGTTTCATAGAACTGACGCATTCCTTCAAGGTCTTCCACCCAGAGAGCGATGTGTTCAATCTTCATTTTTACTCATCCTTTCTTCATTAAGAGGCTTTAGCTAACCGTTGTTTGAATAACATCCGGTTTAAGCCTTCTGTTGCGATCAGCATCAAGAAAATCAATCCAATTGCGAACCAATGGAACAACGATAGTGAATATATCGTCGCAAGCCAACCGAACAGTGGTGGCATGAACGTACTGCCGGTATAGGCGAATGCCATCTGCACGCCCATCAGACGTTGCGCAGCAGCTTCCCCGAACCGAACCGGTGTCTCATGGAGCATTGCTGGATAAATCGGTGCAAGACCGAGTCCGACAAGGACGAAGCCGAGTGGCATCCAAGCAGCGGGTGCGAGGATGAAGCAGACAGCACCAACTAAGGCGGTCCATTGACCGACGCGAATTAAGCGACGATTCGACCAACGGAGAGAGAGAAAACCACTAATGAAGCGACCTGCCGTGATACTACCGTAATAGACGGAAATCCAAGTTGCAGCCGACGTCACCGAAAACGATCGGACTTGGACGAGATAACTACTTCCCCACAGACCGACAACTGCTTCGACGCCGCAATAAAAGCAAAATGCAGCGAGGGCAGCTATCAGTCCGCGTGGTTTGCCGGACGATGTATGTGTAGTCTGAACTTGTTCTAGAGCTTGTTTCGGAGCGCGTTTCCAGAGTGGTAAACTGACGATCAAGATGATCATCAAGACAAGTTGTAGCGCACCAACGATGAGGTACCCAGTACGCCATCCAGAATCGAGCAATACACCAGCCATGATGAGCGGACCAGCCGTCGCGCCAATGCCCCAGAAGCAATGGAGCCAGTTCATATGATGGGCTTGATAGTGTGTAGCGACAAAATGATTCAGTGCCGCGTCAACGACGCCGGCACCAAGTCCAAGTGGGATTGCAAGGACGAAGAGCCAAACCAAGGACGGGGCAACGAAAAAGCCGAGCAATGCAAGTGCTGTCAGTCCAGCGGAAGCTGCCGTGATGGGTCCTGTCGAATAACGCTCAATCAATCGACCGCTAAATAGACTAGAAACGATTGTTCCAGCAGCGATCGTCATGAAGAGCCAGCCTGCCATTTCAAGTGGTGCGTCGAGATCGAGCCGCATCACGGGCCACGCCGTGCCGAGTAGAGCATCCGGCAGTCCGAGACTGATGAAAGCCAGATAAATCAGAGGTAACAATAAACGAGTCATTTGGATAGTCCTCCTAACGGAATCTGTTCAATGAACGACTGAATGCCGAGTTGCATCAGACCATCCAGATAATCGGTTTCCCAGTCGCTTTGGCGCAACTGTGGCAATTTGTCGAGCGGAAATCGCTTGGCACATTGGTCCGTCAACCGTACTAAAACGTCATCGGTGACGTCAGACGCTGCGAACAGGATGGCGTCCGGATTTAAAGTGACGCTAAACGACAGGACAATCCGGCTTAATGCTTCGTACCATTCGTCAGTATGTGGTGAAGTGTTTGCGAGAACTTGACCGACATTTCGATTTTCGTCAAACGGGATGAATGAGATTTCTCCCGCGAAGTTATGTGCGCCACGGGCGACGCGCCCGGATACGGCGATACCTGCTCCTGGACCGTTCGTACCAAGGTAGATGTAGACGGTCGTTTCGTTTGCCTTAGCTGGAGCGATGACAGCCGCGTTCATGTCATTCTCGACGACAACAGGTCGAGCAAACCGTTCAGTCAGCTCTTGCTGTAAGGGACGACCGTCAAGCGTCGGATAATCAGGAGCAAACAGAATTAATCCCGTGGCATCGACGGCACCCGCGACACCAATCGTAAGAGTTTGGATCTGTGGATGATCACATAATAGCGTTGTCAGCGTTCTCAATAAAATGGATACGTGATCCGACGAATCGAACGTTAATCGATCCGTTGCAATCAGATTGCCACCGACATCATGAATACGATAGTACAGATACGTTCGCTCGATGAATAAGGCGAGTCCATGAAAGCGATCCGTCCGATACCGGTACCGTTTTGCTGGACGTCCACCACGAATCAACTCAAGCGGCGTTTCTTCGATTTCCTGAGCAACGAGCAATTGATCGATCTGCTTACTTGATGTCGGAAAACTGACATCTAATACTTGGCGAATGGCAGGAATCGTGTCGAGATGCTCCGTTAGAAAAGCATGACGCGTCCGTGAAATAAGTTCAGACAAAGTAAATCCTCCTAACTGAGCATCTTATTAAAAAAAATTAATAAGTATCGATTTGAGTATATCAGGACGAAGAAAAAAAACAAGTTTTAAAAAGAAGTGTATGAAAAGAATATTTTAGAGAATAACGTTTCATTCTTGTACTGTGCGGCTATATAAATAGAAATGAAAAATTTTAGTCATATATCTTTAAATCATACTATTCCGACATGTAATATCTTGGATAGCCTGTAGTAAAAGTTAGATGACAAAAGGAGATTTTACTTATGACTACACCGATGTCGATCGACCTTGGATCCAATGATATTTTGACTTCTTTACGTGATAACGTCGCAATGATTCGCTTTGACCGTCAGCGTCGTGTTGTCGATGTTAACGGATTGTTTGCGAAAACAATGAAATATAAACGAGAAGAAATGATTGGAATGCAACATCATCTGTTCTGTACGACGGAGTTTGCGATGAGTGACGACTATCAAGCATTTTGGCATAAATTGTTCAGTGGCTTCAGTGCAGCGGATAAAATTGAACGAATCGATGCTCATGGTCAGTCGATCTGGCTTGAGGCAACCTACATGCCAATTTATGATGGGACAGAAGTAACGGGGGTCTTGAAGATTGCATCCGATATTACTGACCGTCAGCAGACGATTCAACAGTTTGCGTCATCGTTTGATATGATTGCTAGTGATTTGAATTTGCGTTCGACGAAAGGTGAGCGGGAGAGTGTTGCATTACGTCAAACGATTGAGAAGATGGCGGAGACGACGCGCGACAATCATCAGACGATCGAACGCCTGCAACGCCAGGCGCAAGATATCGCGCAAGTGACCGAGACAATCAAAACGATCGCGTCACAGACGAATCTCTTGTCGCTCAATGCATCGATTGAGGCAGCGCGAGCAGGTGAACATGGAAAAGGATTCAACGTCGTTGCGACGGAAGTCCGGAATCTTTCGAAACTAGTCGAACAAGCAGTCGTCGATGTCCGACAAACGACACAACGGATGAACGATGAACTGCAACGGATTGCTCGTGCGATGACACAGGCAACTAATAATGCACAAGAGAGCGTCACGGTTGTTGCAGAGACTGTCGAGCGATTTCATGACGTCCAGAGTGCGGCATCGACATTGACCGAGACGGCACGTGATTTTACACGAGTGATATGATAGCTTATCGACATTCTGAAAAACAGAATGTCTTTTTATTTTTGTAAAGACGCCAAAACGTTGGAATAATATGTTAATATACTACAAAATGAAAAGGGAGCGAATTTCATATGAAAATCCGCACTGCCCGTCCTGATGATTTTCAGGCACTAATTCCGCTATTCCAACAAATCCACGATCAACACGTTGCCTTACGCCCTGACCACTACCGTCCGCACGAGATGCCGGTGCCGGAAGAGTTATTTCTGTCGCAGCTCGAGAACCCGGCTTATGCCTTGCTCGTCGCCGAACACGACGGACTTGCAGGTGTGATCGTCTTAAAAGAAGACATCATCGAAGGAAGTGGCTTCGTCTTTGATAAACATTACTTACGCGTCATCAGTTTAGTCGTTTCAGATACACATCAAAAACAAGGCGTCGGGAAACGATTGATGCAAGCGGCTTACGTACATGCTGAAACAATCGGGTGCGACCGGATTGAACTCGGCGTCGATGATGCTAATCAAGAGGCGATCGCTTTTTATGAAGCGCTCGGGATGGATGTCCGCTCAAGACGAATGGAATGGAAAGTGACGTCAAGCAGGGAAACGACGACGTGACGTCAAACAACAGATACTAGAAAGGGGAGATGTCATGTTCGCTTTACACGTTTCAGAGAAAGTTTCACTGCGATTGATCGAACGGCATCATGCAGAGGTATTATTCGCACTCGTCGATGCCAATCGCGAGCATCTGCGTGAGTGGCTCGGCTGGGTTGACGGTGCGACAGATGCGACTACATATCGGGAATCAGTCATTCCTGCCTGGCTAGAACAATTCGCAAATGGTAACGGGTTTACGTGCGGCATCTATTTAGAAAATGAACTCGTCGGAACGCTTTCTTTACACGAGATCAATCGAAGTCTCGAAATGACATCGATCGGCTATTATTTAGCGGGGAAGGGTCTTGGAAAGGGCATCATGACTGACGTCGTCCGATACGTGACGAACTATTGCTTCGAAACACTTGACTTGAACCGGGTCGTCATCGAGTGTGCAACAGGTAACGTCCGGAGTAGACGCATTCCGGAACGACTTGGTTTTACGGAAGAGGGTGTCTTAAGGGACACTGAGAAATTGTACGGTGTCTATCATGACGTTGCCGTCTATGCGATGTTACGTCGGGACTGGTCATCGAAAACGCAGGAGGTGACGACATGCGTATCGAGCAAATGAATCAAGCGACGTATGATGCTTATCTACCGGTCGCAATCGAGGAATATGCGGCAGAAAAATGTCGTGCGGGTACGTGGGCAGAAAACGAGGCGCTTGAGAGGGCGTCAGCAGATTTCTCGACGTTATTACCAGATGGTTTGAAAACGAAGGATCATTATTTGTTTACGTTTCGCGACGAGGCAGGGCATGATATCGGGATGGTTTGGATTCATGTGACAGAGGAATCACGCGGACGTGCCGCCTTCATCTTCGACGTCAAGATTTCGTCCGATAAACAGAACCAAGGCTACGGGAAGGAAGCGCTACGCTTGCTTGAAGTGATGTTAAAACGGATGAACGTCAAGAAAGTTTCCTTACACGTCTTCGCGCACAACGAACGGGCGATTCATGTCTATGACTCGCTTGGGTATGAGAAGACAGATTACTATATGTCGAAGTCGTTGACGGATTAATAGTGAAAACCCGCCCAGATGGAGGGCGGGTTTTCTTATAAAATCGGGGATAATAATCGGGAGATACTCTCTTTGAAACGGATGACCCGCGGACGAGCAGCATATTTTTCAATCGTCAGTCGTTCGCTATCAGCGACATCGGATAAAAAGAGTAGTTCCAATTCCTCTGCTACAGCTTGATGATACAGAATCGCATTCATCTCGAAATTCAATCGAAAACTACGCGCGTCGATGTTCGTCGTTCCGACCGAAGCGATCTTACCGTCGACGACGATTGTCTTCGCATGCATAAAACCGAGTTCATACGTATAGACTTCGGCACCATGTTGAATCAATTCACCGACAGAGGCATAGGTTGCCCAGTAGACAAACGGATGATCCGGTTGATTCGGAATCATGATTTTGAGTGTCACACCTGAGGCGAGAGCAATCTTGCAAGCATCCATGAAGCTAGCATCTGGGATGAAGTAGGGAGACTGGATGTAAATTGATTTTTCAGCGGAATGGATCATCTGAATTAGCATGTTCTTCAAGTATTCCGTTTCAGAATTCGGACCGGATGTGACGATTTGAATCGGAACGCGATCGGTAGATGTTTCGAGCGGTGGAATCGATGTGGTTGACCAATCCGTTCGCTCCCTGCTTGCCGCATCCCAGTCTTGTTCAAAATGATATTCGAGTTCTTCGACGACGGGGCCGAGGACACGCAGATGCGTATCACGCCAATAGCCAAAGTGTTCATCCTCACCAAGATATTCTGATCCAACATTAAAACCACCGATATAGCCGATTTGGCGATCAATCGTACATAGTTTTCGATGATTTCGATTGTTGATTCGCAGGTTTAGAATGCCGAGTGGGGAAGAGAAGAACGAACGAACCTCACCGCCATCTTGTTTGAATACTTCAAAGTCCTTTGCTTTGAGCTTCCACGAGCCAACAGCATCATAAAGAATGCGGACCTTGACGCCTTGTTTTGCTTGATCGAACAAGGCGGACAGCAATCGCTCCCCAAGCGGATCGCGTTTTAAGATGAAATATTGAATATTGATTTCTACGCGAGCGTTTTGGATATCAGCGAGTAAGGTATCAAATTTCTGATGACCATCGAATAAGGTTCGAACGTCCGTCGCTTCCGTTAAGAGAGCGTCTGCTGTCCGGTTCGCTTGAATGATCTTACGGTACGGAAAAATCGGATCGTCAGGATGGAGTGATTCATTGTCTTGCATCTTGATGTCATGGTCCCGTAATCGTCGGCGTTCTTTTGGCACATGGTAAAACGTATCCTGTTTTAAGGATCGACCGAGCAGTAAGTAGATCAAGAAACCAAGGACTGGTACGAAAAAGAGAATCATTAACCATGCCCACGTCGCACTGACGTCTCGTCGCTCAAAGAACAGGATGGCAATCGCTGCTGCAATATTTGCGATGACGATCGCGTAGAGCAAGATTGATAAAATCAGGGTATAGTCCATCAATACGAACACCTCGTTTTCAATAAGAATGATTTTGACGGGAGGGAGAAAGGGTGATCTTAGAGTGGTTCCGTTTCATCTCGAGTATCGTGTTCATCCCGATTTCAGATGATTTATTAGTCATGCGTCAAATAAGTAGTTGGTTGCGACACGGTCACCAACCGATCGTGATCTTTCTGTTAGTCTGGTCGGCCTGTTTCGCTTGCTTTAATCTCTTCTACGGTATTCCTCGTTTGTTTCGAGAACTCCCTTTCTTTCAAAAGCTCTTAACGAATAAACATCTCGCAAAAGCTGAAGCAGTGCTTCAGGAGAAAGGGACCGCTGCCATCGCGACCTCGTTTTTCCTTCCGGGTGTCCGTCGCCCGATTCATTACATGGCAGGATTACTAGCTTATCCGTTTCGCCCTTATATCATCGTGACGTTCGCTGGTACAGGCATTTATGCGTTAGTCTGGACGATTCTGATCAATCGTTTAGGCGCCTATGGACTGTTGAATCGCTTTTCCGCCTGGTGGGCAACGCATGGCGGTGTCTTGTTACTTCCTGGTATCGTGGTCTTATGTGGCATCTTATGTTGGGTCTTCCGGGACGCGATCCGGAACTGGTTCATCCGTTCGTAGGGCCTGTTTTCGGAGTTGTGCCAGCTTCATGATGTTGAGAACCGTGACTTTCGCGACGGCATAAAACGGAACGGCGAGTAACATACCGAGAATCCCTGCGAGTTGTCCGGCGACAAGTAAGACGACCGTGATCGTAATCGGATGAACTTTTAGTGACTTTCCTTGAACGAGTGGGGAGATGACGTTGGCATCGAGTTGTTGCACGATCGTAATACCGATGATGGCATATAATCCTTTGATCGGTTCATCCAAAAAACCGATCACGACTGCTGGGGCGGCACCAAGGAATGGTCCGAGGTACGGGATGATGTTCGTCGCGAAGATGAATAGTCCAAGTGGTAAAAAATACGGAATATCAAGCCACCAGAGAACAACTGTTGCGAGACTCCCGACGAATGTACAGACGATTAATTGAGCTCGGACATATGAGCGAATCGTTCCGTTCATATCCTTTAAAATGAGTAAGGCTTCCTCTCGATAACTCGACGGAATGAAGCGAACGATGGCGTAAGGTAACTTTTTCCCATCAACGAGCATAAAGACATATAAGAACAGGGCGATGAACAACGTGAAGACTGTTGAAGTAATGAACTGAATCAACCACAAGATGGATCCAGCAATCGACGAGAAGAGATTCCCAAGAAGTGACGACGCACTTTTCATCGAACTCTCAAAGGAAGAAACATTGTCGTCAAGGGATGGAATGGATGTTCCGTATTTCGCGTATAAGGATAAGACTTGAGCATACAAGCGTTCAGCGAATCCAGGTACAGCAGCGACGAAGGCGAAAAGTTGTTTCGTGATGAGCGGGAATAAGGTTAGGAAGAATAGGATGACGAGACTGAACAGGAGTACTAAGACGATGAAAATCGCCAATTTCCGGGAGTGGAGACGACGTTCGAGGAAATCGACGAAGCCGACAGATAGATAAAATAAAATACCAGCTAGGATGAAAGGGGTGAAAATCGTCGTGAAGAGGACAAATAACGGAAAAAAGAGAAAGTCGACGAGCCGCGCCATATAAATGATGCTGAGGATGAGCAAGATGAACAGACCAATACGAAAGGAACGATTGGAAATCAATCTGGACAAGGCAGTACCTCCTCTAAGATTCGTGGATATGATATCCTTTCCCCAAAATAACTAAAATAATTTGAAAAGGATGAATTATCGAATCTTCTTCTCATATATTTGTTAATTTTTCGATAAAATGGGTAATCATAAGTTATCCTGTTCAGTTATGTGATTTATCGTCAGCTTACTACCTCAAAAAGTTCTTTTACCTCATTTTTCATTCGTACATAGTCAGTCCTGAACGTCACTTTTCCTTTCCTATGTCCTCTTTCAATTATTCGATATCCCTTCATCGACCGTATCTATTTTCTCGTCACAGATATCTTACGGGTTCACTACATCTATTTTGATACGTCTTGATTTTTATGACAAAGTAAATTTAGAGAAAAAGGAGGAATCGTGATGTCAACAGCTCGACTCATTCAAGAATTCAAGGAACTCGTACGCATCGACTCCGTCTCTTTTGCGGAAGGTCCATTCCAGAAAGAGTTGATTCAGCGTTTTCAAGCTCTCGGTCTAACGATTGAGGAAGATGCATCAAAAGAAAAAACGGGACTTGGAGCGAATAACTTCATTGCCCGGCTTGAAGGGGATGCATCGGTCGAACCACTCTTTTTTTCATCGCATATGGATACGGTCTCTCCTGGTCAAGGAATTCAACCGCGTGAACGAGACGGTCGGATCGAATCTGATCAGACGACGATTCTTGGAGCGGATGATAAGGCAGGAATCGCGATCATGCTCGAAGTGATCAAGCGTCTAAAAGAGCAACAAATCCCGCATGGTCCCCTCGAATTCATTCTGACTGCAGGCGAGGAAGTGGGATTGTTAGGCGCAAAAGCTGTCGATATGGAAATGTTACGGGCAACGTATGGTTATGTCCTTGATAACGGTGGTCCGGTCGGTGGGATCATCACGACGAGTCCATCGATGTATCGATTGGATGTAAAAGTGACTGGACAAGCTGCTCATGCTGGTCTGGAACCGGAAAAAGGGATATCAGCAATTGAAGTTGCTGCTCAAGCGATCAGTCGAATGAAGCTAGGACGGATTGATCACGAAACGACAGCGAACATCGGTCTCGTACAAGGGGGAACGGCGATGAACGTCGTCATGGAACAGTTAGAATTCGTGGGAGAAGTCCGCTCGTTTGATCATTATAAGTGCTTGGAGCAAGTCAAAATGATTGAAACGTTGTTAAACGAAGCGGTCTCGACATACGGAGCAAAACTGGAATTTCATGCGACACCACTCATCACGGGATATCACTTTGAAGAGACACATCCGTTACTCGTCCATGCTAAAACATGTCTTGAAACAATCGGACGACGTGCTCGCTTTGAACGAAGTGGCGGAGGCACAGATGCCAATGTCTTCAATGAACGAGGGAAAGTCGTCGTGAATCTATCGATTGGATATGATGAAATTCATACAGTGAATGAATATATTCCGATTGATGAGTTCGAACAAGCCGTCATCCTCGCTCTTAAGCTCGTGCGGCAAATGCCCTCGTTCCCAGTATGACGGTGTTTACTATGGAAAACAGCTACTTCAGCGAACCGAAAAAATGCGAATCGTCATCATGAAACGTTCTAAATATCCTTCTTCCATCCAATCAATTGTTGTTCCTTCATTATCGTTTTCAGCGTCGCTGATGTTCACGATTTAGGGTTTACTATCAACCGGTCGTCTGAAAAGGAGGAACACGCATGCAACCGATCATCGCCTTTACGATCATCATGCTGATTTGGACAGTCAGCGATTATATCTCAAAAAAAACGAAGGCCTTATTATCATCTTTATTCGTTGCTTCAATCATCTTCTTGATTGGATTCAAGACGAATCTTTTTCCAGAAGATTTATTACCGACATCTTCCTTGTTACCACTCGGTCAAACTGTCGTCGGGATGATCATCGTCCACCTCGGAACACTAATCAGCCTCGATGAATTTAAACGTCAGTGGAAAACGTTCTTGATCGGGGTATCAGCGGTGATAGGGATTAGTGTCTTATTGTTTACGATTGGTCAATTGCTCCTGGATACCAATTATGTATTGAGTGCGATTGCCGCTGTCAGTGGTGGTACGATTTCCGTCATCATCGTTCAAGAGCAAGCACTGAATGCCGGACTGATCTCTGTCGCGGTTTTTCCAGTCTTGATTGCTGCCTTACAAGGATTGATCGGTTTTCCGTTGACGTCGATCATTCTTCGAAAAGAAGCACTTCGGATTCGCGAAGGTGTTCGGGATGGAAGTATCACGAAACGAGTTGATCTACATCCGGAAGAATCGACGAAGAAACAAACAATTCTTCCGGAGCCGTTTCAAACGACGGCAGGTACGTTGTTCGTCGTCGGAGTCGTCGTCATCGTCTCCTCGTTTCTAAGCGGATTGACGAATGGATGGCTCAATACGTTCGTCATTGCCTTATTACTTGGTATCGCTTTACGGGCAACTGGCGTATTGAAACCAAATGTCTTGAACGGAATCGATGCTTACGGTCTGATGATGCTTGCGATTTTATTGATCATCTTTGGACCACTTGCAACGACTTCATTTGCGGACCTCGTCGAACTACTTGTACCACTTTTGATCGCCTTTTTCCTTGGCGTTCTGGGCATCGTCTTATTCGCGATGCTTGCCGGGAAGTTGCTCGGGTATTCCTATCCGATGGCGATTGCAATCGGTTTGACGTCTTTATATGGCTTTCCAGGTACATTGATCCTGAGTCAAGAAGCTGCTAAAAATATTGGGGAGACGGAAGATGAGGTCCAAATCATTGAAGATGAAATCTTACCAAAGATGGTCGTTGCCGGTTTTTCGACGGTGACGATTACATCCGTCTTCATTACCGGTATATTAGCGTCGTTCATCTATTGAATGGAGGAATGAAAGATGGGGTTTCAAGAAGATATCAGTCGTTTGAAACATTATTCGGGTGAGCCAGTCTTGTCGGTTTACTTGAGTACGGCACCTGACAAACGGAATCAATGGCAAACGGTCTTACGGAATGAACGAAAACGCATCCTGACTGAACACGAAAATCAATCCGCGATTGAGAACTGCTTTGATGCTGTGGAACAGGCGATTCAAGAACATCGGACGCAGCTCTTACGGAGTGTCGTTGCCTTTTTTACGAGTGATGGACAATTGAAGGAACTGCATCTGCTTCAAGTCGACGTGACCGACGAAGTCAGCTACGGACCAAAAGCGAACGTCAATCAATTGGAGGTCCTCGATCATCAGTTTCCGAGAACAGGTATTGTTTTGACGCATCTTGACTCTGCGACGATTCTTGATGTTCGAGTCGGTGAAGTCGAGACGAGACGGGACTATGAGCTTGATTTGGACACTGGACAGTGGCGTCGTTATCAAGGACGAAGTGCACGACAAGGTGCGTCAAGCAGTAGTCAGTCGGACGATTTTCAAGCACGCGTCAATCAGCAAGCAGAGCGCTTCTATCGCGATTTAGCGTCTGAAATCGATACATTACGACAGACTCAAGACTGGGAACGGCTGATTTTAATTGGTGAGCGGAGTCAGGCGAGTTATTTGGAACAAGCGTTGAAGGCGAAACCGGATCAAGTGATTCATAAAAACTTATCGCAGGCGAGTAATCAACAGTTACTGCAACATGTATTTTGAACAAAAACTCCCTTAGTGAATCGTTCACTAGGGGAGTTCGTCTGTTAACGCCATGTTTGTAATGTATTCGCGAACTGGATGTTTGTCTCAAGTTCACCTGTGATCTCGCTTGCTGCAAAGTCATTGCCGGCGAGCCAGTCGGCAAAGTCGAACGTGACCGGTTCTTGATCACCGCCGAGTGAGAACCAGACTTTCAGTTCCTCAGGGAAATAAGCCGACGTGTGAATTGTGCCTGCCCACTGGGCATACAGATCGGCAAAGACTCCTTTATCGGTATCGTTGAGAAGGCGGAATGCTGATTCCGCGTCTTGAATCATGTGTTGGTGGGTCTTCAGCTCCATCATCCGGCGTTTTGAGTCATCGAGATGGTAGCGATTCTCATGTTGAAGCAAGTCGAAATGGTTCGTGCACATATTCGACTCTCTCACTTGAACGTCGCGTGCCGTCGCTTCGATGACGAACGAACGCGCCGATTTGTCATGGACGACGTACGTGAATGATCCGCGATGCGGAATTTCTTTTACGAGTGAGATCGCATCATCAACTGATGTACACATTTCTAAAATAATTCGTCCAATCATGAAGCTAACGAATCCGTCTCCCGGGCGACGACGATTGATGAAATTATAGCCCATCGCAAGACCATGTTCGTTCATCCCGTCCATTCGTCCCGTCACACGCGATGCTGGACCAATGATTGCCGAACCACCGTCGTTCGGTTGAAAGACAGAAAATCGTCCATCGTACGTCATCGGATGGTAGTCGTAATTACGGACGAGGAAATTATCGCCGGTCATAATCGAACAACCACTTTTGGGTCCTTCGACCCGGTAATGCCCGAAATGGAGTAACGTATCCGGAAGTGATAATTCGAGTTCGTCCTGGAGTCCGAGTAACTCGTCCCAAATATGCGGAGCATACCGAAGAAACATCTCCTTCGTTTCGACCGGATCGACTTGAAAACGCGGAACACGAATTTTCCAGTTGTCCTCCCGGTTATTGAGCATCTGATTTCGTTTGACGTAACGTCCTTGTTCGCGACCAAAATCGTAATGACTGCCGCGGAATTGGGTGATCTCATTAGCTACACGTTGCATACGACTCATCCTTTCTTTGACTGCTGTACGATGATTATATCGAACGACAGGCGGAAAGTCGTACCGTAGGTCTTTGTGTTAGCACATCAAAATATAGGAATATTGAATATTTAGTCAACTATTTAAATCCTGAACCGATAAAAAAACGGGAGGGGATAGAATGAAACACATGTCAGTCAGACGGAAGATACAAGCTTTGATCGCAACAGCCGTCGTTGCGATGCTATTAATCGCGGGAGCGGGACTCTATTTTTTAAATCAGATGTCGAATGCTTCACGCGCGATGTATCAGGAAAATCTGTTACCAATTCAAGAAGTAGCCCAGATTCGAATTGATACACGTGCGCTCGACTCATTTTTAGTCGAGATGATTTTGACGAAAGATGCGACACGTATTGGTGAGTTACAAGCTGAAATCGATACGCGCCAAGCGCAGATTCGCTCATCTGTCAATAAAGTGGCAGATACAGGACAATTCACGAAACAGTCCGAAAAACAATTAGAGGACTTAAAGGATAACGTCCTTGCCTACGACAATGGGATGAGTATCGTTCAAGATGCCGCATCAAGAAATGAGAATGAGGAAGCGTATAAATCCTATTCTGAAAATCTCGAACAGGTTCGGGATAATGTTGCGAGTTCAGCAAAATCCTTGATGGCCTCGATGACAAAACAAGCGAAGGAACTAAATGCACAAAATCAGGCAGAAAAACAGACAGCCTTTTACTTAATGCTTGGAATCATCTTAGTAGGAGTCATCTTATTTGTCGGACTCGCTTTATACATCATTCGGTTGATTACACGTCCGATTCGTCAATTACAAGAATGGATGGATCAGTCTGGTAACGGTGATTTGACGGTTCGAGGCGACTATGATTCGAAAGACGAACTCGGTCAATTGACGACGTCATTTAACGACATGATTATCTCGCAACAGCAGGTTGTTCTCGAACTAACAGGAACGGCAGAACGTGTCGCTGTTGCGTCGGACGAACTAAGTGTGAATGCGGAATCTACGACGAAAGCGACGGAAATGGTCGCTGTAACGATGGAAGAGATGGCAAGCGGTGCGAGCCAACAACTTCATCAAGTCTCAGACGCTTCCCGGACAATCGAAGAATTGACGACGTCCGTCCGCTATGTTGCGGGTAATGCACAACAGATGACGGAGCGGACTTCAGACGCCATGGATAAGGTCGCGCTCGGTGGTCAAGTCGTTGGAACACTCGGTACACAAATGGGACGAATTCAAGAAGATTTCAACCGTCTCAGCCAGGTCATCGATGGCCTCGGAAATCGATCACAAGAAATCGGGCAGATCACAGATTCAATCAAAGGTGTTGCTGCACAGACGAATCTACTAGCGTTAAATGCGGCAATCGAAGCTGCGCGCGCTGGGGAACAAGGTCGCGGGTTCGCTGTCGTCGCTGCTGAGGTCAAGACACTGGCTGAACAATCTGCTGTCTCAGCGAAACAGATTGAGACATTGATTCGAATTATTCAGCAAGAGACGGAAGCATCGGTCGTCTCAATGGAGAAAGTATCAACGGAGATGACAAGTGGGATTGCAGTCGTCGATCAAGCCGGTGCTTCATTTGCCGATATCGAGACAGCCATCACCGACGTGACAGGGCACGTCGAAGAAGTATCTGGAGCTGTCCAAGAAATGGCGGCAGCGAGTGAACAGATTGCTTCTGTCATGCGAACGATTCAAGCGGTGACGGAAGGAACAGCTGCCGGCACACAAAATATTTCTGCTTCGACTGAGGAGCAAATGGCATCGATGGAAGAAATCTCATCGGCGTCACAATCCCTTGCGACGATGGCGGATGATTTGAAACAAGTGACAGGTCGATTTACCGTATAAAGGAATATGCAAAAGACCTCGATGATTCAATCGTCGAGGTCTTTTTTAGTATGGGAAACTATGGAAAAATTAAAGGGAAGTCAAGATCGTATGTCGTATCTATTTAGTAAGGTTGAATCGATTAGGAGGAACTACATATGGAATTTCAAACACTTAGGACAGATAGACTTGATTTGGTACGCGTTTCAGCAGACCATGTCGACGAACTATATACGATATTATCCGATCTACGCGTAACACGTTTCTATGGAATTGATCCATTGACATCAATCGAAGAAGCAGAACAAATCATTGCGTCATTTGATCAAACGTTTATCGTAAGACGCGGTATTCGTTGGGGAATGATTGATCGACATACGGGACGCTTCATCGGAACGGTCGGACTTAATAACCGGAGTCCGTATGCAAAGAAAGCAGAACTTGGATTCGAATTGCACCCAGATTTCTGGCGACAAGGCTATGTATCGGAAGCTGTCCAGGAAGTCATCCGTTTTTCATTTGAAGAGCTAGCTCTCTATCGATTAGGAGCGGTGACATTTCTTGAGAACGAAGCATCGTATCGCTTACTTGAAAAACTCGGTTTTCGGTTTGAGGGTGTTTTACGTGGCTACCTCTATCAAGGCGAACAATCGCACGACGCTCGCATGTACGGACGCTTATGTTCAGATATCGTTACGAGTGCGGCAACGATTGAAGAAACTGTTTGACGGCGCGGCGGGACCTTAAGTGAATAATCTGTTTATCGGTAGTAGTTTCAAGTGTTGAAAGAATATCTGGGCGTTTATCAACCGGAAAACGCCAAATCCATTTTAGAAAATTGAGTGAGAACTTCTCGGGGCAACCTGCCGCCATGTCCGGTCGACTCGTCTTGCGATAGCGCCATGTCCGTTTCAGAGCCTGGTAAAGACAAAGCGTCCGCGGTAGGTCGAGAAAAATAATCGTATCGGATGCGTTGATTCGTAAATCGAGCGTTCCACCGTAGTTACCATCGATGATCCACGTGTCGCGTGATGTAAGTGCTTGTTGAATCAAGCGTTGTTCCTCACGCGAAACCGCTTGCCAGTTCGGACGCCATAATAAGGCGTCAAGGTGATCGACAGGATAACCGAGTTTCTCTCCCAGCGCACGGGCAAGGGTTGATTTACCAGACCCACCAGAACCGATCAAGATGATTTTTTGCATGAAGTACCTCCTATTTTTTGTCATGGAAATTGATCATACCATGATTTTCTATCCAATCATAGAAGAAAGGGAGCGATCCAAATGGTACCTAGTTTTATAATCGAAGGGATGACAATTGTTTTTACACTACTCGTGATTGGATGCGGCGTGATTTTTCTGCCGGCACGCTGGAAGCGATATGGATTGATTCTCCTTGGTTTAGTGGCAATCGGATGTAGTTCCTTTTGGTACATCCGACCGACGCTTGTGAATTATCAGATTGCCGAAAATGTGAAGCTTGCAAAGGCTGAGTTAGAGCGTCAATTTCCGGGAGAGAAATATACGATGAAACCACAGAAATTTTCGTATGAGTCATCATCGAATCCGTATATGATTGAAGTTGAATTCACGAATGAACCGAACATGATTTATATGTTGAAATTCTATAACGATGATATCGAATTAGCGGGTGATGTCATCAAAAATGAGGACATCTCCTATGAACAACAACATCAGTTCAAATAAAGACCGGATGCCACAACATCCGGTCTTTTGATTAAAGAGATTTTGTTTTTTGCGCAGCGGACATCGTCTTGACAGCGAAGAAGGCAATCAGACCGAATCCGACCTTATTGATCAAGTCGGCAAAATTATAAATCAATTCGCGGACGAGCTGCACCTCGATGCCGGGTGCAAATAAGGTGACGGCGTAACCGACCGGATAGATTGCCCAGCCAATCAAGATGAACAAGCGCATTTGCAGCAAGGCTTTTCGAATCGGTGCGGGTTTATCTTCAGCGGCTTTCGTGACATTCGTGAACAAGAGATAAATGATATAAAACCATGCGATACAACCAACGATGTATGCCCAAAGACCGAGTTGTGTGAAGCCACCCGCTAGATTGATGGACGACTCTCCGATATAACCACCGATGATCATGATGATGTCCGCGATGACGAGTTTAGTCAGAAGGGAACGTCCTTTCCCACCTTTTAAACCGAGTAACAGTGGAAACTTGATCAACAAGAGAGGCGTCGTCACAAGCCAATCGATGTAGCGGATTTCAGTCGGAAAGCCATCGATCTCCGACAACAAACCGGATTCCCCAACAGCCTGCTTCATGAAATAGTAATGAATCGCGGCGACGAACGTGACGAGTGCAGCGACTGTTGCGGTCGAGCGGTATTCCGGGGCGAGGGAATTTCGTTCGACGAGAAAATAGAGCGTACCAGCGGCCATTCCGACAAATCCGACCCAGAACATGTACTGGGTCGCAAGAACGAGAAGGTTGACATCTTCCATGTGATTCGACTCCTTTTCGTAAGTGGGCACGACCTTTCATACTTCTATTTTATAAAGAAGGAAGCAGTAAAACGTCATGTCAAAACGCTTTGAATGTGCCGTCTATCAACGGGTTGACAACATTTCGACACACTTGAGGAGGAGTGACAGATGACGATTAAACGAACAGACCATATCAGCTTGAATGTCGAGAATCTTGAAGAAGCGATTCGCTTTTTTACGCTTTGTGGTCTTGAAGTGCGCGAACGGTGGGAGATGGAAGGAACACTCCTAGATCAGCTACTAGACTTAAAAGGGGCAAAAACGGAATGTGTCGCACTCGGATTACCAGGTGAAACAATCTGGTTTGAACTCGTTCGCTTTAAGGAGCCGCGTGATTCTTCTAAGAAAATTCATCCGGTCTACGCGAATGGATTCCGTCATCTCTGTTTTGAGGTGACGGAATTCGACGCACTCATCAATCGTCTAGCGAATATTGGCTATCATCCGATCGGAAGCGTAGCGGATTATGAACGCGACTATCGTCTCTGTTATGTACGTGGACCAGAAGGTGTGATTGTTGAGCTGGCAGAAAAAATCGATCCCGAGTAAAGAGGGGATCGATTTATGCATTCATGAACAACACGGAGTTGGTGATTCTGGTAAGGAGACTTTGCAGACACCGGTTTCCGGCAGCGACAATTCAATCCGTTTAGCTCGTGTCTCATCTCCGACAAGGTAAGCGACGATCGACCGGATCTGTTCATACCCCGTCGCAAGCAGAAAGGTTGGCGCACGTCCGTAACTTTTCGCACCAACGAGATATATTCCGTGATCCGGATGACGTAATTCCTCTTCCCCGTGCGGACGAACGGTTCCGCAACTGTGAAGGTTCGGGTCAATCAGGGGAGCGAGCGTCCGGTTGCTTTCGGTCACTGGATCGATATCAAGCCGTACTTCCTCAAGGAATGAGAAGTCAGGTCGACTTCCCGCGTTGACGATCAGCTGATCGATAGCAAAGAGCGATCGACCGTCTTGTGAGGTGATGTTAAACGAAGATCCTTCAGATTCAATCGATTGGGTCTTGAAACCAGTGTGTACATTGATTTGCTCTCGTTCAACGAGTTGACGGATGCGTGAACCGAGGGTACCGCGACCTTCAAGTGTATCCTTATCTTCTCCACCATATGCTTGAACCGGATTTGATTTGCGAAGAATCCAATGGATCGTCGTTTTAGGATATTGCGCTTTAAGTGAGACGAGTTCAAGGAGCGAGTTCAAAGCAGAGTGCCCACTACCGATGACAGCGACAGACTGTTCAGCGAAGACTGCGCTATCACGTTTCGCATTCACGATTGAATAACGGATTGGCAAGGTCTGTTCAATCTCAACACGATGACCAGAACTGACGGCGGGATTTGGTCGTCCAAGAACTCCAGATGCATCAATCACAGCACGAGCAAGAATATGCTTACGTCCGTTCGGTGTTTCAACCACTAATTCGAACGGAGTCGTTTCACGTGAGGCATTTGTCATTTTATCAAGACCTGCTCGAGAGACGGAGAGGATCTCGTGGTGAAAGTGAAGAGATGGAGCAATTTCTGGCAGAGTGGAGAGGGGAGCAAGATACTGTTCAGTTAGTGCCAATCCGGTTGGTGTATCATCGTCCGCTGGTGCGATCCAATCCGTCATTTCAAGTAACTGACGTGCTGCATCGTTGATGTTGTATTGCCATGTTGAAAACATCCGGACGTGTTCCCATTCTTTGACGTGATGGGCGATTGAAGCCCCTTTTTCGAACAAGAGAAAAGGTTGTTCTTCCACCGCAAGTTGAGCAGCAGCAGCAAGACCAATTGGACCGGCACCAATGATTACAACGGGATAAGTTGAAAGAGTTGTCATACATAAGTCCTCCTTTTTATTTGTAATTTGCAAGTATTAAAGACATGGTCTACAGCAGGCGTCACTTTCTGCCATCTTCGTATTCAATAGATCAATCGCTTGGAGGACATGCGCCTTCTCAAAGGATGTCATCGAGGAGAAGATGTTATCGAGGTAGACGTTCATTTCTTGATCGATGGCTTCAGCGACACGATTTCCTTTTTTAGACAAACGAAGAAGGTGAATGCGTCGGTCATTGACAGCAGGGCGTTTTACTAATAAGTCTCGCTTGATTAACGTCTGGACTTGGCGACTAAACGTCGTAATGTCTAGTGCAAGTTGATCAGCAATTTCTTGCATCGAGGAATCGGGACGTTTTGCGACTTGATACAAGAGATGACTCTGAACGAGTGAGATCTCTTCATCTAGGACGGCACAACAATTCTTATTGAGTAACCCAAAACGTCGAGTGAACGTTTGGAATAGTTCGCGGGTTTCATTCATGATTCATGCTCCTTTCTCGTAATAACTTTCATAAATCATTTATATAATAATTACTTGCAATTTGCAAGTTTTTAGATGATGATTTTATTAAATCACTAAGAAATGGAGGGATTCGGATGCGAATACGTTGGATGGAAGAAGAATACCGTTATCGCGTGCATGAGATTTACCAACAAGGAATCGAAGATGGTAATGCAACATTCGAAACGATGATTCGTGAAGAGTTGTGGGGGATAGGAATGTTACAAGCAGAGCGATTCGTTCTCGTTCACGAAGAACATGTCGTTGGATGGGGGAAACTAAGTCGGGTCTCCGAACGTGAAGTCTACAGTGGCGTTCGGGAAATCAGTATTTATGTCGATCGATCGTTTCGCGGTAACGGAGGTGGTCGATGTATCTTAGCGGCGATGATTCAGTATGCGGACACACACGGAATTTGGACACTCCAATCGCATCTTTTCCCTGAAAATGTAGCAAGTAGACGATTGCACGAGCGATTTGGATTTGAACTCGTTGGTCGAAGACGGGCGATCGCTAGGCATCATGGTGTTTGGCGAGATACGTTACTGTTCGAACGACGCAATAGCGTACGATAAAAAGGATCACGATAGTCAACTGTATCTTTAGGAAAACGGCATCCTCGCATTTGTGAGGGTGTCAATTTGTTTAAGATATTGCAGGAAAAGGAATTGAATACCGTACAGTGGTATTAGGGAACGAAACAGATGTGAGAGGGGAAATGAGATGAAAGCGAAGCGCTTAACAGGGTACGGTGTTGCCACATTATTCGCCATGAGTTTGATGGTGTCAGGTTGCGGAAATGACGAGACTTCGACAGACAAGGTCGAAGAAGGATCGACGAATTCGAACACGACAGACGACACGATGAATAATGATGATACGATGCAAGATAAGGATACTGTGACAAAAAATGCCGATACGGATTATGGCTTCAACAGTCTATCGATTGAGGCGGACGTAGACGGGGATAACGATGCCATTGATATTAGTTATGACCGGGATAACGATGGAACAGAAGCGGAATACCGTTATAAAGGAGAGCAAAAGCAAGGGGACGATGCGATGGCGGAACTCGATGCGAAGTTCAAGAACTTAAAGATTGATGCGGATACATCGGAAGCAGACGTCATCGGGGAGGTCGAGCGTGTGTTTGCAATCCAAGATGCTTCCCGTTTAGAGGTCGAAATTGAATTCTCAGACGGAACCGAAAAAGAGTATAAAAAATAAACAATAGGTCTGCGCTCGTAAGGGGCGTAGACCTATTGTTTTAGTGAATCGTCAAATGAGCGAGAACACCATAATGGTCGCTTGGTAACGGATGATGTGTCAGTCGTTTGTTTCCAATCAGTTGCACATGTTGCAATCTCACAGGTAGAGGTGAACGCTGACAAAGTAACCAATCATAGCGAACCGGTGTCGTGACGCCGTCATTCGATGCTAAGTGCGGATTCGTCACGGGATCAAGCGTCGCAGCAGCGACTTGACCCGTTCGCGTAGCAAAACTGTCAGCAAGATCAACCCACTCGCGTAGCGCAGCGTGATGAAGAGGCGACCCCGGACAATCATTGAAGTCACCGCCAAGGAACTCGATCGTCGCGTCATCAGTTTGCGAGGCAATCCATTCGTTGACGAATTGTAGTTGATCGAGACGGATGTCTGAGGCGCGCCAGTTAAAATGAATATTCGTTACCGCAAATTGGACACCATCGATTGTGAAAGGGATTCGAATCGCACAGTGGTGGTTGATGTTTACTGTCGCGGCAGCACTTGAATCCGTTCGCTCAAACGGCAGTTTCGTCAAAATGGCAAGCCCCTCATCCGGTGAATCCATGTAAGGATCCATCATCATATAAGGGTATCCGGTTGCTTGCGCCAAATGCTCAGCGATCGAGACGAACGGTTCCTCCGGATGAAATGTCGACATGACTTCTTGCAATAGGAGAATGTCCGGTTGGTGTTGCTTGATTTCCGCGCACAACGCCTTGAACCGTTCTTGTCGTTTGTGTGGATGATGCCAAATGTTATAAGTCGCGATCGATAACGAACGAATCATAGGTGTAAGCCCATCAGGACGGTATCGTAATAACAGCCGTCCGATAGTAACCGGTCGTGACGAAGCCGCCCTTCTTCTTGAAACCCATGTCGTTGGTAAAGCCGAATGGCACCAAGATTCGTTTCAACGACCTCAAGCTGAATCTTGAGGAGCGATTGCGCTTTAGCCCAAGCAATCATCCGTTCCATGAGTTGGCTCCCGATGCCTTGTCCCCAATCGGATTGAAGTACACCGAGTCCAAATGTGGCCTTGTGCGCGAAGCGTTTCAAATGAAATCCGCGACAGCGAGCATAAGCGACCAGCCGTCCATCGCGCTCGACGACGAGGATACGGTCTGGCACCGATGTATCACATAACTGGTTCTTGAAATCCGCCGTCGTCATCACGTCCTCACCAGGCATTCGGTCGAAGTATTCCGTTTCCGCGTCGAGTGCTTGGCGGAGTTCAGCGAGTGCCTCAGCGTCACTCAGTCGAGCTGGTCGAACCTGATAACGTTGCGTGTCAAACGAGTGGTGCATCGTCTGCATATGTAATCCTCCGTTCGAATTGGAATATGCTATCATTATGGCAGGAATGGTATCATTTGTAAATTTAAGGAGGGATAGATTGAAAATTCAAACCGGTACGAAGGAAGAAGGGACATTCATCCGCGAGCAATTGATTGCCTACAACCGGCAACATGTTCCTGAAGCCTTATATGAACATTCTGAAGAGCTTTATTTTACAGCTTATAATGAGACGGGCGATTGCATCGGAGGCATTACCGCCTCTTACGGTTGGCAACATATTCATGTCGAGTTTCTTTGGGTGAGCGATACAGCACGACAGGCAGGTGTCGGAACCCGCCTGCTGCAAGCAGTTGAAGAATATGCGAAGGGAGCGGCGTGTACGAAAATTCTTTTGGATACGTTTGATTTTCAAGCACCAGACTTTTACCGCAAGCATGGTTATGAAGAGTATGGACGCCTGATTGATCATCCATCGATTGGACAAACACACTATTTCTTCGTCAAGCGACTTTAACGCCGGACGTGTACGATCCATGCTGACATGTACGTAAGTGTTCCGATCGATAAGACTAGAGCAATCGCATAGAACGGAAATGCAGGGTACAGTTGAAGTAACGGTTGCTCAAACAAAAAGGCGATCATTAGGACGGGAAGGCCGATCATAAAAGCGACGTACGCCGCACGGGTCGCTTTACCGGTGATGAGTGCCTCGCGTTCGTCTGAGTCAGAAAATTCTGCTGTTGCAAACGAACGCGAACGGTCTTCTCGTAAGAAATAACTAACGATTGAAAGGATAATCGCAATTACGAGGACTGGAAGGACGCCAATTAGATTTAATTCCAGCGACAATCCCGTACCGGATACCGGGTCATCTTGAAATAACTGCAGATTAGCATGAATGGCACTAATGAGATAAGCAGCTAAAAAGTAGAGACAACAATTCAGTAAGGATTGAGTAACGACACGTTTCATCGGGGTTCCTCCTCTAATTGAAATAGTTCTTCGATGGGTCGATCGAATATACGAGCAATCTGCATCGCAAGTAAGAGCGACGGCGTATAGCTCCCTTTTTCAAGCGAGATGACGGTCTGGCGTGTCACGCCGATACGTTCCGCGAACTGCTCCTGCGTCCACTTGTGCTGTTGGCGATAAAGGCGGACTTGATTCGTCAGCTTCATCTGTCGACCTCCTTTCCAGTTGTTTACATTGTAAAGTCTGATTTACATTTTGTAAAGTTAACTTTACTTATTGAGTATAAAAAACCACCGAATCGTTTCGATTCAGTGGCGAATCTGTACATAGTAGATTGTAACCCATCGCATAAAAGAGATGATACCGTGTAAAAATCACAGGAAATGCGGTGTTACAATGACGGCTAAGAGACATGAGAACGTCGTAACGACTTGGTGATGACGTAAAGATAAGAAAAGCGTGATTAACCCGGTAATCGTTATGCCAGATAAAATCCATCCAATTAAAAACTCCGTGTCATTTGAAGCAATCGGAATGCTCAATAAATAAGCTGTCGCATGCGGAAAGTAATTCATAGCATCTAAAAGGATACCGCCAAAGACACCGATCAGCAGTAAGCCGATCGACAGACGAAATAGTGATTTACGTTTAATCATACAGATACTCCTGTCTTGTTCGATTTGACGCGTGAGATTGTTAGTTTGCGTCTATTTACTTGAATTCTACAAAAAGAGTCGAATCCCTTTCTGTTATCTTTCTCGGAACTTTATCAAAAATCCTTGCATCTACACATCAAACGGAATATTCAGACAATTATCGGGTATTCTCTTGAAAACACCATCGCCGATTCAGTGGAGAGGAGAAGAGAAGATGATGCCTGAACTGATACCGGATGACCGGGAGCTCGAACGAAGGATTCGGATTGTCCATTTGTTGCGAAAACTGGGCAAGACAGACGAAGCGATTGCCCGATCCTTGTATGTACCGGTCGAATGGGTTCAATCCATTTATGAAGAAGACGACTGGCAGCAAATGCAATCATCCTAAGGCAAGGACGTCTCGTCCTTGTTTTTTCGCGTGTTCCAGTATACTGAAATAAGAAGAACAGCTAGAGAGGATGAAAAGTGATGCAGATTGCCATCATTGGGGCAGGAATCAGTGGACTGTATCTCGCGACGCGCCTGCAGGAGCTTGGGCACGATGTGAGGATCTATGAAGCACGTGACCGAATTGGTGGACGAATCGAGACGATTGATTTCGACCTAGCAGGACAAGCGTACGCTTTTGATCTTGGACCGACCTGGTTTTGGCCGGATAGTGAACCGCTGATGGTTGATTTGATCCATCGGTTAGATTTACCGACACTAGAACAGTATTCGACGGGAGCACTTCGACTCGAACGGGCGGGGCAACCGATTGAGTCACACCTGGTTTCGAATCAACAAACGGCACTTCGCCTCCGTGACGGAACCTGCTCCGTTACGACAGCACTTGCTGCACAACTCCAACCGGGAACGATTCAACTCAATCAACCTGTTCATCAGATTGATGCGACAGATCGGAGACTCATCAGTTTCAAAAAGAAGAGTCAGCCGTTCGACGAAATTGTCCTCGCACTACCACCACGTTTAGCAGCGAAGTTATCGTACGAACCTGCCTTACCGGAAACAGTCCTAGATGAACTCGAAGCATTACCGACCTGGATGGCGCAACAAGCCAAATGTCTAGTTCTGTACGAGAAACCGTTTTGGCGTGAATTAGGTTGGTCCGGTCAGGCAATCAGCTGGAGCGGGATGCTGCAAGAGATCCATGACGCTTCTCCAAAAGACGGACTTGGAGCATTGTTCGGTTTTTTCCGGACGCCGGCAAGCGAACGACAGTCACTGACAGAGACTGAAATCAAAGAAGCTGTCCTTGAACAGTTGAATCGTTTGTTCGGTGAACAAGCGCTTCAACCAATTGGCTGGTTGTATAAAGATTGGTCGACCGACGTGTGGACGGCGACGCAGGCGGATGCTACTCCACTAGTAGCTTTCCCTGACTATCATACGATTAATTTCGAAAAGAAACATGCAGCGATTTCACTGATTGGAACAGAGACGGATGCCAGTCATGGTGGGCATCTAGAGGGTGCCTTACGATCGGTTGAACGCTATTTAGAAAAGAGAGGAGAAGAAACATGATCGAGACGCTACATTATGATGTGTTCACAACGACACCTGGAGCAGGTAATCCAGCGGGGATCGTCTTAGGCGCTGATCATTTAACAGAGATTGAGATGCAACGGATTGCGCGGGCGAATGGATTCACAGAGACGACGTTTGTCCTGTCGTCCGATCAGGCAGACTATCGCATGCGTTACTTTGCACCGGAGAACCTATGCGGACGCGGCACGATTGCTGCACTGACTGCTTTGGAGACAACCGAACGTTTACCGATGACGCTCCAAATCGAGACGAAATCAGGAATCTTACCAGCGTCACGTTAAGCAAACGGGATGTTTCGTTTGCAACAAGGACGACCTAAGCTTCAACCATTCAATGGTGAGATCAATCAAGTCTTAACATCGATTGGTTTAGAGTTAAAACATCTCGATCACCGGTGGCCAGTCGTCTACGGTAATACAGGGAACTGGACACTTGTGCTGCCGATTCGACGTCTTGAAGACTTTCAGCAGATGATACCTGATAATGCGTGTTTCGCAGACATTCTTACTGATCACCCCGAAGCCTCGATTCATCCGATTTGTTTAGATACATATGAGAAACAAGCGACCATGCATGGACGACACTTTTCAGCAACGGGAGCAGGTAGTATCGAAGATCCAGTTACGGGAACAGCGAGTGGGGTGATAGGCGTCTATTACCGAAAATTCATCCAACCAGTAACAGCGGAAACAACGATCATCGTCTAACAAGGACACGAGATGGGACGACCCGGGCAGGTCGGAATCCGGATTTCCGGAGCAGATCTTGATCACAGTAAATGGAAGGTCGAGATGGACGGACAAGCTGTCTTTGTTGATGTAAAGAGAGTGGGAGAGGAAGAGGCAGATGTTGAAACACTTCATTTGGGATTTTGATGGGACGTTGTTTGATACGTATCCCGTATTGGTCGATGTGTTTATTGAATTGCTCGAACGTGAGGGACGATTGGTCGAGCGAGAACGAGTCGCGGAGCTGATGGCGATTTCCACCAAAACGACGTATGAGGCATTTTGCGTATCGGATGAATTCATCGCGACATACAAACAACAGAAGACAACGATCGAGTTCGACCGCTCTCGTCCATTTATGGGAATTCAGAAACTGTTAGAGACATTATCGGAGAGAGGTGCGACCCACCACATCGTCACCCATCGTGGGCAGTCGATTTACGCTTTACTAAACAAGCATCAGCTGACACATCACTTTCAAGATATCCTGACGGTTGAACAAGGCTTCGCCCGGAAACCGGATCCAGAAGCCGTTCAGTACCTGATCGAACAGCATCAGTTGCAACTATCTGAAACGATCATGATTGGCGACCGGGAACTTGACGTCTTAGCCGGACATCACGCTGGCATTGCAACGTGTCTCATCAGCGATCAACCGAGTGAGACGGTTGCGACCTACACAGTGCCGTCTCCAGATCGATTAAACGAACTCTTCCTGACATAATAACAGCCCCGCTTCCATTTAAGGAAACGGGGCTGTTGAGTTAAGAAGACAACCGATCAGTTTCGGTTGCTTCGGTGCGTGGGGCGCGCCAGAAATACGTTAGTAAAATACCGACTGCAAGCATCACTGTTGCGAAATAGAACGGATAGTTCAGATTGACGTCGAACAATAATCCACCGACGATCGGTCCAAGAATATTCCCGATACTCGTAAACATCGAGTTCATTCCACCGACAAATCCTTGTTCATTACCCGCAATCTTTGAAAGATAGGTCGTAACGGCAGGGCGCATCAAGTCGAATCCAACGAACACGACCATCGTCACGAGAATGATCGAGATGTAGTTCGTGACGAACGTCATTAAGACGACGAGTAACGTCGAACCGATCAAACTATAGCGAATCAAACGAATCTCACCGAACCAGCGTGTCAATCGATCGAACAATCCAACTTGGACGATGACACCGACGATCGCTCCAAGGGAGATTGCAAGGGCGATATCTTTCGCTGTGAAGCCGAACTTGCGGTCGACGAACAAGGCGAATAACGACTCAAACGAAGCAAGACCGAACGACGAGATCAAGAGGACAAGGAAGGCGATGAAATAGAGTGGACTGAAGACTTTACGGAAACCAGTCTGTTGTTTGACCATCGTTGTCTCATGGTGACGATTTGGTTCTTTGAGCGTAAAGACCGATAAGATCATCGCCGTTAGTCCAAACGCAGCAGCGAAGAAGAACGGTGTCCGCGTTCCGAAATCAGCGAGGAACCCGCCAATCCCTGGGCCGATGATGAAACCAGTCGAGATGGCGGCAGACATATACCCGAGCGCTTTCGGGCGGGTCTCGTTCGTCGTGATATCAGCAATGAATGCCGTGACGGCAGGCATAATAAAAGCAGCACTAACACCACCGAGAATCCGGGATGCGAACAGGACTTCGACGCTTTGACCGAGACCAAACAAGAGCTCGGACATGCTGAAGATGAACAAACCGATGATGATCATCGGTTTACGCCCATATTTATCGACGGCGCGTCCCGCAAGCGGAGAGAGAATCAATTGCGCGAAGGCGAAGGCGGAGACCATGTATCCGACTGTCGCTCCGGAAATGTTGAGCTCGTTCATGATTGTCGGTGTGACAGGAATGACGAGACCAATGCCTAAAAAGGCGATGAATAAGTTGAGCAAGAGTGTACTCAGAATTAATGTATTGTTTTGCATAGTTCACCTCAGTTAAATTAAATCGTTTTCGACATACCACGCCAGACGATAGGCCAGACGGCTTGCTGTCGAGCGTGAAACGCGTCGACGCCGTTGTAGACGAGTTCCGTCAACGTGCCTTCAGCGACAGTCAGATAGGCGAGAGCAGCACTTTTGTAGTCGGTTGAATACAAAATCTGTTCCGTTCGGTCTCGTTCGCGGAGTAGACGAGTCAAGAGATCATGGAGCGAATCGAAAAATGGATTGAACCGCTCCGTCATCTCTTGTTCGAGTTTCTCTGGTGGAAAGTAAGCTGCTCGAAGAATGAAGCGCATCAGGATATCATCTTGCTGCTCCGTAATGAACCAGTCGAAGAAGCCATGCAACGATTGCTCGAGCGGTTGCTGGCGCGTTTTCGTAAAGTACGTCGCGAAACGACGTTTTTGCTCCTGCAAGGCATACGTCGTCGCTTGCAGGAATAAGTCATCCTTGCCTTTATAATGCGCATAGATCGACGGTTTCTTAATACCGACCTCTGTCGCAATTTCTTGCAACGATGCTCCTTCATAGCCGTGTGCGGCAAAATGATGGATGCTCGTCTGTAATAATTGTTGAGCTTTCAAATCAGTCACCTTCCTAACGGTCGTTAGGTAACACTTTATCAGGAGCATTTAGTTGAAGTCAATCAGATTGTTTTACTGCACAAAAAAACTGACTCCGCAAGAGCGGAATCAGTTCAGTAGTACATCTTATTTGTTCATGACACGACCGCGTGTTGCGACGCGTGAACCGACAATACCAGCAAATGACGTGAAGACGAGTGTCAGAAGCAGTCCGACGAATGCCCAGATCGAAATTTTCGACGCTGTTTGTGTCGCTTGCTCCGTTTGCTCTCGAACATCTTGAACCGTTTTCTTCAAGTCTGCCGATGTTTCATCAAGCGTTTGTTTAGCATTTTCGATTTGTTGTGTCGTTTCTTTCGTTGCCGTGTTGAGACCATCGACGATGTTTTGTGTTGCTTCTTCCGCCTCAGCACCTGTCAAATCAGTGTTCTTCGCGACAGCGTCAGCGATTTTATCTTCATCGACCGATTTCTCGATTTTTTCAGCACGTGCTGTCAACGAATCTCCAAGGTCTTGGACGATTGTATCGAAGTTTTCTGGTTTTGTAATCGCTTCCTTACCAGCAGCTGTGACGTCTTCTTGGACAGCGTCAAGCTCGTTTTGCAAGTAGCCTGGTTGCAATTCTTTGATGTCCGTATCTTTTAGAATTTCATCGACGTTACCTTCGAGTTCTTTTGTATCGATATCTGACACGTTTTTCGTAATCGAATCAAAGCCTTTTGTCGCAGCGTCTTGAGCAGTTGAAGCAACGGATCCGATACCGCTACCAGCCGCGCCACCGACTGTTCCGAGTAATGAACCAACCGATTGTAACGTGTTGACCGTCGTGAACGTCAAGAGAGCGAACAATAGGATGACGCTTGTTGACCATGTCAAGAAACCGTGAACGAGACCAGCACGAGCGGACGTCACACCGGAAACGAATCCAGCTACGAATAGCGAGATGAGCAATGAAAGGATTGCCCAGATGATCAAGCCAATTCCAACACCATCAAACGGATTGTTCGACGTCACGTCTGTGACACCGAGTCCGATCGCTGAACCGATTAAACTAAATAAGATCAATAAAGATAGAAATGATACCACACCTGCAAAAATCGAGCTCCATGAGATGTTACGACCTGCTCCGTCCGCTTCCGCTCGGAAATGCGACGAAAAGCCTCTGTTTGTCTTTTCCATAATAAGCACTACCTCTCCCCAAATTGGTCTTTCAAGTTCGAGATGTTCATGAATATAAAAGCTTCATCTCAAGTTTCTTACGCGCATAGCTCTTATATAACCGGTAACTAAATAAGAGAAACCTAGTATTACAGGTACATGATTAATGGTCGCCTGAACTTCAACGAAGTGATATTGGTTGCGTTTGAAGAAAAAGCATCGTACACTTTTATCAAGTGTCACGTTATACTGTACAGTTTAAAATCAAAAGGAGGTGATCCCCCGCTTTTAGGGGGATACAAGTTGGACATCGTCTTAACACTGAATTTGTTGTTGCTCGTCGTATTGATTGGTTTGACCGCGTTTTTCGTCGGTTCGGAATTTGCTGTCGTCAAAGTCCGGATGTCACGTCTCGACCAGATGGTGCAAGAAGGAAAAAAGGGAGCAGTACTTGCGAAGAAGGTCGCAGGAGATCTCGATTATTACTTGTCGGCCTGTCAGCTCGGTATCACGATTACAGCACTTGGTCTCGGGGCACTCGGGAAACCGACCGTCGAGAAGTTGTTGACACCGGTCTTTGATGAACTCGGTGTTGCAGTAGCGGTCTCGACGCTTCTGTCCTATAGTATCGCTTTCATCTTCGTGACGTTTCTCCACGTCGTCATTGGAGAACTTGCACCGAAAACGCTCGCGATCCAGTATGCGGAACGCATGACGTTAATGCTAGCTCCTTCACTCTATGTATTCGGAAAAGTCATGTATCCGTTCATCTGGATCATGAACGGTTCGGCCCGTGTTCTCTTGCGAATGTTCGGTGTAAAACCAGCTGGTCACGAACAAGCCCACTCGGAAGAAGAGTTGAAAATCATCATGGCGCAAAGTTTCCAAAGTGGTGAAATCAATCAATCAGAACTCGACCTGATGCAAAATGTCTTTGCTTTTGATGAGCGTGTCACGCGCGACATCATGGTGCCACGGATGAACATGTTGGTCATTTCCGACGAGATGGACTGGGAAAGCCTATTGCAGACGATGTCAGACAATCCATATACGCGTTATCCGGTTAGTGAAGGAACGGACAAGGACCGGATTAGCGGTTATATCAATGTCAAGGAAGTGCTCGCCCATCACGCTGTACAACATGAACGAGAACTTGCATCGTTCATCAAGCCACTTCCAATCGTCTCAGAATTGACGCCGCTCCAAGAAACACTCTTGAAGATGAAACAGACACGGTCACACATCGCTCTCGTCATCGACGAGTATGGTGGGACATCCGGTTTGATCACGATGGAGGATATTTTGGAGGAAATCGTCGGTGATATCCGTGATGAATTCGATGAAGCGGAGCAAGCCGAGATCGAACAGTTACCGGACGGCTCGTACCGCTTAGCGGGTACTGTCCTTTTAGTTGAAATCGAAGAACGATTTGGTCTTCGGTTCACTGAAGCAGAGGCGGTCGACACGATTGGTGGGTATATCCAATCACGGACGGCTGCTTTTGAAGAGGGAACGATCGTCACAGATGAGGCGTTTACGCTTGAGATCTTGCGTTCTGCCCAATATCAGATTCAGGATGTCAAGTTGACCCTGCCGTCAAGCTAAGAGAAAGACCAGTTTTGCTTAGTAGTTCATTCTACTGAGCAGACGGGTCTTTTTTTATCAATCGAGGTCTTAGCACGTTCATCAAAGAGAAGTATGATAATATTCCAGACCGACGAGCCCACGAATCGATAAGATTTGGCGATAAAGCGAGAGTATATCTACTAGATGCTCAGGAAAGGGATCTCTTTAATCAATAAACGTTCAAGGCAATACATAATTATTGTGATTTTCCATTCAATTGTTAGAAGTTCAAGACGATATAAGAAATGAAGTTCACAAATGAATGAGGGAGAGAAGCATATGAAATGGTTCGCGAAATCAGCATCACCGTCCTTCGATGCGCGCATCGAAGATGAACGCGCTCATGTCGTGTTGAACGTTCCGACATCCTTACATGAACAATTACGTTTAATCGATTTACAAGCTGTCGATTTACAAATTGTCCGGGTCATCCGCGAAGATGTATCCCGTTGGATGCCGAGTATGGTCGACGCGTTCTACGACGAGCTGGTCCGTGTTCCATCCCTGCGTCAGTTAATTGAGCATCATTCGACGCTCGAACGATTAAAAGGTACGCTCGCCCGGCACATCTTGCAAATGTTCGATGGTCAAGTGACGATGGAGTACATCGAAGCACGCCGCCGAATTGCCGAACGTCACGTTCAAATCGGATTGCATAATAAGTGGTACATTGCTGCGTTCCAGAAAGTCTGGAACGTCCTTAGTGAGAAGATTGACGGCAGTGATTGGCCGGAAGTGGAACGTGTCCGGATCATGCGCTCGGCAGGGAAACTGTTCAACTTGGAACAACAGATCGTCATGACGATGTATGAGGATCAAATCGATGAGGAGCGTCAAGCGATCGCAACAGCGAAACGTCACGTCGGAGATGGCGTGCAAAAATCGACCGAAGAACTCGCAGCGATGAGTGAAGAATCGTCTGCGAACTTCCAAGAAATCGAGCGTCACGCGAAACATGTCTCGACAACCACGGATGCGATCTCACTTCAATTGACGGAAGCAGTCGGCGAAGCAGAAGCTGGTGTTGTTCTCGTTGAAGAGGAGACACGCCGCTTCCAGGACGTCGTCGCGGATTTATCACGGACGACTGAACAAGTCGCTGAACTGTCACGGTTGTCGCAAGAAATCGAGCGAATTGCCGGGATGGTGACGACGATTTCCGATCAAACGAACTTGCTCAGTCTGAATGCTTCAATCGAAGCTGCACGTGCTGGTGAGATGGGGCGTGGCTTCACCGTCGTCGCGCAAGAGATTCGTAAACTTGCTGAAGAGAGTAAACAATCGGCAGCAGAGACGTCGCGGATTGCACAAGAAATCACGCAAAAAATGCTCGTTGTCTCGCAGCGGATGGGAACGACCGAGACGGCGGTCGTTCGGACGACATCCGAGATGCAACAAGTCGTCCGAGCCTTTTCACGGATTTCTGAACAGACGGATGCCGTCTCGCGTCAAATTCACGAACTATCGACGGATACGAAGGATGTCGCTGGAACGATCGAAGGTATGCGGAAGATTGCAGAGGCGATTGCTGAGACGGCAGATGACTTGCAGGAAGTCGCGGCGACGCTCTGAATTATTCCTCCTTTCTTAGCGGAAGGAGGATTTTTTTGTCGGTTTATGGAAAAATGTAAGGGGAGGTGTTGGTGATTTATGATTCAGAGTCTAATATTGATCGTTTTATGCTTTGTCGCTTTGATGGGGCATTATGTGATGACGGGGGAGCTTGCCCCACGTGAGTTGTATGGATTACTCGGGCTAACGGGTGTCGCTTTCTTGATAGGCGGTATCGAATGGTGGCAAATCCGGCGTGATTTGCGTTATCGAGGACTAGAAGAGGGGATGTCCGTTCGCTTCGCGGACCGGGCAAGCAAAAAGACGAATACGGTCTTTGTGGCGCATGAACAATGGCTGAAGTTCTCGCGTCAGTATGCTACGTGGTGGCAGGCGATTCTTACGCGCTTTCAGAAGTTTGAATCATTTTTCATCGACGTGACGTTCGATGGGGACGGAACACGACTTCACATCAAAGAAACGAGAACGGAGTGGTTACGCAATACGACACATTTCGTGATTCGCGAAGACGGACGTGACGTCGGGACGATTCGGAACGACGCGGCACTTCGCCAGCAATTGCGACTGCAGGAAGTCTTACTCGTCTCGTATGCCGGTCAGGAGTACCAGATTCGGTCCTCGACGGTCACGCGAAAGATCGGCGTCTATCAAGACGGGAACTGTATCGCGACGGGTACGCGTCAGGGAGCTCGACTCATCTTTCACTGTGATACGAGTGAGCGTTTATTAGCCGTCGCCAGTATGATTGTCTTTCGTCTCGTATACACGAAATGAATTTATTTCACTGACCGTATGTATAGCTATAAAAAATTTATTACATAAAGAGTCAAAAAGACGATCCATCTATCCGAGTATTATCTGAATACATAAAGAAGCGCGCTAGATCTCGATAAAGGAGAACCAGCGCACTTTTTCATTATCCTGTTTTTCGAATCGACTCGAACAATCGCCCCTTATAGACATCAGCAATCGTATTGAGGAAGGTCTCACTCAGTTTTTTCGGGAAGAATGGTTTCGCATATACATAATGATACGCCTTCTTCAAGTCATCCCATTGTGTACACGGCTCTGTCTGCCGGAACCGAGCGACGTCGATGATCCGTGTCCCGTTCGCCGTCAAGAGGATGTTTCGCAAGTGGATGTCTGACGGATTCAAACCGACGGACCGCGCTTGGGCTAGAGCCGTATCGACCGTCGTCAAGACGGATTCCGGGATGTAGGTCCCGCTGACGAGACATTCGAATAACGTTTGACCTTCAATGTATTCAAGCACGATATAATCCTCACCATATTCGTAGACTTGTGCATAAGTCGGAAAATCAGTCAATTGTGCGTAAATGCCACCCTCGAGCTCAGCAAGCGTTCGAAACGATGGATAAAACTTCTTGATGACGCGATCCGTTCCCCGGACTCGAAAGACGAATGCGCTCCGTCCTGTTCCAATCAAATCCAGTTCACTCGGAAGACTATCGATTGTACAAACCAAACCTGTTTCCTTCAATTGGATCGCGTGCGCTAACTCAGCGTCTGTTTTCAATGTTGTCACTTCCTTTCCTCCTTCAATTCTTATACCCATTATACGCTCATCTGACAGGAAAAGTTTCAAAAATCGTTTGTGTGTGAAAGTTTTGAACATTATGTGATATGCTAAAAATGCTACACTGTTACATACTTCAAGGGGGTTTTTAATCATGTCAACAACACAACAATGGCGCGACCATTTTGATGGTCTTCGCGCATACGAAGAAGCCGTCGCATTACTCTACTGGGATATGCGGACATACATGCCGGAACAAGGGGCAACGAACCGTTCAGCATCGATCGGGTTCCTTTCGACGGAGAGCTTCCGTCGCCGGACAGGTGCGACGTACCAGCAACTACTCACGGCGATGGAGCAAGAGACATTGACGGGGATTGAGGCAATTTCGTTCGCAAAAGCAAAAGAAGCGTTTGACCGCGACTCGAAGATTCCAGAAGCCGAGTACCAAACGTTCATTACCTTGATCTCGGAAGCAGAGAGTGTCTGGGAAAAGGCAAAAGATGCGAACGATTGGTCAATGTTTGAGCCATACCTCGAGAAAATCGTCACGATGGAGCGCAAATTCGTCGAGTACTGGGGATATGACGCGCATCCGTACGACGCACTGCTGCATGACTATGAGCCGGGGATGACGGTCGCGACACTCGATCCATTATTTGCTGAACTTCGTCAAGCAATCATCGGTCTACTTGGGCAGCTCGAAGGAAAAGACTTCCCGACGCTCGATTGGTCAGCAGACCGCGAGACACAAATCGCCTTGAACCAAGAATGGCTCCGCGATATCGGCTACGACTTCACGTCCGGTCGCTTGGATGAGACGGTGCACCCGTTCCAGACGACAATCAACCGCAAGGACGCACGGATCACGACGAAATACGATGAGAATGACTACCGGAACTCGGTCTTCGGCACGATGCACGAAGCAGGACACGCGACTTACGAGCAAGGCATCGAACCGGAACTCGATTCACTCGGTCTTGGTGACGGTGCATCGATGGGAATCCACGAATCACAATCGTTGTTCTTTGAGAACTTCATCGGACGAAACCAAGGCTTCCTAGAAGCCCGTTATCATGGCTTACAACAAGCGATTCCGTCACTCGCTGACGTTCCATTCGAACGCTTCTATGCAGCAGTCAACGAAGTCAAACCGTCACTGATTCGGATTGAAGCCGATGAACTGACGTATGCGCTCCATATCATCATCCGATATGAACTTGAAAAACGTCTGATGACAAATGAACTTGAAGTCAAGGATCTCCCGCAAGAATGGAACCGTCTTTATAAAGAGTATCTCGGTGTCGATGTCCCGAGTGACGACAAAGGCGTCTTACAAGACGTCCACTGGTCAGGTGGCTCGTTCGGATACTTCCCAAGTTACGCGCTCGGTCTCGTCTACGCGGCACAACTAAACGAAGCGCTTCGTCGTGACGTCGACAATGTCGACGGTCTGATCGCAGCAGGAACACTTGCCCCGATCAAAGGCTGGTTGAAGAAAAACATCCATCGTCACGGAAAATCGAAGACACCGGCTGAATTGATTGAAGCAGCAACGGGTCAATCGATTTCGGTCGCACCACTCGTCAACTACTTGACGAAGAAATACACACGCGTCGTCGAGGCACTCTAATGTTATGGTTTGCACACCGCGGCGTCAGTGAGCGGTTTCCTGAGAACACGCTCGAAGCCATCATTGCTGCGATTGACGACGATGTCGATGGTGTCGAGTTCGATGTCCATTTCTCAAAGGACGGTGTCGGCGTCATTATTCATGATGAAACCGTCAACCGGACGACGAACGGAACAGGACGCGTCGTCGACATGACGGTCGCTGAACTGCAAGCACTCGACGCCGGAGCACGCTTCAAAGGTGATCCGATCAAAACGAAGATTCCGACACTTGACGAAGTGTTGACGATTCTTGCACCAGCTACACTCCGACTCAACATCGAGCTGAAGACGGATACGATTCGGTATGACGGGCTTGAAGCCTATGTCCTCGAACGTTGCGCCGCTCACGGGATTACGTCAGATCGACTACTATTCAGTTCGTTTAACCATTATTCGGTCGCCTTGATTCGCAAGCTCGATCCACGCGTTGAGACGGCGATTCTGTATCCGTATCCGATCTATCATCCGGAAGAACAGGCCCTTCGGATCGGTGCGACTGGAATCCATCCCGATTATCGACGGGTGACAGAAGCGGACGTTGCGTTTGCTCACGCGCAAGATGTCACGGTCCGCGTCTATACACCGAAGACGGTGGATGATGTCCGACAGATGCAAGCGATCTGTGTCGATGCCGTCATCGTTAATGATCCGAAAGGAATGCGCGATACACTTAAAGGATAAAAAGGATAAGGAGGAGGAAGGGATGCGTAAGGACTACGTTTTCGTGATTAGTTTGTCGCTCGTTGCCTTATTCGTCGGACTCCAGCTCGGTTTTTCCCGTTTGCCGGAACCAAAACCGAAGCAAGTCGCAACGACACCGATGGGCACGGCTGACTATAAGACAGGACTGGCGTCAGCGAAACGTGAATTGAAGCAGATTCAGCGCTTCACCTTAAAAAGCACCCTTCCTGCTAACGGTACGACCGTGACGTGGATCTACGAGACACCGTCCGATGAACGGATTGCGGTCGATTGGTACTACGTCGAAAGTTATCCGGAAGAACAGGTCCAGATGACACGAAATGAAACATCACGGATCATCTCATATGAACGGTACCTGATCGTCATTCGACCGATCTACGGGACGGTCGTCGACAGTGATCTCGAACAGTTCGCGCTTCGTTTTACAGGTTACTTCACGACACAACAACAGGGGGAAAACGATGTCAGGTAAAATCATTCTCTTGATTGGTGGATCGGGCAGCGGAAAATCTTCCCTGATCAAACGCTTGCGGACGGAATATACGCATGTCCGATTTATTCCATCGGTCACGACTCGACCGAAACGTCCGACGGAAATCGATGGGGCGAGCTATCACTTCGTCGACGTCAAGACGTTCCAACAATTGATCCAAGACGACGGTTTCATCGAGTACGCCCACGTCCATCGGGCGTGGTACGGCACACCGCGCCAAGCGTACGTCGATGTTCTCGAACAAGATCAAATCGTCATTAAAGATATCGATCCAAAAGGGGCGGCGAACTTCAAGCGCTTGTTCAACGACCAAGTGATCACGATTTTTGTTTCCGTCCCACCCGACTTGATGAAGGAACGACTGTTGATGCGCGGTGATACACCGGAGTTTGAAGCACGACTCGTCGATTACGAGGAAGCGTGGAAAGAACGCGATCATTATGATTACATGATCGAAAACATTGATTTTGAGACGGCGTATGCCGATCTGCTTGAAATCATCGCCGGTTATATTCCAGAGGTATGACGAAGAGGACGCACGTGAGCGTCCTCTTTTCGTCTGCAGAAAGGAGTGTCTATGTTACCGAACCATCCATTGTTACAAACGATTCAGGTCGTGAAGCGGCTTCCAGGTCGATCAGATCAAACCGTCTGGTCAATCGAGACGACGACGGATCATTTTATCGTCAAGACTGTCATGGACCCAGCAAGTCATCGGTATGAACGAGAAGCGAACTTGTTGATCCCAGAACAATATGGTATCGCTCATGCCTTACCACTTGCGACCGGACGAACCGCAACAATCGCTTACGGTATTTATCCGTATCTCTCTGGGCGTACCGTCCGAAGCGTGCTCCAAGAGACGCCGGAATTAGCGACCCCACTCGGTCAGGAGACAGGAAAAGCATTGAGACGTATCCATGCAGTACCTGCTCCAAGCGAGATGACGTCTTGGAGTATACGCTGTCACGCGAAACATGATCGTTACCGTGCAGCGATTGAGGATTTGCTAACATCGGAGTGGGTGGAGCGACTCGACCGATTCATCAGCGAACGCATTCCGTTGCTTGAGGGACGTCCGAATCATCTACAGCATGACGATGTTCATCTCGATAATCTACTCGTGCAAGACGGACATCTATCTGCGTTTCTTGATTACGGCAACCATGACTACGGTGATCCGTGGCATGATTTCGTCAAATGCGGATTGTTTCAGGTCGAGACTAGTCCCGTCTTTGCCCGTAACATGATCGATGGATACTTTAAGAACGAAGTGCCGTCTAACTTTTGGCAAGTATACAGTCTTTACGCGGCAATGGTCGTCTTCTCAGCACTTGTCTGGACAAAACGGTTTGATGCAAGCCAGGTGCCAGTGATGCAACGACGTGTCCAGCGGCTCATTCAGGATCACGATGGGTTTCGACGCGACATACCGTTTTGGTATGAGGCGTAAAAAAACAACGGGTCCGTCTCCCAGTTGAGGAGAAACGAACCCGTTGTTTTTAGTGAACCTTTAAACTGAAAAAAGATATTACCATTCGAATCCTTCTTCACTATATTTGCCGTTCGAATTAAAGAATTGTTCTTCTGTTTTACCATTGACGGTATTCGTATAAATAACATAGACGTCAAGATGATCATTTTGATCCGCCATTTTTTTAGCAGCTTTCTTAGCATCGGCTTCAGTCGTGTATGTCTCCGACTTGCTTGCTTTACCGTGTTTTTCTTGACCTTGTTCTTCATATCCTTCTACTGTCCATACTTTTTTTGATGACATCATTAACATCCTTTCCTTCCAAAGCGAGTTCCCCTGGCTGTTACATTATGCTGTGCAGACCAATCCATCGTCAACTGTTGCTGATCATTCTTTGACGATCTCGTCTAAATGATCGGCATAATAACGGAGTGCTCGGTCAAATGTCTGGATCGATGTATCCGACGACTTCGTAGCAAGTGTCTTCAGTAAACGACCGACCGCCTGATCGGTTTGACCGAGATTATACTCTGCCATCGCGAGGAATGCATGTAAGGCGTGGGCATCCGGAAACTCAAGCAATGCACGATGGAGAACGTCTGACGCTTCTTGAAACTGTCCGATGACGCGGTATGTACTGCCGAGACCGATATAGGCTTGCAAGCGGTCTTCACCAATAAGACCGAGCGCTAGTGCTTGTTCATAGTAGGGAACAGCAGCATGCTCCTCACCAAGGCTATCGTAACACCACGCCATCTGATAGAGGACGATTGGGTCGTCAGGTGCAATTTCGACATACTGACGGACGACTTCTTTTGCTGTTTCATACTGGCCCGTCTTTCGTAATTGATGAACTGCTTCGAAATCAAACATTTCGTTTCCTCCTCCTATGTCAACTAAAAAACGGACCCGGTCGTCCTTGACCGGATCCGTTCCATCAAACAGCTTAGACTGTTTTTTCAAGCTTCGTTAAAAGGGTCCGGAACAGTTCAAGTTCCTGATCCGAGAAGTCTTCGAAGACGTCCGCGAGGTAATCCATCTTCATCGACTCGAGTTTTTCGTATAACTCGATGCCTTTTGGTGTTGCCCGGAGTTCGACGACACGACGATCGAGTTCGCTACGCTCGCGCGAAATCAACTCTTTTTTCGTCAATTCGTCAGCTAGTGCCGTGATCATGCTCGCTGAGAACTGAAACTCTTGCGAGAGGGCAGAGGCGATTTGTGGACTGTTCGCACAAAGTGATTTCAAGATGAAGAACTCATTGCGTGTCAAATACGTCGTGAACATGCTGCGCACGTCCTTTTTAATCGCGCGGTAGTTCATCCGTAATCCTTTTTCCGTATCAACGATCAACTGATCGCGTTGTGCCACTTCTAGTGTAGTTGCCATGTATCCTTCACTCTTTCTATACCGTAGTTTCTTTCACTCGTGATTTAGTATAGTGAAAAATTTTAGTTTAATCAATATTTTTCTCTTGAATCATCTGTTTCGACAGCACGGGCGACTTGAGCGACGATTTCTTCGACATTGCGTAACTCTGGGTAGAAGCGGCGGAAGAAGTAGTCGATCCGGTGTGTGTCTTCTCCAGCAATTGTCAGTGCCATACAGATATAAGCAATCCCGATTCCTTGACGGGGGAGAAATGGATTCGGCATGACCTTCGCACAACGAAGGGCGAGCGGGCTGTGCGTCGTCACGGCTTCAATCAATTCCCCGTACGTTCGGATATCGACATAATGGAACATCCGGATCAATTCGTTGATTAATTGTTGATCGGAATCAAGCATCATTTGCGACGTGACGAGCCGTTTATCAAGCTCGTTAATGACCGGGGAGTGATCGATGAAGTAGTTCAAGTTATCCGCCGTGATCCGGACTTGGTGTGGATCAGACAAGATTTGTTGAACGGTCTCGTCTTCGAATTGTTTCAACTGTTTTTTGATGTTGACGAATTCCTGATCAGCAATCTCAAGCAATCCTGCCACCCGACTAAAGCTGCGCCGGACTTCTGCCGGGACACTGTTCGGATTTTTATACCCGAGGTCATGTTCGATCTCTGCCCAGGCGTGCTGGAGAATCGACCGGATTTGAATTTCAGCCGTATAGTCCTTAAAGCGACCGTATTCGCTTAGAGCCAGTCGCTGATCGCTGAGTGACGCGACGAAGTGAACCGAAAGATAACCGAACTCCGTCGTATCAAGCAAGGTCGACTTATCGACGGACTGATCCCGGTCGATCGCAAACTCGTTTTCAATGATTCGCGCTGCTTCTCGGACATCGTCATGAAAATAAGTGACGATCCGAATTCCAGTCAAGTCATGGACGTCCTTAAGCGAACGGTATTTATTCGGTTGCCGTAAGACTTTTTGATACAGACTTTCAGAGTCTTTCGTCCGGGCGACGATCGAGTGGTATTTGATTCCTGCCGCGTCAAGTAGCTCAGACAGGAGCATCTTCAGTTTGTCGGCGTACGCATCATATTCTTCCTTATCGTTGACATATTCAAGCATCATCGTATTTAAATCTTGTGATTGCACCGTTTCGCACCTTCCTCATCCTGTAGTCATCTAGCCATATTGTAGCACTCTGCTTTGTTAAACGCACAGCAAGACCCTGTTTGAAGCAGTGCGATTCGTGGGAAAAAGACAAGTAGTACGCTTCCGGGAGGAGATTGAAAATGGAAATAGTGGATGCCCGTGCTTTACCCGCCGATCATATGGATGTCTTACATGTCACCCCGTCGTCAATCTATTTTCGACGCCGTCTTGATGACGCCCGCTATCATATTAGCCGCTATGATCTTGAAGATCAGGAACAGGTTGATCTGACGCCAGAAGCCTTGACCGACCACGGACCAACCCGTCCGTTCGTCCGGCACGGGAAGGTCTATTGTCTGAATGAACATACGCAAGAGCAGGGTGGCGAGACGGAAGTGCTCGTCATCGATCTGATGTCCGGTAAACGGGAACAGATTGCTTCGTTTTACGTCGAAGGGGATTTGACGCTTTACTGGGTGCTCAATGAAAACTATCTCGTGTTCTTGCAGACGACGGATACGACGTCCGCATTTCTTTATGACGTCACAGATGAATCGCGCCAGACGATTCGCGATCAACGGCTTTACGGGATGACAGAGAATTACCGGGAGCTCTATTTCTTTCTCGTCACGCTTGAAGACAAGGAATACATCGTCTGTAATGCTCGGCTTGACGAGTTCTCGTTTTATGACGCGCTTGAAAGTGGCGTCATCTCACCGGAAGATCCAATCGACCACTCAGAAAGCTTGTTGATTGCTCCGCTCCCGACTTTGATCAAAGAGATTGAACAAGGCGTTGAGCACTTATCGTTTGCAACTTTACTAAAGTTAGAGGGAGAAGGGGACACCGTCCAGTATCTCGGAGAACAGGAAGGTCACTTGATTTTTAGTGCCTACACCGACCGGCTGAACGAAGAAGTCTTTTACCGGATCGATACGGAAGCGAGTGTCGAAGAGGTCGCTCGGATTCAGTGGAGTGACTATGAACCGCTCGATTTCACCTATGACGACGTCGAGTCGACGATCTTCATCGTCAATGACCGTTCCGAACACCATCATGAAGTAATCAATTTACGCAACGGTGCCCGATTCCTTGATAAGGAACCGTTTGAGCGCGTCTTACGGGGACGTTTCTATTTACACGAAGCGATCGGTGACGATGCGGAGCCGATGGTCACGGTGTATGACGCGGAACACAACGAACGGTATCGGTTCGAAGACGCGTATTATGTCACTGTGTCCGGAGAACTCGTCATCTTATCGGTCCACCAGTTATGAAAGAAGCGGTTGTTCTCGTCGTGAGAGCAGCCGCTTATCAAATAAAAAATTCAATTATTTCAATCACCGTAATTACATTAAAAAATAAAAACCAGCCGAGAGTAAACCTCAGGCTGGCTAGAAATGCTACACTTATTCTGCGTCAGTTGTACGTGTATAGACATCGACTTGGATGTTTCCAGCAGTCGCACGTGAGTAAGGGCAGACCGTATGCGCGACTTTCGCGAGTTCAGCAGCCGCTTCTTCCGAAATCCCACGGACGAGAACGTCAAGTTCGACTGAAAGCATGAATCCGTCAGCTGCTTCGTTTAATGTAACGTGCGCTGTAACTTCACTACCGTCATGTTTGATACCTTGTTTGCGAGCGACCATGTTTAAAGCAGAGTCAAAGCATGCAGAGTATCCTGCAGCAAAGAGTTGTTCTGGGTTCGTTGCTTGTTTTTTCGATCCTGGTACTGGCATTGCGAGGGCGACGTCAAGAATTCCGTCCTCCGATACGACGCGTCCGTCGCGACCTCCGACAGCTGTTGCAGATGATGTGAACATTGGTTTCATGTGTGTAACTCCCTTTCGTTGTTAGAATCAAATAAGTAGCTTACAATTAGATTGTATACAATTTAAATCGAATTGCAACTCGTTTGCTCACGATTGGAGGAATTTTTTATGAACCCGTTAGCCTTAGATGAACAACTCTGTTTTCCGTTCTATGCGATTTCGCGCGAAATCACGCGTCGTTACCGACCGCTACTCGAACCACTCGGTCTGACGTACCCGCAATATCTCGTCATGCTCGTCGTCTGGGAAGAAGAGGGACAGTCGCTTAAAGCAATCGGTGAACGGCTCCATCTCGATTCCGGAACGTTGACACCACTTCTTAAAAAACTCGAAGCTGCTGATTTGTTGCGACGGGTTCGAAAACCGGAAGACGAACGACACATTCAAATCTTTTTGACGGACGCCGGTCGCGCGTTACGAACACGAGCTGAGAGCGTTCCGCTTGATCTCGTCCGGACACTTGACGTTGACGAAGAAGATTTACAAGTCGTCAAAGCGGCACTCAACCGTCTTGTCATGAAAATGAGCGACCCGGATTAACCGGATCGCTCATTGTCTTATTTGCGGCGGAAGCCTTCTTCTTCAAGATAGTTTGCTGCTTCCTTATACGAGTTGAATGCACCATCGAGGAGATCGCCAGCGTAGACGAGCCACGTGTCGATGTCTTCATTGAGTAACGTCAATTCGAACTGGTTATCATTGACCCATGTTTCTTCAAGTGTTTCGACGGACTGGACCGTTGAGAGCGCTTTGATCGCATCTTCTAATAAGAGGATTAAAGCAGGTTCTGAGAATTCACGGATATTGACGAAGCCTTTTTCATCTGTTTCGTATCCTGGTAGACCAGCTGCATAGACAAAACCGTTTCCGTTCGGATGCAAATGATAGACGAGATTCTTCTTCTCATATTGGCTATCCGGAAATTGGAAATTGACGCGCTTCAGCGAAACATCTTTGCGGACGAGTTGTGGGAACGTCTCGATAATTCGTAGTTTTTCTTCAAAAGTTAACATGGTTCCTCCTTGGTGTTACAGTTCTTCACTTCTATATATGCGATGAAATCGAACAAAATGTCAACCATTGCAATGAAACCCAGCAACGATTTTAACCGTAAATGGAAACGAAAGGAAGTGTTTTTGATGTCTACTGTACAATGGCATACGTTGCCAGAACGTTCGATCCGGGCAGAACGACTCGGATTGATTCCGCTCCATGGATTGATTGCCATCATCTTGATTGGTACGACGATCACCCAAGTCATGTGGCTCGACCTGACGCCTTGGTGGATGGGGATCGCTACTTTGCTTTGGCTCATTTACTTCATTCCCCGTATCGTCTACATACCCGTTCTTCGTGTGAAGTATATGCGTTTTCGAATCGATGAGGAATTTCTGATCGTTCGTAACGGGATCTTTTTCCGCCGCGAAGTGACGGTGCCACTCGTGAAGGTGCAACTGATTGACAGTCAAACAGGACCCATCTTGCGGCGCTACGACTTGATCACGCTCGACGTCCGGACAGCATCCGGCTTCGTCACGTTAGCTCGTCTTGATCGTGCGCAAGGGGACGATCTGCGCAAACAAGTCGAACGATTCGCGAAACTTGAGGAGCGGGAGGAGGAATCGTTATGACACGGCGCGTTCATCCGCTGTTCATCTTGATGTCGAGCATCTCGATCATCCGTTCACTCCTGATTCCGTTTGCCGCCTTGATTTTGAATGCGATCCGCAAAGGGGAGATCAATACCTATACGTGGATTGGCATCAGTGTCGGGATGTTGTTCGTCATCCTCTACGGGATCGCTTCTTGGTACTTTTATACGTTTACGATTGATGCCGAGACGATTCGTGTCCGTAAAGGCATTTTTCAAAAAAGTGAACGGACGACGCAACGTAAACGCATCGAGTCAATCGGGATCCAGCAAAACGTCATCGAACGACTGCTGCGTCTCGCGACGTTGACGGTTGAGACGTCGTCCGAAAGCGGAACACCGGAAGTCGAGCTGAAGGGGATCCGGCTCGATTTTGCAAAGGAGCTGAAGTCGTCGATTAAAAACGATGGATCCATTGTCGCTAAGGAAGAAACTGAAGAAATCGCCTATACGATTCCCGTCCGTGATTTAGCGTTAGCAGGTGCGTTGTCTGGACGCGTCGGACTGGCACTCGTTGGGATCGGAACTGCTTATCAGTTCATCGACCAATTCATCGAACGCTATGTCGACCGGCTGTTCTCGGAACTAGCCCATTTGTCATTACTCGTCTTGAGTGGTCTCGGTATCCTTGTTCTCCTTGTCATCTACGTCGGCTCGATCATCGTCTACATCTTAAAATACGGTTCATATCGTGCTGTGTTGCAACATAATCGTTTGTTGATCGGCTACGGGATGTTGAACCGGACCGAAGTCGCATTTCACGCCGATAAGATTCAAGCCCTCGTCATTCAAGAAAGCTGGATTCAGCGTTTGATTGGTCGGGCGAGTCTGTCCTTACACATCATCTCAGCGACCGGGGAGAAAGAGCGACTGTTGCTCCATCCATTCATCCGGACGAACGAAATCGATGGATTCCTTGCGACATACCTGCCGCGCTTTCGCCAGTTCAAGCCACAGTATGATGTCGCACCGATCGGCTTCCGTTACCGGGTTCGTTGGCCGCTGCTCGGTTATGCGCTTCTGTTTACTGCACTGAGCAGTGTCGTGATCATCTTCCTTGACTCTTCCTGGCGCTTCTTGATCTTGCTGCTGTTCATCTGGTTACCGTTCTATTATCTGGCTGTGCGAAGCGGCTACCGGAAGACACGGTTTGGAACGGGACACGATCTCTTGATGTTACGCAAACAATGGGTGCAAAAAGAGACGGTCTATACGCCACGACTGAAGATTGAGGAATTGACCTGGTCTGTCTCCCGCTGGCTCGAAGCAAAGGAGATTGCCCGAATTCAGATTCAACTGCGCGGCAATACGGCGTTTCATGCCCTCTATTTCGAACGAACGGATATTGATACCCTACAACGGTGGTATAAACAATCGTTCCTTTCGACACCGCTAGCAGGGGAAGCTGAAACCGACGACGAATAAGGAAAGACTCACTGTCGGAAAGGAAGCGAATCACATGCGCAAATGGGGAATCGGCATCGTGGTGCTCGTCACGTGTCTGCTATTATATATCGTCTATGACGGATACCGAATTCAGCAAACATTGATCGGTCAGTCAGACGCCTCTCCGATTTTAAAGTCAACGAGCGAGCAACAAGTGAGCCAAGATGAGACGTGGTTCAAACAAACGAGCGAGACACAACAATGGTCAAAGGACGGAGTCGTCCGTTTCGGTCGTTATCTACCTGCTACCGGTAGCAAACAGACCGTCCTTCTCGTACCAGACGAGATCGGCTTTTCGCAGACTGGTGCCTATGCACTGGCTCGCTATTATCATGATGCTAAGTTTAACGTCCTACTCATTGAACGACGTGGACAGGAACGAAGTGGTGGGGTCCGAAACTACGGTTGGCTCGATCGACTCGATGTCTTGGAGTGGACGCAGCGACTGCTTGCTGAAAACGGAGATGAAACTCGGATCGTCTATCACGGACTAGGTGTTGGCGCTGCGACTGTCTTACTCGCTACTGGTGAGACTTTACCGACTCAAGTCCGTGCCGTCGTCGCTGAAGGAGCTTACGCCCGGCTTGATGACTGGTTCAGCCTACTCGCAGACGAACAGATTCGTTACCCGGCGCTACCGTCATTGACAGTCGCAAGCATGTGGAATAAGGGCGAACAGGACTTCTTTTATGGCGACGTCTCCGTGACACGCCAAGCGACGAAGAGTCGTGTTCCGACGATGTTCATCCACGGACTGAAGGACGAACTCGTTCCGGTCCGGATGATGTATGAACTGTATCAAGCAAAAACCGGTCTCAAACAATTGTACCCGGTCCGTAATGCCGGGCATGATGAGACGTATACGCTAGACCCAAACAACTACGAAAAACGATTACGCTTATTCTTGCAGCCATACTTGCGGGATATGTAAAGCAGAGGAGACGTCGTCATGCACACTACACAAGTATCCCATTACTGGGTCGGTTCCGACGAACCGTTCGTCGATCAACAACAAATCGACCAGTTTGGTCCAATCACCCTTGGACGTTTCGGTGGTTGCTCAAGCAGTGGTCAGTATAAAAACGAAGACGGTGCTGCCATCTTGATTGGCGAAGACTGGGAGATGACCGTCGTTTTAGATGCCCACAAGACAGCAGATAGCGCAGCACTTGTCTTACAGCAATTGGCACAACATGAGTCGCGGATCCGAGATGATTTAGATGCCCCACTTGCTGAAGCATTCGGACGGATCGAGACGACCGTGTTGGATTTGTTTCAAGACCCAGATTTTTTAGCAGCCTGCACAACGTTGCAAGGCGAAACGGCATGTCTGATCGCTGTTCGAAAAGGACGCTTCATCTGGTGGTTATCGGTCGGCGACGTCGTCTTGTATCTGTTTCATCCAGAGTTAATGAAGATGGAACAAGCCGCTTTGAACCAGCGACAGTTCTACGAATGGATCGGACGCGCCAATACATTTGCTTTACCGGTCCCGAGTTATACTCGTGGCGTCCGCGAATTAATCGATTGTTCGTAACGACGGACGGTCTGCTTGAATGCCCCGGGACACCGTTCGCTGAACCAAAGCAGATTGAGGAAACTTTACAATCAGGTGGTGTCGTTGATCTACTCTCAACAATTGAAACGCATGGCGTTCGCGATAGCACGACGGTCGTCACATGGACGGTCACGATTGAAGAGACGGTCACCCAACCTAGTGATACATGAAAACAACCCGCGCTCTTGATTAAGCGCGGGTTGTTGTTATTCTGTTTCAGGCGTTTGTTCCTGTTGCTGATCGAGTTCGATCGGTTCTTGATCAATGGGTGGCTTCGCTTCAGCCAACGGGAAGGCGATGCCCGCGCTTGTCAGCAAGGTGATCAAGGCGGCGCTCGTTAAAGTTTGACGCATAGTCCGACACGTCCTTTCTGTCTGATTCCGACACTATATTTTAATAATTCTGAACATTCTTCATCGTTTCGTCAAGCAATCTTTTACTTCCACTACGTATTTTTCCCAAAAACCCAGTATACTTAAACATGAAAAAGGGGGAAATCGATTGAAATTAACGAAAGCCAACACACGTCTATTAGAAACTGTTTTACCGCGATTGAATCTGAATGTTGCAGAACCAGACCGAACGGAGATTGAAGACCGCCTGCGGGCAGATATCTACGAAGCGCAGCGCAAACAACGACCGTTTGAAGAGATGCACGGTGTATCCGTCGAAGCGCGACTCGATCAGATGATCGCCGAGTTACCGCAACGACACCGAATAGAAACGCAAAAGCGCTGGACACGAAACTATGTCTCATCGATTTTAATGTTCATCTTCATCGAAGGGATCGATGGATTGTTCCAATTCGCCTTGATCGATTACTTGTTCTTCTCGATCATCGCCTTGTTCTTGATTGACGCGATGTCACAAGTCATCACGGCACCAAAGCTCAAGCAAGTCAAGCCGAGGGTATGGATTCAATTCGTCATCAGCTTCATTTTATTCTCAACCTACAAGGCACTGCTCGTAACGGTCTTCCCGGCACCAGACGTCTTGATCCAAGTCAGTGGAACGCCGTCTTATATCATCGGCATCGCGGGACTCGTCGGTCTTTACATCTACTGGTCGAAGAATCCGTTACGAAAACGCGGCGCGTAATTCGCGAGAGGGGATGGTTGCGTGGAGTTCACACATTGGAAACGACGACTGCAAGATCATTTCGAACGTATGGGGTTCTCCCTACTGACGGAACGCTTAGCATCGCAGGACATGGTTAAGCTCGAAGCGACACACGGTGCGTTCCTGTTCTTTCCGGTGACGATCCATCTCTATGAACGATCCGGTTGGAAGATGATCGCGTTTGAAGCAGAGACGCAGGAGGATCCGCAACTCGTCGAGCAACAGATTGCCTCTTTGTTTCAACTCTTGATGGTGACGTTTCAAGAAGAAGAGCGCGAGTTCTTACTTGGCTTCCACGCCAATACCGGCCGTTACCTGACAGACCGTAATGCACCCGTCGGACGGCTCGTTCGTTTGATTGAAGAGTGTTGGTATGACGGTGACGTCCTTCGGGTCGAAACGTTTGATCCGTTTCCAGGACTATTCGTCGCCCCACCTTTTGCGCACCAAAGTTATGCCTTCATGCCGGAAGAACGGACATGGCGCTTATCTGTCGGACGCACTGGACGACCGGCGAACGACTACCGTTTCGACGGAACGATTCTAGCACCACATCGGCTACCGGAATCTGAACTGTTCACGATGACACCACTGACGGCGCCTCTTGAAGACGGTCAATCTATCCGTCACTTGCTTGAGAAGGAGCGACAAACGATTGCTGCGTTCCATGAACGGGCGATGAATACGATCCGCGTGTACGATCCGTCTTTCGGTTTTGCTTGGCGCGGGACACAGACGTTTTTCCACGGTGTTCCGGTCAATCCGTTCGCGCAACGGTTGTGGCTCGAGAACGGTGTCACCCGTTACCGAATCCTACAACAAGGTTCGACACGGTTACTTGCTTCCGGTGAGACCTGTGACGCTGTCATCGAGATGCTCGATGATGCCATTAGTAGCGGTGAACCGGACGGTCAACCGGTCAGTCCGATTGGTCAACTGATTCTCGGGGTTTGGCAACAGATCGAGTCGGATGAGGCGACGTATATCACGCAGGTCGACTGCCGTGGCATCTCACGCACGCAAGCCGATAATCGAATCCGTCACGCGTTAGCGCGGCAAGAGACGATTAATTGGGTGCACCGAGCACCGAACGAAAATGATGTCTGCCGCTTTGCCGGCTTGACGTTGACGTTTCCGCATCGTCCACCGGGCGTCGTCACGATTGAACGAATGGAAGTAGAATAAAATGACCCGGCACGTCCGCTATCAAGCAGACGTGCCGGGTCATTTTTAATGTGTGGATCGCGCCATTCGATTGAACAAGACTGACAAGCTGTAATAGAGCATGGCTGTTAATCCGGAAATTCCAAAAGAAAGTGGCAGATCAAACGCATCTTTCGTCGCAAATATAATTAAAAGACCTGCGATCAAGATACCGTACATTCCGTAACCAAGGACTGTCGGAAAAAAAGCGAGTGTCGTCGATGACCGATTGATGATCATGCCGATGAGAAAGTCGAGTAAGAAGCCAGATAGCAATATGATCGGCAAAGCAAACAGGACGTATGACAAAAATGTTGAACCGAGTGATTCATACATCGTATTCGATTCCCTTTTTTCGAGTGGTGTATAGGATATGTACGTCAGGATGATGCAAATCAGAGCGGTGGTCAAGATGACAGCAAGTATTCGTTTCAGCATAAAGGTTCCTCCTTTATTTTCCTTTTTGAGTATACCAATCCAGAATGAAAAAACACACCCTGTTCAAGGATGTGTTTAACGCAACCTATAGTCCAAGCGACTGAATCAGTCGCCGAACATCCTGATCCGCCTGTTTTGGCGTCAAAATCAACAGTTGATCGTCTACTAGGACACGTGTCTGTCCGCGCGGTGTCAAGATCTCGTCTTCTCGAATGATAGCAACGACAAGTACATCTTGGGGCATCTCGATATCCTGCAGTGTCTTATCGGCAATCACACTTTTTGCCGAAACCTGAACCTCGATGATTTCCGCTTGGGGATGAGTCACGGTCATGAATTTCAGAAACGGTTCGACCGTCGTATCGGGTGTATTCTCAAGCCCCATCCGGCGAACGATCCACGGTAGTGCCGTCCCTTGTAAAAGGGCGGATGTCATGACGGTAAAGAAGACGATATTGAAAAGAAGCGGTGCTTCCGTGAGACCACTTGAGAGCGGATACGTCGCGAGGATGATTGGTACAGCTCCCCTTAGACCGGCTGCCGTAATGACACTCTGTTCTTTGAACGTATAACGAAACGGTAGTAGAGATAACACGACGGCTAGTGGACGAGCGAGCAAAATCAGCGTCAGGACAATGACAGCCGAGACGAACAATGTGCGTGGATCAAGCAATTGTTTTGGAAAGACGAGCAACCCGAGCATGATGAACATGCCAATCTCCGCTAAATGCGACAAACTGCCACTAAATCGCTTCAGCGTCTCACGGTAAATCATGTCGTGATTGTTGATCCAGATCCCGGTCAGATAGACGGCAAGGAAGCCGCTAGCGTGTAAGATCGTCGCGAGCCCATACGAGAAGAGGGCACCGCTAAACAAGAGTGTCGGATAAAGTGCAGACGACGGTAACTGGATTCGATTCAATAACTGCGTAACAGCATACCCAATCGCTAGACCAACAAGTGTTCCGAGTCCCATCTCGTAGATAAAGGAGAGGATACCAGCACCAATTGAAAATGATTCCGGCGCTAACGCAAATGACGTAAACAGAATCGTCAGGAAGACGGCCATCGGATCATTCGTTCCCGACTCTGCTTCGAGCGTATGTTTGACTTTTGCATCGACCGGGCGTCCACTGAGCAGGGAAAAGACAGCGGCCGCATCAGTTGAGCCGACGAGGGCTCCAATCAGTAGGGCGACGGGCCAAGAAAAATCGAGGAGGACATACGCGACGACAGCGATGATACCGGTCGTTGCGAGTACACCGACGGTCGCGAGCGATAAGGCGGCAGGTAAAATCTTTTGAAAGTGTGTCCACTTCGTATGCAAACCACCGTCAAACAAGATCAGAACGAGCGCCATCGTCCCAAAGAGACGGGCTTGCTCGAAATCACCGAAGTTGATAATGCCCGTGACGTCAGAACCAGCGACGATTCCGACGACGACGAATAAGATCAATGTCGGTACGTTCAATCGGACGGCGAACTTCGTTGTGATGATCGCAATCAGTAATAACGTTCCTGCGACAAATAAAATCGTACCTTCTTCCATCCGACCACCTCTTTTTTGATGATATCCTCTTCTTTAAGTATACGTTACTTTTTGAAAATTTCGAAAAATAACGTCAAAACGAGGTGTATAAACGAATAGAAAAAGGAAAACTAGATACAGAACATTTCGTTCAAAACGGAACATCAAGGAGGAAAAGGGATGAACATCTGTATCGTCACAGGTGCCAACTCCGGTATGGGGATGGTCACGATTCAAGAGTTATTAGAGCGAGGAGATCGGGTCATCGCTACCGTCCGCTCTCAGAAAAAAGCGACGGCACTCGTGCAACTATTGCGGGAACATGGTGTATCGCACACGCAACTAGAAGTCGAGATCGTCCAGCTGGATCAACTCGATTCTGTCCGTCAATTCGCGGACCGACTATTTGACATGGTCGGACGAATCGACCGATTAATCCTGAACGCCGGCGTCATGGTACCCCCGTATCACGTCACGAAGGATGGATTCGAATCACAATTCCAAGTCAATTACTTGAGTCACTTCTATTTGATTGAACGCTTATTGCCGTTACTGGAAAAAGGGAACGATCCCCGTGTCATCTCGATTTCGTCGCTTGCTGGTGAAGGCGGCTTGATTCGGACCGATGTTGAACTTGAAGCAATCGCCCACGTCAAAAAAGAGCATTACAGCCCGATGCGATCGTACCGTGAATCAAAACTCTTACAGATGATTCACATGCGTGAGCTTGCGGAAAAACATGGGGACCGAATCACGTTCGTTAGCGTTCATCCGGGGATCGTCAATACGGATCTCTTCTACCGCGGTAAGTACGGCAAGGTGATGAAGACGTTACTCAAACCGGTCGCACAAGTCGGGTACTGGACCGGAAAGCTCTATACACCGGAATACGGTGCAAAGACGGCCCTGTATCTGGCAACAACCGACGAGCCGCTTGACAACGGTGGCTATTATGCTGACTCCGCACCCCGTCTGAGCAATCCAATCGTCGAAGATGACGAGTACCGGGCACAAGCACGAAATCTATCACGACGCTGGGTCGAACTCGCCTAAACGCAAAAAAACGACCGGCTCGTGGGAAGCCGGTCGTTATCCGTTGTGACGACTGGGGGTCAGATCACTCCTTAAGAATACGTTACATTGAAATAAAATTGTGGAATATGAAAAAAATCACAAAATAATGGGGAACGATGAAATCTTGAAGCAAAAAGGTTTTCTTCTCGCGTCACATTCGTTAGGATAGAGAAGAATTTTTTTGTAACAGGAGGAATAACATGATACGACAAGCTACATCAAAAGACGTTCGAAACATCGCAACCCTACTTGAGCAAAAAGCGCTCTCACTCAAAGCCAGTGGCAGTAGCCAGTGGTCTGCTTATCTCGAACAAGACATCGAGCAACTCGTCGCGCGAGATTTAGAAGCAGGTCGCCTATATGTCTTTGAGGATCAGAACGAGCTGCTTGGTTCCGTTGCCCTGCTTCCTTCGCTCGAATGGGATCAATCCTTGTGGGATGATGTAGAAGGTCTGTATATCCATCGAATCGTCGTCAGTGACCGCGCAAAAGGACGTGGCGTCGGTCGGAGACTACTGGAACACGCAATTGCTGTGACAGAGGATGAAGGGGAAATCCTTCGACTCGACTGTGTCGCAACGAACGAGTTTCTCAATGCGTATTACGCTTCATTTGGATTTGTCTATCAAGGAACACGGGACGGATTCTCGATTTATGAGTACGAACGCATCGAAGCGACTGCCTGAGGCGGTTTAATCAAGACAACGGTCGTTTCGTTTGGTATGGTAAGAGAAAAAGAACGGTTCAAGGAGTGATCGGATGCGACTGAATATCGGCTTCATTGGCTTTGGCAAAAGTACGACCCGTTACCATTTACCGTACGTGATGATTGAGGACAACTATCACGTCACCTGGATTTACAATCGGAAAGAAAAACCGGAGCTTTTCGCATCCTATCAGGATCGACTGCCGGATGCCCGTTTTACGACGGACCTCTCCGAGATGCTTGCTGACCCGACACTTGACGTCGTCGTCATCAATACACCACCGGCGACTCATTTTGAGTATGCGTTACATGCGTTGCAGCACCAAAAACATGTCCTTGTCGAAAAACCGTTCACTGTGACGGAAGAAGAGACGCAACGTTTATTTGCGGAAGCAGCTGCGCAAGGCGTTAAGATTCTCGCGTATCAAAATCGACGTTACGATAGCGATTTCCAAGTCGTTGCCCAAATCATCCGTTCCGGTAAACTCGGTCGTCTCGTTGAAGTCGTCTCGCATTTTGACTTATTCCGACCGGAAGCAGCAACAGCGGACGCTCGTCATGAGAATGGAGCGCTCTACGGGCTTGGCGTCCATACGCTCGACCAAATCATCGCCTTATTCGGAAAACCGGACAAGGTCGCTTTTGACGTGCGCAGTGTTAGACTTCCGAATAATCCAGACGATGCGTTTGCAATTGATCTCTATTATCCGGAGCTGAAGGTGAGCGTCCGTACGAGTCACGTTGCACTTGCCCCGTCTCCCCGCTGGATGCTGCACGGGACGAACGGTACGTTCATCAAACAACACGTCGACCGGCAAGAACTTGATCTAAAAGCGAACTACTTCCCAGGGGAAGAAGGTTTCGGTGAGGATTCCGAAGACGATTATGGTCGCCTGATCTATCATGACGAACATGGTCACTTGCAAGACGTCCGGATCCCGAGTCCCGTCGGTGATTATGGCAAGCTGTATCGCGCCTTTTATCGTAGTATCGTCGAAGATGCACCCCTTCCGGTCAAGGAAGAGGATACGTTATTCGTTTCTCATCTGCTCGAACAAGCCTTTGCGCAACCATCACCATATATCTTAACGATTAAAAATTAAATTTTATTTTGATTTCAGAAAGATGACAACTCGACTGTGCCCGTAGGCATAGTCGAGTTTTTTTGATATAACCATTACGTGCATTCCTAATTTTTCAGATTTTTCTAAAGAAATGTTGATTATTTTTTCAAAAAGTTGGGAAAAGAGGAGTGTCTCACCATATTACTGTACAGGGGGTCTATCATGAAACGTTTTATTTCTACATTCTTGGTTGCACTTATCATCGTTGGCGTACTCAGTCCTTCGTTGATTGCTGAAGCGGCGACAAAATTGACGGTAACGACAGATGTCTTGCGCGTCCGTGAAAAACCATCGACTTCGAGTAAAATACTCGGAAAGATTTACAAAGGCAATGTCTACACATCAAAAGGAACATCTGGCAGCTGGTATAAAATCAGCTACAAATCTCGCACTGGCTACATACACAAAGATTATGTCAAATCGTCTTCGTCGAAATACACGTCAACGGGTACGAAGTATACGACGGTCGGAACATTGAACGTCCGAACGGGAGCGGGAACGAAGTATAAGGTAGTAGGGCAACTGAATAAAGGTGTTGCTGTTGCGACATACGGGACGTCAGGTAGCTGGACACGGATTTTGTATAAGGGAAGCTATCGTTATATCTCGACGCAATACGTGTCAAAGTCAAAACCATCGACATCAACGAAGAAGTTGAATGTCCCGTATTATAACCAGTATTCACTTGGTTATCCGTCGGGCTGTGAGTTCGTATCGTTGAAGATGGCACTCGAATACAAGAAAAAAGCTGTTTCTGCTGCGTCGCTTTACAATCAGATGCCAAAGAGCATGAAAAATGCGACATATAAGAACGGAAAATACTACTGGGCAGATCCGGAAAAAATGTTCACAGGAAATCCAGCTGGTACACTCGATTATTACAAGAACTGGGGCATCTATCCGAAAGGAATCTTACCACTCGCAAAAAAATACCGCAGTGGTGCAGTTGATATCTCAAAACAAGGTGTTTCAAAGATCGAAAGTGAAATTCGTAGCGGGAACCCGGTCATCGTTTGGGCAACCGTTGACTTCAAGAATCCATATGGCTACTTCTCTTGGACTAAACCTGATGGTAAGAAATTCACAGGCTATCGCAACTATCACGTCATGCTCGTAACAGGTGTTTCAAGCGGCGCATTTTATGTCTCGGATCCATACCGTGGCAAATACAGCGTCAGCCGGACACAATTCACGTCCGTGTTTAATCAAACAGGACAATATGCGTTATCAGTTCGTTAATCTGTTTATCCGGTCGCACTCTTGCGACCGGATTTTTTAGTTGTTTTCCAAGTCAAGGCTGTATTTGGTCGAAAATCTACCGTAAAATAAAGGAATTCGCCTGCTAGGCGTGTAAAAGAATGACAATGTATCCATGAAAGGAAGTGAAGAGATGGAAGATCCACGGATCACGCGTCTCGAACAGGAGGTCGAAGCGTTACGACAACGGGTTGCAAAGCTCGAAGAACAGCGTGTCACCCCCGTCGCACCTGAACCAATCGAACCAGTGTCGAGTACGGTTGAACGCCCGAAACCGCGTCCTGCTTATACGAAACGAAAACCAGTCGTCCCACAACCGACAATAAAAGAAAAGCGATCACGCGAAGAATGGGAACAGGTCATTGCGACCGTCTGGTTACCACGTATCGGCGCGATCTTCGCGGCACTCGGTGCCTTGTTCCTTTTCTCCTATGCATCTGTTGCCGGTTTGATCAGTCCACCGGTCCGAATTGGGAGTGGGGTCTTGATCGGACTACTCGTCATCGCTCTTGGAGAATATCAGTATGAGAAAAAACGGCGCGAGCTTGGTGTCGGACTTGTCGCAACCGGAACAATCGTCGCCTTGGCGGCATTGTTTGCTGGAATGGCCTTATATCAATTTTATCCACCATCTTTAGCGTTCTTACTTGAGCTCGTCGTCGTTTTCATTGCATATGGATTAATGCTCTGGATGCGATCGCAAGCCTTGTTAGTCCTTGTGTCCATCACTGGTTTCTTATTGCCGTATTTACAACTATCGGACGATCCAAATTTACCACTTTTCTTATTATACGAAGTTGTCCTGTTCGCAGCGATCTTCTTCGCCGTTGATCGACTGAAAGCAAAGAAGGCGTTTGTCTTTGCTTGGGTGATCTTTACGATTGCACTCGCGTTTGGTCTACTCTCAGTAGAGCTCTACTGGCTGGATGAACAGGCACCACGACTCGATGAATGGTCTCTATTACTTGCGACATTCTTCGGTTACGGCGCGACTTCGTTCGTCGGACGACGCATCAAGTTTCAACCAAATGTTCCGAGTTGGCTGGCTGGAGGTGTCGTCATATTGACGTTACTGATTCTCGACTGGTCGTTCGGAGCACTTGCTGCGATTCTATTTGCGGGTGTTGCTTACTTGCTTGCTGAACGACTCAAGGATCCCGCTCAAAATGGAGTCGGTCATGCTGCGTTACTGGTTGCTGTCTTATTAATTCCAGCCGACACCCTCAGCTGGACATATCAACTGCGTTATCTTCTGATTGCCGGTTTGATTGCTGCATTTTGGTTTGTTCCGCGAGCGCGGATGCCGCATCAACGATTGTTCAATGTCGGGTTGTATGTCATCTTCATCTTCTCGGCTGTCGCTGACTATGAAACGTACCAACGACTTGGTCTTTCGTATGCGTTGACGGTGCTCGCGATGGTTCTTGCGTCGACCGCATTCGTCTTGCTCCTCGTACGAACGCATCATGATCCTGTCTGGAAGGGATCGTGGCAACTCGTACTCGTCCTTGCTGCGATCGGCGTCTTTACGACTTATACGTTGATCATTATGGAACTACCGTTTTATCGTGGACTTGAGGAAACGGCACGCAGTACGACATTGTCCGCCGCCTATATCGTCCTGGCACTTGTGCTCGTCGCCATCGGACGCATGCGGACATCGTCGACGTGGCGGTTATCCGGATTATTGTTACTGACGGTCAGTGCCGTCAAACTCTTGCTGTTCGATTTGTCGTTCCTGAGTTTGTTCCAAAAAGCATTCGTCTTCATTGGCTTCGGGATCGTCACGTTCATCATTTCTCGGACGTACTTCAAAAAACGAAAAGAACAAGCTTAACAAAGCGCTTGGATTGGTCAAAGATGACCAGTTCAAGCTTTTTTTTACGTGCAAAAGTTTTTATTGATAACGATTATCATTGTCGTCTATACTAATTAAGGAACTGACTTAATTAGTAACAGGGGGAACTATACATGAAACAAGCATTACTGATGACAGGGGCACTCGCAGTCGTTTTAGCAGGTTGTAGCGAAGCGAAACAAGCAGAGACACCGACACCGAAAAAACCGAACTTTGATCAGGTCGTCACCGACTACCGGACGTATGCGATTAACGAAATCGATACATTCGTCCGTGAAACAGAAAAATTTACCGATGCTGTTCAAGCTGGAAAGCTTGAAGAAGCAAAGGCGTTGTACGCGCCAACGCGGATGTACTACGAACGCGCAGAACCAATTGCTGAAGTCTTTGGAGACCTCGATCCGAAGATCGATGCCCGAGCAGGTGACGTTAAAGCATCTGAATGGGGTGGCTATCACCGGATCGAACAAGGATTGTTCGAAAAGGGAACGACGAAAGGTTATGAAGCATATGCGAAGCAATTGATGAAAGACGTTCATTTACTACGGGCGAAGGTCGAGACGGTCGAAGTGACGCCGGAGTTACTTGTCACGGGGGCGACGGATCTATTAAACGAGGTCTCGACATCAAAAGTGACAGGGGAAGAAGACCGTTATTCGCATACGGACTTATATGACTTCGCAGCAAACGTCGAGGGTGCTGAAAAAATCTATGAACTGTTGAACCCAGCACTTCAGAAACAAGACGCGGCATTATCTAAAGAGATTGCGGCTCGCTTCAAAGATGTCCATACTTTACTCGACGCCAAGAAAAAGGGTGACGGTTATGTCCTCTATACGAGTCTCTCGAAACAAGACGTCAAGCAAATGAGTGTCGCGATCAATGAACTCGCTGAACCGCTCTCGAAGATGGGCATCGTACTGGAGGGATAAGCATGAAACCGATACAAGAAGGCGTCACACGACGTGACGTCCTAAAAGTCGCCGGATTGACGAGCCTCGGCGCTGCCCTGTACGCCAGTGGTCTTGAGAAATTTCTTCCCCGGACGTTGACCGTAGAAGCGAGTGATCAAGAGCCGTTCTACGGTACGTATCAAGCGGGAATTCTGACGCCACCGCAAAATCATGTTCAAGTCGTGGCGTTTGATATCAAGACGGAGCGACGCGATGAACTCGTTGATTTACTAAAACGCTGGACGCGGTTATGTGCCCGACTTGCAGCAGGGTTACCTTACGGAGACTCTGACTCCCGTTACGTTCCACCGGAAGACACAGGGGAAGCGGATGGACTATCTGCCGGTCACCTGACGTTTACGTTCGGTTGCGGTCCGAGTCTGTTCGATGGTCGTTTCGGAATTAAGCATAAACGACCGGATGCCCTGAAACCGTTACCGACGTTTGACCTCGACCGCTTAGATGAAAAATGGAGCGGCGGCGATCTTGTCGTCCAAGTGTGTGGGGACGATGCTCAAGTTGTCTTTCATGCGATCCGTAACCTCGTCCGTGTCGGACGCGGAACCGTCGCGATGCGTTGGTCACAAGCTGGCTTCCAGCGTAGTAAAGCAGCAGATGCATCTGGCGGCACACCGCGCAATTTATTCGGCTTTAAAGACGGGACTGGTAATCCCGACGTCTCAAAGAAACAAGTCCGAAAAGACGCACTCTTTTGTCAGTGGCAGGACGGAACGCCATGGCTGACGAACGGATCATTCCTCGTCGTCCGTCGCATTCAGATGCATCTTGAAGTCTGGGACCGGACGATTCTGAAGGAACAAGAACGGACCTTCGGACGCGAACGCACTTCTGGTGCACCACTCGGTTCACAGGATGAGTTCGCATCTGTTACACCGGCAAAACGACAAGCCCGTGGCGAAGCTGCCTTACCGGCGGATTCTCATACAGCCGTTGCACACGGTGACGGGAAGACAGCCATTTTACGCCGTTCTTACTCGTATCAAGACGGCATCGATGAAAAAACGGGCGCGCTCGACGCCGGATTACTCTTTTTATCGTATCAGCGTTCACCGAAACAATTCATCGAGATTCAGCGCCGGCTTGCCGCACAGGATCGCCTGAATGAATACATCACGCACCGTGGAAGTGCCATCTTCGCTTGCTTTGGTGGAATCTCGAAAGGAGGTTACATCGGTGATGCCTTATTTGCGTAATCTTATCCTTTTATTTGTACTCCTTGTAGCCGGTCAACACGCGGTGCCTGTACATGCTGCTTCGACGGATGATCTTTATGTCGCGATCGGACAAGCGCTGTCTGCTGTCGCAAGTGAAGATCGCACGGCACTCGATCAAGCGATTGATGAACTGGGTCAAGCCGCTCAAAGCTTACCTGAGCAACAAACAGCCATCACAAAAGCCGTCAAACAGGTCGAGACCAATCGGACGGCAGCCTTTCCGGAAGTCCGTCAGCAGCTGACAACACTTTCTGCCGCTGTTCGCAAACAGGAAGAAGCAACGAAACCGAAGACGGATCCGGTTGCGAAGGCAAAAGTGAAACAACTTTTGCAATTGACCGAGGAGCTGCGACAAGTCAAAGCTAGCGAACGTCCGGCAGCGGAACAACGGTTGCTAACCGCTTGGACGACGCACGAGAGTCTTGTCCGGAATGACAGTGTCGGTCACTATGGCAACATCGAGATGGCGCTAGCTTCAATCCGGATTGCAGCGGCGCGAAAGCCCGCGGATACGCAAGAATGGACAGCGGCACTTGATCAGTTTGATGCTGCCGTTCAGTCTTTCCTCGACGGGGAACAGATTCAAGTGAAGAAAACAGGACTTCAGTCGTTACTGACACCGCTTGAAGAGACGCAAACCGCACTTGCAGCGAATGATTTGCCGGAAGCGAAGGCCGCGCTTGAAGCATTTCTAAAAATATGGCCGCGCGCAGAAGGGGAGGTCCGAACTCGCAATGAAGGGCTCTATTCCCAGCTAGAGTCGGACGTTCCGCTGTTACTCGCTCGATTGACTCCTGAAACACGGAAAGCGACTGCACAAGAACTCCAGTCATTCGAAAATGCTATTGCACAATTACAAACGAAGACCCACTATACGTTCGTCGATGCGATGCTTGTCATGTTGCGCGAAGGTTTGGAAGCATTACTGATCGTCAGCGCACTCGTTGCTTTCGCGCGGAAAAGTCGAACGAAACAAGAAGGCAAGGTCTGGGCAGGTGCTGGTCTTGGTTTGATAGCGAGTGGTTTGTTAGCGCTAATCTTACAGACAGTCTTTAAGGCTTCGTTTGCAGCAACAGGTCGGGAACAAATCGAAGGCTATACGGGGATCGCCGCGGTCGTCGTCATGTTGTTCGTCGGCTACTGGTTGCATTCAAAAAGCGCCGTCGCCAAACGAAAACACTTTTTATCGACGCTTTCAACGACATCCTTGTTCTTCGTTAGTTTTTTGACGATTTTCCGAGAAGGCGCTGAGACGTTGTTATTCTATATCGGAATGGCACCAGCGATGACAAAGACTGCCTTACTGTCGGGAATTGGGCTCGCCATCGTTATCATCGGTCTTGTCTCATATGTCGTCATCCAAATCGGTGTCCGCTTACCGATTCATCGTTTGTTCCAAGTCGCGTCATGGTTGATTTATCTGATGGCGTTTAAGATTCTTGGGACGAGTCTACACGCGTTGCAACTGACGAACGTCTTACCGATTGATCCGATCAATGGACTTGGAACGGTTGGCTGGATCGGTTTTTATCCGACACTAGAGACGCTCATGCCACAAGTGATTCTAATCATTCTGATCGCATTGTTCACGACGTGGCAAAAGCGACGCACAAAATCGATCCAGACAGCAGCTTGATCGATTTTTCAATATTAGGTTTCATCTATTATGTTTCGGGTATAACTTCCTATCAGCAGCTTGCTGCATGAAGGAGAGGGATTTTTATGCTTGAAACACGCATCGTGCGAAACATGACCGCTGTCGACGCAGAAGTGACGAGCCTCAAATCAAGTGGCTATTCGAATAAACAGATTTATATCTTTGCAAAAGACGAAGAACTCGCAGAACGAATCGCGAATGATACACAGACGTTACCATACCGCGTAACGAAAAAGTCGTTCTTCGATACCTTATTGTCAGCCGTCCGGAGCAACCGAAAAGACCGGATTGCGCAATTATCCGAACTCGGCATGACGAAGGATGTCGCGGAAGGGCTAGAGGACGAAGTCCGTCACGGTCGAATCGTCATCGTTGGATCGAAATCCGACTTATTGAACCCAGCGTTTGCAGCGTCTTATGTGACAGATGAAGCAACAGATTATGGTGCTGGAGTACCTAAGCTTGAAGATGAAGAAACGACGACGACGTTACCCGCGGATCAAAATGTGAAATTAAAAGATGAATGATACGTAGACCTCCTGTTTCTCAGTTTAGAGACAGGAGGTTTTTGTTTAGTCTTCTCTTGGAAGGGAATGGGAAAACTGAGAGGAGGAAGAATGATGCATTTCTTGTATATCGGCTACTACAATGCGGAACAGATGGACGCCTTATCGAAAGACGAAATCAATACGTTGATGGCTCGATGTGACTCCCTAATGGAGACATTCAATGAACAAGTCAACGTCATTTCAGACTGGCATCCGGGTCTAGCGACACAAGCGTTTTATTGGCGAGATGGGGTCGTACAGACGAAAGTAGAACCGGATCGCTCAAAGGGAGAACAGATTGGTAGTTTGATTGTCTTTGAAGCACGGGATCTGGATCAGGCTATGGAACTCGCCTCTCTTCACCCGACGACTCAAGTCGCTGAAGGGGAAACTTACGGCTGGCGCGCTGAAATCCGGCCGTTATCGGAGGAATCCTGATGTACGGATTATTAACGACATTTACGACCCAACCTGAGCAACGCGATCAAGTTACCCATTTACTACTTGAAGCAGCAACTGCTTTAGAAACACATCCAGACTGTTACCAGTACATCATTAGTATTTCTGATGAGCCCGATGTTTTATATGTCCGCGAAATCTGGACGGATGCGAGGGCGCACCTTGCGTCTTTAGAGTTACCTCTGACACGGCAATTGATTGCGCAAGCACGACCATTGCTTCTACACGTCGAACGTGTTCTCGAGGATCGTCCCATTGGAGGAAAAGGCTTATAACGGTAAACAAAAACCCCTTCTTACACGAAAGAAGGGGTTGAATCGTTTAAGGCGTTGTCCATTCGATATCAATGACGTCCGACGCTCGAACCATCCGGCGCATACCGGTCAATGTGATGAGTTCGATCGTTCCACGATCGTGGAAAATCGCTTGAATCGATCCGGATATCGTATCGAGTTGTTTTAATCGGACCTGGACCGTTTGTCCTGTCCGGACGGCACGTTCCATGATGTGCTGCAAAGAGAGACGATCACGAATAAGTGTCTCTTCGCGTGATTGATACAAATGTTCGAGATGAAGGATGTGCTGGCGTGAAGTCAGTTGTTTCCACTTACGATTCGATCGTTTTTTAGATGCGAACATGGCTGACCACCTCCTGAATTGAGTCGTACACTATATCGTTGTGCGCTCTCTTCAGGTATTTCCCTTCACGAATAACGCTTAAACACGTGCCGCTGACATTTTTTCGCGGAACGCTGTAATGGCTGCAAGGGCTTGCTCATCTTGTTCGACTTCACCCGGTGCATTCCCTTCAGCAAGGATCGCTGTCTCAAGCGTCGCGCCGAGGAACGACGCAATGTGCTCGAACTGCGTGACGAGTGCCTGTCCTTTGACGCGTGGATTGTCTCCACCAACCGCGATCAAGTGGAATCGTTTCCCCTGCATCCGACGTTTGAAGTCGAGTTCTTCATCGCGGAGTGACTCACTGAAGCGGTCGATGAACAATTTCATCTTTGTCGACATCGAGTACCAGTAGATCGGCGTGATGAACAGGATGTCGTCGTGAAGAAGCATCTCTTCGACGATCTGACGATAGTCATCTCCAATTGGCAAGAACCCACCATGGTGACGTCGGTCTTCAACCGGCTGAATGGAAACGTTCGCTAAATCAACCGCAGTGTGTGCGATACCTCTTAGCGCCTCTTCTCCAAGCCATTCACTGTTTCCTTTGCGGGAGCTTCCAAAAATCGTATACATAACGTGCATCTCCTTTTAATTTCGATTGTCTTATTCTATGACAAACTGCACTGTCAATACACCGATATGCTCACAACTGGTTTTGAATAAGGGTTTTGCGGAAAAAGACAAGAAGACGAAAAACGAATAGGGGAGGAACGGTCGAATGGAGAGAAGTACGCTCATTGCGTTAGAAAAACATTTATATGCTATCCACCTCGAGATGGATGGACTAGCGCGCCTCATTACGAAACAATTGATCCACTTAAGCCAAGTGGCTGCATCCGTCGAACATTTTCGACGGATGAGCTTTGATATTTATAAACATCGAACGTCACTCGATCAAATTCCGTCACAAGTCTTGTATGAGACGGCACTAGATTACGAAGACTGGCTCGATGAAGAGTTTGATGAGATTCCTGCGAGCTGGCAACTTGCGACAAAAGAAGAAGAGGCACTCGAGCAACTGTGGTGGTTCGAGTTCTCCCGCATTCAAGCCGAACTCGAAGAATGGCTCAGTCTTTATCTGATTCGCCGGATTCGAGAAGATGTCCGTTACATGCCACCCGTAATCGAAAAGAACGCCTATGCCTTATCAGAGGATGCTCGACACGTCTTTTGGCGTCTTCTACAACGTTCTGTCGCAAAGCCTTCTTCAAAAATCAAGGCGAACCAACTGTCATGTCGAATGGGCATCGCAGAAATCGCACGTTGCGCCCGACTCAACCAAGACCGAACGCGCCGTGCAATTGGTGAACTGACGAGTCGCGGTCTAATTGCAATCGAAGAAGACGATGAGAAGCTGAAAATGCGACTCCGGCTTCAAGTCATCTGATTCATGGCGATGAACCGCTCGATCATCCGTTCATCACGGCGAGCGGATGGACCGATCCAAATGAGATGCCCTGGACTCCTCGATTCAATGAACTGCGCATGACGGATGACCCGTCGCGCATGTTCTGCATGCTCGAACGGAACAGCACGGTCTGATTTCGAATGGACGATTAAAACGGGACAAGCGACGGCTTCGAGTCGTTCGCGTTCTAAGTCTTGCGTAATATCGAACAAGACACCCCGACCTGGGCCGTTTTGGAGCCCTACTTCATATAACAACGATGCATCCGTCTCACTAATGTGGGTACGGATTGTTTCGCGTGGTAACAGACTCGTCATCTCTACCATCCGGACAGCTGCTTCTTCGGGAAACTTGCGAATCTTATCCTTCACGTATGTCCAAAGCCCCCACTGAATGAACTGTAAGGGACGCTGTAAGACCGGTTGAACGAGAAGGCGATGATAGGGTAGGGAGATTCGGTGTGTCATCGCACAAGCTAAGACGAGTGCTTGAACGGCTGTGTCCTGCCCAGCAAGCGCAATGGCTGTCGGTCCACCTGCTGAAATCCCGTAAACGGTGTAACGATCAATTTGACGGGACGCAAGCCACCCTGCGTAAAACGTGGCAAGTGCCTCCGGACTGTCCGCTAGTTGAAGCGGCGTTCGCCCGTACCCGGGACGTGATGGAACGATGACACGATATCCTGCCTCGATTAACTTTTCGACATGGTAGACTTCCCGGTAATCCGACTGTGTTCCATGGATCAACAGGATGACGGGGCCACTTCCGCTATCCCGATAATCAAAGCGCTGACCGTTCCATTCTGCGATATAATGCATCCAAATTCTCCTATCTCTTAATATTTACCATTTTATTGTTAATATCAAATTTATTTTCATGTATACTGTAAAGTATAACCAAACCATTGTGACTTAGGAAATGAGGATGCGTAGTGTCAAACGAAAAATTAACGAACCGTGACCGCTTACTTGCTGTACGAGAAATCTTCGAACGTCAATCGGATGAAGACCATACCTTGACGCTTGAGGAATTGAGCATGGAACTCTCGAAACGAGGACTAATCGAGAAGCTATCCCGAAAATCGTTGAAGGATGATATTGCGGCACTTGCCAAATCAGGTTTTGACGTCGTCGCAGAAGAGACGAAGAATGGACTTGCCATTCCGTATCATCTCGTCAGTCGTCCCTTTGAGCATCACCAGCTTCGACTGCTTGTCGATGCGATTGCGAGCGCGAAATTCATCTCAGAAAGTGAGACGACGGCGCTCGTCCAGACGATCCAGTCATTGACGAGTGACAAGATGGCGGAATCCCTCCAGCCGGTCCTCCATACCGTCAAAAAACCAAAAGGCATGACATCTCGCTCGATCGATACGATCCAAAAAGCGATTAGTGACGGTTTCGTCATCAGCTTTCAGTACCAAGGGAAGTTCAATGAACGGACGCGGAAGTTCGAGTTACGGAAGGATGGCGAGCATTATCTCGTTTCTCCGGCTCACCTGTTGATGGATAACGGGAACTACTATTTGATTGGACGCGACGAGCGGATTAAAGAGATCCGAACATACCGGGTCGACCGAATCGTCGATTGTAAGGCGTTCGAACCGGTGGAAGAACCCGTTCAGGTCGAACCGAATTACTTAAGTAATATGTTCAATATGTATGGAGGCGAAAATGAGCAATTGACGCTCAAATTCCAGGAGAGTCTAATGCCGACCGTCGTCGATCGGTTCGGAACGGACATCCGATGCCGTCGTCTTGATGACGTCTGGTTCGAAGTTAAAGTCGATGCACTCTTCTCAGATGGTTTCATGATGTGGCTGATCCAGTTCGGCAATCAAGCTGAAATCATTGCACCTGTCGAGCGACGGGAGACATTCAAACAAAAGGTGGTTGGTCTTGCGACGATGTATCAAGTCGAAACTCCTGCCTTATAGAATATGAAGCAAGGTTCACTTGACCGTGGATCTTGCTTTTTTCTAATCTTGTTAGCAAAATTTTTGTCGTTTTTTGTCGGATATTCATATTTGAATATTTTAAGCTAAAAGTTCCAGTTACTATTAAGAGTATCTGATACTTATGTAGGAGGAACGACATGCAACAGATGGAAAAAAGTCAGCAAAACGGGTGGCGAAAGCTAGGTGCTTTCCTCTTCTTCGTTTGTTTATCCTATACGTCTTGGTACTTATTCTCACTTTTTGTCTTTCATCTCGTGTTCCCTGAAGATGTCGTGACATCACTAGACATCGTCGTGTTCGGATTTAGTCCGGTCATTGCTCTTGTTGTTACCATCGCCTCGTTACGTCTGATTGAACGGCGCATGAAGCCTAAATTTGCACCACTTTTATTCATCGGATATACCCTTTCGACAAGTGTACTGATTTATTATTCGGTTGCTAACGCGCTTCTGCCCCGACTGTGACTTGCAACTCCTAAGCAATTGGCATATGCTACGCTTATAGTTTGCTAAGGTAAGGGGGGATACGATGAACGCACAGTATATCCTCGACTGGATGCCGCTCGTGATTCCTGTCGGTGCCATCGTCTTTATTGTCATCATTGCGAAAAAAGCTTCGAAAATCGATGCTGAAAAGTAAAGAGGCTGGGACATAACTCAGTTTCACAAATGAGAAAAGAAGGAATTGCACATCCTGAGTGATGGCAATTCCTTCTTTTTGTTAAATTCAGCTAATTATGTCCCAGGCACTTTTAATTGATTATTTTTGATACTTTATTCATACGATTTCCCTTTTGTACAAAAACATAGCGTCATGCGTTTCTATGGTATAAATAAAATAGGTAAAAGACCTAATATCAGGAAATCATGGAGGGGCAGATGAGACAGAGAACCGTCATGACTTTACTTGCACTCAGTATATTATTTACGGTGTGTCTAATGAAAAAACCGGAGTTGACGCCAAAAGCAAGTTCCATCGATCTCACCATCGCCGTCGTCGGAACGGCTCCGGTACTAGCGCAATCACCGGACTTCCATTCGATTGAGTTGCAGGAGATCAAAGGAGATTTACAACGTTACGATGCCGTTATGATTATGCCCGACTATTTAAAAGCGGCAGCAGGACGTGAGTATGCCACCGTTTACAGAAAAGCGCATATTCCATTTTTCTTCATCGGTTCTCAAAAATCAGTCGAACCGTTTCTTGACCCTAACCTCTCTTACGAGGAGAGTATTTCGGTACCGAATCCGACGTTTGCGGCCGGTATGTTATATGACGATACGCATGAGACGACCTGGTTGTTCGGTGAGGGGATCAAACGACCGAATCGTTCGGAGCAACTCCAGATCTATCAATCGATCTTTCAAACGATTGAACAGCGTCGCCTGGCAGAGTAGTGTACCCGAAATAAAGAACAGACCGAAGCAAAAGGAAGTATATCCACTTCTGTGCGCTTCGGTCTGTTTTGCGTTAATCGAGTTGTTTCGTCGGTGCTAAGACAATTTCCCGGATATTAACATGTTGGGGCTGTTCGAAAGCAAATAGGACGGTATCCGCGACGACCTGCGGATCGAGTCCGCCGTCGATCGACTGTTTCCATTCGTTATAACCATCTTTGATTGCGTCACTTGTCGTGTGACCGAGTAATTCCGTCTCGACAACACCTGGGGCAATCGTCATGACGCGGACGCCGTGCAATGCAACTTCTCCCCGGACGTTCTCACTCATCGCATGAACGGCGAATTTCGTCCCGACATATGCCGCATGATCCGTGAACGTCTTTTTCCCGGCAATTGAACTGATGTTAATGATCGTACCGGTCTTGCGCTTCACCATCGATGGAAGGACAGCTTGCATGCCGTGTAAGACACCAAGCGCATTGACATCAAACATCTCTTCCCATTCTGTTGGGTCTTGCGACTCGATTTGACCGAGGAGCATCCGTCCGGCATTATTGATGATTGCTTCGACCGGACCGAATGCTTCCGTCGCTTCTGCTAACGCAGCATCGAGAGCAGCGCGGTCAGTTGCTGCGACTTGGCGGATCAAAACATCGTCCGAGGCAAGACTCGCAAGACGGTCAATTCGACGTCCGAGTAATAAGACACGGTACCCTTTCTGAATGAACGTGTGAGCAATGGCATGTCCGATTCCTGATGTAGCACCGGTGATCGCGATGAATCCTGTTTTCATGATATCGTCTCCTTATTTGATATGATAGATTGAAGATAACAGAGGGAGGTCGTTCCGAAAAGTACGCACTTTTTAGTCAGTGAGTTACCTTTTGGTAAGGGAGTGAGTGTACGGTGTATTTAAATGAGTTCGACGCGACGATGCGACAGATACAAGGCAAGTGGAAAGTGATGATCTTATATGAACTACATGAAGAAGGAACGGTACGCTTCAATACGCTCGAGCGTTATATCCAGGACGTCTCACCGAAGACGCTGACGCAGCAATTAAAGCAACTCGAACAAGATGGACTAATCACACGAACGGTCTATCCGGAAGTGCCACCACGCGTCGAATATGCCTTGAGCGCTAAAGGGATGTCCTTGATTCCACTACTCGATGCAATCTGCGACTGGGGACTTGCGACGACTCCCCGAAACCAATTGATGCGGACGTTATGCGACGACGAAGCCCCTGCTCCATGAGCAAGGGCTTTTTGTTAGCGTTCGATTTGTTCACGTACTTGCCGACGGAAGGTCTGAATATCGTAGGCAGGTTCACTTGGGCTAAACTCGATCCCGTCAATCAGACGCGCGTTTTGGACCGTGTCTGGGAACTCGATTCGCGTCAACCACTCAAGCGTCGTCTCCTCTTGCCGTCTAGGGAAGGCTTGCTCGAGCTGAGAAGCAATCTTCAGTAAGGGATGATGACTGTGACGCTTGGGAGCACGTGTCCGTACTTGTTTGGACTGCTTGACGGTTTGTTCTTTTTCGATTGCGACGACTTTTCGCTTCCGGATGACATAGAGGGTGATGGCGACAAAGATGACGGCCAGGAGTGTCATCGCGATCCAAAGCCAATCCGGTGGTCCTGCTTGGACAGTTGTTTGTTGCACTTCTTTGACACCTTTGATATTTTCTAATCCCATCGCCCGATTCGTCATCGTATCCGCTTTTCGACCAAGCGGTTCCGTCCAAAGGAACAGCGAACCGAAGGCTTCAAAGAGCGGACGAATCGCACTTGTGACGGATCCGACGAGCGCTTCTTTCGTGAGTCGAAAAATGAAAGCAATGATGAGTCCCGCGCTAAGTACAATCGCAATCGTCGGGAAGATGCGTCTCCATTCTGTCATGTAGGTGACGACAAATGGATAAGCGACGACAAAGAGCAGGAGGACAAAGGCTCCAATCGGCGGTGTCATGCCTGGGAATAGAACCGTCGCGACACCGATGATCATCGCACTCGCAGCATAACGCCAGGCAGAATCGACTGTATCGAGAAACGCAGACCACGCGACGAAGACAAGAGCTAAGACGCTCGCTAGGGGAGATAGGAAAAATAATAACCCAGCTGCGAGTAATTGGAGTCCAATCCGGAGCGAACGGTGTGGCACGAAGGTAAGTGCCGGGAAAACAAGCGCTAGGTAGAACGGAACGGGTAACAGACTCGCAAGGAACATCCACCAGAACATCATGCGCTCACTCCTTTCTGCCGGTGACCGAGATGGATTTCCGCTGTCGTCGACGGCACGCTACGCTGCAATCGTTTCGTGAAGTAACGGCGCTCAAGCGGTAAATCGTACTCTGAAATCCGGGCAAGGCATTCCATCGTTCGTAAGAATTGATGTTTTCCCGTACCAGATGGCACATGGTACCACTGACCCGACCGATTGACCATCGAGATCCAGAGACTGTAGGACGCGCCTTGTTTCTCGAGTTCACGAATGATCGTCGCAGCGCGAGATAAGAGTTTCTCGAAGTCTGAGCGAAGGGCAAGTCCGTCTGCAGACAAGCCATCGACGATCACGGCATAATCATGATTGCGTTTGCGGTCGTATTGATACGAGTACAGTTCGTTCGTCTTCGCATAGGCGGACCAATAGATCGACTTCGCATCTCCAGAGTACGGAACGACGGAATGAAAACTCGATCGATCGGTGAACGGACTCGACCGATCAATCGTCTCACCTGGAATCATCCGCTCATTCCACTCAACGGATGCTGGTGCAAAGTCGGGGAAGACGTGACCGAGCTCATGGATATCAAGCGTTACATAGATCGTCGTTAGATGAAACGGATCCGAGATCATGACGTCAAACGATTGAATCCGGATCGTTCCCCGATGGGCAGCGATGACATCGATTGAAAACGGAACGGTCGTCTGTTTACCGACATACAAATGTTGACGCCAAAACTGACTACTCGCATCAGGAAATTTGATTTGATCTCCGAGCAACCCGGAGATCGTGATCCGACCAAGCGGTAACTTCGTCGTGTTCGACAGTTCGAATGGTATCTGGATCGTTTCTTCCCGAAACGCCCGAACCGTTTCAAGCAGTTTGACACGGATCCGCTTCGCGACATATTCAAGATAATAGGGCATCACCCAACCATATAACGTATAGGCGAGTAATAAAGCCGCGATCCAGACCGGACCGTAGAGGCCAACGATGATCCCACTTACACCCGTCATCGTAAGAATGATAAGGTTAAACGCTTTTGGTATGATCAACTGCATCGTTTACACCTCAGTCGGAACAGTCAATGAATCAAGGACCTGCTCGACGAGGCGTTCGTTCGACAGCTTCAGCGTCGCTTCGAGTGTCAGGACCAGACGGTGAGCGAGGAGTGGCGTCGCTAAGTGTTTGACGTCTTCAGGAGTCACATATGTTCGTTCCTGCATCCAAGCGCGTGCTTTTGCCGCTTTCAAGAGCGCAAGTGTTGCCCGTGGACTCGGTCCGATCTCAACGTCACGATGGGCACGGAGGGCGTCACAGACGTCGAGTAAGTAGTTTTCGACGCTATCCTCAATCGAGACAGCAACGACCTCTTCTTTCCAGTCATTCAACTGTTCGAGCGGGATTTGCAGTTCGGCTGCTGTTAGGTGCGCTCCGCGTAATAATGCTTTCTCCGCCTGACGCGTCAGGGGAGCAAACGACAACTTGAACAAGAAACGGTCAAGTTGCGCATGGGGTAGCGGGAACGTCCCGTGTCCGTCGAACGGGTTTTGCGTCGCAATGACAAGAAAGTGTTGGGGTAGCGTATAAGACGTATCCCCAATCGTGACTTGCGCTTCTGCCATTGCTTCAAGGAGCGCGGATTGAGTCCGTGGTGTCGTCCGGTTAATCTCATCGACGAGGACGATATTTGCAAACAGCGGACCAAAGCGTTGTTCGAACGACCCTGTCAGCGGATTGAACAGCTCCATCCCGAGTAGATCGGTCGGTAACGTGTCCGCTGTACATTGAACACGTGAGAATTTGGCGTCAAGTGTCTGCGCTAGTGCTTTTGCTAGCGTTGTTTTACCGGTCCCCGGACGGTCTTCTAGTAATACATGCCCTTCAGCGAGCAAACCCATCAATAAATGATCAATCACATCGTCCTGACCAAGGACAGATTGTTTGAGTGATGTTCGTAACGTTTGAAACATGGATGATTCCCCCTTTAAGATGCATCGTATTTCTAAAGTGTACGAAAATTCAGAAAAAACCGCTAGTGGTTTTCTAAAAACGAATATCTAGAAATACGTCTCTTATCTATACTACCAGTTTCATCCAAAAGTTTCGTGAAATATCAAAAAAATTGAAGCAGGATGATGAAGTCACTTAGCGAATACAAGAGATATAGTTATTAGATTAGGGAGGGTAAAGAGATGAAACAACATACGACGGAATCCAATACTACTCCAGCCGAACAACACGACGTGGCTCATAGTCCGATCGATGCGTATCAACGTGCTGTTGCCGGAGGTCCCCCGAATCGACGAGCGTTTGCAGCGATTCGTCGACTACCAATCGGATTACGAATACTCACTTATACGCTAGGTTCCTTATTCACAGCAGGTATCATCGCCGGGCTTGTCATCAGTCTACTCGGCTAAAAAAGACTCCCTCAGTGTCCTGAGGAAGTCGTTTCAATCTTCAAAGAGGTCATCCATCAACGCGGTGATCTCTTTTTTGCGTGCATCCGTCTCATCGCGCAAGATGCGAATCGATCGCCCCGTCCAATCGAGTCGATCACCAATCGTTGCTTGGCTCGGTAAGCGACTTTTCGGTAACGTGATCGTCTCGCGTTCGTCCGTCTCACAAATGGCTAAATCATCTTCAAAATCAGATAGGGTAAGTCGCATCTGATACACCTCCGCATTCGATTAGTCCGGTCGTAAATCGGTCCGGTTGGATTCCTTGATCCCGTTACCGCTTGAGATATACTGAATCGTTCCGGTTTGATCCGTTCGATCAACCGTAATCCGTTCCGTCTTCAATGCTTGTAAGACAGAGGGGCGCGGATGACGGTAGGCGTTGTCCTTACCAGCTGAGATCAAGGCTCGTTTTGGGGCGACGGCTTGTAAGAAGGGCAGGGAGGACGATGTCTCTGCTCCGTGATGACCCAGTTTCAGAACATCGGCGCGAAGCTCTTCAGCCGACTCAAGCAATTGTTGCTCGGTCCGGATCGGTGCATCCCCCATGAAGAGGAAGCGGTCCTGTCCGTTCTCGACGCGAAGGACGGCGCTCCAACTGTTGAGATCCTGTGTTCCGTCCGTCAGTGGAGCAAGGAACGTAAAACGTGCCGCCTTACTCGGGATCTCAAGACCTGCTTTGACCGACTTGATCGTTACGCCTTCGCGTTTGACGGCAAGGAGGAAGTCGCGATACGTCTCCGTCGTATGCGTGACGCGCGGGGCATAGACACTCTCAACCGGAAACGCATCGAGGACGGTATCAAGCCCACCGATATGATCGGCGTCAGGGTGTGTTGCAACAATCGCCGTCAAGCGTTTCACACCAAGTTCTCGTAGATAGCGGACGACATCTTCCCCTTTTCCGTTATTCCCGCCATCAATCAAAATTGCATCTTCTTTCGTTCGAATAAAGGTGCTATCGCCTTGACCGACATCAAAACCATAGACCTCCATCTGTCCTGCCGTTGGGGAAGGGGATGTCTCATCGTCCCGTGTCGTATAGAAAATGACGATCAAGCAAAGTGCTAGTAAAATCGTTGATCCCCACTTCAACATGTCGGTTCTTCTTTCTCAAACAAATAAAGCATACCGTTGCGCGGATGACCGAACCGTGGTCCGCGGTAACCGCGACGCTTCAAGGCAGCACGCATCAAAATCATCATGCCACCATGACCGACGAGTAAGACCCGTTCATCGTCTTCAAACATCAATTGATTCAACAGAACCTCGATTCGTTCATTTGCCTCTTTGATCTCTGCTTGAATCCGTTTACTGAATGGGGCAGCAAGTCGACCAAGGACCGCCCAGCCGAGGAATGGCAACCGTAGATTCGACCGAATCGTCGGAAATGGTACCTCCCGCAACAGATCGGTCACAATGATCTCTTTATCGTAGACGCTCTGAGCCGTCTGGACGGCACGCGGCATGCTACTGGCATAACAGACCGTCCAATCGATCTGACCGAGCTCTACAGGCTGAATATCGATGTCTGACGTATCATAGCGTTCAATCCATTTTTCAATGTCACTGGCACTAATCCAGCCTTTTGTCGGATATCCTTCCGTCACCCGGTGATGTCTCACTAATCCAATTTGTTTCATACTTGATGCGACGGTCAAGACCGTCTCCCTCACTTTCATTCATCGTTTAGAGTGCGATACGTATCGCAAGTCCACATAAAATCGCCCCTAAAATACTAAGCAAGCTCCCGATGATGTAATATTCCGCAAAGCGGCGATCTTCAAACTGTTTAAAACGGGCTAGTGCCTTCAAGGCGATGATGAAGCCGATGGCGCCGGTTGCGTTCGTGACGACGAGCAGGGTGATGATTGCCCGTTCGACGAGACCGATATAACGCCCAATCCCGTTCAATTCCGTTGTATAACTGCGGGCAGAGTCTTCGACTTCATGTGTGACGGTCCGCGAGACGCCGTCTAATTGCTCCTTACGTGTCACTTTCCGCTCAAAATGCGCTTCGATCAATCGCGGGGCAAATGGCGCGAGCATCAAAGCGATCCCGTGACCAAGTAGTTCTGTTGTCACTAAGCTGAAGCAGAGAATCCAGAGGACTTGCTCGGGTCGCGAGAACGATAGTGACCAATCAATCGGGACGAACAACCACGTTAAGGCAATGATGGCAGCGATATGTAACGCTTGATCGATCCAGTAAGCAGCGGCTTGCTTCACGCGGCGTTTGAGCGGGGAGGCGTCGAGTAGGGCGTGAAACGCGAGAATACTCCCGCCAAGCAACCCGGCACCTTCTAAGCTTAACGTCCCTCTTATGACGAAGAACGTGAGGACAAGTAGCATCAAAGCACCGTGGACAGCGAGATGTTGGACTAAAATCCGGCGATTTCGATGTTTATGCAGCGCCATCCGTTTCGTCTGCAATGGAAAGTCAGCAAGTAGATGGACAAGCAATAGACTAAGTAAGACAGTCACCGAATCGCCTCCCACAATTGGAATTGCTCTAGCGCCTGTGTTAAGGCGGTTTCCAGACGCTTACGTTGCTTACGCTGTGAGCGGGAAACGAGCTTCGCGACATTCGCGCGGGCGTCTTGTTCCTTAAAGCCCATCTTCAGACCAATCTCTTCATACGTATCATCCGGATATTGATCCATCAACCGGTGCAGTTCAATCTGTCGATCCGTTTTCCCGAAATACGCCGGATAAAGCATCTCAAGATAACCGTTCAGCAGGGCGGTTGGTAAGTAGGGCGGTCCAGCAAACGCAATCCGTGACGAGAGCGTCTTCGCTTGCTCCTGTGCTTCAAACGCATGAATGATCGCACTACCATTGGCTTCTTCGGCATGAATCGTCGAGATCGTCTCATATTGTCCAAAACCAATCCCGATGTAGCCCGGTAAGTCTTGATTCAACAGTTGAAGGATGATCGGATAACTCACTGGATAATCCGCAAATACAGCCAATAAACTGTCACCAGATTTGATTTGGAACGGAACGATACTTGCTGGAAATGCCGTGTTTAACTCATCAGCGAGTGTTCGGAGTGTCTGCAATAACGCTTCTTTGCTTGAATAATCGCGGGAGCCTTTAACATCAAATGATAAGGCAACAGCTTGCATAGCAATTCCTCCAGTCTAAATGTTACCACTAAAACAGCAACATTTCGTTTGTTACCGATAAACAGGTAACATTTACAGTGTTACTGTTATTAGAGTAACAAAAAAAGACGGGGAAGACCAACAGTACGATGGACCGATTTTTTAATGACAGGGGGATTGATGAATAAGACTCAATTCTCATTTTTTCATTCAAGTTAACATAACATATATTATCAATAGTTATAAGAATCTGTCTCATATTCAAGGTAAACTTAAGATAGTGAGACAAAACAAAAAAACACGGGATTAACCGTGTTTTCGACAATCATACGGACGTGTCCGTTCCAATCGATGAATCAAACGATCTAAGAAAATATGATGGCGGCGTTCGAGTTGCGTTATCCGTTCGAGCGGCAACCACGCGAAATCAAAGAAATCACCGCAATCCTGACCGTCACCAGCAACACAATGTGTCCAGCGATTCTCTTGGCATTCGATGTGTGCATGGTAGAAATACGTGTAATGGACCCGCATTCGCTCTGGGTACCGCATCTCTTCTTCGCCGACATACTGGACGGATGCTAACGAAAGACCACTTTCTTCAAGCGTCTCACGAACAGCCGCTTCTTTTGCGATTTCTGCATCTTCGATCGTACCTGCGGGGATCTGCCAATCACTCTCAGGAGCCGATTGTGGATGAAAAACAAGTAGTTCCCATCCGTTAGGTTTTTCCCGAGTGATATAGATTGCTACTTTTTCGCGACGTCTGAATTTCATCTTCATCACCTCTCCAAGGTCGGCAGATTGCACAACAAGCAGCTAAAGGGACGGTCCCGTAGCTGCTTGATCGATTGACGCTATAAGCAAAGCTGCGGAGACGCGTGACCCGACGCTTGATTGTGACGAATCGTGACCTGACTATTTCTTCTATTGTAGCCGTTATTGGTCGGTGTTTCAATTTGTAAACGATATTTCTCGTGATAAATCTCAAAATTCCGAGCATTCGTCTCAAAATCCCCCTCTCCTGCCCCGCTAGATGCAAAAAAGCTCCCCCGTTAATCGGAGGAGCTGTATTTTATCGTGTATACCAATCGAGCAATGGACCGAATTTATCTTCGTCATAGGCGAATGAACCGTTCGACAGGCGGTCGAGGAACGATAACGAGCCGATTTGGATCGCTTTCTCCTGCTCTTTCCCGCTGAGAACCAATTCTTTCGCTTGCGTGACGTCAATCAATGCAGCGACTTGGTGTGGTTTTGATTTCAAATCACGGAGCAACTGTAAGCCACGGAGCGCACGGCTTGAGACTTGGAACTGATCCGCGAGGCGCATCTTCTTCAAAGCACCCCGTTGCGTCAAGAGAACGATCTGTGGTGCTTCCTTAAAGCCAATTGCACCCGCGACAACATCCTGATCCTTCAGGTTGATCGCTTTGACACCGGCAGCCCGGACACCAACGACTGGGACGTCATCTTCCGTGAACCAGAGACCGAAGCCGTTCTGTGTCGCGAGGAACAAGTCGGTTTGACCCGTCGAGACCTGCGCATACAAGACTTCGTCGTCTGCCTTCAGACGGACGCCTTGGAGCGGTTTTGACTTCCGCTGGGCATTGTAGTCACTCAGTTTCGAGCGTTTAACCATCCCTTGACGGGTGACGAACAAGCAATGCTGTGCTTCATCGAACGAACGGACGAGATCCGCTGACAGAACCCGATCACCCGGTTCGAGTGGCACGAGGTTCGCGACGTGTTGACCGCCATCTTTCCATTTCGTATCCGGCAATTGGTGAACCGGAATCAGCAAGTAGTTGCCGCGAACGGTCCAGACGATCAAGTGATCGGTTGTCATCGCTTGTCCTTGGAGTAACGGGCGGTCCTGTTCCTTCAAGTCCGGCAAGTCGTTCGAGGCACCGAATGAACGGAGTGACGAGCGTTTGACATAGCCGTTTTTCGATAAGAAGACCATCGTTTCCTCGACAGCGATCATGACTTCCGTCTTCAGCTTCAGTTCTTCGACTTCCGCTTCGATCGTCGAACGACGTTTGTCTGCGACCTGTTCCTTCAAGACCGTCAATTCCTTGATGATGAGACGATTACGGGTCTTTTCATCGTTGAGGATCTTCTCGAGACGAGCAATTTCCTTCTCGAGTTTCGCCGCTTCTTCCTGCAACTCGACGATATCGGTATTCGTTAACCGGTACAGTTGGAGCATGACGACAGCTTCCGCTTGACGGTCCGTGAAGTTGAACCGCGCAATCAGCTTGTCCTTCGCATCCGCTTTGTTTGACGCAGAACGGATCAAGGCAAGTGTCTCATCGAGGACAGAGATCGCTGTCATTAAGGCAGAGACGACTTCCTGACGGCGTTTTGCTTGTTCGAGATCAAACGCTGTCCGGCGAATGACGACTTCCTTAACGTGTGCAAGGTAAGCATCGAGCAGCGTCAAGACGCCCATTTGCCGCGGTGTCCGCTCGTGGATTGCGACCATATTGTAGTTATAGGCAATTTGTAGATCCGTTTGTTTCAGGTAGAAGTGCAAGACACCTTCTGCGTCTGCTTCCTTCTTCAACTCGATGACGACACGTAACCCGTCGCGATCGGTCTCGTCACGAACTTCGGCAACCCCTTCGACCTTTTTATCGAGACGGAGTTCTTCCATCCGTTTGACAAGGTTCGCTTTGTTGACCTCATACGGCAGTTCGGTGATGACGATTTGTTGACGACCGCCACGCAGTGTCTCGATCGTTGAGCGCGAACGGATGATGACCTTACCACGTCCTGTTTCAAAGGCTTTCTTGATGCCATCAAGACCTTGGACGACACCACCGGTCGGGAAATCAGGCCCTTGCATATGCGTCAATAGATCATCAACGTTCTGGACCGTACCAGAGATCCGACCGATCGCAGCATCGAGGACTTCTCCCGCGTGGTGCGGTGGAATCTCGGTTGCGTAACCAGCTGAGATTCCTGTCGAACCGTTCATCAGCAAGTTCGGCAATAGTGACGGTAAGACAAGTGGTTCTTCTGTCGTATCATCGAAGTTGAGCGTGTAATCGACGGTCTGTTTGTTGATCCCGTCGAGAATCAGACTGGAGACTTTCGACAGGCGGGCTTCCGTATATCGCATCGCTGCCGCACTATCGCCGTCGATCGACCCGTTGTTTCCTTGCATATCAATCAACGGATAACGCAACTTCCACTCCTGGCTCAGACGAACCATCGCTTCATAGACCGACGAGTCACCGTGTGGGTGGTAGTTACCGATGACGACACCGACCGTTTTGGCTGATTTCCGGTAAGCGCGGTCAAACAGGTTGCCTTCCGTATGCATCGCATACAAGATACGGCGTTGGACCGGTTTCAGACCATCCCGGGCATCCGGTAAGGCACGATCTTGAATGATATATTTCGAATAACGACCAAACCGGTCGCCGACGACTTGCTCGAGCGACAGGTTCAGGATGTTTTGTAGATTAGACATGTTCGTTCACACTCTCTTTCGTCACGTGCTCGTTCTCGATGATCGAGAGGTCTTCTGCAAGACCGAAGGCGACATTGTCTTCGATCCACGTCCGGCGGTGTCCGACGTTATCGCCCATTAGGACAGATACGCGTTTTTCAGCAACCGCAGCATCGTCAATCGTGACCCGAATCAATGTCCGTGTCTCGGGATCCATCGTTGTTTCCCAGAGCTGCGGTGCATTCATCTCACCGAGTCCTTTGTAACGCTGAATCATATAGCCTTTACCGAACTTCTTCGTCGTTTTCTTGAGGGTTTCTTCGTCCCAGACGTATTCAAACTTCTCTGATTTGCCTTTTCCTTTTGAGACACGATAGAGCGGTGGTAAAGCAACGAAGACTTTCCCAGCGTCAATCAATGGGCGCATGTAGCGGAAGAAGAATGTCAGCAATAAGACTTGAATATGCGCGCCATCCGTATCGGCATCGGTCATGATGATGACTTTATCGAAATTACAATCCGATAAGTCGAAATCAGCGCCGACACCGCCGCCAATCGCATGAATGATTGTGTTGATTTCTTCATTCTTCATGATATCGGCCAGTTTCGCTTTCTCTGTGTTCAAGACCTTGCCACGCAGTGGAAGGATCGCTTGGAACGTCCGGTTCCGTCCTTGTTTCGCAGAACCACCAGCAGAGTCACCCTCGACGAGGAACAATTCGTTTTTGTCCGCGTTTTTCGAAGCCGCAGGTGTCAGTTTTCCGTTCAAGATACTTGAACGTTTCTTCTTTTTCCCGTTGCGTGCTTCTTCGCGCGCTTTGCGCGCTGCTTCACGAGCTTGCGCGGCGCGAATCGCTTTTTTGATCAAGAGCGTCGCCGTTTGCGGGTTCTCTTCCAAGTACGTCGAGAGACGACGGCTAATAACAGCATCACAGCTCGTCCGTGCTTCCGGTGAACCGAGTTTCGACTTTGTTTGTCCTTCGAACTGGAGGAATTCTTCCGGAATCCGGATCGAGACGATCATCGTCAACCCTTCACGGATGTCGTTTCCGTCAAGGTTCTTATCCTTTTCTTTCAAGAGCGTGTTCTTCCGGGCATATTCATTCATAACCCGGGTCATCGCGGTTTTCGCACCAACTTCGTGCGTGCCACCGTCGCGTGTCCGGACGTTATTGACGAATGAAAGAACGTTTTCCGAGTAGGCATCCGTGAACTGGAAGGCGATATCGACTTCGATCTCATTTTCTGTTCCTTCGAATGCGACTGTCGGATGAAGCGTATCTTTATCATCATTCAAGTACTGAACGAATTCACTGACACCATCTTGATACTGGAAGATATCCTGTTTATCGGACCGTTCGTCCGTCAACGTGATCTTCAGACCTTTTAGCAAGAAGGCGGATTCACGCAAGCGTTCTGCGAGCGTATCGTAGTTATACGTCAACGTACTGAAGATCGAGCCGTCTGGTTTGAAATAAACGCTCGTTCCTTTTTGACGCGTCGTACCCGTTTCAAGCAATGTCGTCTTCGGCATCCCGCCGTTTTCGAACGTTTGATCATATTGTTTCCCATCACGGAAGATCGTTACTTTCAAGTCCGTTGATAAGGCGTTAACAACTGACGCCCCAACGCCGTGCAAACCACCGGACGTCTTGTAACCGCCTTGACCGAACTTACCACCGGCATGTAACACAGTGAAGATGACTTCTGCTGTTGGTTTACCAGACGCATGCATCCCCGTCGGCATTCCGCGTCCATGGTCACGCACCGTAATCGCATTATCTTTATGAATCGTTACATCAATTTGTTCCCCGAATCCTGCAAGCGCCTCATCGATCGCGTTATCGACGATCTCGTAGACGAGATGGTGAAGTCCGCGGTGATCGGTTGAACCGATATACATACCTGGGCGCTTCCGGACTGCTTCGAGTCCTTCGAGCACCTGTATGGCATCATCATTGTAGTTATTTAAGTCTGTCGCCATTCATTTCACCTCAAAATTCAAAATTACGACGTCGTTTTTACAAACGTTCGTTCGTTATTTCGAGTAGTCTGTCTCTAATTGTAGGCATCTTCTTGCTTCCTGACAAGCATAACCTGTAAAGCGCATGAAAAAAGACACCTTCACGAACAGGTGAAGATGCCCACAATCGTGCGATAACTCACAGATATTGATGCTCAATCTTGATACAACGATTCTCAATATATGGAATGCCAGCACCGAGTGCAAGACTCTCTGCTTCGACACTCGATAGTCCGAGTTGATTCCAAATCATTCCGACATCACCATGAGCGACAGCATCTTTTGCAACATCCGCTAAAAACTCTGAGCGACGGAAGACATCAACGATATCGATGTGTCCTGGAATACTTGCGACGGTTGGATAGACCTTTTGACCGTTCCATTCGTTTAACGTCGGATTGACCGGAATGACTTCGTATCCATGCTGGACTAAGTAGTCAGCGATCCAGTTTGCTGTCTTTCCGGAATCACTCGAGACACCAACAACGGCAATTCGTTTTGCATCCTTCAAATATTGGCGTGCTTGTTGATCGGTAATCATCTAGAACTCCCCCTTATGAAAATAACTCTTGCCTAACAGTCTATACCCGAACCAAGATGAAGTATGCGAAATCGAGCACGTTTTCGACGTTTTTCAGAAATCGTCTTGAAATCAAATGAGTCGACCGATGGCCCGTCGAACAAGTTCTCGATGCAACTGAGAGCGAAATTGAATATTCATTATTTTTTGATGAATTAGTTTACATAATATTATTATTGTTGTTATACGCATTTTATTAGGTTAAAAACACTTAAATTCTCTATAAAATCTCACGTGCATCGAGTTGACCAATGACCCGTCTGGCACCTTGTCGATGCAACTGAGAGCTCCCTGTCTGACAATTTAACATTGCGTGAAATAACTATTTCACGCAAACAAGTGTCTGTTGTACCAACGTTTGATATACTACTACTAAAGGGGTGATTGTCGGATGAGTTTATTTAAAAATCTAGGAAAAACGATACATAAAACGACTGTTTCGGCTACAGCACCAGCGATTCCTGGTTATGAGCGGATGCCACGCTTCATTCAGTCCTATTTGGATCAATTGGCAGCCAAACATTTCTCGTTAGCAACGATGCGTCGGTACGTCTATGACTACGAAGCATTCTTTCAATTCGTTGCGGCAGCGTCTGGTGAAGAGGTAACCGCGCGAGATATTCCACTTGAAGCATTCGTTGAGATTGACGCAGCAGGGATCGAAGCGTACGCCGAATACCTCGCCTTAACAAAACAAAATGCACCAAGCGTCATCAATCGGAAATTATCAGCACTACAATCGTTATTCCGGTATTTGGTTGATACAGGTTTATTGTCGGAAAATCCAGTCGCTAAAGTCAATCGACCGAAACAAGCGAAGCGGGAACCGGTTTACCTAACGAAACGTGAATGGGACGAATTGATTCAATTATTACCATCAAACGTCGAGATGAACGCGCGTGAAGCATCGCATTATGAACGCGATCGTGTCCGCGACGTGACTTTATTCCAGTTACTTGGTTATAGTGGAATGCGTTTGAGTGAGATGACACAACTCGTCTGGAACGATGTCGATTTCCATGAAAATACGCTCCGCGTCATCGGAAAAGGCAATAAAGAACGCTTAATTCCACTCGCGAAACCAGCGCGGATCGCCTTGCGCAAATACGCGATTCATTATCAGATGCCAACGAGTGGCGCCGTACCCGTCTTTCAAAAACATGGAAAACCACTCAGTCCGCGAGCCGTCCAACACATTCTGCAACGGCATACCGAACGCCTAAAACCAGTTCTCCCCTTTTTAGAACGCAAAAAAATTACACCACATAAGTTGCGGCATACGTTTGCGACGCGGCTTGCGACCGGCGGTGTCGATGTACTGACGATTCAGCAATTGCTGGGTCATGAATCCGTCGCGACGACACAAGTCTATGCCCATATCGGTGATTCTGAGAAAAAACGCGCTGTCGATCTATTTGATGGTGAACGATAATTTTATTATGTCAACTAAAGGAGGGCTATCGTGAATTACGGACTTAGTGAACGCAAAATTAAACAAATGTCTGATGCCTATGCCTTTCGACGTGGTAAGAAATATGTCGCTGCTCGAAAGGTTACGTTGCACAATTACCGGATGGGCGACGAACTGATCGAGGCAAGCGTCGACGGTGAGGAACGATTCACAGTGACGGTCCGCGTTAAAGCACACGGTGTCGACGCTGGTTGCAACTGTCCGTCGCTTGCAATGGATACATCGTTTTGCGGACATATTGTCGCCGTTTTACTGGCAATGCATCATGTACAGGCACACGGGACACCGACCCCGCTATCGCCGCAAATCCGTCCCTTCACGGCAATTCAAGTCGATGACGCCGGTGCACGCAATTATTTGCGCAGTCTCACACCCGACCGTCGGGTGGCAATCCATTTTGAACTGACCGGACCCGTCGTCACGCTCAAGCGCTTGGCAGACAATCAGCAGCATCAGCTGTCCCTACCCTACTTCGATCGGTTACTGGGACAGACGCAGTATTTGCAACGGGTAGCGGATGTCTCGTTTAGCCCGGATTTACAAGAACGGATCGTTTCCGGAACACCGACCGTTAAGCTCCACCTCGACCGAACGGCTCAGGAAGTCGAAGTCCGCGTGATATTCGATTACGGTGGCATTCAACTCAACCCTTTAGACGAGACAATCTACGCGGGACGGGATCAAGTAACGGAGCAGAGTGTCTTACGCTTCTTACGAGAATTTCAAGCGACGGCTCAGGACTCACGCTACATCATCATGAGTGACGCCGCGCAGTATTCCTTTCTACGGAGTCTGCTCGACGAGCGGGTTGCACTCGGTCACTTAGAGTTATTCGCGACGCAAGCGATTCGGACGACATTACCGAAAGGACCATTTCATCCGCGGATCGACGTCGACGTGACGGACCGACTCGACTGGCTCGTCTTCAACTTTTCGATGGACGGGATTCCAGAAAATGAGTTGAAACGTGTCCTGAAGTCGCTCGTCTTACAAAAACGCTATCACCGCTTGAAATCCGGACAGTTCGTTTCCCTTGAGACACGTGCCTTCCGGCAGTTGCAACGGGTCCTCGCCCAGATGGAAGCAAGTGAACGAGACTTACGTGACGGGCGAATCGTCTTACCTGCCGTCCGGAACATGAAGCATCTGATCGGCGCCTCTGTCCTGCATCTGCATGCCGATTTGCTCGAGAAATGGCTCGAATTAAAATCGGGACAAGGAATCCGGCTCAAATTGCCGAATTCGTTAGAATCACGACTCTATCCGTATCAACGGACGGGCGTTCAATTTCTGAAGAATTTAGAGGCAACAGGGTGTCACGGGATTTTAGCCGATGAGATGGGGCTCGGGAAGACGATTCAAGCGATTGGTTATATAGCAACGATCCCTGAGTGTCGTGCACTCGTCGTCGCACCAGCGTCACTACTGCGCAACTGGGAGGCAGAACTGAAGCGCTTTTTACCCGATCGACCGGTTCATGTCGTGACAGGCTCTCAAGCCGTCCGACTCCGCGAACTGGAGCACTTACCTGAAGATACGGTGACGATCGTCTCCTATACAACGCTTCGAAGCGACGTCCGCCGCCATCCTATGTATGACGTCGTCTTTTTTGACGAAGCCCAGCACTTAAAGAACCCGCAGGCACAAACGGTCAGTCAACTGCGACATCTACAAGCAAAACGTCGGTTTGCCTTAACGGGAACGCCGCTCGAGAATCGTCCGCGTGATATCTGGTCGATCTTTCATGTCTTATTCCCGGAGTTACTCCCGGATTTAGCGACGTTTGAGAAGTGGTCGTTTGATGACATGCAACAGTTCATCCAACCGTTCTTATTGCGACGTGAGAAACAAGATGTCTTACAGGACTTACCGAAGAAACAGATCGAGCATCATTATGTTGAGCTCGGACCGAATCAAAAACGGTTATATGCGTCGTATCTCGCCAAACTGCAACTCGAGACGTTACAGCATTTAGACGAGACGAAACGCGAAGATCGCTTGAAGTTACTGGCTGGCTTAACGCGGTTACGACAAATTTGTAACGATCCGGGATTATTTGTCGAGGGGTATACGGGGGAAGCGACAAAACGAACGCGACTGCTGTCGTTGATTGCTGAAAAACGAGCGGCCGGGAAGCGGATTTTAATATTTTCGCAGTATACGCAGATGCTTGAACGTATTCGCTCGGATCTCGCACAACGTCACCTTCCCCACTTCCTCTTGACGGGTGAGACACCGCTTGAAGATCGGGTTGCATTATGCGATCGGTTCAATGATGGTGAAGTCGATCTCTTCTTGATTTCCCTTAAAGCTGGTGGAACGGGACTCAATCTCGCGTCCGCTGATACCGTCATTCTCTTTGATAGTTGGTGGAATCCGGCCGTCGAACAACAGGCAGCTGACCGTGCTCATCGTCTCGGACAACAGTCTGACGTGACGGTCATCAAATTGCTGACTCGCGGTACGATCGAAGAGAAAATGACAGAATTACAAGATCGAAAAGCACAAATGATTGATGCTGTCTTAACGGCACCGGACAGTGATGCTTTGACCGTTAAGGAACTCGTTCATCTCGTAACGACAAAGGAGGAACAACGGTGATCCTTGATCTCCTACTTGGTTATCTCATCGGCAGCATCCTTGGCGGGACACTTTGGAAGTACATCAGCCGCACTGATTTGGCACAAGTCGGCTCGGGAAACATCGGAGCCCGTAACGCCCATCGCGCCGGTGGGATTCCGGCCTTTTTATTCGTCTACTTGTTTGATGCTGCGAAGACAGTCCTTGCCTTGCATCTAACCGACGCGTTTTACCCCGTCGCTCTTGCCGTGCTCATCGGTCACTTGTTTCCGCTGTTTCATCCGCGAAGCGGTGGCAAAGGGTACGCTGTTTTTTCGGGAATCGTCTTTTCCATTACACCATGGGCATACCTAGGTGGATTAGGCATACTCGGACTTTCTTATCTCGTAACGAAAGATAGCGTCAAAGCGGGGCTGATTCCGGTTATTCTATTCCCATTACTACCAGTCTCCTTTAATGCGGGACCAATCAATATCTTGTGTACAGTCGCTGTGAGTCTACTTGTCCTATGGGCTCATGATGCACTTCACAAGCCAGTCATTACATAAGGAGGACGTCTCGATGATCGACTTTTCTATTGCAACTGCGGACGACGCGGAAGCAATCCATGAATTGAACTACCTCACCTTCACGGAAGAGATTCCGCAGCATCAACCGAACATCGAACGAAAGCGAATTGATCGTTTCCATGATCAGAACACTTACTTAATTGGTAAGGAAGACGATCGACTCGTTGCCATGATCGCCATTCGAACGAATCGTCCCTTTTCGCTTGAAGAAAAAGGCGTGACGTTAGATGAGACACTGACAGCCCCAGCAGAGATCCGCTTACTCAGCGTTCGACCAGAATACCGCAATAGCCGTACATTCATGCAACTGATGCGTTTTTTGATGGTTTTCTTAGAGCGGGAAACGATTGACTACGTCTATATCAGTGGGACGACACGAGAAGCGAAACTATATGCACGGTTCGGTTTCATACCATTTGCACCGACGCTCGGCAGTGGTGAAGCTCAATTCGTACCGATGTTGTTGTCGCGCGCGACATACGAACGCTCCGTCATCGCGGACGTCTTACGTCCTTTGCATTTTCTAGCGGGACCAGTCGAAGTCGCGCCGACAGTTCGCCAGGCGGCGCAACAAGCACCACGCCCACACCGAACAGCATCGATGCGACAACTTGATCGAGACTTACGAGGTCGTATGTGTCACTTGCTGGATCTTCCGCATGTCTCGATGGCTGTCGGTAGCGGTACCCTTGCGAACGATATCGTGGCGCAACAACTCAGCGGGCATGGGTTAATCCTAAACGGAGGTGAGTTTGGTCAACGCTTGATCGATCACGCGTCACGTGCCGGAAAGTCATTTGACATCCATCTACTTCCGCTTGGTCATCCAATCAACGTGGAACAACTTGCACATCAATTGAATGAGACGACGTATGACTGGGTCTGGTTAACGCATTGCGAGACGTCGACGGGTGTCCTCTATGACCTTGATGCAGTAAAAGAGTTGTTACCTCAACGAACTGAACTCGTCGTCGATGCGATCAGCGCCGTTGGGACTGGGCGTTTTTCATACGCTGGCTGCACTTTCGTCACGACCGTCTCTGGAAAAGCGATTGGGGGATTACCAGGTCTTGCGTTCATCGGGCACGTAGATAGCGTCTTACCTTCTCCCTCTATTCCACGTTATCTGGATCTCGGTCTCTATGCGGATGGGATTGCTTTTTCTGGGTCCTCGAATCTGTTGCTCGCTTGTCAGGCAGCACTGGATGCTCTCGATCTCGATCAAGCCGCAATCAAGATGACCTATCTTGAACAAGCCGTCCGCGCAACTGGCTTCCAACTGCTCGCGCAACAAGAAGCACAAGCACCAGGCATCCTAACGATCGTCCATCCGTCAGCAACTGATGTAGGCGATACTCTCCGGATTCAGGGTTATCATGTCCAATACGAAAGCGACTATCTTGTTCGCAATCAGTGGCTCCAAATTTCGACGATGGGACAGACGACGATGCGGCAAATTGAACGTCTCGTTCGTGTTTTAGTCCGTGAAAATCAACGAATCACCATAAAAAACGAAAAAAACGAAAGACCTCTCAACCCTTGATTTCAAGGGGTTTTGAGGTCTTTCGACTTTAAAAAAATAAAAAAAGATGTTTAAGGTTTTAAAACTTAGGGGTATAAACTCACTAGCACCGCATCAAACCGGTGACTTACTCACACATGTTTCTCAATATCAGCGTAATGACCTGGGAGAGAAATGCAAAGTCACGAAAGCGTCAGATTCAAGAGAGTCTGAAACCGATTGTCTTAGCATACTTAAATTGTTCAGGACTTGTCCTGCTCCAGCATTCATTACCTTTTGAGGGCTATACCAAATTCAAGGGGGAAATGAACATGTCAGTTAAATTAACAGCCGAAAAACGCGAGGTACGTCCACGCTCACTCCGTAAACAATTACGTCATGAAGGAAAAGCTCTTGGTGTCGTGTATGGTTACAAAGTGGAAAGTACACCAATCGCATTTGAAGAAAAAGAATTGCTTAAAATCGTCCGAGAAAACGGTGAGAACGTCTTGATTTCACTTAAACTCGACGGTAAAAACATCAACGTCTTGATTAACCGTCGTGACATGGATGTCTTCACACCAACCGTCGATCACGTTGAATTCATCGCTGTGAAAATGGATGAAGAAACAGAAGTGGAAGCAGACGTTGTACTCGTTGGAGAAGCAGCCGGTGCAAAAGTTGGCGGATTCCTCTCACAAACACTCTTTAAAGTAACAGTTGCAGCTACACCAGATAAATTACCAGAGAACGTCGAAGTTGACGTCACGAACCTCGAAATCGGAGATTCGATCTCTGTAGCCGATCTTCCAGAGCAAAAAGATTTCCGTATCGTCACTGAAGGCGACATTCAAGTCGCAGCAGTCGTTGAGTCGACACTTGAGCAAGAGCTTGAAGAAATCGAAGAAGCAGAAGCTGAGGCACAAGCTGAAGCTGGCGCAGACAACGAAGCGGAAGCACCAGAAGAGTCTTCAGAAGAAACAAAAGAAGACAACGAAGACAACAAATAAGTTCTTCAACGATACGCCTCTCGTGGCGTATCGTTTTTTTGTGTCTTGACAATAGACAGAAGATTGCCTAAAGTGAACAGCGTATCAACTATTCACTATATCCACTAGGGGAGCCCATTGGCTGAGACGATTCACTTCGGACCCTTCGAACCTGATCTAGTTCATACTAGCGTAGGAAAGTGGAGCGATCACATCCAATGACTCCTGCTGCGCGCAGTTTTTCTGAGGACCGCTCTCTTTTTTACGGAGGGCGGTCTTTTTTGTTGTCTCCCCCATTCTAAGGAGGACGTATCTAATGCAACACTGGAAAATGAAAGAAATCATGGTCATGATGATGCTCGCCGTCGCTTGCGGTGTCATCTATCTCGGTTGGTCGACACTGTGGTTACCGATGTCTGCGATCTTCGGTCCCGTCGGTGCTAACTGGATGTTCGGAATTTGGATCATCGCAAGTCCACTTGTCGCAGCGATCATCCAAAAGCCAGGAGCCGCTTTAATTGCGGAAGTCGTCGCGGCAGCCGTTGAGCTGTTCACGGGGAGTCACTTCGGTTTATCGGCACTGTTAATTGGTGTCTGCCAAGGTCTTGGTGCGGAACTCGTCTTTGCGATGACGCGTTACCGTCGTTATGACGCATGGACACTGATGTTGTCTGGTGTCGGAGCAGCCGTCGGAAGTATCGTCTACAGTCTGATTGCAAACGGATTCAGTTATTATACGACGACGACGTTACTCGCGACGATTGGCTTACAATTGATCAGCGGTGCGTTACTTGGGGGCTTACTCGCATGGATTCTCGTCCGTCGCCTCGTTGCGACTGGTGTGTTAAGTGGTTTTGCAGCCGGACGTGCGAAACGGGAAGTCGCATGATTACTGTCGACGACCTCAGCATCCGCTATCCGGGTCAGATGAAATCGGTGCTCGATCATGTATCGCTGACGATCGAACAAGGAACGACCCTTTTGCTTGGACGCAGTGGGAGTGGCAAGACGACACTGCTTCATGCCCTAGCCGGACTGACACCGGAGACGATTGAAGTCGAACAGACTGGTACCGTTACCCGGTCCGGTTCGGTCGGAGTCTTATTTCAAAATCCAGAAGAACAGTTCTGCATGGAAACGATCGGACGCGAAATCGCTTTTAGTTTAGAAAACCGGTCGATTCCAAGTGCGGAGATGGAGGAACGAATTGAACGCTTACTCGCACTCGTCGGTCTCCCTCTCCCCTTCTCGACACCGATCGCGAGTCTATCCGGGGGGATGAAACAGCGCCTCGCGCTCGCCGCAGTCCTAGCACTCGAACCAACCATTCTACTGCTCGATGAACCAACGGCGCAGATTGATCCAATCGGGCAACACGAACTGATGGCATTGATCTTTCAAATCCAGAAAGAACACGATTTAACGATCGTCTTAATCGAGCACCAACTCGATGTCTGTTTACCGTATGTCGACCAAGTCGTCTTACTTGAAGACGGAGCGATTACCGAGACAGCGCATCCACGGGATCTGTTCCCGCATGCCTACGTGCGGCTTCAAGCGAAAGGCATCGCCGTTCCGTCGCTCTTTCCTTATACAATCGAGACATTACCAGCTGGACCACAAGCGGCACGACTTTTTGCGCCTCCCCCTGTCGTTACAGCAGGAACTCCCTTGTTGCACGTTTCTGAATTGTCGACAAAAGCACCTTATCCGCTGACCCGTGCGACGTTTTCACTTCAAACGGGTGAATGGGTCATGGTACTTGGAGCAAATGGTTCCGGAAAAAGTACGCTACTCGCGACACTCGGTCGGTTGCTACCTCAGCGCGGAACGTATCAATTCCGCAATCGTCCGGCTCACCGGTATTCCAAGCGTCGTTTTTACGAACAAGTCGGCTACATCTTTCAACAACCGGATCTGCAGTTTCTCAAGCTGACAGTCGAAGCGGAAATCGACTGGAGTCACCGGGTAGCGACGAGCGACGAACGGAAGGCGTTACTCGATCGCTTGGAACTGACATCTGTCAAACAACAATCGCCGCTTGCTCTCAGTACCGGGCAACAAAGACGGCTCAGTGTCGCAACGATGCTCGGACAGGCGAAAGATTTGTTATTACTTGATGAGCCGACCTTCGGACAGGACGGATTGACGACCGAGCGTCTCATCGAGCAATTGCAAACGGAACAACAGCATGGGACGACGCTCGTCATGGCAACGCATGATATGGAGCTCGTCGCCCGTTACGCCCATCGTGTTCTCGTCATGGAGCAAGGACGTATCGTTTTTGATGGTCGTCCGAACGAATTGTTCGCTGATATTGCCTTACTTACGCGCTGTCAGCTCCAACGTCCGCTTTGTTACCAACGTCAGGAGGTGCATCACATTGCAAACGAACGCATCCCTGTTCGCTAAGCTCAATCCTGTCATCAAAGGAAGCGGATTATTTTTGATCATGTTTGCCCTGATTGCAACAACCGATTGGGTCAAGACGCTCGTGTTCCTTGGATTGGCAATTGGTTTGTTACTTCTGTCCGGCTGGGGTCCCATCGATTTCTTGAAACGGCTCGCGCCTTACAGTTTGTTGTTCGTGCTGACATTCTGGATGATGGCTGCTTTCGGTAAAGGAACAGACACCATCTGGTCATTCGGTTGGTTCCATGTCACGACAGAGAGCACCATGCATGGCTGGTTGCTCGCCTTACGAATGGCAGCGTTCGTCTGCTTGAGCCTCGCCTTCGTCACAACGACTGATGCGACACAGTTTGTAATGAGCTTAATTCATCAGACGAAGTTATCGCCCCGCTTCGCCTATGGCTTTCTCGCTGGGATCCGCTTTCTTCCGCAATTAATCGAAGAGGTGCGAGTCTTACGACAAGTCCGGATGATCCGCAACGTTCACAGTCGCTTCCCAGGTGACGCCTTTCTGTCGATCGGTTTACCTCTCTTTACACGTTCAATCCAGCGAGCAGAACGGATGGCCATCGCCATGGAAGCACGGCACTTCTCAGCAGAGCGGACGTATTATGAAATTCCGGAGGTTAGTCGTCGGGATATCATGTATCTACTCGCCATCGTGTCGTTCATTTGTCTCATCTTTTTGCTATGATTACCACCACCCGTATCCGGGTACACTTTAGCAAGACAGACTGAAGGAGAACGACATGAAACGAATCATCTTGATTGGTGCAGGTCATGCCCATCTGCATTGCATTACAGAGGGACCAACAGAAGACGTCGAGTGGTTGATCTTGAACGCATCGACGTATCAATACTACTCGGGTATGTACTCAGGACTTGCTGACGGAACATACGATATCGATGAAATTCGTGTCGACGTTGCCGCTTTATGTCATGCCCATGATAAACAATTCATAGAAGAGACTGTCGTAAAGATTGATCCTGTTGAAAAAGTTGTCTTCGGTGCATCTGGCAGACACTACACGTATGATGTCGCTTCAACGAACATTGGCTCGTTTGACTGGACAGAAGATACGACGCGTTTATCGATCAAGCCGAATTATCGCTTACCGGATACATTAAAGCGTCTGCAACAAGCAAAGTGTCCGGTCGTCATTGGAAGCGGCGCAGCTGCCGTCGAGATGGCAGCGTCCTTGAAAGCAGCGGGTGTACCGATCACTCTGATCACGGATCCAGAGTTACTTTCAGGACATCCATCAGCAAAAGCTGTTTCACGACGGTTAATAGAACTCGATGTGTACTGGATTCGGGAACGACCACTGAACGAGGTGTCTCCTCTTCACTTTTCACATCACTCACCAATTAATTCGGATGCGATCATCCGCTTAACGGGTGCCAAAGCACCGGCATTATTTGCAGGTAGCAATCTTTACACGGAAGACGGATTCCTACTCGTCAATGAACAGTTGCAAGCGCTCGATCATCCGGGTCTATTTGCAGCGGGTGACGCAGCAACACTTGTCTCCTATCCCGAGATTCCGAAAAATGGCGTCACAGCGGTCCGGCAAGCTCCGATATTACTTAAAAATCTTCTTCACTTCTTACAGGAGGAACCACTTCAGTCGTATCGTCCTCAGAAACACTATTTAACGATTTTATCGATGGGACCACGTCATGCGGTTTCCCTGTATGGCAAATATTTCTCAATTCATCCGTTCGGTTGGTACCTCAAGCGCTGGATTGATCAACGGTTCATGCGGAAGTATCGTTCTTAAAAGTATGCGCCGGCGCACACTTTTTTATGCAAAAAACAAGCAATGGACACTGTCCACTGCTTGTTTTTGGATTAGACCGTTTGGTTTCCTTTGACATACGACAGCAACGTCTCGTTGAACTTGTCTTGTTCGTCGAGCAACATCCCGTGCCCACTCTCTTCGAAGACTTCGAGTCGTGCATGTGGAATTTCCTTTTGCATTTCTTCCGCGAACTCGAACGGACAAACTTGGTCTTTTTTACCGTGGATGATCAACGTATCGACTTTGATGTTCCCGAGTTTTCCACGTAAGTCTTCATCACGTAATGCAATTGCTGACTGAATCGTACCGTGTGACGAAGCGGCAATGCTAAGACCATGGAACCATTGTTGGAGTGGTTCTGGATGTTCCTTCGCAAAGAAGATTTCCCCGAATCCTTTGAGCATCGACGGACGATCTTGTTTCGTGTCGGCAATCAATGCATCAACTTCTTCTTTTGTCATCCCGTATGGATAGCCGTCGCGTTGTGTAAAGACAGGGGCTGCGGCTCCGGCGAGAACAAGCTTGCTGACTTTTGAATCCCCGTATTGCAAGAGATAGGACAAGGCAATTCCTCCTCCCATCGAGAAACCGAGCAACGTGACATTCGATAATTTCAGCTGTTCGATGACTTCATTGATATCGGACGCCATCGTCTTATAATCGTATCCCGTTGCTGGTGCATCTGATTTGCCATAACCACGATAATCGATCCCAACGTAACGGTACCCTTCTTCGACGAGCAGATTCTTTTGATACTCGAACATGTTGTTGTTTGCAGGCCAGCCGTGTAAAAAGACGACCGGTTGACCCGATCCGACATCCTCGACGTAAATCTTCGTGCCATCAACTGATTGAATGAATGTACCCATCATAAAACCCCCATAGTAATAGATTGACCGTGCATGCATCTATTATTCCCGAGTCAAGAGATGTCAAACATCTTGATGCTAAAGTATTATAGAAAATTCTGTCTATTCTAGAAATTATGGTAAAATATAGTCACTAGGATAAAGGAGGTTTTCCATGAGACGCTATATACATACCGGTATTCTCGCAGGCGTAGTCCTACTTGCCGGATGCGGTAAAGAACAATACTTAGATCTTACATACGATGCCAATTACTGGGGCGGTATTTCGACTACCTTTGATGGTCAAGAGATACCGGATATCCCGAAAAAACAAACTGCTGCTTTGTTGAAGGGTTGTCAGCAAAAATCTGACATGAAGCGCTTACCTGACCGATACGTGCAACACGAAGGATTCGATTTGTATTTCCTACCTGCAAATATCCAAGGGCGTGAGTTCCAACACGCTCGTTTCCTATCAGACGAAAAAAAAGACTATCTGGCATGTCAGCCGATACGCCATGCGGATTATGCGGTCCATCAGATTAAACGAAGTGATTATCCATTCGTCGATTGGTCAAAACAACCGGTTAAAGCTAAATTGACGATTGTCCGCTTTAAACCTGTACCAAAAAAAGTAATGGATCAGCAAAAACAGGAGAATGAAGAAAGTAAGCAATCGAAAGAGATGGGACATTACCTCTTCCCGTCCTACCAGCTGTCCTTACCACCGGAAGGTCAATTCGTTCTTTTCATGAAAGACAAAAGTAAGGACGACGAACAAACACTTTTTGAGACGACCGAATCCCTATCCGGTTCCGAATTGAATTTAGCTTTTCGTGTCATTCCGAATAGTGGTTTGCAGCACACATCAATCGAACTAATGACCAGTGGTGATCGTATCGGAATTCCATCCGTCATTCAAGATCATGTGATGGGGCAATCGTATCAAATCGAACGAAAACAACTTCCTGATACACTTTCAGTGGGACAGACGGTTCCTTTTGCGACTGTTCGGAAGAAAGAAGAAGGCAAAATCATTCAGGAAACATCGATTTATATGCGTCTCAATCCGACTTACGAAAAACCCGCGAATTACAAATACGTATTCTTTGATACATCGCCAACCAGCTATGTCGGTTTTATCCATCAATCACCGAAACAGCTCGTCGAGAGCGATTATAAGTTTGTCTCGGCAATACCGGATAAATTAGCGAAAAAAATCGCTCAGGAATTAAAAGAGACCGACGTCATGGAGCCACAGGGCACGAAACTAAATCAGAAAAAATTAACATTGATGCGCCAAGGAAAAAGCCAAACGTTCGAGCTATTTGAACGCAAACGCGCCAAAAAGCTTGAAATCTATGTCGTTAAACCAGGATCAAAGAACGGTGCGAAGCTGTCGGGTACGACAAGTGAAGCACTCAGTGAGGTGCTTAACAAATGAACAAACGTTACTGGATCGGACTCACACTTGGAGCAACACTAGCATTAAGCGGTTGCCAAAGTGACGCCCCAAATTTTAAATGGGATTACTTATCGCAAATGTATGACGGAGGGCAATTCAACGAAAAAGAATCTCGCACCTTGTCAGCTAAAGAACGAACTGTCATCCAAAAAACGTGCGCGTCTAAAGTGAGCGATGCACCTACCGATTACGCTGTCGGCGATATCTATTCCGTCATGATGACGAATCCGTTCGAGGATTATGAAGGTCAAACCGTTCGTTACGTGAAAGCTGGAAAAAAGACGTATTTATATTGTCAGACATCGTTTAAAGGCGGGTACTATCCATTACCAAAGAAAGACGATGTCTTCAAGAAGACTGCTCTGACTCCACAGCGGAAGAAATTTAATATGAAGCCTACTGTATTAAAAAAAGACGACTGGTTTAATCCTGATGAGACGATCGCAGATCATTCTGCTCGAACATTAGAACTTCCAGGATCAGGTTACCTAGTCATCGAGGCGACGGATGTCACAAAAAAAGAGGCACGGACGACGACTTTTGCGTACGCGAATTCTCTGACACCGTTCACCCGTGATGTCAATCTCTATCTCGTCTACAATCAACAATTCGGTTCGACATACGACGTTTCGGTTCGAATACCACAGTTGTATGGTGGACGGCGTGCGGAACACCCGATCCATTCAATGAAACATCCAGGAAAGGTCCGGTTCATTCCGGGTGACGGAACACCCGAGCATTATGGAACGGTCATCGCAACGGAGAAAAACGGACGCGAATTCCGCTACGAATTATCGATTCGACACACGACTGAACAACCACCTGAACTCCAAGAACCGAATCAAACAACAGATGATCTTGTTGTGGATAATGAAGAAATGACGTTGATCCATCAAAGACAGTTCTCGCATGTCCGTTTTGAAGAAGATGATCAAGGAAATCGTATTTCGGAGAAAGGTCTCGATTGGGACCATATGATCATGATGACCAGTGATGAATCCGGGAAATTAAAAAAAGCAATCAAGACAAGTGAACAGGCTGACGTACGAGGAAAACGGGCGAAGTGGAAATACTTGACATTCCGAGATGGAGTGAAAGGACAACAATACGAAGTTTATCTCGATAAGCGTGTCAAAAAGACCGATGTTTATTTAAAAGATCCGAAGCGTGACGTGTCGATTCACCTATCGGCGACAGGTCGTGACATCCTCCTTGCTTTGTTCGAGCAATACGAAAAATGACTCACGCCATGAAGACGAGATGTTGCAGCAAATAAATCAAGGAACACCAGAAGATGAAGGCAATCCCTTCGCGCAACCATTCTTTACGCGTCAACGGTTCACGTAAGAAGGAAACGCAAGCGAACAGTAAGACGAAGAAGTAGAGATAGATGAATCCACCGCTCGTCAAGAAACCAAAGAGCAGGATCATGCCACTGAGGACGGATAGGCTAGAGACGACAGGTTTACGATATACCATGCGGTGCCACCTCGTTTCGTCTGTTTGTTAGAATATACCCAGATTACGGAAAAACAATCTATTTTAATGTACTATACAACACCCCTTGAGAGTCGTCCTCCCAAGGGGTGTTGTGTTCATTCTGTTACGGCGCCGTGATCGGCGACGATCGCATATTCTGTGACGGTATTTGAGGTGACGAGCGGTTTGACTTCGGACGTTCCGTTATCCCGCTTATGGTGCACACCTTTGTACGCTTGACTCTCTTGCCATGCATGAAACGCCGCTTGATTCGACCATGTCGTCATGATCGTGACGATGTCTTCATGCTCCTGACTGATATCAACGAGCACTTGCATCCGGTGGAACCCTTCCATCCGTTCGATTCCTTTCGTTGTCTTAAAACGCGCTGCGACCTGATCTGCAGCTCCTTTAACGACGTGTAACTGGTTCATGACGATCCACATGTTACCTTCCCCCTTTTTTCGTCTTCAGTATACTAAAAGTCAACACGCGTTGAAAACGCGGATGCGTTATCGCTTGGTAACGTCAAGCGTTGGATCGTCTCTTTTCCGTCAACGCTCGTCGCGATCATCTCGAAATAGAGCGAATGCGGGAAGGCATCCGGTAACGGTTGGACGGTATGGAAACGTTCCTGATCTGCTACCGGCAATGAGCGTTGCATCGGACGCAATGGTGCTTCCCCATCAGCCGTCGTCTTATACGGCTCAAACCGGATCGTTTTCATTTGTTTTGAGGCATTCATGCCGTAGGCGACGAGATACCGACCTTCCGGCGTCGCAAGTAAACGTCCCTCGAACCAATCCGCCTCCGTCGTCTGCTTGGCGCGAATGACTCGATCAATCCGCTGTTCCTCACCGGTTTGTTGTAGGAGCAGAAACAAGCGGTCATGCTTCGCTTCAAGATATGCGACGGCATAATGGTCAGATAGTCGTTCGACGAAGTAGACATCACGCGCTTCGACTGGTGTGTTTGTCATCTGTGTATATAACTTGGCGACTTGCTTCGCCGTAAAGGAAACGGTCTCTTGACGTGGATGCATCCCCGTCAGCGTTCCGAGCACGATACCGAACAATAAGATGAGGAAAAGACGCCGTTTCATCAGTCGACCTGTTTGACGAGCAGGTGATTGCTCATCCCTGGTGGATAGTCATCGATTCGTCCGACTTCGACGAATCCCTGTCGCTCATAAAACGGAAGCGCTTGAAATGAGAACGTCTCGACGCGGATTCGCTGAACACCCGCTGCTCGTGCCCATTCCTCCAGTTGACGGAGTAACTGAGTACCGAGCCCGCTTCCCCGTTCCTCTTCGACGACGAAGAACCATTCAATATGTAACCAGCCCCAGTACATTTCCCCTGAGATGCCACCGATTGGTTGATCGTCACGCGTCGCAAGTAATGTGACGGCTTGTGTTCCCTCAGAGCGTTTTGTCGCATGAAGTGGTGAACGCTCGACATTGTATTGACGGACTTGTTGTCTGAGCCAATCCTGTCCGTCCTCATTTTCCTTAAGTTGAAATTGCAGCATGTCCAAACTCCTTTCTTGATATAGTAGTAATGGAGGTGAATACGATGGAACCCACGTTCCAGATTGATTGTACGAAGTGTTTTGGTTTATGTTGTACAGCACTTGCTTTTTCGAAATCCAGTGATTTTGGTCACGATAAACCAGAAGCGACACCGTGTCGTAATCTTGATGCGGATTACAGTTGTCGTATCCATGATCAGTTACGTGACAGCGGCTACAAAGGCTGTACCGTCTATGATTGTTTCGGTGCGGGACAACATCTCTCACAGCAGACGTTTCAAGGCGATTATGCACCCAAGCGACGCCAAGCGATCTATGCTGCCTTCCCGAAGATGGTTCATTTGTTTGAAATGATGTGGTACATAACCGACGGGAAACGCGATATCACGCGTGACATCCATGATCAACTCGATGAGATGCTTGCCGCAATGACCCGGTATGCGGCATTACCAGCCGATCAATTTGAACGGATTGATTTAATGTCTGTTCGTCAAACCGTCCGACCGCTCCTTGAATCGATTGCATCGCGTGTTCAAGCTCAGTATAGCGGAAGACGCGATCAGACACCACGTGACTGGGTCGGAAAACAGCTACAAGGACGTGATTTCTCAGGTGCCAGTGTTCAGAATCAGTGGTTGCTTGCGACGAACTTGTCGAATAGCCGACTGCGCGGGGTCAACTTTCTCGGAGCTGATTTGCGAGACTGTAACGTCAAAGACGCGGATCTGACAGACGCGCTCTTTTTGACACAGGCACAAATCAATTCGGCAATCGGCAATGCCGCGACACAGTTACCGCGTCGCTTACTCCGTCCGTCGCATTGGCGTTAAACAGCAACGAATGATAAAGAGGCACGTTTTCGATTGACGACCGAAAGCGTGCCTCCTTTTAAATGCTTGTGCTTGTTATCTTTTACCTAGCGTAAAGCCGTCAAAATAACGCCCGCCGAATGGTGCGAGATAATCATCGACTAACGCGACGACTTCTCTTCGGTCACCCGATTGATAATACAACTCGAATGCTGTTGTGTGTCGACTCGCATAGTTTTCGTCAAACTCCGCAAGAGCACGGATCGCCCACTTCCCTTGTCCGATGTAGCGACGATTGGCGCGAAGGACGAATTCGATGCTTTGTTCATACAAACGCGACGCAATCGCAAGACCTTCCGCGCGATTCGTCACACTCTCGAAATCGTCGAGCAAATCACTTGAAAAATACCGTGCGCGCTCTTGTTCTGTATTCGTCCAAGCGATTGGTCCGTCTGCCAATTGCTGAACAGCTTCCTTGCGGATAAACGCAAGGTGCGGATGATCTTCGATCGTCCAACTGTCCGCAATCATTCGTTGCAATGACGGGCGTCCACGCTCTCGGTCACTTTCGAAAAAAGGCTGGATTGTCTCGAACGAATGAACGAACGCTTCGACCGGTACACCGTCATGGATGAACGACTCCCGAAACGCTTGTCGTCGACTTGCTTCAAAGATGATCAAATCGACGTCGGATTGTGCGGTCGCCTGCCCTCTTACATGGCTTCCAGCGAATAAGACGGCACAGTGATCCGGATAACGTGACGCAACGAGCTGCATGATCCAGTCTTGCCACTCATCACGTGTCCACTCAGTCTTCAATTTGTTCACCAATGCCGGAGAAGACGGCCAGTTCGTCACCTGGCACAGCAACGATCGTTGCGTCAGCTCGGTGTGGTGCGAGACCGATATCAATTGCCCACGATTCATAGTATGTATCCGACCCATTCAAGACGAGCGTTTGTCCGTTGCTGAACGTCAAGAATAGATGCGGTGCGGTCTTTCCGATCCGGACACCTGTGATCCGTTCTGCGTGAAGCGAGACGATCAAGTGCAACATCTCTTCCTTCGTTGCATGGCGGACGACCCAATCCTGCGTCGTCTCGACATCCCCATAAAACAAACGATCCGTCTCGATCCGGAGTCGGAGTTCAGGAGCTGTCGTATCGAATAGATTGATAAACTCCAGCGTGACGTATCCTGCGACATGGACCGTTGCTAACTGTGTACCGATGAAATACGTCGTCAAAAGTTGACGGGCGAGTTGATGATCTTCTTTATTCACGATGAGCACCTCATTTAGAAAAGAATGAATGATAGAACAATACTTCCACTCAATTTACCACAAATTAGTCGAACCGAACATGAGAAGAAAGACGTGTTTTCGGTTTTTTGCGGCACGAAGGCAAGAATACGGTATACTGATGAGGAACTGACGTCGATCTTGATCGACAGAGAGGAGCTCACTTCATGCAATATTTCTACATGAGACCCTACCCGGATGATCCAGATTGTTCTATGCAACAAGCAGAAGCGGACCGGATCGATGTGACGACACGTGTCATCGAGACCCATGATTCGGCCAAACGACGAACGGAACTCGAACAGATGCTTGAGACGCTTCAGGCGGGCGACGAAGTCATCGTCACGCATCTCTATGTCCTAGCAGACTCGACGCGGCATTTAATCGAGATGCTCGAGCACATGGAGGCACGTGGTGCAACAATCTGGTCACTTCGCGAACAGATTCGGACGAACGAGCGGGCATCCTTGTCGTTTCTTGAAACAGCAAGGCATCTCGTTCAGTTACAAAGTGACGTCATCAGTATGTCGACCCGTGCCGGAATCACAAAGGCGAAAGAACAAGGGAAACAGACGGGGCGTCCCCGGAAAGCAGACGAGAACGTCCGTCGCGCGATTGCGATGTATCAAAGTAAAAACTATTCGCTCGCAGACATACGTGAACAGACGGGCATTAGTAAAAGTACACTGTATCGTTATCTCGAGAGTGAGACGATCGATACAACAGACAAAGGCTGATTTCCACTATGGAATCAGCCTTTTTGTTAGCTATTTTGTTTCAATGTGTTACCGAGCCATTTTTGGAGGGCTTTTCCACCTTCATAAAATGAGCTATCGCGTAATTCATACGTATGACCGCCTTGTTCGATCAAGTCGAGGAACGTATTGCCGACGTCTCGGTTTTCCCATTTCCGCTGATCCGTCAAGTACTTGAAGCCGAAGTTACATTCAACGTTGAAGATGATATGGAACGGCTCCTTAAACGATTGAACGGCACGGATCATCTCAATCAAAATCATTCGTTTCGGTGATGACGCTTCGAATGAATCGAACAATGTCGTTCGGCGTCCGTGAAATTCGATGACGCGGATCGCACGACCGGTATCGGCTTTAAAGTCATAGCTTGTTCGAATCGAGACGATGATCTCGCGTTGGTCTGGTTGAACTGGCATGGTGTATCGCTTCCTTTCTCTCGGTCGATTATAGCACGGACCTCCTAAAATGTAATAGAGGTGATGATTCAGTCTCAAGAAGGATTGTCGTACCCTAAAAATTGTCTTATACTAAAATTACCAAATACATAAAGGAGCGTTTTCGTGAAACATCTATTTTCGATACTCCTCTCGGCGAGTCTGTTGTTTACGGGGTGCTATTGCTCCCTTGAAGAACGCACGGACGAGCCACACTTTAAATCCCGCGCCCGCTCGATCTCCTCGTATCATACCTTCGATATTGAATATGCGAAAGGACTACGTAAGGAGCAGGTCTCAAACCGTACGGTCACCGTGACGGATTCAAATGGTGAGCGGATGCAAACAGAGATTGAAGTTCTGGACGGCAAAGAAATCCGAATCAAACCACCGCGCACAGGATACAAAAAAGGACGTCGCTACATCATCCACATTCGGGATTCGATCGACGCCCGGAAACAAGTACATACGAATACGATTCGGGAACGAACCTTCACTGTCGACCGCTGACAGCCAAGGTTCGTTTTTATTTGGAACGAGCTGGAAATACGGTGTAACTCATCGAGATGACACCATCGATTACAAGAACAAGTCCCCACAGTTGTAACGTCCGCAAGAGGCTTTCGGTCTGTTCAGTATTTCCGAGCCAGAGAATCATGGCTCCGAGTAAGGCACCACCAATCAAGAATGCCAGGATGTGCCGATAGAATCCATTGCGTTCCCGTCGCGCACGCGATATGCGTTCTTTTGCTACTTGTTCCTTCAGGATCACCCGACGGTACACCCCGTCCGCCCAGGCAATCATCTGCTTCCCGAATGCGAGTGAGACGCCGATGTAAATTGCAGCAAGTCCGTGGGCAAGCGTCGCTGTACTACCGCGACTTAAGTCAAACACCGTTAAGACAAGTAAAACGATATCAATGACGGGTGACATTGCCATAAGACGAAAGCCGAGTTTCTCTCGCCTGAATCCATAACGAACGATTAATCCTGCAACGATGAATACCCAAAATAGAATTTCACAACAAACGATTGCCCACGCGACGAGTTGCATTGTGATCATCTCCTTTTTTAATACGACTGTATCATAAAGATAACATCACCCGTCTCAATTGACCAGTCTTTTTAATACATTCGTGCTAAAAAAGCTGATATACTGAATGTATGCCAAAACAAGTCAACCACGAAGAACGAAAACGCCTTATCGCGGAAGCAACGTGGCGTACGATTTCTCATGTCGGTATTGAACAAGCCAGTGTCCGGACGATTGCCAAGGAAGCCGGTCTGTCGCTTGGAGCACTACGGTATTATTTCACGACCCAAGAAGAATTGCTCCGTTTCTCGATGCAACTCGTCCAAGAACGGGTCCAAGCACGCATTACACTCATATTCGAGAAAGGAGGAACACCAGAAGAGACGTTATGCGACGTCTTACTCGAAGTCTTGCCATACGCACCTGAGCATCAGCTGGAGATGCAGGTCTGGTTCCAATTCATGATGTCTGCGTATGCGTCGCAAGCGACGGAGAATCCGGACGATATTTACCACATGTGTCACGTATTACTGACACGGATTCCGGACGGTACGCTCCGAGCAGGTATCGACATCGAGCTTGAGAGTGAACGACTCGCAGCACTCGTTGATGGGTTAGCCTTTCATGCACTGTTTCGCCCGGAACGTCTCCCGAAAGAACGATTGCGTCACGTCCTTGTCCATCACTTGAACGCCTTATTCGTTCGTCCTTTAGCGATCGACGACAAATAACCCGATATTCCTTCGTCTACATGAAGGAATATCGGGTTTATTCATTGTTTCGCTTCGACGAGGATCAACGATACGGAACGAATCAAAAAGAACGTCAGAAACGCCGCCCAGACCCCTTGATTGTCAAAACTTGATGTCGCCAGCAGCACAATCGCAAAACCGATCCCTGCTTGAATCATCGAGTTCCGGACTGGAGTTGCCTCGACACGTCCAGCAAAGATTCCTTCGTAAATCATCGCCCACCCGGCAATCAGCGGTAGGATGATGATCCAGAGGTAATAATCGCGTGCCGCGTCAAGTATCGCCTCTTCTGAAGTAAACAACTGAAGCAGCGGTGTCTCAAGGAATAGGAGTACTAGTGACCAGAAGACGACCGAGTAGAATCCGAACGTCCGTGCCAAGCGGACACTCGTCCGGTATCCGTTCTGATCCTGATCCCCTCGTGCACGACCGACGAGAACGGTGGATGCATGACCCAGTCCACCGAACCAATAAGAAATCAGATACTGAATCTGCAGGAGAATCGCATTGGCTGCAAGGATATCCGGTCCGAATTGTCCTCCCGCTCGCGTGAACCATCCAGTAACAAGTAACAAGAAAATCGTTCGAATGAATAAATCACGATTGACGCGAAAGAATTGTCGGTAGGCTTGCCAATCCGTCAAGGCACGCAGTTCGTCGCGCGTCATCGACAAATGACTCCGAATCAGATAGAGACTGCAGACGACAATACTGATTTCCGCGATGACGGTCGCCATCGCGATTCCGGCAACACCAGCGTTCAGTCCGTAGACGAATCCAATATCGAGCACGACGTTGACTCCGATACTGAATAATTGGACGAACAAAGCATGTTTGACTTGTCCCGTCCCGATTAACCAGCCAAGTAACGCATAGCCCATCAAGACAAACGGTGCACCGATCATTCGATAGGAGATATACGTTTTGACCGAATCGAGCAAATCAGCGGGTGGCGCAAGTAAATAGAGTCCCATCTGTTCGAGCGGCTGGCGGAACAATAGAATGAGTAATCCGATAAAGGCTGCTAGGAATAGCGGTCGATAAAGCGAAGTCCGTAAGGCATGAACGTCATTTGCTCCGCTTGCTTGTGCACTGAATCCTGTCGTACTGACTTTCAAGAAGCCGAACAACCAGTAGATCGTATTAAAGAAGACAGCTCCGACCGCAATGCCGCCGATCGCTTGCGGATCACCGGATTGTCCGATGACAACAGTATCGGTCACACCAAGCAACGGTGTCGCAATACTTGAGAGAATCAGCGGATAGGCAAGTAACCAAAACGTTTTGTGCGTCGGTTGCGTGTTTACCATGTCCCGGCCTCCACGAATCGTTGCGTATAGGAACCACCAGATTCTAGTCGATCAATCATATCAACAGCATGACCGTCACGTAAGACGAGGATTTCTGAACAGAGCCGCCGAATGAAGTCGATATCGTGCGAAATCAATACAAAACTGACACCGAGTGTCTGCTGTAAGTGTTCCAGTAGTTCGATGATACGCGCCCGGGATACGACATCAAGACCTGTCGTTGGTTCATCCATCACAATCACGTCGGGTTCAATCGAGATCGCGCGGGCAATCGCAGCACGCTGAATTTGTCCCCCACTCAATTGGTGGGGAAGTCGGTCGAATAGTCGTGCCTCTAGCCCGACAGCAAGAGCTAATGCTGTAATAAGATGCTCTTCAGACGTCGCTGGAAAATGCCGCAAGATTGGCCGATGACAACGAAACGGTTCAAGAATCGATTCGCGAACCGTCCATTCTGGATTAAAGGAAGCGAGCGGATGTTGAAAGACAGCCTGAATAGCTCGTCGTTCGTTTTGTTGCCCACTCGGAAACGGTTTTCCCTTTAAGAAAATCAAACCATGAGAGGGATTGAGTAGACCAAGGATCAATCGTCCGAGTGTCGTCTTCCCACTCCCACTTTCACCAATGATGCCAAATGACGACTTTTCCATCACTTGAAACGAGATATTCGAGAGGATGGACTGCTCCTTCATCTGATAAGTAAGACCTGTTACGGATAAGACAGATGGCATGAACTCTTCCTTTCTTTCATTGATATATTATGTGCTTGCATCAAGGCAAGCGTGAACGGATGACGACTTTGTTCCATCATCTGCGGTGTTCCCGTCTCGACGATCCACCCTTCCTGCATCAAGACGAGCTGGTCGCCATAATGTAAAGCAGGTCCTAATTCATGGGTGACGAACAAGATTGTTGCACCATACTGGTGTTGGTATTCGGTCAACCAGTCGAGTAAACGACGTGTCAACACGGGATCAAGTGCTGTCGTTAACTCATCCGCTAAGATCAACCGCGGTTTTAAGGCGACGGCAAACAGGATTGCGAACCGTTGCAATTGTCCACCACTTAATTCAGATGGAAACCGGTCCAACCAAGCAGGGTCCAACTCGAGCGTTCGCAAGACGTGATCGATGTATGGATGATCGACCTTTCGTTTATGCGCACGATACGTATCCCGTAACATCTGACGCATCGTTAAAAACGGAAGAAACGCATCTGTGTATTGTTGAGGAATGTAACCGATATCTAGTCCTCGTCGAAGTGGTACTTCCGAGATGACTTCCCCACTAGACGACATCCCGTCCGGCAATCGATTTAGCAACCGTTTGAGTAAGAGTGTTTTGCCGCTTCCGCTCGATCCAACGAGACAGACGAATTGATGAGCCGGTAGCGATAAATTCACATCATGTAGAAGGACGTGTTTCGCCCGAACGCGTAAGTTTCGAATCTGAATCATATGATGGTCCTCCTTTTCTCTTCATCCACCGGGTCCACCCCATCGTTGCAACGACGGTGAGGACGATACACGCACCTGGTAAGAGCATGAGTCGAGGAGCCGAACTGAAATAAGGACGCCCTTCATTTAACATTGCTCCCCATTCTGGAAATGGCGCCTGGACACCAAGACCGATATAAGAGAACGCCGACAAGAATAAGATGACTTTACCGACATCCAAACTCATCAGGACGACAACTTGACGGATGATCGATGGAAGGATGTGGCGTCGCAAAATCATCTTATCCGTTAGACCATTGATTCGTGCCATGCTGATGTATGGTTTTTGAATCGTTTCAGTCACGAGTGTCTCACTTAATCGCGCGTAAGAAATCCATTTGATGAGTAAAATCGCAAAGATTAAGCTTTGTGGACTTGCCCCAACTAATCCAGCGATGACGAGTGCTAGAACGGTATCCGGAAAAATGACGAGACTATCTGCTAATCGGTGAATCAACCGATTGAGACGTCCACCATAAAATCCAGCAATACAACCAAGGAAAGTACCGATGATTGCAGTGAGTAAAACAGTAAGTAAGCTGAAACCTAAGGATATCAAACCAGCTAAAAAAAGACGAGCTGCGAAATCTCGTCCTAAACTGTCTGTTCCAAGCCAATGTTCAAGAGAAGAGGGTTCAAGTCTCTTCGTTACTTTTGTTGTAAAAGGATTATTAAATACGGTATATGAAATAAATAGCAGTAGACATCCCCCAAAAACCATCATTCTTTTTTTCATCGATCTGTGCCCCTTTTCCAATCTGGTCGTAATGCCCGGTTCAGCGACCGGATTCCTTGATGCAAGACGAGAATGACGCCTGTCGTCAGCAAGATATATCCTTGGATTAGCGGATAATCACGTTGTAAGATCGCATCGACCATCAACTTTCCGACACCCGGATACGCGAACAGGACTTCAATGACAACGACGCCTCCGGCAAGATTACCAAGCGTCAGACCGAACACGGACAGAACCGGTGGCAAACTTCCACGTAACGCATAACGCCAAAGAATCGTTCGCTCAGCTACCCCGCGAATCCGTGCCAATTCAATATACGGTTGGTCCAGTTCACGCCGTAAATTCAGTCGAATCAATGGGATATAGACGCTCGCAAGCGGAAAACCAAGTGAAAGTGCCGGGAGAACGAGTGAAGTCATTCCCTCTCGTCCCATCACGGGAAGCCAGCCCAGGCGGACGGCAAACAGATCAACGAGTAAAAGACCAATCCAAAAGCCAGGTATCGCTGCACACGCGATGCTGACGACGTTTGCAAGTCGTACGACATAGTGACGCGTCGTCAATGCACTGCCGATTCCAAGTGGTAACGCAATCAATAACGCGATCATAACCCCTCCTAACGCCAGTTCTGCCGTCACGAGATAACTCTCGCGCAGCATCTCGATGACCGGTCGTCCGGTTTGCAATGAATCTCCAAGCTGTAAGGTGAGGATATCTTGGAGCCATCGGACGTACTGGACGAGCAACGGCTGATCGTATCCTAATTCACGGCGTGCGGCCTCGATTTGTTCGGGTGTCGCTGATAATTCATCGATATTTAATAACGTCAATACCGGATCACCCGGTAATAAGCGCAATAAACTAAAGCAACCGAACGTCATAATGAGCGTAAATAGACCGAGCGATAACAATCGCTTGACGATCGGATGCATTATTCGTTCACCTGTAGCGTATTCGTGATCATGTAGTACTCACTTTTTTCCGTTTTCCACCCTTTGACACGTTTGCCGTCATACGCAACAAGCGTTGAAGGATGGAGCAAGAAGCTATTGTAGCGATTTTGATCGACATATCGTGCGATCTGCTCAGCAAGGCGTGAACGCTCATCGATCTTAATCGTCCGGTTCAACGTCTCAATCTGTTTCGTCAAAGCAGGATCCGAAACGCCACTGAAGTTCAGTCCTCCGTTTGGGTGATAGGTCGCATTCAGGTAATACCCGGCATCGCCACGTGGAGCTGTCAGGTTACTGTATGTTGCAATGTCCCAGTCCCGATTGCTCGCCATGTATTCTTCTGGGACATCGATTTGTTTAATCTTGATCGTCACACCGATTTTTTTCGCCTCGTCTTGGATAACTTGGGCAATCATCGGTAAGTCAGGTCGAGCGGCATACGTTAGTAACGTTAACGTTAAGGGACGACCGTCTTTTTGCATGAAGCCATCTTGTTTTGTGTAACCAGCTTGCTTCAGCCATTCTTCTGGTGTCTTCTGCTCTTGCTTTGGATAATCTGGAGCAAACGGGAATGACGAAAGGAACGGACCGCGCGCTGTAACAGCATACCCCTGCAGAACATGGTCGACGAGTTGTTGTCGGTTAATCAAGGCGTCCATTGCTTGTCGAACTTCAAGCGATTGCATCGGTCCGTTCGCGACATTCATCGTCAACTGATGAACGCGGAACGTATCCGTCGCTTGAACCGTCAACCCTTCAGACTTCAACTGTTTGACACTCTCGATCTCCGGACGATAGACGATATCTGCTTGACCGGCACGTAAGGCATTTGTTCGTGCGCCAGCGTCTTCATTGAAGACGAAATCGACGGAATCGAGTTTTGCTTGTGCTTGCCAGTACGATTTAAAGCGTTTTAATTCAACTTTTGTTCCTGGAGCGAACCGGTCGACTTGAAATGGACCTGTTCCCATCGGTTCCTTCGTCACACCGCTTGCCTTCGTATCGATGATCGCTGTGTTCGGATTGACGAGTTCCGAGATGAACTCTGGATAAGTCGTTTTTGTTTGGATAAGCAGATCCGGTCCGTCTGTTTTGATCGTCTCGATGTTCAAGGCATTTTTGACACCCGGATTTTCCTGAATCGAGCGTTCAAGAGACGATTTGACGGCAGCCGCATCAAGTCGTTTTCCGTTATGGAACGTCACGTCGTCTTGTAAGACGATCCGCCATGTTCGTTTTCCCTCATAGGACCATTTTTTTGCGAGCCACGGCTCGACCGTCAATCGTTCGTCATCAAGACGGACGAGCGTCTCTGTTACTCCCGCGCGGAGCGGAACATAACTACTGTCCCGATGTGGGTCGAGTGATTGGGTCGCGAAGTTATAAACGAACGTCAAATGATTTTTCTCTTGTGATGTATCAGAAGCAACACAACCGGCAAGTGCCAAACCGAGGAAGACACTACCGATGAGGCTTGTTGTTTTATATGTAGACATTGTTCTCCACCTTTAATTCGGAATAATTACGTTTTACATCATATCGTAACGATTCCGATTTAACAAGAATCTTTTCTATTTCTCTATATTTTTAAATGACACAAAAAAATATACCGGAATGTACAAGTCATTTGCTTGAACGTTCCGGTATATTGAATTTATTTATAAGACGTCAACGAACTGTTTCGCCTGGTGCTCCAGTTGTTTCGCAGAATCAGCTAACTGATCGAACTCACTGACTGTATGCTCGAGTTGACCGGTACTGTCCTTGACCTTGCTTGAAATCCGCTCGATACTGTGCGAGACGTCCTCGATTCGCTCAACGATCCCTTCGATATTGTTCTTGATTTCCCCGATCGAGTGCGACACTTTGTTCGATAGGTTCCGGACTTCGGTCGCGACAACATCGAATCCACGTCCGTGTTCACCAGCGCGTGCTGCCTCAATTGCCGCATTTAAGGCAAGCAGATTTGTCTGCGCTGCAATATCCCGAATTGTCTTGACGATGTCAGTGATCGAGTTTGCATCTTTACGCAAGGCAACAAGACTCGATAAGTTCTCGACGGATTCCGCTTCGACTTGTTGGACGGTCGCAAGGACGTTCAAACCATCTTGTCGACCACTTTCTGATTTGACCGTCAAGAAGGCTGATGTCTCATTAAGTTCAGCCGCCATTCGCAAAACGTCCTGCTGGCGAATCGTGATGTCCGATGCAATTTTCGAGACCCCAACGACCCGTCGTCCGTCATCGGAATAAATCGGCATATACGTCGCTTCGAGCCACTTCTGTTGTCCGTCAGCAGCACGGCGTTCAATTTTATCCTGATACGTGATGCCTTGCATCAATTTTCGCCAAAACAACTCGTAATCTGGACTATTCACATACTCTGGAAAACAAAGATCACGGTGATATTTACCAATTAGTTCTTTTACCTTATATCCCATTGTTCTTGCAAAGAGTTCATTCACGTACGCGACCTTCCGTCGTTCATCAAAACGAATGATCGCTAGATTTTGTTCGATTGCCCGGATGACTTGTGTGTCGGTGACCTGTGTTGCTTGCTCATGCATCGACATGCCGATTCCTCCCTGGATTCAAACTCAAGGTTATGATGCCCCTATTGTCATATTATCCCTTATATCGACAAGTTCCTGCTATTTTAAACTGCAATCTAGTAAATAATATATTTTATTCAATATGCACTCCATCCCCCGTCGGCAACGACAATCGCCCCGTTGATAAAGCTTGCTTCATCGGACACAAGGAACAATGCCAATTTTGCGATCTCATCCGGATGACCGGCACGGGGATTGAGTCCCATTCCGAGCATCGCTCGTCCCATTCCAAATTCATTCAGATTGGTCATCGATTGCCCAATATTCGTCTCGACAGCACCAGGTGCGATCCCGTTACAGCGGATTCCCTCTCCGGCGTAAAAGAAAGCAGTATTCTTCGTCAGACCGATGACGGCATGTTTGGATGCCGTATATGCCGCTCCTGCTCGGGCACCGTTCAGACCACCGATTGAGATATTATTCAGAATCACGCCACCTCCGACTTCTTTAAAGTGTTTGACCGCTTCACGCATCAGACGCATCGTTCCCGTCGTATTGACTGCAAGGACATGATCCCAGCGTTCATCCGAAATGTCTGCCACGCCTTCCATCCCGTCCATGATCCCGGCGTTATTGACGAGAACGTCCAGTTTGCCGTAAGCATCGATTGTCTGTTTGACGAGCTCTCCTGCTGCACCGAGCTTTGCGATGTCACGTGCGGCAGCCATCGCCTCTCCGCCCGCTTCCTTGATTTCGGTAGCGACGCGTTCGACCGTTTCTAACCGAATGTCTGCTGCAACGATTCGTGCGCCTTCTTGTGCAAACAATTTTGCCATTGCTTCACCCATTCCAGAACCAGCACCCGTGACGATGATCGTTTTTCCTGTTAGTCGCATCGTGAATCATCCTTTCGTTTATCGTGATACTATCCTATTCCCGTTCTCATCATCAAACGTATCAAACGTCATGTCGATTCGATGAAAAAGACCCGACGATTTCGTCAGGTCCTATAACAAGTACGTTTCAGTTGGTTCATAGCGACTTCAGCACGTAGTCGCCGTCTGAGTTTCACCGATGCTTGGAACATACTCGGATCAAATAATCTAAAGTGACTATTGATCCAGTCTTGTCGATAGATTTCGTGTGCTTGTTTTACGATTTCTTCATCTGACAACTGCTCCATGTTTATTTCAGCACAGTCGAAATCATCCACACCAAACTCGAAACCACAACATGGACAAATTTCGTTACTCCCAGCAAAGTGTTCATAATATGGCGGACACTCGAGTTTATCAAATCCACATACGGGACAAACATGATACGAATTGTTTTGTTTCAATAGCACGGCTCCTCTTCAAACAATGATTATTCCTATGGCTATCGTACCTCATTTATCCACCACTTTTGAAAATTACGTCATTTTTACATACATGAAAAAAGACCCAACGATTTCCGTCGGGTCTTTCACCTTGCTTATTGCAGTTCGCGGCTTTTTTCTTCTTGTTCGTTGTTCGATTTATTTTTTGCTTCAAACTCAGCACGTGTCATAACGTCCTCGACGTGCATATTGACTTCGACGACTTCAAGACCTGTCATGTCACTGATTGATTTTTTGATTTTCGCGACTGTCTCTTGGAAGATCGACGGAATGTTTTTGCCGTATTCGACAATGACTTTCAAATCGAGTGCGACTTGGCGTTCTCCGACTTCAGCACCGATTCCTTTCGTGATGTCTTCAGAACTACGGAGACGATCCGTCAGTCCACTCATAAATCCACCACTCATTGACAAGATGCCTGTCACTTCGTTCGACGCGATCCCTGCGATTTTTTTGATGACTTGATCTTCGAACGTCAATTTATTCTCGCGTACCACTTCGTTTTGAGTTGTTGTGTTTACTTCGTTTGCCATTTGAAATCTCTCCTTTTGAATGTTTAGTAAGTTATATATGAATCAGTCCCGTTGAAAGAACTGAATCCACCCTTCAATATCGAGCGCACCATCGCGCCACTTTCCAATTAAAAATCCGATCGCTGCGAAGGCAACGATAAGGATTGTCGGACCAAAGCCAATCGTCAAGAATAAAATGGCGAGGATCAGACCGGCAAGTCCCCCGATCAGTCGAAACCGATACGGATAGAGTGCTTCTCTTGTCTTCATGTTCCCTCTCCTCCTTTAGACGACACGTTCCGCTGTTTTCGTTTTTGTGTCACTGATTGTGACTTTCGTACTCGTTACTGGCAACTCAAGTAAGGATTCGACAGCTTGTTTAGCACGTTCTTGGATATCTTTCGCAATTGTCGGTAAACCCTCTTGTCCAAAGACCGAGCAGTCAACTTTTAAGGCGACCGTCTCTTTTTTCGAATGGATGTCGGCATGGACACGCGGTGTCCGTACGCCACCAATTCCACGAATCGACTCTAAAGCCGTTCGTTCGATTGTCTCCTTCGAAATCGTGATCGTTCCGTCACCCGTTTGAATCAACAGACGTTGACCTTTCGATCGGCTAAACAATCCAGTGAATAATAGAATGACGAATACGAATGCTAAAAATCCTCCAATAGATAGAACGGTATAGCTATACCATTGCTGATCCTGCCACTGCTCGATTAAAGAACTGAGCCGTGGAACGTCATACACACCGAGCACAAGCAGCCCGACACTGATTAGTCCGAGTATGCCTATGATGACGAGTAAGAATCGATTAAACCCATTCATCTGCACCTCTCCTTTACAATTGTTATCTTCTTTCACCTAGGTGATTCAACACATGAAATATTATGTGTATGGTGTGTTTATTCCCGTTCATTCGAACCCGAAACATTTAAATACACTTTTGTTAAAATGTTCATACATTCTGATTATTCAGACTAAATAAGTCGAAACTAGTGCTTTATTTACTATTTTTCACGATAATAGACCTCTTTCAATTTAAAAAGAGGTCAGTACTCGACTTATTTATCATTAAACATATATCCTGTCAATATGTTTTTTGTTATTCATTTCACTTCAATCGGAAAGGCAAAATCGCCACCCCCTTCTTTCCAATCGGCTGTAATCTGATAGACGTACTTTCCGGGAGTCGAAGGGAGTGTCATATGCCCAGTCTTCTTATATGTTTTCATCTCTTTATGATCTTCGACCGACCATAAGACGATCTTGACAGACTTCGGAGCTGGTCCCTCCTCAAAACGAATCGTCAATCGATCTTCAGGATTTGCTTGCGTACTCGGATCGCCTTTTACTAAATCGATTGCTTCGGCCTTCGCGTCGGCTGTTTCTCCACGAAACATCCCTGACCAACTATAGGTGCCGGTATACACTTTCACCTCCCGATCTTCGATGGTCGCGGTAGGTTCAGGTGGTTGATGCCGAAATGGATCAAGTGATAAAAACCATCCGATTGCAACCACGATCAATCCAATAAAGAGATACCGTTTCATGAACAAACCTCCTATACGATGTTTTTAAATCAATAAAAGCGGCAATACCTCTCAAGGAGTACGTTATTCAGAAGGAGGAGTTCAGATGATTCAAGATAAAGTTGTCATCATTACAGGGGCATCAAGCGGTATTGGGGAAGCAACAGCGAAAGAACTTGCGAAACAAGGTGCAAAACTTGTTCTTGCTGCACGCCGGGAAGATCGTTTGCAAGAACTCGTCAAAGCGGTTGAGGCGGAAGGTGGTCAAGCCGTTTATCAAGTGACGGACGTCACCGACCGTGAGCAAGTTGATTCACTCGCTAAACTTGCGAAAGACAAGTTCGGCTCTGTTGATGTCATTATCAACAACGCTGGATTGATGCCACTATCACACCTCCATAAGAATCAACAGGACGAATGGAACACGATGGTCGACGTCAACATTAAAGGTGTCCTCCATGGAATCGGAGCAGTCCTACCGTACATGCGCGATCAAAAAAGCGGACACGTCATCAATATCTCGTCCGTCGCAGGTCATGAAGTCATGCCGTCAAGTGCTGTCTATAGCGGTACGAAATTCGCCGTTCGCGCTATCACGGAAGGTCTTCGTAAGGAAGAATCGGTCGACAATCACATCCGTGCAACAATCATCTCACCGGGAGCGGTCGATACGGAACTGAAGGACCATATCTCGGATGAAGAGATTAAACAAGGAATCGGTGACTTGAAAGCCATCGATGCAAGCGCAATCGCGCGTGCCATCGCCTATGCTGTTAACGAACCAGAGGATGTTGCAATCAATGAGATCTTGATTCGTCCGACAGCGCAACGTTAATTGAGTGTAGAGTTGTAGACAGGACCCCTCATTAGCAAAACAGCTAACGAGGGGTCCTGTTATGTTTAGAGAAGTCGCTCCGCAATGAGCTGGTACGACTGCAATCGCTTTTCTTGATCAAAGGCATTATTGATCAGTAAAAACTGATCTGTTTGATAACGCATTGCTAATGTTTCAAGCTCCTGTGCAACAACGTCTGGTGTCCCGACGATCGCCCGCCGGCGATCTTTACGGATCCGTTCCGCATGAACGTCATTCCAGACCTTTGCTTCAGTCGAGGCAAACGACGGAACGATTGAATTCCCGAGTCGGACACCTTGAATCCAGGCATCTTGTGTTCGAGCGAGACGCTCGGCTTCTTCTTGCGTCGGTGCACAGATGACGAAAACGCAGACGATGACGTCTGTTCCTCCTGCCTCACGATACGTAGAAAGCGTCTCTTCCCAACGATCCGGATTGATGAAGTGACCGAAAACAAGACCACGGTCTTGTTCTGCTGCAATCCGCGCACTACGTGGCGACAGACCAAGGATTGAAATCGGCGACGCTTGCCGGTCACGCGGTGTCGTCTTGACGATTCGGTACGGGTGTCGATTCGATAGACTATCTGTCAAGAACCCCGCCGTTTCATTAACAAGTCGACTAAACTCAGCTGCTCGGTTTTCTTCTCCATCTGTTAAAGCAAGTCGTGTCCGCTCGCTTCCACCTGGCGAATTGCCGATCCCGAGTTCGATTCGTCCTGGATAAAAGGCGTCGAGTGTCGCAAAACTCTCGGCCACTTTTAGCGGATGATATTGCGGTAACAACACACCACCAGAACCAAGTTTGATCGTTGATGTTCGTGCACCCATTCGGGCGATGAACAACTCCGGTGCCGCACTGAGCAACCCGTTCGTATTATGATGTTCTGCGAACCAATACCGCTCATAACCGAGTCGTTCGGCTTCTAAGACGAGTCGTTCCGTCGCTTCCATTGTCGCTTCGACCGTATCGCCCTCATGTAACGGTACTTGGTCCAGTATTCCTAATCGCATCACGCATTCCTCCTCTACCCTTTTAGTGTAAGGGGTGGAGGAAGGGAGTTCAAAAACGAGGCTCAGACATGAACGAGACGGTCTTCAATGATGACACCATCTCGCATCTCGATTGTTCGGTTTGCCCGTTCCGCAAGAGCCGGATCGTGGGTGACGAACAAGACGCCGCAGCCCTTTTCTTCGTTTAATGACCGTAAGAGATTGAAAATGATTTCTCCCGTATCCGTATCGAGGTTCCCCGTCGGCTCATCGGCAAGTAGCCATTTTGGTTCGTGGACGAGTGCTCGCGCAACGGCGACACGTTGTTGTTGCCCACCAGAGAGTTGCGACGGCAAACTGCCTGCTTTATCGGCGAGACCAACTTGCGCGAGCAACTGCTCTGCACGTTCTTTTTTATCATATGGTACTTTCCGACCGAACAGAGGCGCCATGACATTTTCAAGCGCCGTAAGCGTCGGAATCAAATGAAACTGTTGGAAGATGAAGCCGATGTTCTCGAAGCGGAAGTCGGATAGTTCCTTACTGTTCAATTTGTTGATCGGTTTCCCGTCATAATGCAACTCCCCACTCGTCGGACGATCGAGCGTACCGATCAAACTGAGTAACGTCGACTTTCCAGAACCCGATGGTCCGATAATCGAGATGAAGTCACCCGCTTCAAGTGTCACATCGATATCTTGTAACGCATGTGTCTCGACACCGTCTCCCGAAAATGATTTTCCCATCTGTTTGCATTGAAACGTTCCTTCCATATGTAAGCCCTCCATATATTCGTGATAACGTACTATTCAAGAATAGATTGGGAATTCCTTCTAAATGAAAGGAAATAAAAAACAGTATTCTTGAGGAACAAGAATACTGTCAAGAAACACGCGGTTGAATGGAGACGAAGTTTTTGCGATAGACAATCTCATACGGTAAGACGAACAATAGGCAAGCGAGACTTGTGAATTGGATCATGCTACCGATTGGTGGTAACGGAGACAGTGAGGCGTCGTGCCACGCTTCATATAGTCCGATGAATAGAAACAAGACGACGGCACTCGTCGTCACATAGATGAGTAGACGAAGGGTTAACGGATAGTGGCGAACAATCCATAACATTGGTAAACCAAAGATAAAATAGGATAACGTCATCGCAAACGTCCCGAACTGATAGACGATTTCAAAGTCAATCGTCGTCAGGAACGAATACGCCGTGAACGCTAAGAACGAAAGAATCGTCACGACAGCCGCATAACTGATCCAGCGCATACGGTTGGCTCCTCTCCTGAATGTCGTTCCTGTCCGCGCGATCGCGACAGAAACCGGATATGTACAATTAGTGTAGGCAGTCCGATTTCATTTGTCAATTGTCTTTAGATTGACTTATTCACTCAATGAATGATTGCGTTGGAAACGGATTCATTGAATAATGGAAAAAACGGACTAGGAAAGTGAGGTTTTACCGATGGATGAACAATTAACGATGTTTCGTGACCGCTTTGAGGCTACTCCTGATCGCCATGATGGACTCTCGTATGATGAGGTCGCGTCACGTCTGACATCTTCAAAACGAGCAGCACTCGTATGGATGGAACAAACAGGTGGCGAGCCGAACGTCATAAAGCTAGAGGGACGGTTCGTCATCAGCGACACTGTCAAAGAGAGTCCAACTGGTCGACGGAGCGTCTGCTTTGACGAAGCCGCTCGTCTTGGTCGAAAGAAAAATGCCCCTGTTGCTAGCATCGAATCGTTGATCGAAACGCTCGACTTACACCTATTGACACCAGAACAGTATCAAGAACTGCAGACACAGTTTTCGTTTGACGAAAAGACTTCCAGTTGGCTTGCGACATCAGACATGATTCGTCAAAAAGGTGGCGCCTTGTTCGGAGATCGTCGTTACGAAACGACCTTTATCTATCACAATGGGGCAGATTCCTATTATGCAAGTCGTGGATTTCGTGTCTTCCTTGAACTCGAATAAATGAAAACATTCCGCTCAAAGTAGCGGAATGTTTTTTGACAATTATAGGGAATAATACCCATTTATGATATGATAAGGCAAGAGTACGGGAGGTGGACGTCATATTTGTATTGGGTTTGATTATTGGTAGTCTCGTGATGTTGCTCAGTTTTCGGTTATTTCGTCGGCAGCAGCCGGATACAATCGCGTTATGTAAAGATATTTTCTATGTGTTTGAAGTCCAGCCGGAATATCGATTCCGCTACATTAGTCCGTCCCTTGATGATCATATCGGTAAAGGAGTCGCAGCCGCGAGTTATCTCGATCCGGACGAGTGTTTTGCTCGGATTCATCCGGAAGACATCGAGGTCCTGATGTCAAAAATTTCAGGTGACTGCGATTACGATCAGCCGTTTCGCCAGCGCTGGCGTACGAATGACAATCAGTATGTCTGGTTCGAAGAATATGCGACACCGATTCGCGAAAATGGACAGATCGTTGCCATCCAAGGTGTGATTCGCAACATTGATGATCAATTAAAATCACAACAAGCGATGCTTGATCAATACCGGATCGATTCCTTAACGCGACTCGGTAATCGACACGCCTTTAATGAAGCGGTTTACAAATTGGACCAAGCGGAAACGACATATGGTCTGATTCTGCTTGACTTGAATGAACTAAAAGAATTAAACGACCGATTCGGTCACGCTGTCGGGGATGCGTTACTAGAACAGACAGGACTCTGTATCCGCCGCTTAACGGATCATGGTTACCGGATTGGTGGCGATGAATTCGTCTTGATTGACTATAGTCCATCCATCTCCACCTTTGAAGCATTCGTCGAACATGTCCGCTCGACGTTCGCGACGCATGAGATCGGACTCGCAATCGGTGCCGTCCATACGACAACAGGACGCCGGATCGCCGACGTCCTGCATGAGGCAGATGCGCGGATGTATCAAGAGAAGATGAAGAAACGCTTAAGTCGTCAGTACTGATCGACGCATATTGCGTAACAACTCATTAAATCGTTCCGGTTGATCGAGATTCGCTGTATGCCCTGCTCCATCAATCGGTAAAGCGGTGACGTTCGGCACGTGCGCTACAACGAAAGCGGCTGCGTCAACTTCATAGTCTTCATTCGTTCCGTTCATGATGACGACTGGAAGCGTGATCGACTGCAGCATCGTCTCCGTCATTGCCGGGAAACGGAACGTCATCAAGTCGAGGACTGCTCGTGCCGTCGTTTTCCAAGCCGGACCATGCAGTTGTTCGAACTGAAGCGCAATGTCCGGTGCATGCTGGTCGATGTTGAGGAAATAGTCACGTTGCTCGTGCATCAACGGTTCCATCGCTTCCGGAATGAACGGTGAATAACCCGTCACGATCACACCTTCGAGTTCGTTAGGTGGATCGAGTGCTAGTTGCATCGCAAGTGTCGCTCCGAGCGACAAGCCGAGAATCCATCCTGGACCTTCCTGTGCCATTCGTTCGCGGATGGCATCTGTTGCTTGTTGTAAGTAATCGTCCGATGCTGGTTCCGTCGTGAATCCGTGCCCCGGTAGATCAATCGGAACGAACGTAAAATCATCCGCGAGAGCGGATAGTTGTGGTGCAAAATGTGTGTCTGCTGTGCCCATTAGGCCATGTAGTACATACAAGCGTGTCATACGGTAAACTCCTTCGGTTGATGTAGTGCCAAAATCGCGTTTGCGACGACGTCCGGACGATCATGATGCATCATGTGTGATGTACCTGGAACGAATGTCACGTTCGCCTTATAGGATAGATTCGCCTGTCGCCGTATTAATTCCTGCCATTTATTTTCCATTCGTTCGAGTTCATCTTCCGGAAAACCGGCCGCCATCATGGTCTGGATCGATTTTGTTTTATCCCGACCGAGAACGGTCATCGGGAACCCAAGGTCGCGCATGAGTGGCTGAAGCGCCTTCGCATCACTCTTCCACTTTGAAATGATGGCATGCATCGCCTGGTAGTACGCTGGGTTCCAGTCCGTGCGGTCGTCACCATCCGGGAATCGATCGCGGAGGTCGGTTGCTGTCGCTAGCTCCGCGAATCGTTCGATCCAGACGGCGTCGTCCCCTTCTTGATCGAGTGTCGGTGTATCGAGCTGATCGAGTTCTGCTAAGTCAACGGATGTTGCATCAACGAGGACGAGTCCAGCTACATGCTCCGGATGTTGCAAGGCGAAGGCTTGCGCGACGAGTCCACCGTAAGAATGTCCGACGAGTGTGACCGGAGTCGTGATGTCCGCCACGTTAAGGAACTGTTCGATTTGCTGTAAGATACCTGTCGTCCCGTCCATATAATCATCCGACCACTCATGCGGATGGAAGCTGACGACCCGGTAGTCCGGTGTTAGTTTCGTCAGAATGTCCGATCAGTCCTGATACGTCCCACCGAGCGAGGGTAATAACAACAACGGTCGACCTGTCGAACCGTCATCATAATACGTCACTTGTTTTCCCTGTTGCTGAATATATCGTTCCATTAAAATCACTCCTCTATAGTGTGAAAGGTGTTGTTGATCTTGATTCGTGCGCTATTGTTTGATTTAGACGAGACATTACATGACCGGAGAGGTTCTCTCCCGGACTTTCTTGAGAACCAATATGAGCGTTTTTCAACTCAAATCTCGACTATTCCGCTAGACGAATACGTCAGCGTCTTCTTAGAGCTTGATCAAGGCGGCCGGGTCTGGAAGGACGTCGTCTATGCTGAAATGATTCGTCGTTTCCAATTGTCGCTTTCTGTTGAAGTACTGCTACACGACTACGTGACGCATTTCCCGAATTTCGCTCGCAGCTTCTCTGGCGTTACGGCCTTTTTTGCGCAATTACCGCCTGAGCTACCAATCGGTTTGCTCTCGAACGGTCGGACGACGCTTCAACGTGCCGTCCTTGACGCGATTGGACTCACTTCTGCCTTTACGCAGATTGGAATCTCGGAGCAAGAAGGCTTACGTAAACCGGATCCGGCATTTTTCTTGCGCTTAACGGACCGTTTAGGTGTTCGTCCGGACGAAGTGCTTTATGTCGGCGATAATTACGATCACGACATCCTACCAGCACAAGCGCTCGGTATGCAGACCATTTGGAAGCGCACAGGTGATATTGTGTTGACCGACACACACTTTTCGGACTGGCGTCAGTTGCCTCTTCCGTTACAAAATCTCATTCCGAAGGAGACTCATCCATGACTGAACAGATTCGCCGTTTCCAACCTGAAGATTTTGATCAGATTCATCGCTTGAATGAACAAGAAGGCTGGCGATATCTCGTCACTGAGAAAGAGCGGACGCGCCATGCATGGATCAATGCGAATGCCGCATACGTCCTCGAATGCGACGGACAAGTACTTGCTTATGTCCGCGCTTTGACGGATGGTTTCGTGACGACATACGTCTGTGAGCTTCTCGTCAGTCGCAAGGCGCGCAAGCAAGGATACGGACAACAGTTGCTCGATCACCTGAAGCACACCTATCCGACTCGCATTGATCTACTGGCAACCCGTCAGTCTGCTCCTTTCTATGAAGAGCAAGGATTTCGTGCTTTCCATGGTTTCCGTCAATCACGATGACGGTAATGACTTCGAGTAACTCGTACTCGTCACCCCGTAACCCATCGCCTGATAAAAGTGATGGGCTGCTTCGCGTTCCGGGCGATTGCCACTGTTCAACAATACAGCAGTCGCCCCTCTCGCTTGTGCCCAGTCTTCCGCTTCTTGGATCAAGCGGCGACCGATTCCCCGCCGACGATGCGTCGCATTGACGACGAAAGTAACGATCCGGACATATGTCGTATCATGCTCGAACGCTTGCGCCTGAAATAGACCGACGCAGCCGAGAAGGATCCCGTCTTCTTCTAACACAAGCAAATCATAATCAGGATGACGCGTGACCCGTGTAAACCGTTCGCGTAACTCATCCTCGCTTGCCGGATATCCGAGCTGCGTCATTAAATCGACTAATTGCGGCAAATCGCTAGTTGTCCAGGACCGAACATTCATCTCTTTTTCCCCCTTTTACTGTTCTGGTGACAGAATCATCACCCGTTCTCGTCCCTCTTCCTGACCAACGACCAGTACGTGCTTAGACACTGGATCCTTTTTGACTTGATAGACGGTAAACGCTTCGAGGTTCGACGAAAAATCAGATGTGTCTTGTTCCAGTTCCGTATCATTCAAGACACCATTAGTAACACCAATCCGTTTCCCTTTCAGCTGTTGCCAGTCTGGATTCGTGACCACTTTTGCGACCGTGTATAACTGTTCATCATAATACATACCGATCACCATCGATTGCGATGATTGTTCGGGAATGGTCTCTTGTACGGAACTAAGACCGATGATCGTAAGACCGACTGCGAGAAAAGCGGCTTGTAGGGAACGCCGGCGCCGTTTTGCTTTCCGAATGCCTTGGACCGTCCGTTGTCTGACGGATGACGGTATGTCTATCAAGATTTTTGGCTCATGATTCATAGACTCATCCCTTTCTGTCGTCGACGTACTTTCTCGAGAGCGCGGTACAGTGTGCTTTTGACTGTACTCAGTGGAACGTCAAATGTACTCGCGATCTCCTGCAAGGACAAATCCTCTTCATACCGCAAATAGACGATTGAGCGCTCAGTCGGCTCAAGAATTTCAAGTAAATCCTCTAGATACAAACGATCAACGAGTCGCTCTTCAAACGACGTGGTTTGATTGGGTTCAACTGTCAACAGTTGAAACGACGCACGCTGTTGCTTAAACGCACAATTCATCGTGATCCGCGTCAACCACGTTTTAAAATACGAGGCATCACGTAGACTCTTTCGCGCACGCCACGCTCGATACGCGACCTCTTGGACATTTTCAAGCGCCGCTGCCTCTTCTTTCAAGTAGATGAAGGAGATCCGGTACACATAGTCTTCTTCTGCGAACAATGCCGCTTCAAAAGCAGCATCCGAGAATGCCGCACCTGACTTGCGAAACACATCACTCTCCCCCTTTCTGCAATCACTCCCTTATTAGATACGCAACACGTTTAAAAAGTTTCATTTTTTTCAAATTTTTCTTATAATTCCCTTTTCTTGCATGATTGAATTCGATAGGATGGGAAGCAGAGAGGATGATGAACGTGATTAAAAAGCTTACTGATTTACCGGAGCTTACACATTTTGAAGGCGCGGTTTCCGTTCACCAAGACGGAGAACTGATTTTTAGCCACGCTGGCGGAATGGCGCATCGTGGATATGGTGTATTGAATGCAGAGACGACGCGGTTCGGAATTGCTTCTGGCGCGAAACTCTTCACAGCGGTTGCCATCTTACGGCTAGTCGAGGCTGGTCAACTAACGCTCGATCAACACGTTGCGGCGATTTTACCGAACACAGGAATCGACTTAGAAGGCGTGACCGTACATCACTTGTTAACCCATACGTCAGGGATCGGTGATTATTTTGATGAGGCCACGATGACCGACTTTGAGGATGTTTTTCAAGATACCCCGATGTATCGCTTGCGACGACCACTTGATTTTTTACCGTTGTTTCGTGACCAAAAGAGACAGTTCGCTGCGGGCGAACGCTTTCACTACAACAATGCGGGGTACATTTTGCTTGGTCTCGTAATTGAACAACTTACTCATCAAACCTTTACGGACTATATCTCGAACGAATTATTCGCTCGCACCGAAATGACGCAATCTGGTTACTTCCGACTTGACGCCTTACCAGCGGATACAGCGATTGGACACATCGAGGAGTCGGATGGATCGTGGCGAACGAATCATTATGCGTTACCGATCATCGGCGGACCGGATGGTGGCGCTTTCCTTACGGCAGCAGATATGGAACGATTTTGGCGCAGTCTCTTAACACATCAACTATTGTCTGAAACGATGACTAAGCAACTCTTCCATCCCCACGTCGGTGTCAATGATGTAGCGTCTTACGGTTATGGTGTCTGGTTGAAACAACTCGACGTCACCCACGAGAAATGGCACATCATGGGCTACGACCCGGGTGTCAGCTTCCATTCCGCTTATTATCCGCAATCCAATACGGTCGTCACCGTCTTATCGAATACGTCTGACGGATCCTACGCGCTCGTTCAAACTATCGAACAACTTTTACTTGAGAAAGGAATTCATACATGAAACTCTATATCGCTTCTCGCTTCGACCACACGTTGACCGTCCGCTGGCTCCGCGATGAACTTCGCTTGCGTGGACACGATTTAACATACGACTGGACGATGAATGATCGGGCAGAAAATCCCGAAGCATTACGAAACATTGGTCTTTCTGAATTCGAAGCCGTCAAGCAAGCGGACGCCTTCGTCCTCGTGTTACCGGCAGGAAAAAGTAGCCACGTCGAACTCGGGATTGCGCTCGCAACGAATCGCCCGATTTATTTATGTATGCCGGATGCGACCTACTTCACCGGACCATTAGCAAGTACGTTTTATCATATCGGACAAACGACTCCTTGCTTCGGTACGAAGGAAGAGTGGCTTGCGCAAATCATTGCCGATCGCTTACCAGAGGAACAACTGACGTCATGAGGACAGTCCTGCTAACAATTGGTCCGACACACACCGGGAAAACAACGTTCGCCAAAAAGCTTGCACAACTTCTATCATCAAGCCTTATCATCGATCAGGATCTTCAGGCGCGTTTTTTGCTTGAGCACTATCCGGAACTTGTTCCGACAGAAGGGGCGAACCACATCAAATATGACTTGACGAAATGGCTGATGGATCGGGCAATCTCTTCGTCCATCGAGACCATCATCCTCTGTAACGCGAACCTCACACGGACCGGTCGGAAACAATTGTTGCAACACTTTCCCCGTTCGACGTTCCGCTCGATCCTCGTCTGGTTTGATTTACCTGAAGCGACGCTTGTTGACCGACTGACTCATTCGACACGCGATGGAAGCGAGATTCGTGGCGACTCGTCGTACGATGAGATCTATCAACGGCAACGAATCGAGCCACCTGTTCCTGGTGAAGCGGACAACATCGTTCGTTTTCGTTCGACGAAAGACGTTGACACATTCCTCGAGCATGTCACGAATCAAGCGTTTGATTCATTTTTCGATATGGAGACCATGCGTACTCAATAGTATGTAACCGATTCTAACTTTAACGATGAAAGAAGTGACTATTATGTCTGAAGAACAACGGCTGACTGGCGGAAATGTCTCCGCTGTCTATCAAAAAGGCAACTATGTCTATCGTACACAAAATGAGAACAGTCCAAATGTTCACCGTCTATTACGCCATTTAGTAGCGAAACATCTATCCGGTGTTCCCCGTTTTATCGGGAACGACGATCAAAATCGAGAAATCCTGACCTTTCTCCCCGGTGAGACGGCTGACTATCCGCTAAAAGCGTACATGTGGCAAGACGATGTCATAAAAGACGTCGCGCGTTTGATGCGCAAATATCATGACGCAACAGTCGACTTCGAAACCGGTGACTGGGAGCCATTGCTTAATACCCCTACCCCATACGAAGTCATCTGTCACAATGATTTTGCTGTCTACAATACGATTTTTCAGGATCAACGTCTGAGTGGCGTAATTGACTTTGACCTCGCGGCACCCGGTCCGCGTGCTTGGGACATCGTCTATGCGCTCTATACGTTCGTTCCGCTCAGCAGCAGACGACAAGCACCTGACGGATCCGTTATCGATTATGTAGCAGAGCAGGATGACGCACGCTTCGCCGAGCGGGTGAGTCGATTCCTAGATGCTTATGGGTATGAAAGTCTGCGTTCCGACTTGCTACCGATGTTATTGTTGCGTGTCGAAGCGCTCTATCTGTTGATTGATCAACGAGCTGCCGACGGCGATGCTGCCTTCATCAAGATGAAAGAAGAAGGTCACGATACACATTATCGTGCCGAATATCGTTTCGTTGCCGAGCATGGTCCAAAATGGTTCATCGATAAAGATTCATTAGAAAAATAACAGTTTATCCTTTACGTTAAATGTCCGTGATCTTCATAGAGGAGTGATTTCCCGTGAAAACGATTGATCTTGATTTTTTACTGACGACTGAAGAATATGATCTCGAACTGGATACGATGTCGTTAAAGGCAAACGACCATTATGCGATTGATTTCTATTTTTATGGAGCTGACGAAACATTCAAGCTTTTGATTGACGATCCTTCGCGTGACTATTTTTTGATGCGTTTCGAAAAGTACGCCGTTTTCTTAGGTACCTTGCAAGAGCACGGCATCATCGACGAAAAACTCCGGAACCCGTATCCGGTCGTGAAGTCAAAAGAATCGATATTTGGAGAGTTCGCTGCGAAGTTTATGAAAACGAAGGAAATTTATACTGAACGGGGAGACTTGCACTTATTTGCCATCAGAACGCATGAACAGGATTTTTACATCTTGTCCTACAGCGATCCAATCATCATTGATCATATGGCGAAAGAGGATTGATTGAACAGCAGATGGTTTTACATTATAAAAAGAGGAGGATGAACGTATCTTGAAAAAATCACTGATAGTACTTTTAACTGCTCCCCTTCTGCTTTTATCCGCTTGTACAGAAGAGCAAAAGACAACACAGCCTCCTACTAAAATGATGTCAAAGAGTACAAAAGTACAATCCGAATCTGTAAAAATTGATGACGAAAGTAAATTGAACATTGTTTTTCTCTATGAACCATATAAAAAATATCTACAAGCGTCCTTAAAAACAAATGATCCTGAAGTAGATAAAAAGAATTATGCGAAGTATGTCTTAAGCTATATCGACAAAATCGGGGAAAAGGAGCAGTTCGCGACAGCCGACTTAAAAGGTTCTCTGATGCTGCAATCAACCGTATACGAACAAGAGCTCCTCGATAAAATCGAGAACTTGATGAAACAGCAGGACAACATTAAAAAAATCATCCAAAAAAATTACATCGCTTCACATAAGATACTTCCCAAAAAGAAAAGTACCATTATTGTCGCCCCCATTAATCCTGAATCCTCTCTCGATATCCAGCCGATGAAAGGTGTTACAGGAGCAGCCTATAAAGATGCTTTCATTCTCTACCTGGATCCAAACTACGATCAAGACGTCTTAGCATATACGACGGCACATGAATATCATCACTTAGTCCTCATGGATACACCCGATTTTAGTTTATATACGACTCTTAATTCCGTCATCGTCGAAGGAAAGGCAGATGCCTTTGCCGACCGAATCGTCAAAGGCGTTTCCATTCCTTGGAATGTCGAGATGGATGAAGCGACGAAGAAACATGTCGTGCATCTAGTCAACAACTATGAAGTATCGCAACTCGATTTCGTCCTAGGTAACGAACAAAAAAAGCTTCCTCGCTGGAGTAACTACATGTTAGGGCATGATATTCTCAATCATTATTTTGAGTCGCATCCCGACCAGTCCATCGCTGACTGGACCTACGCGAATCAAACAGATATCTTAAAAGGATACAAGTACCAAAAGATTCTTGAACAATGAGGTGGTTTTTTGAAACACACATGTCCCGTCTGCGGATATGATCAAATGGACGATGTCGCTTATTACGCGAACAATGATGCTTCGTTCGAACTTTGTCTTTGCTGCGGCTTTCAGTTCGGAGTAGACGATGATGTCGAAATCGAGGACGGTATCTTCTTATCAAGAAGTGAAGCACACGACTTGTATCGCTCAAACTGGATTGAAGAAGGCGCTAAAGTCTTTAGTCCTTATGCCTTTAAGGGTGGTCAAGCAAAGGGTGAACCTTTAGCGAAAACAGTCTTGGAAAAACAATTACAAAACCTCCAAGTCATAACGAAAGAATGAAACACAAAAATTATTGTAGTTAAGAGGGATATTTGATGTTGATTCAAATAATCGGTATCTTTTCAATCATTTTTATACTTGGTTTAATTTTTACAAACCAACCATTAAAAAGAGTCATTATCGTTTTGTTCGCAAGTTCTATAATCATTTTCGCCGCACGTATTTTAACGACACAACAATCGATTGCAGAAGCATTTTTTAATTCGTTTGGCTTTTTGACGCTTTTAGCATTCGTGATAATCGTTATTCACTTCTATAAGAAACAGTCCGCCAAAAAAAGTAACCCATAACTCGAAATCGACCCCTTCACGACTACATGCTAAAAACAAATGAAAAGAGCGCTGATTTTCACGGTGACATCGTGTAAGTCTGTGCTCTTTTTGTCTGTCATCATTCACGCGTCTCGTGGACCATCAATGTAACGGTCACGATAGCTCCTTGATTCGGATGATTTTCAATCGTCAATTCACCGTCATGTAAATCGATGATCCGTTTAACGATTGATAAGCCAAGACCATGTCCTTCATTCGCTCGTGACTGTTCTCCTTGATAGAAGCGATCAAAAACATACGGTAAATCCTGTTCTGCGATTCCTGGTCCTTCGTCGCGAATCGTGACACGAATCTGCTTCCCTTCATTTAAGATCACTTCCAACACTCCCGATTCCGGCGAAAAACGAATCGCGTTTTCGAGCAGATTCAGCCAGACATGCTGCATCAGTTCCTCTTCCCACTCAACGAACACTTCCGGCAAATCAAGCTCCAGTCGAAGTGATTTCTCGGTCCACTGTCGTTCCAGCAACAAAAGACACGTCCGAAGTTGTTCATCGAGCCGATATCGTTTTCGTTCGATGATTGTCTGATGATCAAGCCGTGACAAACGGACGAGATTTGACGTCAAACGTGATAGACGGGTACTTTCTTGTTCCATGATCGACAAGTACTGCTGCCGTTTATCCGGGTTTTCTTCTGTCTGTAATAACCTAGAAAATCCTTGAATCGAAGCAATCGGTGTCTTCAGCTCATGCGAAATCGAGGCGACGAGATCCTTCGCGAGATGGTCGTTTCGCCGTAACGCTTCGGTCATGTGGTTAAAGTTTTCAACGAGTAGTGCGACCTCATCGTTCCCACCTTCCTTGATCGAGACATCATAGTTCCCGTTCGTCACTTCGATCGCCGCTTCACTAATGCGACGAATCCGTCGTGTCACGAGCGTGACGGCGAGCCATGTCAGGATGAAAGCAACGCCGATCGTGATTACGATGCCGATCCCAGCTGACGTTCGTAATCCGTCAAGGATTCGTTGCCCGGCGATTGGTGTCGAGACGAGATATCCTGTCTCCGTCTGACGGATGTATTGCGCAGGTTCGATCCATGTTCCGTTGATCGTGATTTCACTATCTTGCTCGAGCTGGTCGCGTTCTGATGACGATAATGATGGCAATTGATTGAGCTGTGTCGTCTGTATCAAAGATTGATCCATGTACTGACTGGCTTCAGCGAATGACAGGTTTTGGTCTTGCATCAAGCGTTCGATCTGGTCTGTTCGTTTTCGCAATTGATCGCTCAAGTCTTGATCGATTTCTTGAAACTGGAACCAGATCGTCATGACGAATGGTAAAAGAAGGGGTAGTAATAACAAACCGAATAGGATGATGAAAAAACGACCAGAGATCGATCGAATGAATCGCTTCATTTGATCACTCCTTTATAACCGAGTCCCCAGACCGTCTCAATCGCAAAATCATCATAGTCACTGAACTTGTCACGCAACCGTTTGATATGAACATCAACCGTCCGACTGTCGCTCTCGGCATCATATCCCCAAATCTCATCCATCAATTGCTGTCGTGTAAAAATTTGCTTCGGATGTGCTAATAAGCGATAGAGCAGTTGGAATTCTTTCTGTGGTAACGGTATCTCTCCACGAGGCGTCACGACCGTTGCGTCCGTTATCCGTAGTTGCAGGGAACCAATGATTAATTCTTGCGTCGCTACGATCTTTGACCGACGTAGCAAAGCTCGGATTCGGAGTAAAAGTTCATCTAAATCAACTGGTTTGACCATATAATCATCGGCTCCCGTCGTAAAACCAGCTTCTTTATCTTGAAAGGAATCCAGCACCGTCAACATCAAGACAGGTTGTTCGTACCCCGATTCACGCAAGAGCTGAACCAGTTCGATCCCTGAGACGTGCGGCATCATCACATCCGTCACGATGAGATCGACGTGTTGCTGATCGAGCTCGTCGAGTGCGACTTTTCCATCTCTTGCTTCAATCACCGTAAAGCCGGCGGACCGGAGTGTCTCGCCTAGTAACAGACGGACATTCCGGTCATCTTCGGCAATCAAGATTGTTACCATCGTCCTCCTCCTTTGTTACACATTTCGTAAAGCTTCAATCGGATTCAGGCGGGATGCCTTCCGGGCTGGCATGTAACCGAACAAGACACCGACACCGATTGAGAATCCAGCGGCAAGAAGAATCGTTCCGACGGAGAGTGTGAACGGTGTGCTGATCATCAAACTGACACCGAAGGCGAGTAACGCACCGACGAGAATTCCAATCACTCCGCCCATCAACGACAGTAAGATCGACTCCAAGAGGAACTGAAGACGAATCGTACGTGGTTTCGCACCGAGCGCTTTTCGTAAGCCGATTTCCGTCGTCCGTTCCGTGACTGAAACAAGCATCATGTTCATGATTCCAATCCCGCCGACGATCAAGGAAATCGATGCAATGCCTGTCAACAGGAGTGAAAGCATCGTATTGATTTGGTCAATCGAATCGAGTGCTTCATCCAAGCTGACGATGTCGTACGTATCGTCGCGTCCGTTATAGAACTGGTACAGCTTGGCCGAAACATCCCGTTTGACGGTCGCGACGTCTGCTGCGTCCGTCTTGAAGACATCGACTTGTTTGACAGCTGTCACACCTAGCGTCCGCAGCGCCGTCGTATAGGGAATAACGATTTGATCGCCATCCGCGTCACTGACACCGACGATCCGGTAATCGAGTCCATCGAGCTGGATCGTTTCACCGATCGCGACCTGCCCCGGGTAGAGTGTCCGGGCGACTGACGGGCTGACGACAGCGACATGCGTCTGTTGTTCAACATCACTGATGACGATGCCGCGTCCTTGTGGAACGTCTTCTGATTCCCGGTAATAGATATGGTTTCGTCCTTCGATCGTCACCTGATCGAGCGTGTGATTTTCGACACGGACGTCACGAACCGTCGAAACGGTCGGCGACACGCCGCGTGTCCCTTTAATCGTGTTTAACTCTTCCAGTTGAGCAGGTGATAATCCTTCTTTCAACGGCGTCTCTGTCGTCTGGACCGTTAATTTATTGGCACCGAACGACGCAACTTCCGCATTGATTGAGGCCGTCGCCCCGTTGACGATCGAAATCAAAGCGATGATCGAAGCGACACCGATGATGACACCGAGCGTCGTCAAGAACGACCGCATCTTATGGTGCCAGATATTCGACCATGCCATCCGTAACGTTTCACGAATCATGTCGTCACCTCCGTTACCTGACCGTCCTCAATCTGGATGATTCGGCGGGCTTGCCTTGCAATGTTGACATCATGCGTGATCATGATGATCGTCTTCCCTTCTGCCGAGAGGCTCTCGAATAACTCCATGATTTGTTTCCCTGTCTTTTGATCAAGCGCTCCGGTCGGTTCATCAGCGAGTAAGATCGTCGGACGAGTCACGAGCGCTCGGGCAATTGCAACCCGTTGCTGTTGACCACCGGATAGTTGACTCGGTAAGGCATCAGCTTTATCAGTTAACCCGACACGTTCCAATAGTTCAAGCGAGCGCGTACGACGTTCTTTGCGAGAGACACCAGCATAAATCAATGGCAATTCAACGTTTTGTAAGACACTCATGCGCGGGAGCAACTGAAATTGTTGAAAGATGAACCCAATCTCTTCATTGCGAATCATCGCCAGTTGGTCCTCTGATAGATCGTGAACGAGCTGCTCCTGCAAGCGATAGATACCACTTGAAGCGACATCGAGGCATCCGATGATATTCATCAACGTTGATTTTCCTGACCCCGATGGTCCGAGGATCGTCACGTATTCACCAGCATCGATTGTCAGCGACACACGATCGAGAACGATGTGACGATTGATTCCTTCACCATATGCTTTTTGAATTTCATGCAAGTCAACGACCGGCATCAGGATGCACCTCCTGGTGGGGTCGGTATCAGACCAGAACCGCCATCTTCACTTGGCAGGAAGACTTCGTCCCCAGCGGACAATCCTTCCTTGATTTCAATATCCTGCCCGTCTGTCACACCCGTCTCGATGTATTGACGTGTCGTTTCCCCGTCTTTTTTCACATTCACATACGGACGATCCGATTTCGAATAGGAGATGACATCGAGTGATAAGACCGGAACATCCTTAGCGAGCTGATACGGTAAGCGTCCCTCGACCGTCATACCGGATAACCAGTTTGACGAGTTCGGTACTGCGACCTTCGCATTGAAGTACGTACTGCCATTTTCAGTCACAGCTTCCGGACTAATCGATTCAATCTTTCCGTTGATGGTTGTTTCGGATGCATCGGTCTTTAGATCCATCGTATCGCCGACTTGCACACGCTCGATATCTCGTTCATCAATTTTGAGGCGGGCAATCAACTCTTTGTTGTCTGCAACGACGAACAAGACAGTGTTTGGTGCATACGCTTCGCCTTCCGTGACGTCAAGACGGACGAGTTGTCCGGAGCGTGGTGCCTCGAAATCTTCTCCTCCTTCGACGCTCACGATCGTTTGACCCGACTTGACGGTATCGCCTTCTTCAAATCGCACGTCAGTGACACGGACATCACGGTTGCTAGTGACTGTCTGTCGATCTTTTGCTTCAAGCGTTCCTGAGAAGTAGAAGAATGTTTGTAATGTCTTCGATTCGACGACTTCCTTCGTCCCTTGCGCCTCTCCTCGTCCTAAAAAGACAGTTGATCCGATTAACAGAAGGACCAGTATGACTCCTCCACTGATCCATAACCATTTCTTACGTGTTCGTTTCATTTTAATCTTCCTCCTTATTTGATGATGTCATCAGCATAGAAAGAAGTTATGAACCAACTATGAACAAATTCAAAAAAGTAGCAATTTCGGAATCAAAAACGCAATAGACAAAATTTTCTAAAAATAATACACTGTATTTAACCAAATTATGTAAAAGGAGTGGTCATATGGATATTACCTTTCAAGATATTTCACACACATTCGAGCGAAGTGGTGTTCGGACAGATGTCTTGCATCAACTAAACGGGCAATTTTCACAAGCTGAGGTGACAGCACTCGTCGGTCCTTCTGGATCCGGAAAATCAACGTTCCTCAGTCTTCTGGGTTCACTCGATCGTCCGACGTCAGGTCAGATCCTCTATGACGGGCAGGATATCACGTCCTGGAAGAACAAGCGCTTATCGCAGTTCCGCTCGCAGGAGATCGGCTTCATCTTCCAGCAGTTTCACCTGTTACCCGCACTGACGGTCGCAGAGAACTTAAAAGTCGCCTTATTAAAACAAAAAACGTCGTTTAATCAAGACGAGCGAATCCTCGAGTTGCTCGAACGGGTCGGACTCGACGACAAACGAAATGCTTTACCGGCTCAGCTATCCGGTGGTCAACAGCAACGAGTCGCAATCGCCCGTGCTCTGTTGCATCACCCGCAATGGATTCTTGCAGATGAGCCGACCGGTAATCTTGATTCCGTGACTGGCGACGCGATTTTCGAGTTGTTACTAGAGCTGCATCGTGAAGCCAAGTGTGGTGTCTTGTTTGTCACGCACGACTTGGAACTCGCCGAACGCGCTGACCGCATTCTCTTCATGCAGGATGGGCGGATTGTTGAAGATCGTCGGAAGCGGACGGTGCAGAGTGTCTAAGTTTCATTCTCTTAGGAGGTGTTCGCGTTGCAAACGTTTCGCAGCAAACTGATTGTGAGCTTCATTGGCTCAATTGTCGTTTTTCTGTTGCTGTCGGTATCGACGCAGTCCGCGTACAAGGCGTTTCGGAATGCGGACTTCTCGGAACAAGAGACGACAATCGTCAGGGGATGTAATCATAACGACTTATCCAATTTATTCTTCACAAAAAACAGTTGTAATTCCGATGACAAAATTGATGAAAAAGAAGACGGCGTCTATCTGGGGACGTCCGATGAAAAAAGTAAAAATACGGGAGGAACGCCACGCGGTCGAAAAGAAGAGGATCTTCCTCCATTTTCTATTTTGAATGTTGTAGAAGGCACATCCTCCTCCAACAAAATTCTCTTCGTCACTGCTGTACTTGTACTGGTTGCTTTCGTAGGATACCGGATTCTTCAACGTCGGCGACGTTCATCACCATCACGAGAATTTGAAAGTGAGTCAAACCATTGGATCCAACCATCGACTGAAACGTCCATTCGGCAAACAAATCTTCAGTCGGTGCTCACTCCGCCTGAAGAAACAGTACGCTTGATGCTATTTGATTTTAATCAACGCTTACCACGTGCCCTTCAACGGCGAAGCCATGAATCACTAACGGACTGGACGGAGCGTATTCATTTACTGACACCGCTCTCTCCTTATTTTGTTACCCGCTACGCGACGCAAACAGAAGTAGAAGCACTGGATGCACAAGAAATTCAGCATTTCGAACAAGATCTTGCCCGTTATTTAAAAACTCAGCTCTCCCACTAAACTATAAAGGAGACTACATATGCTTCGTTTTGTCATCAATCAGTGGCGCCGGCAGCGCGGGAAATTCATCCTGACGCTCGTCGGTGCCCTCATCATAAGTGCCGGACTCAGTTTGATGTTCAATCTTACCGACTCGAGTCAAGGGACGGTCGAACAAACATTACAAAAGAAATGGTCGTCTGCGTATGACATCGTCGTGCGACCGAAGGGAAGTCAGCTTGCGAGTGAGTCGAATGATTTACTCGAACCGAACTATTTAAATGGGATCGACGGAGGAATTTCCTTCAAACAATACGAAACCATCAAGAAAATGAAGGACATTGAAATTGCGGCACCCGTCGCCGTGATGGGCTATGTCAAACTCGGATTACGTGTCACAGGACAATGGGATCTCCCCGATAAACCTGGCTTTTACCGTTTAAGAGAGACGCTGACATCTCCGAACGGTTTCGGGGAAAAAATTCTAAGCGATGAAGCCATTTATAGTTTCAATGGCAATAAAAACGCACGTATTGCTAATATGCCAGGAGTCTTTCCAACTAAGTCTACGTCGCGAATCATCCATCCTCGAACATTCAGCTTGCTTGTAGCAATTGATCCTGAAGCTGAAGCCGAGTTAGTGGGTCTTGATCGTAGCATCATTCCTTCAAAAGGAAATAGTCGCTATTTTACTGAAAATGATAAAGCTATCGAAAAAGCAGATCCAAATTCGATTCCCATTCTATTAAATCCAAATTCATTCAATCAAGGGACTTTTCAGTATTCAATCGAACGACTAGATGTTCCATTTGATACACAAAAACAACAAAATACATTTTATTCAAAGATTCCAAACGATTTTACACCTGCGTTTGAGATGCTGAATAAGATTCCAGGTAAAACGATCAAAAAATTTACGATTTCTTCAAAAGATGTTGAGCAAAAATTTTTTAGCACTTTAACGAATACACCAACAAAAAATACTCAATCATCACGATTAGATGATGCAACGATTTCTGATTACTTACAACTCGAGATCACAACTGGACCGCTTACATATCGCCCCGAAAAAAGTCCCTATACCGCGCGTTGGTCAAATGCCTATCAAGTTGAGAGTCAGAAAATTCAAGTCACGAATCCATTTTTAAAGGATACGAACGCTTTACCTAAGACCGGATATCGTTCGACACATTCGTTAGAAAAAAAAATTAAGGATACTATGGGTAGCGGGAATGATATTTATTATTCTCCCGGCTTTTCGATGAATGTCATCGGACTTTATGACTCTAACAAAATTCGTGTTTCAAAAGATCCACTTAATGAGTTACCGATGGAGACATATCGTCCTTCTTCTGCAGATCTGGTCTTAGATGCAAACGGAAAACCAATCAATCCAGCTAAATCTATTAATACCTCGGGTGATCCGGTCGGATTACTTACTAACTCACCGAATATACTGACGACTTTAGACAGTGCACAGCAACATCGAGGCAACAAATCGATTTCGTCGATTCGCCTAAAAATTAAAGGTGGCGAAACACTCAGCGAAGAATCAGATCAACTCTTACAACAAATCAAAGCAAACATTGAGAAAGATACCGGTCTCGTCGCTACGATTACGAAAGGTTCTTCCCCACAACCCGTCGTCACGAAAGTCGTCGAACAAGGCAAGACACTCGGTTGGATCGAGCAACCATGGGTTCATATCGGTGCCGCGATGACGATCTTCCGTGAGACGAGTGTCGGTTTCTCCGGTGTCATCTTCGCGATGCTTGCCGTCGCGATTGTCTATGTCCTCGCAACGAGCTACGTTTCGATGCTCGCCCGCCGAAAAGAGTTCGCTGTTTTGCTCGCACTCGGTTGGCGGACGAAGGATCTCTACAACATCGTCTTAATCGAAGCGGCAATCCTCGCCGGTTTCGTCTCAACGATTGCCTTGATCGTCGAAGGAATTTTCTCATATGTCCGTAACGAAGCGATGAACGGCTGGAGTCTTCTCTGGATCGCGCTATTTAGTCTCGTCATCTACCTCGCTGGCGCAACCTGGTCAGCGTGGACGATTCGTCGCATCTCACCGTACGAAGCGATTAAGACGGGTGAGTACACAAAAGCCGCTCGTGTCGGTTTGAAGCTCCGCTCGACGATGACATTGGCGCTAAAAGAGCTAATTGGAAAATGGAAACGGAATAGTCTATCCGTTCTCTCAATCGCTCTTCCAACGGCACTGCTGACCTTCTTCTTATTCGTGACATTCCATTTACAGGGTGTTCTTTATACATCGTGGCTCGGTCAATTCGTTGCCCTCCAAGTCGGTCCGATGCATTACGTGACGATGGGTGTCGCGATTACGATTGCCATTTTAACGACCGGGGAGATTATGTGGCAGAACGTCACCGATCGCAGAGCGTCACTCGCTGTCTTAAAAGCGCTCGGTTGGACGAACGGTGCAATCCGTCAATTGATCGTTCTCGAAGGATTCTTCGTCGGTCTGATTTCCGGCATTGTCGGACTGATTGTCGCTTATACAACGATTTACGTCCTGTACGATCTTGTTCCGTGGAATGAACCGTTGCTGATTGGCGTATCGCTCGCTTTACCGATTCTATTCGGTGTCATCGCCGCCTTCATTCCAGCGCAACTGGCAGCACGTGTTCAACCGTACCAAGAACTAAAGGACGCATCTTAATATTTTGCAGAGGGGCAACAGATGTTGTCCCTCTCTTCACAGGAGGAATGACAATGTTTCGTTTTGTCTTGAATCAGTGGCGGCGCCAACGTGGGAAATTCATCCTGACGCTCGTCGGTGCGCTCGTCATCAGTGCCGGACTCAGTCTGATGTTCAACTTGACGGACTCCAGTCAAGGAACGGTCGAACAGACGTTACAAAAGAAATGGTCGTCTGCGTATGATATCGTCGTCCGACCGAAAGGCAGTCAGATGACGACCGAGTCGAATAATTTGCTGGAGCCCAACTACTTAAACAGTATTACAGGAGGTATTTCTTTCGCACAGTATGAAAAAATCAAACAGATCGAGGATGTGGACATTGCCGCGCCAGTAGCGGTGATAGGATATGCCAATATCGGTCTAACCATCAAAGACCAGATGACAGCTCCGAAAGCCCCTGGGTTCTATCGCATTTCTCGCACGGAGTACAGTGATTCCGGATTGAAGAAGGAGAAGCTCTTCACAACTAACATCCATGCCATCAAGAGTGACGTCTCTTCTGAATTACGCATCCCAAACCTCGATACCTTCTTCGTCGAGGATATCACCCCTTCGAAGATGGCGATGATTGTCGCAATCGACCCGGAACAAGAATCACGCCTCGTCGGTCTCGATAAAAGCGTCAAGAAAAGTCCCACATCACGTTATTTCGAAGAGACGGACCAGGCAAACCCGACATCTAATGTCAATAACGGCTTTACGTTACCGATCCTCATCAATCCGAATACTTCGGATGCGGGATATACCGACTTTAAAATCGAACGGCTTGATTTACCATTTAAAACGGAACAACAACAAAATGAGACAATCGACCGCCTCCAACAACAATCAGAACTACAGGATTATTTAGCTACGGTTAAAAGTAAGACACTTGAAAAGAAACGTATTTCCGCAAAACGTTTAGATTCACTGTTGTTCAATGCTTTAGCAAAACCAGATTCCGTGAAACGAAAAGAACTTGAAGTCACCTCATCTGGACAGCTACTCTACCGGACAGGAGCTTTGAACTATACCGCAACCGATAGTCCGTTTCCGCAACGATGGAGTCAAGCCTACTCGTTGAATAGTAAGACGCTTCAAACTGATCAATCGCTTTTTGATATTCCCATCCTACCCTCTAAAGGATACCGTCCCGTCCAGTTCAGCAAGATGAAAGTCAAAGATGTCGACACAAAAGAAGTATCTGAACTTACTCCATCCGTCACCTTTGAAGTCATCGGATTGTTTGACCCGAACAAAATCACAGTATCCAAAGATCCTTTAAATGAATTACCGTTAGAAACCTATCGCCCGGCGACCGCTAATCTGGTCCTCGATGCTGAAGGAAAACCAATCAATCCGTCACCTACCATCAATTCATCGAATAATCCAGTTGACCTATTGACGGGTTCACCGAACATTTTAACGACTTTAAACGCCGCACAACTCATCAACGGTGAACAATCCATTTCTTCCATCCGTTTAAAAGTGAATGGTGCCAAACAGATGGGTGAGAAGTCCGAACAAGTACTCCAACGTGTCAAAACTACCATCGAACAAGAAACTGGTCTGATCGCAACCATTACAAAAGGTTCCTCTCCTCAACCCGTCGTCACGAAGGTTGTCGAACAAGGTAAGACGCTCGGTTGGATCGAACAACCGTGGATCCACATCGGCGCCGCGATGACGATCTTCCGTGAGACGAGTGTCGGTTTCTCCGGTGTCATCTTCGCGATGCTCGCCGTCGCCATCGTCTATGTTCTTGCGACGAGTTACGTTTCGATGCTCGCCCGTCGCAAAGAGTTTGCTGTTTTGCTCGCACTCGGTTGGCGGACGAAGGATCTCTACAAAATTGTCTTGATCGAAGCGGCGATCCTCGCCGGATTCGTCTCAACAATCGCCTTAATCGTCGAAGGAAGTTTCTCATATGTCCGTAATGAAGCGATGAACGGCTGGAGTCTTCTCTGGATCGCGCTATTCAGTCTCGTCATTTACCTTGCTGGCGCAACCTGGTCAGCGTGGACGATTCGTCGCATCTCACCGTACGAGGCAATCAAGACCGGTGAATACGCGAAAGCGGCTCGCGTCGGACTCAAGCTTCGTTCGACGATGACGCTCGCATTGAAGGAACTGATCGGGAAGTGGAAGCGCAATAGCCTGTCCGTTCTCTCGATTGCTCTACCGACGGCACTGCTGACCTTCTTCTTATTCGTGACATTCCATTTACAGGGTGTTCTTTATACATCGTGGCTCGGTCAATTCGTCGCACTGCAAGTCGGACCGATGCATTACGTGACGATGGCTGTCGCAATCACGATCGCCATTTTGACGACTGGAGAGATCATGTGGCAAAACGTCACCGATCGTCGCGCGTCACTCGCCGTCTTAAAAGCTCTCGGCTGGACGAACGGTGCAATCCGTCAATTGATCGTTCTCGAAGGATTCTTCGTCGGTCTGATTTCCGGCATTGTCGGACTGATTGTCGCTTATACAACGATTTACGTCCTGTACGATCTTGCTCCGTGGAATGAACCGTTGTTGATTGGTGTATCGCTCGCTTTACCGATTCTATTCGGTGTCATCGCAGCGTTCATCCCAGCGCAACTGGCAGCGCGTGTTCAACCGTATCAAGAACTAAAGGATGCAGGATAATTAATTACTGTTGATGATTAATTCTTATAAATATTTATAGCTAACAAGTTAAACAATAGGAGGAACTATATGAAAAAGAGGTTATTAAGAATCGCTACAGAGGTTATTATCGGTATATTAGCTTCTACAGTACTATTTTCTTTCGTTATCTATTTCGGATATACAGAAGCCTCCGCACGCAATAGTGCAATAACTATCTTCGGATTAGAAATCTTTAATTTTGAGAATGGTACAGAAACACCTAATTCGAATAATATGATGATTCTTGGAAGTGTGTGTTCTCTTCTATTTGTCATTATTGGAGAGTTTTTGTTTGGACGAAAGAAAAAGGTCTTCAACAGAGCAACATAAAGAAACATTATCGATACTAACGAATGAGAAGATATCTCTCTAATCATCTTTGCGAAATAATTGAAGACTGTATTATGTCACCTTCTAAAAATGCATCTTAATATTTTGCGGAGGGGCAACAGGCGTTGTCCCTCTCTTAACAGGAGGAACTTATGTTACCGACATCGATTTATTCGTTATCAGCAGGAGCGGTCGTCTTGAATGACCAAAACGAGATTCTTTTGATTCAAGGACCGGATCGCGGCTGGGAGTTTCCGGGTGGCATCGTCGAGCCGGGTGAAAGTGCAGCTGACGGTATCATTCGCGAAGTCAAAGAAGAGTCTGGAATTGAGATTGAAATCGTGAAGTTTTGCGGCATCTATCAAAACCTCGAGGCGAATGTCTGTGCGACCTGTTGGCTCGCAAAAGCGATTGGTGGTCAACCGCAAACGAGCAGCGAAAGTTTAGCAGTCGGTTTTTTCCCGCTCGAAGAAGTGTTACGACGCGTGACGCGGTCGAACTTCAGCGAACGAATTTTACATATCTTAGATGAACAGTCTCATCCATTTTTCGTGGCTTTCACCCCATAAAAGGAGGAATGACGATGTTGCGTTTTGTCTTAAATCAATGGCGGCGGCAGCGCGGGAAATTCATCCTAACGCTCGTCGGTGCCCTCATCATCAGTGCCGGACTAAGCCTGATGTTCAACTTGACGGACTCGAGTCAAGGAACGGTTGAACAGACGTTACAAAAGAAATGGTCGTCTGCGTATGATATTGTCGTCCGACCGAAAGGCAGTCAGATGTCGACGGAGTCGAGTAAGTTACTCGAACCGAATTATCTCAATGGAATCAACGGTGGGATTTCATTTAAACAGTACCAACAAATCAAACAAATGAATGCGATTGATATCGCAGCTCCTGTTGCTGTCATGGGGTACGCTAATATCGGCATCTCGATTCCAAATCAAATCCACTTTCCGGACAAGCCTGGTATTTATCGACTGAGTAATTCACATTATGGTGCTGGTGGATTTTCGAAAGAACTCATTGCACAGGAGAGCGCTTACTTTTCAACTATGGAAGAACCACTCGTCCCTCCGAACACGCGATTGTTCAATCTTCAAAATCCGCAAGATTTTTCATCCGTACAACCCTTTACCTATAGTCTCATCGTCGGAATCGATCCGGAAGCAGAGGCGCAACTTGTCGGTTTGGATAAGAGTATCCTGAATCAGAAGAAGTTTCGTTACTTTAATCAAGAGGATGTTCCCTCAGCCAGCAAGGAGAGTTCTAACGCATTCAATATTCCGGTATTGATCAATCCAAAATCCTTCAATACGGGCTATAGTCAATTTAAGTTAGAACAAGTTAACGTCGATCTGAAAACAAAACAAGCACGTGATACATTCTATCAACGACTAGCTAAATCGAACAATCCTCAACCTCTCGATCAAGAAAAACGCAAGATCATCCAAGACATTAAAGTCGATGCCTCTAAAGTCGAGAGCGCTTATTTCGATTCTCTACTCGGTCAAAAAACTAAGGTACTTCCGCAAGCAGAAGCATATACTAACGCTCAACTCGCCGCCCAGACAGGCTCTTTGACATATCAAACGGTGAAGAGTCCGTTCCCTACACGATGGAAGGATGCTTATGAAGTGCATACAGCACCTACTGCATTCAAAAACGCTATATTACCATCCTCTTATCTTCCGAAGCGCGGCTTCCGGACCGTAGATTCTTATGAAATAAAAATGAAAAAATCGGATCAATCTGCTTTTAAATCAATGAATCCTTATCTGACGTTCAATGTCGTCGGTTTGTATGATCCGAACAAGATCAATGTGTCCAAGGATCCATTGAACGAATTACCGATGGAGACCTATCGACCATCTGCTGCGAGTCTCGTACTTGACTCAAAAAACGAACCGGTCAATCCTGCCCAACCAATCAACACGACCGGGAATCCAGTTGGTCTGTTGACGAACTCTCCAAACGTTCTCACGACAGTCGATAGTGTCAAAAAGGTGATGGGCGATCAATCGATTTCATCGATTCGATTAAAAGTAAAGGGTGCTTCTTCTGTCGGTGAACAGTCGGATAAAACCTTACAACGCATCAAGTCGGAAATCGAACGAGAGACTGGTCTCGTCGCTACGATCACCAAAGGTTCCTCCCCTCAACCGGTCGTCACGAAAGTCATCGATGACGGCAAGACGCTCGGTTGGATTGAACAGCCATGGATCCACATCGGTGCCGCGATGACGATTTTCCGTGAGACGAGCGTCGGGTTCTCAGGCGTCATCTTCGCGATGCTCGCCGTCGCGATTGTATATGTCCTTGCAACGAGCTACGTCTCGATGCTCGCCCGCCGGAAAGAGTTCGCTGTCTTGCTCGCACTCGGTTGGCGGACGAAGGATCTCTACAAAATCGTCTTGATCGAGGCAGCGATTCTAGCCGGATTTGTCTCGACGATTGCCTTGATCGTCGAAGGGATTTTCTCACTCGTTCGGAACGAAGCGATGAACGGCTGGAGTCTTGTTTGGATCGCGCTATTCAGTCTCGTCATTTACCTTGCAGGTGCTGTTTGGTCAGCGTGGACGATTCGCCGCATCTCACCGTACGAAGCGATCAAGACCGGTGAATACGCAAAAGCAGCTCGCGTCGGACTGAAGCTTCGTTCGACGGTGACGCTCGCATTGAAGGAACTGATCGGGAAGTGGAAGCGTAATAGTCTGTCCGTTCTCTCGATCGCTCTACCGACGGCACTGCTGACCTTCTTCTTATTCGTGACGTTCCACTTACAGGGTGTTCTTTACACGTCTTGGCTCGGTCAATTTGTTGCCCTCCAAGTCGGTCCGATGCATTACGTGACGATGGGTGTTGCGATCACGATCGCCATTTTGACGACTGGAGAAATCATGTGGCAAAACGTCACCGATCGTCGCGCCTCACTCGCCGTCTTAAAAGCGCTCGGCTGGACGAACGGAGCGATCCGACAATTGATCGTCCTCGAAGGTTTCTTCGTCGGTCTGATTTCCGGCATCGTCGGACTGATTGTCGCTTATACGACGATTTACTTCCTGTATGATCTCGTTCCGTGGAATGAACCATTATTGATTGGCGTATCGCTTGCCTTACCGATTCTGTTCGGTGTCATCGCTGCCTTCATCCCAGCGCAACTGGCAGCACGTGTTCAACCGTACCAAGAATTAAAAGATGCTTCGTAAACTAAGGAGTTGTACACATGAATTCTATTCAAGCAATATTTCTTGATCGGGACGGGACGATTGGTGGAGATGCCACCGTCCACTATCCCGGAACGTTTACCTTATTCCCTCACGTCGCTTCACTAATACAACGCTTACGCGATCAAGGTGTTTTACTGATTGCGTTTACGAATCAGCCTGGTATCTCAAAAGGATTCGCGCGTGAACAGGAGTTCCGGACAGAATTACAGGACTTCGGCTTTGATGATATGCTGATTTGTCCGCATGCAGCGGAAGATCGCTGCTCTTGTCGCAAACCGTCATCAGACTTATTACTGCAAGCACAAGCAAAACACGATCTCCGACTCGAACAATGTGTCGTCATCGGGGACCGCTGGAGTGACATGGTGGCAGCCGCGCGTGCTGGATGTATAAAAATCTTAGTCCGAACAGGTGCCGGAGAGAGCTCGATTCGCGATTACGCTGACCGGGTGAAACAAGCAAACGTTGACTATATCGCTGACGACTTGACGGATGCGATCGCTTGGCTAGATACGCAAAACTGAACAAACGAAAAGGCGCGATTCCGTAAACGGAAGTTGCGCCTTTTGTTATTTCTTGGAATGTTTCGGTTGAGAAGATGCGTAAACACTAACCGCTAACACGAATAAGATTGCAAACCATGTCCAAAATGACATGCCACCGCCTCCTTTTGATGATGCGTGGGTACTTAAACTGTCTTCTTGTTCTTACCAAAAAGTTCCTGCAATCATTTGTTAGCGATTTTCCGTAATAGATAGAGTGCATAGATGATCGAGGGGATCGCCATCGCCATGAGAATAAGATGGACACTCCCAAATAAAAGATTCATTGCTAGACTAAAATCTGACACTTTTGTTTCCTCCTACGTTTCAAAGATTCTTATATTTATTTTACTATAATAATGCATTAGTCTATAATTTAAGCCTTACAATTATGTAATAATTTTCAATTCCGCTTCATTATGAAGAGATTCACGTTACACTGAACGTACGAAATAGAGGTGAATACGTTGCAATTAACATTTGAGTACATGCCTTATTCTTACGATGATGATCTTCAATTGATTCCAAATGATTTTTCAGACCCTGACAATTTACGATTCGTCATCGAACAAGACTATACATCTGCCTTTAGCATCTTTACGAATCCAGACGATGCGTCGTCTTCATTCGAGCGTTCCTTTCTTGAACAGTGGTTTCATCGATTACAAGCTTTCCCGTTATTTGTCTGTATAGAAGTGAACCGCTATGACGAAGTGGAATTTGAAGCGTTATGTCAGTCTTGCTCGATTACATATAATGATTTAACACCACTTGCCGAAAAACGCTTTATCGTCGCTGAGCTAAAGCATGCCGAAGACTTTCACCGATTATATTCTTACATCCATCCCCACGCAAGTTGGAATGATCTCGTCATCTGGTCGACCAAACCGAATGCCTTTCGGATTGAATACCGAACGCACTACTACTCCGAAAGACCAGAAAAAACGGTCATCGTCTCCATGCAGGAAAACATGTCCGTCTTTGCGTTTAGCCACGATGCAGATATCGTGAATGTTATCTCCAATCAATCGTTTTTCGAGACAGCCGATCGCTTATTCAAGACCTTACCTGACTTCGTCATCCCGACTTTAAATGACGATACGGAAGACGTACAAAAAAAGGAGTGATTTCCTTGCATGCTTTAACGAAACAGCTGACTGAGTACATGCTCGAGAAATATCAATTAACTGACTATGTGCTTCACGAATCGTCCTACACGCAAAATAAAATGAACGATCAAACCGTCTACTCGTTTGAGACGTTCTGGATTCCCTATGGTACATCAATCATCGAGGAAGACGATGGTACGATGCTTCCTGAAGGAACGGTGCAGATCGCGATAAATCCTGTCACGAAACGAACGACGACGTTATCCTTACACGGTCCGATCCGGATTCACTCTGTACCGAACGACTTACGTGATATCAGCACTCGGATCGCTTGGCTCGAGTCAGAAACCGGCATGATCCATGGTACACATTTCATGCTCGAAGAAGAAGACGAAACGTTTTTCAATTACGCGAGTTGTCACGACGGAGTCCGGCTGTCTCCCGGTTGCTTCATCCATCTGACATTAACAGAAAATGGTCAACTCGATGAACTGTTCATGTACGGTCCTCATCCGATTGATCATCATGTGAATCAGGAACCTTTCGCCTTAACGCTCGAAGAAATTGAATCGCTAACTAAACAACAACTAAAGTGGTTTTCCTATACAAAACCAGGACATCAATATGCGCATACTATCGCCGAGACGTTCATTACGCAAGAAGGAACTATCCTTGTTCCAAGTAAACTAGATTTCACGTCCTCCATCGAAGTGAATGATGTGTTGTCCTGGACAAGTTTACCGTCTAAGAAGCATGAACGGCATCCGTTTCAATCAGGAGAAACCGTGACCGCAAATGACGTGATCACGCAGACCGAACATCCGGACTTTCGTCCGATTCCGCAGGAGACTGTGAACGCTTGTCGCACCGTGATCAAAGACATCATGCAAAACGAGTACCCTGCCGATTCCGGACAATGGATGATTCAGCACATTCACCGGCAACATCCCTACCTTGCTGTCACGTTGTCACCTGCGCATCCGACGTCCTATGTCGATCAGTATCGACGCGTCACGATTCTCCTTGACGCAAAGACGCTTCACTGGATTGACTTGGTCGACAATCAGGAACTCCATACCGCATTTGCTTCTGTTACTGCACCAGGGCTCGAAGGTCATCAGCAAGACATCATCTTCAACGCATTACGTCCGTATCTGTTTCTCACACAGCGTTATGTGTTTGACGCTTCAAAAGGTCACTATGTTCTTTGTGGCTTTCTCGACTCAAATCACGCTTATTTACCGGCAACAAATGAGGTCGTCTTATTACGCAATCTTTAAAATGAATTCATATACGAAGGAGTGAACGTGTTGCATCCATTAACGAAAGAATTACTCTCCCATATCCAAGATCAATATCAACTGAATGATTATGTCCTACATGAATCCTTCTATCACCGCGAAAAAATCCATGGTGAAACGCAGTATTCGTTTGAGACATGTTGGTTCCCCATCAATCACGATCCATGGTCTGAAGACGAGAGTTATCCAGACGGTACGATTGAGATCCAAGTCGATACAGCTACACGACGAACGACATTAATCAACAAACATGGTGATGTCACGATTCATTCTCTTCCAGATGATTTACGTGATTCAGACACACAGACTGCCTGGCTTGAGCAAGAGTTAGGAATGACGTTCGACCAGGAGTTCATGTTACTGAAGCACCAAGATTCGCTGTATCAGTATGTCAGCTGCCAAAACGGAATTCGCCTCTTCCCTGGTCTTTTCATTTCGCTTGAATTGACGGACGACGGAGCGCTTGATTTTTTCAGTGTGTATGGAACTCCCCCGCTGAGCAAGAATTATCCGACTGAATCGTTCACGTTATCACTCGAGCAAATAGCTCCAATCATTTCGCAACAGTTACGGTTCTTTTCAGCTCCTGGTGAGCAACAACGAATACAGGCGCATGCAATCGAAGAAATCTTTGTTTCTCAAGACGGCTCGCGCACGTATCCCTTTAGTGATCCAGACACTTCGTCTGTTGCGCTGAACGAGATCGTGACATGGGACAAGCCATCTACGTTCTCCTACACACGCAAATTGATTAAGCGGAGAGACGCCGTCACGGCACTCGATGCCGAAGCTCGAACACCACACCCGGATTACCGACCGTTGACCGATGAGACATTGACGACTTGTCAATCGATTGCTGTAGACCTCATCGCTGCGGAGTATCCTGAAGAGTCAGGAGCGTGGACAATTCAGGAAATTAATCGGGATTTTCCATTCATTAACGTGAAAGTACACCGGACACATGACGACCTAACGCTCGCTTACAAGCGTCGTTTAACGATTCTCCTGATTGAAGAAACTTACGAAGTCAGCCTAATCGTTGATAACGAGTCGATTATCGCGCTCTACCATGACTCGACGCAACCGTTGCCTAATAGCGTGCCAAAAGAAGTCATACGTGACGTACTCATGCCTTATCTGACATTAAAGCCCTATTATGTCTTCGACCAGACGCTCGATCAGTACGTCGCCTGCGGACTACTCGACTCCGATCATGCTTACTTACCGGCAACGAACGAAGTCGTTTTAATGCGCGACTTATGAGTCAGTTCAGCCATTGATCTATCCGATTCCTGACGACTTGCGGGAGATTAAGTCGTCTCAGCTGTTTCAGTCGCTCTTGATCCACTTCCTGCTGAGCAAGATAGTATTCAATCATTTTGACTTTTTGTTCTCGTCCTGGAATCAATTGATAGATGACGTACCAATCGACGAGTGACATAAATGGAAGTCCTGTCTCATTAATCGTTTGTTCAGCAAACGGATAGACAAAGATCCCCTCGTCATGGCGAATCTGTAGTCCGCTCATCAGATCGACATCGATTCCTTTGATGATGAATTCCTGAAACACTTGTGTCGCGTACAGTGACATCTCGTCTTGTTCGACGACAGTTCCCATCTCCGCTAACAATTGAATGGCTCGTTCAGCGTCTTCTAGCGCAACGACGACATCAATGTCACGCGGTGTGACAGGCAGTCCATGATGTGCTAGCAACAATGAACCACCGATGCCGAAGCGAATTTGATCTTGTTGCAACGGCTCGACGATATAGGCTACTACTTCCTGTAAGTTCATCGCCGGAACCCCGCCGCTCGAAACGGTCCTTCCATTGAAATCGTAAAGACGATCCGAGCAATCTCTTCCGGTGTCGTTTCGTTCGGATGACTCAACCACGATTCAATCACTCCGAGATGGGCAGCTGAGAGATAAGCGACGAGATAGTCTTCCGGAACGAGTCGTTCTCCTTGTTCAGGTAACCCCGAGAACAGAATCTGTTGCATGTAATCGCGGACCCGGTTCCGAAACATTCCGTCGCTCGCCGGGCTAAGTAAAATCCGCATCAAGGTCCGGTGCTCGTAAAGAAACGTTAGAAACGGAATGATCCGTCGGTACGGAGATGCTTCCGATTTATTGATTAGGACGAACGGAATCTCCCGTTCGAACGTTGCTTCGATCTTTTCAAAAATCTCATTCGTCATCCGTTCGAGCAGTTCATATTTATCCGCGTAATGATGGTAGAACGTTCCGCGGTTGACTTCAGCGCGTTCCGTCAATAACTTGATCGTCACGGCGTCAAAGCCGACCTCGTCGATCAGTACGAGGAACGTCTCGCGAATTCTGCGGTCGGTTCGAATGATGCGTAAATCTTGTTTTTTCATCGAAATCGCCTCTTTCTTCAACAGTTTGTCGGGATGTGTCGCTTAAGCAACAGATGGACGTGAACTGGTCATTGCTCCCATTTTCTCTCCCTTTTATAATGAAATTAATCAACACGTTGTTCAATAATTATTTTATAAAAGGAGGGAAACACGATGGATTTACGACTACACGGTGTATCGAAATCGTTTCATCAACAGGACGTCCTCCAACAAATTGATCTTTTGATTCCGTCTGGTGAGATTTGTGGATTGCTTGGTCCGTCAGGGTCTGGCAAGACGACGTTGATTCGCTTAATGATCGGCGCGATCCAGGCAGATACGGGTTCGATTCAAATCGGTGACACTTCAATGCCAAACTTTAAGATGTTATCAGAGATTGGTTTCATGCCACAAAATGATGCCCTATATGAGGATTTATCAGGGCTTGCAAACCTACAGTTTTTCGGTTCCTTATACCACATGTCTCGTCAGGACTTAGCAAAACGAATCGAAGAGGTCTTGACGCTCGTCGATTTAACGAATGATCAAAAAAAGCTCGTCCGTCATTATTCCGGTGGGATGAAGAAACGGTTGTCCCTTGCCATCTCGATTTTGCATCGTCCGAGCGTCCTATTCCTTGATGAGCCGACGGTCGGGATTGATCCCGTGTTACGCCGACAGATTTGGAATCAATTCCAAACAATTCGTGCGCAAGGCACAACGATCGTCGTCTCGACTCACGTCATGGATGAAATCAACGAATGTGACCGGGCGGCATTGATTTATAACGGTCGAATCATCGCCTACGATCCCCTCGATCGTTTGCTTGCCCAGACGGAAAACGGAAAAGTTGAAGAACTATTCCTGCTCGCCGGAAAGGACGTGACGTGATGTGGCAACTCGCACGACGGGTCATCCGTCAAACGTTGAACGATAAACGAAGCGTTGGACTGATTTTACTTGCTCCGTTATTAATCTTCACCTTGATCTATTTCTTGCTTGGAAACGATGACTACACGCCAGTCGTCGCCATTGACCAGGATGTACCAGCTCCGGTCTCACAAGCGATTGAAAAGCAGGATTTGTCGATCAAAGCGTATAGCGGTAGTGATGCGGACGCCTATCTGAAAGATCAAGAAACGGTCGACGTCGTCTTAGAGATGAGCGACAATCAGCTGTCCTTAAGTCTCCGCGAACCTTCGACGAAAAGTTCCAAAGCACTACGCGAGATTCAAGCTGGACTGGCGTCGCTTCAACCAACGATGCAACTTGAGACGAACTATCTTTACGGAGATGTTGATCAATCGACGTTTGACGCGCTCGGATTCGTCTTTTTATCGCTGTTCTCGTTCTTTTTTGTCTTTATCTTATCGGCGATGGCACTCGTCAAGGAACGTAGTGGCGGTACGCTCGAGCGATTGATGATGACACCGATTCGCCAAACGGATGTCATCTTCGGCTATACGCTCGGTTATAGCGTCTTCGCTTCCATCCAGGCAATTCTTGTCGTCCTGTACGCGACGACGGTTCTTGATCTACCATCTGAAGGCTCGATCATCTGGGTCTTTCTGACGATGCTCGGACTTGCCGTCGTCGCGGTCTTGTTCGGGGCAACGATTTCGATCTTTGCCCAGTCTGAATTACAAGTTGTCCAATTGATTCCCTTTACAATCATTCCGCAAATCTTCTTCTCGGGTTTGATTCCGCTTGATTTGATCCCGTACGGACTCGGTAACATCGGATATATCACCCCGATCTTCTACGGGGCGAGTGCAATCAAGGAAGTGCTTGTCTACGGCAACGGTTGGTCGAGCATCTGGCCGTTCTGGCTCGGACTATTCCTTTATGGTGCAGCACTGTTCCTCTTAAATATGCTCGCCCTCAACAAGTATCGTGGACATCAAAAAAGACACGGCTGATTATACGAGCCGTGTCTGATTTTGCTTAAGTTGTTCGAGGAAAGCAGTCCGTCGAGAAGAATCAAGTGTCTGCTCTGCCACGTCGGCATACCGAACGAGCTGATAGACCTCATGCGGAACCGTGACCTCTAGGCGTGTTAACCACTCCGTCAGCGTCTCATGTGTCCGCCGTTGCTGCGCTGGAGCAAGTGACCGATTGAACGCGCGCACCGCTTCACGAATTTTTGAATCAAGGATACTGTCTTCTAAGGAGAACTGGACTTCAGATGTTAGCGGAAGCGATAGAGCGGTTCGTTTTGGTTGATGCTTTGATGGGAATGACCACTGCATGCGGTTGAATCGTTGTCGACGATACAGATAGATGATGATGACTAGAGCGACAATCCAAGGAGCAACGCGAGTGATTTGATTGATCGTATCCGTCCATGATCCCTTTCCCACTTCAACAACAGGTTTCTTATCCGGCTCTTTCCGATATCCTTTGTGCCCATTTTTTGAAGAGTCCAGTGCCTTTGTGATCAAATCTTTTTTCGCATAGATGACTTTTTTAGTCGGTAAGATCGTGCTCGGGACATGTACCCAGTTTCCCGTCGACTGATCGATCGGAGGATCGACTAAGGCTTGATACGACAGTTTTACACCCACGACGCCTAAAAATAGTACTAAGCATGTCATGAAAGTCATCCCAATCATTCGACGTCTCATTTCATCCTGCACCTCCAAAACGAAATTGAAATCCTTAACACAAGATCTTTTCCCATATGTTACCATGAAAGGAGGCGATTCAGATGAGTTATGAAAAAGTATTTCAAATGCCGATGCAGCAGCTGTACAACGTATACCTTCAAAAAGTAGAGCGCAAGCAACGGACGCAAGATGAGCTGGATGAAATCATGCTTTGGTTAACCGGACACACGCAAGCATCGTTTGAACAAGCAAAACAAGCGCAATCCGTCGCAGCCTTTTTCGAACAAGCACCCGAATTGAACGAACGTCGATTTTTAGTCACTGGTGTTATCTGCGGGATTCGAGTGGAAAACCTAACGGATCCGCATATCCGTAACATCCGCATTCTCGATAAACTCGTTGACGAACTGGCAAAAGGAAAAGCATTATCTAAGATTTTACGATAAGGAGGAATGCTGATGTCTACGATACTTAGTACACTGGCCATCCTCATTATGGTGACCAGTGTGGCTTATTTCATCGTCTATCAAGTGAAACGAAACAAAGGAACCCATCGATCACCTGTTTACCGACTCGCCTTTAGTGGTCTGTTAGTCGGTTTAATGGTCAGTTATTTTTTGTTGACGTGAGTCCTTTTTTTCAGTTTTGTTTTCAAACAATAAAAACATTAATACAGTATTTGAAATAATAAAGGAGGTATACGGTTGAAGATTCGAAAATGGTTCCTTCCGCTTTTACTACTCATCTGTCTCGTCTCACCAAATGCCGCAACATCCTATGTGAAGTGGACGGTCGCTCCGACTGGTCACTACCTCGAACGGCTTCAAGCGGCTGACATTCCTTATAAAGTCCGCCATCACACGCTTTACATTCAAGAAAAGGATCTGCGCCGCGTCACGTCGTGTTGTACATGATAACGTGAAACCCCCTCATTTCAGCTCAAAATGAGGGGGTTTGTATGAAAAGATTTAGCGGATCGTTTTCAACGCCGTTGCCCACGGGATGACTTGATCGAGCATTTGGTTGACTGATGTTTCTTGAACGGCTGCGGCTTTGAGAACCGATCCGTTCTCAAAATCAGTGAACAAGGATAACGCTGGATGTACCCGGACGTCGGCGATCAATAACTCCCCTAAGATGCCGCGCAAATGTTCTGCCGCCCGTGCTCCACCGACTGAACCGTAAGAGACGATCCCTGCCGCTTTATTGTTCCATTCGACGCGGAGATAATCGAGCGCGTTCTTGAGTGACGCTGCGATCGAGTGGTTGTATTCTTGCACGATGAAGACGAATCCGTCTTGTGCTGCGACATCCTTCGACCAAGCAGCAGCCCCCGAAGCATCCCCGTCTTTTTCACCAAGCAGTGGTAATTTGTAGTCAGCGATGTCAAGAATCGTATAGTTTGCATCATCACGTTGATCGGCAAGTTGTTTGACCCAGTTCCCGACTTGTGGGCTAAGACGTCCTTCACGTGTTGACCCTAAGATGATGCCAATGTTTAATTTCTCCATTTTCGTTTCCTCCTCTTATTTAGATGCTGTCAGCTTTCTTTTCTTTTAAAGATATTCTTTTTCGATCGTCCGTGTGCTCCGGACCGTATCGATTGGACGAACCATTTGTTCGATCTGTGCTCGTTGCGGCTCGAGGAATGGTGGTAATGACAATTTCTCTCCGACCGTTTCGTAAGGTTCGTCACCCATGAAACCAGGACCATCCGTTGCCCATTCGAACAAGACACCTCGCGCAACACGGGCATAAAGTGATTCAAAGAAGAACCGATCGACGTAGCCGGATGTGTTAAAGCGTAACTGTTGCATCCGCTCGATCCATTCCTGTAAAGCAGCCGTATCTTCGACGCGGAAGGCGACGTGATGGACCGTTCCAAACCCTTGCCGTCCACTTGGTAGGACAACATTATGCTCGACGATGACTTGGGCACCGTTTCCGCCTTCACCCATCTCGAACAAGTGCAGTGAACCAGCTTGATCAACTTCACGCATCAGCATTGCTTGTTCGAGCACGGCTTTTAAATTATCGAATTCCGCAATTCGGATGTGGATCGGACCGAGTCCTGTGATCGCGAACTCGAGTGGCACTGGACCATTTTGCCACGGTGTGCCGGACGCGACACCTTGATTGTGCTCGTCAGAAATCAGCATATATTGTTGCTCATCAAAGTCGACGAACGAGAGCGTCTGTTTACCAAACTGTTCTTTGATGCCACGGTGCTTGATGTCATATTTGTCAAACCGTTTGATCCAGTACTCGAGTGCGGCATCCGTCGGGACACGGAACGCCGTCTTGAAGATTTCATTTGTCCCGTGTGAGCCTTTTTGAATACCAGGGAAATCAAAGAATGTCATATCCGTGCCGGCAGATCCTTTATCATCAGCGAAGAATAAGTGATACGTCTGAATGTCATCCTGATTGACGGTCTTTTTGACTAATCGCATCCCTAAGACATTCGTAAAGAAGTCATAGTTTTTCTCGGCACTGCTTGTAATCGCTGTAACGTGGTGGATACCTTTTAGTTCATTCATGAAAAATCGCTCCTCTAATCGTTATTATCTCGAATTCGAGATATCAGTCTAAAAAAATTTAATTACCTTTTGCTTGATAACCGATCGTTTTTGCTGTCTGAATGAAAACTTCGAGATCGGACGGGTCTATCCCTTGAAATACCTGGTTGATCGCTTGCTCGTGCTCCGGAAAAATCGTTTCCATCAATTGTTGCCCTTCAGAGGTCAGTTCCGCAAATGTCACGCGCCGATCCTCCGGACACGCTTTACGGAAAACGTAGTTCTTTTTTTCAAGCTTATCGATGACATACGTGATGCTACTACTCGTTATCAAGACTTTTTTCCCAATCAGTTGGATCGGTTGCCTCCCTCTATGGTACAACAACTCAAGAACTGAAAAATCGGTCGGGTTCAGTCCCCACTGCGCAACGTCCTTCTTAATCACTTCATGTAGCGCGTCGACTGCCCGCACCATGACTGTCAATGCTTTCAAGTTCGGATTCGGTCGTGTCATTTCGTTCACCTCTTTTGTATCTTCAATTCATATATCTTTAATTCGAGATAAATATAACACCTCTAATTTTATTCGTCAACCGTTTTGATTTTTTAAACTACTTAGTATGACTCTTCGAAAGTTAGAGGTGTTCATTTTCATTTATACAGCTCGTATCCTTCACCTAACATATACTGATCCGTCTCAGATTGAACATACGCCGTATCGTCAGGTAATCCGATTGCACTTTCCATTTGAGGAAGGTAGTCCTGAAAACGAGCTGCCCTTCTTTCTTGATTTAAATGCGGACAGAGACAGCCACTGAGCCAGCTTTGTCCTGTATCAAGACAGTAATCGTTACCATTTTCCGTCGTTCGGATCCCGTATTCCATCGGATAGATTGCGCCTGCACTGACACCGACGTACCACGTTCCACGCTCGACCGCTTGCTTGAGAAGTACACCCACTCCAGTGTCCTTAAGAGTCTTAGCGAGTAACGGATAATGACCACCTCCGACATAGATGATGTCGGCGTGCTGTAATAGTTGTCGTTGTGTATCGATCGTTTGGTTATCGTCAAACAATGTGACGATTGAGACAGTTGCCCCAAGTGCTTCATATGTATTCCGAAATTGGTTTTGGTATAGCGATTCATCCCGACTTGCCGTCGGGAGAAAAACGATATGCGGTGCGTGTGTCGTCAGTCGAAAGACATGACGATTGATGACTTGATGGGACGGCGCAATCAGTTGGCCGCCACCGATTAACATAAGGTTCATTTCTTCTCTCCTCTAAAATAACTTTTTAGAAAAAGGTGTAGAGACCATGTTCGAAGTAATCAAATTCTAATTTGTTTAGTCGAGCAAACCGATATCCTCGATAGAAGGAATCCAACGCTGCTTGATCATCGATAATTGGACTAATCGCAAGAGCGATGTCATATCGTCGATCGCCTAGTCTCATTGCTCCGACATCGATGAATGACATCGTACCGTTTGTTGCGACCAATAGGTTGTCCGTCGTACAGTCGCCATGAATCCAACTAGCAGCAATCGGATTCGGACAGGAAGACTTCAATCGATTCAGTAAATCCATCGTACCGGACGTCCAATCAGATGCGACATAACGTTCTGCTGTCATGATTCGTTCCGTTAACCAATCGCTTGAGGTTCCCACTGTCATTCGTTGATGAAATTGAAACAGGTACTCCCCGAAATCTTTCCAAAGTCGGATTCGTTGCGTGTTTGTCGCCTGTCTTAATGCTCTCGTCAACGTGATTCCCTCTCGCCACCCCATCAAGAGATGAGTATGCTGCTCTGCCTTTAAAAAGCCAACGTACTCAGGTAGGAACCCTGGTTCTCGTTGCATCCATTCTTCTAAGACGATCGCTTCTTCTGTGAGCCATTCTTGGTATCTCGCTTTCGTAGCAGTTTTCAGTAAGTATTTTTCTGTTTTCGTTTCAACTCGGTAGACCGTCGATGTTCCGCCTTGTTCACTGAGTTTTTCGACATGCTCGATATCCCCCGTCAGTTGTTTGATCCATAAACGTATCTCTTCCGTCATACCGTATACCCCGTAAATGGCACTGGCGTCGACAGTCGAATCCAGGTCGATGGTTTCCCGTAGACCGATGCGTCATCGAGAAAACGTTCCAGTGTTGCAACGGACGCCGTTTGCAGCTTGACCATGAAGTTATAGCTACCGGTCAGGCGGTGGCACTCGACGACTTCTGGATGCCCTTTACAAAATTCAATCAATCCCGCACACCGCGTCTCTTCGAACATGACGATCGCGAGTAACCCTTGCGCAAGTGCCTCTGGATTAATGACAGCGCGGAATCCTTCGATGATCCCTGCGTCCTCCATTTTTCGGACGCGTTCGATGACGGCAGGTGCCGATAACCCGATCTGTCGTCCTAGTTCCGACCATGGGATTCTTGCATCGTCTTGCAGAATCCGGACAATTTGTTGGTCAATTTGATCCATTTTTCATCTCTCCTTCGAATTAAAACCACTTTCTTCAAATTAACATGGAATCAAAGGAAAATATAGCCTTTCCCTATGCTCTTCTACTGTGCTCATCAAAATGCTTTTCTTATACTTGTAACAGGAGGTGATACTTATGGAACCAACCTGTGTCCGTTGCCAAGAAACGATTGAAACGACGATCTATCAGTGCTCGCACGCTTGTACATTTTGCGAACCATGTACGAAAACACTTGATCATATTTGTCAAAACTGTGGGGAGATACTCGAACCCGTCAATTCAGTCGCGACATAAAAAGACGGATGCAGCAGCATCCGTCTTTTGTCTGTTCAGATCGTCTCTTACGACTGCCGTTCGGCTAATCGTCCTTTAGCTTGTTCTTGATGCGGTTTGATTACCGACTCCCCAAGTGCTTTTGCAAGCCCTCGTGTCGGAAGATTGACATACATCGACTCATAATTGCTGACTTCGAACGTCTCGTGAAAGATCCCGACTGCTTCTGATGTCCGTGCTTTCTGATTGAATCGTTTCCACGCAGTTAAATGGCGGGAACCATGGGCATATGCCATCAACTCTTCTGTTGAACGCCAATACTGGATCAACGTCACGGAACGCCAACCGACAAGCGACTCATGCGAAATTAGTCCGACATCGTTCGTATAACACTCTTGCAGCATCGGTCCCATCGCTTGGACCGTCGGCAACCACTGCCGGACGGAGCGCAGGCGATTGATCCGTAACCCGATGATGAACACGACGACGTCTTTGTTCGGAGTCGCAATGATCCGTTTCATGTCAATTTCCTCCTTCAAGGGTTTCAAGAGAAGCGTCACACCAGTCGAGTAACGCACGTGTCTTTCGAATGCCATAATCAAGCGTCAGCAACCAATAAACGGCGTCGTTTGATTCAGGATAGGAACGAATCATCGTATCAATTGCTTGATATGTCTCGAGCCGTTCTTCGAGCAAGCGCGCATGCTCCTGAATCTTCTGCATTGTGACGTCTTTTGAAGCATGGCGAGCAAAATAAAGCTTCAACAATAAGTCGTTTCGTTGCACCGGCAATTCAACGGACGGTTCAGCAACCCACCGCGCGAGTTCTGCATGCCCGTTTTCCGTCAGTCCAAATTGTTTTCGCTCCCCATCTGTGACCTCTTCCACGATCAATCCTTCTGCTTCTAACCGTTTCAGTGTCGGGTAGACTTGTCCGAAACTGATTTTCCAAAAATGATTTAAGCTCGTGTCAATCGTATGCTTCATCTCATAACCGGACGTACAACCGCTCGCCAGGAGTCCGAGAATTGCATAACGGGTCATGTTTTCTTTTGGCATCGGTCCCTCCTATATCTAAAAGATAGTATCTTTTAGATATAGTTCCCGCTTATGCAAAACACAAACTGGAAATTTACTGGTGAGAGCAGGATTTCGCGTCTGTAGTTCGAATTTATTATTTACAGACTTAATCAAAAGGAGTTCTCACATGACATATGCTAAAGCCTCTATCTTTTTCAGTCTACTTGGCTTGTTCATCGCTTATATGATTTTCCCGCCGATTAACTGGTCATTTGGACCAAACTCGATGATCACGATTCCAATCGGACTTGCCATTTACCTATTCGGAATCGGCCTAGGGATCGTCGCCTTCAGACGGCGCGAGTCCGGGATCCTTAAATATGTCAGTCTCGCCTGTGCCGTTCCACTTGGCGTGTTGCTCCTCGTTTTCCTCGGATTCATCTTCAGTGGGCAGATTTAATCGCCTTAGAGTAGCTGTTCATGAGACGCGTTCCCGACGGCATCGAATGTCAACCGGTGAATCGCTGGACTCGACATGGCATCTAACCATTCGTTCGCCGCTCGCCCAGTATATCTTTCAAGAACTAACGACAGTATGAGGCCGTGCGTCGCGATAAGCATTTGTTGATTTGGATGCATGTCACGGAGCTTTTCGATGGTTGCTACAGCACGATCAAGTACCATGCAATTCGACTCTCCACCAACTTCTGCGTAATCGACGTCTAGAAATGACTGCCTCAATACTTCCTCGAGTCTCTCAGACGTTAATCGTTTATCGATTAGTTGAAAAAGTCGTTCTTGAAACGGAAGCGTCATGACCTGCATGTTTCTCTGATTCGCAAGCAGTCGGACAGAATCAATCGCCCGTCGCATCGGACTCGAGAAAATGGCATCAATCGGGATCGCTTCAAAGAACATTACTAGTTTCTGCGCTTGCAGTTGACCAACATCGGTCAAGCCTCGTTCACGATCGCTCCCCGTCTTGACCGATTCACAATGTCGGACGAAATAGATGGTTGTCATCGCAACTTGACCCAATTTCCTTCAGATATCACATCGACGTTCGAACCGATGACACGGATCGCCGTCGCGTCATCGATTGCGTACGCCGGATTCGTGAGCGTCTTTGCCCATTCTTTTGCTGCTTGCAAATGATTATCTGGTAACTGCGGGTGATTGAGATGCGGGAAGATTGAAAAATCGACGAGGCCGAGTGTTGCGTCTGATTGCTCCGGTGTCTTCTGCCATCCGACGAAATACGTTCCGATTCGTGGCGTAAGCACCATACTACCGGCACTCATCCCGACATAGACACTGGTCAGTTCCGGTAACAATCGATCAAAGCCCGATTCAACGAACCAGTGATGCAAAAATAAGGGGTCACCACCATTGACGAGGATAACATCCGCTTTTTCAACAGCAGGTCGCCATGTTTCTGCCGCAAGCGCTGGTATGACTGACAGTTCCAATAGTCCAACCGACTTCCAACCTAAACCGACCATCGGTGCCTCATCCTTGCCTTGAATAAAGTTGGTAGCAAGTTCTACTCCGTTCGGTAACGCGTAGGACGCCGTTGTAATTGCAACGGCGTGACATGCTTCAATCGGCTTTCCAAGCATATCGAGTAACTCTTGATGAATCGATGCATTTTGTACTCCACCGGATGTTAATAGGTATTTCATCTTAAAGCCTCCTTTTCATTGCTTCAGTTTACAATATTTGTGTGTTTCTGGTATTCTTACTTTTATTAACTCCTTATACCATAAGGAACTTTTCTCCAATTTATTTCGTAAGTTTAGTTAGACAATAGTATTCAATAGAACTCTCACGAACTGGAGGTCCATATGTATTCAATTCCTAGCTATTTCACACTCTACTTAAAAATCATGCTGACGGATAAGATTCCGGTCTTTTGGTCGTTGATTTTCCCATTGATTCTCGCCTTTGTCTTCGGGTCACGTCTCGACTTCACTGAGAGCAGTTTCCTACCATTCCTCGCTCTCTTTTGGGGCTATATCTTACTTTCGATTTACGTGAACGGCATTGGTCTCCAACTTGCCCGGATGCGGGAGCATGGCTTGATGAAGACCTATATCATGATTTCAGGCAGTAAGATCGGCTGTATTTTAGCACTCGTACTCGTTCAGCTCGTGTTTGCAGCGGTCAGCTTGACGGTGTTCACGACGGTTTTGATGCTCGTATTTGGTTTCTTCTCGATCTCAACCTTATTACTCGCATACCTCGTCTTATTACTGAGTATTCCGTTTGCCTTTGCGAGCATTGCGTTAACGATGTTACCGGCAAAGATTTCGAGCATGTCAACATTAATCAACATCGTCATGTATCCACTGTTCTTGTTCGCAAATAGCCAACCGGATCGCTGGTTTAGTTATTTGAACCCATTTTACGTCATGAAATCACTCGGTCTCGCTGTCTCTGAGAATGTTTCAGGAGCATCGTTACTTTTATTAACGATCGTACTCGTTGTTTATTTGTTACTTGGTCTGTTCTCTGTCAAACGCTTTAATCTCATGTCATTGCTGACCCGATAGGAGGATTCATATGCATGTTCAACATCTACGCTTCAGTTATCCGAAATCGCCCGACCTGTTACATGACGTTTCTTTTTCACTCGTTCCCGGAAAACTGAACGTCTTGATCGGCATGAACGGTGCCGGAAAAACGACGCTGTTCGATTGCATGACTGGTGCCTTACCAATCACTTCCGGGGAGCTTGACTTACCTGATATGTCAGACATTCTCTATTTGACACAATTCATTTATTACTCGGATGAATTGAAAGGAAAAGATGTTGCCGTCTTCGTCGGTCGGCTCGCCCGACTGAAGGAGTATCGTAAGCAAGAAACGTATACGCGACATTTGAAACAGCCACGCGAACTTGACTTGTTCGCACACCTCTGGCAGATGAAAATCGGCAAGATGTCTGCTGGTGAAAAGAAATGGTTGTTCGTGACACTCTTGACGACGGTGCCACGTTCACTCTACATCTTTGACGAGCCGACAAGTGGCGTTGATCCGGCAACACGACTCCATATCATGCGACGCTTCGACCAGATGACGGCAAATGGACAAACCTGTCTCTTTTCGACGCATCAACTGCATGATTTATTGCATACCGATGCCCACGTCATCTTTCTTCATCAAGGTCGTATCCTTTACGAAGGTGACTTTAAGGATTGGCTAAACCGATTCGAGACGACAGATCCGGACGTTGCCTTTGTCCAAATGTTAGAATTAGCCGGATGATGCAAACCACCTCTTTTTCTGGAGGTGGTTTTTTGTAATATATGAAATATAGGTTTTATTTAAACATGTGTAGGATATACATAATATATGTAAGGAGGTTCATCTTATGCAGTTCATTTCTGGTCACGCATTTGTTCGCATGATTGACTCACTCTTTCGCACAGAGATCTGGAATCGGCACATCCTGTACATCACTGCAAATTCAGCAGTCGTACAATTGAAAAAGCGGTATGCCACTGACAGTTCGATTTCGTCCACTTCTACAGAACTGCACATCTCGTTTCTCGTTCATTTGCCTACACTTGAAAAACGAGTAGTCATCAAAAGGAACGAACAAGAAACGCATCAATTTTTCTTCGATCCTTTTGCTTCGATCGAACATGTAACGTCTAGCTTTGAACCGTAGTCTATAGAACGCTGCAACAAGGAGGAAGACGCCTATGCCAACTAGCACTTTAGAACAACGCATGAATGCCGTCCTCGATTGTTTGGCAGCCGCTAAGGATTACCAACACATCGCCGGACGGCATGATGTATCGTATCAACAATTATATAATTGGTTCCGTCGTTATGAATCTGGCGTTATTTCCGCCTTGATGGATCGTCGTGGTCGGAAATTACGTAGCGAACGACTTACTTCGACTCCGCATATGCCTTGAAACGATCAAGGATCGCCTGCCAACCCGCTTGTTGCATCTCAGGCGGGTTCATCGTTTCCGCATCAAACGTCTCGACTACTTCTGTTTGTTCTCCATTTTTTGAGAAGTCAATCGACACCTGACGTCCATCCTCGAGGACATAGACGATTCGCTCATGCGGTACGATCGTCTCGTACGTACCGGTGAAATCAAATCCCATGCTGCCATCTTTTGCTTCCATGCGATTCGTGAATTGACCGCCGATCGTCAAATCATTCTTTGACGCCGTCGTATGCCAATCATCTGATGCTGCATTCCAGCGTTTGATATCTTCTGGTTCATTCCACATTTCCCACACCGTCTCGACTGGACGGTCAATTACGGCTTGAATCGTCAGTTTCGTCATCTTTCTTCCTCCTTTTAATTGAACTACCCTCCCTTTTTCGAGGATACCTATCCAAATTCCTTGTTTCGATTCATTAATTCGGTGGAGACTTCGGACTTTTTGTTTTCCATACTGTAAACAAAAGAATCGCTGGAATAAAACAAATGATCACGTCTTGAATGGTCGGTAGATGTAACGCTCGACTTGTTAACAAACGAACCCCTTCGATCGTCCAAACCGTTAATAAGAAAGCTGTCAACGCTGTGAGCCGCCATCGTCTCGGAATACGGATCCAGTAAGCGAGGAGTCGCTCCAATTTCTTCATCCTCATTCCACCTTTCGAACGGCTCTCAGGAAGCTTTGTTGCGTCTTATATGAGGTGTCGCGCCACATGAAGCGTTTCGTATGCTTGAACGTATTTTGTTCAAACTGGTTCCCAGAACTCGTCTTGAAGTAATGGGCGACACTTAACGGACCGCTGAACGTGTTCCCGATGATTTTGTTGTCACGCACATCGTGCTGGACAAGCAATTGACCACCTTTGAGTCCTTTCGTATCATTACCGATTAACTGATTTTTCTCGATCCGGACCTGTTTTGTTCCGCCGCGTTTCGTATCATAGCCGCCAATCGCGATACCGGTGTAAACATTGCGTCGCAAATCGTTTTGACGAACGATAATATCTTCTGCGTAACGTCCGGCATGTTCACTCGTTACTTCAATCCCGATATCACTCGCTTCAACGAGATTCTTCTCGATCGTCAAGTCTTTTCCACCATCGATATAAATGCCAGCCGCGTTGTATTCCTTACCGTAAGCAGGATTCCCGTAGCTCGACGTCCGGTAAACTCGATTTTCTGATACGATTCCCTCCCGGACGTAGTCGTCTTTCTTCGATCGCGCGATTCCTTCATACCCGATCAAATCAATCCCGATGTTGTCGTTATCCCGTAAGACGTTCTTCGTCACTCGGAAATGTTTGACGTTTCCGTTTAAGACGAGGGCTTCGCTGAAACCGAGACGATTCTGCTCAACTCGGTTGCCGGAGATCGTCAGGTGACGAATCGCTCCCGTTCCGTAGGCGGCGATTCCGTGTGCATTCCCTTCTTTCGCGAGTGTCTTGATCTGGCGGACCGTATTGTTCTTCAACGTGATATGTGATCCTGATCCCGTGACTAAAATACCGATTGGTGTGGCGTCCGTTCGTTTTGTTTGAACGGCTTCAATCGTCAGACCTTGAACGGTCACGTATTGCCGATCCTTGATTTTTATGATCGGTAAGACGTCATCCCGATCTTTGATTTTTTCCCCACTTAAGACGACCCGTTCGTCTTGATAATTTCGGAAGGTGATCGGTTGCTGTTTTGTTCCACTAGATCTAACGATCATCGCTTCAGGATACGTTCCTTTTCGCAGATAGACGGTTGTTCCGGCAGTTGCTTTTTTTGTCGCCTGTCGTACCGTTTTAAGCGGATGCTTCAGCGTTCCCGCATTGTCGTCATTCCCGCTCGGTGCGACATACAACGATTTCGCCGTCGATTCGGCCTCTTCACTCGTCGATGTACAACCGACGAGCAGAACGGTTGCTATTAGCCATTTCACTTTCATGATTTCCTCCTTTATTTGAAGAACTTTCTTCTGGTATAATATAGATACTAATTGAAATATTTTCAATTATTCATGAATGATTGAATCATCATATCGGAAAAGAGGACACGTCATGAAACATGCGCTTTGGTTCACTCTCCCATTTCTACTCGCTGGTTGTGCTACAGAAGCCACTGTTATTTCTAAAGAAACCGTTTCGATCAAGAAATCTTCGTTTTCAATCACACCCTCTACCGCAAAGGAAGAGTCGTCTCAACAACAGACCTTTTTCTTTTCCGGTACACTCGATCGCCCACTTCAGCTCAAAGCGGTCCAATTTGACGATACAGAACCACCTGAGGTGCTGATCGACAAATGGATTCCTGCCGGTACATACGATCGCACGCCGTTCCAGTTGACGTATGATTTGAACCTGCTCAACGATTCTCATGCCTTCACCTATTCGCTGGATGCGAAAAATGGTATTCCTGAGACGAAAACGGCGTACACCTTACCTCAAAATATCCAGACTGACAGCGGTCAATTCAATGATCAGAAACAGACGAATGTCTCCTTTTATCCCTTACTCCTGAAACGCTACACGATCGGAGAATCAATCATCGGTCGTTCGATCGACACGTTATCCTCTCCTCACCTAAAGGTCAGAAAAAAAGAAGGCGCGATATTAATCTATTTGACGAAATTATGATAAAGAGAACGGCGGAACGAGAAAAAGTCCGCCGTTTTTTAGTTCGTCAAGACGTGCGACATGTCGGCCTCTAATCGAATCAATGCTTCCCCATCCCTGTATTCGACGATCGTCAAACTCGTTCCATGAATAAACGGCGGATCCCATAATGTCGCGAACGGTTTACGTTGAAGGTGCGTCAGCAAAATATTCAGGAAGATGCCATGCGTCACGATCAAGATGTTCTCGTCTTCCTCATGATCAGCAAGTCGTTTCAAAAACGATAAGATCCGCTCGCGGACCTCGTCAAACGATTCCCCTGATTCCGGTATGTATTCGTGTGGTGTTTGCCAAAACGCAGCATGGGCTAGAGGATGCGCCACTTCAATTTCCGCTGCCGTTCGCCCTTCCCAGGTTCCCATATGCATTTCTCGCAAACGTTCGTCGACGGTAACTGGAATCGACGGATCAAGGTTCATCATCCGAACTGTTTCTTGGACGCGCCCAATCGGACTAACGTACAGGTGGTCCAGTGGAATTTCACGTAAGCGGTGACCGAGGTCCCGCGCATTTTGTCTGCCTTTTGCTGTTAAGGGGGAGTCTTCCCAGCCTTGCATCCGTTTTTCTAAGTTCCATTCCGTCTCGCCATGACGCGTAATGTAAAGTGTTGGCATCTGTTCCATCCTTTCGATTTCTAGTTTCTTTCAAAAGTGTATCAAACTCTTACTGCTTTTTCCTGTAACTAGCGGAAAACGAACCAAAACGTGAAATCGAGTGATCCGTTCGGTATGATCAAGTTAGATATAAAGGAGGAATTCGATGAATCGCCAAGAGATGCTTGAACTTTCCAAACAAATCCGTTCAAATGAGGATCGTCCTAAAGTCACGCCTCCTCATCCACCGCAAGCTAAAACGACTACGCTACAGGTACCGACGTCAATCGGCAACGTGCGAGTTTTACTTCATTCGCCGATCGATGCAACTGAAACGTTACCTGGATTCATAAGTTTCCATGGTGGCGGTTTCATCACCGGAACGCCCGAGATGGATGAACCGTGGAATCTGTTTCTCGCTGAGACCGCCAACTGTCATGTTCTCAATATCGATTATCCGCTAGCCCCAGAGCATCCGTTTCCTGTTCCGGTCCACATCGCTTATGAAGTAGTTCAGTGGATTTTTAAGCAGTGCGAGACGCTTCATCTCGATTCTTCACGAATCGCGATCGGCGGTCATAGTGCTGGTGGCAATCTCGCGACTGCGATCTCTTTATGGAATGCCGAACAGGCAAGTCCCCTACCGCTTATCGCTCAACTCCTTGATTATCCTCCGCTTGATCTCGCGACGGATCCAGCGGATAAACCGTTTTTTGAGGAGGCGATTCCAGTCGAACAAGCACGGCAGTTCAATGCGATGTATATCGCTCGTTCGGAAGACGCCTATCACCACCTCGCTTCGCCACTCTATGCAGCTCAACTCGAATCGTTACCACAGACGCTTGTCCTGACAGCTGAGCATGACTCCCTGGCACAGGAAGCACGACAATACGCAAAACGGCTTCAAACAGCAGGCGTCTCTGTCGAACACCAAGAGTTCGCGGGTCAAGCTCATGCCTTTACACACCACGGTGATGCAGATTTCGCGCTGAAGGCTTGGCAACGTATGGCATATTACCTTGAATCGGTCTATCGTTCGTAATCAAAAAAGAGACGTCTGAGCAAAGATATCTCTTTTGTATGTTTGTTCAGTTCAACTGTTTACTCTGTGAGAAGCGATTCAATCGGACTATCCGGTGATTGCTGAATCAATCGCATAATCGTCTCTTCCGGTCGATCATTGACGATCCACATCACGTCTGCTCCCTTTTGATAGGCAAGACTCAGCTGTTTCCCTTGTTTTTGAACATGGACTTGTAGCCCGTTGATAGTGCGCGTCCGTTTTCCGAATTGTGCTGGAACATCCTCATTTTTCAACCGTGTCTCAATCATCGTATAATGACGATTCGTTACGAGTGTCGTCTTCATTTGTTTCTTGTTTCCTTCCCACGCTAGACTTCCTTCGATCGTCTCACCTTTCGTTGATTGATCCCGAATGAAATCCATTGAACTGCTTAACATCCAGTTCGACTTTTTTTCATAAATCATGAGCGTATCGTATCGTCCTTTGAACACCCTTGCTAGCAGTAGGTTAAAGTCACCAAGTCGTACATCCACTGATACAGAGGAGTCCTACCATTAAAAGAGGGATCGTTTTTTTATAATTGACTCGCTTCATGGCGTAAGCTCCTTTCTTATTCATGTCTGTATATGTAGACTCGGATCGTCTCTCCATCCTTTCTCACTCACACGACGCTGAAAGATCGAATGACGATCCCCACTAACCTGAAAAGATGGGGTTGGACGAATGATCCGATCAGTAAAGTCATCTGCGCCGTAAGGAAGATACAGTTCAAAATCTGGTCGTCTCGTCACACCGATTGCCGTGACCGTCTCCGGAAACTGCGCGATTGCATCTTGCGCCGATGCATACGGTGGCAAATCATTGACTGTATGCATACGTGCCTGATTCTTAACCGACCATGGTAAATCAATTTGTGTATTCAAGCATTGTTCATACTGCTTTTCCGTTTCTTCTGAAATATCCAATGAATCAAAATAGACGATATCAATATCCGATGTACCGTGACGTTTAACGTTCCAAATTTTTGAGCGTAAGACACCCGCACAAATCCACCAATCGGGTAGATTAAGTCGTGCTACGATAGTCAGTAATTGTTGCAATTCTAAATCGTTTTGTAGACGATATTCTATTTCAATGCGATTCATCATTTCATTCCTTCCGTTTCCTTATTATTCAATTCTACCTTATTTTATCAACGGGGTAATTGTTTCCTTATTTTTACACTATTTTCACCAATTGACTTGTTTCCATTCCTTGTAAATAGTATATTTTATATAAATATTCTGACTATTCTATCAAAAAAGGAGTGTTTTTATGTCACATACTCGTAAAACGATTCCCGTATTGATTACTTCTTTTGCTCTAATTGGTGGCGGCGGTTGGTACTGGTCATCACATCAGGAAAAACCGGTCAACGTCTCTTCCCAAACGAAACTGGCAGGTGTGAACGAGAAGAAGGAGGATCGCATCTTAAACATTGACGAATTGATGAAACAAGGACTCGTCAAGACCTATCCCGGTGATCCCAAATTAAAAGCGAAGACCTTCCGTGCCGAGGCTCTTCTTTCTTCTCCACCAAAAGAGTTGAAGCTGAAAGACAAAACAGGTTATCGCTATGTCACCATCCCACTCGTTATGCACGACACATCTGATAATTTTGGTGCATACAGTGTCTATAAACCGAATTTGTTTGTTCTTAATGATGGTAAAGGGCACGAGTACGATGTCGTCGATTACGTCAATCATAATCCAAAGGCGTGGAAGAACAGTCATCAATATTATTCTCCATATCGCGCTCAAATCGATTTGGTCTATCAAGTACCTGAAGAAACGAAGACATTTGTTTTGTTTGCGGCTTCCGATGCGTTTCCGAAAACACATACGATTAAAATCGAACTGTGATCCATTGCGCTTGCATCATGTGCAAGCGCTTTTTACATAAGAAGTTGAAGCTTTTTACATAAGAAGTTGAAATAGAAAGGATGTGCAAATATGTTGCGATTTATTTGGAATTCGTGGTGGCGCAATAAAGAGCGATTTATCCTCTTACTCGTCGGAGTTCTTGTTGTCAGTACGGGTCTGAGTTACTTAATTGGAACGACACAAGCAAATAACGGTACAGTCGTCGATGAACTGCAAAAACGTTGGAAATCTTCCTACGATATTGTCGTGCGTCCACCGAATAGCCGAAGTGTGACGGAAGACCTTAAACTACTTGAGCCGAACTATATGAGTAGTCTTGATGGTGGAATCACGATGAAACAATATAAAACGATTCAAGCGCTTGCTGATGTCGAAGTCGCAGCTCCAATTGCGATGATCGGAAACCACTCTACGGGAGCACCTGTTGGTACGCACCGGTTTGACGATTACGGTGTCTATAAGCTGACGATCACCGATAAACAGAATACCGGCTTGAATGTCGAAAAGTACTCTTCCGTTAGTTATCTCGCTGCCGGATGGACACTGGATGAAAATGCAACACGTTCCGGCGTCGCACCTGCTGTTCTTGGTGAAGATCCGTTATTAGAATTCGGAAGCGATACGATGATTGCCGGAATTGATCCCAAAGCAGAAGCCCGCTTAATCGGACTAGATAGCGCGACAATCAGCGGAAAACATAGTCGTTACTTTGACAAACAAGACACAGCAAACGTCGTTGATCCTGAACTCGGAACGGTTGAGATGCCCATTTTGATGAGCGAACGGGAATATGTCGATGCGTCACGGACGTATACGTATGAGAAATTAGACCTCCCGCTTATTAATGACTCGATTCAAGAGACAATTCAAGATGTCACAAAGCGTGGCGGTGAAAAGTTTCTAAATACGCTACAGACGACTGACGACCCTGCAAAGACGTATTCAGTCACAACGCAGGACGTTCAAAAAACATTGCTAAAACAGATCATGACGGCCTCGTTTCCTGAGCTACCGTCAGGAAATTCCGAATGGCTGATCCTAAAGCCGTCGCCGATTAGTTACCATTCGATTTCTAGCCCTTTTAAGTCGCGCTGGCCGTTCAGTTATCAAGTTGAACCGAAGAAAGTCGATCCGGATTCATTACTTGCGAAACGAACGATGTACCGGGAAGCACGAATGTTCGGAAAGACGAGTGATGATTGGCCACGGATTCGCTTAAACTACATCGGAGTCTTCAATCCGAAGAAACTGAATTTATCGAAGGATCCATTGACGGAACTACCGATGGAGACGTATTTCCCTGCAAAGGCACAATGGGTCATGGATAAGAATGATCGTCCGGTTAACCCCGTCAAGGATGTCAAACCAACAAACGATTCATATGATTTCCTGACGAAACCCCCTTCGATGTTGACGACGCTTGATGCCGCCTTCAAGATTCGCGGCGAAAAAGCGATCTCTGTCATACGCGTCAATGTAAAAGGCGTCGATCAGATGAATGCAGCGAGTGAGCAAAAACTCCAAGACGTCGCGAAAGAAATTGAGGAAAAGACCGGTCTGATTACGGATATCACGCTTGGTTCCTCTCCCCAGCTCGCTTTGACGTACTTGCCTGGACTTGAAAAACAATCAGCCCTCGGATGGGTCCAACAACCGTGGATCAAGCTTGGTTCTTCAATGACGATTTTCCAAGAAGCGAAAGTCGGCATGTCTGGTGTCATCGCTAGTGTCATTGCGGTTGCGCTCGTCTATGTCTTTAGTTCGAATATCATTCTGCTCTATGCACGAAAAAAAGAATTCGCAATTCTGTTGTCTCTCGGCTGGCGCCCGCGTCAACTCTCTAAGTTACTGTTTCTTGAAGCGACTTTACTCGGGTCTCTCGTAGCGTTAATTGCCTGGTCAATCCTCGGTACGTTTTGGTTAACGACTGATCATCCAATCGCCCTAGGACGAATTCTTTTAATTGGACTTGCCGGCCTACTCATTTACTGGGGTGGTACGCTCGTACCAATGGCATTAATTCGTAGAATCAAACCGTACGAAAGTATTCGCTCTGGTGAAGTATCTCGCTCTCGCAGATTCGTACGCTCACAATCGATTCTTGGAATGGGCATAAATCAACTTGTCACATACTGGCAACGTACGATTCTTTCAATCATTGCAATTGCCTTACCGACAAGTTTGTTTATCTTCTTCCTCTTCGTGACATTCCGCTTAAAAGGCGTTCTCTATGCGACATGGCTAGGTGAATATGTCGCCTTAGAAGTCGGTACGATGCATTATGTTGCGATGGGAGTTGCCTTATTGATTGCCATCTTGACGACGACAGAGATTCTTTGGCAAAACGTCAATGAACGTCGGAGTCAACTCGCAGTCTTAAAAGCGACGGGTTGGCAAGACGGATTGATTCGTCGTCTCGTCTTACTTGAAGGTTTACTAACAGGATTACTAGCCGGGATCATCGGTCTTCTCTTTGCTCTTGCGATGATTTGGCAAGTGTATCGTCAATTCCCGACAACGGAACTCGGTTTCTTATCTGCAACGATTCTAATTCCGCTCCTGACAGGTGTCATCGGAGCGATTTTACCAGCACAGCGCGCTGTCCGTATCGTTCCAAACGCGGCGATCAGTAACATAAGTGCCAATTCTAAAGAAACAGAACGTCGTTTCAAGCTAGCACTTTCATCCATCGGTGCTGTGTTATTCATCGGAGTCCTATCGCTCTTCTTATTCGCCACGAATGAAGGACCAGTCGAACAAACATCGACTGCGAAAGCACCAAAAGTTATCACGACCGGCAGTAAGATTTCCGATGGCTTGACGGGTGCAAAACGACAACTCGATGCGACACCAAAAGAATCTTCCGGAGTGATCGAAGAAACGATGGCAAAAGGAACGATTAAGACTTTCCCCGGAGACCCTGCCGTTAAAGACACAAGTTTCTGGGTAGGTAAGTTATTGAAACAACCACCTAGCTCCTTGAAATTGAAAGAAAAAGCCGGGTATCGATATATTACGGTTCCGACCTTTTATCAAGATCTCAACTATCTAGAAGCTGGTGAAGAGAGTTACTATTTCCCGAATCGTTTCCAGATGACAGGAGTCAGTGGTGTCTATGAACCGATTGATTATGAAAATAAAAACGAAAAGACATGGAAACAAGGAATAAAATATGTAGCACCGGGAAAATCACATGTGAATCTTGTCTATCAAGTACCTGCGGATGAGACAGAATTCGTCATGTTCGTTTCCGGAGATAACTTTGCAAAAACGATTGCCATTAAGATTGATTTAAGGAAATGACCGAAAACAGCTCGTTCTCAACGTATTCCATCATACGTTTGAACGAGCTGCTTTTTAAATTCGAATTAGAATGATGCCACCTAGCATGACGAGTAGACTGACAATCTGTACACCCGTGACCGGTTGTTTTTTTGCACCGAACCAGCCGAAACGGTCAATTAATAAGCTTCCAGTCAGTAAGCCAATCGTGACGATGACGACAGCGAGTCCCGTACCAACGAGCGGAACGATGAACGCATTACCGGCAACGAACAATGCACCAATCAATCCCCCGATCCAAATCCACGCGGGAAGTGGTTGCGTACGATCCATTTGCCACTTCGTTCGTAGGATCAGATTCAAGAGCAGTAAGGTGACCGTTCCGATGACGAACGAGATTAATGCCCCTTTCACAGCTGACCCGAGAACACTTCCGAGATGGCCATTGATGGCTGTTTGGGCTGCGCTCATCATTCCGGTCAGAACTCCGAGAATACGCCAAACGAGTAACGAGTTCTCTCGTGACTCCACATGTTGCTTCTGTCGCCGTGCCAAATAGTCACCGAGCGCGACCGTCCCAACGACGCCGAGCAAAACAAGAATTGCTCCGATGATTCGTGTTAGCGAGAGTGTTGTAATGTTCGCCTCAAATAACCCGAAATGATCAATCAACAGCCCCATGACGACTTGACCGAAAATCGGCATGATGACCGTTTGAACACCTCCGAGACGAGGAAACAGCAAGATGTTCCCAGTCAAATAGATGACGCCAAGCAGTCCACCACCCCAAATCCAGAACGGTTCGTCAGCAGTAGCCGTGAGACCTGTGAGATTACCATCGACAAGCAACACGAGAAGTAGTAAAAATAGTGAGCCAATCGAAAAAGAAATCAGCGAAGCAAGGAACGGTGAACCGACGACGTCTCGCAGTCGTGTATTGACACTCGTTTGAACCGGAACGAGTAACCCGATGATGAATCCAATGATGATCGCAAGCATACGAGGACCTCCTTTTTCATGTGCTTCTCCATCATACGGTAGCCTCTCGTGCTGAAGCGACAGGAATGCTCAAAAAGAGCCGGTTCAATGACCGGCTCTCCAATTCAAATCTTTTTCCACGACTTTGGATACGTACGCAGTTCTTTCTTCGTTGGATGCTCAGCGTCGAGACGCCGTCCGTTTCTCTCAAAACTAGTATCCAACGTGAGAAAGACGACAACAAATAAAGCATAGACAAAAATATTCGGGAAAAGTGGTAAATCAAACATAAATAGTACGGGATAGAACAATCCGATCAAAATGATGAACACAAAATTCGTCATGTACTGTAACTGAATATTCTTTTTCATTCGTCGTTTTTCCGTCAATTCTATATCTCGTTCCGCTTCTATCATGTGAATCCGCGCAATCCAAATCAATGCTGCAATAAGCATCACGAACGGCCAATATGCTTCATGAAACGTGACGACTAAAAATATACTGATGCCATAGAACAACGAACTATAAAATCGTGGTTTTGCGAGTTGACGTTTTTCTTCCTGGATATAAGAGATTCGTTCTGCTTTCGTTTTCACCGATATTCCCCCAACTGACTTTAATTCTTCTTTCAATTCGGTCGAACGGTCCGTGATCGTCCGATATACTCGACTTTATTCCGAAGTACACGATACATCCGGTATTCCCCCGTCGGTGCGGACTTCAGCTGAACAGCAATTTGATGACGCCGTGATTTTGACGATTCTGACGCTACGAAGTACGGTTTGACCGACGTGATGTTATCACGTCCAAACTGCTTCGTTACATGTCGAACGACTTGCACTTCAACGATTTGCTCATAGGTCGCATCCCGTTCATCCGCGATCATCCACCACCCGACACCGCTGATCAACAGTAGTAATAGAATCGCTCCCATCGTTTTTCGCATCCCGATCCCCCCGGTTCACTTGCCCTTACTTACTGTTTCAATTCGTGAACGAGGTTTTCCTGCTTCCGTCGGGTGACGAACCAAGCGATGCCGACGACTAGTACTACCAAACCGGCAATGGTTCCAGCAATCGTCGGTACGTTGAAATAGAATGATCCTGTATCATCAATCCGTGTCACGAACAATGTTGCGCCAAATCCACTGATTAGTCCGAAGATGACGCCGCTCCCAACGAACAAAAGCATTTGAACGAGTGTCAACTGACGGAGCTCGTTTCGTTTCAATGCAATCGTTCGTAACAAGGCATACTCGCCTCGTTTCCCACTTACGAAACTAAGTAAGGCATTAGCAAGTCCGAACCAGACGGAACCACTCATGACGACGAGCGCAATCAAGAAGACGAACCAGCGCTCCGTCGTTTGTTGCTCCGCATCGCGAAGCGCGTCAGATAGTCGATTAACTTGCAATGTCGGATAACTTTGCGTGATCTCTGATAATTTTTTGGTCACTTGCGCCTTCTTTAACTCGGACGGAACGTCGATGTAGACATTCAAGATTTGATCGTTCGGTTGTCGCAGCTGCTCGTTCCGCCAATCGACGAAGACGTCTGGTGCTATCTTCTTTTCGATTCCAACGATTCGGAATTGACCGACCGAAACGCTTTTTTCTTGCTCCCCGTCCCATCGCCCGAGCGGCAACGTATCGCCTATTTGGAGACTATATTTTTTAGCGAAGGCATGTGAGACGATGATCCCTTCTGTGTCACTCGTCTGTTCTCCCTCTAAGACGTCGAGGCGACGATAGTCCGTCACTTCGTATTCGATCGAGACATCTTTTTGCGGTGATTGGTATTCGAAGGAATTTCGAGACGACAGGAAAGTCGCTTTTGCGCCAGGTAGGTCAGTTTCAATGTGTCGAATCAATTGTAGCGGGTTCCCTTGTGTTCCCTCATCCAAGCGACTCTTTAAGACGACTTCTGTCGGGTATTGGCTGATGATGTACTTCCGTTCGTTTTGTTGTACTGTCTCAAGGAACGTCGATCCGATGACGACGATGATGATCAATACTTGAACGATCATCATCAACCAGGCATTTTTTCGTAGTTGTGGCAACACACCCCGGAATGCGACGAAACTCGTCGGTCCCGCTAACCGTCGAACGATTGGTTCCGTTCGATGAAGAATCTCCTTCAAGAGAAGGGGTGTTGCAAGATACATCGACAGTAAAAAAGCAACGGTCGCACCGAGCCAAGCAATCGCTCGTGCTCCCTCCGTGCTCGCAATCACTTCAGCAAATAAGATCAAGCTGGCAGTCAACCCACTACTAGCGAGAACAAGGCGTTTTCGTCGCGTCGATCGTGACGCCGTTTTCAGATTGTCTCGTAGGACGTGAAGCGGCAACACATCCCGTTTTCGGTACGCTGTACTCGCGAGCAACATCAGAATCAACAAGGAACTGCCGAACGTGATGAGTCCTAAGAAAGCACGATGTTCGAGTAAGAGTGAGACGATCATCTTACCTTCAGCAGGCCATACAAATTGACCGAGTAACGGTAAGCAAATCCCACCTAGAATCGCGAGCACCGTTCCTGCTAAGACGATCAAGCCGGATTGAACGAGGAACAACTGAAACAGCTGTCGGGTCGTCGCCCCAAGCGTCCGCATGATCGCAAATTGGACAGTATGTTTGCGCAAGTATAAATCGAAGTTTGCGATTAAGATCAAGCCAGAGACGACCAGAATCAGCAATGACAAGATCCCGATGTAACCGTTCAGTGCCGGTGAGAGTGCTTGTCCTTCCGAAAGCTCAACACGGAGCTTCGGATTCGATTGGACGAGCGTATCGGCATAGCGTACGACATCCGTCCCTTCTTTCATATCGAGCAAAATCGCTTTAGTTTCGCTTGTGTGATGCTTCTGCAGATCAGCATATGAAAGCAGGACTTGATCTTGCGCGTTCTTTGATGTTTTGGTGTCCGGTAGAATCTCGCGAATCTGATACGTTTCTTCCCCGACACGTAGCGCTTGCCCGACAGTACGGTCAAGCGACGTCGCAAGTTTAGCTGACAGGATCGCTTCTCCTCGTTGCAAATCGGTCGTGAAGTGGTACCGACTTTTCGTTAACGCATCCGATTGAACACCAATCGTTTCGACGTCGGCCATCGTTTGACCAGAAATTCGTGCTGTTGACTGTAAGATTGGCTCTGTGCGTAAGATACCTTTATCCTTCTTGAGTTGCTCAAGCAAGGTCTGTTCCGTCCGCTCGTCTTCAGGTGAATATTTGATTGTCAGATCGACTTGACCGTATGTTAGCTGTCGATCCGTTTCGATTGTTGCTTGATTATGTAACAAAAAGATCACCATCGTTAAGACAAGACCGATTGAAATCATGACACTTCCGATTGACGTCAATAAAATCATCGGACTTTTACGATACAGTCGATGCGCGAGTCGAAAGAGATGTTGTCGCTTCATATGACCCCCACGAACTGCTCATACGTTGCTAAAATCGGTGCCACGTCTCCTGTCGACAGCTGATCGGCGACGATTTGACCGTCATGGAAGTAAAGTACCCGCTTCGCATGAGCGGCTACAGTCGCATCATGCGTCACGAGCAGGATACTCGTCTGTTGTTCCCGATTGAGTTCTTGCAACAACTGCATGATTTCAGCGGATGTCTTAAAATCGAGGTTTCCCGTCGGTTCATCAGCTAAGATGATCGGCGGTCGACTGATCAAGGCACGGGCGATCGCTACCCGCTGTTGTTGTCCACCCGATAACTCTTGCGGTCGATGACCTTTCCACTTGGTCAGTCCGACACGATTGAGCCAAGTTTCGACCTCTTGATTGATCGTTTGATCATCCATTCCTTTCAGCATCAACGGTAAAGCGATATTTTCATGGACCGTCAAGTCATCGAGTAAATGAAACGACTGAAAGATGAAACCGATATGCTGTTGTCGGTATAGCGTGGCTGCGGGTTCAGTGAAAATGTCCCGTTGTCGTTTTCCCTTTAGCGTCAACGTTCCACCGGTTGGTGCGTCAAGCGCCCCTAAAATATTCAATAAGGTACTTTTTCCAGAGCCACTCGTACCCATGATGGCGATGAAGCCACCTTCTTCTAACGTGAAAGAAACTTGTTTTAGCGCTTCAATCGTCTCTGTTCCCCGTGTATAAGTTTTTGTTAATCGTTCGACTTCTAATAAACTTTCCACCAAGACCCCTCCTGCAACATGATGTCATTATAATAACCAATATAAGGTTTATTTAGAAGTAAATATATAAAAATAGCTAATTCGAAGGTGTTTCTAAGGGAATAAAAGGAATTGTACTATTTGAATCGAAATAGTCCTAAAATGGAAAAAGCAGAGCAAATACAATAGAGAGCGAGTAAACAGATGTTTTCTACGTTAGAACACTACATTCAAGAACAAGTCGTTTCTCAGGCGGTCCCCGGATTTTCGTTAGCGATCGTCAAAGGTCAAGAAGTTGTCTACTGCAATGGCTTTGGGGTAACACATCTCGAGGATGGCGGGGTTCCTATCACAGCGAACACACTTTTTCGAATTGGTTCATTAAGCAAGCCGTTGACCGCAACTGCGATTATGATTCTTGTCGATCAAGGTAAGTTAGATTTAGATGTTCCTATTATCGAATACGTGCCGTTCTTTACTTTAAAGGACTTCGATGCTGCGCGTAAAATCACTCTTCGTATGCTACTAAGTCATACGTCCGGGCTTCCTGACGGGACGGACATCGTCGGAAGTCGTAACGTCGACGCGCTCGAACAATACGTTCGACGTGACGTACCAGAGTTATCATTGATCGCTCCACCCGGACTCCTCTTTTCGTACAGTAATCACGGATTTAATATCGCAGGGTACGTTGCGGAATACGTGACTCAAACCTATTTTCCAGTGCTCATGCAAGATTTTTTGTTCAAGCCGTTAGGGATGTCACGTACACTATACGATCCTCTCATGGCGATGACCTTCCCACTCGCGTTAGGTCATGAAAAAACAGAGACCGGTCACACCGTCGTCAGACCGTTTTATGAAAATGCGGCGAACTATCCATCCTGGTTTGCGATGTCGACTGCAGCCGATTATGCCAAGTTTCTCCTGATGCATCTGAACGCTACAACGCTCCTGTCAGCAACGGCTATTCGCGAGATGCAGACACTACAAGTAAGTCGATATAATCTGCAGCAACTCGGATGTGGATTATCGTTCATTACGGAAGACTACAAGGGAACACCGACCATTCGTCATGGTGGAGCGATCGGAACATACACGAGTTTCATGTTAGCTGCTCCAGAGCAACAACTCGCTATTGTGACGCTCGCAAGCCAAGATTATGGAATCGATCTCGCTTATGAGATTTTTGATCAGCTACTAAAGACCACACCCGACCACACAGAACCGGAAGTAATGATACCGAAGCCCGCTGATTGGGAGCGATATACAGGTTATTATCTAGGAAATCAAAGTGGGCTGGTACAAATCATTAACGACGGTCAACAACTCAAGATACATCTGAACGGAACCGAGATGATGCTGCATGCGCATCAGGACAATCTCTACTTCGTTCAGGATACGGATGAAAATCCAATTGTGACAATCGGTTTTGTCGAGGATGAAAACGAGGACTTCCATTATATCGTTCTAAATGGACAAACCTGCAAACGGATTGAACAGGAACAGGTTACTCAACCAACAATCGATTGGTCTGCGGTCGCAGGAACCTATTCCAATGGTTCGATTTCCTTTGGACTTAAAGTCGTCAACAATCAACTTTTCCTGCTAGATGAAGATCAAGAATATGCCTGTCATCCCTTATTTGGTCCGTTTTTCTTTACGGAAGAACAGGGATTACTCGAAATAAGGGAGAACGAATACCGCAATATCTTGATCGTCCAAGGCAGTTGGGAGTTTGATCAACTGGGAATCGAATCGGGCCCTATCTAAGCCGGTCGACCTTTACCTCGTAAATACGAAAGGACCTCCTTACCAAGTGATAAGGAGGTCCTGTTTACTGTCGAACATATTTAAGTGGAATCAAGTCCGCAATCCGGACTTTCGTCAATTGTTCGTCCAGATTCAAGAGGACGAAAGCATCTGGTGCATAATCAGAAATCAGTTCGCGACACATGCCGCATGGACTGACGACACGAATCGTTCGGTCTGTCTCGTCCGAATAGGGATGTCGCACGGCAACAATCGTCTCAAAATCCGTTAATCCATCCGTGATGGCGGAACCGATCGTGATGGCTTCCGCACAGACCGTCACACGTCCGATATAGGCTTCGACATGAACACCGGTTTTTGTTGCGCCATCTTTTGTCCGTAAAGCGGCAGCGACATGATGTTTGTCGTCAGCATAGCGGCTTTGAATCGTTTCGGTTGCTAGTTCGACCAGTTGCAGGTCGGCTTCTGTAATGGGATATGTTTGCATGTCATACTCCTTATGTGTCTTTTTTCTTATAGGTTAAACCGATGAATTGTGCTTTTTCATTGAAGAGTCGGCGGTAGGATAAAAAACCGACGAGGACGGATGCCATCGCTGCTGTCGTCAAAATCAGGAACAAAATCAACAGTTGGTAGAGGACTGCTTCCATCGGATCGGCGCCACCGATAATCAAACCGCTCATCATCCCGGGTAGTTGGACGAGTCCCATCGTCTTTTGCGCTTCGATCGTCGGAATCATACTCGTCCGGATCGCGCCTTTTAAGCTCGTATCGATTGCGGTCTTCGCATCCCCACCAAGCGAGAGAATTAGTTCGATGACCTCGTCGCTCCGTTCGACCTCGTCCTTGAACTTATTGAGAAACAGTAAGGAGAGAATCATACAGTTCCCGATGACCATCCCACTGATTGGAATGACTTGCTGCGCTTCGAACGGAATGATCTGTAATCCGAGCAAAATGCCCATCGTCAATGCTTCAACCGCGATCAACGTCAGTAGAATAATCCACTGGATACCGGGAATTCCGTCACCTTTACGGATGACGTTCAGTGTCGCTGCACCAATCATCAACAGAATCATCAGTAACATGAAGATCGGACTGCCACTATCGAAGACGAACGTCAAAATGTAACCGATGATCAAGAGTTGTACGATCGATCGAACGGTTGCGATGATGATATCCTTCTCTAAACCAAGCCGTAACGTCCGCGCTAAAACGAGAGGAATCAGAATAAAGATCAGCGATGTCGCCAGTTGAAGATAACTCATACTGATTCCCCCTTCAAGAACGCTTGTGTCTCTGCTTGACCACTTGAAACAAGCTCTTTAAAAGGACCATACTCAATCAATCGCCCGTCCTTTAAAAACCAGACGTCGTCGCTGACCCGCTTCGCTTGCTCCAAGTCATGGGTGATCCAAATGATCGTCGTCTGCAACTCCTGCTGTAGATCGAGGATTAATTTCTCAATCTCCTGGACCATCCGGTAATCGAGACTTGCCGTGATTTCGTCGAGCAGCAGGACGTCCGGTCGATTGACGAGTGTCCGCGCAATCCCGAGTCGACTTCGTTCACCACCCGATAAGTCTTTGACCGATCGATCGAGTTCGACAGATAGTTCGACTTGTTGCAGTAACTTTTCCGCTTCTTCGCGAGGTAACGATTCTCCAAAGATTGATTTCGGTAAATTAATATTGTCATAGACGGTACCGGGAATCATCGGCGCACTTTGAAACGCCATTCCAATTCGTTTGCGGACATCGAGCAGATTCATTTGCTCGAGTGGTTCGCCTCGAAAACAAATTTCGCCGGTATCCGGTGAGATAAGTCCATTGATGTGTTTCAATGTCGTGGATTTTCCGGCACCACTCGGTCCGACAAGTGTCGTGATGACACCTTCCCGGAACTCACCAGTTAGTTCGTGTAAAATATTTTGATAACTGACTTCGTGAAACGTAAGAATCGACATACTACTCGTTCACCTGACTTTCTAAGAATTTCGGGTAATGCTCCTGTATTGTTGTACCCGAAATTGAGTCGCTTTAGTACGTCAGGGGACACTTCCTTACGTATGAACGATTTCTCCGGCAAAATCATATGGTACCGTTCGACCAGCAAAAAGCGATTCTTTTGATGTTTCTGGAAGATTGAGATGTTTGAACGCTTCCTCGCGGTCCATCCAGACAAGTCCAGAAATTTCTTCAGGGACATTCGTTTTCAACTGCCCTGTCGTAATCTCACCCGCGAAGAAGAAAAACAGACAGTGTTCTTCCGCTTGCGGGAAGAATGCTTCCGCCACATGAACGATATCCCCTGAAATGATAGAGAAGCCCGTCTCCTCCAACACTTCGCGTGTGATTGCAGTATGTAGCGTTTCGTCATATTCGACGGTTCCACCGGGCAGTGTATAGTAGTCACCGTATTCGCCACGGTTCTCGACCATCAATAGCTGACTGCCTGTCGTATTGAATAACGTCGCATAGACGATGTTTTTACGTATATTCATGTTCGTCCTCCTATCGTTTTGTACATCTGTCGCTCCGGATTAAGACTTTCTCTTCTTCACATCTTCGTCGTCTGATTGATCCAACTCATTTATCCAAGCTTCGATTTGACCTTCTAGGAATGTCAGCAACTCTCTCATTTCCACATCACTTGGTAAGAATGACACACCCGCTCTCGCATAAACTTCTTGAACCGAATGGGTTTGACTAAGCGCTAAAGCTGCAAGAAAGTCTTTCATCATTTGGTCAGGATCTTTCGTAAAACGGTGATACAACTTAAGAGCAGCAATTTGGGCGATCGCATATTCAATGTAATAGAACGGCGTCTCAAAGAGATGAATGACACTCATCCATTCGAGTCCTTTCCAATCAGGCGTCTCCGACCAATCGAGGACGTCCGTATCATACGTATCCCGGAGACGTGCAAAAGAAGCTTGCCGTTCTTCCGGCAGATGGTCCGAGTGAGCATAAAGCCATGACTGGAAACGATCAACGATGATTGTTTGCGGCAAGAACTCCACTATAGAACGAATTTGTTCGAGTTTCGCTCGGGCAACGTCTCTTTTATCTGGAATCACTTGGTACCACTCGTTCATCGTCAACAGTTCAAGCGACATGGCGGCGAATTCCCCGACTTCGAGCGGAATCGGTTGAAGTCCATCATACGTCTCTTTCATCGCATCATGATGGACGGCATGCCCCATCTCGTGCATGAAAATGACGAGATCATCGAATGTCTGCATGCGATTCATGAACAAGAACGATTGTCGTTCGACGGGTAAATACTCGCAGAATCCACCACCAGCTTTATTCGACCTGGCCCCGATATCGAGATGTTCCGCTTGGCGCATCTCTTTTAGGATGTCAGCAAAAGTCGGATGAACGCTCTCAAGAATCGCTTGTGCCTTGCCTAAGAATGAAGCGTCAGAACCGGTTACGTGATGATCAATCTGCGTATAGGCTGATTGCCGAACGTCCCACGGATGGAGAGTCTGTTTGCCAAGAAACGATTGTTGCTCGAGCTGAAATAGCTGTTTAACCGGCAGAAAATAAGTTTGAATGATGCTGGCGTAATGATCGACATCCTTGCTTGTATAATCGATACGTCCGAGCTCCGCAAAAGCCAATTCTTCGTATCCCGCCTGATGGCTTGCAGAAGCACGCACTTGTCGCAAGTCGACGAGTTGCGAAAATAATCGTTGAATGACAGATTCATTCGTCTGGAACCCTTCTTCAATCGATAAGAATGCTTGTTTCCGTGTCGACTCATCCGCATCAAATAATGCGGCATAGAGATCAGAAACCGCTTCTCCCGTTCGTGTCAGCATTGTTGCCTCAATCCGAAGATACTCTTGGATGAGACGCGCTTCCTCTTCCGTCACACGCGTCGCTCTGAGTGACTGTTTCCAGAGTGCTCGCGTTCGGAGCTTGACGTCGTCGCGCGAGATAAGATCGATTTTTACCGAACGTCTTAACGTATCGAGTTTGTCTGATAGCTGCTGACGTCCTTGTTCGTATGTATTAGTTGCGACCGAGTCTGTCACGTCTTGGAGATACGTGATTTTTTGTTTGAGCAGTGTCTCTTCGATTTGTAGAACCAATGCGATTTGGCACGTAACATCCTCATCATGATAAAAAACATCGTTTACAGATGACTGAGATTTCATCGACGTGTTTCACATCTCCTTTCGACTTATTCTAGTATACAATTTATCCCATCAGTATGATTGATTTCTATATCGATGACTATTATATTATCTTTTTGACTATTATCGTTGTCAAAAAGACTATGATAAGTTACATTATATAGGAGGTGAATCCCTATATGAAATCCCGTTTAAAAGAATTACGTGCTCGTCACGGGTGGAATCAGTCTGAACTGGCGCGGCGTGCAAACATTTCGCGCCAGACGATCAGCTTAATCGAGCGTGAAGAATTCATGCCTTCGCTACTGATTGCTGTCAAAATTTCTCGTGTGTTTGACACACCGTTAGAAGAAATTTTTTATTTCGATGAGGAGGAATTACTATGAAAAAAGAAGCGATCAAAGTCATCATCGCAGCATTGCTCGGTTTCATTAGTAGCTATATCGTTATGTCTGTCTTCAAACATACTAGTTTGTCACAGTTTGAACTATCACTCTATCTTAATTACATATTCACTGGTCTTTTCGTTATCTTGACGGTTCTTACCCTCAGTTATATCGTGCGCTATTTGCAAATTCGTCAATTGACTCGACGCCCTGTTTCTTCAGACGACGAGGATGCGATTGACGGTCAAGTGAATCGATACTATGCGGATGGCATGATGATAGTTCAAATCTCTACTCTTCTCAGCATCGGTCTCGCATCTTTTAGCATCATCGAAAATCATTTCGGACTTCATTTGATACTGAGCAGTTTCTTTTTTGTTATCAGTAGTTTTGCATCCTATTATTATCTTAATCTTATGCGTCATATCTACCCAAACAGAGATTTCCCAAAGTACTCGGAAACAAACTATGTCAAAAAGCTATTTGCCGCCTCAGATGACGGAGAACGACACGTCATGTTAGAAGGTCTCATTCGTTCACAATCTTCGTTGCAACTCCTATTGATGGGTGTCATCGTCGTATTGGTCATTTATTCGTATGAAACCGGACAGTCTCAGATCTTCGCAATCAGTTTATTGATTATCGCCTTGATTTGGAGCAACGCGAAATATTTCCTTTATGTACGTAACCGCTAAAAAGGAGCATCCGGTCGATTGACCGGATGCTCCTTGACATTCCTTCAAAAATCACGATGATTTTGTTGCTGATGGACGTCGTGCTGGTTCAGCGTATACTCCTGATCGTCGAGCGAACGATGTTTCGACTGACTGCGCGCTGAAATGAACCAGACGACTCCACCGACGGCAAGAAAAATAGCAATGAAAATCATAGACACCCTCCTTTAGATTCCTTTTTTACTTTATTCTTCCAACACTCTTGATTATCCTTTACGATGAGGTAGAAGATAAAAATATCAAGGAGGCGTTAGGATGTTTGGTAAAGAACCGACATGCATTCATTGTGGCAAAACGATCGAAGGAAACGAAAAGGTTTACATTCAGATGCGTTATCCAAAACATCGTGGGATGACGGAAGTAAAAGCTTACTTAAAAAGCGAAGGTCGTTTCATTTGTGAGAAATGTTTCGCTGAAAAAACGGAGTCAAAGGAGTAAGCACCCATGAACTTAAACGAGAGTACGATTTTGATTACAGGGATGACCGGGACGCTTGGCTCACGTGTCGCGCGTCGCGTCCTAAAAGAAGCGCGCGAAGTGCGCGGTTTGTATCGCTCCAAGGAACAAGCGGACCAATACGCTTTCAATGGTGTCCACGCAGTCATCGGTGAGCTTGGTCATCCAGCTTCGCTTCTTGCAGCACTCCAAGGCGTTGATCTGTTGATTCACTGTGCTGCCTATCTCGGGGACGATGCTGACTTAGCTCAGGAAGCAAATGTCACAGGTGTACAACATCTCGCAGATGCTGCGACAACAGCTCGTGTCAAGCGCATCATTCACATCTCGACGACTTCCGTGTACGGAGAAGTAGTGAGTGGACATTTTACGGAAACGTCACCACTCCTATCGTCAGAGCACGTCTACATCCATACAAAGCAGGCATCCGAACGCCTGTTACAGGAAAACACACCCGATTCCGATTTAATCATCTTACGCCCAGGATCAATTTGTGCGGAAGAACAATCCTACTGGGGAGATCGACAAGTCGAGCGGATGAAAGAAGCGGATATGATTACTTGGGTGCACCCGGACGATGTCGTCCCGTGGGTCCATACGGATAATCTAGTCGAGATGATTGTCCTTGCCGCAACAAATGCGCATAATGGGGACATCTTCAATGCGATCGATGCGAATCTACCTGAGACGGATTTCCGGATGAAGTTGATCACAGCAAGTGGCACGGCGTTCAAAGTGCCAGACCGTGCAGCGGAACACGCGACATTTGCGAATGACCGGATCAAGCAACTCGGTTATATTCCGATTCGTACTCCTGAATCAACGGTTGAACAGTTGGTGAAATCGTTTTAATAACAAGAGAGGCATCGAATCGAGTGATTCGGTGCCTCTTTTTATGCTTATCTTACCGACATCCACTTCATCCAGAGATTCCGGTCATGCGCTCGTAATTCTTTTATTGTTAGAACGACTTGTTCCGTTCCAAGTACTCGTTCCGCTTCAGAGATACCACTTTTCCCAAGCGAGCGATCGAGATTAAATTTCAGCCAGTCGAGCTTTCCTTGGACACTGCTATCAATGACGTGCGTCCAGTCGACACCAGGCAAACGTTGGTTTGTCGCGTAACCATCAAGAAATACGTTAAATCGATTACGATCGAACGTATTGTCTTCTTTCTTTGACCAATAACAGGCTGTCTCGAACACGTCAACAGCTCGATGAATCAGACCCGCAGACTCCCAGTCAATCAGGACTGGACCCTTGAGTGTCCAGAGGACGTTCTTTGGATCGAGATCACGATGACTGACAATCCAGTCTACTGGCAGTTGTCTCTGTGCTTCCTGTGCTAGTCTTTCTATTCGTTGCAGATGTTCCTGCTCTTCCATGAATAGATGCAACCACTTTGCTTGCTGCCGTTTTCCTTCTTTTAAATGACCGTCCCAATCGATTGAAGTACTCGAGGTATCCGGCTTTAAAAACCCAGTTGTCGCTACCGTAAGTCCATGCAACCGTCCTAATTGAACTCCAATTTGTCGTGCATGTGCCGATCGAAGCTGATCGGCTGATAACGTCTTGCCATCAATCCAATCAAACAAAAGGTAATCCGAGCCGTCAATCGTCTGCACTGCTTGATTGTTGACGCGACGTGCTGGTAATGCTGCTAAGTGAAATGACGCTTGCATGGCGACCTCTTCAGACATCTTAAAATTATTTCGTGCTTCAGGGCGTCGCATGATGTCGGGATTCAATCGTTTTAAAACGTAAGATCCAGTCGTCGTCTGTAGTCGCCATGTCTCATGCAGGAGTCCCCCTGTCAATCGTACAGGTTCGCTAATCATTTGCCCTAATAAAAAACGTTCACAAATCAAATTCATCGTTTGTTGCATCATATTCTCCATTTCATTCGTTCCAACCGAACCGTGAAATGCTACACTAGTTTTGCATGATTTCATTGAACACGAAGGAAGGTTTTAGCATGAAACAAATTCATCACATCTGTATTCAGACGACGGACTACGCTGCGTCTAAACAATTTTATGAACAGCTTGGGTTCTCTCTCGTTCAAGAGTCACCTGGTTTTCACGACCGCGCCTTTAACAGCTGGTTACGACTCGGTGATTTCTATATCGAATTGCAAACACCCAAATCGGGTCAGCCATTCACCGATTATACGAAACAAGCAGCGGGTCCCGTCCATTTCGCACTTTACGTTGACGACTTGCAAGAAGAAGTAGCACGCTTGGAACGACTCGGGATGCCTTTCCTACCGAAACACGGCGGAAACATCTACTTCGTCGTTGATGGTCACCTCAGCAAATTAAAAGCACCCGAAGGAACAATCATCGAGTTACGGGATACGTTTGCGATCTCTTAATTTCGATTCAACCGCCCATAATAAGGCGGTTTTTATATTGTCCAAACCAGTATTTTGTGTTACTATATAGCGGTAATCATTAATACTAAGTAGCTGATTTATTAAGTATCGAGGTGAATAATTTGGAAAATATCACAGAATTGCTCAAAGGTATACTTGAAGGATGTGTACTTGAGATCATTAGCCGCGGTGAAACTTATGGTTATGAAATCACTCAACAGTTACGTCAACTCGGATTCTCAGATGTCGTGGAAGGGACAGTCTATACAATCACGATGCGCTTAGAAAAGCAGCAGCTCGTTCATATCGAAAAAAAAGCATCAACAATGGGACCTCCTCGAAAATTTTATACGCTAAACGAAGCAGGACACGATCGTTTACGTATCTTTTGGGAAAAATGGGCGTTCGTATCTGACAAAATGCAAGAACTGCAGCAGTTAAAACAAGAAGGGAGTACGAGATGATGAGAATATTCGAGCGGATCACCGGTAGTATGGAAGCTAAACGAGAATGGCGGTCGATGGAGAAGCGGGCTAAATCTCTTCCTCCTCGCTACTATGAGGCTTATCAAGCGATTCAACGCTATTTAAATGTCACGGGTGGACTAACGAGTTGGCAAAGTAGTCATCGTGTACTGACCGTCGTCCTCGAGTTGATGGAACAAGCCGCCTTCGAGCAAAAACCAGTGACAGATTTCACTGGAGAGGATGTTGCTGCGTTTTGTGATGAGTTAGTGAAGGACGAGCAGTCTTGGCAAACATCGTACCGTCATAAATTGAATGAAACCATTCGTCAGAATTCATGATGACGTATGGAGTAAAGGGATGTGTCAGACACATTCCTTTTTTGTATTCATCAAATCCGTCGATTGACAAATATTAATACGATTGGAAATAACAGGATTTGCCCTCCTAATGCTAGCAACAGAGCAAATTGAATGTCTTGAATGATCGACAGATTGACGAGAATCAAGATTAAAAAAAGATATCCGATACTTACGAGATAAGCCATATGTCCACTACGGATTTTAACCGCTCCTTGGCGCTCATCATACGGTTCGTTCGGTGAGAATACCGTTCCTGAGATACGTGACGTGACGCCAGCTAAAACGAGGATGATCCCGAGAGTTTTAGCCGCCGGATCTGTCATTGTTAAGTACAGACCTACTCCAATTAAAATGATGTCTAAGAACACATTGACTCGCTTCATTTTATTCACTCCTCGTTCGTTCGATTCGGTATAAAGATGTCTTCGATTCGCCGCTCAAACAGATCAGCTAGTGTAAACGCGAGGTCGAGTGACGGATTATACCGCTCTTTTTCGATGGAAATGACCGTCTGACGCGACACGGTCAATCGTTTTGCCAGTTCGCCTTGCGACCAGCCTCGTTCTTCGCGCATCTCCTTGACCTTATTTTTCATGATTTCACCTCGTAGTCCCACTATATGTAAATAACACACTAACTGTCAAGTTTCCTTTACATCCTCTCCATACGCTCCCACATGATATACCGATCGTCTCTCCCGACCTGAATCAATCCCGCTTTTTCGAGTACTCGGATTGATGCTTGATTCGTCGACTCCGTCTTCGCAAGTACCACTGTCACTTCCGTTTGTTCAAACGCCCATTCAATCAATGCTTGAACTGCTTCCGTCGCAAACCCTTGATTGTGATACGCTGGTAACAGACCATAACCGATTTCGACCGCTTGTCGTATGTCCGGCTTACCCTTGAATCCGATATCCCCGATTACTTGACCATCCTTTGTCATAACGAGCCAGCTACCCCAGTATAGTAGCGAGGGATCTGACGCTATCGACATCAAATGATGCTGAACTTCTGGACCATTGTCATACTGCTGTTGTTGTAAACGTGTCACATCATTCGCCGTACACGGATGAATCGTCAATCGTTCTGTTTGAAGGATTACCATTACTTTGTCTCCTTTTTGATTACGTTTGCCACCACTGTTGTAGGTAACGTTGGATATACCAACAAACGATAAAAAGACTTGTTGCACCGAGTATACTGTAAAAAATAGGAATACCTAAGCGGATCAATCCGTATAAAACGGCAAGTAATAAAAACGTCGCCGGTAATCCGAGCAACACACACTTTAAGAATGTACTTAGTTCTGCCCGTTCACTTCCTTGTTTAACGAGCCAGGCAAAGCTTATCAGACTGACGACGGGCAATGCAGACAACACACCACCCAGTGACGGTGAACGCCGGGCGACTTCCGTGACGAGACCGATGATCAGTGCGCTCGACAGCACCTTAACGAGAAAAGCAGTCATCTGCCGCCTCCCGCAACAATCGAAACGCCTGTTCAATCGCCTGTTGGTCTGTTTTTGACATCGTAGCAAGGACTTGATTTAACCGCTCGGGATCGAGTTCTGTATGACGACGAACGATTGTATCCCCTATGTCTGTCAAACCAATCGTCACTTGGCGTTGGTCTTTTGGATTCCGTTTTTTTTCGATATAATCTAATTTCTCCAACTTTTTGACATGCTCGGACGTCGTATTATGTGAGAGGCGAAATGCCTCGGCAATCTGCTTGATCGTCGGATTCACTGCAAATTGAATATATTGCAAAATACGCACACTTTGGTGAGATAGGTTTTCCTCGAATCGTGGATGTAGTTGATAATATATTTTTGCAAAATCAGCTGAAATCATGATGCTCCCCCTTATATCGTATAAAACGAATATATCGTAAATTACGATATATTAATAGAGAAAGAGGTGTATTTCATGAAAAAGATGTCAGCGACTATAGGATTAGTTGCGCTTTGTCTCAGCGGATGCTTAGCGGAGACGACGATGACAACGACGGACCTCATCGCGGCGGAAGCCATTAAACAAGCTCAAGACGTCATCCGCTTGAACGATCGCGTGTATCGACTAGATCAGGTCGTAACCGTCTCCGATCTCTCCTTGACTCCTGGTCCACGTGTTCAAGAAATAGCATCCGAAAAGACGCTAAAGGACGGCATGGCAACTCGTCTTAAGAGCGGTACGGTCATCTATCAAGAAAAAGATGATACGATGTTTTTATATGTGCAGCGAAACAAGAAGTGGTATCGCTATCAATCCATCCCTGAAGGATGAGGAGGAAGACAGATGCAGTATCCAACGACATTGGGCACGAAAAATGGCTACATCCACAATCCAACTTCCGCTGAAGCGATTCCTGTCCGTTATCGTGCCGTAATTCAGGACGTCGTCGCCTATGTACAAACCTTATCCGCGTTTCATGGCGTGTACTTGTATGGCAGCGTCGCCAAAGGAACGGCGCGTCCCTTTGAATCCGACCTCGATTTTACACTGATTTTGACAGAACCGTTGACGGAAGAAGAACACATGCAGTTAGATGAACGGACAGAAGACTGGTTGAAGGACTATCCATTCGTCACCAAAATCGATTATGACATCGGTCTGCTTGGGGACGTCATACGGGATGACGAAGCACTTCGTTGGGGCGTCTGGTTGAAATCCGTCAACTTGTTTTTGGCAGGCGAAAATCTCCAAAGCCGATTTCCATCCCTTCGCCCGACACGTGCTCTTGGCTTCGCGTTAAACAGTGAAGTATGTGAGCAGTTGAAAACGGATTTATTTCTCCTAGAAACCGGTCAGGTCGCTTTGCTTTATTCCGATTCGATCGTGAAACGGATTATTCGGAGCACCTATCACCTCATCTTAGAAGAAGATCAAAGCTTCGTGCATGACCTAGAGACACTCCGTCCGCTCCTGCTTCATTATTTTCCTGACGAACCGCGCTTTTTGTCACTGTTCGCCGCTTACGATACACACCAAATCGTTTCGCTAGAGGATGTCCACTACTTTGTAGACTGGTTCGCGTCTCGGATGTCGGACGAATCAATCCTTTAATTGAAACAGACCAGTCCACAGTCCAGCATGACCAAATAATGCCTCCGGATTGTCAACGGGTTTCATTTCCGTTAGTTCGATGACGTCAAATGCATCGAATATGGAGAGTAATCGCTCTTTCGTGTATCCGAGTCCACCTTGGAGACTATTTTCTTGATAGACCTCCCAGTCCGTCAACGTCGCCCCGCCAAGCGGACCGCCCGCAACAAAACACGTCAATCCGAAATATCCTCCGGGGCGCAACATCTCCTTCAGTCGCGTCACATAAGTCACACGTCGATGTGGCGCCATATGATGAAAACAGCCGGAATCGTAAATGAAATCATATGTATTCTGTTCGGTCGTCTCTAGAAAATCTTGCTTTCGAAACGCAACGTGCGCTCCAGTCTGTTGCGCTTGTTCTGTTGCCCAGTCTAACGCGGTTGCTGAAAGATCCAGTCCCGTCACCGAGAAACCGTGTGTTGCGAGATAAATCGCATTTCGACCCGGTCCTGTTCCGAGATCTAATGCGTCACCAGGCGAGAGCCAGCCCTCTTCGACGTAGCGAACTAAGTTCTCATCCGGAATGTTCTTAAAAAACGGGACCGGTTTCGACCGATCTTCATAGAACTTGTCCCAAAACGGTTCTGGTTCACGCAATCGTGCGTCGAGCATCTTTAAAATATCCTCCATCGTATCAATCGTCTGTGTTTCTGTCATTGATCAATTCCCCCTCTTTTCTTCTATAATATTATATTCGTGTTTTAGCTCTGATTTTCCTGTATTTCCTGGATAAAAATGCGCTATTTTTCTTACCTTACGATATTGTTAGTATGTTCTCGCAATCCCTCATGCTACACTAGCCTGTAATTGAAACAACCATTCAAAAGGGAGATATCTTGCATGCGTCAACATCCGACTTCCACTTCCGCCTTAGCAACGGATGAGAAGATCATCCGCTTGATTCAAGGTCTTCATCAAATGCACCATTCACCTATGAAAGCTACCCATTATCAAAAGTTAGCAGCTCAACTTCCTTACCCTTCGCTTGAAGAAATCAACGCCAGATTCGGTTCGTGGGCACACCTATTAGAACGAGCCGGAATCGTCAAGGCTTCCCATTTATCGACGAAAGAACGCATGACGTTGAACCGTCCGGCTGCGGTCAAGCGAACGAAGCGGTGGTCGATCGAAGAGAGCGTCGCCTTTTATGTCGCTCAAAAAGGAACGAACATGACGATTCGCTCCTACACGGAATTGCGAGATCTACACCCCGAGATGCTGAGTGCGAATACGATCATTCGTCGGTTCGGAACCTGGAAAAAGGCCTTGGCACACTTCGATCTCACCTCGAACGGCTTCTTCACCAATCAAGACTGCTTAGACGCTCTTCAACAAGCTGCAGCCACACATGGACCGCTTCTAACGAGTCAACAATATGCCAAGTGGGCACGAGCGCACCAAGCACCTTCACTGACGTTGTTGATTGAGCGCTTCTCCAGTTGGCGCGAAGCTTTACGTCGTCTCGACATCGAATAAAAAGGATCGTGCCCGCTGATTGATTCGACGGGACACGATCCTTTTTGATTATTGTTTTGGCAATCGTAAGAGCTCATGATCCGCTCCTTCAGCACATTGGCGTAACGTATAGACCGACTGTTCCTTCTCAGTTGTCTTGACGAGTCTCTTACAGACTTCGTTTTTACGATCATCGTCTGTCGTACCGAATTGATCACGCGATGAATCAGACGTGTATTGATACGACTTGCCATCATACTTGACGTCATACAATACCGGGTCTCCTTCAGTCGTAAATGCCGTGATGCGGATCTGATCTGATTTGCCTTGCGTTGACTTCTTTAAAAAGGACTCGAATCGGTCGCTGTTCGTAACATCATTCTGGACGATGATGTCGCCATTCTCTTTCGCCTCTTCCATCGTATATTTTCCACAACCGGCTAAACAAAGCAGACATACTATAAGACCGAGCTTCCGCATCCCTCACCGACTCCTTCTCAACGTTTCGCTAATAATCGTTCAAGGCGATACAGTTGCGACGTAAAGCCTTCCTTCATCCCCATACCGAGTACTTCTTGCACGGCTGCTTCTGTCTCATAGGTCGACTCGAAGACGATCAACGTCGTCTCCCCGTGGTCGAGGAATGTCGTGACATTCTCGCTTCCTGGCAAATGTTCAGAGATCGCTCCTGACGCGTCCGAGAAATAATCGGCATGACTATACGTGTTCGGAGCATCGATATGTCTGAAAATCGCTTTTCCCCACGACTCCATTCCGTAAAAGTCACCTTGCGCCGGATCAACACAGCGCATGCAATAATGCCATACACCACCCGGTTGGAACTCAAACGTCTTGATCATCGTCTCCCAGCCTTCCGGTCCCCACCACGCTTCGAGCTGCTCTTTTTCCGTGAATGCGGCAAAGACGCTATCTCGTGGCGCCTCGCACGTCCATTCCATTCGTAGCGTCTTTCCCTCAATCGAAGTCTTCAATTCCTTTTTCATTCGTCCCGTCTCCCTTCACGTTCGGCTGAATCTGCTTCAAATGTGCGTCTAGACGATGCATGCGGGCTTCCATTTGTACAAGCGAGTTGCTCCACATGACGAGCTCTCGAAACGCTTCTGGGCGAAGGCTATACAAGCGACGATTCGCCTGCCGTTCGACAGTGATTAGTTCCGCGTCAAGCAACAGCTTCAAATGCTTCGAGGTTTGCGGTTGGCGTAAGTGTAGTTGTTCAGCTAACTCATTGACGGAGCGAGGACCGTTTCGTAACGCTTCAATGAGTTGGAGCCGTGTCGCGTCTCCGAGAGCTGAGAATCGTATTGGTATCCGATCATTCATATCCGTTCACCTCTTTATTTTATATATTCCCAATTTAGAATATTCCAAACTAAGAATATAGAAAATGCAAAATGATTGTCAGATGCGTTCAAATGGCGTACGTTCTAAACAACCTGTATGAAAAGAGCGTGAACCAATGAAGACCGAATGGATGGAAGCATTCCTCGTCACCGCGGAGACCGGTAGCCTGACGAAAGCAAGCGAAGTACTGCATATGACGCAACCGGCGTTAAGTAAACAAATCAAAAGTCTTGAGAGTGCACTCGACGTCTCGTTGTTACACCGTTCGGCACATGGTGTCACGTTGACGACAGCTGGCGAAATCGTCTTTGAAGAGAGCCGTGAACTGCTTGACCGGATCGATCAGATGAAACGACGGATCGGTACGATCAACGAACGGACGACCTTAACGCTCGGATCATGGCCAAGCGTCGCGATGACGTATCTCCCGCGTCACGTCTCGCGTCAAGCGACGGCTCCGGATCTCAAGTTGAAGACGGCGCATACGACGATCGATTTGATGCAAGGTCTTGAAGAACGCCGATACGATGCTGTCTTACTCGACGATCGTCACCATGTCCATCCGTATCATACGACGCATTTGTATACGGAGAACTTTTTACTTTACGTGCATCGAGACGATGAACGATTCACGAGTTGTACGTCTGTAGCGTTTGATCAAATTCGAGATGCCTCTTTCTTATCGCTTCCGATTGATTGCGATTCGACGAACATCTTAAAGGACGCGTTCATCGAGCGAGGTGCTGTCTATCAATCAGAAAATGAGATGGAATTCGGATCAAGCGTCCTCGGTTTCATCCGTGCAGGACTTGGTATCGCTCTATTGCCGGAGATTTTCCAAGATGGACTGTCACCTGAAATCAAGACGTTACCGGTCGACGGGTTTGATGTCGTCCGCGAATTGTCACTCGTCTCACGAGACGCCTCCCATCATGCGATCCTGCTTGATTTACTCGGTCAGTCGCGCTGAAGGTGCACTTGTAGTTCATGTCTCAAATCATCGACCTGATCTTGTGAAATCGCCGAGTCCGGTGTCTCACCGTACCGGACAAGATGATAGATCGATGGATCGAGCGTGACATCAATCCGCTGTAACCATTCGCCGACCGTCTCTTCGGAGCGGCGGCGTTTTTGTCGTGTCAGTTGCCGATCGAACGTTTGCAACAGGCGACGAATTTCTGACTCTGATTCTTCACCGATAAACGTTTGTTTCATCGAACGCTTTGGAGTAAACAGCGGCGGTGGATCCATTAAATCGTCGGCTACGTTCTCTCGTTTCCGTCGCTTTCGCCATCGCTTCATGAAGTAACGTACACTGAAGAAGACGATCAGTAGTATGACAAGACCGACAATGACGTAGAAGGTAGTAATACCTAAAGTATCCCCATCCTCCCCGCTGCTCTGTATCTCATTTTTCGGTTTTTTCTCTACTTTTGGTTTAATGTTCGTTTCTTCACCATCGTTCGTCATAAAGCGCATTTCATAAGATGCCGGTTCATAAAAGAAATAACGGTAAACTTCCGTACCGACCAATTGAATCGCAGCAAGGCTTACGAGTGCTATACATAATGTCACAACTAACCCACGTTTCATCCTATCCCTCCTTTTCAATATTTTACCATCTCCATTCTACCTCGGAGTGATTTTTCTTTCTTTTCAGTCAATTTTTCATTAGAGTAAGTGGTGACTCTCATTAAAAGGACGTGACATCATGTATCTTCCAAGTTTTTCGTTAACCGATCAGACATTTCTCATCACAGGGGCTGGGCGAGGTATTGGACGGGCGCTCGCTATCGGGATGGCAGAAGCTGGTGCTGACATCATTCTCGTCGCCCGGACGGAACGAGATTTGAAGGAGACGGCACAAGAAATCGAACGCCTCGGTCGAACGGCTTACATACTCCCATGCGACATCACTGACCGGAAACAAGTCGTCGAGACGGTTGCTCGTGCTTATGAACAAGTGCCGTAGATTGACGGGCTCGTCAATAACGCCGGAATGAACATTCGCTCGAAGGCACTTGACGTAACGGAAGACGAGTGGGAAACGATTCATCAGACTAACCTGAAATCTGCCTTCTTCTTTGCTCAGGAAGTCGGGAAACGGATGCAAGAGACAGGTGGAAGTATTCTCAATATCGCCTCCGTCGCGGGCCACGTCGCCTTACGGACCGGTGTCGTATATGCGACGACGAAAGCGGCGATGATTCAGATGACGAAAGTGTTAGCCCTCGAGTGGGGACCACAAAACATTCGTGTCAACGCAATCGGACCGTGGTATTTTAAAACACCGCTGACGGAACCCTTACTAAAAGATCCTACATATCTGCAGGAAATCGTTGACGTGACACCGCTCGGTCGGGTTGGTGAATTAGAAGAGCTCGTTGGTCCAGCTGTTTTCTTATCATCTGCCGCTGCCCGTTACGTGACCGGACAAACACTTTATGTCGATGGCGGGATGACGATTAAGGGTTTTTAAATCAGAAGAAGACGGATGCGCACCTGCCCATCCGTCTTCTCGTATTTGAAAGGAGCTCCATCATGCCTACTACACTCAAACAAATCGCACTTGTCGCAGGAGCCTCCCGTGGTGCCGGACGTGGAATCGCCTATGCTTTAGGTGACGTCGGGATGATCGTTTACGTCACGGGACGGAGTACGGTCGAACAGACGACGGACAACCGAAGCGAGACGATCGAGGAGACGGCTGCTGGAGTCACGGCACGTGGCGGACTTGGTATCTCAGTCGTATGTGACCACACGAATCAAACAGACATCGATCGTTTAGTTCAACAGATTCGACGTCAACATGGTCGAATCGACCTCCTCGTCAATTGTGTGTTTGGTGGTTCCGAAAGCCACTTGCCTTCCGGAACCGGTCGACGGTTTTGGGAGCGACCACTAGAACACTGGGACGCGATGATGTCCGCCGGACCAAAAGCGTACGTGTGGACGATTCGCGCTGCAATGCCATTACTTCAACAGAGTCCAGCTGCGCTTATCGTCAATCTGACGTCATTCACTCCAGATCAAGTAGCCGGGAATCTCTATTATGATCTAGCAATGCAAACGATCAATCGAATGACGCACGTCATGGCAAGTGAGTTAGATCAAACGACTATCTCCGTCATCGCACTTTGTCCCGGTTTCATTCGGACGGAACGAGTCGTCGATGCCGGATTCGCGAGTGCTGCGACCGAATCGACTGCTTATATCGGACGAGCTGTTGCAGCGCTAATCGCAGATGACGACGTGAGCCGTTATTCTGGGCAAGCCGTCTTCGTTGCAGATCTCGCGAAGTTCTATCAATTTACGGATCAGAACGGGACGCAGCCACTATCGTTTTAATTGCTTTACTCGATGGATTCTACTAGTTTTCAAACATTCACTTCCGTTCTGGCCGTGCTGAATCAAAAATTTCTTTCGCATCAAAGAACGGATCGAGTACGTTCGTCTTTCCAGCAACGGCTTGACGTAAACGAATCCCGTCAACATTGATCCGAGCTTGGCGGAAGTAGTCGGGACTAACTTGTTTCCACGCATGTTGACTCGCATCAACATTGAAGAAATAACGGAAACCACTATCGATGAGTAAACGATATTTCTCACCCGAATAATCATGCCAATCCCCGACATCACTGCCATATGGATAAATCAGTTGCGTTGTTTTTCCGATCAATGGTTCTACGTCCTGTTTATAGCGTTTTAAATCCGCACGGATCGTAGAAACTGACTCTTTTCCGACCCAGATATGTCCGTACGTATGACTCGCGAACTGCCAGCCGTCCTTGTTTAATGCGACGGCTGTCTGCTTCGCTTGTTTTCGTGTCGTTTCGACCTTTTCATTGTGCCCGTATTGGTTGTAAGAAGAACGATACCCGAGCACTCCGTTATAGCCTGTGATTCCGAGCAACCCTTTCGCGCCTTTATACGAAAAGTCAGGATGGGACTGGACGAACGCGTCAACGATTGGTACGAGATCATAGGCACCATCGGGCTTTCCGACCATCGTATTGACAATTTTGCCGTCCTTCACTTTTAAATTCTTCGCAAATCCATCCCCTTCCATGTATTCGTAATAATTGACGTCATCCTGCGACAGTACGAGTGGCTGTTTTCCTTTCGGTAAACGAATCGGCGTCTCAACGATTTTGCCTTGCACGTCTTTTGCTAAATCCGTCGGTCGTAAAAGTACATAGCCTTTTTTGTATAAAGCGTCTAATATCCGTTCGAATTCCTGTTGCGTCACCATATAATCGTCGTATCCTGCTTCCTTCCGGTCGCCGTCGAATGCTTGTTTTGGATCTGCAATCAAAGAATGGAAAAAGAGGTGTGGCACTGGTTTTGTTATAGTGACAAGCGACTGTTTCGCCTGTTCATATTCTTCCGACTTCTGAATTGTCTCTTTTGTCCGAAGAGGCTTTAACACCTTAATCGCTCGCGCATAATCGTATTGAGAAGCGTAACGCTCAGCACGCTGTATTGTCTTTTCTATGTATGACTGTTGTGAGATTTGTCTTTTTTGCTGTGTCTCGCGTGGTTTTACAGACTTCTTCTCGACGACTTCTTTCTCTCCACATCCACTTAGTAGTAGACTCAGCGCCACACCGCCAATGATCCATTTCCGTTTCATGACTTTCGACCCCTTTATCAATTTCGACGTTTTCATTTCCATTTATTTTAACTATTCCCGATTGTTCAGTCGATTAACTACTTTTCTGAGTCATTCCGTTTCGTTATGACTGTCCATCCAAAGCGGAACTTCCGTTCATTACGGATGAGGTGTTTAATAAAGGACGTAATGAAATTCACGGAGGTGCAATAACATGATTGAAAAGAACTTAATTAATGGTGAATGGTACGACACAACAGAAACGATTCCGGTCTATGACCCAGCAACAAAAACGTTGCTTGGACATGTTCCGGCCAGCTCAGCGGAAGACGCACAGCGTTCTGTTGACGCAGCGAGCGAGGCATTTGTGAAGTGGTCAAACGAAACAGCAGATACACGAGCGAACTTGGTTGACGCGTGGTATCGCTTGATCAACGAACATCGTGAGGAACTCGCACGGATCATGACGACGGAACAAGGGAAACCGTACATCGAAGCACTCGGCGAAGTTGATTACGGTAATCAATACGTGCGTTGGTACGCAGAAGAAGCACGCCGGATTTACGGTGAAACGATTCCTGCTTCTGTTCCGGGGAAACGACTCTTCGTCGAGAAAGAACCAGTCGGTGTCGTCGCAGCAATCACACCATGGAACTTCCCAGCAGCGATGATCACACGTAAACTTGCACCGGCTCTTGCAGCGGGTTGTACGATCGTCCTTAAACCGTCGGAAGAGACACCGTTCACGGCACTTCGCCTTGTTGAACTAGCAGAAGAAGCAGGTATCCCTAAAGGTGTCATCAACGTCCTAACAGGTGACGCGGCAACAATCAGTGGTGTGTGGCAAGCCGATTCCCGTGTTCGTAAAATCACGTTCACAGGTTCAACAGCCGTTGGGAAATTGATCATGCGTCAAGCAGCCGATACGATGAAAAAACTATCACTTGAACTCGGCGGTCATGCTCCATTCATCGTCACTGAAAACGCGGATCTCGACAAAGCCGTCGAAGGTGCGATGCGCTCGAAATTCCGCAACGGTGGTCAAGCCTGTGTCGCAACGAACCGTTTCTACGTGCAAGCGTCTGTTCTTGACGAGTTTACGGAAAAATTCACAGCTGCCGTCAAACAACTGCAAGTCGGTAACGGCATGGACGCTGATTCGACAGTTGGTCCATTGATCAATGCGAAAGCTGTCGCGAAAGTCAAAGCACATATCGATGATGCTGTCGCAAAAGGTGCAACAATCCTGACAGGTGGTACGATTGACGAATCAGTTGGTCATTTCGTCACACCAACCGTTCTTGCGAATGTCACAGAAGACATGCTCTGCATGCAGGAAGAAACGTTTGGTCCACTCGCACCAATCTCTGTCTTTGAGACACTCGATGAAGTCATCGAACGGGCGAACAACACACCATACGGACTTGCAGCTTACGCGTTCTCAGAACGCATCGATGAAGCGTTACTGCTCGGAAAACGACTCGAATACGGAATCGTTGGTCTAAACGATGGCGCGCCATCTGCTGCACAAGCTCCATTTGGTGGCTATAAAGAGAGTGGTCTTGGCCGTGAAGGTGGCGTCTACGGCATCGAAGATTATCTCGAAGTTAAATACTTGTCACTCGGTTAATCGATTTAGCGATACGTTTGAAACGAATGCTCTTCACTCCTATCCTAGGTCACCCCTCATTTCTTGAGTGAAATGAGGGTTTTTTGTATGACTCATACTTGCATACTATTTTATAAGGTATGATTGGATTCAAATGTTTTTACGAAAAGGAGTGATTAAAGAATGAACGTCATCACCTTTGGTCAAAAAGATAAGAATCAACGCTACATAACAAGACCAGCTGTTTATGCTATCGTGATCGACACTCAAATCAATAAAATCGCCATCATTCAAAAAAGTGACGGCAAACTCTTTCTTCCAGGTGGCGGAATCGAGGCACATGAAACACATGAAGAATGTCTTACAAGAGAGGTACTAGAAGAAACCGGAATGGAGATCGAAATCAGTAATTTCATCGGACAGGCAAGTCAATATTTCTATTCACAAAATGAAACGACGTATTACTTGAATGAAGGGTATTTCTATCATTGCCATGCTGGACAAAGCATACATGACCCCATCGAAGACGATCACCAATTAATATGGATTGACCCCGTTTCTGCGATAGAAGGCTTATTCCACGCACATCAACGCTGGGCAGTCCAAAAAACGCTACAGTTGATTTAATTCGAGACAAACAAAAGGTGCACGATTCTCTTCAGAGAAAACGTGCACCTAATTTTATTGCAACTAACCTTTTTGAAAACAAATTACCTAATAGTTATTCCACGTATTCGTAGAGAACAACGCTCTCGATATAATGAATGAAGCGGCGTAATTCCTTCTCCTCTTCGTTCGAGAGATCCCCTTCTTTCGACATATTGGCGATTTCAAGACGCTGGACTTCGATGGCTTTCAAGCAGAGCTCTTCCTTCTGCTGATCGACATCCTTACCACCAATTGGTGACGACCAACGCGTATGTTTGAAGCGAAGTCGTTTATAGAACTCGAGCACACTTTGAACGACGTCTGGTGGATAAGACGTGCGGCAATTCTCGAGGCGTTCGATCACTGTGCCCATTACCTTTTCATACAGTTCATGCTCGACTTGTGTCATTTGAATCAACGCATCAGACGACATGTTTGATCGTTTGCGTTTCCACCACAATTTACGAATCGGCTGAACGATCTGGAAGCGCGAATCCTTGCCGATTGCCTTACGACGATTTTCGATTGAGCGGAAGACATCCTTCTTCAGCAAATCAGGCACCTTGTGTTCAGCGACAAAACGCTTTGATTCTTCTTTTTCCCACTGGACAGCTTCAAGACGAAGTGCTTTCAATTGGTCATTGAATTGATCGAGCTCTTCCTGACTTTTTTCTTGGGCACGAAGTAACCGGAGCATTACATGATACTCATTGAGGAGATCGAACGCAACGACTGCGTTCTCTTCGTCTGTTACTTGTTTGATTTCCGAAATCGCACGACGAATCATCCGCTGTTTTTGAGCATTCAAGTCGAGTGCGATCGGTGTTGCCGCCTCACCACGGTTCAAGACTGGTAAGAGAATCGTTGCAAGAACGAGCGTGTAGATGATGACGCCCGCCGCAAGGAAGATGATTAGCGAACGTTCCGGGAAGGCTTCGCCGGACTCTGTCAAAAATGGCAACGACAGGACACCGACCATCGTGATCGTTCCACGTACTCCGACAAGTGTTGTGATCAAATCTTGTTTAAACGATGGTCGACGGTGATCACGATCTTCTTTTTTGAAGAAGCGATGATCAAACCAGTTGAAGAACATCGTCCAAACAAGGCGGATCGCGAGGATAAACGAACCAATCTCGATGACGTATAACATCAGACGCCAATTGTTGATGGCATCATCTGCAAAAATTTCCCGAGTTGCTTCAGGCAATGTCAAACCAAGTAACAAGAAGATGATCCCGTTTAAGGTATAGGCGATCATCGTCCAAATGTTATCCGTCAATGTTTGCTCTTGTGCAAAGAACGTTTCGGTTCGCTCTTTGATCAAGGCGTGTAAGATACCACCTGTGACGACGGCAATGACGCCTGACGCATGAAATCCTTCTTCAGCAACGAAGAAGATGATAAATGGTGTCAAGATTTGCAGTAAAGCGTAGAAGACGACATCTTCAATACCCGCTCGACGCAAGCGAACCTTGAGAAAGTTCATCGCGAGCGAAATTAACAATCCGATCAACGCTCCAACGAAGAACATATAAAAGAACTCTGTCGTCGCACTCTGAATCGAGAAATAACCTGTGACGACAGCAGCAACGGCGTAACTGAACGCAACTAATCCCGATGCATCATTGATCAGCGATTCTCCGCGAACGAGTGTTAAAATCTGTTCTGGAATCTGGACGCGTTTTGCAATCCCATTGACGGCAATCGGATCCGTCGGTGATAAAATCGCTGCTAAGGCAAACGCAGCAGCTACTGGAATGACCGGAATCAACCAATTGATGAAGTATCCTCCGACGATTGTCGTCAACAAGACGAGGATGATCGCATTACCGAAGATTGCTGTTCGCATCCGCCATAAATCTTCACGCGGAAAATGAGAGCTATCGTTATAAAGCAATGGCGCAATGAATAATAGGAGGAACCACTCGGATTCGACCTCGATTGTAAAGCCACTCATTAGAAGAGCGGCAACGGTTCCGGCAATAATTTGAATCAAAGCCGTTGGGATGAAACGAATGTAATGTCCGATGACTTGCGTCAGTAGGATGAGCGCAAGCATCAATAAAATAAGTGATAGTGTTTCCATGGAAGACCCCTTCCTCTAGTGTTTCTTTCTACCTATATCCTAACATAGTTTTTTTAACGATCCTGTCCGAACGTCTTATCGGATCGTTGCACAGCAATCATTTCTTCTGCTTGACGAATCAATTGTTCTCGGAGTTCCTGTGGTTCTAGGACTCGAACTTCCGGACCGAGCCGCATCAATTGTCGTCCTAAAAAAGCGAGCTCCTCAGTAGGAATTTGCCATGTATGTTCCCTTTGAGAAGGCAATACTCCTTCTAGCAATCGCTCGCCTAAAGGTGATATTTCTAGTTTTATGGTCGTCATCGGTACGTGCGTCATGTTCAGTTCTAGGTCAGAAAAGTTCAAATCATTCGCTGGCAAGTCATGAAGCGATACGTCTAGAACTCGATCGACACGGAATTGACGCAATCCACGGTCTGTCCGTCCATAAAAATACCAACGATTATGTTCAAACGATAAGCCGATTGGATCCACTACGATCGATTTTTGACCTTTTATCGTCTCATAGAGAATATTCCCCATCTGTCCGCTCTCTAACAGGTCCAGTAACGCTGGATTTTGCGGTGACGGTGGTGTATCCACTGCTTGAAAGCGAAAACGCTTTTGCCACCTTACAGTCTGTTGTTCCGTCATTGTTGGTAACTCATTCGCATAGCGTTCTGCGACTTCCTGCCTGATTTCCCCAAATGGAAAATCAGGAATCTGCCCGACCCATTCGAGTAAAATGAACAAGACGATTGTTTCTTCATTCGTTAAGACAAGCGGTGGCATATTTCGGTGCGGTAGCATCCGGTACCCGCCCGCCACACCCGGTTCACTATAGATCGGATAACCATTCGCTTCAAGCACCGTCATGTCTCGTTGGATCGTCCGGATCGACACGTCGAACTCTTCTGCCAGTATTCGGGCAGAGACGCGTTCTCCACGATTTAAATAACGGACTAACCGCCATTGTCTTATATTCATAACTTTCCTCCTTGAATGACGACATCTTTTGTCGTCATTATACGCTAAGATAACTTTATACAATTCTTAAGGAGGAATAATAATGTCTCACTCTACGACCGTACTCTATATCGCTTGCAGTCTTGATGGGAAAATTGCCAGACATGATGGTTCCCTTGACTGGTTATTTGCTGTTGCTGGAGACGGGGACAATGGCTATCAAAATTTTTATGAACAGATTGGCGCCGTCATCATGGGTCGGAAAACGTATGATGACGTCTTGAAACTCAGCGAGACGTATCCATATGCAGATATCCCGAGTTATGTATACAGTCGAACTCCACGAACGTCCGAGTCTGTGACCTTCACCGATGAACCGCTTGATCAATTACTCAAGCGAATCACACCGACAATTGAAGGAAAAGTCTGGCTCGTCGGTGGCGGCGAATTGATTCAAGAAGCGCTACGATTACAGTGCGTCAGTTCAATCGAACTCGCGATTGCCCCTGTCATTCTCGGAACGGGTATCCCGTTATTTCCAGAAGGAACTGTTGAGACGAAACTTCGCTTGAAGGACAGTCGTCAATCGGGACAATTCCTGATGGCGACATATGATGTCTTGAATTAAACAAAACAACAGCCAGTTCGTGAAATCCGAACTGGCTGTCCGTTTACATCGTATTATGCATTTTTCTTTGCCTTTTTCTCTTTCGGTTCCGTCCATTTGAAGATTTTATTCATGACGTTGTAAATCCGTTTTGATTCCTTCGTCATCAATGGTCCGAGGATTGCGAGAATTAAGACATACAGAGCCGAGAATGGTGACAAGATATCCATCAATCCACCGGCGATTCCGAGATTCGCGACGATGATCGAGAACTCACCACGCGAGACGATCGTCAAGCCAATGTTTGAAGATGCTTTATGCGATAATCCGGCTTTACGGCCCGCAATCATACCGGCAACATAGTTTCCGATGATCGTGATGACGACGGCACCGAGAGCGAGCCAGACGGCGTCAAGGAGCATCGTCGGATCGATACTTAATCCGAAACTGAAGAAGAAGATGGCACCGAAGAAATCACGGAACGGTACGACGAGATGTTCGATCCGTTCGCCTTGATCGGTTTCTGAGAAAACGAGACCGAGTAACAAGGCACCAATTGCTTCTGCGACATGGATCGTTTCTGAAAAACCAGCGATGAAGAACAGAGATGCAAAAACAACGATGATGAAGACTTCATCCGAAGCAATTTTCAGCATTTTGTTTAAAAGTGGTGTCGCTTTCCGAGCAACGATGAAGAACAGCAACATATAGCCGAGGGCGATTAAAATTGAGGTAAGTGACGCGAGCAATGTTGTCCCACCACCGAGAAGGAGTCCGGATAAAACCGACAAGTAGACCGCGAGGAAGATGTCCTCGAACATGATGATCCCAAGAATCAGCTCGGTCTCGGTATTACCAGTCCGGCGTAAGTCGACCAGGACTTTTGCGACAATCGCACTCGAGGAGATCGTGATAATTCCGGCGATGACGAGCACTTCATACAGTGGGAATCCGGCGATGAATCCGTATAAGAGACCCCCGGTAAAGTTAATTGATAGATAAATCGTTCCACTCGTGACGATTGATTTTCCAGATCGGATCAATTTACCAATCGAGAACTCGAGTCCAAGATAGAACAAGAGGAACAGAACGCCGATTCGTCCGAGGAAACTGATAAACTCAGCACTTTCAATGAACTTGAAGTCTAGTATCCCGATTGTCGGAGCGTGCGGTCCAACAATCATTCCTAAAATGATTAAAAATGGAATGATCGAGAAGTTAAGTTTGTTCGCGAGCAATGCCGCGATCGCCACTAAGATAAGCGCGGTACCGACTTCAAATATGAGATGATCCATATATTATCCGCCTCCTTCGATTGAGAATAATGCTTTCGTGATGTGACGGATGTTTTGACGTTCTCCTGACAGAACGATCGTATCACCGGCTTCAAGTCGTGTATCTGGTCCCGGGTTGAGTGACTTCGAACGGTCATGCTTAAGCACCGCAATGATTGAAATATCGTAATGGTTACGGACATCGAGTTCACCAATCGTCCGATTGTTGACTTTTGAATCTTGACCGACTTTGAACCACTCGATGACGAGATCATCAAACGCTAGTTCAATCTTTTCAAGGTCCTTCGGCTTATAGGATAATCCTCCGAGAATTCCTGCCATCTGACGTGCTTCTGCATCATTAAATGTCACACTCGAGATGCTCTCATCAAAATCATCATCATCATAATGATGCATCTCTCGGCGTCCGTCGTCGTGGACGATGACGACCACCTTATCTCCTCGTGTTGTGATGCCTTCAAACTTCCGTCCGATTCCTGGTAAGTCTACTTCGCGCATATCCATCTGTTATTTCCTCCTTTTTTGATTTTACAAATGATGATTCGCTTTGTGGATGAGTGCTTTGAATGTCTCATCACTCAATATATCTTGAAGGTCATGCAGCTGTTTCAAATCCGCTTTCGCCATGATGACAAATCCATCCTCCTCAATGAATGCCACGCGATCTCCTTCCTCTACTTGCAAGGCTTGCCGAATTTTTTTAGGGATGGTGATCTGTCCTTTTGACGTTAACTTTGATAGCTCCATCACGAACTTCCTTCTTTCTGTATTTTTCTTGTATTCCTTACTTCCTTACTTTTCTTATTTTTAGTATAACATAGACCCAATCTTATTCCGAGTGTTTTGCTTTGAATTAAAATAAAAAAATTGATTCTCTTATTGTTTAACCTTTGCCAGATAAATCTGTTCATAACAAATTAAAATGAATGATAAATATAGAAAAAACGCATCCTATTCTTAACAGATGCGTTCATTCGTCATATCGTCATATGGTATCTTTACTATTTGTTTTATTCGTCACACCATCTTCGGATTGGTTTGATGGTTTAGAAAGTCTGATTAACCTGATGTGGTTTAGTCTATTGAACGGATTTTGCTACATAGTATTTGGAACCATAAGATGGATCATATCAATCGTTCGGCGATGATGCTTTTGATATATCGACCCTTACACCTTTTTTACGTAAGTGATGAATGGACCGTTCAATCGCTGTTTCGATATAGCCGTCCAATTGATGCGGTAACAAAATCTCATATTCTTGTTGCAGAACGGTTCGTCGATCCTCCTCTACCTCTCTAATGAAATGCGGAAGTGCTTTCCATCTCGACTGCATACGTACCTCATTAAGCACTCCGAATAGTGCCTGCTCATCCCAACTTACGAACGAAGCAGTTCGCGTATTAAACCTGCGGAAATCATTATGATATCTTGAACCGATTGAGGAGTCTGTTACGATCGCTTGCCGTAACCAACTCATATAAAAACCGCGTAACCAAATATCATCTGCTATCAGATGAACGTAATATCCACACCGAAATGATTGATTCCATGAAGTTGATTCTCCCCAAAATGTCTCGTAATCAATTGCTCGTGTTCCACTCTCTAATTCACCCGTATAATAGTGGGCTTGCTCCTTGTCGCCGTAACGGGCATCCGGCGCGACTGTTCCGAGAAGGAATCGAGCAGGTTCTAGTTCCGGAAGTAACGTAATCAATCGTTGTCCGATGTAAGCATGCATTAGCCGTGAACCCATCTTACTTAATTCCCTTCGTAATCACTGCGCGTGATCGCATAAATCTTTAAATCCCAGAAACGATCTTTAACGTATAAAGCACTCCGAGAGACACCTTCAAACGTCATACCGATCTTTTCCATGACACGCGCTGATCCATCGTTCGCAACAAAACAGCGAGCTTGAATACGCTCGAGTCCGAGTGTCTCAAAACCATACTGCACGAGACGCGCTGCTGCTTCCGGCATCAAACCCTTCCCCCAGTAGTCGCGCGACAACGCATAACCGAGTTCTGCTTGCTGTTGCTCAAACGAGACTTTAATGAAGTCAATCGTGCCGATAACTCGACCGCTTGCTTTGTCTTCGATTGCCCAAGGGGCTGGATTTCCTTGTTCATATTGTCGAAGAATATATTCGACGAATTTCTCGGAATCTGTGAGGGTTTCGTGGGCATGCCAACTGACATACCGCGCTGTCTCTTCATCTTTTGTATAGGCATAGATATCTGCTGCATCTCCAGCGCGAACCGAACGTAAACGAAGCCGCTCTGTTTCGAGTACAGGTAATGCCTGATATAAATCAACCGTTGATAACATGATTGAACCCTTCTTCCCTTGATTTTTTCCAAGTATACCCACTCTTTGATAAAAAGTATAGAGATATACGAAAACGTTATCAGAATTTTCTGGTATACTATTGGAAAATGATGTAAGAAAGGATGCTGTCATGACTTCTCGGGAACGGACTCTCTTAAGTGCGCTTGGTATTTCGCAGTTCGGCGACTTCATTTATCTCGTTGCGATCAACGTCTATATTTATCGCTTGACTGGCTCCGCATCCGCTGTCGCTGTGCTTTGGATCATCAGCCCTGTCGTCTCCCTCGTTATCAAGTCGTTCGCTGGTAGTTGGGTCGACCGATCCGACTTACGTCGCCTGTTGATTCAGACTGATTTGTTACGTGCCTTTTTGATTGGTATCTTGCCATTTCTACCGTTATCGATGCTTTACATCGACTTGATTGCCTTAGCCGTCATCAAAGCAGTCGTTGAACCCGCTACCTTAACGTACATCACGACGCTTGTTCCGCAAACAGACCGGATATCTTTTAATGCCTATCGTAGTCTGATCACGTCAGGTGCCTTTTTGATTGGTCCGGCTCTTGCTGGTGGACTCTTGTATATTGCTTCTGCCGACCTTGCCATTCGGCTCAATGCTGTCTCGTTTCTCGGATCAGCGGTTCTACTGATGCGCTTGCCACGTTTTTCTGCGTCGGTCGAACGAGGGATGAAGCTACAAGACATCCTGTCCGATTGGCGGCTCGTCTATCAGTTCAGTAAAGAAGCGCGTTACGTGACCGGACTGTATATCCTCGCGATGCTGATGATGATTGCGACACTCGCGCTCGATACACAAGAAGTCGTCTTTTTACAACGAAGCATCGGCTTATCGGAAACCGACTACGGTTTACTGATGAGCCTGACAGGGATCGGTTCCGTCGTCGGTAGCTGGTTCGTCGCCCGTTATGCCAAAATGCTCTCCGTTCGGACGATGCTGACGATCGGCTATGCGTTTGTCGCTATCGGTTATTTGCTATACGCAAGTGCGAATTCATTTTCAATCGTCTGCACTGGTTTTTTATTGCTCGGTTGTTTCCACGCATTCGCAGGTACCGGTTTTCTGACCTTCCAACAGACGAACATTCCGCTTCACTTGATGGGACGATTTACGAGTTTATACGGTGTCGGTGTCAGTCTGTTACAGATTATCGCAATCGTTAGTATCGGTCTGCTTGGTGATATCTGGTCGATTCGCTTTAGTACGATTCTATTTGCTGTTCTTTTCGTGATCGTGACGATTTGTTTTATCGGAATGGTTCTCCTCCCAAGAAAACAACGGTATTTCGAAACGAATGAGATTAACGAAGAACGACGTGCCTAAAAAACAGGGAACCCCGTCATCGCGAGGTTCCCTGTTTGAGTTGCTGTTCTAACCGTTTTTTCATAACTTCGGCATGTGCGACGAGATGAAAAGATCCATCTTCTAGTTGTTTCTGGAGCCGTTTTGCTTCCGCCCAAGCGAGCGCGTAGTCTGCTTGTGAGACATCCCCTTGCTCCCATGCTGCTTCTAGTTCATCCGCGTCGACTAATAAGACTTGTCCCGACGGCAATGCGATCAAATCGAGAAACAGATCGTCCCAGTAGACGCGTCCGTTCTCCACTCCAGTACGAAGACAGATATCGACATAGGTCTGCACTAACTGGCCAGAAGTATCAAACATCGAGGTCACCGCATGATGAGCATCCTTTGGAAATTGCTGTACCCAGACGTAATCATCGTCAGCGATTCGAATCGTTTCGTCACCATAGCGGACATCTAATGGTGAAGCGACTCTAATAATCTGAAGAAGCGTCACGTGCCCTTGAAACACTTCATTCTCGACCTGTTCTTGAACATAGTGCCGCTGTATGATGCGACGCCAGTCATGCCGATCGGCATAGCGCTTTTTGATCATTTATCCGCCCTCCATTTTCTTAAGTGTGCCATACCTCGTCTCTTTTCATTCCAATTCTTTAAAAAACGAGGCAACGGATTTTTCCGTCGCCTCGCTTCATCATTTTGCTGTCTCTGAACCGTGTAACGCAGCACCATTCGTCTCAATAACGTGACGATACCAGTCAAACGAATCCTTTTTCATTCGTTCCATCGTTCCGTTCCCTTCGTTATCTCGATCGACGTAAATCATACCGTAGCGTTTTTTCATCTCCCCTGTCGTAAAGGAGACTATATCAATGACGCCCCACGGCGTATACCCGATTAGCTCAACGCCATCTTCAAGGACGGCTGTTTTGAACGCTTCGATGTGTGCACGCAAGTAATCAATTCGCGCCGTATCATGAATCTGACCATCCTCGATTGTATCAATCGCACCAAAACCATTCTCGACGATGAACAACGGAATCTGGTACCGGTCATACAGACGGTTCATCGCGTAACGAAGACCGACCGGATCAATCGCCCAGCCCCAGTCACTCGACTGGATGTATGGATTCTCAACACCGTTTGCGAGACCACCGTTGACGATGTTACCCGTGTTATTGACGACAGCATCATGTTTGACGGTCGTCGACATGTAGTAACTGAATCCGAGATAGTCAACAGTTCCGTTGCGTAAGATTTCCGCATCACCGTCTAAAATCGGAATATTATACCCTTCCCGCTTGAACTCATTCAATGCGTAAGACGGATAATAACCACGGACTTGGACGTCCGGGAAGAAGTAACGCTGACGCATCGATGTTTCAGCAAGCAGAATATCTTCCGGGTGCGATGAGTACGGATAGATTGGTACGTGTGAAACCATTGCTCCAATCTTAAAGTCCGGATTGATCGCTTTTCCTTTGGCAACGGCAAGCGCACTCGCGAGCAACTCATGATGTCCCGTTTGATACATGACTTCCATCGCGTTTTCTTCCGGATCGAGTAAGACACCAGAATTCGTCCAGAGGAATAATGGATTGCTAACGTCCATCTTGTTGTTGATTTCGTTGAACGTCATCCAGTACTTAACTTTGTCTTTATAGCGCGTGAAACAGACTTCTGCGAATTTCTCGAAGAACAGCGCCACTTTCCGATTACGGAAACCGCCATATTCACGCGCAAGGTGAAGTGGCATCTCAAAATGCGACAATGTAATGATTGGCTCAATGCCATATTTCAGTAATTCATCGAAGACGTCATCATAGAACTGGAGCCCTTCTTCGTTCGGTTCCGCTTCGTCTCCGTTCGGGAAAATCCGACTCCAACCGATCGATGTCCGAAGGCACTTCAGTCCCATTTCAGCGAATAGCGCGATATCTTCTTTATAACGGTGATAAAAATCAATCGCCTCGTGGTTCGGATAGAATTCATTCTCCTCTACCTGATCCGTGATACGTCGTGCGACGCCGTGTGCTCCTGCCGTCAATACATCAACGACGCTCGGTCCTTTGCCACCAGCGTTCCAGCCACCCTCGAATTGATGCGCTGCTAGCGCACCACCCCATAGAAAATCGTTTGGTAATGTCTTCATCTTCATGTCCTCCTTCTATTTCTCTTACTTGATGATTGTTAAAATCCGTGTATTTGCCGTCGTGACGGTCTCGTCCGTCGGCAAGATTTGCGCATAACTTTGGGTGTTCGTGATGATGATCGGCGTAATCGTCTCGAGTCCATGCGCTTCAATTGCTGTAGCATCAAACGTCACCAATCGATCACCGGTCTTCACCGCTTCACCTTCTTTCACGTGGAGCGTAAATGGCTTCCCGTCAAGCGTCACCGTCTCGAGACCGACATGGATCAAAACTTCGACGCCGCTCGTTGACCGTAGCCCGATTGCGTGACCAGATGGGGCAATCATGACGACGGTTCCTTCAAATGGTGCCGTCACCTCATTGCCTGTTGGACGAATCGCTACTCCCTGACCCATTGCCCCCGAAGCAAAGACGGGATCTGGTACATCCGATAAGGCAACGATTGTTCCTTCAAGCGGTGCACGCAACGTCTCTTCGTTCGTCAGTGTCGCACTGACTTCTTGTTCAGCTACAGGTGTCGCTGTCGTTTCAGTCGCGACGACAGGTGCTGCTTGTTCACCAAAACCGAATACTTGAATCAAAACAATCGGCAGAATCAAGGCAATCGCTGTTCCAATCAATAAACCGATGATGGACGACGGGTAGTCAGAATCAATTCCGTTGACGAGTGTCAATGGTCCCGGTAATCCGGCATAGGCAAAGTAATACGGTTTAAAGAAACTCGCCGTGACAGCACCGATTGCACCAGAGATACAACCATAGATGAAGGGCTTCTTAAAGCGAAGCGTCACGCCATAAATGGCTGGTTCTGTGATCCCGAAAATACCCGTCAATCCGGCTGAGACACCAACTTTTTTCGTTTCTTTATTTCGTGCTTTTAAGATAACGCCGATGACGGCACCAATTTGAGCGATGACAGCAATCGTTTGATACGCTTGGAACGAATCGCGACCGTATTGCTCGAAGTTCGCGAGAACCATCGGCGTGACACCCCAGTGAACACCGAAGATGACGATGACTTGCCAGAAGCCACCAATGATCAGACCAGCGACCGCAGGAGCATTCTCTGCTAAGTAGTTATACCCGTTTGCAATCCCTTCTGCACCAAGTGTCGTAATCGGTCCAATCAATAGAATCGTAAGTGGAACCATTAACACCATGCTGAAGAACGGAACGAACAATGGACGAATGACTTCATGGATCGTCTTGTTCAGGAATTTTTCGACATAAGACAGAATCCAGACGAGGAATAATGGCGGTAACACGGATGACGTATAGGTTGTTCCGGATAAAGCAATTCCTAGAAACGTGATGGATTCACCAGCAGTGATACGCGTCGCGATGTCCGCCCACGTCGGACTGACCAGTGCCGCACTACAGGCAACAGCGATGAAGGCGTTGACCTTAAAATGATTCGCTGCCGTAATGGCAATGAAGATCGGTAAGAACGTGAATGGTGCCCATGAGATAAAACTGAAGACTTCATAGGTACCCGTCTTTGCGAATGCCGGAAAAGCAAGTGTCGTCAAAATCAAAGTTCCCTGCAGAATCCCCGCTGCAGCCAAGATATAGACGAATGGTGCAAAAACGGCTGACATCGTTGCAATGATTCGGTTGAGGACCGTCCCTTTCGGTGCCTCTTCCGCTTCTGGCTGATCAAGATTGACGAGCTTCAGAAATTCTTGATGGACTTCACCTACGTGTTGACCAATGACGATTTGAAACTGTCCTCCTGACTCGACGACTGTAATGACGCCAGGTAATGTACTGACCGTTTCTTTCGCTGCCGGGTCCGATCGTTTTAAGACAAGACGAAGCCGTGTAGCGCATCGAACAGCACTGATGACGTTCTCTTCTCCACCGACGGCTTCTAAAATCGAGTGCGCCAGTCGTTGATAATCGCGAACCTTACCCATATTGTGACCTCCCCTGAATATGACGCGTTGAATACCCTTTCATTTTAATTGTACATGAACAATTAATCAATACATAAATAATTTAATTGAACATTATATTAATCAAAAGATAGCTTATGCTATACTGAACGAAGAAAAAGTTCGTAAGAAAAGAAGGTGTCCTATGCTGAAATATCAACAGACTGCTGATGAAATCGAGCAATACATAGAACAACATGAGTTAAAGCAAGGCGATAAACTCCCCATTCTCGAAGAATTAATTCGCCAGTTCGCTGTCAGTAAGACGACGATGACAAAATCACTCGAATTACTCGAACGAAAAGGGATCATCTTTCAAGTCAGAGGAAGCGGCATTTTTGTCCGGAAGACGAACCGCGCTGGCTACATTCGTCTGTTTTCTACACAAGGCTTTAAGCAGAACCTTGTCGACCATACGATTGAATCGTCCGTACTAGCACTCGATCAACTCGCTGCAACGGAGAGCATCGCCAAAAATCTTGGTATCGATTCGGGTGAGACGGTATATTACGTCAAGCGGATTCGCTATATCGACGGCAAGATCCTGTGCCTTGAGGAATCCTATTATCGCCAATCGATCGTCCCGTATTTAAATCGCGAAATCGTCGAGCAGTCGATTTTCGAATACTTAGAGACGGCATTGCAATTGAACATCGGATTTTCTGATATGTACATGCATGTAGGAAAACTCAACGCTATATCTGCAGCACACCTCGAACTTCAAGAAGGTGATCCTGGATTAACAATCGAGACGGTTTTTCACTTAACGAATGGTCGTCCGTTCGACTATTCCGTCATTACGTATCATTACGAACACTCGCAGTTTGTCGTCCAAGCAAACGGATTATTCCTTTAATGAAACGAAAAAAAAACGAAATCTGATGATCGTCCTCATTTTAGTGAAGACATTTCATCGGATTTCGCTTTTTCTTTTAAGAAACTAATTAATGCTATTATACAGAATGGATAGATTATTAATACGCCAATCAGTAATAAACCAAGTACCGGGCTCGGAAAATCGGCTGGACGCGTGACGGGAAACCATCGACTCATTGCATACACCATCAAGACGAAATACAGTGCCCAACTGAGACATAGCGCCCATGTGAGTCGACTTCGAACCATCGCCTCCTGCATAAGGCAGATTGATTTAAAGAATAAGATGATGCACAAAATAACCAACAGAATGTCCAATATGTAAAACATCCGGTAAGATAAGCCAGTTATCCGAATGATTCGTTCAATATTTACTGTCATTTCAGTTGGGATGAATAAAATTATGGCAAAAAACAGACTCCAACCATTCCATTTCACAAATAATCGCACCTTCTATATACCAATTTCTTCTTTACTAGAAGCCTCTAGATAGAGTTCCCCGTCAAACGTCGTCAAGGCAATCACTTTTCCGTCTCTTTCATACCAAGCCGTTGCCCCTTCACGATCAAGTTCTTCCCACCCTGCTTGGCGAATCCACGTTCCATACAATACACCTGGACCATCTGTTTCTGAAACGAGATGGGTTTCGATTTTCAACTCCCCTTGCTTTTCGACTACCGTTGCAAAGCGAGGGACAGGAAATCCTGATACTGTTGACTCCTGAAAACCGATATACCAACCGCCAGCAATGACTATAAAAGTAATCGACACAATCGCTATCCATTTCTTTTTCATACGCACTCTCCTTCACTTTTCCATCTCCATTTTCAACTTACCAATAAATGGTCTTCATTTCCTCATTCTACAGACGGATTACTGATTTTTTAGTTATGAAAACATCTGAAATTTGTTTTTGATTTATGAAAACAATTAAATTTTTTTCAATTTTTTTCATGAAAAATGCACACCCGTGTTCGTCCTTACAGTAGCAACGGTTTGACAACTCCCGGCACAGAGCCATTTTCAGTCGTTTTCAACTGATTAAGCAGATTAGCAACTTGACTTCATTTTCTGCTATGGTACGATACGAACTTATCAAAGGGAGTGAACAGAACTTATGAAATTCAGAAAAGAAAAAGTCAATGTCGTCGACATGAAGCAAACCAAAAAAAGTGTCTACGCGACCGGAATTGGGAATGCGATGGAATGGTTCGATTTTGGTCTTTATTCCTATCTCGCAATCATCATCAGTCAAAACTTCTTTAGTGCTGTTGAAAATGATGAACTGAAGCTTGTCTTTACATTTGCTACGTTTGCGATCGCTTTTTTAATGCGACCAATCGGCGGAATCGTCTTTGGACGAATTGGAGATCGACTCGGACGAAAGGTCGTCTTGACGACAACGATTGTCATGATGGCTGGATCGACACTCATCATCGGGTTATTACCAACCTATGACCAAATCGGGATTTGGGCACCGATTCTATTATTGTTAGCCCGTATCCTGCAAGGTTTTTCAACAGGTGGTGAATACGCCGGCGCAATGGTCTATATCGCCGAATCGTCACCCGACAATAAACGAAGCGCTCTCGGAAGCGGACTTGAAATCGGGACACTCGGTGGGTATATCTTAGCGTCGTTACTCGCAACAACGCTTTTCGTCACATTATCAGATGATCAAATGGCATCGTGGGGATGGCGTATCCCATTCATTCTTGGAGCACCACTCGGTTTGTTTGGCCTCTACTTACGTCGCCACTTGGATGAATCACCGATCTTCGAAAACGAAATTAATGAGAATACGGAAGAACCTGCGACATTCCGCGAAATCCTTCGTGATCATAAACGTGATATTATCGTTTGCTTCATCGCTGTCGCCTTCTTCAATATTACGAACTATATGCTCTTATCGTACATGCCATCGTACCTCAATGAAGTCATCGGCATGTCAAGCTCGACAAGTACGATCTTAATTACCGGTGTTATGGTGATCATGATTCCACTCGCTTATTTCTTCGGGAAACTAAGTGATAAAAAAGGGAATCGTAAAATCGTCTTGTTCGCACTAGCAGGTCTATCATTACTATCCATCGTATCGTTCTTCTTGATTGGACTAAAACCACTCTTGTTCGTCGGAATCGGTATCTTCATCCTCGGTTTCTTCCTGGCGATCTTTGAAGGTACGATGCCAAGTCTACTGCCAAGTATCTTTTATACAGATGTTCGTTACCGGACGCTTTCCGTCACATTCAACGTCTCGGTTTCAATCTTTGGTGGTACGACGCCACTTGTGTCAACATGGCTCGTCCATACGACTCAAAATCCGCTTGCTCCTGCCTTTTATTTAACGGCAGTCAGTGTCATCGGATTCGTCACGTTCTTCTTCTTCTTTAAAAATACAGCCGGTAAAGCACTCAAAGGGTCGCATCCAACTGTATCCAGTGAAAAAGAAGTTTCAACAATTGCGAAAAAACCGGAAGATGCCCTCTGGTGGGCAGAGTAATTCCTATAGTAAAGAGCCGTCTTCTTCATGAAGACGGCTCTTTTTAGTAGACAGCCCTTAACTCTTGGACGACACGATCAGCGACAGCCAGTTCCTGCTCTTGCGCAAAATCGAACTGACAACCGATCGCAACCAATCCGTTCGCATGTGCCGCTTTGAAATCAGACAACCGGTCACCGACAACATAGCCTGATGTAATATCATGCGTCTGACAAATTTCACGGACTAGTGCGGATTTATCACCTGAAGCGATATCTTCAATGCTATAGACATGATCAATATACGCTTCAAGTCCATATGTGCTCACGATTGCTGATAAGTAGGATGGCCAACCGTTACTAGCGATAAAGACTCGGTGACCAACTTGTTTTAGGCGAGCCAGTAACTCCACTGTTCCCGGATAAAGCTGACCATGCCCCGCTTCGACTGCCTGCTCTAAGCTGCGCCGAAACTTGAGATCTGCAGCCTGTTGGTCTGCGGCTGAAAAATCCGGCAGCAACGTCTTCCAGACTTCTGGTAACGATACACCCATGATTTGCTGATAGAGGGCGAGAGGTGTCTCGCCTTCCCAGCGCCCCTCCTGTCGTAAATCATGAAAGACGTCTTCTAACGCACGAGCCAGTACGGCATTCGTTTGAAACAGCGTACCATCCATATCAAAAATATAGTGAGTCATTCATGTTCCCCTTCCTGCTCTCGCTTTATCTGCTGCACCATTGCTTCTAACGACAAGTCTTCGACAAATAGACGATCCGATGCTCGTTGATCCTGATCCAACCACCAATGTTTCATGTCCACTTCAGAAAACTCTGTCGGCTGACGCAAAGCGTGGCGAAGAACTGTTTCTTCAAATGAGACATCAAAATAATAAGCAGCGTAGCATGATCCAAAGCGACGTTCTAACCGATCGAGCATCTCACCGTACCGATCTTGGGCGAGAATTCCTTCCAGCAGAATCGTCGCATGGCGTCCGTTTGCAAGCATGATTAGATCTTCTATCCAGTGAATTGCGGGATTCCCAGCTACATCCTTGACGTTCAACATCTCTCTTCGAATAACATCTTGAGAAAAGAGAATTGTATCCGGTAAAGCTGATTGTAACGCTTTCGCAAGTGTCGTTTTCCCGCTACCGGAGTTTCCGCGGATGACGATCAAGCGTGACTTCATGTCGTGAACCAGTCCCCGTTCAAGGCAGCGATATACCGTTCTGCTGAGCGAGCGACGACTTCAGACGCACCCGTTTCAATTTTTCGATGAAAGGCATCGTATAATTTCTCAAATGCAAGCGGACGTAGCGACTCTGCCATCCGTTCGACCGTCTTTGCCGGAAGTGGAATCACATTCGGATAGCTGTACATGAAACTGACCCACGCTCGATCGGCAACGATCCGAATGATGTCTCCTGTTAACAACAACCCAGCTGATACATCTTTCCGTTCACAGATGACTGCTCCTTTAAAGTGACCACCCACGCGATGTAAGATCAGGTCGTCTGATAATTCCAAGCGTTCACCGCTCCAGAAAGTGATTCGCTCACTTGGTCGTGTTACGAATGATGCATCGTCCTCATGAATATAGATTGGCACATCAAAGGTTTCTGCCCATTCGACTTGTGTCGCGTAATAATGCGGATGCGATAATGCAATCGCGTGGATCCCGCCTAATTCGTTGATCTGTTCTATAGTTGTTGAATCAAGATATGTAATGCAGTCCCATAACAGGTTATACGATGTTCCTTGGACGAGGTATGCTGTTTGCCCAATACCGAATGCTGGTGTCGTCTGAATTGCATAGACGCCTGCTCCATCGTCTGTAATCACATTTTGATATGTTCCTGAGGCTTTCATTTCAGTAAGCGTCGTCCACGTTTGTCCTGTCGGATTGACGTATTGTCGTTCCTCTAGACAAATCGGACAAATTTCGCGTTCTGGATTGATTTGTTCGACGCCACACGTCGTACAGATGATGGTTTCCATATCATCATTCCTTTCCAATTCAAAAATGATTTTCCTGATATATCATAACATATTCCATTTATAGGGATATCATACAGGAATCATTTTGAATGAAACGAATAAAGACTCTGTACTAAAGAATCGAAGGAGGAAATTCCCATGTCGACCTCGACTCATCTTATTGCTCCCCGACTGAACGCAGTCTTTTTACATGTACAGGATATGCAACGGTCAGCAGCCTGGTACCATCAGTTACTTCAGCTCCCATTTGATTCGTTCCTCGTCGCTTCTCCTGTCTATAATGTCCCACTTCAAGGTCCAACCAGCTTGACACTTGATGACCATGCGAACGACCCAACGTATCGACATCAACCTTCTTGACAACCCTTGTTTAATTTTTACACGACGGACATTGATGCATCTTATCAGTTCGTATTGTCATTTCAAGCACCCATCATCCGCGACATCGAACGTTTCGATGATTTTGCTTATTTTACGTTTGCTGATCCTGATGGTAATGTTTTGATGCTCTGTACAGGATAAAAATAAATCAGGTCATACCACACTTGTGGCATGACCTGATTTTATTTAACATGACGTTCCATTATTATTGATGACACTTTGAAAGCGGTTCGTAAACTGATTAATGGCCTCTTCTGTATCCAGTACTCCAGAAAACCAAGTCTTCTTGTCATTAGAAAACGTGAGGTGTAGCGATTCTTCAATGACGGACTTTACCTCTAGAGTAGCAACTGTATCTGATTTCATTAATGTTTTTTTTGATAGAGTGACCAGTTCATTCGTCAACGTTTCGCGCGTATCTTCAGATGTCTTCTCATGAAGAAGATCAACTGTCTTGTGAAGCATGACAGCTTTTGAAACGCTCGATAGATTCAACTCACGGATTTCAAAAGTGTAGACGCCCTCTTGTTCCTGCGGACGTTGGACGATGAATCGTGGAGAATGTACTAAGTGTTGAATGAAGTGAATAAACATTTCGATGGTCATTTCGGACATTCCGAAACCCTCCCTTTTACGTGGATCAATGGACAAATACCTTTAATCCTTTATCTAAATGGCCAAAAAAAGCCCTGTATAAAAGTTAACCCGGTGAGATGGAAATAAAACCTCCCCTCTGTAAAGTTATACCACAAAAACAAGTACAAAGTGTACATGTTTTTGTTCTAAAAACAAGATTCGTCTAGTGTCCGAATCTTGTTTATAGTAACATAAAAGATACTAGTTTTAGTCATAATTAACACCATCATCTGATAAAAATATGTATTATTTTATTATGTACACGATTAAAGAGTCAGAGAATATCATTCCTTCTCTGACTCTTCGCATCAACCGTCCGTCGTTGGCGCTATTAAATCTTGTAACGTGTATGCCTGTAACGCATCCGTAAAGGACATGAATGCTTGATCAAACGCTTGTCGTGTGTTTTGCAAACTACCATTTTTATTTGGAACTGTCACATTTTCAAGATAGGATACTTCTTCAAATAAATGAACGATTTCTCCTAACGTAATTGTCTCTGGGGATTTTGCTAATTTGAATCCACCATTACGCCCTTGTACGGAAATGATGAGACCAAACTTGCTCAATGAATGGACAATCTTCATCAAATGATTTTTAGAAATATCATAATGGGTTGCCACTTCTTGAATTTGTACGAGCCGAGTCGGATGCGACGCTGCGAAGATAAGCACACGAATGGCATAGTCCGTAGAGCGAGTCATCTTCATCCATTTCACCTTCTTTTTCTTTCCTTTATATAAACATAGTACAGAAGCTCACTCATTTTCACAATCAATAGTATGGCTTAAAGTGTCATTTAGAGTGATTATGCACATATGTATATCGTTTATCTTAAAGGATGTGAAGTGTCAAAATCTAGGGATTTTTTCGGAAAGAGGCAAAATGATATTTCAATCGATGATGCAAATCATGTGGCTTATTCAATGTCTGTGATAAGATTTCTTTAAAACATGTATATCTATAGTTTGTTTATATCTTTCTAGAAAGAGGTCTCGTCATGAAGTGGCTCTCATCAAGTATATTTCATCGATTTTATATTCTATTGCTTTCGAATTTCCTGATTTTCGCAAGCATTGGCGTCCTAACATTTTACGTTGCTCAAAAAGAACTCGAGCAACATCGAACTTCATCACAGATGATCACACTTCAGAAAACGCAAGCTCGCACACTTTGGAATGAAGCCCAACAAGTCAATCTTCAAGTCCAACAAATCGACTTTAATGATCAGGACGACCTTGAACAGGTGAATCAACGATTGGAACGTTTACGACAACACGTTCAATCATTTAATCAACGTTATTCGAATTTATCGGATGAACGTTTTGTGCATCAACTCGTTCAATTTTCGGGATTTTTAGAACAAGAGCTCACTTTGCAAGTAGTCACGGATAACCAAAAGCTGGTTCAACAGTCTGACTCCATCGTCAACGACTACTTTCAAATGATTCATAACGAAGAGAAAAAAGTGCAACAATTGCTACAGCAACGAACCGTTGAAGTATTAGGATACGCCTTTGGAGTAATGATCATCGCTTTTTGTCTTCTCAGTTACTTGATATTAAGACTTGTGCGGTCTTTCCGAACAGATTTACTCGATCTTGTCGAACAAACGAAACAACCTGACCGATTGGAGCATAACGATTATCAAACTCGCCATGATGAGATCGGTATACTTGGAAAGTCTATGCAGCAAATGACGACATTGCTTGCTTTTGAACATCAACAAACGCAAGCTGTCAATACAAAACTCCAAGAGTCTATAGGGCAACAAAAGATATTCGAGCGGCAACTTCAATTCCAAAATCAGTTAGCGACTCAAATTTTACGCTATCAATCAACATCAGGTCTTCACACTTGGTTGCAAGCAATCGGTACGCATTTCAGAGCGACCCATGTCCATTTTTCACCGCAGTCGAATGATTTAGAACACGTTCATATTGCACTAACAAAAGAACCTACATGTGATCAAGAACGACTCGCGTTAGAAGCGAAGACCGAGCTGGATGCCTCCATTCACTTGATTGAGATGGATCAGTTAACACTGTGTGCTCTTCCATTACACAGTTCATCAAAATTCATCGGTACATTAACCTTACAATTTCATCGTCCGTTCACGGATACAATCGCACTTCAAAAAACGACACATTTACTGAATATCGGATTGATGCGCTTGCTCGATGATATCCGTATAAAAGATCACCATCAATTGATTCAGCGCATCTTAAATGGTCTTCGAGAAGCGATCCTGTTTGTCGATGTCTCGAACATGAATATTTTTACGAATCAAATGTTTCATCAATTGTTCTCGAACTGGTCACCTTCTGAAAAACAATCAGAAAGCCTATCATTTGTTATCGAAACCTTCGAGCCATTACTTCTCGAAACTGAAGCACTATATGCATATGTTGAACAAATCAAAGCTGGCTTCGAGCACGGATCAATCGTTCCTGCTCAGGATTTTTCAATGCCAGACGACCGACATTTACGACTCTACACAGAATTTTTGCCAGAGCGGCAAGGTATTCTGCTTGTTTTTCGAGAGCGGACTGTTGAAGTCAACTATGCAAAAAAAGAGCAAGACTTCATTTCGGTTTTATCTCATGAGTTACGAACACCACTTGCCTCCATTGAAGGCTTTAGTGAACTGATGTTACACCGAACGTTGTCTCCTGAAAAACAACGGAAATACTTAGAGACCATGCGGAGTGAGACGCAACGTCTCAGTCAACTATTAACAGAATTTCTTGACTACCAGCGTTTAAGTCATCAAAAAGAAACATATCAGCTCGAATCGTTTTGTATCGAACATATGCTCATCGAGTTAACGGAGTGGTTGAACGTTGTGACAGCGACACATCATTTGCACATCCAAACCGATGGTCCTTGTCTGATCACAGCGGATCAAGAAAAAATTCGGAGAGTTTTATTAAACATCTTAAATAATGCGATAAAATATTCTCCCGTTGATTCAAATATCCACGTCTCGTTAGCGTGCTTTGAAGCTGAAGTTGTCATTACCATTAGTGATGATGGATATGGTATTCCAAAGCAAGACCTTCCTTATCTCTTCGATCCGTATTACCGCGTCGAACATGCGGATCATGTCCAAGTTCAAGGAACAGGTCTCGGTTTACCGATCTGTAAGGAAATCATTGAAGGGCATGGAGGACGAATTACCGTACATTCAGAAATCGGAAAAGGATCTGACTTTTTTATCCGTTTACCTCGTGATGAAGAGTGGAACAAAAATTAATAACATGTATAAGAACAGTATAAATAATCTACAACTAGGAAGTGAAGAACGTGGAAGCTGATTTAAATCAAATCGTCCGCTGTTTAAATCAAGATTTTAAACAGCAAAGAACCGTCTTCAGTGCAATGGCGCTGAAAGAGACCAACCCCTGTATCGTCTTGATGGAAGATCATCGTCGAAGACGGATGGACCATGCCTTGTATCAATATCCAGATTTTATCGCAGAGCTGGAATCACATATTTACCGATGTTTAATTGATGTCCGGGGAGCCCGTGAATCGGCTTCCCCTTCCGAAATTTTTATTTCTAAAGCACAACTCTATTCGCCTTATCATTATTTAGTCACCTTTTTATGAGAGGAGTCCGCCATGACTGTTCAAGAAAATACAGCACTGTTGATCATCGATGTCATCAATAAGATGGATTTCGAAGGAGCTGAGCAATTATTGCAACAGACACTCCCTGTCCTTGCACCACTCTCACAATTAAAACAACATTGTAAACGACAAAACATCCCAGTAATTTACGTCAACGATAACTTTGGTCTCTGGCAAGAGAACGTTAATCAAATCGTAGATGAGTGTCGCGGTGGTCTTGGGGATATACTCATCGATGCCTTACATCCAGAAGAAAATGATTATTTCATTATCAAGCCAAAGCACTCAGGATTTTTCGGTACCCAACTTGATATTTTATTGAAGCATTTGGAAGTTTCACGTCTCATCATCACTGGACTAACGACAGATATGTGTATTTTATTTACCGCAAATGATGCCTACATGCGTGAATATTCTATTCATGTCCCAGCAGACTGTACGGCAGCAAAAACCGCTATTGCCAAAGATCACGCATTGGAAATTCTCAGTACGACATTATCTTTGGATTGCTCTGAGAGTTCCAAGTTGATACAAAAAGAATAATTAAGGTTGCGTTTCTGATACGTATGTAACACCTTACTGTCTTTTACAGTTTAATTGAGCTGTTAGCCCTCGATGAATTCGTGAACGGTTCGAAGTCCTTCACGGTTTGGAAAGTATGAAGTAGTGAACATTCCCATTATTCATGAGTTAACTACTCACTTCAACATATCAATAAAGAAGAAGAAACAGGTTTGAAAGAGACCGATTAAGGAATATAACATGTGTGATTTGTATATGTTTAAAACTTAAAGGGGGTTCTTTTCATGTTTCGCCATCAAAAGGAATTACAATTCGAAGTCAAGGTTGATCGACCCGATCCAAAACTTGCTCGGGCCGTACAAGAAGTACTCGGTGGACAATTCGGTGAGATGACGGTCATGATGCAGTATCTTTTCCAAGGCTTTAATTGTCGAGGGGAAGAAAAGTACAAGGACATGCTGATGGATATCGGGACAGAAGAAATTGGGCATGTTGAAATGCTATGTTCCCTCATTTCTCAATTGCTCGACGGGGCATCACCAGATGATCAGGCAGAAGCTGCTAAGGATCCGGCGACGGCAGCCATTCTCGGGGGAATGAATCCGCAACACCTTCTTGTCAGCGGTCTCGGTGGATTGCCATCGAACGCAAACGGTATACCATGGAACGGTTCTTATATCGTTGCGAGTGGTAATTTGTTAGCAGATATGCGCTCGAATCTATATGCGGAATCACAAGGTCGACTCCAAGTCGCCCGCCTCTATCATATGACGACGGATGAAGGCGTTCGTGCTACCTTCCGTAAGATGCTTGCCCGTGACCGCTATCACCAGTATCAATGGATGGCAGCAATCGAAGAACTCGAGACGAAAAATGGAGTCGTCGTTCCGGCTACTTTTGCACCTGAAGATGAGATGGAAGCGCAACCTCATGCTTATGAGTTCTGGGATCTATCCGAAGGCACAGCTTCAAAAGAAGGGCGTTGGGCTCAAGGGGAAGCTCAAGACGGAACCGGTGAATTTGTTCATCTGGAAAATCCAGCACCGCAAGGGAACATTCCGAACATGAAGGTGCCTGCGCACCAACTTCACCACGATCTAGCAGAAAAAACAGGAATGCAAAACGTCAAAGATACGGTCAAACGTATGTTACATGATAAGGAGTGAGATTAATGGCTAAATCACCACTTGCAATCCATGAAACACTCGAAATTCATGAAATCATGACAATGAAACAAGCCTGTCTCGTTAAAGCCATCGCCGTTCGTTCATTCGTCAAAGATGAGACGCTAGAAAAATTGATTGCGCAAGACATCAAAGATAGCGAACAAGCATTAAGCGATTTACAAAAACTATTGGCAAATCATGAAGGAGGCGATTCACATGAATGAAGCTCTCCAATCGATTAGCCGTCCTAGTAAAAAACGCGACGAGTTGATTGCAACGGACTTCTTGATCAGCAGCAAATCACTTGTCCGCGCTTATGCTGTCGCAATTACAGAAACGGCTTCTCCTGATGTGCGGAAAGTCTTGACTGAACAGCTGAACAAAGCGATTCAGACGCACGCTGCGATCGCTGGATACATGATTGATCACGATATGTACCACGCACATGATCTTAAAAAGCAATTAAAACACGATCAAGAAAAACTAGAAGTCGCAAAAGGATTACTATGATGTTTCCCCTTCCCTTCTGATCATGGAGCGGAAGGGGTTTTCTTTCAGAATTTATGTAAGGAGCGATCAACCTCATGATTGATATCAATCACATTTACATCAAACAGATCGGCGAAACCTTTTGTCTCACTTGGGAAGGGACAAGTCATGTCCGTTTACTCTTAAATGGTGTACCTTGCATCATCAAAGATACGAATACCTATCAAACCGACACACTACCTTTATTTGAGCCTCAGTCGTTCGAACTGATCGATTCCGATTCAAAAACACGTATCGTCACTGCTCTCGTTTCAAGTACGGATGATTTGTTCTGGAACCGTAAAATGACCGTCCTGATTCAACAAAATCATACTGTCCGGCTGTTATGGGGCGAAATTCCAGAAGTATCACATTATACTGTCTTTCAAGATGGACATCGCTTAGGTGACACAACGGCTTCCGAATGGACCAGCACGATTAATCCTGAACAGTTTACACGGTTCGAAATCCGAGTGCTCCGTCCCATTTCAAGAAAATCGGTACCGTTCGCACGGATAATCGAGACGTTTGCCCGCGTTACGAATTTGGTAAAACTAGAACCGGACCGGGAACGAGAGCATGAACAATACGTGCTTTATTACTCTTTGTATCCGGCACCTACTCCGCATCTGAAATTTTCTACTTTTCGGTTACGTGTGCTGACGTTCATTGCTCCTCCAATTCTCGTGAACCCGAATCCATTTTCTCCGCATCGTTATTTCGAAGGAGACGCGCGACCGTATTCGCCTTTTTCAAACGAATATCGAACCTTTACAGAAGTCATCACCTTTAATGAGGGGTCCTCTCATGAACTAATAAAACAGGCAAATCCGACTCGGTCTTTTGATGCACGTCATCAGTTATATCGAGAGGATATCGCTTCGACACAGCAAGTCTACTTGTCAGATCAATCACCAACTCGATATACGCTCCACCACTCAGTAGGTAATCCACTCGTCGTCTCACCTAATATCGACTATGAAATTAACGTATCACATCAATCAAATCTTTGGCGTATCGCCGGAATCCATCTTCAATCACCACATCATGAAGTGTACTTAGATGAAGGAGATGATTGTTTCGAAACCATCCACCAAGCCCATGATTTAGGCTTAAGTTTCCTTGGTGACCCGTTGCCCAGTTGTCACTGGCTGCATATGACGAATCAATGAACAAAAAGGAAGCCGCGACCAATTCGTCGCGGCTTTTCCTATTTAGTCATGAAATCGAGCACGTGTCTCCGGAGACGGGAGTGCGCACTCTTGTTTTTGCCCAAACCAGCGATGGCGATTGCTCGCAACGAGATCATAGACGCGATCGCGGAGTGAACGTGGAACAATGCGAAGTACACTCAACAGACGCCATCCTCCTTGTAAATGACGGGCAATCCGTAACGCTGCGTCCGATTTGATATAAGGTACACCCCGGTCAATCACGACGACACTGTCGATGGATTCGGGGAGATGATGACGCCGGATGAGTTCTTGTCCTGTCTCCCCTTGTAACGAAGCAAAATCATGGTATCCTTGGTCTCGTTTTAAGATGAACTGGACGCTTGCGTCACAGAGATTACATTCTCCATCAAATAAGACGATTGCTTTCATGATTGATTCATCCTTCCTAATCCGTATAACGAATCATTTCGTACACTTTCTCTTTACCACACTTTAGGCAAAAACATGCATTTAATTAGTATGTTAAATACTGATAACGCTTTCTTTACATACCTCGCTTACGCTATACTGTTTCTGTAAACATTTGGATGATAAAATAACTCATCTAGCGTATTAAATGCATCTTTACTTAAAGGAGAATACAGATGACGACACGACCGATTGCCATCGTAACCGGAGCCAGTCAGACGCGTGATATCGGTGCTGCTATTTGCCGTCAGCTCGCTACGGCTGGTCATGATCTGGTCTTTACTTATTTTAAAGCAACAGCGGATTGGCCAGCTAGTTTTTCGACTGAACTTCAGGACCAAGGTGCACGCGTTCTTGCGATTGAGCTCGATTTAAGTCAAGCAGATGCTGCTGACGAATTATTCGCGCAAGTAAAGGACTTCGGAACACCAAGTGTTCTCATCAATAATGCTGCTCATTCAACGATGACGGATTGGCAGACGCTTGACGCGAAAAGCCTCGACCAACACTATGCGGTCAACCTCCGTGCGCCACTATTGCTTGCAACACGGTTTACGAACCGATTCGTTGAGGCGAGTCTCACGTCTGGTCGCATCATTCAATTGACGTCTGGTCAGGATCTCAGTCCGATGCCAGACGAAATTGCTTATGCTACAACAAAAGGTGCCTTATCGACCTTTACGAAAACATACGCTGCAGCCGTGGCACCGCTTGGTATCACCGTTAATGCCGTCAATCCAGGTCCGACTGACTCGACGTGGATGGATGAGGCAACACGGACAGCGCTTAAAACTAGTTTTCCGTTCGGACGAATTGGTGCTCCTGAAGATGTCGCGCGATTGATTCAATTTCTCGTCAGTCCAGATGGTAGCTGGGTGACTGGACAGATCATTCATTCCGAAGGTGGCTTTCAACGCTAAACATCAGGATTTAGACAATAATGACCCCTGACTACTTCGGTCGGGGGTCATTCCGTTATCGAAAGACGGGTCCAGTTTCTATCAAAAAGTCGTTCCAAGCCGTTTGATGCAAGTCACTATAAAGTTGTGGCATCTGCTCTCTTTCAAAAAAAGCAACGTCTAGTGATTCATCGGGATCAATCGTCAGCTGTCCACCGTTGATGTGGCAAACGAAAAAGTGAACGATCGGTTGAGCGACGTCCCCCGTCGGATAAACCTCTTCATATTTCGAGTAGACCCCACTCAGACGTTCAATTGTGACATGAAATCCGGTCTCTTCAAAAATCTCACGCTGCGCAGCTTCTACGAGTGATTCTCCAAGTTCAAGCGCTCCACCCGGAAATCCCCATGCTTTCTGTTCACGTCGTTTTTGCAGGAGAATGCGTCCTTCATCATCTAAGACGATCCCACCGGAAAAGTTTAACATCACTTTTTCCTGACCGACCTTACTGCGGAGAAAACGAATGTAGTCCATCTGTCGCCTCCAACTGTTTGAATTGTTTTAGCCAGTCAATCAATTGCTCAATCATAATGTCCGACACGGTGTGATTGATTGCAGAAAAAATACGTAATTCGATTGCTTGATGAAAACCTGCTTGAATAGCTGACTCAAAATAAGTCTGTTGAATGGGTAACGGTATGATCTCATCAGCATCTCCGTGTAGGAGCAACCGCGGACGTTTATCCATTACTTCAATCGGATCAAGCATCCATGGCGCCACTCCTTGAAGTGGCGGTCGGCCGTCTCGTTTTCGGAATTGACGTTCGGCTTCAAGATAAGCACCGCCACCATTGATTGCAACGAGGGCTTTGATTGGGTAACGTGCCAAGATTCCATGCGCAATGAAGCCACCCATCGACACACCGATGACGATCACATCTGAAGCATTCCAACCTGACTGCTTAATGATTTCTGCCGCTTCCGTAATCGATTGCTCAACGACCGACCAAAAATAGGTCGTTGTAACGTCCGGCTCAAATGGATTGTCGAGTGGCTCTCGCTGGTCGTGTCGAATGAGTTCAGGAATGAAGACATCGTATCCTTCCTCAGCGAGTTGCTCAGCAAACGCCAGATAGGAAACAGCTGTCCCACCCCAACCATGATAGAGTAGGATCGCTCCCGTTGGTTGAGAAGCTCGAACGATATGGACACGAAAATCAAGCTTCATTTCTTTTCTCCTCTTTCATGCGGACGATCGTCTGTGCGAAGTCATCTTCCGGTAATCGTCGACCGTCCTTAAGGAAAGGTTTCCAGTACGGACGAATCTTAAAAAGTGAGATCGTATCACGATAAACCGTTCGTCGGACAATCTGTTTCGTCGTCAACGGTAATCCGTCCTCACTTTCGACTTGAATGCCACAGATCTGACCACCAATCGATTTTCCGTTCAACAGTTTTAATTGTGCGATTTCCGCCAAGAAACTAACAGTCGGTTGCGTGACGACGGAATGGACGACTTCTGATTTCACACGTCGTAAGACTGTCTTTTCGATGACGACAGAAAGTCCGAGATAAACAGCTTGGTTGATGATGTATGCGCCAATTCTTCGTTTTGTCATTGAATGCATGAATGACCCTCCTTATACGTTAAAATAAACGACTGCGCCGAGTGCACTGACGGCAACCAAATAAAAGACGATTGCAAGTCGCTTATTCGCGGCAGAGATATCTTTTCTGACGAGGATTTTACTATACCGAAACGTCAAAAATGCGAACACGAGCAATGCTACGATTACTAATGGTTCCATTTGATCCCCTCTTTTCTCTCTTATTTTACATGATATCCGTTCTTAAATTGTTATATTTTACAAGTAAAGTAGTATATGATTGTTCCATACATAATCGATCTTACATTGAAATGAGGTTTTAACTTTGAAGACTGCAACTACTTGTTGTCTCGTCGCGTCTAAAACACCTGGTTATCTCACTCGGGAACTCCCGTCACTCGGCATTCATGACGTTCACATTCGCACGCTTGCTGGTGCCGTCAGTATTGGCGCCGAGCTCCCGCAATGGCTTGAACAAGACATGACGATAACCGACTATCACTATCCGCTCGAGACTGGCTATGAGAGTTACGGCGAAGTGCTAGCCATTGGTGACTCGGTCCAAATCGTCAAGCCCGGTGATCGTGTCATTAGCTTTTACGGACATCAAGATCATGCAATCGTACCTGAATCGAAGGTCATTCCCGTTCCTGCTCACGTCTCGCCACGTGAAGCCTTGCTACTAATTCTGTCTTGTGACGCGGCAAAAGGCGTCCGAAAACTTACATTGACGCCCGACTCCAGTGTCTTAGTTTCCGGAATGGGTACGATTGGTTTACTCGCGGTACACTACTTACGGCATTACGTTAACGTTCGTCAGATTGATATCATCGAGCCGATCGCCTCCCGAGCTGAGTTAGCGCGTCAATTAGGTGCACGTTTTGTCACACCGGATTCAGACATGTATGACGTCGCCATCGAATGTTCCGGACGTCAAGCCGCTTTTGCCGAGCTTCAGTTTGTTGTCCGCCCTCATGGTGAAATCTGTGTTTTATCGGACGGCAACCGGGAAGCCTTGACGTTGACTCCTGCGTTTCATGCGAAAGAACTCCAAATCGTTGCATCCAGTGACGGCTGGGACTACCGTCAGCATGCAGACTGGCTTTTTGCAGACGAGCGTCACGCAACCTTACCCGATTTATTCGAACAGGAGACAACGTTTAGCAATCTCGCAAATTGTTTCACTTCCTTGATGCAATCAACGGAACTACCGATCAAAGTATTCGTCGATTATGAGCAGACGAGTTGAACACCGTTCGGATCCGTCCCTACTAATGACGCGTCAGAGAAGACTGCTTCTTGCAAGACGGTCTTCTCCCCGCGAACAGTTTGAATGTGCGGAATCGGTCGGTCAAACAGCTTCACTAGATCCTTTTCTAATCCTTCGCGTGGCGTCGATAGGACGAGTCGCACGAGTTCCGTTCCGTCAGCATCTGCAATCGCATCGTCGTGCGTTTGCAACTCAATTCGCAATCCGTACGGCGTCTGCAAGAACGTACGTCGTTCATTCGCTTGAACTGTAAACGATAATGTTTCTGCGCGGTCGAGAATCGTTTGTAAGTCATCCGACTGAATCAAAAACCCGATATGGTCGAAACGTACCGTCTTTCCGAATCCAATCGTTACGTTGACCGCCCCCCGCTTCATTTCAATGATTCGAAACAGGATGTGATCCGTTCGAAAGTCGTCCCATGTCAGTGGCGGATTAAATGTATTAAATTCTCCTTCTTTTTTCCCGATGCGCTGGGAAACGTGAAATCCACGTGCCGTATACCAGGCTTCTGTTTCCTCCAAATGTGGTGTCCAAATATGATAATGAAATAGCATTTACATACACTCCTTTCGATTATTCCAATCGTTCCATGTCATCACTTCAACTTGGTTCGATTCGTTCAAATACTGTCGTAATAATGGGAGATGTGCTGCACCATACAGACAAACGATCCGTTCGGTCGTCTGAGCGAGTTTTAGTAGACGAGTGACAATCTTTTGATTACGAACATGCCAATAGCGTTCGATCCAGATTCGACCACTCTTGAGTCGTTCGATTTCTTCATAAACTGTAGCTGACGCTGTAATCGTCTGTTCAGCGTGTAATAGATCGAGCCAATCAGAAAACGATAACTGCTCCATCGCTTGTTGCAACTGATGCGTCCGCTTCGTCTCAGTAGCAACGATCGTCTCGAACTCTTCTGGATGAAGCGCACTAATCTCCCCTAAATCCGGGACGCCTTTGACAGATTCATTCCAGTCCACTCCGTGTAGATGCGCTAGTCCTGCCATTCGTGCCAAGCGAAAACCAATTTGTTGCCGTTCATTATTGGTTAAATCGCTCTCGTGTTGATATGTTTCATATGTATGTTGCACGTCATCCATCCGTTCAGGTGCCGTTTCAAGCGCAACGCATGTTGGTCGAAATGTGTTCAATCGAGTAACGACTTCTTTGATTTCACGTTGCCGTCGTTTTGACGTAACATCAAAAATCGTCGGACGAATCATATCTCCATTCGCTGGTCGATCGAGATGGAATAGACCAATCAGTAAAACCTGAGGTTTCATTCACACCCCTCCTTTTCCTGATTTTACCTTATCCACTTCTGCTATTGCGACAATTACTTATCGTGAATTTAATCAAACGATCTTACGTTAAAGGATCAACACCATTTACTGTATACATGCGAATTAACAGGTAAACAGCTTAATATATGGTATTATTATACAAATTTATATAAGGAGGCTCTCATGAAAAAAATACTTGTCATCTTTTCAATCGGATTTTTCTTTGTATTGATTGGGTGTAGTCAGGCTAGTACAGAAGAAAACGGTAGCTACGCCATGATTGTCATCGTTAATCACAAAGAATATTGTGGAACAGAAGAAAAATTAGATGCATCAAAACAACAAGGTGGAGAGATTAGTAAAATACTTAAGAAAACAAAAGCGTCTGAAATGCCCTAAGAGAACAGTCAATCGAATTCTTTTCCGGTCGGATCCATCATCTATTCTGTTAAAGGAACAGAAGATTTTATTATTGTAAAAGATCTCGATGATAAAAAGTGGCTTTTACAAAAGGTACGGGATATTGAAAAAAGTTGAATTGACTTAAATTTGTGAGTCATTATCAAACAATTTGTATTTTTAACTAGAAAACACAGGAACGACTTGCTTATGAGGCGTATAGTTGTAACCTTTTTCTCATCGCTTTAACTAGCACTCTAAAATAAACGCTACCATACAAAAAGTGGACAGATTACGTCTGTCCACTCGAGTCATCCTGTTAAGCTAGATTTGACTAGTAAAATTTTTCCGCTTTCCTCGGCATCGATAAAAGAGACCGCTCTAACATCCAACTTAATTTCACGTCCGAACAGCAAATACAGTCGCTCCATCAGAAGTTGTTCGTCTGCATCATTGAACCTCTCCGCGTCAGGCACATAGTAGATCGAGACACTGTCCGGTGTCTCCTGCACGTACTGAATCCGTTCAATGCTATTGGGTAAATGTTTAACGAGACTAGACAATTGCGCTTCAAAAATCTTTTGTCCATCCGGTTTTTGGACGAACGCGCGTCCCCTTCCATCAATCGAATCGATGATCGGTCCCGGGTGACCACAGGAGCAGGTACGCTGACTGAGCGTCATCCGATCCCCGACCCGGTATCGAATGAGTGGTGTCCCATGTGTATCAAAACTCGTCACGAGAATCTCCCCGTCTACATCCAGTTCAATGATTCCCATCTCATGATGCAAATGTTTTTGCCCAAACCGACATTCCGAGACGATTGGTGCACCTTCAGACGATGCATATTGATCAAAAACTGGTCCGTGAAACATTTCTTCGATGACTTGACGCTCCTCCGTCTCGATTCGTTCAGCCGTCGGAAAAATCGCAATCGGTTGACAGGTTAAGCGAATTCCTTCTCGTTTCGCAAACCGGGCAAGTTCAATCATCGCAGATGGAAGACCATCCATTGTTTCTGGTTGAAAACGCTCAATCGCTTCTAAATACGCTGCCATCGTCCGTGGAGACAATCTTTTCACCGTAAATAAGAGTTGATTCGATGCTCGATTCATTCGCCAATACACATCCGTCTGTTGCCGCTTTGGTACTAAATCTTGCGCTGTAAAACTTACACGACGCATCCCGCGTCGCACTCCATGCGTCGCCTTGAAATAATCGAGATGTGCCATGCGAATTTGCATATCCGGTACGGTGTAGCGCACTTGCAGTGACATGCCAGTTGTTCCACCCGTTTTTCCGATAATCGGTGCAGGGATGTCCGTTCGAATTTCCTCCATCCGCGTTCGTAATATTTCTTTTGATAACACAGGGATATTTTTGAGTTCTAATAAATCTTTTAAAGGTAAGGTAATGTCATTTGAAATGAGAAGATGGTTGTAATAAGGGCTGTGCTCAGCACAGAAGCGAAGGAAGTCATTCAAACGATCAAGTTGGTCTGCTTCGACGTCAATCGTCATATGCTCTCGCTTGAGGAGCGTCTGAAGTCGTTCTTGATAGACCGGTCCATAACGTTCGCGATGCAATTGATACCCATAGAGGGTTGTGAAGAGGTCTTGGAGAAATAGAGGAGAGCGATTGTAGATCTGCTCTTTGATACCCATGTCATCACGTCCTTTCACAAGGGAGGTAACGGTTTCGATGATTCTACGATAGCGTATGTACCTGACAGGAAAATGACAAAAAGAGGGAAACTGTCTATCTGACAAATTGAGGTCGTCTCGGACAGGTTAATTGAACATCACACCACTATACTGAAGTCAAGGAGGTGAGAAGATGTGGCTCGAATCGATTCAACGTGTCATTGATCATATCGAAAATCATTTAGAAGATCCGCTTGATCTCAACGTGTTGACGAAAGTGGCTCAAATGCAGCCTTATCCTTTACAACGGACATTTTCGTTTCTTGCGATGATGACGTTGCCGGAATATATCCGGGGACGACGGCTAACACTTGCTGCACAACAGTTGATTCAAACGGACGAAAAAATCATTGATCTCGCCCTACGATTTGGTTATGAGACGCCTGAAGCTTTCTCAAAAGCCTTTAAACGACAACATGGCTGTTCTCCAACGTTGATGCGAAGCGAGCGCCGTCCGATTCACGCCTATAACCGCCTGAGTATTCAGGTGACATTGAAAGGAATGGAGCAAATGAACTATCAACTCATCGAACGACCTGCTTTACAAATTTCCGGCTGGCGGAAAAACTTCCCGAACGAAAGATGGTGCCCAACAACAGTTGATTCCATTATTTTGGAATGACGTGAACCATTCTGGTCAAGACGCTACCTTATTCAAACAAAACGATGGTCAGATTGAAGGTGTGATTGGTGTTTGCTCCAACTTTACGGAAGAATCGATGGATTATTGGATTGCGACGACAACTAAGGAAGTACTATCTGGTCAGGAAACGATGACGATTCCAGCGAGTCTTTGGGCAACGTTCCCAGTCGTCGGTCCGATGCCGCATGCCATTCAAGAGATGTGGCATCGGATCTATCAAGAATGGCTCCCCTCACATGGATATGATCCCCTTCCTCATGCCGAACTCGAAGTCTATTCGTCAGGCAATCCGTCTGCATCTGATTATCAATCGGCTATCTGGATTCCGGTGCGTCCACGAGACTAAGTTCTTTCCAACACTAAAAGGCGAGGTCAGCGCTGACCTCGCCTTTATCAAGTTATTCATCAGACGTACTGTTGTTTGATCAATAACGTTTTTCCGCTGATTTCTTTCGGAATTTCGGATACTGCTCGCATGACGACATTTAATTGTCCGTCAAACAATCGATCTAAGATGAAAAATAGTTTTTTCTCATGTTCTGTTTCAAAACACCGCTCATCCGGTACATATAAAAGAATGACCTCATCTTGCGTCTCTTGAATATATTGTACGCGTTCGATACAGTTCGGGAACGCCCGAACGATGCCAGCGAGTTCGCCTTCAAAAACACGATGTCCGTTTCTTAACTGAATGAAGCTTCGCCCGCGTCCGTCGATTGAAGCAATAATTGGTCCTTGGTGACCGCACGGACATGTTTCTTGACTCATTGTCATACGATCGCCGACGCGGTATCGGACAAGCGGCGTCCCATGTGTATCAAAACTCGTGACGAGAATTTCCCCATCTTCATCGAGTTCAATGATTCCCATCTCATAATGGAGATGTTTTTTTCCATACGGACATTCTGCGACAATCGGTGCCCCTTCTGACGACGCATACTGATCATAGATGGGTGCATGAAAGACGTCCTCGACGAGTGCTCGTTCTTCTGCCGTCATCATCTCTGCCGTTGGAAAAATCGCTTTCGGACGAAACGTACAGGTCATGCCATACTTTTTAGCATATCGCGCCACTTCAATCATTCCTGAAGGCAATCCGTCAATCGATTCTGGCTGAAACCGATTGAGTTGTTCGATGTATGCAGCAGCCGTTTTCGGATTGATGTTCTTAATCGAAAACAACATCTGATTGATGACTTTGTTCGTCCGCCAATAAACGGGTGCCTTTTGCTGAGGTGACGCTAGTGTTTGACCTGTAAAACTCGCACGACGCATCCCTTGATCGACTCCATGGGTCCACTTGAAAAAGTCGAGATGTGCCATCCGGATTTGCATATCTTCTTTCGTGTAATGGACTTGAATCGACTTTCCTGTCGTCCCGCCTGTTTTTCCGAGAATCGGCGCGTGAACTCGAGCATGGACGGCTTCGTTCTGCTGTCGTAAGAGTTCCTTAGTCAATGGTGGAATCTGTTTTAGTTCGTCGATTGACCGTAAGGGAAGATTCAAAGAGATTGAAGAAAATAATTCTTCATAATATGGACTATACGTTTGGCAAAAGGAGAGGAAGTCGTTCAATCGCAGCAACTGTTCTGCTTGTACGTCATTTGACTGCCCAATCTTCTGCTTCAGCTCTTGTAACCGTTGCTGGTACGTTGCACCGTAACGTTCGTGGAACAGACGACGTCCTTGTAACGTTGTCAACAAGTTTTGAATGAAGATCGGTGAATGAAAGTAGATTGATTCTTTGAGCTGCATGATGTCACTCCTTCCATAGTTTGACCACCTTTTACTGATACTTTCATCTTATTTCCAGTCGTCGCCCATCTCAATTAGTTCTTCGTGAATAAACTTAGCTTTTATTTTCATGGCGATTTATTTTTATGAACTTCGATTCACAAACATCTTCTCATTCGTATTCTAAATTACAACTTTATCTCTATTTATTAATCACACAAAAAATCTGGACAACGAAGTGTCTACTTACTTCGTTGTCCAGATTTTTTGTGTGATTACAATTCATAACCTAGATGTTTGCCTTTCAAGCACTCTCATTCCATAAGTCCGCAATTTAATGGATTCAAGCACGATCATCATCTGTTGCTCATCCAATCGCTCAATCAGCTCGATGATCGTAATCGTTGTCCGACCGTTATAGAGCTGAACAAGTAAGTTAGCAATGACGTCTTTACTCGCGTCTAAAAATCGTTCTGCTAGAAATTCACGATCAAAAAACTCACCGCTGTCCGGGAAAAAATAGTCTGAGAAGCGCTCTAGTATTTGTGGATGTGCAGTGGCAAGATACAGCATTGAAAGCATTGCCGAATCCTGTCGTTGTCTTGGTTTCAAGCGTCTCCACAACAGATCGAATCGTCGCTCATGTCCATCTTGCATGAATTGTATCGTCTGCATGGTTGAAGCCCCCTCTTTTTAATCCATTTCCTCATTTTGTCTTCATATATCTCTATTCCCTATTCCATTCAACTGAATCGTCATGGTCTCGCGATTGAATCAACTTAATTGAGGGTACATTACAACAGATAATGAGAGAGGAGTTTTCACCCATGTCAACGCGTTTAGCTTTAGCCGGAGCTACTGGATACATCGGTCACAATTTACTGAATGAATTAAAGAAAAAATATGACGTCATTGCCCTTTCACGAAATGGTGATGATAAAGACAATGAAGAACGCGTCGAGTGGCGATCGTGCGATCTTTTTTCCCTTGACAATACGATTGATGGTATGAAAGGTGCAGACATCGCTGTTTATCTCGTACATTCGATGATGCCTTCAGCTAAATTGACGCAAGGATCGTTTGAAAATATGGACTTACTGTTAGCCGATAACTTTGCTCGTGCTGCAAAAGAAAATGGTATCCGACAAATCATCTATTTGAGTGGTATTATCCCCGAGGAGACAGAAGATCTATCCCGTCACTTAAAAAGTCGCCTCGAAGTCGAACGCGTTCTCGGTGCTTACGGGACACCAGTGACGACGATTCGTGCCGCATTGATCGTTGGTCCAAAAGGCTCATCGTTCCCGATCTTATCAAAACTCGTTAAACGACTACCGATCATGGCATTGCCACGATGGACGCGCAATAAGACGCACCCTGTTGCTTTACCCGACGTCATTCATGCGCTCGGTGAAAGTGTCGACCGTGATGACGTCAAAGATCGCGCAATCGATATCGGTGGACCGGAAGCGATGACCTATAAAGAGATGATTCTTAAAACAGCAGATATCATGGGGAAACGTCAACCGACGATCGACATACCTTTGCTGACCGTTAAATTGTCTCGTCTGTGGGTCACACTCGTATCTGGCGAACCGAAGGAAACCGTCTATCCACTCGTCGAAAGCATGGTGCATGAGATGGTCGCCGATCCAGAAAAAATGGTTTCAGGCATCAGTGATGGGAAAATCACATTTGAACAGTCGGTTCGAGATGCGTTAAAAGAAGAAGAGGAACAACAAGGCTCTTCGTCCTCCTCTTCTTCAAAACCAGACGTCCTTGACGTTCGTTCAGTGCAACGTGTCCTTCTCCCGAAGGAGCGCGATGCTGACTGGGCTGCCGACGATTATATGGACTGGTTGTCATCATTTGCGCGCCCCTTCCTATCATCATCCGTGAAGGATCAAGTCGTCGGAATCCATATTCCGTTTTACGAACAACCCCTTCTTGAACTGACGAAGGAGCCGGTCCACGATCGGCAAATGGCGACGTACCGGATTACCGGTGGCCTGTTCGCAAAAGTTGCACAAGATAGCCGTGGACGGATTGAATTCCGACAAATCCCAGGTACACAGGAATGTATCATCGCCATCCATGAGTTCGTTCCTGCGTTGCCATGGGTACTCTATAAGGCGACTCAGGCAAATGTTCATTTACTCGTCATGTACCTCTTTAAATTACACTTGTTACGTCGGGTTCACTCGACTGAACAAGAATCGACACATGCGGACGAAATCGTTCCGTCGACTTAATCAGCATCAACGATCCTCCCCTTGCCGGGCGGATCGTTTTTTTGTCGCTTCCAGAAGGATGACGAAACTGAAAAAATCGTGATACACTGAACGGTGACTGAAAGAAAGGGGTTTCATCGCATGCGCTCATTTGAGGAACGATTAACGAACCAGCTCGAGGCGACCGCTTCACTCGCCACATTGATTCAACCTTCAACGGATCAACTCCGTTTAGATAAATTAGATAAATTCGCCATGAAGTTACTGAAACGAGAGTTCACGATTGCGTTTGCTGGACATTTCTCGGCCGGAAAGTCGAGCATGATCAATGCTTTAACAGGTGAGTCCGTCTTACCAACGAGTCCGATTCCGACAAGTGCGAACATCGTGACACTTCAGCAAGGTGACGCCGATGAAGCGATCGTTCACTTTCATGAACGACCTTCTGTACGCTTAACAAACGAAGAACAACATGAACACCTTCAATCGCTTGGAAGAAGTGGCGATGTCCGGCAAATCGATTTGACGCATGCCGCGTCTGAGCTTCCATCTGGTCTCGTCTTGATGGATACTCCAGGGGTCGACTCGGTTGACGACGCCCACCGTGTATCAACGGAATCGGCATTACACTTAGCAGACATCTTGTTTTATGTCATGGACTACAACCATGTCCAATCGGAATTGAACTTCATGGTGACCGATGAATTACAATCCGCAGTACCTGAATTGTATTTAATCGTCAACCAAATCGATAAACATCGTGATGATGAACTATCCTTTGAGGCGTTCCGTCGCTCGGTCCATGCCTCATTCGCGGAGCACGGTGTTGTGCCAAAAGGCATCTTCTTTACGAGCTTACGGAACCCAGGTCATCCACACAACGACTTCACAGAAGTCGAACAACTGGTCAAAAAAAGCATTCGCGATGCTCAACCAAAATTATTGACTTCCGCTACCCTAACACTTGAAAGTCTTCATCAGGAGCATATGAGTTTTCTTACTCGCCTCGTCTCGGAAGCCGATGAGACAATGGCAGAGCAGTTAAATAATGCTGAACGAAACGATCCGACAACGGTGCAAGCAGCGTTAGCACATGTATCGCATCAATTAGAAGCGCGTCAACCAGACCGCTGGGTACAGACATTTTCTCTGCACCGAGATCAGCTCTTGAAAAACGCGACGTTGATGCCGTTTGAGTTACGTGAGAAGATGCGTCGTTTCCTCGAATCCCGTCAGCGTGATTTCAAGGTCGGACTATTCCGTAGTACGAAAAAAACGGAAGCGGCTCAAGCAGAGATTGCGCAAGACGCCATGCGTGCCTATCAGACGGTCACGGCGTCCGAAATTTCGCTCCACCTTCGTAACTTGATGAAACAATCATTACGCGAACTTGATCTCTTGCAGGATACACACATCGTGACGATCGATCAGTTATCACTTGATCCACCGCTTTCCGTACTCGAAAGTGCATTACCAACCGGCATTACGATTACAGGGGAATCGGTGCTTCAGTTTACGAATCGTGTTGCCGAGCAGACGCAGGCTTGGTTCGTCAAAGAGACGAACGCGTGGCGGGAACGCGTACGCCAAGAGTTAACGGTGGCTTTCCCGAAAGAACAAGCCGAACTATTGCAACAACAAACGCTCCTGCAGCAAAAGTGGGATAGTGTTCAGACCTGGCAACAGGCTACTGCGGCTCTCGCGCGCTATGAGAGTGGTGTTGTCAATCCGTCTGAAACGCAACTCGAACAAGCACGAACTCAAGTTTCTGTTTGGAAAGAACAATTGGTGCAGCAGGAAGCAGCGATCGTTTCCTTTACAGGTTTTGAGTCGGTGACAGAGGCAACTGCGTTTGAACTTGCAACGACGATGACCGAACAACAGCCTGTCCGTTATGCGCCAGAAGACGTAGCTCAAATTCGTCACTACTTGAATGAACTACAAGGGTTTGAAGAAGCCGTTGCTTATTTAAATGACAAACTAGACCGACTGACACATCAGTCATTCACGATCGCCTTATTTGGTGCCTTTAGTGCTGGGAAATCATCATTTTGTAATGCCTTGCTCGGAAATAAGGTACTTCCAGTCTCTCCGAATCCAACGACGGCTTCCATCAACCGGATTCATCCCGTTGATGACAAACACGCTCATGGTACTGCAGAAGTCACGTTCAAGTCGGAAGCTGCAATGGTTGAGGATTTAAATGAAGCGATGATGAACACGATGACGTTTGAGTCAACCAAACAAGCATACGAGACGCTCTTGCCACGTGCTGCCACGTTGACGGATCCATTCCTCCGCGCCTTCTTGAAGGGATTCCCTGACGTCCATGCCTTCATCGGAACCGTACAGACCGTTGACGAGGAAGCATTTAGATCCTATGTCGCAAAAGAAGAGCGAAGCTGTTTCGTTGATGTCATCGATTTCTACTACGATAGTCCGTTAACACGACTCGGGGTCACGCTCGTCGATACACCAGGAGCCGATTCAATCAATGCTCGTCATACGGATGTTGCTTTTGATTACATCAAAAATGCCGATGCGATTTTATTCGTCACCTATTTTAATCATGCCTTCGCTCGGGCAGATCGTGAATTCTTGATTCAACTCGGTCGTGTTAAAGACGCGTTTGAACTCGATAAGATGTTCTTCCTCGTTAATGCGATCGATCTCGCTTCCTCAGACAGTGAACGTCAAGATGTCTTGAATTATGTCGCAACGGAACTCCAACGCTTCGGGATTCGGTCGCCGCGGCTTTACGGGGTCTCGAGTCTACAAGGACTCGCTGAAAAACAACAAGGACTAACCGAAGCGACATCCGGTTTACCTGTATTCGAGGAGGCATTCCATCACTTCTTAGCAGAAGACTTGACCGGACTCGCTAAAGTTTCCTTATCGGAGCAGACGGAAAAGACCGTCCAACGACTCGAACGGTTCATTGCTGCAACAGAAGCGAACCTCTTACGAAAAGAAGAACGATTGATTGAGCTGTCTGCGTTAGAACAACAAGTGACGGATCGGTTCCAAGAGAATCGCGCCGCTTTGATCGAGCCTGCGCTGAAAGCGGAAATCCACGAATTGTTGCACCATGTCGTACAGCGCATTTACTATCGTTTCCCTGACTTTTTCAAAGAAGCGTACAATCCAGTCCGCTTCGCACAAGCAGCTAAAGCGGCGGCACTACAAGATGCATTGACAGAATTATTAACGTTTCTTCGGTTTGATTTTGAACAGGAGCTACGGGTCACGCATTTCCGTATCGATCAATGGCTTGAAGCAGCGTTGATCCGTCGACAACAAGAAGAGCAACAACTCCTTGAACAATGGAACGAATCGTTCCAGCTCGCGCCAGTTACAGTATCTCCATTGGGCGAGATGACCTTCGATGGTCCCTTCCAGGATGCGACACCTTACGTCAGCGTAAAACGCCACTTCCGGAATGCAAAAGCCTTTTTCGAGAAAAACGAGAAGGAACAGCTTAAAGAGGAACTTGCGACGTTAACGAAACAGGATGCACTCACGTATACCGCTGTTCAAGAAGAACGATTGCTTGCAGTCGCAATGGCACATCTAGATGTTTCCTTGACGTCTCTTTCAGAGAATCTGTTACGCCAAGCACTTGAACAACTCGAGAGTGAACGCGCGACGTTACAGGAACAAGAGACGCTGACGCCTTATAAACAAGCAGCCGATCAGATCCGTCGTCAGACTCAACACGTCACATCATCCTAAATAGTTCAATCAATAAAGACCGAAGCGCGATGTGCTCCGGTCTTTTTGTTGTATTTTTCATCATCGAGCGGGAGTCGGCCAGTACGATTGAAAATAGTGAACGATGTATTGGTGGACGTGTCGGACGACGGGTCTCAAGTCTGTGCCAACAAGTCGATTTAATGAGACATCCCATAACATTGGCGGATCAAACGGGATAATCCTAACATCATCCGCATGATGGAAACGGAGAATCGGTTCCGGGAGGATCGAGATGACATCGAGTTCTTGAACCATCCCGATCAATAAGTCCCACGCCCCTGACATGAAGAAGATATTCGGTTCTTGCTGTACCTTTCGAAACTCTGAAAGTATTTGATGATGCAACATGAATCGGTCGTTCAAGATGACGAGTGGTTCGTCTCCGATGTCGAGATACGAAATAGCGGCTTTTGCTTGAAAAGGATGGTTCGGACGAACCGCCACGACAACCTCATCTTCAATCAATCGAAAACGTTCAATGCCGTATGATTCACCTGGTTCGATTAATACCGCTAAATCAAGTTCTTCGAGCAACAGCCGTCGCTTCAGTTCAAATGCTCCTTCTTCAATGATTTCAAGCTCAATTCCAGGATGTTCCGCCATGAACTTCGGAATCAACTGTGAAAACAAGACTGGTAAGATAACCGGTGGGATCCCAAGTCGGACTTTTCCTCGAACGACGCTTGATCGTTCACGTAGATGTCCCATTAACGCTTGATGTCGTGCTAGAACGATTTTCGCATCCTCATACAATTGACGTCCTGTTTCGGATAATCCTGTCAACCGTCCATGTTTACGAATGAACAGTTCAACTTGTTCGATCTGTTCGAAATCGCGTATCATCTGACTCAGCGCCGGTTGGGAAATCGACAAGTGCTTCGAGGCACGTGTTAAGTTATACCCGTGCTCGACAATCGTCGTAAAAAAGAGTAACTGTCGAATATCCATCTACATCTCCCCTTACTCATCGAACCAGCGATTTTTTTTGAAAAATAGAATCATGCCTAAAGCGAGAAGCGCCATTGCCCCTAATGTCACAAAATAACCATACCGAGTTGTTAGTTCTGGCATGTGCTCGAAGTTCATACCGTATATTCCGGCGATAAACGTCAGTGGCATGAAAATCGTCGTAAAAATCGTCAACGTCTTCATGATGCTATTCATTCGGTACGAGTTAAGGGAAATGAAATTATCTCGAAATTCAGACGTCATCAATCGGTTGTATTCAATCATTTCCGATAACTTCAGTAAGTGATCGTATAAATCGCGAAAGAATGCCTGCTTCTTCGGATGAATCGATAGTCGTTTTGATTCGATGACGCGATATAGTAAGTCCCGCATCGGCATGACAGTTCGCGAGATCCGCAGTAAACGGGCTCGTAGCTCAAAGATTTCTTCCATCAAGCGACGATCGTTGCCTCGCGTCCGGTAACGTTCCTCGAGCGTAAACAGTTCATCTTCTGTCGCATGAACAATCGGAAAATAACCGTCAACGATCTTATCCATGATTTTATGTACGAGATCGACCGTCTCTTGTTTGACGAGACGCTGACTATATTGCTCAAATACAACATCGATTTCTGGTGAAGGTTGCTCATGGTAGCTGACGAGATGTCGATCGCTTGCGAACAAATTGATTTCGCGATTCGTCAAGGTTCCCTCATCGAGCGCATGGAGAACAAAAAAACTATGGTCCGTATAATACTCGAGCTTCGGACGTTGTAAGTAGTGGAAACAATCTTCAATCGCCAGCGGATGGAAATCAAAAGCATCAATCAACATTTGTTTTTCAGTAGCTGTCGGTTGGTCGAAATCAACGAAATAACTTTTTATGCCCGGCTCTTGTGTCCAAAAGACGTCATCAGTCAAAATAAGCTCATCGTCGGCATTGATCAGAATACAACGAATCAACTTTTCCTCCTCCTTTTGCTATGTAAGCGTACTATATTTTTACGTATACAACAAAAAAGGATTCCAGAAACGGAATCCTTTTTCTTATGGACAATCAACCATGTTCAATATAAAAGCCACTCCAATAGACTTGACGATACGTAAACTCTTTCCCACTTTTTGTCGTCACAAGCATCTCATCTTCTGCCATGACAGCGATTTTAATTGGTACTTCTCCATGGTCCGTCAAATAGTTCAGAATCTCAAGATGCCGATTCAACCAAAGGCGACGGCGGAACCAACGAAAACGACTAAATGCTGCACTGAAGTGGAGTAAGGCGAGTGCTAAGATGATCAAAGCAAAAGGAAGTGGAATATCGAACAAAGCAATCAAATATACATCTGCGATGATCAGTGATAACGAGAGACCCATTTCCGTCATCTCCATGAAAGATGCTTTATAGGTCGCAAAGTAAGTCATCACGCGAAACAGGAAGATAATCGTGAGGTACGGTACGAAATACATTTGAAACACATGGTCCGTGCCGCTGTTGACGAACATGAGCAGTGGCAGGAAGAATAGCAATTTCCAGATTAGGATGGCGGAATAAAATAAAGTATGATCCGTGTAGCGTTTGCGTACGATGGCTTGACTCATATTCATTGCCTTCCCCTCCTTCATGATGGACCGTTTCAAAGTCGATGATGACAGGACATGATGCCTATAAGGGTATGTTTCCGAATTCAACTGTTTTTAATCATCTAAATCACAGTTTTAAAAAACTGTATGTTTAGTATACGTCAGGATCCGTCAAATGGTTCACTTTCCCCATCATTTCCCATCATTCGATGTGCTCCTAATTGTAAGCCTGCTCTTGCTAGTCGCCTTGAACTTCTACTGCTACAATATAAGATATTCCAATTGAACAGAATCGAGTTGAATTTTTCATGTACACCCATATTATCATCGGTGCCGGAATTCTCGGTGCCTCGACAGCGTATCACTTATCGAAGGCTGGTGAACGCGTCTTACTCGTCGATCGAAAGGAACCCGGTCGTGCCTCTCATGCTGCAGCAGGCATCATCTGTCCATGGATGACACAACGACGGAATAAGGCATGGTACAAATTAGCGAATAACGGTGCCCATTTTTATAAGACACTGATTCCGGAACTCGAAGCACTCGGTGAAACGAGTACAGGGTATCAACAAGTTGGAACGATTGCCCTGCATGAAACATCAAAAATCGAGAAGATGGAGACGATTGCACATAATCGTTTACCAGAAGCTCCTGCCATCGAACGCATCGAGCGACTCGACCAAGACCGCGTCAAAGCGCTCTTCCCGCTCGTCGAACAGATTGAAGATGCCTTGTTCGTTTCCGGTGGCGCTCGTGTTGACGGTCGTGCCTTATGTGCTGCTTTGATCCGTGGCGCTGTTGAGCATGGTGCAACCATAATGAACGGAGATGCGTCTCTTGTCATAGACAACGGGGTCGTTACAGGGATTGAAATCGACGACAAGCAATACACAGCTGATCAATTCATATTAACGGCCGGCGTCTGGTTAAACGACCTCCTTCGTCCGCTTGATCTTAAAATTGATTTACATCCGGAAAAGGGACAGATCCTTCAGCTCGACTTGACCGATTCGACATCTACGACTTGGCCCGTCATCATGGGTCAGCGCGGCTTGTATCTCGTCTCAATCCATGAAGGAAAACTGATTGTCGGTTCAACGCATGAAAAACAGATCGACTATGACTTGAAACCGACCGTCAAGGGGATGTACGCCTTATTGAATCGGGCTTTACCCGTCTTACCGAGTCTCGAAGAAACAACGATCGACGAACTTCGCATCGGCTTGCGCCCGTATACGAAAAATTCATTGCCCGTGATCGGTCCTCTTCAAGACCATCCGAATGTGTTTTTAGCGAACGGTCTTGGGGCATCCGGTTTGACGATCGGACCGTATCTCGGTAGCCAACTAGCGAAGCTTGCGAGCCACCAAACGCCTGATATTGAATGGTCGACTTATGAACCAACTTACGTACCAATCGAATCCTGACTACATGTCTCTGAAAGGAAGTACACCATTGTCTATGAAACCAGTCGTTTCTCTTGATTTATTCAATGCTTTAGATCTACGTGTCGGGACGATCCTTTCCATCTCAGACTACGCAGACGGAATGGTTCAGCTTGAACTACAATTCGACGGATTCACGCGTCGTTTTTCGCTTGCTTGGGAATCACTTCGCCCAGATGTCCATGAATTACTTGGAAAACAAGCAATCGCCGTGTTAAATATACCTGGTCGTATCCCTGAAGAATCTGGTCGGTTACTTGAGATCGGGCGAGCGGAACAATGGATGCCGATTCTCGTCGTACCAGAACACCCGATTCCGGAAGGTGCTCGTGTCGAGTAATGCCAATTCAATTTTTGAAAAAACACTCCCTTATGTCACTTCTAAATGGAAGCTTACATATGGGAGTGTTTTACTTAGTAAAACATCAGTCTATTACATTTTTTCTAGATAGTGTACGCTGAATCGTTCATCGGCATCCATCCAGCAGTTGACCGGATGGAACCCACTTTGACGGGCAAGTATCTCAAACTCTTCTTTACTATATTTGTAGGAGTTTTCCGTATGGATCGTTTCTCCTTGTTTAAATGGAACCGTCACGTCGCCCACTTGTACGAGCTGGTCCAACTGACTCCGAAGGTGCATCTCAATACGTCCTTTTTCCTCATTATAGAACGCATGGTGTTCAAAACGAGTGATATCGAACGTTCCATCGAGCATCTGGTTCAAATGCGTCAACATATTCAAGTTAAACGCTGCCGTAACACCTGCTGCATCGTTATAGGCACGTTCAAGGACATCAGTCGATTTTTTCAGATCGACGCCAATCAAAAATCCATCGCCACTTTCGAGTATCCGCGACGAATGACGTAAAAAGCGCATCGCTTCCTCTGGCTCAAAGTTTCCGATCGTCGAACCTGGGAAAAAGATGACACGTTTTTGTGATTCCTCGACTGGTAAAGAAATTGATTGCGAGTAATCACCGCAAACGGCCTTGATGTGTAAAGCAGGATATCGTTCAGAGAGTTGGCGCGCGGACTCCATTAAAAAGTCTTTTGAGATATCGATGGGCATATAGGTATCGAGATGTGTGAATGTCTCCAGTAACATCTGGATTTTACGGCTACTCCCACTACCGTACTCAATTAACGTATGCACATCGCCAATACTGCGAGCGATTTCTGTTCGATAGTTTTCTAAAATAGCGATTTCCGTTCGTGTCGGATAATATTCCGGTTGATGCGTAATCTGTTCAAACAACTGAGATCCGATGTGATCATAAAAATATTTTGCTGGTAAGACCTTCTGCTCGCGCATCAGACCGTCGATGACCTCTAAGCGCATGTTTTGTTGCGGCGTATATAAATCGTAGCCAATGACTGTCTCTCGCATCACATGTCACCCGCCAATCGGAAGCCGCCAAATAACCAGCGTTTATCGGGTGGGAAGAAGTTACGATACGTCTCGCGAATATGATCATCCGGCGTCACGCAAGCACCACCACGTAATACCATCTGATTACACATGAACTTCGCGTTGTACTCGCCAAGTGCCCCTTCAAGCGGTTTGCTGCCAGGGTAAGAACTATACGGACTAGACGTCCATTCCCAGACGTTTCCGAACATACTCGCAAGCGTCGTCTCTGATTCTTCGACTGCTACGGGATGGAACGTTCCATTTCCCATCATATTTCGTTTTGTTACGGAATCGACTTGGCGAGAAGCCCATTCCCACTCCGCTTCTGTCGGCAACCGTTTCCCTTGGTAACGACTATAAGCGTCCGCTTCATAAAAGCTGACATGACAGACCGGTTCGTCAAGTCGAAGTGGTGCGACGCCATTCATCGTAAAGATCGTCCAATCCCCCGCTTCATCCTTCATCCAATATAAAGGTGCTTTCCAGCCTTCTTTTTGGACAGTCGCGTAGCCATCCGACAACCAATACTCCGATTTTTCATAACCACCTGCTTCAATGAACGCCAAATATTCCCCGTTTGTGACGGGACGCGTCGCTAATTCAAACGGATGAAGCCATGTTTTATGGCGCGGACTTTCGTTGTCAAATGCAAAACCGTCTCCTGTGTGACCAATCTCAACGAGTCCTTCCTCGAATGGAATAAAAGATGTTTCTTTAACCGCTGTTGCAGGTGCGTCTTTTGTCATCGTCTTTGACTGATAGGCAGGTAAAAGAGGATTTGTGAAAAAGTTATACTTCACGTCCATCAAAATCAGTTCCTGATGCTGTTGTTCATGTTGGAGCCCCATCTCAACTAGCGCCTCCACTTTCTGTTGGTCTTCCGGTGTCCGTTCTTGCTTCAAGAACTCGACCATCTGTTCATCGACATATGCCCGGTAAGCGATGATGTCCTCGACCGTCGGACGCGATAACATCCCTCGTTGCTGTCGGGGTTGATAAGGACCGATTGAGTTGTAGTACGAGTTAAATAAATAATTGTATTTTGGATGGTAGACTTGATAACCTTCACTATATTCTTGTAAAATCATCCGTTCAAAAAACCATGTCGTATGTGCAATGTGCCACTTTGGTGGACTAACGTCCGAACTGGCTTGAATGACAAAATCTTCTGCTTCAAGCGGTTCAATCAAGGCAATCGTTTGATTCCGAACGGTGGCGAATTTTTCGATTAAGTACGATGTCGTTTCAAATAACATGTCAATCACTCCCTATCCAAAATATTCCGAATCTTTAGGTCCATATGATGTATACCCCTCCTATGGAAGAGTTATGCTAAGGAAATAAAAAAAGTCCGCTCCATTAAGAGCAGACTCATTTTATTAAAATACTTTATCACCATTAAAGATTGAGTTCTTGACGACGACATAATCGACCGTACGAATCGCTTGCAGTTTGTTCCCACCAGCGTACGAAATCGCTGATTGCAGATCTTGCTCCATCTCGATCAACGTATCTGTCAGACTACCTTTATGTTCGACGAACATTTTCTTTCCTTCAACGTTCTTACGTTCCCCTTTTTGGAACTCAGACGCCGAGCCGAAGTATTCCTTGACGAGCACTCCGTCCACTTCATGTGTCTCACCTGGTGATTCTTCATGTCCTGCAAAGAGGGAACCAATCATGACCATCGAAGCACCGAATCGAACTGACTTTGCGATATCCCCATGCGTCCGAATACCACCATCAGCGATGATTGGTTTACTTGCCGCTTTCGCACACCAACGAAGTGCCGCTAGCTGCCAACCGCCCGTACCGAATCCTGTCTTAATCTTCGTGATACAGACCTTCCCCGGTCCGATGCCTACTTTTGTTGCGTCTGCTCCCGCGTTTTCTAATTCGCGAACCGCTTCCGGTGTACCGACATTACCAGCGATGACAAAACTTGCCGGTAGAAGTGACTTGATGTGACGAATCATCTGAATGACGGCTTCTGAATGACCGTGCGCGATATCGATTGTAATGTATTCAGGAACCAATCCTTCTGCTGCGAGCTGTTCAATCAGCTGATATTCTTCTTCTTTGACGCCAACACTAATCGAAGCGAACAGTTCACGCTCTTGCATCATGCGAACGAATGCGAGACGACGTGCCGGTTCGAACCGGTGCATGATATAGAAATAATCGCCTTCTGCTAAGAATATCGCAATTGATTCATCAATGATCGTTTGCATGTTTGCCGGTACGACCGGAAGCTTAAAACGACGGCCACCGAATTCCACTGACGTATCACATTCCGAACGGCTACCAACGATTGATTTCGCTGGAATTAATTGAATATCTTCATAATCGAATACTACATCCATGAAAAACACCTCTAATTACGAATATTTTTTAAATAATGGCGATAATCATTCGCCCCTTGACTACTATATCGAACTGCTATTACGCTGTCAAAGAAATTTTCGTGTTTTTAAGGTTTTTCATGAACTTTTTTAGTCATAAATAAAATAACGTTCGGTTTTTAAAGGTTTTGTTGTTGTAAATCAATCAACCAGCGCTCTTCCCACTCGAAATAACTTGTTGCCTCTGATTTCTCAAACACTTGATCGGGATAAGGCAACGCAAGTGGCGGACGCTCATTTTTCGGAAAATAAGCCAGTTGCTCGGACTCCCCATCGATTGCTTCAAGCGTTCCACCGACTACTTCACACTCGAATACCGTTGCTACATATTCAACTTCGTTTCCGTCTGGATATGTAAAGCGAAACGACTCCCCACCGAATGTCGCGATCAGGCGGACGGGTCGAACGAATAGACCCGTTTCTTCATAAACTTCGCGAATGACGGCTTGTGCATGAGATTCCCCTAGTTCAATCGCCCCGGCAGGCAAACTCCAAAATGGACCACCTGGATCTTGGAATAGGATGTGACCCGCTTCGTTACGGATGATTGCTGCGACGCATGGTGTAAACAGACGTTGTGTTCCGACATGTTGCCGTAGATTAGCATAATAATCAGAGATTGGCATGACGTAACTCCTCCCGGTCTTCTTTTAATAGAGCAAACAGAATAAAATCTTCCCATGCTTCATTGATGAAGAGATTTTGCTTTGCTATTCCTTCTTGACGAAATCCGACTTTTTCAAGAACACGGATCGATCCGATGTTTGCTGGCATGACTTCAGCACGAATCCGGTGGAACTGATGAACATCAAATAAGTGATCCACGAACAATCCGACCGCTTGAGCCATGTACCCTCGTCTTGAGAAGGAAGCATCCAACTGATAGCCGATCATGCACGTTTCTGCCGGTCCCCGCTGGATGAACATCGCTGAGACATCCCCAATCAATTGATCCGTTTCTGATAAAAAAACACCGTAAGCATAATACGCATCTTGTTTCATCAACTCTTGATGGCGCTGTATCCGTTCCCGCTGTCCTTCGACTGTATACTGTTCAGGCAACGGTTTAACCGGCATCCAGTGTTCGAAGTGTTCGCGGTTTCGCAAGTTCATTTCAAGAATAGTTGCTGCGTCCTCGAGAATATACGGACGAATGTAAATCGGTAACATCATTATTCCTCCTTTAGGTCATTATCTTTAGTTCAAGAAGTTTGGGTGTTTCATAATTTTTCTAGCGGGAATCTACATAATAGTTCATTACATTACAGTGACAGCATACTATAGAGAAAACTGTCGAAGAAGGAGTGACCTATGTATTCAGACACTGATTTGCTTCATCAAATCAAACGGCGTGATCCTGTCGCGCTTGAACGATTATATGATCGTTATGAAAAAACACTCTTTCTTTTATTTCGTCGTACACAAGTCGATGAAGCACTCATCCATTCTGCAATGACCGAATTATTCCGCACCGTTTGGGAACAACCAGCCCGATATCCAAATTTCCAAGGATTTATTTTGCATACATTACGGCAACTAAGTAACAAAAGAGAAGCTACTCCGACACGGTGAAAGAACACGTTATATTTTTTCGACACGGGTAGAATGAACCCTTTAAATCAATGATTTATTTAGAGAAGAACAGCTTAGTTTGTTCTTTTTTTGTTTTGTCCTTTCTTTTTCGATACAGGCATGCTATATTATTAAGTAATTATTGTTGTTCGGTGGAGATACGAAGTGTTTCACTTTATATTCGATGAAATTGATCACGGTAGTAATAATCAGTGTGCCAGTCACACGCAGGAGGCAATACACATGGAACAAGGTAAAGTAAAATGGTTTAACGCAGAAAAAGGATTCGGCTTCATCGAGCGCGAAAGCGGAGACGACGTATTCGTACACTTCTCAGCAATCCAATCTGAAGGTTTCAAATCACTTGACGAAGGTCAAGAGGTTTCTTTCGAAGTTGAAGAAGGCCAACGTGGACCACAAGCAACTAACGTTGTAAAACTTTAATTTCCTTTAGACCCTGCTTTGGCAGGGTCTTTTTTTGTGTCTAAATGTGCTACACTGACGATTCAAGAAGAGAGGAGTTTTTTTATGACGCTCGAGAATACCATGCATCAGTTGCAAGAATCGATGCTAAAAGGAGATTTGACACAAGTCTCTCACCTGTTGTCGCCTGAATTTACATTTATCGATGCTTTAGGTCGGTCGTTTGATGCTGAGACGTATCTCGATCATTATGTCGATCCAGAAAACATTCGCTGGTTGTCACGAACTGATGATTTTTCATACATCGACCACTTCGAAGATACAGCGATTCAATATAGTTTGACAGAGGATCGGTTTGAATACGGCACGACGCAGTACGTCGGTCGTTTCCGTGTCGTTTCGGTCTATCGAGCGACAACTGAGGGCTGGAAATGGCACTTTGGTCAACTGACATCTCTTGATCCGTCGTAACGGATTGAGAGGTGTCTTTTTATTTTCATTTTTCCATTCATCGACAGTTGGAATTGCTTCTCATTTTTCATTCCGTTACACTTGAGTGGTACATATTTTCTGAAAATTCAAGAAGGAGTGTCCATCATGACGGTTTATAACTTCTCTGCCGGTCCGGCAGTCCTCCCTGCACCGGTCTTATTGAAGGCACAATCTGAACTACTCAATTATGAAAACTCAGGACAATCCGTTCTTGAAATGAGTCATCGTTCGCCAATTTTCGAATCGATTCGAGATGCAGCTGAACAATCATTGCGAAGGTTGATGTCGATTCCCGATACGTACTCCGTGCTGTTTATTCAAGGTGGAGCGACACTTCAATTTTCAATGTTACCGCAAAATTTGGCGACTAGGACGGGACGGATTGATTTTATTGATACCGGCGGCTGGTCGACAAAAGCAATTGCGGATGCCAAACAGTATGCGACGGTCCAAGTCCTCGCCTCTTCCGCAAATGATGGTTATCGCTTTATTCCGGATGGACCATTTACGTCTTCAAGCGACTATCTGCATATTACTTGGAACAACACTTTAGAAGGAACGACATATCAGACACCACCCAAAGTCGATGTACCACTCGTTGCCGACGTCTCGTCCTCTATTTTGTCTGAACCGATACCAATCGAAGCCTTTGATGTCTTATATGCGGGTGCTCAAAAAAATTTAGGTGTCGCCGGCTTGACAGTTGTCATCATTAAGAATGACTTACTTGATCGTGTCCCTGATACGATCGGTGCCTACTTACGGTATGATATCCATGCGAAACAGCGTTCTCTTTACAATACGCCGCCAACGTTTAGTCTTTATATGACGAAATTGGTGCTCGAGTGGATTGAGGAGACAGGACTTGAGACGATCACAGCGCGAAATGCCTCACAAGCACAACTCTTATATGAAGCAATCGATCAGTCGACTGTCTTTCATAATCATGTTGCCGTAAAGGATCGAAGTCGAATGAACCTCCCATTCTCGACCGGAAGCGAGACGGAAGACGCTACCTTCTTAGCTTTCGCCGAACGCCACAATCTTATTAACCTTGCTGGACATCGCTCGATTGGCGGAATGCGTGCGAGTCTCTATAACGCCATGCCGACTGAAGGGGTCGAAGCACTTATTCACATCATGCACCGTTTTGAACAGGGGGAACGTTAAATGTATCAAGTGCAATTATGGAACGACGTATCAGATAAAGGATTAAAACGATTTACAGAAGACTATCACGTTCAGCGCGAGTCAGAAAATCCAGATGCTTTTCTCGTCCGCAGTAAGGATTTGCATGATATGCGTTTTCCCGACAGTCTAAAAGCTGTCGCCCGTGCTGGCGTCGGTGTCAATACGATTCCGCTCGATCAACTCGCTAATCGTGGAATTCCAGTCTTTTCGACACCTGGCGCCAATGCCAATGCCGTCAAGGAACTTGTTATCGGAAGCTTATTCCTGACCGCACGAAAACTCGTCCCGAGTCTACTTTGGACGAATAATCTACGCGGACCGGATATTCCGGAACGAATCGAAGCGAACAAAAAGCAGTTCGTCGGAACAGAATTACTGGGGAAACGAATCGGAATCGTTGGACTTGGAGCGATTGGTGCGAGCTTAGCTAACACCCTTCACGAGCTTGGTATGACGGTTACCGGTTACGACCCACACATGTCGGTCGAATCGGCGTGGCGTGTCTCGAATCAAATTCACCGCGCGACGCAACTAGAAGAGTTACTCGCGACAAGCGACTACATCACGCTACATCTCCCGCTCGTTGACGCAACGACTGGTTTATTAGATGCTGCACTCTTCTCGAAAATGAAGCACGGTGCGACGTTACTCAATTTCTCGCGTGGAGAACTCGTCGATGAACAGGCGTTAGCCGATGTTCTTCGATCCGGTCGCCTTGCCAACTATGTGACCGATTTCCCAAATGCCTTTATTTTATCTCTTCCACGGGTGATTCCGTTACCGCATATCGGCGCATCAACGAGTGAGGCGGAAGAGAATTGTGCCATCATGGCTGTCGATCAGCTCCGGCTATTTCTTGAGACAGGAAACATTCGTAATGCTGTCAACTTCCCTGCAGTTGAGTTACCGTACACTGGAAAACGACGGATCACGATTGCTCACCACAATATTCCGAACATGGTCGGTCAAATCGCATCCGTATTAGCACAAGAATCCATCAATATCGCGAATATGATCAACGGAAGTAAAGATGCGATTGCTTATACAATCATCGATATCGATAATCATGCGGAAGAGACGATCTCGCTCGACCGTCTAAATCAAATTCCTGGCGTCTTGAAAACACGCCTACTTTAAAAGGAGTGATCCCATGCCAACATTCGAACCCTTTGCGGCGTTACGACCGGATTCAAAGTATGCAGCAGACTTTTCTGCCTTACCTTATGATGTCTATTCCCGCGAGGAAGCACGCGCTGAGATTCGTCGACGTCCACTGTCTTTTTTACGGATTGATAAAGCAGAAGCAACACTTCCTTCGCTCATTGCCGAAGACGATCCACGCGTTTATCAACAAGCAACTCTTGCTTTTGAAGAGAGTCAGACGAATGGTATCTTACAACTCGATCCGGACGAGACGTATTATATTTATCAATTATCAGATGGGACACATACGCAATCTGGTTTCGTCGGTTGTGTTGCCGTCGATGATTACGAGACGAATCAAATTCGTAAACATGAATTCACGCGTCCGGATAAAGAACGCGATCGTGTCCGTCACGTCGAACATCTAGAGGCTCACACAGGTCCAATTTTGCTCGCCCATCAAACGGATACCCAACTGCAAGAGATCGTCACGACGATTACTGCCGGTGATCCACTATATGATTTTACAGTTGACGGGATCACGCACCGGGTTTTCAAAGTGGTCGACCGAAATCATCTGTTGACAATTGGTAGCCAGTTTGCACGACACGATGCTCTCTACATCGCCGATGGTCACCATCGCGCTGCAGCTGCTGCCATCGCTGCTAGCCAAACTAATCAAGAGGAGGCACAGCGCTTTCTCGGTGTCTCGTTCCCACAAGATGAATTACGAATCCTCGGGTACCATCGTGTCATTGAAGATCTATATGGTCAATCTGTCGTTGACTTCCTTGAACGCTTAGCACATCGGTTTACAATCGCAAAAGGACGTGCTGAACAAACAAAGCAACATCAAATCGAAATGTACCTCAATCGACAATGGTATACGCTCACGTACGTTTCTGAGCGAACAGGGACAAAGGCGAACCTAGACGTCTCGATTCTTCAAGAAGAGCTCCTCACACCGTTACTTGGCATTGAAGATCCACGGACAGATGCGCGTATTCAATTCGTCGGTGGTCATAAAGGCTATGACGGACTCGAACAGCTTGTCGATGCCGGGCGTGCGGCAGTTGCCTTTCACTTGCATCCGACCTCGATTGAAGACTTGATGACAGTAGCTGATGCGGGAGAAGTCATGCCACCAAAATCGACTTGGTTCGAACCAAAACTACGAAGTGGATTGTTGATTCATCCGTTTCGTTCTTGAAAAATCATGCTTTAAAAAAGCAAGACGTGGACAACTTGTCCATGTCTTGCTTTTTTAAAGCATGTACTTCCCCTTAAAGTTGTCGCAAAATAACGGCCGACAAAGCCGGTATTTGAACAGCTTCTGACGCCGTTGTCTCGTCAAATAGATTCTTAAATGTTCCTTCAAGCGAAAAAATCTGTACTTCTTCGCTTACATTGACTGCAAGCAAATAAACATGGTCGCCCTGACGTCGTTCGACCACCATAAGTTGTTTGGACTCGTCAGCTAACTGAAAATGATACGTTCCGTCATTTGCTAAAATCGGGTGCTCTTTTCGAAGTGCAATTAATCGTGTCACATAGTCAAATAATTCATGATTCTGCTTCGTCTCATCCCACTCCATACAGGCACGATTGGAAGGATCTTGCCCTCCGGTCATTCCAATCTCATCACCGTAATAAATGACCGGTGTACCAGGAAACGTCAATAATGTAGCGAAAAGTAATTTCATCCGGTCGACGTTGCCTTTCGCCCGTGTTAATGCACGTGGTGTGTCGTGTGAGTCGATTAAGTTAAACATCACTTCGTTGACGTTTTGAGAGTGCCAGTTTAGATTCCGGCTGACCGCGTATGAGAAATCACGGACAGTTGTCTCGCCCGTCGCAAAACAAGTGAGAAAACTCTCTGTTAATCCGTAATTCATGACAGCATCGAATTGATCGCCAAGTAACCACGGTTGTGAATCCGTCCAGCATTCGCCGACGATATAGCACGTGCCGTTCGCAGCCCGAACTTCCTTACGAAATTCACGCCAAAACGCATGATCGACTTCACTAGCAACATCAAGACGCCAACCGTCGATTCCGAATTCTTCAACCCAGTAGCGTCCGACATGGAGCAAGTATTGTTTTACGTCCGGATGAGCAGTATTCAACTTAGGCATGTTCCGTTCAAAGGCAAACACTTCGTAATTCGGAAGCGACGGATCGACTGGGAACGAATCAATAGTGAACCAATTGGCGTACTTCGAGTCTTGTCCATTTTTTAAGACGTCTTGGAATGCTGGATGCTCTTCACTAATATGATTGAAGACGGCATCAAGTAACACACGGATACCGTTCTCATGCAACATCCCAATCATTTTACGAAACGTTTCCTCGTCTCCGAATGCCGGGTCGAGCTTCAAATAATCGAGTGTGTCGTACTTATGATTCGATGGCGCTTCAAAAACAGGGCAGAAATAGACACCAGTGACACCGAGTCGTTTTAAGTGATCGACATGATCGATGACCCCTTGAAAGTCTCCACCAAAGAAATTTTGAAAAGCTGGCGCTTCACTCCCCCATTTTTTCGTTCCCGCAGGATCATTCGTTGGATCTCCATTTGCGAATCGTTCTGGGAAAATTTGATACCAGACCGTGTCTTTGACCCAGTCCGGTGTATCAAAGACATCCGTCGCATGAACGTACGGGACGGAAAAATAGTAGCCCGGATGATCAAGTGGTGCTTCGCCATACCAGCCACGCTCCGTTAACACAGCTGTCGTATCACCATGCACTTCAAACCCATATCGTACACGTTTTCGTACTGGACGGATTGCAACGAACCAGTAGTCATACGTTGCGTCACTTCCATTGTATTGCATCGGTGTTCGCTGTACTTTCCATGACTTCTCTTTCTCCGGATCAAAATTCCAATCGCGATCTTCTTCCTTCTCTGCTTCCCATTCATAGGGATCACCATGAATTAAATTTACTTCACGAACATCATCCTTAGCCGTCATAAGTCGAATATGGACGGTCCTTTGATCATAGGCATAAACGAATGGTGATAATGCGCGATGAACTACCCCAGCTTGATTCAAATTCTGCCACTCTCCCTTAAATTGATATATCTCTAACGGTAAAGTTCCTTTCTTCAGCTTCACCTAAACGTTTTTAAAGGAAATTCAACTGTTCCACCGACATTTTAGTTCAGTCTGTCAGGTAGTTTAAGGTATACTGATAACGCATAGGAAATCACGGATTTCTGACATTACGGAAAGAGAGTGGATACGAAATGGGTCGTAAATGGAATAACATTAAAGAAAAAAAGGCATCAAAAGACAAAAATACGAGTCGGATCTACGCAAAGTTCGGTCGTGAGATTTACGTAGCGGCAAAACAAGGAGAACCAGATCCTGAATCTAACCAAGCATTGAAGGTCGTTTTAGAACGAGCGAAGACATATAACGTTCCCCGTGCAATCGTCGATCGCGCAATCGAAAAAGCAAAAGGTGGAGCGGAAGAAAACTACGATGTGCTTCGGTATGAGGGATTCGGACCAAGCGGTTCAATGGTAATTGTTGAAACATTGACGAACAACGTCAACCGGACAGCTTCAGACGTCCGCGCTGCGTTTGGCAAAAATGGCGGAAACATGGGCGTTAGTGGATCCGTCGCTTACATGTTCGATGCGACTGCTATCTTTGCGTTTGAAGGAAAATCGGCAGATGACGTATTAGAATTGATGATGGAAGCGGATATTGATGTCCGCGATATCCTCGAAGAAGACGAGTCTGTCATCATCTATGCCGAGCCGGAACAGTTCCATGCTGTTCAAGAAGCGTTAAAAGCTGCAGGTATTACAGAGTTCTCACTTGCTGAACTCGTCATGCTGGCGCAAAATGAAGTCGCTTTGTCTGAAGACGACGTTGCACAATTCGAGAAAATGATTGATGCACTTGAAGACTTGGAAGATGTTCAACAGGTTTATCATAACGTAGAGCTATAATTAAAAAAGACAAGGAGCTGGTCACGACCAGCTCCTTGTCTTTTTTATTGTAGAATCCCTATATCGGTTAACGCCCAAACTCGGTAACGCACCGTCTGCACTCATCATAATGTATGAAACGCGTTTCATAACAAGAAGAAAAAAAGATTCATTTCTAATGTTTATTTCTTCAAGTTAATGGGAATAGTAATATTCGGAGTTGATTATAACTTATTTTGTTTTGAAGAAATAAAGGGAGGAACGAACGATGACATATTCTTTAATCGAAACATTCAAACACATCGTAAGCGAGGCAACCCGCTTTAAGCGCGTTGATTTCGGAGGTTACGACATTTATATGCAGACAACAGACGGACGAACAATTACGGCACACAGTGAACGGACACATGCCCTTGTCACAACGAGTGCTTGATTCAAAAAACACGCCTCTCATTCGAGAGACGTGTTTTTTAGTCTTCTTCTTGCTCTAGACGTTCGAGTTCCGCATGTGTTTGTGGAAATCCATTCGCTTGCCAGTCAGCGCGATGAATGGAGTCCAGTTGCGTTAAACCAACTTCTGCCGGATCGCGCTTCGCATCAACACTTGGTCGATGGTCAATATCGTCAGATGATGTTTTCCGTTGTTGATATTGTTGATATGCGATTGTTCCAATCGCTGCTAATCCACCTAAAATGACACCTGTCTTAAATGTGGCACGCATGAGATTTCCCCCTCTATGATCGATACATTGACTCTTGATAACTGTACCCGTGTTGACTGAATTTGAATCCTTTCCATGAGTTATCAACCGTTTTTTTAAAAAAATCAAAAAAAAAATTTAGTCTTTTCTGCCGTGTTCCTACATATTTAATAATTACGAGGAAAAATGGCTCTATCCCTTATGCTTCAACGCTTCACGTCATGCAAGAAGGAAAAAAGTACGCTATACTTGATTCAGAAACATCTTCGACGAACAAAATGAATCATGTCTTCTACTGGACAGTTCCGAGCTTCAATGGCTTGCGTTCGCGTCCCTTTTTCATTTTTGGTCGTCGATGTCACAAAGGAGGGAATTTCGTGTCCGTGATGCACGGGGCTATCTTACTGCCCATATTGATCAGTCTTTTCATTCCGCTTCTAGCGAAACGAATTCCGACTATTCATACCGGTTGGTTTGTACTTGTCGTACCTGTACTGCTCGTTTCGTATTTTAGCCGCTTTCTCCCTGGTACGATGTCGGGTGAGACGTTTACGGCACGCATGCCATGGTTACCATCGCTCGGTATCGATTTCGTTACGTATCTTGACGGACTTGGCTTGTTATTCGCATTGTTGATTACCGGAATTGGTTCACTCGTCGTTCTTTATTCCATTTTTTATCTTGATGCGAAAAAAGAGTCACTCGGAACGTTTTATGTCTATTTATTAATGTTCATGACTGCAATGCTTGGTGTCGTGCTGTCAGACAACATGGTCGTTCTCTATCTATTCTGGGAATTGACATCAATCTCGTCTTTCTTATTGATTGCCTACTGGTACGAGCGTGAAAGCTCTCGCTATGGCGCTCAAAAATCAATGCTGATCACTGTCTTCGGTGGACTGGCAATGCTTGGTGGAATCGCGATCCTCTCCACATTAAGCGGCTCACTCAGTATCCGGGAGACGTATGCATCGCTTGCATCGATTCAAGGCGAGCCATTCTTTAAGGTTGCACTTGTCTTGTTCCTGCTAGCAGCGTTCACGAAATCCGCACAGTTTCCGTTCCATATCTGGTTACCGGATGCGATGGAAGCACCGACCCCTGTCAGTGCCTACTTGCACTCGGCAACGATGGTCAAAGCAGGCTTATATCTCGTTGCTCGTTTTAGCCCAATCTTCGCAGATGAGTCACTTTGGTTTTATCTCGTCTCATCTGTCGGAATATTCACCTTATTCTGGGGTTCATTGAATGCAGTGAAACAACATGATTTAAAAGGTATTCTCGCCTACTCAACGATTTCTCAGCTTGGATTGATCATGTCCTTACTCGGACTCGGAGCAGCCGCCCTGCACGTCGACGTGTTAGACGATGGACTGTACACAATTGCAACAGTCGCTGCAATCTTCCATTTGATCAACCACGCGACATTCAAAGGTAGTCTGTTCATGATGGCAGGAATCGTCGATCACGAGACCGGCACGCGCGATATCCGTAAACTCGGTGGACTTGCACAATTGATGCCGATCTCGATGACGATTGCGATGATCGGGACACTATCAATGGCAGGGATTCCACCGTTCAATGGTTTCTTAAGTAAAGAGATGTTCTTGACGGGAGTTCTTGAAGTCTCCGGATCAGACTTGTTTAACTTGCCGTCTTACGGATGGATCATTCCTGTCCTTGCCGTCGTCGGAAGCATCTTTACATTCGTCTACAGCATCTTGATCGTCCGGAAAACGTTCTTCGGTAAACGCCAAGACGACCAGTTGCCGAAAACACCACACGAGGCACCGATTGGTATGTTGATTCCACCACTCGTCCTTGTATCGCTCGTCGTCATCATCGGACTCTTCCCGAATCTTTTGTCGAATACATTGATTCGACCAGCAGTCGAAGCGATATTACCTCAAGTCGTTGATGCCGGTGGCAAGATTGATGTTCACATTACGATGTGGCACGGATTTAAACTAGAATTTTTCCTGACGTTACTCATTTTTACAGTCGGGTTTATCTTGTACAAGACACTGCCACGTTGGCAATCGCTTTATAACCGGATGCCACGTGCCATCTCACTCAACCATCAATATGACGCTCTGCTACGTCGTGGAGAGCAAACATCGACACGGATCCATGATACGGTCATGACCGGGTATATGCGGTCATACCTTGTCTATATCTTTGGTTTCATCGTCATCTTGATCTTAACAGCATTATACGGGTTCGACGCCTTCCGCTTCGCGGTTGATCCAATTAGCTCGATTCATGCTTACGAGATCATCTTAGCACTCGTCCTTGTCTCGAGTGCCCTCTCGATCACCTTTGCACGCTCGCGTCTGACATCAATCATCTTACTTGGTGTAACAGGTTATACGGTCGCTCTGTTCTTCGTCTTGTTCCGGGCACCAGACCTTGCTTTGACGCAACTCGTCATCGAGACGGTATCGGTCGCCTTGTTCTTACTCGTCTTTTATCGTTTGCCGGAAATCAGTCGGAAAGAAGAACGAATTCCGTTTAAGCTCGGAAATGCTTTAATCTCAGCACTCGTCGGATTGACGGTGACACTTGTCGCACTTGCTTCGCTCAGTCAGCGTTCATTTGCTTCGATTGCTAAATATTACATTGACAACGTCGCTGATCTTGCTGCTGGTGGGAACATGGTCAACGTCATTCTCGTCGACTTCCGTGGATTTGATACGTTGTTTGAGATTGCGGTTCTCGCACTTGCCGGAATCGGAATTTTCACGATGATTAAATTCAGACGAACAGGAGGGATGGATAAATGAAAAAGCAGGCAAAAAAGCATACGAATGATGTCATCTTAGAGTCCGCGACTTCCTTCATTACGTTCATCATCTTCCTGTTTGCTGTCTACTTGTTCTTTGCCGGACACTATACACCAGGTGGCGGTTTCATTGGCGGTCTCGTAACATCTTCTGCTCTCGTCTTGATCTTACTAGCTTATGATATCAAGACATTGCGCCGGATTTTGCCATTTGATTATAAATGGATCACAGCGCTTGGCATGTTGATTGCCGTACTAACGGCTTCAGGAGCGCTCGTGTTCAACGTGCCGTTCTTCACGCATGCGCATGATTATTTTAATCTGCCGTTGTTCGGCAAGACATCGCTTCACACAGCGATGTTGTTCGACCTCGGTGTATACCTTGTCGTCGTCGGTGTGACGATGACAATTATTCAAACGATTGGGGAGAGTGATTAATATGGAAATCATCATGGCGATCGCCGCAGGCATCCTAACGATGTGTGCCATTTATCTCATTCTTTCGAAAAGCATTCTTCGTATTATCATCGGAACAGGATTACTCAGTCACGCTGCTCATCTACTCGTCATGACAATGGGTGGATTAAAACGTGGTGCAGCTCCCGTTTTAAAGGATGGCGTGACTTCCTATACGGATCCACTACCACAAGCACTCGTTTTGACTGCCATCGTCATTAGCTTTGGTGTCACCGCCTTTTTCTTGGTGCTTGCGTATCGCGCTTACCAAGAGCTCGGAACCGATAATATCGAAGAGATGAAAGGAACCGATTCGAATGATTAACTTACCGCTATTACCGATCATCATCCCTTTGTTGACTGGTGTCATCTTAATGTTTTTCCCGCGACACCTCAAAGGACAACGAATCGTTTCCATCTTTTCGACGATTTTGACTGTCTGTGCATCCATTTACCTGGTTTTGACTGTCCGCTCAAATGGCATTTTGACTGTCACACTAGGTAGCTGGCCAGCGCCTTTTGGTATCACGCTCGTCTCTGACATGTTGTCTGCTTTACTCGTCACAACGACGAGCATACTTGTCCTAAGTATCATCTGGTATGCGATCGTTTATTTGAGCGATGCTTATCAACGGTATTACTATTTCATTGCCGTTCAGTTCCTGCTTGTTGGTGTCAACGGTGCCTTTACGACTGGCGATATCTTTAACATGTTTGTCTTCTTCGAAGTCTTCCTGATTTCGTCTTATGTCTTAATCGTTCTCGGCGGAAAGCCGGCACAATTACGAGAATCACTCAAGTATCTCTTGATTAACGTCATCTCGTCCGCCTTGTTCGTCATGACGGTTGCCTTCTTGTACGGCATCATTGGTTCACTCAGCATGGCGGATATCAGTCAGAAAATCACAGAGATCGAACAGCCAGCGATCCTAAACGTCATCGCCTTGTTATTCCTTGTCGTTTTCGGGTTAAAAGGTGCGATTTTCCCGCTCTACTTCTGGTTACCAGGCTCTTATCAAGTGCCACCGACCCCTGTTCTTGCCCTATTCGGTGCCTTATTGACGAAGGTTGGGGTATACGGGATTTTACGGACGTATAGTTTGTTCTTCTCAAACGAGATCGGAACGATTCATCAAATCTTAAGCGTCCTTGCCCTTAGTACAATCATCATCGGTGTCATTGGTGCGTTAGCGACACGGGATGCGAAACAAATCATCATTTACAACATCATCGTGGCTGTTGGGGTCATCTTGTATGGGGTTTCCCTCATGACACCACAAGCCCTAGAAGGGGCGATTTTCTACCTTCTTCACGATATGGTGATCAAGGCCGCATTGTTCTTACTCGTCGGTATCATGGTCGGAATCGCTGGTTCGAGTAAGCTGAAGGATATGGGTGGTATGATCAAAGCCTATCCTGTACTCGGTTGGACATTCTTCATCGCAGCATTATCACTTGCCGGAATTCCACCACTTAGTGGATTCATCGGGAAATTCCTGATTGTTCGTGGCGGCATTGAAGCCGGTGAGTTGGTTGGACCAATCATCGTTTTACTATCGAGTTTGCTTGTCTTGTATTCCGTCGTCCAATTGTTCATGCGTGCCTTTTGGGGAACACCAAAGACATACTCAGGTGAAAAACAAGCGCTTGTTCCACGACTGCTGGCTCCTACGATTGCCTTAGTTGCGCTTAGCGTCCTCTATGGCGTAGGCGCTGAGGCGATGCGTCCACTCATTCAACAAGCCGTTGAACCGTTAACGAATCCAACGCTTTATATCGATGCCGTATTAAAAGGAGGTCGTTAATTCATGGCATTTCAAGTCTTGCTCAACTTATTTCTTGCATTCTTATGGATGTTTCTTGCGAATAATTTCTCGGCCTCCGGTTTCGTCATCGGCTATGCACTAGGTCTGATTGCGATGTTCGCTTTCCGCCGCGGCTTTAAAGGTCGTTTTTATCTCGGACCCGTCGTCGCGCTCGTTTTGTTGTTTTTCCGCTTTCTCTACGAACTGGTCGTAGCGAACATCGATGTTCTAAAGATCATCTTAAAGCCGAAATTAGATATTCAGCCCGGTATCTTCGCCTATGAGACAGAACTCGATCAACCGTGGCAAGTCACATTGTTATCGATGCTGATTACCTTGACACCTGGAACACTTGTCGTCGATATCTCGGACGATAATAAGACACTTTATATTCATGCGCTTCATATGCCAGAAGTCGACGAAGCCGTCGCATCGATTCGCGATAGTTTTGAGAAAGCCATTCTGGAGGTGAGTCGGTGATGTTCGATATTTTAATCTATGTCGCACTCGGAGGCGTCTTCCTTTCAATGCTTGGCCTGTTTTACCGTGTCATTAAAGGTCCAAGTGTTGCGGATCGTGTTATCGCCTTAGATTCGATTGGTATCAGCTTGATTTCAATCGTTGGTCTTGTCTCGATCATCTTACGGACGAGCGACTACCTCGAAGTCATTCTTTTGATTGGTATACTCGCCTTCATCGGTACGGTTGCCTTTTCAAAATATATCGAGAAAGGAGAGATCATCGAACGTGATCGCAATCAATGAATTGATCGTCGCGGTCTTCGCCTTGCTCGGTATGGGATTTAGTCTCGTCACTGCGCTTGGGCTGATCCGCCTACCCGATGTTTATACGCGTGCTCACGCAGCATCTAAAAGTGCAACATTAGGCGTCATGTCGATTTTGATCGGCGTCATCATCTATTTCGTCACAGAAGACGGATTTTTCTCCTCTCGTGTCGTGCTCGGTATTCTATTCGTGCTCATCACAGCACCGATTGGGGGGCATTTAATCGCTCGTGCTGCGTATTACAGCAATGTCCCCTTGTGGAAATCGTCCGTTCGAGACGACTTATCCAAGAATAAAGAACATGTAGAACCAAAAAAACGCCAAGATGACGTATGAGTGTATCGATATGACAAAACCCTCGCTTCCATTGACGGAAACGAGGGTTTTTGATTAGGAACGCTGTAAGGGTGAAGAATCAAATAAGAGCGCCAACTCATCACGATTATCAAGCAACTCTTCTAGCGTATGCTGTTCCAGTTCTCGGATAAATGCTCGCAGTGCTCGCCCAAGTACACCTTTTAAACGACATCCAGGCTCAATGATACAATGGCCGTTGCTCCCAAAACACTCGACGATATCCATCGGTTCCATCTCGCGAACAACTTTCCCAATGTTAATGTCTTTTGGGTCACGTATTAAACGAAGCCCTCCTGAGCGACCTCTTGTTGATTCAACATATCCAAGTTTCGCTAACTGTTGAGTCACTTTCATTAAATGGTTGGATGAGATGCCATAATGCTGTGCAATCTGCGGCATTGGTGTGATGACATCCCGGTGCACTCCGAGATACATCAACACACGTAAACCATAATCCGTATACTGTGTAATTCTCACGATTTTCACTCCATTCTTTCCCAAAACTGCACTATTATCGTATCATGAAACAATAAAATCGCTACATTCTTTTATCTCATAATTTTTATATATGATGATACTCTATGTAGTTTACGAAAGAGATGAAATATTAGATTTAAAATACCAGATTTTTTACTCAAAAAAATACTTTTCCATTTCAAAATAGAAACAGAAAAGTACTTCTTAAATAACGTTATCAGATTTTTTGAAATGCTTTAGTAACTGCATTAAACCGATCCGCATAGTTTGTAAAGACACCTGTAGCTCCGTAGTCAAGCATACGAACCATATCTGCTTTTTTATTCACTGTATATGGATGTAGTAATAAATCATGTTTACGGATCGCGGTAACATTTTCGCGTGTCAAAGCCTTAAATGAAGGACCGACACCAACAGCATATTGTCGAATCGCTTTTAATCGTTCATCCGTTAATGTTTTAACTTCACCTGCTTCCATCAACTGAATAAGCGGTACATTCGAATCTAGAGCTCTGACTTTTTGAAGACTTTCTTCACTAAACGATTGAATTAAGACTTGACCTGGTTTTACACGATCACTCGATAAATCATAAGCTTTTAAGGTATCGAGTAGCTTCTGCTCCATACCAGGATAAACATCTGGTGATTTCGTTTCGATATAATAGTTCGCATGTTTACCATAAATCGAGAAAATTTCTTCAAGTGTAGGGACTTTCAAACCAACGTATGATTTGTTTGCCAGTGATGGATTTGCTTCATTGAACCAACTTCCTGCGTCTAGTTGTTTAATTTCTGATAACGTCATCTCTTTGACGGCACCTGTTCCGTTCGTCGTTCGATCGACGGTTTCGTCATGCATCGCAATCAATTGACCATCCTTCGTCATCTGTAGATCAATCTCGATGTAATCCGCTTTGAATTTCTTATGTCCCATTTCGTAAGCCGGCATTGTATGCTCTGGTGCATATCCTGAAGCACCACGATGAGCAACATTAATGATCCGATTTGGGTCCAGCAAGGATTTTCCTTTTGATTGTGCTCCTGCATCTTCTGTTGCAAGACCTGTACTTAATATAGCTCCTGCAACCATCGTCAGTCCGAATTGTTTCAACATAATTGATTCCCCCTTGAAATATTCTTACAAGACTAATCCTAAATCGTATGTATGAAGCTGATATAGAGAAGATGTAAACTTCATTTCGTAATTTGATGACAAAGTGTTATCACGCCATAGAAAAAGACCCGCCAAAAAACGGGTCTTTTCTAATTGATTATGATTACGCCTCAAAAATCAATGATTCTGGATCTTCGAGCAAGTCTTTAATATGCTTCAGGAATGTAACAGCTTCTTTTCCATCAACGATCCGGTGATCATATGAGAGTGCAACATACATCATCGGACGGTTTTCCATGCGTTCTGCATCAATCGCAACAGGGCGCAAGTTGATCGCGTGCATACCGAGAATTGCTACTTGTGGACCGTTTAAGATTGGCGTCGACATGAGTGAACCGAACGTACCACCATTCGTGATCGTAAATGTACCACCTGTCAAATCAGATAGACCGAGTTTATTGTCACGTGCTTTGACAGCTAATTGAATGATGTCTTTTTCAATCTCAGCGAAGTTCTTCTTGTCCGCATCACGAACAACAGGAACGACAAGACCATCTGGTGCTGAAACGGCAATGCCGATATCGTAGAATTTTTTCAGGACGATTTCATCACCTTGAATCTCAGCATTTAAGTATGGCATCTTTTTAAGTGCTGCTACTGCTGCTTTCGTAAAGAATGACATGAAGCCAAGTTTAACTTCATTTTCTTTAACGAACTTTTCTTGACGACGTTTACGGAGTGCCATGACAGCAGACATATCGATTTCATTGAATGTCGTCAACATCGCTGCCGTTTGTTGAACTTCAACAAGACGATTCGCAATCGTCTTCCGTCGGCGTGACATCTTGATTCGCTCTTCTGGTTTACCAGGAGCGGCTGCTGGAGCTGGTGTCGGTGCAGCTGGCTTCGCAGCCGCCGGTTTTGCTTGCTCACGTGGTGCTACTTCAAACGTCGCAACGTCTTGGACACGAATCCGACCGAGTGGATCTTGTGTCGCGACTTGTGCTAAATCAATTCCTTTTTCACGAGCCAATTTACGAGCAGCTGGTGAAGCAATCGGACGATCCGCAACAGATGTACTTTCCGTCGCTGCAGCAGCAACGGGTTGCTCCGCTTTTTCTTCTGCTTTCGGTGTCTCTTTTGGCGCTTCTTGTGACGTTTGCGTCGTTGCTGGTTTTGGAGCTTCGCCTCCAGCAGAGATGACAGCAATCGTTTCCCCAACGCGGACTGTATCTCCCTCAGCAGCCATCACTTCCGTCAACGTACCCGCTTCATCTGACGGTACTTCGATGTTAACCTTATCTGTCTCAAGCTCAACGATGGCTTCCCCTTTTTCAACGTGATCACCTGGTTGTTTTAACCAAGACGCCACCGTTCCTTCTGTAATTGATTCGGCAAGTTCTGGTACTTTGATTTCCATCGTATTCTCCCCCTATGACTCGATTCTATCTTAAGTTATGATGTGTGATTCGATACGTGTGATGGTGCTGTTGGTGTAGCAGTAGAAGCTGTCAACGCATCATTGATGATACGTGCCTGCTCTACTTTATGACCTGATGGGTCACCTTCAGCTGTACTTGAGCGACGACGACGACCGATGTAACGAACCGTTTGAATGTCGTTCGGTGCAACCGTCTCAAGACGTGGTTCTATAAATGACCACGCACCCATATTTTTCGGTTCTTCTTGCACCCAGACCATCTCTTCGACGGATTCATATCGCGCGATGACTTCTTTTAGAGCTTTAGCCGGGAATGGATACAGTTCCTCGACACGAACGATCTGTAGCCAATCCAGATTCTCGTCTGATTTTGAAACAGCTTCTGCCAAATCGATTGCCATCTTACCAGAACAGAACACAAGGCGCTTGACACGCTCTGGTGCCTCACCAAGACCTGCTTGCTCGATGACACGGCGGAAGCTACCTTCCGTCAATTCAGAGACGTCAGATGTTGCAAGTGGATGGCGCAAGAGACTCTTCGGTGTCATGACGACGAGCGGGCGAACTTCCTCTTTTCCGAGAATCGCTGCTTGTCGACGTAACAAGTGGAAGTACTGAGCCGCACTCGATACGTTTGCGACCGTCCAGTTCTTCTCACCCGATAATGTCAAGAAACGTTCGAGACGACCACTCGAGTGTTCCGGTCCTTGTCCTTCATATCCGTGAGGAAGCAACATAACAAGACCTGACGTTTGTCCCCATTTTGCGCGGCTTGCTGAGATGAACTGGTCGAAAATGACTTGACCTGAGTTCGCAAAGTCGCCATACTGTGCTTCCCATAAGACAAGCGTTTCTGGTGCAAAGACATTATAGCCGTATTCAAAGCCAAGAACACCCGCCTCAGAGAGTGGACTGTTATAGACCGAGAACGAAGCTGTTGCCGTTGATAAAGCATGAAGTGGCGAGAATCCTTCTCCCGTTTTCACATCATGAAGATTGATATTCCGTTGTGCGAACGTTCCCCGTTCAGAATCTTGCCCGCTCAAGCGAATTGGTGTTCCATCCGAGAGAATCGAAGCGAACGCCAAGGTTTCAGCGTGACCCCAGTCAATCCCGTTCTTCGTTGAGAACGCATCCGTCCGGCGCTTCAGAACCTTCTCAAGTTTATGGAACACTTGGAAGCCATCCGGCCATTGTAATAATTCTTCGTTGTACGCTGTTAGTGTTTCGATCGAGACACCTGTCTCGATTGTCGGTACGCCTTTAAAGACGACGTCCGGCATGACCCCACCATACTCTTTCTCCGCATTCGGTACTTTTTCACGAGCCGCTTTCATATGATCATTGATCGATGTCTCAATCGTTTGGATTTCCTCAGCTGTCGCATCCCCGTTCGCAACAAGCGTTTTTCCATATAAGACACGAATCGGATCATGTTTATGAATCAAATCGTATAAGACCGGATTTGTGTTCATTGGTTCATCCATTTCGTTATGACCAAAACGACGGTATCCAATCAAATCGATCATGACATCCTTCTTAAACGTCGCCCGGTACTCACTCGCGAGTAACGCAACAGCGAGACAGCTCTCCGGCTCATCCGCATTAACATGGAAGACTGGAATCTCGTAACCCTTAGCCAGGTCACTTGAGTAGCGCGTCGAACGCGAATCCGTTGGTTCTGTCGTAAAGCCGATCGTATTGTTCGCAATGATGTGAATCGTTCCGCCCGTGTTGTATCCTTTGAGGTTCGCTAAGTTCAGTGTCTCAGCAACGATTCCCTGTCCAGGGAACGCAGCATCCCCGTGAATCAGGATTGCAGCAGCGGCTGCTTGCTCTTGGCGTGGTGCACCTTTTTGCGTCCGATCATCTTGCGCTGCACGCGTGAAGCCTTCAACGACTGGGTCGACGAACTCAAGGTGCGATGGGTTGTTCGCAAGTGTCATCCGAACGTCGCGTGTCTTTTGCTCAAGTTTACGGTTTAATCCGAGGTGATACTTGACGTCTCCCGTCCAACCGTACGTGATGCCGATTGAGCCTTCAGACGGCACGAGGTCGTGGTTCGGTGCATGTTGGAACTCAGCAAAGATCATTTCATATGGTTTGCCGAGGACGTGAGCCAAAACGTTCAACCGTCCACGGTGTGCCATTCCAATATTGATCGTCTCCGACCCGTTCGAAATAAGGTGTCCGACGATCGTATCAAGCAATGGTACCATCGCGTCAAGTCCTTCGATGGAGAATCGCTTTTGACCGACATATGTTTTATGCAGGTATTTTTCAAATAGATCTGTCTCAGCCAAACGTTTGAACAATTGTTTCTTTTGTTCAGCGTCAAGTGTCGCTGTCAAAGCCCCTTGTTCGATTTTCTGACGAAGCCATTTCTTTTCATCCAAATCATCGACATGTTGGAATTCAACAGCTGCGGCACCTGTATACTGTGCTTTTAAATGCTCGATCCCTTCGAACGCGTCCTGTATACCAGGTTGTGGCTCTGGACAAACGAGTGAGACCGGCATTTTGCGAAGATCTGCTTCAGTCAAACCGTATTGATTTAATTCGAATAAACCTGTTTCTCGCGGATGGTCCTTCAGCGGATAGATATCCGCCGCAAGATGTCCTTTTGCACGAATTTGTTCCGCTAAACGATTCGCCGCAAGATATTTTTCGAAATCTCCTGTCTCGACTTGCATCGGTGTGACTGGTTCCGTCACTGGTGCGCCGTGCTCTTCGAAATAAGCACGCGTCTCCTCATCAACAGATGTTTTGTCTTCTAAAAAACGCTCGTACAATTCAATGATGTAGCCAAGGTTTGGTCCATAGAATGCTTGTTGATCTTGCTCGTGGCCTGCCATGTACGGTTCCCCCCGTTTCTATATTTCTCCCCACACACCTAATGGTTGTAAGATGTGTTTCCAGCCCTCTACCTGTTAGCGCTTTCAAAAGGACTTGCATTGATGAAGCGCTGAACGTCATGATACGGAATGTTTGCGTCATTCTTTCATGAAAGTGCCTTCGTTACTATATTACTACTCTTTTCTTGTGTGTGCATTTCGAATTCCCAAATTCTTGCGCTCAAATGTATAAGTTTTTCTTATGACCCCTTGATCAGTAATTTATGAACAAGTAAAAACCGACGTATCTGCACCGAGATACGTCGGTTTGATCATAATACCTTACTGAGAAACGATTGAGTCCGTTCATGTTGCGGAGCATCAAACAATGCTTGTGGCACATTCTCTTCGACGATGTATCCACCATCCATGAACAGAACGCGATCGCCAACTTCACGAGCAAATCCCATCTCATGAGTCACGACGACCATCGTCATCCCTTCAAGAGCGAGTTGTTTCATGACGGCAAGCACGTCACCGACCATTTCTGGGTCAAGTGCAGACGTCGGCTCGTCAAATAACATGATTTTTGGATTCATCGCGAGCGCTCGAGCAATCGCAACTCGTTGCTTTTGACCCCCAGACAACTCTCCCGGATAATTGTCAGCTTTTTCACGTAATCCGACTTTATCAAGGAGTTCAAGTGCTCGTTTTTTCGCCTGTTCTTTATCCGATTTACGGACTTTAATTGGTGCAAGGGTGACGTTCTCAAGTACAGTTTTATGCGGGAAAAGATTAAAGTGTTGAAAAACCATCCCGACTTCTTCTCGGACTTTGTTAATATCAACTTTTGAACTCGTAATATCATGATTATCGATGATGACCGTACCACCCGTAATCTCCTCTAGACGATTCAAGCAGCGAAGGAACGTGCTTTTACCAGATCCAGACGGACCAATGACACAAACGACTTCTTTTTCGGCAATCGAAACGTTAATATCTTTTAGGACCTCGTTCGAACCAAATGATTTCTTTAGATTCTTCACTTCAATGATACTCATCGTAATGTAAACCTCCGTTCCAAGAACTTCGCCACTAAGGACAACAGATAAATGATGACGAAGTACATCAATCCGACAACGGACCAGACGATGAATGGTTCAAACGTCGTTGACTGCTGGACTTGTCCTTGTTGTGTCAAGTCAGCAATTCCGATGATCGACAGCAACGACGTATCCTTTAAGCTAATGATCGATTGGTTCGTAATCGTTGGTAACATCCGCCGAAATGCTTGTGGCAGGATAATTTGTACCATCGTTTGACGCCCTGTCATCCCGAGTGAACGGGCTGCTTCTGTTTGTCCTTTATCAATCGACTGGATACCTGCTCGAATGATTTCCGCAAAATACGCGCCGGCATTGATTGCGACCGTCAGTATCCCTGCATACATTCGGTCCATTGATAACCATTCGAGCGAATTAAGTCCAAAATAGATGAAGAATAACTGGACGATGAACGGTGTTCCGCGAATGACATCAATATAGATAATCGCAATTCCGTTTAAAATCTTTGATGGAGACAAACGCATCAAGGCAACGACTAATCCGATCAGAAAACCGACGATGACAGCAATGATGAAAATATACAACGTGACTTGAAGCCCTTCCAAGAAAAATGGAAATGCGGTTTTGACCACTTCCATTGGCTATCCCACTCCCTTATCGCCTTGCGACTTATTTTAAATACGTGTCGACGATTTTGTCGTATTCACCGTTTTCTTTCAGGTTCGCAAGTCCTTTGTTGATTTTCTTCATCAGATCTTCGTTCTCACCTTTTAAGACAGCGATTCCATAATTATCTCCGTTGAGACGATCTCCGACCAGTTTTAATCCAAGATTTTGTTGTTTGTTTGCATACGAGATGACTGGATAATCTTCAATCAAGGCTGCTGCGTTACCGTTCTTCACTTCTTGGAACATTGCTGGACTATCATTGAACTGCGTGACTGTGAAACCAAGTTTATCTGCGTTATCCGTAGCATATTTTGCGCCAGTCGTTCCTTTTTTGACGGCTACTTTTTTCCCTTTAAGATCGTTGACAGATTTGATACCATTTTCATCTTCTTTGACGACTAGAATAAGACCAGCTTTGAAGTATGGATCTGAGAATGTAACGACTTTTTTCCGTTCTGGTGTAATACTCATCCCAGCAATCGCAACGTCCAATTGATTCGCTTGTAGAGCCGGAATGATACCGCTAAAGTCCATTGCTTCGAATTGAATCTTAAAGTTCTGATCTTTGGCGATTGCTTTCATGAGATCAATATCAATTCCTTTGTACGTATCTCCGTCTTTATACTCGAACGGTGGATACGTAACGTCGATACCTACCTTATACGTCTTTCCTTCTGACGACTCTTCTTCTTTTGAACCGATACTACATGCACCAAGCACGAGAATACAGCTCATCAAGAGCGCTAGCAAGATACTCCCTTTTTTCATGTTTGCTTCCCCTCTCCTATGTCTTAAAGAATGTTGTCTCCACTTAGTACTTTCCCTGAAGAGTACCCTCTTTAAAACGTATTTTACCAGAAAAATTCTAAAAAGATAAACTTTTCTGAATGTTTATTCGATACAGCCGTTTTCTATTCAAACAAAAAAAGTAGGCAATCCATCATTGGATTGCCTACTTCAACCATTTATGCCGCCGAGAGGACTTGAACCTCCACGGTGTTGCCACCACTAGATTCTGAGTCTAGCGCGTCTACCAGTTCCGCCACGACGACGTTGATTTATGATATTAATATAGCGGGTAATGAACTGAGTTGTCAATCATTTCGCAAGATGCTCCGCACGAACTTCTCAACGACCTCGTCATATAATGCGGGGTCTTCAAAATAGGCCATAGCATGCGCAGCGTTCGGAATGACGACAAGTTCTTTTTCCGTCGGACATGCTTCGTATAACTCATACACCATCTCCGTTGGAACGAACGTATCCGCTCCACCATGAATGAAGAGGATTGGCACCTGTGCTTTTTTAACTTGTTTTAAAGCAGATGCTTCTCGGAAGGAGTAACCAGCTTTCAGTTTCGTCAACAGACTTGTCATGCCTAAAAACGGGAAATGTGGCAATCGATACATTCGTTTCATCTGATATGCAAGGACTGCATTGACGGACGTATAGGCACAATCCGAAATGATCCCTTTAATTTGTGGTGGAAGTTGTTCGCCGCTTGTCATTAAGACGGTTGCGCCTCCCATCGAAACGCCATGTAAGAACAACTTCGCATCTTGTCCGATTCGTTCGATCAGATAGTTCGACCAGCTAAGGCAGTCTTCACGATCATGCCATCCGAATCCAATATAATGACCGTCGCTCATCCCGTGTCCGCGGTTGTCAGGCATCATAACGTGAAAACCAGCTTGATGGTATAAATAGGCGAAGCCAGCTAAATCCGTACCGACGCCTCCATATCCATGCACAAGGATGACAATTCGATCAGACGGCACTACTGCCGGAAGAAAATGTCCACGTAATGTTAAACCATCCTTAGCTTGAATCTCGATTCGCTCAAGCGGTTGTTCCTTGATCCATGTCTGACCAGGTTGCATCAATCGGACCATCTCGTCACTTAAGTCTCGATTATTCGATAAGAAGGGTTTTGGATTCGTAGCAATCGCCATTTCATAAAAATAATAACTTGCTGCCACTAGTCCGGATCCGATGACCCCTAAACCAATTTTTGTTCTCCGACGCATCTGCTTCACTCCCTCTTTCAGTTATAACTCGATTTTCAATTGAGCAGTATGGTCGTCTTCTTCATCCTGCAAGACTTGTTGACGTAATCGTTGTTCCTGTTGCTGGCGCCGGTAAGCAAACTCTTGTACGAGCTCTGCTCCTGTAAAACCGTCTTCTACGAGTTCGCTTAAGAGTTCGGTCTCTGTCTCGACGACCTCACCGGGACGTCTCATGACGAGAACATCTCCTACTTGCGCGACCAACAACTCATCTTCTAATCGTAGTGCATCATAAAAAGGTTCCGGTAACGTCATCCGACGTGTCTCCGGGTTGATGTGGACTCGTTTATAAACGCCTAATGCTTGAAACTTACGACGTGCCATTGAGTGCTCTCCTTTTAATTAAACGTAATATCAATTCGTGAGTCTTTTCCTTGAATGCGTATTGTACCTGTCGCCCCATTGACTAAGGTCAATTGCGGTGGTTGATGACCGATATCAAGGTCATATAAGACCGGTAAGCCCGTTTCATCTGATAGATTTTGATACACGTGTAGCCATGTCAGATCTTCAACAATCTGCGCAGACGTGCGACCAAATAAAAAGCCAGACGCATGATTGAACCAGCCGGCGTATGCCATTTGTCGTAATGTCCGATGTACCTCTGCTGAATTTGCTTCTGACACCTCGAAATACCAAAGAATTGCTTCCCCGTTTAACTCGTCTCGCTGGAACCGATCAACATCTCCATATGGTGTTCCAATCAAATGACGAATCGTCTCAAGACAACCGCCAAGCAATCGTCCTGTCACTTCTGTTCGCTCATCGAGTGCTTTCCATTCTGTCTGTTCCGTCAGTTGAAAGATAGAACGCTCCGCATGTTCATCGCTTACCCAATCAGCTTGATAACGATCGGAAGCCCATTGTGTGACGCTTCCTCCCGATACCGTTGCTAATACCCGTCGCCATGCACTTGTCGTCTCATCCCATTCTTCACTCCGAAGTTCAATGAAATTCGGACCATGTGCTGTCGCGATCCCTGTCTGAAGCGTCAGACTGAGTAATAATGTACTGATGTCTGAATAACCAAGCAGCCATTTCACTTGATAAGCAGATGGCGTCAATTCAGGTAAAATGTCAATCGCACGTTCTCCGCCAAATGGCGGGATGACGGCATCAATCGTCTTATCCGTCATCATGCGATTTAATTCTTCAGCTCTTTGCTTGACCGGCGCACTTTCAGCGTATTGATGCGACCAAATCGTTTCGCCTAAACGGACGGTCATTTGTCGTGCTTGTACCTGTTCTACTGCTCGTTCGACCCATTTATGTTGTTGTTCGCGTAATCCAGAGGAGGGCGCCGTCACTCCGATCGTTTGACCTGTCCAACCTAAAAATGGATATTTCATGGTGACCTCCTATAGTTCGTATTTTTAATATATGTTTCCGTCCAAATATGTGTTTATTATACCGTTATTGTTCTCCATTACCAACTTTTATCCCGCTAGCATATTGCGACCCGAACAAAAAAGTACGATTCTATCTGAGCGACGAGATCTTGCATGTCGCATAGACGAAACCGTACTTTATCTATTTATTAGTTTGAAGCTGACAGCTCAGCGTATTCCTCTTTCGTGAACGCACGGGAACGTGTCAAAAAACGTTTTCCTTCGACACCTTCAAGTGAGAACATTCCACCCCGACCATTCACGACATCAATGATGAGCTGGGTATGTTTCCAGTATTCATACTGATCTTCGTGAATGTAAAACGGACAGCCACCAATCTCTCCGAGTTTTTTATCCTGATCTCCAAGGAAAAGATCGCCCTGCGCAAAACACATCGGGGAACTGCCATCGCAACAACCACCAGATTGATGAAACATCAACGGACCGTGTTTTTCTCTCAACTGGTCGATCAATTCAAGACAAGCTGCCGTCGCCTGAACACGTTCCACCATTTGCATCCACGTCCTTTCTGACTTAGAAGAAACCGAGTTTATTCGGGTTGTAGCTAACGAGTAGATTTTTCGTCCGTTGGTAATGGTTGAGCATCATTTTGTGGTTTTCACGTCCGATACCTGACATTTTGTAACCGCCAAATGCTGCGTGAGCTGGGTATTGGTGATAACAGTTCGTCCAGACGCGCCCAGCTTCGATCGCACGACCAAACCGGTAAGCACGGTTCATATCACGCGTCCAAACGCCGGCTCCAAGACCGTACAGCGTATCATTCGCAATCTCAAGCGCTTCTTCTTCCGTCTTGAATGTCGTGACCGACAAGACCGGTCCGAAAATTTCTTCTTGGAAGATTCGCATTTTATTGTGCCCTTTGAAGATCGTTGGTTGGATGTAATAACCTTCCGCAAGATCCCCTTCTAACATGTTGCGTTCTCCACCGACGAGACATTCGGCGCCTTCAGACTTACCGATTTCGAGATACGAAAGAATTTTCTCCATCTGCTCGTTCGATGCTTGAGCACCCATCATGACATCCGCATCAAGTGGATTTCCGATTTTTATGGCTTTGACGCGCTCAAGAACACGTTCCATGAACGGCTCATAGATTGATTCTTGAATCAAGGCACGCGAAGGACATGTACAAACTTCGCCTTGGTTTAATGCGAACATCAGTAATCCTTCGATTGCTTTATCGAAGAAGGCATCATCTGCCTGCATGATATCCTCAAAGAAGATATTCGGAGATTTTCCACCGAGCTCGAGTGTGACCGGAATCAAGTTTTGCGAAGCATACTGCATGATCAAGCGACCTGTTGTCGTCTCACCCGTAAAGGCGATTTTGGCGATTCGTTTGCTCGAGGCGAGCGGTTTCCCAGCTTCGAGACCAAAGCCGTTGACGATGTTAAGAACACCCGCTGGTAGTAAATCCTCAATGAGCTCAACGAGTACCATGATGCTCGCTGGTGTTTGTTCTGCCGGTTTTAAGACGACGCAGTTTCCTGCTGCGAGTGCTGGTGCTAGTTTCCAGACAGCCATCAAGAGTGGGAAGTTCCACGGAATGATTTGACCGACGACGCCAAGTGGCTCGTGGAAGTGATACGCCACCGTATCTTGGTCGAGTTCCCCGACTGAACCTTCTTGGGCACGAATGACTCCAGCGAAATAGCGGAAGTGGTCAATCGCGAGTGGTAAGTCCGCGTTGAGTGTCTCACGGACTGCTTTCCCGTTTTCGAGTGTTTCCGCATAAGCGAGCATCTCGAGATTTTCTTCCATTCGATTGGCGATCTTATTTAAAATATTTGAACGTTCCGTTACAGATGTTTTTCCCCATGCTTCTTTCGCAGCATGCGCTGCGTCAAGAGCGAGTTCGATGTCTTCCTTAGTAGAACGAGCGACTTGGCACAAAACCTTACCGGTAACAGGTGTCACATTATCAAAATATTCTCCCCCGACAGGTGCCGTCCACTTTCCATTAATGTAGTTTTCATACCGTTCCTTGTACTGTACTTTTGACCCTTGCTTGTTCGGAATGTCGTAAATCATGCGTTATTTCCTCCCTTAACTAAAATGGTCAAGCAGTGAGACGGTTGTTTGTATGCGCTTACATTTTAAAACAGGCTAAAACAGCCCTCTCGATACCATCGTACCAAAATTATATGAAAAGTCAAAAAATTCCGGTAACTATTTATGTTTTTTTCGAAAAAAAACATCTCCGTTTTCAGGAGATGTCTTATGGTCAAGACCGCGTTGGGTCAATCCCATCTTCTTGGTCAGATGGCGTATCGGAACTACCAAAGTCACTTACCTTCGAGAAACCGTCCGTATCGCCATCGATGTCTTTTCCACGTGCTGTCACAGATGGGTCGAGCACGTCTTCTTCGCTTGGTCGCGAATTGGGATCGTTTTCGTTTTGTTCCGCTTCTTCTTTCGCATGCTCGATACATAATAACGTTTCCGGAATGATATCAAGACGTTCGATTTCAATCTCTTTTCCACAAATTTTACAAGTACCGTATGTTCCATCTTCAATTGCTTTGAGAGCGCGATCGACATCCGACAGCATATCTTCTTGCATTTCCGTAATCGCTTGATCGCGTTCGCGTAAGAACAACTCGTCACCTGAATCGGCAGGATGATTATCGTAACTCGACAATTCGCCTTCATCGTAATCCGTATCGCGTTGTTCAATATTTGATGTTGTTTTCTCTTTTTCTTTTAATAAACGTTGTTTGAATTCTTCCGTCTGTTGTTTTGATAACATGATTATTCGACTCCCCTTTATTAGCACCTCTGTTAAGAATGTAGCCTATTCAGAGAAGAGTTAAACCATTATGAACATTTGTACGAACGAATCGACCCATGCAAATCACAGATGACCGTCATACATTCATTTCCGTCATTAAAACAAATCTGGTGCGATCGTCCGTTTTTGGATGTCGAGATATCGTCAATCCATAGTTGTGAAGCATCTGCTGAAGACAACATGGCGATTTTGTCGCGAATCAAAAATAAATCAAACGGCAATAAATTTAAGGACTGAATCGACAATCCATGTTTACGAAACAATGGATCAAGTTGATACTGAGAAAGACTGTACAAGCACTTCTCCGCCCCACCGATTAGTAACTGAATCGAATGAGACGGTTCATGGCTATCGATCCTTTCCTTATGAAGGATAATCCGTCCTCGAACACCTGACTCATTAAAGATACGTTGTGTATCTTCTTGAGAAAGACGTGTTCCACCGTCTTTAACCTTCAATACGATATGTGCGAATTCTGCAAAATCCGGTTTACCGATCTCAAGCGCTGGGATATGACGGACTTCTTCGCGCTCAATGATTTCAATTAAGTCACGTTCGACTTGGATACTAACAGTACCTGTCGAAAAGACACGAACATCAATTACAAATTGATCAAGTACCGTATTTACTTCAATCGTATACGTCAAATCCAGATTTTTTTCCTGTTCCACTAATAAGCGATTCAATATAAGTTGATGTAATAAGTGGACTGGCGTTTGAGATAAAAATTGACTGGAATAAATCAAGTGTTTTGGTCCTGTTCCTTTTGTTACTTTCGGTCGTGCTCCATTTAATCTATATACGTTGACTTTATAATTTAACATATGCTCACCTTCTCTTACCTGAAAAATCGGAATAGAGATGTTCCGTTTATATAGCGTACAATGTATTTCAATCATTAAATATTCGAAAACGAATATTCCAAATTGAATATACACATAGCATTTAATTTGTGATAGATGTCTTTGTTCCGTTCTATTCAATAATAAAAAAACACCTTCCCACACGACGTGAAAGGTGTTAATTATACGAGAGACTTACGCAATCGAATTAACTTGTTGTTGCATTGCTTCATAATGTTCGACGATTCGAGAGCCAAGTGGATCCGTTGCTGATAATTGGAGATATGCGTTTAAGGCGTCTTCAATTCCATTTTTCGAGATATACGCATTTAATTCTGAAGATTCTGAATCATTTGGATCGAAATAGGTCAATGCAGCTGCAATTCCTCGTGCTAATCCGTCCGCTTCGATTCCTCGCTCCATCAATTCCTTCGCAGGTTTGACGAGTCGGTCACTTGGGCTCAGTTTACGAATCGGTGAGCGGGCAACACGAATGATTTCATCGTGAATCCGTGGATTCTCAAAGCGTTTCATATTCTTTTGGATATAAGCGCTATGATCGACTGGGTTGAAACCATACTTTTCAAGTAACAACCAACCTGTTTCGTATAGTGCTGTCTGGACACCACGACGAATGCGGGGATCCGTTAGACTTTCGGCAATCGTCTCTTTCTGGAACAGTGCCCCGAGATACGAAGCAATTGCATGTCCCGTATTGACAGTGAAGAGCTTCCGCTCGATGAACGGTTCGATGTTCTCGACATAGGTTACGCCTTCAATCCGTGGGTACCCTTCCGGAAGTCCTCTCGTCTCAATCACCCATTCGAAGAACTCTTCGACTTCGACGTACAACGGATCTTCATGATGCTGAAGTGGTACGATCCGGTCCACCGCTGCATTCGGGAAATACCGATTCTCAGCAATCGGATGGTGTTTTGCGACTTCTGCTTGTAGATGTTTTGATCCACCAATCATGTTCTCGCAAGCAATGACATAGACGGGTGTTTGATTATCACGTTGCCGTAACCCTTCCGCAATCAAAGGAGCTACTTTTGATAACAGGCTAGGTCCAACTGCTGTCGTAATCACGTCCGCCTCGCGAATCGCCGCGATGACCTGTTCAGGTTCAGTAATGCTATTAAGCGCTGTGACACCCTTGACATGTTCACGCCCACCTTGCTCTGAGGCATATCCGACCTCATAGGTGTTTCTTGCTTTTAACGCATCTACGACCGTCGTATTGACATCAACGAAACAGACTTCGTAGCCTGTTTTGACGAGTTGTAAGCCGATGAATCCGCGTCCAATGTTTCCGGCACCAAAATGGATGGCTTTCATGCTTACACCTCCGCTGTTAACAAAGCGATGATTTCTTCTTTTGATGTCGCTGCCACAATGCGATTTACGTTTTCTTCGTCAGAACAGATGACTGCGATATTTGATAGTAACTCAAGATGCTCATCACCAACACCGGCTATCCCGATGACAAGTCGTGCTTGTTCCGTTCCAAATGTTACGCCTTGCGGTACTTGCAAAATCGATAGACCAGTTTTTTTGACTTGTGATTTTGCCGCCTCTGTTCCGTGGGGAATCGCAACATCGTTGCCGATGTAGACCGTTGATAACGCATGACGCTCATGCATCGATTCGATGTATCCAGCTTCGACATATCCGTAATCGACGAGAAGTTGACCGGCAGCCGTAATGGCTGCTGTCTCGTCTGCAAATTGTTGATCGAGTAATACAAGTTCCGGTGAAAGGTTCATAGTCGTTGTCATGTTTATTCCTCCTTGAGTATCTCTATCTTTTTTTAAGAAATTTTGTTGCGTGCTGTTTCGATTTCATGCACAAGTTGATCATAATATCCGGCATTTAAGAAGTTATCGACTGACCGATGTTCTGCCGTTGGTACTTGCTCCATCGCCCGCTCCGTCAAATCACGATGCGTGATGATCAGTTCCGCGTTTTCTGGCAATTGACTGATTGACGTATTCGTCACCTTGATGGGTAACCCCGCCTTATTGATTTTATTACGAAGGACGGATGCTCCCATCGCACTCGAACCCATACCCGCGTCACAAGCGAAAATGATATGTTCGACTTCCGCGAGCGGTTTCGCTTCAGCTGATACGAGCGTCGAAGCGATCGATTGTTTTCCTTTCATCGCACTGACGTTCGCGCTTGCTTCTTCAAGCGATGTTTCTTTTGCTTTACTCGTTTTCAGAAGAATAGTCGAGACCAAGAATGTCACGGTTGCAGAGACAAGAACTCCAGCAATCAATCCGAGGTAAGAACCACGTGATGCCATAAGGAAAACAGCAATGATACTACCTGGAGAAGCCGGTGCAACTAATCCAACATCAAATAGAACGAATGTGAGAATACCGCTCATTCCACCAGCAATCATTGCAAGTAGTAAGACTGGTTTCATCAAGACATATGGGAAGTAGATCTCGTGAATTCCACCGATGAATTGAATGAATGCTGCACCTGGTGCTGTTTTCTTTGCTGCACCCGATCCGAAGAACGAATAAGCAAGCAATAGACCAAGACCTGGACCCGGGTTTGCTTCGAGTAAGAAGAGCACCGATTTACCAACTTCATTTGCCTGATCAAGACCAAGTGGGCTGAGGATACCGTGGTTAATAGCGTTATTTAAGAATAAAATTTTTGCGGGTTCGATAAATAAACTAGCAAGCGGTAATAAGTTCGCGCTGACGATTGCACCAACTGCTGCTGCCATGATATCGTCAAGACTTGTCATGAGTGGACCGAATACTTTGAAACCGCCGAGCATCAATAATCCACCGATGATCCCGACAGAGAAGTTATTGACGAGCATCTCAAGACCTGGTTTGATTTTTCCTTCAATCAGTTGATCAAACTTTTTAATGACATATCCGCCAAGTGGTCCCATGATCATGGCACCGAGGAACATCGGAATCTCTGTTCCAACGATGACCCCCATTGTTGCGAGGGCACCGACGACGCCGCCTCTGACGTCATGCATTAGTTTCCCACCTGTGTACCCGATCAGTAACGGTAATAGATAGGTAATCGTCGGACCGACGAGTTCACCGAGATCCTTATTTGGTGCCCATCCGGTTGGGATGAAGAGTGCCGTGATGATCCCCCAAGCGATGAATGCACCGATGTTCGGCATGACCATACCACTTAAAAAGCTTCCGAACCGTTGTACTTGAACACGGATCCCCCGTGCTCCATTTTGAGCTGTCGCCATTGCGTTAGCCTCCGTTTCATGTATGAGTTGATAAGATGATTGCATTGCTATGCCCTTATTGTAAGAGCACTGCAAGCGCTTACTCAATCTTTCCTAGTTCAGTCTTTGTCCAAGAAGTTGGACAGATGGAAAAGAAGCTTGCTACACCTAAAAAAAATCCCTGTCACTTCAGCAATCGAGTGACAAGGATATCTGTTAAGAATGACCAAGAACTTGGTCGATGACCGTTCGAAACGTTTGATTCAGAAGCGAGCGAATCGTTTGTTCTTCACCGAATTCGAATTGATCCATTTGCTCAGGACTTTCGATGATCGCGGCACTGATTGAACTGAGTAATTCGAGTAACTCGTTTGATGTCTCTTCTGGTGCGACGAGAACGAGAAGCCGTTCGACGGACTGCAACTGTTGATCCATCCCAAGTAAATCGATCGGCTCAGGCAGTTCAAAGATCAGGAAGCCGCCCTGTTGTATCGTCGTATCCCGTCCATGGAATAAGGCAAGCCGCGTACCTGGAATACCGAGACCCGACATCTCATGACGGCGTAACAATTGTGCGGATAGCGCTACTGCAGACTTCGCCAACCCTTGTTCGACCATGCGCGTACTGATCTCAAACAATAAGGATTCAATCCCTTCGTCCACGCGTTCCAAACGGTCCATCTTGAATCCGTTCGTCACTTGAATGGCTGACGTAACGAGACGTTGCAATTGCTCAAGGTCGAGCCATTCCGATTTATGTTGCCGTGGTGCTGGTTGAAAGGATTTTGGTAAAGCGAGAATCAACTTACGAATCCGTTCAACCTCGTCTTGTGGAAGTAACGGATTGACGAGTAGATGTGGTGGACGAATATCAGGTAACGGTACAGTCGATAAGACGAAATCATACGATTCAATAGGTAATCGTTCAATCCCAAATAAGGATGAATTATCGATATGCTCAAGTTCAGCGAACTCTTGCCGTAAGCGATTCATTAATAATTTTGAAGAACCGAGTCCAGCAGAACAGACAACTAAGACACGATAAGGTAACTTAGGAGTTGGTTTACTCAGAACAGCACCAAAGTGCATGACCCAAAACGCTAAATCCACGTCTTCGAATGTAGCATCGGTGAAGATCGAGAGCGCTGCCTGTTTGACCGCATCAAACAGACGGGGATATTCTCGTTCGATTTGTTTGATGACATACGACGGATTCACGCTATTTTGACGTGTATAGGATTGAATATGCGATACAAGTCCCCGCTCTAACGCATGATCCTTCGTAAAGTTTGTTCCATACAAAAGAGATACCTGCTCAATCAATCGTTTGACACGCAGTCGAGTGACGAGTTCTTCTGTATCTCCCTCATCTGATTGAAAGAACGTTCGTAACTCTTCCGATAACCATTGGCGTTCAGCAATTGATAACGGATCAGGCAATCGCTGTTCGACCCGTTCTACCCAATTGAGAATCTCGACCGGATAAGCCTTCAATTCGTAAGTCATCGGAAATTGATCTTTCCGCAACGCTTGTAAGGCCAGGCTGAGTGTCGCGCGCATGATTTGCCGGTCATTCAATCGTCCCTCTTTTGTCAACGGTGCAATGACTGCGTAAGCTTGATTGATCATCTCGAGCCATGAAGTTCGGTTCATTCGTAACAAGTGAGGTAACTGACCAGCGTCTCCCTGCAACAACCGATAGAAAGCGAGGACATCCCATTGTGTAAAGATCAATGAGATTAATAAGCGGCGTTTGTTGATCTCTTCTCCGATAACTTCGGCACCAATACCTTTTTTACGCTTGATTTCAAGATTGTATTGGAGGAACCAATCATCGATTCGTTCCAAATCCTGACTGACTGTGCTCGGTGCTACATACATCGCATGTGCAATCGCTTGTAATTTGACCATTTCGTTCTCTTGCAGTAGCCGATATGCCAGTTCGACTTGGCGATCCTCTGCAGTTGGTAATTGTTTATGTGACAACAATAATTGTTCCCGCAATTCATGTTTGGCTTCATCCGTTCCTTCAATCAATAATCCTCTGCCACGGACGTATGTCAGACGTAAGTCGTGCCCTTCCAAAGACTGGGCAAGACGATCTCGTTCCCGCTGAACCGTTCGTTCCGAGGTCTCGAGCGTTTCAGCAATTTCTTGTATTTGAACGGGTTCCTCACGTGTTAGGAGGAAAAATAAGATATCGTGTTCTCGTGGTGTGAACTCAGTCATTTTGCCTCACTCTTTTCTGCCAAGATTCGAGGACGACATCGTATGCAACCGGGTCAAGAATCTGGTCAACTGGATGGACGTGACATTGGACTTTCCAGACGTGACGATGAATGAGCTGTGTTTCTCCAACAATAAAACATGCCTGGTCAGGGAGTTCATTGATTCGACATGTTTTGACGTACGCTGAGATACCACGCTCACATAAACGCTTTCTCAAAATTGCAGCCCCCATGATACTACTCGCCATACCACTCTCGCATACGAAATAGATGATTTCTGAATCCATCTGTCACTCCTCCTCTTCATTTTATAAGAATAGCAGAAATATTTTCGGTGTTTCATCCCTAAACGACGTCAATAGTTATTTTTGAATTGACATTTAAGTTAGACAAATACAAAAAAGCCTGGATTTCTGAAGTTACCAGAAAATCCAGACTATATAATTCAGCCAGTTTGTTGCATCGTTCTTAAATATTGCCCGACCGCTTCTGCGACTTCACGACCCTCGCGAATCGCCCAAACGATGAGTGATTGCCCACGTCTTGCATCACCTGCAGCAAATACGCCTGGACGGTTCGTCGCGTAACGCGTCGTCTTGATTTTCCCGCGCTCCGATGCAACCGCTAAATGCTCGAGCACGTTTTCTTCCACCCCACTGAACCCGATAGCAATCCAGACTTGATCGACTGGGAAGTAACGATCGCTCCCTTCGACTTCCCCAAAAATCACCTCACCCGATTCATTTGTTGTTTTCGTTGTCTGAATCGTCCAGACACCGGTGACTTGACCAGATTCACTCGTCGTAAACCGCTTGATGGCGATCAAGTATTCACGTGGATCCCGACCGAACTGTTGCAATGCCTCCGCATAGCCATAATCAATCGAATAGAGTAACGGTGTGTCCGGCCACATGTTTCCGGTTGCACGTGTCGTGCCCGGTTGTTCATGTTTACCGAATTGGACAACGGAGCGACACCGTTGTCGAAGCGCTGTTGCTACACAGTCTGCTCCTGTATCGCCCCCACCAATGACGAGAATATCTTTATCTCTTGCGTCATGATCAGGAGACAACGGTTCTTGCGAGAGCACGTGACGCGTCACGCCAGTCAGATAATCCATCGCATAACCGACTCCTCGCGTTGGTGCTTCTGTTAATTTGCGAGGTTCCGTCGCACCGACACACAAGATGACAGCGTCATATTCTGCTTCAAGTGTCGCTAACGTAATGTCTGTGCCAATCGTGACATTCGTCCGAAAGCGAATCCCTTCAGCTTCTAATAAATCAACACGTCGTTGTACGACTTTTTTATCAAGTTTCATCGCTGGTATTCCATACGTTAATAATCCACCGACACGGTCTTCCCGTTCAAAGACAGTGACCTGGTGCCCGGCTTGATTCAGCTGATCAGCAGCTGCAAGACCAGCAGGACCCGAGCCGACAATGGCAACGGAATGTGTCGAACGTATCGTTGGGATTCGAGGCACGACCCATCCTTTTTCAAACCCGATGTCAATGATCGACCGTTCGATATCCTTGATTGCAACTGCAGGTTCATGAATCGATAACGTACACGACCCTTCGCATGGTGCCGGGCAGACGCGACCTGTGAATTCAGGAAAATTGTTTGTCTCAAGCAATCGATCGAGTGCTTCTTGAAAACGTCCTTCCTCTACAAGTAAGTTCCATTCCGGAATCAGGTTATAGACTGGACAACCAATCTTCACTTGATCAAACACTTCTCCTACATGGCAAAACGGTGTGCCGCAGTCCATACACCGACTGGCTTGTTGACTCGCTTCCGCTTCCGTCAAAGCTGTCTTGTATTCGTTAAAGTCACTCACTCGTTCGCTTGGATGTCGTTCCGTACCGCTCGAACGAGCGACTGTCATGAATTGATCGCGTCGTTTCATCGTACCCCTCCTGTTCTTCGTCCAAGATGTGTCTCGAATGCGAGCAACATTGCTTCTTCGGTGTTGTGTCCCTGTTTTGCGAAATCAGCCATCAGTGTCGTGACTTTTTCATATGTCGATGGGATGACACGGATGAACGAATGAATGACATGATCCCAGTTCGCAAGAATCGCATCGCCTTGTTCACTTCCGGTTCGTGCGACATGACGCTCAATGAACGTCTTCAGTCGTGTAATCTCTTCGACATTCGTAACAGGTCCTGTCGTGACAAGTTCACGGTTGACGCGTTGCAAAAATTGTTCGGGATTGCGCGGTAACACATACGCGACACCACCAGACATCCCGGCTGCAAAGTTTTTTCCGACATCGCCAAGGACGACGACCGAACCACCTGTCATATACTCAAGTCCATGGTTTCCGATTCCTTCAACAACGGCGACGGCTCCACTGTTTCGAACAGCAAAGCGCTCACCCGCCTGTCCATTGACATACAGCTCACCACTTGTCGCCCCGTAGAGGGCAACGTTCCCGATAATAGACTGATCGGACGAGACGAATGGAATCGTTCGTGGTGGATGAACGGCTACGATCCCGCCGGACAATCCTTTTCCAACGTAATCGTTCGCTTCTCCTGTGACATCAATCGTCATTCCACGCGGTACATACGCCCCAAGACTCTGACCGGCAGAACCAGTCAATTCGAGCTTCAGACGATCCGTCGGCAGACCGAGTGCGCCAAAACGTCGGGTTAGCATCGCACCGGTTTGTGTTCCGATTGCACGATCCGTATTTTGAACAGCTAATCGAATCGTCTGTGGATGAGTAAAATCTGCTGCTTCTAAATAAGGTGCAACTTCACGTGCGTCGAAGGAACGGTCGACATGATGATGCTGTTGTTCTGCCGGACCATGCGAGACATGAACGAGGAGGCGTGAGAAGTCAAGACTCTTCGCTTTCCAGTGCGTCCGTTGTCGTTCTGACGGTTCGAGTAAATCCGTCCGACCAACAAGATCCTGTAGACGCCGCACACCAAGCTGCGCTAAATGTTCGCGTACTTCCTCCGCTATGAACGTCATGAAGTGGACGACGTCATCAGCAGATCCCGTAAATTTTTTTCGGAGCTCCGGGTCTTGTGTCGCAACACCAACCGGACACGTATCAAGATGACAAGCACGCATCATGATACATCCGACAGCGATGAGTGGTGCTGTCGCGAAACCATATTCGTTTGCACCTAACATCGCTGCTAAGATGACATCCCGTCCTGTCAACAGTTTTCCGTCTGTCTCGAGTACGACACGTTCTCGTAAGCCGTTTAATGTCAACGTTTGATGCGTCTCTGCAAGTCCAAGTTCCCACGGTAGACCCGCATGTTGAATGCTTGTCTTTGGCGAAGCACCCGTGCCGCCATCATGCCCACTGATTACGATGACATCCGCAAGTCCTTTCGCTACTCCGGCAGCAATCGTTCCAACGCCACCTTTTGCGACGAGTTTGACGCTAATCCGCGCTTGATCGTTTGCGCGCTTCAAGTCATGAATCAACTGGGCTAAATCTTCAATCGAATAGATATCATGATGGGGTGGTGGAGAAATTAATCCAACACCAGGTGTCGATGCACGCACACGCGCAATCCACGGGTAGACTTTTTCACCTGGCAATTGCCCTCCCTCTCCTGGTTTTGCACCTTGAGCCACCTTTATTTGTAATTCGTCCGCATGAACAAGGTAATGACTCGTCACTCCGAAACGACCAGAGGCAATCTGCTTGATCCGACTCATCCGGAAGTCACCATTCTCGTCGCGTTCGTATCGTTCCTCTTCTTCGCCGCCTTCACCGCTATTGCTCTTACCGCCCAAGCGGTTCATCGCGATTGCAAGCGTCTCGTGCGCTTCTTTTGAAAGTGATCCGTATGACATCGCACCCGTTTTAAAATACTTGACGATTTCGCTGACAGGCTCAACTTCGTCAATCGAGATCGCTGTTGTTTCTTTGAACGTCAACAGGTGTCGTAACACCGTTGCCGGTTCCTCCTGAATGCGTTGTACATACTTTTGATAGAGCCGGTAATCATTTGTGCGGCACGCATGTTGCAGCAAATGAATCGTCGCTGGGTTAAACGCATGATGTTCTCCTGCTTGACGGTACCGGAAGACACTACCGGATTCTAAATGAATCCGCTCGTCAGCAATCCGTTGTGCCCGTCGGACTTCTTCTTCCATCAATTCGATCGTCATCCCGCTCAGTTGAGATACCGTACCTGTGAAGTGTTGCTCGATGACCGTTCGATCAATCCCGACCGCTTCAAAAATTTGTGCCCCTCGATAACTAAAGACCGTCGAAATACCCATTTTCGACATGACTTTAACGACGCCTTCCGTGACTGCTTTTTGATAACGTTTTTCTACATCCGGTAATCGATCCCCGATGGCGTCATCAATCGTCGCATAGGCAAGATACGGATAGATTGCATCTGCGCCGTATCCGATCAACGTGGCGATATGGTGGACTTCACGTACTTCTCCTCCCTCGACAATCAAGCTGAGGTTTGTGCGTAATCCCTTTCGGATCAACGCATGATGAATTGCGCTGGTCGCAAGCAGAATCGGCATCGGCAATGTTCCTGGTCGGACGAGACGATCCGATAACATCAATAACTCATACCCGTTCCGTGCAGCGGTCACAGCCTCATCAACGACCATCTCGAGCGCTTCCTCAAGCGAATCAGTAAACGTCGTCGAAATCGTTTTTTGCTTAAATCCACATTGTTTAAGTGCATGGGCTTCGTCCGGTCTTAGAATCGGCGTCTCCAACCGAACACGACGACAGTTCGCGCGGTTCGGCGTCAGTAGCTCCCCTTGTCGACCAAGCCATGTCAGCGTCGAGGTGACGATGTCTTCTCGTAACGCATCGATTGGTGGGTTCGTCACTTGTGCGAATAGTTGTTTAAAATAGCGGAATAAGGATTGAGGACGTTCGCTTAGGACAGCTAAAGGGATGTCCGTCCCCATCGCACCTAACGGATCTTTTTGTTCTTCGACGAGTGGAATCAAGTATTGATCGATATCTTCACGGGTATATCCAAAGTGTCGTTGTTTCGTACCAAGTTCGACGAGCGTTTCTTTGAAGTCGTTACTTGAAAGGGAAACGACTTCTTGCGCGAGCCACTCCGCATATGGATGCCGTGTCGCAAGCTCCCGTTTAATTTCTTCGTCTGCGATTAACTGACCAGACGCAAAATCGAGTAAAAGCAGTTCACCTGGTGCTAAGCGTTTTTTGTATAAAATGTCTTGTTCACGAAGAGGGAGTACCCCTGCTTCAGACGACAACATGAAGTGTCCATCGCGTAACAGAACATATCGCGCCGGACGTAGACCATTTCGGTCAAGCGTCGCACCAATTTGTTTCCCGTTCGTAAAGACGATGGCAGAAGGACCATCCCACGGTTCGATCATGCTACTGTGGTACTCATAGTAGGCGCGCTTTGCCGGTCTAATTTCGGCGTGTTCAAATGGTTCCGGTACGAGCATCAGTGCTGTCTCAGCGAGCGATAGACCTGACAGATGAAGAAATTCAAAGGCATTATCAAGCATCGATGAATCGCTACCCGTCTCATCTAGAATCGGTAACACTTCCTCTGCCCGATTGCCGTAAGTCGTCTCAGCTAATCGACGTTCTCGACCTCGCATTGCTCGAATGTTTCCTTGCAACGTATTGATCTCGCCATTGTGAATCAAATAACGGTTCGGATGAGCACGTTTCCAACTCGGGAACGTATTCGTACTAAAGCGCGAATGTACGATACCAAACCCTGACTGATAGCGTTCGTCCCGTAAATCATCGAAGTATGCGCGCAGTTGATCTGTCGTCACGAGCCCCTTATAAACGATCGTCTCACTCGAGCTACTAAGGACGTACTGTTCAAGACCAAGTTGCTCTGATTCACGTTCAAACGCTCGACGAATTAAAAAGAGTGTTCGTTCGAATGTCAATCCTTCCATCGCCTGTGCGCCAATGAAGCATTGACGAATGACTGGCTCTGTCCGGCGTGCACCCGATCCTAGCACTTCGGACTGCACAGGTACGGTCCGCCATCCTAAAACGTCTTGCCCTTCCGTCAAGATGATTGACTCTAAAGTTCGTTCGAGTCGCATCCGTTCCCGTTCTTCACGTGGTAGGAACACCATGAATACGCCATAATCTCCTTTTTTCGGGAATGAAATGTGACGAACTGTTTCACGAAACAGTCGATCTGGTAATTGTGTCAAGATACCCGCCCCGTCTCCGGTCTTCGCATCGCTCCCTTGCCCACCACGGTGCTCCATTTGACAAAGCATGGCCAATGCATGTTCAACGATTTCATGACTCGCTCGTCCTGTTTGATGTGCGTAAACCCCAATCCCGCACGCATCATGTTCCATTCGAGGGTCGTATAACCCCTGCTGTTCAGGGTATTGATGAAATGTCATAGTAGCACTCTCCTTGCCTTCTTAATTTTCTGTATATTCAGTTAAATTATACTTTACACTCTTTTATGTTTATTCGCTACTATGCATAATCACCATCCGATTCATCATCTCGATACAGAATTGGCATATATCAACATTGATAACGCTTACATACAATTGGATATTCATTCATTATTTTTTTTGTTTGAATTCGACACTTTGCACGCGTATTACTTTGCCCGAACATGTGATTCCGTGGTATTTTTAAGTAGGAACAGCGATACTGATCACGAAAAAAAGAGAGGAATAATACGATGAAAAAAACAATGCAATGGACGGGGCTCTTGATCGCAGGTAGCTCAATCCTATTAAGTGCATGCGGTCAGCAAGAAGAGAAGACAACCGCATTTGATAAGATCCAAAAAGAAGGGACAATCGTCGTCGCGACGGCTGGTACACTTTACCCGACATCTTATCATGATGAAAAAAGTAATAAATTGACGGGCTTTGATGTTGAAGTCGTCAAGGAAGTAGCAAATCGTTTGGATTTAAAAGTGAAATTCAAAGAGATGTCATTTGATGGCATGTTAACTAGCGTGAATACAGGTCAAGTGGATCTTGCTGCTAACGATATTACGATCACTGATGATCGAAAAGAAAAATTCGCTTTCTCAAAACCATACAAATATACGTATGGAACGGCAATCGTTCGAAAAAGTGATTTATCAGGAATCAAGTCACTGGAAGACTTGAAAGGTAAAAAAGCTGCTGGCGAAGCCACTACGACGTATATGCAAATCGCTAAAAAATATGGTGCGAAAGAAGTCACATACGATAATGCGACGAACGATCAATATCTACGTGATGTCTCAAATGGGCGGACAGATGTTATCTTAAATGACTATTACTTGCAAACACTTGCTGTCGATTTCTTCAAGGACTTCGATATTACGATCCATCCTGATATTGCTTACAATCCGAGTCAAGTCGGGTTGATCATGGACTTGGATAACAAGGAACTCCAATCCAACATTAACGAGCAACTTGATAAAATGAAGGAAGACGGTACCTTAAAAGACATTTCGAAGCAGTTTTATGCCGGAAAAGATGTCTCCCAAATGCCTGACGTCAAAACGACGATCGTCGATGTGAACTGACGATGTCATCGATTGATTGGCGGTCCGTCTTTAACCCGGAATTAGCGGTCGAATCATTTCCTTATATTTTGAGTGGACTGGGTCAGACGCTATGGATTTCTTTGCTCAGCATGGCTATTGGTCTCGGAATTGGTTTAATTCTTGCTCTTTGTCGTCTATCTCACCTTCGACTATTACGCATTGGAGCCAGTGCCTACATCTCATTTATGCGCGGTGTTCCGATTCTTGTATTGCTGTTCATGTTATATTTCGGACTGCCAGTCATTAACATTCAACTGGACGCGTTAACGGCTGCAATTACTGGTTTTAGTTTGAATAGTGCCGCGTACATGGCAGAGATTATTCGTTCTTCCTTACTATCGATTGACAGTGGACAGGAAGAGGCCGCAGCATCACTTGGTTTATCCAAGTATCGGACGTTTGTTGGAATCATTTTGCCGCAAGCGATTCGAATTGCCATCCCGCCACTTTCAAATGTATTACTTGATCTTGTCAAAGCGTCATCGCTTGCTGCTATGATCACTGTCCCTGAAATTTTTCAAAAGGCTAAAATTGTCGGTGGACGTGAATTCGACTACATGACCGTTTACTTTGTCGTGGCTTTTATCTACTGGGGCATTTGTTCCTGTATCGCCGTCATCCAAGAGATACTGGAACGACGTTTCGCCCGGTATTTATGACACGTCTCATGTAAATAGGCGCTGGACCACGTCCACCGCCTATTTACATTTTATTTTTTTCAAGACATCGTTATCCTTCCCGGTACATCACTAAATAATCTTCTAATTGGCGCGGTTGTAATGGTCGATGAAAGAGATACCCTTGCAACGTATGGCATCCTAATTGTTCGAGCAATGCCGCCTCTTCTTCTAATTCAATACCTTCGGCTACGATTGTCATCTCTAATCGTTTTCCTAACTGAATGATCGTCTCGATCATCGCCCGCTTCTTCTCAGACTGAATGGCTTCTTGGACGATTTCTTTTGGAATCTTTAACTGATCGAACGGTAGCTCAACTAACGGTTGCATCGATGAGAAGCCCGTCCCGAAATCATCCAAGGCAATCCGAATACCATACAAATGTAATGCATTCAGCGTCTCGGTAATTTGATCCGTTCCTTCAATAAAAATATGCTCCGTCATCTCGATTTCGAGTAATGATGGAGGAAAACCTGACTGTTTTAAGATCGCTAATACGCGATCCGTAAAATCTGGTTGACGCAATTCCCATGGCGAAACATTCACTGAAATCGTTAAAGGTTCCTTCCCCTCTTCCAACCATACTTTTCCTTGGAAACACGCTTGACGCATGACCCAATTACCTAGTGTCTCAATGAAACGAGTCCGTTCGGCGAGTGGGATGAACTCAATAGGTGGAACAAGACCGTATTCTGGATGATTCCAACGGATTAAAGCCTCTACTCCAGTAATTTGTCTCGTTTTTGCATTGACTTGAGGTTGAAATAAAACAAAAAAGTCACGATCCAACTCTGCATCATATAAGTCGCGCGTTAGCTGAAGTGCTCGTTTTCGTTCGTTCTGAGTTGCTAAATCTGTAATTGCAAAGGTGTTTTTCCGATTTGATTTAGCAGTAAATAAGGCAATTTCAGCATCATTGATGACATGGTCCGTTGTTTCTTCATTCATATACGAAACACCGATGCTCGCGGTGACATTAATTTGCTTAAAATCAATTTGAACGCGTTCTGATACACTCGATAAAATCTCGTCACAAAGAGTTCTTGCATCGTAATGTTTTGGTGCATGCATTAAAAAGGCACTTCCACTCGCTTTTGCAATCGTGCAATCTGCAAAACGATTCATCAATCTCCTACCAATGATGTGTAAGGTACGGTCACCTGTTCGATAACCGAATGCATCATTAACCGTTTTAAAATCGTCAAGATCAACAAGGCAAATCAAGTCGCCTTCTTGTTTCTTCTTCTCCACTTCGATGACAAAAGAAGAGCGATTTGATAATCCTGTCACAGGATCAGTGAAAGCTTGTTCTTGTAAACGAGCTAAGTAGTCGATATTTCTTTCGAGGCGAGTAACGTATTGATTATGGATCAATAAACTAATGATCGTTGCAATCAAGATGAGTCCGATTCGCGCGATATGATCAGATGCAAACATCGTGGTATTTTCAAGTGACGGAGTTTGATACCAAATATAAAGAAGTGAAACCGTCGTGATACTCGTTGCATACATTAGCATCGTTCGGTTGATGACGACAAGAGACGCTAAAATGAAAAGAAGCGCGCATGCCCAAACTGTTTGAACACCGCGATCAATAAACGGATAATAAATGTATGGAATCAATAAAAAAACGCTCGACATCATATGTGGCTTTAATCGATCCGACAACGTACTTTTACCGATAAAATATTGAACTAGTCCAGCGCTCGCTATAATGATTGCCCGTAGCCAATCATCTCCATTTAAACCAGAGCGACTGAAGACATTTGCGATAATGTATAAAATGGCACCACAACTCGTCAATACAAAAATGATCATCCCGAACAACTGATAGTTTGCCCGAATTTCTCGATGATATTGCAGACTGTTGGAAGAACGTCGCTGTGTATTCACCGCCATCCCCTCTTTCTAGTTCCTGACGTTTATTTTCCTTATCGGAATCAAATTAAAACCTGAATTTTCTAAAAATAATAAAATAATGGGAAGTCATGATTTTGAGTAGAACGGGAATAGAAAGACATAGAAAGGAGCGATTAAGATGTCACACTTACTATTCATCGAAGCAAACGATAGTACGCATCAAAAAAAAGGCATTAGTTCTGAATTGAACGCTGCCTTCTTGAATGCTTATCGTGAAACTCATCCTGATGACAAGATTACGGTTTTGAATTTATTCGAGGAACGACTTCCCTTTTTTGACTTGAAACTTGCGAACGCGGCAAGTCGACTATTTAAAGGAGAAGAATTAACCGGGGAGTATGCCACACATGCGCAACGACTTCAAGAATACCTAAATGGATTCTTAGACGCCGATAAGGTCGTCTTTTCATTTCCGATGTGGAACTTAACGGTTCCGGCACCGCTTCACAACTATATGGATTATCTCGCTCAAGCTGGGCAAACATTCCGGTATACAGCGGAAGGATCGATTGGTTTAGTAGAAAATAAACAAGTATTATTGATTCATTCACGCGGCGGCGATTACTCGACTCAAGACAAAGCACCAAGCGAACATGCAGTTCGCTATATGCTAGACTTGTTAGCATTCTTTGGAATTAATGATGTATCGACTGTCATTTTAGAAGGACATCAGCAATATCCGGAACGTGCATCTGAATTAATTGATCAGGCACTTATCTCATGTAAAAAAATGGGAGAACAGTTCTAAACACGAAATAAAACAAAGGATCCATTTTTTTCAAGTAAGATTTTCTCATGAACAGATAGATTGAATGTACGGAATAATGAATACGCCATTGTAAAGTCACGTTGTATGTCAAAGGGGTTACCATTCAATTTTTTTTTAAAGTAACCTCTTTGATAATACAATTGACCTAACAGTTGACCATCCTCAATTTGCAAGCTCTCTTGAATACCTTGTTCAGTAACCTCTAAACCAATTTGATTTCGATTTTGTTCGGATAGTTGCTTCGCATAATTGTAGAGAATCTTAATTCGAACCTTTTTCAGTTCAATCGTATCAAAATTAAATTGAAGCAATTCTTGAAAGTTTTTTTCTGCTGAATCAAATTTCTCATGCTCAATAAAAGAAATCGCGATTGCCATTTTAATTCTTAAATAAAGCGTTGGAGATTTGAATTGTAATGACGTATTCATCAATAATTGTTTAAATTCACTAATGGTTTCGAGATAAGTTCTAAAATTTCGTTTTTCATGAATGATAATTTCATAATACATTGCTAAAAATTTTATCTCATCATAGTCTATTTTGTTTTTTATATCATCAATAATGATGCAGGCTTCTTCAAATTGATGACCTTGTAACAATCTCAATAATTGTTGATCATAAGATGTATACATATCACTCCGAAGATGATCTTCAAACAACATGGACAGTGGTACCTTAAGACGTTTCGCAACTTGTTGTAACCAATCAATTGTTGGTGAATTTTTACCATTTTCCACCTTACTAATTTCAGCTTGACTACATATCCCCTCACATAACTCTGCTTGAGTCATGTTTTTTTCTCTTCGAATCCGTTTGATTTCATATCCGATTGATGAAGATAAATGACTCATCTGTTTTTCTCCTTCACTTATTTTTAAAATTCAAAGTATAAAAAATCGCCTTTACCATTTAATACTATTTCAGCGTGATTATGATTGTCTAATGCGTGAAATATGGTGTACGCGTGAGTAAATGCTTCTTGAATGTCTTTACGTGAGTATTCTAACTCTTCATAAAAACAACCTCGTTGATAAAAAAAATGACCTAACAATGACGTATCTTTTCTCTCAAGAGATGATTGGATACCTTCTTCTGTTATTTGTAGTCCCTTTTTAAAATCAGATTGAAAATATAGCTGCTGCGCAAAATTATACATGATTTTAGATTTTAGTTTCATCAAATCATATGTCAAATAATCGTACTCTAATAATTCTTCGTATACTTTTCTTGCATATTGATAATGATGATTTAAATAATAATAGTTTGCGACAGACATTTTGATTCTTAAGAAAATGGAAGGATATTCGATTTCCATTTGTTTTTGATCTGATAAGTAGAGTAGTTGAGAAATACAAGTTCGATAATCGATATCTTTTTTGCCTTCACGAGCTATCCACTCAAAATAACGAACCAATAATTGAACAGATGAAGGTAAATCATTCGGTGTTTGTTTGATGAAATCAAGCATGTCATCATAACGGTGTCTTCTAGAAAAATCAGACAATTGTATATCATATTGTTGAAATAGACTTGTCTCATTCAGATCAATGAAGAGCTGAGCCGTTGAAATATGGAGATTTTGAGATAACCGTTGAACAATATCTATCGTCGGCATAATCTTTCCATTTTCAATTTTACTCAACTCTGCTTGGCTACATACATCCTTTGCTAATTCTGTTTGCGTTAAATTTCTATCAATACGTAGTTTTTTGATATGTTGACCGAATGCTTCGATTTCCACATTTTCTACTCCTTTTCTCCATTTTTGTGTTCAATCAGCAACGTACTTAATATTTCATTAAAAATATAAGTCCGCTCTAATATCTTTTTGTTAATATTTAGAAATTGCTTTATTGTGAAAATAATATTCTCATTTTAGAAAAATCCAGATTGATTTCAGATGCTCGTACTATTTTTTCTGTGATAAATCATTCGATTAACGAAAAAAATTAAGCTATCTTTATAGCATATGCGACTCATTCAGCCATCTAACTGAAATAAATCAATTTTATATTTTTTGAAAAAAACCTTCTTGACAGGCAAGAAGGTTAGCACATTCTTTACATTCACAAAGAGGACAATATATAGAGTAGAGTACTTCATTTGGAGAATAACAGTATTGTATTCTATACATTGAATTTAAGCGGATAATCATGTAAAGAAGTGCATTACGTCGACTCAAAAGTGAATAATAAGTGTTCCTCTTTTAATTCAACAACCTTTTGTTTGGTCGATTTAAACTCAAATGCGTGCAGCAAGGTGTAGGCAACTGTATAGGTTTTTTGAAACGAATCTATTCCAACCGCCTCTTGATAGTTACCTAATTGAAAATACAAGTGCCCTAAAAGAAAGGTTTGTTGATGGCTTAAACATAATTCGATTCCTTTTTGAATATATACTTTAGATTCTTCAAACAGATCTTGATACAAAAGAATTTGAGCATGATTAAAATAAATCTTGATTAAAGAAGTAACATATAACGAACTATTAAGGTTCTCTAATAAAACTTCAATATCTAAATAAGCACTCTTCGTTAAGTGAAATAGATCATGTTCTGCATACAAATTGGCAATCGCTGTCTTAATTCGAATAAATAGGGGAATTGATTCGCTTTGAACATCCCATTCAATTAGAAGGTTACTTAATAAGGAAGCCGCAGTTCTAAAATCAAACAGATCTTGCTTTAAGCCGACAATGATTTGAAAATATTCACTTAGTATGATGATTTCTATATTTTCCTTATCGTCGTACTTAGAAATGTATTGCTTGATTTGCTCATACGCTTCTTCTCGAAGTAACTCTGAAACAGTCTGATCAAAGTATTCCATTTCTTCGTTCGCTTGAAGCTCTTCGAATAAAAGTGCAATCGGAACTTTTAGTCGAATGGCAATTTGCTGTATCAAATCTACAGTAGGTGAATTTAAACCATTCTCAATTTTACTAATTTCAGCTTGGCTACAAATGCCATTACACAGTTCGCTTTGTGTTATCTGTTTTTCGATACGTATCTGTTTTATTTTTGTACCAATCGATGAAGTTAGTGAATTCATATTCATCATTTCTCACTCGCTTTCATCTATTGGGAATAACAACAGTTCTGATAAATGTACTTCAAGGATTTTTTGGTAAGCATGATTGTTTGTTGCAATGAAAAAGGAATAGGCAATCGTATATGCTTCTCTAATATCATTCTTAGCGGCATGTAAGGATTCCAAAAAGAAACCTTTTTGATAATAAAAGTGACCAAGATACGTGAGATCTTGCAAGTTTTTTGTCTCTTCAATCACTTGCTCTACTTCCCGTAATCCTTCTTCGAATCGCTTTAGTCTATATAAGTTCCTTAAATAATTGTACATGATTTTCATTTTAATTTTTTTATATTCACGAGTCTGATAAGGCATTTTCAATATGCCTTCATAAATTTGATGAGAATGCGTATATTCTTCGTGATTCGTATATAGAACTGCAATTGCCATTTGAATTCGAATATAAAGCAGAAATGACTTTTTCATGATTTCCTTCTGCGCGACTAATTGAAGCAATGATGTAATACATGAACGGAAATCAATATTTCCTCTTTCATATTCAAGCAGGACTTGATAATAGTGAAGAAAAATTTTAATTTCAAATATAGTTGTTGATTTGGAATAATGAGTTAACTCCGCTGACATTTCTCCATATGTTTTTTCTCGAAAATGACGTAACATTTGCTGGTCAATTTCGTTCAACTTTTGAGAAACTTGTTCATCCGAAAAAAATAAAGAAATGGATATTCGTAGTTTTCTACAAATCTGTTGTAATAAATCAATTGTTGGAGTGTTTCTTCCATTCTCGATTTTACTAATTTCAGCTTGACTACAAATGCCTTTGCATAGTTCCTTTTGAGTCATCCCTTTTTCTAATCGTAACATCTTAATTTTTTTGCCAATCGATGAAGTTGTCAAATCTATCATCGTTTGTTCACTCACTTTCATCTATCGGGAATAAGATATTCTCAAAAAAATACGTATTAAGAATTTTTAGGTACGAATAGTTCTTTGTCGCAATAAAAAAAGAATAGGCAGTCGTATAAGCTTCTCTCACAGAAACTTCCGATAAGTTTAACGCTTCTAAAAGAATACCTTTTTGAAAGTAGAACTGCCCGAGGTACGTTAAATCTTGTAGTTGTTTCGTCTCTTCGATCACTTGCTGAACTTCCTGTAATCCTTCTTCGAAGCGTTCAGAATCAACTAAATTTCTTATGAAATTATACATGATTTTCATTCGAATCTTTTTATATTCTCGTGTTTGATAAGATAACGTTAGCAGTTCTTTATAAATTTGATGAGCATGTGTGTATTCTTCATGATTCGTATAGAGAACAGCAATTACCATTTGAATTCTTGTATACAGAAGAAATGACTTTTCTTCAACTCCCTGCAGTCTCACCACTTGCAACAATGAGGCGATACATGTCCGAAAATCAACATTCCCTCTCTCATACTCTAGTAATTCTTGATGATATCGAATTAAAATTTGAATTTCGATAGCGCTATTTGATTTTTTATATAACTCTAAATCATTTGCCATATTTGAGTAAGTCTTTTCTCGTAAATGACGAATCATCTTTTGATCAATCTCATTCAATTTTTGTGAGACGATTTCATCTTCAAAAAATAACGACATCGGTATACGTAGTCTTCGACAAATCTGCTGGAGCAAATCGATCGTCGGAGAATTCCGACCGTTTTCAATTTTACTGATCTCAGCTTGACTACAAATTCCTTCACAAAGATCTTTTTGTGTCATTCTCTGTTTTTTTCTTTCTTGCTTAATTTTATCGCCAACGGAATGAATGACTGGATGCATGTGGGTCACTCCTCAAATCAAAAATAACGAACTCACAAAAAAAGTCTTCCGTTTCAAGTATATATCACTTGAGACGAAAGACGCGTGTATGCTTCCGGCGAGAATCGAACTCGCACTGCAGCATTACCATTGCTGAGGTCTGCCATTAACCTACGGAAGCCTAGAAAATCTGATTCTAGTATAACTTACAAAGAAAAACAAAACAAGAAGTTGATACGTTTACCGCTCAACTTCTTGTCACTTTTTTACAGTGTTGTTTTCGTTAACGAGTTATCATAGACGACTAAAACTGAATAATGTTCATCCGCTTTAGACGCGACGAATGTTGAAAACTTTAATGTAATGATGGCGTTTGACCCAACACCATTATTCTCAAAAAATTCGTTTAGTCTTTCCTCTAATTCTTCAGGCGATCGCCCGACGACTACTTTAGAATGCAACATGATCATCACTCCGTTCCGTTATGGTAGGTTCGAAGTTAGTAATTTCCTTATCGAATAAAAGTTAAACCTTTATTTTTCCGACTTGCCCGACACTCTCTTCATCCGCTATGGTGAAATAGAGTAGAAAAACTTAAAAAGAACAGGAAGTGAAGTCTGATGGAACAGACCAATTTCGATGAACAAATTGAGAAACGAAATACGGGATCCGTTAAATGGGACGGACTCCCTTCGCTTTATGGATCAGATGAATTGATTCCAATGTGGGTCGCTGATATGGATGTCCGTCCGCCACATCATCTGACAGAACGATTGACTAGACGTGCTGCCACTGGTCATTTCGGCTATTCAATGTTCGAAGATGAAGCAAAGCAAGCTATTCTTCACTGGTTTCAAAAACGATATGATATTCCCGTCAAAGCCGAATCGATTCTTTACTCAAGCGGAGTCGTTCCTGGACTTGCACATACTTTACTTGCATTGACTGAACCAGATGATCAAATCATCATCCAGACACCTGTCTATCCTCCATTTCACCAGATCATCGAGTCCAATCAACGACAGATTGTTGAAAACCCGCTCCTTCTAGAAGGCGAACTAGAAGGCGAAACATATCGAACTGACTTTGCTCTCCTTGCGCAACAAATGCAATCAGCACAGATGATGATTCTTTGTAGTCCTCACAATCCAAGTGGTAAAGTCTTTTCGAAAGAAGAGTTATCTCAAATCGTGGAGTTAGCGAAGCAACACGATGTCTATCTTGTATCTGATGAAATCCATGCCGATCTTGTTTATAAAGGTTCCGCGCATACACCTATACTTGCCTTTGATTATGAAAAACTGATTTTAGTCAGCGCTCCCTCTAAAACGTTTAACATTCCTGGGTTATATGCCTCTTATCTGATCGTACCCGATCTTTCGATTCGTCAACGAATCGAGAAAGTCCAGCAACGCCATTTCGTTCATCCCAATGCATTGGCTTCAACTGCTATCACAGCAGCATACGGTGATGCTATGAGTGAACAGTGGCTCTCACAATTACTTGTTTATTTAGAAGGCAATCGTGACCATGCGGTTCAACGTATTCGTCAAGAAATGCCGAAATTAGAAGTCGTTGTTCCAGAAGCGACTTTCCTTTTATGGATCGACTTCAAGGCTCTTGAACTCGATAATAAAACGCGCGCCGACTGGCTTGTCAAAGAAGCAAAACTCGCTTTGACACACGGTTCTTCGTTCGGATCAGGTGGCGAAACATTTGAGCGCTTAAACATCGGATGCCCTCGTGCGCAATTAGATCAAGCATTAGACCGTTTAAGCACCGCATATCAACGGTTTTGGATCCATTAACATGATACGAATGATCCTAATTTCTTAGGGTCATTCTTTTTTATTTAAGTATTCATAATTTTCGAAATTGATGAACTTTAATAGGGACTAAAAGCGTCCCGACCCCTTAAGGCACTAGGCGTGGCGGCACTTTTCATGAATTTGACGTGACTTGCAAAGTCGTTTTATCCCCTGTAAGGTGGGGAACATATCATTTGGCGAACGAGGTGTTACATGCTTTTTCGCTAAAAAAACTATTGCATTTGGAGGATTTAACTTTATGACGCAAGAATGGATTTCGATCATCCTGTATCTTGTTCTCATGTTGGCAATCGGTTATTTTGCCTACAAGCGAACGACGAATACAGAAGATTACATGTTAGGCGGACGCGATCTCGGTCCTGGTGTTACAGCACTATCTGCTGGTGCATCGGATATGAGTGGATGGATGCTCATGGGACTTCCCGGCGCCATGTATGCAACAGGTGTTTCAGCACTTTGGCTAGCACTCGGATTATTGATTGGATGTTACGTGAACTATATTGTACTCGCTCCACGTTTTCGTCTCTATACGGAAATGGCAAACGACTCCATTACGATCCCTGATTTCTTAGAGAATCGTTTTGAAGACAAATCACGTGTGCTTCGTACCGTATCAGCACTCGTCATTATCATTTTCTTTACGTTCTACACATCAGCTGGAATCGTATCTGGCGGAAAATTATTCGTCAGCTCATTTGGATTTGATTACCACTATGGTATGCTCTTGACGATTGCGGTCGTAATCGCCTACACCCTTTTCGGCGGTTTTCTCGCAGTTAGTTGGACCGATTTCGTCCAGGGCTGTATCATGTTTGTCGCACTCGTTCTTGTACCGATCGTCGCATTAACAGACGTTGGTGGAGTTGATGGTGCGTACAATTACGCTGAAAACCTAGACCCTTCGCTGTTTGATCCATTTAAAGGGACAACGATTCTCGGAATCATTGGATTCCTTGCCTGGGGACTTGGTTACTTTGGTCAACCACACATCATTGTCCGCTTTATGGCAATTCGCTCTGTCAAGGACTTAAAAAGTGCCCGCCGTATCGGTATCGGTTGGATGTTCGTCTCAATCATAGGTGCGATGATGACAGGACTTGTCGGTATTGCTTACTTTGAAGGACAAGGCAATGGACTCGGCGATCCAGAGACAGTCTTCATCCGTTTCTCAGATGTTCTGTTCCATCCGTATATCACAGGATTCTTGATGGCTGCGATTCTCGCTGCAATCATGTCGACGATTTCGTCACAATTGCTTGTCACATCAAGTGCGTTGACAGAAGACTTTTATAAAACGTTCTTGAAAAAAGATGCATCAGATAAAGAACTCGTTCTAACAGGTCGAATTGCTGTTCTTGTCGTTGCCATCATCGCAAGTGTACTCGCTTGGAATCCGTCAGCAACGATTCTTGCACTTGTCGGTTATGCATGGGCTGGATTCGGTTCTGCCTTTGGTCCGATCATCTTACTTTCCCTTTACTGGAAACGCATGACGAAACAAGGTGCGTTAGCTGGTATCATCTCAGGTGCCTTGACCGTCATCATCTGGGTCCAACTCGGACTTAGCACGACACTTTACGAAATGGTTCCTGGATTCTTCACAAGCTTGATCTTCACAGTTGTCGTCAGCTTAATGACGAAACAACCAGTCAATGCTGTTCAGGAAACGTTCGAAGAGATGGAAGACGAATTAAAAGACGCAGTTCAATAATTAGCAACAACTAGTAAGACCTCTGCCGTTCAAACGGCAGAGGTCTTTTTTGGTCTTACAATTCGATGACACCATAATGTAACTTTGACGTCTTACGCTTTGTTCGTCCAAACCCATAGCGTTCAAATAGTGGACTCTCATAATGCGCTTTAAGGACGATACGCTGGCTCGCCACACGTTTTGCTTCCATGATCGTTTCAACTGATAACGTTTCATAGTTTGCAAGCGTTCGAAGCGGATCGAGATGCGTCGATTCCGATACCGTCCGTTCAAACATCGGATCAAAATAGATGACATCAAAACTATCGTCAGGACATTGCTTTAAAAACTCCAAATGATGTTCCATTCGAACCTCGATTCGTCGCATCGCTTGATTGATTGGCGAATAGGACTCTTCCCAGCGCTGTAACCCCTGTTTGACAACGAAAGCGGTCTCAGTTCGACTCTCGAGTCCTATGAGTTGTCCCGTCTCACCAACGGCATGACTCATGACGATCGCATCTGCACCAAGACCTAGTGTACAGTCAAGCACACGCATTCCTTCAGATAAACGACCGATCGTAACTAGTGGATCTCCTCCACCTGCGTCGATTTGTTTAATGCGAAAGACGGCACTTGATGGATGAAAAAAGAATGATATCTTCTCTCCGAGTGGATAAAGCTCTAGTCGTTGTTTATCGACGACAAGTACAGGTAATCCTGTTTCTTGCTGTAATTGTTCAATCCCTTTCTTCTTACGCGTGATGTAAACGAAATGAATCATCTCATCCGCTAATAGCTGCTTCACACGATGGCGGACGTCTTCGGTCGGACGAAGACACGTCGTCAGTCCAATCGTTGGTTTCATAATTCTTTCCTCCATAAAAAATAAGCCAGCCGGAGCTAGCTCATTTCTTTTTCTTTAATAATCCTTCGATGTCTTCAATCAATGCCTTTTTCGAAATCAGGTCTTCTTGCTTTTCCTGTTCGACTTTTGCATCCACCGTCGTCCGCTTCATGAGTGCTTGAAGTGTCTCATCGATGCTTGATTTCAAATGATCGCGGTCTTCTTTGTTAAGGGAAAGATCATGTTGAACTTCGTCCCCTTGTTCATCTAATTGGCGTAAGCGTTCCGTCAATTGTTTCGCTTCACGATTCAAGTCCGAATACAATCGTTCGATTTGCTCTAGACGCAATTTGATTCCGTCACGTTCTGTGAACACGTTTTCCAGCCCCTTCCAGTATGCAGTTGTCTACATCATTACTTTACCATATTCCGAGGCAATTAAAACAATCACAAGATGATTACAAATTGACTTTTTTTAAATTTCTTCCTGCGGATTGGTTCCAGTTAATTTTTGCAATTGCAAGGAGGGTATCGCTATAATGTAAACGAGGCATCAATCGTTGAAGGAGGATTTTGTGATGGAATTAAGACGTCGAGCATTACGTCATGTCGATCAAGCTGAGTATGAACATTTCTTGAAGTATGGCGAGCAAGCATATGGACTGACTCCGCAAGAAATCAAAGGGTATGACCATGAGCTTGGAGAAGAGCGGGCTTTTGATTCCGTCGAGCACAGTTATCCTGAAGATTATTACTTTGATATCGTTGAAGCAGATACGATCGTTGGACGGGTTCTGCTTTTAAAAATGGGTCACTATTTCCAACTTGATTTTATGGTGTTTGATTCTTACACTCATAGAGGTCTAGCTACGCAGGCCGTCGCAGAAGCTTTATCACATTCGCAGGTACTAGATCGCCACGAAGTACGCGCACGCGTACTCGATCAGTCACCACACGCTCTTTATGCGAAACGGATTCTAGAATTGAACGATTTTACATGGACAGAGAACTATTACGTCAAAGGAAGACGTCGTCGGTATTCTTTGCAACGACTCGGATAAAGAACGTTTGAAAGACCATGAGCTCATGGTCTTTTTTTTGTCGGCTTCTAACATACCATCGCCTTTGACAGGTGATCATTTTCAGCGTAAAATTTTCATTTGTATGAACAGAAAGGAGTACACCTCATGAACGAATGGTTATGGATCCCTTCTATCTTCTTGACGATGGGATTATTGGTCTTCAGTTATTATCTTTTTGGAAAAACCGGATTGTTGATGTGGATTGCCATCGCAACAATCATCGCAAACATCCAAGTTACTCAAACCGTCGATATTTTTGGCTTCGTCTTTACGTTAGGAAACGTCGTGTATGGTAGTTGTTATCTTGCGACAGATATTCTAAATGAAAAATACGGAAAGAAAGTCGCTCGTAAAGGGGTCTATATGGGTTTCTTCTCCCTGATCACGACGACCGTCCTCATGCAATTTAGTCTCTTCTATACACCGCTTGCGGATAAGGCAGCACTTGAAACATCTGATTCCTTACATTTATTGTTCGGACTCTTACCATGGATTGCTGTTGGTAGTCTTGCGGCTTATCTCGTCTCGCAACTATTTGATGTCTTCATCTATTCGAAGATCCGTCAGAAGACAGGCGAACGGAAACTTTGGTTACGAACAACTGGTTCAACCGTATTAAGCCAGTTACTCGATACGTTGACGTTTTGTGCGATTGCCTTTCACGATATGCCCTTCTCCATTTGGTGGCAAATCTTCTTGACGACATATCTTGCAAAATTCGTCGTGGCTTGGTTTGCAACACCATTCATGTATTGGGCAAAACGAATTCATCCGACGAAACAGTCGACAGATGCTGCAGCGTAACGTAAAAAAGAACTAGATGACTTGACGAAATTGTCGGATAATAGAGGTGGAGGTGCCTGCATGAAAATCAAACGAAATGAACCGTTTCGCTATACGTTAAAAACGCCAATAACAGGCGAATTTTATTTATTAAAAAACGAACAACGTACACCGAACGGACTAATGAAAATTCATAACATCTCACCAAATGGTTTAGCTATTAGTACCGCACTGAAACTCCCACTTCAAAAATCAATGAAAATCGTCGTGGAGTTCTCATTGATCGAGGGTCAAGAGCCACTCTGCATTGAAGGGTATCTCTTACACGAAAAACCGGTCGGTCCCGAGAGTTTGTACGGCATCCGCCTTAATCCTTCAACGACAGATCGTGAGACGATCATCGCTCAAGTTAAACAAGTTGCTCAACTGGAGCGATAATAACACAATGATCAAAAGAGACACTGCTCGTTCATGAGCAGTGTCTCTTTTTTTGTTAGTAGAATTACCCCTCAAACGTTCGGAAGACGACTGCTTCGTACGGTCGAAGTATGAGTTCTCCTGACACCTCAACCTCATCGTAATTCCCGATGACACGGTCTGACGTATCATGCGCAACTGGAATGGTTACATCGTGATCTGCAAACGAGCAATAAACGTACCATGTTTCGCCTTCGAGTGTTCGCGAATACGCGTATACTTCCCGATGTTCTTCGAGTATTAGTTCATATCGTCCGTATACGACGAGTTCATGATCGTGTCGTAGACGAATCAACTGTTGATAGTAATAGAAAATGGATTGCTCATTTGCTAGTGCTTGTTCGACGTTGATTTCTGGATAATTCGGATTTACCTTCAACCATGGTGTTCCAGTCGAGAAACCAGCATTTTCCGACGCATTCCACTGCATCGGTGTCCGAGCGTTGTCACGTCCTTTAATGTGGATCGATCGTAACAATTCAGCTGGTGAAGCTCCTTGTTCTGTTCGTTCTTTCCACATGTTTCGAATTTCGATATCTTCATAGTCAGCGATATCCTCAAAAGCGACGTTCGTCATCCCGATTTCTTCGCCTTGATAGATATATGGTGTCCCTTTTAATAAGTGCAACAGTGTAGCAAGCATTTTCGCTGACTCGACGCGATACGTCGAGTCATTACCAAATCGACTGACGACACGTGGTTGGTCATGGTTGTTCCAATAAAGTGAATTCCAGCCCGTCTCATGTAACGCCGTCTGCCATTTGGTGAAGTTTTGCTTTAGTTTAAGCAAATCAAACGGAATGACATCCCATTTCCCATTCGGACCTGAATCAAGATCCATATGTTCGAACGTAAAGACCATGTTGACCTCTTGACGTGCCGGGTCCGTATAAAGAATTGCATCATCCGTTGTTGCTCCTGGCATCTCACCGACTGTCAGGACATCATACTTTCCGAACGATGCTTCATTCATCTCCTGTAAAAACTCATGGACACGTGGTCCGTTGATATAATGTTCTCCACCATCTCCATACAATGCTCCTGGATGAACGGTTGCATCTGGTAATCCTGGTGTCTTCGAAATCAAGTTGATGACATCCATTCGGAATCCATCAATCCCTCGATCCAACCAACGGCGAATCATGCCATATACATCGTGACGCATCTGCTCATTTTCCCAGTTCAAATCTGGTTGTTTCTTCGAGAACAAATGTAAGTAATATTCATTCGTTGCTTCATCATATTCCCACGCTGGACCTGAGAAAATCGAGCCCCAATTGTTCGGCAGAGAACCGTCCGGGTTGGCTGGGCGCCACATGTAATAATCTCGATATGGATTGTCTTTACTTTGACGTGATTCAGCGAACCATTGGTGTTCATCCGACGAGTGATTAATGACGAGATCCATGACGATTTTGATGTCTCGTGCATGTGCTTCATCTAAAAGACGATCAAAATCATCCATCGTTCCAAATTCCTTCATGATTGCTTCGTAATCCCGGATATCGTATCCATTATCGTCATTCGGTGAATCATAGACAGGGCTCAACCATATGACGTCGATACCAAGTTTTTTTAAATAATCCAACTTTTCAATGATTCCGTTTAAGTCACCGATCCCATCCCCATTCGAATCGTTATAACTACGTGGGTAAATTTGATAAACGACACTATCATGCCACCATTTTCGTTCCATCCTCTACACACTCTCCTTTTTATGTACCTTATCGTGCCACAATTTGAGCAAACGATTGCATCAAAAATTTAAAAGCGCTTTCAATTCTCACAACGTCATCTTAACACGTCCCTCAGAGGCGCTCAAGCGAGAACTGAAACTTATTTGGTATCATGAAATATAAACTACCTGTGTTTATGAACGTCATGTTGACGGGAAAGAAAAGTATGAGAAAGGAGTGTGGACGAATGTATCGTCGGTATTTACTTTTCCTAGTGTGGGCAGTTGCTATTGTATTCATTTTGTTATTTGGAAATAACCGTGTTTTTCCGGAAGGGTTTTTGATTTCTTTTTTACGATTTGACCAAAGTCAGTTTGATACATCCGTTTTAAGTTTATTTTCCTTACTCGGTGTCTACCCATTCGCTTTCTTTTTATTATTCTTAGATGAAAAGCGATTCATGCGTCCTGGCCCGCTCGTTGCAAGCATCGGGTCGTTCTTTTTAGGTGCTTTCGTATTAATGCCTTACGTTGCACTCGCTATTCCAAGAAAAACATTTCTCCCTTTTCGTCGTCGAGGCTGGATTCCGACCGTCGTAGCATTACTCAGTGTCGTGACGACTTTATTGCTTTGGATTGCCCTCGCTCGGTCCGATTGGAGTATTTTCCTTACGTATTTTAAAACCAATCAATTCGTCCGGACGATGACCGTCGATCTATTATTGTTCTATATTCTTCAAGTCTATCTGTTAAGAAGAATACGTCTGCGCAATGCACAAACGTTGCAATGGCAGGACGTAATTCCTCTCTTCGGCTTATTCCGTTACCTATTTGCAAAACATTTGCCGGCATCCTCGAAATCTTAATTTATGGTACAATGAAGTTTGGATTTTTTTAAAAGGAGCTGTCATCCGATGGAACAATATCATGCACTTTGCGAACACATTTTGGAACACGGAACAAAAAAAGAAGACCGGACGGGAACGGGAACACTCAGCGTATTTGGTCATCAAATGCGCTTCTCCCTTCAAGATGGCTTTCCGCTCATTACGACGAAAAAGTTACATATGAAGTCGATCATCCATGAGTTGATCTGGTTCATCTCTGGCGATACGAATATTCGTTATTTACAAGAAAATGGTGTGCGTATTTGGAACGAATGGGCGGATGAGAATGGAGACTTGGGTCCTGTTTACGGGGCACAGTGGCGCTCTTTCCCACGTCCTGACGGTACGACGGTCGATCAACTCGCACAAGTCATCGAACAAATTAAAACAAACCCAGATTCCCGTCGCTTGGTTGTCAGCGCTTGGAATCCTGGTCAAGTCGATGAGATGGCTTTACCTCCATGTCATCTCTTATTCCAGTTTTATGTAGCTGATGGAAAACTATCGTGCCAGCTGTATCAACGCTCAGCTGACGTTTTCCTTGGTGTACCATTTAATATTGCATCTTATGCCTTACTGACACATATGATTGCTCATGTCTGCGGTCTTGAAGTCGGTGACTTCGTTCATACGCTTGGTGATGCTCATATCTATTCAAATCATATTGAACAAGTCAATCTTCAGTTGACGCGTACACCAAAAAAATTACCGACTTTACGTTTCGCTCGAACAGTCGAGCGAATCGAAGACTTCCGCTTCGAAGACATCATCATTGAAGGCTATGATCCAGATCCGCATATCAAAGGTGTGGTAGCTGTATGATTACACATATCGTAGCGTATACAAAAAACCGTGTCATCGGTCGTGACAATGCGATGCCTTGGCATCTTCCAGCTGATTTGGCACACTTCAAGCGTACGACGATTGGCAAACCGATCATCATGGGACGAAAGACGTTCGAATCAATTGGACGTCCGTTGCCCGGTCGAGAGAACATTGTCATAACGCGCGATCAAACGTTTGTAGCAGAAGGCGTCACGATTTGGCATGATCTATCCGCTTTACAACCGTATGTCGATTCAGAAGAAGAAGTCTTTTTGATTGGTGGAGGAGAATTGTTCGCTCAAACACTTCCTCTTATTCGACGTCTGTACGTAACCGAAATTGATGCGGTTCTTTCTGGAGACGTTCATTATCCTGAGATCCCGTCTTCCTTTCAGATCACTTCTGAAACACGTTATGACGCCGTCGAGGGAAACGATTACCCGTTCATCATTCGTCGATACGATCAGTAACTAAAAAACCAGCCACATTGTTCCGAATACCGGAACTGCGTGGCTGGTTTTTTACGGAATTTGCATGATCCATTCTACAATCCATTCCTCCATATCGGACTCTAAGTTAGCAGTCATAATATAGTCTGTAGCACCGCGAGATAATGCATCTGCTAGACAATCGTCTTCTTGATCCGTAACGACTAAAACGTCAATGATCGACTCACGTTGCTGTTTCCACTCTTCTAAACGACAAAAGTTCTCTGTTGCTAACTCAGCGAGCGAAAGAATCACTAATTGTAATGGTGTCTTCCGTTGATCAGCTAACGGAATCACTTCAATGTGGTATTTCGGATGATTTGGCATATCAAGTGTATGTAACTGTTTGAGTAGCCTCTCCTCCACTCGAATATAAACCGATGATTTTTCGATAGATATTGCAGTAGAATAGGAAATCACCTGATTACGTCCGTTACGTTTCGCTTGATATAAAGCTTCATCTGCCTCTGCAGTTGACTGAGCAAGTGATGTATGAACATCAAAAGAAAAGGATAGACCAATCGAAACAGTCACTTTTAATCCATTCGCAAAGATATGGCGCTCGACACGCTCGCGTATTTTATTCATACTCGCAACGGCTTGAGATAATGTTTCTGCTGAAAACAACAAGATGAACTCCTCACCACCAAAACGAATGAATTCGTCATCCAGTCGAGCAGCTTGTTGAACGACGGTAGCTAGTTCTGAAAGGACCACATCCCCCGTCGGATGTCCATGTAAATCATTGATACGCTTAAAATGATCGATGTCAAAAATCGCTAGCCCAAATGTCCGCTGTTCACGCTCTAGACGTGCTAGGCGACGGTCAAAAGCATTTTGAAGGTATTTCCGGTTATAAGCACCCGTCAACTCATCCACTAAGATCGTCGACGATACAATTCGCAGTTTTCGTAAAAGTCTTGCCAAGCGAACATGTCGTTCTTCGTTCGTCACTGTTTCGTCCCAGTAGTCATCTGCCCCCATCTCATAACTGATCTGACGAATTTCCGACCGATTCGGACCGACGATGATGACTGGAACGAATGCAGATTCCATTTGCTTGATGAACTTTTGGAACAGTTCTAACGAATCCACGATACATGCATGGTCGATAATGACAGCATCCATCGCAATATCATGAGAAATCGATAAGGTGTCTTCGATCGAACTGAAAAACCGTGACATATAGCGTGCCTGTTCGAGCGACTTTTTCCATTTGATATTCTCAAGGAATCGTTTCGTCACGGTGACGACTAATTCCTTCCGAATTCGATTCGCACGTGAGCGTTCCGATAACTGATCGACGATGGGTTGTAGTAATTCTTTGACGACCGGCTGCGAAATGACCGCATTCATTTGCTCCCAAGTAACTTTTTCTCGACTCACTTGATCGGCAAGTCCTTTGAAGAGTTCGTCTCTACCGAGTCCTTCCATCCAGCTTGCTAATGCTAGTAATTCTGTCCGCGGTACGGTTGACATCCGAAGTAACGTCTCCACCATGATAATGGTTTGTTGAAGTTGTTTTTCTGTCCGCTTTCGACCCCGTTCCATGAAAATCCCCTCTCTTTCTATACATCCGAAGAACATTCCTCGGATAAAGAGAAAGCGAGGGCATTCCCCCGCTTTTTCAACTCACGCTTTTAGATTTGGACGGACCATATCTGCTGGTACGATCCATTGATCATATTGTTCTTCTGTTAAAAGACCTGTAGCAAGTGCCGCCTCTTTTAATGTAGAGCCCGACTTATGCGCTGCTTTCGCAATTTTCGCTGCATTCTCATATCCGATGTGCGGATTGAGTGCTGTCACGAGCATAAGCGAACGTTCGACGTTCTCAGCGATGACCGATTGCTCTGGCTCAATTCCGATCGCACAATGGTCATTAAAGGAATGCAAGGCATCTGTCAGTAAACGAACAGACTGAATGAAGTTATACATAATTACCGGTTTGAAGACGTTTAGTTCAAAGTTTCCTTGGCTCGCAGCGAAACCAATCGTTGCATCATTACCAAGAACTTGTGCTGCCACCATTGTCAACGCTTCACTTTGAGTCGGGTTGACTTTCCCTGGCATGATTGAACTACCTGGTTCGTTTTCTGGAATCGTGATCTCACCAATTCCCGCTCGCGGACCTGACGCAAGCCAACGAACGTCATTCGCAATCTTCATCGCATCCATTGCTAGTGCTTTGACGGCACCGTGCGTAAAGACGAGTTGATCGTGGCTCGTTAAGGCGTGGAATTTATTTTCCGCACTCGTAAACGCAAAGCCAGTTTCTTCGCTCATCTTTTTCGCTGCCAAATCACCAAACTCGGGATGAGCATTGATGCCAGTTCCAACTGCTGTACCACCGATTGCGAGTTCCGTTAAGGGATCAAGCGTCCGTTCGACCATCTGCTTTGAGAGCTCAAGCATCCGTACCCATCCACTGATTTCTTGACCGAGTGTAATTGGAGTTGCATCTTGTAAATGCGTCCGTCCAATCTTGACAATATCAGCAAAGGCCTTTGTTTTTTCATCCAGTGTCGCGTGAAGCGCATCGATCGCTGGGAACAATGATTCCAGTAATACCGTCTTCGCTGCTAAATGCATCGCTGTCGGATATGTATCGTTTGAACTTTGTGATTTGTTAACGTCATCATTCGGATGGATCGTCGTTTCACTACCTTGTTCTTTTAGTTTTCGTGTCGCGACCCGAGCGATCACTTCATTGACGTTCATATTAGATTGTGTTCCTGAACCTGTTTGCCAAACGACAAGTGGAAACTCATCATCAAATTTCCCCGCGATGATTTCGTCACAAACTTCAGCAATGACACCAGCCTTTTCCGCCTCGAGTACGCCTAAGTCACGATTCGCGAGTGCTGCTCCCTTTTTCAGGACTGCGAAGGCACGAATGACTTCAATCGGCATTTTTTCGGTTCCGATTTTAAAGTTTTCCAAACTACGTTGTGTTTGAGCGCCCCATTCTTGCGCTTCCGGTACACGAATTTCCCCCATCGTGTCACGTTCTAGACGGTATTCCATAAACAAATTCCCCCTTTTGATTACTTCTCCTATAGTTTACCGCAAAAGCAGATAGAATGGGAATGAGAGAGACAGTTTTGGGGAATAGTTTATTATCGAAAAAAGGAGTGAAGATTTCATGTGGTTGATCAATTTAATGATTGTCTTACTATTAATTCTAGCAAACGGAGTGTTTGCGATGACCGAACTCGCTTTGCTGTCTTCAAAACGGTCAAAATTAGAAAAAGCAGCGAATGATGGTAAAAAGTCAGCCCATGTTGCGTTAGAACTACTCGATCGACCAACTGATCTGCTATCGGCTGTACAAGTCGGCATCACATTGATCGGAATCATTAACGGTGCCTTTGGTGGTGCTGCTCTCTCAGGTCCGGTCATCAATTGGCTCGCCCAATTTGGTTGGATTGCCCCTTACGCTAGTACGATTGGTTATATTCTTGTTGTGACGGTCATCACTTATATATCCCTCGTCATTGGTGAACTTGTTCCAAAACGGATTGCGCTCGTCAGTCCTGAACGAGTAACGATGTGGCTTGCCCCACCGATGCGCTTTTTCTCAATCATTCTCCGGCCATTCATCTGGGTCCTCAGTAAATCAACCAGCTCGATCTTCCGCTTGATTGGTCTCGATCGATTGCAAACGGAGGACGAAACAGAAGATGAAGTCCGCCAATTACTGATCCGTGGTACTCAAGAAGGCACGTTTAATCGCTCGGAAGCCGAGCAAGTCTCTCGTGTCTTTGATTTCCATGATTTATACGCTTACGAACTGATGGAGCCACGGACGGTTACCGAATGGATTGATTTAGCCGATGATCCTGATACGATTTTACGCGAACTAAAGGAAGCGCGACATCGTAACTTACCTGTTGGTCATAGCGACTTGGATCACTTCGTCGGCTTCATCGATGCGAAAGAAGTCCTATCGACGGAACAACCTGTTCAAGAACTTGAACGACTGATTCAATCCCCACTCATCGTGCCGCGTCAATTGAAAGCAACGGTTTTGCTTGAGCGGATGCGAAAAGAGACGGTATCGATTGCTTTCGTTTTAGATGAGTACGGTGGTTTTCTCGGTATGATCACTTTATTCGACATCCTCGAAGCATTCGTCGGTGAGATTTCGAGCGTCGAAGAAGAACCGGAACTCGTCATGCGTAAGGATGGATCCTTTCTTGCGGATGGATTATTGCATATCGATGATTTAAAGCGAACGCTTGGTTATACAGAGGATCTACCAGGTGAACAGTTGAATGCTTATCATACGGTTGCCGGCTTAATTTTGTATACGCTAGGCGATGTACCTTCTCGCGGTAGCACTGTCGAGATTGGTCCGTATCGATTTGAAGTTGTTGACTTAGATGGACGTCGCGTCGATCAAATCCTTATTGAACGAATTGAACATGAACAAACACCCCTACCGTGATGATAGGGGTGTTTCAGTGTGCATTAGACTTCATACAAGCGTAACGCCTCGCGTGCTACACGATCTGCCTTATTCTCGGATCGCGGAATCCACTTCACGAATGCAAGCGGTAAAAGTTGATAGCGCTCAAAGGCAGGATCAAAGATCGTCTGTGTTCGTTTGTTCTTGACGAATTCGCGTTCGACTGCAAGTGCAACCGCTTCTGAATCGGTCCGAAACGAGATGACGCTTTCTCCTTGTGTGATGAGTTCATGTGCCCACTCAACTGCTTTTGCAAAAGCGATGAATTCTGCTTCATGATTATTGATTGCTTGGATTTGATACATTTTCTCCGTGACTTCGCCCTCGGAATTTTTACTAAAGAGCCCCACCGCCGCTTCGTCGTTTGAGGGACGGACCGTGCCGTCAAAATAAAGTTCAACCATGTTCAATTGCCGCCTCGATTCCTTTTCGTATCGCCTGTTCATCCAGTCCTTTACCAATGAAGACGAGCGTCGTCTTTGGTTGTTCGCTGAACGGTTCTCGGATGGCTGTTCCGTAAATCATTCCCGTTCCTTGAAGAATAACTTTTCGTTCCGTATCTGAAAAATGGATGATCCCTTTATACCGATAGAGATCTTCTGCATACGCTTCTAAAACTTCACGCAGGACCATCCCAAATCGATTTCGATTCAACGGTCGTTCTTCGACAATCGTCAGTGCCGTGAAATCTTCGACTGACTGATGGAGCTGATCCGTTTGCTGACTGAGCCGTACTTGTTCTTCTTTTGGAAAGTGGAACGTTTCAAACAATTGACTAGATTCAACTTGTCCTAGTTCCGTCTCGATAATAGCTGCTGAAGGATTGCGTTCGCGTAGCAAAGCAATCAATGTTTCGCGATCCGACGCATTGACTAAATCGATTTTGTTCAAAAGAAGGACATCTGCAAATCCGATTTGTTTCACGTTTTCCTGGAACCTCAATTGACGTTCCAAATGGTACGCATCAATGACCGTAACGACACTTGAAATTTGATAAAACTGTTCAACGGCTGGTTCAAAATAGAATGTCTGCAGAATCGGTCCTGGATCAGCAACACCTGTCGTCTCAATCAATAAGCGATCAAACGATAGTTCGCCATCTCGACGGCGTTTGGCAATCCGAAGTAAAGCATCCCGTAAATCGCCTCGAATCGAACAACAAATGCAACCATTCGTCAGTTCAATCATCTCTTCATCACTACGCTCGATCAACGCTTCATCAATATGAACGGAACCTACTTCGTTAACGAGTAAGGCAAACTTTTCAGTTGGTTGAGAGACGAGATGATTGAGTAACGTGGTTTTACCGGCACCTAAAAAACCAGTGATGACGGTCGTACGTATTTTGTCTTGCATGATTTCACTCCTTAGCGTCCTTGTTGCTGACGCCATTTTTCTTTTCGTGCATCGAGCAGATCAATCGCATGGAGATACCAAGCGTCTGTCGTTTGTGGTGTAACACTTGATCCCCACTCGCGTTTACCATGATGTGATAATACCATATGCATGAGACGATGATAGACCGCACGCGTTAATCGAATATCTTCTAGTCGAAGCGTTTGCTCGAGCACGAAGCATCCGTATGGCATATGGCCGATCAATACACCATCTGGATCAAGTGCAATGCCTGCCACTTCTTCTTCTTCTTCCGTCACCTGCAATAGTCTTGAAAAACGATCTTCCGAAGCCCCTGCATGTGTATACTCCCATAGTTTTCCGATGTCATGCAGTAAAATACCGAGTAATAATTCATTTGGGTTTGGACGTTGGTCTAACAGGGCAATACCTTTTGCAGCTTGATAGAGCGCATCAAAACTGTCATCCCAAGAAAATTGGCGTATCTCACGTTCGCCCGCTTGGAATAGTTCATTTTTATGATCAGCTTCTGCTTCTTGGATACATTTGAGAAGCGTCAAGTAGGGTTGTTCACTGTCGCAAATACCTCGACCGATCGTCATCATACAAGCTGTATGTTTGAGTAGTCCACCAATATAGGCATGGTGATGAAAAAGAGCAGCCGGTCGTGTTGAGAAGTCCGTCCAGTACTGCCGCAATATCGAAAGCGCAATCTCTTGATAAGGAGAATCAAGCTGACCGACTAATCCAAGCAATTGATCGCGGTATGTTTCAAGCGACTCATCTGCCGGTAACTGGGGCAAGAACTGTGTCGGTGATGCATCGTGGATTGGTGTGACGCGCTGAACCGTCAACGATTTATTGCCCGATTGCGGTGGATATTCCTCTACCTTCGCCTCGACTCGAACGATTCGTGTCTCGAGATACGGACGGAGTGCTTCTTCTGCTGTTCCTTGATTGATCCATTGTTTTCCCTTGCAAGATCCTGCTGGTGAGTTGAACGTGAATTGTAACCATTCTCGCCCAGTTTGACCAGTACGGATTTCACCAGAGGCAACAAGTAAGACCTCTTCAACTCGTTCACCGGGTGCAAGTGTATCCATCGAAAGCCCAATCGGTTGATCCGAATGGTGGATAGAAAAAGCATCATTTTCATAAGGAGGCATTGTCACTTCTGGAAGTGCCTTAAATAATTGAATCACATCGTCTCACTCCTTTTTCTTCATTCATATCATAGCAGACACGATTTCATCACGACTACTATTAAACAGATATTGTAAGCGTTTTCTAAATGAATTATGATGAAATTGGAAGTCTACTTTATTGCCTAAAGGAGGAGAAAAGATGATTCGACCACTTACTCATTTATACAGTGAAGCTGTCGCCACACTCGATCAATGGGATGCAACAGAAATCGTGACACGCGATCAAATTCGGCAAGCTGTTCAATTGTACGATCCGTATCAAATGCAAACGTCATATGCACTCGAGCAATTGTTGATCCATGAATTACGTGAAGCTTGTCACCTTGTGCAAGAGCAAGGACTAACGCTGGCTGATGTACAAACAGAATTACTCATCCTCTCTGCGTTTCAAAGTGATGCGGGCTATCAGGCAGAAGAGATTCAAGATATGTCGCCGACTGCCATTAAACGGCATTTGTCTTCTCTTGATGCTGCTTTTAATCGAGTTTTGCATCAATTGTTTTTACATCAGTCGCAACCAGACATTCTCTGTCAACGGTTCTTGACGATTCTCGCAGGCGCGGTCGCCACAAAATGTGCAATCCGTGCTAAGCGTCTTAAGGAAGCGACACTTGTACATCCATAACAAAAAAATCCTGACTCGCATGAGTCAGGATTTTTTATTCAACGACCTGGCATTCCAGCTCCTTGATTGGTTTTGTATGAAAATGCGGCGTTCCGCTTCGTCATATTCTATAGTCATCATGACAAACTATTCAAGCGCTGTCAATTCTTTTCTAAAAAAAAAGTGGACCGATTTTCGATTGAAAATCAGTCCGAATGGAAGAGTGAATAATTACCATGGCAATGCTTGATTTCATCATACAATGCAATGGAAGCGTTTACAACCCTTTTTCGTTAAATTTTTTCAAGAAAATATTCGTTTGCGATTGGCAAGTGGATGACTTCGATTCCACTTTGACGCATCAGGTTCAATCCGTCCCCATATTCATATCCTGTTGAATAGACGACACGATCGATTTTCGAGGCAATCAGCGCTAAACTGCACGCGTGACATGGACTATGTGTGACGTAAGCTGTCGCATGTCGCGCACTCGTCGAGTCGGCTGCTAGTTTGCCGAGTGCATTGATTTCGGCATGAATTTCATGCTGTTTCGACCATTCATGATGTTCCTCTTGATTTTCACAACGATAAAACTGAACACCATCTCGTTCCATCGACTCTTCACTAATCGGGTGATCAGGTCGTGATGTATAGAGAATACCATCTTGCTTTAAGTAGATTTCATTACAATTCACATGTTGACTGGGTGTTCCGTTTATCCCAATCGAAATCGGTTTCTCATCTTTGACGATGACACAAGCAACAGACTTGGATGCACATTTAGAATGACGATCTGCCATCATCCGTGCAAATAATAACCACGTCGTATCCCACTTCAACTGCTTCTCTTCGCTTTTCATTCCTAATCCTTCCTTTCATGAAGGAAAGGAACACGAAAACTCGTGTTCCTTAGTATGGTCGATTCGGTAGTTCTCTACTTTTTGAAGCGACTTCGATGACTTTTTGTTTCAATTCGTTCTCCATTCGCTCAAGTTCATGCTCTGCGTCACGACGCTTCTGTTTTCCTTCTTGTTGGATACGTAATGTCTCATCAAGTGTCTCGATCAAGTTTTGATGTGCAACCTTTAATGACTCAACAGATACGATGCCTTTTTCGTTTTCTTCAGCAATCTCGATAGACGATTCCTTTAGCAACTTCGAATTTTGCTCAAGTAATTGATTCGTTGTATTGGTGACATCCTTTTGCATTTCAAGAGCTGCCTTTTGACGTGACAAGCTTAAGGATAGGACCACTTGGTTCTTCCACAGTGGAATCGTATTGACGACCGCTGATTCGATCTTTTCTGCTAAAATTTGATTATTTTGCTGAATGACTCGAATTTGCGGCGCCATTTGAAGACTGATCGTGCGTGACAATTTTAGGTCATGGATTTTCTTTTCAAAACGATCGGTTAATTGAATCAAGTCATTCAATTCTTGTAATTTTGTCTGATCCCGCGATACTTCAACTTCCGTTCGTAAAGGTTCGATCTCATGTTGACGAACGTGAGCAATTTTTGTTTCCCCAGCAGCAATATAAACGTTCAATTCTTCGAAATAACGCTTATTCTTTTGGTACATTTGATCAAGTAATGTGATGTCCTTCATCAATCCGAACTTCGAACGATCTAGATTGTGTACGACTTCTTCCAGATACGCACTCATTTTCTCGTATTGTAAGAAGTACGTCTCCGCTTTTTTCTTCGCCCGACCAATGACCGGTACGTTCGACCAGAAACTCTTTTTTTCTTGGAGTGTATCTGGGTCCATTTGGCGGACACGTTGCATTAAATCACTTAACAATTTCCCCGCATCGCCACCATCCTTCATCTTCACTTCACTTAAGACTTGATCGGAAAATTGGGATAACTCACGTTGGACAGGCGCGCCAAATTGCATGACGGCATCCGTTTTTTGAAGATCAATCACCTGCAGTAGACGTTCAATCTTTTGTCGTTGTTCTGACGGAACATCTGAAGGAATCATCTCTTCTACAGGTTGCACCGGCATTTTCGGTGGTGCCTCTGCTACATTCAGATCGACCGACGGATCAGAAATCGTCGGTTGGTCTTGCTCATCAGGCCATTGTTGCCACGTATCTTTATCAGAATGGGTCATGTCGGTAACTCTCCTCCTGTTTTCGTTGTTCATTCTCTTGCGTAAGCACCTTTTCAATTGTCAAAAGTTCCCGTTCTAAATCAACGGTATCTCCTTCAAGCAATAAGGTTTGTTGCTGTTTCAACTTTTGACCAATCATTTTCAAGTTCGAAATCAATTGATTTTTTGTATCCAATTGAACTTGTGCACCACGGCGTTCCAAATCGGCATATTTTTCTGAAATCGACAATAAGGAATCTAGGTAGAATGTAAAGAAGTCACGAACTTTTTTGACATCGCGTGGACTCTCATACAACTCCTCGAACAGCACATGCGCTTCACGCGAAACGATTCGCATCTCACTTCTAATTTCACTATCTCGAATGGATGGAACGATTTGATCGTACGTCTGGATTTTCACAAAACCTTCTTCGATCGTCCGTTGTAATACTTGAAGCTCCAAATCATCCGTCTCTTCAAATCGGCGCGTCGCCCGTTCTGGTTTTAAAATGACACTTCCGACGAACTCCTCTTCATCGTCAAGAAGTAATTTCTTTTTCACATTTTTTCGCTTGATTTCAGTCGACTTCCGTTCTGTCCGATATCGTCGACCTGGTTTTGTCCGGTAACCGCTCCAAATGAACCACAAACCAAGAGCGATGAAGATTCCCGAGAAGTTGAACGTATCGGCTAATTGTAGAAATACGAACATCATACCGATGGAACCAAATATCCACCATGAAGACTTCATGTCATCCCCTCTTCCTTCTTGCTGATTCTTCTATCAGGTTTACGTGTCTTTATTTTAACATTACGTACGGTCTAACAAAAAGTTTCCCGTTTTTGCGAAATGTTATGCCTCATGTATTTATATTTCACCATACTTTTTTAGGAATGACATCCGACCGAAGAATGAACTATTCGTTCTTTCCTTCTTTGTATTACTTCATAACAAATAAGGTAGTCGACTGTATTGGTCGACTACCTTATGGAGAAGAATACATTTGTTATCCAAACAATGGCCAAACAAGAATAATGAGAATCGCGATTGGACTCAAGTAACAGACACTAACTCGCCAGATTGGGACCATTTTCTTCATCATTGGACTAGTCACCAATTCTTGCTCGACAAGTGCACGGTCTAACTTATAACCGGCAAAAATAGAAATTAATAATGCACCGATTGGCATCAAAATATTCGAGACAAGGAAATCGACGCTGTCAAAGAACGTTTTTCCCATGAATTGAGTATCACCTAAGATTCCGAATGAGAGTGCAGACGGAATGCCGACAATGGCGATAGCTAGCGTTGCAAGCCATGTTGTCCGCTTTTTATCACGCATCGTCGCGTTTTCTTTACGATCCGTTAAGGAAGCAACAACGACTTCAAGCATCGCAATCGATGAAGTAATCGAAGCGAAAGCGAATAAAAGGAAGAACAACGTCAAGAAGACCGAGCCAAACTGAATTTGACTGAAGACGGTTGGTAAGACGATAAAGAGTAACGCCGGTCCTTCTGCTGGATCAAGACCTGAAGCAAAAACAGCTGGGAAAATCGCAAATCCTGCAAGTAACGAGACAGCAACGTTCATTGTAACGATCCAAGCTGCAGAACGATTGATCTCTCCACGTTCTTTCATATAGGAAGCATACGTTAGCATCGCTGAAACACCGAGCGATAGTGAGAAGAATGCTTGACCGAGCGCACTAAGCACTGATGTTCGATTCAAGACCGAGAAATCAGGCTGTATGAAGAATTTAACACCTTCCATTGCCCCATCGAGTGTCAAAGAGCGGACAACGAGAACAATGAAACAAACGAATAATAAGGGCATCATGATTTTACTCATTTTTTCAATACCAGATTGAACCCCACGTAATACGATCCAACATGTCAATGCGAGGAAAATCAATTGTCCTGAAATGACATACATCGGCGAGGCTGAAATCGTACCAAACAGTTCACCAAGCGCACCACTGTCCATCGTTGTTAAGCGACCAGTAAAGCCAAGGATCGTGTAAATCAAGACCCATCCACCGATTACGCTGTAGAAAGAGAGCAACAAGAAACATGCGATGACACCAAGGACACCAATAAACGTGAATTTCTTATGACCAAGCGCCGAGAATGCTCGAAGCGCCGTTTTCCCGCTCGTTCGACCGATTAAAAATTCGGCAATCAAGACAGGCAGTCCAAGTAGTAAGGTAAACACGAGGAACAAGAGTAAAAAGGCGCCGCCTCCGTTTGTCCCAGTCGTGTACGGAAATTTCCAGATGGCCCCCAGACCAATGGCGGATCCCGCTGCTGCTAAAATAAATCCAACTTTTGAAGCCCATGCGTTTCCTTTCATGGTGCTCCACCTCCTTTTCAAAATACTTTTTCATTGTACAGAAAGAATCTGTGAAAGTCATCCTTTATCGGATATTTTCTTTAAAGCGTCAAAGCATAACCGCATATATGTAATAAAACATATAAAAAGAAGATCATTTTTTACAACGACCTTCTCTTCATTCATATTTTATTATTGTATGCCTCCGTACATTCGAAGGTATTCCGGTAGCACTTTAACAGTAATTGGTGTATGAATCGCTTTTTCACCATCTGTATCAATTACTTTTGCATTTTTCGTCTTTAACTGAAAACCGCTTGTCAAAATGTGCGTAAAGGACGGATCATTAGCAAGACCAATTTTTTGAAGGATGACATCGCGAATCGTCGTTAGATTTACTTCATCAACGATGACTAAATCAAGCTTCCCGTCATTATACGCTCCATCTGATAAATTCGTTTCAATTCCGCCAAGTGATTCTCCATTTGCCGCAAGAATCAGTACCGCTTGGCCAGTCATATGACGACCTTCATCTAAGATCAATTCATATTCGAATGGTTTTGCTTCTAAACTCGATCGGATAGTCGATAAATAATACCCCATCTTACCAAGACGTGCTTTTTCTTCTGTATCAATGCCTATCGATGCTTCTGCGACAAGACCAACACCAAGGAAGTTCAAGAAATAGCTATCTTCGACTTGTCCGAGATCGACTTGAACGACATGTTGCATCGCAATCGCTTCTGCAGCAAGCCGTGGAGCCATCGGTAAGCCAAGTGTTCGCGCAAAATCGTTACACGTTCCTCCAGGAATGATACCAAGAATCGGACGATCGTCTAGTTTTGCGACACCGTTAATCGTCTCAAAAACTGTTCCATCTCCACCGATAACGACAACAGCATCAAACGCGGATGACTCTTCCGCAAATTGCATCGCATCTCCTGCTTGCCTCGTATTTTTAATAACAATCTCGTCGAATAACGTACTTAACGGTTCGATAACTTCTCCGAGTAACCCCGTACCATTTGTTCCGGCTGTCGGATTACTGATCAGTAATAATTTCATTGGATGATGCCTTCTTTCTTCAGATAATCGCGAGCGACTTCATTCGCCGTCTTCCCACCGTATGCGACAGCTTCATTCATCTTCGACATTTCTTCATCAGAGATTTTACCCGATAATTGCTCGAGTGCTTGTTCTACTTCTGGATACTCATCGATCGTTTCTTGACGCAGAAGGGGAGCTCCTTCGTATGGCGGGAATAATTGTTGATCGTCCTTTAAAACGACCATATCGTATTTAGCGATTTCAGGATCCGTCGAGTAGGCATCAATGACATCAATTTCCCCCGACTCGATTGCTTTATAGCGTAATTTCGGTTCCATCGTGACGACTTTCTTGAAATTGACATCATATTTATCTTGAATTCCTTTATAGCCATCTTGACGATCTTTGAACTCTAGTGTAAATCCAGCCGTCAACTGATTAGCGACCTGCTTCAAGTCAGAAATCGATTTCAAATCATATCGTTCTGCTAATTTTCGTGGAACAGCCACTGCATACGTATTGTTATAGTTCATTGGCGGTAAAAGCGCCAATTGTTGTTTCTCTAGTCCTGCTTTAGCTTGTTCATAAACTTCTTTTGCATCGTTTGATTTCGGTTTTTCGTTCGTCAAACTAGCGAGTACAGTTCCTGTAAACTCTGGGTATGCATCGATGTCTCCTGACTCAAGTGCCTTGTAAACAAACGTCGTCTTACCGAAGTTTGGTTTGACTTGAACGGTTAAATCAGTTTCATCTTCAATGACAATCTTATACATATTCATTAAAATTTCCGGTTCTACACCAAGTTTACCGGCCACAACGAGATCCGGTCGTTCACTACGTCCGAACGCGAATGGTGCTGCGACGATTGCGACCATCAAGACGACTGCCGTCACGAGGCGTGCTGTTTGCCGTTTCCGGGTCGCTACTTCCGTTTGACGTAACAATCCATCAAATAATAGCGCGAGGAGTGCTGCTGGAATCGCACCCAGCAACAGTAGATAGTTATCATTTCGATCGATTCCTAGAAGAATGATCGATCCTAAGCCCCCAGCACCAATCAAGGCAGCAATTGTTGCCGTACCAATGATCAATACCATGGCTGTTCGAATGCCCGCCATCATGACAGGCAAAGCTAACGGGAGTTCGACTTTCCAAAGACTTTGCATCGGGGTCATCCCACAAGCTCGTGCTGCTTCCTTGATCGAAGGGTCGACTTCGGCAAGACCCGTGTAGGTATTACGAACGATTGGTAATAAAGAATATAGGACAAGTGCAATAATGGACGGAACTGTACCGATTCCGACAAGTGGTATCATCAGACCGAGTAGGGCGAGTGATGGAATCGTCTGGATGACAGAGGTTACACCAATCGACCACTCACTCAGAGGTTTGTTGCGTGATAAGTAAATCCCCAGTGGAATAGCGATGACACATGCGATCAGCAGAGATATAACGGATAACTGAATATGCTCAATTAGTGCTTGAAGCAATTCCGTCTTTCGGTCCTGATATGTTTCGATCAATCCATTCATTCGACACTCCCCCTGACTTGACGCATGAACTCTTGAACGAATGGATCGTTGCTGGCTAGTACTTCTTCTTTCGTACCAATGAAAGCAATCTCTCCAGCATTCATTAGACAAATGCGACTGCCCAGTTTTAATGCTTCGTTCATATCGTGCGTGACGAACAAAATGGTTTTTCCAAGCTCTTCGTTTAGATGCAACAAATCATTCTGCAATTGTTCCCGTGAAATGGGATCAAGTGCAGAAAATGGTTCATCCATCAAGATGACGTCCTGTTCTGCTGCGAGTGCGCGCATGACGCCGACACGTTGTTGTTGTCCCCCAGATAGTTCACTTGGATATTTTTTCTTAAGTGATGTGCTCAACCCTGTCAGTCTGAATAGTTCCTCGACCCGACGCGTCACTTTTTGTTTGTCCCATTTCAATAATTCGGGTACGACGCTGACATTTTCTTCAATCGTCATGTGTGGAAATAGGGCAATCTGTTGCAAAACGTATCCAATTCGACGCCGGAGTTCATGTTCATTAATTGACATGATCGGTTCACCGTCAATCCAAATTTGCCCCTCCGTATGATCAATCAACCGATTAACCATTTTCATTGTCGTTGTTTTACCGCAACCTGAAGGACCAATCAAGCAAAAAATCTCGCCTTGTTCAACTGTGAAGTTGACGTGTTGTACTGCCTTTGTTCCGTCTGCATACGTTTTGCCGACATCCTTAAATTCAATCACGTATCATCCCTCGTTTCCCCTGTTTATTATCTTTGTAAAATTCCCCTTTCTCGAGCATTCTAAAACCTATTCCGTCCACTTCTTATCCTGTTTTTCTCATTTTACATTCATGCAAATCAGTTTAGAAAAACAAAAAAAGACGGTAGAATCGATCCACCGTCTGACTGTATGATTCTATTATTCGAATGTCACCGTTACATGGCGGCGACCCCATTCTAACGCCTCTTGTTTTGATCCAACTAGAAGATCCATGATTTTTCCACGAATCGCACCACCTGTATCGAGGGCAATCGCATCCCCGAACCCTTCAACGTGTACCTTAGTTCCAAGGGGCACGACCGATGGATCGACTGCTACAATCCGACGTCCTTCGTATGTAATCGTATTCGTGACGTCATAACCCGATGCCGTTAATGCACGACCGTTATACAGGCGACTTCCATTGTTTTCTGGATTTGTCGTATATGCTGTCGTCTCAAATGTTTCCGTACGTTTCGCTGAACGATTGGACTTTGTTTGCGAACGACTTTGTTTCTTTGCCTGTTGCGCTTTCTTTTTAGCATCTATTTTTACTTTCTGCCCGGCTTTTTCTTTCTGTTCTGCTTGTAAGCGTGCCTGTTTTCGTGCTTCTGCTTGTTCCAGCTTCTTTTGTGCAGCTTGACGTTTCATTTCTAACGGATTTTGTACGATCGTCTTCTCCGTACCAATACCGATTTGTGCTGCTGATGCTTCATGATGTGGCAAAAGAATAAATATGAATCCCGCTAAACAAAGGGATAATAGGAATGATGTTCGTTTCATGTTGATGCCAACCTTTCTTGCCGTTTTACGACCCGCACAACGTATCACGGTGACAAACGGTTTGAAAAGCGAACACCATGAATTGAAATATATCTGTCAAAAAGTAACGAAACGGTTACACGCTTACAAAAAACGCTCTCATCCGTTGTGTAGCAACGTTTTTATGTTTTGTAACCGTTCTGTTACGATTTACTCTTTGTTACTCTTCTGTAATAAATGTATCTTTTCGATGTTTTCAGTTATTTTGTCCAATTTTCTCTTCACTCGTCTAAAGTAGCAGTTCATTATTATTCACTTATCTGGATGAACATGAAAAAAGCACACCGTATGAACTGGTGTGCTCTCATACATTATTTTGTTTTACGTTCTAACAGTTCAATTTCTGACTTTAATAACACTTGTTTTTCAAACTCCAAACCGAGTGACTCAAAGTTTTTCGTATGAGATAGGTCACCAACGACTGTATTTGTCAATACAGCTGTCACTTCCGCAACCCAGCCATCTTTTGTTTTTACCATATCGCCAACGATATAATCGAATAACTCTTCTGTTTCTTCCATCTGACTCATCTCCTGACACGTTCAATTACAGTTAATCATATAAAATAACGACCGAAAAAGCTAGTCACGCGTTAATTGAGCCAAGAACTGGCGCAAGATTTTAGCAGTTAGTCCCCAAATCAGATAGTCCCCATGCTCATAAAAATGCTCCGTGACCGTATACGTGCGATCCAAGTAGGCTTCACGATTCGCCATTCGTTCTGTTGGGACCTCTTTTCCTGGTCGGATTCGCCACTCCATATCCCCTTTGATTGGTTTTGAAGTCATCAACTCTTTTAATGATACGAGAAACACATGATCGACTTCTGCTGGAGAAGGCTTAAAATCCGTCGCATGAAGGATACCGAGATACGGATAAATGATTGACCGATTTGGTGTCACAAGCGGCTCTAACGTTCCAATCAGTTCAACTTCTGAAGCTTTGACATTCAATTCTTCGACCGTCTCACGGATAGCTGCTGCTTTTGGTGATTCGCCATCATCGATTCGCCCGCCTGGAAACGCGATTTCACCTGGCTGTGAACGCAGTGTCTTGGCGCGTACTTGAAATAACAAATAGACTTCGCCATCCTGTTCGACCAACGGAACGAGTACGGCTGCCGCATGACGAGGTAAACGTTCTTCAGAATCTACATACTGCTTTCGGATATCGGCTAAGTTCACCTGTTTCATCGCCCTTCTTGTGCAACATGATGGTACGCTTCTTCAAGATGGCGCATACGAACGATTAAATCCGCATTTTTAGCGATCCGATCTGATAAGATTGATCCTGCTACCGTCTTGTAATAGGCGTTTAAAGCATTGCGCTTGGTCAGATGCGCCTCGTTCTGACGTATATATTCCTTAAAATTCGCAATCAATCGTTCTGTCGTAAAAAGTTGTTCGTTCACAAGTTTCATCCTTTCACACGTCGAGCGTGTCATCAATAGTTTAATGGTAACGAGTTTTGGCTAAGATGTAAATTAAGGGGGGTTATCCGTGAATAAAAAATTAGATGTCCTCATTATTGGTGCCGGACCAACCGGTTTAACACTCGCACTCGCACTCTCGCGCTATGGATTATCCTTCCGCATCGTTGAACGTGCAAGTGGACCATCTGTCGTCTCCAAAGCCATCGGCATTCAAGCACGTTCCCTTGAATTGTTCGCAAGACTTGGTGTGGCAGAAGACTTAATGGAAAATGCGATTAAAATCAATCAGGGAAACCTCTATGTTAATGGCGCATGGCAGGCAAAACTTGATTTTACTGATTTAAATACACCTTTTCCGTTTGTTACGCTCTTGCCCCAAAGTGAGACGGAACGGATTCTCGAAGCACAACTCGCCGCTTACGGGCATAGCGTTGAACGAGAGACGGAATTAACGGGATTCGCTCAATTCCCAACGTTTGTCACCGCTTCCTTACAACATAAAGGAGAAACGGAGACAGTTGATGCCTCTTTTATTATCGGAGCTGATGGTGCAAATAGTTTCGTCCGTCGGGAACTCGGACTTCCATTTAGCGGTAAGTCATTTAAAGAATCTTGGGCACTGGCAGATATCGAGGTCGATTGGCCACTTTCTTCCGAAGAAGTACACATTTTCTTCTCTGATCATGGCGTCATCGAGTCGTTTCCTCTTCAATCGAATCTATTTCGCATCACCGGCAATCTAACGAGCGGACCTGTTCCGACGGATCATAATGCGATTGATGATTTTTTGAAAAATCGAGCTAAAGTTCCGTTTAAGCTCAAAAAAGTCCATTGGTACTCGATGTTCCGCGTTCATAATCGGATCATTGAGAAGTTCGGACATCATCGCATCTATCTGATTGGGGATGCGGCTCACATCAATTCTCCCGTCGGTGGTCAAGGGATGAATACTGGTATTGCCGATGCGATGAATCTTGCATGGAAACTTTGGTGCGTCCACCAGTTCAAGGCGAGCTTTCCGTTACTCGACTCCTATAGCGTCGAACGGCGAGAAGCGGCACAAGGGATCTTAAGGTCAACGAATCTTGCGACGGAACTCTTGCAAATCAACATTCCCTTTTTGTTACCGTTGCAAGAGAAAGTCATTCGAAATAGTCTCAAAATCGCACCACTGCATCATTTCGTAACGAATCGAATCGCTCAGCTCAACAGTCACTACCCAGCGAGTTCAACATTCGTCACACAAGGACGCTTCAGTCCATTGACGCCAAAACCAGGTGAACCAATGCCTTATAGTGAAGTCGTTCATCCGCGAACGAAAAAGAATGAACTCTTGTTGCGTCGCGCTGACCGAAATTTCTTATTACTATTGTTCTTACCGAAGAATGCTACAGATGATCTTCTTGAACCATTTAAGGAATTAGATTATACGTATCCGGATCTCTTTGAAACAGTGCCAATTCATCAATCCTTAAAAGAAGATGGTGTCGTCGATCAAGGCGGTGAACTCGCACGACGCTTCGGTATCAAACAGTCCGGATTATACTTGATTCGCCCCGACGGTTATATTGCTTATCGCCAACAAGGTTTAAAAAGTAAATCATTCGCTCGGTATGTTGAACGTTTACTTTATGCGCGATAACTCGGTATGATAGTAGATGAGGTGAACATCTATATGGATATACAACTGATTCGAACGGTTTTAATCATTCTTCTCATTGTCGCGTTTCTTGTCATCGTCAGTAGACGAACAAAGGAAAATCTTCGCTGGTCGCTTCTTGGAGAGGCTTTTGGTGAAAAAGGGGAAGATTTATTGAAGGATGCTGCTCGACTAGAGGCAGCTGAACTAGACATTCGCGTTGAGCGTGGTATTAAGACTTCGTTTTTGTTCCGACGTTTCAGCAAAGACTTGGACGATCGCGTTGCGGTCTATGTCTTAAAAGAAGATCTAACACAAGCTGAGGAAATTCTTGCGACACGACCGAGACGTTAAATTGATCAAGATATCACCAAAAAGGCAGTGAAGCGAACGCTTCACTGCCTTTTCTTATTCTTGGTGCTGGGCGAGATAAAATGCAACTTGTTTTCGTTCTTGTTCTTGAACAGGTGAAGATTTCTTTGAGACGATGAATGCTCGTACATCTTTGAACGTATGTCCTGTCGGAAATTTAATGCGTTCCGTCCGCATCTGTGGTGCCTTCGGGAAAAGGGTCATAGCATGAATCGGAATGGTCACCCCTTGCTCCTTCAACGCTTTACGAACAGCTTGAACGATTCGCTTCGATTGATCAATTGGATGAGGTGTAAACAATCTCTTTCCATGAACAGGATCCATCACGTGGCACGATTCCTCTGTCATCCATTCTATAGCAGCATCGTTTTGCAACAAGAGAAATAGTCCTTTCGGTCCAATTAGAGCAAAAGGGATGGTAATCGTGTCCGAAAGGCGAATGCGTTCAAATAACATCCAATCAAAACGACACACATGACGGATTTCATTACAAAGCGCATCTGTTTCGTACGTCGTCGTATTCACTTGTTTATTTCCAAAGAAACGGCGACGTGGTGGTTCCGGAACCGAAGCTGTCATGACTTGTAACATGATTCATCATCCTTTGTAGTATGTATTATTAGTTATCTTAACACCGTTTTCCTTCAGATGATGATTCTTTCAAAAAGAAGGCAATCAAAAAAGATATTCCTGACCAATTGGCAGAAATATCTTTTTGATTCATTAGTCTTGGTGCGGTCGTCCGAAGACCGCCTTCTCGAGATTTGAGATGCGACGCAACATGTCATAGTTGGATGAACTAGAAACTTGCGGCTCCGATTGTTCGACGCGACGTTCCTCCCGTTTTTCCGGTTGAACAGGCGCTTGTTTCAACGACTCATTCTCTTTCTTCAGACGTTCGATTTCACGTTCGAATCCTTCATAATCTTTAATGATTTGATCCAAGTATCCATCGACATCCTCGATGACGTAGCCACGGAGGCCGGTCTTGAATTCTTTTTTATAAATATCGTCCGCTGTCAACAATGGCTTATACATCCTCTTCACTCCCACTGGTCATTGTGTTGTAATTCTTGTTCGAGCCAAGATAAATCATCTTGCGTAATCAAAAACAACTGATAATCGGATTGTTCCATTTCCATTCTAGCACGCTCTACTAAAAATTTCGCTGATCCTCCATGTTCTTCATCAAAAACCGATAACAACCCTTGGCTTTTTTGAATCATGAATTCCGTTTTATTACGTAACTGTGATGGATCCGTGTACGGTTTCTGACTAATTGCTTCCACAAAGTCAGCTTGTTCAAGGATTGAAAGATACTGTGCTTGCACAGGTTCTTTCCAGCGTGCCTCCTGCTCTAGAAATGGCAAGAGGATACCTAGACGAATATCTGGATAGTCTTCCTTCAATTCTAGAATGACCTCGCACGCCCAGATTTCACAGCCAGGTGACGCACTCGTAATGAACCACTCCGTTCCACGATCTTCAATTAAGCGAATTATCCGCTCTCGGTAGGCTGCCTTTAAGACACGGATACCGAGATGTTTTTGATCGAAGATGCCTAGTTCATTTGGCTTGTACCCTGTGATGGCAACCACTTTCACGCGTTACACTTCCTTTTCAACCGACGTCCTCGATGATCAAGCTCTGCTAAGATTCGTTCTTTTTTCGTAATTAACCAATGGTGGCGTTCGACTTGGTGTCGTGCTCGTTCAGTATAATCATAAGCAAGCACTGGATCTTTTGCAATGTGCTCCGCCCATTTCGCGAGTTCGATATACCCCAAGTAACTATCACTTTTTAAGAAACATTCTCGAGCTTGTTCATGGTTTTTCATTTTTTTATGCAAATACCCTTGGCGCAGCCACCCTTCTGGCGATAACTCTTTGACCTGCTGAAAATGAGCATGGGATCCTTCATGGATTCCGAGATCTGCTAACCAAATCGCGATGTTCTCTTGAATCGGTGAAGGTGCCTCTGCCCGATGCGTGACGAGTCGGTTGCACGTGTCATACAGACTAACGAGAGTCAGGCAGTCATCAAGATGATGTTGTAAGACGCCTGTCATGATATCGGGATGCTGATGTTCGACGTACTGGAAGTAATGCATAGGCGCCAAAAATCCAGGTAAATCTCCCTCTCGTTCGAACCCGATTCGCTCTTCCATCGCTGTTAATCGATAAGAGTCGTACATTCCTTTGAAAATTCGCCGTGCAACATGCAGTAAATCAAGATGACCGACTTTCGGTAACCGCGGAACGCGTTCCCGCACGAAGACATGTCGTGTCTTGATTTGTGGCCAGTCAAAACTTTTACCGTTATAGGTTACGAACCGGACATCATCTCCGATGTCGTGCAGAAAGTGATGATAAAAGGCAGCTTCAAAGTGTGGATGTGGTAAGAAATACTGACGCATCAGTAACCCGCCCTGCTCAAAGCGAGCAAAACCAAGCAAAAAGATTGTCGTTCCGGTTCCTCGTAATCCTGTCGTCTCTGTATCAAAGAAGATGACCTGCTCGAGCGGGACGTCCAGCGCAAGCGGTGGATGCGGCAGTTGTAAGGACTCATACACTTCCGCAAAGCTTCGATCTCCATGACGGTCCGTTAACGCATACCGTTTGTCGATCCGAACAATCCACTCTTCTTCAAAAGTTAAGATGTCGGCCCCTCGATCAATCCAAGCCTGCTGCTCGTCGGTCCATCCGACTAGTCTCTTCGCTGTTTCCGTTTCAGAAGCGGAAGAAGCAGGAGTATCCGGTGCGACGTCTGATGTAGATTTCAGCATGCGTCTAAGACGATTTTTCATGATAGTTCCTTCTCCATTTCTGCTAATAACTGAATCGTTCGTTCTTTTTCATCTGCGACACCAACCATACCGATACACGCAGGACAACCGTCCTGACAAGGACACGTGATGATTGAATCTCGTGCTGCACGCAACATGACACCGCGTTGCTTATAGATCGACTGCGCTAGACCAACACCACCAGGGTAACGATCATACAGATAGACGGTAGGCTGTTGTGTGTGTGTCGCTTTGACTTGTGGCACGACGAAGACGTCACTCGCATCACACATCAAATAAAGCGGTGCAACACGCCGTAGACTATTCGCGACGCCTTCTAACACTTGCTCTAGCTCTGTCGAGGAGCGTGCGTGATCCGGTAAAGTGAACCAGACACCTGTCGTGTGAATTTCTCGTTCCGGTAAATGAATCGGACCAGAGCCGATGTTCTCATGGGTGCCGAACTTAATCTTCTTAAACATCGTCGCCATCCCACGAACGCTGACATCGCCACGGGCAACACTATATTCTCCTTCAGCGTATCGTTCGTCTTCTTCGAGTACAGAAAGGTCGACTGAAAAATTAGCATCTGTATAATAATCAACGTCTACGGCACGGACGAAGGCTTTTTTCTCTTCAAAATCTAAATGTTCGACTTGATATTGATCCGCTCCATGAAGATAAATCGCCTCGTCATGTAACAACGTCATCGCACTGAATGTATCCATCTCACCAATGACCCGATTCGGTACCTCTGTCTGGTCAACGATGATGACGTTCTCTTGATCACTCGATCGAAGCGAAATTCCGTGCGCCGGGAACGCATCGTTCATCCAATAATAACGTTCGCCTCTTTCGTGCAAGACACGCTCTTCGACTAAGTACTCCAGGATATCCTCCGTCTCAAGTGTCCCGAATGACTCTCCTTTTGTAAAGGGTAGTTCAAACGCTGCACATTTGACATGATCTACTGCAATGATCAGATTATCTGGATCGAGGCGTGCTGCTTCTGGTGATTGATTCAAGAACAGTTCTGGACGTTCTGCGACGTATTGATCGAGCATACCGGAAGAAGCGACAAGGATGATCAAGGCATCATCTTGACGGCGGCCAGCGCGACCTGCTTGCTGCCAGAGCGAAGCAATCGTTCCCGGATAGCCATTCATGATACAGACTTGCAGTTGACCGATATCGACACCAAGTTCGAGAGCATTCGTCGAGACGATACCCGTGATCTCACCTTGTCGTAATCGACGTTCGATATCACGTCGTTCACTTGGCAAGTATCCTCCTCGATACCCTTCGATTGATCGTGGACCAAGTTCATGCGGGTAGATGCTTCGTAGATACGTCAATAAGACTTCGACGCGGACACGTGACCGTGCAAAGATAATCGTTTGGAATTTTTTCTTGATGAAGCGCATCGCCAGTTGTTTCGTCTCAAGCGTCGCTGAACGTCGTATCCCAAGTTGCGCATTGACGATGGGCGGTTGATAAACGAGAAAATGTTTACGTCCAGTCGGCGCACCATTCTCATCAATCAGACCGACTTTTTTTTCCGTTAATCGTTCTGCCAGTTCCTTTGGATTGGCGATCGTCGCACTCGTCATGATAAAAACCGGGTCACTCCCGTAATAACGACAAATCCGTCGTAGCCGACGAATGACATTCGCGACATGACTACCAAACACACCACGGTACGTGTGTAACTCATCAATGACGATATATTTAAGATTCTCAAATAATTCAATCCATTTGGTATGGTGTGGCAAAATCCCGGAATGTAGCATATCCGGATTCGTAATGACGATGTTCCCTGCTTTTCGTACTTTTGTTCGAATCGTTGGTGATGTGTCCCCGTCATAGGTAAAACAACGGATTGGGGCTTCTAATTGATCGATCAGTTCCAGTAACTCACTATTTTGATCTTGTGCGAGAGCTTTCGTCGGATAAAGATACAATGCTCGCGCGTTCGGATGCTGTAATAGATGCGATAAGACCGGTAAATTAAAACAGTAAGTCTTTCCTGATGCGGTTGGTGTGACGATGACCGTCGACTCTCCCGCTTGTACACGTTCATACGCTAACCCTTGATGACGGTATAACTGGTTAATTCCACGTATTCGTAGCGCTTGTCGCAAACGATCTGGTAGTTGTTCTGGAAAATCGACATAACGTCCCGCTGTCGCTTCCATTGTTTTCATATACGTAATCCGCTCCATGAACGAGCGGTCTTGTTTGAGTTCTTCAAGAAATGCAACGAGCGTTTGTTTCGCTTGCATGCCTTCACTTCCTTCCACTTCTCTCATTATACAAAAAAAGAGGCAAGACCAAAGAACGATCTACTCGTCTTTGGTCTTGTCTACTTTACAGGTGATGATCTTTCATTAATTCTCAGAGTCATCTCCACTATTATTCGGATTATTATTATTGTTATTGTTGTTGTTTCGTTCCGCTGGTGCATTGGAGTTACTTTGAGCATTTGCACCATCATTCGATGAAGGTTCATCCGTCGTTGGTTCATCCGTCGTCGGCTCATCCGTCGTTGGTTCATCCGTCGTCGGTTCATCCGTCGTTGGTTCATCCGTCGTTGGTTCATCCGTCGTTGGTTCATCCGTCGTCGGTTCATCCGTCGTCGGTTCATCCGTCGTCGGTTCATCCGTCGTCGGTTCATCCGTCGTCGGCTCATCCGTCGTTGGTTCATCCGTCGTCGGTTCATCTGCTTCAGGATCTGTGACCGTGACCGTCGTTGAGACTGGACCTGATTCCTCGCCAGAAGCTTTCGCAACGACTTGGAATGTCGATCGTCCTGGTTTCAAACCATTGATGGCGATACGATTTGTAGTGCTCGTTCCGACTGTCGATGACTTCCCATCAGCATCTGTCATCGTCACTTCAAACGATACATCATCATACCCATTGGCTCGTAACGCAGCATCGTTATAGTTCCAAGTTAGTTCACCGCTCTTTGTGTCTTCATCGTAAGATGCTTGTAATCCAGTCGGAGCGGGTACTGTCTTTTTTTCAACGACAGGCTCTTTCGTCCCTTTCACATACAATTCATTTCCGATACTAAGGACAGAACTAGGTTGTTTGAATGGTGCTGGTGTACGATCGCGTGTTTTTGTGATGAAATCTTTCCAGATTTGCTGTGCCATCGTGCTGTTATACGGACCACTTAGTCCAGATCCATTGTTATTTCCAGACTTCGTCGTTCCTGTCCAGACACTGATTGAGACATCAGACGTATACCCTGCAAACCAGACATCTTTATAAGCATTCGTAGTCCCAGTCTTACCGGCTGCATCAAATGACAATCCGGCGCTTGGGAACGTACCACCTGGTTTTAAGACATCACGAAGCATATCCGTTAACATGTATGCCGTGTAGTCTTCCATCGCTTTTTTCGATTTGACAGGCGACTTGATTTTTGATCCATCACTATATTCAATCGATTTGATCAGGTGTGGCTTAATATAATCGCCACCGTTTCCGAGTGTCGCGTAAGCTCCAGCCATCTCAGTCGTATTGAATCCGTGTTTCATCCCACCAATTGCATAAGCTGGAGAAATCGATTCATCGTTTTCTAATTTCAAACCTGATTTTTCAGCAAATGTTTGAACTTGGTCACCACCGATTTCTTGGAACGTTTGAATAGCTGGTGTGTTCGCTGAGATTTTTAACCAATGACGAATTGTGTTCGTACCACGGTATCCATCATAATAGTTTCCAATCTCTTTGCCGTTGACTTCTGTTGGTTTATCCGTCAATTGTTTCGCAGTCGACCATTTATCATTTTCGATTGCTGGACCATAGGCAAAGAATGGTTTTGCAGACGATCCCGGTTGATGTGGCTCATTTGCGTAGTTACGTCGCGCTGTACCTTTACCTGGATTTTTTCCGTCAACGACAGCTAAAATCTCACCCGTTTGTGTATTCACCGCCGAAGCAGCTGTTTCTGCATATTCGGGCATCTTAACGATTTGATCTTTTTTGATTGCTTCATTCATATAGTCATGCATCGGTTTATCGATCGATGTATAGATTTTTAACCCTTGACCATAGATGTCTTTCCCTTCTAAGCCAAAATCATCTTCTAACTCTTTTGATACCATATCGAAGATGACACTATCATAAGACTCATCCTTTGTTGACTTCGGTGCCGGATTGATCAATTTTGAGATCGGCTGCTTCACTGCTTTATCTCGTTGTGCTTCTGTAATGACGCCTGTCGTCTGCATCGCATTGAGGACTTGCGTCTGACGCCATTTCGTTAACTTTGGATCTCCTTTAATTGGATCATATGCTGTCGGACGCTGCGGGAGTCCTGCAAGCATCGCAGCTTCCGCATAATTTAATTTATTTACAGGCTTATTGAAGTATGCTTTTGAAGCTGTCTGGATCCCGAATGAATTTTGTCCATAATAGTTTTTGTTCAAATACATCTCTAAAATTTGATCTTTCGTATAGTCCTGTTCTAAACGAATCGCGAGCCATTGCTCTTGGACTTTCCGTGTAATCGTCTTATCAAAGCTGAGGAACGATTGTTTGACGACCTGTTGTGTAATCGTCGAAGCCCCTTCAGAACCAAATCCGTCTGTCACGTTTGCAATGATGGCTCCACCAAGACGACGGAAATCAATCCCGTTGTGCTGATAGAAACGACGATCCTCGATCGAAATGAATGCGTCCTTCACTACTTCTGGGACTTCATCAATCGAGACGTACTCTCGGCTCGTTCCGCCTTTCGTAATTTCTTTCTTATTGCTTGCGTAAATTTTTAGCGGCAACGCATCACGTAATTCTGCTTCATCCAGTTCAGGAGCAGTAGCTACGGCATACGCTGCAAAACCACCACCAATCAGCATCATTAAGATGAATAGACCGGTAGCAATCAACAATAATTTTTTCCAAAGTGGACCTTTCCCACCAGAACCGCCACCTGACTTCTTCTTTTGAGGACGTTTTGTCCGTTTCATCTTTTTCTCAGATGACTTGGTCTCTTCACGACGTGCGACACGACTTCTTTCCATATGCTATCCTTCTCCTTCAATCAAAAAGTGTCTGAATTGAAATATAGTTCGTCCACTGCCTTTAAATAATCGATGGCAGGGTACGCTCCAGTCTCGACTCTAATACCGTCTTGTTCGATTGCTGTCAGCGGAATTGATTTCCGTCCGCTTTCTAGCTGATCCCACCAGGGGAACACGTGCTCGACTGAAAGCACATATTGCACATTATACAGACTGAATCGAATGATGACAAAACAAATTCCTCCATGTTCGACACATTGACGCATGTGTGCGATTTGATGGGGGTGAAAATTTTTTATTGGGAAAGAGGTTTTATTCGTCGTCTCTTTCGCTTCGAAATCAATATATTTTCCACGATACACACCATTATAATCGGTTGTCGACGGTTGCTTGAAATAGGCCTCCTTAACGACAGCAGCTGATCGCTTTGGATAATCGACTTGGACAATTTGTAACGGAGTGGGTTTCTTGTGAATGATTGCCCGATTATGGGTTAGATAAAACGTATTGCTTTCATTCAATAATTTTTCGAGCGTCATTCCTCGATTTGAAAAGGTTGACTCGGTTGATCGCGCCTTCTTAATTTGGGTTCCATGCGACTCGAGTGGCTTTTGAAATTTTTTCCCATTCGGGTAATTCAAAACGATTCCCCTCCTATCGCGTTTATTGTACCATGATATGTGATTGTACCGTATCGGCCGAGAGGAGTAGTTAAAAACCAATGACAATTGAACCGTTATTACAAGAGATTGAACGTATTTATCAAGAAGGACGTGCCGGAACCGAATATGACTTTAATCGAGACGTCGTGCCGTTCGTTGAACGAGCTGATCAATTGATAGCTGAGTGGCAAATGAATGCCCAAGATAGTCCATACCTACGACCGAACATGGTTGAAAGTGCAGTCGATCAACTGAAGCAAATTTCTGTTCAAGCCTTTCAACCGAAAACGAGTCTGAAACGTTTTAATGAAACGATTAAATCCGTTCGTTATATTGATCGATTAATGAACGGAGAAGAATAACAATTAAAAACAGGAATTATCTTCCTTGAGTCGAACACCTTATCTATGAGGAAATGTTTCTAAGTTTCCACTTGTCGGGCTATAGCTTTTCAGCCGCCTAGCGTGTAAAGTGGCATCAAGAGCATTTCTTTCTAAAAGACTGTGTAATTATCGTGCAATTGGAGGAGATTCATTTGAACAAACGGGTACAATCGAACGTCAAAGGCGTTGATGTCAAAGGATTTCCTAAGAACTCAACCCCTGCCCCGAAGAAATACATTATGTTCGTCGACGAAACTGGGACGCCAAAGGGTAATACACAATTCAACTTAACCGGCGTCTTGATGGAATATAAATATGCCATTGATTCGGATGAGACAGGTGAACCAAGTCCGCTTCGCAAACGCTTGATGGATTTCAAGGCAAAAGTCTTTGAAGATCCACATATTCCGCTCCATCTTAAAGAAATCTTAAAAGCGGAGCATCCTTACGGTAAGGAAGACGGCATCACGATTGATATGTTGCGTCACTTTTGGATTGCCTTGCCGGAATTTCTCGTTGATATCGATTGTACGATCGTCAGTGTCGAAGTCGATAAACAGAAGCTACAAGACTTTTTCTCGACTCCGAAGGATCCGTATGTCGTCGCCTTCGCTCATTTGATGAAGTCATTTTATTCCTTCCTCGATGAGACAGAAGCAACGAGTGCTCGCGTCGTTCTTGAGAGTCGTGATGATTATCAGAACTTGTTGATTCAAAAAGCGTTTTTCGATATCTTCAATTCAGGAACGGTTCATCTCGACGTCGAAAAAAGTCGTCAAAAAATCAAAGGCTTCATCTTTGCTGAAAAAGACAGCGACCTCTACCAATCCGGTCTTGAGATTGCCGATTTGGTCTGCTTACCTTTATCCCGCGTTCGTCGAGGTGTCATCGAGGTAAAACCACGGTTTGTCCATTATGGGGACGAAAACCGGATTTTTAAGGCCATCAAAGATAAAATTTATATTCGCCGCGATAGCCCAGACCAAGATTTCCGAAACTGGGGCTTCAAGAAGGTACCGATCACGAAAAAGCGTCGTGAGTGGTCTGATACTCCTTGGAATGGATAATATGCATAAAAACAGTGGATCCGAAACCGGATCCACTGTTTTTATGGTGTAGCTAATCCTTTTGTTCTTTTTTTGCCCTCTCGACACATGTCGAGTAACGGGCATGCTTCACAGTTCGGACGTTGTGCCTTACAGTGATACCGTCCAAAAAAGATGAACTGATGATGCAGTTTCGACCAACGCTCTCGCTTGAAACGACGCATCAAGGTCGCTTCGACCTGTGTGACGTTATCTTTCCAGCGACAGATCCCGAGGCGTTTTGAAACACGTTCAACATGTGTGTCGACAGCAAATGCCGGGACATCGAAAGCAACAGATAAGACAACGTTCGCCGTCTTACGTCCAACACCAGGCAATGCTTCTAGACCCGCTCGCTCTGTCGGAACTTCACCGTCATGTCGTTCGAGTAATTGTGCCGCAAGCGCCTTGATGTTTTTCGCTTTATTCCGATACAAACCAAGACGTTTAATTTTATCTTCGATTTCCTCGACCGGTGCCGCAGCAAGTGAAGAGGGATCCGGATAAGCTGCAAATAATCCAGGCGTCACCTGATTGACAAGTACGTCGGTCGCTTGTGCACTCAGTGCAACGGCGACGACTAGTTCAAACGGATTGCGGTGAATCAGCTCACAAAATGCATCCGGAAACATCTCTTCTAACGTCGCTTCAATCCGATCGATTTCAGCCTTCCGTAACATCTACTCAGCCTCCCCGTCCGGCAAGATCCTCAAGTGTTTTAATGCCTTCGCGTTCCCACGTTCGTAGAATTTGATTGATATAAGTCATCTTGCGAACGTTATGATAGACCGCTTCTCGAAGTGCAGCAAGTACAAGCTCTTCCGAAATATTCTCGATCGTCAACCACTGGATGATCTGCTCCATTTGGAACGGTGACATCATCCCGAGTTCTCGTTCGAATTGTTGGAAGACAGACGGGTTGATCGTATCAAAGTTCGGTGCTTCCTGTTCGGGTGGTGCCATCAGCTTTTCATAAAGTGGAACAAGCGAATAGCGTTCTGATCCACTGACGTTCTCCATCGCAAGCAGCCCTTTTTGTAACAAACCAAGCGTCGTCTCAATGGTTTCCGTCTCAGATAATCCGAGACGATTACTTAACTCTTCCGGAGAAGGCATTTCCATCCCTTCCGCCCGACAAGCGAATAATTGACCAATTAACGTGAACTCGACAAAACTAATGCCTAACCGTTTTGCCTCCGTGAACAACCGCTTCGGTAAGACGACCGTCCCTTCCTCGAATAATTGAACTAAATTATGATTCATCGTATTTCCTCGATTCTCTAGTCTAAACAAGAAATCGACCCGTCGAGACGATGGGTCGATGTTTTTCCTTACTGCTTATGGATAGAGGCGGTTCAGCAAACGTGGGAACGGAATCGTTTCCCGAACGTGCTCGACACCTGTAATCCAAGCGACTGTCCGCTCTAAACCAAGACCGAAGCCACTGTGTGGAACAGAACCGTATTGGCGTGTTTCGAGATACCATTTATAAGCACCCGTTTCGTCAAGACCATGTTTCTTCATCTCAGCGAGGAGTTTCTCGTGATCTTCTTCACGTTGCGATCCTCCGACGATTTCACCATAGCCTTCAGGAGCAATCAAATCATCACATAGAACGAAGTCTGGGTTTTCCGGATCTTCTTTCATGTAGAACGGTTTAATTGCTTTAGGCCAGTGCGTGATGAAGACAGGACGTGCAAAGCTGTTGGCGATTGCAGTCTCGTGTGGTGCTCCGAAATCGTCTCCGAATTCGATATCGTCGAATCCTTGCTCTTTGAGCATGTCGATCGCTTCCGTATACTTGACGCGCGGGAACGGTGCGTTGATGTTTTCAAGGACCGTCAAGTCACGACCAAGCAACTCGAGTTCAGCACGACAGTTTTTTAATGCCGATTGAACGAGATGCGAGACGTAGTTTTCCTGAACCTCGAGGTTCATCTCGTGATCGTGGAACGCCATCTCAGGCTCCATCATCCAGAATTCGATCAAGTGACGGCGTGTCTTTGATTTTTCAGCACGGAACGTTGGTCCGAACGAGAAGACCTTACCAAGTGCCATTGCTGCCGCTTCCATGTAGAGTTGACCTGATTGTGACAGGTAGGCATCTTCATCGAAATATTTCGTGTGGAACAATTCTGTCGTTCCTTCTGGTGCACTACCAGTTAAGATTGGCGGATCGACTTTGATGAATCCTTCTTGGTTGAAGAATTCGTACGTCGCACGAATCAATTCGTTTCGGACGACCATTACAGCGTGCTGACGTTTCGAACGTAACCAAAGGTGGCGATTATCCATCAAGAAGTCTGTACCGTGTGCTTTTGGTGTAATTGGATAATCGATTGCTTCATGGATGACTTCAATCTTTGAAATTTCCATTTCATGACCGATCGCTGTCCGACCACCATCTGATTTAATGACACCTGTCACCCAAAGTGATGATTCTTGTGTTAAGCCTTTTGCTTGTTTGAACAAGTCTTCGCCAACTGTTTCTTTAACGACAACCCCTTGCATGAAACCAGAGCCATCTCGTAGTTGGAGGAAGGCGATTTTACCGCTTGAGCGTTTGTTCGCTAACCAACACCCAATCGTCACTTCTTCTCCTACATGTTTGTTTACATCCCGAATCATTGCTTTCAACAGTCAACATCCTCTCTCTATTAAACGGCTGTATGTGCCGTGATGAATCCTTCAATCCGGTCGAGTGCCTCTAAGACACGCGCCGGATCTGTCGCGTAAGATAGACGGACATAGTCCGGTGCCCCAAATCCTGAACCCGGAATCAAGGCGACTTTTGCTTCAGATAAAACAGCTGTACACCAGTCATCGACATTATCGAATCCACACATCTCGGCAGCCTGCTTTGCATGTGGGAACAAGTAGAATGCTCCTTCCGGCTTCAGACACGTCAATCCTTTAATTTCGATGAGTCGTGCGTAGATTTTTTCAAGTCGCTCCTCGAAGATGACACGCATCGCTTCGACCGGTGCATCTCCTTCTGCATATGCAGCAACCGACGCCGCTTGCGCAATCGATGTCGGATTCGATGTCGAGTGACTCGCTAAGTTCGTCATCGCCGCGATGATCTCTTTCGGTCCAATTGCATATCCGATCCGCCAACCTGTCATCGCATGGGATTTTGAGACACCATTGATGATGACCGTCCGTTCGCGCATTTCTGGTAAAGAAGCGATTGAGATATGCGTCGCACCGTTATAAAGTAACTTCTCATAAATCTCGTCACTAATGACGAGTAAGTCATGCTTGATTGCGATATCCGCTACCATCTCAAGCTCTTCTTTTGAATAGACCATTCCCGTCGGATTTGATGGCGAGTTCAAGACAAGTGCTTTCGTGTTCGATGTGATATGTTGCTCGAGCAATTCCCGTGTCACTTTAAAACGAGACGATTCATCTGTTTCAAGAATGACAGGGACGCCGTCACTGAGTTTGATTTGTTCCGGATAACTGACCCAATAAGGTGCTGGGACGATGACTTCATCGCCTGGATCGAGAATCGCTTGGAATAATGTCGAAAGTGCATGTTTTGCTCCTGAAGCTACCATGACTTCCGAGCGTTCATATGGCATCCATAAGTCACGGCGTGTCTTTTCAATGATCGCATCCTTCAAGGCAACAGTTCCGCCAGACGGCGTATACTTCGTATCGCCCGCTTCTGCTGCTTCAAATGCTGCTTGGATGATGAATTCCGGTGTATTGAAGTCGGGCTCTCCCGCACCTAAACCGATGATGTCTTGACCTTCTTCACGTAGTGCCTTGGCTTTCGCTGTAATGGCTAGCGTTGTAGATGGTGTCAATTGTCGTACGCGTTTCGATAACATGTCGCCCACTCCCTTTACTTGATTCGTAATCGTTTGATGAAAGAACCTTCTTGATACGTATAATACGAATAATCATAGCCTGTTTCCGTCTTCGAAACGATCTCGATGACGGCACGATCCTCAAAGCCGTACTTAGCAGACACGATGTCCCCTAGTTCTGGATGATCTGCGACGACTGTCTTAATGGCAATACCATCAGCAATCGGTCGTGTCTCAATCTTTCCTTTTTTCGGAACGAACGCCCGTACCGCCTGTCCGCTCTGCTTCATCGTAAAAACGACATATTGGCGTTTCCCGTTAAAGACAGATTCGAACCGGACGTCCGTCGGTTTGAGTTCTTTTTTCAGACGCGTCTCTGCTTGTTCAGCGACGCTCTGTTCCCGGTCTTTTGCCTCAGCGATCGTCACCTGATAAACGGCGGTGCCAAGTACAGTCAAAAGGATGAGTGCACTCAGCAGACCAAGCGTAATTTTCCACTTCATGTGCGGTAGATGGTAAAGACCATCTGCTCCTTGTCTTTTTCATCGAGAGCAAGACCGAACATTAAATCTTCCGTCTTTAGCGTCCGATTCAATAAGTCGACGATTTTATACGTATCGTCATGGCGGTTCACTTTGACGGTCGCAAGTGTTTCAATTTTTGAATCCATCTGTATGTCCTCCCTCATTTTTCTCTATCTATTATAATGCGATAGGGTTTATCTGAATAGACTCAATCGCCATCATTCAAGAACAATTCTAATTCTGCTGTTAGTTCGTCGAGTGGTTTTGATAAAACAGGAACTTTCGGAAGACTCGTGACGAAGCGTTTTCCGTAACGCGTCGTTTCAATCCGGCGATCAAGTACGAAGACAACACCTCGATCGTTCGTCGTCCGAATCAGACGACCAAATCCTTGCTTAAACCGAATGATTGCTTGCGGTAGACTGTACTCGAAAAATGATGATTTTCCGAGTTTCTCAATGCGTTCTGACCGTGCTTGGACGATTGGTTGATCAGGTGGAGCAAACGGTAAACGAACGATGACGAGACAACTGAGGTCATCTCCGGGAATGTCGACACCTTCCCAAAAGCTAGCAGTTCCGAACAAGATACAGGCATCAAGTTGCTTGAACTGCTTCATGAGTCGTTGCCGCGAACCTTGCGTGACGCCTTGTGATAACAGTGTAAAGCGTTCCGGAAGCAACGGTTTCGTTGCCTCATGCGTCAGTCTTAATAAATCGTTTGATGTAAATAAGACGAGCATTCGCCCTTCCGTTACCTCCGCGATCTGTAAGATTGCTTCCGCGATCGTTTCCGCGAATTCCGGTAACGGAACATCTTGTAATAACGGAAGATCCGTTGGAATCATCAATCGTACATTATCCGCATACCCAAACGGTGAAGGGACGACGAACCGTCGTGTATCAAAAGCGTCAAGTCCTAATCGGTTCTCAATGAATTGGAACTTGTTCGAGACGGTCAACGTCGCAGACGTAAGGATACATGTTCGTTTCGAAAAAACATCGCGTCGCAGTCGCTCTGAAATATCGATCGGTTGGGTATACACCCGTGTCAGTTTCCGGTTCTTCACGGACGTCTCGATCCAAGATACCGTTTCGTCGTGCGGTGCAAGCATCGTCTCGAAGATGGCGAGTTCTGCTTCTTCGATTTGTGACGTAATCGCTTTTAAATCGGCAACGAGTGAACGCTCGCGATAACTCATCTGTTCCCGATGTTCATGGAACAGTTTGTGAATGGCACGGATGGCCTGACGTAAGCGGCGCAAAACCAATTCCACCCGTTTGGCACTCTCCTGAACGGCACGCATCGAGCGATCGAGTCGCTTAAAACGAATGCTGACCATCCCTTCCCGTCGTGCTTTTCGGGAAGCCAATTCAAGTCCATACGCTTGAATGATCATCAATAGACCGTCTGCTTCTTCGAGCAACGTCGTCAATGCCTCATCAACCGTCTCACTGTGCGCTTCGACCATCTCGGAAATGTCCCATTCCTCCGACAGATCAAGCAAGCGGTGTAACAGTTTTTTATCGGACGAATACCCAAGCTGTCGGAACAGACGATCAAACGTATGTCCATCAAAGACGAGACCAAAATGATGACTCGCAACTTCTTCGATTTGGTGCGCCTCGTCGAGGATCAACGGACTTCCTTTCGGTAAGACTCCTGCCTCGAATTGCAAGTCACTAAATAACAAAGCATGGTTCGTGACGATGATCGTCGCATCTTTCGCTTGGCGAATCGCATGCTGAAAGAAGTCCCGACTGTACCATGGATCAAATCGTCCAAGCTGTGACTGACTATCGGACTGAATCAACTGCTTGATCCCGATATTTCCTTGTGCCGCACCACCCGGTAAGCTGACTTCTTCTAAATCTCCCGTTTCCGTCTCCGTTAACCAGACGAGCAGAATCGCTTTTGCGAGCGTAAAGTTGTAAGCATCTTCTTGATCATTTAAGAAAAATTCGAACTTCCGTAAATCGATATAGTTACTCCGTCCTTTGAGAAGCGCAATCTGAACTGGCGCATCGAACAGTTGACGTAACAACGGTAAATCACGCGCAAACAGTTGTTCCTGTAATTGAATCGTATGCGTACTGACGACGATCGGTACTTCATGTTCGAGCGCGTAATGCGCTGCCGGGACAAGATAACCGAGCGATTTTCCGGTTCCTGTCCCTGCTTCGACGAGTAACGGCGCTTCTTGATCAAGCGACTGATAGACATGCCGCATCATTTCGAGTTGCCCACGACGTTCTTCATACCCTTCGAACAAACGAGGAAACGTGACAGCATTTAATTCGTCAACAAACGGTCCGAACGGTTCAAGAACGGGCGGATGCGTCAAGCGTTCGATCGTCTGGCGTTTTTTTAAGGCGATTTTTCGAAAACGGTCGAATCGTACATCCTCTTCGATACCGACCAAGCGAATCGCATGATCAATTTCCTCTTCGATGGCGCTGAACAGACGTGGTGATAAACGTCTTAAGTGCTTCAACGTCTCAAGCGGCAACGTATGTAGTCGTTTGAGTAGTTCAAGTAACAATTCAGCTGTCGCTGAAGCATCACTTCCTGCCCGGTGCGCTTCTTGATGAGCAAGGCTTAAAGACTCTGACAGATGCGAGAGCGCATGACTTTCCGCTGTTGGAAGTAAGATCCGCGCAAGTTCGACCGTATCGATGACCGGTCCCGAATACGGCAAATAGCCTTCTTCTTCTAATGCATCATTTAAAAAATTCAAATCGAACTGCACATTATGGGCGACAAAGACACCACCATCGAGTAATGACAAAACGCGTGGTGCGATGATATCAAATGTCTCGGCATCTTTGACATCCTCATCCGTAATGCCCGTCAACTGGGAAATGAACGGAGGAATCGGCTGTGTCGGACGTACGAAGGCAGACAATTGTTCTGTCAATTGTCCATCCTCAATGACCGCCATTCCGATCTCAATCATCTCATCGCCAGCTTTTATGGAGTGACCTGTCGTTTCCAGGTCGACTACGACGTATTTTTTCTTCAACACTGATCCTCCACCTTTAATCCATCCTCTCCATGATTGGATGGCATCTCATTCTTCATCTTAACAAAAAAAGAGACCCGCTGGCATGATCGGGTCTCTAAAATTTCATAAGATCGTGTGGGCGATTTCTTGAGACAACATTTGTGTGATGTCATTTTGTTCGTTCAAAACAGCTACTTTTGGTACGTGCGTCGCGATTTCTTCCGTCGATAGTTGTGCATACGCCATGATAATGACTTCATCACCGACTTGGAAATGGCGTGCTGCTGCACCGTTCAAACAGATGACACCTGATCCACGTGCACCTTTGATGGCATACGTTTCAATCCGCGCACCGTTCTGATTGTTCGTCACTTGTACTTTTTCGTTTTCCAAAATCCCGACAGCGTCGAGTAAATCCTCATCAATCGTAATCGATCCAACGTAGTGTAAGTTCGCCTCAGTTACCCGGGCTTTGTGTAGTTTGGCGTGCATGAATGTGCGTAACATCGTCATGCTCCTCTCGTATATAGTAAATTATCGATCAAGCGTGCCGATGCAAACTGCACGGCGACAGCTAGGAGAATCGTCGTCGTTTGTTCAGTGACGGGTCGTAGCGATGGATAGTCGACGGCTTCGACGTAATCAATCGTCGTCCCATCAAATTGCAGCGCATCGCGCGTCTGCTCGAGAACTATTTCGATCGCTTCACCTTGGTCAAGCGCTTGTTTCGCTTGCTGCAGTGCCTGCTGGATACCTGGGGCTTGCGTGCGTTCCGTATCCGATAGATAGACATTACGTGACGATTTCGCCAGTCCATCCTCTTCGCGAATGATTGGGCAACGAACGATTTCAACTGGAACGAAATAGTCTGCAACGTACGCTTCGATCAACGCAAGTTGTTGGGCATCTTTTAAACCGAAGTACGCCCGAGTTGGACGAACGACGTTCAATAGTTTGCTGACGACTGTCAACACACCGTCAAAATGCCCCGGTCGAGACGCACCACATAAGACATCGTCCCCCGAACGGACCGTAACACGAGCCATATCGAGCGGATACATCGTCTCATTCGTCGGATAAAACAGATAATCGACCCCTTCTGCTTCCGCAATCTTCTGATCGCGTTCTGCGTCTCGTGGATAACGATCCAAGTCTTCATTTGGTCCGAATTGCGTCGGATTGACAAAAATACTCAAGACAACGACATCATTCTCTTGGCGTGCTTGTTTGAGCAATGAGGCATGTCCTTCATGCAAGAATCCCATCGTCGGTACGAACCCGATAGAATCGTGTCCTGATAAGACGTCCCGTAACGCTTTTACATCTTGAATGATCTTCATTCCTTGTTTCCTCCGTAAAGCGCACCAATTAGCTCTTCATCCATTTGGAATGAATGAGCAAGTTCCGGGAACGTTCCTGCTTTCACATCTTTGACATAAGCCGCAATCGCTTCTGTTCCTGAAGCATTCCAGTTCGTGTACGCTTTAACGAACTTCGGTAAACGACCAACCCCATACGTCAAGATATCATGATAGACAAGGACTTGACCGGCAACATCAGCTCCGGCACCAATCCCGATGACAGGAATCGTAACCAGTTCTTGAATCCGCTTTGCGAGCGGGTGTGGCACACACTCAAGTACGAGCATCTTCGCACCAGCACGCTCTGCTTCCAAACTATCTGCAATCAGTTGTTCGGCTGCTTCTAATGATTTCCCTTGGACTTTGAATCCTTCCAGGACTCCAACGGATTGTGGTGTTAATCCGAGATGCGCGACGCAAGGCATTCCAGCATCCGTCAAACGACGAATCGTTTTTAAGATGTCTCCTGCCCCTTCTAGTTTCAGAGCGTCTGCCTGCGATTCTTGGAAGATGCGCGCTGCAGCTTCGAGTGTTCGATCAAATGAACCGTGGTAACTTGCGAACGGCATATCGACGATCATGAACGTTTGTGGTGCTCCCCGGCGTACTGCGCGCGCATGATGGACCATGTCGTCGACCGTGACGGCAATCGTTGAATCATAGCCGAGGATGACGTTCCCGAGGGAGTCCCCGACGAGCAGCATATCAACACCTGCTGCTTCCGATAATTTTGCTGAAGGATAGTCATATGCTGTCAACATGACGAGCTTTTCACCAGCTTGTTGTTTTTTTAATAGTGGACCCATTGTGTGCATTGTGTTCTCTCCTTACGTGTGTAGGGAGGACAAAAGGAAAACGCCTTTCTTTCCAAAATAAACGCATGCGGAAAGAAGGCGGAATAATTGAATATCGTCCTTCTGTCCCTGTCCGTTAAGATCAAGGCAGTTGAAACAGCTAAAACTGGCACCTGTCAATTCGGTATGGTTCCAATAAGCGGATACCATCCGTGGCTTTATTATACATGACAGGAAAAGGTCCCTGCAAACCGTCTGATTCAAGAACTCACTCTTTTTCCCAGTAAACGAGCTCAGCTGAGTGAAAACGAGTCTCGCCCGCGTCGGTCTGGATCCGAATCGTTCCGGTCTCGTCAATACCAAGCAGTGTTCCAGAAGCTGTCGCTTGGCGCGTCCGTAAAGTTACGGTTTCGTGCAATCGGTCAGAAAGGTATTCCCAATCGGCAACAAACGAACCAAATCCTAATTCAAGCCATTGTGTATAAAGCAGTTCGAACTGATTAAGGAAACGACCGACGACTTCCGCTCGACGAAACGACTGTCCCGTCTCTTTTGCGAGGGAAGTCGCCCGATTCTCGATTCCTTCAGAGAACTGTTGATGGTGCACATTGATGCCAATTCCAATAATGACGGAACTAATCCGATCTGCCTCGGTCTGCATCTCAGTCAAGATGCCGGCGACCTTTCGACCATGAATCAGGATGTCGTTCGGCCATTTAATAGTGACTGGTGTATCAAGAGAACGTAATGTTTTCGCCAGTGCAATACCGGCTACGAGCGTTAATTGTCCGGCTTGATGCATCGGTACATCCGGACGGACGAGTAGACTCATCGCGATACCCTTGTTCTTTGCTTCATGCCAGGTCCGTCCTAGTTGCCCTCGTCCATTCGTCTGATGATCGCAGACGACGAGGGTTCCTTCTGCTGCTTGCTGCTGCGCTTGTTCGTGTGCAATCCGCTGCGTTGTATCGAGTTCGTCAAAATGAAGGATTTGTTGACCAAGACGTGATGTCGTTAACCATTGTTCAATCGCGATTGGTGTCAATAAATCACCTTCGTCGACTAATTGATAGCCTTGTTTTTTATTGGAGATGATGTGATAGCCTTCATCCTTTAATGTTTGCATATGTTTCCAAATGGCGGTACGTGAAATATTTAGAGTCTCTGCTAATTCTTGTCCTGAATACCAAGTCCGCTTGCGTAGTGCCATCAGGATTTGTTCTCGGACTGTATGTGCCAACGGTTTACCTCCTCCATCAATGTGGCTTGATCATTTCGGAAAGCCTGTTCGATGACGCCGTACTCTAGATGCAACAGCGCTTCTTTGATCTGTTGTTTTCGAAGACCAAAACGAATCATATCTTTTCCGTCTACTGCAAGCTCTTTTCGTCCACGAATCGGTAAGTCCGATCGATCCGGATAATCGATTCCTGTCATTTGGCGCAGCATGTCCAGTTCCTCATCCGATAACTGATAACGATCCCAATCCGTTAAAGGACGATGGAGCAGTGGGACCAGGCGCGCAGCGAGCCGCATTTGTTGTTTCGACCGTTTCCAACGGGTTAATTGCTCACGCGTTAGACCGGCATCGAGCACAAGTGTCCAGACGGCGTCCTTTGAGACGCCTCGTAGTGATTGCTTAGCAAGAGCTTCTATAATCACTGCGTCCATCCCGGGTAGGTACTCTTCAATCCCAGTCCGTAGTATCGCGTTAAGTGCCTGCTGCTTTCCTGGTCCGAGTAATAGCTTTTCAAACTCAATCGCAATCCGCTCAATCGCAACAGCAGCTAGATGTGGGGCGAGTTCCGTAATCGCTTGTTCAGTTGTAGGATCAAGATCGAACTCGAGTTGACTCATGAAACGAAATGCCCGCATCATGCGAAGTGCGTCCTCATTAAAGCGTTCCTTCGGCGCACCGACCGTACGGATGATCCGCTCTTTGATGTCACGTTCACCGCCAAATAAATCGACGCGCCCCGTAGGTCTAAGTGCCATTGCATTAATCGTGAAGTCACGTCGTGTCAAATCTTCTTCCAGACTTACGCCAAGCGTTACCGCATCCGGACGCCTGCGATCGCTATATGTCGCTTCAGAACGGAATGTCGTGATTTCATACGGCACGTGGTTTAGGACGACTGTCACGGTTCCGTGCTCAAGGCCTGTCGGAATGACGACCGGGAATAAATCGATGATCTGTTCCGGTAACATTGAACTGGCTAAGTCATAGTCTCCTGGTATTCGGTCAAGCAACATGTCACGAACGGCGCCACCCACGATGTAGGCTTCACCCCCCGCCTGTTCGATCGTTTCAATGATGTGATGTGCGCCTTCAAGCAAGTTCATGACGTGCACACACCCGTTCATACACTTGTTCATAGCGACGGACGATCTCATTCGAATCGAAACGACGACGCGTATCGCGAATCCCCTCTTCTCTCATTCGTTCGCGTAACATCGGATCATCTGCAAGTTCACCGATACGCGCTGCAGCCATTTTGACATCGTAGGTCGGAACGATATACCCAGTCACCCCGTCCTGAATGACTTCTGGTAATCCACCTGCTGTCGAAACGACACTCGGGACACCAATCGCCATTGCTTCGAGAACGACAAGTCCAAACGCCTCTTTTTCAGACAACAAGACATGAATGTCGCTGATGGCGAGCAATTGCGCGACATGTTCCTGTTTACCGGCAAAGATGACCTTATCGTCAATACCAAGTTCCTTCGCACGCCGTCTCGTTTGCCCCATCTCTGGACCATCGCCGACGAGCAATAGACGCATCTTCCGATCTTTCGCTGCGATTGCGAATGCAGCAAGTGTATCGTCGATTCGTTTGACGGGTCGGAAGTTCGAGATATGAATGACAACGACTTCATCTGACTCGATGCCGTAGTGTCGTTTCAAACGTTCGTCACGCATCGGATAATAGACACTCTCATCAATCGAGTTCGCAATGACATCGATGTCGTAGTGCGCGTTAAGCGTTGCATTCGTCTCAAGCGCTAGACTTTCTGAGACGGCCGTAACCGCATCCGATCGTTCGATACCATACCGGATGGCCGGTTGCATCTCTAAGTCTTGTCCGATGACCGTGATGTCCGTACCATGCAACGTCGTCACGACAGCGACACCTTTTTTCTTCGCCATGTTTCGACCGAGATCAGCACAGACCGCATGCGGCACAGCATAATGGGCATGAATGACATCAAGATCGAATAGATCAATGATTTCTGCTACTTTCGATGCTAGTGTAATGTCATAAGGGGGATATTTAAAAACGGAATACTGGTTGACTTCCACCAAGTGTACCGTGATGTTCGGGCGATATTCCGTCAGTCGAAACGGCATGCTCGACGTAATGAAGTGAACGTCATGTCCACGATCCGCCAGTTTCATACCGAGCTCTGTTGCGACGACGCCACTCCCGCCAACAGAGGGATAACAAAGGATTCCAATTGCTTTTTTCATGATACAACCACACTCTCTTTATGACTTCTATTCGTCTCTATTCTAAGCAATATCGATCGGAATGACCATACTGATCACTTTTCGACTAATTTTCTGAGGAAAAGCTAGTCTTTTTCCGACCGTGCCGTTACCCTAGAGAAAGAGTCTTGATTTGAAAGGAGCATACGGAAATGGCACCTCCATTCCAGTTTCCGATTCGGATCCAGAACATCCTCTGGATTTTAGTCGGATCATTTATCTTTGCTTTTGGTATTTATCATTTTAACGTGCAAAACGAATTAGCTGAAGGCGGCTTTACAGGAATTACCCTGATCTTAAAAGGCTTGTTTGGATTATCTCCATCGATCACGAACTTAGTCCTAAACGTTCCGCTTTTTTTCGTCAGTTATAAAATTCTTGGTCGGACGACCTTCGTCTATACGTTGATTGGGACATTCAGCTTTTCCTTTTGGTACGGACTAATCTCGAAGTATTCACCACTCGTGATTGACCTTCGAGACGATATGGTCCTCGCTGCTTTGTTCGCTGGTGTTTTCATCGGGGTCGGTCTCGGCATCATCTTCAACAACGGCGGTACGACAGGTGGTGTCGATATTATCGCGCGTCTGACGAAACGTTACTTCGGATGGTCGATTGGTCGCACGTTCTTGATCTTCGATTTCTTCGTCATCGTCGCTTCCTTGACGTATCTCGACTATAAACAGGCGATGTATACGTTACTCGCCGTCTACGTCGGTGCTCGTGTCATTGATTGGATGCAAGAAGGCACGTACGCCGGAAAAGCGGCAATGATCATCAGTGATCACCGGACGGAAATCGCGGACGGTATCCATGCGACGATGAACCGGGGAACGACACGATTGATTGCAAAAGGTGGTTATTCGGGACGCGACCTCGAAGTGTTATATGTCGTTGTCGCCCGCAACGAGATCAATCGCTTGAAGACACTTGTTAAAAGTGTCGATCAACATGCTTTCATTACGTTACATGATGTCTATGAAGTGACGGGAGAAGGGTTTACGTTCGATGAAAACCGGGTTCCGATCAAAGAAACCTAAGTAGACAAAAACACGGATTGCTCGTTTGAGCAATCCGTGTTTTTTACTTAATCATCACTTGACGGGTTAAAAACGATCAATGCAAGACGAAGGAATTCGGCAACGGCAACAAGTGTTGCAGCTACATACGTCCAAGCCGCTGCATTTAAGACACGGCGTGAACCACGCTCTTCTTCCGCATCGATGATTCCGTGTTCCGTCAACTGTGCCATTGCACGGTTTGAGGCATCAAACTCAACTGGTAACGTGACGAGTTGGAAAATGACGGCACCGAGCATCAAGACGACACCGAGCATCGCTAGACCACTCAACCCAGCAAATAGACCAACCAACAACAGCGGGAACGATAAATTCGATGTAATCGACGCGACAGGTGCAATCCGGTGACGGACACGCATCATATTATAGTCCGTCGCATCTTGAATGACGTGACCGATTTCGTGTGCTGCAATCGAAACAGCTGAGACCGTCGAACCATAGTAGACGTCTTCAGACAAACGAACGACTTTGTTCGTCGGGTCATAATGATCGGACATCGTTCCACCAATCGGCTCGAGTCGAACGTTCGTGATGCCGTTTTGCTTCATGATGAAGTCGGCAACCTGCGCTCCCGTCACCCCACTCTGAATCGGAACATCTTGATACTTTTTATACGTGCTCCGCACGCGCATCTGAGCCCAAATCGGGACGATGATGATGATCGCGAGATAGATCAAATAGTTTGCCACGAGACATTGTTCCTTTCTTTTTTTGATTATAGGTCTATTTTATGTTCAAGTGATCTTATTGTCAATTGAATCGCGCGCGACAAGGAGATATCCCATCAAAAGACATAATCCCGTCAACCAGAAGGAACCATATCCGATCCACTGGATATGTTCCGCAAGTGCCGGGTAACGTGGCCATTGCCCGAGGACATAATCGACAATGTCGTTATGAATGACCCAAATCGCGACAAGAACAAGTTCCTTAACACGAAACGTCATTAGCGGACTATACAGTAACGCTTGAAACGCCATCGCTCCGTGTGACACCATCAACATCAGTGCCATCGCTGTTAAGAACGGATTTTCTGTTCCGAGCTGATTCAACATCAAGGCATTCATGACGACTGCCCAAACCCCATATTTGATCAATGTCACGAAGGCAAGTGCTTCAAACAACCGGGAACGTCGTCCAAAAATCCAGAGAAAGACGATGATCGTAAAGAACAGTGATGCAGTTGGGCTATCTGGTATGAACGGATAATAATACCACTTTGATGTAGCAAGTTGTGGTTCGTACCAGTAGTAACCGTATAAGGTGCCTGCTAAGTTGATCAATCCGACGACCCAGAGCACCGCTTTATGACGGAGTAACGTAAGTAATCCTTGCAATCGTTTCACCTCATCATCGACAAAAGCCGGAGGATTGCTCCCCCGGCTTTTGGCTTATTTATTGTTTTCGCCGCCTTCACCGTATGAAGCGATGAATTTCGCAAGTTCCTTATGATCTGCATCTGATCCTTTGAACTGACCAGCGGGCATCGAACCGACACCTTTGACTGCAATATCATAAATCTCTTTTTCTGTCTTTTTCGTACCGACGAGCGCTGGAGCTGCTGCGCCACCCTCGAGGTTCTTACCATGACAGTTGACACATGACTGGTTCGAATAAATTTCGTATCCTTTTGCTGATGTATCAATTTTCGGTCCTTCGTCCATCGTCAACTCACCTTGTTTGTGGATTGTATCCCAGTGAGTCGTTTGAACAGATTCCCATGTCAAGAAGACGATCGAGACGACTGCAAGGAGCATCATGCTGACTGCGATCGGACGTTTCGCAGGACGACGTTCAAGACCTTGGTCGAGCCATGGCGCGACGAGAAGTGCTGTGAACGCAAGACCTGGAAGGATGACCGTACCCATCAAAATGTATGGACCTGCAGCGAATTGGTATTTCAAGAGCTGATAGAGGAATAGGAAGTACCAGTCCGGAAGTGGAATGTACGACGTATTCGTCGGATCGGCAATGTTTTGAAGTGGTGCTGCTTCAACGATTGTCAGTGTCATGAAGCCAATCAAGAAGACCGCTCCAACCATCCATTCGCGAAGTAAGAAGTTTGGCCAGAACGCTTCCGTTCGACCTGGATATTCCGAATAGTCTTTCGACTTGTTCGGCATCCGGTTGTTGATCGACACCCGTGAATCGGTGACGAATTTCATTCCTTTACCACGATGCATCGTGTTCTCCCCCTTTTTTGTTGTCTAGATGATAGTCGGTTTAAAGTGGTCCAGAGATCCCTTGTTTACGGATCATCATGAAGTGGGCCCCGAGCAAGACGAACAATGCTGCAGGAAGGAAGAAGACGTGAATCGCAAAGAATCGAGCGATTGTACTTGCGCCGACGATTTCTCCACCCGCAAGGAGGGTCTTCGCGATACCACCGATGACCGGAATACTTTCAGCAATCTGAATTGTAACTTTCGTTGCGAACAAGGCTTTCATGTCCCAAGGCAATAGGTATCCTGTCAGACCGAGAGCTAAGACGACGAAGAACAAGAGTACTCCGACAACCCAGTTCAATTCACGTGGTTTTTTGTATGAACCAGTGAAGAAGACACGTAATGTATGTAAGAACAACATTACGATAACAACAGATGCGCCCCAGTGGTGCATACCACGAACGATTTGTCCGTGCGCGACTTCGTTTTGAAGATAATAGACGGACGCGTGTGCGTTGATGATGTCCGGTACATAATACATCGTCAAGAACATCCCCGAAAGAATCTGGATGACGATCGTAAAGAACGTCAATCCGCCAAAACAATAAACGAAAGCTGAAAAGTTATGTGCCGGGTTGACGTGCTCCGGTACTTCATGATCGGCGATGTCTCGCCAGAGCGGCGTAATGTCAACGCGCTCATCAATCCAATCATAGATTTTTTGCATCATCGCTTACGCACCTCTTTCGACTGGTTTACCAAGATAGAGGTAACCATCTTTCTGTTGCATTTCATACTCATCGAGTGGTTTCGTTGGAGGCGTACCAGGTACGTTCGTGCCATCCTTCGTATACCGTCCGAAGTGACATGGGCAATAGAATTGCTCCGGGTGCGTTGGATCTGCGCCGAAGCTGACTTGGCAACCTAAGTGTTTACAAATCGGTGAAAGAGCAAGAATTTCTCCCTTATCATCTTTGAACACCCAAGCAGACAATGTTTCTTCGAACTCATACCACGCATCTTGCGTTTGTTTCTTGAAGTCGACCCGTTTTGGTTCTGTCGTGATATCCGACAACTTCATTACTTTTACTTTATCGCCTGCTCCTGATTTCTTCAGGACTGGATCAACTGCGAAGTTGACCATCGGCATGACCATTGTCGCCGCCATGAAACCGCCGACGCCTGTCAATGTATACGTCAAGAATTGACGACGTGTTACGTTAGACCCGTTTTGAGCCATCTCGATCCCCCCTTGTGATGTACGCTGTGCCCCAAGACGACAGTACTTCACACAAATTTCTCACATGGTAATAGTATCTTAATAAAATCATTGCGTCAACCGCTTCATAGCGCGGTCCAACGGTTTCCTAACTGTTCGAGAACTTGTCCAACAAAATTCCCGACCATCTGACCTTGTTGGTCACGACTCATCGTCTCAAGAGCTAGACGTGGCACGTAGATAATCTCTTCGGCGGCAGTCTCCTTCCACCTTAAATCAGCGGTGATGAAGGTGATGAAACGGAATTGCCCGGAAGCACCCGCTTGACGCCATCCTTCCAACTGTCCGATCGATGGTGTATCGATGTATGTCATGGCGGGTAAGAGCAAAGCCCGTCCGGATAGCTGACGTTCAACTTCGGACGCCACCGTCAATGTCATGTCTGCGCATTCTGCGTAAGCATGCATCGCCTCATCGAAACCGATCGGAAGCAAAGGCACGATCAGCGTATCGATATACGCTTGTTCGCTTCGTGTCCGCTGTACGTCGGATGGTTTGAAACGCAAGTCATTTCCCCCTTTCTTTCGTACTTACAATTCGTCACATTTAATGTATCATATCCGCATTTCCTCCTGCTGTCTTAATGTGAACGTTTTATGAAATTCCGGTCTATTTTTCTTCATATTTTGCACAAATCTTCACATACAAAAAGGACCTTATCACCTTCAAGAGGTGATAAGGTCCTACTGTTAAGGTAGTTGACTTCGAACGAGTCGTAACTGTTCGGAAAGGGAGTGGAAACGGTGTTGATCGCGTGCATCGAGTGCTTCATCAATCAAGCGGACCAATCGTTCTTCTTCTTGTCGATTGACCGTGACCGCGATGAAATGCGTCGCTTCATCTGCTAAGCGCGGTTCAACAGCAACTTCTGGACGAAATGGATTCTCTTCGAGGAGAGACAGATACTCATCATCCATCATCATACCTTGGAAATTTAACTCAATATAAATTTCTTCTGAAGTCAGACGAATATCATGATAGGCTTTTTCTGGGTCTAGCGTCGTGACATCTCCTTTTTTGAAGAGAAACGGCTCTGCATCGAATCCATATGTCGTCATGATGATGGCTTTCGGAGCGAACGTTGCATTTTGAACGAAGTGAACCTGTTCGAGTTTTGCCTCATTACGCAACCAGTAATCAATGATCCATTTCGCTTCCCGTCGCTTTAACGTGTAATAGGTCAAGATGCGGCGTAAGAATCGCTGCTTTCTCTCTATCATCTCAATCCTACTCCCTTCTCCCGTGAAGTCATCCATCCATTCGTTCAACATAGTCAACGAGTTCGTTATCTTCTGGTGTCAACTGGGCAGCACGACGGAGGAGACGTTGTCCTTCTTCACGACGTCCTTCCTCGACGAGTGCAAAACCATACTCTTTCAAGAAGAGCGCGTCTTCTGTAAATGCGCCCTCGACTATCGCATAATTCTCCATCGCTTGTGTATATTCCTCTAAGGCATATAAAGCACGTGCCCGATACCATGTCAAAATCGGAGCCGTCACGTGTTCTTCGATGGCTGAGATCGTTTCGATCATCGCATCATGGTCCTCGTCTTCAGCAAGTAACGATAACAAACGTTCCGCCGCAACGATCGATTCAGGATTCAAGGCAAGTGCCTCACGTAAAGCTTGTACACTTCCTGCGCGATCACCGAGCTTCAGAAGGAATAAGGCTTCCATCGTCCGCAATTCGTCATTGTAATCGTCACGCTCCATCCCTTGCTTGATTACGTTCAGTGCTTCTTTTGTCAGACCGAGTTCGGCTTGGCTTTCCGCATATGGAACATACGCAGACGTATAATCTGGATCCTGCGCAATCAATTGTTGGAATGTCTCGACCGCTTTTTGGTGTTGACCGACTCGGTGAGCCGTCATCGCAAGACCAAACAACGTATGCAAGTCAGACCGTTCCGCAACGGCACGTTCATACAGTGGAATCGCATCTTCAAACTGTCCTGTCATCGCAAGTGATTCCGCATAAAGGGCATCGAGTGGCAATTCAGCACGTAACTCCGGACGTTCTGCGATTTCAGCGAATAATGGTACTGCTTGATCGAAAGCGCCAAGCGTCATGTAGAGCTCAGCTAATCCGTAAGCGAGCAACGGTTCTTCCGGCGCAAGATTACGTGCTTCCTTCAATTTCGCTAATGCCACTTCGTCGAGTCCTTGTGACTGATAGAGATCTGCGAGTAACACGAGCGAACGGGGACCGTATTCCATGTCCGACGTATCAACCTGCTCGAGCACGGAAATCGCTTCCTCTTCGCGATCCAAATCGATATAACACTCCGCCAGTAACAAGGCAACTCCTGCGTTACCCGCGTATTCGACATAAAGCGGTGCTAAGAGATCAACCGCTCGGTCAGATAATCCGAGTTCGATATAGAGATCGGCAACGGCGAGGCGGTCCTCATCCGTTCCTGTCTTTTCAAGTTGTTCTAATGCTGCTAAAGCTTCCGAAGTATGACCGTGTTCTAATTCTTCGATGATGCCATTCAATAGTTGTTCATTCAAGGCAAGCGCCCCACTTTCTGTTATCCGCCTGTATCTTATTCAGAACGGTCGGATTGAAGTTTCTTTAAATCATCATAGAACGTTGGATAGCTGACTTCAACTACTTCGCGTCCATGAACGTTAATTTCCGGATTGATCGTCGCCGCAATCGTCAACATCATCGCGAGCCGGTGATCGCCCGCACTATCCACTTCAGCTGCTAATAAGGGAGTTGGACCTTCAATGATCATGCCGTCATCCGTCGCTTCGATGTTTGCCCCGAGACGACTTAATGCCGCCACGACCGTTGCGATACGATCCGTCTCTTTGACGCGGAGTTCTTCCGCATCCCGAATGACCGTTCGTCCATCCGCTTGTGTCGCAAGTAACGCGAGCAATGGAATTTCATCAATCAAGGAAGGAATCTGGTCGCCTTCGACCGTGACCGCCTGCAACGATGTCGTCTCCACAGTCACATCTGCTGTCTCTTCTCCGCCTGCTTCCGAACGGTGATTGATTTCGACACTTGCACCCATTTGTCGTAACGTTTGTAAGAAACCGATACGCGTTGGATTCATCAAGACGTGCGTCGTCGTGATGCGACTATCTTGTCCGATTGCTGCCGCTGTCCACCAGAACGCTGCTGACGACGGATCACCTGGAATGTCGAGTGACGTCGCTTGCAGACGAACAGGACCTTGGAGGCGAATATGACGACCATCTTCGAAGTCATCAATCGATATGTCGACACCAAATTGCGGCAACATCCGCTCCGTATGATCTCTAGACAAGATCGGCTCGATGACCGTCGTTTCTCCTGTCGCATGAAGACCCGCGAGCAACACAGCACTTTTCACTTGGGCACTTGCAACGGGTAACGTATACGTCGTTCCGACAAGCGGAGTGCCTGTGATGTGTAGTGGCGCAGTTTCACCAGTTACGTTCGCCCCAAATAAAGCAAGTGGTTCCGTGATCCGTTTCATCGGGCGTCTACGCAATGAATCATCTCCATCGAGTGCATACGTCGCTTGACCGCCAGCCAATATACCACTTAAAAGACGAATCGTCGTACCTGAGTTTCCGCAGTCGATCGTCGCTTCTTGAAACGTCTCCGTTCCAGTGATTCGAATTTCCTCTGGTGTTCGCTCGACATGTGCACCAAGTGACTGCATCGCATCTAGTGAAGCGAGACAATCGGCTCCTTCGAGTGCATTTCTGACACGTGTCGTTCCTTCAGCAATTCCTCCGAACAAGAAGGCACGATGTGTCATTGATTTATCGCCTGGTACTTGTACTGTTCCTCTTAAGCCCATTCTAAACACCTCACAGTTTGATTAAATGCTTGGCGCAATCGTTCTTCGCTCATCGCCTCTAGGACGAATCGTCCTTCCTTCTCAAGGACGAATCGAATCGTTGCTTGTTGATTCTTTTTGTCGCGACGCATCAGTTTAAGATACGTTGTAAATGATCTCCGCTTTGGTAATACCGTACCAAGACGACGAAGCAATCGTCCGAGTTGTTCTGCCTGCTTTTCGTTTCCTTCAAGGAATTTGACGAACACGAGTCCAATCCCTACTGCTTCTCCATGCGCAAGACCAGGACTAGCATATTCGACAGCGTGACCGAACGTGTGCCCATAATTCAAGAACGCCCGCATCCCTTGCTCCGTCTCATCTTGTTCGACAATATCGCGTTTGACGCTAATGCCGCGGGCGAGCCAGTCTTCTAGATCGAGTCCTTTGACGGCGTCTAGTGAGACATCAAGTAACGTGTCTGCAAACGACGGACGCGCGAGGAATCCATGCTTGACTAACTCAAAGAAGCCACTTCGCCATTCCCGGTCCGGTAATGTCTGAAGAAGCGCCAAATCATACACGACACCACTCGGTTGATAAAATGCACCGACCAAGTTTTTCCCAAGAGATAGGTTCAAACCAACTTTTCCACCGACACTTGAATCGTGAGCTAACAATGTCGTCGGAATTTGAATGAACGGGATACCACGCAAGAAAGTGGCAGCAACGAATCCTGCTAAGTCGCCAATCATGCCACCTCCAAACGCAAGGATGATACTGTGACGCGTCATCTCGAAACGGATTCCCTCTTCTAATAACGAACCATAGGTCGTTAACGACTTACTCTGTTCCCCAGCCGCAACCGTGCTAATATGAATAGCTGCCGAAACAGATGTAGCCGCTAACGCCTTTTGTAATGTATTCAAGTGCAACTGATGTACCGTTTCATCCGTGATGATCCAGATCTGATCCGCAGCTTGAAGAGCCGGGAGATGCGACAGCCGCGATAGAGTATCAGCTCCAATAAGTACAGGGTATGACGCATTCAACCGAATATCGAGCTCGATCAAAACGTCCGAACCTCCTCTTTGTAGGCAGCGACAGCAGCTTGAAGACGATCAAGTGTGGATGTCCCGAACATTTCAAGGATAGCGACCGCGATTTCAAACGCAACGACGGCTTCAAGGACCACGGATGCAGCAGGAACCGCACAGGCATCACTTCGTTCGATTTGTGCCGTAAACGCTTCCTTCGTTTCGATATCAACCGATTGAAGTGGACGATAGAGCGTCGGAATCGGCTTCATTGCTACCTGGACACGAATTGGCATCCCTGTCGACATCCCGCCTTCGATTCCACCTAAATGGTTCGTTCGTCGTTGATACCCTGATGCATCATGAATGATTTCATCCTGGACAGTACTACCCTTACGACGACCAAGTTCATACCCATCCCCAAAACCGACTGATTTCATCGCATTGACACTGATCACAGCTTGTGCGATTCGACTGTCGAGTTTGAGGTCGTTTTGAGTGAAAGAACCGACTCCTGGCATCATGCCCGTAACGACGATTTCAATCTCGCCACCAAGTGTATCTCCTTCTTTTTTAGCCGCATCAATTTCTTCCATCATCCGTTGTCCTGCCACCTCATCCGCACAACGAACGGGTGAAGCATCAATCGTTTCCTGATGTTCAACTGGATCTTTCCAAGGTGCATCAATTCCACCGATCGACCGGACGTGCGAGAACACTTCGATACCGAGTTCATGAAGTAATTGTTTAGCAAAGGCGCCGACGGCTACACGTGCTGCCGTCTCACGAGCTGAGGAACGTTCTAGTACGTCGCGTAAGTCACGATGACCGTACTTCAAACCTCCCACGAGATCAGCATGTCCGGGACGCGGGCGTGTCAACGTCCGAGGACGTTCCAGCTGTTCTTTAAGCGGTTCTGCTTGCATGACTTGTGTCCAGTGCGCATGATCCTTATTTTCGATGAACAAACTGATGGGTGATCCCGTCGTGTATCCATGACGAATCCCACCACGTGCATCAATTTGATCTTGTTCGATTTGCATCCGTCGACCGCGTCCATATCCACCTTGGCGACGCGTCATCTCGCGCTGAATCGCTTCGAAATCAATCGTGAGTCCTGCCGGCATTCCATCTATAATGACGGTCAACCCTTTTCCGTGTGATTCTCCTGCTGTCATGTAACGCATTCGCTTCATCCCTTTCTGTTCAACCGATTTTTTCGTAAAAGAAGCTTTGTTTCATCTTCAATCCAAATCGTTCAGGTTGGAATATTTGCTCCGTTCCACCAACGAAAAGAATTCCGCCCGGTTTTAAGGCATCGACAAACGAACGATAGACATGTGCTTTCGCTTCTTCTGTAAAATAAATCAGTACATTGCGGCAGATAATTAGATCAAATCCCGTATCGTACCGGTCTCCTAACAGATTATGTTTACTAAAACGAACGAGTCGCTTAATTTCAGGAACGACTTCAAACGTCTGCTCTTGCTCAATGAAATATTTCTTTTTGCGCGCTTCTACGACTTCATTCAAAGCGGAGGCGCCGTATCGTCCAAGCTTTGCCTTTTCAAGGACGAGATCATCCAAATCCGTTGCTTGAATCGTAAAAGCGGACGGGTCGAGCCGTTCATTTAAAATCATCGCAAGGGAGTACGGTTCTTCTCCGGTCGAACAAGCTGCGCTCCATGTCCGGATACGTCCGTGTGCGCGCGACTCAAGGATCGGTAAGATGTCTTGTTCTAATTGTTGCCAACGTATCGGATTACGGAAAAATTCACTGACGTTGATCGTCATCCGATCTAAAAATTCTTCGTATAACGATGTACTCTTATCCATTGCCTGCATATAAGACGCAAATGTACTGTAGCCTTTTTTATCACGTAACGCTGTCAATCGCCGTTTCATCTGTGCTTCTTTATACTGACCGAGATCAATCCCTGATTTGGTCTTGAACCGTTGAATGAAAAGTTCATAATCTTCCAATTGGCACACCTCGCTCACTCTCGATATCGAATGGTCATCTCCATGACCAGTTCAACTTATTTTCTATAGTAGCATAAAGCTATAGGCATTCCAAAAAGCAATTAGATAATCTGGTCATTCCGTTTTACAAGAATACGACAAAAGGGATTCGATCAAATCGAATCCCTTCCCCGTTGTCTTTTTATTCATGTATTACGCGTTGACTGGCTGTCCTTGAAACCAAAGCGTAAGCTCACGCCCCGCACTTTCGATACTATCCGAACCATGAATGACGTTCTCACTCATCGTGTTCGCGAAATCACCACGAATCGTTCCAGGTGCTGCTTCTAGAGGTTTTGTTTTCCCAATCATCAAACGAGAAACAGCAACGACGTCTGTTCCTTCGACGCGAAGTGCGACAACAGGACCCGATGTGAGGAAAGTGACCAACTCTCCGAAGAACGGTTTCTCAGCATGCTCTTCGTAATGTGCTTTTGCGAGTTCTTCTGTAACATTCATCATTTTCATTTCGCGAATGATGAATCCTTTGCGTTCGATCCGTCCGATGATTTCCCCAATCAATCCACGTTCTACGCCATCTGGTTTAACCATCAAAAATGTCTGTTCCATCTCTAGTTCCCCCTATGAAATGCTTTTAGAAAAGCGCTTACATAGTCAGTTTACTGGCTTTTGTGAAGAACAGCAAGAAATTTTTGACAATCTTCATCCTTTTCGTTTTCCAACGTAGCGTGCTACTTCTTCAAGCGATCGTTTGGCTGATGATTTAGGTAATGGTTCAAGACGTTTGATCGCACGGTGGATATAGTGATCGACCGTTTGTTGCGTCCGTTCGAGGGCGCCTGAAGTTTGAAGAAACGACAGCAACGGTGCTACTTCTTCATGTGTTGGCATACTCTCGATTTGCGAAAGACGTTCGTAAAAGGTAGCATTCTCTGCACCATAAAAGACAGGTAATGTTTTGTGTCCATGACGCAGATCCTCTGCTACCGGCTTACCAAGTTCTGTACGATTCGCTGTGAAATCAAGCAAGTCGTCAGCAATTTGAAAAGCGAGTCCGATATCTCGCCCAAACAACCGTAACGCTTTCGTATCGGCTGCAGAACAATTCGCAACAATTGCACCCAGATGACAGCTCGCTTCAATCAGAATAGCTGTCTTTCGTTCAATTCGTTTGATATATCGTTTAATCGACTGTTCCCAATCGTATTGGTCATAAATTTGCTCAATCTCACCTTCACAAATTTCACGCATCGTATGAACCATGACTTGGACCAGTTCCGGCTTCCCGACTTCACCAATCAACCGAACGGCTTCTCCAAACAAATAATTGCCCGAATACAGCGCCACTTCCTCATCAAAATATTGCATGACGGTGGGTTTTCCTCGACGTAGTTCTGCGTCATCAATGACATCATCGTGGACGAGTGATGCCATATGGACAAGTTCAAGGCTTGCCGCTACACGAATCAGTTCATCTCGATCTGCCTCACCGAACTTGGATGCGAGCAAGACGAATGCTGGTCGAATTCGTTTCCCACCAGCTTTCAGCAATTGTTTTCCTGCTGCATCGATCGTTGGTTCTTCAGAAGCGATATGATTGATCAGAAAACGATCGACTAAATTAACTTCCTTCGTGACATCACGGTATATGGAATGCAGTGACATCTCACCACTTCTTCCCAAGGTGCATCGCAGCAGCCCCACCCGCGAATGCTTTGACTTCCACTTGCATGAAGCCTGCTTGTTCGAAGAGTTGTTTCAGTTCGACGCGGTCGAGGAATACTTCCGTCGATTCTTGTAGCCAGTTATATTGATCATATGATTTTGCAAGCAATCGACCGACTTGCGGCATGATTTTTCCGAAGTATAACGAATACGCTTCGCGGAAAATCGGAGCAGTCGGTTGACTCGTTTCAAGACAAACGACCGTTCCACCTGGTTTTAAGACACGATGCATCTCTTTGATGACCTGTAGGTAATCGGGTACGTTTCGTAAACCGAAGCCGATTGTTACGTAATCAAATGAATTATCGCCAAATGGAAGATCCATTGCATTTCCATGAATCAACTCGATGTTTTTCATATCAAGCGCCTCTACTTTTTCCACGCCGACTTTCAACATGTTCTCTGAAAAATCAAGTCCTTTGATTACACCTGTCGGACCTGCTGCTTTCGCCAGTTGAATCGTCCAATCCGCTGTTCCACAACAAAGATCGAGACATTTAGCACCTGGGAAGACTTGCATCCGGCGCATCGTCTCGCGTCTCCATAATTTATGCAATCGGAAACTGATGACCGAATTCATTTGATCATAGTTCGAAGATATCGATTGGAATACTTCATATACTTTTTTCTCTTTATCTTTTGTCTGCACACTGCTCACCCTTTCCAAGATCTCATGCTACCGCCATCTGCTCGAGATGTGATAACAGTAATTTCTGTGCGACCAGATCTAATTGTTCTGCCTGTTGCTGAATGATCTGCCGCCCCTGTCGTGTCAGCCATTCTCGTTTGGTGATTGCCGCGAGTCCTTGCATTAAGCCGAACTCTGCCGTTAACCATAAGAGAACCCGTTCTTCCGTCGATTCATAATTCATTTCGTGTAAGGCACACTTCGCTTCATTGACACGTTGAATGGTCCGTCCGAGTGAGACGAGAATCTCTTTTGGCAACCCAGCTAACTGTTCAAAGAAATAGCTCGAGAATAAATCTCCTGCTAACACAAGAAGCTGCCGTTCCTTCGAACCACGTTGCGTCTCATTGACACGCTCATGCAAACGTAAGGCGACTTGTGCGAAATGAATCGCTTTGACAAGTGCCTCAGCGTCCAACGTGTCATGCTGAGCGACATCAATCAACCAACTGATCTGTTCACGATCGATGGAAGGGAAATCCACATGTCGAGCCAATCGTGTCGTTTGTTTAGTGGTGAGTGCAGTGATGATTTCATCCACGCGCAGCTCATGTTGTTCCATGCTTTTACCCCCCGATCTCCAGTGCCATCTCGTTGATGGACGTTCTTCTTTTTTAATATACCATAATCGGTGGGCTTTCACGCTTCTGAATGTCCACAAAAAAGCCGCCCGAGAAAATCTCGGGCGACTATGTAGCCGGATTACTTCACAGCATCTTTCAATGCTTTACCTGGTTTGAAGGCAGGTACTTTGCTTGCTGGAATCTCGATATCTTCTTTCGTACGTGGGTTGCGACCTTTACGGGCTGCACGCTCACGGACTTCGAAGTTACCAAATCCAATCAATTGGACTTTTTCTCCAGACTGAAGTGTCTCAGTGATCGATTCGAATGTTGATTCGACAACTTTCGTCACGTCTTTTTTCGTAAGACCTGATTTTTCGACGACTGCTTGAATGAGTTCAGTTTTGTTCATTACTTTCACCCCCTCCCAATCACTTCTTCGAGGGTAATCATACCCCATAAACGTTGCTATTACAACATTTTCGTGTAAATAACGTTCAATTTTCAGATTCTTCGCTCGATTTCTCTGAAAACACAGGTTCGCCTTTTTCGTTTATCGTGTAGCTTTGAGAATAGGCAGGAACAAAAGGCTGATCTTCATAGAGTAAATACCGAATATCTTGACCAACTTTCGGCTTTTTCTTCGCAGTTTGCACCGCTTTCTTCAACTCTGGCAAATAGTTGATGAAGAGTCGTCCTTGACCATCGACATAAATCGATAATTTTTCATCTGAGTACGGACTTGGAACGGTCGGTTCTTTTTTGATAAATAATTTTTTATAGTCAAGTGTAAACTGGTTCTTACCAAATGAACCTTTGAAGGGATACTTATCATTCTTTTTCCGATAAGCATCAATTCGGACTTGAAGTTTTTGTAACTCTTCCGCAACAAGTAAATCCATCAACTTAACGGTTGGTTTCGTCTCGACATCGACAAGCAAGTAAATGAACGTTCCCCCACCTTCGAAGCTGTTCGTTGGTGGATCACTCATATATCGCGGTATCAACCGCCCAAGTTCGATTTGGTAACGCTCCATAAGCGGAGTATCGGCTTCCATCGTCTTGATTGGTAGTACACCTGTATCTTTTTGATATGCATCGACAGCATCCTGAACGGTACGTAACTGTTGCGGATACGGTACACGGTTAGACGGTTTTTGGCTATCCGGAAAGAGACAGCCGGATAATAACGTCACCGGAATGAGCATGAATAGCACGAACCATTTTTTCATGCGCTCGGCCCCGCCATGACGATGAATACCATGATGATTGACGCGACGATGAAACAAACGAATGCCAAGGTTGATACAAGAATCTGCCATATCCCTTTCAACTTCGTCCGACTGACGGTGACCAGTAAGACACTGATCGCAAAGAGTCCGATGCCAGCGAACGAAATCCACATTTTTAATAATCCTGGACTCAAGGTTTCCACCCCACTCCGTTAATCTTTCGTCGTGAAGAGATGCTCGATCTCATTTTTTTGTGGTCGTTGCATCAACTTTTTGACTTCTTCTTCAGGTGTATGACCGTCAAAGAGAACATGGTAGAGAGCAGAAGTAATTGGCAGTTCACACTGTTTCGTCTCCGCTAAATCATACGCCGCTTGGGTCGCACGAACGCCTTCAACGACCATTCCCATGTTTTCAAGCACAGTCTCTAATTTTTCACCTCGACCGATGGCATTCCCCGCACGCCAATTTCGACTATGAACCGATGTACAGGTAACGATCAAGTCCCCCATACCCGTCAATCCAGTAAACGTCATCGGATTAGCTCCAAGCATCGTACCGAGACGCGCCATTTCGACCATCCCACGTGTAATCAGAGCTGCTTTCGCGTTGTCACCATAACCAAGACCATCCGTCATACCAGCGGCAAGCGCAATAATGTTCTTCAGTGCACCACCGAGTTCTGCACCAATGATGTCCGCATTCAGATAGACACGGAAGTTTTCATTCGTGAACAGTTCCTGAACACGCCCTGCTTCTTCTAAGTCATCCGATGCAATCGTTACCGTCGTTGGTTTACGTAACGCAACCTCTTCAGCATGTGAAGGACCCGTCAATACACAAATAGCTTTACGCTTCGCTGGATTGACCTCTGCTTCGATTAACTCTGACAATCGAAGATGTGTCTTCGGCTCGATCCCTTTCGATGCATGGATCAGAACAACCGGTTCCGTCAACAGCTCATTTAATTGACGAGAAACTGCTCGAATCGCAGAGGATGGTGTGACGATTAAGATATGCGTCGCCCCTTCTACCGCCTCTTTGAGATCTGTCGTTGCTTTTAATGCTTTTGGTAACGCAACACCTGGCAAGAACTGCGTATTTTCATGATGCTCATTGATTCGATCAACATTAATTTGCTCACGACCATAAAGAATGACTTCCTGATCATTATCAGCTAAGACGAGCGAGAGGGCTGTTCCCCAGCTTCCCGCTCCGATGACTGCGATTTTGGTCATACTGACTCACCTCATTATTGTTTTTGACGAGCTAAAATCCGGATTGGTGTACCTGTAAAATCAAATGCTTCCCGAATCCGGTTCTCGAGATATCGTTTATAAGAGAAGTGCAGCAATTCTGGATCATTAACGAATAAGACGAACGTTGGTGGTCGTGACGCGACTTGAGTCGCGTAGTTAATCCGAAGACGAACCCCTTTATCTGTCGGCGCTGGGTTCATCGCGACAGCGTCAACGATGACATCGTTCAAGACACTTGTCTGAATCCGTTGCGCATGACTGTGCGCAGCTTGTTGAATGACTGGTAATAAAGTCTGCAAGCGACGTTTTGTTTTCGCCGAAACGAAGACGATAGGTGCATAGTCAAGGAAACGGAATTCTTCACGAATTTCTTCTTCCATTTTCTTCATCGTCTTATCATCTTTTTCGACAGCGTCCCATTTGTTGACGACGATGACGATCGCACGTCCTGCTTCATGCGCATATCCTGCTACTTTTTTATCTTGCTCGATGATACCTTCTTCACCATCAAGAACGACACAGACGACATCCGCCCGCTCGATTGCTTTTTGTGCACGCATGACACTAAAACGTTCCGTCGATTCATAGACTTTTCCACGTTTTCGCATCCCTGCCGTATCAATGATGACGTATTCTTGTTCATCTCGCGAAAACGGTGTATCGATGGCATCACGTGTCGTACCAGCGATGCTCGAGACGATGACACGTTCTTCACCAAGAATCGAATTCGTCATACTTGATTTCCCAACGTTTGGGCGACCAATCAAGGCAAACTTAATCGTACCTTCATCGTATTCCAACTCTTCTTTATCTGGTGCAAGTTCAAGGACGCGGTCAAGTAAGTCACCAAGACCAAGACCATGCGTACCAGAAATCGGGAACAAGTCTCCGAATCCAAGAGAGTAGAATTCATACATTAAATCACGCATTTCAAAATTATCTACTTTGTTGACAGCTACGACGACTGGTTTGTTCGAACGGAATAACATGTTCGCAACTTCCTCATCTGCTGCTGTGATTCCTTCGCGTCCATTCACCATGAAAATGATGACGTCCGCTTCATCAATGGCGAGCTCCGCCTGATGACGCATCATTTGAAGTAGGGGCTCATCCCCAACTTCGATTCCACCTGTATCAATCAAATGAAAATGACGATTCAGCCATTCTCCAGTTCCGTAAATACGGTCGCGGGTAACGCCTGGCTTGTCTTCTACGATTGAAACCCGATCTCCAATCACCCGGTTAAAAATCGTCGACTTTCCGATATTTGGGCGACCTACGATCGCCACGACTGGAATTGCCATCCCAACACCTTCTTTCTCTTCTCTCGCTTCATAGCCGTTCTATTGTATCAAATCAAACTCTCATATACCATAACAAACCGCATATAAAAAGCGGACACGCTTGTGTCCGCTTTGTGTCATGCTTTATTCTTTCGCCTCTGAGTCCTCTTCTGTCAAATCAGCAACAGAAAATCCTTCTGATTGATTCGTGTAATCTGAGTAGTCTTCAGAAGACGCTTCTTCCTCTTCAAGAACACGTGTTGATAGCGAAATCTTATGCTCATCGAGACGCACTTCTAATACTTTCGCTTCAATTTCTTGCCCTTCTTCGAGTACTTCCGAAGGCGATCCAATATGGCGGTTTGCAATTTGTGAGATATGCAAAAGTCCTTCTACTTGTGGCGCAAGTTCAATGAAAGCACCGAACTGGACGAGACGGCGTACACGTCCCTTGACGATATCCCCAGCTTCGATTTTCCCTTCCATCTGTTGCCATGGACCCGGTTGTGTTTCCTTAATCGATAACTTGACCTTCTCAGTATCACGGTCAACACCAAGTACTTTAACTTCGACTTTTTGACCTTCCGTGACGATATCTGAAGGACGTTCGACACGATGATGCGCCATTTCTGAGATATGAACGAGTCCGTCGACGCCACCGATATCTACAAACGCGCCGAAATCTGTCAAACGCTGGACCGTTCCTTCAAGGACTTGACCCACTTCTAGATTTTCAAGTGTCTCTTTTTTCTTCGCATTCAATTCACCTTCAACAACTGCTTTATGCGAGAGAATGACACGGTTCTTTTCTTGATCGAGTTCAACGACCTTAACTTCGATCGAACGACCGATATAGTCTGAGAAATCCTCGACATAATGCCGCTCGACGAGCGACGCTGGAATAAATCCTCGAACGCCAATATCAACAACGAGACCACCTTTGACGATGTCTTTGACGACAACTTCAAAGATTTCACCTGATTTGTACTTCTCTTCTACTTGCTCCCACGCTTTGAGTGCGTCAATTTCTCGTTTTGAGACGACAACCTCTTCATCCGTGATTTTCTTGACCTTCACTTGTAGTTCATCTCCGACGTTCAACACGCCACGAATGTCATCAAGATGGAGACTCGATACTTCGCTAATCGGTAAGATGGCTTCTGTTTTATATCCGATATCAATGAGTGCTTGCTTGTCTTCAATTTTCACGACCATTCCGGTAACTACCTGGTCCCGATGAATTTCAAAATCAGGCATATCTTTCATTTCTTCGACCATTCCAAAACAACCTCCTCACGATGAGTACAAGAAACGCATGACACATGTCAATACGTTTATCCTGCTTCTAACTTCTTACAATTCTGACTATTTGTCAAGGTATTAAGCGTGATTGAAGTAGACGGATTTGATTTCGTCCATGATTCGATCAGAAATCGATTTTGCTGCCCCACGTTGATCACGTAAATCCGAAATATCAACCGGTTTTCCGATTGCGACGTGCATCCGTTTAAAAGGACGGTATGATCCGATGATAGCAATCGGTAAAATCTGAGCAGTCGACCGCAAGGCGAAGAATCCAACACCCGGTTGCGCTGAAGTGAATTCACCTGGTGCAGAACGTGTTCCTTCCGGGAAAATACCAACAGTTTCATCCGAATTCAATAACTCGATCGTTCGCTTTAAGGCTTGACGATCTCCTTGACCGCGACCGACAGGATATGTTCCTGCCGCAATCATCAACTGTTTTAAGGCAGGAACTTTAAACAATTCTTCTTTTGCCATGTAACGAACCGCACGCTTCGGTGGGATCGCACTGACGAGGAAGACCGGATCCCAGTTCGAACTGTGATTGGCACAGACGAGTAAAGACCCATCCTTTGGAATGTTCTCTTGCCCCGTCACCTTCACACGAAAGACTATTTTGGCAATGACCCAGACGACGAACCGCGCAATTCGATAAACGGTATCTTGACGTTTCATTTTAAAACACCTTCTGCTAGTTCCATCAATCGGACGACGACATCATCAATCGTCATCTCTGTCGTGTCCAGATAAAGCGCGTCGTCCGCTTGGCGTAATGGCGATACTTCACGCTCACTGTCTCGTTTATCACGTAACGCGATCTCTTCTTGAAGAATCGTGATGTCACTATCCATCCCACGCGCGATGTTTTCACGATGTCTACGAGCTGCTCGTTCCTCAACGGTTGCCGTCAAAAAGACTTTTAATTCTGCATCAGGTAACACGACTGTACCGATATCACGTCCATCCATGACGATGCCACCGCGCTCAGCTAATTTCCGTTGTGCCGTAACAAGCGCAGCCCGGACTTCTTTTTGTCGAGCGACGAACGAGACATTATTCGTGATTTCGATCGAACGAATCGCATCCGTCACTTCGCGATCACCAATAAAGACACGTTGCCCGTTTTCACCTGGTGTTAAACGAATATCCAGCGATTTCATCAATTCACCGAGCACTTCACCATTGTTGAGATCAAGCGATTGTTCAAGTGCTGCTAGCGTCACAGCTCGGTACATAGCTCCTGTATCGATATATACATAGTCAAGGCGCGCTGCCAATTGTTTTGCGATCGTACTTTTCCCAGCACCCGCTGGTCCATCTAAAGCGATTTGAATCTTTTTCATCATCATCCATCCTGTCCTTCCATCTTCCCTCTAATTGATAGGGATTCATTCTTCCGAACGTTATCATAGCAAAAAAATACGGTCAGGTGAATGGATTCATGCCCCTTCTTGAACTTTTCATTTGCATTTGATAACAATGACGCAACACAAGTTCACGACTTCTGTCAGGAATCATCGTAAATTGGAATGCTAATTCATATCTTTCTTCACGACGATCGATTCGAACGAGTTCAGCAACAACGTCTAGTGTACTTGATACCCCTTCACCAGTAGGTAAAATGAATGTCATCTCTACCTCTTCGTCTTTTTGAATCGGTAATTGATCTGATAAAATCATCATTCCGCCTGCTGATAGATCGAGCGTCACTGTCGTGAACGGATCGAATTGCGTTTTATGTGGGTGTACGGCGACATCCAGTATTTGTGGCACTCGAACGAACTGACGCCGTTGGATTCGCTCGATTTGATCGTCCTTCGGTCGTTTTAAAGCATATCGTTGACCACGAAGTGGATCGTTTTGTCGTTCGACGACGACCGTATCAAAACCAAATAATTTACCTTTTTCCTTAAAGAAATAAAAAGACACTTCTTCTTGCTCTGACAAAATGAATGTTTTTAGCGTCGCGACCTCACTCGGTGCTTCAATCCATATCAAACGGTTTGTCACAGCCGTTACCTTTGAGCGACCTTGTCGATCCTCACTATTCGAAAGCATTACCAAATCCCCGATTTCCATCATACTACTTCGCTCCTACTCTCTATTTGATGCCATCTGAATGTTGTTTTTTTCGTTTAAATCGTCGATTCAAGCGATTGGCACCTCTTACTTGAAATAATCCGATTGTCCATAAGATCATCATGAAGACAATCGGCAAAAAAGATATACCACCATTTTCCAATATTAACAAATTAAATAAGATATGCGCAAATACCGGAAGCGCAATCGATAATGATAACCACCGGTAAGGATGAGGCGAGAATTTCGCCATCCCCATGAAGAACCCCATGATGACCGCAAATAAAGCATGCCCAGATACTGGCAACAAGGCACGGAAGAGCATATGTTCGACGGTTCCATTCACCATCAAATATAAAATATTCTCAAGTGTTGCAAATCCAAGAGAACACGCGACCGCATAGATGATACCATCGTAATAATCGTTAAAACGCTGATGAATATAAACCGTATAAAAGACGACGAACCATTTGGCAAACTCTTCTGTAACTGCTGTTCGGACCAATTTCACCTCTTCACGTCCGCCAAATTCCGTTTGGATAATATAGTCGATGAACATCAAGGGAAAGACGAGTAAAATGCCAAAGATGAAACTACGGAGGATATATCCGACCGGCTCCGATTCATGTTCGTGACGTAGATAAAAATAAGTTAGGAGTGCGATGCCTGGGGCAACTCCGGAGAAAACGATTTGAACCACGCTTCCTCTCCCCCTTTCTTCCTCCTTATAAGAATAAAGGTTTCTTGGAAAAAAGAAAACGTCCTCGTTGTTTCAAGAGGGAAAAAGGTTACAATATGGAAGAACGAATCGAATACGTTATAGAAAGTAGGTGAAGGTCTTTTGTCTTCTGACACAGACCATTTAACATGAAATCATTATTACTCATTCATACGGGTGGAACGATTGCCATGGCGCAAGATCACTCCGGTCACGTCTTACCGAATGACATCAATCCACTCGATGCTTCACTTCCGCGAGCAACAGATATCGCCAACATCACGACGCGTCACTTCGCAAATTTGCCTTCTCCGCATATGACACCTGACATCATGCTCCGTCTCGCGCATTTCATCGAGAGTGAGCTAGCAAAAGAACACTATGATGGCGTCGTCATCACCCACGGTACGGATACCCTTGAAGAAACTGCTTATTTCTTACATTTGACGCTTGGTGCTCCTATTCCGATCGTCTTGACAGGAGCCATGCGTTCTTCCAATGAAGTCGGATCTGACGGCGAGTTTAATTTGATCACAGCTCTTCGCGTCGCCGTCAGTGAAGCCGCTCGTGGAAAAGGTGTCCTTGTCGTCTTCAACGGAGAAATTCATTCAGCATTCAACGTCACGAAAACGCATACGTCATCCGTCGATACGTTTAAATCCGTTCATTTCGGAAATCTCGGAATGGTGACGAAGGACCACGTCTATTTATTCAACACACCGCTTCTGAAGCAAACACATATGGTGACGTCACTCTCAAAACGGGTCGCCGTTCTAAAAGTCTATGCCGGTATGGAACCAGATTTATTACTTGCCGTAAAACAACTCGGTTATGACGGACTCGTCCTAGAAGTTCTCGGTCAAGGGAATGTTCCTCCAAGTATCGTCGATGCGATCGCCGAACTGATTACCGTCATGCCAATCGTCATCGTCAGTCGCTGTTTCAATGGAATCGTTCAAGACGTTTACGGTTATACGGGTGGAGGACAACAATTAAAAGAACTCGGTGTCATTTTCTCAAATGGACTGAATTCGCAAAAAGCACGCCTTAAGTTGATGGTTGAACTTGAAATCGATGCGTCACAACCAGAACTTGAAGAGTCATTCCGTGTTGAATAAATGAAAAAACCTCTCGATCCGGACATCTACTTTCCGAATCGAGAGGTTTTGTTTAGGCTTGGATTGATGCACCACGTAACCGTTCGACGAGATGGTTCGCAATGTTTTCACCATGAAAACGTCCATTTTCAATAAATATCTTATTAGCATCGTATCCTGCTGCAACGACGCCTGCAATATAGATACCCGGTACGTTCGATTCCATCGTCTCTTCATCATGACTCGGAATGCCGGTCTCACGATCAATCGTGATACCCGTATCAGCAAACAAACCGATGTCTGGTGTATATCCTGTCATCGCAAATACAAAATCGGCACGGACGGTCCGTTTGTCGCCATCTATTTGATAAACGACTTCTTGCTCTGTAATCGCTTCGATCGTTGCATCAAAAATCATCTTGACCTTTTCTGAACGAACAAGTGATTCGAAGTTCGGCAACACCCACGGTTTGATGGACGGACTATATTCCGGCCCCCGATAAAGAACGGTCACACGTGCTCCCGCTTTTTCAAGTTCGATTGCTGCATCGACACTTGAATTCTTCCCACCGATGACGACGACATCCTGATCAAAATACGGATGTCCTTCCGTGAAGTAGTGCGATACATGAGGCAACGTTTCTCCTGGAACGTCCATGCGGTTCGGTAATCCATAATAACCTGTCGCAAGCACAACGGAACGCGCCTCTCGGCGTCTTTTTTCCCCAGAACGTTCTGAATGGATAATGAAATGATCCGCTTGACGTTCAATGTGCTCGACCGTCTCAAATGGACGAATCGTCAACTTCTTTCGTTTGACGACTTCTCGGTAGTACACGAGAGCATCGAGACGTCGTGGTTTTAATTCCTTATTGATGAACGGTACACCACCGATTTCTAATTTCTCACTACTTGAAAAAAACGTTTGATGCGTCGGATAACGATAGATTGCTTCGACGATATTTCCCTTTTCGAGAACTTCGACGTCTAGTCCTCGATCTTGCATTTCGATTGCTGCAGATAACCCACACGGTCCCGCACCGATTACGATACAATCTAACATTCGAATATCTCCTCTTCCGGTTGCTTTTTTTTATATCTTAGCAAATCTCATCCAGAGACGAAAGAAATTGCAACAGTAAAACACCCGCTCCTCATCATAAGGAACGGGTGTAGCACATATTACGTCAGACCCAACCACGGAAACGAGATGCTTCCGCCATCTTCCGGACGCCGACCATGTAAGCAGCAAGACGCATATCGACATTTCGCGTCTGCGCTGTCTGATAGACTTGGTTGAATGAGTTGACGAGGACTTTCTCGAGTTTCTCGTGGACCTCTTCTTCTGTCCAATAGTATCCTTGGTTGTTTTGTACCCACTCGAAGTAAGAAACCGTTACACCACCACTCGAAGCTAGAACATCCGGAACGATCAGGATGTCGCGTTCAGCGAGAATTTTCGTCGCTTCGTTCGTCGTCGGACCGTTAGCCGCTTCGACGACGATCGCTGCTTTGATATCATGCGCGTTGTCTTCTGTGATTTGATTCTCGATTGCTGCTGGAACAAGAATATCACATTCGAGTTCAAGCAATTCTTTGTTCGAAATCGTATTTTTGAACAATGTCGTCACTGTTCCGAACGAGTCGCGACGGTCGAGAAGATATGGAATATCAAGTCCGTTCGGATCATGAAGTGCTCCATAAGCATCACTGATCGCGATGACTTTTGCACCTAAGTCATACATGAACTTCGATAAGAAACTTCCTGCATTCCCAAATCCTTGAACGACGACACGTGCGCCTTCAAGCGTGATACCCTTTTTAGCAGCTGCTTCTCGGATCATGATTGCGACACCTTTCGCCGTTGCTGTCTCGCGACCATGTGAGCCACCTAGGACGAGTGGTTTCCCTGTAATGAAGCCTGGCGAGTTGAATTCATCGATTCGGCTGTATTCATCCATCATCCATGCCATGATTTGTGAGTTCGTAAAGACGTCAGGAGCTGGAATATCCTTAGTCGGTCCAACAATTTGACTGATAGCACGGACATACCCACGGCTAAGACGTTCAATTTCACGGAAGCTCATCTCACGTGGATCACAGATGATGCCGCCTTTTCCTCCGCCATATGGTAAGTCAACGATACCCGCCTTTAGACTCATCCAGACGGATAATGCCTTGACTTCGACTTCCGTCACGTTCGGGTGAAAACGGATTCCACCTTTCGTTGGTCCAACGGCATCGTTATGTTGCGCTCGATATCCTGTGAAGATTTTTGTCGAACCATCATCCATCCGCACCGGAATCCGAACTGTTAACATCCGAAGTGGTTCTTTAAGTAATTCATACATTTCGTCCGGATACCCTAGTTTTCCTAGTGCTTCCTTGACGATTTCTTGTGTCGCTTCCAGTACGTTCTTGCGGTGATTCGCATGTTGTTGGTCAGTGATCATTCCAACGTTCCTCCCCATAAGTGGCATCCCCTATGCCGTTTCCTTGTTCGGATAAAGTATACTCTTTTCTCGAACGTAATGAAAGGGGTTACGCCTATATTTGTAAGCGCTTTCCCACTTCTTTTATTAGGATATCATTGATTCGGCTGTTTTGTTTGACGATGTCGTTCGATTGCAAGTTCCATGAAATATTCGACCAATTCCGGATATTCGATCCCTACCGCCCGTGCGCCGTCCGGGAATAAACTTGTTGAAGTCATACCAGGGAGTGTATTCGTCTCCAAAATGACTGGATTTCCGGATTCCGGAACAAGGAAATCAGATCGTGAGTATCCTGCACAACCGAGTACTTGATGTGCTTTAACAGCCCATTCCTGCAGTTTCGCTGTCGTCTCTTTGTCAAGTTCAGCAGGACAAATATGTTCCGAACCTCCGATTGCGTATTTTGACTCATAGTCATAAAAGGCATTCTTCGGAATAATCTCGATGACAGGTAATGCTTTTTCTGCCCCTTTGTGACCAACGACTGGAACCGTCACTTCGCGTCCTTTAATGAATTGCTCGACGAGCACCGCATCATCTGCTTCAAATGCCTTAGCGATTCCTTCGCGTAACATCGTCTCATCTTGTGCAATCGTCAATCCGTTGGATGATCCTTCCTGCGCTGGTTTAACGACACAAGGAAATTGTCCATTCCATTCCGCGATTTTTTCTTCGATATCATCTTGACGCTCTAACAACACATCGCGCGCAATCGTAATACCTGCTTTATCAAAATGAACTTTTGATCGTGCCTTATCCATCGCAAGTGCTGACGCTAAAACACCTGAACCTGTGTATGGAATATCTGCAAGTTCAAGTAACGCTTGCACGCGTCCATCTTCACCAATCTTTCCGTGAAGAGCGATGACAGCCACATCTACATCGAGTTGGAAGAGTTCATGTGCCCGATCAGGATGGAAATCAACAGCCGTGACCTGATGTCCTTTACTGTTTAATGCTTCCATGATCGATTTTCCACTGTTTAATGAAACCTCCCGTTCACCCGAAGTCCCACCATATAACACTGCCACTTTCATCCTACTTCACTCCTTCTTCTTACGTTCAATGATTATCATACCATCCTTCTGACTATGAAAAAATACAAAATGGTGCCACTTCGGACAGAAGATAAAAAGGTGCGACATTGCCTTAAGAGGCAACATCACACCTGATGTTTTAAATGTTGAACTGTTCAGCAATCGTTGCAACGGCATGTTCCGACTGAATCGTCTTTCCATACTCCGCCATGACAAGCGGACTTTTCGGGCTCGGTTCACCGTATTCCGATAGAATCGTCGTCACCGTACGTTCTAATGCGTCGTTCATTCGTTCCTGGAAATAAAGATAATAGCTGCCTTCGAAGAAATAAAGACTACCGCCTGTCTCCGTATATGTCATATGCCGTAATAACCCATGGCTCGCCTGAATGACATCTTCGAGCGAATGCAAAGCATACAAGACGTGATGGACGATGTCGACTGTCATCCGGATTTCGACTTGATCGAACTCTTCATTCATCTCTTCCGGTAAATCACCTTCACGGCGTACATCAACGAGCATACCGTCATTTGGGAAGAACGTGACGAAAAATTCGAGTGTTCCTGCTGCCTGAAAACCAAAATTCGATTCAGCTTCTTCTAATAAGTTACGCAATAAAGCTTGTCCCTTTCCGACAGCCAACGTTTCTGGTCGGACGTCGTGAAGCGATAACTCTTGCTTTGTGATGAAGACACGAAGGTGTCCTTGTTTCATTTGTTCAAACCTCATATAGACTCCTCCAGTCAAAACCGGAAACACAGATGTCTCCGTTCGTTATGAACCATACTATACACCAGTTGTCGGAGTGAGTCGACTTAACCAACTTTTCCAAGATTGATCGTCTGCACCAAGCAAATGTGGACCATATCGTTCCGGGAGCTGATCGACCGCATAACCACCAAGACCAATCTCAAGATCCGGAAAATCAGACATCAAGTGTGCTAGTGCTTCATCAAGTAACGGTAAATGATCCGATAACGTGCAAGATAGAATGACCGCTTTCGGTTGCAACTGATGGGTGACCGTCACTAAATCCTGGACTGGTATTCCGGAACCAAGGAAAATAACATCAAATCCAGATTGACGTAAATAAAGCGTAAAGAAAAGTAATCCGAGTTCGTGTTCTTCTTCGGGCGCACACACACAGACGATTCGCGGTAAAAACGGATTGATCGGCATTTGTAACGATAGTGTCGAGAGGCGTGCTCTTAGAAATGCCGTTGCAAAATGCTCGTGCGCAATCGTAATTTCTCCCGACTCCCACTTCACTCCAATCTCATGTAAGAGTGGACCGACGATGTCCTGAATGACTTTATCGAAGCTAAACATCGAGAATGCTTTATTCATGATGTCATGCGCATGTCGTTCTTCAAAGTTCGTCAATGCCTGGAACAACTGATCTCGCAGTTCGACTCCGTAATCGTGCGGTACTTCAGCACGATTAACAGGCATTTCGTACAATTGAATTGCTTTAGAGACAGACAATCCCTCTTTTTGTTTATCGACGATCCAGCGTAGTTTCGCGACGTCGTTATCACTATAAATTCGATGTCCGGATTCACTTCGATCCGGATCGAGCACCTGATATCTCCGCTCCCAAGCACGAATGGTCGTCGGGTTGAGTCCCACTAACGCAGCGACTGCTTTGATATTATATTTCCCACGATCCATGCATCGTGCCTCCTTCCCCTTCCTTTCTAGTATACGCTGAAAGGAAAAAAATCTCTGTTCACAATGTGCCCTTACATCATGAAACCGATGGAGACGAAGGCGATGATGATCGTGATCATGAGTACCGTCAGCGTGATGGCTAGCGGATTTTTTCGAAATGGCTGTTTTAATCGTTCATTTCGAACGTGTTCGATACGCGAAGAACGCGGTGGCAATAACTGATCCTCTTCGCTCTGATGCAACCGTCGTTGATCTTGTTTACTCAATGTTCATCACCTTTTCTTGAAAAATATAAGGATATTTTCTAGTTTACACCGAATATGGTGATGAAAAAAAGACTTGTTCTAAACGTATTTTCCAATCTACCGGTTGCGGCATCTTTCTCTTCACTGGATTTTCCCACTCAATTGTTCCACATACATCACAACAACGGGGTTGAACGACTGCCGCTTCATCAAAATGATGTAATAACATCGTCCGTCGACATTCGTTCCGGTGAATATAGTTCATCATTTGCTTGACCTCTTGTCGTTTGAGTTGTTTACGTTCCGTTTGCCACTGGGTAATGCGTTCCTTCGACCAACCGTTCTCGAGTTGCGACTTTAGGAGCCGATATGCCGGGTCTTCCGGATTAAGACGCAGACGACTTTCTATCTTAGTGTATGATTCACCTCGGTTCATGCCTTGTTGCAACTGATCAATCCATAGAGCGGGTGCATATTGTGTATCAATCAAGTACGTTTGTAATTGCTCGTCTTGAGCAGCATACAGCAAAATGGCCGTCGCCTCTTTTCCGTCTCGACCCGCGCGTCCGACTTCCTGCATATAGGCTTCAAGCGTCGCAGGCATCGTATAGTGAATGACCGATCGAACATTGCCCTTATCAACGCCCATCCCAAAAGCACTCGTGCAAACGAGACAATCAATTTCATCATGAAGAAACTGTTGTTGAACAAGCTGGCGGTCTTCAATCGTTAATCCAGCGTGATAGTAGGTCGCTCCTTCAATGATTTCCGCAATCCGTTCCGCTTCTTTACGAGTTGTCGTATAGATAACGCACGGACGAGCGATGCGTGTCATCCATCGTTGTAGTACGGCATCTTTTTCATCTCGATCGACGCAATCGACGACATACTGGAGTTCTGGTCGATTAATAGAACGACGAATGACTTTTGGGTCACGCATACGTAATTGTGTTCGAATATCCTCCTCCACAGCACGCGTCGCGGTTGCTGTTAAGGCGAGGCATGGCGGAAAACCGAGTTCTTGCCGGATTTGACCGAGTCTTGCATACTCCGGTCGAAACTCGTGTCCCCACTGTGAGATACAATGTGCTTCATCTACGACAAATAATGCGATGTTGACCTGCTTTAAGCGAGCTCGAATCTGCGGTAATGCGAGTTGTTCCGGCGATAAGTAAAGATACCGAAGATGTTCGAGGACAGATAAGATCTGTTCTTTCTCATCTCGCGTCTCGACAGAAGTTAACTTAGCGACAGACCGTTCTCCCCTGCGTTTGATTTGCATGACTTGATCTTCAATCAACGAGAGTAACGGCGACAGAATCAATGTCAGTCCTTCACCTTGGACATAAGAAGGAAACTGATAACAGACAGATTTGCCTCCACCTGTCGGCAAGATGGCAAGCGTGTCGTGTCCGTTCAGGATGGATTCGATGATTGGGCGTTGTCCGGGTCGAAACACTTCATAACCGAAATGACGATGCAATAACGCTTCCATTAAATCCCCTCCCATTTGCTACGTGCTAGCACAAGTCGAATCTGAAAATAGGATGCGTCTGTCTGCATATCACTTTTGATTCGCTTGAGTGCGTAAGTTTCGAGTTGTTGTGAAATACGACGAATTTCTTCTTGCTGAGCGGGTATAACAAAATGATCCAACGGAAAAGAAGAAGCATACATGGCGATTTCGACGAGATGATCTTCCATCGTACTATTTTTTAGTCGTCTCCGAATCGCAACATCTTCAACCGATATTCCCTGCTGCAATAACTCCCATGTCGTTTGAGCAGACTGCGTCATTTTAGATGTGTGTAGATCAGCACCGATCTGTTTTAGGAGTGGTGCTTTTTCTAAGTCAGCGATGCACTTTCGCCAAGCGATTGTAAATTCGAACTGGACAGTCTCAACATCCACCTTCATCATGTGTGCCAATTGCGGATAGGACCATCCTGCTTGCACGCCAGACAATCGATAACTAATTAACGTCGCCTCTCGCTCTGGCAAACGCTCAAAGAGCCGTATTAACTCTTGGTGCATATCATGTAACCAATTCGATCGATTCGAAATGGTTGGAAGAACACTCTTTACCCATTCGCGAACAATCGTCTCCTGTTGCACGGGAATGAACGGTTGTTTCGCTTCTAAACAAATCAGCGTTTGAACGAGCAGACTGAGTCGTTTCCACATCATCTCGGCATATCCACGTAGTTCACCACCTAATTGATCGATGACTACACTACTCGATTGACCCACTAGTCGCGTACCTTCATTCGTCAGTCGCAATGTCTCTTGCCGTTCGATCCACTGTTTCTCGGCAAGCTCAGTTAAGATCGATTCAAATCGTTGTTTACTAACTGTAACGGTACCGAACGTCGACTCCAAATCATAAAAATGAGCATCTTGCAGGGAAGTGGCTGACTTCTTCCCTTGAAAAACATGATAAAGACTCCGATCCGATCGTTCATTTCGAAGACGCTGAATCGATTCCAGAAAAATACGCTCCAGTAAAGAAACTTCCATATGTCACGCTCCCTTCTGATTTCTATTGTTCACCTATTTAGGTATGATACCTGTCCATTTTCGTTCGTTACGTTTTAGACATACCATTTGCGGGCATGTGATGATATATACATTTTCTGTTGTCACTTACGCTTCGTCATTGAAATGCAACGATGAGTCCGATACAATGACATATAGATGAGAACAGCGTGTTTCAATAATGTTTTCGTATAGAGAGGAGACCGTTCAATGGCTAAATTTACGATTGTCGACAAAGATACATGCATCGCATGTGGTGCTTGTGGAGCAGCGGCACCAGATATCTATGATTATGATGATGAGGGTTTGGCGTATGTCATTCTTGATGATAACAATGGTACTGCCGAAATTCCAGAAGCATTATTCGACGATATGATTGATGCATTCGAAGGATGCCCAACGGATTCAATCAAAGTAGCAGATGAATCATTCGAAGGCGATGCGTTAAAATTCGAATAAGTGAATAAAAAAAGATGTTTCCTCGCGAAACATCTTTTTTTATTCACTCTTTTTCGAACTCGATGAATGGTCATGTTTTAAAAAACCGGACGTTGCCGATTGGCAATGTCCGGTTCTTGATTGGTAAAATTTTAGCGTTTTCCTTTGATATACGGTATACCAACTGCTTTTGGCGCATCCGCACGACCAACGACACCAGCGAGTGCCAAGATCGTCAATAAATACGGTGCAATCAATAGATAAACTTGTGGAATCTGATCAAGTAAAGGCAATTGCTGACCAATGATTGAAATCGCTTGAGCGAATCCGAAGAAGAGCGCAGCTCCCATCGCACCAAGCGGATTCCATTTTCCGAAGATCATCGCAGCGATTGCGAGGAACCCTTGACCGAGGATCGTCGTGACACTGAAGTTCAATGAAATGGATGTTGCGTAGACAGCACCGGCAAGACCACCAAAACCACCAGAGATCATGACACCGATGAAACGCATCTTCGTAACGTTAATTCCCATCGTGTCCGCTGCCATCGGGTGTTCCCCAACAGAACGAAGACGAAGACCGAATGGTGTCTTAAAGATGATATACCACGCAACGAAGGCAAGAACGATCGCGATATACGATGTGTAATAAACGTTCGCAAAGAACATTTTCAAGACCGGAATGTCAGACAAGAATGGTACGTTTTCTTTCGAGATACGGTTTGGAATCGAGTCTGTCTGTCCTTTTTCATAAAGCGCACGGACAAGGAAGATCGCAAGACCGACTGAAAGCAAATTGATTGCCACTCCAAGAACCGTTTGGTCTGCACGGAAAAGGATTGCTGGAATCGCAAGGAAGAGCGAGAAGACCGCTCCGACGATGATTGCGATCAGCATCGCTAGCCATGGGCTCGCAGCACCTAATCCCATTTTTGATAGTGTTAACGCTGTGACAACACCTGTGAAAGCACCCATGACCATTAATCCTTCTAATGCGATGTTAACGACGCCTGAACGCTCACTGAAAATGCCACCAAGTGCTGCAATGATCAATGGAGCCGAATAGGCAAGTGCGATTGGCACGATGATATAAAGTACTTCAAGAAAACCCATTATTGACCGGCTCCTTTCGCTTTTTTAGATTCTTTCTTAACCGTGAACTTCTCAATGACGAGACGAATCGCGTAACCAGAAGCAACGAAAATGATAATGAACGCAATGATGATCTTAATCAATTCAGGCGGAATACCGATCTGTTGCATCGACAGACCACCGATGTTAAGTCCCGCAAACAGTAATGCCGCGAGAACGACACCGATTGGGTTATTCGCACCTAATAAGGCAACCGCAATTCCGTCAAATCCAACTCCTGTAAAGGATGCGTTTAGTGTCATGTTTTGGAATGTCCCAAGACCTTCCATCGCTCCAGCGAGCCCTGCAAACACACCTGAGATGACGAACGATAGGATGATGTTACGGTTAACGCCCATCCCTGCATATTCTGCAGCATTTTTGTTGAATCCAACTGCTCGGAGTTCATAACCAAGCGTTGTTTTCCACAAGATGAACCAGAAGACAAGCGCTGCGATGACTGCGATGAAGATTCCGTTGTGCAACCGTGAGAAATCAGTGATTTCTTGCAAGAACGGAGACGCAAGGGATGCTGATTCTTTTACGGATTCCGTCCGTTCGTTCGTAATTCCGATGACGTGACGTAAAATATCATTCGTAACATATAACGCGATATAGTTCATCATGATCGACGTGATAACTTCGTGCACGTGGAACTTCGCTTTTAAGATACCTGGAATCGAAGCCCAAAGTGCACCAGCTAATCCTGCACCGATTAATGCAAGCGGTAAATGAATCGCTGTCGGTAAATCAAACTCGATTCCGATCCAAACTGCGACCATCCACCCGACGAGTACTTGACCTTCAACCCCGATATTAAAGAGTCCAGTCCGAAAGGCAAACGCGACCGCGAGACCGGCAAAGATTAACGGAGCTGCTGCTCGTAATGTTTCACCGATACTGTATGGTTCGCCAAAAATACCATAGAATAACTGATCAAAACCGGCTATCGGATCGTATCCGCCGATGAGCATGACAATCGCCCCGACGACCATTCCAAGGATGATGGAAAGAATCGGAATGAGGATGCCGTAAAAACGCTCTAACTTCATGAATGACCTACCTCCTCTTTCTTACCGCCGGCCATCAGGAAGCCAAGCTCGATCTCATTCGTTTCTTTTGGATCCAAGAAGGCAACTGTTTTCCCTTCATAAAGAACAGCAATCCGGTCTGATACTTGAAGGATTTCTTCAAGTTCGAATGAAATCAATAGGACAGCGCGCCCTTTTTCACGTTCGAGAACCAACTGTTCATGAATAAACTCGATTGCTCCGACATCAAGACCACGTGTCGGCTGTGCTGCAATCAACAAATCTGGTGAACGATCGACTTCTCGCGCAATGATTGCTTTCTGTTGGTTACCACCTGACAAAGCACGAGCAAACGTCTCTGGACTCGGAGTTCGGACGTCGAACTTCTCGATGAGCGTTTTGGCTTTTTCCATGACTTGTTTATAGTTCATGATGCCCGCTTTTGAATACGGTTGTTGATAATACGTTTGCAAGACCATGTTATGCCCGATTGAATAATCGAGGACAAGTCCGTGTTTATGACGGTCTTGTGGGATATGACCGACACCAGACTCTGTCACTTTACGTGGTTTTAAGTTTTTGATTGATTTATTGTTGAGGAAAATCTCACCGCTGTCTGCTTTACGAAGACCTGTGATCGCCTCAATCAATTCTGTTTGCCCGTTGCCATCGATTCCGGCAATTCCGACGATCTCTCCGGCACGAATGTCGAGATTCAATCCATCGACAGCTTTGATGCCGCGACTGTCCTTGACGACCAAATCCTTGATGTCGAGAACAAGTTCTTGTGGATTTGCCTTGGAATACTCCGCATTAAAGTTTACTTCACGACCTACCATCATTTCAGCAAGACGGGATTGAGTCATCGTCTCATCGATATCGACCGTTCCGATATATTTACCTCGGCGAATCGTCGTACAGCGATCAGCTACTTCCATGATTTCCTTCAGTTTATGCGTGATGAGGATGATCGACTTTCCTTCTGCGATCAAGCGATTCATGATTTGAATTAATTCCTTGATCTCTTGTGGTGTCAAGACAGCAGATGGTTCATCGAAGATCAAGATATCTGCACCACGGTACAACGTCTTCAAAATTTCAACACGCTGTTGCATTCCGACTGAGATATCCTCGATTTTTGCATCAGGATCAACAGCAAGACCATACTGTTCAGAAATCTGGCGTACCTTCTCACGTGCAGATGCACGGTCGATCTTAATTCCCGCACGTGGCTCTGCACCTAAAATGATGTTTTCAGTAACAGTGAAATTTTGAACGAGCATGAAGTGTTGGTGCACCATTCCGATTCCTAGATCGTTCGCGACGTTCGGACTCGTAATATTGACTTTTTCACCACGTACACGAATTTCTCCAGCCTCAGGCTGATACAAACCAAATAAGACGTTCATCAGCGTCGATTTTCCGGCACCGTTTTCACCAAGTAAAGCGTGAATCTCACCTTTCCGAAGCTGGAGCGTGATGTTATCATTTGCGACGAAACTGCCAAACTCTTTTCTGATGTTTAGCATCTCAATGACGTATTCCAAGAAAATCCACTCCCATGTTTAGTTTAAAAGGGGGAGTCGCAATGCTAGCGACCCCCGCTTTCATTATTATTTCAGTGACGCTTCGTATTCTTTGTACTCGTCGTCTGTCGATGGGACTTTGATGTCGCCATCGATGATTTGTTTTTTGTACTCTTCGACTTTGTCGAGTGCTTCTTTCGAAACGTTGTCTTTCGAAGGTGCGATATCAACACCACCGTCTTTTAGACCGAACTCAACGACTTTACCTGCTGGGAAGTTGCCGTCTTTCGTATCTTTAGCGACTTGCTGGACTGCTGTATCAACACGTTTGACCATTGACGTCAATGTGACGTTCTCAGGCATACCTTCTTCGACTTGGTCACGGTCTACACCGATAACCCAAACGTCTTCACCGTTTTTCTTACGGTTTTTCGCTTCTGTGAATACCCCTTGTCCTGTACCACCAGCTGCGTGATAGATGACGTCGACTTTTTTACCGTACATACCTGAAGCGATTGCTTGTCCTTTTTCAGCAGCATTGAAGTCTTCTGCATATTGTACTTCGATGTCTGCATCAGGGTTGACTGCTTTAACGCCTGCTTTGAATCCACTTTCAAACTTTTTGATCAAATCAGAGTTAACGCCACCGACGAATCCGACTTTATCTGATTTCGTCGTCAATCCAGCAACAACACCCACGAGGAACGATCCTTCGTTTTCTTTGAAGACGATTGACGCGACGTTTGGCTTGTCGACAACCATATCAACGAGTGCAAAGTTGCTCTTTTTGAACTGATCCGCTACTTTACCGATGTCTTCACCCATCAAGAATCCGATACCGAGGATCAAGTCGTATTTAGCACGAGCTAATTGCTGAAGGTTTGGTTGGTAATCCGATTGTTTTGCAGATTGAAGATATTTGTAGCCAGTACCTTCTTTTAAGTCATTGTCTTTTCCGAACTTCTGGATACCTTCCCAAGCAGATTGGTTGAATGATTTATCATCCACGCCGCCTGTATCTGTAACCATACCTACTTTAAAGCCTTCTGATTTGCTACCGCTACCTGAATCTTTTGAATCGTCGTTGCCACCACATGCTGCAAGGACCGAACTCATTGCTAAACCTGTTGCTGCTAATGCGAGAAGTGACTTCTTTTTCATCTGGAAAATCCCCTTTCGAATATGGTCATACAAAGTTCAAGACTACGTCTAGCACCCGAGGCTGGCGATGAGGAGCGTTACGTAGGTTATGACGGAAAGCGCTTTCAGTATTCATCCTAAAACAATGGCTCACACACGTTTACGGATGACGTGGAAATCAAACTTATCTGCTCGGAAGTAGTTCGCTGAAAAAAGAACGGAACGATCGAGCTCATCATAATGCGTCTGGCGCAATGCGAGCAAAGGTTGGTCCGTATGTAATTGTTCAGCGATTTTCGGATCAATACGCGGCTCGATATGCGTCACGGCATGTGTGACACGTCGTCCGAGTTCTTTTTCTAGAGCATCAAATAATGATGTCGAAGAGGTGAACTGCTCTTCATTTTTAATATAATGGCTTGGAATCTTATCGATACAATAGACGACAGGAACATCTCCTGCGAGTCGGATTCGTTCGATTCGATAAACCAATTCATCCGGACCAAGTTGAAAGCGTTCTCGGTCGCGCTCAGTCGGTTGGACCATCTCGGATGATAACACTTCTGATGTCGGAATCATACCTGCACGTGCAATCATTTCTGTCACACTGTATAACTCCTCAATGCCAGAAGTAAACGGTGGTCTTGCATTGATAAACGTACCGACACCGTGTTTACGGATGACGATGTTCTCATCTTCAAGAATTCGTAATGCCTCTCGAAGAGTAGCTCGACTGACGCCAAGTTGCTTTGAAAGTTCAAACTCTGAAGGGAGCTTCTCGCCTTCCTTGTAAACGCCGTCATCGATGTCAGACTTGATTTTTTCAATCACACGTAAATAAAGCAAACGATGATCTAATTTAATCGACATGACGCATCTCCATCCTCTATCTAGTTGTAACCAGTGCTCAGACTTCTGACGTATGAGAACTCCAGCCAAGATAAGTATATGACGCCCAACACAATCCTGCAATCATTTTGTAACAGGTTAGAAGTCTGACTTCTGGCGCTTTTGTAACCCTTTTCATAACGCAATCAATAATGGAAGAAAATAGGGCATTCTACCTAAGAATGCCCTTTCTCTTTTCAACGCTTATTGCTCAGGTACTTCGATTTTTCCAGAAACGACATCCGCTTTTGCTTTTTCAAGCACCGTCATCGTCTTCTTCGAAATTTTTTCTGACGGAACAACATCAACGCCATCTTCTTTCAGACCATAACGAATCGTTTTTCCACCTTCGAGTTTACCGTCTTTCGCTGCGTTTGCTGTATCTTCGACTGCACGATCAACACGCTTAATGACAGATGTCAATGTTACATCTTCAGGCATACCTTCTTCTTTTTGGTCACGATCGACACCGATAACCGAAACATCTTCACCATTTTTCTTACGATTCTTCGCTTCTGTGAAGACACCATTTCCTGTCCCACCTGCTGCTGGGAAGATAATATCTGCTCCTTTACCGTACATACCTGCTGCGATGGCTTGACCTTTTTCTGGCGCTGCGAAATCTTCAGCATACTGAACATCAATTTTAATCTTCGGATTGACGGATTTAGCACCTGCTTCGAAACCAGCACGGAACCGCTCGATAACGTCCATCTTCATTCCACCAACGAAACCGATGTGATCTTTTTTAGTTTCCATTGCAGCAACGATCCCCGCGAGATACGCTCCCTCATTTTCCTTGAATGTAATCGACGTGACGTTTTTTCCTTCAACGACGTTATCAACGATTGCAAATTGTGTGTCTTTAAATTGATCCGCAACTGTTTTGATATCCTCATTGAACGTGTTCCCGATTCCGAAGACTAAATCTTCTCCACCACGAGCAAGACGTGATAAATTCGGCTGATAATCTTGTTGTGATTTAGATTGTAGATAAGAGAAGCCTTCGTTTTTTTGAAGTTTGTTGTCTTTTCCGTATGCTTGAAGTCCTTCCCAAGCTGATTGGTTGAACGATTTGTCATCGATTCCACCCTTGTCTGCTACCATTGCAACAGAGAATTGATCTTTTTGATCGGCTTTCTCACCAGAACCACCACAAGCAGCAAGACCAACCGTTGCTACTGACATCATCGATACGATCACGTGTTTCTTCTTCATCTTATCCATCTCCTCTACATTTATGAGAGCGCTTTCATTATCTATTTGTGAAAAAGTCGCTCCCAGACCTTAGTCAAAGGTCGGTCTCTCATATGACTGAGTATGCCAAAAAGTCTTTCGAAAATCAACAGACGTCTGACAACTATTTTCATGAAAGCGATTTTATTTTTGTTTGATTCTAGATTTTTCCCATTCATTTCTATTTATACAAAATCATCCTCTGTTTTGATCCTTTATATTTTTATATGAACGAGGTTCTCCTTCTATCAAGCCATTATTCTAAAAAAAGAAAAGGAAGTCCCGGAATAATCCGTGACTTCCTTTTCAATCGATCAACGTCCCATGACACGACGTGGTTTCGATCCCTCAGACGGACCAATCAATCCGTTTTCTTCTAACGCATCGATTAGACGGGCTGCGCGGTTATAACCAATCCGGTACTTTCGTTGAATCATTGAAGTCGATGCCGTCTCTTGGGTCAGAATGAACTGGACAACTTCATCATAAAGAGGATCATCGACTTCTGTTTCCCCTTCCGGTACATCTTTTGGAATCATCGCTTCAACGTATTGTGCCTTTTGTTGACTGATGACATGATTGACGACCTTCTCGACTTCTTCATCCGATAGGAAGGCACCTTGTACGCGGACGGGTTTGTTCATGCCGTTACCGAGTAACAACATATCTCCTCGTCCAAGCAACTTATCAGCACCTCCTGTATCAAGAATCGTCCGTGAGTCTGTCGCACTCGAGACACTAAATGCGATACGCGATGGAATATTCGCCTTGATGACACCCGTGATGATATCAACACTCGGTCGTTGCGTCGCGATGACCATATGAATTCCTGCCGCTCGTGCCATTTGTGCAAGACGCATGATCGCATCTTCGACTTCATTTGACGCAACCATCATCAAGTCTGCCAACTCATCGACGATGACGACGATGTACGGTAATCGTTGATGAACTTTTTCCTCTGCGTTCATCTTATCAATCAATGCATTGTAGCCTTCAATGTTTCTTGCTCCGTTTTGGCTGAAGATCTCATAACGACGTTCCATTTCTGAGACGACTTGTTTTAACGCCTGTGCCGCTTTTTTCGGATCAGTGACAACTGGTGCTAAGAGATGTGGAATCCCATTATAGACATTCAACTCGACCATTTTCGGATCGATCATCATCAGACGGACTTCATCCGGTCGTGCGCGCATTAATATCGAGACAATCATACCGTTAATACAGACCGATTTACCAGAACCGGTTGAACCGGCAACTAAGACGTGTGGCATCTTATTCAACTTTGCCGTTACCGTCTCACCAGAAATACTTCGTCCAAGCGCTACAAGTAATCGATCGCTATCCGATTGTACACTTTCTGCGCCAAGTACTTCTCGAAGGGAGACCATCGCGACTTCACGGTTTGGAACTTCAATCCCAACAGCAGCTTTCCCCGGAATCGGTGCTTCGATCCGAATATCTTTCGCCGCTAACGCAAGCGCTAAATCATCGGCGAGTCCAGTAATTCGACTAAGCTTGATGCCCTGCTTTGGTTCAATTTCATATTTCGTAACACTCGGTCCTAAGTGAATTTTTAAGACTTTCGCTCCAATTCCGAATGATTTTAAGGTTGCAATCAATTTCGTCGCGTTATCCTTTAGTCGTTTATTCTCACCCGATAAGTCTTTTGACGTCGGCTCGGCTAATAAATCAAGCGACGGCAGTTGATATCCATCTGGTGTCTCCGTCATCGTCAGTGGTCCTTGTGTCTCCGCTGCTTGCGGTTCAACATGATCAGCAAAACCAATGATTGGTACGTCTTGAATGTTGACCGAAGGATCCTCTGCTTCTTGTTCCGTTTCCACCGGTTCCTCGACAGTTGCCGGTCGCAACGTCTTCGGTTTTTTCTCACGGACCGGTTTCGGCGTCAGCTCTTTTTCGACACGAGGACGAGGTATCCGTTCACGATTGCGAAACTCTTCTATGCGTTCCCGAAGTCCGAGCCAGAGTTCTCCATAGAACGCTGGTCGAAGTAAATGAACGGCTGTCCCAATAAAGAACAGGCCAATCAAAAAGGCACCACTGCTTGAGATGTAATAGGCTGCGTTTTGATAAAGCCATCCGTTTAAGATACCGCGGGGTGCACCAAGTATCAAATCGATCCAGACAACTAAACCGATCAGTAACATCGACCATGCCCATTTTTGTGCGCGCGAAGCAGACGACAGTAGTAAGAGTAGGACAGCACCAATCCCTCCATATAATAAGGAACCAAACTGACCAATCAGTCGTTCTCCTCCGTCAGCTAGCGTCAGTCCGACTTTTCCGAACTCTCCAAAAGCGAGGAAGAAGGCAAGCAGTGAGACGATTGCGATGATGGTCGCATATGTACGATAAGCAATCGGCTGACGTTGTTTCTTAGCTGCCGGTCGTTTCCGTGGCGGCGTTTTTTTTCGTACGGGTTTTCGTTTCGTCGTCGCCATACGTCATCCCTCCTGATAAAAAAACGGCTCAGTGGACCAGGTATTGGTCAATCTGAGCCGCTTGTTTGTTAAATCTCCATGATGATTGGAAGAATCATCGGGCGGCGTTTCGTCTGTTCATAGAGATAAGCACTCAGTTTATCTCGAATCAGCGATTTCATTTCCGTCCAATCCAATTCTCCGTTTAATTTACCTTGCAGTTGTTTCGCAACGATTCGGTTCGCTTCATTAATCATATCCTCTGATTCGCGCATGTAGACGAATCCACGAGAGATGATTTCTGGTCCCGAGACGATCGTCTTGTTTTTCCGACTGATCGTAATGACACAGAGGACGACACCGTCTTGCGATAACAAGCGACGATCGCGAAGCACGATGTTTCCAACATCACCGACACCGATTCCATCAATCAAGACGTTACCAGCGTTAACTTTACGTGACATCCGTGCTTTTCGTTTCTCAAACTCAACGACATCACCATTTTCGATGATGAAGATGTTGTTTGCATTGACACCCACTGTTTGTGCTAGACGACTATGTGCCTTTTGCATCCGGAATTCACCGTGGATCGGTAAGAAGAATTTCGGTTTGATCAAGTTGAGCATCAATTTTAAGTCTTCTGCATGACCGTGACCTGAAACGTGCACTTTTCGTTGGTTATAAATGACATTCGCACCCGCACGGAATAATAGGTCGATTGTTTTCGAAACCGACTTTTCATTACCTGGAATCGGCGAAGCCGCAACGACGACGGTATCGTTTAAGCGAATGTTAACTTGCTTATGCGCGTTACGTGCCATTCGTGTCAAGGCTGCCATCGGCTCACCTTGCGATCCTGTCGTCAAGATGACGACTTGGTTATCGTCGAGGCGGTTGATGTCAGACAGATCAATCAGTGTTTTTTGTTTAAAGCGTAAGTAATTCAAACGCTGTGCCACTTCGACGTTGTTGACCATACTCCGACCGACGACTGCTACTTTACGATTATTCGCTTCTGCTGCTGCAAACACTTGTTGCAAACGATGAATGTTCGAAGCGAATGAAGCGACGATGACACGACCTGGTGCCTCATAGATGACATCGTTGAGTTCAGAACCGACGATCGATTCTGACCCAGACATCCCTGGTCGCTCTGCATTCGTCGAGTCAGACAGTAAGCAAAGTACTCCCCGTTGACCAATCGCTGCAATTTTCCCGAAGTCTGCCTGTTTTCCATCGACTGGTGTGTAATCGAACTTGAAATCCCCCGTATGGACGATGGCACCTTGAGACGTTTGAATACAAACCCCGACTGCATCCGGAATCGAGTGGTTGACCCGGAAGAACGTAATAAAATGACCTGCAACGGTTAATTTCGTCTTGGCATCAATTGGACGAAGATCTGCCTTTTTCAATAAACCGGCTTCTTTTAATTTGTGTTCAATCAAACCGAGCGTTAAACGTGTTCCGTAAACTGGTACCTTCAAGTCACGTAAGACGTAACTGAGTGCCCCGATATGATCCTCGTGACCATGGGTAATGAAAATCCCCTGAATCCGCTCTTTGTTTTCTTTTAAATAACTGATGTCTGGAATGACTTTATCGATTCCAAGCATCTCGTCTCCTGGGAACATTAATCCGGCATCGATGACGAAGATGTCCTCGTCGAGTTCGACGACGTACATGTTCTTCCCGATCTCACCGGCGCCACCAAGAGCAAAGACGCTTACTTTTTCCGTCTTCTTCTTTGACACAACATGACCTCCTATAATTCATATTCACTTTTCGTGAGCCGTCCACTTATCACTATCACTATTCTAGCCGAATTTTCACAATCTGCCAACAAAACGACTAGGAAATCTAAAAAAAACGTCATTCCTGCCACATTACTCCAGGAATGACGTTGATCATGTATTCAACAGGTCTTCGACTTCTTCCGTCCGTTTTGCTTTTTCCGAACGACTTGGACGTTCCCCATCCTTCAGTTCGTCAAGCGAATATCCGAACGTCATCTCGAAGTGTGGATAGTCGACGAATCGTTTCCAGTCGCCTCCCCATTCAAAACCAAGTGCTTTACCAATATCAGCGACTTCAAGCCAGTCACTTTTCCCTGACCGATTCCCATCGTACTCAAGATCATACGATATCTGTCCGTTCACCAGTTGTACGAAATCGACAGCGAGTCCATAATTATGCATCGATTCACCACCGCGTGCATTTGTGACGACTTCGCCTGCCTCAGAACGCCCCTGTTCATAAAGCGCGTTCTGTTGCTGAATCGAGCGGTACCCTTGCGTAATCTTAATATCGATATTGTAGCAAGAGTGGGCAACTCGGATCAGATCTTTTGCTCCTGCTTCAACAGCTGGGTGCAGACGTTTCAGGTTCGCTTCGCTTGCGTTAATCAATCGATTTTCACCCGCTTCGTCTCGTGGACAACTCTCGATTCCGAGCTCTGGCTGATCCATTAAAATCGTCGGCATCCGATTCATGGATGCCGCAAGAAACAATCCAACCGCAAACATCGTCAATAAAAACACGATCCAACCGAAGATTGTCCCCCGTTTCATCAGCGACGGAGTTTCTTCCGCAATTTTTGGAGAATCGGTAACCCTGTTTCAAGTAATAGATACAAGGGACGATTAAGCACGTAATCGAACTCACCAATCTTTTCGATCATCCGACTACCCCAACCTGATTTAAAGGCGTAGAGTCCCGCATAATGGTCGTCTGGATCGGTCGAACCGCTAACTCCACCGAAGTCATAGGAGAGCGCTCCATGTTCTTTCGCATATTGCATCATCGTCCATTGCATCAAGTGGTTCGGCATGAACTCCCGGTACTCGTTTGACGATGCGCCGTATAAGTAATACGAACGTCGACCAGCGAGCGTTAATAACCCACCAGACAAGATGACACCGTTTGGATGTTTCGCAGCAATCGTCATCAGTTCCGTCTTCGACTTCTCTGCTTTTTCAATTTGTGCTGTCGTCTGTTCCAAGCGGTTGTTTAAGCTCTTCAACTTCTTCTCAGCTGTTTCTTTCTCCAGCTGACGATGAATCTTCGAGAGTTCCTTATCCGCTTGAAGCAATAATGCTTCCGTGTTTTCAAGCGCACGGACGACATCAAGTTTCGTCAAGAACAAAACAGCGTCCCCTTGTGGGTGCAGATGATCGTACAGATTTTCGAAGTAATCCAGACCACGAATCGAGAAACCATCCCGCTCGCCCGTCTCGACCATCAGTTTCGCAAATGTTTTGAGTCCTTCGCGATCGACTTGTTCGCAAACGATACCTTTGCGTTCAGCAAGGCGGACATTATAGCGAAACTTCGAATGGAAACCATCGAAGATTTCTTTTTCTGTCCCTTCAAGACTCGTCTCCATCGTAAAACGTGGTTGTGCATAGTCAAAACCACCACCGAAGCCATTATGTTTAAATCCGAGGCCTTGCATCTCCTGTAACAGCCCAGGGTATTCTTCTCGCTCGACGTTTGGATCAAATTTAATCGCGATCGACTTGTGTTGTTTTGCGACACGAATCGCTTCGTCACGAAGGACACGGAGTGCGTCCGTATCCGTATAATCGACGACGAAACCACGTGGCGCATAACAAAGCGTAAACGGTAACTTCGGTACTTTCTTGAATAAGAGCAGCCCGACTCCGGCAATCTCACCGGAAGTCGTTCCGACTGCAATGCGTTCATGTGTCCATCCAGTTGCGCTCTTGACTTCACCCCACGCAGGAAGCTGAAGTAAATCGCCTTTTGGATGTGTTTTTACGAATGTTTCAAATTGATCTATGGTTACAACGATTGGTTGATAAGTCACTTCTGTTCCTCCATTTGCCGTATCATCTCTTTGACGATGACTTCCTCATCGAGAGGAATTTTCTCATCCTCAATGATTTGATATTTTTCATGGCCCTTACCGGCTAAGATGACGATATTGTCTGGTCGCGCAAGACGTGCTGCGTAACGGACTGCCTCTTCTCGATCGCCGATCTCGACGAATTGATCGTGAGTCATCCCTTTTGCAATGCCGGACGTAATCGAATCATATGCTTCATATCGTGGATCATCCGTCGTGATGACGACCGTTCCTGCATAGGTCGAAGCGAGTTCACCCATTTTTGGTCGTTTCGTCACGTCACGGTTTCCACCTGTACCAATGAGGAAAACAATCTTTTCCTTCGGTACATCGACAAGTGCTTTCAGACATTGTTCAATGCCATCTGGCGTATGTGCATAATCGACATAGACGTTATACCCTTCAATTGGCAAACGTTGCATCCGCCCTTTTGCCGGACGGATCGCTGAGATGGCTCCTGCAATCGTCGCTAAATCATATCCGCAAGACAAAAGGATTCCTGTCGCAAGCAATAAATTATAGACATTGAAGCGACCGATGAAGTTCGCCGTGACATCGACTTGTTCTTCCTTGTACAACATCGTGAATGTCGTTTGTTGAAGCGACTGATGGATGTTCGTCGCTCGAAGATCCGCCATATTGTCAATACCGTACGTCATGACACGAGCACCTGTCATCATCTCATACAATTCACTCGTCGGATCATCAGCGTTCAAAACTGCGACTTTTTCTGTCGTCAGCCGTTGTCCAAGTTGTGCGAATAACAACCCTTTTGCGCGCGCGTAATTCTCAAACGTTTTATGAAAATCGAGATGATCATGCGTTAAATTCGTAAATCCAGCTACGTCGTAATCAACACCTGTCACCCGGCCAAGCTCTAATCCGTGCGAAGATACTTCCATGATGACATCTTGGACCTCTTCTTCGTGCATCTGGTGGAGAAAGGCTTGCAGTTCAGAACTTTGAGGTGTCGTATTACGGCTTGGTACGACGCGGTCGCCAATCTTGACTTCAACCGTCCCGATGATGCCCGTCTTCCGACCAAGGTGCGCTAATATATCACGGACGATCGTCGTCGTCGTCGTTTTCCCATTCGTTCCTGTAATACCGATCATCCGCATCTTTTCAGAAGGATAATCATAGAATTTACCAGCCAACTCGGCAATGGCACGTGATGTACTGCGAACAAGAATGACAGGAATCGACACGTCGACCGGTTGTTCCGCGACAATTGCGACTGCTCCTTGTGCTTCCGCCTGTTTAACATAGTCGTGCCCATCAACAGTGTACCCTTTGATGGCAACGAACAATGTGCCCGGTTTAACATCCCGTGAATCGGTCGTGATGGACGTAACGTCCACCTCTACCATTCGTTCGATTTTTTGCGTCTGTATGACTTGAATCAGTTCAGCTAAATTCAACGGTATTCCTTCTTTCTCGACATCGTCATTTCATGTGTTACATCTATTCCGTTCTACTGTCAGGCTTCCTCTTCATCATCATCGTCTGCCGGAAGAATATAGGCCTTTGCCGGTTCCTCCGAAAAGATGTACTGAATCAGTTCCTCGATATCCGACGGACGAATCCGTTCGACATCCGCTAACACTTCTTCTAGTGACGGATGACGGTGCAGGTGCAACTCATTCCGTGCATTTCGGTTCATGTGGCTCGAAGTGCCTTCGTTCCCCAAGATGAGAGAACCTTTCAGCTGCTCAATTCCATCTTCCAGTTCCTTAGCCGATAATCCATCCTGCTTCAATCGATTAATTTCAGCTGCTAGGACCTGTTCGACTTCTTCGACCGATTCCGGTGACGTCCCGACATAAATCGTAAACGTTCCGTGATCGTCAAACGTCGTGTAATACGAAAAGACTGAATAAGCAAGACCACGTTCCTCTCGAATCGATTGGAACAAACGACTCGACATCGTTGCACCGAATGCATTATTGAGTAAGGCGAGGGCAGGCAAACGTGGATCAGCAGAAGGAATCGCACGGAAATTATAACAAATATGTGCCTGTTCCGTATCCTTTTCCTTACGAATCACACCATTTTGTAACCTTGGTGACGTCGTTTGACGTGTTTTCTCGCGTGATACAAGAATCGACATTCGCTCCGTAATCTGCGTAATCAACTCGTCTGTTACGTTCCCGGCAACGGAAATAACGATTTGATCCGGCGCATACGCTTCTTCAAGATACTGTCCAATCATCTTCCGATCAATCCGAAGCACACTTTCCTCCGTTCCAAGAATCGGACGTGCCATGACATCCTCACCGTATGCTGCAATCGCTAGCAGTTCGTGGACAAGATCATCCGGTGTGTCATCGTACATTTTAATCTCTTCGATGACGACCTTTTTCTCTTTTTCCAGTTCATCCGCGTCAAACGTCGATTCGAGGAACATGTCCGCTAATACCTGAAAGGCTTCTCCCGCATGCTCATCTAATGTCTTGACGTAATAGCACGTTTGATCCTTACTCGTGAACGCATTAATATTTCCACCAAGTCGGTCAAAGTAAACCGCAATCTCTTTTGCCGTATGGCGTTTTGTTCCCTTGAACATCATATGCTCAATCAGATGACTGATGCCATGCTCTTCGCTATGTTCAGTCCGACTCCCTGCTTGAATGAAGATGCCTGTCGCAACGCTGCGTGCTTCCGGCATCCGCTCAACGATTAGTCGAACCCCGTTTTCTAGTTGTATCCGTTCGATCATAGTAATTCCTCCAAATATAGGAAACAAGGTGGCTCTCGTTGCATTCTCTGCACCGTCGAGCCACCTTGGATTCATTAGTTACGACGTGGTGGACGTTGTCCGTCACGTGGTGGGCGTGAACCCTGGTCCCGGCGTGGCGGGCGGTTCTCACGCTCTGTCTTTTTCTTTTCTTCGTATGCGGCACGATCTTCTTCGCTTAAGCCTTCAACGAGTAAGACTTTGTGCGAAGCGTTGACGCGACCTTTGTCATCGATTTCCGTAACACGGACTTTTAGCTTATCACCAAGTTTAACGACATCTTCCGTTTGACCAACACGGTTAAGTGCAAGTTCCGAAATGTGGACGAGGGCGTCTTTTCCTTTGAACAATTCGACGAATGCACCGAATTTTTCAACGCGACGGACAGTTCCATCGAACTCTTCACCGATGACGACTTCACGGACGATATCTTCGACCAATTGACGGGCACGATCGATACCTGCTTGATCTGTCGAAGCGATGAAGACTGTTCCGTCTTGATCGATGTCGATCTTAACGCCTGTCTCATCGATGATACCGTTGATGACTTTACCACCAGGTCCGATCACATCACGAATTTTATCTGGATTGATTTTGAGTGTGACGATTTTCGGCGCGTATTGCGACAATTCGACACGTGGTTCAGCGATGACAGTCTGCATATGCTCAAGGATGTGCAGACGACCAAGACGTGCTTGTTCGAGTGCTTCTTCAAGAATTTGACGTGTGATTCCGCCAATTTTCATATCCATTTGTAGAGCTGTAACACCTTCGTGAGTTCCAGCGACTTTAAAGTCCATATCGCCGAGATGATCTTCCATCCCTTGAATATCTGTCAAGATCGAGTAGTGATCGCCTTCCATGATCAAGCCCATCGCGATACCAGCGACAGGTGCTTTGAGTGGAACACCCGCATCCATCATAGCAAGGATCGAACCACAGATTGACGCCTGTGACGAAGAACCGTTCGACTCAAGAACTTCTGACACGAGACGAATCGTGTACGGGAAATCAACTTCATTCGGAAGTACTGGTAAGAGTGCGCGTTCTCCAAGTGCACCGTGACCGATTTCACGACGACCTGGTGCACGCATTGGACGTGCTTCCCCGACTGAGAATGGTGGGAAGTTATAGTGGTGCATGAAACGTTTCTCTTCTTTCAAACCAAGTCCATCGATGATTTGAGCGTCGCCCGCAACACCGAGTGTCGCAACAGACAAGACTTGTGTTTGACCGCGTGTGAACAAACCTGAACCGTGTGCACGTGGTAAGAGACCAACTTCTGAATCGAGTGGACGAATCTCAGCAAGACCACGACCATCCGGACGAACTTTGTCTTCCGTGATGAGACGACGGACTTCGTCTTTGACGAACTTGTTGAGAACGCCTGATACTTCTGACAGTTGCTCTGCTGTGACTGACTCGTCAGCTGCATACAACTCGATGTATTTTGCGATGACTTCATTGATAGCAACGTCACGCGCTTGTTTTTCTTCGACTTGAACCGCTTGTGTGACTTCTGCCAATGCTTCTGCTTTCAGGCGATTGACGATTGTCTCATCGAAGCTTGATACCGTATATTCGAATTTTTCTTTACCGACTTGAGCAACGATTTCTTCTTGGAACGCAATCATTTCCTTGATGACATCGTGTCCAAGCAAGATCGCTTCAAGCATCGCTTGTTCTGATACTTCCTTCGCACCTGCTTCAACCATGTTGACGGCATGTTTTGTTCCGGCAACTTGGAGATCGATGTCGCTGACTTCCATTTGTGCTGAAGTCGGGTTCACGACGAATTCACCGTCGACGCGACCGATCGTAACGCCGGCGATTGGACCATCGAATGGAATATCTGAAATCGAAAGCGCAATCGAAGCACCGATCATCGCTGCAACTTCTGGTGAATTGTCAGCATCTGACGAAAGAACCGTTGTCGCCACTTGTACATCGTGACGGAAACCGTCTGGGAATAATGGACGGATCGGACGGTCAATCAGACGCGAAGTCAAGATGGCACTCTCTCCAGGACGTCCTTCACGTTTAAGGAATCCACCTGGGATTTTCCCTGCCGCATATAATTTTTCTTCATAGTTCACTGTTAATGGGAAGAAATCTAAGTCCTTCGGTTGTTTTGATGCAACGACCGTAGCAAGAACGGCTGTATCGCCGTAACGAATCAATGCTGCTCCGTTCGCCTGTTTTGCTAATTGACCGATTTCAATCGTTAATGGACGTCCACCGAGTTCGGTCGAAAACGTCTGTTTTGTTTGTGACATGCACAAATCTCCTCTCACTGCTATCCGTTTTTTCATTCAAATCTAATTATGTAGGTTCTTGCGCAAAAAGTCCATGAATCGGCAAAAAAAAGAAACAGGAGACGATGCTCCTGCTTCCCTACCTCGTTCTCGTCGGGATTAGCGACGGAGACCAAGACGCTCGATCAACGAACGGTAACGTGCAACATCCTTGTTACGAAGGTATGTGAGCAAGTTACGGCGACGACCGACCATTTTCAAGAGACCACGACGTGAGTGGTGATCCTTTTTGTGTGTACGTAAGTGATCGTTCAAAGTTGTGATTTGTTCAGTCAAAACAGCAACTTGTACTTCCGGCGAACCAGTATCGCCTTGTTTCGTAGCATATGCTTCGATAATTTCGTTTTTACGTTCTTTTGTGAGTGCCATTGTCACTCCACCTCCATCTTATGAATGACCGTATTCCCGAGCATCGGATGGTGAGACCAGATGCCAAGTGAATCGGCTGTACGTGATCGTACTGACCTATCATAACGAACCCTGTCCGTACTGTCAAACGCTTAATCGTGCATTTGCTTCTTCGCGGTCACGCGCTAATTGTTCTTTTAATTGATCGATGCCGTTAAACGCTTTTTCATCCCGTAAGTAAGCGATCCATTCAAGTGTCAGTTCTTGATCATAGAGGTCTTCGTCAAAATCAAGCAGATGCGTCTCGATACTGACGTCTCCCGTCTCATAAAACGTCGGTCGTCTCCCAACATTCGTCATCGCCTTGAACCGACGACCGTCTGCTAAGCGAACGAATGTCGCATACACACCGAGTTTCGGAATGACGTAAGAAAATTCCGGACGCATGTTGGCTGTCGGGAAGCCGATTTGCCGTCCGCGTGCGTCACCGTGAATGATCGTTCCTTTGATTTGATAGGGTTCACCGAGCAAATGCGCAGCCTGTTCGACTTCACCTGCAGCAAGTAAACGTCGAATCCGGGTCGAACTGATTTTTTCCGCTTCTTCTTGAAATTCCGCAACGACAGTATGTGTAAACGTGCCCCGACTGTGGAAATCAAGTGTCGCCATTTTACCTGCTCCGAAGCGACCATAGGAATAATCAAATCCTGCGACAACGTGTTCTGCTCCGGATGCAATCAGATATTCGTCAACGAAGGCTTGCGGTGATAATTCCGAAAAGGGAATTGTAAACTCAATCACATAAACACGATCGGCACCGAGCTGTTCGATTTTCTCTAATTTACGTTCAAGTGGTGTGATGTAGCGGACCGGTTCATCGCCTTTACCAAGTACTTGTTTCGGATGCGGATCAAACGTCATGACAGCTAAGGGCAAGCGACGAGCCTCCGCCTCTTTGCGAGCTGCTGCGATGACCTGCTGATGCCCGAGATGTACGCCGTCAAAAAAGCCGAGTGCGACGACGGCAGGGTCTTTTTGAGGCTGTTCCGGATATGTCAAATGTATGATGTCCATGATGCTCTCTCCGATCTTAATCGATTTGTAGCATGACCTCGACGCGTGCTACCTGTTCTTCTGGAAGACGTCGATATAGCGCTAAAGGTACGTCTTCTTCATTATAGACAGTAAACAGCTCGAATTCGACTGGAATGCTCGTCAGCTTCGCTCCATTTAAGACACGCTGTGCTGTCGACGCATCGACCGTCAAGCGTGGCCATTTTTGAATGACGTGTTCAATCGGTAGAACGTGTTGCATCCGTTCTTCAACCGTCTCATACGATTCAAGCGTCTCAAGTGTCACGGTATCCGTCTCAGCGATGGCACCAGAGCTTGTCCGGCGTAGTTCACTCATGTGTGCCGCGTAACCAAGTCGTTCTCCGATCTCGACCGCTAATGTCCGAATATACGTCCCTTTTCCACAAGCGATATCAAGACGGAAGCGACAGAGACCGTCTTCAAATACAATATCTGATGTTCGTTCTAGTCGATCGATGCGGACGATGCGCGTCGGACGCTCAACTTCAATTCCTTTTCGAGCATATTCATATAATTTTTTCCCATTCACTTTAACAGCTGAATAATATGGTGGTGTCTGCTCGATCTCTCCTGTCAATTGAGTCAAGATGTCCGCAATTGCTTCCTCGGTAATACTTCCCGGTTCAACCGCTGTTTCGCGAACTGTTTCCCCGTGCGCATCTTCCGTTGTCGTCGCAAAGCCGATCGTCACTTCCGCTGCGTAGCGCTTTCCTTCATCCGTGATGAAGCGGGCAAGCTTCGTCGCTCGACCAAGACAAATCGGTAAGACTCCCGTTACTTCCGGGTCGAGTGTCCCTGTATGTCCAACTTTTTTCGTCTGAAACAAGCGACGTAGACGAAAGACACAATCGTGACTCGTCATACCCGCTGGTTTATCTAACGGTAATACTCCGATGGGTTCCACGTTATTTCCTCCTTGAAAAAAGGCAACCACACACGTGGCTGCCTTAGGTGTTAATCTTTGTTCAAATTCCGAAGCAACTCATCAATGCGTGATCCGTACTCGACAGAAGAATCGACCTCGAACAATAGTTCAGGTGTTTTCCGTAGACGAATCCGTGATCCGATTTCCTTGCGCATAAAGCCTTTTGATCTTTCAAGACCGATGCGCGCATCCTCACGTGCTTTATCGTCACCGAGGACCGAGTAGAAGATCGTCGCTTGTTGTAAGTCTCCTGTCACTTCGACACCTGTGACGGTAATCGTCTTGACGCGAGGATCCTTGACATCTTTGATGAGCAGTTGCGTAATTTCCTTACGCATCTGTTCGGCGACACGATTCGAGCGTAAACTCATAGTTATTCCCTCCAGTTCGGAAGAATGGATTCCGTTCTGTTACTTCCGTTTAACTTCTTCCATGATGAACGCTTCGATGACATCATCAACTTTGATATCATCATATTTTTCAATCTTAATTCCACACTCATAGCCAGTAGCGACTTCTTTGACATCATCTTTGAAACGACGAAGTGTATCGAGTTTTCCTTCGTAGATGACGATACTGTCACGTACGACACGGACGCCTGCATCACGTGTTAACTTACCTTCCGTGACATATCCACCTGCGATCGTACCGACTTTCGATACTTTGATGACATCGCGGACTTCAGCTTGACCGATGATTTTCTCAACGAATTCAGGATCAAGAAGACCTTTCATCGCTTGCTCGATTTCTTCGATTGCGTTATAGATGATCCGATGAAGACGAATTTCGACTTTTTCCTGATCCGCCATCGATTTGGCGTTACCATCTGGCCGGACGTTGAATCCGATGATGATCGCATTCGCTGCCGAAGCAAGGATGACGTCACCTTCCGTGATAGCACCGACACCTGAGTGTACGATGTTAATTTTAACACCTTCGACATCAATTTTCTTCAATGAACCGGCTAAGGCTTCAACTGAACCTTGAACGTCACCTTTGATGATGATGTTAAGGTCTTTGACTTCGCCTTCTTTAATGCGGTCGAAGAGATCTTCTAAGCTGACTTTCGCCGAATCACGACGTTGTGCTTCGATTTCACGTTGGTAACGCGCTTCACCGATTTGACGAGCTTTTTTCTCATCTTCGAATGCGAAAAATTGATCGCCTGCTTTCGGTACGTCGTTTAAACCTGTGATTTCGATTGGCGTCGATGGTCCAACTTCTTTAACACGACGACCGATATCGTTGACCATTGCCCGGATACGACCGAACGTATGACCGACAACGATTGGATCCCCAACACGGAGTGTACCGTGTTGAACGAGAAGCGTTGCAACTGGTCCACGTCCTTTATCGAGTTTCGCCTCGATGACTGTACCACGACCATGCATTTCTGGTGTTGATTTATATTCTTGAACTTCTGAAACGAGAAGAATCATTTCGAGCAATTCATCGATTCCGTCACCTTTAAGTGCTGAAACCGGTACGAAGATCGTATCGCCACCCCAGTCTTCTGCAACGAGTTCGAACTCTGTCAATTCTTGTTTGACACGGTCTGGGTTAGCACCCTCTTTGTCCATCTTGTTGACAGCTACGATGATTGGAACACCAGCTGCTTTCGCGTGGCTGATTGCTTCTTCCGTTTGTGGCATGACACCATCATCCGCTGCAACGACGATGATCGCGATATCCGTGACATCTGCTCCACGTGCACGCATTGTTGTAAATGCCGCGTGACCTGGTGTATCAAGGAATGTGATTTTCTTACCGTCGATTTCAACTTGGTACGCACCGATGTGCTGTGTGATCCCGCCGGCTTCGCCTGCAGTGACCTTCGTGTTACGGATTGAATCGAGCAAAGTCGTTTTACCGTGGTCGACGTGTCCCATGATCGTAACGACCGGTGGACGCTCAGACAATTCGTACTGGTCGAGGTTCAATTCGTATTGATCAAAGTCCGTCTCATCGACTTGGACTGTCTTTTCGACTTCAAAACCGAACTCTGTTGCAAGCAGTTCAACTGTTTCGTCATCGAGATCTTGGTTGATCGTCGCCATGACACCGAGACCCATCAATTTCATAATCAATTCATTCGGTTTTTTCGCCATTTTTTCAGCAAGTTCACCGACTGTCAAGTTGTCAGAGTATTGAACGACGTTTGCCATCGCCTCTTCTTGTGCCCGACGAGCTGCTTTCCGTTGACTCGACTTCGAGTTCGGATCCGCTACTTCGAGTTTACGTGGTTCTGCTTTCTTTTGGTTCGGACGACGTTTGCCGCCACGGTTGTTACGGTTGCCGAATTCTGGGCGTCCGCCTTTGCTGTTACGTGATTGGTTACCTGCTGGTTTGTTTGTACTTCCTGGTCGGTTCGGTTTATTATCTGATTTCACTTGTTTTGGAGCCTCCGTCTTTTGAGCCCGATATTTCTCGGGATTAAATACTTGATCGAGTTGCTGTACTGTCTGTTCATCTAATACTGCCATGTGATTCTTGACTGGTTTCTCCAGCTTTTCAAGCTGGGTGATGACCTGCTTACTTGTTACGTTTTGTTCCTTGGCGAATTCGTATACACGTTTACCCAAAGGATCCACCTCCAATTAGTCGTTCGAGAGGAGTTCAGTTAGCTTTTTCGCAAATCCGGCTTCATTGACTGACACGACAACACGCGCATCCTTTCCTAATGCTTGACCGAGAATCGTCCGGTCGGCGACTTCTAGGTAAGGAACTTGATAACTCGTACATTTATCTGTGACTTTCTTACGCGTGGCAGCCCCCGCATCTGCTGCTAAGAGAACAAGCTTCGCTTGTCCTCCTCGTACTTCTTTCAGTACGAGTTCTTCTCCAGTCGTCACTTTCCTAGCTCGATTCGCGAGACCGAGAAGGGATTCCCATTTACTCATGCGTACCTCCCGCGAGTTCTAGCAATTCATCGTATAAGGCATCTGTCGTCTTGACCTTCAAATGATGATCGAGCGTCCGTTTTTTCTTCGCCGTCGCAATGACTGCCGCATCTTTTGATAAATAGGCACCCCGCCCATTCATCTTACCATTTAAATCGATGACGACCTCTTGTTCAGGTGTCCGGACGACACGAATTAATTCTTTTTTCGGTTTCATTTCTTGTGTGATGACACACTTGCGTAATGGTACCTTTTTTTGCACGAATTATTCCTCGCCTTCAACTTGGACCGCTTCTACTGTCGGCTCTTCCGTTGCGAAGACATCTTCGAGATCCATCGATTCTGCTTCAGACTCACTCTTGATGTCGATCTTCCATCCTGTCAATTTTGCTGCAAGACGCGCGTTTTGACCACGCTTCCCGATTGCAAGTGACAGTTGGAAATCTGGAACAACGACGATCGTTGCCTTCGCTGGTTCGTTGACATAAACAGCAACGACTTGAGCAGGGCTGAGTGCATTCGCGACATATTCTTTCGGATCATCCGAGTAACGAACGATATCGATTTTTTCTCCGTTCAGATCATTGACGATACGCTGAACACGTGCGCCTTTTTGTCCGACACATGCACCAACTGGATCGATGTCATCCGCTGCGACTGCGATTTTCGAGCGGTCGCCCGCTTCACGTGCAACAGATTTAACTTCGACTTCGCCACTTGAAATTTCCGGTACTTCGATTTCAAAGAGACGTTTTAAGAGACCTGGGTGTGTCCGTGATACGAGAATCGAGGCACCTGATCCTTTGACCATTGGATCAACTTTCGTGACGTACACTTTAATGCGATCACGAATCCCGAAACGTTCATTCGGCATTTGCTCGTGTGTCGTCAAGACGGCTTCGATACCTTCTAGGTTCACGTACAAGTTCCGTGCATCTTGACGTTCGACGATACCCGTCATGATTTCATCTTCACGATCCGCGAAGTGATTATAGATGCGTTCGCGTTCTGCTTCACGCATTTTTTGTGTGACGATCTGTTTCGCCGTTTGTGCCGCAACACGACCAAAGTCGCCTGGCGTCACTTCGACTTTATGGAAATCGCCGAGTTCATAGGTTGGATCGATTTCATGTGCTTCTTCAAGCGAGAGTTGCTCTTCCGGTTGCGTCAATCGTTCAACGACTTCCTTAAGCGCGAAGACACGAATATCTCCTGTCTGCTGGTCGAATTCGACCTTTACAGCCTCCGACTCTTTTCCGAAGTTACGTCGGTACGCTGAAATCAATGCCTGTTCGAGCGCATCGATGATGATATTCTTATCAATTTCCTTCTCTTTCGCGATTTGATTGATCGCCTCGAGTAACTGTGGTCCCATCGTTCTCTTCCTTTCCGTCAGAACATTACCGCAAGTCGCGCAAGTGCAATCTTGTCGACCGGTATCTCAATTTTCAATTTTCTTGTTTTGACACGCACTTCGATTTCAAGCATCTCAGGTGTGTACGATAGCAACGTTCCCTCGAATTCAACTGCATTCTTCACTGGATCGTGCGTTTTGATGTACACATGTTTCCCGATTGCTTTTTCGAAATCCTCGTCTTTCTTCAGTGGACGTTCCGCTCCTGGACTAGCGACGTCGAGGTAATACGGCTCGTCGATCGGATCATTATCATTCAATGCTTCCGATAACTGTTCATTGATTTTGACGCAGTCTTCAAGATCTACGCCACCCTCTTTGTCGATGGAGACACGTAGGAACCAATCCGCCCCTTCTTTGACGAATTCAACGTCGACTAGCTCCATCCCCTCTCGTTCGACGATTGGTTTTGCGAGCGCTTCGACCTTTTCCGTTACGTTCGTCATCTTCATCCTCCTTCAAAAAACAAACAAGAAAGGAGCAGGTCCCCCTACTCCTTCCAAGTCGTAGTATAAAAAACATTTCCTCACTCAATATAGCATAGGAAAGCGCTCAAAGCAAGTGTTCCTAAGGGCTTACAAGTCGAACAAGGAGAGCTGATTCTCGTCTGGTAACCCTTCGAGACAACCCAGGTTATCGAGGGTCTCGATGATGGATTTCGACAACTTCGCGCGTTTTTGAAGATCTTCCTTCGAGAGGAATTCTCCGCCTTTACGTGCTTCGACGATTTGCTTCGCAGCGTTCGTCCCAAGACCTGTCACGGCATCAAACGGCGGTAACAATGTATCCCCATCAATCAAGAATTCTGATGCGCTCGAACGGTAGAGATCGACTTTCTGGAATGTAAAGCCGCGTTCAATCATCTCGAGCGCAATTTCAAGGACTGTATACAAGCCTTTATCCTTCGCCGTCGCTTCAAAACCTTTATCCTTAATGTCTTGTAAGACTTTACGAACCGCAGCAGAGCCCTTATTCATCGCACCGATATCAAAGTCACCCGCACGTACCGTAAAGTACGAAGCATAGTAATACATCGGATGGTGAACTTTATAGTAAGCAATCCGAACCGCCATCAAGACGTAAGCGGCAGCATGGGCTTTTGGGAACATGTACTTGATTTTCTTGCAAGAGTCGATGTACCAGAGTGGCACGTCGTTCTCGATCATCGCCTCTTCCATATCAATCGAGAGCCCTTTCCCTTTACGGACCGACTCCATGATCTTAAAGGCAAGCGACGGTTCAAGACCGGCATAGATCAAGTAGACCATGATGTCATCTCGACAACCGATGACGTCTTTTAACTCACATGTTCCGTTGTAAATCAGTTCACTTGCATTTCCAAGCCAGACATCCGTTCCGTGTGAGAGTCCAGAAATCTGAACAAGTTCCGAGAACGTCGTCGGTTTTGTCTCCTCTAGCATTTGGCGAACGAACTTAGTCCCAAACTCCGGAATACCGAGCGTTCCTGTTTTTGAATCAATCTGCTCAGGTGTCACACCGATTGATTCCGTCGAACTGAAGATTTTCATGACTTCTGGGTCATCAACAGGAATCGTCTTTGGGTCACGTCCTGATAAATCTTGTAGCATCCGAATCATTGTCGGATCATCGTGACCGAGGATATCGAGTTTGAGTAAGTTATCGTGAATCGAGTGGAAATCGAAGTGTGTCGTTTTCCATTCAGAACCCATGTCATCCGCTGGATATTGAATCGGACTGATATCGTAGATGTCCATGTAGTCCGGTACGACGATGATTCCGCCTGGGTGTTGTCCGGTTGTTCGTTTGACACCGGTGACTCCGCTAACGAGACGATCGACTTCCGCATTCCGGTACGTCAACTCATTCTCTGACTGATACCCTTTGACATATCCATACGCTGTTTTCTCGGCAATCGTTCCGATCGTTCCGGCACGATAGACGTAATCGTCACCGAACAGGACTTTCGTATAAGCATGCGCTTGCGGCTGATATTCCCCACTGAAGTTCAAATCGATATCTGGTACTTTATCCCCTTTAAAACCAAGGAATGTCTCAAACGGAATATCATGACCGTCTTTAAATAGCGGAATATCACATTTCGAACACGATTTGTCCGGTAAATCAAATCCTGAACCGACGGAACCGTCATCAAAGAATTCTGATTCCTTACAATTCGGACAGACATAATGCGGAGGTAATGGATTAACTTCCGTGATTTCCGTCATCGTCGCAACAAGGCTCGATCCGACCGACCCCCGTGAACCGACCAAATAACCATCGTCGAGTGACTTTTTAACGAGCTTGTGCGAAATCAGATAAATAACGGCGAATCCGTGACCAATAATCGACTTCAGCTCTTTTTCAAGTCGTGCTTCGACAATTTCGGGTAATGTCTCCCCATAAATCCGATGTGCCATATCATATGACAAGTTTCGGACTTCTTCATCTGCGCCTTCAATCTTTGGTGTATACAAATCTTTTGGAATGATGTCGATATTCTCAAACTGTTCCGCGACGGCTTGACTATTCGTGATGACGAGACGTTCCGACACATCTGGTCCGAGGAACTTGAAGTCGTCCATCATTTCCTTCGTCGTGCGGAAATGAGCTGGTGGCAATTGTTTCCGCATATTCAACATGTTCGCTCCGCCTTGTGTCCGAATCAAAATCTCTCGGTACGTCGCGTCATGCTGATCGAGGTAATGCACATTCCCTGTCGCGACCGGTAAGATATCATGTTCTTCTGCGACGCGGATGATTTTCTTGATCAGTTCACGCAGTTCAAGTTCATTCTGAACGATTTCCCGTTCAATCAAATGACCGTACATCGCGGGTGGCTGAATCTCGATGAAATCATAGAACTGCATGACCTTCGCTAAATCCTCATCCGATTTATTCAGGGCAGCATCAAAGACTTCGCCGTTATCGCATGCAGAACCGATGATTAATCCATCACGGTGCGCGACGAGTTGTGAACGTGGTGTTCGCACGACACGGTGAACGTGTTTCGTGTGGGCAAGCGAAATCAATTGGTACAAATTCTTCAAGCCCGTCCGGTTTTTCGCGTAAACCGTCGCATGGTATGGTCGTGCCCGCGAGATATCTTTCCCCATCTCCCGGTTAAGTGAGGCATGAGTCTTCATGTCGAACATCTCATCCGCCATTTGAAGCAATTTGACCATCAAATATCCCGTCGCTTCCGCGTCATAGATGGCGCGGTGATGCTGCGTCAATTCGATGTCAAATCGTTTCGCGAGTGTATTCAATCGGTGGTTTTTTAATGTCGGCATCAACACACGCGCTAGTTCTAATGTATCGATGACAGGTAACAGTGACTCCTCATGACCACCAGACCGGAGCGTCGCATTTAAGAATCCAATATCAAACGAGGCGTTATGGGCAACAAGAATCGAGTCACCTGCCCAGTCCATGAATTCCTTAACGACTTGTTCTGAATCTGGTTGTCCCCGGACCATATCATCGGTAATGCCTGTCAAATCAATCGTCGTTGCCGATAGGAGATGCTTCGGATCTGCGAACGCTTCGAATTTATCGATGATATCGCCATCATAGATTTTGACAGCTGCGAGTTCGATGATTTTGTTGTACATCGCTGATAAACCCGTCGTCTCAACGTCAAAGACAACAAACGTTGCGTCATCTAAATTTCGATCAATCGGATGATAAGCGACTTGCACCCCGTCATTAACGACGTTTGCTTCAATTCCGTATAGCACCTTAATATCGTTTTTCTTTCCAGCATAGTAAGCATCCGGAAAACTTTGGGCACCGGCATGATCGGTGATTGCTACAGCAGGATGTCCCCACTTTGCTGCCCGTTCAACGTATTTCGTCACGTTCATGACGGCGTCCATCTGACTCATTTGCGAGTGCGCATGTAATTCGACGCGCTTCTCACCTGCCCAAGGATCAGCTGGTGCTTCCATCTTCACTTCTGATAGTTGAGCAATCATCATACAGAGATCGCGAAGGAATGTATCGAATTCGACTCGACCTGCCGCTTGAATCCACATGCCTTTTTTGATCGCCGAGAGGATTTTAACATCCGTCTCGTCACGCGCGAACATCTTGACGACAAGCGAGTCCGTATAATCCGTCATCTTAAACGTAAAGATCGTCTTCCCGCTTCGTAGTTCACGACTTTCTGCTGAGAAGACGAGACCACGAATGGCAATTCGTCGCTCTTCGTCCTGAATCGTCTTGATTGGGACAATCTCATCTTGAATCGGTTTCCCGATTCGGATATCGACAGGACCTTCATCATCATCTCGTGTCTGCTCCCGTTTAAATTGCAATTCGAGCATCCGCTTTGCTTCTTCCATGTCTTCCTGCTTCACCTGATTGCGCAACTCTTCTTGTTTCGACTCGTTAATCTGAACAATCGGTTCACAGTTGAACTTCGGGAATCCGTAAGCACTATAGAGTAACTGTAACTCACCACATAGGCTACTTTTCAAGAAACCTGCTTCTGGTTCACTCCGGACTGGAATGAATAATTTCTGTTCTTTGAACTCTGGTAAGACACGTCCAAGTTGAGTTCGCATCGCTGATGAAACATCCGCGAGATCCTGAACGACATATGGCCAGTAGTCATGATACATACGCTCGTCTGGACGGCTATCTGCATGCAATATGATTTTGACTTCGGCAAATTGTTGATACCGACTGACTAAACGACTCGTGAAGAGTTGATAGACGTTTTGTGGTAAAACGTGTGGCAAGCGGATCTCAAATGTCCACGTGGCTTTAGCTTTATTGACGCGAAGCTTTTCGAGAACTGCTTCGTGAAAGTATTCTTCAATAATCCCGTTCGGTAATTCCAAGTCACTGAGTAACAGTGACATGCGTTGTTGTGTATCCACTCGCAATTGTGCTGTCTGATCGCTTCACACCGTGACAGCAACTCCTCCTCCTCTTGCGGATTGCCCAAGGGGCGAATGGGTGTGAGACAAGAAAACAGTCACTTTATGAAAAGTGACCGTCTCCATTCTTTATTCTAAACCTTCATAGAGTGAACGAACAGCCTCAACGACTTGTTCTTGTCCAACTTCTTCTGCATCGCCACCACGACGTGCTTTTAATTCAACGATTCTTTCTGCCGCTTTTTTCCCGACGTTCAAACGAACCGGTAGACCAATCAAATCCGCATCAGCGAACTTGACGCCTGCCCGTTCTTTCCGGTCGTCAAGGAGAACACTGAATCCTGCAGCTGTCAACTCACGGTATAATGTTTCTCCGAGCTCGAGTTGTTCTGCATTTTTACCGTTGACGACGATTAAATGAACATCGTATGGAGCGATCGCTTTGGGCCAAATGATTCCACGCTCGTCATAATGTTGTTCGACGACTGCCGACAATGTCCGCGAGACACCGATACCGTAACAACCCATGATGAGAGGTTGTGCCTTACCGCCTTCATCGAGGAATGTCGCTCCCATCCCTTCTGAGTAACGTGTTCCGAGTTTGAAGACTTGACCCACTTCGATTCCACGAGCGAATTTAACGTTACCGTTACCGTCTGGTGAGACGTCACCTTCTTCAACGAAGCGCAAGTCTGTATAGTCTGCTTCGAAATCACGGCTTGGATCAACATGAATATAATGTGTTTCTGCTTTATTCGCACCACAGACCGCATTCGTCAAGGCACGAATCGCGTAATCTGCAACGATCTTCATGTCAGCACCAATCGGTCCAAGCGTTCCTGGTGTTGAGTGAAGCGCTGCTTCAATCTCTTCATCACTTGCCATTGTGATATCAAGTGCACCGAGATAGTTCTTCAACTTGATGTCATTGACTTCATGATCGCCACGAACAAGCGCCATGACAAGCCCTTGTTCCGTTTTGAAGATGACCGTCTTGATTGATTCGTTAGCTGGCAAGTTCAAATGTGCACTGACTGCTTCAATCGTCTTCGCATCTGCCGTATGCACTTCTTCCAGCGCTTCTGGTGCTTTGTCTTGCTTTGGATAAGCATCGATTGATTCAGCCATCTCTAAGTTTGCTGCGTAATCCGACTGATCCGAATAGACGATCGTGTCTTCACCGATTGCCGCTAAGGCATGAAACTCATGTGTTCCGCTACCACCGATTGCGCCAGAATCGGCGACGACCGGACGGAATTCAAGACCGACACGTGTAAAGATCCGCGAATACGTATCAAACATATTTTGATATTCTTCGTCTAAGCTCTCTTGTGACGAGTGGAATGAATAGGCATCCTTCATGATGAACTCACGACCACGTAATAAACCAAAACGTGGACGACGTTCGTCACGATACTTCATTTGAATCTGGAAGAGGTTGACTGGCAACTTCTTATACGAGTTCAACTCATCTCGGACGATCGATGTGATCAGTTCTTCGTGTGTCGCACCAAGTGCAAAACGACGATCGTGACGATCCGTTAAACGCATTAATTCAGGTCCATAGATATCCCAGCGACCTGTCTCTTCCCAAAGTTCAGCTGGCTGAATCGCTGGCATGAGTAATTCTTGTGCCCCTGCTGCATCTAATTCTTCACGGATGATCGTCTCGATGTTTGCGAGAACACGTTTTGCGAGTGGTAAATACGAATAGATCCCAGCGGCATTTTGACGTATAAATCCTGCACGAAGCAAGAGTTGGTGACTGATGGCTTCTGCATCAGATGGTACTTCACGCAACGTTGGCATGAATAGTTTTGATTGTTTCATAATGAGTCACGAACTCCTTTGACTGAGTGATTAATTAAAAGAACTTTTGAATGTCGTTCCAAGTGACGACGAGCATGAGTAACATTAAGAGCGCAAAACCAACGAAGTGAACCAATCCTTCTTTTTGAGGATCAACCGGTTTTCCGCGTAAGGCTTCAAGGAAGAGGAACAGCAATCGTCCACCGTCAAGCGCTGGAAGTGGTAACAAGTTAAAGACCGCTAAGTTGACGGACAACAGTGCTGTCCATGTCAACAGCATCGAGAATCCACTATCTGCGACCTGATCAGTCATTTTGACGATTCCGACTGGTCCTGATAACTGATCGACACCAACGACACCAGTCACGAGATCTCCAACGGCACCGACGATAAGTGTCGACATCCGCCATGTTTCAGAGACACCTGTTTGAAGAGCTGTCCCGAATGATTTTTCTGTCTCATTCGTGACACCAATGATACCAACCTTCTGTTCTCCTTGTTGTTGTACTTTAGGAGTGATCTCGGTTGTCGTCTCTTTCCCATCACGCTCATATTCCACTTCTGTTGCTTTACCAGCGCGGTCTTGGAATCCAGCACGTAAATCCGTCCATTTTGCTGTATCCTGTCCGTTGACTGAGACAATCCGGTCTCCTTCAACAAGTCCAGCTTTGTCAGCCGGTGAACCTTTTTGTACTGTTCCGATGACGCTTTCCCCTGTCGGAGAACCGTTATACAGGGCAAGGCCGAATAGAATGACGAACGCAAGAACGAAGTTCATGAACGGTCCTGCAGCGATGGCAAGGACGCGTTTCCATACGGATTTCGATCCAAATGTGCGATCATACGGGGCGATTTGTGTCCGTGTCTGACCTTCGACGAGAAACGCTGTTGGTGAGAACGGGGTACCGGACCGATGTCTCATCCTGTAACCCAACGAGTTCGAGTTGATGCAGTAGATCAATCCGCTCAACTGTGACGACTTGATCGACTTGCGGCTGATCCGCATCGAAATAAATCGTCTCGATGACACCCGCTTTTAACTGTAATCCGACAGTTTGACCTGACTTGATTTCAACGAGTTCAGGTTCTTCTCCCGCCATTTTGACGTAACCACCAATCGGTAATAGGCGAACTGTATACAACGTCTCATTTTTAAACACTGAAAAAATCTTCGGTCCAAATCCAATTGCGAATTCACGACAGAGAATACCTGCCCGCTTCGCCATTACGAGATGACCCCATTCATGGACGGCGACGAGTACACCGAACATCAGTACGATTGAAATAAAGGTCGTCATTACTTATCCCATCCTTAGTTAGCGAATGTAAGAGACGATACGAACTCACGCGCCCATCGGTCTGCCGCAAGGATTTGATCCAAGGATGGCTCTTCGATAAGGTCGTGAGCTTGAAGCGCCGCCTCAACGCTCGCTTCGATTTCTAAAAAGCGAATGTCCCCTTTTAAAAAGCGGTCCACTGCTTGTTCGTTCGCAGCATTGAGTACTGATGGCATCGAACCACCGGCTTGACCAGCTTCAAAAGCAAGTCGTAACAATGGATAACGGTCGAATGAAGCATCAGCAAAGTGTAAGCGTCCGATTTGCTTTAAGTTTAACCGTTCTCCCCCTTGGATTTCAAGGCGGGACGGATATGTAAGAGCGTACTGAATCGGCTCCCGCATGTCTGGCATGCCAAGTTGCGCCATTACTGCACCATCGTTGAACTCAACCATCGAGTGGATGATTGATTCCCGGTGAATGACGACATCAATATCCGCATAGTCGACATCAAATAACCAATGCGCTTCAATGACTTCGAACCCTTTGTTCATCATCGTTGCGGAATCAATCGTGATTTTCGCTCCCATCGACCAGTTTGGATGTGCAAGAGCTTGTTCGACCGTAACGTCTGCTAATTCTTCACGTGTTTGATCGCGGAAGCTTCCGCCTGACGCCGTCAAGATGATTTGACGCACATCCTCACGTCGTTCCCCGTTCAAACATTGGAAGATTGCTGCATGTTCACTATCGACCGGTAAGATAGTGACGTTTTTTTCGCGTGCTCGTTTCATGACGAGATGACCTGCTGTTACGAGTGTTTCTTTATTCGCTAACCCAATCGTTTTGCCAGCCTCAATCGCTGCAAGCGTCGGACGTAAACCAACGGCACCAACGACCGCTGTAATGACCGTATCGACTTCGGGATGCGTCACGATCTCAAGCAGTCCTTCTTCGCCAATGACGATCGTCGGCTGATATGTTAAGTGACGCTCAAGTTCTTGGCGAGTCGTTTCATCCTGTACACCGACAAGCATCGGCTGCAAACGGTTCAACCACGGTACGGCAACCGTCGTATTCCGTCCAAATGCAAAACTCGTCAATTCAAAAAGATCAGGATTAGCCGCAATGACGTCAAGCGTTTGCGTACCAATCGATCCTGTCCCGCCGATGATACTGATTTTCTTCATATGAAGCGCCTCCTCAAGCAAAGATATCAAGTACGACGAGGACCGTAAAGACGATCATCATGCTGTCGAACCGATCTAAAATACCACCATGACCCGGTAGTAACGTTCCAGAATCCTTTACACCGTAGTGGCGTTTGTAGGCTGACTGGACCAAATCACCAAGTTGACCCACGACGGCAACGATGATGGCAAGTAAAATGACTTTTCCAAAACCAACTGTCGGTTCAATGGTTTCGAACACGACACCAAGTAAGATGGCGAGTATGACACCACCGACTGCCCCTTCAATTGTTTTATTCGGGCTAATCGATGGCCACAGTTTATTCTTACCAAATCGTTTCCCGACGAAGTACGCTCCGGAATCGGTAAACCAAATCAAGAGAATGATTAAGAGTGACCATGTTAATCCGTGTTCGAGTAAGCGGATGTAGGCGAATGACGCAAAACCGACACCGACATAAACGGCAGTCAATAGCAAAAAGGCAACATCGTCAAATGTAAAGACGTTCTTTGAAAAGACATTCCAGAACAGACCGACTAACAAGATGATCATCGCCCAAGCGATAGGTGAGAGTCCGATTGGAAGTGTCCGATCAACTGCCTCCTCATAAATACCGATAAACGGCAATAGCGTTCCAATTCCAAATAAAATCCTTGGAATACGTGAGCCACTCCATTGTCGCATCCGGACGAGTTCGGTATACCCGAGAATCGTTAAGACTACCATAAACGCTAAAAAGGGTAGTCCACCGATGTACAAAAGTGCCAAAAAGATGGCGCCCGCCCATATCCCTGTAATAATTCGAGTTTTCATAAGCTAGTTCCTCATTTTAATCAGACGCCGCCGAACCGGCGTGTCCGTTGATTGTAATCTTCAATTGCAGCTAGAAATGCCTCACGACGAAATTCCGGCCACAGGATATCTGTGAAATAAAACTCTGCATAGGCTGCTTGCCACAGCAAGAAGTTCGACAGGCGTTGTTCCCCGCTTGTCCGAATCACAAAATCGACATCCGTCACGGATCCTGTCATCAACTCGCGTTCAATCGTCTCCGGTGTAATCGCATCCGGTGACAATAAGCCTGCTTGGACTTGGGCGCCCAGTTTTTGCATGACTTGCACAAGTTCATCGCGTCCTCCATAATTCAGAGCGAAAATCAGACGAAGTCCTGTATTGTGTTGCGTATCCAGCTTCGCTTGTTCGACCGCCTCGCGCGTGAAATGAGGGAGGCGAGATACTTCACCTGCTACCTCGACTTTAACATTTTGGGCATCGAGTTCTTTTAAATCTGATTCTAAAAACTGAGCTGGGAGCTTCATTAGAAAATTTACTTCTTCTTCTGGACGCGTCCAGTTTTCAGTTGAGAAGGCATACAGTGTCAAGCTTTTGATACCAAGCTCATTGGCGACTCGAACAACTTCTCGAATCGATTTCATACCTTCACGATGTCCCATGATTCGTGGAAGCCCACGTTTTTTTGCCCATCGTCCATTTCCATCCATAATAATGGCAACATGTTCAGGCACCCGCTCATAGGTTTCGGTTTCTTTCGTCTGATTCAACCATTGAAACATTCGCACTTCCTCCTCTCTCAATTATGAAGAAAGGGACTCTTCGTGTGACAAAGAGTCCCCCCCATGACGATCCGTCGCGTCATACTTCCATGATTTCTTGTTCTTTTTCCGTTGCCGTTTGATCAAGTTGTTTGACGAACTTGTCTGTCAACGTCTGAACATCTTCTGTGTAACCACGCAGATCGTCTTCTGTCAATGCACCATCTTTTTCTTGTTTTTTCAACTGTTCGTTCGTATCACGACGAATGTTACGGAGCGCAACTTTTCCTTCTTCCGTATACTTCTTGACGAGTTTAACAAGTTCCTTCCGACGCTCTTCCGTTAATGGTGGAATCGCAAGACGGATGACTGTACCATCAGATGACGGTGCAAGACCAAGATCAGCACGTTGAATCGCTTTTTCGATCTCGCTGACCATTGACTTATCCCAAGGAGTGATCAAGATCAGGCGTGCTTCTGGTGTGTTGACATTCGCTACTTGATTCAGCGGTGTTGGTGAACCATAGTATTCGACTTGAACGGGATCTAAAATGGCAACATTCGCACGACCTGCACGGAGTGTTGCAAGTTCCTTTTTAAGTGAAAGATGTGCTTTTTCCATCCGTTCTTCGGCTTGTTTCAAGATTTCTTTTGACATATTATTTCCCCCTTACGATTGTCCCGATTTCGTCACCGATGACGACACGTTTGATGTTTCCTTCTTCCATCAACGAGAAGACGATGAGCGGGATGTCATTGTCCATACAAAGTGATGTAGCTGTAGAATCCATGACTTGAAGTCCATCTTTTAAAACATCCAAGTAAGAAAGTGTCTCGAATTTCTTCGCTTCTGGATCAACATTTGGATCAGCTGAGTACACACCATCGACGTTGTTTTTTGCCATCAAGATGACTTCTGCTTCGATTTCTGCCGCACGAAGCGCAGCCGTCGTATCAGTCGAGAAGTATGGGTTCCCTGTACCTGCTGCAAAGATGACAACGCGCCCTTTTTCCAGGTGACGCATTGCGCGGCGACGGATATATGGTTCTGCTACTTGGCGCATCTCGATTGATGTTTGAACACGCGTTTCAACACCTACATCTTCTAAACTGTCTTGAAGCGCAAGCGAGTTCATGACTGTCGCTAGCATCCCCATATAATCGGCATTGGCCCGGTCCATCCCAAGTTCTGCTCCTGTTTTACCACGCCAAATATTTCCAGCTCCGACAACGACCGCTACTTCAACATTCAATTCAATTAATTCGCGAATCTGTTCCGAGATAGATTTGACGATGACAGGATTGATCCCAAACCCTTGATCTCCTGCGAGCGCTTCTCCGCTCAATTTTAACACAATCCGGTTATATTTCGGTTGCATGACTATGTCCCCCTTGCTAAATTCCGTAAAAAAGGAACACGAACCACTTCCACACGAAAGTGGATTGAAGCATACGTGTTCCTTCTCTTGTCATCAGGATGATCCCGATTCTTATTTTTTAAGTTGGTTCATAACTTCTTCAGCGAAGTTCTCTTCGCGTTTTTCCATACCTTCTCCAACTTCGAAGCGTACGAATGACACGACTTTACCGCCTTTAGATTCTACAAATTTACCAACTTTGAAGTCTGGATCCTTAACGAACGTTTGATCGACGAGGCAGATTTCCTCGAAGAACTTGTTCATACGACCAACGATCATTTTTTCAACGATGTTAGCTGGTTTTCCTTCGTTCAATGCTTGCTCAGTAAGAACTTTTTCTTCACGTGCTTTTTCTTCTTCTGTAACAGAAGTACGGTCAACGTAAAGTGGACGAGCTGCTGCGATGTGCATTGCAACGTCTTTTGCAACTGTTTCATCTGTCGTACCTTCGATAACGACGACTGAACCGATGCGTCCACCCATGTGGAGGTAAGAACCGAATGCTGCGTCATCTGCTTTTGTGAAGAGAGCTACGCGACGGAGTGAAATTTTCTCTCCGATTGTAGAAGCTTCTTCTGAGATGTACGTGTCGATTGTTTTACCTGCTTCGTATTCAGAAGCGAGCGCTGCTTCAGCAGTCTCAGAACCGTTACGAAGAACAGCATCAGCGATGTTTTGAACGAGCGTTTGGAAACGTTCGTTTTTCGCAACGAAGTCTGTTTCTGAGTTGATTTCGACGAGTGCTGCTTTGTTGCCATCAACTGCAACTGCAGTCAACCCTTCAGCTGCGATACGATCGCCTTTTGCTGCTGCTTTGGCGATTCCTTTTTCACGCAAGAAATCTACTGCTGCGTTCATGTCACCGTCAGTTTCAACGAGTGCTTTTTTGCAGTCTAGCATACCTGCACCTGTTTTTTCACGAAGTTCTTTAACCATTGCTGCTGTAATAGCCATTCGATATTCCTCCTTATAACGTCCTTATTTTCAAAAAAAAGGTGATAAAAGGTCGATTCCCTTTATCACCTGGCATCACGAATTACTCAGCGTCTGCTACTACTTCTTCAGTAGTTTCAGGTGCTACGTTATCTTCGCCTTGTTTAACTTCGAGGATTGCGTCAGCCATTTTACCAGTGAGCAATTTGACTGCACGGATCGCATCGTCGTTCGCTGGGATGACGTAGTCGATTTCGTCTGGATCACAGTTAGTATCAACAATCGCAACGATTGGGATGTTGAGTTTGTGTGCTTCTGCAATCGCGATACGCTCTTTGCGTGGGTCAACGATGAAGAGTGCATCCGGAACGCCTGGCATATCTTTGATACCGCCGAGGAATTTCTCAAGACGAGTCATTTCTTTTTTAAGAATGATGACTTCTTTTTTAGGAAGAACTTCGAATGTACCGTTCTCTTCCATTTTTTCGAGTTGTTTCAAACGGTTGATACGTTTTTTGATTGTAGAGAAGTTCGTGAGAGTTCCACCCAACCAACGTTCGTTGATGAAGTATTGTCCTGCACGGATCGCTTCTTCTTTCACAGTGTCTTGTGCTTGTTTTTTCGTACCAACGAAAAGAACGTTTCCGCCTTCAGACGCTACTTCACGGATGAAGTTATAAGCTTCGTCTACTTTTTTGACCGTTTTTTGAAGGTCGATGATGTAGATTCCGTTCCGTTCTGTGAAGATGTATTTCGCCATTTTTGGGTTCCAACGGCGTGTTTGGTGACCGAAGTGTACACCAGCTTCTAACAATTGTTTCATCGAGATTACTGCCATGATGAATTCCTCCTTTTGGGTTTTGGATGTCCTCCGCGATGATCGTCTATCCAGCTAACCTATTAAAGGCACCGCAGCTGGCGATACATGCGTGCGTAATTAACACCGTAGACTAATATAGCATAAAGATTAACGAGGAGCAACCTTCGTTTGACGAGAAAGTTTTGCGATCAAAGCGACCTCACCCGTTCCTCGATTCAAAGAACGAGCGAGTGTCTCAAGATCTGTCCCTTCGCGTAACGCCTGTTCAACATCTGTTAAGACTTGTTCTTCTGTTAAGTCCTGTTCTTCGATCTGTATTTCAGAAAGAACTGATGCTTTAAGAAATGATTCGGCTTGTTCATTTTGCACAACATTTTCCTCAGATAAGACTGATTCCGTTGATAGGTTCTGATGTGCTTCATTTATAACATTGGATGAGGCTTCAGCTTTTGAGTTCTGCTCGGTCATTTCACTCACTTGTTCCATAAAGCTTAATAAAACTTGCTCTGTTTCGCTTTTTTCACGCTCCAAACGGGAGATACGATCTTTTAAATCCGCTTGCTGACGAAACAGTAAGAGTAATGCGTAGCATATAAGAGCTGCTAAAAGTATATACACGACTGTCATGATGGATTTCCTTTCACATTGCGACACGATCTGCTAAGTATGCACTTCCCAATGCATTTTTTAATTTACGTAATGCTTTGGAATGGATTTGAGAAATCCGAGATGTAGACAGTTCAAGGATTTCTCCAATCTCGGTCAACGTTAATTCTTCATAATAGAACAACGAAACGACCAGTTGTTCTTTTTCAGACAGTTCTTTAACTTCCTCTGCTAATTTAGCAATCAATTCACGCATCAATAACATGTCTTCCGGAGTCGCAGTATCAGGGTCTAGATAGGAAACGGTCATTGCTTTTCCTTCATCTTGTAAGGTGACGGCTTCATCAATCGATAATACGTTTGCAAAATAACTTTCAGCTAACGCACTCTTCACTTCATCCGTAGACATTTCCACGATCGAAGATACTTCTTCAATCGTCGGAGTTCTTTGAAGAGATTGCTCTAGTATTTCAACAGCTGCTTCGACCCGCTTTGCTTTTTCTCGTAAAGAACGTGGTAACCAATCGATTTTTCGCAATCCATCTAGAATTGCTCCTCGAATCCGAAAGGCGGCATACGTGTCGAATTTATTATTATGATTTTGATCGAATTTTTGAAGAGCATCGTACAATCCCATCATTCCTAAACTTTTCAATTCATCCCGATCGACACTTTTAGGTAATGTTGCACTTAGGCGTTGAACATGATATTGAACGAGGGGCTCGTAATTCAAAAGTAATTCATCTGCTACCGTGATATCACGTGTCGATAGCCATCGATCCCAAAGTTGTTGTAATTCCTCACGCATGACCATTCCTCCTCTATATTTCCAACGTCCCGACATTTACTGTCCGGATAACGAGACGTCCTGACTTTGAGTGGAACTCGATCGTCCGTCCATTCGTGCCACCTACATCTTCTGCAACGAGTGGGATTCCTGTCTTTTGTAACATATCTTTGACGGACGCAATGTTTCGTTCTCCAATTCGCATCGATTCATGCTCGTATTTGAATTGAAACATCTGTGCACCACCAGCAATCTTAGCGCGTAAACGTAATGCACCATTTGCTCGTAGGCGTTTTACGATTTCTAGAATAGCAGTATCTGCGAATTTACCGATTTCAGCCTCGCGATTGCGACTAATTGCTGAATCTGGCAACATGACATGTGCCATACTTGATAATCCTCGCTCTTGATCATAAATGACGACCCCAACGCAAGAACCAAGTCCAGCAGTACGAAGAATGACAGGTTGTTTACTAATCGCGTATTCTGCAATTCCAATGCGTATGAGTTCATCCATCAATATCCACACCCAATCGCTGAAAAACTGTCTGAAACGCATTTGCTTCAGGAAGGAGAAGCAAGTGTCCAGTCAATTCATTCCCGGCACTAGAAAGATGAGTGTCGATATACAATGCCATATTTCCTGGTGTTGAAGATTCAAGCAATGCCACCTCGAGTAGAGCTCCAACCATATCAAATGCAGAAGCAGGAACGCTGACTTGGAGGGATAAATCCAACCAATCTGAAATCGAGCGTGCATATGCACCAATAAGTATATTCCCGATTTCCTCCCAGGCAGAAACCCCCATTTCATGTGAATCAGAGAAAAATTGGAATTCAGATTTCATAAGCTGTCCAATTAACTTTTCTGCATCATGAAGTGGCATTAAAAAAAGCAATGTCGCTCGAATATCTCCTGAGAACCGCAACAACGCACCAGCAGTGTAAGCTTCTGCACCACCAACACGATCTATGATCGTCGTAAACGATTCTAGTTCGGCTGACGGCACTTCGATTTCAATCGGTTTCCCTAATAGTGTAGATAACGCTGTAGCAGCATGACCTGCTCCGATATTTCCAATTTCTTTGAAAATATCTTTTTGGTCTGAGTTAAGCATGAACGATATCCTCAAATAATCGATTTGGTTCGATTAAAGAAAACAGTTGGTCTTCTCCTTTTGCGACTGCCGTTAGATAAGATGCATCTTCTTGTTTTTGTTCCCCCAAAGGCTCGATTCTAACTTCAGAGGATTCTACGACTTCATTCGCTCGATCAACGATGAATCCAGCGTCTCCATGCTCAAGTGTGGCAATGATGATTCGTGTTTCTTCGGTTTCTTCAATCACGTCAAAACCTAAACGTGAACGTAAATCGATCACAGGCGTTACAACTCCACGCAAATTGATTACACCTTTTACGTAAGAAGCAGCATTCGGAATTCGTGTAATGGGAATAAGACGTTCAATTGAACGAACAGATTGTACGTCAATCCCATATGAATTCTCTTCTAGTTGAAAAACAACCCACTTTTGTTCCATCTTCAATTCCCTCACTTTCGTAATAGAGCATTACTGTCAATGATTAATGCCACTTGTCCATCACCAAGTATAGTTGCTCCGGAAATAGCTCGAATACCTTCTAGATAACTACCTAATGGTTTCATGACAATTTCTTGTTGCCCAATCAATTCAGAGACAATTAAACCTGCCAGTTTTTCACCACTACGAACAACGACAACCGAGTAGGCATCCGCATCATGTTGTGGTAAACCGTATACTTCATTCAAAGAAATTAAAGGTACAAGTTGTCCACGGAAATCGAATACTTTTTCTCGGTGAGCCTGAAGAATGGAAGTGCTTCGTAACGATGTTGTCTCAATGATTGCTGTCAATGGAATCGCATACGTTTCTTTACCAAGTTCAACCAACATTGCTGAAATGATGGATAGCGTAAGTGGTAGACTAATTCTGAAAATCGTACCTTCACCACGACGTGTTTCTACGAATACTTCTCCACCAAGAGATTCAATCTTTGATTTAACAACATCGAGTCCAACACCTCGTCCAGACAAATCCGTCACCGTTTCTGCTGTTGAGAAACCTGGAGCGAACAGTAACATCGATGCTTCTTCGATTGTTAATAGCGCAGCCTCTTCTTCCGTAATTAGCTCCTTCTCAATCGCAATTCGCGTGACGCGTTCATGATTGATTCCAGCACCGTCGTCTTCAATCTCAATGAAGACTCGATTTCCCGAATGATAAGCGCGTAATGATAAATTCCCTTCAACAGGTTTCCCAGCAAGAATCCGGTCCGCCTTATTTTCGATTCCATGATCGATTGCGTTACGAATCAAGTGAACAAGTGGATCACCAATCTCATCGATGACTGTTCGATCCAACTCGGTTTCAGCACCAGTGATATGAAGTTTTATGTGTTTTCCGACATCTTTGGATACAGAACGTACCATTCGTGGGAAACGATTAAATACTTGTTCAATCGGCATCATACGTAAAGTCAATACGAGAGACTGTAATTCGTTCGTACCGCGCTTAATTCGCTCGACAGTATCCGTTAGTTCAGGAGAACCGACTTCTGCCGCAATTCGTTCTAAGCGTCCTCGATCGATGATGAACTCCTCAAATAAGTTCATGAGACGATCAATCCGTTCAAGATTGACACGAATCGTTTTTGAAGCGACTGGTGCCGTAACATCTATTGGTTCACTCGTAGAAGTTGACTCTTTTTGAGTCTCTTTAGTAACGGGTTCTTGTTGTAACGTAGAAGTGGCAACTTCCGCTTCTGACGTCGTCTCAAAAGGAACGATGGAAACGTTCGCCACTTCTGATACAGCTTCAACTGCTTCTCGAATAGTCTCTTTTTCACTCTGTGTTACGAATAGAATCTCAAATGATGTATCAAAATGTTCTTGCTCTAAGTCATCTGAAGTCGGATTGGAGAGGATGACGTCTCCAAGTGATTGAAGACGATCAAACACCATATAAACGCGAGCAGCCTTTAGGATGACATCAGCTGATAGTTCGACTGATAACACGTACGCTTGATAGCCTGCTGCAATCGATTGTTGGACGACCGCTTTTGAATAGACATCACATTCAAAATTCTGTTGCGTCGTAGGTAGAACATTCGTTTCGACCTGTACATCATTCGGTTGAATGAACCGCTTCAATCGATTTACCGTCTCCGTTACATCTAATTTCCCTTTCCCGCCTCGACTAATATCTTCAACCATCGTCTCAAGCTGTTCTGCTGCGACGAATAATACATCAATTAGTTCGGGGGTGGCTGGTTGTTTTTTAGAACGAACTAAATCGAGCGCGCTCTCCATTTCATGTGTTAAGTCAGCAATAGCATCATACCCCATCGTTCCCGCCATTCCTTTGAGTGTGTGAGCTGACCGAAAAATTTGATCAATGACAGCTTCGTCATCCATACGTTGTTCGAAATCCAATAAGCTAGTATTAATCGCTTGAAGATGCTCCATTGATTCATCAAGGAACAACCCTACATATTCATTTAAGTCCATGAATGATTTCCTCCTTTATTTCCAACTTAATGGACATGATCCTTCCCATGCTTTAGTCGACTTAATAATCGATCTAAAAACTTTCGCTCTTTTACGCGAACACCCGTCAACGAAGTAGTAATGTGATCCATTCGCCAACTGACATGACTTTTTCGATCCATGATATAAAATGGCATTTGTGCTTTAACCGCTTTCACAACTGTTTGATCTTCAGGTAGAAAACCAATGAAACGTAATGATTTTTTTAAAAATTGAGAGCTGACTAATTCGAGACGATCGAATGTTTCAAGAGCCTCTTCACCATTAGTAGCTCGATTGACAATCACAGAGATGGGCAATTCATTCGCATGATGATGTGCTAATTTTACAAACGCATACCCATCCATGATGGAAGTAGGTTCTGGTGTAACAACCAGCCATGCTTCATCTGCGCTACCAATGAAATCAAACGTTTGATGATTAGCACCAGCACCTAGATCGAGTAATACGTAATCATATTCATAGAAGAATCGGAATTCACGTAGTAAAAAGGTAATATCGTCACTCGTAAAATTTGTCAATTCTGCGAATCCACTTCCACCATGAATGAACTGAAGGGTTGATGAATACTCTACAATTGACTGTTGTAGTGACTCTCTCCTCTTCACACATTCCATCAGTGATAACTTAGAAGATTTACCAAGTAAAATACCAATGTTGGCCATACCGATATCTAAATCGATGATAAGTACCTTCTTGTTTTGAAGAGATAGAGCAACACCTAAATTGACAGCGACGTTCGTTTTCCCGACGCCACCTTTACCACTGACAATTGCAATTGTTTTAGTCTCATTTACGGATAATTTAGAGCGTAGGACTCGAGCTTGATCTTCTTGCATCATCCCATTCCTCTCTCGACGACCATCTGGGATATCTCTTCTACAGAACTGAACGTGATATCTTCAGGCACCTCTTGACCAGTAGTTATACAATAAATTGGTAAGTCACTCGCTTCTGCGAGACCAACAATTGACCATAATTCACTTGTCTCGTCCGCTTTTGAGAAAATAAATCCAGATACAGGTACGGATTGAAAGCGATCATACATACGAAGTAGATCTTGGTACTTCGCAGTCAAACTAAGTACAAGAAAAACATCTGTATCTTCGAAATCATGTCGACTTTTTAATTGTTCAACATACCCCGCATCGAGAAAATTCCTACCTGCTGTATCAATTAGAACGATATCGCACGATTGTAAAGCTACTTTCGCTTGCTCGAAGTCATGCAGGTCGTATGCGACATGGATTGGGATATCTAAAATATCTGCATATGTCTTTAATTGCTCAATAGCAGATATTCGATACGTATCCGTCGTAATGAGACCGACACGTTTTTTCTCAGTTAACGTATAATAAGCTGCTAATTTTGCAATCGTAGTCGTCTTTCCGACTCCTGTAGGACCTGTTAACATGATGAATTTCGAGTGCGTCGTTTTCGTTCGAATCTTTGTTTGAACCTCTTCGAGTAGGACAGTGTTCAATTCAGTTTGCTGCGTTTGATAATAGGTCGACACAAGTTTCTCATGTAACTGCTCTGCCAACTGATTCAGTGCTGGCTCGGCCAGTAACTTCGAATAGTGTCTGAGCTCTCTTGGTAATGGTCTTTCTCCTACGGTAATGATTGTAGGACGATCTGCGATTGATCGTATTTCTAATTGGTTCACACGAGGACTCACTCTAGACGGTAGTTCAACTTTAACATCCGATTTGTCTTCCACATGTTCATCAACTGAACCGACTAACTCCACTTTTCGTTTAGCAAAGACTCCGAAAATACCGCCGACTTTTATATGCCTTGTATTTAAGATGATAGCCTCTTCGCCTAACTCTTGTTTGATTCGCTCCATGGCTTCAGCTACCGTATCTGCTACGATTTTTTTTACTATCATCGCTTATATCACCCCAATACTCTTCACTTCGATTGTCGGCATTAATTCGTTATACGATAAGACCGGTATATCTGGGAAGTATCGTTCTGTCAACTGACGGACGAACATCCGAATACTTGGAGAAGTCAGAATGATTGGATGTGCGCCGTAGCGTTCGAACTCCAGTGTTCGCTCTTGAAGCGTTTCGATGAAGCGACTCGCTTTTTCGGGATCAAGCGCTAAATAATTACCAAACTCCGTCTTCTGAATCGCCGACTGAATATCGAGTTCCATCTCACTTGAGACTGTTACGACGTGTAACACCTCGCCTTGCATGACCTGTTCAGTAATTTGACGTGATAAGGATTGGCGAACATACTCTGCTAGCAGTTCACTATCCTTGGTTACTGCTGCATAATCAGCCAATGTTTCAAAAATCAATGGTAGATTTCGAATTGAAATTTTCTCTTTTAATAGTTGAACGAATACTTTTTGTAAATCTCCAATTGATAGTAATTGCGGCGTAACTTCCTCCACTAGAATCGGATGCGATTCCTTCAAATGATCGACCAATTGTTTCGTTTCTTCCCGGCCGAGTAATTCAGCCGCATGTTTCTTTAAGAGTTCTGTTAGATGAGTAGCTACAACAGATGGTGGATCAACTACCGTATAGCCTGACATTTCTGCTCGACTTCGTGTCTGCTCATCAATCCATAGTGCCGGCATACCAAATGCCGGTTCGACTGTCTCGATGCCGCGGATTTCTGGATCGTCGACACCTGGACTCATTGCTAAATAATGATCGAGCAACAATTCTCCGCTTGCCATCTCACTTCCACGAATCTTGATTCGATACTGATTCGGGGATAACTGAAGATGATCACGAATCCGAACGGTCGGTAGAACAAAACCGAGCTCAAGTGCCAGCTGTCTTCGAATCATAACGACACGGTCCAGTAAGTCTCCCCCTTGCGCTTCATCAGCGAGTGGAATCAAACCGTAACCAAATTCGAATTCAATCGTATCGACATTCAGTAAGGAAATGACTGATTCGCTTGATCGTAAATTTTCGCTTGGTGCTTCTTCGACAGCCACCTCTTCTTGCATCGTCTTTGTCGTCTGCTTCATTCGCCAAGCAAAAAATCCAAACAACGCTGCAATCGGCATCGTGACGTAATCTGGAATCGCCGTGAACAATCCGAGTAAGAAAATCGCTCCTGCCGCAATTCCAACGAGAAGTGGTGTCCGTGTCAATTGACCGATGACATCCTCACCGAGATTTCCGTCAGATGTAGAACGTGTGACGATGATACCAGTCGCAACTGAAATCAAAAGCGCTGGAATCTGACTGACGAGACCATCACCAACTGTTAGCAACGTATACAAATTTACAGATTCCATCATCGGTAACCCTTGCTGGACGACACCGATGATCATTCCAAAAATCAAGTTGATGATGACGATGATGATTCCGGCAATCGCATCTCCTTTAACAAACTTTGAAGCTCCGTCCATCGCTCCATAAAAATCTGCTTCCGATTGTATCTTTTGGCGGCGAGTTCGTGCTTGTAGTTCATCAATCATGCCAGAATTTAAGTCGGCATCGATTGCCATTTGTTTCCCTGGCATCGCATCGAGTGTAAAACGTGCCGAAACTTCCGATACTCGTTCTGAACCCTTTGTGATAACAAGAAACTGGATCAAGACGAGAATCAAGAAAACAACGAAGCCGACAAGGGCATTACCGCCGACAACAAAACTACCGAAAGCTTCGATGACTTCGCCACCGTTTCCGTTTGATAAAATCGCCCGTGTCGTTGAGACATTGAGCGCGAGACGAAACAGCGTAACGATCAGTAATAATGTTGGAAATACAGAAAACTCAAGTGCCTCTTTGGCATTCATCGCAACGAGTAGTACCATCAAGGCAATTAGAATATTGATGATGATTAAAAAATCGAGCATGATAGCAGGCAGTGGAATGACGAGCATGAAGACGATCATGATGACGCCTAGCAGAACTGTTAAATCTCGTGTTGATATACTCATGATGCTTCATCCTTTCATTTTGCTTGTTTCAGTTGATAGACAAAGGCGAGTGTTTCAGCGAGCGCCTGATAGAACGATTCATCCACTGCCATACCAATTTCTGATTGAGCGAACAACGCCCGCGCGAGCGGACGGTTTTCAACAATCGGGACATCAGCTGCTGTCGCCTTCTCCCGAATCCGGAACGCGACAGCATCTACGCCTTTCGCAACGACGATCGGTGCCATATGTTTTCCGTCATCGTATTGGATCGCTACCGCATAATGTGTCGGGTTCGTGATGACGACATCGGCATTTGGTATTTCTTGCATCATCCGCCGCATCGCCATCTCCCGTTGTTGTTGTTTGATTTTTCCTTTGATTTGAGGGTCACCTTCCGTATTCTTATGTTCGTCCTTTAAATCTTGTTTACTCATTCGAATCGACTTCTCAAAATCAAATTTTTGATAAGCAAAGTCTAAAATGGCTAACGCAATTAAAGCGATACTAACGGACAAACCGAGTAAAAATGTTAAATGACCAATAATAGCTAAAGCATCGCCAATCGGTTCCGAAGTCAACCGCGAAATTTCGACCTTGTTGTTCCATAAGACCGTACCACTCGTCACACCGATGACAAGCAGTTTAAAAACGGATTTTAGAAACTCGACGAGCGCTTTGACGCTAACGATGCGTTTGACACCTTGCAGTGGATTGATACGATCTAGTTTAGGTTGAATCGCCTCACCACTCAGAAGTACACCAATCTGGACGAAATTTCCTAGAATACCGATAACAACCGCAGTTAAGAAAAACGGTGCAACGAGAATTCCCATCTGAATGAGCATCTCGACGAGAATCTGTTCGATCCGTCCCTCCTCGACAGCCTGCAAGACTTGACTTGCACTGAGACCATCTTGTAAAACAAGCACGAATCGCCTTCCTAGAAATGGACCAAAAAAATAGAGGACGAGAAACATCGCGAATAACATAAAACTACTCGTCAAATCCGCTGATTTTGCGACTTGACCCTTCTTACGAGAGTCATCCCGCTTTCGAGGTGTCGCCTTCTCCGTCTTTTCACCAGCGAAGTACTGAAGGTCAAGGCGTAATCGATATGTATACATGTCCTTAACCTCCTAGTAATCGAATGGCATCTGCAAGTACATCTTGTAGTAATGGGACGAATCGACCAATCCCTGTGATCGTCGCACCTGCTAATAAAAACAAGATGGCGTACCCCATCAAAAGTTTGACTGAAAAACCAATTGCAAAAATGTTGAATTGGGGTGCCGTTTTCGCTAAAAAACCGAGTGCGAGATCGACTAAAAATAGTGAAACAACTAGTGGCATTGCCATTTGCAAAGCGGTCAGCATTGCAAGACCAACGACACGGATGACCAAACTCATTCCTGCGTCACCCGACACCGCTATCAGAGTACCCGGCGGAAAGATTTGAAAACTCGTATAGATTCCGTCAAGTAAAATCAGATGCATATTGGAAGCGAGTAGGACGAGTAACGTCAGCATGTAATAAAATCGTCCAACGATGGGTGATTGTCCGCCAAACATCGGATCATAAGCCGAAGCCATCGCAAGTCCCATCTGCAAATCGATGATCGAACCAGCAATTTGTGGCGCATACAATAAAAAACTGGCAAGTAAGCCTAGAGCTAAACCAATCAGGACTTCCGTTCCCATTCGAAAGAAAAAATCGAAATCTTCTACGCGGACATCTGTCTTCACGGCGTAACTCGCAAAGTAAGCTAAACCTGCCGCTAGCGCCAATTTATGCTGCGCAGGTAATTGCTTTGACGAGAACAAGGGAGCCGAAACGAGGAAACCGACGATTCGTCCAAAGACGAGCAGAAAGACACTCAGGAAAGAAAGTAACGTCATTTTCGGGAAACCTCAGCGATTTGCTTAAATAGATCAATCGTAAAGGTCTGTAACTCCTGCATGATCCATGGACCGAAAAAGACGAGTGCTAAAAAGACGGCAACGATCTTCGGAACGAACGATAACGTTTGTTCCTGAATCTGCGTCGTCGCCTGTAAGATACTGACGAGTAGACCGACAACGAGCGAGACGAGTAACAAGGGAGCCGAAACTTTGAGTAATGTCCAGACAGCAGAACTTGCCAACTGAATAATCATTTCTTGAGTCATCTTCTCTCCCCCTAACGCATACTGACAAGCAACGATTCAACGATCAGGTGCCAGCCGTCAACTAAAATAAATAACAATAATTTAAACGGTAACGCAATCATGACAGGTGGCAACATCATCATCCCCATCGACATCAGGACGCTTGAAACAACCATATCAATGACAAGGAAAGGTATGAAGATCATGAACCCGATTTGAAACGCCGTTTTTAATTCACTGATCGCATATGCTGGAACGAGTGCGACAAGTGGAATATCTTCAATCTTTTTTGGTTTTTCATAATTACCGTATTTTAAAAACAACTCTAAATCGTTCGTGCGCGTGTGCTTCGACATGAACCGTTTCATCGTATCTCCCGCATTATCAAACGCTTCATCTTGACTAATTTTATCTGCCATATATGGTTTAAGAGCCGTCGTGTTTAATTCAGATAAGACAGGCGACATGACGAATAACGTGATGAACAAAGCGAGTCCGACGAGTAACTGGTTCGGTGGCGTCTGTTGCGTTCCGAGAGCCGAACGGACGAAAGACAATACGACGACGACACGTGTGAAACAGGTCATTAAGATGAGTAGTGACGGTGCAAGCGATAACAACGTCAATAACACGAGCAGTTTAATGGATGTCGCTGTTCCTGACGGAGTATCGAGTGATATCAGATTCTCAATCGTATTCATGAGCGCCCTCGATTCTTTTGCAGTTGTTCGAGTTGTTGTTTAAACGTCTCAAGAAACGGTGATGGTGATGATTTAGGAGAAGACTCTTCAAAATCCGTCGATTCGTATCCTTCAAAATCATCCAAAGTATCTAATAATTGTACATTTTCACCAACACCGACGACGTAAATCTTACCTTGTATCTTGACTAACTGGACCGATCGATCTTTCCCAAGTGGTACTCCACCTAGATGTGTCAATCGTCCAGAATGTCTAACACCTCGCGTCCGTTCATGAATGAATCGTGTCACAAGGATGAATCCGCCGATCAAGACGATCAGAACGACGATTCCTTTAAAAATGGTCAACGCCATGGAAGGACTCTCATCGACTTGCTGAGTCGCCGGTGCATCGTTCTGAGTTGGATTTAATTTTTCTTCGACTGTTTCTGCATTTACGGGAAGCGCAAGCAAAAACAGTAGACAAATCAGCAAAGTCACTTTTTTCATGACGAGACAGTTTTCGAGACCGCTTCAAGTACACGATCTGCTTGGAACGGTTTGACGATGAAATCTTTCGCACCTGCTTGAATCGCATCGATAACCATCGACTGTTGTCCCATTGCTGAACACATGATGACTTTGGCAGCCGGATTAATTGCTTTAATTTCTTTTAAAGCAGAGATTCCATCCATTTCTGGCATCGTGATATCAAGTGTGACGAGATCTGGTGTTAATTCCTTATACTTCGAAACAGCCTCTAATCCATTCTCCGCTTCACCAACGACATCATAGCCGTTCTTCGATAAAATTTCCTTGATCATCATTCGCATGAAAGCAGCGTCATCTACGATTAATACTTTTGCACTCATTATATAGTTCCTCCTTAGAACATCCGAAGACGTTCTTTTGTATTTACGATTTCTGTAATACGTACTCCGAAATTTTCTTCAATGACAACGACTTCTCCAGTCGCAATCAACGTATTATTTACAAACACATCTACTGGTTCACCTGCTAATTTATCAAGTTCAATGATGGAACCTTGCGTCAGTTCTAAAATATCTCTAACCGATCGTCGCGTACGTCCTAGTTCAACCGTGACGTTCAATGGCACGTCATACAACATACCAATATTAGAAGGTGTTCCGTCTACTTGTGCATCACTTAATTGACCGAATTGGACAGGACTGACAGCAACACTCTCTTTCACTACTTGCTCCTGAACTGGAGCAGGTTTTGCAGGCGGCGGAGAAGCTTCAACGACCGGTGACGGCTTAGGTTGAGTATGTGCCGCAGGTTGAACCGGTGAAGGTTCATGTGATACTTCAGTACTCGCTAAGAACAACTTTTGAATGAGTTGTTTCGAAAACTCGAGCGGTGCCAACTGTACGATTTTCGAATCAATCAATGTACCGATTTTCAAATCGAACTCAATGATGACCATGCTGTCCCAAAGAGAGAAACTATCTACGATACTTTTCTCTTGAGAAAAATCAAAGATTTCAACAGCTGGAGGTGAGATATCAATTCTCATGGAGAATACCGTTGACATCGATGTAGCGGCAGCTCCCATCATTTGGTTCATCGCTTCTTGTACAGCTGAGAGCGCAATCGGCTCCATCTCAGCAGTCTCATCAATGACACCATCTCCACCCATCATTAAGTTCGCAATAATGGAGGCATCTCGTTGTGTTAAGATGAGGACATTTTCACCTTTAAAACCTTCTGTATATCCAACGCGTAAAGCAACATGCGGAATTGGATACCGACTTCTTAGTTCATCCATCGTAATCATTCGAACATGTGGCGTCGTGATTTCTACTTTTTGATTCAATAACGCGGATAAAGCCGTAGCTGAATTCCCTAAAGAAATATTCCCAACTTCTCCAAGTGCATCGATTTCCATTTCGTCTAAAACTTCTTCATCAGATTGGCTATCGCTCACATCATCAGAATCAGATGGCGCTCCTCTTAATAAAGCATCGATCTCATCTTGCGAAAGCATATCGCTCATGTTATTCCTCCTCAATTCGTTGTATGACTTGTAAAGCGAGATGCTTCCCATTTAGACCTGGTCGCGCCTTGAACATTTTACGATCATCGACGAACAGTTCAACCGGATCAGATGTACGTGTCTTCAGGGATAGACAGTCGCCAACTTCGAGGTGTAACAACTCACCAAACGACAGATCCGTCTGGCCAAGCACTGCTTTCAAATCGACGACAGAACTCATTAATTGAGTCTGCATATGTTCAGACGCTTGATCATTGATTGATTTACGTTTATCTTGTTGCATCCAAAAATGACTGGATAGTTTAGGTAAAATCGGTTCCAACGTGACGAAAGGTAAACATACATTTAATGTGCCACTCACTTCGCCGACAGTTACATAAATGGACACGAGTATAACCGTTTCGTTTGGAGAAACGAGCTGAAGAAATTGTGGATTAATCTCAAGATCATCATATTCAGCTTCTAATTCTGTAATCGATTCCCATGCTGCTCCGTATTGTACGAATGCTCGTTTAAACAACTGCGTTAAAATTCGTGTTTCAATTTCTGTTAAGTTCTCAATTTTGTTCATTCCTTCGCCCGGTCCACCAAGAAGTCGATCTAACATGGCATATGCAATGTTTGGATTCACTTCAAAAATGACTTTCCCGTCTAATGGCTGAAGGTTGACCAAATTGATTAATGTCATATTTGGAATAGAATGAATAAATTCGTCATAAGGCAGTTGTTCCACCGTATTCACAGTAAACTGGACATATGTTCTTAACTGAGCTGAAAAGTGAGTCGTTAGCACTCGAGCAAATTGCTCATGAATGCGCGTTAAATTTCGTAATTGGTCTTTAGAGAAACGAAGAGCACGCTTGAAATCATACACTTTAACGCGACGCTCTTCTTCTTGACTCCTGATTTCCTCAACTTCCATATCTCCACTTGAAATAGCTGATAGCAAGGCGTCAATTTCATGTTGTGATAATACTTCGCTCATGCTGCCACCTCACTGGATGATTTTTTTCGTAGTGTAGACACGTTGTACATCACCCTCTTGGATGAGTTTTTTGAACTGGACACGCAGTTTTTCTTCCAGTTTCTCCATGTCGGCTTTCGAATCCAAATCCGATTTTTTCATGGTAGATAAATCTCCGAGAATGATATTGTTAATTTGAAATTTACGCAATTCTAGATCATCCCGTGTCTTCTGGTCATCGGTTACGATCGTGAATTGTACATTCAAGAAACGTTCATCTGAGATGTTCGTCGTCAAATCATCAGTCTGAAGACTTCGTGCGTCTAGCTCTTCTCCAGTCGGCTGTTCTACTTTTGCTTTCGTTTCATCTGGAGCAATCAGATATTTCATTACCATGTATCCAGCTCCAACCATCATGAGAGCAACGATGACCATGATCAATGGTAATTTAAGCTTACTTTTCTTTTTCTCTTCTTCCGCCATCATCGATCCTCCTTATACTCGTCAAACCGGTTAATCCGATTTGACGATAAAATTGAATTGCCGCCTCCGTTACTTCCTCCATCGATTCTTGCACGACATAAGTTTGTCCACCAATGAGATGAATCGTCGTATCAGGAGTCGAACGAATGGATTCAATCAAGCTAGCATTAATGACTAATGGTGTTTTCCGTAACGTCGTTAACTGAATCATCGTTTCAGATTCACGAGTTCTTCTAACACTTGGTCACTCGTTGTAATAATTCGTGTGTTTGCCTGGAAACCACGCTGTGCAATGATCATTTCCGTAAATTCTTCTGACAAATCGACGTTTGACATCTCGAGTGTTCCGGATGTCAATTGACCGAGACCTTTAGTGCTCGGTGTTCCTATTGCTGCTCCACCTGAGTTTTGCGAAGCCGAGAATAAGTTCACGCCTGATTTTTCAAGACCACCCGGGTTAGGGAAGTTTGCTAATGTAATGTACCCTACCGTAGTTAACGCACCTGTATTATTTACATAAGTGACTAATCCATCTTTCCCAATAGATAAGTTTCGTGCATCGGTAGGGATTTTTAATTTTTGGTAACCGGCAGTCGGCGTTGCAGGTGCATCCGGTAAGTTGTTAGGAACAGGAACGGTTGGAACAGTAGCTGTTCCAGTACCAACAACGTAGTTTCCATCACCAGTAACGATGTTTCCATCTAAATCTGTATAGAAGTTTCCAGATCTCGTATATCGAACACCTTCCGCTGTCATGACTTGATAGAATCCTTCTCCTGAAATCCCGACGTCAAGCGTCCGACCTGTATTTTGAAGTGCTCCTTGGTTGTAAACGTTATCGACTGTTGACATCGATGCCCCGAGACCAACTTGTTTTGGGTTTGTTCCCCCGACATTACCACCAGCACCTGAAGCAGATCCGACAGATTGGTTAACTAAATCCTTGAACGTGACACGCCCTTTTTTATAACCGAATGTATTGACGTTTGCGATGTTGTTACCGACGACATCCAATTTCGTTTGGAAGTTTTTCAATCCACTGATTCCTGAATACATTGAACGTAACATTATTTTTCCTCCTTAGATTTGATTTGCGTCAGGTCATACACACTGACCCGTTTACCGTTCGATAATTCAGCGATGACATCCACACCATCTCGTTTGACACTTAGTACAGTTGCTGTCTCTTCCGTTGAAGAGGTTTCACCCTCAGCGTTAGAAGACGGTGTATAACTGACATCTTTTCCAATCAGGTTACTGTACGTCATTAGCGCACCTGCATGCTGGTTTAGGATCATCGTTTCCATGCCTTTTCCAATCGATTGCATCTGTTCTAACGAAGAAAACTGAGCCATTTGGGCAATGAACTCTTTATCTTCCATTGGAGCTGTTGGATCTTGGTTCGATAACTGGGCGATTAAAATCTTCATGAACATATCTTTATCCATCGAGTTGTTGGATACGGTTTGCTTTTTTTCAGGTAACTGAAACGAAGAACCGTCATTTTTAATCCCTTCCGTCATCTTCTTCCTCCTCTCGCTCTTCTTCTTGCTGATGTGAAGAAGATTCCTGTTTTTCCTGTTCACGTCGTTCTGAAGAGAATCCTTGTTCAAATTCTCTTGCTGCCGTAGCAATGATACCTGTTTCGATTTTCACAACCGGACTCTGTTGATGTAGTGTCGTATGTAGTTTTCCGAGTTGTTGTTCAATCAATTGCTTTGTTTGCTCATTCGCCATGAAAAGCTTAATCGTAAGTTCATTTCCTTTTCGATCTACTTGAACGACTAGTTCACCTAACTGTTCAGGATATAAACGAATAGAGATTTTTGAAGAACCATCTTTACCGTTTATAAAAGGTGCTTGTTTTAACGCCGCTTCGATTCGATTCACGATTTGCTCATCGACTGGTAAAAACGGAACTGTGCGATTCACACTATTGAAAAGTAGCGCATGATTCATTCGGTTTACACTTACTGCTGGAGCTGCTGTATTGGCTTTAATATCTTGTTCTAATGCCGAGGATGGCTCTTGACTTTGTTTCTGAACGACATTCGCCATTTTATTCTGACCCGTTTCCATCAACTTCTCTTTTGACGAAGTCAGCTCATTTTTGACGGGTAGAATCAAATTCTCCATGTTTTCTTCTACTGGAGACGTCCCGATACTCTGCACAGGATTTGCTTCTGGCTTCAATTGCTGATTCTGTTTCTGCAATACATTTCCTATCAATGTATTGATTTGAGCGGGAGTGATGGATGATTGATCGAGTAGCTGAACAGCAGATTCGATATTTCCTTCTTGAATCGCCTTTAAAATCTGAACAATCTCTCGATGCTTCACCGAGTGAATTGGAAGGCTACTAACTTCAGGTTGCTCCAGCACTTCTAAAATCATTTCTGGGTGATCCATAAGCGACTGGATATTTTGAAGCAATACAGCCTTTTCAGATTTTCCATCTACATCTACACGTTCCGAATCTTTTAGTGATACATCCGGAATTCCTTGATTTACAGTCAAGTCATTCTTCGTTAGAAATTGCAAAAGCGTCGCAAATTTACCGGCTGCATCTGTTGCGTTCCCCATCTCATCGGTACCTATCGCTGTTCCTTGTACCGGATTCATTTGAAGATCTGAAATATTCATGTCCTCACCTCTATTCCGAAGCTAATAGTTGAGTTAATGCTGCTGCTTTTTTTGCATCCATTTTGGCAATGATTGCAGCTTGCTGTTCTGCATCGATGTTCTCGATGATCGAAACCACTTCAGTTGGGCTGAGCTCATTAAAGATTAACGCAGCTTCTTTAGGTGACATTTCAGCATATACATCAGATACTGGTGTTTTCTTAGTTTTCTTCTCACTCGCAGAAGTAGTTGAAGCAGCAGGAGCTGATGCTTTTTTCAACTGATCCCGTTCTGAAATTAGTTTTGTGATTTCTTGTTCTTTCACTTGCAACGTTTGCTTTTGTTCTTCTTTTTCATTGCGTAATTTCTTGATTTCGCTGTTTGCTACTTTTAAACGTTTGACCAACTCTTGGTCATTAGAGGTAGCAGTAGATTTTGCTGTTTTTTCTGTATCGAACGGTAAAGATAATAATGGTCTTCCGTTCGCATAATTCAACACGAAGTATGCTGTCAGCAAGATGATGATAAACGGGATGATCACTAAAGGTAATATCCACTGCTTTGATGTTTTTTGTTCACTCATATCATTTGACCTCTTTTAAAGTGTAGAAGAGATAGCTCATCTAGTTGATTTTGTTCTAATATCGCAAGTTCTCGCCTTACTTCAAAAAAATGATTTTCTTGCAGTTTGGTGAATTTTTTCTCTTCAATCATGGCTTCTTTCAAATCCGACTGAGCCTTTTCATATACATTTTTAGCTTGTGTCACAAACAACTGTTGTCTCTCGATTTGTTGTTTTACAACATCTCTAGCTCTTTCACGATATTGCGAATCAACCAACTCGATTCTTCCAATCTGATTTTGTTCTTTTAAAAATGTTTCATAACGAATCAACAAATGGTAAAGCTTTTGCATCTCGTCTTCATATCGCATCTTTTTTTCAGCTGTTTCTTTCGAGACTCGATCCTTTTCCGCTTCAGCGAGCGGAATTATTCGTTCGTATATCGTTCGCATGTCCGCTCTCCTTATGGAATAATCTGAAATAGCCTTTCAATTGCAGCATCTAAATCACTCACTTCATGGACAGACTGTTTTAGAAATTCGATGAGTTGAGGGTAAATTTGAATAGCCCGATCGATTTCTGGATTTGTTCCGCTTTTATACGCTCCAATGTTAATCAAATCTTCCGCATCTAAATAAGTAGAAAGAAGCTGACGAAAAACGATGGCCTTTTGTTTATGCTCTTCTGAAGTGATTTGATTCATGACACGACTGATGGAGCGTAATACATGAATCGCAGGATATTGTCCTTTGTTCGCCAAATTCCGATCCAGTACAAAGTGACCATCCAAAATTCCACGTACAGCATCTGCAATCGGTTCATTCATATCATCCCCATCAACCAAGACAGTGTAGAACGCGGTAATAGAACCTTGTTCAGTCTTACCGCTTCGCTCTAAAAGTTGCGGAAGTAGTGCAAAGACACTTGGTGTATATCCTTTTGAAGCGGGAGGTTCACCTGTTGCTAGTCCGATTTCACGTTGTGCCATTGCGAATCGTGTAACGGAGTCCATCATAAGGACAACATTTTTCCCTTGATCTCGAAAGTACTCAGCAATCGCCGTCGCAGTGTAAGCTCCTTTAAGTCGGACTAAGGGCGATTGATCACTTGTTGCAACAACGATGATCGACCGACTCATTCCTTCCTCGCCTAATTCAGCTTCGATGAACTCTTTAACTTCACGTCCACGCTCTCCAATTAAAGCAATCACGTTGATATCCGCAGTCGATCGTTTTGCAATCATTCCTAGAAGTGTTGACTTCCCGACACCCGATCCCGCAAATAACCCAACACGCTGTCCTTCACCTACTGTTAACAACGTATCAATCGCTCGTATGCCAGTAGAGAGTACTTCACTAATGCGTGGACGACTTAACGGGCTTGGTGGCTTCCTAACAATTGATGTTGTTTTTAAATGATCCAGATTTTCACCGTCTAACGGTCTTCCTAGTCCATCTAACACTTGACCGATCAATTCTTCCCCTACAGGAACATGTAACGGTTTGCCTGAAGCAATAACGATAGACCCTGGAGCGATTGCCGTCGTTTCACCATAAGGCATAAGTAAAACATGCCCCTCTTTAAAGCCAACGACCTCTGCTTCAATTTCATGATGCGCGTTCAATTGAATAAAACAGCGTTCTCCAATTGATACAGCCGTTGGTCCTCTCGATTCGATCATCAACCCGATTACTTGGACAACTTTTCCTGAATGTCGAAGAAGATCATCAAATTTAATGTCTTGAATCGCTTCTTGCAAATGTTGAACTTTATACATCCGTCAACACCTCAAAAATCTTTTTCTCAAGATTTTTAAAACTGGAGTGTAAACCACCAGTAATAGCACCATTTTCAGAATCGATTCTAAAATCACGTGGGGACAATTCTGGATCTAACCGAAGTTGAACACTGACTGTTGCCCCAAGAATGGATTGAATCTTATCTTCCATCATGACTAAACGTTCAAAATCTTGAGGTGAGGCATAGATAAACACCTTCTCACGATCTCTAAACTGAATCAGTAGTTTATGAATCATTTTGTACAATGTCTCTTCATCGGAATCTAATAGATTTTCTAGGAATAAATGCGTCGTTTGAAGAGCAGCTACACATAGATCATGTTCCATCATCATGAGTTTCTCTTGAAAACGTTGCTCTAATTTCTCACTTAATGCATTTAAGTCTGTCATTGCCTTATCATACGTTGCTAAGCCACTAGATTGCCCTTCAACAAATCCTGCTTCATACCCTTGCAGCGTTGCCGCCTCGAGCGTTCTTACCTTTTCTTGTTCAAATTGCTCTAGTCTTAATTCTTGTTCTTCCATCAATCGTTTTTCTAAAAGTGTCAATTGATTCTGACGTTCTAACCATTCTTCTTCATAGGAAATCGTAACGAGATTACTGTCATGATCAACGTTTTCAGACGAAGCTACTGGTTGATGAATCAAACGCTGTGATTTAGACAGGACACTCTGTCGTTTAATGACGTTAGACAACGATATCATCTCCTCCACCGCGTGCGACGACGATCTCACCCATATCTTCTAAACGACGAATGATACCGACGATTCGACTTTGCGCTTCTTCTACGTCGCGTAATCGAACTGGACCCATGAACTCCATATCTTCCTTGAACGACTCGACCATCCGCTGAGACATGTTCCGGTACACCATGTCTTTAACGTCATCAGATGATACTTTCAATGCTAAAAGGAGATCCTCATTTGAAACTTCACGAATGATACGTTGAATCGCACGTGCATCCAATGTGACGATATCCTCAAATACGAACATCCGCTTTTTGATTTCCTCAGCTAATTCAGGATCTTGAATTTCAAGCGTATCCAAAATCGTTCGTTCAGTCGTTCGGTCAACACCATTTAACACTTGAACGACCGCTTCAATTCCGCCTGACTGAGCATAATCTTGCATTCCTGCTTGAGACAGATTCCGTTCTAAAATCAATTCAACCTCGCTAATGATTTCTGGATTCATTCGATCCATCGTAGCAATTCGTCTTGCTACATCCGACTGTGCCTCTGCCGGAAGCTCAGAAAGGATTTGCCCTGACTTCGCTGGATCCAAATGAGCCAGCACTAAAGCAATCGTTTGAGGATGTTCGTTTTGAATGAAATTTAATAATTGTTTTGAGTCTGCTTTTCGTGCAAATTCAAATGGACGTACTTGAAGTGTTGACGTGAGGCGATGGATGAGTTCCATCGCCTTCTCTTCACCAACCGCTTTTTCTAAAACGGATTTTGCAAAACCGATACCACCTTGCGTGATATAGTTTTGTGCCATCGCTAAATCATGGAATTCATCGAGAACACCCGCTTTATCTTCAGGATCAATCCGTTTCATACTTGAAATTTGTAACGTCAACCATTCCATCTCTTCTTCACTTAAATGCTTATATACATTTGCCGCGACTTCTGGACCTAATGAAATCATTAGGACGGCAGCCTTTTCACGACTATTCATCTCTAATTTCTTCATAGGATCAATCCTCCGCTAACCAAGTTCTAAGCAGTTTTGCAAATTCGTCTGGATTTGACGCTGCTAATTTTTCCAATTGTTTTCGTTTTTGAGCTTCATTGCTATTATCTTCAGTTGATAGCTCCGGAATTTCTGTTTCAATTGGAGTCCATTCCTCTAAGCTCTCTTCTTCGTCTTTTTTACGTTTACGAACCATGAAGAAAATCATACCTATGATGACTAAGGCTGCTGCACCTAATGCAAACCAAACCCACATAGGGATTGCTTCTGAAGTAGCCGTCTGTTTCGTTGTCGTGTTGGCAAACGGTCGGGACATGACAACTACTTTGTTCGTTAATTCCGCATCTGTTAACGTCGTTTTAGCATCTTTTTTCGTAATGGATGTTCGGATGATGGAATACATCATCGTCTGCAAGTCTGTTTGTAACTGTGGGTCAATTTGAGTCTGACCCTTTGGTGGTTCTACTATGATTTGAATTCCTAAGTCACGAATTTCATACGGTGCCCCAGAAATCTGTTTCGTGATTCGATTTACTTCATAGTTAATAATGTCGTGTGTTTTATCGCTCGTATCTCCAGCTTGACCATTTCCTGTCGGGAAATTGATTGTTTCATTTTCACCAGTTCCGGCAGTTCCTTGGTTCGCTGCACCTGTGTATGCTTCAGCTACTTTTTCTGCCGAAGTGACGATTCCTTGGATTTTATCTGGATCTACTGGTTCCACTAGCTTTTGTTCTTCTTGACGTTTCGTAACATCTACATCGGCTGTGACCGATACGAGTGCTTTTTGTGGTCCAAGAACAACAGAAAGCATTTGTTGGATTTGTTTACGTAAATCATTCTCCGTTGTTTTCTTAAGCGCCATCGGATCTGTACCACCGGCCGTTTGTGTCGCATTACCCGGTTCGTAGTACGTAAAGTACTGATCCATGATCGTAATGTTTTCTTCCTTGAGATTTGGAATACTCTTTGCAATCAAATGATATAGACCTTGAACCGTTTGGTTATTCAAGTTACTTCCTGCGCTTGATGTCAAGACAACAGACACCGTCGAAGATTCTTTTTCGTCAGATAAAAAGACGCTTTTTTCAGGAAGAGTGATCATGACTTTCGCAGATTCAATTCCGTTGACTTGCGTAATCAAGTTTTCAAGCTCCGTCTGCATCGTATCCCGTTCCAAAATATTCATTTCTTTATCCGTTGTTCCGAATCCCGCATTTTCACTAAAGAAGGAATAATCAATTTGACCAGACTTTGGAATACCAGCCGATGCTAATTCGACTTTTAAATTCTCGACATTCGCCTCCGGAACAAGAATTGTCACGCCATTAGCTTCACTAACGACTTCAGATGGAATACCATCCTCGTTTAGTTTTTCCGTCACTTGTCCGGCTTCTTGTGGTGATAATTTTGAATAAAGGGGTGTCATCGTTGGTTTCGACAACCAGAGAATAGCGACGATCAATGCTGCTAAAACGACGATAATACTTCCAAGAATCGTCGCCTTTTTAGCGAGTGACCATGATTTCCACGTTGTATTAATGGTGTTCCATCTTGCTTTTAATCCTTCGTTCATTCAACATCTCCCACGCTTTCCTTAACATTCACAGTTGCATACGCATCATTTCTTGGTATGCTTCGATGCCCTTATTCCGGACCTCAATGGCGAGTTGCATAGAGAGAGATGCTTCTTCTGTTTTAATCATAATATTATGTAGATCTGTCGACTTACCCGTCGCCAAATCTACTCGTGCTTGAGATGAAGCGCTTTGTGTAGCGTTTAATCCATTCATTGCTTGACTTAACACTTCGCTAAAATCACTTGGTGTGGTTTTAGGAGTCATTTGATTTTGAAGAATTGGTTGTAATCCTTGAATCGCTTGAATTGCCATGGTCATACATCATCCCTTCATTCTTACTTACCGATCTCCATCGCTTTAACGAGCATTGCTTTCGTCGCGTTAAGAGCTGTCACGTTTGCTTCATAAGATCGTGTCGCACCCATCATATCAACCATTTCTTTTAAAATATCGACATTCGGCATTTTGACATACCCAAGCTCGTCGGCATCAGGATGACTTGGGTTGTATTCTAATTTAAAAGGCTCTTCATCTTTTCGAAGTTCACTAACCGTCACACCATTAGCTGTTTCTTTAAGAACCGCTAATTTACGAGCATAGGGTTGCCACTGACCATCTACAAGTTCCCCCCGTGTCGTTTGAGCATTTGCGATATTTGCTGAGACCGTATCGAGCCGAAGACGTTGTGCAGTTAATCCTGATGCAGAAGTATGAAATCCACCGAACATACTCACTTTTATCTGCCTCCTCTAATTACTGATTGGATCCCTGAGAATTTACGATTCAACTGTTCTACTAATGCCTCATACTTGATCTGATTGCGTGATAATTCAGACATCTCGAAATCGATATCGACACCATTTCCATCGTTGCGCATAGAAGTCGATTGCTCAACGATTGAACCTTGTGCATCAATCTGAGCATGACGCTTTAGACTCATTTTCATTTGAGAGTCTAGTACATCCGAAAACACTAAACGCTGTGCTTTGTATCCAGGTGTATCAACATTCGCGATATTTTTAGATATTACTTTTTGAGAATCTACAGTACGATTGACTGCTTTGGTAAGTAAAGAATAATCGGAGCCTAACCAATCCATGTATCCGCCCTCCATATATGAATAGTTTGGAATTGAAGAATATTAAAACTAGTAAGTCATTAGTAACATATCTGAAATAATTGAAACAAATAGGTCAATGTTTGAAAAGGATAAATTTTAAAAAAAGGGTAATGAGATGTTGATTTTTCACCTTTAATTACCATTTTGTTCAAAAATGATAAATATTACCTATGCATCTACTAAAAGAAAAATGTTTAATTAATAAAAATGAACTAATTTATTATTTACATAAAATGTCTAAAGAAAGATTTAAAATATTTCGTTCATAAGCAACAGAATTGATTATACATCTAATGCGGATTGAAAAAAACACCAAATTGTAATTTCTTTGAATAAATATAAAAATAGTCCCTTCTCTTTTAACTTTTTTATCCACCCCTTTTATTGGTATTCCACTTCACTAAAACTCCATAAAAAAAAACGATTCTTCTCACCATGGAAAAGAATCGTTCATCAGATACAGACGTTGGAATCACTAATGAAAATCCCCCTGTATCTCATCATTATTTTTTAGTTCGATTTAATTCGTTCTAATTCATAAAGGAAGTTGTCGTTCAAGATTTTAATGTACGTTCCTTTCATTCCGAGTGAACGTGACTCGATGACACCAGCACTTTCGAGCTTACGAAGCGCGTTGACGATAACGGAACGAGTGATACCAACGCGATCCGCAATCTTTGAAGCGACGAGTAACCCTTCATTTCCTTCGAGTTCTTCGAAGATATGTTCAATCGCTTCGAGTTCAGAATAAGACAATGAATTGATTGCCATCTGGACAACTGCTTTCTTACGTGCCTTGTCTTCTGCCTCATGTGCCTTCTCACGAAGGATTTCCATTCCAACGACTGTCGCACCGTACTCAGCAAGCACAAGGTCTTCTTCGTTGAAGTCTTCGACCATACGACCAAGGACAAGCGTACCAAGTCGTTCTCCACCACCGATAATGGGTACGATCGTCGTTTTCGACGTTTCGAACGTATCACGGTTGTCGACTGGGAATGCCGTATGTTCGCTATCGATGGCAATGTTTGCTGTCGTTTCAGTGACGTTAAATAATTTTTTCGTATAATCTTCCGGGAATTGACGTTCTTCTAAGAAACCACGGACCCGGTCATTTTCGATTTGTTGCTTGATTGCGATACCCAGTAACTTACCGCGCCGACTTACGATGAACGTGTTTGATTCCATGACTTCACTGAGACGGTCAGCCATGACCTTGAAATCAACATGTGTGCTCGCTTCCTGTTGTAACATCGTATTCAGCTTCCGCGTTTTCGCCAATAAATTCATTTTTTCTTCCTCCACTTTATAAGATGAACTGACTTAAGTCACGATCATCTGCTACTTTTCCAACTCGATCCGTCACGTATTGTGGCGTGATCGTCACATCCGTTTCCGGCATGTCTGCTGCTTCAAAGGATAATTCTTCGAGGACACGCTCCATGATCGTATACAATCGTCGCGCTCCGATATTATCCGTCTCATCGTTCACTTGTGCAGCAATCCGTGCGATTTCACGAATGGCTTCTTCTGTAAAGGTGACATGAACGTGTTCTGCCCCTAGTAATGCTTTATATTGTTTGAGTAATGCTTGATTCGGTTCAGTCAAAATTTTCACAAAGTCATCTTCTGTCAAACTGTCGAGTTCGACACGAATCGGGAAACGACCTTGGAGTTCAGGAATCAGATCAGATGGTTTTGCCATGTGGAAGGCACCCGCAGCGATAAATAAGATATGATCCGTCTTGACTGGTCCATATTTCGTGACGATTGTTGATCCTTCAACGATCGGCAAGATATCCCGCTGAACACCTTCCCGTGAAACACCAGCTGAATCATGTCCTTTTGTCGCAATCTTATCGATCTCATCGACGAAGATAATGCCCATTTGTTCTGCACGACGTACTGCTTCGTCATGGACTTCGTTCAAGTCAAGCAGTCGTTCCGCTTCTTCTGCCGTTAAGATTGGACGTGCTTCCTTGACCGTGAGTTGACGCTTCTTCGTTTTCTTCGGCATGACTTGTCCGAGCATATCCTGAAGATTCGCGAGTCCTTCCATGCCTTGTTGCCCTGAGAACAAATCAACTTGCCGTTCTTCAACATCGACTTCGATCATCCGATCTTCAAGTTGACCGGTCAGCAATTGCTGTCGGAGTAGCGAACGATCTGCTGTCGCTTCCGATGTATCCGGCTCTTGTTGCTTTTGGTTGCCACCGAACAACATTTCAAATGGATTCGTTCCGCCCCCAAGACCAGATGACGCTTTTTTGCCAGACAACGCATCAACGATTCGCTCATTCGCTACTGCTTCCGCTCGATCTTTGAGTGCTTCTTTTTTCTCATCTTTGACAAGACGGAGAGAAGCTTCCACCAGATCCCGCACCATGGATTCCACGTCACGACCGACATACCCTACCTCAGTGAACTTCGTCGCTTCGATCTTGACAAACGGTGCCCGGACGAGTTTTGCAAGCCGTCGTGCAATCTCTGTCTTTCCGACACCCGTCGGTCCGATCATCAGAATGTTCTTTGGTGTGACTTCATCTCGCATCGACGCATCGAGCAACTGTCGACGGTATCGATTTCGTAAAGCAATCGCCACCGCTCGTTTTGCGTCTGCTTGCCCGATGACATGTTCATTCAACTTCTCGACGATTTGTCTTGGCGTCAATTCATGCATGGTCGTTGCCTCCGATCGTTTCTAGGATGATTTGATCGTTCGTAAAGACACAGAGTTCCCCAGCCGTTTCAAGCGCTGCTCGGGCAATTTCTTCTGCTGTGAGATGACTAGCATGTCGAGCTAACGCACGACCTGCAGCAAGCGCATAGTTACCACCTGAACCGATGGCAAGAATACCGTCGTCCGGTTCAATGACTTCACCGTTTCCGGATACGAGCAATAGATGTGTACCATCCATGACAAGTAAGAGTGCTTCTAATTGACGCAACATCTTATCTCCACGCCATTCCTTTGCTAGTTCAACTGCTGCCCGTTGTAAGTTCCCGTTATACATTTCGAGCTTTGCTTCGAATTTCTCAAAGAGTGTAAACGCATCTGCAACACTTCCTGCAAATCCGGCAATGACTTTGCCACCATAGAGGCGCCGTACTTTTTTCGCACTTTTCTTCATGATGACTTGGTTTCCGAAAGTCACCTGTCCGTCCCCGCTCATCGCGGATTGTCCGTTATGTTGAATCGCAAAAATCGTCGTTGCATGAAACATGAGTGTTTCCTCCCTTAGGCACGAGGATGTGCTTGTTGATAAACATGTCGCAATCGTTCCGTCGTTACGTGTGTATACTGTCCGGTCGTCGACAGCGATGCATGACCGAGTAACTCTTGGACGACTCGCAAATCGGCGCCTCTCTCCAGTAAATCAGTAGCGAAACTATGACGAAGTGCATGTGGTGTCACATGTTTCCCAACGAGCTGCTCCCCTTTTTTCATGATCTTTCGAATCGCATCCGTCGTTAATCGACGCCCTGAATGAGACAAGAATAACGCTTGTTCATGACCCGCGACTGGATCTCGTGATGGTAAGTATTGTTCTAATGCTTCTTTTGCAAAGGTTCCAATTGGCGCGATGCGCTCTTTCCCACCTTTTCCATACACATGAACGTAAGAGTTGTCAGACGCGAGGTCACGAAGATCCAGTTGAACGATCTCGCTGACCCGCATCCCCGTCGCATATAAAAGTTCCACTAGCGCTACATTCCGGTTACCGAGCGTATCACTCGATCGAAAAGCATCGAGGAAACGTTCATATTCCGTAGGAACGAGGAATGTCGGAAGTCCTTGTTGTCGTTTTGGTGCTTTTAATCCATCAAATGGATTCGGTTCATCGGTGTCACGTGTCAAAAAACGACCAAATTGTTTGAGGCAGGAAACTTTTTGTGCAATCGTTGCCCGCGCCAGCTCCTGATCGTAAAGAGCATACAAATAACGCCGTGCACTTGCCAATTCAATCGATCGTAACTGATGATCGCGGCAAAAAGCGGCGTATTGTCGAAGTGTTTGATCATAAGAGCGACCTGTATTCGGAGATAATTGACGTTCAATATGAACATACCGCATGAACTCTTCTAGCAGTCGCTCAAAAGCAGTGTCTATCTCCATGAATGCGCCCCCTTCTGACCATTTCATTCTCGAATCGCCCTTAGCATAGCACAGACCAAGTAGTCTGACAATAGACCAAAAACCGAAAAATTAACGAAATTATCGCGCTTTTGTGACAAATTAAGAAATGGGGAGAAAGAGCGCTGAATCACGCCTTTCTCCCCATCAAAAATCACATATCCGTAAAATCTTTGATTGCTTCAAGTGCTCGCTCTGCATAGAGCGCATACTTCTCTGGTTTTTTCATTCGAACTGGGTGACCAACGAGTGCTGGCACCAATCCGAAGTTGGCATTCATTGGCTGGAAGTTCTTCCCTTCCGTCGTCGTGATATAGTGCGACATCGCACCCATCATCGTCTCTTGTGGGAACGCAACCGGTTCTGCCTCATTAATGAGACGCGCCGCGTTGATCCCTGCTGTCAAACCTGACGCTGCAGACTCGACATATCCTTCAACACCTGTCATTTGTCCAGCAAAGAACAAGTCGTCACGTGTACGTGTCTGATACGTTGGTTTTAACAAGTTTGGTGAGTTAACGAACGTATTACGATGCATAACGCCATAACGGACGATTTCTGCATTCTCAAGACCAGGAATCAGTCGGATGATTCGTTTTTGTTCGCCCCATTTTAAATGCGTTTGGAATCCAACAAGGTTGAATAATGTTCCGGCTGAATTGTCCTGACGTAACTGGACAACAGCATAAGGTCGTTTACCTGTCTTCGGATCTTCGAGTCCAACTGGCTTCATTGGTCCAAACAATAATGTTTTCGGTCCACGTGAAGCGAGAACTTCAAATGGCATACATCCTTCGAAGTAAATCTCTTTTTCGAATTCCTTGAGTGGCACGACTTCGGCATTGATTAATTCATCATAGAAGAGTTGGAATTCTTCTTCCGTCATTGGGCAATTCAAGTAGGCTGCTTCACCCTTATCGTAACGTGATTTCAAGTACACCTTCTCACGATCGATCGTGTCCCCATCGAGAATTGGTGCCGCTGCATCGAAGAAGTACAGATAGTCTTCACCTGTGAATTGTTTGAGTGATTCCGATAACGCAGCACTCGTCAGTGGACCAGTCGCGACGATCGTTGGACCATCTGGAATCGCTTCGATTTCTTCATGATGGACCGTGACGTTCGGATGGTTTTTCAACGTTTCCGTCACGTATCCTGCAAAGTCATGTCGGTCGACGGCAAGTGCGCCACCTGCTGGGACACTTGCTAAGTCTGCTGCTTTCATGATTAAGGAATCGAGCTGACGCATCTCTTCCTTTAAAACACCGACTGCATTCGTTAACTGGTTTGCTCGAAGTGAATTCGAACAGACGAGTTCAGCGAATTGGTCTGTATGGTGCGCGGGTGTCTGCTTGACAGGCCGCATTTCATATAAGTCTACTTGTACGCCGCGTTTTGCAAGTTGCCATGCTGCTTCAGAACCTGCAAGTCCCGCGCCGATTACCGTTACACGTTTCAACGGTCATTCCTCCTCTTGCTCCTGATCGATGCGTGTTTCATGATGTCCACAAGATGTACATTCTACTTTCACACCGTTCTTGATTTTCTTTTGTACCATCATACTGCTACAAACCGGACATGGTTCTTCGACCGGTTTATCCCATGAGACGAACTCACACTCTGGATAGTTCGAGCATCCGTAGAACAAACGACCTTTTTTACTCCGTCGTTCAACGATGTCACCTGTTCCACATGTCGGACACTTCACACCAATCTCAACTTGGATTGGTTTCGTGTTGCGACATTCTGGGAAGTTCGAGCACGCCATGAACTTACCATAACGTCCCATTTTGATGACCATAGCATGACCACAGACTTCACAATCTTCACCGGCGGGTTCATCCTTGATTTCAATCTTCTCAATCTCTGCTTCTGCTCGCGTCAGACGCTTCGCAAACGATTTGTAAATTGGATCGACGACTTCCGTCCACTGCATGTCACCTTTTTCGATCGCATCGAGTAACGCTTCCATGTCTGCCGTGAACTGAACGGTGATGAACTCTTGGAAATAATCACTGATCATGTCGATGACAAGTTCGCCAAGTTCTGTCGGTAAGAATTTCTTCTCTTCGAGCGTCACGTAGCCACGCTTTTGAATCGTGTCTAGCGTTGGTGCGTATGTCGACGGACGACCAATCCCGAGTTCTTCCATTGCCCGGACAAGACGTGCCTCCGTATAACGTGGTGGCGGCTGTGTGAAGTGTTGTTTCGGTTCAATCGCTGACTGCTTCAGTTCTTCCCCTTCATCAAGTGGAGGAAGTAATCCTTCTTTGACGTCGGTGACTGCTTCGTCATCTGTATCTTCGATGTAGACTTTCATGAAGCCTGGGAATTTAACCGTCGATCCGTTCGCACGGAATGTGACGTCGTTCGATAGGAGATCAATTTTAACGGTATCGAGAATCGCCGGCGCCATCTGACTCGCGACGAATCGTTCCCAGATCAATTTGTATAGGCGGAACTGATCACGTGAGAGATACGATTTGACGAGTTGAGGCTCGCGCATCGTTGAAGTCGGACGAACTGCTTCGTGCGCATCCTGAGAGTTTGCTGATTTCTTCTCTTTGCGTTTCTCACTTGCGATATATTCTTTTCCGTAAGCTTGTTCGATGAAACCATGCGCTTCAAGATTCGCTGTTTCAGACGTCCGGGTCGAATCGGTACGCATGTACGTGATCAAACCGACCGTTCCTTCTTTTCCGATCTCAATTCCTTCGTATAGCTGTTGCGCAATCATCATCGTCTTCTTCGCCCGGAAGTTTAGTTTACGCGCCGCTTCCTGTTGCAAGGAACTTGTCGTAAAAGGTAGCGCTGGATTTCGCTTCCGTTCTTTTTTCGTGACCGAATCGACCGTGAAGTCTTCCGAGAGTTGATTCAAGATTTGATCGACTTCTTCTTGCGAATGAAGTTCACGTTTCTTACCATCAACTCCATAGAAGTTCGCTTCGAGCTTTTCACCGTTTGCATCAAGTTCTAGTTTGATCGTCCAGTATTCTTCTGGCATGAACGCATTAATTTCTTGCTCCCGATCGATGATCATCTTGACAGCAACGGATTGAACGCGTCCTGCAGACAATCCTTTTTTAATCTTTTTCCATAATAACGGACTCATGCTGTAACCGACAAGGCGGTCCAAGATACGACGTGCTTGCTGTGCATCGACAAGATCATAGTTGAGCTTGCGTGGTCGCTTGAACGAATCCTTGATAGCATCCTTCGTGATTTCATTGAAGACTACGCGGCATTCCGTTGACTCATCAACGCCTAGTGCTTTTGCTAAATGCCATGCGATCGCTTCCCCCTCACGGTCGGGGTCGGCTGCGAGATAGATTTTTTGTGCTTTTTTCGCAGCTGTCTTGAGTTCTTTTAAGACCGGACCTTTACCACGAATCGTGATATATTTCGGTTCATAGTCATGTTCGACGTCGACTCCCATTTGGCTTTTCGGCAAGTCAATGACGTGCCCCATCGACGCTTTCACGGTATAGTTGGATCCGAGATAACGTTTAATGGTTTTTGCCTTAGCGGGTGACTCGACGATTACTAGATATTTTGCCATTGCAATCGCTCCCTATTAGAGGCGTACTCGTATTTTAATCTCACTTATCATAGTAGTCTCGATTCCCATTTGTCAACGTTCAGCCGAATACTTTTTGAAACTTCTTCCGGATCAAGGAGTGGAATCGCTCCTTCTGCGATCAATTGATTCGTTCCTGTAAAGAACGATTCAGTCGGGCAACCGGGTAGACAATAGACATCTTTCCCTTGATCGAGGGCGTGACTTGCTGTGTTCATCGTACCACTTCGTTTTGCTGCTTCAACGATAATCAACGATGAGGATAACCCAGCAATGATTCGGTTTCGTTCTAAAAATTGAATTTTTTGAATCGGTGTTCCGGGTGGGTATTCGGAGAGAAGAAGACCGTGTGAGAGGATCCGCTCAAAAAGAGTGGAATGGGAAGTAGGATAAAGTCGATCAAGTCCTCCAGCGAGAACAGCAATTGTTTTCTGTTGATGTTTTAAGGAAAGGCGATGAACGAGGGCATCAATACCATAAGCTCCACCGGAGACGGTGACGAGATCTGGATGAAAGAAGGATTGCAGGAAACGCATCCGGGAAAGATGTTGCGGTGAAGGAGTTCGGCTACCAATGATACTGACGCGCGGAAGAGTCAGGTGAGAGGGATCACCGCGATAAAAGAGGGCATAGACAGGTTGAGGGATCGTAAGTAACATCGCCGGAAACAGCGGATCCCCTTTAACTAAAATCGACTGCTCGATCTGCTCTAGAAGTAGCGCTTGTTCATAACGATTTCGAAGACGTTTGGAAACAGGCAGTTCATGACTTGGAACGATGCCGAATTGCTCAATCAACTGGACGATCGTGTATGGTACCTGACACATCGCGAAGCGGACATACAGTTCACGTTTCATTAGATCAACGCTCCTTATTATATAGAAGAAAGCCGTCCTGATTTGATCAGGACAGCTTCTTTTTTTTGAATTATTTGACTGTGCTGTTCGTTACACACTCGTCATAGATACCTGCTTCTTTAATGACACGGATTAACGTCTCACCAATGATTGCTGGTGTTTCTGCTACTTCAATTCCGTTCGCACGAAGTGTCTTGATTTTTTCAGCAGCTGTACCTTTACCACCAGAGATAATCGCACCTGCGTGACCCATCCGTTTACCAGCTGGAGCCGTTTGACCGCCGATGAAGCCGATAACTGGCTTCGTCATGTTCGCTTTGACCCATTCAGCAGCTTCTTCTTCCGCTGTTCCACCGATTTCGCCAAGCATGATGACTGCTTTTGTTTCTGGATCTTCATTGAACGCTTTGAGCGTATCGATGAAGTCTGTTCCGTTGACCGGATCTCCCCCGATACCGACAGCTGTCGATTGACCAATACCTGCTGTCGTCAATTGATGGACAGCCTCATATGTCAATGTCCCAGAACGCGAGACGATTCCGACATGACCTGGTGTATGGATATATCCTGGCATGATACCAAGCTTCGCAACACCTGGAGTGATGACGCCTGGACAGTTCGGTCCGATGAGACGAACTGGCTTGCCATCGAGGTAACGTTTTACTTTGACCATATCAAGAACTGGAATACCTTCTGTGATACAGATAATCAGTGCGATGTTCGCATCTGCTGCTTCCATGATTGCATCCGCTGCGAATGCTGGTGGTACGTAGATGATAGATGCGTTCGCACCCGTTTTTTCGACCGCTTGTGCGACCGTATCAAAAACAGGAACACCACCGAGTACTTCCGTACCGCCTTTTCCTGGTGTAACACCGCCTACGAGGTTTGTTCCGTAGTCGATCATCTGTTCACCATGGAACATTCCTTGGTTACCTGTAATCCCCTGAATAATAACTTTCGTCGATTCGTTCACCCAAATACTCATCTTTAGCTCCCCCTTACTTCACGAGCGCAGCGATTTTTTCTGCGCCGTCTGCCATTGATGTAGCTGCTGTAATCGCTAGACCTGAATCTTTGAGAATTTGTTTCCCTGCATCAACGTTCGTACCTTCAAGACGAACGACGAGTGGAAGTTCGAGTCCGACTTCTTTTGTCGCCGCAACGATACCTTCTGCAATGACATCACATTTCATGATTCCACCGAAGATGTTGACGAAAATCCCTTTAACGTTCTCGTCTGATAAAATCAGTTTGAAGGCTTCTGTTACTTTCTCCTTCGTCGCACCACCACCGACATCAAGGAAGTTCGCAGGATCACCACTGAAGTGTTTGATGATATCCATCGTCGCCATGGCAAGACCAGCACCATTGACGAGACAGCCGATATTCCCATCAAGCGCGATATAGTTCAAATCACTCTTCGACGCTTCGACTTCACGTGGATCTTCTTCTGTTTCGTCACGTAACGCTACGATATCCGCATGACGATACAATGCGTTTGAATCGAAGTTCAACTTCGCATCGAGTGCGATGACTTCGCCATCCTTCGTCGTAACGAGTGGGTTGATTTCTGCAATCGAACAATCCTTGTCGACGAAGAAATTATAGAGTTTTGTGACCATACCGACGAACTTGTTGACGAGCTTCACTGGAACGCCCATTGCGAACGCAAGTTTACGCGCTTGGAACCCTTGAAGACCGACTGCAGGATCGACGACTTCTTTAATGATTTTTTCTGGTGTCGCTTCCGCCACCTCTTCGATGTCCATACCACCTTCACTTGAACCCATGATGACGACACGACCTGTCACACGATCAAGTACGATTCCAAGATAGTATTCTTTGTCAATCGCACAACCTTCTTCGACGAGAAGACGTTGAACGACTTTTCCTTCTGGACCTGTTTGGTGCGTGACGAGCGTTTTGCCGAGTAACTCCGTCGCATATTCCTTCACTTCTTCTTGCGATTTTGCAAGCTTGACGCCACCTGCTTTACCGCGTCCCCCCGCGTGAATTTGAGCTTTAACGACTTTAATCGGGCCTGACAATTGTTCTGATGCATCAACCGCCTCTTCGACGGTGAAGGCTGCGATTCCGTTTGGTACGGGTACACCGTACGAACGAAGTAATTCTTTTGCCTGATACTCATGTACATTCATGAAAAAATCCCCCTTAACCCCTTTAGTTTCGGCTCTTTCATTGTAGTTAAAATTGGAAGCGCTGTCTATCGTTATCGACCGAAAGCTTTATTTTTTCAGAATTTCATCTTGATCGAGACGATATAAAAAGGCAAATAACTCGGCGATGACACCATATAATTCTTCTGGAATCTGTTCTGATACTTGAACAGCATCAAGTAACGTCATCAACGTCTCGTCCTGTCTAATTGGAATATCATGTTTTAATGCTTCTTCCAGAATTCGTTCCGCGATATGTTCCGATCCCTTAGCGACGACTTTTGGGGCATGCATCTGTTCTTCGTAAGATAAGGCAATCGCTTTTTTCATATATGAAGATCCACCCTTCCGTTGCGCGTCGAGATGTCATGCGGTACGCGCTCTTTCGTCTGTTCGACCCAATCGAATCGCGTCAAGGCATAGCCCTGTTCCTCGAGTCGTGCTTGAATCTGAGGCGTATAGGCTTGCATGAACGTATCGACGTGCGCATTTGGATGGAATACAGAAATCGAAACGTTACGATCTGCAATCAAGACGTCAACAGCAACCTCGCCAAGCCTTGGTAATTGCAAATACAAGACGACTCGGGCATGATTCGGATCAAACGTCCGTTCGAACGGTGCTTCCATCATGAGGTCGACATCTTCAAACGGTCCAAACTGAGGTAATTGAAATAAATATACTCCTTTACCGGCTTCATTCGTTGCTTGAACGAGTTGTTGCGCTAAAATTTGATCGCTTGTCTTTCGATCAAGCGTTCGACCTGTCTCGTCCCCCTTTGCCAATTGAACGAGTTCCGTAAGGGCATGCTTTAACTGCTTTGCTTCTCCCTCCGTCACTGGTTGACCGAGTTGCCTTAGTAGTTCCCGTGTTTCCGCAGTCGGTACAGTCTGGCGTTGTAAAAAGGAATCGAGTAGCTGTGGTAAAGCTGACTTTTGCGGAACCGTCTCGGTCGATATGATTTTTAGGACTGGTTGCCCCTCTGCTGAAACGACTTGAAAACGATACATATTGCCTTCTTTTAGTTCAGCAGTCGTTCCTGCCGTCAAAACACGTTGACCGACTTGTAGCTCCATCAATCCGTCCGGTAGAAGCTTTAATACTTTACCGACGATGTTCGCACCTTCACGTAATGGTAGGTTCGCATGATCGATGATTTTAAATGGTAGTAAGGCACGATGTTCGATTTGCATGATCGTTTCCTCCTAGAGGCGTTCTTTGACAGGGCGGAATGTTTTTCGATGAATCGGTGTCACACCTAGTGTATCGAGTGCCTGCAAATGCGTCGGTGTTCCGTAACCTGCGTGTGATTCAAATCCGTATCCCGGATAGTTGATCGCATATTCTTCCATCATTGCATCGCGTGTCTCTTTCGCAACGACACTTGCTGCTGCGATCGAGACACTTCGCGCATCTCCTTTGATGAGTGAGAGTTGTGGTGTATCGCCTTCGAGTGTCATCGCATCAACGAGTAAGGCATCTGGTTGCAATTGACGGACAGCGTTTTGCATCGCCTGTTTCGACGCTTGATAGATGTTGATTTCGTCAATTTCAGCCGGTTCGATGATTCCAACAGCAATCTCAGCCACTTCTTGTAGATGCTTCAGTGCTGCTTGTCGTTGTGTTTTACTCATCTGTTTCGAATCCGTTAATCCCGGATGATAGAAACCGTCTGGTAAGATGACAGCTGCTGCAACGACGGGACCAGCCAGCGGCCCTCGTCCGACTTCGTCAACCCCGGCAATTCGCACGTATCCTTGCTGACGATACTGTTCCTCGAATGCAAGCCGTTCCTTAAAATCCATTCGTTGTTGCTCCTCGAGCGCGAATCGTCGTTCTGTCTGACGAAACAGTGTATGCACCCCTTTTCGCGCATCTGTCGCAAGTTCCTGCTTCAATTGAATAAATTCTTCTAGTGTTGCCTGGTACAATCGTTGTTTTAATTCTGCTATTTTCATACATCCTGCTCCTTTGAAAAAAACTTGGACATCAAAAGATGTCCAAGTCCGTTATTCATTCGTTTCCCACTCTTCGACCGTTTCAAGCGTCACACGTCCAAGCTTTTCCGTCCGGAGCTCATGCAGTAGCATTTCGCTCGTCCGCTCGAAATCGACATACCCACCTGAGACGAAGCCACGTTTTTTACCAATTGCTTCGAGTACATCGACCGCTTCTCCAGATACTTCGTCGAGTCGATAACGTTCACGTAACTGTTCCGGATACCGCGTCTTTAGCTCACGAAGAGCAAATAGCGCGATATCGTCGATGTTTAAGATATCATCCTTGATGGCACCGGTAGCCGCTAGACGGTAGCCGACGACTTGATCGTCGAACTTCGGCCAGAGGATACCTGGTGTATCGAGTAATTCCATCTCACCTGTCTTCATCTTGATCCACTGCTGGCGTTTCGTCACACCAGGACGGTCACCAGTGATCGCGATGTTCCGACCAGCGAGTCGATTAATGAGCGTCGATTTCCCGACGTTTGGAATACCGATGATCAAGGCACGAATCGCACTCGGATTCCGACCTTTTTCTCGCATCCGTGCATGTTTTTCTTTCATTAAACGTAACGCACCTTCATGGATTTGATTCAATCCCTTGTTATGCTTCGCATCAACCGCGACGACATCAACACCATCTGCTCGTAATGCGTTCATCCATTGTTCCGTCAATCGTTTATCCGCCATGTCTGCCTTATTGAGGACGATCAGTCGCGGCTTACCTGCTGTTATCTGTTCGACCATCGGATTACGACTCGACATCGGAAGACGTGCATCGACAAGTTCGATGACCACATCAATCAACTTTAATTTTTCTGTGACTTCCCGACGTGCTTTGGCCATGTGACCGGGGAACCATTGAATCGTCATTTCCTTCACCTCGTTCATATATTCCTGGACTTCTTGCTGATCATACGATACCCGAAAAAACATCCACTCCCTAGTATACGCAACTTCAGACAAGAAAAGAAGATGAGGTGCTTACTTTTCACGGTAAGCATCTCATCTTCTTTCATTTTAATCGACAGAGCGCAAGTCGTTGAATGGGTAGAAAACGAAGTTCGTCGTTCCGACGATTTGATCCTCATCCACAAAACCGATATCGCGACTATCTTTTGAATTTTGACGGTTGTCTCCCATGACGAAGACTTTTCCTTTTGGAACGGTCGTTTCTCCCGTTCGCTCTTCAAGCGTGAAGTCTTCCGTCAACGGTACACCACTCATCTGAGCTTTGTATTCTTTCAAGTACGGTTCGGCGACTTTCTTATCGTTGACATACAATGTATCGTCTTTGTAATACATCGTATCTCCCGGAACAGCGATGACACGTTTGATGTAGTCTCGTGTTTCTGTTGCATGGAAGACGACGATATCGCCTCTTTCTGGTTCATTAAAATAGTATGGGATCTTATTGACGATCATTCGATCCGCATTGTGTAAGGTTGGCATCATCGATTCCCCATCAACGATGACGGGTACGAACAGGAACGTTCGAATGATGAACGCGATGACGAGCGCTACAACGAGCGCCTTTACCCAACTGAATAACTCCTTCACGAATTCCACTCCCTTGATTAACGCAATTTCTTCCTAAGGACTAGTATACGCATAAACTGCAAAAAAAAGAAGCTTGTCCGGAGACAAGCCACTTTTTCACATGATTAACGACGAATTTCTTTAATACGCGCCGCTTTACCACGAAGGTTACGGAGGTAGTAAAGTTTCGCACGACGGACTTTACCGTAGCGAACGACTTCGATTTGTGCAACACGTGGTGAGTGGAGCGGGAAAGCACGCTCAACGCCAACTCCGTAAGAAATTTTACGGACTGTGAATGTTTCACTGATGCCGCCACCGTGACGTTTGATGACTACGCCTTCGAAAAGCTGGATCCGCTCACGCGTACCCTCGACGACTTTAACGTGTACACGGACTGTATCCCCAGGACGGAACGCAGGGACGTCTGACTTGATTTGTTCTTGTGTAAGTTCACGGAACAATTGTTGTGTGTTCATGAATGATTTCTCCTTTTTTCACCAATGTTCTTATCTTCATTTGCTTCAAGCATCCGACAGCGGAACATCGTTAATGGGTGGCTTTTGCCACATGTTTTAACTTATCATAGATTCAGTCGTTTGACAATCCTGAAATCGAGTCTAAATAACGCTGGTCTTCTTCTGTTAACGGTGCATCAACGAGAAGATCGGGGCGACGCTCATATGTCCGTTTCAGCGACTGTTCACGTCGCCACTGTGCAATGCGCGCATGATTGCCTGATAACAAGACGTCTGGTACCCGGTGTCCAGCATATTCAGCTGGACGTGTATAATGTGGATACTCGAGAAGACCCGTCGAGAACGAATCATCTTCGTGACTCGCGGACGCACCGAGCACGTCTGGTAAGAGACGAACGACGGCATCGATCATCGTCATCGCAGCAAGTTCTCCCCCTGTTAAGACGAAGTCTCCGAGCGAAACCTCATCCGTCACAAGCTGATCATGGATTCGTTGATCAAACCCTTCATAGTGACCGCATAAAAAGACCAGTTCTTCTTCTTTTGCCCACTCTTCTGCCATCCGTTGCGAAAATCGTTTTCCTGTCGGTGTCATGACGATAATTCGTCGCTTCCGTTCCGGTAGACTCGCGATCGCATCAAAAACGGGTTGCGGTGTCAACAGCATCCCCGCTCCGCCACCATATGGATAATCATCGACCTTGCCATGACGATTCGTCGAGAAGTCACGAAAATTAATCGTTTCAAGCATGACGCGTTCCTCGTCCTGTGCTCGCTTGACAATCGAATGATCGAGCGCTGAAAACATCTCTGGAAACAGCGTCAACACACGAATGTTCATTCCTCGATCAATCCTGGAAGCGGTGTGATTTGGATGCGTTTTTGCTCCACGTCAACGGAAGCGACGACTTGTTCGATATAGGGAATCAAGACATCTTTCTTTCCGTCCCGTTTGATCGTCCAGACATCATTTGCACCCGTCTCGAGAATGTCGGATACGACACCGATTTTCGTCTCACCGTCGTAGACCGTGCAGCCGATGATTTCGTGATAGTAAAATTCATGTTCGTCTAAGTCCTGCAAGTCTTCTGCGTGGACATAGAGTTTCAATCCTTTGTACTTCTCGACGTCATTGATATGATGCATTCCTTTGAGCGTCACCATAATGAATTGTTTATGTTTCCGGTAACCACTGATCGTCACCGGCGTATATGTGCCTTCAGAGCCAAGAAAGACTTCTTTCCCGACCTTAAAGCGTTCTTCCGGGAAATCCGTGCTTGCTAGTAGCTTTAATTCCCCTTTTAGACCGTGCGTGTTGGCGATTTTTGCAATTTCCAACCATTCCATTCGTTTCACTTCCTTTCTTGAATTAAAAAAAGGAGGTAAGCTTTCGCTCACCTCCTAACGTCTTACTTCGCGAGTTTCGCGTTGTGGAATTTCTCCATGATACCAGCTTGTGAGAAGAGGTTACGAACTGTGTCCGAAGGTTTAGCACCTTCAGAGAGCCATTTAAGAGCTAGCTCTTCGTTGATTTTAACTTCTGCTTCTGGTTTAGCAACTGGATTGTAGTATCCGATTTGCTCGATGAAACGACCATCACGTGGTGCACGTGAGTCTGCTACTACCACACGGTAGAAAGGTGATTTTTTTGCGCCCATGCGCTTAAGACGAATTTTAACTGCCATTCGTAAGTCCCTCCAAATAATAAATAATTTTTTCGTTTAGTCAAATTGACAACTTCATTAGTATACAACGTTACAGCAAAAGAGAAAAGACTTTTAAAAGAATGGAAGGCCAAAGCCTTTCTTTTTCCCTTTGCCCATCTGTCCGGAAAATTGTTTCATCATTTTCCGCATGTCTTCAAACTGTTTAATGAGACGGTTGACTTCTTGAATACTACGTCCACTACCACGGGCAATCCGCTTCCGGCGACTCGCATTCAAGATTTCGGGTTCAGTCCGCTCTCGCTTCGTCATCGATTGGATAATCGCTTCGACATACACGAGTTGCTTCTCATCGATTTGGGCGTTTTTCAACCCCTTCATCTTCCCTTTTCCTGCCCCAGGGATCATTCCCAACAGTTCGTCGAGTGGACCCATCTGTTTGACCTGCTGCAACTGCTCGATGAAATCATCGAATGTAAACGATGCATCGCGCATTTTGCTTTCTAACTCTTTGGCACGCGTAGCGTCCATTTGTGACTCTGCTTTTTCAATCAGCGTCAGCATGTCTCCCATGCCTAAAATCCGAGACGCCATCCGCTCGGGATAGAATGGTTCGATGGCATCGAGCTTCTCTCCAAGACCGACGAATTTAATCGGTGCTCCGGTGACTGCCTTGATGGAGAGTGCTGCACCACCTCGCGTATCTCCGTCGAGCTTCGTCAGAACGACCCCCGTCACGCCAAGTTTCTCGTTGAAACTCTCTGCGACGTTGACGGCATCCTGACCCGTCATCGAATCGACGACAAGGAAGATTTCATGCGGTTTGGCGATTTCCTTAACATCAACGAGTTCCTGCATCAGTTCCTCGTCGACATGTAGGCGACCTGCCGTATCGATCAACACGATATCGTGATGATGCTCTTTTGCATAATCGAGTGCACCGGTAACGATTTCTTGCGGACTGACCTGATCTCCCATTGAGAAGACCGGTAACTCCAATTGTTTTCCGAGTGTCTCTAATTGTTTGATTGCTGCCGGACGATAAATATCCGCTGCAACAAGCAAAGGACTACGATTATGTTTTTTACGTAAATGATTGGCTAGTTTACCAGTTGTCGTTGTTTTACCTGCCCCTTGCAGACCTGTCATCATAATGACGGTCGGAGGACGGTTCGCAAGCGTCAATGGTGATACTTCCGTACCCATCAGATTCGTCAATTCGTCATGGACGATCTTAACGACTTGTTGTCCTGGCGTCAAAGACGTCATGACATCCTGTCCGACAGCACGTTCCTTTACATCATTTACGAATTGTTTGACGACCTTGAAGTTGACGTCGGCTTCGAGTAGCGCTAAGCGAACTTCGCGCATCATCTCTTTGACGTCTGCTTCAGAAATCTTACCTTTACCTCGCATTTTAGCGAGACTGGCTTGAAGCCGTTCCGATAATCCTTCGAATGCCATTAAGAATGCCTCCTACTCTAATTGCTCCAATGTCTCAATGATCACTAGGGCTTCACCCGGAAGGTCGCATTGCTTTAGCTGATCGAGTAACTGTTTTCGCCGCTCATGTTTCTTAAACAGCGATAATCGTTCCTCATATTGCTCAAGCATGGCTTCCGTGCGTTTTATGTTGTCGTAGACTGCTTGTCGGCTGACTTCAAACTCATCGGCGATCTCACCTAAGGAAAAGTCATCTAAGTAATAGAGTGACATATAGTTCCGTTGTTTTGGTGTCAAAAGCTCCTGATAAAAGTCAATCAGATAGTTCATCCGGTTCGTTTTATCAAGTGTCATCCGAGCACCTCCGCAATGTTAAGTGAAATTCCTTTACAGATAGTATAGTACAGCCCTCACAGTGTGTTGTCAAGTTTTTTTCTTTACATGAAACGTCGCTTATTCTGCGCTTTCTTCCGTGTCGACGTTTTCTCTTTCTTCAAAGACATCACCAAACAGTCCATATACGAATTGTTCTGCATCAAATGGTTGTAAATCATCGATTTTTTCACCGAGACCGACGAACTTGACCGGTAGATTCAGCTCGTTCTTGATGGCAAGAACAATCCCACCTTTTGCTGTTCCGTCAAGCTTCGTCAAGACGATCCCACTGACGTTCGTCGCTTGTTTAAAGGCTTTTGCTTGCACCATCGCATTTTGTCCTGTCGTCGCGTCAAGTGCCAGTATCACTTCATGTGGCGCTCCTGGAATTTCACGTTCGATGACGCGTTTGACTTTTTCAAGCTCGTTCATCAAATTGACCTTATTTTGAAGGCGTCCTGCTGTATCACAAATCAAGACGTCGACTTTACGTGCTTTCGCTGCTTGAACGGCGTCGTAGACGACAGCAGCTGGGTCTGATCCTTCCCCTTGACGGATGACCGGTACACCAGAGCGTTCGCCCCAGACCTGCAGTTGATCAATCGCACCCGCACGGAACGTATCTCCTGCCGCTAACATGACACTCTTACCTTCTTGTTTTAATCGATTCGCAAGTTTCCCGATTGTCGTCGTCTTCCCGACACCGTTGACACCAACGAAAAGAATGACGTTCAGCTCATGATCGAGATCGAGTGCTGTCTCTTCCTCTTCGACTAACATGTTCGCGACGACTTCGACGAGGACGTCTCGGACTTGTTTTGGATCTTTGACGTTACGGCGTTTGACTTCTGTTTTTAACTCCTCGACTAAATCCATCGTCGTCGTTACACCGACGTCGGCTTGGATTAAGACTTCTTCTAACTCTTCAAAGAAATCTTCATCGACTTCGCGGAAGCGGTAGACGAGATCATTGACGGCACTCGCTAGTCCGTCACGTGTCTTTGTCAAACCTTCCGTGAATTTCGTCGTGACTTCTTGGGTCGAAGTCGTCAAGCGGTCTTTCAGTTTTTTAAAGAAACTCATTGTTTAATCTCCTTTGGTTCTTCACTTAATGTACGTCGTGCCTCTTCTAGTTTAACGGATAACACTTCAGATATCCCGTTTTGCTGCATCGTGACGCCATATAGAACGTCTGCCGCCTCCATCGTCCCTTTACGATGGGTGATGATGACGAACTGTGTATCGCGCGCCAATTGATGGACGAACTCTCCAAATCGAGCGACGTTCGCTTCGTCAAGCGCCGCTTCGACCTCATCGAGAACGCAGAATGGTACCGGACGTGTCTTTAAAATCGCAAATAATAAAGCGATTGCCGTCAAGGCACGTTCTCCACCTGACAAGAGCGACAGATTCTGTAGCTTTTTACCGGGTGGCTTCGCAACGATATCAATTCCACTCGTCAACAGGTCACTCGGATCAACGAGGACTAGATCGGCTTCTCCGCCACCGAACAACTCGCGGAATGTTTCCCGGAAATGCTCACGGACAGCATCATACGTTTGACGGAACAACCGAATGACTTCTCGGTCCATCTCTTCGATGACGCCATAGAGATCCGTTTTAGCAGCGACAAGGTCATCTCGTTGCGCCGACAGGAACGTAAACCGTTCATCGACTTCCGCGAATTCCTCAATCGCACCGATGTTGACGATGCCGATCTCTTCGAGTTGGCGTTTAAGCAGATGAATTTCTTCTTTCGCTTCTTCATATGATAGATCGAGCGGTGCAATCAACTCGAGCAGTAACCCCATCTCATCGAGCATTTCTTGTCTTGTTTCAAGACGTGTACTCGTTTTCCCTTGCGAAAGACGCAGTTGCTCAAGCGTCTGTTTCGTCGTTTGTTGGTCGTCCTTCGTTTTCGCTTCGCGAATCCGGATCAATCGCAGAGATTCCGCTTTTATTTGAATCCGTTGTCCGATTGCGACGAGATCAGCTTCGACTTGTTGTTGTTTTTGCTCCTGTTCACGCTGTTCTGCGTGTAGAGCATCGATTTTCGCTTCATCGAACCCTTCGAGAACATGACGTAAGTCACGTCGTTTATGTCCTCGTTCGAGTTTCGCGTGACTCACCTGTTCCGTCAGACGTTCGATATCTTGAGTAAGCTGCGCTTGTTTCATTTGAATCGTCCGCTCTTCGAGAACCGCCTCAGCCTGTTCCTTCTTCAGTTCGTCCATCGTGACGGCACCACGGGCTTGAGCATCTTTAAGACGATCAAGGGCTTGTCTGAGCTCTGTTTGACGCGCTGTCCATTTCGCAATCTCGACTTCGGACGTCTCGATGATCCGGCGTGCTTCCTGTTCTTGTTCAAGCACGCGTGCCATTTGTCGATCTTCAACCGATAATTCAGACTTCGTGACAGCGAGATGACGATTTGCATCCGCTAACGTATCGCGCGATTGTTCCAATTGTCCTTGTAATGCTTGGATCGTTTCCGTGCGCGCTCGCGCAGTAGCATCGAGCGTCTGAATTACCTCTCGAAGATCTTCTAAGCGGCGTATCTGCTCCCGAATGACAGCTTGCCCACGTGTCAATCCCTCTTTTAACTCTTCGAGCTCACGCGATTGACTGAACAATGGTGTACCTTTTTTACGACTTCCGCCGGTCATCGTTCCACCGACGTTGACAACGTCACCTTCAAGCGTGACGAGACGATAACGATGACCTGTCGAACGGGCAATTTGGTTCGCCTGTTCAAGCGACTCGACGACAAGTGTCGTCCCGAGTAAGTTCATTTTTAACTTTGTCAACGTCTCGTCTGTCGTCACGAGATCACTCGCGATCCCGACGAATCCAGACATCCCGCCGACTTGTTCTTGTACCGAACGGTTGACTTCACGTGCTTGTAGCGATGCGAGCGGCATGAATGTTGCTCGTCCAGCATTTAATCGTCTGAGTTCTTGAATCAAACGGCGACCGGTCGCATCGGTATCGACGACGATATTCTGCATCGCTCCACCGAGCGCTGTCTCGATTGCTGCTTCAAAGCGCGCCGGTACCGAAATCAATTCTGCGACCGCACCGTGGATTCCCGGATGATGATCCCGTTGTTTCAAGATCGTCTTAACCGCACCGAAGTAACCACTATAATCCGCTTTGACGGATTCGAGGAATTCAATCCGGTCTTCCGTCTTATGGCGACGGCGCTCTAAATCAGCAACGGATTGTTCGACTTGACGTAAGACGTGTTGTTGTTCGTTTCTCGCCGTAAGTGCCGCTGTCTCTTCCTCGGTTGCTTGATCTAGCTTCGTCCGAATCGAAGCAACGTCCGCTTCGAGTCGAGCGACGTCTTCTTCTAGCTGGCGACGAATTGACTGCTTCGAACCACTATCTGCCGTAAAGGAGCGTTGCTGTTCTTCCGCCTGTACGAGATCTTGCTTCGCTCGATTGAAAGCATTATTCGTCGCAGCCAACCGGCTTGCCACTTCAAAAGCTTCCGAACGTAACACTTCGGCTTCTTTATCAAAGTCACGATCTGTTTGTGTCAGCGCTTGATCAGCACGTTCTCGCTCAGCCGTGATGCGTGTCACTTCCTGATCGACCTCTGCTTGGCGTTCTTGCAAAGCGGTTAGTTCAAGTTCCAGTTCCTTGACACGTTCTTCGACGACGGCGACTTCTTGCTCAAGTCGCTCCTTCGTCTCGGTGCCGTGCTTCTCACGCTCTTTCGCTAGGTTAAGGGCGCCTTGGATCTCAACGAGTCGCGTCGAAACATATCGGAGTTGCTCCTGTAATGCGTTTTCTTGTTGTCGTTCTTCTTCAAGCTCCGATTCTTGTTTTTCCCGGGACACGACGGTCTCTTCATAGGTTGTCTTTTGAGACGTAAGTCGTTCTTCACATTGTTCGATATCACGCGCCAATGTTTCGAGTTCCGTCTGATACGTCGTGATCTCTTGTGCGAGAATACCTCTCTCTAATTCGTCATGACGTTCGCGAGCGACGAGATACTCTTTTGCAAGTGCCGCTTGTTCGCGTAACGGCTCGATTCGACCACCAAGCTCATATAAAATATCATCGACACGCGATAGATTCGTTTCCGTATCACTTAGTTTTCGTTCTGCTTGTTTCTTCCGGTGACGATATTTCAAAACGCCTGCCGCTTCCTCAATGACAGCACGACGTTCTTCTGGTTTCCCTGAGATGACTTGTTCGACTCGTCCTTGTCCGATGATCGCAAACGCGTCACGGGACAGACCTGTGTCCATGAATAGGTCGAGAACGTCCTTCAGACGACACGGTTTTTTATTTAAAAAATAATCGCTATCTCCATTGCGACTGACACGCCGCGTGACGCTGATCTCTTGATAAGGTAACGCGACCGTTCCCGACTCATTGTCTAAGACGAGCGTCACCTCAGCAAATTGTTTCCGATGTTCGGACAGACTACCAGCAAAAATGACATCTTCCATTTTTGCTCCACGTAGCGATTTCGCCGATTGTTCCCCGAGTACCCAGCGAACAGCATCCGATATATTTGATTTTCCACTTCCGTTCGGTCCAACGACTGCCGTGACGCCTGGAAGGAATTCTAGTTCAGTTCGACTAGCAAAAGATTTGAAGCCATTGATTTCAATTCGTTTTAAGTACATCTTGATCACCCGTATGTTTAAATTTCTTTTGAATTTCTTTCAGTTTACCATAGCCGAAACGCTAGCAACATGATAGGTTTTAAGGTAGTATCACGCGAAACAAGAAGAAGAGGAGCGAATAACACGATGACGATTGAACAAATGATTGAAGCGATCTTAGATAAATTGAACATCATCAACAAAGGGGTCATTAAAGCAGACCAGTTCGATGGCTCAAAAAACGAAGACTTAAAAGAGATTTATGAGTTCGTCATGATGCGAGACTCGCTATCACTCGCAGAAGTCGACGCAATCGTCGACGAGTTGAAATCCCTTAAGACCGTTTAATCGAGTAAGCACCACACGATAAAAGCCGATCATCTCTCAAGCGCGTGAGAGATGATCGGCTTTTTGTTGCTTAAAACTGTTTCTTTAATTCAAGTAAAGCTTGTTTTGCTGCTTGTTGTTCTGCCTCTTTTTTCGACCGCCCTGTCCCGATACCTTCGAGTTCATCAGCAACTTGGACACGTGAGATGAACTCCCGACTATGCGCTGGACCACGTTCTTCGATGATTTCATACTCAATGACACCTAGACCGACACGTTGAATGGCTTCTTGTAATTGACTCTTAAAATCCGTCTGCTCTTCGAAGAAGCCTGTCGCCACTTTCGGAAAAACCGCTTCGGCGAGGAATCGTTCGGCTGCTTCGATACCTTGATCGAGATACAAGGCTCCAATGAAGGATTCGAAGACATCCGCAAGCAAGGCTGGACGATTCCGACCACCGGTCAGTTCTTCCCCCTTACCTAACAGAATCATATCGGAAAACTGATAGTGATTCGCAAATTGAACGAGTGACGGTTCGCAGACGATCGCCGCTCGCAATTTCGTTAATTCCCCCTCGGAACGTTCCGGGTAGTGTTCGAATAGATAGCGTGATACCGTCAATTCTAGGACCGCATCCCCTAAAAATTCAAGGCGTTCGTTATCTCCTTCAGACTCGCGTTGTTCATTGACGAACGAAGAGTGTGTGAAGGCTTGTTTTAATAGCTCGACATTAGAAAACGTGATGTTAAGACGCTCTTGTAACGCTTCGAATTTCTGCTCGATTTGAGCGAGCGTTCGCGCATCTTTACGCCGTTTTACATAGGGTCCTTTTCGGACGCGACGTCCTTTTTGATTCGTCATAGTTCCTCCTAAACAGCTAAAGCCCACCGCAAACTGCGGTGGGTCAGCTTCAATGATCAGACTTGTGTTTCGATGTAGCTAACGACATCGCCGACAGTCTTCAAGTTTTCTGCTTGCTCATCTTCGATCGTGATTTCGAACTTGTCTTCTAAGTCCATGACGAGTTCCATAACTTCTAGAGAGTCAGCACCGAGGTCGTCTTTGAACGATTTATCGAGTGTGATTTCACTTTGTTCTTTTCCTAATTTTTCTGCGATTGCTTCTTGTACGTCTACTAAGATTTGTTCTTTTGTCATTTTAAAATCCCTCCATGAGTTGAGTATATAAGATGATTGCCGATTTGGCAAAGTACTACCGTTACTTCTGTTACATCGTCATGCCGCCATCAACGGCAAGTGTTTGACCGGTGATGTAACGGGCTTCATCTGAAGCGATGAAACTGACGAGTGATGCGATATCGTCTGTTTGACCGAAGCGTTTCAACGGAATTTGCCCAAGTGACAGGTTCCGCTGTTCTTCCGTCAATTCATCCGTCATGTCCGTTTCGATGAATCCCGGACAGATCGCATTGACTGTGACGCCTTTACTAGCGAGTTCCCGTGCGACGGATTTCGTCAGCCCGATCAGTCCCGCTTTCGCTGCGACATAGTTGGCTTGTCCCGGATTGCCGGAAATCCCGACGACCGACGCGATATTGATGATACGACCGCTTGTTTTTAACAACGGACGCGTCGCCGCTTGTGTGACAAGGAACGCCCCTTTGAGGTTCGTATCGATGACAGCATCAAAATCCGCTTCCTTCATGCGCATCAATAAGCCATCACGCGTAATTCCGGCATTGTTGACGACACAATCCAGTTGACCGAACGTATCAATTGTCTGTTTGATCATTTGCTTAACAGCATCTGCTTCAGCCACATTCGCTTGAATCGCGAGTGCTTCACCGCCTGCTTCTTTGATCTCACGGACGACAGCTTCCGCCTTGTCCGTACTTCCTGCATAGTTGACGACGACACGGAAACCGTCTGTTGCCAATCGCTTAGCGATGGCAGCGCCGATTCCACGCGATGCGCCCGTGACGAGTGCTACTTTACTCAACGAATTCCCTCCGCTTCCAATTGCTCAAGTGTCGTGATGCTGATGATTTTCGCATCTTTTTTGATTCTTTTCACGAGACCGCTAAGCGGAGACGACGGACCAAACTCGATGAATGTATCAGCACCTTCTTCGATCAGACGCTCGACACATGATTCGAATCGAACAGGTGAGTACAACTGCTGAACGAGCAAACGAATCAATTCATCAGGTTGATCGTGGAACGCACTGTCGACGTTCGAGATGAACTTCGTCTTCGCCGCTTCAAACGGTGACGAGACGAGAATGTCTTCGAATCGTGGTGCGAATGGTGTCATGAGCGACGAGTGGAACGCACCCGAAACATCGAGTGGTAACACACGTTTTGCCCCAAGTTCTTTTAACTTCGCTGTGGCAGATTCAACCGCTGCGATTTGTCCTGAGATGACGAATTGTCCAGGACAGTTGTAGTTAGCGATTTGAACGATTTCTCCCGTTGCCGCAATTGATTCGACCGCGTGATGCGCTGCTTCGACATCATTCATGCCGATGACCGCCGCCATCGTCCCACCTGTGACTTGATTCATGAGTTTTCCGCGTTCGCGGACGAGATAGACGGCTTCAGACGGTGTGATGACAGAAGCTGCGACTAGCGCGCTGTACTCTCCGACACTATGTCCGAGTACGAAATCAGGTGTATGTCCTTGTGATGCATACTGCTGTGCGAGTAGCGCACTATGTGCGACGATGGCTGGTTGAGCGATATCTGTCGCTTTCAATTCGTCCTTCGTTCCTGTCGTCATCAGCGTCGTCAGATCCAGACCAATTCGCGTTCCGAGGTCAGCGAGTGATTGGCGTGTCTCTTCTTGCGTGATGAGCGTCTGTCCCATTCCAGGGGTTTGTGATCCTTGTCCCGGAAACATCCAAACTGTTTTCCCCATCTCGTCTCACTCCTTCTTAACGTGCTTCAGTTGCTTTCGCCTGAACGATTTTGGAAACGACTTCTTGTTCGACCATCTTTTCCGCCTGAGCAAGCGCCCGGCTAAACGCATAGGCATTACTTGAACCATGTGCCTTGATGACCGGAGCCGCAATCCCAAATAATCCAGCTCCGCCATATTCTTCATAGGCGAGCAACTGCTTCATTTTTTTCAACTTCGGTTTTAGTACGAGAGCGGCGAGCTTTGATGTCCATGAGCTCATGAATTGTTCCTTCATCACGCCCATGATCATGCTTGCTGCACCTTCAGTACTTTTAAGTAACGTATTACCGGCAAAACCTTCCGTGACGATGACATCGACGTCACCGCTCATCGCTTCTCTCGCCTCGACGTTCCCAACGAAATGAATCGGGGCTGTCTCAAGTAACGGATACGTTTCCTTCGTCAGTGCATTCCCTTTACCGGCTTCTGATCCGATATTGAGGAGTCCGACTTTCGGACGCGTGATGCCGCGAACTTGTTCTGCGTAGACAGAACCCATGATGGCATAATCGAGCAAATGCTCTGCCTTCGCATCCGGGTTGGCGCCAACATCTAAGATGACGACACCTTTCCCATTACGTGTCGGGAAGGTCGGGGCCAGTGCAGGACGGTCAACTCCTTCGATACGACCGATGACGAACAATCCGGCAGTCATGAGCGCTCCCGTGTTGCCTGCTGAAATCAAGGCATCTGCCTCTCCCGATTTCACCAGGTTTGCAGCCACAACGAGTGAGCTATCTTTCTTGCGGCGAATCGCACGTACCGGTTCATCTTCTCCGGTGATGACGGATGCCGCGTGGACAATCGTCACGCGCGGATCCTCGATTTTGTATGAGCGTAACTTCAACTCATCTCCGACTAATCGGATATCGATGTTTTCGTTTGGACGTTCTGCCAAGTAGGCAACGACCCCTTCTACGATGGCACGAGGTGCGTGGTCGCCCCCCATAGCGTCAACTGCTAAAATCATTTTGATTCCTCCTTACTACTTCGATACACCGTAAATTCACCAATGAAGACACATTCTTCACCGACATAACTCTCTACCGTGATGTCAGAACGTCCATCTTGACGATGCGAACTGACGAATGCCTTGGCAACGACGCGTTCCCCGACATGGACGGAACGTGTGAACTGGACGTTCGCACGTGTCGTCAACGCAAGTTCATCGTCGATGAGCGCAATCGCAAGCGAGTTCGCCTGTGCGAACAAAATATGTCCGCGGGCGATCGCATTCCGACTAAACGCATGTTCCGGCAAAATCTCAAGGATCGAGATGGCAGATGTATCGAGTTTCAGGTCAATCATATCACCAATGACTTCATTTTCAGTCAACGTACGCACATCATCCAGGCGTTCGGTCGCGACGTGCTTAATTCGCTCCCGTAATTCCGGAATCTTTAATTCCATCCGGTCCAGACGAATCGTTTGGATACTGACACGAAATCGTGTCGCCAGCGCTTCATCCGTTATGAACGGATTTTGCTCGATTGTCTGTAATAACTCTTGTTGTCTCTCTTTTTTAGGTACCCGCATGTATGTTCCTCCCACAAGAAGGATGACCACTATTATTACCTGGTACTAACAGTAGTATATATCCCTTGTTGTTCACTTTCAAGTATTATTCGATTCTTTCTCCTTCAAGCAGCCCTTGCCGTTCGATAAATTCACGTAAGATACTATATTCTGGCGCTTGCCAAAAGGCATCCGATCGCAGTAATCGGACCGCATCCTGTCGTGCCGTTTCCATGACTTGAATGTCGAGTGCTGGATCGGTCAAGACGAATCGCGGTAACCCACTCTGTTCGGTTCCGAAGAAATTACCAGCACCACGCAACTTTAAATCTTTCTCCGCTAATTTAAAGCCGTCGTTCGTCTCCGTCATCGTTTTGATGCGTTCCTTCCCCGTGTCTGAAGATGGATCAGCAATCAGAATACAGTAAGACTGGGCGTCCCCTCGTCCAACGCGCCCTCTCAACTGGTGGAGTTGGGCGAGTCCGAAACGTTCCGCGTCATGAATGACGATGATCGATGCGTTCGGCACGTTCACCCCGACCTCAACGACTGTCGTCGAAACAAGGATTTGAACGGCGTTTTCCTTGAACGCCTGCATGACATCATCTTTTTCGGAAGACGTCAGGCGCCCATGCATCAAACCGACTTGATACGGTTCGAACCGCTCGGTCAGTATTGCATGTAATTCAATTGCATTTTGAACCTCAAGTGATTCGGATTCCTCGATCAATGGCGTGATGACGTAGGCTTGTCGTCCTTGCGACAATTCTTTCTCGACGAACCCGAAGACGCGCTCCATCTGTTGCGGTTTCGCCCAGTAGGTCTCGATTTCCTTTCGTCCCGCCGGCATCTCATCGATGATCGAAACATCCATATCGCCGAAAACCGATATCGCAAGCGTACGCGGAATCGGTGTTGCTGTCATATATAATACATCTGCTTGTTCTGCTTTTGCCCGCAGACGTTTCCGCTGTTCGACACCGAATCGATGTTGTTCATCGGTGATGACGAGATGTAATGCCTTGAACTGAACCGTATCTTGAATCAATGCATGTGTTCCGACTAAGACGTCAATCTCTCCCGTTACAAGCGCTTCTAGTAAGTGCACGCGTGCTTTTCCTTTAACGGAACTCGTCAGTAGACCGACGCGAATCCCAAGTGGTTCAAGCAATGGAGCGAGCGACGCCGCATGCTGTTCCGCTAAAATTTCTGTCGGTACCATCAAAGCGCCTTGTTTTCCAGCACGAACCGTCGCAAATAGTGCAATCGCTGCGATGACAGTCTTTCCGCTTCCAACATCCCCTTGCAACAATCGATTCATCCGTTCGCCACGTCCGATGTCGTCTAAAATTTCTTTTGTCACGCGCTGTTGCGCGCCTGTCAGTGGAAACGGTAGACTCTGGATGAAATTCGCTATATCCGCTTCATGCAGAGGCAAGGCAATCCCTTGACCTTTTCTTCGTCCAAGACGTAATGCCTGTAACTTCAGCTGAAAATAAAGGCATTCCTCATACACATAACTCCGACGAGCTGCCGTTAACTCTTTTCGATTTGTCGGGAAATGAAGTGCCTTTAGCATCGTCATCCGGTCTTGCAACCGGTATGTCTTGCGAATGCTGTCAGGAATCCGCTCACCTAACGTCTCCGTCTCTTTAAACGCTAAGTCAACGACACGACGGAACGTCTTCATGCGCATATCGCCACGTAACGAGTAAACCGGTGTCAATTCACCCTCAATCGCTCCAAATTGCAATTCCGTCGCAGAAATTGTCATCCGGTGTAAATCCCATTTGCCACTAACCGTCACTTCTGCTCCGAGTTGCAGTTGGTCTTTGTAAAATGCTCGGTTGAACATCGTTACGGTCACACTATACCGTTCTTCGACGAGCAAGCGGAAGGTCAAGCGATTTTTTCCTTTTCCGTAATAGCGCACAAGTGGTTCAGACTGGACTTGTCCCGTGAATTTGACTTTATCTTCGTGAATCGCTTCCGTTAGACTTCCCGTCACGAAATCGTCATAACGAAACGGGACGTGCTCAAGCACGTCCGCAACGGTGAGAATATTCATCTCTTCTAGTTTTTTCGCCAAATCCCGTCCGACACCTTTTAATGTCTTGACGTCACGTGATGGATTCATTCGATAACTCTCCGAAGATTTTTGCTTCGAGCCAGCGACCCGTTGGCGTATTTGCGAGTCCACCTTTTGCAGTTTCGCGAAGCGCAGATGGCATCATCTGACCAATTTCATGCATGGCTGAGATGACTTCATCGCACGGAATCCGTGACGTGATTCCAGCGAGTGCCATGTCGGCAGCGACGACTGCATTCGCTCCACCCATCGCATTTCGTTTGACGCACGGTACTTCTACGAGTCCGGCGACCGGATCACAGACGAGTCCGAGCATGTTCTTCAGCGCAATTGCAAACGCGTGTGCCGATTGATCCGGTGTCCCGCCTGCCATCTCAACGATCGCAGCTGCTGCCATCGCTGTTGCTGAACCGACCTCTGCCTGACAGCCACCAGCTGCTCCGGAGATCGACGCATTGTTCGCAACGACGAAGCCGAACGCCCCGGATGTGAACAAGAAACGTAACATCTGCTCACGCGTCGGATTCAAGCGATCTTTGACCGCAAACAACGTACCAGGTACTACTCCGGCACTCCCTGCCGTTGGTGTCGCACAAATTTTCCCCATGGCAGCGTTGACTTCGTTCGTCCCGATTGCCTTACTGACAGCATCAAGTAGCAGGTCTCCTGACAAACCTTTACCTGAAGCACGATACCGCTGAAGCAACACAGCGTCCCCGCCTGTTAATCCAGTCACCGACTGGACACCTTCTCCATCAAGTGAACGAGCAACTGCCTCTTCCATGACTTGTAGGTTTCGCTCCATCATCGCATAAACTTCATCCCGCTCTAAATGACGAACCGTCATCTCTTGTTCGATCATGACTTCCGAAATCGGAATGTTTCGTTCCGTCGCGATAGCGACGAGTTCTTTTACGGATTTAAACATATCTTCACTCTCCCATCATGACGGCACGCTCGACTTGAGGTAACCGATCGATTTCTTCCAACACTTCTGCTGTAATTCGGTCATCAATTTCAATCGCCATAAGTGCTTGTTTTCCTTTTTCGTGCCGTGAGACTTCCATGTGACCGATATTGATTTCGTAATCAGCCAGTATGCTCGTCACGGCAGCAATCGCACCGAACCGGTCATGGTGTAAGACGACGAGTGCCGGTCCCCCACCGGACAAACGAAGCGGTACACCATTTAGTTCTGTGATCTCAATCGTTCCCCCACCAATTGAAATCCCGACAAGTTCAAACTCTTCTATGCCATTCGTCAAGTGGACACGTGCCGTATTCGGATGATCCGTCAATGCTTCACTCGTCTCAAAATGAATCTCGATCCCTTTTGATTTTGCGATATCGATCGATTGTGGAATTCGGTCGTCAAACGTGTCGTATCCGAGTACACCGCCAATGATCGCGACGTCCGTGCCGTGTCCACGATACGTATCAGCAAATGACCCATAAAACGTGATATGGATGACTGTTGGTGTTTCCCCGAACAATTTCCCCGCCATCAATCCAATCCGTGCAGCTCCCGCTGTATGCGAGCTTGATGGACCAACCATGACTGGTCCGATGATGTCAAAGACGCTACGATATTTCATCTCTTTTCCCCTCTCTATGAAACAAACGAAATCCCACCTCTATTATCGCAGATGGTGGGATTCGTGAAAAGGCTAGTCGCCTTTTTTCAGTATGATGGTTTTATTCGACGCTTAAAATGTACGAATAAAGTGGTTGTTTGCCGTCGTGCACTTCCACTTCAGCATCCGGATTGACCGATTCGATATATTCGACGAGTGACTCGACTTCTTCCGTTGAGACGCCTTCACCGTAAAGAACCGTGATGATCTCATCGTCTTCCGTGACGAGTGTATCGACGAGTTTCTTAACAGCACCAAGACTTGATCCGTCCGTAGCAACGATTTGTTTTTCAGCAATCGCCATATGATCGTCTTTCTTGATTTCTACACCATCGATGTTCGTATCACGTACAGCATATGTGACTTGACCCGATTTAACAGCTGCAATCGCATCTGCCATATGCGCTTCGTTCTCTTCGACAGTCGCTTCCGGGTTATAGACGATTGTTGCCGCCAACCCTTGTGGGACTGTTTTTGATTTCACGACCGTCACACCGCAAGAAGCAACAGATGCTGCTTGTTCAGCGGCCATGATGATGTTCGAGTTGTTCGGGTAGACATAAACGTGTTCCGCGTGTGCATCCTCAATCGCCTTAACGATATCTTCCGTCGACGGGTTCATCGTTTGTCCGCCTTCGATGACGACACTGACACCGAGTGATTTGAAGAGTTCACTGATTCCTTCACCCATTGCGACTGTCACGAGGGCAGCTTTCGCTTTTGCCTTCGGTGCAGCAACTGGAGTGACTTGGTTCGCGCCTTCTTCTTCAAGGATTGTTGAATGTTGTTGACGCATGTTTTCAATTTTAACAGCGACGAGTTCGCCAAAGCGTTGTCCTTTTGTGATGACTTCTCCTGGTGTTTCAACGTGAACGTGAACTTTAAGGAGTTCTTCATCCGCGACGACGAGCAACGAATCACCGAATTCCGCTAATTCGTTTCGGAAGTCTTCTTCGCTGAACGGTGCATTCGCGAGCTTGTCATCCTGGAAACGCACCATGATCTCCGTGCAGTAGCCGTAGTGGATTTCTTCTGTCGACATGAAGCTTTGAGCCGTTTTGTGATGCTCTGCTTCGACGAGTGCTTCCATGACAGGCGCATGCGGCTTATCCAGTTCTTTTCCTTCAAGCGTTGCAAGGAATCCTTCATAGATACAGACGAGACCTTGACCACCTGAATCAACGACACCTACTTCTTTTAATACTGGAAGAAGATCGGGTGTTCCGTCGAGTGATACTTTCGACGCTTCGACGAGCTGACGCATCAACTCTAAGAAATCCGTCGTCGTCTCAGATTGTGCGATAGCCGCAACAGCTGTTTCACGGGCAACCGTCAAGATTGTTCCTTCGACCGGCTTCATGACCGCTTTGTATGCTGTGTCGACACCTTTTTGTAACGCATCTGCGAATTCCTTCGTATCAATCGTCGTTTTTCCTTCGATTGATTTTGAGAATCCACGGAACAATTGACTCAAGATGACGCCCGAGTTTCCGCGTGCACCCATTAATAATCCACGCGCAAATACGTTCGCGACTTCCGATACAGAATCCGCTGTCGATTTACCTGCTTCTTTTGCACCTGAAGTCATCGTCAAATTCATGTTCGTTCCCGTATCACCATCTGGCACAGGGAAGACATTCAATGAATCGACGAAATCTGCATTTTGATAGAGATTCGCCGCGCCATTTTGAATCATCTTGACTAACTGCGCTCCTGTTAAACGATCTACACTCACTAAAGTTTCCTCCTCTATTCCCGCCTTAGACATTCGTCAAGCGGACTCCTTGGACAAAGATGTTCACAGATGTCACGTCAAGACCTAGTGCCTGACTGAGCGTGTATTTCACGCGACTCTGTACGTTATTCGCCACCTCTGAGATTTTCGTTCCATAACTTACGATGATATGCATATCGATATGGACCTGCTCTGAAGCCTGTCGAACGATGACACCGCGTGCAAAGTTCTCACGTTTTAAGAGTTCAGCAAGACCATCCTTGATTTGAGATTGGGATGCCATACCAACGACACCAAAACATTCCATTGCTGCGCCGCCCGCAAGTTGCGCGACGACATCATTATCTACATCAATCTTTCCATAGGTCGTTTTCATCTCGATCGCCACCTGAGTAGCCCCCTTTGAATATTGTATTCTTCTCATAATTCTACTATAAGGACCTACTATTGAAAAGTCGCCGTACTGACTATACAATGAATAAGTGAAAAATAGTAGCGGTCAAATGAACTTTTACCATCATCCTCATCCATTATTTTAAATTTCGAGGTTGCCTGTCAAGTTTTTTTCTTGTCAGCTACTTTTTTTATGTTGCAACCGCCTTGACACCATGCTAAGATAGCAAAGTGTCTATTAGGACGAACGCAAAACAACATAAAAGGAGGCGGAACGCATGGCACGTAAATGCTACGTTACTGGGAAATCGCCAAAGTCGGGTAACAACCGTTCACACGCATTGAACAAAACAAAACGTACTTGGGGAGTCAACGTACAAAAAGTACGTATCCTCGTCGACGGTAAGCCGAAAAAGGTTTGGGTTTCAGCTCGAGCTCTTAAATCAGGTAAAGTCGAACGCGTATAAGGCGCAACACCGGATGGGAATCTTCCCCTCCGGTTTTTTTATACCCTCATTTATTTTTCTCATAAACTAATTGTCGCTTTTATTGAAAACGCTTACAATAGGAAGGTACTTTATTTTGTCAGAATTGGGGGAAGTCATCATGCAACTCAAACGAGAGATGACGAGTCGACACCTGTTCATGATCTCACTCGGTGGGATCATCGGAACAGGCTTATTTCTAGGGTCAGGGTTAACGATTTCACAAGCGGGACCTCTCGGGGCGGTCCTCAGTTACATCGTGGGTGGGACCATCATGTATCTGACGATGTTATGTTTAGGAGAGTTAGCGGTCTATATGCCGGTCTCAGGGTCATTTCAGACCTATACGACCCGTTTCATCGGACCAGGAATCGGTTTTGCCGTCGGTTGGATTTATTGGCTCGGCTGGGCTGTGACGGTTGCACTCGAAATAACGGCAGCTGGCAGTTTGATGGATCGTTGGTTTCCAAACGTGCCGGTCGTCGTCTGGTGTACTGTCTTTACGGTCTTACTATTCGGTCTGAATGCCGTCTCAGCAAAAGCGTTCGGTGAAGCAGAATTCTGGTTCTCAAGTTTGAAGGTACTCGCGATTCTCTTCTTCATCGTTCTCGGCGGCGCTGCTTGGTTCGGTTGGTTACCGATGGAAGCAGATCGTCCAACATCGTTGTTCGCGAACTTTACGGCAAGCGGTTGGTTTCCAAATGGAATCCTCGGTGTCTTGACGACGATGATTGCCGTCAACTTCGCTTTCCAAGGAACCGAATTGATTGGTGTCGCGGCTGGGGAGTCCGACACACCTGAAAAATCGATTCCAAAAGCGATTCGGAATACAGTCTGGCGTACGTTCATTTTCTTTGTCTTATCAATTACAATCGTTGGTGCCTTAATTCCATATGAGACAGCTGGAGGAGTCAGTAGCCCGTTCATCATGGTCTTTGATGCGATTGGTATCCCGTATGCTGCTGATTTGATGAATATCGTCGTTTTGACAGCACTATTATCTGTTGGAAACTCAGGACTTTACGCTGCAACGCGAATGTTATGGGCAATGTCGCAGGAAGGAATGATTTCAAAAAAATTATCTTACGTGAATGCACGTGGTGTACCTATGCGTGCCTTACTCTTTACAATGATGTTTGCGATGCTTTCGCTACTGACAGCATTTTTCGCAGAGGATACCGTCTTTATCTGGCTCTTGTCCTTAGCCGGTCTCGGTGCTCAGGTCGGTTGGATTTCCATCTCTGCGTCTCAGCTCGCATTTCGTCGGCAGTTCTTACGAAACGGACATGATCTATCCGAATTGAAATTCAAGACACCGCTTTATCCGGTGTTACCGCTGATTTCATTGACGTTAAACGTCGTCGTCCTCGTTAGTCTTGCGTTTCAAGCGGATCAACGGATCGCCCTATACATCGGTGTTCCATTCTTCCTCGTCATGTGGGGAAGCTATCATCTCTTCGTCAAAGGAAAACATCTAGCAGCACAAAGCGACATCCGTGTCGCTCCCTCTCAACTCGAAGAATAACGATATGAAAAGAGGCCGCGGATCATCCACGGCCTCTTTTCATATGCTTGTTCTATTCCTTAAGTGTTCGCATCATCAGTAGTTCTCCTTGATGGAGCTCTACTTTCGCTTCTGACGCACTCCATTCATTGCTGACGGTCAATGAGCCTCCAACAGGAACCGAATGCGCATCGAGTGGGTATTTGACTCCAGATAAGCTTAGGATCGACGCCACAAGTGGAATGAATGAGAGATAATGATAGCTTCCTGCCTTAACTGCATATGTCCCCACTGCCAAATACCGTACCTCTTCTCGTTTCGTGACGAGTCGTGCCTTAGGATATTGTTTTAACAAATAGACATTTTGAACGGTCATGTCGAGTCGTCCGCCTGTCGCTCCAATGATGATGATCTCCTCACCCCGTTTCATCTCTGATACGGTACGGAGGGAAAGTTCGAGATCCGTTTCATCTTTCTCTGCCGGATGGACGATTGCATCTTCAGGTACATAGCCAAGTGAATCAAAATCACCAATCATCATATCGCATGTCAACCCAAACGATTCAATCGTTTGAACACCACCATCAACACCAACGATGAAATCACCGGGCTGGCAAAACGTCCGTAAGTCAGGTACCTCTTCTTGCGGACCCGCACAGACAAGAATCGCCCGCATATTAAACACCTCGTGCTGAATAGCGAAGTAAGCGTGGTGCAGTCGTGAAGAGAAGACCTGCGACGACACCACAAAGAACGTAAGACGGAACCATGTATGTCGCATTATAAATCAACGAATATGGTATGACTGGACCCTCAGCATACTCGGCAAAAAAGACGATTCCGCTGATGACATGACAGATATAACGAAGTCCCGCTCCTAAAAGCGTCGCAAGTAGGACAAACGTCATCAAGCGTTTCTTCTGTCCGTTACGCGCGGCTTGTCTAACTTGACGTGCAAACAGCCCACTTAATCCGACGACTCCATATGCAATCGTATAATCGAGTAGTGGTTGAACGACCGTCAAAACTTGTGGGGCGAACATCAATTGAATCGTACCGACAAGTGCTCCAGTGACGACACCTCCGACGACACCATGGCGAAACGCCATGACGAAGATGGGAAGCATCGCTAAGCTGATTGAGCCCCCTTGTGGCATTTTGAATGGAATCAATAAATCAAAGACGACTCCGAGACTGGCGAAGATGGCAATTTCCATCATCATTTGTAACCGTTTCATGATAATTTCCTCCTTCATGGAATAAAACGGGACGCAAAAAGGCAGTACGACGAACGCCGTACTGCCTGCGTGCGCCACATCCCTACGTCCGTTTGAACGGAACAGGTTCGAAGGGTTAAAGTCAAAAGACTCCTCTCAGCCGCTTTTCAAGCGACACCCCTTGCGGTCATCATATTTCGTTTTCTCGTTCTTATTATACGGCAGCCCCTTGACGAATGCTAGTGATTGCTTCCGCATAATCCGATGCATTGTAGATCGCTGATCCTGCGACAAGGACGTTGGCACCATTATCGATGCATAACTTTGCCGTTTCCGGATTGACCCCACCATCAATCTCGATTTCAAATGTAAGACCACGATCTGCCTTCATTTGTGCAAGTGTTGCGAGCTTCGGCATGACACTCTCGATGAACGCCTGACCACCAAAACCTGGATTGACTGTCATCAACAAGACCATATCGACATCCTGAAGAATGTGTTCAATCGTCGATAGTGATGTATGTGGATTCAAGACGACCCCCGCCTTCGCACCTGCCGCTTTGATTTGTTGCAAGACACGATGGACATGATTCGTCGCTTCGACATGGAACGTCACGATGTCGGCTCCTGCCTTGACGAAATCTTCGACGAATCGTTCGGGTTGATCAATCATCAAATGGACATCAAGAACCATATCTGTCTTTTGACGTAGGCTGCTTAACACAGGTAAACCGAATGAGATGTTCGGGACGAACTGACCATCCATGACGTCGAAATGAATGTAGTCTGCTCCTGCCGCCTCAACCGCTTTGACATCACGCTCGAGATTCGCAAAATCTGCTGATAAGATCGATGGTGCAATTTTAATCATCTTCAATACCTCCGGGCTCGATTCTTGATTTCGTCTATAAACATACCATAATTTTCATAGCGGGAGGACATGATTTCTTGTGCCTCGACCGCCTCCTTGACGGCACAACCGGGTTCATTCAAATGCAAACACCCCCGGTATTTACAATCGTCTTGCACAGCCACGAATTCAGGAAAACTCCATCGCACATCCTCTATTTCCATTTCATAAGGAAAGTCTAAATTCGAGAACCCTGGCGTATCGGCAATCAATCCTTCCGCAAGCGGCATCAACGTAACGTGACGGGTTGTATGACGCCCACGTCCGAGTGATTTCGAGATGGCACTCGTTTCTAGATCAAGAGATGGTTCGAGTGCGTTCAACAGCGAGCTTTTTCCGACACCTGATTGTCCGGCAAGAACACTTGTTTTGCCTGCAAGTAATGGTCTGACTTGCTCGACACCTGTCAACGTCTCACTCGATGTCTCGATGACCGTATAGCCAATCTTCCGATAAGCAACAATCGCGTCTCGGACAGCCGGTCCCTTGACATCATCGAGCAGATCCATCTTCGTTAACAAGATGACGGGTTGAATTTCCTTCGCTTCGATCAATACGAGAAACCGATCAAGCAGATGGGCTGAAAAGTCAGGTTCTGCTGCTGAGACGACAAGCAATGCTTGATCGATATTCGCGACAGGAGGACGTACTAAAAAATTGTCACGCTCCTTCACTTCAAGAATATACCCGGTCTCACTCTCGATATGAAGGACGACTTCGTCTCCAACTACCGGACTGATACCACGTTTCCGGAAGTTTCCTCTTGCTCGTGAACGGACTTCCCCTTCTGGCGTCATAACATCATAAAAGCCGCCCTGCAACCGTATGATCGTTCCTTCTCGCTTTTCTTCGATGCGCTGTTCCGTCATCCTATGCACTCCTTTTTCATCACATTCATTGTGCGTCTTTTGCTTGATTGTACGTGATGGTTTTTGAACGATACACCGTATCGTCTTTATAGATCGTAATTTTTCCTTCTTCTCCCGGATCAATTGTCACCGGCACGTCGAACGTCTCATCTTGATCAATGGATTCCTCGATGACAGTCCGTTTCCCTTTCGCATCTTCCGTCTCGATGCGGATAACTTGTTTAGGCGGCGTATCTTCGTCCTCTTCAGATACTGCATCGTACACGACTTTTTCTGGGAACGTTGCTGTTACTGTTTTTTCTTCCTCCCCTTTAGAGATGAAGACGGTCACTGAGTCGTTTGGTTCGACTTGGGCACCTGCTTGCGGAAACTGACGAATGACTTGATCGAGCTTCACGTCACTCGAAAATTCTTGTTCGAACGTTCCGTCTAACCCAACTTTATCCAAGTAAGCTTTTGCCTCATCACTCGATAAGTTTGTCAAATCTTTCAATTCGAAAGAGGATGTCCCCTCAGATACAGTAATCGTAATCGTTTGTTCTTTAGCGATTACTTCCGTTCCAGCGGAAATTGACTGCCGGATGACATTTCCTCGATCTATCTCATCCGACTTCTCTCGCTCGACTTCGACTTTTGCGAATCCAGCTTCTTTTAACGTTGCAATCGCTTCTTTTTCAGCCTCATCTGTTACATCTGGCACTTCGACTGGCTCACTTCCCGTAGAGACGACTAAATTAACTGTCGACCCTTTTTTCACCTGTGCTTTTTCACGAGGTGTCTGACTGATGACGTCACCCTCATCGACCGTATCGCTACTTCGTTCTGTCGTTTCAACGACGAACCCGAGTTTCTCTAACTTCGTTTCCGCTTCGTCTCCATCCATTTTGACGACAGATGGTACGGTGACGCTTGGATCTGGCCACATCGCAAACGTCGTAGCTGCTCCACCAAGTAACAAAAGCAATAAGAGAACGATCCACCAGCGTTTTTTCTTTTTCTTCTCCGATGATTTCGGTTGAACTGTAGTGACAGAAGGTGATTCCGGTTCCGATTTTGACTCTTCTGGCGCTTGTACTGGTGCCAAGACCATCGTCTTTTCCATCTCATCCTCTTCTGCACCACGGATGCCTTCATTTGCTCGTTCATCAGACAATGCCGTTACCATATCTGTTTTAAAAGCTGCAACGGACTGTTGTCGATCATGAGGTGCTTTTGAGAGCGCCTGCATGATACAGTTTTCAAGTGCTTGCGGCACTCTTGGATTCAAGACAGATGGACGGCGCGGCGTATCTTGGAGGTGCTTCAGCGCAATCGCGACCGGTGAGTCTCCTTCAAACGGTACTTGCCCTGTGACAAGTTCGTATAAGACAGCACCGAGGGAATAGATATCTGATTTCTCATCCGCAAATTTACCTTTAGCTTGTTCTGGTGAAAAATAGTGAACGGACCCAAGGACAGACATCGTATGCGTCAGCGTCGCATTCGACATCGCTACGGCGATTCCAAAATCCGTTACTTTGACGGTACCGTCTTCTCGGATCAACATGTTTTGCGGTTTAATATCGCGATGGATGATCCGGTGTGCATGAGCGTGATCGATCGCATCACAAATTTGAGCGATGATATCGACTGCTTGTGGCACAGGTAATGCTTGATTTTCACAAAATGTCTTTAATGTCATACCATCGATATACTCCATGACGATGTAATAGATGGCATCTTCTTCGCCTACATCATAGACGGCAACGATGTTTGGATGATTCAAGCTGGTAGCAGCATGTGCTTCACGTTCGAATCGACGGATGAACTGTTCGTCATGCGAGAATTCAGTCCGTAAAATCTTAATGGCAACATGACGCTTTAAAATCTCATCATAGGCTTGATAGACATTTGCCATCCCGCCACTTCCAACTAGCCGTTCTATGCGGTAGCGGTCATTTAATCGATCTCCGTATCGCATATTCAGACCCTCTTTCTTTCTTTGAACCGGATGGCGGCAATCGTAATATTATCTGCGCCTCCTCGAGCATTCGCTTCTTTCACCAATCGTCCGACAATTTCTTCAAGCGGTTCATCTTGTAAGATGATTTGCTCGATAACATCGTCCGGTACTTCATCGGTTAATCCGTCACTACAGACGAGGACGAGATCATAATCTGGAGCATCTCTAACTTGGATGTCAACTTCAACCGTTTCGTTCGAGCCAACCGATCGTGTGATGACATTCTTGCGTGGATGGTTTTCGACTTCCTCATCAGAAAGTTCTCCCATTTGCCGTAACATATTGACGTATGAATGATCATCCGTCAATTGCTTCAACGTCGTTCCTTCAAGAGCATACACTCTACTATCACCGACATGACCAATGACAAGCAACTCCTCGACCCAGCATACACAGGCAATGGTCGTTCCGACGATTGCGAGCTGCTCGTCTTTTGAAAACTGAAGAATGCGATCATTCGCCTCAGCTACGCGTTGTTCAATCCATTCTGATAGTTCCATAGGACGGTCGGGCATACGCGAAAAAGATGTCTCGAACACCTCGCGAACGATGGCACTCGCAATATCACCAGCAGCGTGACCACCCATACCATCTGCAACAACGGCAAGTCCACGCTCTATATCCCCGACGAGTAACACTGTATCTTCGTTTTTTGTCCTGACTTTTCCAGTAGTCGACAGATGAGCTAACTCCATGACAGTCCTCCGTTCGTATCAATCTTCTCGTTTTTTAAAGGCCGCGATGTAGAAACCATCTGTTCCGACTGTCGTCGGTAACAGCTTGAGTTCTGCACGATCCCCAATTAAATGACGGACGGATTCTGGCATCCGTGTAGCAAAGGACGCATCGAAGTCAAATCCCTGACTGAGGATGAATGCCGTCTGTTCTTCATTTTCCACTGGATCTATCGTACACGTCGAATAGACGAATGTTCCACCCTTTTTGACGAGTGGTAAGACAGACGTCAAAATATCTCGTTGAATCTTCGGGAGTTGTTCAAGTTGTTCTGGACGCTTCGTCCATTTGATGTCCGGCTTTCTCCGAATGACACCAAGTCCTGAACAAGGCGCATCGACAAGAATCCGATCAAACGATTCTGCTTCGAAGCGTTCCCCTGCTTTGCGTGCATCTAACGCTTCTGCTTTGACAGTCGTCAGACCTAATCGCATCGCCTGCTGATCAATCAATTTAATTTTATGTGGATGAAGATCAAGTGCTTGTAATGTTCCTGTCGTCAAGCCTTCAGCAATATGCATTGCCTTCCCACCAGGTGCTGCACAACTATCGAGAACATAATCAGACGTTTTTGCTCCGAGCGCACGCGCGACGAGCATTGAACTCTCATCCTGCAAGGAAAGATATCCCCGTTCAATCAAATCGGTTTTTTGAACACTTCCACGTTCGATTTCGAGACCGTCTGGCGCAACAGCAGATGGTTTTGCCGTCACACCTTGGTCAAGCAGAAGCGCGATTGCTTCTTCCGGAGTCGTTTTCGTCCGATTGATGCGAACCGTGACCGGTGCAGGCGTATTATTCAACTGACAGATGCGTAGCGTTTCATCCGGACCGAACAGTTCGATCCAACGCTCGACGAGCCATTGCGGATGACTCGTTTCAATACTGATCCGTTTTGCAACCGGCTCAATCTCGTTGAAATCAGGCATACCTGCACGTAGTACGTTCCGAAGGACCCCATTGACGACTTTTGAGACATGGACTTTCCCACGTTTTTTGGCAATTTCAACAGCTTCATGAATGACGGCATGATCCGGGACACGGTCAAGATAAAACAACTGATAGACACTCATTCGTAACAACGGACGCATGAATGGATCGAGTTTTTTCTGTTTCGCTAAATATGGTTCTAAAATATAATCAAGCGTCAATTCACGACTGAGCGTCCCGTAGACGAGTTCCGTGAACAAGCCGACATCCGACGCCGAGATGGCACGTTTTTCAAGCATTTGGTGGACCGTAATTGTTGAGAAAGCGCCACCTTGTCCGATTTTCATTAGTGTCGTTACTGCTGCGTCGCGTACATTCATGCGTTCTCACCTACTTGTTGTCCGAGTTCAAGCGATTGACCGATCCCCCGCATGAACGTGGCACCATCCATTCGTTTTTTTCCTGACGGCTGTAAATCAATCAACTTCAACGCTGTCTCGGAACCCGTTGCGATGACTGGACCATCAGCTTCTAATGCGATGATTTCACCCGGTCGTCCCGTTCCTGCGACTTTCGTTGCGAAAAAGACTTTTAATCGGTCTGTTCCAAGCATCGTATACGTACTCGGGAATGGATTCATCCCACGAATTTGATCGTAGAGTGACTCACCCGGTAGCGTAAAATCAAGTCGTTCCCGCTCACGTGAAATGTTTGGTGCAAATGTTGCTTCTTCCTCGACTTGCGCTTCTGGTGTCAATTCACCTGCTAATAGATGTGGTAACGTTTCAAGTAAGAGGCGCGCTCCTGCGTCCGCTAACTTCTCAAACATCGAACCGGCTGTATCGTTCTCTTCGATTGGAACGATGATTTTTGACAACATATCACCTGCGTCTAGCCGATCAACCATATACATAATTGTCACGCCTGTCTCTTTTTCTCCATCAATGATCGCTTGGTGAATCGGTGCACCTCCACGATATTTCGGTAAGAGTGACGCATGAACATTAATCGCCCCAAAACGTGGTGCTTCGAGAATAGCTGTCGGGACGATCTGACCGTAGGCTGCTGTGATGATGAGGTCTGGATTTAGATCAAGCACGTCCTGGTAATCATCACGAATATGCTTCGGTTGCAACACAGGAATGTCGTGTTCCATCGCGACGAGTTTTACAGGTGTCGGTTTGACTTCTCGTTTTCGTCCGACTGGTTTATCCGGTTGTGAGACGACGCCGACGACATCATATCCGGCATCGATGACTTCACGCAGCGTTCCTGCTGCAAACTCAGGCGTACCCATGAAGACGACGCGCGGTTTTTCTTGTTCGACGAGTTTATCCGTGAACAGGACACCATCTAAATGATCCATCTCGTGTTGAATCGCTCGTGCAAAAAAGCCATTCGCTTTAATTTTGATTGTTCGTCCGAGACGATCCTGTGACTTGACGACGATACGGTCAAACCGTTCGACTGGTCCAAAGATCCCCGGCATACTGAGACATCCTTCATCATCGATTTGCGAACCGTCCGCTTCGATAATTTCCGGATTGATCAGCTCAATTGGTCCCGTCTCATCATCGGTATGAACGACGGCTACACGAATCGGCTGGTTGATTTGCGGTGCGGCTAAACCAACCCCGTCATATTCGTACATCGTATCGAACATCCGGTCGATCATCTTACCGAGCTTCTTATCGAATTTCGTGACAGGTTCACACACCTGTCGTAATACATCACTTGGTACTTCTACTACTTTATACATACAGACACCTCACATGAATACAAATGGATTCAAGTCAATCGCGACTTGTGTTTTTGATTTTTGACGACGGGATAAGATATCACGGAGATGTGTCCGGACATCCTCCTGTCCTTTATGTTTAATTAAGACCTGTTGCCGATACATATTTTTCAGTCGAGCGAGTGGTGCATCAAACGGTCCATTGACGACTAAATCCTCAGATTCAAAGGCACGAAGCTCGGAAGCGATTTGCTGCGCTTCTGCTTGTGCTTCGAGCGGATGCGCTGCTGAGACTGTAATCAGACCAAGGAACCAAAACGGTGGATGCCCGCCGAGCTTGCGCAACTGCATCTCTCGCTTATAGAACATTTCGAAATCATGCTGTTTGGCAGTTTGAATGACGTAATGTTCCGGATTATACGTCTGGATGATCGACTGTCCGGCGAGTTGACCTCGTCCGGCACGACCGGATACTTGAGTGATCAACTGGAACGTGCGCTCACTTGCCCGAAAATCTGGAATACCAAGCGTCGCATCGGCAGCAATCACCCCGACGAGTGTAACGTTCGGAAAGTCGAGACCTTTTGCGATCATCTGTGTTCCGAGCAGAATGTTTCCTTCTTTGCGTTCAAAGGCATCGAGTAACTTCTCATGCGCTCCTTTACGCGACGTCGTGTCCTGATCCATCCGGATGATTCGCGCTTCCGGAATCAAATGCGCCAACTCTTCCTCAATCTTTTGTGTACCGGTTCCGAACTGACGAATTTTCGTCGATTCACAGGACGGACAAGTCTTGGGCATCGCGGCTTCAAACCCACAATAGTGGCACTTCAACCGATCTTCATGCTGATGATACGTTAAATTGACGGCACAATGCGGACATTGCAACGTCTCCCCACAATCCCGACATAAGACGAACGTCGTGTACCCGCGACGGTTCAAAAGTAAGACTGTCTGTTCACCGCGTTCGATGCGTTCTTTGATCCCTTCGACTAATGCGAGGCTAAACGGCGTACGATTACCCCGCTCCAGTTCCTTACGCATATCAACGATGTCGACAGGCGGTAATTCCCCACCGAAGCGTTCCCGAAGCGGTAAATAGCGATAGACCCCTTTTTGTGCCCGTGCATACGTCTCAAGTAATGGCGTCGCACTACCGAGTACAACCGGACAGCGATGATAGGCCGCTCGCCACTTCGCAACATCTCGCGTGTGATAGCGTGGATTTTCTTCTTGTTTATAGGTTGTTTCATGTTCTTCATCGAGAATGATGATTCCGATGTTCGTTAGCGGTGCAAAGACGGCGGACCGTGCCCCGACGACGACATCGACTTCCCCTTGAGCAATTTTTCGCCATTCATCATATTTTTCTCCGAGCGATAATCCGCTATGCAAGACGGCAACACGTTCGCCAAAACGACGTTTGAACCGTTTGACCATCATTGGTGTCAGACTAATCTCAGGAACGAGCAAGATCGCTTGTCTACCGCGTTCAAGTTGGGCATGAATCGACTCAAGATACACTTCCGTTTTCCCGCTTCCTGTTACACCGTGTAACAAGAACGTTCCGGTCTCTGCTTCAGCGGTAATCGACGAGACAGCTTCCTGTTGTTTCTCTGTTAAAGAGGATGGAACAAAGATATCTTGGACGAGATGTTCATACGGATTCCGTCGCACATCGATCGTCTCGACTTGAATGATGTGCTTTTTCTCCAGTGCATTCAATGTCGCACTCGTTGCACCTGTTGCCTGCTTCACTTCACTCCACAGGGCGTTCGGGAATTCCTGGATATAGGTATAAAGCGCCGCTTGTTGGCTCGCTTGTTTCGTAAAGGTTGCCTGTTCCTCAAGAAGACGGATTCGTTTATCCGTTTTAGATGTCTTTTTTTCGCGAATGACCGGTTGAAGTGTCACTTCAGCTTGCTTCGCTGCCGTCAAAACGATTTGCTGCACTTCCGTTGGTAATTGACTCATTTTCTTACCGTGATAGATCCGCAGGGGACCTGATTCTACCATGACCAGTTTATCATAACTCACCTTTAAGGCAGCAGGCAGCATCGCGAGTAATGCCGTCGCTTGAAAACACAATGTCGTTTCTGATAGATAAGCGGATAACTCGAGCAATTCCTCCGTATAGGTTGGCGTTTCATCGAGAACACGCACGATTGATTTGACGTTTGTCAAATCAGACGTCGCTTTCGTTCCGACGACAATCCCAAGCAACGCACGTGGACCGAATGGCACCTCAACGCGCATCCCGGGAACGATCAACTCTTGCCAGAGTTCCGGAACAGCGTAATCAAACGGACGATCGACGGTTGCTGCTGCGACGTCGACGATGACTTCGGCAATCATGCCAACGCCTCTGCAAATTGACGCATGAGTGTTTTCGCAAGCGTCGATTTTAATTGCTGGTCATAACGCGTGACGGAATCGTTCTTTCCAAAGACGACGACTTCATTTTCATCACTGACGAATCCGATATCAGATCGTGACACATCATTCGCGACGATGAAATCGGCTTTCTTTCGGACGAGCTTTTGTTTCGCGAACATCTCGACATCGGTCGTCTCAGCCGCAAATCCGACTAATAGCTGATGTTGTTTCTGCTCACCAAGCGTCTTCAGAATATCGGTTGTCTCTTCAAGTTCAATTCGAAGTGGTCCGTGGATTTTCTTCTGCTTCTGATCGTATTGGACAGATGGTCGATAATCAGCAACGGCTGCGGACATGATGACGATATCTTGCGTCTCATAGTCACGTAACATAGCCTCGAGCATCTCTTCTCCCGACTCAACGGCAATCGTTGCGATACCAGTCGGTAACCCGATCCGAAGTGGACCATGGACGAGCGTGACATCAGCCCCTGCATCTCGTGCCGCTTCCGCTAGCGCAATCCCTGTTTTCCCTGAAGAGTCATTCGTTAAGTAACGAACCGGATCGATCCGTTCTACTGTCGGTCCTGCACTGATCAAGACTTTTCGTCCGGCTAGATACTTCTCTTCAAAGAAGGTCGATAATGTGGCAACCAAATCTTCAGGCTCAGGCAGACGTCCTTTTCCGACCCAACCACATGCGAGATTGCCGACTCCCGGTGCAATCACCTGGACACCGTCCTGCTTCAATTGTTCAATGTTCCGGACTGTCGCAGGATGTTCAAGCATGTTAACATTCATCGCTGGTGCGACGATGACGGGACACGTCGCTGCAAGAATCGTCGTCGTAATGAAATCATCCGCGATTCCGTGTGCGAGTTTTGCAACTAAATTCGCTGTCGCTGGTGCGACGACGATCAAATCCGCTTCGTCCGCTAAATCGATATGAGCGATTTTTGAAGGATCGTGCTCGATGAAGACATTGTCGTAGACCGCTTTTCGTGTCAGTGCCTCGAATGTCGTCTTCCCGACGAACTGTTGGGCATTGCGCGTCATCGCGACTTGGACATGTGCGCCTGCTTGAACGAGTTTTGAAGCGAGTGCAGCTGACTTATAGGAAGCGATTCCACCGCCGACACACAGTAGGATGTTTCGGTTGGTTAACATGTAGGTATCCTCCTTATTGAAAAAAACAGCCACGATGACAAGTGGCTGCTTCAAAATTAGTCTTGCGGTTGGTTCGTGACGGATATTTCTTCGAAATAAAGCTCTTCTAAAGCTTTCCCGACCGGTTTATGCGATTTTGGGTTCGTGACTTTCACGCGTTTCCCGTCTTGGATTTGACGCGCACGCTTAGCGGCAACTGTAACGATCGTATATTTCGATGGTACTTTCTTTTGAAGCTTATCAACTGATGGATATAACATATCACTTAACCTCCATGGCTTTTTTATATAGGGACGCGACACGTTCCCGACTGCAATGTTCCGCTGTGACGATTGCTTGAATACGATCACAGGCTTTATGAATTTCGTCGTTCGTCACGACATAGTCATACGCATCCATCATCTCGATCTCTTCTTTAGCGACGAGAAGACGTTGCTTAATGACTTCCTCCGATTCCGTTCCACGCCCTACGAGGCGGTTCCGTAATTCCTGGAGGCTTGGAGGTGCAAGGAATAAGAAGACAGCTTCCGGAAAATGTTCTTTGACCTGCATGGCCCCTTGAACTTCGATTTCGAGAATGACGTCTTTTCCTTCATCTAGGATCTGGTTCACCCATTCAACTGGTGTTCCATAATAGTTCCCTACGAATTCAGCATATTCCAAGAGTTGATTGTTCGCAATCATCTCTTCGAATTCTTCACGCGATTTAAAGAAATAGTGGACACCATCTATTTCTCCTTCGCGCGGTTGGCGCGTCGTACAGGATACCGAGTAATGCAGATCGTTATCCTGATCTTCGCGCAAGGCACGACAGACCGTTCCCTTTCCGACACCACTTGGACCAGATAATACGAGTAATAAGCCACGCTCTTTGAAAATCACTTCAAAACCCCTCCATCTCACAAACTTCACATTGTTTCATATTAGCAGTAGAGACGGGAAGTTCGCAAGTCATCTTTTTTTAGCTCGACTGCTTTATCATACCATAACGATGCCATTTCTGTTACCTTTAGAAAGTGAGAACGAAATCAAGAAAGAAGGTAATCGTATGGCTTTTGACGGATTGATGACGACACGTGTCGTCGAAGAACTCCAACCGCTCGTCGGAGGACGGATCAATAAGGTATACCAACCTTATACATTGGATTTAGTATTCCAGATCCGGGCCGAGCGAAAAAACATATTATTGCTCGCCTCTGCGAATGCCATGTATGCACGGATGCACATTACATCGGAAACAGTCAGCAACCCGAGTGAACCTCCGCTCTTTTGTATGATGCTCCGTAAGCATGTCGAAGGTGGGTTCATTGAATCAATCGAACAACTGGAACGTGACCGAATCATCGTCCTGCGTGTCCGCTCCCGAAACGAACTCGGTGATGAGGAAGCGAAAAAAATCTATGTCGAGTTGATGGGACGTCACTCAAACATCATTTTGACGGACGGGCAGGATAAGATTCTCGATGCAATCAAACACTTGCCCCTCAGTCAAAATACATTCCGAACCATCATGCCAGGCATGACCTATCAACTCCCACCGGCACAGGATAAAGTCGATCCACTCACGGGAGATATCGAAAAGACACTCCACCGGATTGACTGGAACGCCGGTAAACTAGATCGACAGCTACTTGGTCTCTTCAGTGGTCTGTCTCCACAAATTGCAAAGGAAGTCGTTACGCGGGCAGGTCTTGCGAACCGGATGAATCTTGCTACCGCTTTCCAGGACGTCCTAAAAGAACTAAACGGCCCTTATGTATTGCAACGGATGGAAGGCGGCAAGGAACGCTTTGCACCGGTCCGCTTAACGGAAGGATCGGTCATCGATGAGAAGACATTCGAGACGAGTGGTCAAGTCCTCGACGCATTCTTCCATCAAAAAGCAAATCGCGATCGTGTCAAACAACAAGCGGCTGATCTCGAACGGTTCATCAAGAGTGAGTACGATAAGAATATCTTAAAGCGATCAAAACTCGAAAAAGATTTAGAAGCGACGTTACGGATGGACGAATGGAAGCATAAAGGGGAACTACTGACGACCTACCTTTATCAGCTCGAACGCGGAATGAAAGAAGCGACCGTCGTTGATTATTATGATCCAGATGGTGCTGAAATCACGATCACGCTTGATCCTCGTTTTTCACCGAACGAGAACGCACAACGTTATTACAAACGGTATAACAAATTAAAAACCGCCAAAGTCGAAGTCGCGCGCCAGCTTGAGAAGAATCAGGCTGAGATTGCGTATTTCGAAGGTTTGCTTGCCCAACTCGATGTCGCATCACCAGAAGATATTCGGGAAATGCGTGAGGAGCTCGTCGAAGAAGGATATCTACGCGAACGTCAAAAGAAGAAAAAGAAACCACAGCTCCCACAACTCGAAGAATATCGTTCTTCGACCGGTCTCTCGTTCTTCGTCGGAAAGAATAATAAACAAAATGATTACGCGACGTTCAAATTTGGACGCCGATCCGATACATGGCTACACACGAAGGATATCCCGGGATCCCATGTCATCATTCAAAGTGATACACCGGATGAGACGACATTGAAGGAAGCAGCAATCGTCGCGGCTTACTACTCGAAGGCACGGGAATCAAGCCAAGTTCCCGTTGACTTCACGGAACTACGCTATGTCAAAAAACCGAGTGGTGCGAAACCTGGATTCGTCATTTATACGGATCAAACGACGCTTTACGTCACGCCAGATCCAGATGTCGTCCAGTCTTTACGCCAATAATTTTACACAAAAACCGCTGTATTCCTACTAAAGAATAAGGAATACAGCAGTTTTTCGTCGTCATTTCATTTTTTCTAATTGTTCCCGGTAATCGAGCAGATGCCCATGGATGATGTCTTTCGCTTCACTTAATTCTTGATCAAATGAGAACATCGCTTGTTTTCGTTCATGTGAGAAAATGACATCATAATGATGGCTGAGTAAGAAATCTATTTCCTGACCGAGCGTTTTTTCCTGTTCTTCTGTCATCGGGATATCTCGGTGACTCGCAATACTTTCAAGTAAGACGAGCAATTTGTCTTCGAGATCGACGAGTTCCTTCAACCGAATGAACGCTTCACTTTGACCACTTGCCATCAACGGATACTTTTGATCTTCTTGGAGCATCAACATCATCTCTTCATGTTTGAGAATTTGTTTACGCACAGCAAGCAAGCGACCATCATCTTGCACAAGGCTTCGCCAATCTTCCATCAACTGTTGCGTCGTCTTCTTAACGAGTAACAGTAAGCGATCCTCATAATGCGGTGGGAAGACGATATAATTGACGACGACGGCAGATAATACACCGACGACGGTCAATAACGACCGTGATAAGGCGTAGTGCACATAATCGGCAGTCGGACTCTCGAACATCAATACGATCGCGAAAGCAGCGAACGTCGACATATCTGTTCGCCCAATCATCGAATTGAGCACGAGTGAGACGACGACAGCGAGTCCGATCGTTAATGGATTCGCACCAAGTGTTGCGACAATCGCAAGTCCACACATCAATCCGAGCACTGTTCCGAAAATTCGATTGAAGACGATTTTGAATGAACGATGGATTGTCGGTTGCATCGCAACGATTGCTGCTACGGCGCCCATACCTGAGTAAATACCGAACACATACCAGGAGATGCTAAGTGCAAGAGCAACTGCAATCCCCGTTTTGACCGTCCGTAATCCAATCCTAAATTTTAACTTCACTCGAGCGTCACCTGCCCGACTTCACTATTGACTGTCACTTCTGGCTTCTCTTGTTTTGACAGTTCATAAATCGTCTCGTCCTTATTCTTTTGTTTCGTATATCGGTCAGAGGCTTTAATGTCGCCTCCCGTATCGATCGTAATCGTACCAGCTGCTTTATCCGGTTTTAATTTTATTGCACCATCAATCGTTGTAACATCAAGGCTCAACTTCGCCATATATTCTGCCAGCGAAACACTCTCGGCTGTCACTTGCGCATGGACGGCATCCATTTCCTTGACGGAAATCGCTTGTGTTGCATTCAGTGTAATCTCATCACCTTTTACCTTATCGAGACTCATCGATTCACCACTCATCTCAATCGTTTTCGCGTAAATGCCCATTCCTTTCAACGTTCCAGCATCGACATCAACACGGTTCATATAGCTTGGTAGTCCAACTTGAATCGTATAATCTGCCGTCTTTTCACTCGGACGATTGCCTAGTCGGGACAGCCAACCATCTCGCCCTGTCACCGTCACTGTATTCGTCGACGTACTGATTTTCAGTCGTTTTCCACTCGATGCACTATCAACGAGCTTGATTTGGACGTTTCCATCTGTGCTTCGTACGAATTGTACCGTCGCGTGCGGCGCCTCGATAGCGAGTGATTTGTAGCGATTCGTCGTCTTGAATGACTCGCCACGTGATAATGATTCTGTTGAGACGAGTAATGTGATCGTATAGATGATGATAAGTCCGAGAATGACACCACCGTACAAGTAAATTGGCCGTTTCACTGGTCCTCTTTCACCTATTCGGTTCAATCGGGCATCCATCTTTTGTTTTTGTTTATTTTTTAAGCGCGTAAACGATGATTGTTTTCGTTTACGCACACTTCTACTATTATGCTCTTCCATGTCAGTCCCTCCATCTCATGTCTACCATTATTCCGAATATCCGAATCGGCTGTCAACAGCCCCCTTCTTATCATAGAAGAAGTTCACCGTTTCGCCATCGGGCGGAAGAAGGAAGACTACCCCCAATGAACCACTGACATTTCCAAAAATAAGCCGACAAAAAGGAGAGGAACGATGACGTGTCCTCTCCTTTCATAAGATACGAATTACAGTTCGAGTGACTCACCGATTGCAAGCGGATGACCGGTTTGACCTTGAGCTTCAATCTTTTCGCAGAACGCTTTTGCATCTTGTTTAATCAAATCAAATGTATCGTAATGGATGGGGACAACAGCTTTTGCTTGCAACATATCTGCCGCAATCAATGCGTCATCCGGTCCCATCGTGAAGTTATCACCAATCGGTAAAAAGGCTAAGTCGATTTCGTGATGAGCGCCGTAAAGGGCTAAATCCCCGAACAGTGCTGTATCACCAGCATGATAGATTTCTTTGCCTTCAATCGTCAGCAAGAATCCAGCTGGCATTCCCATATAGGTAATGGTTTGTTTTTCTTCGTCAATGATGCTTGATGAGTGGAATGCCTGTGTCATCTTGACTTTACCAAACGGAAATTCAAATTGTCCGCCAAGATTCATCGGATGAACGTTAAGCCCTTTAAAGCTTAAATACGTCGCCAGTTCATGTGTTGCGATGATCGTCGCCCCCGTTGCTTTTGCGATACGCTCCGCATCAAGCATATGATCGGCATGCGCATGTGTTAATAAAATAAAGTCTGCCTTGACGTCATCTGGATTCGTCGTCGCTTTTTCATTGCCACTAAAGAATGGATCGATGACAAGATGGTGACCATTTGTTTCAATCGTTACTGTTGACTGTCCGTGATAAGTTAGCTTCATTTACTTCACTGCCTCTCGATTAGGATTCGGATAATTGATTCCCTTCCCCCCATGCGCATAAACCTTTCATGGCAGGTTGCAGTGTGAATGCCACGTCCGTCAACTTATATTCGACGTGCAGAACTGCCTCGTCGTATTCAATTCGTTCAATCATTCCGAGTCGTTCGAGTTCTTTTAACTGATCGGTCAAGACTTTACGAGAAATCCCAGGAATCGCACGTTGTAACTCTAAAAAACGTTTCGGACCGTTCTCTAACGTGCAATATAATTGTGGACGCCATTTTCCGCCGATGATGGCGAGCGCCCGATTGACCGGAAATTGTTCTGTCGACATATTGTTCTCTCCTCCACAGTAGTTACTTCAAAGTGCGTACTATGCAATCGAGTGTAGCGTAAGTTAGAGTATGCGTAAATCATTATGCAAAAGGAGTGTTACACATGACGTATCCACGTAATTTTTCGCACATCGGTCTTTCTGTACCAAATCTCGACGAAGCCGTCCATTTTTATCAAGAGGTGATGGGCTGGTATATCATCATGGAACCATCCGACGTATTAGAGGATGACTCCGCGATTGGAGTCATGTGCACAGACGTCTTTGGTGCAGGATGGAACAAGTTCCGGATTGCTCACATGGCGACAGGTGACCGGATTGGCATCGAACTGTTCGAATTCCCGAACAATGAGCAACCAGAAAACAACTTCGAATTCTGGAAAACAGGTATCTTCCATTATGCGATTCAAGATCCTGACGTCGAAGGACTCGTTGAAAAAATCGTTGCTCACGGTGGCAAACAACGGATGCCGATCCGTGAGTACTACCCGGGAGACAAACCATACCGAATGGTCTACTGTGAGGACCCATTCGGCAACCTCGTTGAAATTTACTCTCATTCATATGAACTGACGTATTCGGAAGGAGCGTATTAAGATGAAAGCATGGTTAAACCATTCAGGTACAGCAATTGATCAATGGATGTTCGAAGAAGTCGAGACACCAACGCCTGGAGAAGGGCAAGCTTTAATTCGTGTCAAGACGGTCGCGTTAAACCCCGTCGACTATAAAGCAACGAATAATCCAGCATGGACGTTTCCCCATATTCCAGGTGTTGATTTAGCTGGCGTCGTCGAACAAATCGGACCTGGCGCAGAAGTGAAAATTGGCGACCGTGTAGCGATTCATACCAATCTACAACGCAATGGTGCATTTGCTGAGTTCGCGCTCGTCGATACACGTGCCCTCGCTCTGATTCCGGAAGACGTCTCATTCGCTGAAGCCGCTGCGATTCTGTGCGCTGGGATGACTGCTTATGAAGCGATCGTTCAAAAGATGAACACGACAGGTAAAGAGACGATTCTCATTCATGCTGGTGCAGGTGGTGTCGGCGGCATCGGCATCCAACTCGCAAAACGGCTTGGTCTTTCCGTCGCGACGACTGCTTCGACGGAAAATCATGAATGGGTGAAGCAACTTGGTGCAGACCTCGCCATTGATTACAAAAAAGAAAACGTCACAGAGGTCATTCGAGACTGGACGAAAGGTCGTGGTGCGGACTTAATTTTCAATACGGTTGGTCGAGAGGAAGCTACAGCGGATCTTGGGCGTCTTGCATTCTCAGGTCAACTTGCCTTTATTGCTGGCGGTCCTGATCAATCCGTCATTAAGCCATTCACACTCTCCCCTTCGATTCACGAAGTGGCACTTGCTGCTGCTTACGCAAGCGAAGATGACCGAGCACTCCGTAACCTTGGGCTTATGGCAAGTGAATTACTGAAACTCGTCGCAGCAAAAGAACTCGATCCACTCGTCACGGAAGAGATTCCAGCAGCGGACATCGTAAAAGGATTACAACGTTTATCCGAACGTCACGTCCGTGGTAAAATCATCGCTAAATTTAACTAATATTTGCTGTGGCACAAAACAGCCGACTGTCCTTAGATAATAGGACGGTCGGCTGTTGTTTTACTTTATGATTGCTTAGACGTGCACTCTGGTTAACGATACCTCTCTTGTTTCTTAATATGTAAGGATCGTCCGACTAACTCGAAGCCAACGTGCTGATAAATTTTATTCGCTGTTTGATTTGCCCAATCGGTATATAGCGTCACGACTGGGTAAGATTGCAGCAAGTGTTCAGAGAGTTTAGCTACGAGATAAGAAGCATATCCATTTCCGCGTAGCTCCTTTGGAGTATAGACGTAAGAGATCGTAATACCGGTTTGTGTCGGACGCGTAGCTGCTGCCATTGCAACGAGCATTGATCCACTGAACAATCCGAACAAACTTCCTTGTTCGATGTGTCGCGTCATCGACTGATGGAGTTGCGTGAGTTGTCGATCGGACGGACGCGATTCGACTTCATTCAAAAAACCCGTCGCAAACTGGATTGCATGCCGTGATTCTTGTTTCGGGATCGCTTTAAAAATGACACCTTCAGGTATGCGCGGCATCACTACCTTCGTCAAGGCATACACTCCCTGCTCCATATGCACATCATAGATCGAATGCGGTAATAACAGCGGTTCTAAGATCGACTGTTCTCCAACGAACCCTGGACTATCCAAAATACGCGCTAGCTTTCGGATACCCTCTTTTGAAAACACATCACCTGCAACGATCGCTTGCTCCGGTATCGTTTGCAAAATGACGAGTCGTCGATCGCCTTCTTGTGCCGTTGCCATCAGGAGCGGCTCATCCCCCCGTTCCAATATACCTAGAATCAACTGATGCGTATCTGGACGTTCAAGTAGAAACGGAAGGACGACCATTTTGAATTGTTCATAATCACGATAATGTGTCACCATAGTCGACGACCTCCTTTATTTCTATAGTGTACCAAATCATATACTAGAAATCGTAGGTCGTCCGACGGAATCTATCGGTTTTTACACGTTTGCGGTAAAACGTTCGCTCCAAGCAACTGGGTCCTTCGACCAATCTGCCAATTGTTCCTGTTCTTCTACTGTAATATCACCTTGTTGTTGTGCCGTTTCGAGTAACGCTTCGAACGTCAGTAATGCATCCGCGTCAACCTTCGCGTCTCGGAGATTGTTCTTCAAGGGTTCCATCCCGTAAGAGAAGATCGCTTGGATCCGAATGACGTTCGCTCCCTTTGCTTGGAGTGCTTCTGCTGCCTCAATTGCAGACATCCCCGTTGATAATAAGTCTTCAATGACGACGACGCGTTGGCCTGGTTGAATGACACCTTCGATTTGGTTACCTTTCCCATGTTTCTTACTGCCACTACGCACGTATACCATCGGTAACCCTAATCGTTCCGCGACGAATGCCGCGTGAGGAATACCTGCTGTCGCTGTTCCGGCAACGACTTCGATTCCTAAACCCTTCACTTTCTCAGCTAGGGCATCGGCAATCAAGGAGCGGACTTCTGGGTACGAAAGGGTCAACCGATTATCGCAATAGATCGGCGAACGGAGCCCACTTGCCCACGTATACGGATTGTTTGGAGATAACGTGACAGCTTTGATACGGAGTAATGCATTTGCAATTGGATTTACCATGATAATTGCCCCTTCCATTCTTCGAGTAACGTTTGATAGATCTGTTCGGGCTGTTTGGCACGTGTAATCGGGCGACCAATTACTAAATCCGTCGCTCCATTTCGACGCGCATCAAGAACGGTCGCGACTCGCTTTTGATCATCTGCTTCACTGCTAGAAGGACGAATACCTGGTGTGACAAAACGGAAGTCCGTTCGGCAACCTTTGATTAGTTCAGGAAGATCGAGCGCCGAACAGACAATACCATCTAGTCCTGCTGCATCTGCCAGTTGCGCATACTCACGAACGACTACTGGCATCGCTCCTTCAATCTTTAAGTCGCGTAACATCGCTTCATCCGTCGATGTCAACTGTGTCACGCCGATCAGCTGTGTCGCGGCGTTCGTTTCACGAAGTCCTTCTCGCGCAGCAATCATCATCTCTTTCCCACCGGCAACATGGACGTTCGTTAATTCGACGCCTAATTGTCCGATGATGCGCATCGTCCGGCGCGCCGTCTCTGGAATGTCATGGACTTTGACATCGAGGAATACCGCGTGCCCACGTTCGACGAGTTTGCGGACGAACGGTCTTCCCGCTGCATAAAACAATTCCATCCCAACTTTTACGGCTGGTCGTGTCTCTTCGAACCGTTCGAGGAACGAAAACACTTCTGCTTCGGTCGGAAAATCAAGCGCGATGTAAAGTTGATTCATATGCTTTCCCCCTGATGTCTAGAATATGATCGATGCCAAGTTCATCCATGCGACCCGGTAACTGCTGGATCAATTCTTGACAGATGTATGGATTGACGAAGTTTGCAGTACCGACGGCGACAGCGGAAGCCCCGGCGTAAATCATTTCTAAGACGTCATCGACTTCCATCACGCCCCCCATCCCGATGATTGGAATCGAGACGGCTTGAGCGACATCATGAATCATCCGAATCGCGACTGGTTTGATCGATGGACCAGATAATCCACCAATCCGGTTGGCAAGGATTGGCTGTCCCGTTCGGACATCGATTCGCATCCCAACGAGTGTGTTGATCATCGTCAGTCCGTCCGCACCTGCTGCTTCGACGGCACGCGCCATCTCGACGATTGAAGTGACATTCGGTGAAAGCTTAACGTAAACCGGTTTGCTCGAGACCTGTTTGACGCGACGCGTTAATTCAGCGGCAAGCAACGGATCCGTTCCGAACTGGATTCCACCTGATTTGACGTTCGGACAGGAGATATTTAATTCCAGTGCATGAATGCCAGAATGACGACTCATTTTTTCTGCAACAAGCTCATACTCTTCCGGTGTCGAACCGGCGACATTCGCGATGATTGCTGTATCAAACGTCTCGAGGAACGGTAGTTTTTTCGTTAAGATGCCATCAACACCCGGATTTTGGAGACCGATTGCATTCAACATCCCCATTCCACTCTCCGCGACACGCGGCGTCGGATTTCCGTAACGTTCTTCGCCCGTCGCTGCTTTGATCATGATTGCCCCAAGCTCTGATAAATCATATAACTTCGCGTATTCCTCACCGAATCCAAAACATCCAGATGCCGGCATGATCGGGTTTTTCAAGGAAAGTCCCGGCAACTCGACACGTAATCGTTCCGTCATAATACGACCTCCTCTGCCCGAAAGACTGGACCATCGGAACAAGTCTTGACGTACCCGCCTGTTGGTGTTTTACAGACACAGGCAAAACAAGCACCGATGCCGCATCCCATTCGATTTTCGATGGAGAGATACTTATGCTCAATCGGTTGTTGCTGGAGCGACCGCAACATCGGCTCTGGCCCGCAAGCGAGCAACACATCATAGCTTTCCGGACGTAAGGCAACCGTAACGAACCCTTTCGTTCCATGCGTCCCATCGACCGTCGTGACCGTCGTCTTACCGAGCGCTTGGAATTCCGCTTCGTAAAAGACGCTCGTTGCCGTATCAAATCCTAGAATCGCTTCACATGTCACACCACGCACGACGAGTTGACGCATCGTCTCATACAGCGGCGGCACCCCAATCCCTCCACCAACGAGAACGACCCGTTGATCTCGGTTGATGGCGTTGATCGGAAAACCGTTTCCGAGTGGTCCGAGGGCATCGATTTTGTCGTCGGGACGCAAGGAAGCTAGTTCTGCTGTCCCTTGTCCGATTTCTTTAAAGAGAAACGTAATCAGGTCATGATCGACCCGAGCAATCGAGATCGGTCGGCGTAAGAGTGGACCGACGCGTAGATGCATGAATCGCCCCGGCGCAATGTCTTGCGGTTGCTCGAGGCGACAAACGAGTTCCGTCGCGCCTTGAGCTACCGTTCGTCGAGAGACGACCGTCAAGAGTTGCTTCATTGGATCACCACTTTCTTTTCGTGTGTGAAGGCTTGAATCGCACTCGCTTCGAACGAGCGACTCTCGATGACGCGTAGAATCGCTTCCGCCGTATCGAGTGATGTTAGACAAACGACTTGATTCTCCGCTGCTGCCCGTCGAATGATGAAGCCGTCTTTTGTGACTTGTGAGTCGCGACTCATCGTATTGATGACATACTCGATCTCACCTTTTTCAATCACGTCGAGCATCGATTCGGAAGACGAGTCGATTTTACCGACCGTCTGAACCGGTAACCCTTGCTCCGTCAAGTACGCTGCCGTCCCTTCCGTTGCAAGCAACGTGAATCCAAGTGATGCAAAGCGTCGTGCAAGATCCGTCATTTCTGCTTTGTCCGGGTCTGCGACCGTCAAGAGGACACGACCGTGTTCTGGAATTGCCATCCCGGAAGCAAGTAATCCTTTGTAGAGTGCTTTTTCGAGCGTACGGTCCGTTCCGATGACTTCTCCAGTCGATTTCATTTCTGGTCCGAGCGTTGGATCGACTTCTTTAAGCTTCGCAAACGAGAAGACCGGTACTTTGACTGAGACGAGTGGTTCTTCTGGTAAGACACCACTTGTTAACCCGTAAGAAGCGAGCGTTTCACCGAGAATGATGTCTGTTGCGAGACGCGCGACCGGAAGACCTGTAACTTTCGAGATAAACGGCACCGTTCGGCTGGCACGCGGGTTGACTTCAAGGACATAGAGAGCGCCGTCCGCGTAGACGAACTGGATGTTGAGCAATCCCTTGATACCGAAGGCTTTGGCGATCCGCGTCGTATAATCGACGATCCGGTCCTTGATGACTTGTGATACGCGTTGTGGTGGATAGACTCCGATCGAGTCACCCGAGTGAACCCCGGCCCGTTCGATATGCTCCATAATGCCGGGGATGACGACGTCCGTTCCATCGCAGATCGCATCGACTTCAAGCTCGATTCCTGTCAGATACCGATCGACGAGGACTGGTCGCTCCGGTGAGGCAATGACTGCATGTTTCATGTAATGTTCGAGTTCTTCTTGCGCATAGACGATTTCCATTGCTCGTCCACCAAGGACATATGATGGGCGAACGAGTACCGGGTACCCGAGTGACGCCGCTGCTGTGACTGCTTCTTCAACCGTCACCGCTGTTTTTCCTGGTGGTTGTGGAATGTCGAGTGCTGTTAATGCCGATTCGAACTGTTTTCGATCCTCTGCCCGGTCTAGATCTTCAAGCGACGTTCCAAGAATTTTCACACCTTCTGCCGCTAATGATTCGGCTAAGTTGATCGCCGTCTGTCCACCGAACTGGACGATGACACCGAGTGGACGTTCGTTTCGGATGACTTCGAGGACATCCTCCGTCGTCAATGGTTCAAAGTAGAGCCGATCGGAAATCGAGAAGTCGGTCGACACGGTTTCCGGATTGTTGTTGACGATGATCGCTTCATAGCCAGCTTGACGAATCGCTTGAATCGAATGGACTGTCGCATAGTCGAACTCGACTCCTTGACCAATCCGGATCGGACCCGATCCTAAGACGAGGATCGAAGAACGGTTCGTCGCGATTGCCTCATTTTCGCGTTCGTATGTTCCATAGTAGTACGGCGTATCAGAGGCGAACTCTGCCGCACACGTATCGACCATTTTGTAGACTGGATGAATCGTTTGCGCTTCACGCATCCGGCGAATCTCTGTTTCCGTTTGTCCTGTAATCCGAGCAAGCATTGGGTCACTGAATCCATACCGCTTCACATGCAGGAGTAGTTCAGGCGTCAAACCAGCTGCGACTAATTGCTCGAGCTGCCAAATATGGTGCAATTTTTCAAGGAACAGGCGATCAATCGCCGTCCAGTCATGAATCTGTTCGACGCTGTAGCCGCGGACGAAGCCCGCGTACAAGGCGAACAGTCGATCGTCCGTCGCCTGGCGAATCGCTTGTTGCAACGCATCATCTGCCATTTCGATGAAGCGTGGCATGTACAAATCCGCTGTACCGATTTCAAGCGAACGAACGGCTTTCAGTAATGCCTCTTCCATCGTCCGTCCCATTGCCATGACCTCACCGGTCGCCTTCATCTGAGTTCCGAGCGTCCGGTCTGCCGTTTCGAATTTATCGAATGGCCAGCGCGGAATTTTAGCGACGACATAATCGAGTGCCGGTTCAAACGAAGCAAAGCTCGTCTCGGTGATCGGGTTCTTTAATTCAGATAAGGCATACCCGACGGCAATCTTCGCAGCAAGCTTTGCGATCGGATAACCGGTCGCTTTTGAAGCAAGTGCTGACGAGCGGGAAACACGTGGATTGACTTCGATGACATAGTAGTCGAAACTCGTTGGATCTAGCGCGAACTGGATGTTACATCCACCTTCGATTCCAAGTGCGCGAATGATATCGAGCGAGACGTTACGTAGCAATTGATAATCACGGTCCGATAGTGTTTGCGTCGGAGCGAAGACGATTGAGTCTCCGGTATGAACACCGACCGGGTCAAAGTTTTCCATCGCACAGACGATGATGGCTTGGTTCGTTGCATCACGCATGACTTCGAATTCGACCTCTTTCATCCCGGCAATCGATTTTTCAAGTAGTACTTGTGTTGCTGGACTTGCCTTGAGTCCCCCTTCGACGATTCGCGTGAACTCTTCTGGTGTATTGGCGATTCCACCACCCGTTCCTCCGAGTGTATATGCCGGACGGATGATGATTGGTAGACCGATCTGTTGTCGGAATTGTTGTGCTTCTTCGAGCGTATGCACGATTTCACTATCCGGTACGCCATGTCCGCGTCTAAACATCAGTTGACGGAACAAATCACGATCTTCTGCCTCTTCGATGGCTGATAATTTCGTTCCGAGCAACTCGACATTGTATTCAGCAAGGATACCAAGACGATCTAGTTCAACAGCCAAGTTCAAACCCGTCTGACCGCCAAGTGTCGCAAGTAAGGCATCTGGTCGTTCCTTCCGGATGATTCGCGAGACGAACTCTGCTTGAAGAGGCTCGATGTAGACACGATCCGCAACTGTTGGATCCGTCATGATTGTTGCCGGATTCGAGTTGACGAGGATGACTTCATATCCTTCTTCCTTCAAGGCTTGACACGCTTGTGTTCCTGCGTAGTCGAATTCAGCTGCTTGTCCGATGACGATTGGACCGGACCCGATAACGAGAATCTTCTGGATATCTTGACGTTTAGGCATGAGAGACCTCCTGTTGTTTCGTGATTTCTTCTAAAAACTGTTGGAATAGACCGTTCGCATCCATTGGACCGGGTGATGCTTCCGGATGATACTGAACTGAGAAGACGGATGCTGACGTATGACGGATGCCTTCGACCGTTCCATCGTTGATTGCGAGATGCGTCACTTCAAGCACGGTATCGCGCAATGAGTGTTCGTCGACGGCATATCCATGGTTTTGCGACGTGATGTCGACACGACCTGTCCGGATATCTTGCACGGGATGATTCGCACCCCGGTGACCGAATGGCAGTTTGAACGTATCCGCGCCATGTGCTAGTGCGATCAACTGGTGCCCAAGACAAATTCCGAAGATGACGACTTTCCCTGTCAATTCTTGAATCAGCGGAATCGCTGTCGGGACATCCTTTGGATTCCCTGGTCCGTTCGACAGCATCACACCGTCTGGACGATAGCGTAAGACTTCCGTTGCGCTCACGTCGTATGGCACAACGACGACTTCACAGCCCCGTTTGACAAGTTCGCGGACGATTCCGAGCTTCGCTCCGAAGTCAACGAGGACGATTCGTGGTCCAGCTCCTGGGATGATATACGCTCGTTCCGTTGAAGCACGTTTGACTTGATCTGTCTCGATTGGTGCATCTTGCAGGTGGTTTAATTCCTCTTCTAGGTTGAACTCTCCGTCAACGAGTCGACCGCGCATGACGCCTTTAGAGCGAATATGTCGTGTTAATTGACGCGTATCGACTCCACTTAATCCTGGAATATCAAGATCTCGAAGAGCTTCATCGAGCGACATCTCACTGCGGAAGTTCGACGGTGTTTGACAATGTTCGCGAACAATCAATGCTTTAGCGAGTGGACGCGTCGTTTCATAGTCTTCTCGATTGATTCCGTAATTGCCGATCAACGGATTCGTCAGCACGATCATCTGATCACAGTAAGATGGATCCGATAGCATCTCTTGATAACCAGTCATTCCGGTTTGGAAGACGACCTCTCCTGTTGTTGTCGTGTCCGATCCAAACGCCGTTCCTTCAAACGTCATACCATCCTCTAACACCAGTGTCCGTTTACGCATGTGCTGTGTCCTCCTTGAATACGATTTCTCCCTTGACGAGCGTCATGACTGGGAATCCTTTTAACCGTTCTCCTGCGAACGGTGTGTTCTTACCTTTTGAACGGAATCGTTCCGGTGAAACCGTTCGCTCCGTCTCTAGATCAAGCAGGACTAAGTCTGCTTCCGCCCCCACTTCAAGTTTGCCGTAAGGTAGTTCAAAAATCGCTGCTGCCTTGTCCGTCAAATTCCGGATCAGTGTCTCAAGTGTCATCTTGCCTTCAGCGACGAGCTTCGTATAAAGGAGCGGGAATGCTGTCTCGAATCCTGTGATGCCAAACGGTGCGCGTTCGATACCGAGTGCCTTTTCTTCTGCCGCATGGGGCGCGTGATCGGTCGCGATACAATCAATCGTTCCGTCTGCTAGTCCTTCGAGCAATGCTTGACGATCCGCTTCACTTCGCAGGGGAGGGTTCATTTTAAAGTTCGGATCCTGGTCTTTAATGTCCTCATCGATCAATACGAGATGGTGCGGTGTGACTTCTGCCGTCACACGGATGCCTGCTCGTTTGGCGTCACGAATGACACGAACGGATTCTTTCGTCGAGACATGACAGACGTGATAATGACAACCGGTCTCTTCGGCAATCAGGACATCCCGGGCGATATGGATGCTTTCTGCAAGTGATGGAATGCCTTGCAAACCTTCCCGTCGACTGTAACTTCCTTCATGGACACATCCCGCTTTCAACGAATCATCTTCGCAATGCGCAACGATTGTTTTTCCAAGGTGGGCTGCTTGTTGCATCGCCGTTCGCATGACAGCTGCCGTCTGGACCCCGACACCGTCATCCGTGAATGCCACAGCATCCGTTAATTGATCGAACGCGACGAGTTCTTGTCCGAGTTGATTTTTTGAAATCGCCGCGTAAGGCAAAACCCGGACAGATGCCGTCTCTTCAATCTTTTGGAACAAGGCATCAAGTGTTTGCCGATCGTCCGGTACGGGACGCGTATTCGGCATCGGGCAAATCGTCGTGAATCCTCCTGCTGCAGCCGCTGCCGTGCCGGTTGCTATCGTTTCCTTATGTTCGCCGCCTGGTTCCCGGAGATGGACATGGATATCGACGAATCCTGGTGAGACGAATAATCCGGACGCATCGATGACCATTTCCCCAGCTTGCGGTGTTGCTGCTAAATCCGTAATTTTCCCGGCTTCGATTCGAATATCCCCCGTCCGAACTTGTCCCGCCTCGTACCATCTTGCATTCTCAATTCGTGTTGTCATCTTTATCGTCTCCTTTGATTGATTTCGTTGAAAAGCACCATTCGAGAATCGCCATGCGGGCAAAGACACCGTTTTTCATCTGTTCAAAGATTCGCGATCGCGGGTGTTCGACCAGTTCGTCAGCAATCTCGACTCCCCGATTGACCGGTGCCGGATGAAGCACGATCGCGGAATGCTTCAGGCGGTTCATCCGCTCATGCGTCAATCCATACGTCGCGTGATAGACTGCTGGATCAAATCGAGTCGTCCCGTCATGCCGTTCGTGCTGGACTCGAAGCAACATCAAGATGTCGCACTGTTCGACTGCTTCATCCATCGAAAGACACGGTATCCCCATCGCCGGATCGTACCACTCAACTGGTCCTGATCCATAGACGATGGCACCGAGTCGCTTTAAGATATCCGCATTCGACCGGGCGACGCGACTATGTTGTAAGTCCCCACAGATGACGACGACTTTTCCTTCGACCGTTCCGTACGTCTCGACGATCGTCATCAGATCGAGTAAGGACTGGGACGGATGTTGACCGCTCCCGTCTCCCGCATTGATGATCGGAATATCGAGCGTTGCTAGTAGTTCTTCGTAATAACCGGTCGCCCCGTGACGAATGACCAACCCATCGGCGCCGATTGCCTCAAGCGTCTTGCACGTATCGCGTAACGTCTCCCCTTTTTGCACGGATGACGTCGCTGTTTCAAACGGCAGTAGATGCATATTCAAGCGATGCTCTGCCATTTCAAAGGAAGAGCGTGTCCGGGTCGAGTTTTCAAAGAACAGATTGACGAGTGTCTTATCGGAAAAATCTGGTGCTGGCTCGCCCCGTTTAAAAGCGAGACTGCGTTCAATCAACGAATTGATCTCTGTCGTGGATAAGCTTTCTAAATTGACGAAATGCCGGTTTTTTAGAATCGTCTTCATATCATTCACTCCTTTTCAGGTCATGAAAAAGGCGCACCTTCTAAGTGAAGGTGCGCCGAAAGAAGGCAGAGTGATTCCCTGCATCTTTTCATGGCCTTCACTTTATCGTTCTCTCGGAACGTCTTAAAAGTTGTTAGCTACGGATTGAGTTGTAGAGGTTTCCGTTGTTTCTTCGACCTGCTCTGTCGTTTTCGGAAGGACTAGATTCAGGATGATTCCAAGAATCGTCGCCAGTGCCATCCCTTCGAGAGAGAAGTTGCCGATTTTGAGCGCCGCGCCTCCGATGCCTGTGACGAGAATGACGGCTGTGATCGTCAAGTTCCGTTTATCGGCAAGGTCAATCTTACTTTCCGTCAGCGTCCGGAGACCGTTCGAAGCGATGACTCCGAATAAGAGGATACTAATCCCGCCCATGACCGGTGTCGGAATCGTCTTGATGAATCCTTCGACGTATCCAAGGAATCCGAAGCTGATCGCAAGCACTGCTGCACCACCGAGGACATAAACACTGTAGACGCGTGTGATCGACATGACTCCGTTGTTCTCACCATACGTCGTCACCGGTGGTCCGCCAAGCATCGACGCGACTGTCTTCGCAATCCCGTCGCCCAGTACGGTCCGGTGCATCCCTGGATCAAGGAGCGTCTCGCGCCCGATGATGCGTGATGTCACTTTTTGTTCGCCGATGTGTTCCGTCAGTGTGACGAGCGTCACGGGAACGATCAGAAGCAAGGCGGCTGTATTCCACGATGGTGTGTAATTCAGGAACGGAATCGTGAAGTCCGGCACGTGGAAGAACGTGGCTTGTTGCAGTGGTGTGAAATCAATGATTCCGACAGATGCCGCGACGAGATAACCAACCGTGATCCCGAACAGGATCGGTATCGTACTCCACATCCCTTTTAAATATGTCATCGCGAGAAGTGTGACACCGAGTGTCACCATCGCGACGAGGAAATACAGTCCGTTGTACTTACCGTCTGCTCCATTCATCGCCATGTTGACAGCGGTCGGCGCAAGCGATAACCCGATGACCATGATGACCGGTCCGATGACGACCGGTGGGAGTAAGCGGAGCAACCAAGCAGCTCCCGTGTAGCGGATGAGGAGTGAGACGAGTCCGTAGACGAATCCAGCGACCATCCCACCGAGTAAAGCATCCTCGACACCCCACCGTTCACTGACGGCGATGATCGGGGCGATGTAGGCAAAACTTGAACCAAGGTATGTGGGTACTTTAAAGCGGGTGACGGCGAGGAAAATCAGTGTGCCGACTCCGCTTGCGACGAGCGCGACCGATGTGTTGAGTCCCGTTAAAAGCGGGACGAGCACGGTCGCACCAAACATCGCGAAGACGTGTTGTAGGCTGAGCATCAGCCAGTTTAGAGGATGGGTAGGTACTTCTTGTACATCAAGTACTGCGGCATGTTTTGCCATATGGATGACTCCCTTTCTGGTCTCTCTGGACCACCTTAAAGGTTTTGAATTTTAGCGTTTAATGAATACTTGATCGGCTTCATCGACTTCAGCGAGCGCGACGACGACTTGCTCATCGCGTGACGTCGGAACATTTTTGCCGATGAAGTCCGGACGGATCGGTAACTCCCGATGTCCGCGGTCGACGAGGACAGCGAGTTGAATCATACTCGGTCTTCCGTGGTCGACGAGTGCGTCCATCGCGGCGCGAACCGTTCGACCTGTGTAAAGCACGTCGTCAACGAGGACGACGATTTTTCCGGTGATGTTTTCCGGTAGATCAGAACCTTTGATTTCCGGCTCTAAACTGCGCTTTGACAAGTCATCCCGGTACATTGAGATGTCGACAACACCGAGTAAAACCGGTTTGCCTTCGATCTGTTCGATCCGCTTCGCAAGGCGGCGCGCGAGTGTCTCGCCACGCGTCTTGATTCCAACGATCATTAAATCAGCAATGCCTTTGTTACGTTCGATGATTTCATGAGCGATCCGTGTCAATGCACGTCCAATCGCGGCTTCATCTAAGATGACGGCTGGTTTCATAGTTTCTCCTTTCATACAAAAGACCTTCTGCGGAAATCCGCAGAAGGTCATCGAAGACAGAATCATGGCATACGTATTGTATGCATGCCTACGCACGTTTGTGGTAGGTTCTCCCTTTCGCAGCCTCTCCGGACTCGATTAAAGGTGATACTAGTTTGGTAGGATCGTCGCTCGGACGACCGAAGTGTCAGTAGAGGATGTCTCGCATCGCTCTCTAGGTGATACTCTACCGTTTTATTAGAAAAACGTCAAGACTCTAATTCAAGTTTTTTCAGTTGACCAATCTCGAATGTCATCTCTTCTGGGAGTGGTGCTTCAAAACGCATCCATTCGCCTGTCCGTGGATGTTCGAAGCCAAGAACCGCAGCGTGCAAGGCTTGACCATTCATTTTCATCGTCTTACGTGGACCGTATTTCGGATCACCGGCAAGCGGGAAACCGATATAGCGCATGTGCACACGAATCTGGTGTGTCCGACCTGTTTCGAGTTTACATTCAACGACTGTGAATCCTTCGTACCGGTCGAGAACACGGAAATGAGTTACGGCAGACTTCGAATTCTTATCCGTCACCGTCATCCGTTGACGATCGTTCTTGTCGCGTCCGATTGGTGCTTCAATCGTTCCGAGTTCGTGTGGAATCTCACCGTGTACGAGCGCGATGTAGAGGCGTTCCGTCGTTTTCTCTTTCAGCTGATGCGCGAGTGATTCATGCGCTAAGTCGTTCTTAGCAACCATCAACAGACCAGAGGTGTCCTTATCGATCCGGTGAACGATTCCTGGGCGTTTGACACCATTGATGCCTGAGAGATCCTGACAATGATGTAATAAGGCGTTGACGAGCGTCCCTGAGACATGGCCTGCCGCTGGGTGGACGACCATTCCTTTTGGTTTGTTGACGACGATGACATCCGAGTCCTCATAGACGACTTCAAGCGGGATATCTTCTGGTAAAATCTCGAGTTCTACCGCTTCCGGGATGTGAACGGCAATCGATTCCGTTCCCGATAATTTATAGTTCGGTTTAACGACACGACCGTCGACTTCGACGCGTCCCGCTTTCAACCATTCCTGTACTTGCGAACGCGACCATTCGTTTTGTTCTGCGAGCCATTTATCAATGCGCCCTGTCGCTCCATCCGCTTGTACGGACCATGTTTCTACTTCATTCATTTATCCATCGTTCCTTTCTTAGTCAACCGTTCTTCGAACATGACGCTGATCAGCATCGTAATGACACCAAACGTCAAACAGACGTCTGCGACATTGAAGATTGGGAAATTATAGCCGAACGGGAAGAAGTGGAAGAAATCAACGACTTCTCCTCGTGCCATTCGATCGATGAAGTTCCCAATCGCACCACTGAGTAGTAACGCGATGCTCCAAGCAAATACCTTATTTTTCGTGCCTTCCTTGTAGAGGAAGTAAATCAATCCAATGACGACGACGACCGTGACGATGAAGAAGAACCCGAATTTGCCTTCAAGCATCCCCCACGCCGCGCCTCGATTTCGATACGAGTTGAGATAAAAGAAATCCGGAATGACCGTGATCGCTTGACCAATCGTCATATTTTGAACGACGATCCATTTTGTCAACTGGTCGACTCCAACGAGTAAAGCAGCAATCCCTAAGTAAAGCCACATCCTATTGTCCTCCGCATCCAAAAATAATGAGGGACGTCCTGCGAAGTCGCAGCCGCCCCTCCCTTTGTATCATTATAAAGAATTGACGACCTCAGTACAACGTGGGCAAAGCGTCGGATGAGCCGGATCTTGTCCGAGTTCCGTCGAATATGTCCAACAACGTTCACATTTTTCACCGTCAGCTTTTTGAACCGTGATGCCTGTCGTCTCATACATCTTATCCGCTGTTTCAACGAATTCGAGTTGTGAGACTTGGAGTAACTGTTCGAGATGATCAATCGTTTCGAGCAAGGCTTTCGTTTCTTCTTTCGGCGCAAGCAGAAGCTTCGCTTCAAGTGTCTTACCGACGAGTTTCTCAACACGTGCTTCCTCGAGTGCTTTCAAGACATCATTGCGGAACGTCAAGAACGCATTCCATTTCTCGATGAGGGCAAGTCCTTCTTCTGAGACTTCGACCGTTTCCGGAAGGTCCGTCAAGAAGATACTCTTCGTCTCTACAGCTGGTACGAACTCCCAAGCTTCGTCTGCCGTGTGTGGCAAGACAGGTGCCATCAATTGTAACAAAGCGACAACTGTATCATACATGACCGTCTGAACCGCACGACGTGATGTGGCGTCCGCTTTTTCGATGTACAGGATATCTTTCGTGTAATCGAGATAGAACGATGACAAATCAAGGACACAGAAGTTGTGAAGCAATTGATAGACCGACATGAAGTCGTACGCATCATAGGCAGCTTTTACTTTACCAACCAGTTGGTCAAGTTTCGTCCGCATGAAACGGTCTGACTCTGGTAAGTCTTCGAATGCGACACGGTGCGTTGCAGGATCAAATTGATCCAAGTTTCCGAGGAGGAAACGAACCGTATTCCGGATTTTCCGGTATGACTCTGAGACTTGTTTGAAGTTATCCATCGATGCGCGAACATCGGCTTGATAATCGACAGATGCCACCCACAAGCGAAGAATCTCAGCTCCGAATTGTTGCATGACTTGAATCGGCGCGATTGTATTTCCAATCGATTTCGACATCTTGCGCCCTTGACCATCGAGGACGAATCCGTGACTGACGACTGCTTTGTATGGTGCTTTTCCTGTCGTTGCGACGGCTGTCGATAACGACGAGTTGAACCAACCACGGTATTGGTCAGATCCTTCTAGATAGAGATCCGCTGGACGTGTCAATTCAGGACGTGTCGCGAGGACACCCGCATGTGATGAACCAGAATCGAACCAGACATCCATGATGTCCGTTTCTTTTTTGAAGATACCGTTCGGGCTTGCTGGATGTGTGAACCCTTCAGGAAGCAAGTCGACTGCGTCACGCTCATACCAGACGTTTGATCCGTGAGCTGCGAACAGATTCGCGATATGATCAATCGTTTCCGGTGTGACGATTTCCGTACCATCTTCAGCGTAGAAGATTGGAAGTGGTACACCCCATGCACGTTGACGCGAGATGACCCAGTCGCCACGGTCTTTGAACATGTTGTGAAGTCGTGTTTCGCCCCACTCTGGTACCCACTGGACACCTTTGATTTCATCAAGGATTTCCGCACGGAAGTCTTTGATTGAAGCGAACCATTGTGGCGTCGCACGGAAGATGACCGGTTTTTTCGTCCGCCAGTCATGTGGATACGAGTGTTTGATGAACGACAGTTTTAAAAGTGCTCCTGCTTCTTCAAGCGCAAGACCAATTTCTTTATTCGCATCTTCATAGAACATGCCTTCGAATCCAGGCGCTTCCGCTGTCATGACCCCTTTATCATCGACTGGGCAAAGGACGTCAAGACCGTACGCTTGACCGATGCGGAAGTCATCTTCCCCGTGACCTGGAGCGGTATGAACGACACCTGTCGCTTCGGCTGTAACATGATCGCCGAGCATGACGAGTGATTCACGGTCATAAAGTGGATGTTTCGCTTTCATGTACTCGAAGTCCGCACCATTGAAGACGCGTCCGACAGTTGCATCTTCCCATCCGAGTGCTTCGATGACTTCAGGAACGAGCGTTTCTGCCACGATATAGCCTTTTCCTTGGTACTCGATCCGTGCATATGTTAATTCAGCACTGACAGAGATTCCAAGGTTCGCTGGAATCGTCCATGGTGTCGTCGTCCAGATAACGAAATGATCCGTCGGCTCAAGGATGTTTTTCCCATCCATGACTTGGAATGCGACATAGATTGCAGCTGAACGTTTATCCTGATATTCGATTTCTGCTTCAGCTAATGCCGATTCAGAAGAAGGTGACCAATAGACAGGTTTTTTCCCTTTGTAAATATAGCCTTTGTTTGCCATATCTCCGAATAACCGAATTTGAGCTGCTTCAAATTCCGGCTGAAGCGTGATATATGGATTGTCATAATCCCCAAGAACGCCAAGACGTTTGAATTGGTCACGTTGGTGATCCACTTGCTCCAGTGCATACTTCGCACACAACTCACGGAATTCTGCGACTGTCATCGATTTACGATCAACACCGGCTTTTTGAAGTGCTGTTTCAATCGGTAATCCGTGTGTATCCCAACCTGGTACGTAAGGCGACTGGAAGCCATTCATTGATTTATAACGGACGATGATGTCTTTTAAGACTTTATTTAATCCGTGACCCATATGGATATCACCGTTCGCATACGGAGGACCATCGTGGAGGATGAATGTTGGTTTCCCAGCATTCTTTTCCTGTACAGCAGCGTAGAGGTTCATCTCTTCCCAACGTGCTTGCATATCTGGTTCACGTTTTGGTAAGTTGCCTCGCATTAAAAATTCCGTTTTCATCATCAATAAGGTTTCTTTGTAATCCATCTGACCATCTCTCACCTTTCGCTTTAAAAGTACAAAAAAAGCCAAGCTCATCCCTGAGATAGGGACGAGCTTGGCTGAACTCGCGGTACCACCCTACTAATCCTGCTCTTCCATTCGAAGACACAGAACCGCTTAAGTACTCGATAACGGGAGTGAACCGGCATGGCTTACTGTTCAGCGAACGTTCAGTCATGCACTCCAAGGGGATACCCCATCTTTTTCGTTGCTCGGGCTTCCACCATTCCCCGATTCGCTGTCAACCGTCAAAGATGCGACGTGTCCTTATCATTGATTTTATTTATACGACATCGTCGTCATTATACGCAACTGCTGGAACATCGTCAAGCGCTCCACGAGAAGAGAAATCAAACGCATCCCAGTCGTGGCTCGTTAATAATTCCATCTGCGCATCGATCAACACTTTGAACCGATTGCGGTAAAGCTCGATTTTCTTGCGCATCTGCTCGACTTCGAAGTCCGTCCGTTGCGCCCGACGCTGTGCTGCGTCTTGCAACTGCTCTGCTTCGCGTTCTGCTTGTTTTAGGATTAAGCTAGCTTCTTTTGAAGCATTCGCTTTCACTTCCTCAGCTGCTTCTTGTGCAACGATGATCGATTTATTTAATGTTTCTTCCATCGAACTGAAGTAATCGACGCGTGCTTGCATATTTTGAATGACTTCCTGTTGTTGACGATTCTCACGTAACAACAATTCGAAATCCTTGATGACTTGATCCAAAAATTCGTTAACTTCATCTTCGTCATAGCCGCGAAACTTTCGTGTGAACTCCTTATTATGAATATCGAGTGGCGTTAATGGCATGATGGATTCCTCCTTCGCATTTATCTTATCCTTTTAAAATACCGTATTGTAGTTTGATCCGGTCCCGCTTCGTCGATCCAAGAATTGCAATCAACTTGACGCGTCCTGTTCCACGTAGTGAGAGTAAGTCGCCTTCTTGAAGCATGAAACTCGAATCATCCACTACTTTATAATTGACCTTACTTTCACCCTGTTTAATGAGCGCCTGTGCTTTTTGACGCGAGAAGCCGAGAATTTCACTCACGACTGTATCGAATCGAAGTGAACTTACGAATCCGAGTGTCTCTTCCCACTCTTGTTCCTTCACTTTCAAACGATCTTCTGCTTCTACACGCGAAAGACGAATCTTCGTCTTTCCAGCTCGTTCAACGTTTGCTTCGATATATGTCGCGACTTCGTCTGCGACGGCAAACTGTACTTGCTCCTGGATGATGACGTCACCAAATTTGGCTCGTTTCAATCCGACGTTCAATAATGTACCAGTGACTTGACGATGAGAAAGTTCAACGAATTTAGTAGGATAATGAATGCGATAAATGGAAATGTCAAAGTCATCCGCGTTGTATTCATAATAATCTGGTGCGAGGATTGCCCGTTTACGTTCAGAGCCTTCAAAACCGCCCTCAAAAAAGAGGGCGCATTTCGAACCGACGAGTTCTTGTGTGATTTGTTGTTCACGAGGATCTAGAAAATCTGTTAATTTGAACGTATAGGTCGCTTCCACATGATCAATCCAGTTCAAGACTGAATCGACGAATTCCCGCTCGCTTCCGCGATAATGATCATAGACACTCATACTAAAAAGATAGCTCGGATACCAGATTGAGCCAAGTTCAAGACGAGGAAGGCTACAATCGGTGAGATATCTAGCATGCCCCCGATAGGCGGGATGATTCGACGGAAGGGCGCTAGGAATGGCTCGACTAACATTGCGAGCACTTGTCCGAATTTCGAGTCACGGGCATTCGGGAACCACGATAGTAAAATATAAACAATCATGACATAGCTATAATATTGCAGCAATGTGCTTAATGTACGACCAATCGCGTACATTACTTGTGAATCCATACTTACCACCCCTTATGATTAATATCATCTTCTCCAAGTAAATTCGAGATGCTTCCTGCTAACTCGACATTGTTCGGGACACAGAGGAGGGTATTCTGACTGATCGTCGTGATCGTTCCATCAAGAGCGAACACAACACCAGATAAGAAGTTAATCATCTGTCGTGATTGATCTTTTGACATACGCTGCATATTGACGATGACCGCACGATTCTGACGAAGATGTTCCCCAATTTCTTGGGCTTCGTTAAAGACACGTGGTTCACTCAAGATGACTTGCGATTTCGCTTTTTTCGTCCCGTGAAGCGGCACGATATTCGATTGTCTCACACTGTCCTCCTTTTGAGTAACACTCGGGGTAGATTCCTCGTAATACTCTTCGTACTCTTGTTGCGACGTACCTCTACCTTTATTTATTGTAGCATCATTTTCATATTCAAGTTCATCTAAATCGTCGCTGTTGCCGAGAAATAGATTTTGCATTTTTGATTTAAAGCCCATATCCATTCTCCCTTCTTCTCGTTTAGGTGTGAACGAGCGTTGTTCCAATTCGGACGAACGTCGCCCCTTCTTCGATGGCAATCTCAAAATCAGATGACATCCCCATGGATAACTCTGTACATGGAGCATACGACAATTTTTTCGCCTTGACCTCTTCTTGCAATGTTTTTAACGACCGGAATACCTCACGTATACGTGCCTCATCTTCTGTTAATGGTGCCATCGTCATCAATCCGATGACACGAATCGCTGGATACTGACCGATTTCATGTAAAAACGATGGTAGATCCTCCGGTGCGATCCCTTGCTTCGATTCTTCCCTAGAAACATTGACTTGAATAAAGCAATCAATCGTCCGGTCTGTCCGTTTATTGATCTCTTCCGCCAGATGAAGGCGATCGAGGGAATGTAGCACGTCAATGGCATCGATGATTTGACGAACTTTACGTGTCTGTAGTGTGCCGATGAAATGCCACGTACAAGCTGATCGTCCAAGTTCTGCCTGCTTTTCAAGCAACCCATCCGGTCGATTTTCTCCGAGATGTGTCACGCCCGCTGCTAATAATTCAGAAGCAACTTGACTTGAGACTGATTTCGTCACACCAATCAGCTGTACCTGCTTTTTGAAAGAACTCTTTTCAGTTGCTTGTTCCATTCGTTGTGTAACATCTTGTACATTTTCAAGAATTGACATCCAATGACTCCTTTACGATCAAACTTGCAAACCGACCACCGTGGTCGCCGTGGCGATAAGAGAAGTAATCTTCCGCCTGACAGTGTGTACATAGACCTGAGTCAAGGACATCGCCCACTCCACATCGTTCAGCTAGCGCAGCATTCGTTTTTTGTAGCGATAACATCGCTTTTCCATCTTCCTTGCGTATGTAAGGAGACTCGTCTAGTTCGAGCGCATCAATGGCATCGATGACAGGTTGATCGACTTCGTAACAACAATCACGAATCGATGGACCGATGACCATCTGAATAGAAGATCGACTAGCACCCGCACGTTCCATTTGTTTTACTGTTTCTTCGACGATATTACTAACGGTTCCACGCCACCCAGCGTGCGTATTCGCGATGATTCCTGTCGTCGGATCACAGAAAATTAATGGAACACAGTCAGCAAACAACATCATTAGTAAGACATTCGAATCGGTCGTCACCAATCCATCTGTACCCGGAATCGCCGTTTCGTAATCCAAAGCACCGCGCCCAGACTCAAGTGTCGTCACTTGTTCGACATGATTACCGTGAATTTGCTGTGCCCAAATCGAGTTCTCAAGTGATAAATCAAGCTGGCGTGCGATGACTTGTCGGTTCTGAATGACGCCATCCCGATCATCGTTGACATGCAGTCCTAGATTTCCATTCTCATGTGGTGCTGCAAATTTCGTCGTAAAGGCGGCACGTACGGTACCAGTTGGTGTATCCCATTTGATCCATTGTCCAAACATGTTCATGCCTCCCTCAGTTTTAAAAAAAGAGGCGCCGCTTTCGCGACACCTCTTGGTTTAGCAGTCGTGTCACTGGAACATCGATTAACGATTATTCCGGCGAAGGAAAGATGGGATGTCCATCGTTTCTTCGACATCTGGCGCTTTAGCCGGTTCAGGATTCGAGCTGACAGGTGTCTCTTCGACTTGTGGTTTTGACTCCTCAGTTGGTGGTGGAGTCGCTTGTTTTTTCTTCAAGAGATTCTTCATCATCTCTTGTGCTGACGGAATTTCGAAATCGAGTGGTTCATTTTCGAATTCTGTCGCGATAACCGTGACGATGATCTCATCTTCTAGGTTGTCGTTGATGACAGAACCGAAAATCAAGTTGACTTCCTCATCTGCTGCACTCTGGACGATTTGTGCTGCTTCCGTTACCTCGTACAAGCTGAGGTTCGCACTACCGGTAATGTTCATCAGAACACCTTTTGCTCCTTCGATCGATGTCTCAAGCAATGGGCTCGAAATCGCCTTTTTCGCTGCTTCTGTCGCACGGTGTTCACCTGTTGCAACACCTACACCCATCAATGCAGAACCTTTTTCAGTCATGATCGTCTTCACATCAGCAAAGTCGAGGTTGATGAGACCAGGTACAGCGATCAAGTCGGTAATACCTTGTACACCTTGACGCAAGACGTTATCCGCTTCTTTGAACGCTTCAAGCATTGGTGTGTTACGATCAACGATTTCAAGCAATTTATCATTCGGGATGACGATTAACGTATCAACTTTTTCTTTGAAGTTCTGGACACCTGAGACGGCATGTTGCATGCGTTTGCGTCCTTCAAACATAAATGGTTTTGTTACGACACCGACTGTCAATGCACCGATTTCTTTTGAAATCTCAGCGATGACAGGAGCAGCTCCCGTTCCTGTTCCGCCACCCATTCCTGCTGTGACGAAGACCATGTCCGCACCTGAAAGGATTTCTGTTAATTGTTCACGACTCTCTTCTGCCGCTTTTTTACCGATTTCCGGATTGGCACCAGCACCAAGACCGCGTGTTAATTTTGCACCAAGTTGAAGCTTCACATCAGCTTGTGACATGTTCAATGCCTGCGCATCCGTGTTTACGGCGATGAATTCTACGCCTTGGACACCGTGTTCAATCATTCGGTTGACGGCGTTCGAACCGCCACCACCTACACCGATGACCTTGATTTTTGCTACTTGGTCCATCATTTCATCAAAATGCAACATAAAAAGGGCCCCCTAATATTTTTTACTCATTGGATTTTTTGTAGGCATTAACCAAAGAATTTCTCAAAGAAACTGCTGAATGACTTTTTCTCTTTTGGAGGCTGTTCACGTGTCGACCGTTCTTCTCGAGTAGGTGACGTCTGTTCGTTCATGAGCAGTGCATCCTGTTCATGTCCGTGCGCTACGACTTCCTTCTCTTCCGCCCGATCAAAACCTGATTTCGATACGGCGCTTCTTGAAAGGACATAACGTAGCATACCGGCTGCAACCGCATATTTTGGATGACGAATACCGAGACTGGCAGGTTGATAGACGTTGACGCTCTGCTTAAAGATTCGTTTTCCTAACTGGTCGATGCCAGGTAGTGAAGAACTTCCTCCACATAAGATCAAACCACTATTCATGTGAGAGTACCCAGCTTGAGTCATTCGTTTTTGAATCATCTCGAAAATTTCCTCGAGTCGTGCTTCAAGGACAAAGCCGATTTCTGACTGTGGTTCAAAACGATGTTCTCCGTTGATCGTGACGTAAGAAACTTTCTCTTCCGGATCACCGAGTGCTTCAAGCGCCACACCGTACTCTTCTTTTGCCAGTTTTGCATCTTGGTACTTACAATTCATCTTATACGTCAAATCACGTGTCAGATGATCGCCACCATATGGTAACGTCGTCGAGTAGACAAGATCGTTCTTTTCATAGATTGAAAGTGTCGTCGTCTCGTGTCCGATGTCAATGATCCCAACACCAAGTTCGAGTTCATCAATCGATGCTGCGATTCTAGATACCGCTAAACTCTCCAGCACATATCCAGCAAGCTCTAAACCAGCCCGTTCAATGGAACGTTTAATGCTATGTAGGATCGTCTTCGCACCAATAATGAGCTTCCCTGTTACTTCGAGACGATAACCGATCATTCCTCTCGGATCAGTGATTTCTGTCTGCTGATCGACTGTAAACGTCTTCGGCAAGACATCCACGACACTTAGTTCGTTTGGAATTCGCATGACCATTGCAGAATGTAGCACATCCTTCACATCATCATCCGTGATTTCATTATCCTCACCTTTGATCGACGTCATGCCTTGGCAATCCTTCACTTGAATGTGTTCGCCAGAAATAGCGACATATACTTCACCAATTGGTTCACCAAGTGTACGTTCCACTTCTGTGACCGCTTGTTTAATGGCATGTACTGTTTGATCGATGTCAACGATGACACCTCGTTTAACACCCGCGGATGGTGCAGAACCTTCAGCAAGAACGTTCAGCGTTCCACCAAGTAGTTCACCGACGATGAGTTTCACCTCCGATGTCCCAATGTCGAGCGCGGCAATCGTACCTTTCGTTTCCATGGGAGTGACACCTCCACTTTCATAATACTAATCCTTTTTATTCCTAATTATATTCTAGGAATGGGACAGGCTTCTTCTCGTTTAAGTCTACACTATATAAATACTTACGAAAAGAAGTTATTGCCCGTCTTAGCGTCCTAATAGATTACGATTTGATGACGATTCGAACAAAGGTCGACGAATGAAAACACACGTTTGTTTTTTATTCATCACCCTAGTGTGAATCTTCTATTTTTTCCCTTTATATGGTTTGAAATAGATGCCACCATCAATCGTAATCGTTCCTGTCTTTCCTTTCGGTAAGGCAGAAATGACTTTAACGTATTCATTCAAGGAATTTGAAAAAGCAGACGTACTAAGTAATACCGTATTCCCATCCGTCATGAATAATTTCAGACCGCCTTTGTCAGTCTTATCATTTGCGACGATTTCTGAGATCCGGCTGCGTACTTTCGGTTCGATTTTAACGAGTTCCTTCGTTAATCGATTTAAGGACTGATCTGTGAACCCAGTCAAGATTGGTGCGTCGAACAATTCTTCCTTCGATTTTCCAGGAATGATTGTCCCGTCCGCAAGTACGATTCGATCCCCCGGTTTATCCTTCGCATAAGCAATTTCTTTCTCTTCCGTCACCGTGACACGATATTGATGTAAAAATTGCTTTTGCATCGTCGCTTCCTGAATGCCTGGAACCTTTTCAATTCGTTCAAGAACGTCTTCTTCCGATATATTAAAGGCATGTGTCTCGTTCACCTTAATTCCTGATGCCTTCAAGATATCTGATGTTTTGACATTAAGGTTACCATCGATATCAAATCGAGCGACCCGAGAATAGCTCGACTGTAGATAAAAAACAACACCGACTAGTAGTCCAATCAAGATTAAGACATAGATAAGTCTTCGGTTAGCTTTTTTGCGACGTTGTTCACGGATATAAGGTATCTTATCCTCGAGACTGCGGACGTTCTCGTCCTCTTGTGGTCGTCCTGTCCTCCGTTCCCTCACGTCTTATTCCCCCTCTATAACGTAACAGTTCATTTCCCTATCGGTCTTTTCCTGCAATAGTTTAGTATTTTTGTTCCGTCAGCCGTAACAATTCATCGACTAAGTCACGTGAAGCATTCGGCATACCAAGAGCTAATGCTGCTTGAGACATCTCTTGTTGTTGTGCTAATGCTTTTTCACACGCCTCAAATAACCGATCACCTGACAGCTCTTGTTCACGAATCAATAGACTTGCACCTGTCTCGACGAGCGATGAGGCATTGACTTCTTGATGATTTTCCGTCACGTAAGGACTTGGGATGAGGATACTCGGTAATCCGAGTGTCGTCAGCTCGGCAAGCGTACTTGCCCCTGAACGCGAAATGACAAGTTGACTGGCTTTTAGGATGTTTGGTAAATCATACACGAATGGACGAAGTTGAATCCGTTCTGGAACGGAGCCAACACGTGAAGCAATCGTATCGTAATGAATTTGACCGGTTACGAAGAGTAGTGACCATCCTGCTTGTTCAACTTTTGGCATCATGTCAACGACTGCTTCATTGATGGCAGGCGCACCACGACTACCACCGTAGATAACGACGAGTGGACGACCTTCCTCAAAACCGAAACGTTGCCGCTCTTCGAGTGGATTGATTTTAAGCTCTGCCACTTCAGAAGCACGCGGATTACCAATCAAAACAGTCTTTGATTCATTTTTGCCGAAGTGGTGTCCTGAACCTTTAAAAGAGAGCGCAACACGATCGACATACCGTGCTAAAAATTTATTCGTGATACCTGGTAAACTGTTCTGTTCATGGACGAGTGTCTTGAATCCCATTTTTGCAGCCGTATATAATACCGGTCCACAGACGAATCCACCTGTACCGACGACGATATCCGGTTGGAACTGGCGCAGAAGTTTGCGAACACGACGAACACTCTTGATGAATCGGATTCCGGTCTTGACGTTCTCAAAAGATAACGAACGACGAATACCCGAAATTTCGATTGATTCAAATGAAATTCCCGCTCGGCGAACGATATCTGCTTCTAAACCATTCTCCGTTCCAATATAAAGGACCTCACATGACGTGCGTTGTTCAAGTTCCCGAATCATGGCAAGCGCAGGATAGATATGCCCCCCTGTACCGCCTCCAGAGACGACGATTTTCATACTGTTGTTCCTCCTACCTGATGTACGGCACGAACGAAATGCTCGCCGCGCTCCTCATATGTCTTATATTGATCCCAACTTGCAGATGCCGGAGACAAGAGAATGATATCACCAGGTTGTGATGTTTCAAACGCCACCTTCACTGCTTCATCCATTGTCTCAACGACTGTCGAAGGATAACCGTTTTCTGATGCAAGCGTCCCAAAACGGTGACCCGTCTCACCAAGTCCAATGACATGTTTAACATGCTTCATTGCACCAAGTAACGGTGTTAAATCCGCTCCACGCTCGAGTCCACCACATAACCAAATGATTGGTGCTGTAAATCCAGATAAGGCTGCTTCTGTCGCGACATTATTCGTCGCTTTCGAGTCGTTGTATACTTTTCGACCAGCAATTTCACCGACGAACTGTGTCCGGTGCTCTACACCACCGAATGTCCGTAGCACATGCTGGATGTCAGATACTGCGAGGTTAAATGGTTCAACGAGTGTTAAGGCTGCAAGAACGTTCTCGACATTATGTCCACCGCCGAGAGCGAGTTCATCGACAGGTAAGATACTCGTCCCATTGATCGTCAACGTATCATTCATGACTTCTGCATACGCCGATTGACGACGCGAGAACAAGAGCGGCGTTACTTTAGCAGACGTACCGAGCACACGAACGGATACGTCATCTGCGTTCAAGACAAGACGATCTGCTTCTTTCATGTTCTTGAAAATCCGAGCTTTTGCTTCACCATATGATTCAAAATCACCATGATAATCCAGATGTGCCGGTGATAAATTCAAAAAGGCTGCCGTGTACGGTCGGAATTGCTCAATCCCCATCAATTGAAAACTTGATAATTCAATGACGATGATGTCATCTTGTTTCGCCTGACTTGCGATTTCAATTGCCGGGAATCCAATGTTTCCTGCCAAATGAACACGCCGAGACCCCGTTTTTAACAATTCGTGAACAAGTGTCGTCGTCGTCGTTTTCCCGTTTGATCCTGTAATGGCAATCCACGTCGCATCTGTTGCTTGATACGCCAGTTCTACTTCTGTCCAAATCGGAATATTGCGTCGTAGCGCTTCTTGTAATAAATCGATTTGATACGGAATTCCTGGATTCTTGACGATTAGATCGATGCCATCGAGTAGTGCTAACGGGTGCTCACCGTAGACCGTTTTGACGTCGAGTGATGCAAGCGCTGCTTGATCACTCTCGGACGGAGTTTTCCCGTCATTCACTGTTACCTCTGCACCGACACTCACTAAATAACGAGCGGCTGCGATTCCACTTTTCGCCGTTCCGAGAACGAGCACTTTTTGATCATTCCATTGTCGTTGTTCCATTGTTGAATCGCTCACTTTCTCTCTTCGTTTTTTTATTGGATGAATAGGTAGGCGATGAATGCCATCAAACAGCTGATTCCTGCGAATGTACCGACGATCCGCCATTCACTCCAACCGACCATTTCGAAGTGGTGGTGAATTGGACTCATTTTAAAGATTCGTTTCCCTGTCGTTTTAAAGGAGATGACTTGTAAAATGACTGATAATGTCTCAACAACGAAGACGATACCGATTAAGACAAGTAGTAATTCCAGTTTTAACACGATCGATAGCCCGGCTAGCGCAGCACCAAGTGCAAGTGAACCGGTATCACCCATAAAGATTTTTGCTGGATGAGCATTGAATATAAGGAATCCAATCAATGCACCAACTGCTGAGAAAGCAAAACAAGCTGCTCCCACTTCATCTGCGATGAACCAACTGTATAATCCGAAAAACAGGAATGTTGGAATCGCTGTAAACGAGACAAGACCATCTAGACCGTCTGTCAAATTGACCGCATTCGAGAAGCCGACTAACCAGAACAAGGCAACAAACGGGTAGATGATTCCAAAATCAAGCTCGAAGTCTGTAAACGGAATCGACAGATAGGTCGCATCACTCGTAAAACCACCGCTCAACCAGACGAACAACACTCCGACGACGATTTGTCCTATTAATTTTTGTTTCGAATTCAGACCGAGGTTACGCTTCTTGACGACTTTGATGTAATCATCGATGAATCCGATGACGCCGTAGGCTAATGTTAAAAAGAGTAACGATAACTGTGTCGTCGATAAATCGCCCATGACGAGTGCACCGAGAACACTGATGATCATCGCCACAAGAATGACGATTCCACCCATCGTCGGTGTTCCTGATTTGACTTGGTGCCATTGTGGTCCCTCTTCCCGAATTTCCTGACCGAACTTCAGTCGGTGTAGAAACGGAATCGCTTTAGGCATGACGAGCAGTACAACAAGAAATGCAAGAATAAGACTGATAAATAATGTGATCATAGCAGACACCCTTTTTCAAAAATTAGTTTTCGTTCAGATAGGTCAATATCCGTTCGAGCGCCATCCCACGTGACGCTTTCAATAAGACAATCGTTCGTTCTCCAAGTAGCGGATACAACTGTTTAGCAGCATCCTCGACTGTTGCCGCAAATTGGACTTGGACGGATGGATCGCTGATTCCTTCAGCAATCCACGCGCCCTTCTCCCCTACTAGGATAGCATGCGAGACAGGTAACGCAATCCGCTTTCCGACCGAGGCATGTAACAAGCGTTCCTGTTCCCCTAATTCATACATATCACCAAGCACGAGAACGCGCGTCGTATAACCTTCTAATGCAGTAATCGTTTCAATCGCTGCATTCATCGATGTTGGACTAGCATTATACGCATCATTAATGACCGCAGTCTCTTCATAGAGTAGTCGCTCCATCCGCATCGGTGTCAATTCAACAGCATCAAACCCTTCTTGAATCCGTGTATCGGTTACTCCAAGTGCACGCGCTGTTGCGATCGCGTACGCTGCATTTCGAACTTGGTGTTTCCCGAGCACGGGTAGATGAAACGCGGTGCCATCGTAAGCAAAAGCTGTGCCGAAGAACGTCGCGTCCGTTGGCTCGATCCGGTACGTATTTCCAATCTGATAACCGATTTTTTCCGCTTCAACTTCTGCAAGCAGTGGTTCATCACCATCAACGAATAAATGACCCCCTGGTTTGAGTCCAGAACGAATCTCAAGTTTCGCTTTAGCGATTCCACTACGTCCGCCGACTTGCTCCGCATGCGATTCACCGATGTTCGTGACGAGTGCGATATCTGGCTCAGCAAGATTCGATAAGAATTCGATATCTCCAAAACCGTTCATTCCCATCTCGAGCACGGCGACTTCCGTATCAGCAGGCATCATCAAAATGGTTAAGGGCATGCCAATATCCGAATTGAAGTTTCCTTGTGTCTTATGTGTCTTGAACGTCGTCTTGAGTACACTTTCGACCATATCCTTCGTCGACGTCTTTCCGTTCGATCCAGTGATGGCGACAATCTTTGGTGCAATCTGTATTAAGTATTGTTTAGCGATTTGTTGTAATGCTACGAGCGGCTCATCCACTTCTAAGAAAACGATATCGATAGCAGGACGAGTAAACCCTTTCTTCCATAATGTAACGATGGCTCCTTGTCCTTTAGCCCCCTCAAGGAATCGATGACCATCGACGCGCGCTCCTTGAATCGGAATGTAGAGACCATCTTCGAGTAGCGCACGTGAATCCGTCGCAAAATGACGGACGACACGGTCGTCTTTTACATCGAGATGCAACCACTCAGCGATTTGCGTAATTGTTAACATGATATATTCCTCCATTCGATGACAGCAAAAGAGGACGAATGCAAAAGTCAACGAATGACTCCTGTTCGTCCTCGTCTTCCTGTAGAAATCAGGAAACTTGCTCTACCGTTAATCTTTAGGTTCAGCTAGTTCGACCGTCAACTTTCCATTTTCCTTCACTAGTGTACCAGTTCGAGCCGATTGTTTGGTTACAAAACCTTTACCGATGACGTCGAGCTTCAAGTCATATAAGCTGACGAGCTTTTTGACGTCTCGCTGCGACCAACCAGTAATATCCGGCATCTTGAACGTATTTGATGTCTTCAGTAAGACACGCTCTCCACTGACGAACTCTTGACCGCGAGAAGGTATTTGTGAAACGACTTCTGCACCCTCACCGAGGATGATTGGAACCGCTTCTTGCTCTTTTGCCAAATCCGTTGCTTGCCGCACACTCTTCTGGATATAGCTAGGTGTTATCTTTGCCTTAACGTCAACCGAATCTTTCTGCGTTTCTGGTTGAATGCTTCGATACTGTAGTGCCGTATTCATGACACCTTTGAACACAGGACTCATGATGAGTGGTCCAGAAACTGACGATTCATTTTTCGACGGACGATCGACTGCAATATACATGATCAATTCCGGATCATCTTTCGGAGCCATACCGATGAATGAGTGAATAAATTGTCCTTGAATGTATTTCCCATTCTCAGAAATTTGAGCTGTACCCGTCTTACCGATGACACGGTAATCTTTCAGCTTATACATTTGACCGGTTCCGATTTTACTGTTGACGACACCGTCAAGTGCTTCGCGGGTCGCCTTTGCAGCTTCAGCAGAAATCGGTTTACCTACGACCTCTGTTTTTGCTCGATATGGTGCTTTATCCGTATGATCCGCTTTTTGAATAATGTGCGGTTTGACCATCTCACCGTCACCAGCGATTGCTGTTGCCCCTTGAAGCAGTTGCATCGGCGTAACCGCTGTTGATTGCCCCCATGAGGTAATGAGTGCATTCAATGGTTTTGACAAATCAGATTGACTATTTACTTCTCCCGAGATGTCTATACCCGTTCGTTGGTCAAAATGAAACTTCTTAAAGTAATCTTTATACCGTTCGATTCCAAGTTTTTCTGCAGTCAACTTTGAGAACATGACGTTTGAGGAGTGATAGACGCCCTCGATCATCGGGATCGTGCCCCAACCGACATCATTGTAATCTTTGATAACGGTTCCTTTATAGTTATAACTACCCGATTTATACATCTCATTCGGGCGGAAGACTCCGGCATCGATTGCTGCTGCAAGCGTAAAGATTTTCATCGTCGAACCAGGTTCGAATCGTGATGACACGGCGAAGTTCGTAAAGTCCTTCATGTCACGTAGATTTGGGTTGAATGATGGTCGATCCGCCATGGCGAGGATTTCACCGGTCTTCGCATCCATGACGATGCCTGTCGCATTTTTGGGCTTATACGTGTTGTACATTTTTTGCATCTCTTTTTCAAGCGACTGTTGAATACGATGATCAATCGTCAAATAGAGATTCGATCCATCCTTGGGCTCGTTCGAAACACGAGACGACCCTTGAATCAAGGGATTTCCACTACGGTCTTTCTCAAAGACACGCGCTCCGTAAGATTCGCTTAAAGCGTCATCATATTGTTTCTCGATTCCCATTTGTCCTTGTAATGCGACACGACCATTTTCCTCCGTAATCTTTTGAACGAACCCAAGCGTATCCGACAAGAAAATGCCATTCGGATAGTAACGTTTTGGCTCTTCGATCATTCGAATTCCAGGGAGCTTGAGCTTATCGATTTTTTCTTTTTGATCAAGCGTCAGATCATTCCCTTTTTTCCCGAATTCAATTTGAGATCGCTCTTTGTTTTCAATCAAATAGGTCTCTAGTTCCTTCGTTGTCATTCCAAGAATCGGCGCAAGACCTTCAGCCGTCTTCTTGAAGTCGACGATCGTCTCATCTGGATCTTTGACGCCACCAAGTCGATAAATCCCAATTAGATGATAGGATGGAACGTTGATGGCAATCGGAGATCCGAGACGGTCGAATATCTCGCCTCGTTCAGCACCAAGTGTTTCTTGTGATTCCCATCGTTTCTTCTCCGCATACGCAATCATATCTTCACCATGAAACTGTTTGGTCGTTGCTAAGTACAAAAATCGGCCAATGAACACAAAAAAGAGAGTAGCAAATATCATCATGATACAGGCTACTCTCCAACGGGATTTTTTCAGTGGATTCATTTAGGAATCACCTTGATGTTCCCTTTACGCATATCAAGACCCTGTTCTTTCGCAATCTTATAAATCCGTTCTGGAGAGCTTAAGTTCGTGACCTCTAGTTGTAAACGTTCGTTTTCCTTGTTGAGGGTCTGTGTGACTTGATTTTCTTTTGCTAAGTCACGGCTAACATTATATGCCTCATTGTGTGTACTGATCGTCAAACTCCCAAATAACACAAGACCACCAATCATCGCACTGTATAAGAATTTTTCAAAAGGATACAAGCGATACTTCGGACGGACGGCGACGCGACGCGCAATATCTTCCGTCTTCCGTGGTTCCTGAACAGGTTGTTGACGAACGGGTTGAACCGTTTGGACCGATTTACGAAGTGGTTCTGCCATTGGAATGCTCCTCTCAAGATTCTTTCATTTTTTCAGCAATTCGTAATTTTGCCGATCGGGCACGACGGTTGTCATCGAGTTCCTCGACGCCAGCCGTAATTGGCTTGCGTGTAACGAGTCGAAGTTCCGGCTCCATTTCGACGGGAATCATCGGTAAGCCCGGCGGTAGCTCGGGTAGTGATGATTTTTCTTTAATTGCTTGCTTACACATGCGATCTTCAAGTGAATGGAACGTGATGACACATAGACGTCCACCGACTCGTAATACATCAATTGCTTGGTGTACCGCACGGTCAAACACATTCAGTTCGTCATTGACGGCAATCCGGATTGCTTGGAATGTCCGTTTCGCAGGATGTCCGCCTTTGCGACGTGCTGGTGCAGGAATCGCATCCTTAATCAATTCGACGAGTTCGAATGTCGTCTCAATCGGGCGCTCTTCCCGTGCTTTTTCGATTTTACGCGCAATTTGTTTTGAGAATTTCTCTTCCCCGTATGTAAAGAAGATACGTACGAGATCATTATACGGCCACTCATTGACGACTTCGTAGGCAGAAAGTGGAGAAGATTGATCCATGCGCATGTCGAGACGTGCGTCGTGATTATAACTAAATCCTCGTTCCCCTTCGTCTAATTGTGGTGAAGAGACACCGAGATCGAATAAGATGCCGTCCACTTTCTCGACGCCATGTGCTGCTAGTTGATCTTTTAAATAAGCAAAATTACTTTTTATTAAAGTAAAGCGACCTTCATACGCCGCGAGACGTTCTGCTGCATGAGCGAGTGCGACATCATCTTGATCAAATGCATACAGATGACCGGTCGTCAATTGCTTGACAATCTCTTCGCTGTGTCCTGCTCCGCCCAATGTACAATCGACGTAAATACCGTCGGGTTTAATCGCGAGTCCTTCGATTGACTCCCATTTCAAAACTGTTTCATGCTCAAACATGTCCTGCCTCACCTTTCACTGTCCTTGAAGGACGTTACTCTTTTTCAATGTATCATATTCTCTCGTGAAAACGTTACGAAAATGAGACAGTTTTCTAGATTTATTTAACTTTTGTGTAATTTTCGCTAAAAAAACGAAAAAACCTGCTTGTTTCAGCAGGTTTAGAGGAAAATCTTCAGTTGGTCACTCGTGTTCGCTTCATAGGCTTTCCTTAAGTCCCGAACAAAATTAAGACCATGATGATTCAACCACGGTAGGACAGAATGAACCCGTTCTTGTGGCGCTCCATCAGGAAGCAGATGATAGGCAGTCTCTTTATATTGCCGCGTCTGTCGGTCGAACTGACGTCGATCCTCTGCTAACAGACCGGCAATCGATTGCTCGAGTTGTTTCTTGATCTTCTCACTCTTGCTCGAAGTCCGCAGGAGATAGTGTTCGAGTGAAAGGAACTCGGAGACAAAACTATCTTTTAGCATCGCCGCCGTATGCAAACGTTCTGTCATTTTCTCTTCTGAATAGACCGGAATCGGAACGCCTGACTGAATGATTTTTTCAATCGATACGTCTAGTTTGGCGAGACGTTTTTCATCGCTACGGCGCACAAGTAATCCGCCCATGCGGGGAATCAAAAGTGGCATCGTCCAATTCAGATGATGGAAGAGCGGTCGTAATCGCGTCCAGTAGGCTAATTCCCCTGGACCGCCGATATAAGCAAGCGTCGGGAATAAGTAATCCTGCATCAATGGACGCGTGACGACACTGTTTGAGAACCGCTCTGGACTGGCATACAGTAACGCAATCAACTCAAGCTCTGTATACTGCTTCCCTTGTTTTGTTTCAAACCCGTCTGCCGTCGGATAAAGCAACTGACGACCGTGATCATCAATGAAGAGGTGTGCTGCTTCTTCGTTCAAAAATGTATCAGGTAATTCTGTCGTTTGCGCAATTCCATCCGAAAGAGCACGTCTAAACTCCGCATTGTCTTGAATCAATCGTTCAAAGAACGGAATTTCAAGTTCACGGACCACTTGTGTATCAGCATCAAAGAAGACGACATCAAAATCGATCAGTTCACCGATTAATTGTGAAAAGAACATACCGTATGACGTACATTCCTCAACGAGTTGCTTTAGACGCAAGACTAATTGTTTCGTATGCACCGTCTCTGGCATTGCTCGGAACGTCTCTTCGATCATTCCAAGAAGTGCTGACTGATCAAAAGAGAGTCGACTGACTGAGCGGGCAATCGATTCTGCTGGTGCGATCGCAATCTTTCGCGTTTGAAAATCTGCTGTCGGAACATAGACATGGTTAATTTCATCAAAATCATGATCTTCGGTCGCGAGCCAAAAAATCGGAACGACAGGACGTTCGAGCGTCGATTCCGCCTGCTGCGCGACCTTAAGACAGGTCAACAATTTATAGATCGCATATAATGGTCCGCCAAAGATGCCGGTTTGTTGTCCTGTAACGACAGCTTGGGCTTCACCTGTACGTAGTTGTGCGACGCGTTCCCGCAACCGCTCCGTCATGTTCGGATTTTGACGTTCGAGTTCGTCCGTTAGCTTCGCGAGGTGAGGATAGTGACGCTCTTCTAACAAGCGACTTCTCGACTGTAAACCGTTCTCCCCAATGTGGTCGACATATGTTAAGAATTCTTCTCGTGAAGCACGATGCATCAACGAGTTATCATCATATAAGGCTTCAAATGGTTGTACCTTCAAACAAAATCCCTTCTTTCTTACCTAACTGGTCAGCTGATGAACAGTTGACGTATACCAAGCACAAACAATACGAAATGAACAGGTAATGCCAGCAAGATAATGATCCGCCAACTATGTCGAATCATTTGTCTCAAATCGACATCGAGTTGTCGAATCCGTTGCCAGAGCGCATTTAATGCAAAAACCAACAGCACAGCGATGATGATCCATCCCAGATAGTTCGTTCCGGTCAAGGCGATTAATGCAACATGAATCGCATAAAGAACGATAAACGTTCCGAAATCGAGTGCAAATCGAACTGCCTTCCCATGCTTTCGAAACAGAAGTAGAAAGATGAGATACAACGCAATCAGGCTGAATAAAGGAAAAATGATGAAGACCGTCACTGCGGACCCTCCCTCTGTTTGATCTGTTCATAATAAAAAGATAAGCGCGGTGTCACAGTCGTCGCTTGACGTAACGCATATCCGAGTATCGGTTCTACTTCTGTTTGTCGCCCGTGCTCAAGATCCCGTAACATGGAAGAACGATTTTTGCTCGTATTCTTCATGATTCGCTCGATTTCGGAATAAGTAATGTCGTGGTGTGGGAAGATCGTCCGCATCTCGTCAAACAATTGACGGGCTTCTTGTCGATAAGGCATATCAAGTAAGCATCCATTCTCGACGCCGTAAAAGGCAGTCACTGGATTGATGACGACGTTAATGAACAGTTTCGTCAATAAGACAGCTTCCATCTCTGATTCGAATTCAAAACATAGCTGTTTTGAGGATAAGTTCGAAATCGCTTCGTTACCGTAACGGATGCGTCCTTTCCCAGTATGCTTGACCTCAAACGGTGCAGTGCGCATGGCACCATGCTCGACGACACCGAATAAGACATGTGGCAATCGCTCTTTCCACTGTAGATGGTCCATCCCGTTTTGCAGGAACATGACAGGACACGTTAGTCGTTCTAGTATTGGAATCACACTTTTTATATCATACGACTTTGTCGCAACAAATACCAAGTCTTCTGACTCGAGTCGATCAATCTTCCGAACCCGTACGAGGCGGCTCGCTTGTCCGTCTAGAATGACCGGTCGTTCTTCTTCTTGTTCTTGTCGTGTATAGAGCGTGACTGAATGTTCTTCCGATAAATAAGAGGCAAGCAATAAACCGATGGCTCCCGCGCCAATGATTCCAATATTCATCTCAATCTTTTCCCCTTTCATGAAAAAAGCGACCTTAAAACCGATTTCTCGATTCGAAGGTCGCTTTTATACCGATCAATCAGCTTACTTGCTGACGATTTCTTTACCTTTGTACGAGCCACATGCTTTACAAACACGGTGTGAAAGTTTCATTTCACCACAGTTTGGGCACTCGACCATACCTGGTACACGGAGTTTGAAATGAGTACGGCGAAGACGTTTGCGTGTTTTCGACGTTCTGCGGAATGGTACTGCCATCGTTGTCCACCTCCTTGAAAAAATACACTCGCCTTTACTTCAGAAATCAGGAATCCTGATCTTTTTTAAAGAACTGAGCGAGACCCGCGAGTCGCGGATCAATTTTTGGTTCGGTTTCCTCTGGATCTTCTTCAGAAAGAATCGTCCAGCCTTCCCCCTCAACCAACTGATTCTCTTCATCATCCCCATGCACTTGCACTGGCACATGAAGTAAAATCAATTCTTGCACGAGCGGTCGAAGATCGACCGTATTCCCGATTGGTACGTTGATGTCATCTGCTTCATTCGAAACAGCATCAACTTCAAGCAGGAATGGCTCGATGGATTCAATCTCGAATGGATAAGCAACGTCACTTAGCGTCCGGGCATCCGGAAGCGTCATTTCGCCGGTAATCCGAAGATTGAATATTAATTGATTCGATGTAAACGATGCATTTGCACGAACGTGCACAGGTTGCACCGCCCGGATATCCGGATGGAGGGCGACTAGCTCATTGAGCTCGATCGTCTCGTTAACCTGAAGTTGACCCAGATTACGCAATTTATTCAATTGCATCAGGGACCATTTCATCCGAATCACCTCAATTGCAACAATATGAATTATAGAGAGGACATCTTGTTTTGTCAATGTTTTTTCTTTACACTGAAATCGCTAGAGAACGAACACTTTTGGACGTCTTCATCCATATTACCGCACTTAATTCGGTTTGCAAAGGAGAAAGTTTTCATGAGGATGACAGCTATCATTTCAGAGTACAATCCGTTTCACAATGGACACTACTATCAAGCGACGACAGCACGACGGGAAACAGGTGCTGATGTCATCGTCGCCATCATGAGCGGGACGTTCATGCAGCGGGGTGAACCCGCATTTACGGATAAATGGACACGCGCTCAAGCAGCAGTTGCTAGCGGTGCCGTTGACCTTGTCCTTGAACTTCCCTTTTATTTCGCCGTCCAGCGTGCAGATCGCTTTGCGCGTGGCGGTGTGACGATTGCCGAGACGATCGGTTGCCAGTCACTTTCGTTTGGAAGTGAGTGTGGCGAGATCGAACCGTTTCTACACGCCGCATCGGAACAGATCGAAGAGACACCTGCATACAAGCAAGCATTACGCGACGGATTAGCATCTGGTCTCTCTTCTGCCCTCGCCGCTAGCCAAGCATTCAAGAGCGTCTCTCAAACGCTTGATTTGACGCAACCGAATAATACGCTTGGTTATTATTACGCTCGCGCCGCAAAAACGCTCGCGCTTCACACGACGCAGCGAATCGGAAGCGGCTACCATGACCTATCAACTGGAGATATCATGAGCGCCACCGCAATACGTGCCCATCATCAAACACATGGTCAGTTGCTCGCGCTTCCCGCACAGACGGAGGATGTCTTGACGAACGCCTCTTTCGCCAATTTCTCACACTATTACCCGTGGATTCGACAACGTCTATTAACGACGCCACTTTCAGAGTTGGTACGGATTGCTGGGATCGATACTTCGTTAGCTCCACGACTCGTGGAAGGAGCGAAACATGCAGTAACGTTCGATACTTTCCTGAATTACGTTAAAACACGCCGTTATACGCGAACAAGCCTGCAACGTGCCCTGATCTATCTTTTAACGACAACGACAGCAGAGGAGATCGCACGGATCGATTACGACCATGTCGATTTTGTTCGCCCTCTCGCCTTTTCAGAACACGGACGACAGGCACTCAAAACCATTAAAACGCGGACTCCTATATTCAGTACGTTCACGAGTCATCCTTGGCTAACGAAAGAAAGCCAAGTGACAGCTGCATACGCACTGCCCTTGGCTCGTTACGACGCGTTGCTCGAACACCGTCGTTTTCCTTATTTCGCTGGAAGGTCTTCTAAATAATCAATCGCGTCTTCAACTGTCTTAATCGGAACGAGCTTCATGTTCGTTCCGAGTTTTTTTATGGACGGTTTTGCTTCTTTATAGTTTTCCCCTGCCGGTACGAACATGATTTCTGCTTCTGCCTCGTCAGCAGCGACAACCTTTTGCCATGCTCCACCAATTGGTCCAACCTTTCCACCTTCTTCAATCGTTCCAGTGCCGGCGATTTTATGTCCTTTCGCCAAGTCCCCTGGTGTCAATTGATCATAGATTTCAAGCGTGAACATCATCCCAGCAGAAGGTCCACCGACGTCTTCGACGCGAAACTCAATCTCAGGATCCGTCGTCACGTTTGAAATTGGGAGCGGTTCGTAAATACCGAGCCCGACTCGTTTGACCTCTTTTGATAACTGGTCTACGCGAATTGTCGTCTTCTTCACTTCCGATTTACGCGTGAACTGAATCGCAACTGGCGTTTTCGCTTTTTTTGCTTGAATCGTCTTCATGAATCCGTCAAACGAGGCTATCGGTTTCCCGTCAACGTCGGTAATGCGGTCGCCTGCCTTTAACTTCCCTTCAGCTGGACCACCTGGAATGACACCGGATACGTAGACCCCATTGAAATCGACATCGACCTTTTGATCCGCCAATTCATACGCTTCAATCGTCGCGTTATGTTGTGCTTCTTCCATGTATAGCTTCTGACGCGTTTCATACTGTGCGTCTGACTCGCCGTCATACAGATAATCACTTACACTCGATGTTTCTGAAAACGGCAGGAACAGGCTTTCTACAAGGAAATAAGGCGTTGCTCGACGCTGTGCGATCGTCAGCATCATTAAGTCTCCTGGTTCCTTATCGCCTCCAGACACATCGATTAAGTCTTCAGTCGACGTTGCATCACCTGGATACGAAATGAAATAAGGAAGTGGTACGAAAAATACGATCAAGGCAGCGATGATCGCTGCTAGGGCGGGTTTCCATGCTTTCATCACAATTCTCCCTTCGTATATTTCTGACGTAACGCTTCTTCGACAGAAGGCGGTACGAGGTCAGCAACCGAGGCACCATATTTAGCAGCTTCCTTGACGATTGAAGAACTTAAAAAAGAGTACTGATTATTCGTCATCATGAACAGTGTTTCGATTTGATCGTTCATCTTCTTGTTGATGGATGCGACTTGCATTTCATATTCAAAGTCCGAGACAGCTCGCAGTCCGCGGACGATAGCAGTCGCGCCGACTTCCGCCGCATAATCGACAAGTAGACCATTAAAGGAGTCAACCTTGATTTGCGGTAAATGAGACGTCACATCGGCGATCAATTCCATCCGTTCTTGGACCGAAAACAATGGTTGCTTCGAAGAATTGTTCAATACGGCAACGATGATCTCATCAAAAATCGGAACAGCACGCTCGATGATGTCTAAATGTCCGTTCGTGATTGGATCAAAGCTACCTGGGCAAATGGCGATTCGTTTCATACCTGGTCTTCCTCCGCTTCCATGAATTCGTACAACGTGATCGAGATGACAGCGGAATAACGAAGTCGACGCACGACTTCAAGCCGTCCGATCTGGTCCGGTAATTCAACAGCAGAGTCATGTTCACACACGATGACACCATTGTCCGTCAGCATATCGTGCTGTTCTATGTACGTGACATGTTCTGTCAATCGTTCTTTAGCATAAGGAGGATCTAAATAAATCAATTTAAATGGTTCCTCAGATGCTAGTTCAGCTAAAGCGACGGCTACATCCTTTTTCAAAACACGTGCTTGATCCGTATAATGCGTCGTTCGTAAGTTATCTTGGATCGTTTGGACGGCCTTATGATGTTGGTCGACGAAAACTGCTTCCTCGCATCCTCTTGAAAGAGACTCGATACCAAGACCACCACTCCCCGCAAATAGATCAAGCGCTCGTCCTCCGTTGAAATACGGACCGATGACATTGAATAATGATTCCTTGACCTTATCCGTCGTTGGTCGTGTCTGATCCCCCGGTACTGCTTTTAGTCGTGTTCCTTTACGTTCCCCTGAAATGACTCGCATTTCCTTCATTCCTTTCAACAAAGAAGCGACGAGGATGTCCTCATCGCTCCATGGATTATGCTTCTTCAGGCATTTTGCCTTTTTTGTTCGCGAACGTCTCCGTGATGAACGGTCGTTCTGAACGTTTGATCGATTCGACGAACGGGAGAGTCGAAATGACTTCCATCACCTGTTCATGCTGATCTAAATCGACATACAGATGAACGTATCGTTCACGCTTAGACGTAAAGTAGACGTTCCCGTAACGGCGTAATTGACGGGATGCTTTCATCGCATTGACATAGACGATGAGTCCCACTCGTTCCTTGATCACGCCAGCCTACCCCCTTCACTTCGTTATCCGCTACAGCTACAGCTGCCACCGGTCGAACAACCTCCGGCGCATCCTTGGTCAAAGAACGGATTTCCCGTTGGTACTTTGATTTGCGGTGATACTTCTCCAGCAAGTTTCAGACTGATTTGTCCAAGTAACGTCTCGAGTTGTTTTTCCGCTTTTTTGAACTGTGCAACTTCTTCTTGTAAATCCAGTCGCCGTTTGACTTCGTGGACCTTTTTCGTGATCGTCTGATAGTCAGGATGATAACGTCCAAATCGTTGCACGAGTTCGTAGTCCTCCTTGACTTGATGAAAGTCACGGATGACGGACTGTGCCTCTACTGACTCTTGCTGTGCTTGTTTTGCACATCTATATGCTTGCCCCGTTTCACTTTGAGCGAGAGATCGAATGAGGTCTTCCGCTGCGTTGATGAGGTCAATCGTCTTATCGGTATATATCACAACGAATCTCCTCCTTAACTTTACCATCTTATCATAACATTTCTCTCCCTCCTAGCCTGTTGAATTGTGTATAATTTGTTCAGAAGGAAGGAATGAACTCTATGCAACTGCTCTCTTTTAATATGTTCCGGACGATTGGAATCAAGACGGAACATGCCAAATCAGATTATCACTTTGATTCCTTAAAAAAAATCGAACAAGCGGATGTTGTCTTGTTCCCGGAATATTGGCAAATCCACTCGATCATCTATGGCATGAAAAAGCCGATTTTTCCATCGGCTGCTACATTCCATTTAGGACATGATAAAATTGAAATGACACGGATTTTTCAAACCGTCATTCCAGATCACATCCCGCGAACAGGCATCTACGGAAAAAATGAATTCACCGTCGATCGTGTCTTACGTGAATTTTCTTTTCCGTTCGTCGCTAAGACGGTTCGTAGTTCAATGGGACAAGGTGTTCACCTCATCAAAAATGAAGCGGACTGGAAAAAATACACGGATACGCATGAGACATTTTATATTCAGGAGTATATCCCGAATGAGAAAGATTTGCGTATCGTCGTCGTTGGCGATCAAGTTCTCGCTGCGTACTGGCGCGTCGGTGGTGCTCAGTTCTTGAATAACGTCGCTCAAGGTGGCGTCCTTGACTTTGATGATGTGCCACAAGATGCGATTGATTTCGTGCTCGAGCTGGCGAAACGGCTCGATATCGATCATGCTGGTTTCGATCTCATCATTCGTGACGGACACTGGTACGTTCTTGAGTTCAACGTCTTCTTCGGTGGTGAAGGACTCAATCATCTTGGCATCCATGCACCAGATACGATTCTTGAATATATCGAACGAAAATATGGAAGTTCATGAATTCTTCAAAATGACTTCACATCTTTTGCGTCACCATTTCATTCATTATGGTATGATAGTTTGGAAAGACTAGTATCTACTAGCAAACTGGGGTATAGGGGGATTCAAACATGAAGTTTGAACAATATGGTATCGAAGGCAAGGAACTGAAGTTCGGTCTTCTCGAAACAATCATGGATCATCACCGTTTCGTTCGTGAAGGACAATGGGATTACGAACGTGCGATGTATGACATGAAGTACGAAAAACAATCAACGGGTGAAGTATTCTACCTGCGTGTTCCAGTCTATGCGATTCAAGGTGAGATTGAAGATCGTCACGCTGTCGTTCGAATGATGACACCACTTCTCGGTAAACACTACTATCCGCACGGTGTCGAGTATGATGAGACGTTCCCTCCGGAAATCGTCAAGGATTGCGAACGTCGTTTAGCAGCATTGCTCGAAACACTCGAAAAATAAGTTCTACACGTAGAGGTTCCAATTAGGAACCTCTATTTTTTTATTCTTCATTTTGTACAAAAAAGCCAATGAACTCGGATCACTTGCGAAGTCATTGGCTGATTCATCTATCGGATTGTTGTCACGTAACGTAGTTCTTTACATCTTAACGCGCAACGAATTGTACATAGGATACGACATCGTCTCCGAGCTGAATCCCAAGCTGCTCGCGCACATGAAGATAGAGTGCGTGAAGTGACGTTGCCGGTGCATCTACCTTTACACTGAAAGCAATCTCTTCTCGGTCCATCCGCTTGATTCGGGAATGGTTTACGCCATAATCTTCGATCGCACAAGCAAGTAATTCCTCGATGGCTTGAACAGAGACGGTAATATCTCCTTGCAAGTACTCTTCATAAGTCATCTTCCTTCACTCCTTCGCTAATTGTGTGACCGAAGACATGACCTCTTCTAAGTCGACCGGTTCATCTGGCGTCTTCGCCATTGAAGAGATCGCCCGTACTTTATTCTCACGGTCTAAAATGAACATTTGTGTTCCGTGAGTAACTAAGCCACTCTCCGCCTTCGAATAATAGAAGTTCAACTGACGTGTCAACCGGTCGATGACGACCGGGTCTCCCGTCAATACCTTCCACCCTTTAGCATCTGCTTCAAAGTTCGAAGCATACGATTTCAAGACTTTTGGTGTGTCGACTTTTGGGTCAACCGTCACAGCCACAAGTTCTACGTCGCTTCCGTATAACTCTTCACTCCGTAGCTTTTTCTCAAGCTTTCGGTAATCATTTAGCGTCAACGGACAAATATCAGGACAGTTCGAGTAGAAGAACGTCAATACTTTGACCTTTCCATCTTCCGAATTGAATGATTTTCCGTCTACGGCATTCGTTAATTCAAATTGTGTAGGTTCAGCAATGACAGGTAACTTTTCTTTCATGAAGAAATAATAATACCCCCCGGCTGCCGCAACTAAGACAAGGACGACGGCAGCGACCGTCAAGTAACTATTCTTTTTCAAGTTGGCTCCCCCTTAATGACTCCAGATCGCCCGGAATACGTTCGTCGTCTCACCCGGATCGTAGACGACATATAATAAGCAGTACACGATGACCCCAGTGATGGCTGTCAAAAACCAAATGATCGAGGCAACTGGTCCGATTTTGCGGTGACGCGCAAAGTTCTTCTTATACGCGTGATAAAGTGCCATCAGTCCGAGCACCCCACCTGACGTCGCAAGTAGGATGTGGAAGATCAAGAATCCTGTATAGTAAGGCTTGACGGATTCAGGACCACCAAAGGCTGTATTACCAAGCAAAATCGTCCGCAAGGCATACATGATGAAAAACAATAAGGCAAGTGCAGCAGCAATCGTCATCACGGTTTGGTGAGCTTTCATGTTACGACGCGTCTGGGCAATCAAGAACCAGCCAATCGCTACGAAAATCGCGCTGATGACAATCAGCGATACACAAATCAACGGCAAATAACTCATGTTCCAACTTCCTCCAATTTAATCCGCTTTTGGCGTGAAGGACATGCCTTCATCCACGGCAGTACTTTTCGAACGACGTACCCATGTAAAGAAGGTCAATCCGAAGAATAGACCGTATACGAGTTCTTGACCGAGCTTCATGAGGACACCACCGAAACGTTGATCCTCTAGTAAATCATCAGTCGTTCCAAGCAGTCGTTCCAGATTCAAGCCACTTAAATCATTGTTTGGCATACAGTAAGCGAGTACTTTCGCAAATGTTGCCGGATCTTGATAAGCTTGATACTGGAAACTTTGACTGAAGATCATAAAAGCACAGGCAGGTGTCAGCAGGACACCGTTCGCAACGATATATACCATCTTCTTCAAATCAGAAAGGCTATCCGCCTCATTGACAGGTGCAATGATTGGATACCACATCGTCATGCTCAAGAAAATCAGTGTTCCGTGGAACAGACGGTGAACGGTATAGTTCGTCAAGACATAGTCAAAAATAAATGGCATGTGATAGAACGTAAATAAGGCATTAAAGACGACAAGTGCAATCAACGGCTTGATGAAGAATTTTAGGATCTTCCCAAGGTACGGTGTATCGAACAAGCGCTTATAAAGCCACTCTGGTATCGCAATCAACAAGAGCGGCGGTGCGACCATATAGACGAATACCATCTGCAACATATGTGCAGAGAAGGTGATATGCGCTAGCAGGTCTAACGGACTTCCAAAACCGATGTAAAAAACGATCAATGCCGCGAGCATCGAAAACTTTTGCCCAAGCGTTGTTTCCGGCTCATCCGGACGACGCAACTTTTCTGTCACGACAGCATATAGGACATACAATCCAACGAGTATCAACGCATAATACGGACTCCATAAGACAGTCCATTCGAATTGCGAAAGTGCTCCCCTTAAATTGCCTAACATATTTCTTCACCCCGTTCCTTTCTCTTACAAACTAAGATTACCGTTCCCCTATTTCATTGTAAAGGTTTCTCATAAAACGATTCCAAAATAAAAGACCATCCTGCTAAACGTTAGCAGAATGGTCACAATTCTTACCAGATCAAAAGACGAAGTGTTGCAACGATCGTCAAAGCGACGAAGATGCCAAGACCCATCATGACTTTGATCCATGTGTTGCCTTTGTTGTTCATATGCATGAACATGTAAAGCTGAAGATAAACTTGAACGATTGCCATGATGATCAAGAACCCACCAGCTGCCCAGTGTGGCATGAGATCAGCCATAACAGCACCAAAGGCGATGAGTGTCAAGAAAATCATGAGTGCGAAACTGATGAGTTGCAGTTGTGTCTCACGACCACGCTCTGCTTTCATCTCAAGCTCGATTTGATTGCGCGTAAGTTGCGGTTCGTGTTTTTCCATCTTATTTCACCATCCCCATGAGGTAGACGACTGAGAAGATAAAGACCCAGACGACGTCAATGAAGTGCCAGTAAAGACTTGAAACATAGTACTTCGGCGCATTCACGACTGTAATGCCACGGTTCCAGTTCCGGATGAGCAATGTCGAAATCCAGAGAAGACCGAACAAGACGTGTCCACCGTGGAATCCAACGAGTGTATAGAAGGCAGAACCAAAAGCACTCGAAGTGAATGTGTGACCGATGTGGTAGTAGTGATTGAACTCGTAAATCTCACCCGCCAAGAATGCTAATCCAAGAACGAGCGTGATGATCAACCACATTTTCATTTTCTTAACATCATTACGTTTCATTGCCATCATCGCAAGAACACTTGTGAGTGAACTTGTAAGAAGAAGCATCGTCATGATGAAGACGAGACCCATCTCAAAGATGTCATAACTGCGTAATCCTTCTTTTGCACCAGAGTTATGAAGTCCGATGTATGTCCCGAAGAGAGAGGCGAACAATGTCGTCTCTCCTCCAAGGAAGAACCAGAAGGCTACATATTTATTCTTACCCTCAAGTGTTGCTTTTTCAACATGATCCGGAATACCCGTGATCGGGTTGTTCGGTAATGAATGATGACCCATCTTACTTCGCCTCCTTTTCTGCTTCAAGGCGTAGATCTTCTTCGACGACTGATTTCGGGATGTAATATCCTTCATCGTCGATCCAAGAACGGAAGAACATCGCGATGAATGTCATCGCAAGACCGATCAAGGCAATGACAAGACCGACAGTTCCGTAATCTAGGCGAAGAATGAATCCAAGACCTGCAAGGAACAGACCGACTGACATGACGAATGGCAAGATCGAGTTGTTCGGCATATGGATATCGCCGACTTCTTCAGAAACAGAAACTGTTTTGTTCCCCGCCATTTTTTCGAGCCAATACGTATCTAAACCTTTGACGAGTGGAATTTGTGCGAAGTTGTACTCAGGAGTTGGAACCGGAAGTGTCCACTCAAGCGTACGTCCATCACCCCAAACGTCGCGTTTTACATATTCTTTTGACATCAATGCAGCAACGATCGAGATGACGAGAATGATCGTCGATACACCCATGAAGGCTGCACCGATAGAAGAAAGTAAGTTCATTGTTTCCCAACCTTGGTTTGGCAAGTACGTGAAGACACGACGTGGCATACCTGTAAGACCGAGAATGTGTTGTGGGAAGAACGTCAAATGGAAGCCAATGAAGAACAACCAGAATTGAATTTTACCCCAGAACTCGTTAAGCTGTTTCCCAAACATGAGTGGGAACCAGTAGTACAGACCTGCGAAGAGACCGAAGACAACCCCACCAACGATAACGTAGTGGAAGTGAGCTACTACGAAGTAACTGTCATGGTACTGATAATCGGCAGGTGCTACTGAAAGCATGACCCCTGTCATACCACCAACAAGGAATGATGGAATGAATGCGACCGAGTAAAGCATTGCAACTGGGAACGTCAACTTACCGCCCCATAGTGTAAAGAGCCAGTTGAAGATTTTGACCCCTGTCGGTACAGCGATTGCCATCGTCGCTACTGCGAAGATTGCGTTTGCAACTGGACCAAGTCCAACTGTGAACATGTGGTGGACCCAAACCATGAATCCGAGGAAACCAATCAACATTGTCGCAAAGACCATCGTCGTGTAACCGAAAAGACGTTTACGAGCAAACGTAGGAATGATTTCAGAGAAAATACCGAATGCTGGCAAGATCAAGATATAAACTTCCGGGTGACCAAAGATCCAGAAGAGATGTTCCCAAATGACGATGTTCCCGCCCGCTGCCGGGTCAAAGAAGTGAGCACCGAAGAGTCGCTCGAACGTCAAGAGGAATAATCCAACCGTAAGTGGTGGGAATGCGAAAACGATCAAGGCAGAAGCAACGAATGCTGTCCATGTGAAGAGTGGCATCCGCATTAGTTTCATACCTGGTGCACGCATGTTCAAAATCGTAACGAGGAAGTTAATCCCCCCCATAAGTGTACCAAAACCAGAAATCTGTAACCCGAGTGAGTAGAAGTCAACACCGAGTGACTCTGGTACTGTCGAGAGTGGCGCGTATGCTGTCCATCCAGCGTTTGGTGCAGCGCCAAAGAACCAAGAAAGGTTCAGTAAGACTCCACCGAAGAAGAACAACCAGAAACCGAGTGCATTCAAGAACGGGAACGCAACGTCGCGTGCTCCGATTTGAAGTGGTACTGCGGCGTTCATATACCCAATCAACATTGGCATCGCTGCCAAGAAGATCATTGTCGTACCGTGCATCGTAATCAATTGGTTAAAGAGTTCACCGCTGACGAAATCGTTCATCGGTTTAATCAATTGAAAACGAATCATTAGGGCTTCTACGCCACCAACTAGAAGGAAGAACAATCCAGAGATGATGTAGAGAATCCCGATTTTCTTATGGTCGACTGTCGTTAGCCAGTCCATGATGCCGCTTTTCTTCTGCGGCATACCCATAGTATGTGTCCCCACTATGATTCCCCCTTAAAAAATTATTGGAGCTTTTTGTCCAATAGATAATCTGCCAATTCGCTCAATTCTTCATCGCTAATCTTATCTTCAGAGAATCCAGGCATTTTTGTACCTTGTTTCTCTTTTTGAGGATCGCGAATCCATTTTTCGAGGTTTTCTTTATCATGCTTGAGGTAACCCGCAATACGCTGACGATCACCGAAGTTCGTCAAGCTAGGTGCGACTTTCCCGCCGCCATGACAGCTGAGACAGTTCTGGGCGTAGACTTGCTCACCAGTCGTCCAGTTCTTTTCATTCTTTTTATCGAGCTGTTTTGTTTCTGCTTCTTTTGCAGATTTCATGTCTTTCAACCACTTGTCGTAGTCATCCTGCTCCATCGCAACGACTTTAAAGTCCATCAATGCGTGAGAAGGACCACACAACTCGGCACATTTACCGTAGTACGTGCCTGCTTCTTTTGCTTGTAACCACATTTCGTTGTCAAGACCTGGGTTTGTATCTGTCTTACCAGAAAGAGCTGGTACCCAGAATGAGTGGATGACGTCTTTAGACGTCAAGTTAACCGCAACACGTTTACCGACTGGGATGACAAGTTCTTGTCCTGTCGAAACACCCTTGTCTGGATATTCGAATTCCCACCAGTAAAGGTTTGCTGTAACGTTGATTTGTTCGTTTTTCTTTGCTTCTTTTGCATCTGCAAGTTCAACCGTTGTTTTGATCGTCGGAATTGCAAGAACGATCAAGAGAAGGATCGGAATGACTGTCCAGATGATTTCAAGCGTATGGTTCCCTTCGACTTGCTTTGGAACCGTGTTATCACCTGATTTACGACGGAATTTCATAAGTACGTAAATATAAATGACGGCTACGATCGCAAGGACGAACAACATGACCCACAAGCTAAGCTTGATGATTTCAAGTTGCATTTCAGCGCCTTCTCCGCGAGGCTGTAGCGCAGACAATTCCGGAATTCCACAACCTGATAACATAAGTGCCATCAAGCCGATTGGAAGAAGCCGGAAGAGCATTTTTACTGATTTTTTCACAACCATCCCCACTTTCTTTGTCCCCAATTTTGTCTTTCGTAATGGTGTACGTGAATTATGTCAAATCGTTTTAGAGAGAAACGAGTACGACCGTCACGATCCAAGCCGTGAAATAAAAGAGTGAGAAGAAGAACATCTTCGACGCCCATTTGATTTCGGCTTGTTCATCTTGGATCTTCAGACCTTTCAGTCCCATATAGAGCCAATATCCACCGAGCAGTGCCATAACGATCATGTAAATGATGCCATAGTGTGCTAAGAGGAGTGATGATGGAATGAGTACTGCAATCCACCATACAATTTGTCGTTTCGTGATCGCGAATCCGTTTACGACAGGTAACATCGGGATACCTGCTGCCCGATACTCCTCTGTCCGTCGCATCGCGAGTGCAAGGAAATGTGGTGGTTGCCACACGAACATGATGAGGAATAAAATCCACGCATCAATGTGAAGCGTCGGAGTGACTGCCGCAAATCCAATGATTGGTGGCACAGCTCCTGAAATACCACCTACGACTGTATTGATCGTATGTGTCCGTTTTAACCACATCGTATAAATCACGACGTAAACGAATGATCCAATCAATCCGAACACTGCCGCCACATGGTTGACGATCAACAACAATACCGTACCGGTCGCAAGAATACCGAGTCCTAGTGCGAGTATCCGTTGTCCATCCATCTTCCCAGTAACGCTTGGTCTTCCCATCGTCCGCTCCATCTTGTAATCGATGTCCCGGTCAATGTAGTTATTGAGGTAGCAACTTCCGGCAATGACCAATCCACTCCCGAGAAGCGTCCACAGTAACATCCACTTGGTTTGCCATAAATACAACAGGACATCATCCGTTATGTACGATGCCGCTACGACATACCCTGCGAAGACCGTAATTAGATTGGCACGGACAATCCCCATTTTTGCTAGGGTAATATAGTCCTTGAATGTTGGCTGATCTGTTTGCTCGATTGCCATATCCAGTGCCTCTCCAGTAACTTTCGCCATGCTGTTCCCTCCTTTTCACCGTCTGCTTCTGTTTAGCACCTAGGCTTCACGTAATTTCTTCACAGAAATAACACAGACATGCCACGAAACGCCCTTTTCTCTATAAAAGATACCACATAATCAGGACCGTGACGTATGAAAATACTTTCGACATAATGAACAAAATGTGAAATCTATGTGATTTTCATCACAGTTCACCATATTTACCTAATACTAGAATAGCGTTGTTCTAAAAGATTGCAACCCTTTCAGGGCTTTTTATGCGATACTAGTCCTATGGAAATCCATGTATTTCGTATTTTTTTAGAAAGGTGGTGTCCAAATCTTGAATCGAAAACTTTCGATGTTTTCAGCCTTCGTCACGTTTACCATGATGATCGTCTTGCTGATGGGTGGGACAGTCACAAAAACGGATTCAGGCGATGGTTGCGGAACGGATTGGCCACTCTGTCATGGGGAACTCATTCCGACGAACCCAAGTGTTGAAACGATGATTGAATATAGTCACCGTGCTGTAACTGGAGTCGTTGGACTCTTAATCATCGCCTTATGTCTCTGGACGCTCGTTGCTTTCAAGGATCGGCTCGATACGAAGATCTTCGCGTTTCTCGCCTTCATCTTCATGTTGATTCAATCGATCGTCGGAGCTGGTGCTGTCGTTTGGCAACAATCGGACCTCGTCATGGCGTTACATTTCGGTATCTCCTTGATTTCTTTTGCTTCGCTGTTGATTTTGACGTTGTTGATCATGGAGCGTCCTGGTCAGGAATTCAGGGAATCGGTCCCAGCATTCTTGCGGAAGCTTTTATACGGTCTACTCATCTACACGCTAATCGTCGTTTATACCGGTGCTTACGTACGTCACGTCGGCGCTACATATGCTTGCGTTGGTTGGCCGGTCTGTTCTCAACCGTCCATGACGTTTGAGGCGTGGGTACAGATGATTCACCGGATCATGGCAGGATTATTGTTCCTATTCACTTTATTTGTCCATGTCGTCGCGATTCGTTTAAAACACCGGACGACAACGATTGGAATGGCGTTCGCGACATTCTTCATCACATGCCAAGTTGCTACAGGCGCTTGGATCGTCCTTGGTGGACACGCGACGTATGTCCCGTTACTCCATGCTTTCTTGATTACATGTTACTTCGGTATCTTATCTTACCTGACGTATCATGCATTCCGAACGCGTAAGGCACATAGTCGTCTTCAATAAGATCATAAAGAAAGGATGTTCCTCCGCCGAGGAACATCCTTTCTTTATTTAAACCGAGCAATCGCACGCTTTCGTGCTTCATCGTGCGCAACGACCGGTTCTGGGTATCTATAGTCTTCTCGTTGTTGTTGCGTAGGTTCATGAATATACTTCTTTGATAAATCCTTGATCTCCGTGACGTACTTTCGAATGAATTCTCCGTCTTTATCAAATTTCTTTGATTGTGTCGTTGGATTGAAGACACGGAAGTACGGGACGGCATCCGTTCCGACAGATGCTGCCCATTGCCATCCTCCGATATTCGATGCCGCTTCATAATCGACGAGTTTTTGTTGGAAGTACTGTTCACCCTTCTGCCAGTCAATCAATAAATCCTTCGTTAGGAAAGAAGCAACAATCATTCGGAGACGATTATGCATCCAGCCTGTTTGATTCAGTTGTCGCATCGCTGCGTCGACGATTGGATAACCCGTCTTGCCTTCACACCACGCTTTGAAGCCCTCTTCATCCTTCTCCCACTCGATTTCCCGGTATTGTGTGTTAATGGCTTGTCGTTTTGATTCTGGGAAGTGCATCAAAATCATGTAGTAGAATTCTCGCCAAATGAGTTCGGTGATGAATGTCTGCTTTCCTTTTGATTCCTTCGCATCTTGAACAGTTGCATAGACGGTTCGAATACCGATTTCTCCAGTTCGTAAATAACGAGAAAGCAAACTCGTGCCGTCAACAGCCGGAAGATCACGATTCTCGTCATACGCTTCAAGTGATTGTTCGACGAACGTTTTCAAACGTTGTTGCGCCTGTTTTTCGCCCGGATGAAAGACTGCGTCTGACTGTGCCTTCTTGAAATAGCCTTCGATGAAGCTATTATCGTGCTGACGTTTTTGATAATGATCTCGTAATTTTTGCCATTTGACTTCGTATGCCGCAGGAACGTCTTTTTTTACGAACGCATTCTTATACGGTGTGAAGACTTTATAAAACGTTCCATCCTGCTTTTTAATGTCATGTGGGTGAAGCAGATGACGATCTAGTAAACGCTCTGTTTGACGATTTCCTCGCTTCTTGATGATGCCTTCATCTCGAGTCTTGAACGGTTCTACGTATTCAGCATTAAACAAGAGAATATCTGCGTCATCGGTCGCATCTAAGAAAGCCTGTTCATCGCCTTCGATAAAGCGAATCGGTAGCTCTTTTTCTTTACAAGCATTCGAAAAAACTTCGAGCGCTTGAAAGAAATATTGTTGGCGTGCTTCATATTCCCCGATGTAATCTGGATTGAGCCAAAAGACGAATTCTACAGTCGCCTTCGGATTTTCTTCTAGTAATTCAATGGCACGTGCCAACATGTGGTTATCCTGTAATCGAAAATCACTTCGAACCCAACAAATAATGTTCAATCGTATCCTCTCCTACTACATATTGAATGAAAAACAGGCAGCCCGCCGAGCGTGCGCCTGTTTTTCATTGTGACCTTATACGAATTCAATCAACAAGTCTTGGCTAGCGATTGCTTCGCCTTCCTTGACGTGGACTGCTTTAATCTCACCATCTTCTGGTGCTTGGATCGTCGTTTCCATCTTCATCGCTTCCGTAACGAGAAGTTGTTCTCCTTTACGGACGCGTGTACCCGTCTCAACGAGTACCTTCAGAACGCTACCCGGCATGGATGCACCGATTTGTTTTGCGTTACTCCGGTCCGCTTTCGGGCGACTCGATGAACTTTCTTTGATGCTGATGTCTTTTACTTCGACTTCACGTGGGACACCGTTCATCTCGTAATAGATTGTCCGCATGCCATGATCGTCTGGCTGACCAATCTGAATCAACTTGAGGTAAAGTGTCTTGCCTCGTTCGATTTCGACCTCGATCGTTTCACCTAGACGCATTCCATGGAAGAATGTATTCGTATCAAGAACGGAAATGTCACCATATCGCGCGACGTATGAACTATAGTCCATGAAGACTTTTGGATAGAGCGCGTAAGCGAGTGCGTCAAACTCTGTAACCGGTCGTTCGAGTTTTTCAAATAACTCGTGTTTGATCGCATCAAAGTTGAGTGGCTCCATCATCTTACCAGGACGTTCCGTCAGCGGAGCAGCTCCTTTGAGAATTGCCCGTTGAACGTCTTGCGGGAAACCATCCGGTGGTGTTCCAAGTTCTCCTTTCATCAGTTCGACGACTGAATCTGGGAAATCAAGTCCGCTTGCTCGATGCAAGACATCTTCTTCCGTCAAATGATGTTGGACCATGAAGAGCGCCATATCTCCGACGACTTTCGATGATGGTGTAACTTTGACGATATCGCCAAACAGCATGTTGACACGCGCATACATCTCCTTGACTTCAGACCAACGATCCGCAAGACCGACAGCTTTTGCTTGTTGCTGTAAGTTCGAGTATTGTCCACCTGGCATCTCGTGGTCGTAGACCGTTGGATTCGGTGCAATCATATCGAGTTCAAATGCTTGGTAGAGATGACGTACATCTTGCCAATAATCCGAGATCTGTTCAAACTTCTGCGCTGACACGAGCGGCTGACGTGGATGACCACTTAAGGCATGAATCAAACTACCACCCGCTGGTTGACTCGTCAGTCCAGACATACTTGATGCTGCAACGTCGACAACATCAACACCGGCATCAATCGCACGCGCATACGTGTAGATACCGTTTCCACTCGCATCATGTGTATGAAGATGGATTGGTAACGATACGGCATCTTTAAGTGCTGACACGAGCGCATAAGCTGCTTCCGGTTTCAGAAGACCTGCCATATCCTTGATTGCAATGATGTGGGCGCCACTTTCTTCGAGTTGTTTCGCCAAATTGACGTAATACGGCAGATGATATTTCGGACGATTCGCATCGAATAGATCGCCTGTATAACAGACAGCTGCTTCCGCGATTTTACCTGTTGGCAAGACTGCATCGATTGCGAGTTGAATCGACTCCGGGTTATTCAGGCTATCGAAAATCCGGAAGACGTCGACTCCAGCTTGTGCTGCTTCTTTGACGAACGCATGGATGACGTTGTCCGGATAGTTCTTGTAGCCAACAGCATTCGCACCACGAAGCAACATTTGAATCAAAACGTTCGGCATCTTTTCACGCAATTTCATCAAGCGAACCCATGGATCCTCCGATAAGAATCGGTAAGCAACATCGAACGTCGCACCACCCCAGGCTTCGACAGAGAACAATTCTGGTAACAGTTTCGCTTCTGCCTCTGCGATGGCGACGAGATCCTTCGTCCGCATTCGTGTCGCAAGTAGCGACTGATGAGCATCACGGAATGTCGTATCGGTCAATAGAACATTTTCTTGTGCTGTCAACCATTTCGCGACGGCTTCCGGACCTTCCGCATCAAGAATTGCTTTTGCTCCCGGTGTGTAATCCGCGGGAAGAATCTTTGGAACTCGGACATCGCGTGCAAGCGGTTTGTCCAATTTTCCGATTCCCGGGAATCCATTGACGGAAACCTCTCCGATGTATGTCAAGAGCTTCGTTCCTCGGTCTTGACGTTTTGGGAAGATGAATAACTCTTGCGTATCATCGATGAACGACGTGTTGTAATCACCACTAACGAACGCATGATGCTTCAAGACGTTGCTCAAGAACGGAATGTTCGTTTTAATACCACGGATGCGGAATTCACTAAGGTTTCGACGCATCTTCGCGACGGCTTGATCGTAAGTTAAACCATGCGTCGAGATTTTAACGAGAAGCGAATCATAGTACGGTGAAATCTCTGCTCCGACATAGGCATTCCCACCATCGAGACGTACTCCAAAACCACCCGGTGAACGGTAGGCTTTAATCTTCCCTGTATCCGGTAAGAAGCCGTTCTCAGGATCTTCCGATGTAATACGACTCTGAATCGCAAAACCAAGCATCTTAATCTCTTCTTGTTGTGGTATACCAACGAGGTCGCTATGTAACGATTCACCTTCAGCGACACGAATTTGAGTCTGAACGATATCGATGCCCGTGATCATCTCTGTAATCGTATGTTCGACTTGAACACGTGGGTTGACTTCGATGAAATAGAATGATTCATCTTGCGTGACGAGGAACTCGACCGTTCCTGCATTTTCGTATCCGACATGTTTCATCAACGTGACGGCTGCGTCACAAATCTTTTGTCGACCTTCATCTGAAAGTGTCACACATGGTGCCACTTCAACGACTTTTTGGTGACGACGTTGCACAGAACAATCCCGTTCAAACAGGTGAATGATATTTCCATGCGCGTCTCCGATGATTTGGACTTCAATATGTTTTGGACGTTCAATCAATTTTTCAACGTAAATCTCATCAGAACCGAATGCTTTCAGAGCTTCTGATTTCGCGCGTTCGATCATGTCTAGAAGCTCTTCTTCTGTCCGGACGACACGCATACCACGTCCACCGCCACCAAGCGATGCTTTGACCATTAGCGGATAGCCTGCTTTTTCTGCAAACGCATAGGCTTCGTCAATCGACGAGATTGGACCATCCGTTCCTGGGATGACAGGAAGACCCGCTTCAATCGCTGTCGTCCGTGCCCGTACTTTATCCCCGAATTTGTAAAGATGGTCTTCTTGCGGTCCGATGAAGATGATACCTTCTTCGCGACAACGTTTTGCCAGCTCAATGTTCTCAGAGAGGAATCCATAACCAGGATGGATCGCATCACATTCGGCTTTTTTCGCTGTTGCAATGATATCTTCAATATCGAGATAAGCTTCGATCGGTTTTTTTCCTTCTCCGATCCGGTACGCTTCATCGGCTTTATAGCGATGAAGAGAACCCATGTCCTCTCGCGAATAAATGGCAACGGTACGAATACCGAGTTCTGTCGCTGCACGGAAAACGCGAATCGCGATTTCCCCGCGGTTTGCTACGAGAATCTTCTGGATTTTAGTCAACTGATGCTCCCCCTTTAGTTAATGAGCTTGTGGCACTCATCGAACGTGCAGTCCGCACTTCTTTCTGATAAGCCACTCGATATTTGTTTTGCATGGAAATGTTCGCCATTACACCAAGCATCGTACTCATGACGAGTAACGATGAACCGCCGTAACTGATGAATGGCAAGGTAACACCTGTTCCCGGAAAGAGACCAGACATCGCCGCGATATTGATACATGTCTGAATAAAGATGATACCTGAGATGCCGAGCGCAAGCATACTCGAGTAAAGTGAGACACACCGATTAGCGATGATTGCCCCTTGAATCATCAAGTAGAACAATAGACCGAGCACGACGAGAACACCCACAAATCCAAGCTCCTCTGAGATGATCGACATAATATAGTCGGTTTCAGGTTCCGGCAAATAACCGTACTTCTGAAAACTATTCCCTAGACCGACCCCAAATACCCCCCCGTGGGCAATTGATATAACGGAATTGATAAGCTGATATCCCTTTCCTTCCGCATCGAGAAATGGATTTAAACTTGCTTGAATCCGTTGCATCTGATTATCAGAAAAGTTATTCCAAGCATACATGAAAATGAGTGGAACACTAATGGCACAAAGAGCGATGTATCCACTAGGTAACCCAACAGCGAATAGGATCATCGCCGTGACAAGTAAAAGTATGAATAAACCACCATCATCCGGTTGCATACGAATGATAATCGCATATGGTGCCAGTAACACGACCATTGGAATCAAAATCCAGTCCGAGAAACTAAGTAGAATGCGTCGTCCTGAAGTCGTCCCTTTAATTTGACGATGAATGAAATGATGTACGATTCCAATCACCCCGTCCATTTTTCCTTTATGTTTTTGATCAAAATAACTGGCAAGTCCTACGACGAGGACGAATTTACAGAGTTCGATCGGTTGAATCAAGAAGATACCGAAGTTCAACCACGCGCGGGCGCCGTTTAGTGGAACCGAGAACAACGTTGCCATCAACATCAACCATGTAATCAAATAAAGGATTAAACGAATGACCGGTCCACGGAACACCTCATGGTTAATTTGCGAAACGAAAAGGAACAGCACGATAGCCATCGCATCAAACATCAACTGCTTCTCAAAGAAGGACGTATTCGCATAATCTCCACCGTTCCACACGCTCGCACTATAGACCATGACCGTACTGATTGCCATGAGGATGAGCATCGTAAAGAATAGACCATAATCAAAAAATGCTCGTTTTTCTTTAAACTTCGCTAACATATGTACACGTCCTTTTTTTATTCTCTAAAAAAAAATACCCAAACGCCGCATTTCACGTTTGAGTAGAAAATCAGCACGTCTCCGCATCATGTAAATCAGATAATTGCTGTTCAAGTGATTCGAGCAATTGTTTCCCTTCACCCGCATCAATCAGTTCCAGACGTACCGCAAAATCAATCTGACGGGACAATCCGAACATTTGTGTATCCAATACTTCCTCGTAAAGAGGACATTGTGGCATCGTTAAATTCGCAAGCTGGACCTCGATCAACCGGCGGATTTTTTGTGCATCCGCTTCTAGTAGCTCAAGAGCGCGCTGGCGATGAACTGTCTCGATTTCAGTTGACAATCCAATCCCTCCTCATCAAATGACGCGTTCCTGTTATAGCTAAACTTTACCTTACTTTCGCCAACAATTCAACGTTTCGGTATAATGGATTTGTTGGACTTACACATTTAGGGGGTAGAACAAATGATTTTTCCGATTAACGGTAAAGTACGGCACCAGTTGACGATTGATCCGACAGTCTGGATCTTTGACGAACGAAAGGTTGCGATTGAGAAAATCGGGCAACCAGCAGACACGAGTGAACAAGAAGCATACTACGCAAAAATGGGGGCTGCGTGGGATAAAGGCATCATGGAAGGAAGTCGAACGGATCATAATCGTCCGATGACACGTGCTGAAAAAGAAGCCGCACTTCAAGGTTCGTTTGCGATGGCACTTGCACCGTTCATTCGGAACGCTGAGCTCTTACCAGATGCAATTGCTATTCGGTTCGAAGGCGAAGAAACGGTCGAGCTACCGCTTGAACAACTCGATGAAGTATATCTTCAATTCTCACAAGACGGCAAGGTATTAGCAGATGGACCAGTTCACCTATTGCACGGACAACGGATCGTTAAATCCGTTCATACAGTCACCGTCCTATAACGAAAATGTGGTGCGCCTGAATAGACGCACCACATTTTTTATAATAAATCGGCTGCGAGACGCGCTAGATTCGAGCGCTCCCCTTTGACGAGTTTGACGTGTCCAGTCATCTTCTCGTTTTTGAGTCGTTCTACGGCATAGGATAGACCATTCGAATACTCATCTAAATATGGATGGTCGATTTGCTGTGGATCACCGACTAATACGATTTTCGAATTTTCTCCGACACGAGTCAAAATCGTCTTCACTTCATGTTTAGTCAAATTCTGTGCTTCATCGATGATGATGAATTGTCCCGGCATACTCCGTCCTCGGATATACGTTAACGCTTCGAGTTGAATCGTCTTCATTCCTGCAAGAATGTTACCAAGTTCGTCCCCCGATCCCGTATTGAAGAGGTGCTCAAGGTTATCGTAAATCGGTTGCATCCACGGACGAAGTTTTTCTTCCATTTCACCTGGCAAGTAGCCAATATCATTTCCCATCGGCACGACCGGACGCGCAACGACGAGTTTTTTATATTTATGCTCATCTTCTACTTGCAGGAGACCCGCAGCGAGTGCGAGTAATGTTTTCCCAGTACCTGCCTTCCCAACGAGTGTGACAAGTGGTACATCGTCACGTAGTAATAGTTCAAATGCCATCCGTTGTTGAACATTTCGTGGAACGACGCCCCAGACTTGATCGACATCGATTGAAAGCGCCCGAATGATTGGCAAGTTCTGATCGACAACAGCAATGGCAGAGGCTTTTGACATATTACTTTTTAGAATGACGAATTCATTCGGCTGCACTTTTTCTGGCAACACATCAACAGAAAGTCGTTTGTCCTGATAGAAGGCATCAATATATTCCTGATCGACGGTTACTTCGATGAACCCTGTATAGAGACCGGTCAGATCAGCGATATGATCCGTCATATAATCTTCAGCGACTAAACCGTATGCATCTGCTTTGACACGGACTAAGATATCTTTTGAGACAAGAATGACATCTCGTGGTGTCGCTTCGGCTTGTTGTTCACGATGAATCGACCATGCGAGCTCGATGATTTTGTTATCGTTTGATTCATGCATAAACGGAGAACCTTCGTGAATAGAATCGCCAATATCGACGCGAAGAATACCACCGTTTCCAAGCGGAACTCCCGCATGAAGCTGACCCGTTTCCCGCAATTGGTCTAAAATCCGTGCTGTTTCTCTTGCGTTGCGCCCAACTTCATCCATATTGCGCTTTTTTCCATCTAGTTCTTCTAATACGATCGCTGGTATGACGACATCATGCTCTTGAAACTGAAAAAGAGAGAGTGGATCGTGAAGCATGACATTAGTATCAAGTACGTATATTTTCTTCATTCCATCGTTCGCCCCTTTAGAGTCGAGTTTGTGATGAATGTTACGCTTTTAGGATGCGATGAACAAGTTGATCCAACCGTTCGGCCGCCTGTTCATCATATGTTTTTTCAATGGTCGGTCGTTGCGTGACAGCTGCTCCGTAAAACAAGATGTCACGTACCTCTTCGACGCGTCCTTCATAAAAAGAGAGCGGAAGTGGAAGCGGTTCTTGCGGCGTAAATCCCTTGACGTTTGTACAGGTCAGGCTATACGCCGACTGTTCTGCAAAAAAGATTAATGTGAAAACCGGATGTTCTCGTAACGTTTTGACTAAATGAGAATCTGCTTCGATTGCAAAACGAAGCGTTTGCGAATCCGTTGCATGTACCCAACTGATCGCATGTGTGATGGGCCAATGTTTAGATTGATCGTGTGTGATCAGAAAAACGAGCGGTAATTGTGATAAAGCATCCAGTTGATCTGAACTGAGTTGTTGTTCTACTTTATTTGCCATGACATCACCCCCTCTATGACTTAGTGATGATATTTCGAGATATACTTCTCGATTCCCTTTTTTACATCTGAATAATCTTCTAATATGATATACTAAGAAAAAAAGGGAGGACCTGACATGCGAGTGAAATGTACGATTTGCGATAAGCGTGAAACGATTGATGATTGGTCCTTCACAGCGAAGCGATTACGCAATAAACCAGTCCGTGTCCACCTCTGTGATGAGTGCCGATCGCGTGTAGAAGAGCGGACACTTGAACGCCATGCTTCTGGACAATTTCATCTATACCCATCTTGGGAAACAAAACGAAAACACTGGTAACTAAAAGGTCTGCGGGGAATTTCCCTGACAGACCTTTTTCGTTCATCGCTCGATTCGAATCAATCGATCATCCTCAGCTGACGGCTTCCCTCTACCGTCTGTATTGTTCGTAATATAATAAATCGACGTATCATCAATCCACACATCGCGAATCCGACCTTGATTTTTGACGATCGTTGTGACCTGTTTCGTCTTTAGATCAATCGCTTGTAATCGTTGACCGACAAGCGTTGCAAAGTACAACGTATCATCTGCTTCTGCAATTCCACTAGGTGCAACGGACTGCTCTCCTACTTCGTACCATGGTGTCACGAGTCCATCTGCTGTTTCTTTTCCTTCAATCGTCGGCCATCCATAATTCTTTTTCTCGATTCGATTGATTTCATCATGTCCACTTTGTCCGTGCTCGCTTGCGTACAGTTGATCATCGACGAAAACGAGCCCTTGTGGATTCCGGTGACCGATACTGTAGACATATCCTTTTTGATTCCCCTCGAACGGTTTTCCTTCCGGTGTGATGCGTAAAATTTTTCCTGCAAGTGAATCGATGTCTTGCGCCAGCTCAGGTTTTGCCGCGTCTCCCGCTGTCACGTAAAGCGCCCCTTCAGGTCCCCACTCAAGTCGACCTCCGTTGTGAATCGATGCTCCCGGAATGTCGTCGAGTAGAATACGTTCTTGCGTCCATTGATTACCTTCTTCTTTTATCGCGATGACGCGATTCGTCGCTTGTCCTTGTTTTGCGTACGTATGGTAGACGTATGCCGTCTTATTATCCTTAAAATCAGGATCAAGTACCATCCCGAGCAATCCACCTTCTCCTTCAGCAAGTACATCTTCCTTCAGTTGCAAGCGCATCCTCTCATAATCACCTTGTTTTCCTTTGACGATCGTTCCCTCTCGTTCTGTGATATAGAATGTCTCTCCTTCTCGAACGATGTTCCACGGTGCATTTAGCTCTTTAAATACGACACCTTCTTGCGTTTGAGATGATTGCGTCGCTTTTTGATCGCCTGAATCCTGCTGATTGTTTCCTTGTGTCGTCTGATTCGTTTCCTTTGTTGACGATTCTTCTGAAGTTTGTGTACAGCCCATCAGAACAATCGTTAACAAAAGGGGTATGACATACCTTATTTTCAATATTTTCTCCCCCTTTTATTATTATTGTTCCCGCTTCCCTTTAAATCATGCATTCGAATTGTCTCAAAAAAAAGAACGAACCTCCGAAGAGATTCGTTCTTTTGATTCATGACATGCTTCTGTTAAGAAGCTGTCCGTTCACGTTCACGCTTGACCATCCACATCCGGAAGCGATAAATGCCAAGGACGACGACCATCGCAAGGAGTACTTCAGGAATCGGCCATGTCCAGAAGACAAGCGTCAATGCTGCCGAGAAGACGGCGAGCAATAGATAGACGATCAGTGATTTCCACCATGCTAGTTCCTTAGCAAATCCTAACTTAAAGACGACAAGCGTCAAAATGACGACGGTGATCATCAAAGGATAAAATCCCGCTTCGATGTTATTCGGATCACTTCCGATACCGAGAAGTTTCGCGATGAACGGAATATCGTATTTCGAGAAATCAGAAGCAACGGCAGCTTGTGCATTCATTGCCAGTCCCCCTATTCGTTCAAGACTTAATCTTTACCTAGACGACGACGTTTTTCTTGCTTTTCACGTTCGTTCTTGTTCAAGACTTGTTTACGGAGACGAACCGATTGTGGTGTGATTTCACAGTACTCATCTTCGTTCAAGAATGTCAACGACTCTTCAAGTGAGAAGACACGTGGACGTTTAAGAACGTTCGTTGAATCTTTTGCAGATGCACGCATGTTCGTTAATTGTTTTGCTTTAACGACATTGACAGCGAGATCGACATCACGGTTACATTCGCCGATGATCATACCTTCGTATACTTCAAGACCAGGCTCGATGAAGATTGTTCCGCGGTCTTCAAGAGCTGAAATCGCGTAAGCAGTTGCTTTACCTGTTTCGATTGAAACCATAACTCCACTACGACGACCACCGATATCCGCTTGGATGAACGGACGGTATTCTTCGAATGTGTGATTCATGATTCCGTATCCGCGTGTAGCAGAAAGGAATTCGTTACGGTAACCGATCAAACCACGTGAAGGAACGATGAATTCCATTTTCGTTTGACCGTTGTCCATAGTTTGCATGTTCGTCAATTCACCTTTACGGAGACCGATCGATTCCATGACAGAACCTGTGTACTCTTCCGGTGTATCGATGACGACGCGCTCGAATGGCTCGACTTTGACGCCTTCTTCTTCTTTGATGATTACTTGCGGTTTCGATACTTGAATTTCGTATCCTTCACGGCGCATGTTTTCGATCAAGATCCCCAGGTGAAGTTCCCCACGACCAGATACGATCCAGCGGTCCGGTGAATCCGTATTTTCGATACGGAGTGAAACGTCTGTTTCGAGTTCTTTTTCAAGACGCTCTTCGATTTTACGTGAAGTAACGAGATCCCCTTCACGACCAGCGAATGGCGAGTTGTTGACGATGAATGTCATTTGAAGCGTTGGCTCATCGATACGTAATAGTGGGAGTGGATCAACGTGTGAAGTCGGGCAAACCGTCTCACCGACGTTGATGTCTTCCATACCAGCGATCGCGATCAAGTCTCCTGCTTTTGCAGTTTCGATTTCGACACGTTTAAGACCGAAGTAACCGAACAACTTCGTAACGCGGAAGTTTTTCGTTGAACCATCAAGTTTCGAAAGCGAAACGCTATCGCCAACTTTGATTTCCCCACGGAAGACACGACCGACACCGATCCGTCCGAGGTAGTTATCATAATCAAGCATCGTCACTTGGAACTGAAGCGGCTCCATTGTGTTATCGACAGGTGCTGGTGTGTGCTCAAGAATTAAATCAAGAACGTTTGTGATTGTATCTTCTTGTTTCTCTAATTCAGGTTCAAATGAACTTGAGCCGTTGACTGCCGATGCATAAACGACTGGGAATTCGAGTTGATCTTCGTCAGCTCCGAGGTCGATCAAGAGATCAACGACTTCGTCGACGACTTCAAGAGGACGGACCATCGGTTTGTCAATTTTGTTGACGACGACGATTGGTTGAAGTCCTTGCTCGAGCGCTTTTTTCAAAACGAAACGTGTTTGTGGCATACAGCCTTCACGTGCATCGACAACGAGGATAACGCCATCAACCATACGCATGATTCGCTCAACTTCTCCACCGAAATCGGCGTGTCCTGGCGTATCAACGATGTTGATGCGTGTGTTCTTGTAGTCAATTGCAGTGTTTTTCGCAAGAATCGTGATTCCACGTTCCCGCTCGATGTCATTTGAGTCCATTGCGCGTTCTTCGACTTGTTCGTTCGTACGGAACGTACCAGACTGTTTCAAAAGTTCATCGACTAAAGTTGTTTTACCATGGTCAACGTGGGCGATAATCGCAACGTTGCGTAAATCATTTCGTACTAATGTTGTCATAGGTGTGTACCTCTTTCTATTCATTTAAATAAATCTTATCATACTTTCGGTCAACTTTAAGAGTATAGCACAGGTAGAGTCCTAATTGGCAATGACTAAGATTCGACATCACTCCGAAAGCCTTTTCATTACGCTTCATTCACGCTACACTGTTAACGTACTCACGGGTAGAGGGGGAAAAGAACATGCGTCTGCTATTTTTATTACTCGCCATGCTTGCCGTAGGATCCATGGCAGCCATCGGCATCTTCATCGCAGAACAAAACGTACCGATGACGATCGCCTCTGTCATCTTGATGATTGTTGCGATGGGTGCCGGATTCGTTTTAAAGGCACGTTTACGAAAACAAGCATGAGCAAAAAGGTTTCTTTCGTTCAAGACGAAAGAAACCTTTTTTCAATCCTCTTGTGTTTGAACGAACGTCAATACATCCTCTACGAATGTATGGCTCCCTGCTAATACACTCGTTTGTTCGAGAAATGACATCGATTCACCTGTGATCGTACCGACACGCCCACCAACCTCTTCAATCAACAATTGACCGGCTGCGTAATCCCAAGGCATGTTACGCATCGTAATATACCCATCTACTCTACCGGCAGCAGTCCATGCGAGTTCAAGTGAAGCTGCACCGATTGCTCTCACCCCTACTGCGTGTCGTACGAGCGGTGCGAGACGATCTGTGTTGATTCGACGGTTCGGTGTGACCCATGTCGCATTCATACAAATGATTGCTTCTTTCACACTTCGCTCTGTCAGTTGTGGTAATCGAATTCCGTTTTGATAAGCCCCTTGCCCTTTGATGACATGGAACATCTCGTCTGCCATGACATCGTAAACGAATCCGTACCGCAATTCTCCTTCTATCATAATGGCAATCGAGATGGCGAACATTCGTTTTTGACGGATGAAATTCATCGTTCCATCAATCGGATCAACGAACCAGATCGTTCCTTCAAGTGTATCCGGTCGAGCGACCCGACCTTCTTCTCCATAAATGTGATGATCTGGATATCGATCAAGAATACCTCGAATCAACAAATCTTCGACCGCTTGATCAATTTCCGTTACTAAATCACTTTTCCCCGTTTTTTGTTCAATGTGATACGACACATCAATCTTTTCGCGAATGTACTTCCCTGCGCGCTTAATCAAATCTATCGCATCCAACTCGATTTGCATCGTACTTCACTCCTTCATCATCGTTTCCAGCTTCTTCTATAGTAACAAAAAAAGAAAACCAGCGAACGATTCGCTGGTTGAAGTATTGATATTTTGTTATAAGGTAGAGACAAGGACGTTGAAATCAAGCTTCAAGACGTACCATCTCTTGGCGATATTTTTCGAGGCGCTCTTTACTTGCACCAACAGCTTCTGCGTCACTTGCCACCATGGCATCATGCAATGTAGCAAGCTCATAATCGATTTCAAGACGCAACACAGGAATGCGTTTTTCTGCATCTTTTCTTTTGTATGCTTCTATCACTTGTTTCACAGTAACCACACTCCTTCGCGGGATAAACAGAGGTTTAATTTGTCAGACAATTGCGACTTATTAGTGGATTGAATCTATAATAGTACGATTCAAGTTAGATGTAAAGCATCTAATTTTAAAAAATACAGTTTCACATATTTGTAAGGACAACGTCTTGTATGTAGTATATAGCCGCTTCCTTTCCACTTTAAACAAATGTTGATCATTTCCCGCACATTTCCAGTCGAATCAAAGAAGGACTCCTACACGATCGCGTAGGAGTCCTATCTACTTCATTCAGTTATTTTTTCATCCGAACGAGCGGCTCTTCTTGACGTTTTGCCTGTTGCATTGTCCGATAACTCGAGCATCCCGTCTCTTCCATATAAAACTGATCCCACTGTTTCTCCTCGGACTTCGAGGTAACGATTTGTTTAAATTCACGATAGGCTTCGAGTAATCGTTGGCGTTCAACACCTGTCTCATAGGCTTGCTCGACTAAATTAAAGAAGTCGATGACTTTTACGATTTCTTCAGTTGACCAATCGGAATTAAGCGGATAATTCAATGCCATCATTCCCACTTCCTTTCTGCACTTTTCTATTTTACACGGAAAAGAAGCATAAAACAGTTGCAACCATCCGAAAACTTGTTATAGTTAGCTTGTTTGATTGTATTTTTATTCGGTTTTAAGGGGGGAAATCTGGTGCAAACAAAAAGCTTAACACAGCTCGATACACCTTTATTCGATGCGCTACTTGCGCATGCGAAACGTCAACCAATTCAATTTCATATTCCCGGTCATAAAAATGGTCAAGGAATGGATCCAGCCTTTCGATCGTTCATCGGTCAGAATGCGCTCGATATCGATTTAATCAATATCGCTCCCCTTGATGATCTCCATCATCCAAAGGCAATCATCAAGGAAGCTCATCAATTGGCAGCACAAGCCTTCCAGGCCGACGAAACATTCTTTTCCGTACAAGGAACATCAACAGCAATCATGGCGATGATCATGAGTGTCGTCGGACCTGACGATAAAATTCTCGTTCCTCGGAACGTTCATAAATCGGTGATGTCAGCTATCGTTCTTTCTGGTGCGCATCCGATTTTCATTCACCCTGAGTTTGATGAGACGTTTGGTATCGCTCACGGCATCACACCAAGCGCAGTAGAACGTGCTCTTGCTCTTCACCCGGACACGAAAGCCGTCCTCGTCATTAACCCGACTTACTTCGGCGTTGCTGGTGACTTAGAGAGCATCGTCAAGCTATCCCATAGCAAAGGTATTCCGGTACTCGTCGACGAAGCACACGGCGTTCATATCGCGTTCCACGAAGATATGCCGCTCTCTGCGATGCAAGCTGGCGCCGATCTTGCCGCAACAAGTGTTCATAAACTCGGTGGATCACTGACAGGAAGTTCTGTTTTAAATGTCCGTCGTGGTCTTGTCTCTCCGGATAAAGTCCAAGCGGTGTTATCGATGTTGACGACGACATCAACTTCTTACCTATTGCTCGCATCTCTTGACTGCGCACGGCGTCATCTCGCGATTAACGGTGAGGCGATGAATCGTCGAGCGCTTGAACTCGCTACACGGATGCGTTTCGGATTAGCGAAGCTTCCTTATCTCGCTGTCTTCGGCGAATCCGATCTTCACTCGAGTGCGACATTTGCCTTTGATCCAACGAAAGTCCTCGTTTCCGTTAAAGGACTCGGCATTTCTGGTCATCTCGTTGAGGAATTCTTACGCGATGAGCACCGCATTGAAGTCGAGCTCTCTGATTTGAATAACATCCTTGTTATCATTACGTCTGGTGATTCGGAAGAGACAATTGATGCGTTCCTGCACGCTATGTCGTTACTCGTTGCACGTTATCAAAATAATGGTGCTAAGACAGTCGATCACTCGATCGTTCTTCCAGACATCCCGGCACTTGCCCTTAGCCCGCGTGATGCATTCTATGAAGAAACAGAAACGATTCCTTTAGTGGATGCAGTCGGACGGATTTCAGCTGAATTCATGATGGTGTATCCACCTGGTATTCCAATCTTCATCCCGGGTGAGATGATTACGACAGATAACCTGGCTTATATTAAAGAAAATATTGAAGCGGGTCTTCCCGTTCAAGGCCTTGAGGATCATTCACTCAAGACAATTAAAGTCATTCAACAATCGAATGCGATTCGTTAAGTACGCAAAAACAGCAATCCTTAAACCTGAGGATTGCTGTTTTTTTGATTGAGTCCTTTTATTCGGCATACTCATCATTTGGTGAACAAGGAATGAATGCCGCTAGTGCTTCACCAATCGCTTCAACATCTTCTCGTTCAATCGCAAACGTACGTACTAAGACTTCTCCATTTAACACATCCTGTTGATCGAGTAACGCTGACTGACCACCGGTTAAACTGACGACAAGCACTTTCCCAAAAAATTGTCCTGTACAGACGACAGCAAAATCATAGCGGGCTAGTGCTGTCGTCCAGCCGACAAAGCGTACCTTATCCATCTCCGATACGTAATAGAGCTCTTCTAAGGCAGTCACGGATTCCATGTGCGTCCACCCTCTCCGATTTTTACTCTTCCTTTTCCTTTTTTAAATCAAGACCAAACAAAAAAACACCTTATTCACGGTCGGCTCCCCGTGAATAAGGTGTTTCGGAATTATTTAATGATGTGGATTGGGCTACCGATTGCAACTTCAGCAGTTTCCATTGCGATTTCACCGAGTGATGGGTGCGCGTGGATTGTGAGTGCGATATCTTCAGCAGTCATACCAGACTCGATTGCGAGTCCCATTTCAGCGATCATATCAGATGCGCCTGTACCAGCGATTTGCGCGCCGATCAAGAGACCATCTGATTTACGAGTGATCATTTTCAAGAAGCCGTCTGGCTCATTGAGTGCAAGTGCACGACCATTCGCAGCGTAAGGGAATTTAGACGCGACATAGTCGAGTCCTTCTTCTTTCGCTTGTGCTTCCGTGTAACCGACTGTAGCGAGTTCTGGGTCTGTGAAGACGACCGCTGGAATCGCACTGTAGTCGAGGTATGCAGGATGTCCTGCAGCTGCTTCAGCAGCAATTTTAGCTTCGAATGAAGCTTTGTGTGCAAGTGGTGGTCCTGGAACGATATCACCGATTGCGTAGATGTTTTCGTTCGAAGTACGACACTGATCATCGATTTCAACAAGACCGCGGTCGCTGACTTTGACTTCTGCCATTTCAAGACCAAGATCGTTTGTGTTCGGGCGACGACCAACAGTGACGAGGACGTAGTCCGCTTCAACTGTTTGTGCTTCACCGTTAACTTCGAATGTTACTTTTACGCCGTCTTCCGACTCTTCCACACTTTGAGCAAGTGCTTCGTTGTGGATTGTGATGTTACCTTTTTGTTTGAGCTTTTTCTTAACGACTTGCGTCATAGCAGGCTCAAATCCAGAAAGGATATCTTTTGTTCCTTCAAGAATGACGACTTCTGTATCGAAGTTCGCATACGCTGTACCAAGCTCCATCCCGATGTATCCGCCACCGATGACGATGAGTTTTTTCGGGATTTCAGGAAGGTTCAATGCGCCTGTTGAAGAAAGAACGCGTTTTGACCATTTGAAAGCTGGAAGTTCAATTGGAGTCGAACCTGTCGCGATGATACATTTCTTGAATTTATAAGGAGTCGAAGAATCTTCGTTGATGATACGAACTGTGTCTTCTGATTGGAAGTATGCTTCTCCAACGACAGTCTCGACTTTGTTCCCTTTAAGAAGACCACTAACGCCGCCAGTCAATTTGTTGACGACTGATTGTTTCCAAGTTTGAACTTTCGAGAAATCGACAGTTGCATTCTCAGAAGTGATCCCCATGTCGCTTGAACCTTTAGCATGCTGGAAGTTATGTCCTGCAGTGATCAAGGCTTTTGACGGGATACATCCAACGTTTAAGCAGACACCGCCGACGTTTTCACGTTCAACGATTGTTACTTTCATACCGAGTTGCGCGCCGCGGATTGCAGCAACGTAACCACCAGGGCCAGCCCCGATTACGAGTAAATCTGTTTCTTGTGCGAATTCACCTACTACCATTGCTTATCCCTCCATGATGAGAAGTTGTGGGTCGTTCAATAGGCGTTTAACTAAGTTAAGCGCATTTTGTGCAGTTGCACCATCGATGAGACGGTGGTCGAAGCTGAATGAAAGTGCAAGAACTGGTGCAGCAACGATTTCGCCGTTTTTAACGACTGCTTTTTCAGCGATACGGCCGATACCTAAAATTGCAACTTCCGGGTGGTTGATGACTGGTGTGAACCATTGACCGCCAGCAGAACCGATGTTAGTGATCGTGATTGATCCACCTTTCATCTCGTCGCCAGAAAGTTTACCTTCGCGTGCTTTACCAGCAAGGTCGTTGATGTCGTCAGCGAGTGAGAAGATCGATTTGCGATCTGCATCTTTAACGACTGGTACGACAAGACCGTTGTCTGTATCTGCAGCGATACCGATGTTGAAGTAGTTTTTGTAGACGATTTCTTCGTTTACATCGTCGATTGATGCGTTGATTGCTGGGTATTTTTTAGCAGCAGCAGTCAATGCTTTTACGACGAATGGAAGGTAAGTCAATTTCGTACCTTGAGCAGCCGCAACTTCTTTGAAGTTTTTACGGAGTGCTACGAGGTTCGTCACATCGACTTCGTCCATGAGTGTTACGTGTGGAGCTGTATGTTTCGAGTTAACCATTGCTTTCGAAATCGCTTTACGGATTCCTTTGATTTTCTCGCGTGTTTCAAGTTCAGGTTGAGCAGCAACGTAAGGCTTAACTTCTGTTTTTGGTGCAGAAGCTGCAGCTGGTGCTTTTTCTTCTGTTGCTGGTGCTTCAGAAGTTTGACCACCGTTTGCGAATGCATCGATGTCTTCTTTAACGACACGACCGTTGTCTCCAGAACCTTGGACTTCACGGATGTCGATACCTTTTTCACGTGCATATTTACGGACAGAAGGCATTGCGATAACGCGTTCTGATTTATGGATTTGAACCTCATTTGGTTTGTCTTCCACTTTTTGATCCGTATCTTGAACGTCTTTAGCGTTGTCTTCAGCTTTTGGTTGCTCTGCTTCTTCAGAAGGAGCAGAACCTTCGCCTTCGACTTCGAATGTGATGAGGACGTCGCCAACGACAGCTACGACACCTTCGTCAACTTTTACTTCTTTGACAGTACCATCAACTGGTGATGGGATTTCAACGACTGCTTTATCGTTTTGTACTTCAAGAAGAACGTCGTCTTCCTTGACAGTGTCGCCCGCTTTTACGAACCACTTTACGATTTCACCTTCATGAATACCCTCACCGATATCCGGCAATTTGAATTCAAATAAACCCATTTGAATATGCCTCCTTTTAGTTCACTCTTCTAGTCGATTGTTATCTGTAAAAACGGAAGCAAGGAGAGAATAGAACCCTCTCCTTATTTTCCGAAATGCTCTTAGAAATTGTAGACAGTTTTGACTTTCTCAACGATATCTTTGTGATCTGGGATCCAGACGTCTTCACCTTGTGCGAATGGGAAGATTGTATCTGGTGCAGCAACACGAAGAATCGGTGCTTCGAGGTCAAGGATTGCGCGCTCTTGGATTTCAGTTGCAACCATTGCAGCGATACCCGCTTGTTTTTGTGCTTCTTGAACGACGACGACACGGTTTGTTTTCTTGACAGAAGCAAGAATCGTATCGATGTCGATCGGGCTGATTGTCATCAAATCGATGATTTCAACGCTGATGTTTTCTTTTTCGAGCTCTTCCGCTGCTTTAAGTGAAGCGTGTACCATCGCACCGTAAGTGACGATTGTGACATCTGTACCTTCACGTTTTACATCAGCTTTTCCGAGTTCGATCGTGTAATCGCCCTCTGGCACTTCACCGCGGAATGAACGGTAGAGTTTCATGTGCTCGAGGAAGACGACTGGATCGTTGTCACGGATTGATGCGATCAAGAGACCTTTTGCATCGTATGGTGTTGAAGGAATGACAACTTTAAGTCCTGGTGACTGAGCCATGAGTCCTTCAAGGTTATCTGCGTGAAGTTCCGGTGTTTTTACACCGCCACCGAATGGTGAACGGATTGTAACAGGTGCACTGTAAGTGCCGCCTGAACGGTAACGGAGACGCGCAAGTTGTGCTGCGACTGAATCGAATACTTCGAATACGAATCCGAAGAATTGGATTTCCATGATTGGACGGAATCCTGTCAGACTGAATCCGACAGCAAGACCACCAATACCTGATTCCGCAAGTGGTGTATCGAAGACGCGGTCTTCGCCGAGCTCATCTTGAAGACCTTCTGTCGCACGGAATACCCCACCGTTTTTACCGACGTCTTCACCGAACAAGAGAACTTGTTCGTCGCGTTTCATCTCGACGCGCATTGCGTCAGTGATCGCTTGGATCATCGTCATTTGTGCCATGGGTTATTTCGACTCCTTTGCTGTATACTCATCAAGCTGCTCTTGCAGGTTTTGTGGAAGCTTTTCAGCCATCACGTTGATGAAATCTGTAACTTTTTGTTTTGGTTCTTTGTCAGCTTGTGCAAGTGCTTCCTTCACGTCAGCTTTTGCTTGCTCGATGACTTCATTCTCTTTATCTTCGTTCCAAAGACCTTTTGTTTCCATGAAAGCACGGAAACGGACGAGTGGATCTTGTGCTTGGTACTCATCATCCATGTCTTTTGTACGGTATCGTGTTGGATCATCACCAGCGAGTGTGTGTGGTCCGTAACGGTAAGTCAATGTTTCGATCAATGTTGGAACACCGTTAAGTGCTTCAACACGAGCTTGTTTCGTAGCTGCGTATACAGCGAGAACGTCCATACCGTCGACTTGGATACCGTTGATACCAGCAGCAACAGCTTTTTGAGCGATTGTTTTCGCCATTGATTGCTTTTCGACTGGTGTCGAGATTGCGAAACGGTTGTTTTGAACGACGAAGATAGCAGGTGCTTTGAAAGCTCCAGCGAAGTTCATTCCTTCATAGAAGTCCCCTTGTGAAGAACCACCATCACCTGTGTAAGTGATCGCAACTTGTTCTTTACCGCTTTTCTTAAGACCGAGAGCAACACCAGCCGCTTGAACGATCTGCGCACCGATGATGATTTGTGGCATTAAGACGTTAACACCTTCAGGAATCTTACCACCTGTGATGTGACCGCGTGAGAACAAGAATGCTTTGTAAAGTGGGAAGCCATGGAAGACCATTTGTGGAATATCACGGTATCCAGGAAGAATCCAGTCATCTTTATCCAAAGCGAATTGCGTACCGATCATTGACGCTTCTTGTCCAGCTACTGGAGCATAGAAACCAAGACGTCCTTGACGGTTAAGTGAGATTGCACGTTGGTCCCAGATACGTGTGTATACGAGACGGCGCATTAATTCCGTAAGCTCTTCATCCGAGAGATCTGGCATAGCGTCTTTATTGACGACTTCACCTTTCTCGTCAAGAATGCGGAACGTTTCAAAGTTTTCTTCCACGTTTTTAAACATGTTTACGTTCATCTTTTCACCTCATCCTTTCACTGCGTTCAGCGAAATATTCCTCTGACTGATTTGCCCACATAACAATAGTGTCCAAAAAACGAAGTCCCGTGTGACTATCCTTTGAACATGTGTCTGTGTACCTATTCAGTTGAGTAAACTGTATTATCATGAATCGACACGTTGTAGTGTCTTGTTCATTACGTTACAAGTATAAATCTGTAACACCTTAAAATCAAAGGAAATGTTTTATTTTTTTCGCTCTTTATATTGTGAATTCAATCACAAAACAAGAATATTCCATCTTCTGTATCATTCGATAATTTCCTACTGTGTTAGTTGTCATCATTCCCCACTTTCCTATGCTATACTTTTTGTAGACGAAAGGAGTGTTGTTCATGATTACCATGAATGAAATCGTACGTGAAGACGTTCCGACTCTTCACGAACGGTCAGTAGAAGTGACCTTCCCTCTCAGCGATGAGGATAAGGAAACGATGCGACTCATGCGCGAGTTCCTCGCCAACAGTCAAGATGATGAAATTGCGAAGAAATACGATTTAAGAAGTGGTATCGGACTTGCCGCGCCACAAATCGGTGTCAACAAGCGCATGTTCGCGATCCGCTTACCGGATGGTGATGATTTGTTGGAATTTGGTATCTATAACCCAAAAATCATCAGTCATTCCGTCGAGCAGACCTATTTAACTGGCGGCGAAGGATGTTTGTCCGTCGACCGTGAAGTAGAAGGACATGTACCGCGCTATATGCGTATTACCCTAACTGGCATCGATCATAACGGAAATCCTGTAAAATTACGTTTAAAAGGGATGAAAGCAATCGTCTGTCAGCATGAATATGACCATTTAGATGGCGTCATGTTTTACGATCGAATTGATAAAAAAGAGCCATTTAAGGAATATGGTCCTGCTACGTAATAAAAAAACTCGTTTCCAAAGCGGAAACGAGTTTTTTTATTATACTTCCATGATGATCGGCATGACCATCGGATGGCGCTGTGTCTTTTCTGTTAAATACGGTGTGAGCGTATCATTGATGACTTGTTTGATGTCTGTCCATTTCGTGTTGCGGTTCGCAAGTGATTGATCAAGCGAACGCTTGAGTAGACGCTCAGCATCTTTAATCAGATTACCTGATTCACGCATGTAGACGAAACCACGCGAGATGATATCTGGTCCTGAGACAAGACGATTCGTCTTCGAGTCGAGGGTAACGACGACGACGACGAGCCCTTCTTCCGAGAGAATACGACGATCGCGCAAGACGATGTTTCCGATATCCCCAATCCCTTTTCCATCAACATAGACGGCATTTGCTTGAATCTTACCAGTGATAGCAGCAGCGTTCGCATCTAATGCTAATACTTCACCGTTATCCATGACGAAACAGTTTTCTTCCGGTACACCAGCATCCATCGCAAGCGACATATGTTTTTTCAGCATCCGGTATTCCCCGTGAATCGGCATGAAATACTTTGGATTCAATAGACGTAACATGAGCAGTTGCTCTTGTTGACTACCGTGACCCGATGTATGAATATCATTTAGTTTACCGTACATGACATCCGCTCCAGCTTTATACAGCTGGTTGATCGTCTTCCCGACAGAAACGACGTTCCCTGGAATCGGTGACGAAGAGAAGATGACAAGATCATCTGGAATGATTGAGATTTGACGGTGTGTTCCGTTTGCAATGCGGCTAAGTGCTGCCATCGGTTCACCTTGCGAACCGGTACAAAGGATCGTCAATTCGTTTGATTTATAACGTTTCATCTCGTTTGGCTCGATGATCGTACCCTTCGGCGCTTTGATGAAATCAAGTTCTTGACCAATCATCATGACCTTGTCCATACTACGTCCGAAGACGACGATTTTACGTCCTGCTTCAACAGAAGCATTGACGACTTGTTGTAAACGATAGATATTCGACGCGAATGTCGCGAAGATGATCCGTCCTTCTGCTTTGCGGAAGATGTCTGAGATCGTTTCACCGACGACGCGTTCACTCATCGTAAACCCTTCCACTTCTGCATTCGTTGAGTCCGATAGAAGACACAATACGCCTTCTTTACCGAGTTCAGCCATTTTCGCTAAATCAGCTGGTTCTCCAACTGGTGTGAAATCGAACTTGAAATCCCCCGTATGAACGATGTTCCCTTGTGGCGTTTTAACGACGACACCGAACGAATTCGGAATCGAGTGTGTCGTACGGAAGAACGAGATGCTTGTCTTCCGGAACTTGATAATCGAATCCTCATCGATTTCATGCAGTTCCGCGTTACGAAGCAAACCGTGCTCTTCTAGTTTCACCTTGATGAGACCCATCGCGATCTTTCCTGCGTAAATCGGTAAGTTCACTTGTTTAAGCAAGAAAGGAAGACCGCCAATGTGGTCTTCATGACCGTGAGTGATGAAGACTCCTTTGACCTTATCCTTGTTCTTGATCAAATAAGTGTAATCTGGAATAACATAGTCGATTCCGAGTAATTCATCTTCGGGGAACATGACACCCGCGTCAATGACGATGATCTCATCTTGGAATTGAACGACATATGTGTTCTTTCCGATTTCCCCGAGTCCACCGAGTGCGAAGACGGCGGCTTGATGGTTTTTGACGAACTTCATTCGAATGTCGCAACCTTGAAATCAGGATGTTGTTGTTCGTATGTCAAAAATTCTCCACTAACTTCGCGGATGAACTCGATGTTGATATCTTTGAGGTGGTCAATCGTTGATCGCACGTCACGAATGCTTTCCCCTTCTACATACATTGTTTCTGTCCGTTCACGAACAGGTGCTTCCGAACGAAGCGGTTGGTAAAATACTTTAAAAATCATGCCTAGCAACTCCTTATCAGTACATTGTTTTTTGTCCTTAGTACAGTATACACGATACATGGACTATTTTTCATCCTTATTCCGCATGTTCCCTTCCGGCAACACGCTTTTGGTTATGCTATACTTTCTCATGAATAGGTCACTTCGACCAAATAAAAAGAGAAGGTGAAACCATGGCAAATCAGAAAGTCGTCTTTTTCGATATCGACGGAACCTTATTGCATGATGGTCATTTTGTTCCAGAATCAACAAAACAGGCAATTCGCCAACTTCAAGAAAACGGTGTCTATGTAGCACTTGCAACCGGCCGCGGACCTGCGATGTTATCCGGAATTCGTGAACTGCTCAACATCGATACGATCATCGGCTATAACGGGCAAATCGTCGTTCATCAAAATGAAATCATCTATAAGCGTCCGCAACCTAAAGCCGATTTGACACAATTGACGCAACAAGCAAAGGAAAACGGGCATACACTCGTCTACCTAGGTGAAACAAAGGGCTTCACGACGAAATCGAATGATTTTCATGTCGTTGATTCGCTCGGTGACCTTGATATGCCATTACCAATTCACGATGAAGAAGCATTCTTATCCCAGGATGTTTTCCAAACACTCGTCTACTGTACGGCAGAAGAAGAAGCAGATTACGTCAAACGATATGACGCCTTCGATTTCATTCGTTGGCATCAACATGCAATGGATGTCATCAATGTCGGGTCTTCGAAAGCAGAAGGCATCAAACAATTTCTGAAGTTGACGAACATTCGTCGTGAGGATACCTTTGCATTCGGTGATGCTCTCAACGATCTAGAGATGCTCCGTTACGTCGGAACTGGTATCGCGATGGGCAACGGGCTTCCAGAAACGAAAGCTGCTGCTGACTATGTTACGAAATCCATCCTTGAAGACGGTATCGCACACGGATTAAAAGAATTTCAACTCATTTAACAGATAGTTGTAAAGCTGAGGCATGCCTCAGCTTTTTTTAGTTCTTCACTTTATGAATCGCGCGCTCTAAACGATCGAGATCCTCGTTTTCGCCAATGACGACAAGGTAATCACCTTTTTCAATGACTTCATCTGCTTGCAAAGAGATCATGACGTTTTCGCCACGTTTAATAGCGACGACGTTCGCACCATATTTGCTCCGTAGATCAAGATCAATCAATGTTTGTTTTGCCATCCGATCACTGACTTTAATCTCGACGATCGAAAATTCTTGAGATAAGTCGAGATAATCAAGAATATTTGAACTCATTAAACCATTTGCAATTCGGACCCCCATATCACGTTCTGGGTGAACGATGAAATCCGCTCCGATTTTCCGTAATACTTTTTCGTGGTAGTCGTTCGTTGCTTTGACGGTAATTGATTGTACTCCGAGTTCTTTTAAAATCAACGTCGTCAAAATTGAAGCTTGAATATTTTCCCCAATGGCGACGATGACATGATCGAAGTTCCGGATTCCTAAGCTCTTTAGGACGTTCTCATCTGTCGTATCCGCAATGACAGAATGCGTCGCAATTCCCATGAATTCATTGACTCGCTCTTCATCTGAATCAATCGCTAAGACATCGTAACCATTTTTTGATAGTTCCCGGACGATGGAGCCACCAAAACGCCCTAGTCCAATTACTGCAAACTCTCCATTCATTTTCACAACTCTCCTTCACAATCGCTCTTCCTTAGTAGTGTACCCGATTCATTTTAAAAATACTATAAACGCCTCTGCGAATCGCAGAGGCGTTTATTCATCCATTATTTTGATGATTTTCCACGTACATAATCGTTATCGAACAAGAAGAGTCGTAAGATCAAGTACAACGCCGGAATCAAGAGTAAGAGTCCGAAGATGAAGACGACGACGAGTGCGGAAGCCATCGTTTCGTTAACAACCGCTTTGTTGATATCGATATATGGATACAAGATATACGGTAAGTGCGTATAACCGTAACCGAACCACGCCACTCCATACTGTAGCATGACCGCAACGAAGGCAATTCCGTAATTCTTCTTCATGTAGACAAGTGTCACAGCAATGAGGAAGAAGATGAAACTAGCAGCGAACCACCACCAGTTGCCGTTTAAAATATTTTCATAGTGCCATGCCGCTTGATTTTTCAATCCGAAGAAGACGAGTGCACAGACAAGAATCGTTGGTCCACTCCAGAAGAGCGCCCATTTACGAATCAATGGCGTAGCCCCTTCATCCTTCGCTTTATCTGCGTAGAATAAAAGGAACATCGCACTGATGTAAAGGACTGATACGATCGCAAGTGCTACGACCGACCAAGAGTAAAAGTTCGAGAATAATTTTGTTCCTAAAAATTCGACCGTTTCATTCGTTTTGCGAATGAATCCGCCTTGACTAATCGTCAGTGTCGTTGACATCGCTGCCGGAATCAATAAACCAGTTGCTCCATATAAGAACGTATAGAACATGCTGTTGTTTGATCCATAATTGGCGAATGCATAGAAGCTACCACGAATCGCAATCAACACAAGAACGATTGAGGCTGGCACGAGTAGTGCCGTACCGAAATAGTAAGCGGTATCCGGGAAGAACCCGACTAGTCCGACGAAGAAGAATACGAAGAAGACGTTCGTTACCTCCCACACTGGTGAGAGATAACGAAGAATCAATCGATTCGTCAAGTGATCCCGCTTCGTATATTTTGAATAAAAGGCGTAAAATCCAGCACCGAAGTCAATTGAGGCAACGATGAGATATCCGTACAGGAAAGTCCAAAGGACCGTAATTCCTAGTGTTTGAACGTCCAAATCGTTCCCTCCTTACTTGTTATCATCCACGAACATTGCTTCCCCACGAGCGTGGTGATTCTCAGCAAGTTCTTGAAGTTCTTTTCCAACCGGGTTTTTCTTGAACATCCGTAATAATACGACTGTACAAATCGTACCGAGCATCAAGTACAAGGCACTGAATAGAATCAACATCGGACCAACAGCCGTTGACGTCGTCGCTGCATCTGCTGTCCGCATGATACCGTAAAGCGTCCAAGGCTGACGTCCAATTTCGGCATACATCCAACCTGCTTCAATTGAAACCATCGCTAGAGGTCCACCGATGAAAATACCTCTTAGAATCCACTTATTATACGGATTCAATTTTTTGAGACGGAATGCCAAGATGAACAAGGCAGAAATAGCAGCTAAATACATACCAATCGAGACCATGATATCGAAGAAATAGTGAACGATTAGTGGTGCCTGATCTTCTTTTGCGAACTCATTTAAGCCAATGACTTCTGTATCAGGTGCCCCACCTGCAAGAATTGAGAGTGCATATGGGATTTTAACGGCTCCCTTGATTTCATAGCTACCGTCTTCTTGCTGATCAAGTATCCCACCAAAAATCAATTCTGCTTCACTTGTCGTATCAAAGTGCCATTCCGCTGCTGCTAATTTCTCTGGTTGGTATTTCGCCAAGTATTTCCCTGAGAAGTCCCCGACAAGTGCAGTCGAGAAGGCGAAAATTAATCCAGCCATGACCGTTAAGCGAAGTGCTTTTTTATGATACGCCGTTTCCGCTGCTGAAAGTGTTTTTTTCCGAAGCAGATGGAATGCAGCGATTGCCGCCAAGATGAAGGCGACTGTCAAGTAAGCTGACACGATGACGTGTGTCGCCTTCGTCGGTGTTGCCGTATTGAACATTGCTTTTAACGGTTCGATTTGTGTGAGTGTCCCGTTGACGATCTTAAACCCTTCTGGTGAGTTCATGAAAGAGTTGACCGTCGTAATGAAGAACGCTGATGCTGTCGCACCGATGACGACTGGAATCCCAATCAACCAGTGTAACCATGGGTTTTTGAAGCGATCCCATGTGTACAGGTAAATACCGAGGAAAATCGCTTCAAAGAAGAATGCGAATGTTTCCATGAATAGTGGTAGTGCGATTGTTTGACCTGCCACTTGCATGAGTGACGGCCAAAGTAGTGATAATTGCAACCCGATTGCCGTCCCTGTTACGACACCGACTGCTACGGTGACGACGTATCCACGTGTCCATCGTCTTGCTAATAAGATATAATCCGGATCTTTTCGTTTCAGACCGATGAATTCAGCTGCAAGTACCATGAGTGGTACCCCGACGCCGATCGTCGCGAATATAATGTGAAACGCTAATGTGAGCCCTGTCAACAATCGACTGAGCACTACGGGATCATTGAACATGTATATAGCCCCCTCTTCCTAAAACATACTTCTCTATATGGTCTATAACCGTATCATAGAGAACATAACCCTTTATGTCTGTTTATAATGTTTGATGTAACAAATTGTTCACATGTGCACGTGATTTTTTTCACAAAATGTTCGAAAACTCCTATTCTTACATATATAAAAAGCTTTCCCATTCTTGATTTCGAAAGGGAAAGCACGATATCCTTCATTATTTCATAAAATTTTTTAAACATACTCTCGGAAATAATGATCCAATAAATCGATCACGAACGGTATGGCCGATTCGTCCGGGTTTAATGTTGGTTGATGTAATCCAGAGGTCGGATTATCAACCCCAAGCCAAAACATCATCCCTGGAATTTCCTTAAGCATGAAACCAAAGTCTTCTCCTGTCATTGCCGCGTCACACTCAATATAGTTCGCATTCATCTTGACGAATGACGAAAATTTATCGACGATTTGCCGGTCATTGACGACTTCGTAATACCGATTTCCGAATTGTAAATCGATCTTGACCCCAAACGAAGCTTCGATTCCACGAATGATATCACGAACGCGTCGTTCAAGTTTTTCCATGTCTTCTCCATTGAGTGCACGCATCGTTCCGTCAAGAACCGCTCTACCGGCAATGACGTTTTCCCGAATTCCAGCATCGACCTTTCCAATCGTGATGACACTGCAGTTCATCGGATTGATCGATCGGCTGACGATCGTTTGTAGTTGCATGATGAGAGCGGCTTGAGCAACAACGGTATCAATCGTCAAGTGAGGAAACGCCGCATGACCACTTTGACCATAAATCGTAATATGAACTTCTCGAGCACTCGCGAATAAGACACCGGGACGACTGGCAATCGTACCGACTGGATATTCCGGTGCGACATGTAGACCATACATCTCACTTGGACGGTATTTTTCAAACAACGGACTTTTAATCATCGGTTCCGCCCCGCCCGGTCCTTCTTCCGCTGGTTGGAATAAAAAGACGACATCATCCATGACAGGTAACTCAACGATTCGTTGTATCAATCCTAACGCAATCGACGTATGCATATCATGACCACAGGCATGCATGAAGCCTGGATGTTCTGAGCAAAACGGAAGCCCTGTTGCTTCTTCGATCGGTAATCCATCAATATCTGCTCGGTAACCGATCGTCCGGTTTCCGGTCAATCCTTTCACTCGGACGAACACACCTGTTTCAAACGTATCATACGTGACACGATCTGGTGGATAGGCACGAATTTGTTCCAATATAAAAGCTTGCGTCTTAAATTCCTTGAACCCTGGTTCTGGTATTTTATGAAGCGCGCGCCGCATTTCAATGGCGTATTCCATCTGACTGACTTCCTCCTTCTTCTTTTACGATGTCCCAAAATGCTTGGACTTGTTTTAATTCAAGCATCGATTCCGTAGACAAGATCCACGTATCTCGCTTCAGTACTTTTCCGGATGAGGTCTTCAACGGAAGTTGCATAACTTCATTCGAGTGCTGAATCGTCGACTCAGGCAGGATTGCAAAACCAATCCCATGTAGCGCCATCTGTTTGCATGTCTCGATTTGATCGACGACAAGTGTCCGAGATGGTGGACTTGCGAACCGATCTTGCCACCATTCTAAAATTTCTTGATAGTAAGTCGAATCACTCTTGAACTGAATGAATGGTCGATCTGTTACGCGCAACTGCTCGATCGACGTCAGTTCACTATCGACGAGATAGAGCGGATCTGAGAACAGGCGCTCTTTGACACCTTTCCAATCTGGATTTCCACGAATGATACCGATATGAAAGTGCTCTTCTAACATATGACGCATCATCTCACTGGACCATCCTGTGACGAGCTGAACGCGAACATGCGGGTAGCGTTCAACGAATCGCTTCAAGACACGCGGGAGCCAGTACTGACCCATGATGGAGGCGACTGCAATCCGAAGTGTCCCATAGACGGCACCTTCTTCTGCCGTCAATTCACTTTTTAGTTCGAGTTCTTTTCGATTCATCTCTTTCGCGAGACCAATCACTTTTTCTCCTTGAGGTGTGATACTTAAGCCACGCGATGAACGGATGAATAGTTTTGTTCCCCAACGTCTCTCGATCGCAACAAGACGTTGACTAAGCGCAGGTTGCGAAACGAATAATCGTTCAGCGGCCCGCCTCATATTTAATTCTTCCGATAAAGTGATCAACATTTCCATTTCAGACACTTGCAATGTGAGATTCGACTCCTCATGATATAAGATGGCATTAGTTTAACACGTTAGAAAGGACGATACATATGACACGCTATCATTTTATGTTCATCATCTCAACGATTGCAACGCTCGGCAGTCTCTATTTCAGTGAAATTCGCGGGTTCATCCCTTGTCCACTCTGTTGGTGGCAACGGCTATTCATGTATACGACAGCGTTTTATTTGCTTATCTCGCTGTTCCGATCGAAAACGATTGATCCTCTATTCGTTCGCCTATATGTGCTAGCCGGTTTTGGCGTCGCCTTATACCATGTCATCCTTGAGCGTTTACCCGATGGGGAAGCATTATGTACGAGCGGATGCCTCATCAAATGGGTCAACTACTTTGGTTTCTTGACAATCCCGATGATGAGTCTCATCGCCTTTACATTGCTATTGATTTTAGCGTTCTATCCAGCACGTTCAAACAACGAAGCGTAAGAAGTAACATCTTTAAAGGACTAAAAGTAAGGAGAAGCCGATTGCGCTTCTCCTTATTTGTATCGTTTAGTATCATGTCCATCGATTGAAGACGCTCACTGCGCTTGAAAATGCTAACTCTGAGAGTTGCCCTGTCCCTTCACACCAATCTCCGACGAATGCAACGTCCGCATGGTCAGGAAGCTGCGTCGAAAGAGGAGTTTGTCCCATCTTCCATTTGATTTCTTGAACGACTGCCCGTTTGATCGTTCTTTCTGCGACGATACGCTTACGCCAGTCTGCGAAATGAAGGTCTAGCATCTGTTCGATTCCAGATCGAACATGTTCAATGTAACCCGGATCTTCTAAACGATCGTGCTCGAGATAGGCGATCGCTTGAAGCACTTGACCATTTTTCGGTGCAAGACTTGTATCATAATGCGATAAATCCGTGATGAAAGCACGATGCGCTCGGTCATAGATATAGGAATAAGGTGTTTGAATATAAGGCTGTAGTCCAAGATCATACACGAATACTTCTACCGGTTCATGACTAGCATATGGTGTAACGAATTGTTGTATTGTAGGCGGTGTCGCCATTTTTAGGATTTCGCGTGGCGGTATGGCAAAGATGATTCGTTCTACGGTCCATTCCTGCTTTTTTCGATCTCGAATCAGAAATCCTGACGTAGTCGACTCAACTGCTGTTATTTTCGTTTTCTTCAGGATTGATCCCTGATTTTCTAATATGATTCGTTCTAGCTCCTGCACTAATCCTTGCCACCCTCCCTCAATATAGGAGACAGGCTTACGTGTCCGAAAAAGTTTTTGATAATACTCGAAGTAAACGTCTGAAGGAATCTTCTCCGGTTCCGCCGTAAAAAAGTTCGTCGATGCCAAATCAAGCATCAACTGCGCGACTTGTTCATCGACTTGTTCTATTTTTAACCATTGTCCGATTGATTGTTGCGGATCGCCTCGTTCCACCCGTAAAATCGTTTTAATGATTTCCCATGTAAACCGGACCTTGTTCGTTCCTTCGATGACCTCCGTTTTCAACAATCCCCAGGCGTTCGCAGGTACAGCCGTCAAATGACCTGAAAACTCATATTTCGCACGACTCGCCGAAAAATCAAGCCATGTCACTTCGATTCCGAGTTGTTTCGTTAATTTTCGAAGAATGGATTGATCGCGTCCATATATAGCATGAGCGCCGTAATTAAACGTATATCCTTTTACGGTTTGAGAGGTAGCACGTCCTCCGAGTAATCCAGCATCAAAGAGCATGACTGCTTCTCCTTGTTTTGCGAATAATGCCGCTGCAGTTAACCCGGATAATCCCCCACCTATGATACCAATCGTCATACCTTCGCCTCCTCAACAATCATTTCTATTCTTTTCCCATAACAGTCAAAGAGAAATCGAAGAAGATGAAAAAAAAGACATGATTTCAAACATGAAATCACGTCTTCTTATTCACGATTATGCTTTCCACCAGTCGTCGAGTGGCGAGACTGGCATATGATGCTTATGCCCAACACGTTTATACTGCGTTTCTAACTTCTCTTGGCTAGTTGCTGAAATCGTTTTGCCTTCCAAGTAATCATCAATTTCTTCGTAGGTCATACCAAGCGCTACTTCGTCTGGTAATGCCGGACGGTTTTCTTCAAGATCTGCCGTCGGAATTTTTTCAATTAAAACCTCTGGTGCATTTAGATAACGTAAGAGTTGCTTTCCTTGGCGTTTATTCAAACCTGTTAATGGCGTTAAATCACAAGCACCATCACCATGTTTCGTATAGAACCCTGTCACGAATTCGGCTGCATGATCCGTTCCAACGACGAGACATCCATAATGAGCGGCTAAATCATACTGGCTTTTCATTCGTTCACGCGCTTTCGTATTTCCTTTACTAAAGTCGGAAAGTTCTGCGCCTGTAGCTTCTTCGAACGCTTGCATCGATGCTTCGACCGCTGGTTTGATATTTACACGGAGTGAATGATCCGGTTGAATGAACGTCAATGCCGTTTGTGCATCTGCTTCGTCCTGCTGTTCTCCGTAAGGTAAGCGGACCGCGTAAAATGCGACATCTTTCCCTTCTTCTTTTCGTAGTTCTTCAACGGCTAGTTGGCATAGACGCCCCGCGAGCGATGAATCTTGTCCTCCAGAGATACCTAAAACAAATCCTTTAGCCCCTGTATGTTTTAAGTATGCCTTTAAGAACGATACACGTTTACTTACTTCTTGTGCTGGGTCAATGACAGGTTTTACGCCTGTTACTTGAATGATTTCTTGCTGCATGAATCTCTTCACTCCTTCATATCGTATTGTTCATCAATTTGAATTAAGCTTTTGACGATCCGTCGTTTGTTTTTCATTTGCTCCCTTGAACTGGCGAATGGTTGCAACACGTACTTCTGTACTATCGCCTGAGTCCCGGATTGGTACTTCCACTGTGTAGCTTTTGGTTTCACCTTTCGTAAATGTATCCTTTTCAATAGCTTGTGTGAACACTTGCTCTTTCTCAAAATCATACGTTACGTGTTGATTGGCATCAATTAATTGAGCCTGGAAACGTTGTGAGGATGGATACGTCACGTTTACACTATGATCATTCGGATTCGTTAACAAAATGTTTAATTGAATCATGTCATCTTGTTCTGTCATCTTGACTGCAATCTGAATCGGTTCGTTCATCGTTTTGGTTGCCTGTTGTTTCTTTTCCTGGCACCCCGCAAGACAAATAGTCAGAGAAAGTAGAACGAAAAAGAGACGTTTCATCTCATCCCTCCTTAATCTAAATCAATTTTATCACAAAAAAAAAGCGAAAGAGGATTCTCCTCTTTCGCGCGTTAATTTGCTTATGCTACAGGTAAAGTCGATGGATTCATATTAAATGAAAACAATTGCTCAAGTCCTGTCGCAAACAATTCATCACAAATATCTTCAGCAGCGTTAGCTGGTGCGACTAACGTAATTGTCCGACTGTCAACTGTCTCGATCGTCACGTATACCCCCATTGCTGTTCGTTCTTTGTATCCTACTGCTAAATCTGTTTCAGCGAAAAGTAACATATCCCCGATTCTCCCCTTTTCTCATTCATATGTTCAGTCAAGAGATGACCTACATGTTTCGAATTCGTTATTGTAGGTTTACTGTACCAAAGAGCTAAAAAAAGAAGAGAATTGTCATTCGACATTTCATTTCAAAACAATATTTCAATCAAAGAAGGAATATTTTGGAATTATCTATTTAATTGCTACATGCAAGCTTTTTAACGAGCATTCCCAACACATTTCATTTTGGTTTCAAAAAGATGACAACACAAATTTGATTTTTTTACCATCGTTATTGAGAAACAGGGAAAATATACCTAGATAATTGATGACTCATTTTGTCGAATGATTACTCGATACAGTATTTTTTCGAGTTCTTATGAACTTTCATCAATCAATCGATTCATTTGCTGCCAGACCGTCCCTAGTGCTTCTTCCCCACTTTCAATCCGTGTTAAAGCAAGTTCCGCCTGTAGGGCTACTTCATACTCGCGATCCCGACTTGCTTCACGTAATCTCGGAATCGACTGTTCCGTTCCTACATCAAATAAGAACCGAGCAGCACGCCAGCGTACTAATTTATTTTTATCCGTCAACGCTTCCATCATCATCGGTTCAGCTTCAGGCATCGCCCAATCCGAAATCGTATCACCGGCTGTCCGACGAACGATACCCGACGGATCGTGCAGCGCACTTGTCAAATACTCTAACAACTCTTCCCGATGATCCTCGAACATCCCGAGCTTCACAATCGCTTGACGACGAATTTGCATCTTCTCATCCTGTAATAATCGGGCATACGCTGGAACCCATTCCATCTCAACAGGTAATTCATCAAGTGCCGCAAATCGTTCTTTCCAATCGTTCGACTGAATCGCTTGCCCACTGAACATAATATCTTCTCCTGCTGCGAGCGACTTAAGACGCTCCAAACGTTCGATTGGATAAGCAATCTCAATCTCATGTGCTACTTCGCGCAAACTCTCATCAAGATCACCGTATCGAGGTGCTTGTTCCACCCATCGTCTGTCACTGATGACGTTTTGGACGAATGGTTGGACGAATAACGCCGCTTCTCGGAAACGTTCTGACAATCCTTCCCGTTTTTCTTCTAATCCCTTCACACCTTTGATTTGCATTGGCACGCCTAAAATGAACTGAACGAATAGATGGACAGGTTCATACTCAGCATCCGTCTCGTGCTGTTCTACATTATTTAATGTTTCTCCAAATGCACGTCGTATATCGATGACAAGCGAACGCCAATCATATTTCGGATAACGTTCGATCGACAAAAAGTCACTGACCTGATAGACGAATTTAACACCTGGAATTTCAAGCAATCGCTGTATGTGTTCTGGTGCTCCAAATGCATGCTCAAAAGTCTGCCCTTTTTCCGAGAAATTTTCATCGACGATGACTTTCATGTTATTTGGACTTGGTGTTGGCTCAATCGCTACGATTTTCATGTATATCCCCTCCATTTCTATCATTTCAGAAATCCAATCTGAAATGCAAAGCAAATGCCCTACAGAAATGACCGTAGGGCAAAATCGTTACTTGAATGCTTCCTCGATGATCGCAACGAATGCATCCGGTGTTTCAAGCATCCCCATGTGTCCACTTTCTGTTGAGCGATGTAAGAGATGGTCGTTCACTGGTGCAAAGGCATTTTCTTTTGAAATCAATTGATCTTTCTTACCATGAATAATGACACCTTTGACTGTTGATTCAGTCAGCGCTCTTGTCATATCTCGGCGATCTCGCATCGCAGAAAGCGCGCGGATAGCTCCTTCGACTGTCATCATATATCCGATCTCAAGTGCTTCAGCAACCGCAAATTCATCTGCCCCTTCCGCGAATAAGGATGGAACGAGACCATTGACGAATTCTCTTACGCCGACTTCTTCGACACGCGTGATGTTTTGATTCCGTTTTTGTTTCGCTTGTTCATCATCTGCTTTTGCTGTCGAATACACAAGACCGTACCCGCTGATTTGATCGGCATACGCTTCTACGATTGCCGCGGTAATGTATCCGCCAAAGGAATGTCCAATGATGATTGGATTTTCAATACCACGTCGCTCAAGATCATGCATGACCCATTCGGCAAACCCCTCAATCGTATCTGGTCCGACATCGAGTCCCTCGTGCCCCGGTAAGCTTAACGGCAATACATCGAAAGAATGTCGTAAATTCGCCTCTACTCGATTAAAATAATCTGTTCCTCCTGTAAATCCATGTAGGAGCACAAGTGTTTGTTTTTCCATTGACTACCTCATCCCTTCCATTCAGATGCGAGCATACGATACATCGTCAAATCCATGAAACGACCATGACTGTATGCATAATCTTCTAATAATCCTTCAGCTTGAAATCCTAATTTTTGTACTAATGCATTGGAAGCGATATTTTCAGGTGCAACGAGAGCACTAATCCGGTGGAGAGCAAATTCTTCAAAGCCATATGTCAGAACAGCCCTCGCCGCTTCCGAAGCGACACCACGTTGCCAATGATCTTGACTGACTTCAAAACCAATCTCCGCCCGATGATATTGAGAGAGCCAGTTATGAAAACCGATCGTCCCGATCAATTGATTCGTTTGCGCATCAGCAATTGCCCAGCGAATCGCTTTACCTTGCGTGAACTGTTCTTTAAAGTAACTGATGACATTTTTGGCTTCATAGACCGTCACGAGCGGATCCGATCCATAATAGTACATGACTTCATCATCTGATAAGATTTTAAACAATTCACGTGCGTCGCGGTTTTCGAGCTCACGTAATATGAAGCGCTCGGTCCGCAATTCCGGGAATGGCTTTCGCAAGCCCCACATGCTCCATCACCCCTCTTTATGCTTCTCTATGTAGTATGCCCGTTTTCAGAAGTAAATATCCTTTCAGGCAATTCGAAGTTTTGCTACTATTAAATTATGAAGTAGTTAGTCATGGAAAGGAAGCGAAGTGGTATGTCGAGTGCGTTACTTTACTTATATGAGGACGAGGAAAATCAACGGTTGACGATGTCGGGGGTCCATTTCTCTGATTTCGCTGCAGCAGTCGATTTGAAACGTCCTTTACTCATTTCAGGAAGTAATTTCAAACAGACGAAACAATCTTTTCGAACGATGCTTCATTATATCGAAGCACATGAAATCGAACAGTTTTCACAATCAACGGATATTCAGCGTCATCCTTTGATTGCTATTGATATTCGCTCATCCCATTCGCTCGATGTATTGACGGATGTCGAAATCGCGGAATTATTATTTCTAATGCATATGAAACGAGGAACACCACTTCCCTTCCTTGACTCGATCGAGAATGAACTGGTTTATTTTAGCGAATACGATGGTCTTCATGCTTCTGTTTATTTAAAAGATTGGTCACGAGTGGAACAACTGATCGCCGACCTCGTCCAACGGAAATTTCGACAGCATGCTCGATCCGTTGCCTCGATTGCTTTAACAGCTGAAATCATGATTCACATCCGTCAACTTCTCGGAGAAGGCGTTTTGATTGATTTTGAAAGTGCAAAACGATCTGTTTTCTCAAGAAATATTACAATCCCCGTATATGTGGCAGGACGATATGAAGATATGAGTGTATTACGTGAAGATTTTGAAGCAGAGAAAGAATCAATCCTTCGACGAGGAACGTTAGTTTGTCGCAAGAAGAAATGGAGTTTTGAGTTAGATTGACCTTTAGCATCTTTTTCTTTTTGGAAAAGGATGCTTTTGTTCTATTTGAATTTTAAATGACGACTCCCTCTTAACAACTATTTCTCTCTATATGACAATATCGTTAAAAAATTATTCGAATTTTCACACAAAATAAGACTAGCATCTTGTGAAGACTTCGCTATAATGAGGATAACCTTTTAAAGATAGAAGTTAGACCCGGTTTTTTATAGGGAAAGCACTGGAATCAGCAGAAGGAGGAATTCAATATGGATCAGTTAAAAGTGAACGGAATTGGCTCATTCACGAAATTTGCGACAAATGGGAACATCCTGAAATTAAAGGATGCAACGCTCGGTGAAGTGAAATTGTCGCTGAATGAAGCGAGTTCAATGACCATCGCCCCGGTCGATGAAGAAAACGGTCTTTTCATCATCAAAGGGCAACAGCAGGAATCGCTTGTGGAACTGACGTTACCGCGTCAATCCTGTGAGGTCGTTCACGCTTGGCTCCTCCATAAATTAAAACGCCATAAAAAAACACGCTCGATTGCAACGAGCTGATATTTTTATCTGAAACGCCTCAAGCAGAGAATCCTATTTCTGCTCGAGGCGTTCTCTATTTTAAAAAAACTCGGCGGTGAATTTTCAGAAAATATTGTTTTATTAGATTCATCATGTTATTCTTAGAAAAATTCAAACAGGAGGTTTTAAACATGACACACGCTACACTCATCCAAGAACGACTGATTGTGATTAAGAGTAGGGACTGAAGATTCATTTCTCGTTTGAGAAAATGAAGATCCAGGCCCTTTTCGTCATTTCGACAAGGCGTCTGAGCAAACGACGCCTATCCACAAACATTGTGGATGAGGCTTTTTTTATGAAATTAGGATGAATGGAGGACAACACATGTTTAAGACAAAAGATACATTTGCTTTAGGATTTATGATTTTCGCTTTATTTTTCGGTGCGGGTAACCTGATTTTCCCACCGGAACTCGGAGCGCTTGCAGGCACACAGTTCCTTCCTGCCATCCTCGGTTTTATCGTAACGGGTGTCGGTCTTCCTTTACTCGGCTTACTGGCAGTTGCCTCTATCGGAGGAGGTATCAAAACGCTTGCCGCACCACTTCCTCGTTTTATAGGTGCTGCATTGACGTTTGCACTTTACGTTGCAATTGGTCCCTTCTTTGGGATCCCACGAACATCCGTCGTCACGTATGAGCTTGGAGTCGTACCATTCCTTGGTGCTCCCTCACAAATGACGTTGGTCATCTCATCAAGTCTCTTTTTCCTTGCTACACTCTATCTTGTACTACGTCCAGGAAAATTACTCGAGATCATCGGGCGTTTCATCACACCCTTATTATTGATCGCTCTTGCCGCATTAAGCATCAGTAGTATCATTTCACCACTCTCGAGCGTCGCTTCGCCAAACGAAGCATATGAGACGACTGGACAAGCATTCATTCAAGGTTTCCTTCAAGGATACTTAACGCTTGATGCTCTCGGCGCCTTAGTATTCGGTGTCGTCGTACTGCATACATTAAAAAGTCGGGGCGTTCATGAACGAACAGCACAATTTAAAATCGTTACTCGCGCTGGAATAATCGCTGCCACTGCTTTGACTCTTGTATATGTCGGTCTTGGGATGATTGGACGTAATACGTTCGCTGCTATCGGAAAAGTTGATGGTCCGGCACTTCTTCAACATTATGCGAATACAGCGTTTGGCTCAATTGGTTTAGCTGTACTTGGTCTTGCGATTTTACTTGCTTGTTTGACAACATCTGTTGGTCTCGTCACTGCATTTGCAGAATATATGATGACGATTTCCAAACGTGTTTCATTAAAATCAGCTAGTATTTTCACAACAGCTCTTGGTCTTACAGTATCGATTGTCGGATTACAGACATTGCTATCAATCGCCGTTCCAGTATTGATGTTCCTTTATCCAATCGTCATCGTATTGATTGCATTGACGTTCATGCGTCATCTATTCCGTCGTAAATCGGTCGTCTATCAATCAACTCTAGGAATTACAATCTTCTTCTCATTCTGTAGTGCATTGAATCAACTTTCCCTTTTCCCGGGAAATCTTAAAACGATTTATCAATCCTTACCTTTAGTTGATCAAAGTTTAGAATGGTTATTCCCGGCACTCATCGCCTTTGGTATCAGTTCATGGTTTGGACACGTTTCCAGTGCTCCTATCACACAAAAACGCGCTAGCTAGTGATTCCGCTTTCATCGCTATGGTATGATGGACAAAATGGTTATATTAATGGAGGCGTCATATACATGGATAAGATTGCTTGGATTACCGACAGCATGGCTTTTTTTGAGCCAGAAGAGGCTGAAAAACTCGGAGTCCATGTGATACCGACCTTACTCATCTTAAACGGAGATTCTTACCGGGAGTATGTCGATATCTCGATTGAACAGCTTGATCAAAAAATGCGAGAAGATACTCACGTTTCACCTACAACTTCTCAACCATCATTTGGTGATTTCGTGACGTTGTACGAACAGTTACTCGAAGACGGATATGATTACGGTTACGCAATTCACATCACGAGTGGCTTGAGTGGTACGTATTCGAGTTCTGTAGCTGCAGCTGAAGCCGTCGGATTCCCTTTGTACGCAATTGATTCGTATACGGGTGCTTCGAATCAGCAAGAACTCGTCCGGATCGCACAACGTCTAGCTGCTGCTGGAAAAGGTCCCGATGAAGTTCTATCTACACTTGAAACATTTAAGCACAAATCGCATTTTTATTTGATCATCGGAAATATGGAGACTATGCGACGGAGTGGTCGTGTCTCAGGCAGTCAATTTTTACTAGCGAACATGCTTAATATCAAGCCAATTGCTCAATTTAATGAAGAAGGACGGCTTGTTCCTTTCAAGAAAGTTCGTTCCATAAAAAAAGCATTTAAAGAGATGGTTAGTGAAATCTCTTCAAAGGTAAGCGCTCATGGTGTTTATGATCGGACACTTTATGTCAGTCATACACTCGCCCATACTGCTGCTGAAGAACTAAAACGTTTGATCGTAACAGAACATCCTGGAATCAATGTCCATATCACACAATTCGGTCCTTCTATCTTGGCACATGCTGGTGCTGAGACGGTCGGTGTGTATTGGTTCGATGAGATTCCTTTACCGGCAACTTGATATCTTACGCTAAACGATGAAAACCGGACGGTCTGTTTGAGACCGTCCGGTTTTTTCATGTTGTTTCATATTTACGAAATAATTCTTCTAATAACAAAGCTTCATCCGTTGTCCGCTGAATAGGATCATGCGGAAGTGTGATTAAACTTGATAATGTTTCAGAAGGATATACATCAAACGATACTTGCTCCATTTCAATGAGATACTCAAGAATCGAATCAAGGGATGTTTTTTTATTAAATTGCCGTAACCAATTTTCGTATCGACGATCCACTTTCCCGTCTTTAAGCAAAACTTCTCCACCGGCAATGATTGCCCATTTAGGTGGCGCATCGATTTGAAAGAGTTCCAACTGCTGGTACTCTTCCATCGTTCGTTTCGTCACCGGAACGACACCATCGATTGATACTAATCGCTTTAATCTAAGATGCGCTCGCATCGTCATGAAGCGCGGTCGTCCAGCGACTCGTTCGACAAGTAAGGTCGGCTTATCGATGGAACGCATCGTCTCTTCATCAAACAATAAGCTATGATCTACATCTAACACTAACATCAAGCCACTCCTTTTTTTCTGCGTGAGACAATAAATGCATAGGAGCTACAAAGAATAATCGTAGCAAAACAATAACCACCGATTACATCCGAGAAATAGTGAACGTTCAAAATGATTCGTGAAGCTCCCATGGCAAGAAACAATCCAATCGTCAATACGGATACAAGAACCTTTCCACCCACTTTAAGATGGCGGAAAGCGACAACAAGAAATCCAGCATAGACAGCAAATGCCATGGCAGAATGACCGCTCGGAAAACTGTATCCTACGCCGCCAACCAGTTCATTTAATGACGGACGCTCTCGAACAAAGGCAAACTTAACGACCTGATTCAACACCCCTACTGATATCGCCATGATCACATACCAAATGCTTGCGATGCGGTCTCGCCACAAGACATAGCTGAGTATTCCAAGTAACGCCGTCATCGTCATCGCCCCTGGACCCGAGCCTAGTTGAGTGAACCAAGAGACGTAATCTCCTGGAACCTGTTGAGACATGTACGACGATAATTGTGCATCAAATAAAAAGTAACCCGTCATACGAATCGAGACAGCAATAATCACGAATAGGACAACCGCGATAGATGCACCCACCCAAGCTGTTCTTGCACCCCGCATCAGTATGTTCCCTTACGTTCTTCTAATTCTTCTGCTGAATAGTCTTCCTTATCTCGTAAACGATGTGCTAGACGTCCGGATGCGTTTGCCGCAATCGCTGCTACGATATCATCCATGAACGTATTGACTTTTCCGTCTCCAAGCTTCGTATCGAGTTCTTTGATGATTCCGACCTTTGCTTTATCTAAATATCCAAATGTCGTTACAGCAATCGACCCATACGTATTGACGGCACCAATCGCAATCGTCTCATCGACGCCAAATAGCCCTTCATCGCTTTGGATGATGGACAAGAGTGGTTCTGATAATAAACCCTTTTCTGCCAAGATGTCTAGTTCTGCTCCGACGAGAATCGCATGTTGTAATTCACGTTTTTCAAGAACACGTTCAACAGAACTAACACATGTCTCGATTGTCAGATCCACTGTGTATGGGGCTTGCATTTGGTACACGATTTCAGCAATCGCGTGGATTGTCACCCCGCGTTCATGTAGCTTATCAATTGCTGCTTGTTTGACCTCTTTTGAATGTGTTTTCTTCATGACTGTATCCACCTCTCCAACAAAGTACCTCATTAGTATACACGGATTCTAAAGCTCCTCTCAAACTTCTTTGACATCGAAGCCAGAATCCGTCATGATTATTTTGTAAAGCGTTATCATTTCAGGGGAAAGTAGGGGATTTTCGATGAACATCGGGGTTGTATTGTTTCCATCGAAACGCGTTCAAGATTTTGCCAATTCATATCGAAAGAGATATGACTCGAAGTATGCACTAATCACACCTCACATCACGCTACGGGAGCGGATGGAGATGGACGAGACAGAATTAGACCATATCGTCACTGAATTGAATCGGATTGCATCTGAGACTAAGCCAGTCAATCTGCACATTCAAGGAGCTCGTTCGTTTCATCCGACAAACAATGTTTTGTTCCTTAAAGTGATGCCAACCGATGAATTAGAGCAATTACATCGCGCTCTGCATACGGGTCCACTCGAACATAAGCCAAAATATGATTTCTTGCCGCATATCACGATTGGTCAAGAACTGTCCGATGTCGAACTGTTCGATGTGCTAGAACGTCTCAAAATGGAAGATATTCGCTTCCAAGAGGATGTCACGAAAATGGCGTTATTGTATGAATTAGAAAATGGTGCTTGGAGTGTCTATGAGACATTCCGCTTCACAGGTCAATGAATGATTAAACTTCCCGGTCGAAGCTTCGACCGGGAAGTTTTAGTTCTGGCAATACACCATATGCATTTGCCTGTTCTTCTAAAAAATCCTGGGTTTCATGTTCTCGGTAAGGATCGACTGGGCGTATCGGTTGAACCCGAGCGACCGGCTCAGTCTTTAACTGTGGATCGATACGTACTTGACGGTTCACATATTGTACAACTGTAAAATCGATTGCATTCATCCATTACACTTCCTCTCTCCTTCAACACGTTCATATTTAACACTTCCCCGATCCAGCACAAAAAAAACCAAGCCCCCTTCTCAGGAAAGCTTGGTTCAACCTGTTATCTATTAAAGAATGTGGAATCCACTATCGACATGAAGGATTTCTCCTGTTACGCCACTCGACATTTGTGAAAGCAAGAACAGTCCACTTTGACCGATTTGCTCTGTCGTGACGTTACGGTGAAGTGGCGCACGTTCTTCGATGCTATCTAGAATTGAGTTGAAATCGCCGACACCTTTTGCTGAAACTGTCCGGATCGGACCAGCTGAGATTGCATTGACACGAACACCTTGCTGACCGTATTCAGCAGCTAAGTAACGAACACTTGCATCTAGTGCTGCTTTTGCGACACCCATGACATTGTAGTTCGGAACCATCTTCTCGCCACCTAGATACGTCAATGTGATAACGGATGCATCTTCCGTGAAGAAATCTTTTGCTGCCTTGACGACTGCCGTCAAGCTGTAGGCAGAGATGTCGAGTGCTTGCGCGAACTGTTCACGTGTCACACCAGAAAACTCACCACGAAGTGCTTCTTTATCCGCGAATGCGATCGAGTGTGCGATTCCTGAAATCTTACCGTGATCCGCATGAATCGTTTGGAAGACTTGTTCGATTTCTTTGTCACTCGTGACGTCGCACGTATAATACGAAGCCGGACGTGATAATTCTTGTCCTAATTTTTCAAGTGGCGCCTTAAAACGTTCCCCGACATATGTAAATGCCAGGCTTGCTCCAGCAGCATCGAGCGCACGTGCGATTCCCCATGCAATCGAGCGTTGATTGATGACACCCATGACGACGTACGTCTTGCCTTCGAGTGAAGGATAAATATTCATGATAAAGTCCCCCTTGAATTAGTACCTGGTAATAAAACCTATCTTCAGGTTACAAAAACGTAACGCTTCTGTCAACCATCGCTCTTGATATTGCGGATTTGATAAATTACGGTAATATAGAAAGTGATAGAAAGTAGGGATGAAATGAATCGATTCAAATCATTTACACAACGTTATGATCATACGTTGCTTTTTTTACTCGCCTGTCTGATGGTCATCAGTGTCATCGCCATCTATACGGCTCAACCTTCGCTTAAAGGTGCAATTAGTGCCATCAACTTCTCTGCCAAACAAATTCAATGGTATATCATCGGCTTCATGGCGTTATCTGTCGTCATTTTCATCGATTATGAACAGTTGAAGCGATTCCACTGGTTTTTATATGGAGCAGGTATCTTGTCATTGGTTGGTCTTGTCGTTCTTCGAAACACACCAGTTGTTACTGAAATCAAAGGGGCATATGGTTGGTATCAGTTTCCGGTCATCGGTACTGTTCAGCCGGCCGAGTTCATGAAGTTCTTTTTGATCGTTTCGCTCGCTGCCGTCATCACCGAACACAATGCACGCTATGTTCAGCATGAACGTGACCTCTTATTACTTATCAAAATGGTCGCTGTCACAGCCTTACCACTCGGTCTCATTATCATCCAACCCGATTTAGGGATCGGTTTGATCCTTTGTGTCATCTTGGCATGTGCGATGTTATTATCAGGACTGAACTGGAAATGGCTCTTGACGATGTTTGCTCTATTCGCAGGCGCCGTCATCATCTTCTTTTACCTATTCTTTTTCCAGAATGACTTACTCGCAACCTTCTTCCCAGGTCATGCAATGAATCGGATCATGGCTTGGTTGCAACCGTTCGAATACGCAGATGATCTTTCGTACCAGCTTGTCCAAGCGATCAATGCAACGGGTTCAGGTCAAATGTTTGGCGTTGGCTACGGGAAACTGCAAGTATTCGTTCCAGAGCTGCATACAGACTTCATCTTTACGACGATTGCCTCACACTACGGTTTCATTGGAGCTGCCATCGTATTGATCGTCTTGTTCCTTTTCGTCTATCGCTTGATTCAAATTGCACTTGAAACGGCGGATCCATTTGGTACCTATATCGTGACAGGATACGTCGCGATGTTTACGTTCCAGATCTTCCAAAACATCGGGATGACGATTGGTGTCTTACCAATCACAGGTCTCCCTCTACCGTTCATCAGTTATGGTGGATCGACGATGATCGTAAACCTCGTCGGTCTAGGATTAATCATGGCAATCGCTTCTCAGTCACGGATTTCCATGTTCGATGAAGATTAAGCGTACGTTTAAAAGGCAGTGGACTTGATCCACTGCCTTTTAGCGTATATCAATCATTCAATTCGGAGATCCTCAGGAAGCGGTGCCTCAAATCGAACCCGTTCTCCTGTTGCAGGATGAAGAAACGATGCTGACGCACTATGAAGTGCCTGACGCGGCAGTAACGGCTGACCCTGATACATCGTATCACCAATCAAGGGATGACCAAGAAACGCAAGGTGGACACGAATTTGATGTGTCCGTCCTGTCTCTAGTCGAATATCAAGTAACGACAGCTCTTGGTCAAAGGCTTGAACTGGACGGCTATTTAAAATATGAGTAATAGCCCGTTGACCATCTGGTCGTACCATCCGTTCCATGAAGGAATGATCGGTTTGACCGATTGGCTGATCAATCGTTTGTGCTGGTACGTGTCCAGGTGCATAGGCTAAATAATGTCGTTCTAGCTCATTTGACTTTTGCATAAGACTCATCCGGTGATGGGCTAATCCATGTTTCGCAAATAAGACAAGACCACTCGTGTCACGGTCAAGACGATTAACGATATGAATCGCATATGGGATTCCTTGTTTTCGATAATAACCAAGGACATAATTCGATAGCGAGCGCTCTGGATGTAATCGTGAAGGGATTGATGCCATACCCGGCGGTTTATTGACGACAAGTAGCCACTCATCTTCAAACAAGATATCAAGTTCTCCTTCTGTCGCCACCATATCGGGTGCTGGCGTCTCCTCCGGGAAAAAGACATGGACATGATCGCCCGCACGCAAGACATCATGAACATTGACGTGTTGCCCGTTGCTCGTAATATCCCCGTGATTTTTGATTGATACTAACATTTTTCGCGAGATCCCTAAACGCGTCGTGCAAAAATGACTGACACGCCATCCGTCTTCGAGATCGCTTACCGTCTGTTGTAGCTGAAATCCATTCATATTTCCAATTCCCTTTACATGCTACATTAACGTCTTTCGTCTGCTAGGAAAGATTCCCGAACCCGCTGCCAGAACGGGAAAGAACGAAAACGAGCAAATTTCACTTTTTTATCTGAGACTCGGCACCGAATCGACGTTACGTTTTGATGAATGATTGAAGCATAGTGGTCATACGTCATTTGAAAATCAATTGGGTTGACTGGACGAATTTCGACATCATGATGTTTCGGTAACAACATCGGCGAGCCAATCGTCCGGTAAACACGATTATTGATCGATGCCATCTCTGTAATTTGAATTGCTTCGAGCGCTGGGTGGACGATTGCTCCGCCGAGCGCTTTATTGTATGCTGTCGAACCTGATGGTGTCGATACACATAATCCATCACCACGAAACGTCTCGAAGTAATCACCTCGAATCGACAAATCGCAGACGAGCGTTTGGTTAAAACTCTTAATCGTACATTCATTCAAGGCTAATAGTTGGTTGTGAGAACCATCCGCATAATCAATCGAAAGTTCAAGCAATGGATATTGAACCGTCGCTAAATCCTGCTTCGCGATATGATCGATCAGTTCATCCATTTCTTCCGGGCGCCAATCCGCATAAAAACCGAGATGCCCCGTATGAATTCCAACAAGGGTGATCGTCTCTACTTGATCGAGATACGAATGAAACGCCTGTAACATCGTTCCGTCTCCACCAATCGAGACGACGATTTCCGGTTGACTGACATCAAGGACGCATCCCCGATTCGTCAATGCCTGCTCGAGCTCTTGTTTAAGCGCATGTGAACGCTCATCATCGCGAGCCGTGATTGCAAAACGCATGGTCATCCCCCTACTCTTTTAATCGTTCGGACGCCTTGGCGTCACGTTGAAAGACGAGTTGTGCGTCTTGAATTTCTACTTTCAGTTGACTCATTTCCGCATCGAGCAAAAACGCTGCTTCTGCCGCACGTCGCAGTCGCTCACGCGTCTCTTCCGGAATATTGCCTTGATATTTGTAATTCAACGAGTGTTCGATCGTTGCCCAGAAGTTCATCGCAAGTGTCCGAATTTGGATCTCCACTAACGTCGGTACTTCCCCTTCGATTGTCTGAACCGGATAAGCAATGATAACGTGATACGATCGATAACCACTATCCTTCTTTTGAGTAATGTAGTTTCGTTCCTCGACGATCTTAAAATCACCACGCGAACGCAATAGTTCAAGGACATGAATGATATCATCAACGAATTGACACATGATACGTAATCCGGCGATATCCTGCATATCTTGTTCTAAAGAATCCCGCGCAATTGCTTTTCGTTCCGCTTTTTGAAGAATGCTTTTTACAGGTTTGACCCGTCCTGTGACAAATTCAATCGGTGAATGTTCTCCCCGTTGCTGAAATTGTTTACGAATCGCTTTTAGCTTGACTTTCAACTCATCGACCGCGATTTGGTACGGTGCAAGAAATAAATCCCAATTTTCTTTTGTCATCTGATTTGTCACCACTTTTAATCGAATAGTATTGGTTCAGTGCGTGTTCCTACCTCATTCATGTTATCATATTTTCAGACATTCAACTAGAAAGGCGTGATTCCGATTAGACAAGAATTGGAAATCGAATTTAAGAACTTATTGTCTGAACAAGAATACCTATCGTTATTTACCCATTATGCATCAACTAAACAACCCATTTGGCAAGCAAATGATTATTTTGATACGCCTGATTTTGAACTTCGAAAAAAAGGTGCTGCTTTACGAATCCGTGAAAAAAAGCAAGGACTCGTCCTTACTTTAAAACAACCTCACGAAGATGGATTGCTTGAAACGCATGTTACGTTATCAGCAAATGAAGCGGAAGACCTATTTAAATATGGTCTGATTCATTCTGATGAGATGAATCACCAGCTAAAATCGTTTGACTTACAAGGATCTTTAGAGCATTTAGGTCGATTAGAGACGGAACGAATCGACATCGTGCTTCCGGAAGGTTTACTCGTCCTTGATAAAAGTCGTTATCTCGGATATACCGATTATGAGTTAGAGTTTGAAGTCAGCAACTTCAAACAAGGGCAAAAGGACTTCGAGCAACTCCTTTTAGAACACGACATTCCACAGCGTGAAACAAAAAATAAAATCGTTCGCTTCATGGAACGTAAAGCGCTTTCTTGATTTCTCGTGTAGAAGTGAACAAGCAAAACCTTTGCTCTTTCTTTTTTTTCGTTGCTAAAATAGGGTAACGATAACAACAGGAAGGGGTGAACGGATGGAACACGCACAATGCAACGGATCCTATTGTTCATTGGACGAACCATCGATTCAACAACCGACGAAACCTCTGGAAATCTATCATTTCCTAGATGTGACACAAACGGATGGTTTACGGTTGATACCCGTTCTCAAGAAACTAGAGCTAGAATATGGTCATCTCTTTCGTCTCCGGACGATTGCGACGATTCCATGCGCTCCTTCACGTTCGGCATGTGACATATCACCACTCGTCATCCTAAAAGCCATTGAGCTTCAAGGAAAAACGTTTGGTATGCGATTCATGCGACGCCTTCGGATGCTTCATAATGTTGAAGGAGAGAGTGCTTACAGCCGTCCATCATTGATGCGATTAGCAGAAGCACTGACAGAGTATGGTTTGGATTTAGATGAATTCCATCGTGATGTCTCATCGGATACGATTCAGCAAATGCTTGAGAAAGAGACTGAACTGGTTACAGAATGGGATGTCCGAATTCTTCCGACACTCGCTTTCGTTGGAGATGAGGAAGCCATTAAGGCGGAAGGACCTTATGAGTATTTGGTCTATGTCTCGATCTTAAGTGAACTACTAGATCATACGATTGAAAAACAACCAAAGCCACCACTTGAACAATTCTTGAGACGGTATGAAACAGCAACTACGGCTGAAATTGCCTTTATTTATGACGCTCCTGAATCCCAGATTGAACATGAACTAAAAAAACTGGTCTTGCAACAGAAATGTGCTTCTCTATCATACTGTGATGGAAAAGTATGGCGTCATTTAAAAGATTCAGCACATGCATGATATAACAATAAAAGGACAGTGAAGTCTGCTTCACTGTCCTTTTTATACTCACTCATAGAAAAAGAAAAAGTCCTTCATGACGAAAAGGACTTTTTCTTTTGATCATTGGATGGGGGAAAAAGAGAATCGACTGGGGAATGTGACTCTCTTCACAATATAAGTATATCGTGAGACTATACTCTTTTCCACCATTTGTTCACTTTGTCACAAAGATGTCACTCTGCCAACAAAGCTTCGAATTCATCTAGGACGCGTTCAAATTGACGAAGTGCTGCTTCGACTGGTGCTTTTGTTGTCATATCAACACCAGCAGCTTTTAGCACTTCGATTGGATAATCGCTTGATCCTGCTTTTAAGAAATTATTGATGTAACGCTCTACAGCCGGTTGTCCTTCTTCTAGGATTTGATCCGTCAATGCAGCAGCCGCTGAAATGCCTGTTGCATACTGATAGACATAGTAATTGTAATAGAAGTGTGGAATTCGAGCCCACTCCAAACCAATCTCTTCGTCTAATACAATCTCTTCCCCGAAGTATTTTTGATTCAAGGCATAATACGTCGACGTCAAGAATTCTGGTGTCAACGATTGTCCAAGACGCGCAGCATCATGAATTGCATGTTCGAACTCAGCGAACATCGTTTGTCGGAACAATGTTCCACGGAATGTTTCAAGTTGATTGTTCAACAGATAAAGTTTTTCTTTACGATCCGTCACTTTTTTCAATAGATAATCATTCAACAGCGCTTCATTCGTCGTTGAAGCAACTTCTGCGACGAAAATTGAATAGTCACCGTATGGGTATGGTTGTGATTTCCGCGTGTAGTAGCTATGAACCGAATGTCCGAATTCATGTGCGAGCGTAAAGAGGTTATTGATGTTATCTTGCCAGTTCATTAAAATGAATGGTTGTGTATCATAAGCACCAGAAGAGTAAGCCCCACTACGTTTACCACGCGTTTCTCGAACATCGACCCAGCGCTCAGACAATCCTTCTTCGAGAATATGTTTATATTCTGCTCCAAGCGGCGCGAGCCCTTCGACCATCAATTGTTTCGCTTCCTCATAAGAGACTTTCATTTCAACTTCAGAAACGAGCGGTGTATACATATCATACATGTGTAATTCGTCGAGTCCGAGTACCCGTTTACGTAAAGCTACGTAGCGATGAAGTAACGGTAAATGCTCATGTACCGCTTCAACTAATCCATCATAGACGGATTCAGGAATCGCATTACCATGTAATGCGGCTGCACGTGCCGACGGGAACTTCCGAACATCTGCATAGAAGTTATCCTTCTTGACTGATCCTGCAAGTGTCGAAGCAAGTGTATTCGTATACTTCGCATACGTTCCGTACATCGCTTTGAATGCGGCTTCCCGAACAGAACGGTCAGACGACTCAAGGAATGTAATGAAGCGACCATGTGTCAATTCTGTCTCTTCCCCGTCCTCACCTTTGATTTTCGGGAATGTCAAATCTGCATTATTCAGCATACCGAACGTCGTACCCGATTGACCGAGTACTTCTCCTGCTTTCGCAAGAATCGCTTCTTCCGCTTCTGTCAGCACGTGTTCGCGCTCTTGATTCAACTCATCAAATGCATGACGATACATCGCGAGATCCGTATTCTCATTGAGATATGTCTCAATCGTCGCTTCAGGTACAGCCAACAATTCTGGTGTCATGAAAGCAAGTGTTGCTCCGATTTGCGATGCTAGCGTCCGAGCACGGTCATTCATGGCTTGGTAGAAACTATCCGCTGTATTTTCGTCATAACGCATGTGCGCGTATGTATAGAGCTTATAAAGACGTCTAGAGACTTCATCTCGTAGCTGTAACCCTTCATATAGCGTTTCCGCACTCTGACCAAGACGTCCCTTATACTCGACGAGTAATGGGAGCATTGCTTTCACCGATTCGAATTCTTCTTCCCATACTTCGTTTGATGCGTAAATCGATTCTAGGTTCCACGTTTCTGTAACGTCAACATCTTGACGTGTTAATACTTCTGCCATTTGCCTCACTCCTTTAATTCAGTTATACCTGTTTTCTTTTCGACAAACAATTGAAGTGCTCCTGCTAGAACAGCCTATTCGTCTCCTCAATCCGCTCCATCCATTCCTTGATGAGTGAATCCATCACAGGTCTTTCAATCGAAAGGTTCAATTGTTGTAGCAGATGATGGATTGCATGTTCCAGATGGATCGACGTGTATCTCCCTTTTAGCCTTAAAAAGACTGCGATTTGAAACTCAAAAGGATGGACTGGAATAGATAACAAGTGGGTGATGGGAAGAAAGACAAAAGATGGTAGGTTCTGCAGATGAAAACCTGCTTGATAAAGTGGAAGTCTTAGAATACGCGGAGGTAAAGAGGTATGAAAAGGTCGCTGACGATAGCGGTGAACGATTCCTTGCCATCGAGCCATTGAAAATTTCCGAGGAAATGAAGGTAGTTCAGTTGAAAGAAAGTCAGATAAAGAAAGTGATTGAACCGTACAATAGACATGATGCTTCGCAAAAGGAATCGGATGTCGGAATCGTCGAATTTGATTCTCGACAATCAGATCCAAATATTCATTTTGTAGGAATGCTTGTCTCATCCATCCTTGCAATCGAATCGTGACACCTTGTGAAGGATGAAACCCGATCCAACGAACTGTCCGTTCTTGTTTCGCATCAAGTTTTGCTCGTCTCATCCATTCATCTGCCGACATCGGCGAGCACTGAATTTCAATACCAAGTTGCTTTTCTGGGAGCCATAGATCAAAGCGACGTTGTCCCGTTATCCATTCAGTTTCAACTTGAATGCCTGCGGTCATCAAGGAGTCTGCAATCCGCTGTTTCCAAGATATATGCAATCTACTCTCTCCTGAACAAGCTGAGATATGCGCAAAATGCGGTCGCCGTCCTTGCCTGACGCGCAACGGCTTCAGGCAATACGGACACCGTAAGGACATGGCTTTCAAGTCATGGATCGAAAATCTATGAATCATGATGCGTTTACCAGAGTCATCAATAGCTTCGAACATCAGCATCGTTCCCCTTTTTACTAAAGTAAAGGCGAGAATAAGCGCGAAATCGATTCAATTAAACGACGACGTAATGGACGACGATGGAACAAATCAGCATCAACTTCTGTCGAATGGCTAAAATCTTCATAAAAATCACGCGTTAATTCATGAACAGAGTTTGTTCCGTACAAAAAAGCGTTCACTTCGAAATTCAAATGAAAACTGCGTAAATCCATGTTCGCAGTTCCGATCGTTGCGATGGCGTCGTCAACGACGATGACTTTAGAATGCATGAAGCCCTTATTGTACTCATAAATTTTTACACCAGCTTGCAGTAGATCATCAAAATAAGAGCGACTCGCATAGAAAACGATTTTATGATCCGGAAAGCTCGGGAGTAAAATACGAACATCAATCCCTGCCATAGCAGCGGTCTTCAGCGCTGTCATAAGGTCTTCGTCAGGTATGAGGTACGGGGAAGCGATATAGACGGACTCACGTGCTTCCGTAATAAGTCCGAAGTAAAGCGACTTCATTGCCTCGTGCGGTTCATCAGGTCCACTCGCAATGATCTGTACACCTCCAGTTGCTTCTTCGACATTCTCCAGTGACTCCATATAAAACGGCGTAAAAAGTCGTTCCCCTGTCATGTAGTACCAATCTTGGAGAAAAATCAGTTGGAGTTCAGAGACAGCTTCTCCTCGTACAAGAAGATGGGTATCGCGCCAAAACCCAAAATGTTGATTGCGACCGATGTATTCATCCCCAATGTTAATCCCGCCTGTAAAAGCAACTGTCCCATCGATAACGACGATCTTTCGATGATTCCGGTAGTTCGATTTACTCGAAATGAAAGGTAACACGACTGGGAAAAATGCTCGAACCTCTACACCAGCCTCTTGTAGCTTCTTGAAATAATGCTTATCTGTCGAAAAGCAACCGACAGCATCATAGAGAAAGCGAACCTCAATTCCTTGCTTGGCCTTTTCAATCAATGCTTCTTGTAACTGAAGTGCGAGTTGATCATCTCGTACGATGTAATATTCCAAATGAATATGATGTTGTGCTTGGCGGATTTCCTCTAAAAGAATCGGAAACTTCTCCTGCCCATTCGTCAAGATGCGTGTATGTGTATTATACGAAATTGGTAGTCGACTGATCGAGTCGATAAGTGTAACAACTTTTCCGTAACGTCCTTCTTGGAACACTGATTGGTGTACCTCTGTCTTAAACTGGGTACGATATTTAATGTAAGACTCTTCATCAAGCATGGCTTTTAACCGAAACATTCGTTTTCGACGGTAGTTCTGGCCGAACGTGAAATACACGAAAACGCCAACGACAGGCAGTGCCATCATGACGAGTGCCCAGACGAGTGTTCGTTCCGGGTTTCGATTTTCAAGTAAAATGATGACGAACACGCTCATGACGACCAAGATGATGACGATGGACAGCCAACCTACCATATAAACGCTCCAATAGTAGGATAAAAAGGCGATCAAGCCGATGGTCAAGATGAGGGTCATGAGAAGTTGTACACGTCGTAGCATGAATCCCCCTCCTTTTTTTGTATGTAGTACAAATCGTATTTAGACTGATGACAGAAAGGAAGCGTTTAAATGGGTACGTATATCATTACTGGTGCAACAAGTGGAATTGGTGAAGCAACTTCCCTTCAGCTCATTCGGGAGGGACACACCGTCCTTGCAATTGGTCGTAATAAGGAAAAAGGATCCTCACTCGAATCAAGCGGAGAAGGACGTTTATATTTCTTCCCTGTCGACTTAGCGGATTCCTCTGCAATCGATGCGTTCTTTGAAGAAACACAAGAGGATTTCCCTGAAATCGATGGGATTTTCAACAATGCTGGTACCTTTGGAAAACCCGTTGCACCCGAACGCGTCTCCGATCAGCAAAAAGAAGTATTCCAAGTCAATTATCACTCTCCCGAACGAATCATCCAGTTAGCAACGAAACGCTTCTCAAAAGGTGCTTCCATCGTCAACAATAGTGCCATCGTAGGTCACGTTAAGTTCCCAGCAATGCTATTGCCTTATGCATCGTCTAAGAGCGCTCTACTGACGCTTACGAAGACATATGCAGCACGATTTCATGGGAAGTACAGATTTAACGCCATTTGCCCAGGACCAGTCGATACAGCACTTAGTCACGCGTTATATGGCGGGAAAGATAAATTTGACCTAGCAATGAAACACCACCTTCGTGGCGAGCCTGCGCAACCTTCTGAGATTGCAGAGGTCGTTTGCTTCTTACTATCTAATAAAGCGAGCTATATTAATGGGCAAGCACTCGTTGTAGATGGTGGCTATACCCTCACTTAATATCAGAATAAAAGGAGGTATCACAAAATGTGATCCTCCTTTTATTCGCACTTTTTCTGACCTCAGTTCGGAAAATGTTTCCGAATGAATGGAAAGACATCCGAGGTAATGATTTGTTTCCCGTATTCAGCAACAGGATGTATTGTTTGTTCACTGAATTGAAGATACTCTGCAATTAAACTCATGACGTTTTCTTGTGCTTCTCCGTTCACATCATCTTCGAAATGAACATGCAGTAAATAGAGTCCATCTTTTTGATAAAGCGCTGTTTCAAGTTCTGCAAACACAGGAGCATTCGCATATTGACTGAGCGCGATGATATGTTCGAAATCGCGAGTTTCAAATAAAACATCTTGGCTTAGCTCTGTATCTTTATCTTCTGTCTCAGACATCGCTGATCGTAAAAGTGAATCGAGTTCGTCTTCATCGACTTGCTCACCATCAACTGCATTTTTTGCGATCGTCACAGTGACTTCAAGACCTTTTTCAAAAGCTTGCACTTGTATCCATAGTGGACCTTCGAAGGAGATGGACTCTTTTTCATTCGCTTCGTCCATCATCTGCCAGAATAACTGTTCTCCCCGTTCCCGGTTATACCAAATTTCATCTCGGGCAAAACCACGGCGTTCGATGTCGGTGTACGTGATGAAGAACTTGACCGTATTGTCATTGACGCGTTCGATTTTCAATCTGTCCACTCCTTTCTTCCCGTTCCTTATCTAGAATACGAACGAGGATATGACTTGGATTCATACTATCTAAATCCCAAGGATATATTTCTATTCCTTTGTTATCTTTATTTTAACCTTTTTTATCGGTAACAAAAAGCACACTGCTCACGAAGCAGCGTGCTTTTTAAAATTACTCGTTTACAAGACGCTGCGCTTCCAAAAGTTGGAACGTACGCACCTTGCGTGGTAAGAATCGGCGGATTTCATCCTCGTTATATCCAACTTGAAGACGCTTCTCATCAATCAAAATTGGACGACGTAATAATCCTGGGTATTCTTGAATCAAATCGTATAGGTGCTGCAACGATAAGTTTTCAACTGAAACATCGAGTTTCGAGAAGACTTTTGAACGAGTTGAGATGATCTCATCCGTTCCATCTTCCGTCATACGAAGAATCTGTTTGATTTCATCGAGCGATAAAGGTTCTGAAAAAATATTACGTTCAACGAACGGGATTTCATGTTCTTCAAGCCACGCGCGTGCTTTCCGACAAGAAGTACAACTTGGTGAAGTATAGAGTGTTACCATTGAAAAACATCCTCCCCCTGATTTAACATCATTCAATATCTATGTGCATAAGCAAATATTGATGATGGTTCTATTACTTGACAGTTTACATCTAATAAAGCAGAAAACCTAGCTTTTTTATAAAGATGAAAGAACTTTTCGTAAAAAAGCTTGTTAAAGCCACCACGTGGCTTTAACAAGCTGGCGTGTGATCAAATGGCTGAGAAATCGTCTCTTTTGCTTTAGGAAGTTTCATTTCTTTCAGTTTTTTCTCTAAAATATCCCGCAAAAGGCGTTTCTTCAGCTTTTTCTTCTTATCACGTTCTTTCATATTCCGACACCCCAATCGGCCCGAAACAGAACTAACAACCATACGAAAGCGAATAAATCATCTTCTACATTAGTAAGTATACCACGTATCTTAAAATTCTATTCCTACTTTAAGCAATTAAATATGTGAGATTGTCGATTGATGGAGGAATAACAGTTGCAATTTCTTTCAATTTTCTGTAGAGTGTATAGAAATATCTACTCTCAGGAAGGAGTTTTTCATTCATGGCATTAACACTCGTTACTATTCTCGATCATCCGATCGCTCAAAAATATTTATCCCGTTCTGGCTTGAATCATGCGATTTCAGTAGCAGAACGTGCACTGACTCTCGCTACGAAACGGGGCTTAGATGCTGACACTGCTACGAAAGCAGCACTCCTCCATGATATCGGTCATTACGAATGGTATACCGATGGCACTTGGAATTACGATCTCTATCGTCAAAATGATATTCATGCCATTAAAGGGGCTGAACGTGCCCATAAACTTTTGATTCGCCTTGGCGAAGAACCAGCACGTGCAAAGGAAATCGCACTTGCTGTACTCTTGCATACGGATTCTTATCTCCCACCAGGTGCAATCAACCGGACACCGCTTCAACAACTTGTTCACGATGCGGATACACTAGAAGAACAACCAGGCGGATTACACCATTATGAAAAAATCGACTTCGACGAAGCCATCCGTCGTCTTGACGCAATTGATTCAGTCGTTCACCGATTTGCTCATCTCCCACGAATTGCATCAGAAAATTAAAAGGCATTTCCACGATCAACGTGGAAATGCCTTTTTTGCTTTAACGATTATACGAGTTGCGCTTGATATGCTTCAAGTTCTGCATCAGTCATCGAAACAAAGTGACCTGGTTCGATTTCGCGAAGCGGCGGGATACTCGAATCTTCATCCGATTTCCCAACGGGTCCGCTCGTTGGACGATCAAAGATAATCCGTTTACGTGTCCGCTCGTGCTCTGGATCCGGAAGCGGGATCGCAGATAAAAGCGACTTCGTATACGCATGAACTGGATTCTCATATAGACGATCCGCGTCACACAATTCAACGAGGTGACCTTGGTACATAACACCAATCCGGTCTGAGATATACTTGACCATCGATAAATCGTGGGCGATGAACAAGTATGTCAAACTGCGATCACGTTGCAGTTTTTTCATCAAGTTGACGACTTGGGCTTGAATCGATACGTCAAGTGCTGAAATCGGCTCATCTGCGATGATGAAATCCGGTTCTACAGCAAGTGCACGTGCGATACCGATCCGTTGACGCTGACCACCTGAGAATTCGTGTGGGTAACGGCTCGCGTGTTCCTTTGTCAAACCAACCGTTTCAAGCAAATCATACACACGGTTATTCCGCTCCTCTTTCGATTTCGCTAGACCGTGGATATCAATTCCTTCAGCAATGATATCTCCGACTGTCATCCGTGGGTTTAAAGAAGCATACGGATCTTGGAAAATCATTTGCATCGCACGGTTGAACTTCAACTTTTCCTTACGCGATTTTTTCGCGTGGACGTTTTCACCTTTGAAGTTGACTTCGCCATCTGTCGCATCATACAAACCGATGATCGAACGACCAGTTGTTGATTTACCACAGCCTGACTCGCCTACGAGACCAAGCACTTCTCCTTCATAGATATCGAATGAGAGACCATCGACCGCCTTAACGACACGACCACGACCAATATTGAAATGTTGCTTTAAGTTTTTTACTTCAAGTAGTTTCTTACGGTTTTCCATTACTTCAGACCGCCTTTCAGAAGCGATTTTGAGAACACGCTGTCCGGACGGTATTTTAATGCCAAGTCGCGGATTGCTGCAGGTGGTTCAACATATGGTGCTTGTGGATGAAGCAACCACGTCGCAGCTTCGTGTGTATCTGAGATCTTGAAGAAAGGTGGTTCCTTCTCAAAATCAATTTTCATCGCGTATTTGTTACGCGGTGCAAACGCATCACCGACCGGTGGATGCATAAGGTTCGGTGGAGTTCCCGGAATCGCCGGAAGATCTTGCGAACGGTCATCAGATGGACGCGGCATCGAACCAAGTAGTCCCCAAGTATATGGATGACGTGGCTCGTAGAAGATCTCATCTACCGTACCTTTTTCAATCAATTTACCAGCATACATAACGGCTACCCGGTCAGCCATATTCGCTACAACACCTAAGTCGTGCGTAATGAAAATAATCGCTGTACCCGTTTTTTGCTGAATATCTTTCAATAATTCAAGAATTTGAGCTTGAATCGTAACATCGAGTGCAGTCGTCGGTTCATCAGCAATCAATACTTTCGGGTTACAAGCAAGTGCAATCGCGATGACGATCCGCTGACGCATCCCACCCGATAATTGGTGTGGATATTGTTTAAGACGCGCTTCTGGATTCGGAATCCCTACGAGTGTTAAAAGTTCAAGTGTACGTTTTTTCGCTGCATCGCCAGTCAATCCTTGGTGACGTTTTAGCCCTTCAGCGATCTGTTTAAAAATCGTCATCGTCGGGTTAAGTGATGTCATTGGATCCTGGAAGATCATTGCGATATCACGACCGCGAACTTTTTGCATTTCTTTATCGGAAAGCTTAACCAAGTCGCGGCCTTCGAATAAAATCTCACCTTGAGTGATTTCACCTGGTGGGTTTGGAATCAAACGCATGATGGCTTTTGAAGTAACCGATTTACCAGAACCGGACTCACCAACGATTGCGAGTGTTTCACCTTTTTTTAAATCAAACGATACACCGCGGACGGCTTGAACCGTCCCGGCATACGTATGGAAAGCGACATTCAGGTCGCGAACAGATAAAATAGTTTCCATTGTGAATGAGCTCCTCTCTAGTTTCCGTTAGCGTCGTAAACGTGGGTCAAACGCATCACGCAGTCCATCTGCCAACATATTGAAGCTGACCATGAGGAGTACGATGACCGTCGATGGGACAACGAGCAAGTAAGGGAACGTTTTTAATTCCTTGTACCCTTCGTTGATCAATGTACCGAGTGACGGTTGTGGTGGTGCAAGTCCTAAACCGATGAAGCTTAAGAATGCTTCGAAGAAGATTGCCCCAGGAATTGTGAACATGAGTGAGATAATGATCGTTCCCAAAGTATTTGGAATCAAGTGTTTGAAGATCAATCGTGCGCTAGAAGCACCAAGTGTCCGTGCTGCGAGAACAAACTCTTGGTTCTTTAGTTTCAGAATTTGACCACGTACAAGTCGACTCATCCCAATCCAACCGGTAATCGTCATCGCAAGGATGATCGTCGTAATCCCTGGTTCAAGAATCAAGATGAACAAGATAATCAAAATCAAGTTCGGTACACCTGTTAAAATTTCAGCAATCCGTTGCATGATGTTATCGACACGTCCACCATAATAAGCAGAAATTCCGCCGTATGTGACACCAACGAGAACGTCAATGAGCGCTGCCATCAAACCGATGAATAACGAAATCTTCGTTCCTTCCCAGACACGTGACCAAAGATCACGACCGAGATGGTCCGTTCCGAACCAGAAGTTCTCTGTCACTTGTTTTTGTTTGTAGAAATCAATCGGTGTCTCACCAAGTGTCGCCATACCGTCAAAACCAGCCCACTCTAATCCCGTAACTTTAGGTGGAAGTTTAGCTTGCGTGATTGTTTGGGTATAAGGGTCATTACCAGATAACGCTGGTCCGACCAATGACATGATTGCGATGATGACGATGACAGCAAGAGAAAGAATTGCCGCTTTGTTCTTACGTAGACGCATCCAAGCATCTTGCCAGAAGTTTAAACTTTTACCGGCAAGACGCTCTCCTGCCTGTTCATTGAACTCAACATGTTGGAACAGTGATGAATCAAACTGTTCTGCTTTTGCATTTGAATTTTGTTCAGCCATTATTTGTTACCCCCCAAACGAATCCGTGGATCAACGACACCATACAGCAAATCGACGATCAAAATCATGAGAATGAAGACTGCTGAGAAGAACAACGTCGTACCCATGATAACTGTGTAGTCGTTTGTTGTGATTGATGATACGAATAGCTCACCAAGACCAGGTACAGCGAAGATTTTTTCAATGACGAGTGTTCCCGTAATTAATGCGGCTGTCATTGGTCCAAGAATCGTGATTGCCGGAATCAAGGCGTTTCGAACCATGTGTTTCCAAGTAATCGACTGACCATCTAGGCCTTTTGCTTTAGCTAACGTGACATAATCTTGGTTCGTTACTTCTAGCATCTCGGTTCGGACGAATCGAGCAATCGAGGCCGTAACCCCAAGTGATAACGATACGGTCGGCAAGATAGTATGCGCCGGGCTTTCCCAGAACGCGACTGGCAAAACGCCCCATTTCACGCCAACATAGTATTGAAGGAGTGAGGCGAACACGAAGGACGGTACCGAAATTCCGATAACCGATACGAACATCGCACCGTAATCGACCACTGTGTTGTGACGAAGTGCCGCAATAACACCTAGGACGAGTCCTAAAAGTACTCCAAGTACTAATGCTTGAATTCCTAACTGAGCCGATGGTCCGATTCGTTCAGAAATCAAATCCGTCACCGGGCGGCTATCATATTTAAACGAAATACCGAGATCCCCTTGGAACAAGTTAACCATATACGCTGCATAGCGTTGTGGTAGTGGATCATTCAAGTTGTACTTATCCCGAAGGATATTCAACTGTTCAGGAGAAAGTTTCTCCTGGTTTTGGAACGGTGAACCTGGTAGCAGATCCATCAGGAAGAAAGTGAACGAAGCGATGAGTAAAAACGTCAGTACGCCGTAAACCAGGCGTTGAGCTAAATAACGGCCCATAAGATGGCACCCCCTATAAAGATTTTCTGTTTTTTTCGAAACATCAATAAAATCAGTATGACCCACAATTGTCGGAACATTCAAGAATTTTGTCATAAAAATTTAAAAATTCTTTTTTATTGTGCATTGATTTGATGTTCGCTTGGATGTTTTTCTAATTTCATCCAATAGTCAGAATTTTTCGTTTGATTTCATTATACTTTGCTAACAAAGTAATTAGAACCACTTTTTTACGAAAATTTCACATTTCCTATAAAAATGAGTTTCCATTCATAAAAAGTAGTATAAAACAGGAGCGTACCCGAACTGATCAGGGGACGCTCCCATTCTCGATTACTTAATATCAACGTATTTGTATTGGAAATCTGCTCCGAACAACTGACGGTTGAAATCTTTAACCGTCGGACGGCTCAAGTATGCAGAACCAGATTGATAAATTGGTGCGATCGCTTGATCTTTTTCGATCAATTGTGCTTCCGCTTGTTTGAAGAGTTCAAGACGTTTTGTTAAATCCGACTCTTCATTTGCAGCGTTCAACAATTTATCATAGGCAGATGATTTATACTTGACGTCGTTTTGGCTGTTTGTTGATTCGAAGATAGAGAGGTTAGACATTGGATCTTGGTAGTCTGGACCCCAGAGTGAGTAAGAGATTTGGTAGTCCCCTTTTGCTTCAAGATCGAGTTTGTTCTTGAACGGCTGTTGCTTGATGGCAACTGTGACGTTTGGAAGATTCTTCTCAATTTGACCTTTCATATACTCACCGATTTTTTTCGCATCTTCACTATCGAATGAGAGCAATTCAATCGTTGTTTTTTTGTTACCATTTGCTTTTTTCCAAAGATCTGCTGCTTCTTTAGCATCACGATCGAACCAGTTGATGTCGCTCGTATAATCTTTACCTGATGCATCTTTAACAAATTCTTTTGGAATGAAGCTTGTTGTTGGAATCGATCCGTTCGCAAGAAGCGTATCCGTGATTCCTTTTGGATCGATGGCACGAGCAATGGCTTTACGCGCATTGACGTCCTTCATCGTTGAATCTTCATTGTTGAATTTCAAATAAGCGATCGAAGAACGAAGAGCTGTTTTGAATTCAGGCTTAGATTTATAAGCTTCAACTTGCTCTGAAGTCAGACCTGCATAATCAATCTCATTTGAATCGTAAAGATTCGCTACTGTTGACGTATCCTTAACGACACTGATCGTAACTTCGTCTAATTTGACGGCATCTTTATCCCAATAGTTGTCGTTCTTTTTTAGAACACGTTTTGAATCCGTTTTCCAAGATTCCCAAACAAAAGGACCGTTATAAAGCAATTTATCTGGTTGAAGCGAGAAGTCTTTTTCATTCTTTTTGTAGAAATCTTCGCTAATTGGTGTATACGTACCGAATGATGTCAGTGAAAGGAAGTAAGGAGCTGGACGCTCAAGTTTTACTTCTAGCGTTTTGTCATCGATTGCTTTAACACCGAGTTCGTCAACAGATTTTTTACCTTTTGTCACATCAGAGCCGTTTTTTAACGTGTCAAAGATGTACGAGTAACCAGAACCTGTTTTCGGATCAGCTGCACGTTTCCAAGCAAATTCGAAATCTTGTGCCTTGACTGGCGTACCATCAGACCATTTCGAATCACGAAGTGTGAACGTATACGTTAAATTGTCACTTGAAATATCTGTTTTTTCTGCAAGTGCTGGAATCGCTTTTCCGTCTTTATCTAAACGATAAAGACCTTCCATCGTGTTCCCGATCATGTTGAACGCGACAGCATCCGTTGCTTTTGCTGGGTCAACTGTCGTGATATCCGATGTATCCGTCAAACGCAAATTTTTCTTTCCGTCTTTCGAACCTGAATCACTATCTCCTCCACCTGTCGAACATCCAGCAAGCACAGCGCTTCCTGCAAGCATGACGGATAAAGCAAGACCGACTGTTTTTTTCTTCATCGGTAAGTCATCTCCTTTTCAATTTCCAAGTTGCCATAATGCCTATGACATCAATAACGTCCCGTCGAAACTGCAATGTATTCCCCAAAATCCATTGACCTAGTTTCAAAAACCTAAACGAAGTGATAAATTGATTTTATGTGAGAATAGCATTAACGTCAAGTGAATAGTCATACTATTTGCTATTTTGCATTATTCCTTTGTTACCGATTCGTAACAAGAGAAAAAGTTTCGTATACTAAGGGTATCAATGCATCAAAGGGGGATTTTCATGCGATCGACGTATTTCCGACCGATCATCATCGCGGTCATTCTTGTTCTGCTTTACACGATTTGGGCAACCATGACGGATTCGACACACGGTATCTTGTATCATCTGTCTGGCGGTTTGTTCATAGCAGGATTCTTGTTAATTGCGGTAGGATTCTTCTCGAACATGTCTGCTAACGGTTTCTTTCGCGGCATGACAGCTGGATTCAAAAAACAGCGGGAAGCAAAGTTGCGAGAGATTGACGGAGATTATTACGAAGACGAGGACGAAGAAGAAGAAGTGCTTCGCAAAAAGCAACGCCGTGCTTCAGCACGGACGAAACCTTACGTTTCAAGCGGTGTCATCTTCATCGTCGTCTCGCTGATCATCTCATATTTTTAAACGAAATCAACGTGACGCTCTATCTCAGGTATGGTAAACTCAAACTAATCAAACAAGAAAACACGACGACAAAGAGTAGTAACTTAGATCCATTCCTCTCAGAGAGTCCATGGTGCTGAAAATGGACAGGTGATGCCTAAGTGAATGGACTTTCGAGTGGCTGATTCGAATCAAGTAGAGTCAGATGGGTTTGCCCATTACAGCAAATTGAGCGGCTATGCGAATAGCAACTTGGGTGGCAACGCGATGACTCGTCCCTTGATTTTCAAGGGGCGTTTTTTATTTTGATCTTATTATTTGGAGGGATTTCATTATGAAAACGATTTTCTCAGGTATCAAACCAACAGGAACGGTCACACTCGGAAATTACTTAGGTGCCATGAAACACTTCGTGAACTTACAGGACGGTCATGATGCATATTACTGCGTCGTCGATCTGCACTCGATCACGGTCGATATCGATCGTGTCGAACTGATGAACAATACACGCGCCCTTGCTGCTCTGTATATCGCAAGTGGTCTAAATCCTGAAAAGTCAACGATCTTCGTTCAATCAGAAGTCAAAGCACATGCGCAACTCGGCTGGATGTTGACATGTCTTTCCGGTATGGGTGAACTGGAGCGTATGACGCAATATAAGGATAAATCACAAGGAAAAGACAGAATTGGTGCAGGGTTGTTCGTCTACCCGACACTCATGGCTGCCGATATCCTACTCTACGACGCGGAACTCGTTCCTGTTGGAGATGATCAAAAACAACACATTGAGTTAACGCGTGATCTCGCTCAACGTTTCAATAGTCGTTATTATGAGACGTTCACATTACCAGAACCGATCATCGCTGAATCCGGTGCTCGAATCATGAGTTTGACAACTCCAGATAAGAAAATGTCAAAATCTGATCAGAATCCAAAAGGCTTCATCTCGATGCTTGATGCACCAGATGTCATTCGTAAAAAAGTAAAATCAGCTGTCACGGACTCTGAAGGTATCGTAAAATTCGACCGAGAAAACAAACCAGGTGTGTCAAATTTACTCGAGATTTACTCTCTACTCGCAGGTATCTCGATTTCAGATCTCGAAGCAAAATACGAAGGTTCGAACTATGGAACATTTAAAGCAGATGTCGCAGAAGCCATCATTACAGAACTCGAACCGATTCAACAGCGCTATTATGAATTGATTGATTCAGAAGAGCTCGATCAAATTCTCGACGCTGGACGGGATCGTGCTGAAGCAGTCGCTGCAAAAAAACTAGCAAAAATCGAAAAAGCCATGGGCTTACAACGAAAACGTGCCAAAGTAAAAAAATAAATTCTACGCAAAAAAGATCGGAATGTTCCGGTCTTTTGTGTTTTTGCAAACAAAAAACTGCTTCCGATTTTATCGGAAGCAGTTTTCTTTGCTTATTTTCCTTCGATCGAAGCCCATTTGTATGAGAAGTCTGCGCCGAAGTTATGTTCGACGATTCCTTTGACGTATGGTTTAACGAGGAATGCGCGTCCACGCTGATAAACAGGTGAAATCGCTGCTGAATCAAGAAGAATTTTCTCAGCTTCTTGCAATTCAGACCAACGTTTTGCTGCATCTGTTTGCGTTTTTGCATCTTTGATGAGTTTATCGTACTCTTCATTTGACCATTTACCGCGGTTGTATGGTCCGCCAGTGACGAAGAGATCGAGGAACGTCATTGGATCTTGATAGTCAGGACCCCAGCCCGCTACTGAGAACTCGAATTCACCTTTGTTCTCAAGATCGAGTTTGTTTTTGAACGGTTGCTGCTTGATCGTAACCTTCATACCTGGAAGGTTTTTCTCAAGTTCACCTTTTAAGAACTCACCGATTTTCTTCGAATCATCGCTATCGTAGTTCAAGAGCTCAAGTTCAACCGATTTTTGACCAATTTCTTTTAAGCCCTCTTCCCAGAGTTTTTTCGCTTCATCTGCATTGTATTCGTTGAATGTTGGATACTTTTCACGGAAGTCTTTTCCGTCAGCATCTTTCGCGAAATCTTTTGGTACAAGATAGTTTGCTGGAAGCGATCCATTTGCAAGGATAACATCCGTGATTCCTTTTTTGTTGTAACCCATGTCGATGGCACGACGGATTTTTTCGTTATCCAGCGCTTTTACCTTCGTGTTGAGGTAAAGGTAGAAGATTGTTGATTCACCTTTTGTTTTGAAGTCTTTATTATCTTTGTACTGGGCAACGAACTCAGAAGTTAGACCTGTACGGTCGATGTCACCTTTTTCGTAAAGGTTAACACCTGTCGCTGTCTCTTTAACAACCTTAACGTTGATCGTTTTAAGTTTGACCGCATCTTTATCCCAGTAGTTATCGTTTTTGACCATCTTCCAGCCTTGCTCACGTGTCCATTCTGTTAATTTGAATGGTCCGTTGTAAAGCGATTTATCTGCAGTCGAACCGAAATCTTTCCCGATTTTCTTCGAAAGTTCTTCTGATTTCGGCATGAATGGTCCGAATCCAGTTAATCCGAGGAAGTAGTCCGCAGGTGCTTTTAATTTAACTTCGAACGTTTTGTCATCGATTGCTTTAACGCCGACAGCATCACGATCGCCTTTTTTCGTGTTGTATTCTTCTGCACCTTCGATGTTGTAGAAGACGTATGCATACTGTGAAGCGTTCTCTGGATTAAGAACTTCTTTCCATGCATATTCGAAATCTTTAGCCGTGAGCGGTGTACCATCAGACCATTTCGCATCACGCAATTTGAACGTGTATGTTAATTTGTCTTCCGATACTTCGTGGCTTTCAGCAATACCTGGTGTTGGTTGCTGCTTGTCATCAAGACGGTATAGACCTTCCATCGTGTTGTTCAACACGTTGAATGAGACTGCATCCGTAGAAGTCGTCGGGTTCAGTGTAGGAATATCAGCTGACTCAATCAAGTTAAGCGTTTGTTCACTTGATTTTTTACTTGAACCTGTGTCGCCCGATTTGTCGCCTGAATCTGTCGTCGAACAAGCTGCGAGGAACGCACTTGATACGAGAGCTACTGATGTAGCTAGAGCAAAGCTTTTCTTTTTCATGTTACGATGACCCCCCTAAAATTCTAAAAACATGATACTGTCAGGTTTTTGACCGAAAAAAAAAGAATTACTATATTCGAATCAAACCCTTCGTTACAAATAGTTTACAATGTTCTGATAATTTTGCAAACCTTTTATCGGATTTTTCTAAATATTTTTTCAAAAAAGACTGGGACCATCTGAAAAAACGGTCCCAATTAGGCGATTATTTAAGAACTTTCAGAGCTCGAAGTAGGTATTCTGGTCCATAAATTGGCACTTCAATTCCTTGAATCGTATCAGAAACATATAATTTTTCAGTTGTCTGATACAAAGGAACGATGACAGCATCTTGTATCGTTAATTGTCTTTCAGCTTGGTGATATATTGCTTGCTTCTTGTTCACATCACGTGTCTGTCGTGCTTTTTCAATCATTTGATCGTATGTCTCTGAGCGATAATTGACGGAATTCAACGGATTATCTGAGACGAACTGGTTTAAATAGGCAAGCGGACCTGGATAATCTGGCATCCATCCCGTTAACGTCATCGCATACTGCGCTGACTGTTCTTTATCTAGTTTCTCTTCAATCGCAACTGGTTTAAGGACGATATCAATATCGGACAACTGTTTCTCAAGATATGTCTCGAGTTGATGACCAATCCTCTTTGCCTGTGGATCCTCGAAATTAAGCATCTCGATTCGTTGTTTTTTCTGTTTCTTGGTTTTTTCTTGTTTTACTTGTATCGGTTCTGTCATCAATCCGTTCGTATCTGTGACAACGAATCGATTGGTTGGAATACCTGCATATCCTAAAGGAAGTTGAACCGATTCTTTCTCCATCAACGCTTGCGCAATCCGCTTTCGGAGAGTCTTTTCGCGAAAGGCTTCATTTTTTTGATTAAATGCGATATAAAAGACACCGCTCCGTTTTTTTTGATACGTCGGTCGAGAGACTTGATCTTCTTGTGTCTCGACACTCTCTTGTAACGGGAGAATTGCCGCTTTACTGTTTTCATACGTACTCCATTGCGTCTGATGATCAGAAATAATCCGACTTTTAACCTCGCCTACTGTGACGACGCTTTGCTGATGATATTGATCATTTTTCTTGAGTGTATATCCGCTTTTAGACATCTCTTTTAATATAAATGCGCCATTACCAGTGAGTTCTTGCCACTTTTTAGATTCCGGTTGTGGGTAAAAAACGGACATCGCCAGTAACTCCTTTAGATTCGAAACTGGCTGATTCAATGTGATGATGAGTCGGTCATTCTCTTGTGCCTTGACCCCTAGACGCTCTGGTTTCATTTTCCCGTCATTGACGGCACGTCCATTTTCAAATACTTCAAATAAGAAACCATATGGAGAATTTGTTTTATTGGCAGCGACACGTCGGAAACTATCGACAAAGTCTTGCGCCGTAACTCGCTGACCCAGTGCATTTTTCGTTTGTTTGAGTTGAATCGTATAAGTCAAACGATCTTTTGAAACCGACATATCTTGTGCTAGTCCTCTGCGGACAGATGTTCCAGAAGTAAATACATACAATCCTTCATACAGTTGTGCTAATAACGTCTGAGAACGGCTATCCGTTGCTAACGCAATATCGGATGTCTTCGGGAGTGATGATTCAATTAATTCAACCTTCATGGCCTGTGTTTTCTGATCTGTTTTAGCTTTTTGAGACGATGATAGACGATATATGAGTGTACCACTGAGCCCAATCAATAAAAATAGGACCAGTACTATGATTGATGTTTTTTTTGTAATGTTAGTCATAAACGACTCCTTTCTGCGTCAGACACGCATTTCTCTATTGAATCAGAAATCTAACAAAAAAGCGACCCCCTCGATTTTTCAAGGGAATCGCTTGAGCTTAAGCTTCGTAACGTTTGAAGACGAGTGATGCGTTGTGTCCGCCAAATCCGAGTGAGTTACTGAGCGCATAATTGATTTCGACGTTACGTGCACCTTCTGTCACGTAGTCGAGGTCACAACCTTCGCTTGGCTGTTCCAGATGAATCGTCGGGTGAACCGTTTGTTCTTGTAACGATTTAATTGTTGCAATCGCCTCGACACCACCTGCGCCACCAAGTAAGTGACCAATCATCGATTTCGTCGAGTTAACGACGAGTTGTTTTGCCTGTTCACCGAAGACACTGTGAATCGCTTTCGTTTCCAAGACATCGTTCATCGGTGTACTCGTTCCGTGCGCATTGATGTATCCAACCGCTTCAGGGGCAATACCAGCATCTTGGATTGCCATTGCCATCGCACGTGCTCCACCGTCACCATCTGGATCTGGAGCTGTAATGTGGTAGGCATCCGCTGTTAACCCATACCCACTGACTTCCGCATAGATTTTCGCACCACGTGCTACTGCATGCTCGTATTCCTCAAGAATCAAGATACCTGCGCCTTCTCCCATGACGAATCCGTCACGTCCTTCATCAAATGGACGACTTGCCGTCTCAGGATCATGATTCGTCGACATCGCTTTGTTCGCACAAAAACCAGCGAATGCTAAGTTCGTAATCGGCGCTTCTGCTCCACCAGCAATCATGACATCCGCATCGCCACGCTCGATGACACGGAGTGCTTCGCCGATTGCATTCGTTCCTGAAGCACATGCTGTAACAGAACAGTTATTCGGTCCCTTAGCTCCGGTATAGATCGATACCTGACCGCTTGCCATGTTCGGGATCATCATTGGAATGAAAAATGGACTGACACGACGATGTCCACGCTCAAAGTAGATTTTTGCTTGTTTTTCGATCGTCTCAACGCCACCGATTCCTGATCCAATCCAGACACCTGTACGTTCAGCAATTGACTTGATGTCGATTCCAGCGTCTTGAACAGCTTCCATACTTGCAACGAGTGAGTAATGAACGAATCGATCCATCTTACGCGCTTCTTTTGCCTCGATGAACTCTGTGACATCAAAGTTTTGCAATTCTCCTGTAACCTTCGTCGGATATTCATCGATATCAAGACGTTCCATCGGACGAATTCCGTTCGTTCCTTCTTTCAGTGCTTCCCAAAATGTATTGGCATCATTCCCAATTGGTGTCAGTGCTCCGATTCCTGTGACTACAACGCGTTTTCTCATCATCTTATGTGTTCTCTCCTTTAGTCCAAGTAATGTATGCTGCTCCCCATGTCAATCCGGCACCAAACCCAGCAAGTACAAGCTTCGTACCTGGCGTCAGACGCCCTTGCTGACGTGCTTCTTCGAGTGCGAGTGGGATCGAAGCAGCGGATGTATTCGCATGCTCATCGATCGTGACGATGACTTTTTCTTGCGGTATATGCAGTCGTTCGCACGCTGCATCAATAATGCGTAGGTTCGCCTGATGCGGAATTAAAATATCAACATCTTCAAGCGTACTATCTGCTTTTTGAATGACTTTCTCAACGATTTCCGGTAATTTGCGAACGGCGAACTTAAAGACTTCGCGACCGTTCATCTCAATCGGTCCATCGATATCTTTAAACAATAGATGTGCTCCGCGTCCATCGGTTCCGAGTTCAAAGGCATTCAATCCAGCCTGTTCGGTTGGTCCAATGACAACTGCTCCTGCACCATCTCCGAATAAAATTGCTGTGGACCGGTCTGACCAGTCAACGATACTCGACATTTTTTCAGCACCGATGACAAGCGCATGTTTGCCTTCAACTGTCGCTAACATGCTAGCAGCTGTTTGTAGTGCAAAGATGAACCCACTACATGCCGCACTGATATCGAAAGCTGTCGCTCCTCGTGCCCCAAGACGCTCTTGAACGATACAGGCTGTAGAAGGAAAGGCACGTCCTGTTGCCGTTCCAACAACGATCAATCCGATATCCTCAACTGTTAAACCAGCATCATCAAGCGCTTTCTGTGCAGCTTCCGTCGCTAAATCTGTTACATCGACATCATCGGCTGCGATTCGTCGTGCACCAATCCCTGTCCGTGTCCGAATCCATTCATCACTCGTATCGAGCGTCGTTGCTAATTCATCATTCGTCACGCGACGTGACGGCAAAGACGTTCCTAATCCTACAATCCCGATCTTCATAAGGCATCCCCTTTTATTATTAGTATCTGGTACTAATATAAAGCGTTAATTCGCTTTTGTCAAAGAAAAAAGGAAGGACTTGGTCTCCCACGTCCTCCCTTTCACCTTACTCTGCTAACGTTCGAACGACTTCCATGACCATTTTTGCGGAATTGATTGACGCAATCTCGAGGAATTCATCAAACGAGAGTGACGCTTCTTCATTTGCGCTATCAGAAATCGAGCGTGTTACGACGAATGGTACACCAAACTGATGACATACTTGTGCAATTGGTGCTGCTTCCATCTCAACGGCTGCAACTTCTGGGAAATGTGCTTTGATTTGAGCAGAACGCTCTGAATCATGGATGAATGAATCACCTGTTGCAATCAATCCGTGAACGACACGAATCGCATCCATGCGCTCGATGACAGCTTCTGCTGTTGCAACGAGCTTCGGATCTGCTTGATAGGCAGCTGGCATTCCAGGTACCTGGCCATATTCGTATCCAAATGCTGTCACGTCGACGTCATGGTGGCGCACTTCCGTTGAGACGACGACGTCCCCGATTGTTAAACCATCTTTAAATCCGCCAGCTGATCCCGTATTGATGACAGCACTTGGCTTATAGTGATCAAGTAAAAGTGTCGTACCGATTGCAGCATTTACTTTTCCGATCCCTGATTTTAAGATAACGACGGGAACACTATTCAAAAGACCTTCATAAAAATGATAGTTCGCGATGACTGTATCTTTACGTTCCGACAATTCGTTACGCAATAAGTTGACTTCTTCTTCCATTGCGCCGATGATTGCGATTGGCATATTGCATTCCTCCATCAAACAGAAAGCCGGATTGCTCCGGCTCCTGACTTCTTTATTTAATCGATGTAATTTTTACTGCGTACTCGCCGCCTGGTGCTGGAACAGAGACTTGATCTCCGACTTGATGTCCCATTAAGCTCTTCGCAATTGGTGATTCGTTCGAGATTTTTCCTGTAAATGGATCTGCTTCCGCACTACCAACGATTGTATACGTATCTTCTTCATTATCTTCGACACTCAAGAATGTTACTGTCGTTCCGATACCGACGACCGAGATGTCCTTCTCTTCTTCTGAGATGATCGCAACGTTACGAAGCATCTCTTCAAGTTGAGCAATTCGACCTTCGACCATTGCTTGTTCTTCTTTTGCCGAATCATATTCTGCGTTCTCTGAAAGGTCACCGAACGAACGGGCGATCTTAATGTTCTCGACAACTTCTTTCCGGCGGACTGACTTCAATTCATTCAATTCATTTTCAATGTTCGCTTTACCTTCAAGCGTCATGTAGTATTGCTTTTCTGCCATTTTTGTCACGCTCCTTTTTATTCCACTAGTATAGTATATTCACATCTTTTTTGGAATCAATATCCTCTTTGATCGAGTGCTGAACGATAATCAAGAATTGCTCGGATCTTCGTCACGAGTAAATCGATGGCGACATGATTCTCTCCACCTTCTGGTACGATGATATCCGCATAACGTTTTGTCGGTTCACAGAACTGCAGATGCATCGGACGAACGACGTTCGTATACTGCTCGACGACTGAATCAATCGAACGTCCCCGTTCATTGATATCACGCTGCATCCGGCGAAGAATACGGACATCTGCATCCGTGTCGACGAACACCTTAATATCCATTAGTTCCCGTAACCGTTCGTCTTCAAGCGCTAAAATTCCTTCTACGATGATGACATCGCGTGGTTCAAGACGAATCGTCTCTTGTGCCCGTGTGTGGGCGACATAGTCATATACCGGTTTTTCAACGGCAATGTTTTCACGGAGCGACTGAATGTGTTCGATCAACAGACCATTATCAAAAGCGAACGGATGATCATAATTCGTCTGATACCGCTCCTCCATTGATAAATCACTTTGATCTTTATAGTACGCGTCTTGCTCAATCATGACGATTGATTCACTTGGAAACGCATCGACGAGTGAACGAGCCACCGTCGTTTTCCCTGAACCCGTTCCGCCCGCTACGCCTATTACTACCGGTTTTTGCATGTCATTCGTTCCTCCATCATTTTGACTTTTTCCGACTGACGGATACACCGTCACCGAGCGGAAAAATCGTCGTATCATATTGTTCTTGTTCCATCATCCAAACCGTAAATTCCTTGACGAGACGTACCAGTCGACGTCTTCTTCGATCAAATGTCTTCGGATCAGGCTCGAGGACATCTCCATGTAAGAAGAGATTATCTGTATACAGCACGCCGCCCTCTGGAATGAGTCGACCATACCCAGCAAAGAATTTCTTATATTGTCCTTTTGCGGCATCAATGAAGACTGCATCGAACTGCTCTTCAAGGGTTTCGGCTAATTCTACTGCATCACCAAAAATGATGTCAATCCGGTCTGCCACATCTGACCGAGCGATGAAGGTTTTTGCTTCTTCATATCGTTTCGCATTTCGTTCAATCGTCGTAATGTGTGCATCCGGTAACGCGCGTGCCATCCGGATAGCACTATATCCAATTGCTGTTCCGACTTCTAAAATACGCTTCGGTTGTTGTAATCGCAGGAGCGATAACAAGACTTCGGAACCGGTCAGTTCGATGATTGGTATATGATGTTCTTCCGCGTAACGCTCCATCTCCATCAGTAGAGCATCGCGAGGATGAATCATCGATTCGACATAGGTCGTGAAATCCTTCACGCCATTCACTCCCTCTTCCGCATAAACAGGTTGACTTGAAGCGAACTTCCCGCTTCAACCCAACCCGTTGCTCATTGCTCTTTACTCGCTTCGTATTCTACCCATTCCGGTTTATACTTCACGACGTTTCGTTGATGTTCTTCATATGTCTCTTCATATAGAATCTGTCCTCGTGGATGTTTATCACTTGGTGGACGGGCGAAGAAATAGACATATTTTGTTTTATTCGGGTTTAAAACAGCCAACACAGAATCTTTACTGACTGTTGAAATCGGACCGATTGGAATCCCTTCGTACTTATACGTGTTGTACTTCGAGTTATTCTCAAGATCCTTCAGCGTCGTTAACGCCGTATTTTCACCTGTGCCATACCAAACGGTTGGATCGGATTGGAGTTTCATCCCATCATCCAATCGATTTTTGAAAACACCGGCGATTTCACGACGATCATCTGGTGTCGCCGCTTCACGCTCAACCATAGAACCGAGGCTGAGTACTTCATGGAAGGTCATGCCTGATTTTCGAATAGCATCCTCATTTTCATCGTAAACTTTTTCTGTTTCATCGAGCATCGTCTCGACGATTTGATTGATACTTTTTCCTTTATCAAACTCATACGTTGCTGGGAAGAGATAGCCTTCAAGTGCATATAAGACACCATCTTTCTTCACTTCGTCCGTCAACATCGGATATTTTTCAATCATTCCATCGATGAACGTCGCATCTGTCAATTCTTTTCGAACTGTCTCTTCTTTGAATTTTGTTGCTTTCGCAATCAAAGCGATTTGACGATCCATCGTGATACCTTCTGGTAACGTGATTTTCACATCCGCTGCCTTCATGACCGTTCCCGTCTTCAATTCATTGATGATTTCATCCGGAGACATGGCTTGTGACAGGGTATACGTACCCGCCTGGAATGACGATTCATTCTTATAACGGACGTAATAACGGAAAATTGTCTCGTTCGCAATCAAGTCTTTTTCCTTTAGTAGAGAAGCAATCGTACTCGTTCCTGCTCCTAAAGGAACTTCGACTTTGACGGATTTCGTCGCTTCTTCATCGACCGGTTCAAGCGCATTTTTCAAAAAGACATAGACGACCGCACTGGCAACTAGAAAAATCGTCAACAATACAGAAAGGATGATCAGCGTAATCCGGCGTGATGTCCGGCGTCGCCTTTTTTCGATTTCGGCATTTTGCTTCCATTCGTTTTCCATCGGTTCCTCCTTCTTCTCTTAAAACAAGGTGACATCGTAAGAGAAAGTCTCTTACGATGTCACCTGTCATGAGTCGGGTTAGTCTAACTGATCTTCAAGCGTGTTAAAGACTTCTTCGATTTCATCCCAAGTCTCTGTATCATCTTCATCGATTGGTACGAGATTGAAGTCGTTGTCTCCATCACCGTATTCATCGAGTTCGTAAACGAAGATATCGACTTCTTCTGCTTCGTCATAATCTGCTCCGATTGGCTCGAGGAAGATGTACGTCTTGCTCGAACGTGGGCTTTCATAACGTAGGCGTTCTGCGAATTCGAAATCATTTCCTTCGCCGTCCGGAATTACGTAACGTGTTGGTTCATTCTGTTGCATCAGTGATCCGCTCCTTTAACGCAAGCTCGAGTTCATCCCAAGTTTGCTCATCATTTTCATCAATCAGGCTCAATTCAAAATCATCTTCGCCTTCTCCATATTCATCGATCTCACAGATGATCAAATCATCTGCTCCTTCGTCAGGGTTACCGATCATTTCAAGAAACAGATAGGTTTTTCCTGTACGTTCACTCGAGTAACGGTACCATTCTTCGAAAAGATGTTCCCCGCCCTCTTCATCTGGAAAGAGATACTGACGTTTTTCTTCAGCCATCGGTTTCTCCCCCTTCATCGGTTCGTCCGATCCAAATACGATTGCAGGATCATGACAGCAGCCATCTTATCGATGACTTGTTTGCGTTTCTTACGGCTAACATCGGCATCGATCAGCATCCGTTCTGCTTGCATCGTCGTCAAACGTTCATCCATGAAGACGACCTCAAGTCCAGTATGCTGTTCGATTTCCTTCGCAAAGGCTTGACTCGCCTCTGCACGAGGACCGATGGAACCGTTCATGTTTTTCGGAAGACCAATGACTAAGATTTCGACATTGTATGTCTTCATGATGACATCGAGCCGTTTGAAGGCTTCTGGATAATCGGGTTCCGTCCACTTGACCGTCTCGACGCCTTGTGCCGTCCAGCCCATCAAGTCACTGACCGCTACTCCAATCGTCTTCGAACCGACATCTAGTCCCATTGCACGTTTCATTTTGAATTTCCACTCTCCGCCAAATAAGATTTCACGAGTTCTTCGAGCAATTCGTCGCGTTCAATCTTACGAATTAAGTTACGTGCGTCATTATGACGAGGAATGTAAGCAGGATCTCCAGATAGGAGATAGCCGACGATTTGGTTGATCGGATGATATCCTTTTTCTTCTAAAGCATGATAGACCGTCAACAACACATCACGTGTCGCTGCCTTGTTATCGTCTTCTGGAAAGTTAAATTTCATCGTTTGATCCATCTGACTCACGTTCATCACCTCTTTCATATACACTACGTTTCTATTATGCCAGTGATTGCACGTATTGTGAAGCGTACGCGAGTGCTTCTTCTAATTTCGACGCATCTTTTCCGCCAGCTTGAGCCATGTCAGGGCGACCGCCACCACCACCGCCACAGCGTGTTGCGACTTCCTTGATCAATTTACCAGCATGGTATCCTTGGTCAATTAAATCTTTTGAGACGCTTGCGACGAGATTGACTTTCTCACCTTGCGCACTACCGAGTACGATGATTGCTGAGCCGATCGAGCTCTTTAACTCATCCATCATGCCACGAAGTGCATCCATGTCTGAGACATCGACACGTTTTGCAAGGACACGTACACCGTTGATTTCTTCGACATCATCCTTAAGCGAAGCTGCTTCGATGTTTGCAAGTTTTGCTTGCAACGATTCGTTTGCTCGTTCTGTCTCACGGAGCTGTTGTTGCAACGCTTCGATACGGACAGGAACTTCTGTCGTCTTCGTCTTTAGAACAGACGCTGCTTGCTCAAGTGTTTCTAAGTGCTGATTCATGACACGATATGCGCCTGCACCCGTTACGGCTTCGATTCGGCGTGTACCTGCTCCGATACCAGACTCTGAAACGATCTTGAACAAGCCGATTTCTGCTGTGTTCCCGACGTGGATCCCGCCACACAATTCAATCGAGTATGTGCCCGCTGAGACAACACGAACTGTTTCACCGTACTTCTCACCGAACAATGCCATTGCACCTTTTGCTTTTGCATCAGCAATGTTCATCTCTTCGATATCGACCGGTAGAGATGCCCAGATCGCTTGGTTAACGTCTTGTTCGATTTTCGTCAATTCTTCTTGTGTCACGGCACCGAAGTGTGAGAAGTCAAAACGAAGACGTTCTGGAGAAACGAGTGATCCCGCTTGGTTGACGTGTGTGCCGAGCGTATCTTTTAATGCTTTATGAAGCAAGTGTGTTGCCGTATGGTTTTTCGTGACCGCTTTACGTTCTGCTGCTTCGACGTTTGCAACGACGTCTGCTGCTTCAGTCGCGATTCCTGTACGGACGATGACTGTGTGCAAGTTTTGACCGTTCGGTGCTTTTTGAACATCTTTGACATCAAGAACGAAGTCTTTGCCTTCGATTGTTCCTGTATCTGCGACTTCACCACCACTTTCAGCATAGAACGGTGTGATGTCGAGAATAACTTGTGCTTCTTCACCAGCAGCCACTTCTGTGACTCGTTCTCCATCATGCAACAATGCGATGATTTTTGCATCCGCCTTAAGGTCGGTATAGCCGACGAACGTACTTTTATCTTTTAGCGTCGAGAGGACTTCCGATTGCTGTTGCATCGAACCACTCTCTTCACGCGCTGCACGCGCACGCTGGCGTTGTGCATCCATCGCTTGTTTGAAGCCTTCTTCATCAACAGACATTTGATGATCTTCAGCATACTCGACCGTCAATTCAAGTGGGAAACCGTATGTGTCATAAAGACGGAACGCATCTTCACCACTGATGACATGCTCACCGTTTGCTTTAGAATTCTGAGCCACTGTGTTCAAGATTGCAAGACCGTCATGAAGTGTCTCGTGGAAACGCTCTTCTTCATTTTTGATGACACGTTTGATGAAGTCTGCTTTTTCTGGAACTTGTGGGTAGAAGTCGACCATGACATTACCGACCGTATCGACGAGTTCATACATGAACGGACGCTCGATGCCAAGCATCTTCGCATAACGAACTGCACGGCGCAATAAACGACGAAGGACATATCCGCGACCTTCATTCGAAGGAAGCGCACCGTCACCGATTGCGAATGAAACCGTACGGATGTGGTCTGCGATGACTTTGAACGCTACATCGAGTTTCGAGTCGTCACGGTAGATTTTGCCGCTAATCTCTTCTGTTTTATGGATGATTGGCATGAACAGATCCGTATCGAAGTTCGTTGGGACATCCTGCATGACACATGCCATCCGTTCGAGTCCCATTCCTGTATCGATGTTTTTACGTGGAAGCTCCGTGTAGTTGCCGTGTCCATCGTGGTTGTATTGACTGAAGACGATATTCCAGATCTCAAGATAACGTTCGTTTTCACCACCTGGGTAAAGTTCTGAATCGTTCGGATCATCTCCGAAAGCTGGTCCACGGTCGAAGAAGATTTCCGTATTCGGACCGGATGGACCTTCACCGATTTCCCAGAAGTTATCTTCCAGTGGAATGATTCGTTCAGCTGGTACGCCGAGTTCTAACCAGATTTGACGTGCTGCGTCATCTTCCGGGTGAATCGTGACCGAGAGACGTTCCGGATCAAGACCGTACCAGTCATCGCTCGTTAAGAGTTCCCAGCCCCATTTGATGGCATCTTCGCGGAAGTAATCACCGACGGAGAAGTTCCCGAGCATCTCAAAGAATGTATGGTGACGTGCTGTTTTCCCGACGTTTTCGATATCGTTCGTCCGGATTGATTTTTGTGCGTTGACGATACGTGGATTGTCAGGAATGACGCGACCATCAAAATATTTTTTGAGTGTCGCAACACCTGAGTTGATCCACAAGAGTGATGGATCTTCGACCGGTACGAGTGAAGCACTCGGTTCGATCGCATGTCCTTTACTCTGGAAGAAATCGAGATACATCTGACGGATTTGTGCACCCGTTAATGGTTTTAATGCTTTCATGAAAAGTTACCCCCATTGTTTTATTTGGACGCAAAAAAGCGATGCTTTCATCCCTGAAAAGGGACGAAAGCATCGCTTCCGTGGTACCACCCTCGTTCGTAAGCAACGACATTGCTTACCTCGAACATCTGATAACGGGGATGACCCGCAGGTGTTTACACCCGACTCCGGAAGGAGCTTCAAAGGAACTCGAGAAAGTGATTGCAGCAGGCTCACTTCTCTCTGGACTCGAGTTTTCCTTTTACTTATCTTCCATCAACGTGTTACGTCCATTCATCTACCGTGATTATTACCTATCGAACAGCATCCGTCAAGTCTTTGTCACGCCACCAAGTCGTTCAATCAATCGTGTTCGGCGACGTGGTTCCTCTTCTTGTGACGCTTTATGGAACGCACGCGGATCACCAAACAACAGGAGACTCGACTTTGCCCGAGTGACCGCCGTATAAATTAAATTTCGGGAATGTTTGAACGCTCCTGTGAAATAGACCGGCATTAAGACGATTGGAAACTCAGACCCTTGCGCCTTATGGATCGTGATGGCATAGGCATGTGTGAATTGATCCCAGTCACTCCGGTTATACTCGACTTCCGTTTGATCGAAACGGGCGATGATTTTATCAACTTTATCGACATTTTCTTTGGCGAAAAAGATATTAACGATTTCCCCAATATCCCCGTTATAGACGTTTTCTTCCGCATTGTTGACGAGTTGGAGAATTTTATCTCCAGTCCGATAAATCCGCGTACCTTGTTTGACTTCGCGTTTTTTCGGCTCTTCTGGGTTATAGACACGTTGTAAGGCGACATTTAATTCGTCAATCCCGACCTGACCACGATAGGTCGGCGCGAGGACCTGAACATCGAATTTCGAATAGCCTTTCGCAAGCGCTTTTTCCGCAAAGGCAGAAATGCCGCGTAACGTCTCTTGCGGTGAAGCTGTATAGAATCGGCGATCCGCGAGTGGTGCTAGTAAATCAGAAGACGTCGTCCGATTCTTCAAATCGTGAGCGAGTCGTAATATCGAGGAATCTTCCGCTTGACGATGGACGACGTTCAAGCGAACGACCGGAATTCCTTCCGTATCCATCAAGTCAGCGAGGACTTGTCCCGGACCAACGGACGGTAACTGATCGCGGTCACCGACGAACAGGATTTTCATTCCGTTCGGTACGGCACGGAGCAAACTCGATAACAGATAGATATCAATCATCGACGACTCATCGATGATCAGTACCTTTCCTGTAATCGGCTGATCCTCATTCAATTGAAAGTTCGTTCCGTCATACTTCAAGAGGCGATGAATCGTCATCGCTGGTACGTCCGTTGCTTCCGACAGCCGTTTTGCGGCGCGTCCGGTCGGCGCAACGAGAACATACGGATAAACATCACCTGTCTTGACGCGGCTCTTCTCAAGCGGCCAGTCATGGATTTCCTGCAGTGCATGTAAAATTCCTTTAATAACGGTCGTCTTACCCGTACCCGGTCCACCGGTTAGCACCATCAGCGGTGCTTTGACCGCTAACTCGATTGCTTCCCGCTGTTGTGCTGCATATTCCATCCCGAACTGTTCTTCGAGATGACCAATCGCTTCAAGGATCGTCGCGACATCGACTTCCTGTTCGGCACCGTTCGCCATGACGCGTGCTAGTTCCTTCGCAGCTCGGACTTCTGCATAAAAGATTGTCGGCAGATACAAGCAACCTTCCTCAAGCTTGACCTTATCCTCAGCGAGTAACAGTTCAATTGCTTGTTCCAATCGTTCGCCTGGATCTTCACCTAATAAACGGGGCGCCCGTTGGAGTAACGAGTCGACCGTTGCAAAGGCATGCCCTTCGCCTGCTTCTTGTTCTAGAATGTGCATGATTGAAGCCGCGACACGCTCCGGATGTAGCCCGACAAGTCCGAGGTGTGACGCAATATGATCGGCTGTCTTAAAACCAATCCCGTTCACTTCATACATTAAGGAATATGGATTCTCCCGAATCCGTGCCATGGCATCCCCCTCGTAAGCAGCATAAATCTTCGCCGCTAGCTTCGGTGTGACATCAAACGGTGCTAAAAACAGCATTAGCTGATCGACGCCATACAACGTGGCGAGTCGACTCAAAATAATGTCTGCCTGCTTTTGTTTCAATCCCGGAACCTGGTTGAGAACACGCTCGTCCTTTAAAATAAGATCCACTGCCTCTTCTCCAAGAGCATCGACGATATTTTTCGCTGTCTTCGGTCCAATGCCGGTGAACGAACCATTCGTCAAGAAGCGGATCGTTGCATGTTTTGTCATCGGAACCGAACGGCGGATCAGTTCCGCTTTCAATTGTTTCCCGAAACGTGGATGATCAACGAGACGACCGAATGCTTGATAGGTGCCTCCGAGTTCAATCCCGACACCAGTACCCGTAATGACGAGTTCGGTTTCTTTTAGTTCAAAGTTTTTTTCTTTGACGGCGACCAATACAATGGAGTGTGCTTCTTCTTCAGAAGAAAAGAGCACACGTTTGACGCGTCCGACGACTTGATGGGGGTGCTCCATCACTCCACCTTCTTTCTCTCTTTTTCATTCGCTGCTTTCATCATAGCATTCGTTTACCAGATTTTAAATCAGGGAAAGATACCGTGAAACATTTCGTTACGAGGAGGAGTTCAAGGATGGCACGTTTACCAATTGCAGGTTTGTGTGAATTAGTACTAGAAGTCGAAGATATGGATCGCGCCGTTCGCTTTTGGAACGGAACACTGGGCATTCCGATCGTCGAACAATGGGCACCTGAGGATGCAGAACCAAGCAAGGAACAATCCGAACAGGACGGCGTCTGGGCGACGTGGCTCTACATTGGTGGCAATACTCGACTTGGTCTTTGGCTAAAACGGGACTTCACGATGGAGGAAAGAACGGTCAAACACTTACCTGTATCCGAATGGGATACGTTGTACGATGAAGGCGGCGTCCATGTGCACTGCGCCTTTTACGTCGAAAAAGAAGAGTTCCAACAAGCACTCAATCAACTACGTGAGGCATCGATTACCGTGAAGTTAAGAGAATGGGATGAACAAGAGACATCCAACCAAAAAGAACATTCGGCTTATTTCAAGGATACGGAAAACAACGTCATCGAACTGTATACGAAAAACATGGATGAAGCCTATGAAGATTTTTCTGGACCGCCACTTCGCATCATTCGTGAAGTCGGGAACTAAATACCATACAAAAAAAGACGACTCCGCAAGGAATCGTCTTTTTTAGATCAGTCTGCTTGTTTCAATAACGCATCCATCTTCGCTTTTGCATCTCGTGCGAGAGCGTGTTCCGGCTGATAAGCAAGAACAGCTTCCAGTTCTGCATAACACGCTTCCTGTTGACCGAGGAAAGCAAGTGCAATCGCATAGTTGTACCGTGCATCCGTATGCGTTTCGTCAAGCATCAAGACGTGCTCGAACATTTCGACGGCTTCTTCCAACTTCTCGTTTTGCGCTAAGGCCAGTCCGTATTGGAACGCAATCTCGATGTCGACGCCATTCAATTCTGACGCGCGTTGCAAACGAGGTAAGCCGCGTACCGGATCACCGAGTTTTTGATACGTCATCCCAAGCATGAAATGTAGATCCGCGTCGTCAAGCCCATATAATAAGGCTGCCCGCAATGATTCTTCTGCTTCGACAAGTTGATCGGCAGCAAAAAATAGCGCACCTTTTGCATAGTAGGCACTCGCGAACGTATTGTCGATCATCAGTGCTCGTTCGTAAAACCGGAGCGCACGATCTGCATCGTTCATCGATTGCAGTAACGTTCCGAGATTGACATAAGCTGTCGGGTCTTTTGGATTTTCTTCAATCGCATCGTTAAATGCTTGTGCTGCTAATTCATAATTCCCAGCTTCTAAATGCCGGAATCCTACTTCATTATAGTTCATCTTTATTTGCTCCTTACGCTAGATAAGCGAGGCGTTCGCCTGCTTTATAGGCTGCATCGATCGTCGCGCCACCGAGGCAGATGTCTCCATCATAGAATACGACAGCTTGTCCTGGTGTGATCGCACGTTGACGTTCGTCAAACGAGACATCGAGTCCATCTTCAAGGACACGAACCGTGACGGCTGTGTCTTGTTGACGATAACGGAATTTTGCCGTGCAACGGAATGTCTCACCGACCGGACGCTCAGATGTCCAGCTGACGTCTGAAGCAAGTAATCCTTCCGAATACAACAATTCGTTATGGAATCCTTGATCGACATAGAGAATGTTCTCTTTTAGGTTTTTCCCGACGACGAACCAAGGCTCTCCATCGCCACCGATACCAAGTCCGTGGCGTTGTCCCATCGTATAGTACATCAACCCATCGTGGCGTCCCATGACGTTACCGTCAAGCGTCCGCATCTCACCTGGTTGTGCCGGTAGATATTGACCAAGAAACTGTTTGAAGTTTCGCTCCCCGATGAAGCAAATGCCCGTCGAGTCTTTTTTCTTCGCTGTCGCGAGGTTCGCTTCTTCTGCGATCCGGCGCACTTCTGATTTTTCCATGTGACCAATCGGGAACATCGCTTTCGCGATTTGTTCTTGGGATAATTGGTTCAAGAAATACGTTTGGTCCTTGTTCGTATCGACACCACGGAGCAATTTGTGTTCTCCATCCTCATAAACGGCACGCGCATAATGCCCTGTCGCTACGAAATCGGCACCAAGGCGCATCGCGTGATCGAGGAAGGCTTTGAACTTGATTTCCTTGTTACACATGACGTCCGGATTCGGTGTCCGACCGAGTTTATATTCATCGAGGAAGTACGTGAAGACTTTATCCCAGTATTCTTTCTCGAAATTAACCGCATAATATGGAATGCCGATTTGATTGGCTACTGCGATGACGTCTTCATAATCTTCCGTCGCCGTACAAAAGCCATTCTCATCCGTGTCATCCCAGTTTTTCATGAAGATCCCGATGACGTTATACCCTTGCTCTTTTAATAAATGAGCCGTCACAGAGGAATCGACACCGCCCGACATCCCAACGACGACTGTCGTTTCACTCGGGGCTTTCGCTCGTGTATTCATTCATTTCACCTCTTAGTTAATTCTGAAACGATTTTACGACATCTTGCAAGGCTTGTGCGAGTAGTTCGACTTGCGAGACATCATTTCCATGACCAAAACTGATTCGGACTGATGCCCGTGTTCGTTCATCTTCTCCATACATGGCGGATAGGACATGCGATGGTTCGACAGATCCTGCTGTACATGCACTCCCGCTCGATACCGCCATCTGACGCATATCGAGCATGATCAAGAACGGTTCGATTTCGATACGTGGGAAATAGAGATTGAGAACGTTAGGTAATCCCTCTTCCCCGTTCATTTCATAATGGATGCCACTCTCATCTAACCGTGTCAGCAAAACACTACGGAGCTGTTTGATGTGGTCCTGTTGTTGATCGCGCTCTGCAATCATCAGTTCGAGCGCTTTCGCTAAACCGACGACACCGGGTACGTTTTCCGTACCAGCGCGACGTTTGCGTTCCTGTTCTCCGCCAAACGTCTGAGGCGCTAACTTCACACCGGTCCGAACATATAACAGCCCGATTCCTTTTGGACCATTAATCTTGTGACCAGACGCGGAGAGTAGATCGACCTGTAACGCTTCGACATCGATTGCGTGTTTTCCGAACACCTGCACCGCATCCGTATGGAACAAAATACCGCGTTCCCGTAAGAATGGACCGAATGTCGCAATTGGCTGGATCGTTCCGACTTCATTGTTACCAAACATGATCGAAACAAGTGTCGTATCTTCCCGAACTGCTTCTTGTAAGGCAGTCAGTGACACGACACCAGACGACGGTACATCGAGATACGTGACGTCATAGCCTTGTTTTTCGAGCTCTTCGAACGCACGAAGCACGGCATGATGCTCAAAACGTGTCGTAATGAGATGCCGTCCTTTTTCACGCGCTGCCTCAGCTGCACCAAAAATCGCATAATTATCCGATTCCGTCCCGCCGCTTGTGAAAATCAATTCGGTTGGTTTCGCGTTTAATTCTTGCGCAATCTGACGGCGTGCTTTGTCGATTGCTGCCCGAGCAGAGCGACCAGCCGCGTGAACACTTGATGGATTTCCATACTGTTCAAGTAAATAAGGTGTCATCGCCGCTAGGACTTCCGGACGCATCGGCGTCGTCGCCGAATGGTCAAAGTAATTCATTCATCTTCACCTCTCAAATATAGAACATATAACCTGTATCTTCTTCTTCTGCTAAATCTTGCAATGTTGTTGAATCAAGAACCTGGTCAACCGCTTGTTGAATCTTATCCCACAGCTTCCGTTTCGTGACCTCGTCACACGCGTCGCCTTCAACGACGACGAGTGGTCCTTCAAGTAAACGGATGATTTCACCCGCCGTGATGCTTTGTGCTTCACGACCGAGCTTATATCCACCGTATGCACCACGAACACTTTTGACGAGACCCCCGTTACGAAGCGGTGCAATCAATTGTTCGAGATAGTGCTCAGATAAGTCATACATCTGGGCGATTTTCTTTAAAGACAATGGTTTGGATTCAGCTTCTTTCGCGAGTGCGATCATGATCGTCAGACCATATCGCCCTTTCGTTGAGATTTTCATCATGCGAAGGATCATCCTTTCTAGTATAGTAGTAGCTAAAAGTGGAAGGAGCGTATGTGTATGGCACATTTATTTGAATCCCAGTCCCCTGCCGGACCGCTCGCAAATCGGATGCGTCCGCAGAATCTGGATGAGATTGTTGGGCAACACCATCTGATTGGAGAGACGACGCTCCTGCGGCGTGCCATCCTAGCTGACCGTCTTGGAACCGTCATTTTCTACGGTCCACCTGGAACTGGTAAGACGACGCTCGCGCGCGTCATCTCTAGTTATACGAAATCAGCGTTTGAGCAACTGAATGCGGTCACTGCAAAACTGGAACAATTACGAGAAATTCTAAAAGCAGCTGAAGCTCGTCTCCAGTTCGAAGATCAAAAAACGATCCTCTTTCTTGACGAGATCCATCGTTTCAATAAGATGCAACAGGACGCCTTACTACCGGCACTTGAAGCGGGTACGATCACATTGATCGGGGCGACGACGGAAAATCCGAGTTTTGAAGTCAACGCCGCACTCTTGTCTCGAGCAACAGTCTTTCGTTTTGAACCACCGACAGCAGATGATTTACGAATCGTCCTTGATCGGACCCTGAAGGATGCGGATCGTGGTCTTGGCAAATACCCGATCACGATCACGGATGAAGCGATCGATCATTACGTCAAGTTATCGGATGGCGATTACCGGGCATTGTTGAATGCACTTGAACTCGCTGTCTTAACGACACCGGAAATCGATGGTCAGATTACGATTGATCTCGCTGTCGCCGAGGAATCGATTCAGCAAAAAGCATTGAAATACGATAAGGACGGTGACCGTCATTATGATGTCATCTCTGCCTTCATTAAATCGATTCGAGGTTCCGATCCGGACGCCGCGCTCTACTGGCTCGCTGTCATGATTGAAGCCGGTGAAAGCCCACGCTTTATCGTCCGCCGTCTCTATGTCCATGCAGCAGAAGACATCGGTCTGTCTGATCCGCAAGCCTTACTAATGGTCGATGCGTGTGCACGTGCTTGTGAATACGTCGGTTTTCCGGAAGCACGAATCCCGCTCGCTGAAACGGTCTTGTATCTCGCGACGGCACCGAAATCGAATACTGTCATCTCAGCGATTGATCAAGCATTGACGCTCGTTCGTCGCTCGGACGGGGGACCGGTCCCACCGCACTTGCGCGATGCCCATCACCCAGGTGCCGCAGCACTTGGAAATGGCGTCACCTATCAATATCCGCACGATTTTGAGCACGCTTATGTCCCCCAGAATTATTGGCCCGAGAACCTCGCTCGGACGAAACCAGTCTTTTATCGTCCTAGTCCACGTGGGTTTGAGAAACAATTGCAAGCTCGTCTTGATTTTTGGAACAAACAAACAGCTACACATCAGAAAAAGCGACCATAAGGTCGCTTTTTTTTAACGAACGCGCTCAATCGTCACGCCGGCTTCACGGACAATCTCATTGATGACATAGCTTGCTGCAATCAACCCACCGACTGATGGAACGAACGCATTCGAACTTGGTGGCATCTTCGCCTTACGAATCGCCGCTGCATCGTTTCCGACGACTTGGCGGACTTCTTCGATGATCTTAACAGGTGGCTCGTCGGAGAAGACGACAGGGACACCTTTATGAATACCGGCTTTCCGGAGTCTTGTCCGAATGACCTTCGCCAGTGGATCATAACTTGTATCTTTGATGTCAACGATCTTGATGCGTGTCGGATCCATCTTGTTTGCCATTCCCATGCTCGAGATGATCGGGATGTTACGCTTCTTGCATTCTTGAATCAAGTGAATTTTGAACGAGACCGTGTCCGAAGCATCGATGACATAATCCGGCTTCTGTTCAAAAAATGACTCGAATGTTTCTTCATTATAGAACATCTTCAAACGAACGATTTCAAGGTCCGGATTGATTAACGCAAGACGTTCTGCCATGGCATCGACCTTCGGCTGACCGACGGTCGGGAGCAAGGCATGGATTTGTCGGTTGACGTTCGTGATGTCAATGTCATCCTTATCAACAAGAATCAAACGGCCTACACCACTACGGGCAAGTGCTTCTGCTGAGAACGATCCAACGCCACCGATCCCTAGAATAGCGACAGACTTGGATGCCAATGCGTCAAGTCCAGTTTTACCAATTGCTAGTTCATTACGCGAAAATTGATGTAACATCTCATAACCTCACAATACTCATACTGTTTTACTCGGAATTATATCATAAAAAAAAACGTCATGCGACGTATCAAACAATAAAATAATAAGACGATGGGACCCGAAGTGCCGTGTCGATACCTTATTTTTGAACCTGCTGTGCAGGTGGGTGTCTTATCCGATTCCTATTCGTACGTCCTCCTGCTGTGTTACGAGGCATGTACTACTAGTTGGAACGTCAAACTCCCTATCAAAAAAGAGTGGCTCAAAGATAAAAGGCGGCTCTCGTACAATTCAGGAACCCCATCTGATGCATTTAATATAGCATCCTCCCTTCTGAAATGCAACTACTTCCCACTCCAGAAAAGAATGCTTTTTTCAGGTCCAACGTTTCGTGAAGTATTGATTCGGATCATATCGCTGTTGTTGGAATACGGGGTCGAATCTTGGTGTCCGCGTCGCATTTCCGACACCCGCGATAAACGCCCAGTTACCATAATTCGAAGCGACATCATAATCGACTAATTGCTGTTCAAAATACCTTGCTCCGATACGCCAGTCCTGCTTTAACTCGTGGATGAGATAACTCGCAACGATCTGCCTTCCTCGGTTCGACATCCACCCCGTTTCTCTAATCTCGTTCATGAAGGCATCGACGAATGGAACACCGGTTTCGCCCTTTATCCAACGTTCAACTGCTGCTTGGTCAGTCTTCCATGTACGTTGCCCTTCTTGTAGTCCACTTGATCGAAAAAGACGACTTCCCGTTTCGCGCATCGTCAAATGGAAAAAGTCACGCCATAACAGTTCGAAATACAACCAATACGTCGATTCATTTGCTCCTTTTTCTCGCTCTGCTTTCTGCAATTCAGCCATGACGCGACGCGGTGATAGTGACCCGTTTGCCAACCAAGCAGACAACTTTGAGGAATCATTTCGTAAGAACCCATTGCGTGTTTCTTTATAGGTAAACACGGGCTCAGCAAGATATTCTTGCAAACGTGCCCTCCCCGCTGATTCTCCCCCACGAAACGGAAACGCGATCTCCGGATCCGCTTCGACTGATTCCTCTTTTATTAACTGGATGCCGGTTGGCGGATCAAGCGGATCGTAAAACGTCCCTTTTGCTTCGACCCGTTTTCGAAATGCTGTAAAGACGCGTTTTAATTCATCACTTCCGATATCTTCCCGGCGATGTAATGTCTGTGTCTCAAAAGAACGCGTCGTATAGTTGTCTTCAATATACTTTTCACTTGCCGCTTCTTCCGTTCCGGTCATCTTATGGAAATAGACCGTCTCATCCGGTTGCAAGTAAGAGTCGAGCACTTCAAGCACCTTACCCTCTAGAATATCTAACGTAATTCCGATTTGGGACAGATGACTAGCTAAATTCTCTAGCGTCTCCTGTTCGAATCGCTCTTGTTGTGTACCTCTCTTAAAATCTCGTTTCTTTTGATTTTTAACGTAAACCGCACGAATCGTGTTATGTTCTTCACACGCACTCCGAAGTGCTTCATGGTCATCGACACGTAAATCATTGCGATACCAGACGACTGCTCCCATATTGATCGTCTCCCTTCTCCTTATACTATGACCCGACTACAGTACTTGGAAAACCACTTGATGTGCCGATGAGGTTTTAAGACGTTGTTTTCGTGGAATATGATTAGTACAACAAACTAGAGGAGTGAATGGATCAATGGCAGCAAAACGTGGTAAACTCAGAACATTAATGACGCTTGTAACGACGGTTGGACCAATCGTCTATAAATTCTATAAAAAGCAACAATCTAAAAAATCAATCAATAACCCTAAATAAAAAATGGACGTCTCCTCATCGGAGCGTCCATTTTTTAACGTTTACTGACACCTTCACTCGCTTCTACATAAAAACGCCAAGGATAGGTCGTCGCTTCTCCTGCATTCGGAATACCGATTCGTGTCGTCTCGACGATCGAATCGACTGGATCAGCAACAAGTCGAAAGCGAGATTGATAGAGATCTTGACCTGAGTCCGCTGTCGTTAAACCGAACCCTTGGCACAACTTCGCTGGTCCATTGACAAGATTTCGTCGTTGAACATTCGTCAGTTCTTCGTAAGAACAACCAAAACGACGTTTGGCGACTAGATCGTGTCCACTGATGATTTCTGCCCCTCGTAATAAAAGTCCATATCCTTCCCCTTCATGCCCACAGACGACATTCATGCAGTGATGCATACCATATGTGAAATAAACATACAGATGTCCTGGTGGACCGAACATCGGTGCTGTCCGTTTCGTAGGTTTACCGGAAAACGAGTGCGCTGCTTGATCGTGAGGACCAAGATACGCTTCGACTTCGACGATTCGCATCGTCACCTCATCAACCGTGATCTGTGTCCCTAAGAAATCTGGTCCGACTTCAACGGGTGAGCGTTCAAAAAACTGTCGTTCCATTCGTACTTCCTCCTCTATGAAACAAGCGAATCTTCCTATACTGGAAGATTCGCTTGTCGTAGTTTACGATTGTTTAACTGCTGTCCGAATCGAAAGATCGTTCAATTGAGCATCCGAAACCGGGCTCGGTGCTGCCGTCAACAGATCACTTGCTGATGCTGTTTTCGGGAACGCGATCGTATCGCGTAAGTTCGAACGTCCTGCGAGCAACATGACGAGACGATCGAGTCCAAGTGCGATACCTGCATGTGGTGGAGTTCCGTATTCGAATGCCTCCATCAAGAAGCCGAACTGCTCGTTTGCTTCTTCTTCTGTGAAGCCAAGCAATTTGAACATCCGCTCTTGGATATCCCGTTCGTAAATCCGTTGTGATCCACCGCCAAGCTCATAACCGTTCAAAACGAGGTCATAAGCGACTGCGAGGACTTTTCCAGGATCCGTCTCGAGTAATTCAAGATCTTCACGACGCGGCATCGTGAACGGGTGGTGGTTCGCGTAGAAACGACCATCCTCTTCTTCGTATGTGACAAGTGGGAAGTCCGTCACCCAGAGGAAGTTAAAGACCGACTCATCGATCAAGTCAAGTTCCTTCGCTAACTTCTGACGGAGGGCTCCTAAGCTGTCTGCTACGATCGATGCTTTGGCTGCGACGAATAATAACAAGTCGCCTGCTTCTGCATCGGTCGCCGCTGTCAGACGCGCCGTTGCTTCTTCGTCGAAGAATTTCGCGATTGGACCGTTCAATCCATCAGCTGTCACTTTGACCCAAGCGAGACCTTTCGCGCCATAAATCGCCGTGAATTCTTGTAACTTATCAATGTCTTTACGTGAGAAACGCTCAGCTGCACCTTTGACGTTCAACGCCTTGACTTCGCCACCTGCTTCAAGTGCCATATCGAATACTTTGAATCCTGCACCTTTGACCGCTTCCGCAACATCGATCAATTCGAGACCAAAGCGTGTATCTGGTTTATCCGAGCCATAACGACTCATTGCTTCTGCATATGGCATGCGTGGGAATGGTGTCACGATTTCTTTGCCAAGCGTTTCTTTCATGACACGCGTCATCATCGACTCCATCATCGCATACAAGTCTTCGATGTCCATGAAGCTCGTCTCGATATCGACTTGCGTAAATTCAGGTTGACGGTCTGCCCGTAAGTCTTCGTCACGGAAACAACGTGCAATTTGGAAGTACCGCTCAAAACCAGACACCATCAGCAATTGTTTGAACAATTGTGGTGATTGTGGCAAGGCGTAAAATTCACCTGGGTGAACACGACTTGGGACGAGATAGTCACGTGCGCCTTCTGGTGTTGATTTTGTTAAGATCGGCGTCTCCACTTCAAGGAAGTCCTGTTCATCGAGGAAGTTCCGCATGATGTTCGATGCTTTCGAACGAAGACGGAACGTCTCTTGAAGCGATGGACGACGTAAGTCGAGGTAACGGTATTTGAGACGTAAATCTTCTGACGTCTGCTCCGCTTCTTCACTGATCGGGAATGGTGTCATTTTCGCTGCGTTTAAAATGACAACTTCGTCTGCGACGACTTCGACTTGCCCAGTTGGGATGTTCGGGTTTGGATTCTCACGTGCGATGACGTGTCCTTTAATGTCAAGGACATATTCCGAACGAATCGATTCAGCAAGACGGTGTGCCTGCTCATTTTCCGGTTGGAAGACGATTTGGACGATACCACTCCGGTCACGGAGATCAAGGAAGATCAAACCTCCTAAGTCACGTCGTTTTTGAACCCATCCTTTAAGTTGAACGTGTTGTCCGATGACATCTTCCGTCACCTGACCGTTCATATGCGTGCGTCCGATCATTGTGCTTCCTCCTTTAATTTCGCGACGATCGTATCAGCGACTGCTGATAACGGAACGTCCGTCTGTTCCCCTGTAGCCATATTCTTGAGTGCCGCTGCGCCACGCTCGACTTCTTCATCCCCTAGGATGACCGTGTAGCGTGCCTTTAAGCGATCGGCTGCTTTGAATTGTCCTTTGAATTTCCGACCAAGATAATCCCGATCTGCGACGAGTCCTTCAAGACGCATCAGTTGTAAGAGACGTGTTGCCGTCTTTTCGACTTCGTCACTACCTTGCGCAACGATGAAGACATCGATTTGATCGTCAACGACTGGTAAGACATTCTCATTTTCAAGTGCCATCAAGAGGCGCTCGATACCGATTCCGAATCCAATCCCTGGTGTTGCTGGTCCACCGATTTGTTCGACGAGACCATTGTAACGTCCACCACCACAGAGTGTCGTGATTGCTCCGAAACCTTCTGCTTCCGACATGATCTCAAACGCTGTGTGATTGTAATAATCAATCCCTCGGACAAGTGTTGGATCAACGACATACTCGATACCGAGTGCGTCAAGGTGAAGTAAAACTTCATCGAAGTAGGCTTTTGATGCTGGGTTTAAGTAATCAAGAATCGATGGTGCCGTCGCCATGCTCGGGTGATCGCGGTCGACCTTACAGTCGAGGACACGAAGTGGATTCGTTTCGAGTCGGTTCTGACAATCCTGGCATAACTCATGAACGACTGGTTTGAAGTGGTCAACGAGTGCTGCGCGGTGTGCGGCGCGACTTTCGTGATCACCGAGTGTGTTGATGACAAGCTTGAGGTGCTTCAATCCGAAAGAACGATAAATGCTCATTGCGAGACTGATTACTTCCGCATCGATTGCCGGTTGTTCACTTCCGAGTGCTTCGACTCCGTATTGGTGCAACTGACGGAAACGACCTGCTTGCGGACGTTCATAACGGAACATCGGTCCGATATAGAACAATTTCGTCGGTTGGTTCGGTGAACCGAACAATTTGTTCGTCACGAATGAACGAACGACAGCAGCCGTTCCTTCTGGACGTAACGTCAACTGATCTTTCCCACGTTTCTCAAGCATGAACATCTCTTTTTGGACGATATCCGTCGTCTCACCGACGCCACGTTTGAAGAGTTCTGTCTCCTCAAAAATCGGCGTCCGGATTTCCTTATAGTTATAACGCTTACTGATTTCACGTAATTGTTGTTCGATGTACTGCCAACGTTCGACTGTTCCTGGAAGGACATCAAACGTACCGCGTGGTAATTTCATCTCAAATTCCTCCTTTTTTGAATACAAAAAAGTCCTCGTCCGCAAAGGGACGAGAACTTGAAGATCCCGTGGTACCACCCTGGTTGTCAAATCACATTTGACCACTCGGTGCAGTTAACGCCTGCATACGACCTTCCCTACTATCGGTTCAGGAAGATACCTCGGAAGGGTCTTTCATCGAGTTCGTCTGTTCGCCCTTCCAGCCAAGGGGCGACTCTCTAAGCAGACGAGGTCTTGATTACTCCTCTTCGTCTTCGGTCGTATGAATCATTTGGTTACGTTTAATATTGCCTCGTCTCTCGGTTCCTGTCAAGCGTTTGCTTCTTTTTCAAGAATCAATGTCACCGGTCCATCATTGACGAGCGCAATATCCATCATCGCTCCGAATTGTCCTGTTTCGACCGTCAGTCCTTGCGAACGAAGGCGTTCATTGAACGCTTCATACAATTCATTAGCAACATCCGGCTTCGCCGCTTCCGTGAAGGCAGGACGACGACCTTTTTTGACGTCACCATACAACGTGAACTGCGAGACGGATAAAATCTGACCATCGACATCTTGCAATGAGCGGTTCATCCGTTCTTCCTCATCTTCAAATACGCGGAGTCCAGCAATTTTATCAGCTAACCAGTTCACTTGTTCGATCGTATCTTCATGCGTGACCCCGACGAGCAAGAGGAATCCCTGCTTGATCTGACCGATGACCTCCTGATCGACTGTGACACTTGCTTCTTTGACTCGTTGTAATACGACTCGCATGACTCATCCGCTCCTTACGTCATCATGACGCGATGTACAGCATACACGTCAGAGATTTGTTTGATCCGATCGACAACTTTCTGTAAATGATTGACGTTGTTGATTGCGATCGTCATCGTAATTTTTGCTTGCTTACTGTCGTCGCCTTTCCCGCTAACGGCAACGATGTTCGTATTCGTCGCAGATACCGACTGCAGGACATCGTTCAATAATCCTGCCCGGTCGAATCCAGAGATTTCGATTTCAACGTTATAGCTCTTGACGGCTTTGCCTTCATGTTCCCACTCGACTTCAAGCAGGCGTTCCGGATTTTGTTCATGAATGACGTTCAGACAATCGGTCCGGTGAATCGAGACACCACGTCCACGCGTGATGTACCCGACGATATCGTCTCCCGGAACCGGGTTACAACAGCGACTCATCCGAACGAGCATGTTATCGATCCCTTTAACGCGAACGCCTTCCGGATTTTCTTTCTTCGGACGATCGAACGTTTTCATCTCACTGATTGCTTCGTTGAGTTCAAGATTTTTAGATTCTTTGTCTTTGCGTAATTTTTCCGTCAATTTATGCGCGACTTGTGCAGCAGTTAGACCATGATAGCCAACAGCAGCATACATATCTTCTTCTTGCGCAAAGTTGAACTTCCGCGTCACGTCTGCAAGTGTCTTCTCATTGATGACTTCTTTCGGCTCGAATCCAAGTTTCTTGACTTCCGCTTCAATCAGTTCCCGTCCTTTTGAGACATTCTCTTCCCGTTGCTGACGTTTGAACCATTGGCGAATCTTATTTTTCGCTTGACTCGACACACAGATTTTAAGCCAATCCTTACTAGGACCGTAGCTGTGCTTCGACGTGACGATTTCGATGATGTCACCGGTCTTCAGCTTATAATCGATTGGCACCATCCGACCGTTGACTTTCGCACCAATCGTCCGGTGACCGATTTCCGTGTGAATTCGGTAAGCATAATCAATCGGAACAGAGCCTTTCGGCAACTCGATGACGTCACCCTTTGGCGTAAAGACATATAACATGTCGCTAAAGAAATCGACTTTGACTGATTCCATGAACTCTTCAGCATCTGCTGTATCCTTCTGCAACTCAAGAATTTCGCGGAAATGGGCAATCTTATCCTCAAAGCCTGATTTTGCTTCCTGTTCCTTGCCTTCCTTATACGCCCAGTGAGCGGCAATCCCGTACTCGGCAATAAAGTGCATATCTCGCGTCCGTATTTGGACCTCGAGTGGCTCGCCTTTCGGTCCGATGACCGTCGTATGCAGCGATTGATACATGTTCGGCTTCGGCATCGCGATATAATCCTTGAAGCGTCCTGGCATCGGTTTATATTGCGTATGAATGATTCCGAGAACGGCGTAACAGTCCTTGATCGAATCGACGATGATCCGGACAGCCATCAAGTCATAGATTTCGCTGAACTCTTTTTTCGAGTTTTGCATTTTGTTATAAATCGAGTAAATATGCTTCGGACGTCCATCGACTTCCGCTGCGATTTGCACATCATCGAGTACTTCGTTGACCTCTTCGATGACCGAACTGACGAGTGCTTCCCGTTCCGTCCGTTTTTGTTTCATCATCGAGACGATCCGGTAGTACTGTTGCGGATTGATATAACGCAGACTGATATCCTCAAGCTCCCACTTGATCGTCGAAATCCCGAGACGATGGGCAAGCGGCGCAAAGATTTCAAGTGTCTCTTCTGCCTTTTGGACTTGCTTTTCCTTGACCATGTGTTGCAATGTCCGCATGTTGTGCAGACGGTCAGCGAGTTTGATCAAAATGACGCGAATGTCTTCTGCCATCGCGATAAACATCTTACGATGGTTTTCAGCAAGCTCTTCACGCTTTGATTTATATTTGATTTTCCCGAGTTTCGTCACGCCATCAACAAGCATCGCGACGTCAGGGCCGAATCGTTCAGTTAATTCTTCGAGTGTAATGTCCGTATCTTCGACGACATCATGAAGAAGCGCAGCGACGATCGTCGTTGCATCCAAACCAATATCGACTAAGATACCGGCAACTTGTACCGGATGAATGATGTACGGTTCCCCGGAACGGCGGAATTGACCATCATGTTCGTCCTTTGCGAATTGGTAAGCCCGTTCGATGTCTTTGACTTCAGCTTGCGTCATGTATTCCGCACATCGAGCGAGAAGGTCTTCTACATTTACGATTTGTTTGTTTGTCATCCCTTTTCCTCACCCAGTCCCCGGGATCGTCTGCAACGGAATCCCTAATATATAATTCTTATTATCGTGAAATCTTGAGAAGATGTCAAAATAAAAAGAAATACCCCCTTGGTCACCATGTACCAAGAGAGTATGTATGCTTTAGTCTTCGTAGCGAATCAATGAAAGAATATCGTATCCTTCGAGTTTCTCGCGTCCACCAAGACCATCGAGTTCAATCAAGAATCCGATTCCGGCAACCGTTCCGCCTAATTTTTCAATCATTTGGATTGTCGCTTCGATTGTACCACCTGTCGCAAGTAAGTCGTCGAGGATGACGACACGTTGTCCCGGTTGGATGGCATCTTCGTGCATCGTCAAGACATCTTTTCCGTACTCAAGACCATACTCGACACGGACTGTCTCACGCGGTAATTTTCCTTCTTTACGAACAGGAACAAATCCGATTTCCATTGCGTAAGCTGCTGGACACCCAACAACGAATCCACGAGCTTCCGGACCTGCGATGACATCTGCACCTTTGCTACGTGCGTACTCGACGAGTGCGTCGACCGATTGTTTATATGCCGGTCCATTTTGCATGAGTGATGTAATATCTTTGAAACTGATTCCTTCTTTCGGCCAGTTTTCGACCTCTTTTATATGCTGTTTGAACTCCATGTCTTTTCCTCCTGCTTCGCCGCTTCTACCAAAGTATCAAAACGCTCTTTCAACTGAGCGAGTGACGAATAAATGTATTGTTGCTCAAGCTCTTGACGCGCTTCATGACGCTGGTACGTCGGAGCTTCCGTCAGATCTCGTTTTGCAGCATTTGGGTTTACACCCGGCAGCCCATCCTCCATTGTAACAAGAAAATCAAGTTCCGAGAATACCGAATGCATAAAGTTAATCGATCGTTTCGTCCATTTTCGCGATTTCGACAAACGTACAAGCCCCATTCGAAGCTCGTCTCGTGGACATTTCGCAAAATACTGGAAGTAATGCTTGAAGTCTTCACGCGACGGAATCGTCTCGAAATAATACCCTTCGTCCTTAAAGGCACAGTAAATCCGTTCTGCCTGTTGTACGTATGGATGAAACGCCTCTTCCTCTTCCGGCAGATCCAAGAAAACGATATTTCGTCGAACCGGACCATTCAATGGGCGTTCGGCATACTTCTCTTTTACCTCATCGGTGAAAGCAACGAACGTCGTCGTCTCGTGCGGTAAAGCGAACAGCTCACTTAAAGGACGTTTCCCCCCACGATAATCAAACACTTGGACATCTTCGACTGCGACGTCTTGAATCATCAACTGCGGTTTACGGAAGCCATTCCATTCATTGATGTTCAGACTCCCCATCAAGTGCATTTCCGATAAGGTCGAGACTTCATCGACGAGATCACCGAATCCAAATCCGATCGCGTCAAGTTCTTTCCCGTTGCCTGATAGTAGTGCTTTGACATGCGTCAAGTCGCGACCAATCCGTTTCATGTCACGAATCTTCGCTTGCTCGATGACGATCCGTGGTGCAGGATTACCCATCCCGAACGGTGCCAGTCGTTGAATATCTTCAATCAACTGAATCGAGACGTCACTGACTTGTAAACGTAGGTCGACATCGATCGTCGCGATGAAAGCATCATCCGGCAAACTGCTCGCCTGTTCATTCAACCGACGGCGTAACGCCTCGACATCATCAGAAGAAAGGGTCATCCCAGCTGCCGCTGGATGTCCTCCGAAGTGCGGCAAGATATCTTCACACTTCGTCAGTTCAGCAAACAAATCAAATGCAGGAATCGAACGTCCAGAACCCTTAGCTGTTCCTTTTTCAGCATCATGACACAGCATGATGACGGGACGATGATATTTTTCAACGAGTCGTGACGCGACGATGCCGACGACACCTGGATTCCAATCTTCCGCATCAACGACGAGTACACGGTCTTCTTTGAAGCGTTCTTCGACAAGTGCCGTTGCTTCCTCCGCAATCTGCTTAACGATATCTTGGCGTTGTTTATTTTGTTGGTCGAGCTGTTTTGCTAGATGCAGTGCTTCATCCTTACTTTCCGCTAGCAACATCTCGAGCGCTGGCATCGCAGAATCAAGACGTCCTGCTGCATTGATGCGTGGACCAAACGCAAATCCAACCGACTCTTCCGTCAGTTCGTCCTCAGTTAAACTGCAAACGTCACGTAACGCAAGGATACCTGGACGCTCACTCGCATTCAGCGCTTCAATGCCACGAATCGCCAGCAAGCGGTTTTCACCGACGAGTGGGACGAGATCGGCAATCGTTCCGAGCACTGCTAGATCGAGTAACTCGACTGGTTCACGTTCAAGGAGTGCATGCGCGACTTTAAAGGCAACACCCGCTCCAGCAAGCTTTGAGAATGGATAGTCTGGATCAACTCCCGGATGAATCAACGCAAACGCATCGGGTAACGTTTCTTTGGCTTCGTGGTGATCGGTGATAATTAAATCGACACCGAGCTCTTTGAGAACATTTGCTTCATGGATGCCGGAAATCCCACAGTCAACGGTAATGACGAGACTGAACCCTTCTTCTGCAGCCCATCGGAATGCCGCTTCGTTGGGTCCGTATCCTTCCGTGAAACGGTTCGGGATATAACACTCCGCCATGCCACCGATTTCGATCAAGGCATGCCAAAGTATCGCAGCTGAACTCACGCCATCGACGTCATAATCCCCATAAATTAAAATCATCTCACCCTCGTTGACGGCACGTTGAATCCGCTCAACGACTTTTGGCATGTCTTTAAAAGCAAATGGGTCATGGAATGCCATTTGATCGATCTCTAAAAAATCACGGGCTGCTTCACGTGTCGTGAACCCCCGTTGGACAAGTAGTTGTGCGACGTACGGAGAGATTGTGCCATCCGCCGTCAATTGTTCGATTTGTTCTGAATCAATGACTTTATCAAGCCATGTTTTTTTAGCATGGTACATCTCAAACCCTCCAATCAACTTCCCCATTATAATAGAAAATCCGCATCAGCGATAGCTGATGCGGATACTCTTTTAGGAAGCGCGTTTCGTCCGACCGAGTGTCCGACCTTTCATGACGAGCCAGAGTTGTGCGGCAATGAAGATCGAAGAATACATTCCCATGATCAAGCCGACAAGCAAGGCAAGACTGAATCCACGGATCGCTTCGCTACCGAAGATATAAAGCGCTGCTGCCGTCATAATGACCGTGATGACTGTATTGATCGAGCGGATGATCGTCTGTTGAATTGACTCATTGACAATATGTGCCAATTCATCAAACGAGACTTTCCGTCCACCTTTTTCAGCCAATCCGAGATTTTCTCGTACCCTGTCAAACGTAACGATCGTATCGTTGACGGAGTAGCCGATAATCGTCAAGACGGCGGCGATGAAGTAAAGATTAACCTCAATCTGGAACAACGAGAAGAAAGCGATGATCATTAACGCATCATGCAATAGGGCAAGCACTGTCGCAATCCCGTATAACGGTTGGAATCGGAACGAGACATAGATGACAATCCCGAGTGACGCGAGTAAGACGGCATAAATTGCGTTACGCGCGATTTCTTGACCGACTTGCGCCGAAACTGTCGAAATGCTCGGTTCTTTTTTGTATTTGGCTTCAATCGTTTGTTTCATTTCAGAAATTTGGTCTTGGCTGAATTCCCCAACGAACGTGACGTTCGCTAGTTTTCCACCTTGCGCAAATTGTATGCCGTCAATTTCCGCAGCATCGATTCCAGCATCTTCAATGACAGAGCGGACGTCCGCTTCTTTGATTTGATTCGTCGATGAAATCTCGACGCGTGTTCCTTGCGTAAAGTCGATCCCGAGATTGAGACCACGGAACGACAACAAGAGTATCGAAATGATGACAAGCGCAATCGTGATTGCGAAATAGATTTTTCGATGTTTGACGTAATCGAATTTCGTAGGATTAAAGCTCACGGATTTCACTCTCCTTTACACCGAACCATGATTTCTTCTTATCGAACCATCGGCTACTGACAAGGAGTTGCATCAGGTAACGTGAGACAAAGACGTTCGTGACGAACGTGACGGCAATCGAGACCATCAACATGATGGCAAATCCTTTGACCGTACTTGTACCGAAGTAGTACAACACGCCAGCAGAGATTAACGTCGTCAAGTTGGCATCAAGAATCGTACCGAACGAACGGCGGTTACCGGCTTTAAATGCTGACAAGACGGACTTTCCACTTCGTAATTCATCTTTGATCCGTTCTGCGGTGATGATATTTGCATCAACCGCCATACCGACACCAAGAACGAGAGCCGCGATTCCTGGTAAGGTGAGGACGGCATTGATCCCGTTAAAGAAGATCATGACGAGATAGATGTAGAACAGCAAGGTAATGATTGACACGAATCCAGAGATTCGGTAGAAAAGCAGCATGAATAAGAAGACAGCTGCAACACCAATGGCTGACGCGAAGAGCGTCTGATCAAGTGCGTCCTGTCCAAAAGCAGCTGAGACCGACGTCGAGTAGATTTCCTCGAGTTTGACCGGCAGTGCCCCAGCGTTCAGGATCGACGATAACTGTTTCCCGTACGCGGCATCGATATCACCACCAGAAATGATCGCTTTATCAGAGTTGATCGGCTCTCGTACAGATGCATCTGAGACAATCTTCGAGTTCGCTTTTTGAATCTCTTTTTCGTACGTGTCACCTTTCTCATAATCAAGCCAGATGACGAGACGATTTGCAGGCGCTTGCATTTGCGAAATCTTTTGTGTCACATCATAGAATTTTTGTTTTGATTTAAGCGAAAGTTCTACAAGCGGCTGGTTCGTTTGTGGATCATAACCAACTTTTGCTCCTTTAGCTTTTAAGTCTGAACCGTCAAGCAACAATTTATCGTTGATATCACGGAATGACAATTGCGCCGTCGACGATAGAATTTGACGTGCTTCGGTTTGATCCTTGACGCCAGCAAGCTGGACACGAATCCGGTTGTTACCTTCGATCCGAATATCCGGCTCGGAGACACCGAGAACGTTGACACGGTTCTCGATTGCCGTCAACGTTGCACTCATCGCATTCTGATCGATGACGTCTCCTTCTTTCAGTGGTTGTACTTCATACAAGACTTCAAAGCCACCCTTGAGGTCAAGGCCAAGCTTCGTATCCTTCAACAACCATGACGATGTCGTACCGATCAGTACGAGCAACGCGATGACGACGATGAAGAATGTGGCAAGTTTCCCTTTCTTGATCATGCTACATTGTCCTTTCTCTAGTTCCCAGTATATTTTCAGACAACTTTGTTCTCCTACCCTAGCTTACAAAAGAAATGGTAATCTTAGCAAACGTTTTTCTCATATATAAACAGAAAAGACGCTCCGGAATCCGGAAAGCGCCTTTTCAATGCCTTATTCGACCGTTTCGTCGCCCATGACAGTTGTTGATTTTTTCGTCACTTCTGCGATAGCACTCCGGTTGAATGTCAATTGTGAGTTACCTGACTTCAATGTCACCGTTGTGTCGTCGACTTTTTGGACAACCCCGTGAAGACCACCGATCGTAACGATCGAATCGCCGCGTGAGAGTTCAGTTTGCATCTGACGCACTTGCTTCTGGCGTTTGTTCTGTGGACGGATCAACAAGAAATAGAACACCACGAAGATCAAGATCATCGGGAGAAATGCAAAGATACCACTTCCCATTTGTATCAACTCCTTTATCATTCAAATCACGTTCATTATACCGTGAAAGAATTAATTTGTCAGACGATTTGTCAGAAATTCTTTGCGTTCGGTAAATTGTAACCGTATTCTTCGAAGAATTCTTCCTTAAAATCAAGTAGACGATCCTCACGAATCGCTTGGCGAACGCCTTCCATCAACTTAACGAGGAAGTGAAGATTGTGTGTCGAACAAAGATGAAGTCCGAACGTTTCTTGCGCGCGGATCAAGTGATGAATGTATGAACGCGAGTAGTTCTTACATGCGTAGCAATCACATTTCTCATCGAGTGGACGGAAATCACGTGCATATTTTGCATTTCGAACGACAAGACGTCCTTGCGATGTCATCAATGTACCATTGCGTGCAATCCGTGTCGGAAGAACACAGTCGAACATATCAATTCCACGAATCGCGCCTTCAATCAACGCATCCGGTGAACCGACGCCCATCAAATAACGTGGTTTATCTTCTGGCATGAGTGGTGTCGTGAATTCGAGCGCCCGGTACATGACGTCTTTCGGTTCGCCAACCGAGAGACCACCGACCGCATAACCTGGGAAATCAAGCGATACGAGATCTTTCGCACTTTGGCGACGTAAATCTTCGTATTCACCACCTTGGATGATTCCGAACAGCGCTTGGTCTTGCGGACGTTCGTGCGCTGCAAGACAACGTTCTGCCCAGCGACTTGTCCGTTCGACAGATGCTTTCATGTACTCGTGAGAGGCAGGATATGGTGGACACTCGTCAAACGCCATCATGATGTCTGAACCGAGTGCATTTTGGATTTCCATCGCTTTTTCCGGTGATAAGAACAATTTGTCCCCGTTCAAGTGGTTCCGGAAATGAACGCCCTCTTCCGAAATATTACGTAAGTCAGCGAGTGAGAAGACTTGGAAGCCACCTGAATCCGTGAGAATTGCGCCATCCCAGTTCATGAATTTATGCAGGCCGCCCGCTTCCTTGATGACGTCATGTCCAGGACGCACCCATAGGTGATACGTGTTCGCGAGGATGATGTTCGCGTTCATGTCCTTGATTTGTTCCGGTGCCATCGTCTTGACCGTCGCTTGTGTTCCAACCGGCATGAAGACCGGTGTTTCGAAACTACCGTGCGGCGTGTGGACGATTCCTAACCGCGCTCCGGATTGTTTACATGTTTTGATATGTTCGTATGTTACCGCGTGTTTTGTCATTAGTTTCGTTCCTCTCTCGTTAAGAACATCGCATCACCAAAACTAAAGAAACGATAGCCGTTCGCGACTGCTTCTTCGTAGGCGTGCAGAATGTGTTCCCGTGTCGATAATGCAGACACGAGCATGATCAATGTGGATTTCGGTAGATGGAAGTTCGTGATCAATCCATCGATTCCTTTGACTTCTTGCCCTGGGAAGATGAAGATATCCGTCCAGCCTGTTGCTTCAACGAAGTCACCGTGGTCACGGATGACCGTTTCAAGCGTCCGTGTCGATGTCGTACCGACTGCGATGATTCGTCCGCCTTGTTTGCGTGTTTCACGTAGCAGAGCGGCTGAGCTTTCCGGCAGTTCATAGTACTCACTGTGCATCTTATGACTATCGACGTCATCGACCGAAACAGGACGGAATGTGCCGAGCCCGACGTGTAGCGTCAACGGTGCGATTTGAACGCCTTTCGCTTTTAATGCTTCCAGCAACTCGGGTGTAAAGTGCAGTCCAGCTGTTGGTGCTGCCGCACTCCCGCGCTCTCGTGCGTAGACCGTCTGGTAACGATCCTGATCTTCGAGTTGTTCATGAATATATGGCGGCAAGGGCATTGTTCCGAGTTGGTCGAGGACTTCATAGAAAATTCCGTCATAGAAAAACTTCAGAATTCGTCCCCCGTCTTCCAGTGCTTCGACACATTCAGCACGGAGTAATCCGTCACCAAATGATAGAATCGTTCCCGGTTTGACACGTTTTGCGGGTTTCGCAAGTGTTTCCCAGACATCGTCACTCGTCTGCTTCAACAGCAACAACTCAATCTTCCCACCAGTCTCTTCCTTTACACCAAAGAGACGTGCCGGTAAGACCTTTGTATCGTTGATGACGAGTGTATCGCCCTCACGGAAATGGTCGACGATATCATGGAAGTGCTGATGCTGAATCGCACCAGTCTCCCGGTCGAGTACCATCAATTTCGAACTCGTCCGGTCGAGCAATGGCACTTGGGCAATTTGTTCTTCTGGTAAATGAAAATCAAATAAGTTTACATCCATTGGTTCAATTTCCTTCTTTCAGTCCTAAATGTTGGCGAGCGAACGGTGTTAAGACACGTCCGCGCGGGGTACGTTGTAAAAAGCCTTGTTGCAATAGATATGGTTCATAGACATCCTCGATCGTCTGGGCATCTTCCCCAATCGTCGCTGCGATCGTCTCAAGTCCAACTGGACCACCGGCAAACCGCTCTGCTAGTGAGCGCAGTAAACGGTGGTCGACATCGTCGAGCCCTAGCGCATCGACATGCAAGCGATCAAGCGCACTCGTTGCGAGCACGGCATCGATGTCCGTTTGATGCGCGACTTGCGCAAAATCACGAACACGTCGTAACAATCGATTCGCGACACGTGGTGTTCCCCGTGAACGCAGGGCGATGGCTTCTGCTGCGAGACGATCCGCTTCAAATCCGAACAGACGCGATGTCCGCGTCACGATGGCAGACAACTCTGACATCGTATAATATTCCAGCTTCAGCGTCACGCCAAAACGATCACGTAGCGGTGCCGATAACATTCCGGCACGCGTCGTCGCTCCGACGAGCGTAAATGGTGGTAAGTCGATCCGCACGCTTCGCGCAAGTTCCCCTTGACCGATGACGATATCGAGACAATAATCTTCCATTGCTGGATAGAGAATCTCTTCGATTGACCGACTCAACCGGTGTATCTCATCGATGAAGAGCACGTCTCCTGGTTCAAGCGATGAGAGGATCGCCGCCAGATCACCCGGTCGCTCGATCGCAGGACCGGCAGTCGTCTTAATGCCGACTCCCATCTCGTTCGCAATGATTGTTGCAAGCGTCGTCTTACCGAGACCCGGAGGGCCATAGAGAAGCACGTGATCGAGTGTTTCCTGACGGATTTTTGCCGCTTCGATGAAGACACTCAAGTTTCCCTTCGCTTTCTCCTGCCCGATGTACTGCTCGAGCGTCTGAGGACGCAGACTCCACTCTTCTTGATCTTCCGCATGGGCGGATTCTGACAAAATGCGCTCTTCCATGTCCTCACCTCACATTCAATAACAACTGGAGTGCCCGTTTGACATATTGATCCGTCGACAGGACTTCTGCTTGCAACGCTTTTTTGACTTTTTCGACTTCTCGATCACTGTAACCGAGTGCCATTAGAGCCTCACACGCTTCGTTCAACTCAGCGTTACCTTGCGCAAACAAACCTTCGCTCGGCACGTAGTCTGGTGCGAGCTCCGCTAACTTGCCTTTTAGGTCAAGTGTCATTTGCTTCGCTGTTTTCTTGCCGACACCTGGGAACTTGACGAGATAACTTTCCTTCTCTTGTTCGATCGCTTCAACGAGCGCATCGACATTACCCGATGCGACGATTGCGAGCGCTCCTTTTGGTCCGATCCCTGTTACACCAAGCAACTTCGTGAACAAGGCACGCTCACGCCGGGAACGGAATCCGAATAAGACTTCTTGGTCCTCACGGACATAGTGATACGTATATACGATGATCTGTTCGTCTCCGGTCCGATAAAAAAACGGGTTCGGTGCTACGATTTTGTAGCCAATCCCGCCGACTTCTACCGTCACGAATTCTGCACAGACATAAGCGACTTCGCCGCGTACGAATTCTATCAATGTGGAACGCTCCCATCTATAAACAAACTCTCGTGTTATTGTAGCATACATCTTCGTTTGGCTTCAAAGCGTTCTTCAGCAAAAATCGATACATACGTTCGCTCTCGAAACCTAAAAATTAAAAAGCGTAATCGCTTACGCGACCACGCTACACATCTGTACTTACGATCTTTCGAGCATCCGCTTGAGTGCCAATACAGCATTCCGTGTCGTTTCTTCGTCGACTGTGATGATATTGACCGGTTCCCCTGCTTCGACCTGTTCGAGCGCCCACGCTAAGTGCGGTAAGTCAATCCGGTTCATTGTCAGACACGGGCACATGAACGGATTGAGCGATACGATATCGAGATCCGGATGAGTCGTTGCGAGTCGATTCACAAGGTTCATCTCTGTTCCGATCGCCCATTTTGTTCCCGGTGCAGCCTGCTCGATTTGCTGAATGATATACGCTGTTGATCCGTTAAAATCAGATGCCGCCACGACTTCATGGGAACATTCAGGGTGAACGAGAATCTTTCGCTCCGGGTCTGTCTTGCGGAACTGTTCGATTTGTCCGACTGTGAATTTTTCATGTACCGAGCAATGCCCTTTCCATAAGATGACGCGGACATCTTGATCATTTCCCCCAAAGACAAGTTCGTCCTTAATCGGATCCCAAATCGCCATCTGCTCTAACGGAATCCCGAGCGCATGTGCCGTATTGCGACCGAGATGTTGATCGGGTAGAAAGAATAAGATATCTCTTTCAGCAAGTGCCCACTCGACCATTTGGACAGCGTTCGAAGACGTCACCGTTGCGCCACCGTGTTTACCAACGAATGCTTTGATCGCAGCTGTTGAATTGACATACGTCAACGGCAAGATTGACTCACCGAACCGCTCTGTCAAAATCGTGAATGCGCGTTCCGTTTGTGTATCGTTCGCCATATCCGCCATCGAACACCCGGCACGCATGTCAGGTAGGACGACCGTGTGTGACGTATCCGTCAGCATGTCCGCTGTCTCCGCCATGAAGTGAACGCCACAGAAGACCGTGTATTCCGCTTCTGTCATCTGCTTCGCGACTTGCGCGAGCTGGAGCGAATCTCCTGTCGCATCCGCGAACTGAACGACTTCATCCTTTTGATAGTGATGGGCAGGTAAAAATAAGCGACTCCCCATCCGTGCTTTGACCCCTTCAATGATCGCAATCAAGTCTGCTTCTGATTGCTGTAAGTACGACGCCGGAATCCCCTCATGACGTAATAAGTCAAATGACATCTTTTTTTCCTCCTTCGATTTTCATACTGATATCAAGCGCTGTTGCTGAATGGGTGAGTGCGCCAAGCGAGATGACATTTGCGCCGCTATCCGCGTAGTCGGGTAACGTCTCAATCGTGATCCCGCCAGAAAGTTCGACCGTGATCTGCGGTGGAATCAGTTGCCGGAGGTGTTTGATTTCTGCCGGTGTCCGGTTGTCGAGCATGATGATATCGACTCCTGCTGCCACTGCTTCAAGCACTTCTGCTTCCGTCTCGACTTCGACTTCGATTGGTGTCGTATGACCCGCGACTCGTTTTGCTCGCATCACTGCTTCTGTAATCGATCCTGCGACTGTGATGTGATTATCTTTAATCATGACCGCATCATCGAGTCTCCCGCGGTGACTGTACCCACCACCGACACGCACGGCATGTTTCTCTAGCATCCGTAATCCAGGCGTCGTCTTTCGTGTATCCGTGATCCGGATCCGTCCTGCTGCCACTTCGACCGCTTGACGTGTTTTTGTCGCGATGCCGGATAGACGCTGGACAAGATTCAAGGCGACCCGTTCCCCGCTTAAGATGTCCTGTAATGAACCCGACCACTCAGCAAGTAACGTTCCGCGCGTCACGACAGTGCCTTCTGCTACATGAATCGTCACATCAACCTGTAAAAGATGTGCCATCTCACGAATGACGTCTTCCCCACAAAAGATGCCGTCTTCTTTTGCTAGAAAACGACCTTTTCCTCGCTCTTGTCCTGTCAGACATCCTTCACTCGTAATATCCCAGTGTCCGATGTCCTCCACTAAAAATGTTTCCAGTTGCTGCCGTAACTGCCATTTGTTCAACGTTCTCATCCTCTCCTGTCAATCGAACCCGTGCCCCTTCAAGCAACAAACATGCCGTGACGTAACGTAATCGATTTTTTTCCGCGTCCTGTCCTGATTCCTCTAACGTCCACCTTCTTAATTCATCCAAGCAATCCTGTATTTGTTTAACGTTCATTTCAACGCCAATCACTTTTGACACACAAGCTGTTACGGAACGTAAAGTTCCCGAACGTCGTTTGACTCGTCCTACCGCAAGCTCCGGCAACAACTGTAGCTGTTCCGTCACTGCTTTCCCCATGACGACACACTCAAGCAGTGAGTTCGATGCCAAGCGATTTCGACCATGCAGTCCGATTGACGCCGTCTCGCCGACCGCATAAAGTCCTGGAACATTCGTCTGTCCTGTAAGGTCCGTCTCGATTCCCCCCATCAAGAAATGAATACCTGGTGCGATTTCAACGAGATCCGGATTTATGTTCAGTTTTTCACATTTTTCAACAAACGTTGGAAACCGTTTTGCACGATCGACGACTTTTGATGTATCAAGATAAACGGGTTCCTGTTTTCGAACCTCATGGATTCGTTTTGCTACTTCATCTCGCGCCGCTAAATCTTGCATCGGGTGATCCGCCATGATTCGGTCACCGCTTTTCGTCACAAGAATGGCTCCTGCTCCACGTAATGCTTCCGTGATTAAGCCTTCCGATCGTCCATTATGAACAAGTACTGTCGGGTGATGCTGAATATACCCGAGGTCACGGATCGTCGCACCTGCCTCAAAGGCAAGCGCAATACCATCTCCTTGAATCATAGGTTCATTCGTTGATGCAGCAAATAATCCACCAACTCCACCCGTTGCAAGAATCGTGGCTCGCGCCAAAATCTCAATCGGTTCACCGTTCCTGTATCCGACGGCACCTAACACCTGTCCATCAACTTGAATCAATTCCGTAATATACGTTTGCTCGAGAATCGGGAACGGTACGTACGGCATCAATGTTTCCATGATTCGTTTACCAGTCTCGTCCCCACCAGAGTGATAGATCCGAGGCAAGCGGTGTGCCCCTTCTCGACCAAGCAAGTACCCAGCATCATCTTGATCAAACTGGACACCATACCGTAATAGAAATTCTATCGCCTCAGTTCCTGAACGCGTCACGTAACCAACAACGGTTTCCTTAATTCGTCCTTTCGCCGCCTGGCACGTATCTTCAAAATGACCTTGATGATCGACTTCTGCATAAGATGATGCGATTCCACCTTGTGCTCGAACGGAATTCGTCTCAAAACGAGTTCCTTTTGTAACGAGTAACGATTCGGTACCTGGTGGAAGATGCAAGGCGACAGAAATTGCCGCAAGCCCTGTTCCGATGATCAACACATCTGTCTCGAGTCTTTTATGTAAAGACATATGTTTTACACCTCTATATCTAAATGTTTACTATTGACTTGACAATAAGTTTGGCATACTTTTAGCTGAGTGACAAGACGAAAGGACAGGATTTTTCATGATCTATCTCGATTACGCAGCTACCACTCCGCTACACCCACAAGCGCTCGATCATTATCAGCAAGCCGCTCAGTCGTTCTACGGCAACAGTTCTTCCCTTCATGACATCGGTGGTGACGCAGAACGTTTGTTAGAACGAGCACGTCACTATCTGATGCAACAGTTGAACCAACAAGAGGGTACCGTCATCTTTACAGGAAGCGGATCCGAAGCGAATTACATCGCTTTGACTCACTTAATGCGTCAAAGTCGTAAGACAACTGTCTTGACACTTCAATGTGAGCACGATTCGGTTTTGCTCCCACTTGCGCGCTGGGCACAAGAAACACGTCACCTTACTTTATTACCGGACGGAACATTTGATTGGGATCAATTCGTCACGGCGTGTACGGACGACATCGGTATCGTCTCAATTCAACACGTCAATTCGGATACGGGATTCCGGTTTCCAGTCGAACGGATTGCCGCCTATTGTCAATCACGTGGAATTCTATTTCATTGCGATGGGGTTCAAGGATTTTTAAAAGACGATATCAACATTGACGCCTTTGACGCCTACACGATGAGTAGCCATAAGGTATATGGACCAAAAGGATTAGGTGCCCTCTACCTGCGGCGACCGCTCTTTAGTCCCTACTACGAAGGACATCACGAGTTCGGGATTCGCCCAGGCACAGTCGACGTTCCAGGAATTGCCGCATTCATTGCTGCTTGCGAAGCCACGCGACTAGAAAATCCAGGAATTCAAGATTCAAGTCAGGTATTTCGTGGTATGCTAAAAAAAACATTGTCTTCGTCTCGTTACGCAATTATTGAGTCACCGATTCAACTCGCTTCCATCTGTGCCATCCATACAAAACAACGTGATGGTCAATATGTGTTGCTTGCATTGAATCGTGCTGGAATAGCAGTTTCCGCTGGTAGCGCTTGTCGAGCTGGAGAAAACGGTCCAAACGCGACATTGCGTGCGATCGGCTTTGACGAGTCAGCTGCTCATGGGTTGATTCGATTTAGCTTTGGAAGAAAAACGACGAACGAAGAAATCGCACAGTGCATTGATGTGTTGAACACGATTTGATGACACTGGAGAAAGGTAGGAGACATGATGGGGAAACGCATCTCCGGAGAAGAACGTCGGAAAGCATTACTTCGTATGATTGAAGAGAGTGAACAACCTGTCACGGGAACAGCACTCGCTAAACAAGCAGGAGTTAGTCGTCAAGTGATCGTACAGGATTTATCATTGTTAAAAGCAAAAGGATATCCTGTCATTGCGACAGCTCGTGGTTATTTCATCAATGATCCGGAAGTCGATGGATCGAAATTTCGCCGCAAAATCGTTTGTCGTCATGGCATCGATCAGTTAAAGGATGAGTGTGACGCCATCGTCGATGAGGGAGTCGTCATTCGTGATGTCATCATCGAACATCCCGTTTATGGTTTCATTACGGGAGAATTGATGCTGAAAAGTCGTCGCGATGTCCGCGTATTACTTGAGCAACTGAAGGAGACACAAGCTACTCCACTTTCGAGCCTGACGGACGGAGTTCATATCCATACCCTCGAAGCCGATCACGAAGAAGCACTCGAAGCAGCGATTGCAAAACTCGATCGCCTCGGGATTCTCGTTTCAGAACTTGATGTCTGAACATACAAAAACCGCCTATTCCTAGAGAATAAGCGGTTTTTGTATTTAAATCGTTTCAAGTCGTGGATCTGGCATCGCAGATGAACGATCAAAAGTCGCTAAGACTTTTCGGACGCGTCGGTTTTCAATATGCAAGACGGTCAACGTGACGCGTTCATAATGCATCGCCGTTCCGACTTCCGGTAACTGTCCACTCTCTTCCATGATCCAACCACCTAGAGACTGGGCATCCGTATCTGGCATCGTCAATTGAAATTGCTGACAAAAGTCTTCAATATCATACTCTGCTAGACACTCATACTGCTCCGGACCAATTCGTTTCGTATATTCCAATGATTCATCGTGTTCATCCCAAATCTCACCAACAATCTCCTCTAAAATATCTTCGAGCGTGATGAGACCCGCCGTGCCTCCAAATTCATCGAGGACGACAGCCATATGAGATTGTTTGATTTTGAGTTCTGGTAATAAATCCATCAATCGTGTCTGTGGGACGACGAATGACACGGGTCGAATCCATTCTCGGATTTCAACGGAGCCGTTCTTCACATACGCTCGTAGGAAGTCCCGTTCCGATAATACACCAATGACATGATCAATCGAGTCCTTATAGACCGGTAGACGGGAATAGCCGCCTTTTTGTACTTCTGTGAGGATGTCTTCGAGCCGCGCATCGATATCGATCGCTTGAATGTCGATCCGAGGTGTCAATGCATCCTCGACCGTCGCATGTTGAAAATCAACCGCTTGATGGACGAGTTCCGCCTCTGCAAGCCCCATGATGCCCTCTTCCTGACTGATATCGACGAGTGCCTTAAGTTCCTGTTCTGTCACGAGTGGTCCTTTCGGATCCGCTCCAATCAACCGCAACGCCAACTGACGTAAGCGGAGTAACAGGAAAACGAGCGGTCGAAAACATAGTAAGAAGAAACGAAGCGGACGCCCGATTAACAAAACGTAACGTTCTGTATGCTCACGGGCATATGACTTCGGAATCAATTCTCCAAACAACAGCAACAAAAAGAATAGCGCAAGAAACGCTACAGTCTTCGTCGCCACTGTCTCGACGAACTGGATGATCCACCAGCCGCCGAACAAGACGAACCCAACATTGACGAGTGTATTACCAATCAAAATCGAAGTCAGTGTCTCTTCATAACGTTGAAGCAAACGAAACACGCGGGACGCACGCGCGTCCCCTGCTTCTGACTGATGCAACAACCGCAACCGATTAACACTCGCTAGTGCCGTCTCGGATGAGGAGAAGAACGCGGATAACACGAGAATCGGAATTAACCAAACGAATGAAATCATGGGCAATGGGTCCACGATGCTTTCACACTCCGTTTCCTAATGGAATGAACCGCTTAGAATGATGACTCGACGAATTCGAACTCGAAATCACGAATTCGAACGACATCACCGTCAATCGCACCAAGACGACGTAACTCTTCGTCGACACCCATTTGACGAAGTGTCCGAGCGAAACGTTTAATCGATTCTTCACGCATGAAGTTCGTCATCGTGAAGAGTTTTTCGATCCGTGGTCCTTTGATGACGAAGCAGTCGTCTTCATCTTTCGAAATCGTAAAGCCAGCTTCTGGTGCTTCGTAACCATAGACGACACGTGGTGTCGCTGTTTTCTCTTCGAGTTCCTCTAAACCGAATTCTGGTGTCGCATCGACGAGGTCAGCGATTCGGAATAAGAGATCACGCAACCCTTGACGTGTTGCTGCTGAAATCTCGAATACTTCAAGATCCGGGAAAGCTTCCTTGAATGCTTCGAGATGTTCTGCCGCATCCGGCATGTCCATCTTGTTCGCGACGACAACTTGTGGACGCTCTGTCAAACGAAGATTATAGTCCGCGAGTTCTTTATTGATGATATTGTAGTCTTCGATTGGATCGCGTCCTTCCATTCCACTCATGTCGATGACGTGTACGATGACTTTCGTCCGCTCGACGTGACGGAGGAACTGGTGACCGAGTCCAACACCTTCACTTGCTCCTTCAATCAATCCTGGCAAGTCAGCCATGACGAAACTACGGCTATCTTCCGTTTCGACGACACCGATGTTCGGTGTGATCGTCGTAAAGTGATACGCGCCGATTTTCGGACGTGCTGCTGAAACGACCGATAACATCGTTGATTTCCCGACACTCGGGAAGCCGACGAGACCAACGTCTGCTAGCATCTTCAGTTCAAGCTTCAAGTACTTCTCTTCTCCTGGCTCACCGTTTTCAGCGTGCTCAGGCGCTGGGTTGGCTGGTGTCGCAAAGCGTGTATTCCCACGTCCGCCACGTCCACCTTTTGCGACGATTGCTTGTTGTCCGTGATGGACGAGGTCAGCGATGACCGCATTTGTATCATCATCGTAGACAACCGTACCCGGTGGGACCTTGACGACTAAATGCTCGGCTTTACGACCGTGCATCCCTTTTGACATTCCGTTTTCACCTTGAACTGCTTTAAAGTGACGTTTGTAACGGAAGTCCATCAATGTCCGAAGTCCTTCGTCGACTTCGAGGACGACGTGAGCTCCATGACCACCGTCACCGCCGGCTGGGCCACCGTCTGGAACGTATTTCTCGCGACGGAACGCTACTTGCCCACGTCCTCCGTCACCTGCTTTTACATAAATATTTACCTGATCGACAAACATGTCGGATCCCTCCTCTTACTTCTCTTCCTCAAACGGAAGACTTTCAATCTCAATCACACACTCATTTTCCGTCTGCGACTCGATTTCCATCGGCGTCACTAGATCTTCAAGGCGCGACATATCTAGTAGATCCCGATAGATCTCGATGGTCACGCCCTCGTGGAAGGTCACGGATACTTCTCCTACTCCTACATCAATCATGGCGATGGCTGCTTCGACGAGTTGTTTCAACCGCTCATCTTCCATGTGGGGTGCTCCGATGACATCATACGTCACAGTTTTGCCTGACCATTCAGCTTGTAGTAACGCCAGTGCGGTTTTCGGCAATCCGATTCGCCCTAGACGTCCTTCCCGAGATGCTTGATCTCGGTATGCCGAACAGATTGACTCGACTGCTTGTTCGTCTCCGATCGCGCCATACGAACGGACGAGTTGTATCCGGTTCAACCACTCGTGACGAAGAGTCTTTAAAAGATCAAGTACCTGTTGTTCCTCCATCGGTCGTTCCCTCCTAAAAAAAACAGACCCTAACCCTCGAAAGTGGCTAGAGTCTGCTTCGTCGATCCTTATGCTGGGTAAACGCTGACTTGTTTCTTGTCGCGTCCGAGACGTTCGAAACGAACGACACCAGTTGCAGTTGCGAAAAGTGTATCATCGCCACCACGTCCGACGTTCATACCTGGGTGAATCTTCGTACCGCGTTGACGGTAGAGGATTGAACCAGCAGAAACAGTTTGACCGTCTGCACGTTTCGCCCCAAGGCGTTTCGATTGCGAGTCACGACCGTTCTTTGTCGAACCTACCCCTTTTTTCGATGCGAAGAACTGAAGATTAAGTTTCAACATGTGGAATCCACCTCCTATACTTGTTCAAGTTGGATAAACTCACCGTAACTTTCAGCGATGGTACCAAGCTGGACCAAAGTCGCCTCCAGTAACAATTGGGTGCGTTCACTGACATCCGGTGCTAAGTCAGCGTACGGTTCTACATAAAAGTAGCCACCCTCTTGTTGTTCTGCCATTTCAAGGAGCAGGACCTGCCCGAGTAATGCTTCTATGGCATTATATGCCCCGAAGATCACCGACGAGACGCCGGCACAGACAAGGTCGAGACCTGGTTCTGCAAACTCGGCATGTCCTGTCACTTCGATGGAGCGGACGAGTTCCGCTTCATCTCGTCGAATCTTGACACGTATCATGGCTTACGCTTCGATTTTCTCGATGCGGACCTTCGTGTAAGGTTGACGGTGACCTTGCTTACGACGGTAGTTCTTTTTCGCTTTCATTTTGAAGACAGTGATCTTTTTCGCGCGAGCGTGTTTGATGACCGTTGCTACGACCTTCGCACCTTCTACGAGTGGAGCGCCGACTTTAACATCGTCACCACCAAGGATCAATACTTCACCAAATTCGACTGTGCTGTCGACGTCTGCGTTTAATTTCTCAACGTAGATTTCTTGGCCAGCTTCGACTTTGACTTGTTTACCACCAGTTTTGATAATTGCGTACATTACGTGCACCTCCTCTTAGGAACTCAGACTCGCCATCGCGGGCAGCAGATGCTTTAAAACCCGGTCTGTGCGGTTGTAGTCATTTGGTGCTTCCAAACGAACTAACGTTATTCAGAATACCAAACGTTCTTCCACCTTGTCAATGCTGTTCTGAAGGATTATTCCGATCGCTTGATGAAATCGAGACAGTCCTGTGACGCCCCCGTGAAAAGGACGGCGGGATCACCTTCAAGCACATGCACTTCGAGCGGTTGGCGAGAAACGAATTCGTCTTGTATCAGGTGACGCGGTGCCCGAATCACGACTGCTTCGGCATAAGTCGCGATTTCAAGTAACTTTGGTTCGATCAACCGATAGACGCTTAATCGTGTCCACTGACCGGATTCCTGTGAGCGTTCCTGTAGTGATTTTCCGTGACGTTGTCGTGTCAGTTCGCATAAGCCCATTTTCGTGAATCCGTAGACCTCGATTTGTTTCGTCTCGAGTGCTGCTCGCTCTTTGAGGAGTTGGGTCACCCGTGTCTGACCTTTACTTGAGCCGCGAAGGAAGTCGATCGCAACCATTCCACTAATGTTGCGCAATCGTAATTGGCGCATGACTTCGACAGCAGCCGCTTCATTGATCTGGTCAAACGTCCGCTTTTGTTCCTTGACGGAAATCGTCTTTCCGCTGTTGACGTCGATGACCGTCATCGTCTCAACTTCTTCAATCAAGAGATACGCCCCTCCGTCAAGCCAGACGACACGTTGCATCGCCCTCTCGATTGCCCCATCAATTTTCTCCATCTCTGGCAAGCGTCCTTTTCGTAACGAGCGTTCGACAGAAAGACCAAGTAGTTCAAGTCGTTCCTTTTCCTGACGCGTCATAACGAGTGCTTCCGTGACGTGTGGAAGCCGTTTTGCTTCTTGGACGATCAACGCCTCGTCTTGTTCGAGACGTGGTGCTTGCATCAGCTCTTTATGCCGTGTCCGCAACGATTGCAGCTCTTGCTTTAATTCCTCAATCGATGCTTTTGCTGCCTCCGTCCGGTAGAGAATCCCTTCTTCGTCTGTCGTCGTCAGTTGCTCCGCTAGCTGACGCTGAACGACTAAATCTAGCTTCCGACTAAAACGGACACGCCGACCGTACGGAAAATAGACGAGATAACGCCCCCCATAAGTGATGTTCTGCGTCACCTTATGTTGTTTCGGTGCGACGCCTTCCTTAACGACCTGGACGAGTAACGTTTGTCCGACCTGGACGGCTTGACCGATCGTCGGTACATCCGGATAACGACGCAGCGCTTCAATCGTCTCGTTTAGTGGTAAATAAAGCGGCGTTCCATCGGTCGCGATTAAGAAGGCCGCTCCGAGTGTCGGATGCAGCCGATCGACTTTCGCATAAACGAATGTACCAACGCGAATCTCGTCACGCATCCGTTCATGGTATTCAATCAATCGTCCCCCTTCGACCAATGCCAGTCGTTCAAGCGAGGCGGTCTGTTCACTAATCCATCGCATACTGATCCCTCCAAAAAAATTAGACTAGGCGCGACGATGTCGTCCTAGTCTAATTTCCCATTCTTATTTCATCCCAAGCATCTTCTTCAATTTGACGAAGAACCCTTTTTGCGGTTGTTCATTTAAATCGAGCAGCGGTACGGACTCTCCCAGAATCCGGCGCGCGATGTTTCGGTAGCCGAGTCCAGCCCGGTTATCCGGATTCATCGTCACGGGAACACCACGGTGGGAAGCAGCGATGACTTCCTCATCATCGATGATCAGACCAAGCAGATCAATCGAGAGGATACGCATGATCTCATCGATGTCGAGCATATCACCAGACGCCATCATGTGTGAACGGACCCGGTTAATGACGAGTTTTGGAACAATGTTACGTTCTGAACGCTCGAGCATTCCGATGATCCGGTCCGCATCCTGGACGGCTGCTTTTTCTGGTGTCGTCACGACGACGGCTTCATCCGCTCCAGCGATTGCATTCATAAACCCTTGTTCGATTCCTGCTGGGCAGTCAATCAAGACAAAGTCGTATTCGAGTTTCAGTGTATCGATGATTGCCTTCACCTGTTCGGGTGTGACGGAGGACTTATCCTTTGATTGAGCAGCAGGCAACAGATACATCTCTTCAAAACGTTTATCGCGGACGAGCGCTTGGTGCAACTTACATTGCCCTGTCACGACGTCAACGATGTTATAGATACTCCGGTTATCGAGACCAAGCACGATATCCAGATTGCGTAACCCGATATCCGTATCGACGAGACAAACCGAATGTCCCATCAACGCAAGTGCTGTTCCGATATTTGCAGTCGTCGTCGTTTTTCCGACGCCACCTTTCCCGGATGTGACGACGATGGCGCGTCCCATGTTCGTCTTCGCCTCCATATGTACCTGTTCTTTCACTTGTTCCATATCCGTCACCCTCTTTCACTATCAATCGCAAACTGATCCATCCGCGCAAGCGGAACGGTTTGAAGGCGGGAAAATTCGACCCCGTCTTCGCCTAAAAATGCACAACCCATGTCAAGAGCAGGAATCGGTGCGTCATCCGGTTCCTCATGGATGGTTCCAGCGACCGCGACCCATTTCGGTTGAAGCACACTCGCCGCGATGACCGCTTCCGTATTACCACCCTTACCTGCATGAACGGTACCACGCAAAGCACCGAGACAATAGATACTTCCTGTCGCATGGACGACCGCTCCCGGATTGATATCTCCGATAATGACGATCGAACCTTCGACGTCTAATACGTGCCCACTGCGTGCCGTTCCACCGAAGTAGTGGAACGTTCGCTCACCGTACAAGGCTTTTGCCTCGTCCTTCGTGATGCACTCACTGTCGTAACCTTTGAAAGAGAAGGAATCATGTCGCGCGACGATAGATTCGACGGCCGTCAACACTCCTTCATCGACATAACGTCGACCGAAGAAGAAGGTGATCGGTACGGCGCGTCCGTTCTCGACGGATTTGTCCGCAAGCGTCAACTCTAAATCGTCAAGAAATTCATCCACACTGCACCTTTCATTCACATAGACGGCGAGGCCACCACGATGACCTTTCATCGTTACATAACGTTTACGCTCAATCATGACTCATCCTCTTTTCTCGTCAAGGGTAGATTGCACGAGTCGGGTCATCGGATAATACAAGATGATGATCCCGATTAGCTGGGCAACCAGACTCCTTGGAATGATCTGTGTCGCAAGTTCCTGGAAGGAAACGCCGACACCAACGACCGAAGCCGTGAAGAAATATATATCGAGTTCATACAAAATGGCACTAAACGTGAACGTGACGAGAATCGTCAATACGTTCTCCTTTACATATTTTAGCACGAAGCTACTAAAAAGCGGAATGGCGGATAACGCAAATAAGTAAATACCAATGATGTCTGAATAAACGAAATCATATAGCAATCCAAAGACGAGACCGAATCCAAGTGCCTGTTCAAGTTTTCCGTACCGACCGAGAAACATCAACCCAATCAAAGTTGTATGAATGACGTACGGCGACCCATCTCCAAGAGGTCCTGCAAACAACGTCCCTTCTAAGATAAAAAGAAGGAACACGGCGAAAAACAACTTAACGTTATTCACGAGTGTCCCCTCCCTTATCGGTCTCAGCGAAAGGTTCCTTCGCTTCGCGTTCAATCACGAAGACATGACCGAACTGTTCGAAGTCTGCTGCCGGTTTGACGTATGCGATTTTCGAAGCCCCATACTGATCGGATTTCACTTCCTCGATTTTTCCGATGACGATCCCGCTCGGATATTTCCCCCCGAGACCAGACGTCGTAACGGTCTGCCCTTTTTTCAGCTTCGCGTCGTTCGGAATTTTCGTGAACTTGAGTAATTTCGTCTCATCATCAAAACCTTCGATCGTTCCGAAGACTCCTTTTCCTTTCGTGTCGTCTGCCGTTGCCGAGACGTTATTCGTCCGACTCGTATCTGACATTAACTGCACGAGGGAAGTATAAGCGCTCGCCTGGATGACGCGACCGATTAGTCCATCTGCTGTTACGACGGCCATGTTCGGCTTGACTCCTTTTTGTTCTCCGATGTTGATTGTGACGAACCGTTGCCATTCGGACGATGTCCGACCGATCATCTCTGCTGGTAACAATTTGTAGTCGCGAATCGATCCGTTCAGGTCGAGCATATCTTTCAATTCTTTATTCTCACGTTCAAGATCACGGACTTTGACGGCGTTACCGGCATAGTCACTCAAGCGTGATTTCAAGTGTTCATTCTCTTTGTACACGTCACGCACTTCTTTAATCGAAGTGACCGTATCATCAATCCAGCCAATCGGTGTCGCGAAAAGGCGTTGACCGACGCCCACAGTATCCCGCACGAAGCTTTGATACCAGTGGGATTGGTTACGCCCTTGCAGCGAAATTCCGATCAAGATCACCAAAAGGAGAAAACTAAGGAGTGTGATGAGCAGTTTTCGATTATTTAAAAATCGCTTCATCGCTCATCCCGTCCTTATCTTTTTTGCGAGATGCCTGATTTCGAACGAAGGACATTCATCATCTCGAGTGATTTTCCTGTACCGATTGCGACGCAATCGAGTGCATTTTCTGCAACGAGTGTCAAAATACGTGTTTCGTCTTCAATGACAGCGTCGAGGTTCTTCAAGAGTGCCCCGCCGCCTGTCAAGACGATTCCGCGGTCCATGACGTCTGCTGATAATTCAGGAGGTGTCTGCTCAAGTGTATGCTTCACACCAGCAAGAATCGCATCTACTGTATCCGAAAGTGCGTCACAAATTTCAGCACTTGTGACTTCGATTTGTTTTGGAAGACCTGTCACAAGATCGCGTCCACGGATTTCCATCGTTTCATTTTCTGACTCTTCATCGATGCGAGCGTAACCAATCGTCATTTTCAACGTCTCAGCTGTCCGCTCCCCGATCATCAAGTTGTATTTCGATTTGATGTAACGAATGATCGATTCATCCATCTCATCGCCACCGACACGGATCGATTGGCTCGTTACGATACCACCGAGTGAGATGACCGCAACTTCTGTCGTACCACCACCGATGTCGACGACCATCGAGCCTGTTGGTTCTGAAACAGGAAGACCCGCTCCGATCGCTGCTGCAAATGGTTCTTCGATTGTGTACGCTTCACGCGCACCTGCGAGTTTCGCTGCATCTTCAACGGCACGTTTTTCGACCGATGTGATACCGCTTGGTACACAAATCATGACGTTCGTTTTTGAAGAGAATAAGCCTTTTTTCTTCGAAGCTTGATCCATGAAATATTTGATCATCGTAGCGGTTGTTTCATAATCCGCGATAACCCCGTCTTTCATCGGGCGTCGTGCAGTCACGTTACCCGGCGTACGACCAATCATGTTTTTCGCCGCGTTACCGACAGCTTCAATTTTTCCTGTATCTGTACGGAATGCGACGACAGACGGTTCGCGAACAACAATCCCTTGCCCCTTTACATATACAAGTGTGTTAGCCGTACCTAAGTCAATGCCGATTTCACGGCTGAATGATCCAAACATTATTCAAAAAACCCCTCTCTGAGAATACACTTCACTAATTATAACGGAAAAGCCTTCATTGGAAAGCGTTAAAACGTTACAGCTTGTTTACAGTTCGCCTTAGAAAACACACAAAAAAACGTCTAACGGAAAGAATCGAATCTTTCCCTTCAGACGTTATTCTTACATAAATCCGCGCTGTTTCATACTAATAAATTGTCCATGCCCGATGATGATGTGGTCAAGACAACTAATTCCAACGAGGCGTCCTGCCTCAACGAGCCGTTCTGAAACCTCAATATCTTCGCGACTCGGAGTCGGATCACCAGACGGATGATTGTGGACGGCGATAAAGTTCGCAGCCGAGCAGCGAATCGCTTCCCGGAAGACGTCTCGTGGGTGGACGATCGACGTGTTCAATCCTCCAATGAATAACGTCTTTTTCGAGACGACCTCATTTTTCGTATTTAAATATAAACAGATGAAGTGTTCCTGCTGATAAAGACGCATCTCTTCAAGCAATAATTCTGCAGCATCTTCCGGTGAACGGATCGTCGGTCGAACCCACTTCGGTTCCGTGACGAGACGACGACCGAGTTCCAGTCCCGCCATGATTTGTAATGCCTTGGCCTTCCCGACTCCAGGTGCTTTTTCGAGTCCTCCGACTCCGGCTGCCTCGAGTTCAATCAACGAAGGATAAATGTGTAGCAATTCTTCCGCGATTTCAAGCGGTGTCCGGTCGCGCGTCCCACTTCGGACGAGGCACGCCAGCAACTCGACTGTCGTCGCCTGTGCCAAGCCTTTCAACTGAACCATATCTTTCGGCCATTCAATCACAGCATCCGACCTCTCTGTTTCAGGATTACGCAAACATCGGCTTGATTTCAAAGGACGCGAGACGTTTCGTGATCTCGTGGATTGGCAATCCAACAACATTATAATAATCGCCCTCGATTGCTTCGACGAACAGACCACCCATCGCTTGGATGCCATACCCTCCTGCTTTATCGTAGGGCTCAGTCGTCGCGATATAGCCTTCGATCCATTCGTCCGGCAATGCACCAAAACGGACGTGTGTCGTCACGTCGAACGTCTCTTCCTTCTCACCAAAGCGAATCGTCACCCCTGTCACGACTTCATGAGCGCGTCCCGACAGACGTGCGAGCATCGCTCGTGCCTCGATCATATCTGACGGCTTCTCGAGAATCATATCGTCAATGGCAACGACTGTATCGGCAGCCAGAATGACACTTTCTGCCGTAATTGCGCGCGCTTTCTTTTGCGACAAATGACGAACGTATTCGTGTGGTGACATCGGGTACGGTGCCTCTTCGACAACATTTGCTGGGACGACTGCGTGAGCGATTCCAATTTGTTGCAAGAGCTCCGTCCGGCGTGGTGAAGCCGACGCTAAAATCAAGTGTGGTTGCGTTACCATTAGTATCACGTTCTTTCCCGTTAATTTCGAATCGGATAATTCGAGTCATCGTTTAGTCTAACAAAAAATAAGCGGTCCCTAACAGAGTAGGAACCGCCAAATTCATCTTAATTTCCTGTCACATCAACAAAAGGATCTGACTTTGGTGTCTTCTCTTTAAGTGGCGTCTGTTTATCAGGCGTCAACTTCGTTAAATCCGGACGGTAATAGGATTCGATTTCGACCGTGAAAGATAGCATTTCGTTTTCCAATTGAATCGCTCCACCGCCTGGTCCTTGTTCTTCTGGACCAGTCAACTGAATCTGACGAAGAATCGTAATCCGATCGGTTCGTTCAATTTGCTTGAGGAATGCCACCAACTCAAGATAAGACGGTGCTTCAATCGTCAAGGAAGCCGGTAACGGTGTTGCATTTGTAGACGGAGTAGTCGCTGTAGGTGTGGTCGCTTGATCAGACTCGGTCGCCATCGCTCCATCAACAGCAGGCGTTGACGTGACAGGCGACTGTGGTGTCGTCTCTGTAGACTGACCAAATGTAATTGACTGTACTTTCACTCCAGCAATCTGACTTGCTGCATTAATCGCGTCGATAACATCATCATTCGATGCAGTCACAGGCACTTTTTGCTGTAAAAAGCTAGATTCTGCTACGTCCACTTTTTGCTCGTTTGCTTTTGCTTGCTCTAACGCCATTTGCTCCCGTTTAAGTGTCGCCTCTTTCCGTTGCAAGGTTTGATGTGTCATATACGTCGTATATCCAAAATACCCTACACCACCTAAAACGATGAGGATCGATAAAAAGAGAAGGAGGTAGCTACTATATCGCTTCAATTTTCAGGCACCTCCTCAACCTCTGTAGAGATGACTTCTCCTGAAGGATCATCCGGTGTTTGACCGTCTCCTTCAACTTCTGGCTCAGATGGTTTATCTTCTTTCGGTACTGCTGGGTCTGCCTCATTGGTCTCTCCCTTAACAACCTCCTCAGGATTGACATTCATAGAAAACTGACCGATGTATCGCGGTTCTTCTGTCTTCGTGTCATCGTTCGGAGTAATTTCCGTCGTTGGAATCTCTTGACCGGTCGCTGGATCAACCGTTGTCGTTGTCACGACATCCGTTTTTTCGTTCATCGTTTTCGTCGTCACGCTCGCAAGCGTCGTAACGGAAAACACTTTATCAGTCAATAATTCTCGATAAAAATCATTCAATTCATCGAGTGTCTCGAACTGAGCCGTCATGGATACCGCATCATCTGCTCCATAGGCGTATTGAAGTATATAGCCGCGTTCCGGTAAGTAACGTGTAATCCGTTCAAGTGTTGGCACAGCAGGCTTAGGCGCCTCTTCGAGTGACTCGACTGTCTGCTTCAATTGAACGACCTCTTGTTTAGACGACTGATCGGATTCAGATTGTAATTGTCGAACGATTTGAATCTGATCGTCTACGGATTCCACCCGGTTAGCGAACTGATCGGTTTGCCAGTATAAATAACCACCAATTAATCCACCAAATAACAATAAAATCAGCGAAGCGACAAGCGGATATTTCGGTGCCTCGTCACTTTCCGGTAAAAGATTGATACGATCCGGTCGCACAGTGGCTAGACCAACGATCGGTAAATAGATGCGTGGAACCGATTGACTGTCAATCGTCATCATGTCCGGCACTTCATCTAACTGAAGATCAAAGTTCGAGCGGAATCGCGTCGCTAATTCATCTCGAAACGGGAAGTCTCCTGCCAAGACGACTGTCTTAATTTCTCGACTTTCTCGAGCGAGCGAGAACCGATAAAAATCCAGTACCCGTGAAAATTCCAGCAGCATTTCATCCAAGACAAGTTCAACCGTCTGATCATCCGATCGATAGCGGTAATGCAATTGATCCTCGATGACATCTACATCCCAAGCATCTGCCGAAAACGTATCTACCGAACGAATCAGACGTGGTACACGGTCTTCGATAATAATCAATTGATGGTTCGTTGCGTTCGCATTCCAAATTAGTAGCGTATCGGTATCCGCTGCCGGATAGTGCGCTTCAAGACCAAAATAGGTTGCCAGTGGTTGTGGTTCCGCAGCCACTAACCGAAGATGTTTTTGTTTAAACAATTGCGTATATTGTTTCAGCGCTTCATTCGGGGCTGCATACAGCATGATTTCACGCTTTTCACCGTCTTCAAGGACAGTGTAATCGAAGTATGGTTCTTCAAAGGGAAGGACGATGCTATGACCAATCTCCATGAATAAATAACCCCGAATTTGATTCGTCGCAATTGTCTCCGGAATATCAAGCTTCCGCGCAAGTACGAGTGAACCATCTAGCGCAAGAACGGCTTTCGATCCGCGTGGAACCTTCAATTTCGTCAACAGACTATCAAAAATCAAATCGAGCGAAGCTTCCGGTTGAAGCCATCCGCCCTGTAAGGTACCTGCCGGAAGAGACACGACAGCGCGTCGTTTCAAGACACCTTTTTTGACGACCGCACCAAAAATAGCGACGTCCGTAAAATTAAAATAAACATATGTACCTTTACGCCGTTGCGTCATATGTACGTTCTTCCTTTCTTAAAGCAGTAAATCGAGGTACCACGACACCCAATCATCCGCAAAATAATATGTAAGTAATGTCCCGATCGCAATGGATGGAACGAATGGAATCGGTTGTTTTCGCTTGACGCGTCCAAGTCCAAGAAGCGTCAGTCCGATCACTGAACCAACAAATGCTGAGACAAATAAAGCAATAACGACGTGAAGCGGTCCGAGAAAAATCCCAAGTAGTCCGAAGAGCTTGACATCTCCTGCTCCCATGCCGCGTCGTGAGGCAAGAAAAATGATGAACAATAGAACGAATCCAACGATTCCTCCAATAATTGGATTATACCAGTTTTCAAGTGGAGAAAGGTAGCGCACAATCAAGGCAATTGGTAAAAAGAACAGTAAAATTTTATTTGGTATAAGCATGTACGCAAGATCAGACATTGTAAGAATAAACAATAGACTAGTCAGAGCGAGTGTCAGCGCAAGTTCCATCGACCAACCGAACTGCCAAAATGCATACGCATAGAGCACGCCACCAAGTAGTTCAAGCGCTGGATACTTGAGTGAAATCGACTGTCCACAAGAACGACACTTCCCACCGAGTACTACATATCCGAGTACTGGCGTCAGTTCGAGTGGTCCAAGCACATGTCCACAGGTCGGGCAATGGGAACGTGGATGAACGATCGACTCCCCGACCGGAACACGCAAACCAACGACATTCGTAAACGATGTGATCAACAAACCTAACAAGAAAAAATATACCGTGAAGACGATCGTCATAACACGACCTCCCTTTCAAAAAAGTTCAGAAAAAAACCCCCGAGTAGGGGGGAAGATTACCAACGTTTTAGTTCAGATGGAGCTTTATTTGTGAAGTAGGCTTTATCCCCCTTAAGGGTTACAGAATAAGTATACTTTCCACCAGTTTCTGTTACAGATACAAATGCATCCGTGTATGCCTTAGGAGAATCGAATGGATCTTCCATGCTATCGATATATTTATCGAGTACTACACCATCAGTTGTAGCAAATTTTTCTCCTGATTTCTCAATTCCCATTACAACCGTTTCTCCAGCTTTGATTGGATTCGAAGAAGTATATAACTTCGCAGCAGATACTAATTGCTTCGCATCAGAAACAACTGCATCCTTACGTGAGTTCTCAATCAATCCACCGATTGCGACGACAGCGATTGCTGCGATGATACCTAAGATAACGACAACGACGAGTAACTCAATCAATGTCAGTCCGCGCTCATCGCGCATTTGTTTTGCATCTAACCAGATTTCTTTTAACCGTTCGATCATTTCATTATGCCTCCCTAGTGCTTTTTTACTGTTCTTGGTTAGTAGGACTTACTATCCAAACGAATACTATTATAGTAGCACCACATTTTTTGTAGTTTATGTCTTTTTTTAACAACAGGTAAATGTTTTTACAATTGTCAACTTGCTTGAATGTCAGAATAAATCTTAAACATTGGTACGACGACAGCAATGACGATGACGCCAACGATCGCAGCTAAGACAACGATCAATAACGGTTCGATGATCGATTTCAAACGATCCGTCGTTGTTTCAACTTCGGTTTCGTAGAAGTTCGCGACTTCTGTCAACATCGAATCGAGGCGACCTGACTCTTCCCCAATCGCAATCATCTGCGTGACGAGTGGCGGGAAATATTTGTTTCGCTCCAAAGGTTCGTGCATCGGAATACCACGCGACATCGCTTCATTCGCACCAGCGATTCCTTTACGGATGATCCGATTCGTAACGATTCGTTCGGTAATATCAAGGGATGCTAAAATCGGCACCGACGCATTAAGCAATACGGATAGACCACGTGTCATCAGAGCGATTTGTGATTTTTGAATCAGCGGTCCGAAGACTGGAATCATTAACAAGAAACGGTCAAAGAAGAGACGCTGGCGCTCATTCTTAAGATTAAAATACAATAGTCCGATCAAACCAAATGCAATTAATAGCAGTACCCACCAATAGGCGACGAAAAAGTCAGATACTGCAACGACGAGTTTCGTAATCAAGGGCAATTCACTACCAAGCTGATCAAAGATTGAGGCAAACGTCGGTACAACATTCATCATTAGGAAGACCACGACGCCGATTGCGACAAGCGAGACAACCGCCGGGTAGATTAAAGCGGAGATGACTTTTCGTTTGATCTCGTATTGCTTTTGTAACTGCGTCACGATATTATCTAACGCCTCTTCGAGATTACCACTCGCTTCCCCCGCCATCGCCATACTGACGAAAAACGTATCGAATACACGAGGATGTTTTTCGATTGCCTGGGAAAACTGAATCCCACTACGCAAATCATCTTCTACTTCGACAAGCGCTCGCTCGAGTGGTTTTGATTCTGTTTGTTTACGTAGAATTTCGGTTGCTCTCACAATCGAAACACCTGAGCGGACGAGCGTCGCAAACTGACGCGCATACATGACGAGGTGTTCAATCTTAGGTTTAGCACTTAAAAACGTAATCTCGGTATTTAACCCTTTTGATTCTTGTTTTTCAAGCAATGTTACGGCAATTTGATCCGTTCGAAGACGTTCTGCCGCCTCTCGCTTTGACAAGGCAGTGATCTTGCCCTTCTTTCGTTTTCCAGCCATCGTTCGACCTTCGTAAATAAATACTGCCATCCCTTCACCCCGATATGTATGGTGTTGCAGCAGATGCCGGAATCAAACCGCGGCTGACCAAATCTTGTAAAGCCATCTGCATCGTTTGCATGCCATATTGTTTACCCGTCTGTAAAACGGATTGAATCTGATATTCCTTACCCGTCCGAATCAAGTTGGAGACGGCTGGTGTATCAACCATAATTTCTAAGGCCGCAACACGTCCCGTTCCATCTGATCGTGGCATGAGGCGTTGCGAGATGACGCCTGCTAATACGTTCGCTAGCTGTGCCCGAATCTGATCTTGTTGCTCCGACGGGAATACATCGATGATTCGACTGACCGTCGACGCAGCTGTTGCTGTATGCACCGTCGCAAAGACGAGATGACCCGTTTCTGCAGCCGTTACCGCTGTAGCAATCGTTTCAAGATCGCGCATTTCTCCCAGTAAAATAACATCCGGGTCCTGACGAAGTGCTGAACGCAATCCCGTCGAAAAACGAGGTGCGTCAATTCCAATCTCACGCTGGTCGATTAAGCTTTTTCGATGACTATGTAAGTACTCAATCGGATCTTCCAGTGTAATGATTCGTTTATACATCGTTTGATTGATTTCGTTAATCATCGCAGCAAGCGTCGTCGACTTACCGGAACCAGTCGGACCGGTCACAAGAATGAGACCGTGTGGCTTCGTCAGAAAACGCTTGATTACCGGAGGAAGTCCCAGCTGTTCGAGTGAGGGAACTTCTGTCGGGATTGTTCGAAAGGCCATTGATAATGCTCCTCGTTGATAAAAACAATTGACCCGGTATCGTGCAACACCCGTCACACCAAATGAAAAATCAATATCTCGATCTTGTTTCAGTTGCTGATACATGTCTTCCGTAATCAAAGATTGGACAAATCCATCAATAATGACAGGCTTCATCTTCTCTGATCCATATGGCGTCAACGTCCCATTGATTCGAAAAACAGGTGGGGATCCGGCCGTTAAGTGGACATCGGATGCCCCCCGTTCTTTCGAAGACCGAAGAATATCTTCGATTTGGGCACGTTCCATCGTTTGATTCATTCTGAAATCACCGTCCGTAAAATCTCTTCAGTCGTTGTAATGCCATCTGCTACCTTCGATAGACCATCGGCAAGCAAGAAACGTTGACCTTGCGACTTAACGTATGCGGTCACGTCACTTTCCGTCGATTGATTCATGATCATGCGTCGCAAGACTTCATCAATCATGATGACTTCCTGAATCGCGACACGTCCGCGATATCCAGTCATGTTACAAGAAGAACAGCCACGTCCTCGCATGACAGTCGTCGCCTCGATTCCTTCTTGATCAAACAGTTCCTGTTCCCGCGTTGACAGCGGATGGACTTCTCCACAGTCCCGACAAACACGGCGGACGAGTCGTTGTGCGATTAATCCACTAAGCGAAGCTGCAACGAGGAACGATTCAACGCCCATATCGATTAATCGTGTAATTGAACTAACTGCTGAGTTTGTATGGAGCGTCGATAGAACTAAGTGTCCTGTCAAAGAAGCACGAATCGAAATTTCTGCTGTTTCAATATCGCGAATCTCACCGACCATGACGACGTTCGGATCTTGACGGAGAATCGAACGGAGACCACTCGCAAACGTCAAGCCGATCTTCGCATTAACTTGGACCTGGTTGATGCCATCCACTTGATATTCGACAGGATCTTCGACGGTGATGATGTTCCGTGACTCGTCATTCAACTCATTTAATGCCGCATACAACGTCGATGATTTCCCTGAACCGGTTGGTCCGGTAATCAAAATAATACCGTTCGGTCGTTTTAACATTTCTCGGAACTGCGATTCATTCCGTGAGCTGAAGCCAATTTTAGAGATTGAAATATTCGAATTGGAACTATCAAGAATTCGAATAACGACTTTTTCCCCGTATACGGTAGGTAATGTAGAAACACGGAAGTCGTAGGCTAGTCCATTAAATACATATTTAATTCGTCCATCTTGCGGTAACCGGGATTCAGTAATATCAAGCTCACTCATGACCTTGATCCGTGTCGTTAAAATACTTTGAATCTGCTTCGGATAATTGTTTTCAGTTCGAAGTTCTCCATCGATTCGAATTCGAATCGTCATCGATGTTTCCTGTGGATCCATATGAATGTCGGATGCCCGTTGCGCAATCGCATTTTCTAAAATTTGATTAACGAGTCGAATGATCGGTGCATCTTCACGAGTCACCACGTCGCGCGACTGGTCCATCTCAGTCATATCATCAGACTCCAACAAATCGCGTAGCGATGAATCGATATCATAATATTTCAAAATCGTTCGTCTGATTTCGTCCCGTGTCGCGATACCTACGTCAATCACTAGACCCGTCTGCATCCGTAAATCATCGATTGCAATCAAATCCATCGGATCCGCCATAGCAATAAATAAACGATTCCCTTCACGATAGACCGGAACTAACGTATGTCGCTGCGCTAATTCTTTCGAAATCAACTTTGTTACCGCGACATCGACCGGATAATTATACAGTTGAATGATCGGAATCTTTAATTGATGATGGAGCGCTTCTAGTAACTGTTGTTCCGTCAAATGACCGAGGCGGAGTAACGCGTCACCCAATTTTTCAGTTGGTCGTTTTACAGAAAGTGCCTCATCGATTTGACTCTCTGTCACTAAACTCTCTTCGATTAACATTTCACCGAGTCGTTTTCGCTTCATCGCCATTTAGTCCGTCATCCTTCCGCATGCCATGATTCGTCTTCAATCATTACAGTTCGCTTTTGTTTCTTTTCATCAATCAGACTCGTAACGCCTCCCGTTACGACACACAGTAATACCATACCGATTGCTACAAAGGGATTACTAATCCAATCCAACTGAACACTGAAATAGATCAGTGTCACAATGATAATCGCTGCGATAGATAATACTGACTTCGCCTGAATCGAGGTCACATATGGAATCGTCACCGCAAACATCAATCCACAAATGATTGTCGCAAGTCCGATGATGATTCCAAGTTCAATTGCAATCGTCGTCCAATTCATACTCTTCCCTCCTCGTTTAGCCGACAGCTTCTCCTGTCGACTCATCTTCTACCGGTGAAGCGGGATCACCTTGATCATTCTCATCTGGTGTCGCTGGTGAATCTGGACTGTCCGGTGAAGTAGGTGTCTCTGGCGTTTCAACTGTTCCATCCGTTTGTGGATCTTCAGAATTCGGATCAGTTGATGTTTCTGAATCCGTTTCTTCAGGTGGTGTTTCTTCAGATGGCGTTTCTTCGGTTGGTGGAACCACGACAGGAGCTTGTTCTTCTTGACTACTCTTTGTGATGACAGCTGGCACCGCTGCATAAAAATCTAAAAAAAGTAGTTTTTTCTTTTCGCCCTTAGCTGTTTTCATTACACGGTAGACTTCAATCGATTTCCCTTCTTCACCGGCTTGCGTGTCATTTGTCGTCCCGGCTGAAAGAGTAGCTGAGTAACGTGTAATGGTTCTAAATGGAATCGTCTTTTCACCTTCCATCACAACAGTCACTGCCTCTTTTATTGGGGCTCCGCGTAGTTCAATCGTCACGTCGCTTCCCTCTTGCGTGGCGACGAGGCGATAAATCGATGCTTGCGTATTTCGAACAGCAAAATCTGTTTTTTCGTCAATTTTGACATCGTATCCTAGCGTAATATCATCGGGGAGTGTCGCATGTGGCATCCGTTCCACGATTTCAAATGGTGTTTTTGCGAACAATTCGTATAATTTACTTCCAACGTAAGAAGCAGCAATTGGATCCATGCCATACGTTTTTACATTCATTAATTGATCCGGCTTAATTTCGACGTTAGCCATACTTGTGATCATCTGTTCCTCTGCTGCTGAACGTGTTGAGAACGTGACACTCGATACGACCTCACCTTCAGCAGACGACACTGACGTTTGTGAAGGATCAAAATTCCCTTCAGCTAATGTCTTGCTTGTATTCGTTAACCATGTTTTAAATGCTTCCGTTTGTTCTTTCGAATAGCTGACAGGTTGTGTAGATAGGAAACTTTGTAGCATTTCCTCATCGATTGAGAGAATTAAGTCTCCCCCCGTTTTCAGAGATGCTTTTTTAACAGATTCCTCAGAATCAAATGTCACTAATTCAGTTGGTACCGGTAAAGTTTCTTCTCCTGTACCCGTCGTCAACGGTGTTTTTTTGGACCATTCTGTAATCGCTTTTTGGACTGCAGATTCAGCTTCTTTACGACTCATCCCGCTTACGGGAACAGATCCAACTTTAGCTGTTTCAGAAAAAGTCGTCTGTTCGGTCGCCTTTCCGGTAAAAGAAATTAAGGCGAACGATGGTACATAAATCAAAGCTACGAGTAAGACGAGTAAAAGTGTATGTATAACAAAACGCTTTGGATTGATCATCATCTGTTTCCTTTCTGTATGAATTAATCATTTCAGGTGCCTAGTATTTCCATTATAATGAATATCATGATGAAACATAAGTCTATCCTGACAATTCTTTTCTCTAACTGTGAATGTCTGTAGGTTTTGAACTTCATCCAATTGATGTTTTTTCCGATAGAAATGAAGAGGTGAGCATATGCAACACAAACAAGACGGATTTTCATTAATCGAGGTTCTTGTCAGTATTACGATTCTGTCGATTATCTCTGTCTCATTGATCAGTATCTTTTCGCAATCTCTTTCAGCATCACGCACTAGCACGGAATTGACGTTTGCGAACTATTTAGCTAAAAATGCTACTTCTTACATAAAGCGAGAAGCGATTGAAGCGAAAACGAATGAAGCCTTTTCTTTTGTTTCATTATCTCAAGAAGCACTGAATGCCGTTTATCTGAATGGAAATTACGTGATTCCAGAACCCGGCACTCCTTCTTGTGGTGTATCGGCTATTTGCACGTCAATTTTTACTGATCCTGAAATCAACAATATTTCATTTGATGTGAAGTACAGTGTGACACCTCATAAAATGGAAGGTGAAGTGAATCCAAATCTACTCGATCTTTATGTATACGTGTATGTAGAAGGAACGACTGAACCGATTACGACTTTGAAAGGATCGATTACGAATGCGACGCTCAACCAAAGCTTTCCAACAACAAAGTGAAGGATTCACACTCGTCGAACTACTTGTCTCAATCGTCGTTGCTTCTATTTTCAGTGCTGTCATCTTAACGGTGTTCATTTCCGGAACGAAAAGTTTTCGAGCGACTGGTATCATTAGTGAATTACGTAGTGAAGCGGATAGTCGAATCGGCATCATTTTAAATGAGGTCAGTGGCTTTGATGCGATTCGCATCGATGAAGCGAAAACGCTCTCTTTTTATAAAAGAACATTGCCTACGCTGAACAATGACACGGGATTACTCGAACGAGCTAGTGGATTTCAACCGTTCAATGCAACAGAAGAGGCTTCAGCATCCACATCTACCGTAAAACCTGTTACATATACGTTCCTGACCGAACAGCAACAAGGCGATAAACTTGTCTATACGTCAGAGCCGCAATCGATCGATGAGCAATCCGAACTTTTTCAAACCTTCACATTATCTAGTCCTGAATATCAAACGATCACCGGAAGTACGTATCCTGGTCGTTATGTCATCCATGGGATTTTGACCATCACGACTCGAATCCAGTCAACTGATCAAGAAGAAGTACAAACCTTCACGAGTACGATTGGATTTTGATCTAGAAAGGAATTAATCATGCGTAAATCCGAACAAGGTTATACTTTATTATTCGTACTCGTCACGCTAACGGTACTTTCCGTTCTTGCCATAGCCACGATTGGTATCAGTCTACAGTCCACACGATTAACTGAGATCCGCGAAACAGATATCGACGTTGAGACATCCACTCAAAATGATTTGGATCAAGCCGTTGCTGCATTACAGCAAATCGTTGTCAAGACAACTGGCACTTCACCGACAACGTCGTCTCAAACTTTATTCAATAACTTGAACAGTTCAATCATTTCACCTTTAAAATCTATCGTTCCAAATGTCACCATCGAAGTGAACGATACCGCTTCAAATATCCGAGTCAAAGCGTTAGATTTAACAGCATCGGTCACGAAACAAAAAGGAGACCAACCTGCGATTCGTAAAACGTACCGTCAACGTGTGTATTTATCTGCCATTCCGAGTTTTTTATACTATACACTCGGCTCGGATAATCAAGTCATCCTCAACGGTGCACCTTTGATTGAAGGTAATATCTTCTCGCGAAATCCTTTGAAAGCAACCGCTACTCCTTATTTTAAATACAATAATGAAAATGGTAAGTTCACGAATACACAAGCACTGCCCTATGTCGCTGGTCAAGTACGCGTTTTTCAAGAAAAAAATCTACCCTTACTTCAATGCGAAGATTATTTCTCATGTGACCGCAGTATTTTTGACCCCAAAGCTTCAACCGAATTAGTCGCAACGAAAGAAGCACTCGTTCCATTTGACTTCAACTATGCCTTGAATGATTTTTTGAAGTTACCGACAAATACACCTCTTGCGCAAATTACTACGTCCTTAAAAGATTCCGCTATTCCACAATCTGTCTTGCCTGGTCCTTTTTTAACGACACTTGATACGAAACGACAGATGATTAGCCCAGCACCGAACACAAACAATACGATTACATTGACAGATGATTTAGTGCAAGAAACACTAGAGCCCTTAATCATTAATGGGAATCTGACGATTTCTTCTCTAAATCCTGTTGACCAACCATTAGAAATCAAACGTCCTCTTGTCGTCTTAGGTAACCTTCTCGTTCGAGGGAATGTTGGTTTTGCGACAACGATTTATACGACAGGTACAAGTCGTCTCGATGATGCGAATATCCAAGGTCTCGCTTCCTCAACGAAACAAAACACTTTAATCCTACTGAGTAAAGGAACACTCGTCATTAACCGGGTGAATAAATTTTCAACACCCCGAACGACTACACCCGACTTAAATGCTTTCCTTTACAGCGATGACGATCAAATCAATACGATCTACTCTGTCGGGTCAACGATGAACGTACATGGTGGAATCTTTACGAGAGGGAAACTAGAAGTAAACGCCTATCGTGGAAAACTCGATTTAGCAGAGAATCAGTTTCCTGCCAATGTGACGGATCTAGAACGACTCATGATCGCCAATAAATCTTCGGATGCTAAAGCTTCTCGATTACGCATGGCCTATGATGCAACCGTTTTGAAAAATCCAACTTCTTTATTACCTTTAAATCGCTCTGTCCAAATGTATGTCGAAACACCAAAACGCATTCAACAGTAATCATAAGACCCCCTCATCAACTCGATGAGGGGGTCTTTGTTATTGCTTAAAATGTCGTTGCGCGATACATTTTTGCAATCTTCTTTACTTGTTTTGTTTCCACTTTTGCCTCATGCTGCTTTAACAATTCAAATAAATCTTTTCGATTTTGTTTGACTGTCTCATAGATCGGACGTTCTTTTCCTAGGTTCGGATCGGCACCAGCCCCTAGAAGTAACTCGATGACTGTCTCATTTTGGTCAAGTGTGGCATAAAATAAGGGTGTATGGCCGTACGCATCGATTCGATTTAAATCTTTAGACGTTGCGCGCTTGACGAGTAAAGCATACGCATCACTGGAACGATTCACACTCGTTGCCACATGAAGAACAGATTGTTTCTTCTGATTTAACTGATTAACTTTTGCTCCCTTTTTAAGCCAAGTAGCCACTGTATCTCGAGGAGCAAACTGCGCCGCATAAAACCAATTCATTTGATTTTGAGATGTCTTAGAATCTAATAGCAATTCAGCCTTTTCAAATGCAAGCGTCTCTTGAAAACGACCAATATAACGATTTTTTTCCGATGTAGACATGTCTGAACTTTTTAACGCGGATGCTAATTCCATAGGCTTCTCTGAACGTAACGCCTGTTCTAGTTCAGTTTTTCGATTCGATTGGATGACGTAACTTGTAACTCCGACTCCAGTCAAAATCACGATCAAAAGGATGACAACGATGCGTTTTCGTTTCATATCCAACTTCCCCACTTTTTAATATACATCTCCATCCAAGTCGGTTGATCCTGAATCTGAACCAATCGTCACCTTAAATGTTGTACTCAAAGGTGCTTTCTGATCATTTTTCAAGACTTCCAACACATCTTTATTTTCTTTTAGCACAGTTACTTTAATTCGAGCCACACCAGGACGTAACGGTTGCAAAGCTTGACCAGTCGGATCGACTTTGACATACTCTTTCCCTTGTGTCACTTCCATCCGATAAAATCGTTCAGTCGTCGTTTCCGGGAACCATCCTAAGAGTGGCCGTTTGTTTTCATCCTTCATCGTCATGATTAAATCATCAGCCGATACATTAATCGGGTTCTCACGGACTCGAACGAGTGTCTTCGCTACCGTATCTGAGAAGTTCGTTAATGTGAGTAACGCTTCGACAGCACCATTTGGAGTACCGGTCTTACCTGTAATCGTATAACCGTTCGTCGTTGGTGTCAGTTCAATCGCACTACTCAACGTAGACGTCGTAAATGGTAACGGGTAATTCGGTTTGAATGTTGCCGTCACATCCTGTGTTGATCCGACCCAGAGTTCTAGATTACTTGGAGCGACCGATAGTTCCGGTAACTTCACTTGAATTGTATAGGTCGTAGACTGGGCAAGGTATGTTGAACTTCCTGCTTCTGCCGGAACGACAGCTTTAACCGTGATTGTTCCCGGTGTTTTCCCGGTCAAATCTAATGTGTTTTTCGATAAACCGTTCGTTTTGACGTGCGAATCATTTGTGATAATCCATTGAATCGGTGTTTCGTTTCCTGAAATCATCGAGGCGATGCCCGTCATGGATTTCGTTTCACCGACGTACAGTGTATCTGGTACATTTCTTACGATTAATCCCCCAAATACATCATTGATCACGAGATCAGATGTCGTTGTGAGTTCTTTTCCATTACCTACAGGAACGACTAATTTGATTTGTGTCGTACCGACTTTTTTCGGTTTAATGACCCCTGCTTCATCAATCGAAGCAATCGTCGGATCGACGATCGACCATTTTAACGTTCCATATTGACTACCTGTAGGATTGATCTCTGGCAAGACCTTATACGATGATGTCGTAATATCCATCTTGACGGATGGAATTTTCGCACTTGTCGCAAATGCCGGTGTCAATGCGTAGCCAAGTGTAGGAAATACTTGTGGATCATTATTTACTGTCGTTAGTTTATCTGAACGATTTGTTTCGTTTTTATAGACATTTTTAGTTGATGTTAGCACATTATCTTTTTTATCGAGCGTGTAAATTCCCGCAGATTCTTTAGCTTTTACTTTTACTTTAAATGTTATTTCTGATTGTTTAGCTACCCACTGCCCTTGGTAAATGCCGTCAAGTGCTTCATCGTATTCAATGTTTGGTGCGTAGCCTTTTATAGACTGTCCAGAAATAATAGCATCCTTTAACCCACTAGTTGAAACCACTTCTAAATTACTCGGTAATTTTTCATTGAACAGTATATTTTCCATCGTCACAGAAAATTTTCCTTTGATATAGCCATTCTCCCCAATAGCTTCTTGTTGTTTCATAGGTGTTGTTTTAATGGTATATGAAATTTCAGCCATCTCACCATTAGGAATAGTAGCCGGATCAATAGAACGAGATAATACGAAAGGAGCAGAAACAGCAGGTCGAACAACTTGTACGGTCCGTGTCTCGATTGCCTTAGCTCCCCGCTGATCCTCTGCTTCGATTCGAATCGTAACACTTGTTTTACCTTTTAATTTTGATTCGAAGGATTGACTGACGAATGAGTTGTTCTTCAACTTATTGTTTTCAAAGACTTTCTCATTATCAATATAGATCCGTGTCTTTAGCTCACGATCTTGCAGATCATAGTCGTTGACTTGATAAGAAATCGTCAACGGCTCATTCTCAAGATAGCTCGATTTGTCCGTTGGCAAGATATTCTTGATTAATGGCTTGTGGTTCGCACCGATGAAAGCGCGATACATCGTATTTGAGAACAGTTCTTTTTCTTGTTGCTGATCAAATTTTGTTGTGTGTCCTGCTCCAGAATACGTAACGTTTCCTTTTGTGTACATATAGTAGTGGTTGCGTGCGTCCCCAATCGTTCGACCAGCTGCCTGGTTCGAGGTACTCATATCTTTTTCGCGGATGTTATACCACGGAATGAGGTCCGGTTGCTCAAGATCCAAGCCAAAGTATTGATTGTGGGTCGTTGCAATTGCTACTGTATCTGCTAAAGCAAATGGATACGATGTCATGACCCCAGCATTTTGTTTGACTGCCTGTCCTGATGGTCGTTGCGCCCCGTATCCCATATTTGTAAAGTTCTTTTGACCAGCGAGGTCAGCAAATTTCGTTTCCCAGAATAATTCGGGTTTATCGGTTTGAGCTGGTCTGAAAATCGTATCGTGTGTCAACATCAATCCTTGACCGGTATTCGTAAAGTCAAGAATTGCATTAGATGCAGGATCACTAAGTGCAGCAGCACCATATGAATCTTGGAACCCGAAAATCAACATGTCATAATTTGTATTTAAATTTTTCTTTTGAAAATCCGAGTTGAATGTTGTTGCAGATAATACTTCGACATTAAAGTCATATAATCCATCTTGTTTCAACAGCGAGCCCGACATGAATCCATTAATGGAGCCGGTTGATCCCGAACGAGTGACTTGTAGAATCTTCGCTTCTGCCACTTGGTCTTTCATCAAGAAACTTCCTACCTTATAATCTGTTAGTCCGTCTTCACTTACGACTTTAATCATCCAGTTCCGTGGTCCTGTATAACTCGGTGCATCAAATTGATAGGATAATGAGCCAGAAACCATCGCTGGTTTTTCATCGACTTTTTCTGATTCCTCGAACTGGTCATTACTATTGAAATCAATATACAACTGAACGCGCGTATTGGCTGAGGATTGATCGAGCGAATAGTTGAAGTCGATTGCCTTATCAGGTGATGCGGGAGCGGATTTATCAACTTTTGTTAACGAAAGACCATTTTGTGAGACTGCTACTTTACTTAGACGTGGTCGCTCGATTTTTTCTGATTGTAAACGAAGTACAACTTGCTTCATATCGGTATACGCAATCGAAGATCCAGTCGTCATACTCGGCTTAAAAATCGAAGTAAAATTACTCGTCGCATGTGTCAGCACATCAGAGTGTAAAAAGACTGGCAGACCTTTTTGAATATAGTTCTTCAAAATTTCATTCGCTTTTAACTTTGTAATATCATTTTCGATTTTACTGGTATTATGCTGTTTGGATTTCGAATCAGATACTGTAATCGAATAACGGTCTGTTCCAGTAAAAATAGATGGATCAAAAACGATCGCATCAAATGCACCATCAAGTGGGAAACGAGACGCATTTAACTCTTTGACCGTCATCATCTTGATTTCGTATTGACTTGTATTCAGTTCTTTTAACAATGACAACGATGTAATTGACGTTCCCGGATCAATCCGGTTCGTCGTCGACCAATCATCGCGAATTTCTAATATCTTGAATTTTTCTCCTGTTGCCGCTTTTGAATGCGGTTCATGTATATACGTAAAGCTTGAAAAAATCAGTAAGCTTGCTATTAACAATCGGACCCACTGTCTCATCGCTCATCGTCTCCTCATCATGTCTTTGAAATCCGGGACTATACTTCCCCAATTTCATTATAACGAGTGAAATCGCATTTTCCCTATTTTGTAAAAGAGTTTGTGTACATTTGCCGCACTTCACTAATGAAATAGAGCGATCCTGTCACGACATATGTCCGTTTCTTATTTAATTGAGCGAAGAACGCTTCAACTGTCGTCACGTTTCCACCATCTTGTTGTAACTCCTCTATCGTACGAGCTCTAGGAAAATCAAATGTCGTCTCATAGATATCTGATGTAATGCTACGTAACTGCGCAAGCATTGCCTCTCGGTCTTTGTCACGCAAAATCGAACAGAGCAATGTCACCGGCTTCGATTCCTCTTTTAACCGTTCAACAAGTGCCGTGATCCCTTCCGGATTATGCGCACCATCGAGAATGATTCGTGGCTTACGCGAGATGATTTCAAATCGCCCCGGATGTTTTGCTTCCCGCAGTCCTTTTCGGATCGCCGCTTTCGACCACCCGAGTCGTCGCGCACAGATGACGGCATTCGCCGCATTATGAACTTGGTGATGGCCTTCTAGACCAAGACGTGTCTCAGGAATCCCATCATATGTCGCCCAGGTCCCCGTCTCTTTTAATCGGTAGCGAATGATGGCTTCCTGGCTCCATTTCAATGTCGCATTTCGGTCGCCGCAATACGCCATTAACGGTACCGTCAGTTCTTCTTGCAGTTTCCCGGCGATGACTGGTGTCCCTTGTTTGATAATGCCGAACTTTTGTAACGCGATCTCTTGGAGCGTATCTCCGAGAATTGCTTGATGGTCGTGTCCAATTGACGTGATGATCGCGGCGACCGGCTTTGTGAAGACATTCGTTGAGTCATACAGACCACCGAGTCCGACTTCATAAATGACAAAGTCGGGTCGAATCTGATCAAAGTAATAGACGGCAAGTCCCGTCAATGCTTCGAACTCAGTTACCGTACCGAGTGCCGGATCGATATGCTGAATAGCAGACTGAACGGCGATTGCAGCCGCAACGAGATCGTCTTCCGCAATCGGCACTCCGTTTAACATAATCCGTTCCTCAAACTGAATGATGTACGGCGACGTAAATGTTCCAATCCGCAATCCTTCCGCAATCCCCATCTCACGTAAGAACGCAACCGTCGATCCTTTCCCGTTCGTGCCGGCGACATGAATCGTTGGAATCGCGTCCGGGTCAATCTGTAATTCCAGTAGCATCGCCTGCATCCGTTCAAGACCCGGTTTGACACCGAATGCTAGTAAACTCGATAACCAATCCAATACATCTTCTCGCGTCCTCATGCTGTTCGCTCCTTTAAAAAAAGTGGCTCAAGGAGACTTGAGCCACTGCTGTTATTAATGTGAGAGTTCGTTGATGCGTGCTTCGACAGCTTGACGTTTTTCCGTGTAGTCAAGCGCCTTCGCTTTTTCTTCATCAATGACATGTGCTGGTGCTTTACCGACGAAGCCAGGGTTGTTGAGTTTTTTCTCGACCCGTTCGACTTCTTTCGTATATTTGACGAGTTCTTTATTCAAGCGCGCGATTTCTTCCTCGATGTTGATCAAGTCTGCGAGCGGGATGAATAATTCTGCTCCCGTCACGATTGCACTCATCGCTTTTTCTGGTGCTGGCATCTGTTCTTCGATCCGGAGTTCAGACGCATTCGTGAACTTTTGCAAGTACGAGCTGTTTGACGACAAGTCGTCTTGAACGCGTGCATCGTTCGTCGAGATGAATAATTGAATCTGTTTCGACATCGGTGCGTTGACTTCAGCGCGGATGTTACGAACTGAACGGATAACGTTTTGAACCGCCTCGAAGGCTGGAACAGCTTCCGGGAAGTCGAGTGACGCATCACGTGTTGGCCATGCGGCACGTGTGATCGTTTCACCTTCATGCGGTAAGTGCTGCCAGATTTCTTCCGTGATAAACGGCATAAATGGATGCATCAAGCGCATGATCCGGTCGAGCGTATAGGCGAGAACCGAACGTGTCGTCTGCTTCGCTGCTTCGTCTTCCCCGTTGAGTGGTAACTTCGCCATTTCGATGTACCAGTTACAGAAATCTTCCCAAATGAAGTGGTAAAGAATACGTCCTGCTTCACCAAACTCGTATTTATCCGACAGACGTGTCACGTCATCGATCGTTGTCTGTAAGCGTGTCAGGATCCACTTGTCTGCTAGTGATTTCTCACCTGTTAAATCAATCTGATCAAACGTTAGACCATCCATGTTCATCAAAGCAAAACGGCTAGCGTTCCACAATTTGTTCGAGAAGTTCCATGTTGCTTCGATTTTTTCCCAGTAGAAGCGAAGGTCGTTTCCTGGTGTCGATCCTGTCGTTAAGAACCAACGCAGTGAATCAGCACCGTACTTCTCGATGACATCCATCGGATCAATCCCGTTACCGAGTGATTTCGACATCTTGCGTCCTTCCGAATCACGAATCAATCCGTGGATCAAGGCGTCTTGGAATGGACGTTGTCCCGTGAATTCATACGATTGGAAGATCATCCGTGATACCCAGAAAGCGATGATGTCATAACCCGTAACGAGTGTCGATGTCGGGAAGTATTTTTGATAATCCGCTGCGTCTGTGTTCGGCCAACCCATCGTCGAGAACGGCCAGAGCGCTGAAGAGAACCACGTATCGAGGACATCGTTGTCTTGCTCCCAGTTCTCGATGTCAGTTGGCGCTTCTTTACCAACGTAGACTTCGCCCGTTTCTTTATGGTACCAAGCCGGAATCCGATGTCCCCACCATAGTTGGCGGCTGACACACCAGTCACGGATGTTTTCCATCCAGCGTACATACGTGTTTTCAAAGCGTTGTGGAACGAAATTGACTTTGTCCGGTCCTTGTTGCTCCTCAAGTGCTTTTTGTGCCAGTGGTTCCATTTTAACGAACCATTGGAGTGAGAGATAGGGTTCAACGATTGCATCGGAACGTTCCGAGTGACCGACAGAGTGTAAGTGTGGCTCGATTTTAATCAAAACGCCTGCTGCTTTTAAATCTTCAACGATTTGTTTACGGCATTCGAAGCGATCCATGCCTTCGTATTTACCTGCGTTCTCGTTCATCGTTCCGTCTTCATTCATGACGAGGACACGTGGTAACTCGTGACGGTTACCGACTTCGAAGTCGTTCGGATCGTGGGCTGGTGTAATTTTCACGACGCCTGTACCGAACTCCATGTCGACATAATCATCAGCAACAATCGGAATCTCGCGACCAACGATTGGTAACGTAATCGTTTTTCCGACAAGGTGAGCATAACGCTCATCTTTCGGGTTAACGGCAATTGCTGTATCACCAAGCATCGTCTCTGGACGTGTTGTCGCCAGTTCCACGTGACCTGAACCGTCCGTTAGTGGATAGCTGAAGTGATAGAAGGCACCTTCGATGTCTTTATAGATAACTTCGATATCTGAGATTGCTGTTTTCGTTGCTGGGTCCCAGTTGACGATATATTCGCCGCGGTAGATTAAGCCTTTTTCGTAAAGTTTAACGAAGACTTCTTGAACCGCTTCTGACAATCCTTCATCAAGCGTGAAGCGTTCCCGCGAGTAATCGAGTCCAAGACCAAGTTTTGCCCATTGTGCACGGATTGTTGAGGCGTACTCTTCTTTCCATGCCCACGATTGCTCGAGGAATTTCTCACGACCCATTTCAAGACGTGATTGCCCTTCTGCCCGTAATTTTTGTTCGACTTTTGCTTGAGTCGCGATACCAGCATGGTCCATTCCTGGTAAGTAAAGGACGTCGAACCCTTGCATCCGTTTCATCCGTGTCAACATGTCTTGTAACGTCGTATCCCAAGCATGACCGAGATGCAATTTCCCTGTGACGTTCGGTGGTGGAATGACGATCGTGTATGGCTCTTTCTCTGGATCCTGATCGGCTTTGAAATAGTCACCTTTCACCCAAAAGTCGTACCATTTTTCTTCCGTTGCCTGCGGATCATACTTCGTTGGCATTGATAATTCCTGCATCCTGATCGCTCCCTTTTTGTCCATAATAAAAACGGCTTCTCTCGTCCTATGCTAAGGACGAAAGAAAGCCGTTGCTTTTCTCCGCGGTACCACCTTAGTTCATCCAAAATCGGATGCCCTCGAGCCACGTAACGTGTGGAGGACGGATATCGCTCGTAAGACTCACGATACCAGCTCGTGGGGTGACCTTCCTCCTGTTCGTCCGTCACATCTTTCAGCCAAGGATGTGTTCTCTATACCGGTACGAATACAGGACTACTCTTCCCGTCATCGCTGTTGCCATTTTCTTCTTTACTTATTTTAGCCGAGACTTCAAGTAATCGTCAAGAACTGCTTAACGACCGAATTCGATTTGGAGTTCCTTGAACGTCAATTCGACAGCTTCGATCGTCCGCTCGATGTCTTCGTCCGTATGGGCAATCGATAGGAACAGACCTTCGAATTGTGACGGTGGCAAGAAGACTCCACGTGCCGCCATTTTTTGATAATACGAACGGAACATCTCAAGGTTCGATGATTTCGCTTTTTCGAAGTTCGTGACGCGCTCATCTGTGAAGAAGACACCAAACATCGCGCCCGCCCGATTCGTCGTCAACGGAATGTTATATTTCGCTGCAGCATTCAGATAGCCTTCTGACAGACGACCTGCTTTCCGGTCGAACTCTTCGTAGTGCTCTGGTTTCAGCTGTGTCAATGTCGCTAGACCAGCTGCCATCGCAAGTGGATTTCCGGATAACGTACCCGCTTGATAGATTGGACCTTGTGGTGCGATCTGCTCCATGATGTCACGACGTCCGCCGTAAGCACCGACCGGCATTCCGCCACCGATGACTTTTCCGAGACATGTGATATCTGGTGTGACACCGAAGTATCCTTGGGCACAGTGGAAGCCGACACGGAAACCAGTCATGACTTCGTCAAAGATCAGCAATGTACCGTTTTCTGATGTGATTTCCCGTAAGCCTTCGAGGAATCCTGGTTCTGGTGGGACGAAGCCCATGTTCCCAGCAGCCGGTTCGACGATGACACCAGCGATATCGTCGCCGTGTTTTTCGAACGCAATCCGGACAGCGTCTAAATCGTTGTACGGAACTGTCAACGTCATGCTAGCGATTTGTGCTGGAACCCCTGGTGAATCCGGTAGTCCGAGTGTCGCGACACCTGAACCTGCTTTGATTAAGAGCGAGTCACCATGACCATGGTAACAACCTTCGAACTTGAGAATTTTCGTCCGACCTGTATATCCACGTGCAAGACGAAGTGCTGCCATCGTTGCTTCCGTACCTGAGTTGACCATCCGGACGACTTCAATCGATGGTACACGGCTAATGACGACTTCCGCCATCGCTGATTCGATTTCTGTTGGTGTCCCATAACTCCACCCACGTGTCGCTTGTTCTTGGATTGCCGACGTGACGATTGGATCGGCGTGACCAAGGATCATCGGCCCCCATGACAAGACGTAATCGATGTACTCTTTCCCATCGATATCATAGAGCTTCGAACCTTTTGCGTGATCTGCAAAGATCGGTGTCATCCCAACTGATTTATAAGCACGAACCGGGCTGTTAACGCCACCCGGCATGAGCGGGAGTGCCCGCTCGAATGCTGCTTTTGATTTTGAGTTCTGGTTAATTAAGCTCATTTCGACCCCTCCAGGTAACGACAAATGTCTTTTGCGAAATAGGTGATGATTAAATCAGCGCCTGCTCGTTTAAAGCCAAGCATCGTCTCAAGGACGATTCGTTCTTCGTCGATCCAACCGTTTAAGGCTGCGGCTTTCACCATGGCATACTCACCTGATACGTTATACGCAACAATCGGTAAATCGATCCGCTCGCGCACATCACGAATGATGTCCATGAACGCGAGCGCTGGTTTCACGATCATGAAGTCCGCTCCTTGATCGACGTCCGCTGTTGCTTCGCGGAACGCTTCACGACGGTTTGCTGGATCCATTTGATAACCTTTCCGGTCGCCTTCTCCTGGTGCCGAGTTTGCCGCGTCACGGAATGGACCATAATAAGCAGATGCATATTTAACGCCATAGCTCATGACCGGAATATGGCTGAAGCCGTTCTCGTCCAACCCTTGACGAATCGCTGCGACGAATCCGTCCATCATCGATGATGGAGCGATGACGTCAGCACCCGCCCGCGCTTGTGAGATAGCTGTTTTGACGTGGAGCGGTAATGATGCATCATTATCGACCGTACCGTCCGCGACGATACCACAGTGACCCGTTGACGTATACTCACATAAGCATGTGTCGGCAATGACCGTTAGCTGCGGTGCAACCTTTTTAACGAGACGTGTCGCTTCTTGAACGATCCCATGATCGTGAAACGCGCCTGATCCTTGCTCGTCTTTTAAGTGGTCGTGCGGAACACCGAATAAGATGACGGATTCGATTCCAAGTGCGACGACTTCTTCAATCTCAGCCGTCAGATGATCGAGTGATAAGTTAAAGACGCCAGGCATCGAGCTGACTTCGCGTTTGATATCTTCGCCTTCAGCGACGAAGATCGGATAAATCAAATCCGATTTATGCAATTGGTTCTCGCGGACGAGTGACCGGAGTGATGCGGTATGACGTAAACGACGGTGACGTGCGTATTCTAATGTGTTCATGCTGATTCCTCCTCAATGATACGATCAATCATGCCATCAACCGTGAATTCACGGGCGACATGGATCGGTTGAAGTCCGGCTGCTTTTGCTGCTTGCTCCGTGATCGTCCCGATGACGATGAATATCGTCTGTGGGACTAACGGCGCAATCGCTTCGACAGCAGAAGGACTCTGCAGTCCAATATAGGTGGCAGTTCTGACAAGTGCTTCAGGTAGTCGACGTGTGACGGTTTCATAGGTGATGATATCTTCAATCGTGAATCGATTCAGTTTCCGTAACTGATCGACTGGCGCTTGACGCGACCGATTTCCGCGCGCAAACACGATGTGATCATCGTCAGATAAGTGTGGCACAAGTTCTTCGACGAGCGCATCTCCTGTAAAAGTCGAAGGTATGAAATCAGCTTGTCGTCCGTACTTTAAAAGCACGTCTGCCGTCTTTCGACCGACGACCGCGATCTTGGTCTGTGTTAATTCAGACAACGCGTCAGCAATCCGGTGGACACCATTCGGACTCGTCACGACGAGCCAATCAATTCCCTGAGGCAACGTAAACGAAACGGGTCGCGTTTCAATGACCGGATAGTGTACACTCTCAATCGCAAATGCGCGTAGTCGAGCCACCTGCTCGTTCGTCGGTGGCCGACTCCCTGTAAACAGAACCTGCTTATAAGTCATCCGGAAGTGTCGCGAGAATCTCACGACCACCCGAAGCAAGCAAACGTTCGGCCACATCTTGACCGAGTTGCATCGGATCAAGACCTGATTCGCGCTCGAGTAAGATTTGCTCTCCATCAACAGATCCAATGAATCCGACAAGTGTCGTTGACATGTCTTCGTTGATCGTTGCGAATCCACCAACAGGAACATGGCAGCTACCTTCGATCGCTGCTAGGAAAGCACGCTCTGCGTAAGCCACTTTTTCTGTCATCTGATCATGGATCAGGTGCAAGAGATCACGTACTTCTTGGTCATGTTCCCGACATTCGATACCGAGGATCCCTTGACCGACGGCTGGAATCATGTCTTCTGTTGAAAGATATTCCGAAACGACGTCTTCAGACCAACCCATCCGTTGTAGACCAGCTGCTGCAAGCAGAATCCCGTCAAACGGACCATTTTTTAATTTATCGAGTCGTGTATCAATGTTTCCACGAATCGATTCGATTTTTAAATCAGGGCGGAGTTTTAGCAATTGCGATCCGCGACGTAAGCTACTCGTACCAACGATCGCACCTTCCGGCAAGGAAGCAAGACCTTCTCCTGTTTTCGTGATCAAGGCATCACGGGCATCAACACGTGCCGGTGTTGCACCGATGATAAGACCGTCTGGCAATTCAGAAGGTAAATCCTTCATGCTATGAACGGCAAAATCGATTTCTTCATCAATCATCTGCTGTTCGATCTCTTTTACGAATAATCCTTTTCCGCCGACTTTCGAGAGCGTCACATCCAAAATGCGGTCCCCTTTTGTGATGATGTTCTTGATTTCGAACTCATACGGTGCGCCGGCTTGTTTCAACTGGTCAATGACCCATTTCGTCTGTGTCATCGCTAGCTTCGAGCTTCGCGATCCAACAATGATTTTTCGCATGCTAAAATCCCCCTGTACAATGATAAAGGGGCGGCACAAGTCCGCCCCATGCATTTTCTATTGTAACACAAATCGTGCTTTGTTCACCGGTTCACAGCTTTTGCTGAAGGTGTTGTCTCTTCTGACGTCATGACGTCTTCTTCAAGACCTTCGAACAAGTCTTCGTTTAATGCAAACGTATCCATGAACTGTGCAATCCGCTCATCCGCATCTGGTTTCGCTGCCGCATCTTTGATATAAGACAACGGTTCACGTAACAACTGGTTGATGATTGATTTCATGTGTTTGCCGATGACAGTTTTTTCGCGTTTTGACATCTCCGGTAATTTCCGTTCCAAGCTCTGCATCGTTTCTTGTTGAATCCGTAATGCTTGATCTCGGAGTTCCGTGATGATTGGTACGACACCAAGTGTCGTCATCCATCCTTCAAACTCGGCAATCGCTGCTTCGATCCGTTGTTCAATCTTCGCGGCTTCTTTCATCCGTTCCGCCATGTTTTGTTGAACGATCGATGTAAGATCATCCACGTCGTATAAATGAACGCCTGGCAAATCGCCAACAGTCGGTTCGATGTCGCGTGGAACGGCGATGTCGATCAATAGGAATGGGCGATCGTGCCGGAACAGCTGTGCTGCCGCGATGTCTTCTCGTTTAATGATGGCACGTTTTGCACCCGTTGAAGAGATGACGATGTCTGCCCGAAGCAAACCGCACTGCATCTCATTAATCGAATGTGCCGATCCTTCGAACCGATTCGCGACCTCTTCTGCTTTTGCTAACGTCCGGTTAAAGACCGTGATGTCACGTGCACCAGCTTCATATAAGTTGAGCGTCGTCAGTTCGCCGGTTTCTCCCGCACCAATGACGACGATTGATTTATCTTCAAGCGATCCGAGTAACTGTTCGGCAAGCGTGACGGCAGCAGCACTGACAGAAACGGCATTTTCACCGATTCCAGTTTCTGCGTGAGCCCGTTTGGCGAGCGTGACCGCTTCTTTAAAGAGTTTGTTAAAGACCGTTCCTGTTGTTTCAAGCTTTTGTGCCATGAAGAAGCTCGTCTTGACTTGACCTAAGATTTGCGTCTCACCGACGATCATGGAATCAAGTCCACTTGTTACGCGGAACAGGTGTTTCATCGCATCGAATCCTTCGTGAATGAAGAGATACGGTTCGAGTTCTTCCATCGTCAAACCGAACCAGTTCGCGAGGAAACGTTTTGTATAATAACGTCCTGTATGTGGTTGATCCGTTACGACATATAATTCGGTCCGGTTACATGTCGAGACGATAACACTCTCAAAAATACTTTTTTCATCGCGCAATGCGACGACCGCTCCCTTCATCTCATGCTCCCCGAATGAGACTTGTTCGCGTATTGATACTGGCGCTGTTTTGTTATTCAAGCCGACCACTACGATATGCATGCGCTCTACCCCTTACGTCCAAAGATTTCGTTCCGATCTATCTTTTCGTTCTCTATCCTACATTATAACCATTATAAAAAAGATTCCAATCAATTTATAAACTAAAATGAGTCGAAGTTGTGAAATCTTCTTCATTTTTTCTCTTCTTCTACCTTATCCCTCTCTCGTAAAAATCACAAACCCCCTGCTCCTAAAAAGAGCAGAGGGTTACACTTACTTCAATGATTCGGGTGAAACCGTCACGTCTGGTACGTCGAGACGTTGTTGACGCAAACGGTAGATCCGGGCGATGTTCTGAACGACAACTTTTGAAACTGCATATGTCGGAACCGCTAAGATAACACCGATGATGCCACCAATTTTTCCGGCAACGAGTAAGACGATGATGATCGTTAACGGGTGAACCTTGAGCGTTTTCCCTTGAACATAAGGCGAGATCAAGTTTGATTCGATTTGCTGTGCTACGACGATCGTAATGATCGCATAGACCGCCTTAATCGGATCATCGATGAACCCAACGATAACTGCCGGAACGGCACCAATGTAAGGTCCAAGATACGGAATGATATTCGTGACCGTACAGAATAGGGCAAGTAGTAACGCATATTGAATATCGGAGATGAAGAAACCGATCAATGACATCACACCAACACAAATCGAGACGATGACCTGTCCGTTGACATAGTGCTTTACTGTCACATGCATGTCGTGCAAGATTTTACGTGTTTCCGTCTCATAGCTTTTCGGCAACAGTTTCACGACGGAGTCTGGAAATTTATAACCATCGAGCAGCATGTAGACTAAGATGAACGGCACTAAGACAATGATTAAGACGGTCGAAGAGATGACACCGAAAATCGTTCCAACTGACGTCGAGACGGACTTAAAGACCGTACCGATATACGATGTTGCTTCATTCGTCCACTTGTCAAATAAGTCCGTATTCTCGTGTACCCATGTCGAGATGAAACGATTGTTCATCAATTGATCGCGTAAATTTAAAGTTTGATCACGCAATTCGACGACGAGCGTCGGAATACTCGTTGCAAAATCTGTCACCTGCTCGACTAAAATCGGTCCAATCGACGCAACGGCAATCGTCAGAATCGTAATGAAACCAAGCAAGACGATCAGCACGGCAAGTCCACGTTTTTTGACCCGCTTTTGTAACGCATCAACGATACCGAGCGTAAAGTAATAGAAGATCCCCGCGATGATCAGTGGCGGGAAGATTAATGCCAACATGACACGAATCGGCTGGAATAAAAATGAGATCTTCGTTCCAACCCAGATGACGAGAAAAATCACTAAGATCCAGATTAATGCTTTAAACCATTTGTTTCGAAGCAAATCCAAACTGTTCACTCTCCTTTTTATTAGATAACTATAGTTATTTTCACACACTATATTACGAAATAATAGTTTTTTCATAAAACATATCATATGTAAAATACATAAAAAAAACCTACGAAATCTTACTGATTTCATAGGTTAAAAATAAATTTATAGCAAGCGATAAATCGCTTCCCATGCTTCATCGACGCCTTCTCCTGTTTCAGATGAGAAGGGAATCAAGGTATCTTGACCGTCAAATTGCAACTTACGTTTGATTGCCGCGATATGTTTATCACGTTGACTCTTTTTGATTTTATCGAGTTTTGTCGCAACAACGATGACCGGTAGATCGTAATACTTCAAGAAATCATACATCGTTACATCATCCGCAGAAGGATCGTGACGAATATCGACGAGTTGGACAACACCTTTGAGAATTTCGCGTTGTGTGAAGTACTTCTCCATCATCTTGCCCCACGCTTCGCGTTCCGTCTTCGATACTTTTGCATAGCCGTAACCGGGTACGTCGACGAACATGACTTCATCATTGATGTTAAAGAAGTTCAATGTTTGTGTTTTACCTGGTTTTGAAGACGTCCGCGCGAGCGCTTTACGTTGGACCAATTTGTTGATGAAAGAGGACTTTCCGACATTCGATCGTCCTGCGAGTGCCACTTCTGGCAACAATGGCTCCGGATAATGTTCCGGATTGACGCCACTCGTAATAAAATCAGCTTTATAAATTTTCATGTTACTCTCCTTTTAATGCATGTTCGAGCACTTGCTCCATCGTCGCGACCGGAATAAATTCCATTCCTGCGCGGACGCTTTCCGGGATATCATCGATGTCCCGCGTATTATCTTGTGGTAGAAGAACAGTCGTCAAGCCAGCACGATGCGCTGCGAGCGACTTCTCTTTTAATCCACCAATTGGTAAGACACGTCCACGTAACGTGATTTCACCTGTCATCCCGACGTCACGGCGTACCGGACGCTTCGTCAAGGCGGAAATCAATGCCGTCGCGAGTGTGATTCCAGCAGATGGACCGTCTTTTGGTACGGCACCTTCAGGAACGTGAATGTGAATATCCTGCGTTTCGTAGAAGTTCGGTTCGATGCCAAGTGAAGTCGCGTTCGCTCGGACGAAGCTGTACGCGGTCTGAGCCGACTCTTGCATGACGTCTCCGAGTTTCCCAGTTAACTGCAACTTCCCTTTACCCGGAGCAAGGCTGACTTCGATCGTCAACGTATCGCCCCCAAAAGCAGTATACGCTAAACCAGTCACTGCGCCAATCATATCTTCGAGCTCACCTTGACCATAACGGTAGATCGGCTTACCTAAGAAATCATCTAGATTACGCTTCGTCACCGTCACACGCTTCTTCTCACCCATCGCGATTTGTTTCGCCGCTTTCCGACAAAGTGATCCGAGAACGCGTTCGAGATTCCGAACACCTGCTTCTCGTGTATAACGCCGGACGACTTCTTCTAGGGCATCTGCTTTGACCGTCAATTGACTCTTTTTCAAGCCGTGCTCAGCAAGTTGTTTTGACAACAAGTGACGAACAGCAATTTCCGTCTTCTCTTGTTCCGTATAGCCACCGATTTGAATCAGTTCCATCCGGTCAAGCAACGGTCCTGGAATATTCGAGACATCGTTCGCTGTCGCGATGAAGAGGACGTTCGATAAATCGAACGGTTCTTCGATATAGTGATCCGAGAAGCTGTTGTTTTGTTCCGGGTCAAGGACTTCAAGCATTGCTGACGACGGATCGCCACGGAAGTCGTTTGACATCTTATCGATTTCATCGAGTAAGAAGACTGGGTTGTTCGTTCCTGCTTGTTTTAAGCCCCGAATGATTCGCCCTGGCATTGCACCGATATATGTCCGGCGATGTCCCCGAATCTCTGCTTCGTCACGTACACCACCAAGTGAGACACGAACGAATTTCCGCTCGAGTGCTGTTGCGATGGATCGTGCGAGTGACGTTTTCCCGACTCCTGGAGGTCCAGACAGACAAAGAATCGGACCGCGTAGCGAATCCGTCAACTGACGAACAGCAAGATACTCAAGAATCCGTTCTTTGACCTTCTCTAAACCATAATGGTCCTCGTCGAGCTGTTCCGAAGCTGCTGAGACGTTCAAGAAATCGTCCGTTGCTTCGTTCCACGGTAACGAGAAGAACCATTCGAGGTAGTTGCGAATGACACCATGTTCCGGACTCGTCGCTGGTACGACGGCTAAACGACTGATTTCCTTCTCGACGTTCGCAACCGTCGTTTCTGGTAAATCAAGCATCGCTAACTGCTCCCGGTATTTCGTTGCATCACTTTCAACAGAAGCGGACTCGCCGCCGAGTTCTTGTTGAATCGTCTTCAATTGTTCCCGCAAGTAATACTCGCGTTGTGATTGTTCAATCGTCTTCTTCGTCCGCTCACGCATCTCACGTTCGAGTTCGACGACTTCATATTCATGTTTCATGACGTCAAGCAACATCAATCCTCGCTCGACAGGATCTTGTTGTTCAAGGAACTCCTGTTTCTTCGAGATATCGATCGGTAACTTCGACGTGATATAGTCCGTCAGTGAATCGAGGCGTTCATAGGTCTCAAAGCGACGACGCTCATCCGTTCCGATGCCTTTGATGCGGGAAACGAGCTGACCAAACTGTTCTTTGATGAGACGGACGAGCGCTTCTTGTTTTGCCCCTTTGATGTCCATCTTCTCGATTGGTTCGATGACGGCTTGGTAGCCTTCGTCTGTCTCTTCGACATTTTCAATCCGGACGCGTTCCTTCCCGATGACACGGACACGAACCGTATCATTACCCAGTTCGCTCATCTTCGCGATTTGGACGAGTGTACCGACTTGATGTAATCCGTCAACAGACGGCTCTGCTTCCGGGTCACGTTGCGTGACGACGACGAGATCAATCTCGTGTTCCTTTGATGCTAATAATGCTTTTAAAGACACGGGACGCCCTACATCAATCGTCAACCCGATTAACGGATACGCGACGACACCGCGTAAAGGTAAAAGTGGATATTGTTTTTTCTTCATTCGAATTCCTCCTAAACAAAAAGACTCGGAAAGGCGTACAAGTAGCCTCCGAGCCGATTTGTCACGGTGTTACGCCGTTTCTTTTTCTTTCCCATGTTCAATTGTACCATCTTTCAACTCAAGCGTTGGACCACGTTTACCAGTCAACGTTTCTGCTTTAATGATGACTTTCGCGATGTCTTCACGCGATGGGATTTCGAACATGATATCTAGCATAGTTTCTTCGATGATCGAACGAAGACCACGCGCACCTGTTTTACGTTGGATCGCAAGTTTCGCAATCTCAAGAAGTGCATCTTCCGTGAAGTCGAGTTCGACATCATCAAGTTGAAGCATTTTCTTATATTGTTTAACGAGGGCGTTTTTCGGTTTCGTCAAGATTTGAACAAGTGCCTCTTCATCCAGTGGCTCGAGTGTCGCCATGACTGGCAAACGACCGATGAACTCAGGAATCAAACCAAACTTTTGAAGATCTTCTGGCAATGCAGCTGCTAGAATTTCTTTTTGTGTGAGGTTACGGTTCTCTGAATCGTTTCCGAAGCCGATGACTTTTTTACCGAGACGACGTTTGATGGACTGATCGATACCATCGAATGCTCCACCAACGATGAACAAGATGTTCGTCGTATCGATTTGAATGAATTCTTGATGCGGATGTTTCCGGCCACCTTGTGGCGGTACACTTGCAACCGTTCCTTCCAAAATCTTCAGCAAGGCTTGTTGAACACCCTCACCGGAAACGTCACGTGTGATTGATGGATTTTCTGATTTACGAGCAATCTTATCGATCTCATCAATGTAAATGATTCCTTTTTCAGCCTTCTCGACATCGTAATCCGCTGCTTGGATGAGTTTCAACAGGATGTTCTCGACGTCTTCACCGACATAACCTGCTTCCGTCAAACTTGTTGCATCTGCAATCGCAAACGGTACGTTCAAGATACGTGCCATCGTTTGGGCAAGAAGTGTTTTACCGCTACCTGTTGGCCCGATCATGACGATATTCGATTTTGAGAGCTCGACATCATCCGCGCGACCACCAGCATTGATTCGTTTGTAGTGATTATACATCGCTACAGATAACGATTTTTTCGCTTTCTCTTGACCGATGACATAATCGTCAAGTGTCGTACGAATTTCATGCGGTTTCGGAACATTCTTTAGCTCGACTTCTTCTTCTGTACCGAGTTCTTCCTCTACGATTTCATTGCAGAGTTCGATACACTCGTCGCAAATGTAAACGCCAGGTCCAGCAACAAGTTTGCGTACTTGTTCTTGTGTCTTTCCACAGAAAGAACATTTTAGCTGACCTTTTTCTTCGTTGAATTTAAACATAAAGGTCCACCCCTTTAACGTGGAAATTGTATGGACGCCTGTAGCATCCCGTCTCACGTTTTACTATTTATGATTGTAGCATGAACAAGGAAAGTCTTTCAAATCCTGGACGAACGATTTACAGTTTGATGTCCTGAACCAAGGATTGTTTGTCCTTGTTTGACCTATCGTACAAAAAAATCGACTCCAAGACCAGAAATTGGGCTTGAAGTCGATCGAAAACCATGAAATGGCTTATTTTGCTTTTGCGTTGTCGACGAGAACATCGATAGCTTTACGGAATTGAAGATCGCCTTTAAGCGTTTCAAGTCCACCTTGTGGTGCAAGCATCGTTTCAAGTTGATCTGCAGGGATGTTGTAGAGTTCTGACATTGATTGAAGTTCAGTTTGTGTTTCTTCGTCTGTTACTTCGATTTTTTCGTCAGCAACGATTTGCTTGAGGACGAGACGTGCTTTAACGCGCTCTTCCGCTTGCTCTTTCATTTCAGAACGCATTGCCTCTTCTGTCGTTCCAGTCAACTGGAAGTACATGTTGAGGTCGATACCTTGTGATTGAATACGTTGTGTGAACTCTTGGACCATACGCTCAACTTCGTTTTCGACCATGACTTCTGGAAGATCAACTTTTGCGTTTTTCGTAGCCGCTTCGACTAACTCATCGCGCATTGAAGCATCAGCTTCTTGTTTGCGTGTGTTTTCGAGACGTGTACGGATTTTTGTTTTCAACTCGTCGAGTGAAGAAACTTCTTCATCCATCTCTTTAGCGAACTCATCTGTCAATTCAGGGAGCTCTTGAGCTTTGACTTCATGGATTGTTACTTTGAATGTAACTGGTTTTCCAGCGAGTGATGCTTCGTGGTATTCCTCAGGGAATGTCACTTCAAGATCTTTTTGCTCGCCAGTTTTTAAACCGACCATCTGCTCTTCGAATCCAGGAATGAAGTTTCCAGAACCGATGACGAGTGAGTAGTTCTCAGCAGTTCCGCCGTCGAATTGGTTTTCCCCATCGAAACCTGCGAAGTCGAATACGACTGTATCGCCATTCTCGATGACGCCATCTTCTTTAACGACGAGTTCTGCACCGCGTTCTTGTAATGTTTTGAGTTCAGCGTCGACGTCTTCGTCAGTAACGTTCGTTTCAACTGCTGTGTACTCAAGACCTTTGTACTCACCGAGTGTAGCTTCAGGCTCGATGACGAACGTGATTTTGAATTCTACTGGCTTGCCTTTTTCGAGTGTTTCAACGTCGATGTTTTCAAGCGCGATTGGCTCGATTCCTGATTCGACGACTGCACCTTCGATTGTGTCCTTATAAAGGATATCGAGTGCATCTTGGTACAGTGCTTCTTCACCGTACATTTTGTTGAACATTGCGCGTGGCATTTTTCCTTTACGGAAACCTGGTGTGTTCAAAGTCTTAACGACTTTCTTGAACGCTTGGTCTACCGCTTTATCAAATGCTTCAGCAGGCGCTTCATACGTGAGGACGCCGAGGCTACCTGATTGTTTTTCCCATTTTGCAGTCATGCTGAGTCCCTCCAAAATTGTCAATTAGCGTACATGTGTGTACAACAAGTCACATTATAGCACAATCGTTCTGACGATTACCACTGTTGAACGAATCGTTTCCAGATGTCTCAATCGAAGTAAATTTGCTCGAATGCGATGACTTCCGGATAAAGAATATGTGACGCTCGATATAACTGCTGTGCTAGCGGACTTAAGACACGTCCCGCGTCTTCGGTTTCAAATGTTAGACCTGCGAGTTCTTCGCACGCCGAGAACCAATTCTCCATATCTGATCCGATGAGCTCTCGTTCTTCAAGATGAACCAATTGATCCGACCTTAAGACGAGCAATGCCCGAAACGGATCCATTCGTTGTAGCATGTGCATCGATGCGAGTAACGCTTGTTGCTCCTGTTGATGGGCAAGCAACACTTCTTCTAAATCTTGGCGTGATGAAATCGTCCAGTCTACATCTAAGTGTGGCACCTGAATCATTGTCGGATATGTCAAATGATCAAGCACGCTTCCTAATAATTGATCGATGACGAGTAGACTTTGATGCGCTGTCTCTTGAGCATGAAAATACTTGTCTGTGATGTATTCCATGAGCGAAGGTGTTCGTTCGAATTCAGCACCCGTCAGACAGCGCATCTGTTCAACCCAATTCCCATGTCGTAACACATGCATCAGCTCTGTTCCGGGCGCAACCGGGCACTGCGTCATGTTACTCGTCTGAACCGTAGACGACTTTTGTTTTCGAACGCTCATCTGCTGTTTGATCTCGTCTAATCGAAGCGCCAATCCATACGGTAAGTAGGGTGATGCCGAGCGCAGTGCGAGTTTCATCGGATAGCGTTCTCCCAGCTCATAAAGAAAGAGTGCGAGCACTTGCTCAACACCCTCAACGTCAAGAAATCGTTCTGCTACAGTTTCAAATCGTTCACGATCGTTCAGTAAGAGTGGTTGAATGATATAGAGTCGGTATAAGACATCTTCTCCTGTCAGTTGATCCGTCTCTAATTCCACAATCAATTGTTCTTGCTCAGAAGCGGTCAAGCGAAGAATCCGCGCTTGTGCTGCTTCGAGTTCATGTTCCATCCAGCGCGATGTCCCCATATTCCGTCACTCCTTTATACTAAAACTGCTTATTTCGTAAACGGATCGAGTAAAGATGTCCAGTTCGTGATTGCTTCTTGCAGTTTCCCTGCTTGTTCAATGCCAAGACGATTTAACGTATCAAGAGAGACGTCTGTCTCAAGAAGTCGTGTGATATCTTCCGACTGATTCACGTACTGTTCCAGTTTTGCACTTAAATTCTGCAACTCTTGCGGTGGATTTTCAAGCCCCGCTAAGCGTTGATCGATTTGATCTAGTTCTTGATTGAATTGATCAATTGTTCCGTTTTCCTTCAACTTCTCGATTTGTTGATCCAGTGCTTGTTCTGGATTCGCCGATTCACGTGCTGTTGTAGCGGCCTCATTCAAAGAAGCGGATAAATCTGACGTAACTTGTGCCGTGTCTTTCGCAATCCCTTGGAGTTCTCCTGCATAATCAACACTATTCTTCACATCATTCACTTGTTGCTTTGCATCGTCGACTGTATTTGAAATCTCACTACATCCAGCAAGAAACGTGCTTAGTACTAGGACTGCTCCAACTTTCTTCCACATCGCATTCATCCCTTTCGAGTTCATGATACCTTAATTATAATCGAAAATCGGAATAAAAAAAAGAGACCACCCTCGTAAGGGCAGTCTCTATTTTAATTATAGCGTCCCAAGAGGGATTCGAACCCCCGACCGACGGCTTAGAAGGCCGTTGCTCTATCCTGCTGAGCTATTGGGACGTGTCAACACGAATAAACTATACTAGAACAATTCTTTCGTGTCAATCACATTACAAATATTGCATTTATTTTATTACAAAAATGTTCCGTCCAGATGGAGCGCATTTACCGGGTCACCATTTACATCAAGAAAATCGACAGAATAACGGTTTTGATCCACTTCTAGAATCGCATATGTCTTATCTGGTCGATGGCGTGGCATCCGAATCGATCCTGGATTGATGAATAAGACACCATCTCGATATTCTGCCTTTGCGACGTGAGAATGACCATACAACACGATGTCAGCTTTCTTTTCGTTCGCATGGTGCTGCAGAACATCTAGACTATATTTGACGTCTTGCCGATGCCCATGAACACAAAGTACCGCACGCCCGTCCATCTCTGACGTGACTTCTTCCGGAAAGTCGTGTCCATAATCACAATTTCCTCGCACAACACGATATGGATATAATGATTCGATGTCACGCGTCAATTGGGAGTCTCCACAATGAAATGCTACATCCACGTCTTGATGACGTTCGAAAATCGTAAGCAATTCTTGTTCTAGTCCATGGCTATCACTAACGATCAACGCTCTCATCTTCATCACACTCCTAAGAAGGTAGTTAAATCCTGTTCGAGCTTACGCAATGCATTGCCACGATGGCTAATCATTGCTTTCTCTTCTTTCGTCAACTCAGCAGCAGTTTTTCCGCTCTCCGTGACGAATAACGGATCATAACCGAAACCGTTCGAACCCTTCGCCTCAAAACCGATGTGCCCTTCCATCGTGCCGCGAACCGTCAATGTCTCACCTGTGGGTTTTGCGAGAGCAAGTACACAAACGAAACGTGCTGTCCGTTTTTCTTCCGGTAGATCGTGTAATTTCTCAAGTAACAAGGCATTGTTTGCCGTATCCGACTTTGCAAGCCCAGCAAATCGTGCCGAGTAAACTCCTGGGGCCCCGTTTAAGGCATCGACTTCAAGACCTGAATCATCAGCAAGTACCGCATGACCGAAGTACGCTGCAGCTTCTGTTGCCTTCAAGAGTGCATTTTCCTCGAATGTTTCACCCGTCTCATCCGTTTCTGGTGCATCCGCGTGATCAAGTAACGACTCGACCGTGTAACCGAGACGCCCGAGCATACTTTCGAGTTCCTTCACTTTTCCCGCGTTATGTGTTGCAACGATGATTTTCATCTATGTTCCCCCACTTCTTCTCCTACATACCACCATGACACACCGAGTGCATCACGACCGGCTTCAATCAGTTCCTTAATACCTTTTTCCCCAAGTTCGAGCATATCGAGCATCTCTTGACGAGAAAATGTTGATTCTTCTCCCGTCGCTTGCATCTCGACGATTTTACCAGATGACGTCATGACGAGGTTGAAGTCGACTTCAGCCGCAGCATCCTCTTCGTAACAAAGATCGAGCAAGACATTCGACTCAACGATTCCAACCGAAATCGCTGCGATACCTTCCTTGATGGGTGTATCCGTCAGTTTCCCGGCTTGAATCAATTGATCGACCGCTCGGACGAGTGCTAAAAAACCACCCGTGATTGATGCGGTCCGTGTGCCACCATCTGCTTGAATGACATCACAGTCGATCCAGATCGTTCGTTCGCCAAGTTTTTCTAAATCGACGACCGCCCGAAGCGAGCGGCTAATCAGACGTTGGATTTCCATCGTCCGTCCCGTCTGCTTACCACGAACGGCTTCTCGTGCTGTCCGCTGAGCGGTTGCCCGCGGTAACATCGAATACTCCGCGTTGATCCAGCCTTGGCGTTTACCGCGCAAGAACGGTGGCACTCTTTCTTCGACGGTTGCCGTACAGAGAACTTTTGTATCGCCCAGTTCAATCATAACCGAACCTTCTGCGTGTTTATTGATATCAATCGATAACTGAACAGGTCGGATACGATCCGCCGTTCGTTGGTCTATTCGCATTTAATCTTCCTCCGTTCCAAGCACGATGCGTTCTGCGTGTATCGGCTGATCGAGCCAGTCCGTCGCAATCTGATCAAATGAACGAATATCGCCTGTTGCATAATAACGATGTTCCGGTATTTGTGTCACATCTGCTGAAATCGTATTGTAATCAAGTAGTGCTGCTACCTCAAGTGCCGTCTCGTCTCCCGAAGAAATCAGCTGGACGCCTGGTCCGATGACCCGTCCAATCACATCTGCTAGAAGCGGATAATGCGTACACCCGAGAATCAATGTATCCATATCATAATTTATCAATGGTCGTAACGTATTGGCGACGACACGCTCAACGTAAGCACCATCCGTTTGCATCGACTCGACGAGCGGAACGAACGGTGGGCAAGCTAACGATTCAACGACGACTTGCCCTTCGACGTGGCGTAACGCCTTCTCGTAGGAATTGCTTGTAATCGTCATCTTCGTTCCGATGACACCAATTCGTTTCGTACGCGTCACCTTGACGGCTGCTCGCGCACCCGGATCAATGACACCGATAACAGGTATATTTAAACGTTCTCGCGCTTCTTTTAAAACAACAGCCGTTGCTGTGTTACAGGCGATTACGATCAATTTCACATCTTGTTGTACGAGATAATCAATCATCTCCCACGTAAACTCACGAATCTCTTCTTCAGGGCGTGGACCATACGGACACCGTAAAGTATCCCCGACATAAATGATTCGCTCATGGGGCAACTGTCGCATCAACTCACGTGCGACCGTCAAACCACCGACTCCGGAATCTAGTACTCCAATCGCTCGATTCACTCTTCTCCACCTCTTTCTCACTACTCTTATGGTAACAAAAAAGGACGACGGTGCAAGACCGGCGTCCGAGAATGTACGATTACAGGATTACTGAGCAAGACCTTCGCTTGTCAGCATATCTGAAAGAGTCGTGATTGCTTCAGAAGCATCGTCACCGTTTGCAACGATTTTGATATCTGAATCTTTCGCGATTCCGAGTGAAAGAACACCCATGATTGACTTCAAGTTGACAGTCTTCCCGTTGTATTCCAAGTTGATGTCTGATTGGAATTTAGAAGCTGTGTTGACGAGCTGAGTAGCCGGACGAGCGTGAATGCCTGAATCCGCGATGACTTTGAATGTTTTTTCCATGATTAAGAAATCTCCCTTCACTAATAACGTACTAGTGAGTCGTTTTCGAATATGTGAACTCATTATCAAATGATAACGGATTCGAATCGATTCTGCAAGGAATTTTTATACGCTTCACTCCATGGGAATGCTTTCCCGGAACGGTCGATTTGGACCATTGATGTCCGTCCTGTGAACATCAGTTCCTCCTGCTCATCAAACGCTGCGTAATGTACGTCACACGATGCACTGCCGACGTGTACCGGGTATGCATAGACAGAGAGACGCGCCCGTGGATAGACTTGGCGAATGTAGTTACACTGGGCATCCGCAACGACGATGATCCCATCGTCTGCAAGCGAATACCCGGTTTCTTCTAACATCAATGTCCGAACGTCCTCGAAATAGACAAATGGTACTCGGTTATTCATATGACCGTAGGCATCAGTCTCCGCGAACCGGACGGCGACGTCAAGCCGCGTTCCGTGTTTCATCTGTTCAAGCCATGACTCGAGTTCTGGAATATAAGCTGGTACGCGCACAATGAGTTCCTCCTGTCTGAATGAAAAAAGAAGGAGCAAGCTCCTTCTTTGATAAATCATGAACTAACTGCTTCACCTGTCCGTCCTTCGTCACTACCGAAGAACTTCTTGAATGAGTGAAGTGTTGTCTGACGGTTCATTGCTGCAATCGAAGTCGTCAGCGGAATTCCCTTCGGACAAACTTCAACACAGTTTTGAGCATTACCACACTGCATGATCCCGCCGTCTTCCATCAACGCCTCAAGACGTTCTTCCTTGTGGAAAGCTCCTGTCGGATGCGAGTTGAATAGACGGACTTGCGAGATCGATGCCGGTCCGATGAATGTCGAACGATCGTTAACGTTCGGACATGCTTCGAGACATACACCGCATGTCATACATTTTGATAACTCATATGCCCATTGACGTTTGTTTTCTGGCATCCGTGGTCCTGGACCTAAATCATATGTTCCATCAATCGGAACCCACGCTTTGACTTTTTTCAACGCATCAAACATGCGCTGACGGTCAACTTGGAGGTCACGAACGATTGGGAACGTCTGCATTGGTTGAAGGCGGATCGGCTGTTCCAATTTATCAACGAGCGCCGTACACGACTGACGTGGTGTACCGTTGATGACCATGGAACAAGCACCACAAACTTCTTCTAAACAACCCATATCCCAGTTGATTGGTGTTGTTTTTTCACCCGCAGCATTCACAGGATTTCGACGAATCTCCATTAAAGCGGAAATGACGTTCATGTTTGGACGGTAAGGAATTTCAAACGCCTCATCATACGGTTTACCATCTGGTCCATCTTGACGTTGGACGATGAATTGAACCGATTTTTGCGTAGTAGATGATTCGAGTGGTGTCGCCATTATGCTTTCACCTCTTTCTTCGACTTCTTGCTGTAGTCGCGTTTCCGTGGTGGAATCAACGACGTGTCGACGTCTTCGTAGAAGATTTCCGGATGACCATTCGTATAACGCGCCATCGTCGTCTTCAAGAACTGTTCATCATTACGTTCCGGGAAGTCCGGTTTGTAGTGTGCTCCACGGCTCTCGTCGCGTTTCAACGCACCGAGTGTGATTGCCTCTGCTAAGTCAAGCATATGATCGAGCTGACGGATGAACGATGCCCCTTGGTTACTCCAACGTGCTGTATCCGTTGCCGAAATGCGTGTGAAACGATCGCGGAGTTCCTTAATTTTTGTAAGGGTTTCTTCAAGCTTATCGTTATAACGAACGACCGTGACGTTATCTGTCATGATCTCGCCAAGCTCACGGTGGATTTGATACGCATTTTCCGTACCTTCCATCGATAAGATGTCGTTGAAACGATTGATCTCTTCAATTTTATGCGCTTCGACAACTTCCTCGTTCATCTCATGAACCGATGTCTCAAGTTCGTTCATATATGCGATTGCTGATGGTCCAGCGACCATTCCACCGTATACGGCTGAAAGAAGTGAGTTCGCTCCAAGACGGTTACCACCGTGCATCGAGTAATCGCATTCACCTGCTGCGAACAATCCAGGGATGTTCGTCATTTGATCGTAATCGACCCATAATCCGCCCATCGAATAGTGAACGGCAGGGAAGATCTTCATCGGTACTTTTCGTGGGTCGTCGCCGACGAACTTCTCGTAGATTTCAAGAATCCCACCAAGTTTAACGTCGAGTTCCTTCGCATCTTTATGCGACAAATCGAGATAGACCATGTTCTCTCCGTTGACGCCGAGTTTTTGGTTAACGCAGACGTCGAAGATTTCGCGCGTTGCGATATCTCGTGGAACAAGGTTTCCGTATGCCGGATATTTTTCTTCGAGGAAGTACCACGGTTTACCGTCTTTATACGTCCAGACACGACCGCCCTCGCCTCGTGCTGATTCACTCATGAGACGCAACTTATCGTCTCCAGGAATCGCTGTCGGGTGAATCTGAATGAACTCACCGTTCGCATAGATCGCACCTTGACGATAGACAGCAGCTGCTGCTTGTCCTGTATTGATGACCGAGTTCGTCGATTTTCCGAAGATGACCCCAGGACCACCTGTCGCGAGGATGACGGAGTCAGCCGCAAATGCTTCGATCTCCATCGTCCGGAGATTTTGACAGACCGCTCCGCGACAAATGCCGTTGTCATCGATGATTGCACGAAGGAATTCCCATCCTTCATATTTTTCTACCAAACCTTGCGCTTCGAACTTACGAACCTGCTCGTCCAGTGCGTACAACAGTTGTTGTCCTGTCGTCGCACCAGCATATGCCGTCCGGTGATGCAATGTTCCACCGAAACGTCGGAAGTCGAGCAACCCTTCCGGTGTCCGGTTGAACATGACACCCATTCGGTCGAACATATGAATGATTTTCGGTGCCGCTTCCGCCATTTTTTGAACAGGTGGTTGATTTGCGAGGAAGTCTCCCCCATATACCGTGTCATCGAAATGTTGGTATGGTGAGTCGCCTTCCCCTTTCGTATTGACTGCTCCGTTAATGCCACCTTGTGCACAAACAGAGTGTGAGCGTTTGACGGGTACGAGTGAGAATAACTTAACTGGTACGCCTTGCTCTGCTGCTTTTATCGTAGCCATCAATCCGGCAAGCCCTCCACCGATGATGACAAGATTCTTGTTCGCCATGTTGTCAGTTCCCCTTTCCTTACAACACGCCTGCAAACGTTAAGATCGAGCGTACGCCTACAAACGATAAACCGATGAATACGAGTGCTGCCACGTAAGACATCGCTCGTTGAGATGCTGGTGACTGCGTGATTCCCCACGTGATGCAGAACGTCCAAAGTCCGTTTGCTAGGTGGAAAGTCGTCGCCAAGATCCCGACGATATAAAACGCGAGCATGAATCCATTATCGACGATGTTCTGCATCATACTTGCATCGACTGCTGTTCCCATCGCAGCGGCAATCCGTGTTTCCCAAACGTGCCATGTGATGAACACGACGAGGAACACTCCGCTGAAGCGTTGCAGTACATACATCCAGTTCCGGAAGTATGTATAACGTCCTGTGTTCGCAGAACCTGTGAATGCGATGTATACACCGTAGACACCATGCAAGATGATCGGAATGAAGATGACAAAGATCTCTAAGAACAATCGATACGGAACGCTCCCCACGAATTCCGCGGCCTTATTGAAGTCCTCTTCACCACGTACGATGAAGTAGTTCGTCGTTAAGTGCGAAAGTAAAAATAACCCGATTGGAATGACGCCGAGCAGTGAGTGTATTTTACGACTCACGAAATCACGATGATTCGCCATCCAAATCCCCCCTTTTGTTTGCCAATCAACCGTTGGCGCATTTTGGTAGAAAAGCGCTTTCATAAGGAAATTCGTCTTTTCATCACTTATTCTACTCCTGTCCTTTTTAGAAGACAACCCGAGGCGTTGCATTTAACTGCAAATTTTTTTAGGAAAACAATGACCGACAAGAATCATCTCGGTATAATGGTTCTCAGATAGGAGTGAATCATGATGGACGCTACACCAAATCAAACACCACTTTTCGGTATCGAATTGATCCGAGATTATGTGCTGACCGATCTTTTAGGATCGGATTATCGGCAAGTCATTTACTGGGCAGGCAAGCGTTTGGCTCGTCAATTCCCTGTCGTCGACGAATCCGAGTTATCTTCGTTCTTCGAACAAGCAGGTTGGGGAATGCTTGAGGTCAAGAAACAGAAAGGTACTGTCACTTCGTATATTCTTTCTCCGCCTGAAACGACGAGAGACGAACGTCCACAAGGTTATTTCCAACTCGAAGCTGGTTTTCTCGCTGAACAACATTCGCGTTTTAATGCGTGTGTTGCGGAAGGATACGCTGAGGTGAATAAGGAACTCATCCAGATTACGGTCCAGATCGATCCAAAAGATCCACTTGAACCACTCGGTTGATTTATTACATAGTTCCAGACAGGAATCCTTGTTTCTCACATCGAAAAAGAACTTGAAACCTTTTGCAGTAAGTGATCGTAAAATCATTCGTACACAAATCGCGAGGAGGAACTTCACATGTTCAAAAAATTAGCAGCCGATTTAACAGGATTCAGTGATATCGGACAAGTCATTCACCCTGATGATTTCGACAAGGCAGCCGCTGACGATTATGTTTTACATGAAGACGGCGAAAAAATCTATTTCCTGATTAAATCTAAATCTGATGAGTATTGCTTTACGAACTTGGCTTTAATTCATCTAGATGGTGAAAGTGCCGTCAGTTCGAAACGCGTTTTGTATCGTTATCCATATGCCCATTATCCGATCCGTCATGTCATGTTCGAAACGGCTGGAACGGTCGACCTTGATGTCGAAATCAAATTCGAAATCGGTGGAAAACATTATTCAATCGATGTCGATAAGAAACAACTCGAACATGTGAAAGATCTTTATAAAACACTTCTTGCTATCGCTGAAAAACAGTATGAAGGACAAAAAATGCTTGAGTTCGCTAACAGTTCACTGAATCATTCGGTCACGATTCTCGGTGGTCTTCGCCAAGGTGACATGAACGTACCGCAAACGTTCAAGGAACTGTCTGAACAATCCTTCGAGTGGCTTCAAGGTCACTACCATCAGTGGAACCAGCGCGACTTCGGTTCATACTACGAGAAGTACATCAATAACTAATCTTTTGAAAATGCCGCCCTCTTCAAGAGGACGGCATTTTTTTATTCTTCATTCGCTTGACTTAAATATTCGGCAACGGTTTCCGCTAATTTCACGGGCAATCCCGCCTCTGCCAACTGCTCAATCGTCGCACGACGCAGACTACGCATCGATCCGAAATGGCGGATCAACTGTTGCCGTCGTTTCGGTCCGACTCCTGGTATCTCATCAAGCAAGGAACGGGTCATTCCTTTTGAACGGAGGGAGCGATGGAACGTGATAGCAAACCGATGCACTTCATCTTGCATGCGCTGCAGTAGATAAAACGCACTTGAACGAGGACTTAGTTCGATGAGACGAGCATCTTCTCCAAATAACAACTGACTCGTTCGGTGTTTGTCATCTTTTTTTAATGAACCGACCGGAAGGGATAAGCCAAGTTCATCTTGAATGACTTCTAAAGCAGCATTCAACTGTCCAACTCCTCCGTCAATTAAGACGAGGTCCGGAAGGCGCGCTCCTTCAAGTAACAATCGCCGATAACGGCGACGAACGATCTCACGCATCGATTCATAGTCGTCCGGTCCTTGGACTGTCCGAATCTTGAATTTCCGGTATTCCTTTTTGAGTGGTTTACCGTCTTCAAAGACGACGAGCGCCGAAACAGCGTCTGCTCCTTGGATGTTCGCATTATCGATGATCTCGATTCGTGATAATGGATGGACATCAATTGCATTCGCGAGCTCCTCGACTGCCTGCACGGTGCGTTTCTCATCTTTTGCTAACAATTCAAAGCGTTCAGATATCGCATTTTCAGCATTTTTCGTCGCTAAATCAAGTAATTTCCGCTTCGATCCTCGGACCGGAACGTGAATTTTGATTGAAAGCGCCTCTTTGAGGAGAAGCTGATTGACGAGTGGTGGTACATAGACTTCACTCGGCTTGATGTTCTTTTCATAGAATTGAACGATGAAACTCTCCAGTTCCTCGGCTGGCGTACCATAAATCGGGAAAAGCGAGACATCGCGCTCGATCATTTTCCCCCCGCGAAGGAAAAATACTTGGACACACATCCAGCCTTTATCAACGTGAATCCCGAATACATCACGTGATGTCAAATCCGCCGTGATCATATTTTGTTTGTTCATGATCGACTCAATGGCTCGCACTTGATCACGCAATTCTCCTGCACGTTCGAATTCCATCGTCTCGGCCGCTTCTGCCATCTTGTGCTTCAAGCTTTCAACGAGTTCTTTCGTGTCGCCCGATAAGAAGCGTCGGATTTCCGATACGAGTGCCTTTTGTTCCGACTCAAGATTCGGGATTTCACACGGACCGAGACATTGACCGATATGATAATACAGACAGAGTTTCTTCGGCATCGGCTGACATTTGCGTAACGGATATAAACGATCTAACAGACGTTTTGTTTCGTTCGCTGCATACGCATTCGGATACGGACCGAAGTAATGTCCGCCGTCTTTTTTTAACTTACGTGTCGTAATCAATCGTGGATAGGTCTCATTCGTAATTTTCAAGTACGGGTAAGATTTATCGTCCTTCAACATGATATTGTATTTCGGATCATGCTTTTTAATCAATGTCATCTCAAGCAATAACGCTTCTAGTTCACTCGCTGTGATGATGTATTCGAAGTCACGGACTTCCGCGACGAGACGTTCCGTCTTAATATCATGTGCTCCCGTGAAATAGGAGCGGACACGATTCTTTAGATTTTTTGCTTTTCCGACATAGATGACTTCGCCAAATTCGTTTTTGTGTAGATAACATCCCGGCTCATCAGGTAAAAGGGATAGTTTCGCTTTAATATGTTCTTGATGTCCCAAATAAATGTCTCCTTTCACCGTTTTTAGTTTTATTCGTTCGGGTAAATACCATACATTGATTATGACATATGGAGGATGAAAAATGCGTACATATGATTGCATTGTGATTGGAACGGGTTCCGCTGGAAATCAAGCGGCTTATAAATTCATTGAAAAAGGACTACGTGTTGCCATCGTTGAAAACTTCACTCCGGGTGGTACTTGCGCACAACGCGGATGTGACGCAAAAAAAATCTTACTAACAGGTAGTGAAACGAAAGATGCTGTCGAGCGCTTGCTCGGATATGGTGTTAAAGGATTGATTTCGATTGATTGGCGCCAATTGATGGAGCGAAAGAATGAATACACACGTGCTATTCCTGAGCAAACACGAAAACGGTACGCCGAAACAGACATCGACTATTTCCACGGCGAACCTCATTTCGTGTCTTCGCATCGTCTCCGAATTGGTGAAGAAGAAATCGAAGGGAAGCAGTTTTTAATCGCAACTGGATTGCGTCCTCGCGAATTATCTGTACCCGGTAGCGAACGTTTCATAACTAGTAATGAGTTTCTTGAACTGAAAGAACTTCCCCGACGACTCGTCTGTGTCGGTGGCGGTTATATCTCGTTTGAGTTCGCACATCTTGCTCGGATTGCTGGAGCAGACGTCACGATCGTCTTACGTTCTCACCCTTTAAAACAATTCGAAAGTGAATTGGTCGATGTTTTACTCGATGCCACGCGAGCACTTGGCATCTCGATCATCAAAGAGGCGGAAGTCGTCGCCTATGAAGAGGACTCACTTCGGTTGTCTAACGGTGACGTGTTGAAGACCGACGTCGTCTTGAACGCAACTGGACGTGTTGCGAGTATCGACCAGCTTGGTCTCGAAGCAATTGGCGTTGAGCATAACGAAAAAGGAATACACGTCAATGAATATCTCCAATCTTCTGTGGAACATATCTATGCTGCAGGAGACGTCGCTGTCAGCGGGAATCCTGCCTTAACACCGTTCGCTGGAACGGAAGGACGGCTCGCCGCTGATAACATGCTTGAAGGGAACAATCGGAAACTGGAGCTACTTCCGGTACCGAGTGTCGTGTTCACCGCTCCGAACCTAGCCCTCGTCGGCGAAACGGAAGCCTCTTTGAAAAAGGCCGGTATCCCTTACAGTGGTCGATTGATTGATACATCTTCCTGGCAAACGAACGCACGGATCAAAGATAGTTTTGCTCGAGCGAAAGTCCTTGTTGGTGAAGATGATCAAGTGCTCGGCGCACACTTCATCGGTGTACATGCAGCGGAACTAGCAAACTACTTCTCGTTTGCCATGCAGCACCGAATTCCAAGTACTTCGATGCAGCAGACTGGATTCGCTTACCCAACGCCCGCTTCAGACATCGCTTCGTTATTTGAAGATTGATAGGAGGTCTTTTAATGATTCAATATGGCTACACGATTCTTTATAGCGAAGATTCTTCACGGACCTTAACATTTTACCGAGACGTTCTTGGTTTATCCGTTAAAGCGGAGCATGGTAGTTACATCGAGTTCGAAACCGGTCAGACGACACTCGCTTTTAATACACGCGAAGATGTGCAACAGTTGATACCGGGTTACGCGATACCAAGTGGAAATGTACAACAGACGTTAGAGATCGGATTTGTCACGGATGACGTCCCTGCTCTTTATATAAATGTCGCAGAGGCGGGATACGAGACCGTACTCGCTCCTGTTGAAAAACCATGGGGGCAAGTCGTTGCGTACGTTCTTGATCCTGATGGTCACCTCATCGAACTTTGTTCACCAATGTAATTAAAAAATGGACCGCTCTGCCTATGCAGAGCGGTCCATTTTGATATGCAGAAAAGAATTAGTTAGATGTTTCAACGAATTCTTTAAGTGCGTCTTTTGGCATGAAGCCCATTGTTTTGTTGACAGGTTGTCCATCTTTGAAGAGAACGAGTGTCGGGATACTTTGTACTTGGAATGCTCCAGCGACTTCTGGGTTTGCATCCACGTCAACTTTGACGATTTTTACATCTTGCATGTCAGCATCGAGTTCTTCAAGAACTGGTGCGAGCATACGACATGGTCCACACCATGTTGCCCAAAAATCAACAAGGACGAGTCCTTCTTGTGTTTCTTCTTTAAATGATTGGCTAGTTGCGTGTACGATTGCCATTGATCATAACCTCCTAATGAGTAGATCAACCCGGTAAAAAAATGGGTGATCTCTTTATTGATTCGAGTATATCATAGCAGTCTCTTCCAACAAACGAAACTGCTCACGCGAAAAATCCGCAAAAACAACCGGCGCCATGACGATGGCACCGGTGTTCAAACTCATCCGTGAACGAGCATTTTTTTGAATTCAGCTGTCAATAGCGGAACGACGTCGAACAAATCGCCAACGATGCCGTAGTCAGCAACCGAGAAGATGTTCGCTTCCGGGTCTTTATTGATGGCTACAATCACTTTTGCATTCGACATTCCTGCTAAGTGTTGAATCGCACCTGAGATCCCACAAGCGATGTACAGATCCGGCGTAACGACTTTACCCGTCTGACCGATTTGCAGCGCGTAGTCACAGTAATCCGCATCACAGGCACCACGCGAAGCACCGACTGCTCCTCCGAGGACATCTGCTAGTTCTTGTAACGGGGCGAATCCATCTGAGCTCTTGACACCACGCCCACCTGCGACGATGACTTTTGCTTCTGATAAATCAACGCCACCCGTGGCTTTGCGTACGATGTCTGAGACAATCGTACGTAAATCTTTTAGTTCGACCGTAACGGATTCAACCGTCCCTTGTGAACTACCTGCTTCAAGTGGATCGATGTTGTTCGGACGAACCGTAAAGAGTGTTTTGCCCTCTGCGACTTTAACTTTTTCAAATGCTTTACCCGAGTAGATCGGGCGAATGAATGACGCATCCGCGCCTTCTCCTTCGATCGCCGTCACGTCACTGATTAGCCCAGCTTGTAGTTTTGCTGCAATCTTCGGCGATAGATCCTTCCCGAGCGACGTATGACCGAAGACGAGTACGTCTGGTGACGTCCGGTTCATCAACTCGAGAAAGACTTGTCCATAACCATCTGGTGTGTAATGCAACAGACGTTCATCTTCGACGACGAGGACTTGATCTGCTCCGCGTGACGCTAATGCTTCCGCATCTTTTGCTACATCGTGTCCAATCAGGACAGCGATGACTTCATCTGCGACACGTCGCGCTGCTGCGATTGCCTCAAACGACACATTCCGTAAACTGCCGTCCCGTGATTCTGCGAGTACTAATGCTTTTGTCATTCGTTTCTCCCCCTTAGACCACTTTTGCTTCGTTACGTAGTAATGATGCGAGCTGTGCGACTTGCTCGTTCAGTTCACCTTCGAGAATCTTACCGGCTGCTTTATTCGGTGGTAAGAAACGTTCAATCGTCTCTAGACGTGGTGTGAGTTCGTCTTCATCGAGTTCTAAATCATCGAGCTCGAGTTCTTCAAGTGGTTTCTTCTTCGCTTTCATGATCCCCGGAAGACTTGGATAACGTGGCTCGTTCAATCCTTGTTGCGCCGTCACGAGTAACGGAAGTGTTGTTTCAATCGTTTCCGTGTCCCCTTCAGCGTCACGTGTCACGACAGCTTTCGTTCCGTCGAGCTCTAGCTTCGTAATTGTCGTCACGTAAGGAATATCAAGCAATTCTGCGACACGAGGTGCCACTTGACCGCTTCCTCCATCGACTGCGACGTTTCCGGCGATGACGAGATCAACCGTTTGTTCCTTCAAATAACCAGCGAGCACTTCAGAAATCGTAAAATGATCTGCTTCTTCAATGTCATCTTCAATGGAGATACGAACGGCTTGATCCGCTCCCATCGCGAGTGCTGTTCGTAATTCCTTGTCCGCATCTTCCGGTCCGACCGTCACGACCGTCACCGTTCCCCCTTGTGCATCACGGACACGGATTGCTTCTTCTACAGCATATTCATCATATGGATTAATGATGAACTCTGCGCCATCCTCATCGATTTGACCATTCTCGAGTTGGATTGCTTCTTCCGTATCGAATGTGCGTTTCAACAGTACATAGATTTCCATCTCATGCTCCCCCTTGTCGTCTATTCACCATCATCCTTTGTATCCGCTTACATGATTGTTTTCATGAAAAGGGCTTAACTCAGCCCTTTGATCAACATCCGATGAATCCCGTCGCGTGTCTCAAGCAACTCATATTTGAATCCACTTGCCATCCAGCTCGTCACGACCTCATCGATCGTTCCGAAAATCATCTGACGTGCCAATCGATAATCGAGTTCGTTTGAAAACTCACCTGTCATCATTCCGTGCTTGACGACCCGATCAATCAGATGCAAGTAAGGTTTCAAGACAGCAGCGATATTTTGGCGCATGTCTTGGTTCGATTGACGTAACTCGATCTGCGTGACGACCGCCAAATCATAGTCGACGGATAATTGCTCGAGGTGCGCTTCAATCAATGCTGCCAACTGTTCCGTCGCTGACGTATAATTCGCGATTTGTCCTTCGGAATATTCGATGAAACTCCCCATTTTCGCTTGGAAGAGCGAAATCAAGAGGTGCTCCTTATTCTTGAAGTACAGATAAATCGTTCCATCCGCAACACCGGCTTCTTTTGCGATGGCAGTCACCTTCGCTCCATGGTAGCCGTTTTTGGCGATGACTTTTACAGCGGCATCAATGATGCGGTCACTCTTTGACATTGTTCGTTTCATTCCACTATCTCCTAACGCATAAAATGAATGATGGTTCATTCATATTTATTCTATCATGCCATTTTATCCTGTCAACTGCTTTCTTCGAGTTGTTTGGCACGCTCTTCTTCAACGAGAACACGACGGAGAATCTTCCCGACGAACGTTTTTGGTAACTCTTGGCGGAATTCATACTGCTTCGGTACTTTGAATGAAGCCAACTGTTTTCGACAGAATTGGTCGAGTTCTTCTTCCGTGACCGTCATCTCATCCTTGACGACGATGAACGCCTTGACGGTCTCTCCACGGTAAACATCGGGAACACCGATGACGACCGCTTCTTTGACTGCCGGATGCTCATATAAGATTTCTTCGACTTCTCGTGGATAGATGTTGAACCCGGAAGCAATGATTAAGTCTTTTTTTCGATCGACGATTCGGAAGTAGTGATCCTCGCCGATATAGCCAAGGTCTCCCGTATGCAACCAACCGTTTCGTAAAACAGCTTGGGTATCTTCTGGTCGCTTCCAGTACCCTTTCATGACTTGCGGTCCTGTAACGATGATTTCGCCGATTTCACCTGGTGCAGCCGGCGTCTCACCATCCGCTTGGACGATCTTCGCTTGCGTATCAGGTACCGGAATGCCGACCGTTCCAGGAATTCGGCGGTCCCAAATACAGTTCGTATGCGTGACCGGGCTTGTTTCAGACAAACCGTATCCTTCAACGATTCGCCCCCCCGTCAACGCTTCAAATTTTTCCTGCACTTCGACTGGAAGTGGGGCTGAACCAGAAATACAAGCTTCAATCGAAGAGAGATCATATTTCTTCAGCTTCGGATGATTCAATAAACCAACATACATCGTCGGAGCACCTGGGAACAGATTCGGTTTTTCTTTATGAATCGTCTTCAGTACTTGTTCGATATCAAATTTTGGAACGATGATCTGTTCATACGCATTAAAAATACCAAAGTTGAGGTTACACGTCATCCCGTAGACATGGAAATAAGGAACGACGGCTAACAGCTTTCGTCCATCTCCTCGATTGTATTTATAGAACCATTTGTCGATCTGTTCGACGTTCGCACTCAAATTGAAGTGCGTCAACATGACACCTTTTGGAGCCCCTGTCGTTCCACCCGTATATTGAAGAACAGCGACATCTTCTTTCGGTTGAATCGTGACTGGTGCGATCGGTTCATACCCACGTAGTGATAAAAATGGAATCGAACCTGTCGTATCGATGATGATGTTGTTATCTTTCCGTGCTTTAATGGGATACAGTTTATTTTTAGGGAAGGGAAGGTAATCCGCGATACTTGTCGTCACGACCGTATTCAGTGCAGTCGCTGTTTTGACGCGAGATGCTTTTGGATAAAGTAGATCGAGTGTCACGAGCATATGCGCCCCTGAATCAACGAGAATCTGTTCGAGTTCGCGGTCCGTATAGAGCGGGTTCACTTGGACGACGATTCCCCCTGCGTAGAGGACAGCATAATAACTAATCATATACTGGGGACAGTTCGGTAACATCAGTCCGACGCGATCTCCCTTTTTAAGTCCCTGTTCCTGTAGCAGACTTCCAAAGGTACGCGCTTCATCACGTACTTCACGAAATGTCATACGTTTTCCTAAGAAACTCAAGGCACGTTGTTCCGGAAAATCAGTCGCTGCCTCATCAAGCGCCTGATAAAGCGGTACTTCTCGATAATCAATCGATGCGGGTACTTGCTCTGGATAATCAGATAACCAAACGGATTCCATACGTTTCCCTCCCTGATAATGAATTACTATTCATTTTTATTATACGTTGATTTCAATTCGACATGCCAGTAAAATCCAAAAAAAGAAATTGAATTTGCTGGTTTTTTGATTCTTTCAACCAGAATTCACGATACAAAAAAAACAGTATTCGCCCTTCTCCTTTTCGAAAGAGGACGAATACTGATTTTGCATGATTTAACGAGATGGATACGTAAATCCTTCCCCAATGACTTCCCGTACTTTATGAATGACGACGAAGGCGCGCGGGTCTGCTGCTTCGACGATTTGCTTCAAAGGCGCAAGTTGTCGTTTATCGACGATCATATATAACATATCATTCTTTTGTTTCGTGAAATGACCATGACTATGAATGACTGTTGCGCTACGACCAAGTGTCTCTGTTAGAATCGTCGCAATCTCTTCTTGGCGATGGCTGATGATCGTGACCGCTTCACGGACGTTCAATCCTTCACTGACGAGATCAATCAAGTACGAGCCAATGATGATCGCAATCAACGTATACAGCATCGTCTCTTCTCCAAATAGAAAACCCGATGCACCGACGACTGCGACATCGATGATGAACATCGAGACTGCGATACTAAGATTCAAATATTTATTCATGAGTCGAGCGATGATGACGCCCCCACCCGTCGTTCCTCCTGCTCGAATGACGAGACCAATTCCAACACCAATCAGAATTCCCGCATAGACCGTACCAATCAAGCGGCTATCTGACGAAGTCGCAAGACTTGCTGTTGAGGAGAGGACAAACGATGTGACTGCGACTGAGATGACGGAATAGAGCATCGTCTTCCGGCTGAGGAATCGATAACCGACGACGAATAGCAAAGCGTTCGCAATCAGTGACACAAGTCCTGTATCCCATCCGTACAGATAGTAGAAAATGACCGTGATCCCGATCAATCCACCTTCTGATAAGTCGTTTGGAATCGTAAAGTAGTTGATCCCAAAAGCGAGAATCGCCGATCCAACGACAACCCAAAAAATATCCTTCCAAGAGATCAGTTGCATCGCTTCAAAAGCACGGCGTCTTGTTTCTGCCGTTGTTGTTTTTCGTACGTTCATATGCGTTCCTCCTTTTTTGATTAGGCGTGGCTTCCAATAAAAATTCCGTACTGAAACGATGTCAGTACGGAATGATCACACGGTAAGACCGGTTCTTTTAATTAAATACAATCCAGAGGATACCGACGACCAAAAAGGCGATCGAAACCCCGAACATGATTTTCGCTAAACGTTCTAACACGGATTCACCCCACTAACGCTGATCCGATGACGTAGGACATGCCGATTGATAAGGCACATGAAATTATTCCGACGGCAATATTGCCATTCTCGATTTCACGGTCTACCGGCAAATTCGGTGTCAGGAATTCAAAGATCCAGTATGTCGATATCAATAATAAGAAGCCAAAGGCACTTTCAAGAAATATCGACCCGACTCGTTCTTCCCCCTGAACAGCGAAATGAACGATATTGGCGAGTCCGATGATTTTTCCACCTGTTGCTAACGCAACAGCGATATTGCCACTCTTGATATGTTCCCAGTTTTTATACCGGGTTGTCAACTCAAAAAGTGCAAGTCCTAAAATGATCAGTAATCCCGCGACCGAATAGAGCGCTGTCGTATAGACATAGACGTTCTCAAAAATGTTCATCTTACTTTCCTCATTTCAGTTCGATGATCGTCACACCGTGTCCGCCTTCACCTTGTCCACCTAGGCGATGACCTTTGACGTGACGATGACCTTTCAAGAATTCTTGGACACCTTGACGCATCGCTCCCGTACCAAGACCATGAATGACACGAATGTGGTCGTAGTTCGATAACAAGGCTTGGTCCATGAAGCGCTCAAGCTTCGACAGCCCTTCTTCGACACGTACGCCACGCAAATCGAGTTCAGCTGAAGGTGCCGATTGTTTCGTGATACTTGTTCCACCAGAACGCCCTTTTGTTTGCGGACGTTTTGGTGTACTGCCGATCTTCGCGAGATCTTCCGGCTTGACGTTCACCTTCATGATCCCGACTTGAACCGTATACTCTCCGTTTGCCTGTTGGTTAATGATATAGCCTTTTTGATTGAAGGTCGTAACTTTGACTTCTTCCCCTTTATCAAAACGTGGCGTTTGGTCGTATTTCGCTTTCACTTTCGCAATTCGCTTCTCTTGCAAGCTCGGTTTCGCATCTTCAAGTTTTTTACGTGCTTCGATCAGTTCATGCTCTTTGACGGCACCAGCATCACGTAATTCCTTCAAGCGCTTAATGACGCCTTCCGCTTCTTTTTGCGCACGTTCGACAGCACGCGTTGCTTTTTCTTCTGCTTTTGCCAAAATCTCATTCTTTTCTACCTGGATTTCGGCTTGTTCTTGCTCGAATTGCTCACGCTCTGCAACGAGTCGTTTCTTCTCTTCTAGCAACTGAGACTCTAACGTTTCAGCACGTTGTTTCGCTTCTTCCAATCGTTCGATCATCGTCTCGACGGACTGAGCGTCGCTACCGATTTGACCACGTGCTGCGTCGATAATCCGGTCTTCGAGTCCGAGGCGTTTTGAAATCTCAAACGCATTCGATCGTCCAGGTACACCGATGAGTAGTCGATACGTCGGACTAAGTGATTCGACATCGAATTCCATCGATGCATTGACGACTCCTTCTCGGTTATATCCGTATGCTTTTAACTCCGAATAGTGCGTCGTCGCTGCAACGCGCGCTCCGCGGCGTTTGACTTCATCTAGAATCGCGATTGCTAGGGCAGCACCCTCTGTCGGGTCCGTTCCGGCACCTAACTCATCAAACAGGACCAAACTCATGAAATCGATTTTCTCCATCATCGAGACGATGTTCGTCATATGCGAACTGAACGTCGATAAATTTTGTTCAATCGACTGTTCATCCCCGATATCGGCATAAATCGCATCGAAGACACTGAGCTCTGTCTCATCTGCTGCCGGCACGTATAGTCCTGATTGCACCATCAATTGTAGAAGACCGATTGTTTTGAGGGTGACTGTCTTACCACCGGTGTTTGGACCGGTGATGACGAGTGACGTAAAATCACCACCAAGCGATACAGTAATCGGTACGACTTCCTCCTTCGGAATGAACGGATGGCGTGCTTCCTTCAGAATGATATGGCGATTTTCATTCAAACGCGGTTCGACAGCTCCGATTTGATGACCGTATAATGCTTTCGCCATGATGAAATCGAGTTCAGCTAGGACATCGAGATTGATGCGAAGCGAATCACCGACACTACCGACAAGTGCTGATAGTTGGGCGAGGATTCGTTCGATTTCAGCTCGTTCTTTCAAACGCGCTTCTTGAATCTCGTTATTTGCAGAAACGACAGCTTGTGGTTCGATGAATAACGTTGCACCGGACGCCGACTGGTCATGGACGATTCCCCCGAATGCTTGACGGTACTCTTGTTTGACCGGTACACAATACCGATCATTTCGCATCGTCACGATTGCGTCAGACAACATTTTCGCTTTACTGCGTAAGACGTTATCGATTTTTGAGCGAACCTGTCCTTCGAGCGAGCGCAACTGACTGCGTAACGCTCGTAATTTATCACTTGCTGAATCTTGGACAGTTCCCTGATCATCGATCGCATGACGAATGCCTTGTTCGATTTCAACGAGCTTCGTGATTTGCTCGATTCGACTATCAAGGCGTGGTAATCGTAGATCTGCATGATCCTCGTGTAGTCGTTCTTGGAACGCCTTCACTTGTCGTCCGGAATAGACGACGTCTGCGACAGATAATAATTCACTTGTCGAGAGGACAGAGCCAATCTCTGCCCGCTTGACCTCACTCCGGACATCTGTCAATCCACCGAACGGATAACGGTCACGCAAGCGATAGACCGTTGTTGCTTCTGTCGTGACAGCTAACAATTCCTTGACCTGCTCGAACTCTTCCGCAGGACGCATCGCTCGAACGAACTGTGCACCAAGTGAGCTTGCCGTGAAGGCGAGCATATTTTCTTTTAGCTTTTCATATTCTAATACGCGTAATGCGTTGGCATTCATTTAATCCACTCCTAAACGTTTTCGACCGAAGAATGCAAGTGCCTCTTCGGCACTCCACGTATTGATGACATCAGACGCCTCCAAATAGGCTTTACGTGCATGAAGGACACCAAGTTTCATATCTTCTAACATTTCTGGTCGGTGTGTATCCGTATTGATCAAAATCTTTACTCCGGCAGCCTTGGCTTTCGCAAGGGAACTTGCCGTCAAATCGAATCGCGCTGGGTTTGCGTTCATCTCAAGTGCTGTTCCTGTCTCTGCTGCTAATTCGATCAATCGATCGACGTTGACGGCATACCCTTCACGTCTACCGATGATTCGTCCCGTCGGATGGGCAATGAGAGAGACGTATGGATTACGACAAGCATTTTCGAGTCGTTGCATGATTTCTTCTTCTGTCTGATCAAACTTCGAGTGGATGGATGCAATGACATAATCCATCTCTTGTAAGAAGTCATCTTCATAGTCAAGTGATCCATCGGGCAAAATATCCATCTCGACACCACATAAAATCGTCATCTCGGGATGCTTTGCTCGCGCTGCTTCAATCTCGACGCGTTGTGCACGCAAGCGATCTTCCGTCAATCCATTGACGAACTTCATGTACTTGCTGTGATCGGTGATCGCCATCCACGTATAGCCTCGTGCTGCACATGCATCGACTAATTCTTCGACAGACAAGGTACCATCTGACCACGTCGTATGCATATGAACATCTGCCTGAATGTCTTGTTCAATCAAGAGTTTTGATAAATCCTGTTCGAACTCTTGCCGTCCCGCCCGTAATTCCGGTGCGATGAACGGTAAGTCATACCGTGCAAATAATTCTTCTTCCGTCTTTGGCTGCACTAAACCGTTCTCCGTCTCGACACCATATTCAGAAATACTCTCTCCCCGTTCTTTGGCGAGTTGACGCATCCGAACATTATGATCTTTTGAACCCGTGAAATGGTGTAACGTTGACGCGTACGACGCGTCATCCACGATTCGGAAATCAACCGCGATATAATAGACATCTCGTTTTAAGACGAGTGACACTTTCGTACTACCAGCAGCGATGACTTCATCAATCAGCGATAGTTCAAGAAGTTGCTCCTTGATCCGTTCCGGTTCGTTCGTCGAAAGGATGAAATCAAGATCCTTACATGTCTCTTCTGCCCGTCGGAAACTTCCACCGACTTCGAAGCGGATGACTTCATCAAACGTTGCAAGTGTCTGATTTAATTCAGCAACGACCTTTCGCATAACACCGTATGGCAGACGCTCTGGTCGTGTTTCAAACGTTTCGAGCGCTTTGACGTATTTCTCGACCGTCTTCTTACCAAATCCAGGCATCGCCTCGACTGTACCATCCGCTAATTTCTCTGCAAAGGAATCCGCATCAATGACACCGACTTCATGCAGTTTAGCAAGTTTCTTACCACCAAGACCCGGAATTTTTAGTAAGGCGATCAACCCTTCCGGTACTTCTTGTTCGAGTTCCGTCAAAGCAGTACTCGTTCCGGTTTGTCGATATTCTTCCAGTACGGCAGCCGTTCCCTTACCAATCCCTTTCATCGCCGTGAAATCTTCGATCTCCATGAAGTCTGCATCAGACGCTTCGAGGATACTTGCTGCTTTTCGAAAAGCATTGATTTTAAATGGATTTTCCCCTTTGACCTCTAGGTAGACGGATATCCGTTCCAAGTGACGCATCGCATCTTGAATCGTACGCATCTGCAATTCTCCCCTCAAAAAAAGCTCCCATTTAACGGGAGCATGTTTATTTTATCAATCCAACTTTGTCCATCAGCCAGTTCGCAAGAAGCGGTGTATGCTGGATGATGAAGCTTGCTAAACTCGAATCTGCGATCGCATCTTGTATCGACTGGATCGGTACGAATGCTGCTAGGAACAAGAGTAAGAAGACAAAAATGTACATTTCGATAAAGCCGAAGACGCCACCTAATAATCCCTTAACTTGTTTTAAGATCGGTACGTTCGTCAACGAATCAAACATCGACAACAAGATTGCTAAGATGATTTTTGTACCGAAGAACAAAACGATGAACCAAAAGGCTTTGTAGAACACCTCATCGAGTCGTGCTGAACTCGGAATCGAAAACATCGTTAAGTCGATTCCCGCATCATCTAGCGTCGACGGATACGGTACCCACAAACGGAATTTCGTCGCTAGCTCTTCATAAAACGACAAGGCGACGATAAAAGAAATGATCAGGCTGAGCAAATGCCCGGCCTGCAATACGACTCCCCGTCGGACTCCCGTCATGACGCCTAAGGCGAGAAGTAATAAGATAACGAAAGAAATCATAGTTTATAGTTCACCCAAATTCTTTTTTATTTTTACATAATCACTACCAATATTAAGCGCCGCTAGGACGGCGATTTGACGAACGTCGAGTTGTGGTGCTTGTTCTCGGATTTCTCGAATTTTCGTATCCACGAGGAGACCCACTTCGCGTACGTGTTCTGGCGACTCCGTTCCGACAATCGTATAATCATTGCCTGCGATATGAATCGTCGTCCGGTTCAACCCTTCTGAATCAGCCATTTTTCTGTCCTCCTCATACTTTGCTTCTTTCATATAGTACCATCATTTTCGTTTTAGGAAAAGAAGTCCCCCATCGGTCTTAAGGATGGTATGCTTAATCCCGGAAAGGGAGGTTATCTCGTGGGAACTACCGTTTTACGCTTATCTAAAGAAAAGCAAGACCTCATCATACAAGAGTTTAAACAAGGACAGACGAAGAGTCCACCCTATGCACGATTCGCCGCCAAAGTACCGGGTTGCGTCATCACGATTTACAATTCTGGAAAAGTGATGTTTCAAGGAACGGAGGCAGAAGCCATCGCATCACGATATGGTACGGCTACACCAACGAAATCAAAGGAACCCGTTGTATCAACGTTACCAGATGGTTTTGCTGAATGGTCCGTCGCAGGTAGCGATGAAGTCGGCAAAGGTGACTTCTTTGGTCCGCTCGTCGTCGTTGCTTCTTTCGTTGATCGCAAGCACATCGCACTACTGCGGGAACTCGGTGTTCGTGATTCAAAACACCTGAATGATACCGAGATTCGTCGGATTGCTCGTGATCTTCACGCGGTCATTCCATATACGTATCGCGTCTTACACAATCCAGAATACAATCAGATGCAACAGACGATGACACAAGGAAAGATGACTGCTCTGATGCATAATGATGTACTTGAGCGACTTCTTGACCAACTGGAGACAAAACCAGAAGCGATTTTGATTGATCAGTTCGCTGAGAAAAATGTCTACTATAAACACTTATCTGGTGTTATGAATCCCGTTCGAGAAAATGTCTACTTCTCGACCAAGGCGGAACAACTCCATGTCGCCGTCGCTGCCTCATCGATCATTGCTCGTGCGATTTTTCTGAAGGAAATGGACAAGTTGAGTGAAACAACAGGTGTCATCATTCCTAAAGGTGCTGGCGCGAAGGTCGATCAGGTCGCTGCTTCACTGATCTTACGTCATGGAGCTGACAAACTACGTGACTGGACGAAAGCCCATTTTGCCAATACGAAAAAGGCACAACAACTAGCTACGAAGCGAAACCGACCATGACCCTTGCGGAATGGTCGGGTTTTTTAAATGACAGATTCACCTTCAGACAACCGTTCTAATTCTGCAAGCAAGATAGTTTTTTCATTAAAAGGAATCGTTTTTGTACCGATTCGCTCTACTTCGTCGTGACCTTTCCCAACGATGACGATCCGTTGTCCTTCATGAGCGAGATGTGCAGCTTGTACAAGGGCTTCATGACGGGACGGATGACAACCAATGACACGTTCTTGCTGAATATCAGCAATCAACTCTTCGATGATTTGTTCCGGTTCTTCCGATCTCGCATCATGAACGGTCACGATAATTTTCGAGCAATATTTACTTGCGATTCGCCCCATCTCCGCTCGTTTTGTACGGTCACGTTCTCCGGCCGCACTTAAGACGACCGCTAGTGACTCTCCTGAAGAAGTAAGTGCCTCTAAACATTTTTCTAGACCATCCGGTGTATGCGCATAATCGAGATAGATTTCACAAGGATCCCAGGCGAGCCGTTCGAGTCGTCCTTTCGGTAACTCTAACCCGGGAATATGACGAATCAGCGCGTACAGATTGGCGTCGCCCGCCCGCAATAATCCCATTGCCGCCGCTAAATTCGCTGCATTGAATTCACCAAGTAGAGCTGTCGGCACACGCGTCGTCGTCTCATCGATGCGCACGTTAACAGTATCCGTCAGCCATTCGACTGCGATTTGTGACGTGCGGTACGGTTGAGTCGTATACCAAATGACCGGTTGCAAGGGTGCGGCTTCTCGCATGACGCGACTCCAACCATTTTCTCGATTCAAGACGATGGCCCGTCCACTCGACGCAGCAACTTGCTGAAATAACAAGGCTTTCGTCTTTGCGTAATCTTCCATTGAATGATGATAATCAAGGTGGTCATGTGTCAGATTCGTAAATGCTGCTGAGTGGAAGGACACCCCTTCTACTCGATCTTCAGCTAGTGCGTGAGAAGACACTTCGATGATGCAATCTGTCACACCTTTTTCGACCATTTCAAACAATAAACGATGTAGGATGATGGCTTCAGGCGTCGTATTGGGCGTCTCAATGAGTTCTTCATCGATTCGTGCGCCGACCGTGCTGATCATGCCGGCTTTCACACCTGTTGCTCGAAAGAGATCGTAAGCCAATTTTGTCGTCGTCGTTTTCCCATTCGTGCCGGTCACACCGTAGACGCGCATTTTTCGACTCGGTTGATCGTAAAAGGAATCTGCTACTTTCCCGGCAGCCCTCTTGGTATTTTCGATTAGAATAACAGGAATCGTCATATCCTTTAATGCTTCTTCCGCTAAAATGGCAGCTGCTCCATTGCGTTCAGCTTCTCTTGCATATCGATGACCATCTACCGTGTAGCCGCGAACACAAATAAACAGACTTCCTGGTATCACTTTTCGTGAATCTGTTTCAATACTCGTAATCATCGGATTTGAATCTGTTTGCAAGTTGAAAAGTGATATTAATGATGATAAAGATTTCGGACGAGGCTTCATGATGTTTGCTTCCCTTCCTTGTCTCAAGATTCGCTTTATTTGGTTTAATATAAATGACTTGATGCATCATTTGTATATCTTCACCTAAACTTCAGATGAGTATGTTACAACTAACGATGAGGTGAACGATATGACGCATATTTTAATCGCAGAAGATGAATACGATATCAGGGAACTACTAACGGAATTATTGAACTCCAATGGATACGTAGTAACTAGCGCAGCAAACGGCATGGAAGCCTTACAACTTTACCGATCAAGCTCGTTTGATTTAATCATATTAGATATCATGATGCCTTTCTTCGATGGTTTTGAGGTCGCACGCAACATTCGTAAAGAATCACAAACGCCGATTATTTTTTTAACCGCTTTGCAAGATGAAGAGAACCAAGTGAAAGGGTTTGATCTCGGAATCGATGATTACATTGCAAAACCTTTTTCCCTTCGTATTTTACTCAGACGGATTGAAGCCGTTATCAGACGCATACAATCAAATGAAGTAGAATCACTCTCATTTCGAGAGATTACCCTTTTTCCATCAAGCTATAACGTATTCATTTCCGGAAATCCGACGACATTAACACTTAAGGAATTTCAAATTCTTCATTTACTACTCGAATATCCCGGTCGTGTACTCGAACGAGAACAGCTGATTCAGCAACTTTGGGGGTTTGATGCCCTCGGAGATACGCGATTCTTGGATACACATATTAAAAACCTAAGAAAAAAAATAAACGTACCTTACATTCAAACGGTGAAAGGAGTCGGCTATAAGCTTGAAGCACCTAACTAAACGTCAAGGAATCACTGCTAAATTATTTCTTTTGACGATGAGCTTACTCATCGTCGCTGTCCTCTCGACGGTCGGTTTTCTATATGCCTCGCTACCTTCGTATTATCAGTCCTATCGAGAAGAACAATTTCATTCGACGATGGCATCTATTAAACAAAAAAGTAAAGAACGTTCAATCGAAGAACTCATTCCATTGCTTGATCAACTGACAGACAAAGGAATTCGTTTTTCACTTTGGACGGAGGACGACCAACTTTTATATGCACCAGGTTTTGGTCGCGGACCGATTCGCCGCACTACAGATAACTCTCCCGCCGGAACGATCCAAGATTCGGTTCCACTGCAACTGAACAATCAAACCGTTACCCTCGATGCCGATCAAATGATTCAACCGATTGATGAGGTTAAAGCTGTCTTGTTAAAACTAGCACCCTATATCGTTTTCCCGCTTCTATTGTTAGCAGGTCTCGCTGCCTATCTTTACTCACGTACCATCTCTCGACCGCTACTCTCCATCAATCAAGCGACGAAGGAATTAGCGAATTTAAACTTTGCTATCCGTACCCATCACCACTCGACGGATGAACTGGGTGATTTATCAAGAAACATCAATCAGCTCGCCACAACACTGGAGGTGACGATGGATTCTTTACATGCCTCCAATGAACGCCTTCGTCTAGAAGCGGAAAAAGATCGATTACGTGACGCGGAACGAAGACAGCTATTCCTCGCTATCTCCCATGAGTTAAAAACACCCGTTACGATCATCAAAGGTCAAGTTGAAGGGATGCTCTTGAATCTAGGGGTCTACCGCGACCGTGATTATTATTTGGAACGCGCTAGTCAGGTGATTGAAAACATGGAGCGCCTGATTGCTGCGTTGCTCGAAGTCGCCCGTGTCGAACAAATGGCACTCCACTTCGAGGAAACGAACCTTCGTCTCCTACTCGAACAACAACTTGATCAATTCGGACAACTCATTCATGATCGACAGTTACTCGTGATTTCACCTAAGGAAGACTGGAACGTCAACACGGATCGTCACTTATTGGAGCGTGCTTTTCATAACGTGTTGATGAATGCCATCTCGTATACGGCTCCCGGCGGAACGATTCTAATCGAGATGACTAGTGAACGAAGCGGTGTGACGCTAACGATCACGAACTCGCCGACCATTCAAGATTCCAGTGATACTGCGGCATGGTTCCATCCCCTTACTCGCGCTGAACAATCACGAAATCGAATTCATGGTGGCAGTGGTCTCGGACTTTATTTAGTACATCAGATCATGGATCGATTAGACTTAAAGACAACTTTGGCTGGAACACCTGATCAAGTACGATTCACAACGTTTTTTAAGACTACTCCCTGATTTCTACTTGCCAAAGAAGTAAGGAATCCGCTATAATCCTTTAAGTTAACTAGTTAACTTAAAGGAGGTTTTTTTATGTCATCCCAACAAGAAGATATTCTCGGACAACTGTCAAAAGTTGCTCGCCTCGTCAAACGAGACATCGATGCCACGTTGACACAATATTCGTTACACACCGGACAATGGGCACTCTTAAAGGCAGTATCCTTACTTGAACCGGTCTCACAGGTCACTCTGTCGAAATACTTAGTCATCGAAAAACCAGCTGTCACAAAAACAGTCGCCCGATTAGAAGAACTAGGATTCATCTTTCGACAGAACTCGGGACGTCATCGTCTGGTCGAGTTGACCTCGCAGGCGCGCGACTTGTTTCATACGATTGATGCATCCGTACAACAAGCACATCGTACATTTTTAGACGAACTATCTCCAGAAGACCAGTCTACCTTAGAGCGTCTGATGACTCAGCTACTGCATACTCATCGTCAGGTCGAACAGGAGGAATCATCGTGAACCGTTTATTCCACCGGCATTATTTGACGACATTACTCGTCAATCTCTTATTGTTCATAACGTTTTACTTATTGAATGCGTCCCTGCCTCTACTTGCCGCTCAAAAATTCGAGGTATCACAAGGCTCACTCGGATGGGTTGTGACAGCATTCGTACTCGCGACGGTCTGCTCACGTCCATTGATTGGTCATTGGCTCGATCGATACGAACTGAAACGAATGTTACTGTTATCAGCTAGTCTGTTTACCCTCTTTAGCTGTCTCTACTTGATCATCCTCCCGATCGAGTCATTCGGTCTATTACTCATCATTCGTGTGTTACATGGATTCAGTTTCGGTATGATTTCTTCTTCACTGAGTTTAAGCGTCACGACTTTGATTCCTAAGCAACGTCAGGGTGAAGGAATGGGCTACTTCGTTCTTTCGATGAATCTCGCTTCCGTCCTCGGTCCTGTCATCGGATTGACATTGATTGCTCATGATGTCATGGTCTGGTATTTCATGACAGTCGCTTTGCTCGCCATCTGTTCATTTCTTTTCGTGATCCGTTTACCGTTGACGAGCAGTCATATTCCGCACACATCACCATTTCGGCTCCGCCAATCGCTCTTCTTAGCCAGTCCCGTCTTATTGCTGGCTACGAGCTTTGCGGGAATTGCGATTTCTAGTACTTCTGCATTCATCTCCTTGTATGCCGATTCCATTCACCATGTGGCGTATGCCTCTTACTTTTATGGACTGGCTGCACTCGGTATGGTAGCCATTCGTCCACTAGCCGGTAAACGGTTCGACCGGAAAGGACCAGCTTCCGTGCTTGTTCCGTCCTATGGTTTGTATGCGGTTGGATTCCTAGTGCTCGGATTCTTTCCAACACTCTACGGTTTATTGTCCGCCGCCCTCATCATCGGCATCGGTTCCGCCTCCATCTTCCCAGGATTGCAGACGGTCATGTTGACGCATGCAGCTCCTGCACAAAAAGGCAAAGCCATCTCTACATTTTTCCTCGCCTATGACAGCGGCTTTGGCATAGGTGCCTTTCTTCTATCGGGCATCGCGGCAAAAACTGGGTACTCAAATATGTTTTTGATTTGCAGTCTCGTCGTCGTCAGCAGCGGACTCTTATACGGGTATTCGAGACGTTCCTCCGCTACAGCAAACAATCAGGACATTGCCTCATAAGCAAAGAAGGGTCTCTCATCAATCGATGAGAGACCCTTCTTTTAATACATCCATCCGTCACTTCAACGAGCTGGTATGACCTGCCCTTCAATGCTAGGTTTTTTTTCGACGAATCGTTGTTTCTTCAGTTCAATGATTTGATCAGCAGCACGTGCGACTTCTGCCGAGTGGGTCACTGCGATGATGCAACGATTGGAATCATGCGCTAGTTGTTGGAACAAACGAATGATTTCCGTAGCTGTTTTTTCATCGAGTGCACCCGTCGGTTCGTCTGCCAGTATGATTGGCGCTTCTGTCGCCAAAGCCCGCGCAATGGCCACTCGTTGCTGCTGACCACCACTCAACTGTAAAACATTTTTTTTCGCATGTGTTTCATCGATACCCACCTGTTCCAACAATTCAAGGGCTCGTTTCTTTTTTTCCTTGATCTGTCGTCCACTCAATTCAAGTGCGACGATGACATTGTCAAGAGCATGCATATAGGTTAATAAATTAAAGGATTGAAAGACAGTCGCTGCATGACGCGATCGATACGTCGTCAGTCCGATTTTTCTCAAGTCACGTCCTTCATATTGTATTTGTCCTTCCGTTGGTGCGTCCAATCCACTGAGTAAACTCAGCGCGGTCGTCTTACCGGAACCCGATTCTCCAAGAATCGCATAAAATCTTCCCGCCTTAAACTGCATGGATACCTCATTCAAAATTCGTTGCTGCTTTCCTGCTGATGTATACGCATACGATACCTTCGTCATTTCTAAAATCGTCATCTGATTAATCCTCCCGTAATAAGATTTCTTTTGGATTCATTCGTAATAATATAAGTGATGGTAATAAAACGGATAAAAAGACGATCAGACTTCCGATTTGAACGACTTGCGTTAATGTCGCCCAGTCAATTTTTGTCGTCATCTCCGTAATTTGAGGAATGCTAGCGAGGAGTTGTTGACCTCGACCACCCGGACCTCCGAATCCATCTGTCGCAACAGAACTTGCCGCTTCTGTCACTTCACGATTTAATAATTGGTCCGTCATGAATTGTGATGTCATTCCTCCCGTCGCATATGTGATGAGAAACGCAATTGCCGCAATCGCAAATGTTTCAACTAATAATTGCCCCATCAGCTTCGAGCGTTTTTCGCCCATTGCCATCAAGATGCCCATCTCTTTCCGACGTTCACGGACAGACAGCAAAATCAAAAGTGCCAGAATCAAACCGCCTGCGACACTAACGAGATATACAACTGATTTTGAGAAGGAAGCAACTTGTTCAATCGGTCCGACCATTTTCTGATAAGCCGCGTCATTCGCATCCAACGTGTATGTGTCCCAATCCACTGATGAAATCGCTTTTGCCTTTTGTTTGAACGCCTCAATTTCAGACGGATCCTTTAAGGAGTAAACGACACTTGACGCACTTACTGTCCCATCCTCGGTCGCAAAGTCAGCAAGCGTCTCATTTGATACATACATTTGATTCATTGGATCCATGAATCCTGCAGCACGGAAACTCGCATCAGAACTCGCGTCTGTCGATGCAGAAAGCCCGATGATCGTCAATTTTTGTGTTTCATTCGTCGTCGTCGATTTCAGTTTGAAGGTATCTCCTACTTTAAGATCGTTTTCAGTTGCTAGATTTTCATCGATGACCACACTATTTTCTTTCGCCTCAGGCGTCACTGCTACACCATCAACGATTTTTAATGTTCCGTTCGAAAATGAATCAAGTAACTCCATGTTCGTCACACCGTTCAACGAAAAGTCGGGTGTCGTCATTCCTTCTGGCATTCCACCACCTGGTCCACCACCTGTATTCGTTGATTCACTTTCAATCGGTTCAATATCGCTTGCCGTTGCCGTCGCTTGCGAAAGATAATTGGTTGACTTCACTGCATCTAGTTGTTCGATCGCTTCAACTTCTTTCATCGAAATCTTAACTTCCTCTGGTCTTCCACGTTCTCCAGAAGCTTGTCGCTCCTGCATTTGTTTTTGTCGATCGACTTGTAACGTCACGGTAGCTCCAAGCTCTTTTCTTGCCTCTTCTCCAGCTGATTTTGCTGCATTCTGAATCGCGAATCCTGACAGAACCAGCGATCCGATCACCGTCAAAATAATCAACATGATCATTGTCTTGCCCTTTCGCGCAATAATACTCTTTCCAGCCCGTTTCAAAAAATTCATGTGTCCTGTTCCTCCTTTTATCGTCTGCATTCATCTTATGAAACGAATCTGTAGCTTGACTGTAGTTCGACTGTATCTTGAACGAAGAAACGATATTAAACAAAAAAAAATGCAATTCTTTTCAGTAAGAAAAGAATTGCATTTTACCTTTAATCCGAAAAAACAGGTAGCCGTGGAATCTTCATCATGATTCACGTCCCATCCAATCATCTAATTACGCGCGAAGTTCCGCATTGAACGTTTCTTTCACTGCGTCGACGACACGTTGTTGTGCTGTCGTAATTTCTTCATCTACTAATGTTCGTTCCTTGTTTTGGTAACGAAGAGAGAACGCGAACGACTTTTCATGTTCGCCAACGTTTTCTCCTGTGTAGACATCGAATAATTCAATTGCTTGCAGGAGCGGACCCGCTGCTTCTGTCATGACATCGACGATGGATTGTGCCGTCACTGATCGTTCGACGACGATCGCTAAGTCACGTGTCATCGATGGGAAACGTGAAATTTCCGAGTAGACCTGTTCTTCTTTCGAACGTAGTGCCATCGCTTCTAATTCAAAGACGTACACTTCTTTCAATCCATACTGTTCTTTTGACAGACCTGGATGTACTTGACCGACAAATCCGATTGCTTCTCCGTCCAGTAGAATCCGCGCTGTACGTCCGGGGTGCATCGATGGAATGTTTGCCGCCTCGAACGTCAATGTGATGCCAGATGCAGATGCGAGTGTCTCGACGATCCCTTTCATGACGAAGAAATCTGTTTTAACAAGTGTTCCGTGAGCACGATGTTGTTCTGACACACCGACTGCGACGCCACCAATCATTTCTTGTTCGATTGGAAGTGTCTCAAGTGATGCATCTCGTTGTAGATACACACTACTAAGTTCATAGAATGCGACGTCAGCATGCTGTCGAGCGACGTTATGTTGTGCGACTTCAAGCAATCCTGGAATGAGGGATGTCCGCAGTGTCGAACGTGCTTCACTGATTGGCATCGCGAGTTTGACCGGATGCAGGTCTTCCCGTTCATTGAATTGCATCGCCCGTTGTTCGCTCGTCAACGAATACGTGATCGCTTGCGAAAGACCTGCCCCTTGTAATGTCCGGCGTAATTGACGACGATGGACGTTTCGTTTCGGTAAGAAACCACGGCTTGCTTCAGACGGTAGACTTGAAGTCAGTGCATCATAACCATAAAGCCGTGCGACTTCTTCTGACAAATCAGCTGGAATTTTCAAGTCTTGGCGGCGAGTCGGTACGCTGACCGTTAAGGCATCCCCCGACAACTCAACACCGAGACCGAGACGTTCAAGCAACGTTTGCATGACCGTTCCTTCAATCTCCATCCCTAGACGGTGATTGATGTATGAAACACTCGCTTCAATCAAATGATCGTCTAACTCAAGCGTTCCAGCTTGAGCGATACCCGCTTGAACCGTTCCACCTGAGAGTTCAGCGATCAACGCTGCTGCACGATCAAGCGCTAACAAGACACGACGTGGGTCAACGCCTTTTTCGAATCGCGCGCTTGAATCCGAACGGAGTCCAAGAACACGGCTCGTCTTCCGGACAGAAATCGGTGCGAAATAAGCAGACTCTAAAATGATCGATGTCGTACTTCCGTCCACTTCTGTATTTGCTCCACCCATGACACCAGCAAGTGCTACTGGGCGTTCTCCGTCTGTGATGACGAGCATCGAAGAATCAAGTGTCCGCTCGACTTCGTCTAACGTCGTGAATGCTTCACCTGCATGTGCTTGACGCACGACGATTTGTTTCCCGAGTTTTTCCGCATCGAATGAATGAAGCGGCTGACCTGTTTCAAGTAAAACGAAGTTCGTGACGTCGACGACGTTATTGATTGGACGAATGCCATTTGCGATCAAGCGGTTTTTTAACCAAGTCGGTGATTCTTGAATCGTCACCCCTTGGATTTCTCGTGCCGCGTAGAACGGGCAGTCTTCTGAATCAAGCGTCACGTTGACTGTCGTCGCAGATTCTGCTTCTTTGACATCAACGACCGGGAACGTTGGTGTTGTATCATAAAGCGCAGCCACTTCGTGTGCGACACCATACATGCTGAGGCAATCCGAGCGGTTCGGTGTCAAGCCAAGTTCTAGGATTTCGTCACGTAGACCGAGTAATTCTAAAACATCTTGTCCCGGTGTGACTGGTTCACGGAACGTATGAATCCCATCTTGCTCATCTTCTCGGATATATTTCTTTTCGAATCCGAGTTCTTCAAGTGAACAGATCATCCCTTCCGAGACGACACCGCGCAATTTTGCACGTTTGATTTTAATCCCTGGTAACCGAGCTCCGACACGCGCGACAATGACATCTTGTCCTGCTTCGACGTTCGGTGCACCACAAACGATTTGGACGGGTTCTTCTTGTCCGATGTCAACTGTCGTGACGTTTAACTTATCCGCTTCTGGATGTTTTTCTTTCGTTAACACACGTCCGACGACGATGTTGTTCAACGACTCATCTCGGACATCGACGCCTTCGACTTCAATTCCACTCTTCGTAATTAAATCAGCCAAGTCCTGTCCTGAAATATGACTGACATCCACATATTCGTTCAACCATTGTTTTGAGACTAACATCTGCGTTCCTCCTTAAAACTGTTCGCTGAAGCGAACGTCATTCGTATAGAAGTGGCGAATATCATCGACACCATATTTCAACATGGCAATCCGTTCAATTCCCATACCGAAAGCGAATCCTGACATTTTCGTACTATCGTACTCTGCCATTTCAAGAACGTGCGGATGAACCATTCCGGCTCCCAAAATTTCAATCCAGCCTGTTTGCTTACAGATGTTACATCCCTTACCGCCACACTTGAAACAAGAGACGTCGACTTCGACTGAAGGCTCCGTGAACGGGAAGAAACTTGGACGCAAGCGGACTTCACGTGCTTCACCGAACATCTGCTTCGCAAATGCTTCAAGCGTTCCTTTTAAATCTGCCATCGAAATCGATTCTCCAACGACAAGTCCTTCGACCTGCATGAATTGGTGAGAGTGCGTCGCATCATCTTCATCTCGGCGATACACTTTACCTGGGCAAAGAATGCGGATCGGTTCTCCTTTGGAAGCAAGCATCGTCCGGGCTTGAACTGGCGACGTATGTGTCCGCATCAAAATTTCTTCCGTAATGTAGAATGAGTCCTGCATATCACGTGCCGGGTGATCCTTCGGTAAATTCAACATCTCGAAATTGAAAAGGTCTTGCTCGACTTCTGGTCCTTCAGCAATCGTATAACCAAGTCCGACGAAAATGTCTTCGATTTCATCTGTCACTTGTTGTAGCAAATGTGCATGACCGACTTTTTTCGGACGTCCTGGTAACGTGACGTCAATCGCTTCTGTTGCGAGTTTCGCATCCATTTCCTGTTGCTTAACAGCTGTCAAACGTTGTTCGAGTTGCTCTTGGATTGCTTGACGGACTGTATTTGCGATTTCACCGACGACTGGTCGTTCTTCCGCTGATAACTTCCCCATTCCTCGTAGTACTTCTGTGATGGGTCCCTTTTTTCCAAGGTATTTGACTCGAACATCGTTGAGTTCTTTTTGTGTTGTTGCTTGATTGACTAATGCCACTGCTTCATCGCGTAACGCTTCTAATTGCTCGCGCATCTTTCCCACTCCTTTAATTGATGACATAAAAAAACGTCCCTCCGGCAAATGCCGAAGGGACGATGTAAACACCGTGGTACCACCCTTGTTTGACTTTCCAAACGAAAAGTCCTCCAATTGCGCGATAACGGGCGCATCCCGTCACGATCTCTCGTGCGACTCCGGAGTGAATTCGGTTAGCAGATTCACGAAGCAGTTTTCAGTCTACGACCGCTTCTCCCTGATTGAATCGTTCCCTAACGTACTCTGTTCCATCAACGTCCATGATGTATTCCTGATGTTCACTTTAGCACGAACGCCTGTCGGTTTCAATCCACGCTTGCAAAATGATAAAGCAAGATTCCTGCTGCTACTGCCGCATTCAATGACTCTGCTTTACCACGGATCGGGATGTAGGCACGTTCATCACAGTAAGAAAGTAACTCTGGTGAAACACCTTGTCCTTCATTTCCAATGATTAAACCAAGTGCATCCATTGGTGCGATCGTTTGATAAGACGTCGCTCCTTCTAATGCTGTTCCGATCACTGCAATACCTTGTTCATGCAAGGCATTGACCGCTTCTTCGAGTGGCATCGTGATGACAGGCAGATGGAACAACGACCCTTGTGTCGCACGGATGACTTTTCCGTTATACACGTCAACTGTTCCCGGTCCAACGATGACACCATCGAATCCAGCAGCGTCAGCTGTCCGAATCATCGTTCCAACGTTTCCTGGATCTTGAAGACGATCAAGTAACAAATAACGCCCACGTTCCAGTTGTGCCGAAGCTTGTTTCATTTCACAGACGGCAAAGATACCTTGCGACGTCTCTGTCTCAGCCAGTACTTTGATGACAGCTTCATCGATTGTAAAGACATCGGCATTTCGTTTCCATGAACCTGGTACTTGATATGATTCTCGAACGATTACTTCTTTGATGATTCCAGCGCGAACCGCCTCTTCAACTAGGTGTTCCCCTTCAATCAAAAAGCGGTTCGTCTGCAAACGTCCTTTTTTCGTTAAGAGTTTTTTCCATTGTTTAACGATTTCGTTCTTTGCTGATGCGATGTGCTTCATTTTTATAATTACCCCTCGTAGATCGCTTGGACTGTCTCAGCATCAAGGCGTTTCGTGACAGCGACGACTAAATCGACCGCTGCTTCGAAATCGGCTTTATGCATGATCGAGACGTTCGTATGCAAGTAGCGAATCGGCACTGTCAATGCAAGTGATGGAACACCTGTATTAGACAAGTGGAACTTCGCTGCATCCGTTCCGCCACCTGGCGTTAAGTCCAGTTGATACTTGATATTTTCTTCTGTTGCGACTTTCGTCACGAAATCGATCAATCCACGATGCGCGATCATTGTTGCGTCGAACATGATGACTTGAACACCTTCACCGAGTTTCGACAATGCCTCGCGATCCGTCATTCCTGGTGTATCGCCAGGAATACCTGTATCGACTGCAAACGCAATCGATGGTTTGAGCATATGTGCGACGGTTTGAGCACCGCGCAATCCGACTTCTTCTTGGACTGTCGCTCCTGCGAAAATCGTGTTTGGATGCCCGTCTGCTTTTAAGCGTTTAATTGCCTCAATGGCGATGGCGCAACCAATCCGGTTGTCCCATGCTTTTGCCATCAAGAAATTCTCATTTTTCATCACAGTAAATTCGCAATGTGGAACGACCGTATCACCCGGACGAATTCCCCAACCGTCGACTTCTTCTTTAGAGGAAGCACCGATATCGATGAACATGTCCTTGATGTCGACCGGCTTATTGCGCGCTTCCGGTGGTAAAACATGAGGTGGTTTTGCGCCGATTACACCTGGAATGACTTCACCAGATGACGTCACAATATTCATACGCTGTGCCAAGAGGACCTGCCCCCACCAACCACCGAGTGGCTGGAAACGAAGAAATCCTTTTTCATCGATCTTCGTAACCATGAATCCGACTTCATCCATGTGAGCAGCAATCAAAACGCGTGGTGCATCTTCGCCTGCGCCTTTATGTTCCGCAAACAGACTTCCGAGACCATCTTGATGAAACGCTTCTGCATGGGGTTCCAAATATTCACGCATGAGGCTCCGGACTTCCTTTTCGTTTCCCGGTACACCTGTTGCGTCCGTAAGACGTTTTAGCATATGTAATTGTTCATTCATCTGATTTCCTCCTTAGTAACCGTTGTCTTGTCGCACATGGTTTGCTTCATTTTTAGAAATGTAAGCCTTGAAAATCATATCCTGTGTAAAGCCTAGTGTAGCACCTAAGGCGAGGTATGCACCAATCAGAACATCATAACTTTGTTCCGTTCGCGAAATCGCGAAGACGTTCGTTTTGTTATAGACATCTAAAAAGGCATCTGTTGCCGTCAAATAAAAATCACCTTCTGCAAAATGATTCTTCTTGTACTCAAGTGCTAGACCTAGTGAGAGTAGAAAATGGACGCCATCGACATATTCCTCAAGAATTGTGACTTGAGCGGATGGTCCCTTCTTCGACCAGAACTTGAAGCAACGTGTCTCATTCGCAAGTTCACCGAGTTCGACCAATAAGGCGAGCAACCGCTCGTCGAATTGATTGCCTGTCAATTGATGTTCTGACTGAATCCGTTTATCCAACTGTTCTTGCATCTCAAAAAGTGTCAACCAATCCATCTTTAATTCTCCTTCTATCTAAAAAAATCATATGACCGTCTATCGACGTGCCCTCTTATTTTATCATTAAATCGAAAAAAACGTCGGAGAATTAAATTCCCCGACGAATTGTAGAACTTAAGCGTTCAATTTTGCTTTTGCTGTGTCAGCAAGTGAAGCAAATGCAGTTGCATCTGTAACTGCGAGGTCAGCGAGCATCTTACGGTTAACGTCGATACCTGCTAATTTAAGACCATGCATCATGCGGCTGTAAGAAAGACCGTTGATACGTGCTGCCGCATTGATCCGAGTGATCCAGAGGCGACGGAAGTCACGTTTCTTTTGACGACGGTCACGGTAAGCGTACATGAGAGATTTCATGACTTGCTGTTTCGCAACCTTGAAGAGTGTATGTTTCGAGCCGTAGTAGCCCTTAGCTAATTTGAGTTGTTTTTTACGACGTTGACGAGTCGTATATCCGCCTTTTACGCGTGGCATATAAATTCCCTCCTAAATCTGTATACGATTGGATAAATTACTTCGCGATCATGTGACGGATGCGTTTGAAGTCACCCGTAGATACCATGCTAGCTTTACGTAATTTACGTTTCGCTTTTGTTGATTTGTTACCGAACAAGTGGCTTGTGTAAGCACGACCACGTTTCAATTTGCCAGAAGCAGTACGTTTGAAACGTTTAGAAGCACCGCGGTGCGATTTCATTTTAGGCATGAGAGATTCCCTCCTACTTCGATTCGATTAGTCTTCTTTCTTAGGAGCAAGCACGAGGAACATGCTGCGTCCTTCCATCTTCGGTCTCTGTTCCACAACACCGAACTCACTTAAATCCGTTGCGAGGCGTTCGAGAACGCGTCTACCGATTTCCGAGTGAGTGATGGCACGACCGCGGAAACGAATACTCGCTTTCACTTTGTTACCATTCTCCAAGAATTTCTTCGCATTACGGAATTTCGTTTGGAAGTCGTTCTCCTCGATTGTCGGGCTAAGACGAACTTCTTTCATCTGAATCACTTTCTGATTCTTCCGAGTTTCTTTGTCCTTCTTTTGCATCTCGAAACGGTATTTACCGTAGTCCATGATCTTACAAACTGGCGGCGTCGCTTGTGGAGCGACCATGACGAGGTCAAGTTCCGCTTCCTCAGCGAGACGTAACGCTTCGTTGCGTGATTGGACACCTAGTTGAGCACCATCCGCTCCGATAAGACGAACTTCTCGGGCACGGATGCTTTCATTGATTAACAGATCTTTGCTAATGGTTAGCACCTCCATCGTGCATTGCACGAAAAATGAATGATAGAAAACGCTATAAAAAAAGCGTCGGCAGTTTTTCCCGCCCACACTCATAAGGAACGCCAAGGCACAGCATTCGCTATACATTGCGTATCTTCATGATGAACCAGTACGAGTTATCGTACATGGTGAGAAGCGGGATGCTTCTGCTTTGTTGTCATTTCACTTTGCTATCATAGCACTTGTTTTCCCGTGATGTCAAGCCGCTTTCTATGTTCTTACTGAACGTTGCTCACATACTTGATTATAATAGCAATCCTTTGGCGGATAAGCAAGAAGTTTCTAACCTGTTTTTCACGGGTACATTCATAATGTGCAAAAAAAGATTCAGAACATTCGCAAGCAAAACTGTTTATTTAGAATGATTATTGTTTTATAATTAATTTAATCTTACATAAAGGGGAGAATAACAGATGAATGAAAAACGATTAACGACCAATCAAGGTGTACCAATCGGTGACAATCAGAATTCACGTACGGCTGGACGTCGTGGACCGACATTGTTAGAAGACTATCAATTAATTGAAAAGATGGCCCATTTCGACCGGGAACGTGTACCTGAGCGTGTCGTACATGCTCGTGGATTCGGTGCTCACGGTGTCTTCACTGTCAAAAATTCGATGAAAAAGTACACGAAAGCAGCGTTTTTACAAGAAGAAGGTACGGAAGTTCCTGTCTTCGCCCGCTTCTCGACTGTTATTCACGGCACACACTCTCCAGAGACGTTACGTGACCCACGCGGTTTCTCTGTTAAGTTCTATACAGAAGAAGGAAACTGGGATTTTGTCGGGAACAACCTTCCTGTCTTCTTTATTCGTGACGCAATGAAGTTTCCGGATATGGTCCATTCACTCAAACCAGATCCACGCACGAATATTCAAGATCCTGACCGTTATTGGGATTTCATGACGCTTCGTCCAGAATCGACGAACATGCTCATGCATCTCTTTACGGATGAAGGGATTCCTGCAAGCTACCGTAAAATGCGTGGTTCTTCCGTCCACTCATTCAAATGGGTGAATGCTCATGGTAATACGGTTTATGTGAAACTACGCTGGGTACCAAAAGCTGGTGTTCATAATCTCTCAGCTGAAGAAGCAACAGAGATTCAAGGAAAAGATTTCAACCATGCTTCAAACGATACATTCCAAGCGATTGAAGATGGCGATTACCCGGAATGGGATCTGTTTGTACAGGTACTCGATCCGGCTGACGTCGATCAGTTCGATTTCGATCCGCTCGATGCGACAAAAGATTGGTTCGAAGATGTCATCCCATTCCAACACGTCGGTACAATGACATTGAACAAAAATGTCGATAACTACTTTGCTGAAACGGAATCAGTTGGTTTTAACCCAGGTGTCTTGATTCCAGGTATGTTGCCATCTGAAGATAAGTTATTACAAGGTCGCTTGTTCTCTTACTCAGATACACAACGCTATCGTATTGGTACGAACTACCAACAACTTCCGATCAACTGTCCGTTTGCACAAGTGAACAACTACCAACGTGACGGTGCAATGCCGGTTGGTCAGCAAACGAGTCCGGTCAACTATGAACCGAACCGTTATCAAGAAGAACCAAAAGAAACACCAGAGTACACGGAAGAAAATCAACCGTTGCTTGATGATAAACATGGTCGTCTCGAAATCGAGAAGACGAACAACTTCGGTCAAGCCGGCGAAGTCTACCGCCGGATGACGGAAGAAGAGCAAGCGGCTCTCTTGAAAAACCTCGTTAATGATCTCGAGCAAGTGCGCCATGAGAACACGGTTTTACTTGCGATTTGTAACTTCTATCGCGCCGATGCTTCACTCGGTCAGAAGCTATCAGAAGCACTTCAAGTCGATATCGAACCATTCTTGCAACAAATGCGTTCATAATTACAAAACAAGCACCCTTGACTTCTGTCTTGGGTGCTTGTTTTTAGTTTAATATGAAACGAAGTCATACCGCTCGGCTGTTGCATACGTATATTCATTCAACTTCGTGAACAAAACAATTTTTCCTAACCCAACATCTTTGACACTATTTTGTTGCATGTATTGTTTCTCTGTTTCCGTAAAGGTATTGTAAATCGGTGCATATCCGTCACTTTGGAATGGTTGCATCTGAATGGCACGATCGGCGTTTTCGAATGTATTATAGCGAATCGTCCCGCCAATGATACCTCGACCTAAAATCGTCATCGCCTTTCCATCAGCCCGGTGTACATCTCGAATCGTATTGTTGATGACAGTTGGATTTTTCCAGTTCATCATCGAAATGGCATAATCCTTCGTTTTTTCGATTAAGTTGTTTTCGATCCGGATATTCGTGTGTAAACGATTCTCTGTATATTGATGTGTTCCGATGGCGACATTGATATTGGAAAAGATATTATTACGAATTGTAATATCCGTATTCGGAGTACCATCTTGGACAGACCACTTCCACGGAAAACCCTTCGTGATTGGATCCGGTGTATCTAAGTTGATCGATTCGTTTGGTCCCGTATTCGCTATCATCGTCGCATCCACGAACTTCATATTTTCAATCGTCGCGTTTTTCGTCGCATCTAACTCCATCGCATGTGATCCTTTTTGATTACGGACCGTGATGCCACCGATGTATAAGTTTTGGTTATGCGCGATCGCAAAGGCAGATCCTCGTGAAAAACCGTTTAGGTCAATCTGGGCATTTCCCTTTCCGATGATCCGTGCATTCTTTGTACCATTATATTTCGACATTTTTGTATTTAGACGTAACACAGATGGTGCCACTAGATCAAAAACACTCGTCGTCGCGCTGATTTTCGACGTCCCCGTTTCAGATGTCTTTTTGATGATGACCCCATCTTCTAAAATGACTGTCGTATTCGATGGAATCCCGACACGTAGAGGGGAAAGATATGTTCCTTTTGATAAAATAAGCGTACCTCCCCCTTCTTTTTCAAGTCTTTCTAAATAAGAACGCATCGTATAGTGATTCCGGGTTTTCGCATTGTATGTCGTGTACTTTCGAATTAAAGGATCAATCGCTTCCGTTTTAGGTGTAATGCGATATGTCTTTTTAGTTGTAGCTGCTTTTGGCTGTTCAACGGAACATCCCATGAACAAGATTGAAGCAGCAAGCGTAAGCGGTAGTGTTCGTTTCAATGTCATACTTCCTTTCCACATCGTAAAACAAATTTATCCATTTCCCATTACATTCTAATCGTTTTCCAAATAAAAATAAATATTTCCATCTTCTTTTTTTTAAAACTAACTCTCTCTTCTTTATCGGATAAACTGCATTTGATTTAAAGGACATACAAAAAACCGATCATCCCATAAAGTGGACAACCGGTTATATTTCATTATTTTGAACGGTTTGCGATTTCTTGCTCTAAATCTGCAACGAATTGTTCGAGTGATGCATTACTCGAATCTTTTGAACCGTAGCGACGAATGTTGACTTCGCGTGCTTCTACTTCTTTGTCACCTAAAACGAGCATGACCGGTACTTTATTGACTTGTGCTTCACGGATACGATAACCGAGTTTCTCGTCACGGAAATCTGTTTCGACGCGGATTCCCTTTTTCAACAGGATCGCTTTGATTTCACGGGCATAGTCTTCATGAACACCAGAAACCGGAATCAATTTCACCTGAACGGGTGCGAGCCATGTTGGGAACGCTCCTTTGTATTCTTCAATCAAGTAAGCAACGAATCGTTCCATTGTTGATACTACACCTCGGTGTAAGACGACTGGACGGTGATCTTGTCCGTCGTTACCTTTGTATGTCAATTCGAATCGCTCTGGTAAGAGGAAGTCGAGTTGAACTGTTGAGAGCGTCTCATCTTTGCCAAGTGCTGTTCGAACTTGAACGTCAAGCTTCGGTCCGTAGAATGCGGCTTCGCCTTCTGCTTCGAAGTATTCGAGTTCGAGCTCATCCATTGTTTCTTTCAGCTCACGCTGCGCCATTTCCCAAATTGCATCGTTATCGAAGTACTTCTCTTTATCCGCTGGGTCACGATACGAAAGACGGAACTTGTAATCTGTAATCCCGAAGTCGGCATAGACTTCTTGAATGAGATGAACGATTGCTTTGAACTCGTCTTTCATTTGGTCAGGACGGACGAACGTGTGCCCATCGTTGAGAACCATGTAACGAACACGTTGGAGTCCAGTTAAGGCACCAGACATCTCATACCGGTGCATGCCACCAAGCTCAGCGACACGAAGCGGTAAATCACGGTACGAACGTGGTTCATTCTTGTAGACCATCATATGGTGCGGACAGTTCATTGGACGAAGAACGAGTTCTTCGTTATCCATCTCCATTTTCGGGAACATGTCATCTTGATAATGATCCCAATGACCCGATGTTTTGTACAAATCAACTGAACCAAGAACTGGTGTGTAGACATGCTCATAGCCAAGTTCGAGTTCTTTATCAACGATATAACGCTCGACTGTCCGACGGATGGCTGCCCCTTTTGGTAACCACATTGGGAGTCCTTGACCAACTTCTTGAGAAGTGAAGAATAAGCCAAGTTCTTTACCGAGCTTACGGTGATCGCGCTCTTTCGCTTCAGCGAGGAAGTGGAGATGTTGTTTCAACTGATCTTTTGTTGCCCATGCTGTACCGTAAATCCGTTGAAGCATCTTGTTTTTTGAATCACCACGCCAGTAAGCACCAGCAATGCTCATCAATTTGAAGACTTGTAACTTCGCTGTTGCTGGCACATGTGGTCCACGGCAGAGATCGAAGAATTCGCCTTGACGGTAAATTGTCAAATCCTGATCAGCAGGAATCGATTCGATCAATTCAACTTTCAACGGATCGTTGAGTTCTTTATAAATCGCGAGTGCTTCGTCACGTGAGACGACTTCGCGTTCGATCGACAAGTTCTCACCCGCGATTTTGTTCATCATCTTCTCGATTTCCGGAAGATCTTCTTCAGTTAGACGACGTTCCATATCGATATCGTAGTAGAAACCATTCTCGATTGTCGGTCCGATCCCGAGATGAATCGTTTCATCTGGGTACAGGCGTTTGATTGCTTGTGCCATCAAGTGAGCCGATGAGTGACGAATCAAGTCGAGACCTTCTTCTGAATCCGGCATGATCAATTCGATTGTGCCATCCTCTTCGATTGGACGACGGTAATCGATTACGTGTCCATTTAGTTTTGCAGCAAATGCTTTTTTACGAAGTCCTGGGCTGATTGAAGCCGCAACCTCTTCCGCTGTCGTGCCGGCTGCGAATTCCTTTACAGCGCCATCTGGAAATGTAAGTGCGATGTTTGACATGACTGTTTCCCCCTTATACAAAATAAAAAAGACTCATCCCTAAAAAAGGGACGAGTCTTAATCTCGTGGTACCACCCTCGTTCCCGCACCAGATGCTGGTTCGGCTCGAACACGCGTTAACGGGCGTGAGGCGCAAACGGATTAGCCCCGTTCGTGCTATGAGGGAGTAAAGACATGAATGATTCCATGAGAAGCTTCCACCATTCTTCTCTCGCTAGTTTGGTTCATTTCATTCTTCGTATCCTCAATCGTTGCATCGTCTATTGACGTGTCATTAGTATAACGAATTCGCTACTTCCTTGACAAGGAAAATTAGTAGCGCCGTCGATTTTCACCGAGGAACTCGATCGGTTGTGTTGTCGTCCGAATTCGTTCCATCAGTCGTGCAGCCTTTAACTTATCCCCTTGATCATTCGTAATTCCAAAATGAAGTTCCAATTCATCATAAGACAAGTTTGAGCTGAATAACGTCGGCAGACGATGCATCATCCGGTACTGTAAGATGATCCCGAATAATTCATCTCGTACCCACGGACTGATCGACTCCGCACCGATATCATCAATTAATAAGACCGGAATCGTTTGGAATCCTTCAAGGAACGTATCAAACGAGTCGGAGCGAATCCGTCGTTTCGCCTCGGCAACAAACCCTGGGGCATGAACGAGAATCGTCGCAATTCGTTCTTTTTTCAAAGCATTTCCGATCGCAGCTAAGAGATACGTTTTCCCAACACCAAAGCTCCCGTGTAGATAGAGTCCCTTCACTTGCTCTTTTGAGCGCAGATGATTCAGGAACTGAGAAGCTGCACGTAAGGCAAGCTTCCGATCCGTCGTCGATAAGTCAAAATCACTAAAGTTCGCATCGCGTACTTCGTCCGGAAGGAACAGGCTCTTGAATTTTTTCTCAAGTGCGCGTTCATCCTCTCGGTCTTTGAGCGCTTGCGATTTCTCATACGAAACGACGATCTGTCCTTTTTCGACATGTAGGATCGGCTGATAGCCTTCGATAACGGCTTTATTTTCAATCAGTCGATTGCCATCCATCTGCTCTGCGTATTCATTCAGTTTGAGCATACCACGCTCGATCATCCGTTGATCGATTTCCGGATGAGTCCTTAAAAACATGACGACACCTGGATGCGATAACACTCGTTGTTGAATCGCTCGAACCGATTCTGCGACGTCTGGTCGGCTTAATATTTTTTCGATAGATGATTGGATATGTTCCATGTCCCGACTCCTTTAGTTCCCCTTCAGTTCCCGTAAGATCCGTTCCATCTCTTCATCGTCCGGAACATCTGCTTCGAAACTCGCTTTTTTAGATGCTTCATATTGCTGTTGTTTCGCTTTTTCTTCTTGTAGCCACTTTGGATTTGGACCACCGTTTGTATTACTCGTTCGTCCTCGACGTCCACCAACGGTCTGACGCGAACGTTCTTGTTTTTGCTCCTGCTTCTTCGCAATCAAGTCATCCTGCTCCTGTGTCTTCGCTAGTGCTTCGGACGCTGTTACGTATCCTTTTTGTTTCCAATCATCGACGATTGATAAAAGGAAATTTTTACTGAAGCGATTATCCTTTTTGACGACAAGGGCATAGTAGTACGCGGCGTTGACGATCCCAGACGACATCTCATAATCAATGATCAATTGCTGGATCAACTCTTCATCTCGCTCAGATAATGCTTTGACCTTTCGCAACTTCGCGACATAGTGCTTCGGGTGAGTGCTTTCCATCGTCTCCGTCGCTTCGATGTCTCCAACTTCGACCGAATCTTGTGAAGCGACTTTCGCCTTCTTCTCTCGACTGAGCTTTTGTTTCGCTGATAACATCATCTGTTTACAGCGTTCTTGTTTCTCAGCATCGGTCATCGGCAGATACGCTTCGTGCCGGAAACGGGCATTCAACAGTTCCGCCATCAGTGCTTCATTCGACTGGGTGACATAGGCAAGCTTAACAAGCAGATGATCGATTGCCTTTGAATAAAATGTTCGCGGTAGGAAACGATCCGTTTGTCGCTTCATCTCTTCTAGGTCAAACGAATAATCAAATTCATACACTGCGCGCTCTTGTTTCGCATAGGCTTTTGGCTGATGCGCGGAAGCAAGACCTGCTTTCACATCGAATACTTGATCAAACCGGACCGTCCGGTCGACGATATTCTTCGGAAGCGGCTCCGTCCGGAAACGATGCTGCAAGGACCGGAAACGAATTTCACCAACGCGATAAAAGAGCAGACTCGATAACACTCCGTCATTTAAAAAAGTATTCGGCGCGAGTGGTACCCGGATTTGATAGATATAGCGATACGCTGCTTGGCGTGCTTCAAACGTCCGAATCAACCCGATGCCTTCTAGCTTGAATAGCTCTTCCTTGAACTCATCGACAGAAAAACCAAGTAACGTTCCAAGTTCCGCATGAGAGATATATTGGGATTTCGTTTTCCCCGGAATCATCTCGCTCCAAAACGTTTGATACAGTCCAAGCGCTTTGACACCAATGATCGGTTGGTACAAATAATATAAAGATTGATAGGCTTCACGGTCGACGACTCCATTGCTCATCACTAAGCAAAGATCGGTACCGGAAAGTTCACGTTCTACCATCTGACTCGTCCTTTCCTTAGGGAGAAAAAGAGAGGTACGCTGACCGGACAGGCGACCTCTCTTCTATCACGTTAAATTCTCACGGTCATTTTCCTGATGACGCTCCATTAGTTCAGAGAGCTCTTGGAAAAAGACATTGATGTCCTTGAATTGTTTATAAACACTCGCAAAGCGGACGTATGCCACTTCGTCGACCGATGCTAGCTCATTTAATACAAGACGCCCGACTTGTTCACTTGGAATCTCGTGCTGAGCTGTCGCCCGTAATGCCTTTTCGACTCGACTGACGACTGTTTCCAGCTGTTCAATTGAAATCGGGCGTTTTTCACAGGCACGCACGAGTCCCCGTAAAATTTTCTCACGATTGAACTCATCGCGTGTTCCGTCTTTCTTTACGATGATTAAAGGGGTCTGCTCGACCATTTCGAATGTCGTAAAGCGATAGCCGCAAGACTCACATTCTCGTCTTCTACGAATCGAACCAAAATCCTGGACCGGTCTTGAATCCAGTACTTTTGTTCCGTTAAAATTACAGGCTGGACAGCGCATGCCGTACCTCCGTTCACGTGATTTCTTTTGTTCCAATCATTTTCAATCGATAGCCTGCATCAAGTGACGCATAGATGCGCTCGATGTGTTTCTCGAGATCAGGCCCGAGGAGGCTTTCCCGGTGTAAGAATAGATCGACCGCTGTTCTGCCGCCTGCTACCATGATAACAGTCGCGAGTCCATCGACTTCTTTTAACGTAAAGGCTAATTCTCCACGTCCCGCGTCAACACGACGAACCGTTCCGCCATCTTGTTTTAAGATATTTTCTAAACCAGCAAACAACATCTCGACTGTTGCTGCGTAATAATGCGTGCGTAAGTTTTCATTTTTATGTGTATCGGATGTCTCTAGCTGTTTTTGCAACCGTTCTTTCAGTCCCATGGTCATCCTCTTTTCTTTGTTTCTTCTACTATTAAGAATAACAGACGTCAGACATATTAAAAAGCCCTCGTCTGAACGACGAGGGCTTGACGAATTCGTGTGTATTGTCAGTTGACGTGCTGGACAGTAGCCGCTGGAACTTGAACAGGTCCCATACCACGTGGAATTTCGACATTTTCACGGATTTTCGCATCAAGCTTTTCAGCAATGTAGTTCGCTGCGATGGCTGGATCGATCCGATCCCCACAAGTAAAGACATCAACCGATGCATACCCGTGCTCTGGGAAACTGTGAATCGTCAAGTGCGATTCAGAGATAATGACGACGCCACTGACGCCGTGTGGTGCAAACTTGTGGAATGCTACTTCTCGTACTTCTGCACCTGCTTGAAGTGCTGCGTCAACGAAAAGTCGTTCAACGAATTCCATGTCGTTCAATTTTTCAGGATTACAATCCCAAAGTTCTGCAATAATGTGTCTTCCCATAGTATCCATTTGTGGATCCCCCCTACATTCAATGGTCTTCAAAGTAGTTGATCACTTACTTTGCGCCTGAGTCGTTCGCACCCACGGGGGAAAGTTAGTCCAGAGAGGTCCTAACCCTTTAAGCTGCGATTGCCAGACCGATTGAAGTTCACGATTTGAATTATAGCGAGTATCAAAAAGATACACAAGGATAAATTTCAAAAATTAATACATTTCTAGAAAAAAAACGGGACAGACCCCGTCGTTACTGGAATCTGCCCGCTTCAATTAATTCAGTTCAAGTTCTTTTTCAACCGTTCCCATTGCTTCAAGATGCGCAGAAACGAGGTGAACAAGATCGACGACACGGCAAGAATAACCCCACTCATTATCGTACCAAGCAAGGACCTTCACCTGACGACCGCCCATGACCATCGTTGAAAGTCCATCAACGACCGTTGAACGTTCTTCTCCGTTAAAGTCGATTGAGACGAGCGGTTCCATCGTCATCCCAAGGATTCCTTCGAGCGCACCGTCTGCTGCTTTCGTAAAGGCTTCGTTCACTTCAGCTACCGTCGTATCACGACTGACTTCGACGACAAGGTCAACGAGTGAAACGTTCGGTGTCGGAACACGAAGCGCGAGTCCATTCAATTTTCCCTCTAAATGCGGCAAGACGAGCGAAATCGCTTTTGCTGCACCCGTCGATGTTGGAATGATGGATGATCCACACGCACGAGCGCGACGTAAATCCTTATGTGGATTATCAATATTATTTTGATCGTTCGTAAACGCGTGAACCGTCGTTACGAGACCTGATTCAATCCCAAAAGCTCGGTCGATGACTTGAACGACGGGTGCGAGACAATTCGTCGTACAAGACGCGTTTGAGACGATAGCATCTGTTTCATGATCATACATGTCATCATTGACACCCATGACGATCGTCCGGACATCTCCTTTAGCAGGTGCCGTAATAACGACCTTTTTCGCCCCTGCTACTAAATGTTTTGCAGCACCCGTATCCGAATTGAACTTTCCTGTCGCTTCAACGACGATATCGATGCCGAGTTCCCCCCACGGCAACAGTTCAGGATTACGTTCACTGACGATTTGAATCTCTTTTCCGTCAACCATCAACGCCCCATCGATGATGTCGACCGGATAATTGAATTTCCCGTGTACCGTGTCGTACTTGATTAAATGTGCGAGCGTTTCGACTGGATAACTCGCATTGATTGCTACGACTTCGCTTTTCCCCTCAGCGATCAGACGTCGAAAGACCATTCGACCAATTCGACCAAAACCATTGACTGCCACCTTGACTCCCATGTGCGGATCCCCCTTCAATGTGACGGATGTAGCTCCGTTTACAGATAGAACTATATCACGAAATGTAAGCGATTTCATTATGTTCTCTAAAAAAAGTGAGAGAAGATGGAAACTTCTCTCACTTCACGGTTTTTCTATTCCGTTATCACGTGTCTTGTTCATCATATCGTACTAACCACTCATCGATTTGGTGGTATAACGAATCGAGACTACCGTCATTGAAGAGCACATCATCTGCAAGCTCTTTTTTCTGTTCGATACTTAGTTGTGCATGAATACGTGCATACGCTTCTGTTTCTGATAAATCATTACGTTGCATCAGTCGTCTTAACTGCATGTCTTCTGGACAATAGACGACGACGACTCGTTCGAACAAGTTTCGCCAATCCCCTTCGAGCAATAACGGAATATCAAATACGATGAGTGCATGTCCTGAACGTTCATAGGCATCTGCTTCATCGAGCATCTGTTGTCGGATGCTAGGATGCATCAACTGATTCAGCTGTTGTCGTTTTTCACTATCCTGAAAAATGATTTGTCCGAGCTTTGGACGGACAAGAAGTCCTTCTTCGAACGCTTCCGGGAATGCCTGCTTGACCGCATCATAGGCTCGACCTCCTGGTTCCACGACTTCTCGCGCAACGAGATCCGCATCGATGACCGCTATTCCTTTTTGTTTCAGATAGCTAGAAACCGTACTTTTGCCGGTTGCGATACTCCCTGTCAGACCGACTCTCATAAGGCGACCTGTTGACACGTCGGACAGAAATGTGTTCCCCGTCCACCAACTTTGATTTTTTCGATGGCTGTACCGCAACGAGGACATGGTTCTCCTTTTTGACCATATACCGCAAGTTGAAGCTGGAATTCACCTTTTCCTGACGGTGAAACATAACTTCGAATCGTGCTTCCGCCCGCTTCCACTGCTTGTCGTAAGACGTCAACACCCGCTTGATGAATGCGCGAGATATCGTCAAGTGTCAAAGCACCGGCTTTCGTCAACGGATGAACGCGTGCTGCGTGAAGTGTCTCATCGACATAAATGTTACCGAGACCAAGGAAGATCGATTGGTCGAGCAATGCCGTTTTGATTGGACTTCTTTTTTTACGAATTAAATTCTCCGCCAACACCTCTGCTGTGAACTCCGGATCAAACGGTTCACGCTCTAGTTGCGCTAATGGAGCAGTCTGCATCGCTGTTTCCTTATCACGCAACTCCATCGTTCCGAACTTCCGGACGTCATTATAGTGCAGTTCTGAACCATCCGTGAAACGGAAGACGACATGGGTATGTTTATCCCGCTCGACTGGTTGCGGATACGGGAAGTACTTCCCTTCCATTCGCAAATGACTGACGAGATAAAAACGATCGAAATCAAAGAGTAGGAACTTTCCGCGCCGTTCGACGCGTTCGATCCGTTCTTGATGTAAGGCATCTGCAAATGGCGCCACTTCCATCCCCCGAATCATCTTCGGATGATAGACTTTGACGGAAGAGACTGTTTTTCCAGAGACCGCACGTTCTAAACTGCGGCGAACGGTCTCGACTTCAGGTAATTCAGGCACGTCTATTCCTCCTTGCTTACTTCGTTTCGTACCACGTATGGCCTGCGCCACCATCAACGCGAAGCGGTACGGATAATTCGACGGTCTGCTCCATCGCTTGTTTGACAAGCGCTTGTAAAGCGTCGAGCTCTTCGTCTGGTGCTTCAAAAATCAATTCATCGTGTACTTGCAACAACAGGCGTGCTTTTAGATCCGATGCTTGTAAGGCAGCATGAACATCAAGCATCGCTTTTTTAATGATATCTGCAGCCGAACCTTGAATCGGCGTATTGATCGCCGTACGTTCGGCAAAACCGCGTAAGTTAAAGTTTTTCGAATTGATATCCGGAATATTACGGCGACGGTTCATCAACGTTTCGACGAATCCATTCGCTCGTGCCGTCTCGATCGCTGTATCCATGAACTGTTTGATTTGCGGGAACAGCTCGAAATAACGATCGATGAACGATTGTGCTTCCTTACGCGTGATGTTCAAGTTTTGTGACAGTCCATAATCGCTGATTCCATAAATGATTCCGAAGTTGACAGCTTTCGCCTGACGCCGCATGTTTCCTGTGACATCTTCCGGTTCAACACCAAAGACGCTACTTGCCGTCTGGGTATGGATGTCCTCATCATGTAAGAACGCATCGACAAGCGTCTGATCCTGCGACATATCCGCCATGACACGTAATTCGATTTGTGAATAATCGGCAGCGTACAGTGACCAGCCTGTCTCACTTGGAACGAAGGCTTTTCGAATCTTTCGTCCTTCTTCGATCCGAATCGGGATATTCTGAAGGTTCGGATTGACCGAACTTAAACGGCCGGTCTGGGCAATCGTCTGAGCAAAACGGGTATGAATCTTTCCATCTTCCTTGATGACTTTTTGTAATCCTTCGACATACGTCGACTGTAATTTTTGGAGCTCCCGGTATAACATGATATGATCGATGACCGGATGCAGTGGACGCAATTTTTCAAGGACGTCTGCGGCAGTCGAGTAACCGGTCTTTGTTTTCTTGAAAGCAGGCAGTTCGAGCTTTTCAAACAAAATCACACCGAGTTGTTTCGGTGAATTGATATTGAACGACTCACCGGCCGCCTCAAAGACCAATGTCTCAAGTTCCGTTAAACGCCCGGCCAGATCCGCTTGCATCTCTTGAAGCGTCGCGACGTCGACACGAATCCCTGTCCACTCCATCTCAGCGAGAACACCGGATAGTGGACGCTCTAACGTTTCATACAACTCATACTGCTGATTCGCCTTCAACTCTTCCCGGACTTTCGGGAACAATAATTCGATCATCCGTGCTTTTTCTGCAAGATAGGGGTGTAGCGTTTCATCATCTGGTGCCAGACGTTTCGCCCCCTTACCAAGTACCGCTTCCTCGTTCGGCGCCATTAAAGCATAGTGACCAGCAATTGAAGCGAGCGTCGTCCCGCCACTTAAGTTCAATAAGTAACCAGCTAATAACAGATCCTCGTACCCATTCAACGTCAAGCCATGTTTACGCAATGCGAATGCAACTTGTTTGGCATCGAGACAAATTTTCCGGTGTTCCGATTCGATCCACTGGCGGAATGCCGCATCCTCGACGAGTGTTGGCGCAGCAACATAGATTGTCTCTGGCGTCGCGATCGCAAACCCGATGATGTCTTCTTCCATATAATCTTCTCGAAGCTGTTCCGCAACCAATACGGCATCGGTGACACCTTCAGGAAGTGACGTGATCGTCACGACGTTCAACTGCTCTTTATCTTCTTCTTTGACGACCGGCGCAAACCGATTCGTCAACGACTTGAAGCCAAGCGACTGGAACAATGAATAAGGCACTTGTGTATCGATATCACGAATTTGCAAATCATCTAGCGTCGTCTCAAGCGGGACATCGATCTTGATCGTCGCGAGTTCTTTCGAGAGTCGCGCTAACTCCTCGTTCGCGATGACTTTTTCCTTCTGCTTCCCTTTTAAGTCCTCGACGTGCTCATACAGCCCCTCAACAGAACCGTATGCCGAAATTAATTTAACCGCCGTCTTTTCACCAATCCCAGGAATCCCCGGAATATTATCTGACTTATCCCCCATTAACCCCTTCAGATCAATCATTTGAATCGGTTTAAGACCACCGTATGTCTCAGCGAACAGTTCCTCAGTCATGCACTGGACGTCTGTGATGCCACGCTTCGTGATCAAGACTTCGACTTTATCCGTGACGAGTTGAAGTAAATCCTTATCACCCGTGACGATCCGCGTCCGATCCGTCGGCATCGTCCGTGCGAGCGTTCCGATTAAATCATCTGCCTCATAGCGATGGAGTTCCATCATTTGAATGCCGAGCGCTTCGCAGATGTCCCGAACGATTGGAAATTGCTCACGTAGTTCGGACGGTGTCTTTTCCCGACTTCCTTTATACTCCTGATAGACATCATGACGGAACGTTTCACTCGAAGCATCGAAGGCAACGAGCATATGGGTTGGTTGTTCTTCCTCGAGCAACTTCAATAACATCATCGTAAAGCCGTAAGCTGCATTCGTATTTCGTCCTTGCGCATCCGTCATTGGTGGTAATGCGAAAAACGCCCGATAGGTCAACGAGTTCCCATCAATCAATAGCAATTTATTTTCCATCATCTACGCCCCTTTAATCGATTTTCTGTTCCTATTGTATCACTCTGCACACATTTGTTCGCTAAAAACGACCAAAAAAAGACGATTGACTCACGAAGAGTCAATCGCCAAGGGCATGACGACATGGGAGCTGATCCAGTCGCCATACAGATGATGAAGAAGGTACTTTCATCATAAGATACGTCTATTAAGGAAATGTGAATCTACTGTGAAATTCAGCCATGTTTTGGTAAACGAATCGTAAACGTCGTTCCTTGCTGTTCCGCCGATTCGATTTCGATCTCACCGTGGTGAAGGTCGACGATGTGCTTCACGATGGCAAGTCCAAGACCGGTACCTCCGGAATTACGGCTGCGCGCCTTATCGACGCGATAGAAACGTTCGAAAATGCGTTGTGTTTCCTTCGGATGGATACCGATTCCGTCATCTTTAATGATGAGTTGAACAGACTCTTCTCCATCTTCAAGTTGAATCCACACGTTTCCACCGTTCGGTGTGTAATTCAATGCATTTGCGACCAAGTTGACGACAACTTGTTTTAAACGATTCAAATCCGCTCGAATGAAGACTTCATCTTCTGTTTCGATATGAATCGTCATCTCTTTTTCTGTCGCTCGTCGATGCAAAAGTGCTGCCGTTTCACGAACAAGACTCGTCACATCAACAATGGCCGTCTCAAGCTGATAATTATCTTGTTCCAGACGCGAGAGTTCGAGTAAATCTTCCACCAAGGACTGCATCCGTTCGGATTCATCGTGAATGATTCGTAAAAACTGTTCTCGGATTTCCGGAACATCTTGCGCACCATCAAGTAATGTCTCGGCAAATCCTTTGATGGAAGTGAGCGGTGTCTTCAATTCATGACTGACATTCGCAACGAAATCTTTGCGCATCTGCTCCAGCTTTTTAATTTCCGTGATATCGTTGAAAACAACGGTCGTTCCTTGCACGCGGCCATTTTTATCAAAAATCGGAGCGGCACTAACCATAAACGTTCGACTATTAATACCAAATCGGACACTCGATTGTTTCCGGTTCGGTTTTTCGGTCAAATAAACGTCTTCAATTACTTGGCTCATCTTCTCATTTGGAAGCACGCGGTAATACAATTTCCCACTAGATGGTTCATGAATGTTGAACATCTCCCGGTAGGTGCGATTGACGAGGAGAACGTAGCCTTTCTCATCAATCAGCATGAGACCTGCTCCCATATATTCAATCAACGATTCAAGACGCGCCCTTTGCATCGCTTCACCAGACGATGCATTCTCAAGATTACGTGCTAATAAATTGATCGAACGTCCTAAATCACGTGATTCATCCGGTGCCGCTAACTCATAGACACGTGATTTGTAGTTTCCATGGGACAGTTCATGCAAAACATCTGTCGCTTCAGCAATTGGACGTAAAAATCGTTTCGTCGACCGATAGATCGTTAAGAATATAATTACTAACGAGGCGAGCAGGGACAATATAATGACTGTCCAAATCCGAGAATAGATGACATTCAAGTCTTTGGCGTAACGAATGAAGCTGACGTATACTTCTCCTCCATTCGAAGTTGGCACAGGTTTTGTAAATTGGACCACACTATCATCTGTCTTCGATTCAAATGTCCCCTCATCAGGAATAGCTGAGAAATTAACTGTCGCTACCTTTACTTTCGTGACGTCGACCGGTGTACCGGCAATGATTTCCCCGCGTCCATTAAATAAAATCATGTCGAAATTCGATTCGGCGTACAATTGATTCACATACTCGGCCATCTCAGAAACATCACGCCCCTGTAAGATCGTCTCGACAAGAGACGTTTCATCCATCAGCTTCTCTTTTTCATTTTGAACATAAAACTCTTTAAAGGATTGTCCCAGTAGAAAACCGAGCGCAATCAGTACGAGACTGATGAATGAGAACATTTTGAAGATGAAACGCTTTCGATACTTACTCATTCTGGTTTCGGCTCTTCCATCTTGTAACCTAAACCACGAATCGTTTTAATATAAATCGGTTTTTTCGTATTCGGTTCGATTTTTTCCCGGACGTGACTAATATGGACATCTACAATACGCGTATCGCCAACAAAGTCATAGTTCCAGATCGCAGATAGTAACTGATCGCGAGTCAAAACGCGTCCTTTATTCTTTGCAAGATAAACAAGTAACTCAAATTCTTTTGGTGTGAGCTCAAGCCGCTCTTCCGCCTTAAAAGCTTCATAATTATCCGGAACGATTTTGACGTCGCCAATTAAAATTGTACCGTCCGTCACTTCTTCTGGAGAGGATACTTGATGACTCATCCGTCGTAAAATCGCCTTTACGCGAGCAACAACTTCACGCGGGCTGAACGGTTTTGTCAAATAGTCGTCAGCACCGAGTTCAAGACCGAGGACTTTATCGAACTCATCATCTTTTGCCGTCAACATCAAGATGGGTGTATTGATTTTTTGCTGGCGAAGACGTTTACATACTTCAAGACCATCGAGCTCCGGTAGCATCAAATCTAGGACGATCAATGCAGCATCTTGTTTTTCCGCTAATTTTAAACCAGACATCCCATCATGTGCTGTTTCTACAATGAAACCGGCTTGTTCTAAGTTAAACTTCAACAACGTTGCAATCGACAATTCATCATCTACCACGATAATTTTATCTTTCAAACCTTGCATCCCCCTCAAGTTTGCTTCTTTTCGAATGAGGAATTCCGTGGAATCCGCTTCGTCTGTCTTCATCTTAACGACTTTTAATGGAAAACCACAAATCTTTCTGCGATTTCTTTACATAATCTTTAAAGGAGTACACGGATTCCTCCTGTTGATTCGTGTAAAACGTTCGAAAATGGGGAATCATTAGATATCGTTAACTTGTAGGAGGTCAAATGTATGGAATGGAATCATCCCCTTTTTGCAGCCATCACAGCATGGTTCATCGCTCAAGCAGCGAAGCTCGTCACAAGTCTAGTACGGACACGGAAATTTGATTTAGAAATCATGTTCGCTTCCGGTGGTATGCCTAGTTCACATAGCTCGACTGTCGTCGCGTTAGCTGTCGTCATCGGTTTTCAGGAAGGATTCTCTTCCTCTATTTTTGCGCTTGCCGCCGTCTTTGCAACGATCATTATGTATGATGCGACTGGTGTCCGACAAGCAGTTGGTGTTCAAGCAAAATTGCTTAATGACTACTTCAAAGGGATTCGTCACGAGACTCCTCTTTTGAATGAACTCGTTGGTCATACTGAGTTTCAAGTATTCGTTGGTCTCCTACTCGGACTAGCTGTCGGTTTCCTATGGCCCATCTTCTTCTTTTAATTCCACGATATACAACAGCCCATCCAAAAATCGGATGGGCTGTTTGCGTATGAGATAGACTATGGTTTTAAGACGACCTTGATACATCCATCTGTCCGATCATTAAATGTTTGATAGGCAGAAGCAGCATCATCAAGTGCGACTCGATGCGTCACGATATCTGTTGGATCAAATTCTTTGTTGATGATTTTTTGAAACAGTTCCGGCATCAAATGGACGACGGGTGCTTGTCCCATTTTCAGCGTAATATTTCGAGTAAAGAAATCACCAAGCGGGAATTGATTATATTTTTTAGCGTAGACGCCCGTCAACTGTACGGTACCAAATTTCCGGACAGCATCCTTTGCAATATCGATGGCACTTAACGTTCCACCTTGCAGACCAATCTTTTGTTCAATTTTTTCTACAGGGGACATTTTTCCGTCAAAACCGACGCAATCAATGACGACATCTGCCCCACCTTGCGTCAACTCTTTGATATACGCACCACTTTCTGCGTGATCTGAGAAGTTTACCGTCTCGACTTTATTCGTGACTTTAGCATGATTTAATCGATACACTTGATCATCTACCGCAATGACTCGTTTTGCCCCTTGCATCCATGCAAATTTTTGTGTCATCAGTCCAACCGGTCCTGATCCGAGTACAACGACCGTATCTCCTTTTTTCACACCTGCATGTAAGACACTCCAATACGCCGTAGGTAAAACGTCAGATAAGAACAATAACGCCTCATCTTCTAGTTCACATGATTCAGGAATCACGAGTGGCATGAAATTCCCGAACGGAACTTTTAAATATTCCGCCTGACCACCAGGATGTCCACCAAACTCTTCTGTGAAACCGAAATACCCACCTGTATCGACATGGGGATTTCCGTTCGAGTTATCGCATTGACTTTCCATATCATGTTCACAAAAGAAACAGTGACCACAAGCAACGTTAAATGGTAACACAACGCGGTCTCCTCGCTTGACCTTCGTCACACCTGGTCCCACTTCTTCAACGATGCCCATCGGTTCATGACCAATGACATAGTCTTTGTGAGCCGGCATATTCCCTTGATAGATGTGTAAGTCTGAACCACAAATGGCAGTCGATGTGATTTTGACGATAATGTCATCGTTTTTTTCAATCGATGGATCCTTTACTTGCTTGACTTGGACATTTTTTGTTCCTTGGTATGTTACGGCGCGCATGTAAAATCCCCCTTAGTGGAATAGAATGACGTACCTTTATCCTTACCCTAATACTAGCATTTTCTCTACATGTTTATTAAAATTGGAACTTTTCTCCTACGTGTATCGTATGCTATAAAATAAGTCATTATACGTTATTAACCCATGAATGAAAGGAGATACTCGCGTGGCACGCTGTACCGTTTGTCGTCAATCCTGGTCTGCTCGAACAATCTATCGTTTGATGTGGTCTGCTCACGGATTACCTTGCCCATACTGTCAGAATCCGCAACACCTACATATGGAACATCAAGGTTATTTTGTAAGGATCGGTTATTTGATTCCTTGGCTGACGTTCCTTCTCATACTGGTCTGTCCTTGGTATGCCAAATTGTCACACCATGCTTCCCCCTATCGGTTATGAGAAGACGAAAAAGACGAACCTGTCGCAAAGGACAGGTTCGTCTTTTTAAATTCAGGATTTTAATAAGTCGAGTACCGAACGGACGGTAGATGCAGATCGGTTCAGTGCTTCTTGTTCATCAGTAGTTAGCTCGAGTTCATACACATGCTCGACACCGTTCCCGCCAAGAATGACGGGTACACCGAAGTACATATCGTTGTATCCATATTCGCCTTCGAGATAAGCGATTGCTGGAAGAATACGTCGCTGGTCTTTTAAAATCGCTTCAACCATTTCAGCGATTGCCGCTGCCGGTGCATAATATGCAGAACCGTTTCCGAGTAACTGAACGATTTCACCGCCCCCTTTACGGGTCCGATTGACGATCGCATCCAGTCGCTCCTTCGATACGAGCTTCTCGATTGGGATTCCCCCCGCCTGAGAATAGCGCAGTAGTGGTACCATGTCATCTCCGTGTCCACCGAGCACGAATCCTGATACGTCCTTCACAGAAACGTTAAGTTCTTCTGCTAGGAACGTTCGAAAACGCGCCGTATCGAGGACTCCCGATTGACCGATAACACGCTCCTTCGGAAAACCAGATGCTTGATAGACTGCATACGTCATCGCATCAACCGGATTCGTCAAGACGATGATGATTGATCCCGGTGCGTAAGTGACGATTTCCTTCGTCACAGCTGTCATGACAGCGGCATTCGTACTTACAAGGTCTTCACGGCTCATACCCGGCTTTCGAGCAATGCCGGCAGTGATGACGACGATATCCGCGCCTTTAATGTCTGCATAATCCGATGTCCCTGTTACCGAAGCATCAAATCCGAGGATCGGCGCCGCCTCTTGCATATCGAGCGCCTTTCCTTTCGTCGGATCCTCTTGCTCTGGTCGGTCGACGAGGACGATATCCCCTAACTCTTGCTGGGCAAGATAGAGTGCCGTCGTCGCGCCCGTAAAGCCACTTCCTATGACTGCGATCTTCTTCCGTCTGTTCATCGACTCATTCCTCCTGATCGGATTACATGTTTTTGATGAGTTCGTCCGCGAATTCAGAACACTTCACTTCAGTCGCACCATCCATGAGACGCGCGAAATCGTATGTGACGACTTTTGCTTCGATCGAAGTTTCCATCGATTTGATGATGAGATCTGCAGCTTCGTTCCAGCCAAGGTGACGGAACATCATTTCGCCTGACAAGATGACAGATGATGGGTTTACTTTATCAAGTCCAGCGTATTTCGGTGCTGTACCGTGAGTTGCTTCAAAGATCGCGTGACCTGTCATGTAGTTGATGTTTGCTCCAGGTGCGATTCCGATACCACCGACTTGTGCAGCAAGTGCATCTGAGATGTAGTCACCGTTCAAGTTCATTGTTGCAACGACATCGAACTCTTTTGGACGAGTCAAGATTTGTTGTAAGAAGATATCAGCGATTGAGTCTTTTACGATCAACTTACCAGCAGCTTCTGCGTCTGCTTGTGCTTTGTTCGCAGCATCTGTTCCTTCTTCTTCTTTGATGCGATCGTACTGGTTCCAAGTGAAGACATGCTCTGCGTATTCACGTTCAGCAAGCTCGTAGCCCCAGTTTTTAAAAGCACCTTCCGTGAACTTCATGATGTTCCCTTTATGAACGAGCGTCAATGAAGCGCGTTTGTTCTCGAGTGCGTATTCGATTGCTGCACGAACGAGGCGTTCTGTTCCCTCTTTTGAAATCGGTTTGATTCCAAGACCAGATGTCTCAGGGAAGCGGATTTTATTGACACCCATTTCGTTTTGAAGGAATTGAAGCAGTTTTTCAGCGCCTTCGCTGCCTTCTGCGTATTCGATTCCTGCGTAGATGTCTTCAGTGTTTTCACGGAAGATGACCATGTCTGTATCTTCTGGGCGTTTAACCGGTGAAGGTACACCTGTGAAGTAACGGACTGGACGAAGGCATGTGTACAAATCAAGCTCTTGACGAAGTGCAACGTTCAATGAACGAATACCGCCGCCGACTGGTGTCGTAAGTGGTCCTTTGATTGCGATGATGTGCTCACGAATGAGGTCAAGTGTCTCTTCTGGTAACCAGTTGCCTGTTTTGTTGAATGCTTTTTCACCAGCGTAGACTTCTTTCCATTCGATCTTCTTTTCACCGTTGTATGCTTTTTCAACTGCTGCATCAAATACACGTACTGCTGCATTCCAGATGTCAGGTCCTGTTCCGTCACCAATGATGAATGGAATGATTGGTGAGTTTGGAACTTGAAGTGTACCGTTCGTTACTGTGATGTTTTCGCCTTGAAGTGTAGCCATGTCTAAAAATCCCCCTTAAGTAATTGTAATCTACATCAAAAATCAGGAGAGGATTACTCCTCTCCGTCCTTTTAACGTTCTTCAATGGACACGTATGTCCGGTGCGTTTCACCCGTATAGTCTGCACGCGGGCGAATCAGACGGTTATCGCTATATTGCTCTAAAATGTGCGCCAACCAACCTGACATCCGACTTACAGCAAAGATTGGAGTGAATAGTTCAGTATCAAGTCCAAGTGCATGGTACGTAGAAGCAGAATAGAAATCAACATTTGGTTTCAATCCTTTTTCCGACTGGACGATCTCATCGATCTTAACTGACATCTCGTACCACTTCGGCTCCCCGATTTGAGCAGTCAGCTGACGGCTCATTTCTTGAAGATGCTTCGCGCGTGGATCGCCGTCCTTGTAGACACGGTGACCGAAGCCCATGATTTTTTGCTTGTTCTCAAGTTTATTATGAACATACTCGTCAACCTTTTCAACCGAATCAATTTCAAGCAACATCTTCATGACGGCTTCATTCGCTCCACCGTGAAGTGGTCCTTTTAATGCCCCCATCGCTGCCGTCACACCTGAGTAGACGTCAGAGAGTGTTGCAACACAAACACGTGCCGTGAACGTCGAAGCGTTCAACTCGTGATCTGCATGAAGAACGAGCGCTTGGTTGAAGGCTTTTTCTGCAACTTCCGTTGGCTCTTCACCTGTCAACATGAACAAGAAGTTCCCTGCGTAGGAAAGACCTGTTTTAGGCGCAATCGGCTCTTGCCCTTTTTTAATGCGTGCGTAAGCTGTAACAAGCGTTGCGATTTGTGCTTGTAATTTGATGGCTTTAGCGTAATTCGCCTCAGTCGACATATCTTCCGATGTCTCATCGTAAAGCGCAAGTTGAGAGAGCGCTGTCCGAATCGTCGCCATCGCATTTGCTGACTTCGGTGCTGCCTTCATTGTCTCGAGAACGGCAGTTGCGACTGTCGCTTCGGAAATCAATGCTTCCGACAGTTGCTTCAATTCCTCTTCTTTTGGTAGACGGTCGTTCCACAATAAGAAGACGACTTCCTCAAATGAGGCGTGCTCCGCCAAATCATCAATTGTATAACCGCCGTACGTCAATTGACCATCGATGATCGAGCTGATTTTCGATGAAGTCGCGACGATTCCTTCTAAACCTTTAGTTTGTGTCATGACAATAATCCCCCTTTTTTCCCCCAGAAATTTAAAACGCTTTCATTTCCGTATTGAAAAAAAGACGTCCACTCAAGAGTCGTTCCCCATGCTTGTACCGCTGTACTCTTGAATAGACCATCTTGTTTCTGTTCTTAGTATAAACAAAAATACCCAAAAAGTGAATGAACTTGCATACTATTATCAAAAAATTAATTCGGTCACCCTGCTGATTCGACTCATCCAGTGAACGCTTTTGCAATGACATCCCACATTCCGATGACGAGCGCAGCGATTCCAGCACCGATTAACGGACCGACCGGTACCCCTCGGAAAAGCCCGACTGCAAGAATCGTTCCAGCTAGTAGCGCCGTTGTAACGAGCGGATCTTCTTTCATCAAACCAACACCGTGTGCCGCGACGATCGCAACAAAGATTCCTGATAAAAATGAGATAATGCCGATATGTCCCCGAATGCTTTGTAGTAGTTCTTTAAATCCGATGTCACCTGCTGCAATCGGTACAAGAATAGCTGCTGTGATCAACGTAACGCCCCATGTGATTCCTTTTGCCTGCAAAGAAGGAAACAGTCGACCATCCAGACCAATCGCCTTGATGATCAATAGGAAGGCTGCAGCGATGATCAATGATTTATTTTGTGCGATGACCCCGATGAAGACGAGGGCAATCAAAAATAGATAAGCTTCCATACGTCCTCCTCATGAAAAAAGACGGACATGACCTAAGTCACGTCCGTCATGAATGGATTATGCGTTATACAGTTTACCTGTCAATGGATCGATTGAGATCATTTGACCGTCTTTGAAGACTGTCAATGCATCTTCAACACCAACGATGACTGGTTTACCGAGTGATGGTCCAACGATTCCAGCATGGCTTGTTAATCCGCCATCTACTGTAATCATCGCAGCAGCCATCTCGATTGCAGGCATCATGTCACGATCTGTTGAGTTCGTAACGAGGATCATCCCTGGCTTCGCTTTTGCGTTTGCTTCTTCAGCGTTTTTTGCAATGACGACTTCACCAACGACACCACGTTCACCGATTCCACGACCGTTTGCAATTTCTTTACCAACGATGTGGATTTTCAACATGTTCGTTGTACCAGCAGTCAAAGCAGGAATACCTGCTGAGATGACGACGAGATCACCGTCTGTAACGAAACCAGCATCTTTAGCCGTATCTGCAGCAAGTGTCAACATATCATCCGTATTGTCTGAAAGATGATCAACGACGATTGGGTATACGCCCCATACGATGTTCAACTGACGTGCGACACGTGCGCTTGGTGTAACCGCAACGATGTTAGGCTCCGGACGGTATTTCGAGATACGTGCAGCTGTGTAACCCGATTGTGTCGGTGTCAAAATCGCTTTTGCATCCAAGTTGATTGCAGTGTGCGTAACCGCTTGAGCGATTGCATCCGTCACTGTGTGCTCACTACGTGTCTGACGATCTTTCAACAACAGTTTGTAGTCGAGCATTTTTTCTGTACGTTTTGCGATCGAGTGCATCATTTGGACAGATTCGATTGGGTAGTCCCCTGCTGCTGTCTCACCTGAGAGCATGATTGCATCTGTTCCGTCAAGAATCGCGTTTGCGACGTCTGATGCTTCAGCACGTGTCGGACGTGGGAAACGTTGCATCGAGTCAAGCATTTGAGTTGCTGTGATGACTGGCTTACCGAAGTCGTTACAAAGCTTGATCAAGTCTTTTTGAGTTGGTGTGACTTCTTCCGTTGGGATCTCGATACCGAGGTCACCACGCGCTACCATCAAACCATCCGAAATCGCGAGGATTTCTTCGATGTTATCGACACCTTCTTGGTTCTCGATTTTCGGGAAGATTTTGATGTGGCTTGCATTGTTTTTCTCGAGCAATTGGCGGATTGCAACGACGTCAGATGCACGACGTACGAAAGATGCAGCGATCAAATCGATGTCGCTCTTGATACCGAATTCGATATCAGCAATGTCTTTTTCAGTCAAAGCAGGAAGGTTAACCTTCACGTTTGGCAAGTTGACACCTTTTTTCGTTTTGATGACACCTTCGTTTTCGATTGAGCAACGAAGCTCACGGTTTGGAAGTTTTTCAACGACTTTAAGACCGATGAGACCATCATCAAGCATGATCATCGAACCGACTTCGACGTCATCGTAAAGTCCTTCGTATGTGACAGAGAACTTGTCTTTTGTTCCGACGATTTCGTTCGCATCACCACTGACGATGATGACTTCTTGTCCACGTACGAGAAGCGCTTTTCCTTCTTCAAACGAATGTGTACGGATTTCCGGACCTTTCGTATCGAGAAGGATCGTAACGATTTTGTTTGCTTCTTCTGCTGCACGACGGATATCCGTGATGCGTGCACCGTGCTCTTCATAATCGCCGTGTGAGAAATTCAAACGAGCGACGTTCATACCTGCTTCAATCATTTCTGGAAGACGTTTTTCTGACGCCGGTCCAATCGTACATACAATTTTAGTTCTACGCATATTCCATAAACCTCCTACGGTGTTTGGCCAAGTTCTCTTGCCCATTTCAATCCTATCGACGTCTGTTAAGACGTCTGTTAAATCGAAAGCTGTTTTGAAAGCTCAAGGATTTCAAGATCCAGCTCGTGTTTATTTTCATCGAGTGCCTCATCGATATCGAGATCTATCATTTTACCGCCACGTACACCTACGACGCGCCCTTGTTTTCCTTCAAGAAGAATTTCGACAGCATGTGCCCCCATCCGACTTGCGAGTACGCGGTCTGCTGCAGTTGGCGCTCCACCACGTTGAACGTGACCAAGAACCGTGACGCGTGTATCAAGTCCTGTCTCTTTTGCGATTGCGTCACCAACATCTTGTGCGCGACCCGCTCCTTCAGCGACGATGACGATTGAGTGTTTTTTACCTCGGTCAACACCACTTTGAATACGAGAAAGAACTTCTTTTAAATCTTCAGGACGCTCGGGTACGAGAATCGATTCTGCTCCACCAGCAAGTCCTGCGTATAATGCGATATCGCCTGCATCGCGTCCCATGACTTCAATGACATATGTCCGCTCATGTGATGATGCCGTATCACGAATTTTATCAATGGCTTCAAGCGCTGTGTTGAGCGCTGTATCAAACCCAATTGTATAATCCGTTCCTGGGATATCATTATCGATTGTACCTGGAAGTCCGATTGTCGGGAAACCGAGTCCCGTCAATTTTTGGGCACCACGATACGACCCGTCTCCACCTACAACGACGAGTGCATCAATTTCAAATTTCTTAAGATTGACGACTGCTTTCGCACGTCCTTCTTCCGTACGGAACTCTGGACAACGTGCCGAACGTAGGAACGTTCCACCTCGTTGAATGATGTCACCGACTGATCCAAGATTCAACTGGACGAGATCCCCATTAATCAATCCTTGATAACCGTTGTAGACACCAAATACTTCTAAGCCATGAAAAATCGCTTTACGCGTGACAGCACGCACCGCAGCATTCATACCTGGTGCATCACCGCCACTCGTTAAGACAGCAATCCGTTTTAAACTCACGTTAATCACCTCTCCATTAATCTGAATCTAAAATAGCACGTTGTTTTCTTGTTTTACAACAGGGCAGATTGCATAAACTTTCACTTGCTTTTTCATCCCTGATTCCGGAAATGAGCAGTATCAATCATGATAGCGATTACATGGTGCTTATGTGCCAATTTGGTGATATTTTTCAGTCCGTTGATCGATGAGCTCTTCCTTGGTCAGATGAACCAAAGTTTCGAGCTTCTGTACCAATACAGTTTTTAATTTATCTGCCTGTAATGACACATCAAGATGCGCCCCTCCGACGACTTCTGGAATGATCGCATCCGCAATCCCGAGTCGCAATAAATCGGGCGCTGTGATTTTCATCGATTCCGCAGCTTTTTCCGCAAGACTCGCGTCTTTCCAGAGTAATGCCGCAGCACCTTCAGGAGAAATGACGGAATACGTTGAGTTTTCGAGCATCAAGAGTTGATCACACACTCCGATTCCTAGAGCACCACCTGAACCGCCCTCACCGATGACGATTGAGACGATTGGTACCGTCATACCAGCCATCTCAAACAAGTTCTTTGCGATCGCTTCACTTTGACCGCGCTCTTCTGCAGCGCGTCCAGGATATGCTCCCTTCGTGTCGATGAACGTGATAATTGGTCGATTGAATTTTTCTGCTTGTTGCATGAGACGTAATGCTTTTCGGTACCCTTCCGGATGCGGCATCCCGAAATTACGACGAATGTTTTCTTTAGTATCTTTTCCTCGTTGGTGACCGATGATCGTCACCGGACGACCATTCAATGTTCCGATTCCACCGACGATTGCCGCATCATCGTACCCATGACGATCTCCGTGCAATTCGATGAAATCTTCACAGATGGATTCAATGTAATCAAGTGTCGTTGGACGTTCTGGATGACGTGCCAACTGAACACGATTCCACGCTTTCATATTCCCGTAAATATCGAGTTCTAACCGATGAAGACGTTCTTCAAGAAGTTGAAGTTCTTCCTTGAAATCAAGTCCTTGTGTTTCCGCCATATCGTGGAGCTCAAGAATTTTTTCACGTAAAGCGATGACTGGTTGGTCAAATGGTTGCATGGTTCGTTCCCTCCGCATGTAGCTTTAAGATTCGCGTATAGTACGTCTTCAGATCATGTCGTGATACGACATCGTCCAGTTGACCTGCTTGTAATAAGAACTCTGCTGTTTGGAAATCTTCCGGTAGTTTTTCTCGAATCGTTTGTTCAATGATCCGTCGACCTGCGAACCCGATTAATGCACCTGGTTCAGCGATGTTGAAGTCACCGAGCATTGCAAAACTTGCTGATACACCACCGGTTGTCGGATGGGTCATACAAGAAATATAAAGTAATCCAGCATCTGAATGCTGTTTTAAGAAGAGACTCGATTTCGCCATCTGCATGAGACTAACCATCCCCTCTTGCATCCGGGCTCCGCCTGAAGCTGAGAAAATCGTGACAGGTAAACGATGTTTCGTTGCATAACGAACCGCTTCAGAAATTGCAGCACCGACTGCCGCTCCCATTGAACCCATCCGGAATCGTGCATCCATGACACAAGCGACGAGTGGGTGACCATTCACATTCCCGACGCCACAGACGATTGCTTCCTCAAGACCTGTTCTGACTTGGTCGCCTTTTAATTTTTCCGGATAGTCCTGGAAACCGAGTGGATCCGCTTGAACTACCGGCAGATCGAAATACGTTACTGAGTCTTCATCGAATAACTGTGTAAAACGTTCTTGAGCGGTCAATGGATGATGATACCCACATGAACAGACACGTAAGTTCGCCTCCAGTTGTTTCGTATATTGGATCAATTTACATTTCGGACATTTTGTCATTAGGCCAACCGGCACATCGACACGCTGTTCCTTTGAAGTCAGCGTGACGAATTTTTTAGGTTTTCGAAAAAATGCTTGCACGTTCAGTTCCCCCTTGTCATCCTATGGGCGGTTCAAGAGTTGTTCCCGTTCCGCCTGCGTATAGAGTTCCCCTTGACCGAAGCTTTTATGGAAGGCATTGACTTGTCGCCAGATTCGTTCAAACAAATCGTTATCGACCGTCTGAATCAACGTCTCACGAAACGCAGCATCGGATGCAACGACTGGTGTAAGCACCGAAATGTCATCCAGTTGCGTGAGCGCCGCTTGCTCAAGCAAGCGAAGCGTTCCTGCCAAGTCTTCGAACTTCGAATCGCCAGTCACTAAGAATTGAGCAATGATTTGAATATAGGTATGATCGTCACGGTTCAATAGAAAGCTTCCGCCCCCATGCCGCGTCTCGACGATCCCTAAATATGCGAGTGTCCGCAATGCTTCTCGTACGGACGGTCGGCTGATGGATAAACGTTCTGCCAGTTCCCGCTCTGATGGAATCCGGTCTCCTGGAACTAATCCATCTTGTTCGATCATCAATTTAATCGCCGCGATATTGGCTTCAAACGCATTTCGTTTCTTCTCCATATCGATACGGCACCACCTTTCTGACCCTTCAGTCGGTTGCTTCAATCGGTGGCATTGGTCAGACCAATTACCCCTTATTATAACAAATCTTATTACCTAGTACTAGTTTGAGCGAGGGAGATTTTTTAAGACGACATGGTCTTCACCAAACTGCATACGTAGACGAGCCATTAATTCCTCGTCATGGCGAACCGCGTAAAGAGATGGTAACGATTTCGTCTCACGTGAATCGGCGTAGCGAACGACGACCGGAATATCACCTGGTACCGTTTCAAGCAACTGCTCGAGAGCGGCAAGCTCATTTTTCGACGTTAATTTGATGAACAAAACATCTTGTCCAAGCGGTCGAAGGCGTTCCAATATGAATTGACGCTCCCCTTCGCGATCTTGAACCTTTAATTCAATTAACAAGACATTCCCCAAATAAAGCGACCGACGAAATCGTTCATATTGACTCGGGAAGATGACAACCTCTTCATTCGAATAACCGTCGACTGCTTGAATGACCGCCATCGTTTGACCACGTTTCGTCTTAAATTCTCGAAGTTGATCAATATAGCAGACTAAATAATGCGTATCTGCTCCTACTCCAAGGTCATGGAAATAAGCAGATTCAACTGGAGCTTTCATCGCTGTCGTTAATGGCGAATACGTTAACCAGAACCCTAGTGATTCTCGTTCTAGACGTGCCCAGTCAGAATCGCTACGGTTCGATGATTTTTGCGTCCGACGTTTCCCGAGGATGGCTAATTCATCCGGCAATAAAGTATTCGATGACTCTGTAAAATATTCAAGGACCTCTTGTTCAGCAAGCCCGCGATCTCCATGCGTCGCGCGATCGAACGCGCCACTGTAGAGTAACAATTCAATTTTCGCACGTTCTTTTTTGCCCCAACCGACTTGGGTCAATAGATCAGCGATCGTCGCCTCATGCTTCGATGCCTCTTTCAACCGCTCGAATTCTCGTTCAGAAATACCTTTGATGACATGGATTCCGAGTCGAATCCCTTTACCTTCTAGCGAAGAACGGTAATCTGAAATCCAGATATCGGGTGGCAAGATTGGCAGACGTCGTTCGCGCATCAATCGGACAAGACGTTCCGGTTGTTCCACTGAAACGAGTAAGAAAATATGAGGGAAATGGGCTTTGATGTACCCGAGTGCATAACTGATTTTTGAATAGGCGACCGCATGGCTTCGGTTGAATCCATATCCAGCAAATCGTTCGATTTGCTCATATAAGGAACTTGCTATCGTATCATCGAATCCGTTCGATTTTGCTCCTTCAAGGAACCGAACTCGCTCCTGTTCAAGGGAATCCGTACTTTTCTTCGAAATCGCACGACGTAGTATATCAGCTTGCGCCAGCGTAAAACCGGCTACTCGGCGCGTGATCTCCATGACTTGCTCCTGATAGACGATGATGCCATACGTTGGTGCAAGCACTTCTTCTAACACCGGATGCAACATCTGATAAGGTTGACCGGCTTTTCGCTTCGCGTATAAATCAATGAATTTCATCGGTCCCGGACGATAGAGTGACATCGTTGCTACCAAATCCTCGAATCGATTTGGTTTTACTTCGCGGAGTGTCTGCTTCATTCCTGACGATTCGAATTGGAAGATGTCATCTGTTTCGGCACGGGAAAAGACTTGAAATGTCGCGCGGTCTTCCTCTGGAATTTGCGTGAGTGTAAAGGATGGATGTTCTCGTCGAATCAATTCTTCCATCCGGCGCAAACGACTTAAATTCCGTAATCCTAACAAGTCAATCTTCAACAATCCTTGACGTTCTAATGCCTGCATCAGAAACTGTGTCACGTACCGTTCGTTTGGACCCGCTTCAATTGGCGTCGTCTCGACGAGGTTTTCTGAACCGATGACGACACCGGCTGCGTGAACCGACCGTTGTCGCGGGAGACCTTCGACTGCTTGCGCAAGTTGCAAGAGTTGTCGACGCTTTTCACTTCCAGAAAACCAACGATACATCTGTTTATTTTGTTCGATCCCTTGTAACGTCGTTGATTTCCCGAGCTGTTTGACGGCCGCATCTAATTCATCCTTCGAAAACTCTAGCGTTCGTCCGACGTCTCGCAGAGCAGCTTTCGCACCAAGCGTCGATAATGTACCAATCTGCGCAACATGATCTTGCCCATAACGCATCACAAGATCTTCTAATACTTCTTCTCGCCGTTCATCTTCGATATCGATATCGATATCCGGCATCGAAATCCGCTCCGGGTTCAAGAATCGTTCGAATAGTAGTCCATATTTCAATGGATCAACCGTCGTAATACCAAGTGCGTAGCTGACGAGCGAACCAGCTGCTGAACCACGACCTGGTCCAACAAAGATGCCTTTCGCTTTCGCGCGTCGGACAAGTTCTTCAACGATCAAGAAATAGTCGGCAAATCCTGTCCTATCAATGACAGACAACTCATAGGCGAGCCTTTCCCGTGCCTCTTTACTTTCATGACCATGCGCTAGTAATCCTTCTTCGGCATGCATCCGTAACAACGCATTCGAATCTTCTGCGACGCGTGGTAATGGACGTTGCTGAAACGGTAGTTCTAAGTGCTCAGACGTTGCAGCAAACTGCTCTGCCATCGTAATTTCTCGCTCGGTAAAATCTTCCAGTAATTCTTCACGCGTCTTCAAATGCATTAGACGATCTGTTTTTTGATCTTGGAACGTCGTCGCTTCACGAATGGCACGAATCGCTTGATAAGCTGCTGCTTCATCTCGACGGAGGTAACGGACAGGGTCAACCGGAATCGTCTCAATACCAAGCGCTGCTGCTACTTCCCGGTAACGCGTGCGACTCTCTCGTTCGACGGTCGAACGACTAGAGACTACTCCCATGTATGTATGCGCCCCCTGAACGTGCCCCATCCATTGAACGAAAGAACGGCGTAGACGTGTCACATCTTCAGATGCCTGACGCAGCGGAACGAGTACTGCAATGAGCGCTGAGACATCTGTATCCTTCTGCCTGCTTGCTAGTCGATACAATTGGCGAAGCCCATCAGAAGAAAAAGCAAACCATAAGATACAAAACTCTTCTTCTTCAATTCGTTGCTCCCAGCCGACGACCGGGTGCATATTCCGACGCTGACACGCATCGATGAATGCAGGAACTCCTGTCAATGTCGTCTCACAGATGACCGCTCGCCCAATTTGACGACGGACAAGCTCGTCTAAATATGTCTCGATTCGAACTAAACTTTGTAATGGACTAAATTGCGTCCGAACATTTATATGCATCTTTCATTCTCCTTTCTCTTCTGATGGAGGTTTCTAAAAGTTTTCAGAACATTCATATCTAACTGACTCAAGTACTCGCCATCTGATTTATTATTCGCTACAATAAGTATAGAAATATCATGACAGGTACGGAAGGAGCGTTTCTCATGATTTTAAATCGTAGTCAAATCGCACGTGAAAAAGTCGAACAATTAAAGCTCGGTGTTACCGCTTTTACTGAAACGGAAGAAATCGCTGAGAAAATTCGCAAGTCTGTCGCTGAACTTCAACTGAATGTCATTGAAGATCACACAGATCGTGGCGTTTGGTTCATTCCGCAAGACAAGACAAAAACGCAATAAGCGTAAAAAGGCTGTTCGTTTCGCTTCCTCAATGAGAGGAGTGAGACCGAGCAGCCTTTTTCCATTTAAAACTGGAAGTTAGCAGCGACCTCATCCAGACGATGGACGACACGTTCGACTTCACTCAACTGTTCAATCGTTGCCCCTGAAGCCATCGGATGTCCACCACCATTGAATTCTTTTGCTACTTCATTAATGACGGGACCTTTCGAACGAATCCGAACGCGAACTTCCTGATCCGTTTCGAGGAATAGCGCCCAACATTTCATCCCTTTTAAACCAGCGAAGCTATTGACGAGCAAAGATGCTTGTTCAACCGTCGCCCCGAATTGTTTCAATGTATCCTGTGTCAAAATGACATATCCGACACCTTGGTCCGTCAATTGAATATGTTGGAGAACATATCCTTGTAGATGAAGAGCCGAAAGTTCCGTTTCGTACATATTACGGTACAACCAATCCGTATCGATTCCCGCGTCAATCAGTTGTGCTGCGACTTCAAACGTTCGTTTCGTCGTGCCACGGAATTGGAAACGTCCTGTATCACCGACAATTCCAGCGTAGAATTGAATGGCAGCAGCTGTTGGAATGTCATATTCCCACTCATTCAATACATGAACGAGTAATTCAGACGTCGAGCTCATCGTCGTATCGACGAGTTGCACGGGCGCGTACGGATCTTCATCCGGGTGATGATCGATTTTAATGATGTTTTTCCCTGTCATCGCGAGTTTCCCATCAATCCGAGCTTGGTTCGCTGTATCCAGGATTACGACTAACGCTTCTTTGTATAATACCTCGTCTACTTGGTCGAGTTCACCCATGAACGACAGTGATGTTGCCATCTCACCTACCGATAAAATCGTTTTACTCGGGAATTGGTGTTGCAACGTCAATTGTAAGCCGAACTGACTACCGAGTGCATCGGGATCCGGACGTTCATGACGGTGAATGATAATCGTATCTGCCGCTTCAATTAGTTGTTTGATTTGCTCTTTCACTGTGCACAGCTCCTCTAATCTTGATATGATACTAGATGAAGACAAAAAGGAGGTCCTTTTAACATGCAATTCATCCTAATCGCCCTGATCGTTTTCTCGCTTGGTGGGTATTTGTTAGCAAAACGCCGCGCGTTCCATACGAAAAGCACGAATCGAAAGTACTTGTTCAATACGCAAGCAAGCATTTGGTTGAGTCTGTTCGTCATTCTGTTCGCCGTCAATCAGTTCGTTTCTGGGAACGGGTTAACGACGCTCGTCGGAAAAATCGTTTGTTCTGTTTTAATCATCGTCGGTGTAGCTTCGTTCATCGCTGGATTCGTACGATATAAAAAGATTTATCCGTATGTTGTCCGCGAGATGGAGCAATCATAAGCAAAATTCAGAGGAACCGAAGTCAATTGACTTCGGTTCTTTTTATATGCTGTTAACGATCAATGAGTTGGGACGTCACGAGCGCCTTCGCTACAATTTGTGTCCCTTGGTACATTTCGACATCGACCTTCCCAAATTTCCGACCGACGTCAAAGACATTCGCTCGAATCGTTACCGTACTTTCAATTTGAACGGGTTTAATGAAATAGATGCTGACATTCTCGATGACAAGATCACCTTTTTTCATATGGCGTAACATCCGTGTCGCTCCTTCGACTAAAAGTGTCGTTAACACACCACTCGAAGCAGTGCCCATGAAGTTCGTCATTTGCGGTGAGACTTCAAGCGATAAGTACGGTCCCCGTTCGTCCTCCGCTGCTTTGATTTGTCCTGTAATCAAATCGTCGAACGTCTCCCCAACCTGCGGCTGACGATTCGCGAGTTGTAATGCTTTTAAGACATCTTGACGACTAATGATCCCGAGCAATCGACCATACTGATCGATGACAGGCAACATCTCGATTCCTTCCCAGACCATCTGATGCGCGGAGTTCGTGACGCTCGTTCGAATACCGACTGTGATCGGATGCCGTGTCATGACTTTTTCAACAGCCCAGTCATGTGGACGGTCAATGATGTCCTTCGCTGTCACGACACCAACGACCTTCATTTGTTCGTCGATGACCGGGTAACGATTGTGTTTCGTCTGTTCGTTTAGCTCATGCCAGCGTGAAATCGGATCCGTCGTCTGTAAATAGAACGTGTCATGTAATGGGATTAAGATGTCCGAGACGAGTAAGATTTCCTTTTTGATCAATCGATCATAGATTGCTCGGTTAATCATCGTTGCGACCGTGAAGGTATCATATGACGTCGAAATGATTGGCAACTCCATCTCATCTGCTAATCGTTTCGCATCCTCTGTCGTATCGAATCCACCGGTGATTAACACGGCAGCCCCTGCTTCAAGCACGAGTTCATGCGCTTTTTCGCGATTTCCAATGATGACGAGACTATCGACATCGATATAACGCATCATCGCTTCGAGTTTCATTGCGCCAATGACGAATTTCGTCAGTGTCTTGTGTAATCCATTTCGTCCACCGAGGACCTGACCATCAACGATGTTCACGACTTCCGCAAACGTCAGCTTCTCGATATTTTCTTTTTGTTTCTTTTTAATCCGAATCGTTCCGACTCGCTCAATTGTCGAAACGAAACCGAGATTCTCCGCTTCTTTGATCGCGCGATAGGCCGTTCCTTCGGATACGGTCAAGTCCTTCGCGATTTGTCGGACCGAAATCTTCGTCCCGACATCAAGATCTTCGATATGTCGAATGATCTGTTCGTGTTTCGTAGGCATACTGTATCCCTTCTTTTCCTTTTTTCTACTCTCCTGTCATTATACTGTACTACTCCAAAGATGAAAACGTGTACTAGTCTGATTTACGATAAATGTTTTTCGAATCGGACGATGGTATACTTATGTAGAAAATGAGTAGAGAGGTGGAGTCATATATGAGCGAACGTACGAATCAAATTAGTGATTTCTTGAAAGAACAAGGAATTGATTTAGCTGTCATTACTTCGAAGGCGAACGTCTTTTATTTCTCAGGAGTCTACGCTGAACCCCACGAACGTGTCATGGCGGTCCTCGTCGATGTAACTGGCAAGCATGTATTATTCTGCCCAGCGCTCGAAGCAAGTATCGTTGCAGCGAGTCCTTGGGAAGGAGACGTCGTGACGTATGAGGATCACGAAAATCCATTCGATCGTCTAGCCGAATTATTCAAGACATTCGAACACTCCAATAACCGGATTGGTATCGAAGGTGAACATATGACATTCAGCCGCTATCAGGAGTTGAGTTCACGTCTCGAGAACGCAGCGATTCTCGATATCGGTGAGTCGTTACAGAGACTGCGCTTGAAAAAAACAACAGAAGAGATTGCGATTCTCCAAGAAGCAGCACAACTTGCAGACGAAGCAATTGAGATCGGGAAACAAGCGATTCGTCCTGGTATCACAGAAATCGAAGTCATTGCAGAAATCGAATATGAAATGAAGAAAAAAGGTGTCCGCGAGATGTCGTTCGATACGCTCGTCCTCTTCGGTGCAAACAGTGCTGATCCGCACGGTGTACCAGGCGATCGTGTCATCCAAGATGGCGACTTCGTTCTATTCGATCTAGGCGTCGTTTGGAAAGGCTACTGCTCGGATATTACTCGGACCTTCATTTATGGTGAAGCAAACGAGGAACAGAAAAAAATCTACGAAACGGTTCGTCGAGCACTCGAAGCTGCGACAAAAGCGAGTCAGATCGGTACGACACTCGGTTCATTAGATAAGGCAGCACGTGATGTGATCACTGAAGCTGGATACGGTCAGTACTTCACGCACCGCGTTGGTCATGGACTCGGCATCGAGGTTCACGAATTCCCATCTCTTGCGTCAAACAACTTACTGACGGCTGAAGCTGGTATCGTCTATACACTCGAACCAGGCATCTACGTCCCAGGAGTCGGCGGTGTACGCATCGAAGATGATATTCATCTCACTGCTGAAGGTCCAGTTGCGTTGACTCGCACACCAAAACACCTTCAATCGATTCCGTCTTCTTAAGTCTAAAACGATACGAAAACACCTAAGCTAATCGATAGCTTAGGTGTTTTTCATATTCACTTACGCGATTGATGGACGACGTTGACGCCACCTGTCACATCAAGAATTGCTCCCGTGATCATACTCGATTCTTCTGCAAGTAAGAAGGAGATCGCCCGAGCGATGTCTTCTCCGACACCCGTTCTTCCGACTGGTGTCGCTTCATCTTGCTCTGCTTCAGAAATTCGCTTTGTTTTATTGTCACCGACGATATTTCCGGGATTGACCATATTGACTGTAATGCCATGCTCTGCTTCTTCAAGCGCCACACTCTTCGTCAAACTCACCATACCGCTTTTAGCAGCTGCGAATGCTGCCCGGCACACCCACCCTGGAGCCGTTGCGCTTTCCGGAAAACCATATGTGATGATCCGACCATATGTCTGCTCGCGCATGACAGGCAACACTTGACGCAACAACCAAAAACTCGCGGTCAGGTTTCCAGTAATGACTTCATTCCATTCTTGATCGGTATAATCGACTAATGCTTTCCGTTCAAAAATATAGGGTCCTGCATTAAGTATCAACGCATCAATTCGACCTTGTCCGTCAATCGCTTGTTGAGTGGCGCGCTTCAACTCTTCTTGATTCGTTACATCTGCTTGAATCGTCACTAGATTTGGATGTTCGAACTCGGGTTCAGATCGATGAAACGCTGTTACTTTCCATCCTTCTTCCAGTAACTGGCGTGTCACTCGCTCTCCCAGTCCTTTTGTACCTGCCGTAATTAATGCGTGCCTCATCTTGGCATCGCCCCCTTTCACTGACTCCATCTTACGACGTAATCGAAAGGAAGGACAATTTTTAGAACTCGTTGAATGTTTCGTCCGCTCCCAATGAGAGAATGGTATAATTAGGGTGTACTCATCATATCGATTACGAAGGGATGGATTCATCATGGCAATCGTCTATCATAATGTACTTGTAGCAGTAGATGGCTCAAAAGAGGCAGAACGTGCCTTCGAGACGGCAATCGATGTTTCATTGCGAAATGATGCAAAACTAATCATCGCACATGTCATTGATACACGGACATTCGCAACAGTAGAAGCATATGACCGTACTATCACGGAACGTGCTGAATCTTACGCGAAGGAATTGCTAGACGAATATGTCAAGACCGCTCAAGATCGCGGTGTACAGGAAGTCGAAGTAGCGATTGAATACGGCTCACCAAAAGTGACGATCGCAAAAAAACTTGCTCCTAATCACGATGTTGACTTGATCATCTGTGGCGCAACTGGTTTAAACGCTGTTGAGCGTTTCTTCATCGGTAGCGTCTCTGAAAGTATTACGCGTTATGCAAAATGCGATGTCTTGATCGTCCGTTTATGAATCACTCTTCTACAAAAAGCGGATCTTCCTTTATTTTTTAGGAAGATCCGCTTTTTGATGTTCTACTCAAACAAAAAACCATCGAACCGATGTCCGATGGTTTGAAATCATTTGTATTTTACTGTGACCGTACGGCGACCCCAGTTAAATGCTTCTGAACGAGAGTAATAAAGAATGTCCATCTTCTTACCTTTGATGGCACCACCAGTATCGGCAGCTGTGTACGTTCCTTTTAATTTCCCTTTGTAATACACTTTTACTGTTGAACGAAGTGGAATCACACGTGGATCAACGGCTACGACTTTCTTTTTTGAGCTTTTGATGTTCCAACCGATTGCTGTTAGATTACCACTGCCTGGATCATATGGCGTGTAAGCTGTTGCACTCACGTTCGTGACTGTCTTCCAACCGCCTGTCGATTGTTTTTTCGATCCACTCGCCTTTACAACTTTTGAGTATTTCGCACTAAGATAGGCTGTTTTTCCTTTATAGCTTACTTTATACCAGCTACCTGTTTTTGCTTTATAAGATAATGTTTGATTCTTATATAGAAGACCGAGTTTTTTCGACGAAGTAGTAGCTTTTTGACGAATGACTAGGCTATCGACTGTTGACTTGACGCTTTTCTTAGTGGCAGCTTCCGCTTGAAGACCTGCGAACGAACTGAGTGCTAACACGACCGTTAAAACACTTGCGAGCATTCGTTTCATCATGTATTTTCTCCTCCATCATTGTTTCGTGTTTGTTAACTGAGATTAATATACATGACAAAACGAGACAGTGCCGTTACATATAGACCACAAAAATATGTCTGTACTATTACTTTTGTGTTACAAAAGACTCATTTTTTTAAGAAATCATCCTTTTTTAAGTTTATTTTTACGATAGTAATGATTCTTTTTTTATTATATGACAAACTCCGTAATAATAGATCGTGTGTTCGCATTTCAATATTTATAGATTTCATCAAAAAAAGGATCGAATCGTCATAATAACGATTCGATCCTTACGAGATGATTATGCGTTTTGAGCAACCAATCCACCAACACGAACTGTATCGCGAGCAATCATCAATTCTTCATTTGTCGGAATGATGATGACTTTAACCGGTGAGTGTGGATAGTTAATGAAGAGTTCTTCTCCACGAGCTCCGTTGTTGAGTGATGGATCCCAGTAAACGCCCATGAATTCAAGACCACGTAAAACACGCTCGCGGATTGAATCTGAATTCTCTCCGACGCCAGCTGTGAAGATGATTGCATCGACACCGTTCATCTCAGCAGCATATTGTCCGATGTAACCGTGAATACGGTTCGCGAAGATACGCAGCGCCATCTCTGAACGGTGGTTCCCTTCTTTAGCAGCCGTTTGGACATCACGCAAGTCACTTGAGAGACCTGATAAACCGTAGATTCCAGATTCTTTGTTCATGACATTCAAGACGTCTTCTGCTGTTTTCCCTGTTTTTTCCATCAAGAATGGAATCAAGGCTGGGTCAAGCGAACCAGAACGTGTTCCCATCGTGATTCCTTCAAGCGGTGTGAAGCCCATCGTCGTATCGATCGATTCGCCACCAGAAACTGCTGCGATCGATGCTCCGCTACCTAAGTGACACGAGATTAAACGGAGATCTTTTAGTGGACGACCGAGCAATTCAGATGCACGTTCCGTAACGTATTTGTGGCTCGTACCGTGGAAACCATATTTACGAATACCGTATTCTGTGTAGTAATCATACGGCAAGCTGTAAAGGAAGTTTTCTTCCGGCATTGTTTGGTGGAACGCTGTATCGAAGACCGCTACTTGTGGTACTTCTGGGAGCAATGCTTGGAATGCTCGAATTCCGATCAAGTTTGGTGGAATGTGAAGTGGTCCGAGTTCTGTATACGATTCGATATCTTGCATGACTTCGTCTGTGATCAATACAGAGTCAGCATATTTTTCTTTACCGTGAAGAACACGATGTCCGACACCTTTAATCTCATCGTAAGAAGAAATGATTCCGAACTCCATCAATTTTTCGAGTGACAACTCGACTGCTTCTTTATGTGTAGCAAGTGGGAGAACATCTGTATACTTTTGTCCTTCACCATATTTAATCGTAAAGATTGCATCGTCTTTACCGACACGTTCAACGAGTCCGATTGCGATCATCGTTTCGTTCGGCATTTCGAGCAATTGGAACTTCAAAGACGAACTACCTGCGTTTACCGCCATAATTTTTGCCATGATTTTTCCCCTTTTCCATTTGAATCCAATGAACATTCACATCTGTTTAGGTTTTCTTCTATTTCTGTTCTACAACTAGAATAGTCAAATTAACGATAGATTTCAATCACTTTGCGTAATTCATTTTAATTCTGTGTTAATCCATTCATCAATCTGTTTCACCATTCCACCAAACGAGCGGACATCCGTGAAGGATGGTAACTCTGCAAGTAATGCTTGTTTAGGCATCTTCATACCAGCTAAATGATTGCGAACGATCAAGTAGCTTTTTGCTGCCTGTTCTTGTTTGAACATCGTGAGTGGTAGCTGCAAAATACCGATGACATGCGCTTTTGATTCGAAGTACTGTTTCAATTTTCCTTCGGTATCATGTTGAAACAGTCCGTTTGGAATGACGAAGACACCAAATCCACCTGGTTTGACGTATTGCATCGCCTGTTCGATCAATAAGAAATGACTATAGCTCATACCTTCGTCCCGTTTCAAGATGTAAGACGCAGATGCCTCCTCGTCCGGATAATAGCCGACGGGAAGATCAGCCATCGCAAGATCAACTGGATCAAGTAACAACGGTCGTAATGCATCTTGATGGGTATACGTGACTGGATAATCAAGCAGTTCCGTTACCGCTGCCGATAAACGGATCAACGTCTCATCTACCTCAACTGCTTCAGCAGATGTACCAGTCGAAAGCTGACTTAAGACAGCATGTAACATACCACCTGTTCCACTTCCTAATTCAAGTAGACGGATGTCCTCCTTACCTACCAATTTCCCGATTAGATAACCAGCAAACAAAGCGACACTGTCTGGTGTTGGTAAATGATTCGGTTGTGCTTGTTTCATCCCTTCAAGAATAGCAAGCGATACTGCTTTACGAATGACCTCTTTGTCTACATTTTCAGTATGGCGGTCGTTCAACCGATCAATCACTGTCGTCAACGCTTCTAAATAGGGCATATCGAGATCACGTTCGATTTGTTTTGTTTGACGTGTTAATTCCTTATATAACTTTTCTAACGGCTCCATGTACGTCATCCTCTCCAAAACGAAACGGCCCCCCGTATAGCGGGAGCCGTTTCTATCATTAGTTCCATTGTAACGCTTCAGCGGCGTTTGTAAACCATTCTTACTTCGCTTCGCGCGCTGCAGCAAGTGCCGCTTCGAAATTGACTTCGTCTGTCGATTCTTCGAGGTATTCGACATACGTGATTTCGTTGTTCGAATTAAGGACGAAGACAGAGCGAGCAAGTAAACGTAATTCTTCGATTGCTACACCATACTGTGTTCCGAATGAAAGGTCACGGTGATCAGACAACGTCACGACTTGATCGAGACCGCTTGAAGCACACCAACGACGTTGAGCGAATGGGAGATCGTTTGAGATCGTCATGACCGTCACACCCTCGATTGTTGCCGCTTCTTCGTTGAACTTACGCGTCTGTGCATCGCATACACCTGTATCGATTGATGGAACGACACTGATGATTCGAACACCTTGATATGTATCGCGTGTTACAGGTGATAAGTCGTTAGCAAGTACTTGAAAATCAGGTGCTGTTTGTCCGACTTGAACAGACGTACCTTGAAGTGTGATTGGATTTCCTTTAAATGTTGCCATGTGAATTCCCCTTTTCCCCTGATCGGATATACTTTATTTTCTATTTAACTATAGGAATGATCAGAGGAGATGGCAAGCATTCTGCTACAATTCATGGTCTTCAGTATCCGTCTTTCCAAAAAACAGGTATAATGAAAGAGTTCATGAAACGCTTTCAAGGGGGAATTAACCATGGCTCGAAATAATGTCTACCTGTACTACCGAAATACACAAAGACACGAAACGCAGGTACGAAAGTTGATCGATGTCGGAACACGATACGGGTTGAATGTCGTCCAAGATCATCGACAAGCAAACATCATCGTTTCGATTGGTGGAGATGGAGCGTTTCTGCAAGCCGCACGTTTCACCGGTTTCCGTGATGACGCGATCTATGTTGGATTCGCCGAGGGACCAAACTCGTTCTATTGTGATTTCGATATCAATGACCTTTCTGCTGTTGAAGCCATCTTTAAAGAGACAGGTAATCGTGTCTCAGATGGTGAAATCGAAGTGCGTCGTTACCCATTGCTCGAGGCATCCATCAACGGTGGACCACCGATGCTTTGTCTAAACGAATGTTCTGTTAAGTCAAGCATCATCAAGTCACTTGCAATCGAAGTTTATATCGATGATTTCCTATTCGAGACATTCCGTGGGGATGGAATGGTCATCTCAACACCAACTGGCTCAACGGCTTATAACAAGTCACTCTCAGGTGCAATCGTCGACCCGTTGATTCATTGTCTTCAAGTCAGCGAAATTGCTTCCGTCAACAACAACCGGTATCGGACGCTTGGCTCTGCTTTCCTATTGAACCGCGGACGTAAACTCTCGTTACGCATCATTGAAGACGGAAACGATTATCCGATCATCGGGATGGATAACGAAGCACTCAGCCTGACACGTACGGATTCCGTCGATATCCAACTCTCTGAAAAAGAACTTAAAACCGTCAAATTGACGAATAATACATTTTGGCATAAGATTCAACGCTCATTCTTATGACAACAAAAAAATCTGCCTCCTCAGGCAGATTTTTTTGTTGCGTCTTCCGTTACGTCACCCCTTATACTCCAATCAAAGGAGGTACACAGATGACTTATTCTACTCAGGAAATCGCTAACCTTGCCGGTGTCACGAAGCGAACGTTGTATCATTACGAAACAGTCGGACTCTTAGTACCCCGGCGCACTGATACCGATCACCGGTGTTACAGCAGGGAAGATCTATTACGCTTGCAACAGATATTATTTTATCGCTCTCTCGATTTTCCACTGTCAGAAATCCAAGGGTTACTCAAACAATCGGATTCCAATCATCATACGATACTGAAAAAACAAATAACACTACTTCAAGAAAAAGCTTCGTATTATCAGGCACTCGCTGAACTCGCTGAACAGACATTACTCACTTTAAAAGGAGGAATCCCAATGAAAGACGAACAATTATTCCGTGGTTTACGTCACGAAGAGATCGTCATGCACGAAAAACAACATGCAGATGAAGTCGAGGAATACTACGGCGACACTGACTTATATCGGATTAGTGCAAAAAGACAAAAACAACGTACTCCGAATGAGAAAGAACGACTGAGCACCATGCACAAACAACTCGATCAACGCTTGACGATCCTTTACCGCGACGGACACAAGGTGACGGGTGCAGACGTTCAACAAGTCGTCAAAGAACAACATGACTTCATCGATACGTACTATTATCCATGTGAGTTATCTATTTTCGAGTCACTCGGTCAGATGTATGTGTCCGACGAACGGTTTCGTGCCTATTACGATACGTATGCACCTGGACTATCTTCTTTCTATTCGAAGGCTATTTCGCACTATGCACAAGCAACATCAAACTAAGGCTGTTTCTGCTTGATAGACGATTTTTCCAGCTTGAACAGTCTCCACTAAACGATTATTCAAGATGGCTTCACCACGCAAGCGATAGAAGTCTTGTTCAAAGATGACGAAGTCGGCATCGTAGCCTGGTAGGAGTAACCCTTTGCGTCCATGTGTCTCGGTCGCGAGATGTGGATTTTTCGTAAAGAGTAATAAGGCTTCGTACATCGATAACGTCTCATTCGTCTTATTGACACGTCCTGCTGTTCCTTCCGTCGCCGCATAAAGGGAACGTCGGACATCAGGGTCAGAGATCGGCGCATCTGCCCCACCGCATAATAACGCACCCGTCTCTGCTAACGAACGTAAACGATAACTCCAGTCTAAGCGGTTCAACCCAAGTCGATCGACGATGAAGTCTGCATCGTCTAGTAAAAAGACCGGTTGGACGTCAATTAGGACAGGAAGCTTTCGAATCCGAGCAAGCGTTTCCGGACGAACAACCGTCGCATGGATGATCCGGTCCCGCTTGCCTTTTGGTGCCGGATATTTCTCAAGTACTTGCACGAATCGTTCGATTGCCAAATCACCAATGACGTGCGCCGCAACTGTGAATCCGTAACTACGTGCTCGTTTGACAAGTTGCTCAAGCTGTTCTGGTGTATGCACTTCGATGCCACGTGTCGTCGGATCATCAGAATAGCCACGACCAAGTAGAGCGGTCCGTCCTCCGAGTGCGCCGTCGACGAATAGCTTCATCGCACCAATTGACATCGTTGATGGCAGAGTTGGCTGCTGTTGTACGAACTCATCGATGACAAGATGATGAACGAGTAGGTGTGTATGGAACCCTGTCTCTTCTGTCACTTCCTTATAGGCTTGGAGGATTTCCGCGACATCGCCGTGATACGATAAATCTTCTGTATGGGCAGCAATGATGCCGTATTGATACAAACTCTTGATTGCTGACCGGAGTGACGATTTGTTTCGCTCTAAGTTTCCAGCTTGTAACGCATATAAAGGTTCAAGCGCCGCATCGTATAGAAATCCGTCAGCTTCTCCGTTATCCGCTAGACCGACCTTTCCACCATCGATGACAGTCGATGCTTTATAGCCGAGCTGCTGGAATAAGACATCGTTGACAAGTGCAGTATGTCGATCTGTTCGTTTTAATAAGGCAGGAGCGTCCGGGAATAGCTGGTTCAACCATGCTTTTGTTGGCGCGCGATCAAGTTTCGTTTCGTCATATCCTTCCGCCACGTGGATTCCGTTGATTGGTTCTGCCTTGAGGAATGCTTGTCCTAACTCTTCAAGCGTCGTATAACGCGAGGCATCGACACGGTTGATCGCTTCCCCGTAACCAATCAGATGAATATGCGCGTCTGTGAAGGCTGGATAAACAGCTTTTCCGTTCAAGTCTTGAATCTGATGAATGCGTCTACCGAAACGTCGGCGTAGTTTTCCTTCTTCACCCATCGCGATGATTCTTGTCTCCTCGACAAACATCGCTGAATGGACATCCTCTTCATGTGCCATTGTCCGAATCAACCCATTTACGTATAGTGTTCCCATTCTGCTCACTCCTCTTTTTACAAAAATAGGGTGACCATGACGGTCACCCTGAATTGTCGATCCTGATTTAAACGTGCAGTGTTTCCTCTGGTGCACACGACCGTTTAATGCGCTCGATCGCGTCCGGATCGTATTCATTTAGGACACGTTCCGCTAAGACAATCGTTCGTTCATAGTCTCCCGCTAAGAACTTCGTTTCCGCGATCGTCAGCGACATATGTATCTCGTTGTCGTGGCGACGGTATCGGTTCGCATACTGGACGAGTCGTTCTGCATACGTGACTTCGAACACTAATGTATCTAACCGTTCTTGCACATGTTTAAACGTTTCTTGGACGTCCTGGCTTTGTGCAACGATCGATCGGACATTAAACGGCAACTCTTCGAGCCGCGTCTCAAGCGTCTGTAGCGAACGGTTCGCATTCCGTAGTGCTTCTTCGACTTCCGTTGGTAAGTTCGGTAATCCAAGTCGTTTCAGACGAAGACGTGTTTGTGAGAGCTGATGGCGCCACGCGACGATTCGTTCGCGAACTTCTGTCTCTTCTTTTCGAAGCGCTTGAAGCTCGACCGTAAAGCGTTCGTATTGAATCATCAACTGTTCTTCGAGTCGAATCGCATCGCGCATTTGATCTTCGAGCATACTGAACGGAATGATTTTTCCAGCAATCGACTCATCGAGATCTTTTGCTGCTTCGAATAATAGCTCTTCGTCACGCTGAATTGTTTCATAATGAATTCCAAGATCTGCTGAGATTTCATACTTTTCACGTAAAATACTGAACTCTTGTGCTAACTGACGAATCCGTTCACGCATCCGTAATGCTTTTTGTTTCAAGGATTGGTTTTCTTTTTTCACTTGGTGGCGCGCATCAACTTCACGACGGAACGTATCGTACATTTGATCAACGTCGGCTGACAACTGTTGAATCGCCTCTTCTAAACCGTCGACTTCAAGTCTCTCGATTTTTTCAGAAAGACTCAAGCGCTGTTCCTCGAACCGTTTGATCTCAGATTGTAGACCGAGTGGTTCAAGTGGATACCCATCTAACGACATTTCCTTATAACCCGCTCCAAGCTGATCAATCCGTTGACGCAATTCATGAGCGAGAATCTTCCATTGTTTCGGTACGAGTTCGACAAGTTGACGTGTCGTTGCTACTTCTTGTTCAAGCAACAAGCTTGTTTCATACGCCTTCGTCACTTCGCCTGAGGCTTCGTACTGGCACATCTCATTCCAATGCGCATCGATTTGTTCACTTCGTTCTTCTAGACGCGCGAGCGCCGGTCCGAACGAATTCGCTTGAATCAGTAATGATTTCCGAACTTGTCCTGAATCAGCCTCACCTTGCGCTTTCAGTTCTGCTAAAACCGATTGATTCGTTTTGAACGTCGACATCTCGACGAGCATCTCATCAATCAATCCTTCAAGTTCCGCAATTAATTGTTCCGTTACTTCGAGGTCATTCTTGACGGCGATGAACCGATATTTATCGAGCGCTTCTTCCGCACGGTAAAGTGTCTCATCGATTTGGGCGACGTGGACTGTTAGTAACTCTTCCCACGCTTGATGCCAGGAGCTGAACTTCGTCTCCGTCTCACCCGCCATCGGAAGTTGCTTTAAGTCCTGCAACTCCTTTGGAATCGATGCACTGACGATGCCTTGTTTTCGCATATCAAGTTCATCGATTTTCGTGTAGTATTTTTTTCGACTGATCATGCTAAATAGCATGACGAGTAATACGATGACGATGACTCCGATCACCCATGCCCACATTTGTCACGACCTCCACTCTGTCGTACGACTTTAGATTTTCTCTAAATCGCAATAATCTTATCCTTATAATAGTATAGCGCAACCGTTTTGCATAGATTTACAAGGGCTTTTCCTGATTTCTTCCGCTCTTTTGAATCCTTTCCCCAAAAATCAATTGTTTGTCAGCCGTACGAAAACTCGTTAAACTAAAAAAAATACGCTTTTCACGGGAGGAATTTATTATGTTCGAAACAAAGACATATGAAGGTGACCGGACGAAACAATATGACATGCTTTCAAAACAACTTGATGCGTTATTAATGGGAGAAGAGAATCAAGTCGCAAACTTGTCGAATGCGAGTGCGTTACTGAATCAGTTCCTCGACCGCATCAACTGGGTCGGCTTCTATTTGACAGATACAGAACAAAACCAACTCGTCCTCGGACCGTTCCAAGGACTTCCAGCATGTGTTCGTATTCCATTCGGTCGTGGTGTCTGTGGAACGTCAGCAGCCGAACAAACGATACAACGCATTGAAGACGTCCATCAGTTCCCAGGTCATATCGCGTGTGACGCGGCTTCGAATTCAGAAATCGTCATTCCACTCGTCAAAGACGGTCAAACGATCGGCGTACTTGATATCGACAGCCCAGAATTCAACCGTTTCGATGAAGTCGATCAAGCTGGTTTAGAAGCTTTCTGTACGACACTGCTTCGTCATCTGTAATTCTGATTGACAGTCGATTGTCCACACCGTATACTTGTAAAAGTGCAGAAATGATAACGATAGCGGTCAAATCGCTTACGTATCACATTTCATGACTCGGTGAATAACCGGAGGGGCATCGTGTAACTTTGCTATCAAGCGAGGGTGCCACATCATGAAATGGGCGTAATGTGGGTTTGATGGCGTTATTATTTTTATGCAAATAATAACGAACAATAAGGAGGAGTCTTATTATGGCTCGCTATACAGGTCCAGCTTGGAAACTCTCACGTCGTCTCGGTATCTCACTTACTGAAACAGGAAAAGAAATCGCAAAACGCCCTTACGCACCAGGTCAACACGGTAACAGCCGTCGTAAAGTATCTGAGTACGGTCTTCAACTTCAAGCGAAGCAAACACTTCGTCACATGTATGGAGTAAACGAACGCCAATTCAACCGTATCTTCAACGATGCTGGCAAAATGCCTGGTATCCACGGTGAGAACTTCATGTTCTTACTCGAAGCACGTCTTGATAACGTCGTTTACCGTATGGGTATGGCTCGTACACGTCGTGCTGCTCGTCAGCTCGTCAACCACGGTCACATCCAAGTTGATGGACAACGCGTTGATATCCCATCATTCCGCGTGAAACCAGGTCAAACGATCTCAGTTCGCGAAAAATCGAAGAACTTTGTCGTTATCAAAGAAGCACTCGAAGTTGCTCCAGCAACTAAAGACTTCGTTACTTTCGATGCTGAGAAGCTCGAAGGAACATTCGTCCGTCTTCCTGAGCGTTCTGAATTGAACGATCAAATCCAAGAACAACTCGTCGTCGAGTACTACTCACGTTAATCGATTGTTCCAGCACTCACTTCGGTGGGTGCTTTTTTTGTGCTTATCATAAAAATGTATACCTGGTCTTAAAAAAAGAGTGACGTCATTTATTCATTTGTGTTAACCTTTAATTATACATAGTTAACACAAATAGAAAAGAGGACTTCATTCATGAAAACAAGAGATTTAACGTTCATCGCCTTAGGCGCTGCCATCATTGCAGCCGTCAGTTCTATGCCACAAATCCAACTCGTCGGTGCTGTTCCGATCACACTCCAGATGCTCGCCATCATGACGGTCAGTGCGATCCTCGGTGGAAAACGTGGCGGACTCGCTGTCTTGATCTTCCTATTGCTTGCAGCAGCTGGTCTACCCGTTCTTGGAGGAAAAGGTGGACTTGCTCCGTTCGTCGGACCAACTGCCGGTTATTTGATTGCCTTTCCGATTGCCGGATTCTTCATCGGACTCGTCGCTGAAAAAACGCGTCGCTTCGTCCCCTTATTCATCGGGATGATCGTCTTTGGACTCGGTTTAGTTTATCTACTTGGAACATTTGGTCTGATGGCTGTTCTCGATTTGTCGTTTAAAGACGCTTTTGCGATCAACTACCCCTTCGTCCTATGGGATACGATCAAAGCAGTCGTCGCTACGACGATCGCCGTTCGTTTATTGCCACTCCGCTTATTCCGGACAGCTTAAAAAAAACGCTCCCTGTACATAAAACAGGGAGCGTTTCGTATATCATCAAGCATGCTCGACGACGAAGTATTTTTTCTTTCCGCGACGTACGATCGTAAAGCGACCGATTGCATCTGCTTCAGTGATTTCTTTCGTTAAGTCTTGCTCGCGCTCTCCGTTTAGGTAAATTGCACCGTTCGTCACATCTTCACGTGCTTGACGTTTTGACGGACTGATTTTCGCCTCAACGAGAACGTCGACGAGGTTCTTCGATTCACCAAGCGTAAAGCGTGGCATTCCTTTGAACGCATCTTCGATATCTTCGACTTGCAGGGATTTGATATCTCCACTAAAGAGTGCAGTCGTGATACGTTGTGCTTGTGTCAGACCTTCTTCACCGTGGACGAGAACTGTCATCTCTTCAGCGAGACGACGTTGTGCAACGCGCTTCTCTGGTGCCGCTTTGACTTCCTCTGCGAGTGCATCAAGCTCTTCGTGCGTCAAGAACGTGAAGTATTTCAAGAATTTGATGACGTCGAGATCGTCGACGTTGAACCAGAACTGGTAGAACTCGTACGGTGACGTTTTGTCAGCATCTAACCAAACTGCACCGCCAGCTGTCTTACCAAATTTCTGACCGTCTGCTTTTGTAACGAGCGGCACCGTCAAACCGAATGCTTTTTCTTCGTGACCAACGCGACGGATCAGCTCCATCCCCGCTGTGATGTTTCCCCACTGATCACTACCTCCGACTTGGAGACGGCATCCTTGATCTTCATAGAGTTTCAAGAAGTCAAACGATTGAAGTAACATGTATGAGAACTCTGTGAACGAGATCCCGTTTTGAAGTCGTGAATCAACAGAGTCCTTCGCAAGCATGTAGCTGACCGGGAAGTGTTTTCCGATATCGCGTAAGAAATCGATGATCGTCAAATCTTTCGTCCAGTCCAGGTTATTCGCGATCGTGACCGGGTTTTCTCCTTCAAGTGGTAAGAAGCGCGATAATTGACCTTTAATCCGGTTCGCGAACTCTTCAACGATATCCGATGTATTTAAAGAACGTTCCGTTGCGCGACCACTTGGGTCTCCAATCATTCCCGTCGCCCCACCAACGAGACCTACGACATGGTGACCTGCTTGTTGGAATCGTTTTAAAACTAAGATTGGCAACAAGTGTCCGATATGCAACGAATCAGCTGTTGGATCGAAACCCGTGTATAGCGTCGTCGGTGTCTCGAGTAATGTTTTAAGTCCTTCTTCATCCGTCATTTGGTTAATTAAACCGCGAAATTCTAAATCTTCTAATAACGTCATTATGTTTCCTCCTAAAGTTCACTTTTTACAATAAAAAACCGCCCCTTCGTATAAAACGAAGGGACGGAAGATTCCGTGGTACCACCCTGATTGCCCTTTAAATAAAAGGACCACTTGGTTCGTCGATAACGGGACGACCGCTTGATTTCTCAAGAAACTCCTGGAAGCGTAATTCATAAGTTCACTGTGTCCTAGTTCGCAGCACCACTAGGTCTCTGTCACAGGGAGTGACTTACTACTGTATTCCGATCACTGTTTAACGTATCATATGAAAATAAGATGGTTTCATGATACGTCGAAGATGAATCCACTGTCAAGCCAAAATTCAGCAATGGATTTATGGTATAATACGTCTATCTGTGATTTAATATTAATTTACACCTAAGTTTAAGATGCAAAGGAGATCATTTATGCGCGAGAACTGGTCCAAGTTTTGGAATCACCCCCGGACGAAAGCCGTTCGGCACTGGTCGAATATCACATACGATGTTTCATGGAACATCATTTTATTCCTCATCATAGCAGTGTTGCTCATTGGAAGCTTCTCCGTCGGAGCCGCCGGTGGATACTTCGCTTCACTTGTCAAAGGCACAAAAGCTCCTCCATTGACGGAAATGAAGCAACAAGTCAATAGCTATGCGGTGACGAGTCAGATTTATTGGGGAAGCGGCGAGAAGTTGACGAACGTCTCTACTGATGAAGAACGTCAACCCGTTGATATTAAAAACATCTCTCCCTATTTATTGGATGCCGTCTTATCAACTGAAGATACTGATTTTTATCAGCACGATGGGGTTGTCCCAAAAGCAACATTACGTGCAGTCTTGCAAGAACTGACGAATTCCGCGTCACGGACTGGCGGAAGTACGTTGACTCAACAATTAATCAAAAACCAAATTTTGACGAATGAAGTCTCGTTCGAACGGAAAGCAAAAGAAATCATCTTGGCGCTACGCCTCGAAAACGCGATGTCAAAAGATGAAATTCTTCAAGCTTATTTGAATGTCGTCTCATTTGGTCGAAATTCACTCGGACGTAATATTGCCGGAATTGAAGCGGCTTCTCAAGGTGTCTTTAATAAATCGGCGAAAAAGCTGACATTACCACAAGCAGCCTTCCTCGCTGGTATTCCGAAAAACCCATACTATTACACACCTTATCTACAAGGTGGCGTCGTCAAGAAAGATTTGACGCCAAGTATCAATCGGATGAAGACCGTCTTAAAACGGATGTATGTCGCAAAAAATATTACAAAAGAGCAATATGAAAAAGCACTCAAACACGATATCACGAAAGACTTTGCGAAACAGTCGAAACGTTCACGTGATACGTACCCGTACGTCTATGACTTAGCAGAGCGTGAAGCGACAAAAATCATGACGAAGTACTTGATGAAACAAGATGGAATCAAAGAAGATGAAGTCAAACCGTCAGAACTAGCGGAAGTTCGAGCAAACTATCAAGATCAAGCACTTGTTGCACTCCGTCAGGGTGGGTACAAAGTTCACTTGACACTAGACAAGAAAATTCATGAATCCATGCAGCAACCTGCGAAGAATAACGGTAACTTCCCTGGCAGCATGCAGTACAAGCAAGTCGTGGATCCAAAAACAAAAAAAACCGTTTCAAAACAAGATCCCGAAGAAACAGCAGCTGTCATGGTTCAAAATGAGACGGGTCGTATCCTCGGATTCGTCGGTGGGCGTTATATGGATGGAAAAGCCGATGACTTCAACCGGGCATTCCAAGCCAAACGCCAAATTGGATCAACAGCAAAACCAATCCTCGTTTACTCAAACGGGATTGAGAACGGTTTGATTACTCCAGAATCAACCGTTAATGATGAAGAATACTATTATCAAACCGTACCACGTCAACCAGGTGATCGCCCAATCAAGAATGAAGGCGGTCGTTATCGTGGGAACGTGACGGTTCGTACCGCACTTGAACTTTCACTAAACGTACCTGCTGTTAAAATCTACGAGAAAATGAATATGTCAAACTCGATTCAAAAACTCGTCGATATGGGAGTTGAAGTACCAGATGCGATTCGTTATGCCCCTTCAGCCGCACTCGGTACGATGGAAATCACACCGGTCGAACTCGCTGGTGCTTACGCGACACTCGCGAACTACGGCGAATTCGTTCAACCATATGTCATCTCGAAAATCACGAAAGACGGGAAAGACATCTATAAAGCAAAACCGAAGAAAAAGCGGATTTATGAACCACGCACTGCTTACTTGACGCTTGATATGATGCGCGGTGTCTTTACGAAAGGTACAGCAACATTTGCAAAAGACCGATTGAATGTACCTGGAGACTGGGCAGGTAAAACAGGTACGACGAACGATGTAAAAGACTCTTACCTTGTTGGTTCAACACCTGGTGTCACCCTTGCCGTTTGGACTGGACATGACCAGAACAATTCACTCATCGGTCCGACGACGTATTATCAACGCACACAGACGCTGTGGTCACAAATGGCGAACGCAGCATATAGTGCTAATAACAGCTACTTCAAATCAGGTGCTCGTTTCACACAACCATCTTCTGTTTCCGCAGACGATTTCAAAAACAGTGGTCGTTTCAAAGAAGAAGATAAAAAGAAAAAAGCCGAAGAGGCGAAGAAAAAAGCAGAAGCTGAGAAAAAGAAAGAAGAAGAAGCTAAGCGAGCAGAAGAAGAAGCTAAGAGAGCGGAAGAACAGAAACAAGAAGCGCAACAAAACGAACAACAAGCTGAAGCAGATGCGAAGAAAAAAGCAGAGGAAGACGCAAAACGTGCTGCCGATGCAAAAGCGAAAGCCGAGGCAGAAGCTAAGAAGAAAGCGGAAGCTGACGCTAAGAAAAAAGAAGCAGATGCAAAGAAACAACAAGAGCAACAGAAAAAGCAAGATGAAAAGAAAAACGACGCTACTTCTGAAAACTAACAAAAAGGATGGATCACCTGTTACGGTGATCCATCCTTTTTTGCGTTCAATCTTCCATCGTTGAAAGATCTCCTGTTTCGAGATTTAACTCCCATGCTTTCAGAACACGACGCATAATTTTACCACTTCGTGTCTTCGGCAATTTATCCCGGAAATCAATTTCTCGTGGCGCCGCATGAGCAGCGAGACCTTCTTTGACAAATGCCTGAATTTCTTGTTTTAGTTCATCCGTTGGCTCGTAACCATCACGTAAGGCAATGAATGCCTTGATGATTTCACCGCGAACCGGATCTGGTTTCCCGATGACTCCAGCTTCTGCGACCGCTGGATGTTCAACGAGACGACTTTCGACCTCGAACGGACCGACTCGTTCTCCAGCTGTCATGATGACGTCATCAACGCGCCCTTGGAACCAGAAGTAACCTTCATCGTCCATATAAGCAGAGTCACCTGATACATACCATCCTTTGAAGAAATATGATTCGTATTTCTGCGGATTGTTCCAGATCTGACGCATCATCGACGGCCATGGTGTTTTTAAGGCAAGATTCCCCATTCGGAATGGTGGTAACTCATTTCCTTGATCATCGACGATTGCTGCTTGTGTTCCTGGAATCGGTTTCCCCATTGATCCCGGTTTAATATCCATCGACTTGTAATTACAAATCATCATCGCACCTGTCTCCGTCATCCACCACGTATCATGAATGCGTTGATCGAACGCTTCTTTGCCCCAACGAATGACTTCTGGGTTCAATGGCTCTCCGACGGATAATACATGACGAAGACTTGATAGATCATGATGATTCGCAACATCCGCGCCAGCTCCCATTAACATGCGGAAAGCGGTCGGTGCGCTATACCAAACCGTTACTTTATACTTCTCGATGACACTGTACCAGAAGTCTGGATTGAAGCGTCCACCGACGACGATGTTCGTTGCCCCATTCAAGAACGGAGCGAAGATACCGTAACTCGTTCCTGTGACCCAGCCTGGGTCAGCCGTGCACCAGTAGACATCGTCTTCTTGTAGATCAAGTACCCAGCGCCCCGTCATCAAGTGCTGAATCATCGCATTCTGAACATGGAGAACACCTTTGGGTTTCCCTGTTGATCCCGAAGTATAATGCAAAATCAATCCGTCTTCGCGATCTAACCAAACTGGTTCGAACACATCAGATGCTTGATCAAATGCTTTGCGGAAATCGATTAGTGTTTCTGATTCTTCCACGCCTTCGTCGACAAGCACTACCTTTTCAAGTGAGCCCAGTTCCCCAACTGGAACACGTGGGAGCAATGCCTTCGTCGTCACGAGTAACTTCGCTTCAGAATCGAGCAAACGATCGCGAACCGCTTGTTCCATGAATGCTTCAAACAATGGACCGACGATTGCCCCTACTTTCAGTGCGCCAAGTAAGGCAAAATACAATTCCGGTGAGCGTGGCATGAAGATGAAAATCCGGTCACCCGTTTTGACCCCTGCATCCACTAATACGTTTGCCGCTTTATTCGTCAATCGTTTCATATCTGCATATGTGAAGCGTTGTTCCGTCGTTCCATCGAAATAAATCAGCGCATCCTTGTTCGCCCGCTCGCCTTCTGCGTGACGATCGATTGCTTCATGGGCCATGTTGACTTTCCCCGTTGTCGCCCACGAAAAGTACTGCTCAGCATCTTTCCAGTCGTACGCGTTCGTCTCATCATACTCTGCTAACCAATGCTTCCCCGGAAGCGCTTTCAAAACTTTCATGTCTCGTTCCTCCCCTTCTATGTTCTCTTCTTTATTATAAGCTAGTTATCCATCAGTTCAATCCATTTGCCGTCAATTTGTTAAAAAATCCCTCTCTTTGCTCAAGCGCTTTCGTCTATAATGAATAGGAAGGTGGTGACGCTTACATGTTTGAAAAACAATTCAATCATCGGACGCATGAAACATCACTCGGTCCTGTCGACATCGAAGGTCCCGTACCGAGTCAAACACTAGCAACGTATACACTCGATTCAGGGTTGACAGCTTTTCGTCCACCCGCTGAACAACACCAAGCGCTCGTTGAGATCGCCGACCTCGAGGAGGGACGCATCATCGTCGCTCGTCAAGGAACGGAAATCATCGGTTATGTGACTTACTTATATCCTGACCCTTATGAAACATGGAGTGAAGGGAACAATCCGTACATTCTGGAACTCGGAGCAATCGAAGTCTCCTCTCGATTCCGCGGACAGCAAATCGGAAAAAAATTACTTGAGATCTCCATGCTCGACCCTGCCATGGAACATTATTTAATTTTAACGACTGAATATTACTGGCACTGGGACTTAAAAGGGAGTGGACTATCCGTCTGGGATTACCGAAAAATCATGGAGAAGATGATGAACCATGGTGGCCTCGTCTTCTTTCCGACGGATGATCCGGAAATCGCCTCTCATCCCGCTAATTGTTTGATGGCGCGTATCGGAAAACACGTCTCCCCTGAAGTTGTCGCTCACTTTGATGCGTTACGCTTAAGAAGACGTTTCATGTACGACTGAGATCGAGGAGGAATCGTCATGTTAATTGAACAAATCATGAATACGACGTGCATCACGATGCAACCGACGAATTCCATCGCTCATGCGGTTGAACTCATGCAACGTCATAAAATTCGTCATGTTCTTGTCGTCAATGCGCGGCACGAACTTGTTGGTCTTGTCGGATTAAAGGAAATTCAAAGCGCAAGTAGTATCTTTCATCCGGATACAGCAAAACAAGACCTACAGTATCCGGTCTCAAGCATTATGATCGAGAGCCCTATCACGGCTCATCCACTTGATTTTCTCGAAGATGCAGCTGTCTTGTTTTATGAATATCGATTGACTTGTCTACCAATCGTCCGTGGTCGACGACTCGTTGGGGTCGTAACGGAAACAGATCTATTACGAACATTTGTACAGTTAACCGGTGCACTCGAGCCAAGTTCCCAAATTGAAATTCGTGTCGAGAATACGGCAGGTACGTTAGCAAAGATTGCTACACTGCTTGCTAAAACGAATATCAATATCTTAAATGTACTCGTCTATCCAACAGACGATCCGTACGTCCGGATCGTTGCGTTTCGTGTCCAGACGATGAATCCGATTCGGATCATCGAGAAGTTGCGCAAAGAAGGATTTGATGTACTTGGACCGGATGTGAGCAGATGAAGGATTTCGCTTATCTCTACAGTCCAGAAGAAGCGGCTTATCGATTTTCCGAAACCCATCCGTTTAACCCAATCCGTCTCGAATTAACCGTTTCCTTGCTCGAAGCGATGCATCAATTAGATGGCATACCTTGTATCGCACCGCGTCATGCGACCGATGAAGAACTGGCACTCGTTCATGATCAGGACTACATCGCTGCCGTTAAAGCAGCCGGAACCGGAGCATTAACACCACTAAAGGCACAGATGTATGGTCTTGGAACAGAAGATACTCCTTTATTTCAAAACATGCACGCGGGTGCCTCGCTCCTTGTCGGTGGTACGATTGAAGCGTGTGACCTCGTCTTATCTGGTCAATATAAACGGACCTTTCATATCGGTGGCGGATTACATCACGGATTCCGTGGACGTGCCTCTGGTTTTTGTGTCTACAATGATACGGCCGTCGCCATGGCAGCGATGATTGAAAAGTATCACTGCAAAATTCTTTATGTCGATACGGACGCTCATCATGGGGATGGTGTGCAATGGGCCTTTTATAATCGAAAGGACGTCATGACGTTGTCGCTCCATGAGACGGGTCGCTATTTGTTTCCAGGAACGGGCATGGTAACGGAACGGGGTTCTGAAGAAGGTTATGGATTTAGCTGGAATGTACCACTTGATGCTTTCACAGAAGACGATTCGTTTTTACTCGCTTATGAAACGGCTCTCTTTGAAGCATGTGAATTGTTCCAACCCGATCTCATCATCACGCAAAATGGTGCTGATGCGCACGTGCTTGATCCACTGACCCATCTATCCTTAACAATGAAAAGTTATGAGCAGATACCTCAAATCGCCGTCGCTGCTGCAAATAAATATACGAATGGAAAGATCGTCGCACTCGGTGGCGGCGGTTACGACTGGTATCGTGTCGTTCCTCGCGCGTGGAGTCAGGTGTTTGCTGCTATGACGGAACAAGCTCCGTTTCATGGTGAGATTCCTGTTTCATGGCAGGAACGCTGGAGTGGACAGGAAACAGTCCCACCAACACACTGGCATGATAAGTCACCACTCTATCCCGCCATCCCACGACGTCCTGAAATTGAAGAGAAAAATTGGGAGACCGTCAAACGATTGATTTGGCCATTCGTCAGCGATGAGCGCAAGAAACAACTGACAACGATTTCCCCCTATTCCGCCGATTAATTGACTTTTTATCTTCACATTTATTTCGTTCGGAGTTCACATCTTGTTGCTATACTAAATATGGAATTTTTACTTAGTAAATGAATAGTTGGGGGAATCATCATGAAAAAGGCATGGCTTTATTCCGGTCTCATTCTGTCGACGGGGATCGTACTCGCAGGGTGCGGCAATGAAAAACAGGCAATGGACCACGAAAACATGCAAGGGTCAGGAAAACCGACTGTCGAGGTCAATGTCGACGTTCCAGCAAAGACCATGGAAGAAGATAAAGTTGTTTTCAAGGCGTCAGCTGTCGAACAGAAGAAACCAGTCAACCTCGAAGACGTAACATTTGAAGTCTGGGAAGCTGGCAAACAAGACGGTGCGCACCAAAAATTCAAGGCAAGCTTGAAAAAGACAGGTTCTTATCAAGCAGAAGCCAAACTTGCTGAAGGCGAATACGAAGGTCTCTATCATATCAATGATAAAAAAGGACTTCATCACATGGATAAAATCTCATTCGTCGTCATGGATCATTCGCATGAAAAAGAAGAAGCTTCACATGAGCACGGACATGATCATGAAGCCATTGAAGGTCTTTCTGTTCATTATATGGGTGCAACAAAAGTGAAAGCGGGTGCTACACTTCCCGTCTCCTTTCACGTATTCCTTGATGGAAAACCATTAAAGGCTAACGTTCAAGTCGAAGTCATTGAAACCGGTATTGAAAAACATAACTATGTACCATTAATCAACAAAGGTGATGCGTACAGTGGAAACGTTACATTGACAGCACCCGGTCAGACGACAGTTCGTCTCCATGTCGAGAATGACCAACTCCACCATCACCAAGATGAAAACATTACGGTCACAGAATAAAAAAACGTCTCTTTTTTCAAGCAACTGCTTGAGAGAAGAGACGTTTTTTCGATTAAGGGCGCGTGGAATCCCGTTGTTCGATTCGGTGTGGTAACGTGACATCGTTTGTTTCGATTTCTTCTTTGTTCAAGATTTTCGTCAATAGACGCATCGAAACTGCTCCGATATCATACATTGGTTGAACGACTGTTGTCAGTTTTGGACGAATCATCGTTGCAAGACGTGTATTATCGTGTCCGATGACTTCGAAATCTTCTGGTACACGATGTCCAGCATCTTGTAAGGCATGAATGACACCAAGAGCCATCTCATCCGTTCCAGCGAAAATCGCACGTGGGCAGTCTGCTCCTAGTTCGAGCAATTGATTCATCGCTTTCATTCCTGAATCATACGTATAGTTTCCAAGAACGACATTCTGCTCATTAAACGGAAGATTTGCTTCTTCGAGTGCCCGGCGATAACCAGCAAATTTCTTTTCGCCATTGATTTGCTGTTCAAGTGGTCCTGTGATGAATCCGATTCGTTCATGTCCACGATCGATCAATGATTTGACAGCATCATGCGCAGCACTTTCATAATCGATATTGACGGCAGGAAGATCGTAGTCCTGGTTTAACGTTGCAGCAAGAACGATCGGCACAGGGGATGTCTTGAACTCACGTACGAGATCCTCGTGTAAGCGTCCACCCATGAAGATGATTCCATCGACTTGTTTCCCAAGTAGCGTATTGAGCAAGTGAATCTCTTTTTCACGGTTTTGGTCAGAGTTACATAAAATGATGTTATATTTATACATCGTCGCGACATCTTCAATTCCGCGAGCTAAATCAGCAAAGAAGATGTTCGAGATATCAGGTACGATGACACCGACAGTCGTCGTCTTTTTACTTGCAAGTCCACGTGCAACAGCGTTCGGACGGTAACCGAGCTGTTCAATCGCATCTTGGACCTTCTTTCGTGTAGATGGTTTGACATTCGGGTTCCCGTTGACGACACGCGATACAGTCGCCATCGAAACAGCTGCCTCTCGTGCGACATCGTAAATCGTAATATTACTATTCAAAACAAATTCCTCCTTTAGTATGATCCATCTCAAGTGTTTTCATTTCGTTTTCATTTTTAGGCAACACGAAAGGAAGACAGGAAAAGATAGTTTTCTTTTCCCATTCTTCCTTCATTGTAAAACGTTTTCATTCGCTTTAGGTTACCCTTTTTCGAAAATCATTGAACGTTTAGTGCCGGAAAGGTAGTCGTCAAGTTTTCGATGAACGTATCGAATTCTTGGAAATCGAGTTGTTGGTTCGCATCAGACAGTGCAAGTGCTGGGAAAGGATGGACTTCGACCATGACAGCGTCAGCACCAATCGCGTATGCTGCTTTTGCTGTTGGTAAGAGCAAATCCTTACGCCCTGTCGAGTGCGTCACATCGACCATTACCGGAAGATGTGTTTCTTGCTTCAGAATCGGAACAGCTGAGATATCAAGCGTATTCCGCGTCGCGCGTTCGTACGTTCGAATACCACGCTCACATAAGATGACTTGATCGTTTCCGCTTGCCATGATGTACTCGGCAGCGTACATGAACTCTTCAAGTGTTGCAGCAAGTCCTCGCTTCAAGAGAACCGGTTTATTCGTACGCCCGACCTCTTTGAGTAAGTCGAAGTTTTGCATGTTGCGGGCACCGACTTGAATGATATCGACATATGGTAAAGCAGATTCAACGGCACTCGGTGTCATGATTTCAGTGATGACATGTAAACCGTGCGCGTCCGCTGCTTTTTTCAACATTTTTAGACCTTCGAGTCCAAGACCTTGGAAGTCATAAGGCGATGTACGTGGTTTGTACGCTCCGCCGCGCATGAATTTCACGCCATGTTTCGCGAGTTGTTCTGCGACTTCGAATACTTGTTCTTCGCTCTCGACCGCACACGGTCCAGCGATCAACTGTTGTGAACCGTCTCCGATGACGGCGTCTCCAATCCGGATAATCGTATTCGTCGGTTTTTGTTTCCGTGATACAAGTAATTTCCGAGTCCGGTCTTCTCCTTGCAATTCGAGAGAAGCTTTGAAAATTTCTTTAAATACATGCTGAAGGCGTCCTGTTTCAAAAGGTCCATGGTTATTAGCGGCAATTGATTCAAGCATTTGGCGTTCTCGTACAGGGTCGTAACGATCAAGCCCTTGTGCTCGTTTGACTTTTCCGATTTCGACGGCAATTTGACCACGTCTGTTCATCAATTCCAATAATTCTGCATTCACTAAATCGAGTTCATCACGTAATCTTTTTAATTCTGCATGTTGATCCATGTCCTACCACTCCCTAATCAGCATATAGCTCGTAATAGCAACTAATTATAGCGAACTCTTTCCGTGTTGTACATAAAGAAGCTGCATGATTTCTTAAAATATGAAAATAAATTACGTTTTTTCATATAACTTTTCTATATCTATATTTTTAGAAAACATGAAAAAAGAGCCCTCGTGACGAGAGCTCCTCATTGAATCTTATTTTTTATGATTCACATCTGACTGTGGATCATTATCTTCATCTTGTTCTTCTGCTAACTGTTCCCGTAACTCAGTAAGATCAACGACCGTCTCCGTATCGATTTCTTCTGCAACAGACGCACCGTCAACCTCGTCTCCGATTTCACGTTCGATGTCACGTACGAGTTGCTCTGCTTCTGCGAGAGCAGCGTCAATACTTGCTTGATCTTTTTCAAAGCCAGCATATTGTGCCGCTTCTTGGACCGTTGAATTGTTCTTTGCTTTTTCGATGACTGGTGCTGCCTTGTCTTTCGCTAGCTGGATCCACTCACCTACGATTGGTTCTGCTTTTTCACGAACGACTTGTGTTTGTTCCGTCAATCGTTGACGAGCAGGCGCTGTACGCTCGTCAATCATGTCACGCATTTCACGACCTGATTTTGGGCTAGAAAGGAGAGCTGCTGCAGCACCAATCAATCCACCTACAATGATTCCGGCAAGAAAGCCTCCTCCTTTAGAAGAGTCTTGCGCTTGATATGGGTGTTGTTTCGTCATGATTTAAGATCTCCCTTCAACTCATCTGGAATACTTTCGACATCCGGTACAGAGACGACTTCCGGTGTAACCGGTGCCTCTGCCTTTTTCCGGAATCGACGACGTGGCTTTTTCTCAACCGTCGTCGTTGCTGTCGAATGATTTTGAACCGTCGTTTCTGCCGGTTTATTTTTTTTGAATAATTCTACAGCGACTGAACCCCAACGGACTGCTTGTGCAATCTGATCTTTATTCGTATCCGCCGCACCAGCAACCGTATCAGATACCGTCCGGACAGAGTCTGTCACTTTGTTTAAGGACGTACCGAGTTCTTCGATCGAGTTTGCGACAGGTGCAAGCAATTCTGTTTTTTCTTCGATCGTATCGACAAGACGATTCGTCTTATGTAACAACGCTGTCGTCTCCATCATGATACCGTCTAGTTGACGTTCAAGTCCTGCTGTCGTGTTGGCTACATTGTTGAGCGTCTTACTCGCAGCACCTAGTACACGGGCAAGGAAAATGACGAGCACTACGAATGCGATCGCAGCGACTAATCCGGCGATTCCGCCTAATGTGATTTCCATGGTTCTTGCCTCCAATTTTTTTGCATAGTCTTTTGTTGTTAGTTCGACGTGTAGCAAGTCGTTCCTGCTACTCCAAATGGTTTATTTCCGTTACAATGATAAATGAAACCTACATAATCCATTTCAAGGGGGAAATATCATGCGTGACCCACGTCTTACTCAACTGGCAACGAATTTAATTAATTATTCTGTTGCCCTTGAACCTGGTGAAAAAGTCTTGATTGAAAACTTCGGCATCGAACGAGAACTGGTCGAAGCACTCGTTGAAGCTGCCTACGCGGCCGGCGGTCATCCGTTCGTCTTACTTAAGGATAATCGTATCCTACGAAAATTATACCGAAATGCTTCAGAAGAGCAACTCCAATTGATAGCAGACATTGAACGCAAACAGATGCAAGCGATGGATGCATACATCGGACTACGCGCTGGTGATAACATCAACGAACTCTCAGATGTTCCAGCTGAACAAATGAAGCTGTACGGTCAAACGATTGGTAAGATGCATACACAAGATCGTGTCAAAGGAACAAAATGGGTCGTCCTCCGCTTCCCAACCGCATCAATGGCGCAACTAGCTAACCAATCGACAGAAGCATTTGAAGACTTCTACTTTGATGTCTGTACGCTGGATTACGAAAAAATGGGACAAGCGATGGAACCACTCGTTGACTTGATGAACCGGACGGATCGCGTCCGCCTCGTCGGACCTGGAACGGATCTCTCATTCTCGATCAAGGACATCCCAGCAATCAAGTGTGCCGGAAATGCCAACATTCCGGACGGTGAAGTCTTTACTGCGCCTGTTAAGGATTCCGTCAATGGTGTCATCTCGTATAACACGCCGTCACCATATCATGGATTCACATTCGAAAATGTCACATTGACGTTCAAAGACGGTAAAATCGTCGAAGCGACGGCGAATGATACAGATCGGATCAATCAAGTCTTTGATACAGATGCTGGTTCTCGATTCGTCGGTGAATTCGCGATTGGTGTCAACCCATTCATTCAACATCCGATGAAGGATATTCTGTTTGATGAGAAGATTGATGGCAGTTTCCACTTCACACCGGGTCAAGCGTACGAAGAAGCTTACAACGGCAATGATTCATCAGTTCACTGGGATCTCGTTAACATTCAACGTCCTGATTACGGCGGTGGTGAGATTTGGTTCGATGATGTCTTGATCCGTAAAGACGGACGTTTCGTCCTTCCAGAACTCGAAGTATTAAATCCTGAAAATCTCAAATAAGAAAAAGCGGATGGCTGGTCCAATAAAAGGACCGTGTCATCCGTTTTCTTTATCTTATTTTTTCAATGTCGCGCGAAGCATCCAAATCTGTTTTTCGATTTCCTTCGCTTGACCAAGTAGATCATCTTCAACCGTTACATCCTGCGCCTCAAGATGTTCAATTGCATCGAGCATCTCTTTACGAACTTGTTGGAAATCTTTAATGACAGAATCAATCATCTCATCTGCCGTCAAACCAGATTTCGCTTCTTCGAGTGTTGTTTGCTCTAAATATTCTTTTAATGTCGCTGAAGGTGTCCCATTGTTCATTAAGAGACGCTCTGCGACGACATCATATTGCTCAGACACCCATGTATAGAGTTCTTCTAGCTTCACATGAAGCGTTAAGAAGTCTGGTCCTTTAATATACCAGTGATAATTGTGGAGTTTAACGAACAGCACCCCATAGTTTGCCACCTGTTGATTCAAAGCTGTTTTTGCGTGATTACTGATCATCTGATATTCCCCTCTCCTGATTTCAAATGACGTTCTATTTCATCTTTATCCTTAAATAACAAAGGATAAACATCATTTTCAGGAAGAGTGCTTCATCGAGGACGTTTTAGACCTTTCAACATGTAGCCACCTTTGAAATCGACAGAATCGAATGCGACGAGGAATGCTTTTGGTTCATACTCCTCGACGAGATTACGAAGCACTTTCATGCGTGTTCGGGCTGCAAGAACATCTAATCGATAGCGGACACCATCGCGCCCTTGCCCTTGGTAATGTGTCACACCGAATCCATTATCCCGAATGACTTGAATCAGTTCTGCTGGAAATTCTTGCGTATGCACTTGAATCATATTGTAACCGATGGCGAGTTTTCGTTCGACATAACCACCGACGAGTATCCCAAGACCAAATCCCAACGCATAGACGACCATGCCAAGCGTCGTCAAATCTTGAAAGACAATCCCTAGTGCAAAAATGTAAATCAATGTTTCGACCGTTCCGAATAATCCTGCAATGACGGTCCGTCCTTTTACAAGCATGATGGTCCGTAATGTCAAAACAGGAACGTAAATCAACTGGAGCAATAAGATGAGTAAAATCTGTCCCATGGTGTCTTTCCTCTCTGTAATAACTTCAACACATACACACTATTTCAAACTTTATTTCAAGATGCAATCTTATTTTAGATTTTCCTTATCTGTTTTTTTAAATTACTATCATAATTCAAAAATACGACAAAAAAAACGTCACTCCGGTCGAGTGACGTTTGTTGATCTGTTGTTTATTTAACGCTTTGATACTGATGCTGATACGTTTGGATATCGCCCGCTCCCATGAACAGAAGCACAGCATTTTCGTGCTGACGTAGGACTGAAACATTATCGCGTGTCAGAATTGAAGCTTGCGGAATTTTCTCCTGCAAATCTTCGACTCGAACTTGCCCTTCCTGCTCACGTGCCGAACCAAAGATTTCGCATAAATATGTCACATCTGCTTCACGTAAAGATGTCGCGAAATCATCCATGAATGATTTCAAGCGTGTGTACGTATGCGGTTGGAAAATCGCGACAACTTCACGGTCCGGGTATTTCTTCCGTGCCGATTCAATCGTTGCACTGATTTCCTTTGGATGATGCGCGTAGTCATCAACTAGAATTTGCGTACCGAATTCCGACTCGCTAAAACGGCGTTTCACACCACCGAACGTTGCTAAGCGTTCAGCTACGTCCTCTTTGCTTAATCCTTCATACTGACAGATCGCAATGACAGAGAGTGCATTTAAGACATGATGACGACCGAATCCTGGGATAAGGAACGTGCCGTAGAAATCATCACGCAAATAGACATCAAATGACGTACCGTCTGGTGTTGACGTCGCATTTTCCGCGCGGAAATCATTGTTTTCTCCAAATCCATAATAGAGAACCGGTACATTCGCTTGAATGTTTTGAAGATGCTCGTCATCCCCACAAGCAACGATTGCTTGCTTGACCTGCATCGCCATCTCTTGGAATGCCGAAACGACATCATCAATTCCTGTGAAATAATCCGAATGATCGAAGTCGATATTCGTCATGATAGCGTAGTCCGGCTTGTAATATAAGAAGTGACGTTTGTATTCACATGCCTCGAAGACAAATGCCTTCGCATCCTCTACACCTGCTCCTGTACCGTCTCCGATCAAGAAAGCCGTTGGTGTGATTCCACTTAAGACGTGCGAAAGTAAACCTGTCGTCGACGTTTTTCCGTGTGAGCCTGTAATGGCGACTGAACGATATTCATTTGCTAAGTGTCCTAAGAAATCGTAATAATGATGGATGGTTAAACCAAGTTCATTTGCCCGTGCGATTTCTGGATGATCATCTCCAAAGGCATTCCCTTGGATGATGACATAGTCTTCTTTGATGTTATCCGCATTAAACGGGAAAAATGGAATTCCCTTAGCTCGTAACGCGTCTTCAGTAAAAATGTGCTTTTCGATGTCTGAACCTTGTACCTCATGATTCATCTCATGTAGTACTTGGGCGAGCGCGCTCATCCCTGTTCCTTTGATTCCAACAAAATGATACTTTGTCATATAAAAGCCCTCCAATTCACGTTCCGGTCCGTACCATCGGGCTCGGGTACAAAACCTGTACCATTATAGCAAACCGATTTATTTTTTACCATGTAAATTATTTTGTTCTCGACGTGCGCGATACATCGCCATCAAGTCTTTCGTCGTCATGACGACGTTAACAGGCGGACCGACCGGCTTTTTCACTTCCGACTGAACAGGAGCTTGCGCTTCGGCAACAGGTGTATCTGGAATCAACGTGACGTTTTCAGGTAGTTGCTCCTCAATTTCTCGATCATCGGTAAACAATTCACTTGATGTCTCCGCTGGAACAATCGATTCTTCAACGGTTTCACTAGTAAGAAGCGTTTCAATTACGGACTCTGATGCCGTCTCTGCAACGTCCGTTTCTTCTGCTTCTGATAGGTTTGGCAACTCTTCTTCGCTCACATATTCTTGATGTACTTCAGGTTCCGGTACGAGTAATTCAACGTCCGTCACCGGCACAATACCAGCATCTGCTTCCGCTTCGTCTAAGACGACGTCTGGCGCGATCACTTCTTGATCAGTCAAAGTAACCTCATCAGTAATTCCCTGTTCATCTGTATCTAAAACCTGTCCAATGGTTTTTGTTTCTTCCACAGCTTCTACCGTTTCGGGTACAGATTGTTTGGGACGTTGGAATCCATAAATCGGTGAAGGAACATCCGTCAAAACGAAGCGATCTTCACGCTCCTCTTTTTTCGGACGCTCCACCGGCTTCGTCTCACGTTCCCCCGCAAGCTCACGACGAATCCGGGCAGCCTGCTCTTTTAGTGACTGTTCATAACGATTACTCATACGTTCACCCCTCCATCTTGTTAAAAAATCGGTCGAATCATCGACCGATTGAGAATGCTTCCCCTACTACTTTTGTATCATCGAGTACAAGAATCCCTTTTTCTTGTGGTGCATCGGCAAGACCGAGTTCACGCGCTGAACAGAGCATACCGCTTGAAGGTACGCCGCGTAGCGCTGAAGGACGGATGATTAAACCGGATGGCATGACTGCGCCTGGTTTAGCAACGACGACTTTTTGACCCGTTGCTACATTTGGCGCTCCACAAACGATTTGTAAAGTTCCGTTATCTACTTCTACCTGACAGACCGATAATTTATCAGCATCCGGATGCTTCTCGCAAGAAGCAACGAATCCAACAACGAATTTCGGAGAATAATCAACGTGTTCGAGTGATAATTTGATCTCTCGTTTCGCAAGTTCTTCTTGAATACGCGTTGCGAATTCTTCCGTCAATTCAACCGGTCCTTGTGTCTCAATCGTAAATGTATTCGAAGCATCAAACAAGTTGTAACCGACGATACGATCACCATGTTTGATTGTCGCTACATCTCCTTCACGAGTCGCTGTCACTTCCGCACGCGGTGCGTCTTCCAAAATGATCATTAAGACGTCGCCGACGCCCTCTTTATTATAAAACACATTCATTCAATCCATGACTCCCTTCCGTCTTTCTCACAATGCCTATTGTATCAGATTCTTCACTCTTTCGGCTGCTTGTTTTTTGCGAGGACGAAGACCGGTTCCAGATTACCATCTTCGTATAGGAATGGCAGCGCCGTGACCGGAACACGACCATTCGAGAAGAAATCAAACATAAGCTGTTGTAAGACATCGTATCCAGCATCATTACGAATATCAGCAAAAATCAGCACGTCCTGATGCGGAATGCCGACCGCAAACTCTCCCTCGATTTGAGCTGCATAATCTGCTAGCAATGTCTTGTTCAACACACGACTCGCCTCATATCCATCACCGAGACTCAAGAAATAAAAGATATTACCCGCTACTTCATCTTGCTTAAATGGCGCTTCAAGCGACTTCACATTAAAACGGGCAGCTTCTGATAACTGTTCAGCCGTCCACTCTGCAGATGCTAGTAGCTCTTCATCAATCAAACGATAAGTAGCTCCTAAATCGAGTGCATACATGATTTTCGTTTCACCCGTGTGTGGTGTACTGACAAGCGTTTTCCCCTCTTTTGTCGTATCGGCAAACGATTTAGCACGAATGACAGGGAAGATTTTTTGTTCCTGCCCAACGAGTGAGACCTGATCCGTCTGACCGAGAACAGCACGGATATATTCAATCGTCTCTTCAACTGCGATGACACCTCTTCGTTTTGCTTTAGCGACAAGCGGATTTAATCCGACATCAACGCCTGACTTATCGTGTTTACGCTCAATCCGTAATACGGACTTTTCACGATCGAAGTACGTCGTGTAACCCTCTTCTTCAAATGTTTGCGTCATCATTCTTCGGATTTGTTGTAGTTCCATTTGAATTCACCCTTTCTATCATGAAAAAAAGCGAGTCAGCGCTCGCTTTTTTCTTAAACCGTTTCTAAAAATGCTGTCACCTGTTCTGGTGTCTTCCGCTCTTTACCAACATAACGACCCGTCTCTCCACCATCACGGAACGCGACGAAACTCGGGATTCCGAAGATGTCCATTTCCTGGGCAATTTCAATATGATCGTCGCGATCGACATAGTAAAACTCGAATCCGTTAAACGTTTGCTCGATTTCCGGCATGAACGGATCTAAGAAGCGGCAGTCCGGGCACCAGTTTGCTGAGAATAAAAAGACGGCATTTCCTTGTTTTGCCGTATCGAATTCTTGTTTTGATTGTAGTGTTTTCATGATGATTTCCTCCTTTGATTTCCCTAGAAGTCATTGTTCTCATCATAGCATATTCAATTGTGACTGTGCGTTTTCGTGCTTGGTTTGCTATACTGCAACTAGAAAACACCGAGAAAGGACTTCACTATGGCAGATCAACCAATCAAACATCCGTTCGAACGCTTCGTCGGCTTCGTTGGCATGACGAGTTGTTTACGTTACGGCTATTCCTTTATTGATTCCGAACGGAGCTTACCGGAAATCTTTTTATATTTGGTCGTCGGGTTTGCGCTTATCATTCTACTTGAAGCACTCGGGAAACGACTCGCTCGGAAATTACCGGTCGTGCGCATGCGATATCTGACACCACTTTATTTGATTTACCTTTATGTCTTTTTTACGAGCTTTTATTCGAGTTCATTCGGATTCGCTTTATGAAAAAAGCTGATTCAAAAGTCAAATGTTTGTTTGTGCACCATTCGGTCAAACAAGCATTCTTTTGAATCAGCTTTTTGTACTCAATATTCGATTTTTAAATCACCATCTTGAATCCGACCAAAGCGTCGCAGGACACGATAAATGAGATAGCTGATAATACCAGGCGCAATGAAACAGAGAACAGCAACTGCTATGTAATACTCCATTTCGAATCCCATTGTTTTTAATAACATTAACGGACCAACGAATCCACTCGTTCCCATACCAGAGCCTTCTGGATTGCTCTCAAGCATCAATAGAACAGTTGCAAATGGCGCTAATATAGCACCGGCTACAGTCGGCGGTAGAAGGATCCAAGGATTTCGAATGATATTTCCGACCTGTAACATCGATGTACCAATCCCTTGAGCAACTACGCCACCAATCCCGTTATCACGGTAACTGATGACCCCAAAACCAATCATTTGAGCTGCACATCCAATCGTCGCTGCACCAGCAGCGAGTCCATCTAAGCCAAGCATGATCCCAAGTGCGGCACTCGATATTGGCGCCGTCAAGGCAAGACCCATGACGGTAGCGATGAAGATCCCCATGAATAGCGGTTCACGTTCCGTTCCCCAGCGAATCAACTCACCAAGATCCGTCATCCCTTTTCCAATCCACTTACCCGCGTAACGTCCAGCAAAAAATCCAGCTACTAACGTGACGAACGGTGTCAACAAAATATCAAGTCGCGTCGTCTTCGAAACGAGTTTTCCGATTTCTGTTGCAAGTAACGTTGCAATATAGCTACCTGCTGGACCTCCCGCTTCGTACCCAAATGCGCCAACCGCAACTGCTGCGAATAAGATGAGTGGCGGTGCTTCAAGTGCAAACGCTACGGCAACACCGATTGCTGGTCCGGTCAAAGCAATCGCCTGCTCTCCTAGTTGAATGAGGAACTTTGCTTCGATACCCCGATCAACTAACCCTTCGCCGATCGTCCGAACAATCAATCCCATGATCAGCGAACTAAACAAACCAAGAGCCATATAACTTAATACGGTAATGAAATATACTTTAGGGCTTAGTGAAATCCCTTTTTCCTTAAACATCTCGTCACGTCCTTTTCTCAACATCGCGTATCATTATATCAAATCTCCTTTCCATCCGACTAGACTGTTTTTTCAACTGACAAGACAGATCGTGACATCGCTACATTCCCTCTAAGCAAAAATAGACGACGGATTACGCATCCGCCGTCTATTTCATGAGGAGACCATCCCCGTCCGTTATTTACTTGACTTGCAATGTTGCAAGCGTCGTCGTATCAAGATTCGTGACGAGTTTTCGCAGCAATTCCTTCGCCGCGTCATAATCATCTGTATGCATGATCGACGCATGGGTATGGATATAGCGTGCTGGTAAACCAACGACTGTCGTCGGAATCCCGTTATTCGAACGATGAATGACACCACCGTCAGTTCCGCCAGCACCGACATAGTATTGGTACGGAATTTTGTTCGATTCTGCGGTATCGAGAACGTAATCCGTCATTTCTTTCGAAAGAATCATGACGCTGTCTTTAATCCGGAGCAATGGTCCTTGTCCGAGTTGACCGAACTCCGTTTTGTCTCCTGACGCATCATTAGCAGGCGAAGCGTCGACGACGAACGCTACATCAGGATCGATGAGTGCTGTTGCTGTTTGTGCACCGCGCAATCCGACTTCTTCTTGAACGGTTGCACCAGAGAACAAAATGTTCGGATGATCCGCTGCTGTTGTTTCTTCCAATAGCTCGACTGCCATTCCAACACCATAGCGATTATCCCACGCTTTTGCCATGATTTTCTTCGGATTCGCCATCGGTGTGAACGGGAAAAATGGTACAGCAGGAATACCTGGTCGTACACCAAAGGATTCCGCTTCTTCTTTTGAGTCAGCCCCGATATCGATGAACATATCTTTGATTGCCATCGGCTTATTTCGCACTTCTTCTGTTAATAAGTGTGGTGGAATCGACGCGATAACACCAGGAATGACTCCGTTGTCCGTACAGATCGAGAAGCGTTGCGCAAGCAATACTTGACTCCACCAGCCACCAAGTGGTTGGATCCGTAACATCCCGTTCTTCGTGATTTGCGTCACCATGAAGGCTACTTCGTCCATGTGTCCGGCAACCATGACTTTCGGTCCTGTCGCATCTCCTGTTCGTTTTCCGAAAATCGATCCTAGTCCATCTGTGACGATTTCATCCGTGACGGGTGTGATGCGTTCGCGAACGAACTGACGAACATCGTGTTCAAACCCTGGTGCTCCATTTAATTCTGTCAGTGTTCGAAATAACTCTCTCGTTTTTTCATTCATATGTATCGCCTCCTGATTCCCATTATACAAAAAATTGCTTCAATCACTTAACCTTTTGTTTCTCTCTGAACGAATTATTTGGTACAGTAGGAATAGAACCTGTAAGGAGGGGAATTTTAATGAAAAAACGCTATTGGATTATCGGATTGGCAGCAGCTGTCGTCGCCGCTTTCGCAGTGAAGAAAGCCGTTGACAACAAACAACTTTCTGCCGAGGAAGCGCTCGAAATCACGAAACGCACATTTTCAGCAAAAGGACGTGTCCAAGGTGCATGGATCTCTGCAACACCAGAGGCTTACGCATATGAGTCACGTGACTACCAAAGCTACAAAGGTGGCATCTCGGTCCTTGAAGGTGATGACGAAAAAACGTATCAATTCACAGTCGATGCCGAAACTGGCGCATTACTCGAATACGCTTAATCAAAAGACCGTGCTTCGATCGACGAAGTACGGTCTTTTTTCCACGTTCCTATAAAGGAGGTATGATTCATGTCGACTCTTGCTATGATTTTCGTTATTCTCGTCGCTTTGGAACACTTTTATATTTTAGCACTTGAAATGTTCTTTCTTTCTTCCAAAGCTGCTCGTCGGACGTTCGGTTTGACGGACGAAGCTGTTGCATCAAAACAGATTCAGACACTTTTCGCGAACCAAGGATTATACAATGGGTTTTTAGCAGCTGGACTTGTATTCGGATTGATTCGTGAGGATATTGCGGTTCAACTGTTCTTTTTAGCTTGTGTGATCATTGCAGCTTTGTATGGTGCCTTGACGGCAAATCGGTCTATTTTATTAAAACAAGGATTACCTGCCATACTCGCTTTCATCTTCGTACTACTTGCATAAGAAAAGCCACTATCCGATTGGATAGAGGCTTTTTTCTTGATTAACGTGGGTTATCGTTGCGTTCGTAGATCGGGTTCATGTATTCCGTTGTCGAGTATAGACGCGGAACAACAATGTACAAGACGATTGCTGGTACAGCGATGATCAACAACATCAAGAGTACCGGTAACCAGTAAACGACTTTTTGATGAAGATTATCCGAGTTGCTGTCGATGTATTCTTTTACGCCATCAACTTTTGCAGCGTCGGCACTCGTCAACAATTTACCGCTATCGGCATTGAAGAAGTGGATTTCACGTTTAATCGTGACGAAGATACCATCACGGACTGTCTTGATGACAGCAATTCCACCGATGACTTCTTCTCCTTTTTCGTTCGTGAACGTTTTCGGATCCTCGATTTTGACCGAACCTTTTTTATAATCGTAATGCGTCGTTGGTAATTCCTCGTTTAATGCTTTCGTCATTTCTGAGGTATCAACCGCAGCAAGTACCGATTGACCGATACTTAATGCGAGAAAGAGCGCCGTTACGAAGGCTAAGCTTTTCTGCCACATCCCCAAATTCCCCCTTTACCTATAAGTACAAGTTCTTCAGTCAACAACATTGTACCAATTAATAAGAAAAAAGTGTGAAAGAAATACCAGGAAAATAAGAAAACTTTTTGTCTAAATTAATTTTGATACGTTGCTTCCATCCGATAAATTGGTTGACCCATTGAAGAAAAGCGTTCTTCATACTCTGTTCGGACGTTATCTTCCGGTTCATTCGCATGTAAATCAAGCGACATCCAGTCAAAACGCATCCCGTATGCCGACATCGTCATCAAACTCGATTCAAACAATTTGCGATTGTCGGTCTTGAAATGAATTTGTCCCTTCGCCGGCAAAATATCTTCGTATGTCGAGAGGAACGTTTTATACGTCAAACGACGCTTCGCGTGACGTGTCTTCGGCCAAGGATCAGAGAAGTTTAAATAAACGCGTGCCACTTCTCCTTTTTCAAAGTAATCGCGTAAATCTTTTGCATCGACCGTCAAGACGCGAACATTTGCTTGAGGAGCTTCAACTAATTTTTGAACAATCGTCACTGCCACACTCTCGAATAGTTCAATCGCAATGAAGTTAATATCCGGATGCTGGTTCGCCATTCCCGTAATGAAGGCACCTTTTCCTGATCCCACTTCGATGTAAATTGGATTGTTATTCTTAAACTCTGTAGCCCATGTCCCTTTCAGGCTTGTTGGTTCTGCTATATAGATCGAGGATTGTTCCTTCATATAATCCTGCGCCCATGGTTTATGTCGTAAACGCACTGTCGTTCATCCTTTCCAAACTTAAATTATCCGCAGATAAGTTTATCATGATTCGGGTAATTATATAAGAACTTCTTCGATTCCGATCGAAGAATGTTCAGCAGTTCGTCACTTGAGAAACAGTGAGCATTCTAATACACTTAAGGTACGTAAGAACCGAAAAGGAGGGCTATTACTGTGGAAGACTTCTTGATTAGTTGGGCATCTCCCATCGTTCTCGTCATGGGCATTAGTGCCTTATTCGTCTGGGCGACTTTTGGAAAAGTCGATGTCGAATAAGGACCACCTCTGTACCTTGTGTAATTATACACAAGGTACTTTTTTTATTCTCTGAACGATTTTAGGTTGGTTTTACCATGAAACAGATGTATACTTTTTTTGAAACAGATTATTTATTACAGCTATCGGACACCAAAAAACGTTGGTAAAAAGGAGAATTGTAATGAACGAGAATAAAAACAGTGATTCAAAAGAACTAGTACAGAAAAAAACAGGTGCAGACTTAGTCGTCGATTCACTCATCGAACAGGGTGTTGATTACATTTTTGGTATTCCTGGTGCAAAAATTGATTCCGTCTTCAATGTGTTACAGGACCGGGGACCTGAACTCATCGTTGCACGCCACGAGCAAAATGCTGCATTCATGGCACAAGCCATCGGACGCTTAACTGATAAACCAGGTGTTGTACTTGTAACATCCGGTCCAGGAGCATCAAATTTAGCTACAGGACTTGTAACAGCAAACTCTGAAGGTGATCCAGTCGTTGCAATCGCTGGAGCCGTCACACGAGCGGATCGTTTAAAACGAACACATCAGTCAATGGACAACCAAGCACTCTTTACACCCATTACGAACTTCAGTGCAGAAGTACAAGATGCCGATAACATTCCAGAAGTATTATCGAATGCATTCCGAACGGCAGAAACGACATCAGGTGCTGCTTTCGTTAGTATTCCGCAAGACGTTGGATTAAACGAAGCGAATGTCACAGCATTCCGCGCTGTCGAAGCACCTAAGCTTGGTGTTGCACCAGAAGCTTGGGTCAACGAAACAGCTCGTCTGATTCAAGATGCAAAACTGCCTGTATTGTTACTCGGTATGCGTGCTAGTCAACCTGACGTCGTACACGCGATTCGTTCGCTACTCAAAAACGTCTCAATTCCTGTCGTTCAGACATTCCAAGCAGCCGGTACTTTATCACGTGAGCTCGAATCGAACTTCTACGGACGTGTCGGATTGTTCCGCAATCAGCCGGGTGACGCGTTGCTTGCCGAAGCTGATTTAGTCCTCTCAATCGGTTATGATCCAATCGGTTACGATCCAAAGTTCTGGAATCAACCGACGCACGACCGGACGCTTGTTCACATCGATCAAATGCGTGCTGAAATCGATCATTTCTATCGCCCAGACCGCGAACTCGTTGGTGATATGGCGAAAACGGTCGACGCAATTGCTGAGCGCCTGAACCCGCTGACGTTACCGGAAAGTTCTGTTCAATTCCTCGAAGGATTACATCAACGCCTTGTCGATCGTGATGTTCCTCCTGTCACGGATTCTCCATTGACGCACCCGCTCTATTTCATGAAGACGTTACGTGAAAAAATTGCGGATGATGTCACGGTAACGGTCGATGTCGGTTCACACTACATTTGGATGGCACGTCATTTCCGTTCATATGAACCGCGTCATCTCCTCTTTAGTAACGGGATGCAAACGCTTGGTGTCGCACTTCCTTGGGCGATTGCCGCAACACTCGTACGCCCTGGTAAGAAAGCCGTCTCGATTTCGGGTGACGGTGGATTCCTCTTCTCTGCAATGGAACTCGAAACAGCTGTCCGTTTGAACTCACCGCTCGTCCATTTCGTATGGCGTGATAGTGGATTCGATATGGTCGCGTTCCAACAAGAGATGAAATACAACCGGAAATCCGGTACGTCGTTCGGTGATGTCGATCTTGTCAAATATGCTGAGAGCTTTGGAGCAAAAGGACTACGTGTCAATCATCCATCTGAATTAGCAACAATCATGGATGAAGCACTCGCGACAGAGGGACCAGTCATCGTTGATGTTCCAATCGATTATCGCGATAACATTGCATTAGGGGAACAAGTCCATCTCGATCAATTGAACTAAGGAGGATTCACATGGCACACGATAAAACACTCGTCCAGATTTCAACGATGATGGCACTACTTGACGGAGTATTCGAAAGTGACGTCACATACGCTTCCGTTCTTGATCAACGCGATTTCGGTATTGGAACGTTTGATCACTTAGATGGGGAAATGATCGGATTTGATGGTGAGTTCTATCAACTCCGCTCAGATGGTAGCGCCCGACCACTTCAACCCGAGACGACGACGCCTTTCGCAACATTAACCCGTTTCGAGGCGGAGCAAACTTTCACTGTGACGGAAGAGATGTCGAAAGCGACGTTCGAGCACTGGCTGAGTGAACAACTCCCTACGATCAATAGCTTTTACGCTATCCGGATTGATGGAACGTTCACGAAAGTACAAACACGCACCGTCGCACGTCAGGAGAAACCGTTCGTTCCGATTACGGAAGCTGTCGCTTCTCAAAGCGCGCGTACGTTCGAACAGACTAAAGGAACGCTTGCCGGTTACTATACGCCACGATTTGGTCACGGTATCGCCGTCGCCGGATATCATCTTCATTTTATCGATGCAGCTCGCGAAGGTGGAGGTCACGTTTTTGACTACACAGTCAAGAACGTCACCGTCACGTTCGAAGAAAAGCCACAACTGGATTTACGTTTACCAACGACAGAAGCGTATCGGTCAGCGGATCTTGAAAGTCACGATATCGAAAAAGAGATTAAAATCGCAGAAGGTTAAGCAAAAAGCGTGTCGTTCCCTTTCGGAATGACACGCTTTTTAATCGTTCGAGTATTCAAGTAGCTGTTCAAGGAAGTGATAACTGTCTTCGACATCTGGGTGACGCATATCTTCATACCAATAAAGCGATAATACCGCTTGCGCTACGACGTACCAATGCATGCGCTGTTTCAGATCACTCGTCAGTGGATGACCATAATGTTCAAACCATTCTGGCCAAGCTGCTTCGTCAACGTAACTGTATAACATCATCCCTAAATCATACGCTCGGTCAGCAATGATCGCATCATCCCAATCATTTAGGTAGAGCTGACCATCCGCTCCCGTCAACCAATTATTATGATTTAAATCGGAATGACAGACGACTTGTTCATCTGTTCTTACATGTTCCAGGTTTTGTTCAAGATACACCATCGCATGTTCTACGAGGTCCGGATTCTCTAAATCTTCTGGTTGAAAATACAAACGGCATTGTCGCAATAATTCATCCGGCTCGATCGGGCGCTGATCAAGCTGTTGAAGCATGAACAACAATTCCTTCGAATCATGGATTTTCCCAAGCAAACGAGCCACTTCAGGACGCTCCATCATTTCCGGCTCCAATTCGTCTCCTTCAATGAACTGTTGGGCACTGATGACGTCCCCACTATAAATCCGTTTCGTCCACAATAATTTCGGGACGATTCCGTCTGCGGATAAAATCGCCAAAAACGGCGATGAATTTCGTTTTAAGAACAACTTCGATTGCCCGGTTGAAGCAATGTACGCTTCTCCTGTGATTCCACCTGCTGGCGTAAGGGTCCAGCCTTCGCCAAGCGCATCTAAAATATCTAATTCCATTATAATCCGCTCAACTTTTTTAGTAGATTTGCCTGAGGCACAATGCTTATCTTAACACGTCGCAATCGTCGTTGACAACGGAAGGACTTGAATCCTGTCGACACCTTTTAGAAGCGGGTCGACCGAGGCATCATCACCTTGTACATGCACGTTCCAGCGCGAATGATCAAGTGAGACTTCAACGATTTCATGTGTCGTATTGTAGACGATGAGCGTTCGTTGCCATGCATCATACGAGTGGACCGCTCCAAGCTCGTAGGCGATGACTCCCGGACGTAAATCGATGAAATGAAGCAACTCTCGAATCTGATTCGCTCGGTGCAGGCGGAATCCGCCATGCATTCTACGAATCTGTAAAATCGTCTTGATGTACGCCACTAGGGAACGATGCTCATCTCGGCGCTCCCAGTCCATTCGATTGATTTCATCCGGTGCATTATAGCTGTTTTCGACGCCTTGTTTTGTTCGTAAGAACTCTTGACCTGCATGAAGAAACGGAATCCCTTGCGCAAGCAAGGCAATCGTCTGAGCAAGACGGCTCATTCGTAATAACTGTTGTTCATCCGCTTCAGGACAGGATAACTTCAATTTATCGTACAGCGTATGATTATCATGCGCCTCAACATAATTGATGGAGTAGGTAGGTTCCGGAAAACGACCGTATGTTTGATTGTCGATATGAACACTTCCTGCGATCCCGTTTCGAACCTCCCCTTCCTTCCAACCGTCTCCCGCAACGAATCCTCGGTCAAACTCACTAAACGTCGATCCTTTTAACGCATCTCGGAAGACATCATTAAAATGGGAAATTCGGGGCATTTGAGCAGCCGAGGCGCTCATCGCCTTTAGTCGCTCCGGCAATGCCGTCGCAAGATCCCATCCTTCCCCGTACACAAGAATCGTCGGGTCAATCGCATCGAGTGCCGCGCGAACATCATTCATCGTCTCAATGTCATGAATGCCCATCAAATCAAATCGAAAGGCATCAATCCGGTAGACACGAGCAAAGTATGTCAAACAATCGACAATGAGTCGGCGCATCATAAATCGTTCGGAAGCAGTATCATTTCCCACACCTGTTCCATTCGAGAGTATCCCGTCTACTTCATAGCGGAAATAATAACCGGGAACGAGCTGTTCGAGTGAAGAACGCTCACGAACAAATACGTGATTCATGACGACATCGAATGTGACACGAATCCCTGCTTCATGAAGTCGCTCTACCATTTCTGCATATTCTCGAACGCGAACGAGCGGTTCGACCGAACTCGCGTAACTCCCGGCTAGTCCGAACCAAAGCATCGGATCATATCCCCAGTTGTACGGCGTCCGCGTTCGTTCATCGGTCGTCTCGAAAAAGTGAACTGGCAGAAGTTGCAAATGAGTAATCCCAAGATCAAGGAGATAATTGAGTCCCGTTGCATGACCACGCGGGGAGACCGTTCCTCGTTCCGTCATCCCTGCATATTGCCCCGGATAACTCGAACCGGCTGAACGATCAATCGTGAAATCACGAATGTTCGCTTCGTAGATGACAGCGTCCGACGGTTTGACGAACAGAGGACGCGCGACCCGCTTCGGGAACCAATCGGAGATCGTTCGCTCGACGTCTACGATGACACCGTATCGCCCATTCTCTGATATGACACTAGCGTATGGATCAACGACCTCGTATGTCCCAAGATACGTCGTCACTTCATACCGATACCAACACTCAGCAAGATCACGCCCAAGCTCGAGACGATAAGCTCCCTGCTCTTGTCGTTTCATGTCGTGCCTTCCGAGTACCTGTTCATCTTGATCGTACACGACACACACGATCCGTTCTGCGACCGGTGACCAAACAGCAAAATGAAATATCCCCTCTTCTTCCCAGACGCCTAACTTCTCTTCGTAACGATACTTTCGTTCAAATGCTTCTGTCCGTACTAACCGATCTGGAACAACACGGATGGATTTCCCCGTCCCAAATACCTCATACCGACATTCTAGCTCGACCGGCTCAAGAACCATCAATTCATAAATTACCAATTGTTCTTCACGATGTATTTCGACCTGTTGAATTGGTAGTGACTGTCCATCACATTCAAGCGACCAGTGGATTGACGAATTGCCTTCAACCTCGACCCGGATGCTTTGAAAAGATAGGAATTCCGCCCGCGCCAACGGTATCGCAACTTCTTGATTCGTCATCTCTTTCGCAACGACAATGCCGTCGCTCCCTCCCCTACTCTTGAATTCGAGACTGCCCCTCACTTTGAATTGCCATTTGAAACTGAATCGATACCGTTTCTTTTAAGATTTTTTCGCACACTCGCATCTGAAAAGCTTTCGTGTGTGTCGCGTTCATATTCATCCGCTTCAACCATTTAGGAAACTCAACTTTATTAACGTAAGTCGTCGTCGTCTCTTTTGGAATCTTATCAAAATAACCACTAGGAGCTAAGATGACTCGTTCGATCGGTAAATCGTAATCTTGCCCGAGAATCGTATGCAAAATATCTTCCGTCCGTTTTAAACCGATATTTGGATTTAAGATTTGCTTCGCAGATGCCTTAAATGGCTGCTCGCGCCATAACTTATCACGTCGGATATGATAGATACTCTCTTCACCGTCGAGCCATTCCATGATGTAAATCGCAGAAGGACCGACAATGAATGGACTCAATTCGACTTCCCCGACTTGATATTGAATGACAGCGCGATAAAACATGGCGTATTGTTCATTTAGTAAATGTAGCATTTGATAGAAGTCTAAATGACGTTTCAATGGAATTCGCCAAATATCTTCTTCAGTAGCACCACCAGCGACATTCAATAGTTTTTGTAATTCAAGACGCTTTTTGTACCATTTATCGAATGCTCTTCGTGACAACTGTTTACCTGGAAGTTGAATGACTTCACTTTTCTTCATGACCTGCCACCATTTTTTAGGTCGGATCAACATCTCTCCCGGAAACAATTCTCCAGTTTCCCATTTTCGATAGACATTGGCATAATCAAGCGCTTGATGTTCACTAACTCGCTTCGTCATCTCGAGCGGATTTTTTTCAAATCGACTATCTAAGTCATATAGTTTCATCAAGATTGCGATGGGGATCACCTCATTCCTCTTTACCTAAACGAATCCGGTAAACCGGTTCATATCGCGGTGAAACGTCTGGTCGAACTTCAAATAAAACGAGTTCACGAACGGTCCATTCCACGAGTTGTATTGGACTCGTCGTCCATGCATCTGCTTCGGCGCGCCATTTCTTCGCGATCGTGACATGCGGAACGAACGGTTTAGTCACATGTGGATCGATTTGATCCACTAATTGAAATAATTCTTTCGCTTCTGTCCCGAATCCAACGACACGCGGCCGTTCGTCTCGACCGAACGCGACCAAGCGATCAAATCGGAGTACAAATGGTTCGACGGTCCGCGCGATCTTCTGCAATTGCTGTTCCCACGAATGTCGTTCTTTTTCCTCCAATGCTCCAAAAAAACGAAGCGTCAAATGGTACTCTTCTTGCGTATAGACGTTTCGAAAATAATCAGCTAAAGATAATTGTCCAGCAAGCTTTGCTAACTCTCCAGAAGGAATCGGCAAGGCGACGAAAAAGTGTCGTTCCTGTCTCAACGTAGTGTTCACTCCTTAATACGACCACTGATCCCATATAAAATAGCACCGAGGATACTACTACTTGTATATACCCAAAAGACGGTATAGATTGTACTTTCCTCGAGTACAAAACCACTCATCAGATTAAACAACGCTGTCGCGAGTCCCGTCGTCGTTGCCATATATGTACTGACGGCTGTCGCGACCATCGTTTCTGGAACGAGTGACCGAACATAATCTAGCGCGACAGGGATTAGCAGACCGACAATCATCCCTTGCATCGCTGATAATATCCAGAGCATGACGATCGGAAGTTCTAACGCAATCATCGCCGTCCGGGCAGCTGATAACAAGGAGACGAATACAAGGACTGGAATTGCTCCGAATCGTAACAAGAGACGCGATGCAATGCGCATGAACGGGATTTCGCACAGAACGGCGACAAAGAACAAGGTCCCAACAAGCGCCGTCGTCTCTCCACGTATCGTCACGTAGCTACCAAAGTAATAGTTATTGGCAAAAATCGGTCCGAAAATCAAACTTCCACCTGCTAAGAACAACAGGAAACGTCGATTCGAAAATAATTGTTTTAACGGTACTTGTTGTTGATGTGAAACGTGGACACTACCTGTCTCTTCAATGCCGATTAGCACAAGGAAACCAAGAACCCATGCTGCACCAGTTGCGTAAAAAATCAGATCGAGTCCGCCACTCTCGGTGATTTGCCCAAGAACGAAAACGGCTAAAGCGAAACCTGCCGATCCGAACAGACGCAAGGCACCATAATCCACTTTCCGCTTTCGCGTATACTCGATCGCTAACGTATCGACGAGCGGAATATGCGCGCACTGGAACAGCGCCCAGACACAAGAAATCAATAGTAATAATAAATAAGCAGATGTCAGTAAGTAACTTAATGTGAAGACTCCAGCTGCGAGCATCGCGACGAGCAGGAGTCTTTTCGGCTTCCCGAGTCGATCTGCCGCAATTCCCCAAACGGGTTGCAAGAAAATCGATAGAACGGGACCAATCGCAACGATCGTACCGATTTCTGAAGCTGACAGCCCGAAAGCATCATTCGAGAAATAAAGCGCGAGATATGGAATGAGTGCTCCTTGCCCAAAGAAAATAAAGAAATATAACGCTTGGAAATGATAAGTTTGACGATTTTTCACACGGAACTTCCTTTCAAGAAGCAATCCCCCCATCTTCACGATGCGGGGATCATCAATCATTATTTTGCGAGCTCATAAATCGCTTCTGCGTAGATTGCGACAGCAAGCAATAGTTCATCGAAATCAACATACTCATCGACTTGATGCGCAACTTCAGGACCACCTGGGAAGACTGGACCAAAAGCAACTCCTGCCGTCAACGAACGCGCATATGTGCCGCCGCCAATCGCAATCAAATCCGCCGATTGATTCGTATGGCGCTCATAGACGGCACTTAACGTCTTAATCAATTCATGGTTCGGATCAACATGGTGCGGTGTCATGTGCGTTCGCGTCTGCAACTCGAAGCCATATCCCGCCGCTGCTTCCTTAATGATTTGCAAACGTTCCGTAAAGTCTGCCGTATAAGGATAACGGATGTTGATTGAAGCCGTTCCTTGTTCTTCTGCATAGCGGAATACACCACCATTGATCGTCAAATCCCCTGTTTCGTCTGAAGCAGCGACACCAATCGCCACGCCGCGAGAATCACGGAACATGTGCGTTACGAGTTCAATATAACGACGACCATTGTAGTCTAAGTGCAACGTATTGAGGAAACGCGCTAAATGTAAAGCCGCATTTTTACCGTTATCCGGCTCCATCGCATGCGCTGCGACACCATTGACATCAAGCACGAGACCTTCTGTTTCTTGCTTGACTGTTCCCGTTAAACCTTGTTCTTCGAGATAGGCATGGAAATCCGCTTCAAGCGTCCCTACTTCAACAACACGAAGAAGCGCTCGGGCATGTCCAGGTACCATATTCGGACGTTCGCCACCTTCAAAACGGACGAGATGATACCCTGTATCAGATGCCTGAGCTGGTTTTCCTTGGATCAACAACCCGTCATAGAGTCCTTTTTCCGCATTGATGATCGGAAAATCCGCATCTGGTGCAAATCCGAGCGTTGGCATTTCTTCATGTTTGAAGTAATGATTGACACAACGCCATTCACTCTCTTCATCTCCTCCGGCAATCAGACGAATGCGTTTTGAGAGTGGCAACCCAAGTTCTTTGACGATTTTCAAGGCATAATAAGCTGCCATCGTCGGTCCTTTATCATCGATTGCGCCACGAGCATATAATTTCCCGTCAACAAGCGTCGGATTGAATGGACCATATGTCCAGTGATCACCACCAGCTGGTACGACGTCTAAATGACAGAGAATACCAAGTAACTCTTCTCCTTGACCATACTCCAAATGCCCTGCGTATCCATCGACATTTTTCGTCTTGAATCCATCGCGTTCCCCTGTTGCGAGCATCCAATCGAGTGCCCGTTTAACTTCTTGACCAAACGGTGCGCCCTCTTCAATCGTTGATTCATCGAGTACACTCGGAATCCGCAATAGTTCTTTTAAATCTTCTAATAAGCCCTCACGACGTGCGAGTACTTCTTCTTTCCAATTCACCATCTGATTTCGCTCCTTCATTCTGGTTTGAATTCGTTTCCTATACACCTTCCTAGTATAGCGAATATTCGTTCAGATACGAACATCCAAATTCTGTTTTCTTATCTTTTCTTATAAATAACGAACATTTAAAATAAAAAAATCTGTAATTATCGACTTTACAAACCATTTGATTATGTTTTTTCTGCAAACGTTCGGTTAAACCACTTGCAATTTAACATCAAAACGTTATACTAAAGGCGAAACAACTGGATATTGCATTGTCTTTTGTCACCCGAAGCTTTAGAACACTATTCTATCCATTGGGGGAGTGGTTATACCAATGAAAGATTCTACAGACCGTATGTTGACCCGGATTAAATCGATTTATCTCTACATCCAAGAGAACGGAGCTACTACGACAGCAGAGTTGGTTGAAGAGTTTGGCATCACTTCAAGGACCGTCCAGCGGGATTTGAACGTGCTTGAATACAACAATCTCATTGTGAGCCCTCGACGCGGTACATGGACGTCGAGCAAGAAACAAAAGCAAGCGGGTTGATCCACTGTTTCACTATATCTATCTTTCGATGACGCGATTCTTCGCGTCTTTTTTTGTTATCTTTTTTAAAACGTGGGGTATAGCTATTGGGAGAAGGAGTTGAGGAGAATGAATATTTTAATCATTGGAGCAAACGGAACAACTGGACGAAAGATGGTCGAACTGATCGCTAAACAAGGCGATCACCAAGCAATCGCTGTCGTACGAGAAGAAAATCAAATCAACGATTTGATTGCACTCGGTGCATCAGAAGTCAGACTTGGGGATTTGACGAAGGATGTAAGTGGTGTTGTCAGTAACGCGGACGTTGTTATCTTTGCAGCGGGTGCCGGTGGTGCATCAGACGAATTGACGCGTGCCGTCGATAAAGAAGGTGCGATTAAAGTCATCGATGCTGCAAAAGCAAACGGGATTGATCGTTTCTTGATGCTCAGTTCGGTCGGCACAGAAGAACCAAAGGGTGAACTGAAAGTATATCTTGAATCAAAAGCAGCAGCTGATACGCACTTACAAGAAAGTGGACTTAACTATACGATCGTACGTCCCGGTCCACTCAGCTATGATGATCCAGCAGGTACAATCGAAACGAAAGAACATTTCGATTCATATGAGGATCGTAAAGTCTCTCGTGATGATGTGGCAGCGCTATTCGTACACTTGATTGATCATCCAACACAGTCACGTCTTTTCGAAGTACTCAGTGGCCCTTACCCAATTGCAGAAGCATTGCGTAATCAATAAGTGACGCCCATAACAAAAGGCGATGGAATGTACGCTCATTCCATCGCCTTTTCATTTTGATTATTCAGGTTGCCAATCAAACAAGGATAGTTCTTCTTGCGTCAATTCACGGTAATCACCGAGTGCAAGTGACGGATCGAGTTCTAACCGACCAATCGAACGTCGCTTCAAGAATGTGACCTCTTTCCCGAGCGCCAGCATCATTCGCTTAACTTGGTGGAACTTCCCTTCTGTAATCGTCAATTCAAGTGTTGAATCCGTCTCCGTCGTTGATAAGATGACCAGTTTACCTGGTTTAGCTTGGTAACCGTCTTCTAAGGTGACACCTTCCTCAATCGCCTCGACGTCCTCTTGCGTCAGCACACCCGTCACTTCCGCGTAATACGTTTTTTCGACGTGCTTCTTCGGTGACATCAAAGCATGGTTAAACGATCCATCGTTCGTCAACAACAACAAGCCTTCCGTATCTTTATCGAGTCGTCCGACCGGGAACGGTTTGAAATAGGTCACGTCTTCAAACAACAAATCGATGACCGTTTCATCCCGTTTATCCTCAGTCGCACTAATAACACCCGGTGGTTTATTCATCATCAAGTAGATATATTTTTGATACGTGACCGGTTCGCCGTACATCAAAACATCTTGTGTTTTAACATCGACATGTTGTTTTGGATCACGAACGATCTCACCATCGACTTGAATCGCTCCTGCTTTTAGCAGCAATTTTACTTCTTTTCGGGAGCCTGCTCCCATGTTGGATAATAATTTATCTAGACGCATGACCTCGTCCTCGTTTCAATGAAATTTTACGCCCTAATACGACTTCTGCTAAGCCACTCCAGATTGAGAGCCCTGCAAAAATGATAATTCCGACTGCAGCACCCACAATAAGAATCAACAGGGATGCCCATGTCGATGACGGAAGTATGGATACAAGACCCCATTTTATAAGTGCGACACTCGCTCCCATCAAGGCGCTTAGGATCAAAATCAACGATGTCCGGCGCAAGACCGTACTGAACGGAAACTTCACCGTTTGTGTAATCCGGAAGAACATCAAACCTGTTGCGACAAGATAGCCGATGATCGTTGCATATCCAGCACCTGTTCCATCACCTGTCAAATGAATTAATGGAGCATTCAAGAGATACTTCGCGAGTAGTCCAGCGAGCGTTGCAACGATTGTGAAATATTGACGGTTGATTCCCTGTAAGACCGCTGCCGTAACGGAATACAATGCGAGGAACAACGCACTTGGTGCATAACTTAATAGATAGACCCATGCTGCTTGATCTTTCGGGAAGAGAACATGAAATGTCTCTTCACTCAGAAGAATCATACCGACGACTGCTGGAATCGTCACGAAGAAGACAAGTTGATAAATCTGCGAAATTTGAGCACGCACTTTCCGCATATCTCCTTGTGTAAAGGACGCTGTCAATAGCGGTGTCGCAGATAACGATAGCCCTGTTGCGACCGATACTGGAATTAACACGATTTTGTGACTATCTGCAATCAGATAGGCAGTCGCGTTTCCGGCTGCTTCTAAGGTATAGCCGATACTCTGTAACGCGGCGTTCATCGTGTTTTGGTCGATGACTTGATAAAGTGGTGTTGAAATACCCACCATGACGATTGGAATAGCATAAGCTAACAGTTCTTTATAAAGATCCGTTAACGGGCGATCCTGTGAACGGACAGTTTGCGTAGCACGAAGTTCCTGCAAACCGCTTGCACGTTTACGGAAATAATACACAAGAACTGCGACACTACCAATTGCTCCAATGAATGCACTAAACGTCGCGATCGTCGCAGCAAAAGCTACTCCTGAATCAAATAGATAAATCGCGATACTGACTCCCGCAAGCAGGAAGATGATTCGAACGATTTGCTCCAAAATTTGCGAAATCGCTGTCGGTCCCATCGATTGATACCCTTGGAAATATCCGCGCGTCATACTCATCGGCGGAATCAAGAGTAAGGCAAAACTGACTCCGCGAATCGTCATCGTGACGGCATCGACGTACGCCGCTGAATCAACGTCTCCACCAGGAATTGCCCGATGCGCTAAATACGGTGCAAGGAAGAATAAAGCGAGAAAGGAAACGACGCCGGTCAAAGACATGATTTTCAGACCAGACCGATATAATCGTTCACTCGTATCGTATTCACCCAGTGCATTATATTTGGCAACAAATTTCGAGACAGCAACGGGAATCCCTGCTGTCGCAATACCAATCATGATCGTGTAGTAGTTATAGGCATAGGTATAGAACATAATGCCGGTTGCACCGACCATAAATTGAAACGGAAAAAGATAAATCAAACCGAGTGCGCGAGAAATCAGTGACGCACCGGACAGGAGCATCGTTCCACGAACGAATCCTGCATTACCAGAAGTAGTGGACTGTTTATTGTTGACTGTGGACATGGTAACATCCCTCACACTTTCTAATTTTTAAACTCAACCCTTCACAGAGCTGTCTCATTATACAAGTTCTCTCGTACACAATTGCAAATCATTATACCGCTGTCCTTCTCGAATTGAAAGAGACGGTTTGTTTACAGTCGCAACTTCTGCTAAAGTGAAACAAGCAGAATTCTATGAATGAGGTGACCACATGTACGATGTAATCGTAATCGGAGGCGGGCCGAGCGGCTTAATGGCGACGCTTGCCTCTTTACAGGCAGGAGCCCGAACACTCTTGCTCGATAAAGGGAATAAATTAGGGCGGAAGCTCGCAATTTCTGGTGGTGGACGGTGTAACGTCACAAATCGGAAACCACTCGATGAGCTTGTCCAGTCGATTCCAGGAAACGGACGTTTCCTTTATAGTGCTTTTTCGCAATTTAATAATGAATCGATCATCGAACTTTTCGAAGGGTTTGGTGTCGCACTTAAAGAAGAGGATAACGGTCGTATGTTCCCTGTCTCGGATAAGGCAGCAGACGTCGTCCGTGTATTGATTGATCAGATCCGAGCCCATGGCGCCGAGATTCAAACGGATGCACAAGTCGCAACACTCGACTTTCATCCGGACGGTTCGTTTGCGGCTGTCATCTTAGAAAACGGTATGCGTCTTGAAGCAAAAAGCTGTATCGTCGCAGTTGGTGGACAATCTGTTCCCCATACCGGCTCGACGGGTGACGGCTATCCATGGGCAGAAAAAGCAGGTCATACGATCACAGAACTTTTCCCGACAGAAGTACCCATCTTATTAGGCGATACATTCATTCACGAAAAAACATTACAAGGACTTTCTCTTAGAGACGTTGCTTTAACGGTTCATGGTAAAAAAGATAAGGCGATCAAGACGCATACAGGTGACCTTCTCTTTACGCACTTCGGTTTGAGCGGTCCGATTGCTTTACGGTGTAGCCAGTATACGATCAAGGAGCGGAAGCGGTCGAAGGAAACGATCGTCCATTTATCAATCGATCTCTTCCCAGATGAATCACTTGGTGCGCTAACGGAACGCTTTCAAGCAGCGCTTGCAGCAAATCCGAAGAAAACGGTTCGTAATGCACTCCGTGGATTTGTACCGGAACGTCTGCTTGAACTTCTTTTTGCTCAAATCGGATTTGGGGATGAAGTCTGTACACAAGTCAAGAAACAGGACTGGACGGACTTCCTACAAAAGTTAAAACGGTTCCCACTGAAAGCAACCGGAACACTTGATTTCGATAAAGCTTTCGTCACGGGTGGCGGTGTCTCGATTAAAGAGATTGATCCAAAAACGATGATGTCGAAAAAAGCGGAGCGATTGTTCTTCGCTGGCGAAATTCTTGATATCCACGGCTATACAGGTGGTTACAACATTACAGCTGCATTCGTGACCGGACATTGTGCCGGTAGTCACGCTGCAGAGATGGCACATGACGCCGTCTCTTAATATGAACAAGACCCGACTTCTCTACTAAATAGAGGAATCGGGTCTTTTCGTATCATGCTTTAATCAATTGGTGTGAACGATCGGCTCGAGAATTTATCCGTGACGACTAACGCAAACAACTCGTTATCCTGTACGAAGATTCCTTTTGAACCATATACCTTCGGACTAGCTGTTTCCCCTGTAATTGTTTGATCTTTCCGATCAATCGAGTAGAGATAGAGTGCTTCTGAGTCTAGCGTATAAATTCGACCTTGGCGTTCAGCAAGACCAATCGGACGGAATTCAGATTCAAATGCTTTTTTGGCATCACTTCGCATACCATCTGCTGCTTCGACCTTTTCCCGTTTGATGACTGATAGATAAGGCGGTTTCTGTTTTTTCTTTAACGCACGCTTTTTCTTCTCTGAAGCGTCTGGATCAATCTTGATTTCATCCTGTTTCATCGCAAAGTAAGTTAATTCGACACGTCCAATCGAGCGTATATGGTTGATCGTATAGAATTCTTTTTTCTTCACGTCATATCCAAGACCATGGAAACTGTCCCGAATCGTTGTTCCTTGCACTTTTTCACGTTTTTCTTCGCTCCAGACACCATCTTTTCGCGTAATCGTGATAAGAATCTGATTCGACGTCAACAAGGCGACTGTCTCCCCGTCAACGAGAGTCATTCCGTCAAGACCAGCGAGCAAGAGCTTTCCTTCTTCCAACTGGAAAGAGGCATTAATTCGTTCCCCGGTCCCACTAATTTCAAAGAAACGATAATCGTCTGTTACGACGAGGTACGAACCAATGGAATCATCATATAACATCTGTTGAACATTTTTGATTAACGGCTCTTCTGGATTCGGAATGGCTGAAGGCGTTTTCGATGGCACCTGTTTGACAGCTGCCTGATGCTGCGATTGCGTCTCGATTTTCGCGAACGTTTCCTGAATACGCGACAACGTCTCTGGTTTTGAGAAGACGAGCAGAACACAGAGGATCAGTCCCGAAACGACAGCAAAAATCGTTGTATAGACTATATAAGATCGTTTCATTGATGGTAATCGCCTTTCTTTCTCGGTTTCTGATTCAGTGTAGCAGAAGGACGTTCAAAAAAAAAGCGGACTTGCGACGGAAATGAAGAAACCCCTTCCATACGCGTCATGCGAATGAAAGGGGTTATGGCTTAGTTTGCCACGATATTGATCAATTTTTTCGGTACGACGATGACTTTACGAACTGTCTTATCGCCGATCCATTCTTGTGTTTTTTCATCAGCAAACGCAAGTGCTTCGATTTCTTCTTTTGTCGCATCGATGTTGATTTCGATTTTCGAGCGAACTTTTCCGTTCACTTGAATAACGAATTCCATTGTATCGCTGACGAGTTTCGATTCATCGAATGTTGGCCATGCCGCATACGTCAATGTCTCTTCAAATCCAAGCTGTTCCCACAGTTCTTCACCAAGGTGTGGTGCGACCGGTGTTAACAATTGGACGAATCCACGAAGGAAGTGACGCGGAAGGACTGGCTGTTTGTTAGCTTCATTGACGAAGACCATGAGTTGTGAAATTCCGGTATTGAACTGAATGTTCGCGAAGTCTTCCGTGACCTTCTTGACAGTCTGATGATATGTCCGTTCGAAGTCAGCATCGACTTCCGTGACGTCTTGAATGTCCGCTGTCCGTTCAAACAAACGCCAGACGCGGTCAAGGAAACGACGCGCCCCATCAAGACCATTTTCAGACCAAGAAACCGATGCATCCAGTGGTCCCATGAACATTTCGTAAAGACGCAATGTATCGGCACCATGTGACTTGACGATTTCATCCGGATTGATGACGTTACCGCGTGATTTCGACATTTTCTCGTTATTTTCTCCAAGAATCATTCCTTGGTTGTATAATTTTTGGAATGGCTCTTTTGTTGGCACGACACCTGCATCATACAAGACTTTATGCCAGAAGCGTGCATACAACAAGTGGAGAACAGCGTGTTCTGCCCCACCGATATAAATGTCAACTGGGAGCCAGTATTTTAATTTTTCTGGGTCTGCAATCGCTTCTTCATTGTGTGGATCGATGAAACGAAGGTAGTACCAGCAGCTTCCGCCCCATTGTGGCATCGTGTTCGTCTCGCGACGCCCTTTCATCCCTGTTTCAGGATCCGTATAATCCAACCAATCTTCCGCAAGCGCAAGTGGTGATTCCCCAGTACCAGACGGTTTGATTTCCGGAATGATTGGAAGTTCAAGCGGTAATTCCTCTTGACTGAGCGTTTTCATTGAACCATCTTCCATATGAACGACCGGAATCGGCTCACCCCAATACCGTTGACGACTGAATAGCCAGTCACGGAGGCGATACGTGATTTTTTTACGACCGACTTGGTTCGTTTCGAGTTCAGCAATCATCGTCTCGATTGCTTCTTGTTTTCCGAGCCCATCGAGCATGTGTGAATTGACGTGTTCGCCCTCTCCCGTGTAAGCCGCTTCATCAACGTTTCCACCTGCGACGACTTCAACGATTGGTAAGTCGAACTGCTTCGCGAATTCGTGGTCACGCTCATCATGTCCTGGAACAGCCATGATCGCACCTGTTCCGTAAGATGCAAGGACGTAATCAGCAATCCAGATTGGAAGACGATCGCCTGAAATCGGATTGACAGCGAAAGCACCTGTGAAGACGCCTGTTTTTTCCTTCGCTAAATCTGTCCGCTCAAGATCAGATTTCGTTTGGACTTGCGCGATGTACGCATCGACTGCTTCCTGATGATCAGCTGTCGTGATGTCAGCAACGAATGGATGCTCTGGCGCAAGCACGAGGTACGTCGCACCAAAGATTGTATCCGGACGCGTCGTAAAGACCGTGACTTGTTTTTTATGTCCGTCAATCGTGAAATCAATTTCAGCACCTTCTGATTTCCCGATCCAGTTCCGTTGCATCTCTTTAACAGAGTCCGGCCAATCGAGATCATCGAGATCATCAAGAAGACGATCCGCATATTTCGTGATTTTTAAGACCCATTGACGCATCGGAACACGAACGACTGGATGATTTCCGCGTTCGGATAATCCGTCGATGACTTCTTCGTTCGCAAGAACCGTTCCAAGTGCTGGGCACCAGTTGACTGCGACTTCGTCGACGAATGCAAGTCCTTTTTCGTATAATTTCGTAAAGATCCATTGTGTCCATTTATAATATTTCGGATCTGTCGTGTTGATTTCGCGATCCCAGTCATATGAGAATCCAAGTTCTTTTAGCTGACGTTTGAATGTCTCAATGTTTTGAGCTGTGAATTCGCGTGGGTCGTTCCCTGTATCGAGGGCATATTGCTCTGCCGGTAATCCGAACGCATCCCATCCCATCGGGTGAAGGACGTTATATCCTTGCATCCGTTTCATTCGTGCGAGGATATCCGTTGCTGTGTAACCTTCTGGGTGACCAACGTGGAGTCCAGCACCTGACGGATACGGGAACATATCGAGGGCATAAAACCCTTCTTTTTCTGGATCTTCTGTCGTGACGAAGGCGTTGTCTTGATCCCAACGCGCCTGCCATTTTGGTTCGATTTCGCGATGATTGTACGGCATGTCTTTTCCTCCTCTAATCTAAAAAAACCGGTCTTCCGCCCCTAAGAAAAGGGACGAAAGACCGGTTTGGCTTCCGCGGTACCACCCACGTTGTCTGTCTATGACAGACCGCTTGATTCACGGATAACGGTGTGAAAGACCGGATTCGCTACTACGACTTCACGAATCGTGCTCCCTGACGAGTTCACGGTTGCTACCGACTGGTTCGCACCTTCCACCAGCTCTCTTGACGGCACCTTTCCCCTACTACTTCAGTTCCATGCATTTGACTATCTTTTCCTAGTGTAATCTGTTTCTTCCTCAAGCGTCAACGCTTCCGTAAAATTTCCTCGATTTCTGCATGCGATTGCGCTACATGATCCGCTTGTTCTAGGCGTTGCATCGGCATCCGGTCATCGAGGAGCGCAATGACTTCCATTCCCGCTGCCTTCGCACCGATCATTCCGTTCGCAGCATCTTCAATGACGAGACAATTCTCAGGCGGATGTCCAATTCGTGATGCTGCGAGTCGAAAAATTGCAGGATCGGGTTTGGAACGGACGACCTCTTCCCCGCTAACATAGTGTGTGATCGGAAGCTCATAATGACGGATGACACGTTCGATTTTTTGAAGCGAACTTGAGGAGGCGATACCGATATCGTAACCAAGATTCACAGCTTGTTCGATGACTCGTTTGACCCCTTCTTTTAATCCACACTCTTCTGGTTTTGCATGAATTTGAAATAACCGATGTTCTTCTTCAAGTAACGTACTGGCTGTTTCTTTTAGCTGATGTTCAGTGACGAGTTCTTCCCACATCTCATCACCTGTTTTTCCCATGAACGTCGCATACTGAACTGGGTCGAGTGGAATCGATAACGTTTTAAACATCTGCTGATGGACCTCGAAGTAACGAATTTCACTATCTAAAATCACACCGTCCATATCAAAAATCAAACCGCGTTTTTTCATGACACATCCCCCTTTAGTCACTTTTCTGATATCAGCATATCAAAAAAACGACTACACGATGTAGCCGTTTTGCCTTCTTCCTTTATTTACATTTTAACTTGTCGCCATCTGGACACTCGTTTGTCGGTAAGCTGGAAAATAATCAGAATCGGCTCCTGATCCGAATCGTACACATAACTGATCGTATATGGCTGGCTGAAGAATGGATTTTCCTTGATGATACTCAAATAGGCGATATCCAGTATAACGACATTTACTCTCAAAGAGACTATCCTGTTCTTGATATCCACCCCCGAGATGTTGTTCGACAAGACCACGCGCTTTTGCGTGAAGAATCGCTTCATACTCAAGCCGCTGATTTGGAAATATCTTTGCTTCGTCTCGCTTACAGCCAATCAAATGACCATGGGCATATTCGTTTCCAAGCAATACGAAATATCCACCAATCGGTTCGCCATCGAGTTCTGCAATCAATAGTAATGGCTCACAGAGTGGGTTCACCTCAAACAATTGTTCAAAATAACTTGCAGTAAAATAGTAATGAGCTGAAGCGTTCTTCCGGTCCATCGTTTCATGATACAACGCTAAAAAAGTAGGTAAATCTTCTTTTGTTCCTGTTCTAATTGTTAACGGTGAAGCGAGTGACTTCCGAATCATGCTTCTCGTTTTCTTATGGAACGTCTGCATGATTTCTTCTAGCGAGGGGCGTAAATCAATGCTCGTCGTATGACGGATGAAGGAAACTTTTGTCCAGTCCTGCATCAGTCTCTCATTGCCCGTCAACGGATTAAAGCGAATCATTTCCGAAACGATTGCCTCTTTTTCCGTCCACTTTTCAAACAATAAACGTGCTTGCTGAATCTCAGATGTAGTCAAGTGACCGACGACTTCAGGTCCACCGTAGCCATAAGGCGTAATGAGATCTGAATAGGCTGTATCAAAAATACGACGTTTTAAAAAGGGATAAAACAGTGTTCCTGCATAACCCTTATAAAGGAATAACACCGCTTGTTCAGACGGTCTAGCGTTGAGCGTGACGTATTGGTGACTGTAGAAGATATCAAGCGGCTGTTGCTGTACCTTTGTCGTCCAAGTTGTGGCATCTGTGATGAATTGACACCTTTCCATTCGTGCACCTCCAGTCAAAAAGAAGCAACGTTCACATGACCTTTCTTTTTCAGATCCTTGATTAAAAAGTACCCGTTTCCCTACCGAAATATTCCATATTAATAAATGTTTGTTTTATAATTTGCGAATGAATGATGTAACAAAATAGACAGCGGATATTGATCCGCTGTCTATTAAATGACCCTTACGATGTAATTTTAGGAATGGCACGAAGGAAGACCACACCTGCTAAGAGAATCAATCCAATCAACGTCAAGAAGACCGCTGACATACCGGATAAATCGTAGATTAATCCTCCAACGGTCGGACTGATCATCCGCCCCGCTGAAGCAGCGATATTGACGTATCCTTGGAACTCTCCTTCTTTTCCGATTGGTGCAAGTCGCGCAGCCATGGCTGGGACAGCTGGCCAGATGAACATTTCACCAATCGTCAGGATGATCATCGCGACGAGAAACATCTTGAATCCTCCGGCGAACGGAACAATCAGGTACGATAACAGGAAAATCCCTGTACCAGTCATCAGTTGTCGTTTCAAATCGTCACCAAACCACCGCAAGATCGGGGTGAGAAGTGGCTGTGCAAAGACGATGAGTGCTCCATTGATCGTCCAAAGAATCGAATACTCGGAAATCGTGACACCGAGTGATTTCGTATGCACAGCAAATGTACCTTGCCATTGTACATACACGAACCAAAGTAAGGCATAACCAATCGAGACGAGCAACATCGTTCGCGCTGCACCGCGTGCGAGTGGTGTCCGTGTCGTTTCGGTCTCGTCATGCGTTGTATGCATCCGTGCCGGTGCCTGAATCCAGGACAAGCCGATGAACAAAATGATTGCAAACGCGATGTACAGTACGAGGTTAGCAATGAAGATGTATTGAATCGAGAAGGCAGCAATTTGACCACTGACAGCCGTCCCAAGGGCTACACCGACGTTTTGCGCGACATAGATCGCGTTAAAGGCACGGCGTCCACCTTCTGGCCAAATGACACCTGTCATCGCATAAATCGTCGGGAAGACCATCCCACCGACAAATCCGATTAGACCAAGCATCGCGACGTATCCGACATACGTCTGATGAAACAGCAATAAACCGACGGAAGACAAGACAAGTCCGATGACACTGATAACGAGCGTTTTTTTACCACCGAGGCGGTCAAACGCCTTTCCACCTAAGTAGTTTCCGACGATTGCGAGTGCCGAGTTGACGAACAACGCCATCCCTGCTTTTGTCATCGACTCCCCTAAATATTCATGAATATATAATGTATTAAACGGCCATAAAAAAGAGGATCCCGTCGTATTGATGGCCATCGCAAGGACGAGGATCCAGACCGCTTTTGGTAATTTTGGCATACCTGTGGTCCTCCTATTTCATTCTCAACCTTGCCACTTTACGCAATCCGTCCCCTCTCTGTCAAGCCACTTCACTTTTCGTCAATGATTCAAAAGATGGTATAATGCAAGAGGAATCATACACACGATAATCATTTATTAAAGAGAAAAACAGACCATAGGAACAGGAGTCTATGCCATGCCACTTGCCCGTGTACTACCTTATACCAAACAATTGCTTGAGTCCGTCATCGAACCCGGAGACTGTGTCGTCGACATGACTGCTGGAAATGGGCATGACACACAATTCTTAGCAGAATGCGTCGGCCCAGAAGGTCGAGTCCTTGCGTTCGATGTTCAAGCACAAGCCATCGAGGAATCGACACGTCGTCTCGACGAAGCTGGAATGTTAGAACGCGTCGATCTTTATCACGAGAGTCACATCCATGTCGGTGCCCGTTTATCAGACGAACAACGTCCGGTTCGTGCTGGTGTCTTCAATCTCGGATATCTTCCCGGAAGCGATAAGTCGATCACGACGACAGGTGAAGAGACGCTTGAAGCGCTCGATGCTCTCCTCCCGGTCCTTGCTCCTGGTGGTCTTGTCGTCCTCGTCGTCTATCATGGTCACCTTGAAGGAAAACGAGAGCGCGACGCTGTGCTTGATTACGTGACGGCTCTTGATCAGCAAGATTACGCTGTCCTTCAGTACCGCTTCTTGAATCAACAGAATCATCCACCGTTCATCATCGCGATTGAGAAAAAAATGCGCTGACAGTAGAAATGAAAAAAGTGATGGCTTCCACTATGGAAACCATCACTTTTTTCACTCTTCGACTAATTTAAAGAACAGCAACAATTTTTCTGCAAATCGTGTATTCAATCGTTCGAAGCTGAAATGCGGAAAACCATGTAGGCGCTGTAAGTAAATCTGATCGCCACCCATTTTCCGACATACTTCGAGCGTCAACTTGACGTCTGCGAACTGATCGTCCGGTGCATAAAAACATGCTAAGTTGACACGAGGTAATTTTTTTCGCTCCTCATCATGTACGACGATTTCCTCTTCGATTTCTCGATATTGTGCATACGTCAACTCACCAATCCGAACGGTATCTTCCGTACTTTGACCAAACGGCAATGTACCGAGTGGCGCATCAGGACGGAAACGATCAAATGCACTCGCGAAAACTTGTTTGACACCCCCAAGTTGTTTTGACGGATGCCAATCAAACAACGGTGAAATGAATGCAAGGCTTGCGACCGGTAATTCATATTCTTGTAGAAGACGATTGACGACGAGTGCGCCCATGCTACAAGCAACGATATGAATCGGTAGCTTTCGTTTCCCGGCTTCGCGTAATGCTTCTTTCAATAGTTGACCATGCTCTTCAAACGAGATGCGACGTGGTGCGTCGACGAGTAACACTTCATACTCTCGTTCGAGCACACGAATCAAGGCTTCACTCGGACGAGCACGTAATTGCAATGGATAGATTAATACGATGATTCCTGTTGGTTGTTCAACCACAAACTCACCTCTTCAATTCATACTTCCTTTTCACGATACCTTATTTCAGACGCACACGAAACCGTCCCAAGACGGATTTCACGACGCAATATGGCGAAGTCGAATGACAGACTCTGCTTGACCAAACACTTCTTCTGTCATCTCGCTCAATTCCTCAAAACCGAATGAGGTCAAGAACTGACGTGCTTTATAATTACGTGCCTCCACGTAAACTTCGAGTGGGACAGCTCCTTGTCGTTCGAGTTCACGAATCAGACGTCTTCCGATCCCGTTTTGCTGATATTTTGGCAAAACGTATAGACGAATGATTTCCCATGTTCCCTCGACATCAACAGCATGAATGAATCCGACGACTTCCTCATCGATGATTCCGACATAAAAATACTCTCCCCGTGCTTCTTCCGCCGTCCGGATCGCACGAACAACCTCCTCTTGCGGATACGCTTCCTGCACGAAATGAGCTTTCGAGCGTTCAGAATAGATTTCTTCATACGTATCCAACCAAGATGTGATGGCGATATCATGAATACGTCCTGCATCAGCTGGAATTGCTTCGCGTATTTCCATAATCGGAACCCCCCTTTTTATTCGTACGGATTGACTCATGTACTTTTACCCTCTTCTAGAAAAAACATTCGTCTCCTGCAAAGTTCCGTGGAAACAAAAAAGTCCGGAAACCCTTTAAGGATTTCCGGACGTATTGCTTATGCGAAGCGTTTTGCTTGTTCTTCAAGAACTGCCGCTTTATCTGTTTGCTCCCATGGAAGCTCAACATCTGTACGACCGAAGTGACCGTATGCAGCTGTTTGACGATAGATCGGACGACGGAGATCAAGCATGTTGATGATTCCAGCCGGACGAAGATCGAAGTTTTCAGCAATCAATTCGACGAGTTGTGCTTCAGGAAGTTTTCCTGTGCCGAATGTATCAACCGCGATTGATACTGGGTGTGCGACACCGATTGCGTATGCGAGTTGAACTTCTGCTTTGTCTGCAAGACCTGCAGCAACGAGGTTCTTCGCGACGTAACGTGCTGCGTATGCAGCTGAACGGTCGACTTTTGTTGGATCTTTACCAGAGAATGCTCCACCGCCGTGGCGTGCGTATCCACCATACGTATCAACGATGATCTTACGACCCGTTAATCCAGCATCTCCTTGTGGTCCGCCGATGACGAAACGACCAGTTGGGTTGATGAAGAATTTCGTTGCTGCGTCGATGTATTCAGCCGGGATGACTGGTGTGATGACGTGTTCTTTCAAGTCAGCTTGGATTTGCTCAAGCGTGACTTCTTCCGCGTGTTGTGTCGAGATGACGATCGTATCGACACGAACCGGCTCGTTGTTCTCGTTGTATTCGACCGTGACTTGTGTTTTTCCGTCCGGACGAAGGTAGTCGAGTTGACCGTTTTTACGCACTTCTGCCAAACGGCGTGCGAGACGGTGCGAAAGTGAGATTGGAAGTGGCATGAGTTCGGGTGTTTCTTTCGTTGCATAACCGAACATGAGACCTTGGTCTCCTGCACCGATTGCATCGATTTCTGCATCAGACATGCTACCTTCACGTGCTTCAAGCGCTTGGTCGACACCAAGAGCGATGTCTGCTGATTGCTCATCGATTGATGTCAATACAGCACACGTATCTGCGTCGAAACCATATTTCGCGCGTGTGTAGCCGATTTCACGAATCGTTTCACGAACGACTTTTGGAATGTCGACGTAAGTTGATGTCGTGATCTCACCTGCAACGAGAACGAGACCTGTTGTAACAGAAGTTTCTGCTGCAACACGTGCGTTTGGATCCGCTGCGAGGATTGCATCGAGAATTGAATCCGAAATTTGGTCACAGATTTTATCTGGATGACCTTCAGTGACTGACTCCGACGTGAATAGTCGGCGATTAAGGTTTGTCATGTATGACCCTCCCAAAAAAGAATTTGACGGTGTACTCATTTCCCCTAGTTGAGTGGGACGGTAAAATGAAAAAAACCTTTCCAAGTCCAAAAAATGGTCAGGGAAAGGTTGTGCGTTCTTCCTTTACCCTCTTATCGTTCGAAGTGTTTACTTCGCTTCAGGAGAGCACCTTTTCCCTCATTAATATATGAATTAATGTAGGACGGTTGCCGGGTTTCTTCGGGCCTTGTTCCCTCCACCTGCTCAGAATAAGAGTATCCGTTACGAATTACATGATATAAAGTTGTACCTACTCTGTCAAGCAAGGTTTCAAATTCTAGTCGAAACTTTTTGTAAGAGATGTTAAACTGTTAATGCTGAAAGCGTTTCCAGATAAATAGAAATCAGCATCAGAAAATGATTGCTCTCTCTTTAGTATGTCATATATAATGAATGTGTCATACTAAATGCAGTGAGCCAAAACCAACGTAGGGGAAAGGTGGGGTCAGGATGCCGATGACGGTCCTGAATATCGAAGAACTACTCAAGAAAGAGCATGTGTTCAAACAACTATCTGTTGCTGAACTTGTCGAACATGCGATTCGAAACGAAGAAGGTGTCCTTGCTGAGAACGGCGCATTATCTGTAGAAACGGGGAAATTTACAGGTCGTTCACCAAAAGATAAGTTCATCGTCCGTGATTCTTCCTGCGAGTCTCACATTGATTGGGGTCATGTTAACCAACCAATGGATGGAGATAAATTTGAACAATTGTTACAAAAGGTTCTTCGTTACATGAACGAAGCCGATCAGCTCTACTACACAGAAGCTGCTGCTGGTGCAGATACGCACTTCACCCTTCCGGTTCGTGTGCTCACACAATACGCTTGGCATAACCTCTTTGCCAAACAACTCTTTTTACGCGAATATCCTGAAGTGGCTGCCTTCGAACCGTTTACGGTCGTCTACGCACCACATTTCAAGGCAGATCCTGCCGTTGATGGAACGAACTCTGAGACGTTCATCGCGATGTCGTTCGAACACCGGATCGTCTTGATCGGTGGAACGGAGTATGCCGGCGAAATCAAAAAATCAATCTTTTCCGTCATGAACTACCTCTTACCACAAGAGAACGTTCTTTCGATGCACTGTTCGGCAAACGTTGGACACGAAGGAGACGTCGCTTTGTTCTTCGGTCTATCCGGTACTGGTAAGACCACCCTTTCCGCTGATGATAGCCGCCAATTGATTGGTGACGATGAGCATGGTTGGTCACACGATGGCGTCTTCAACATCGAAGGTGGGTGTTATGCGAAGACGGTTAACCTGTCGCGTGAAAAAGAACCACAAATCTTTGACGCGATCCGCTTCGGAACAGTCCTTGAAAACGTCGTGCTCGATGAAGCCCGTCATCCTGATTACGATGACACATCGTTGACGGAAAATACACGTGCCGCTTATCCGATCACGGCGATCGATAACATCGCTGTTCCATCACGCGCTGGTCATCCAAAGACAATCGTCTTCTTGACGGCTGATGCGTACGGTGTCTTGCCTCCGATCAGTAAATTGACGAAAGAACAAGCGATGTATCACTTCCTCTCAGGTTATACATCAAAACTCGCTGGGACAGAACGTGGTGTCACGGAGCCAGAAGCAACATTCTCGACGTGCTTCGGTTCACCGTTCCTTCCACTCATGCCTGAAAAATATGCAACGATGCTTGGGGAATTGATTGATCGTCACGGTGTTACCGTCTATCTCGTCAACACTGGCTGGACAGGTGGTGCTTATGGAACAGGCAGTCGAATGAAACTATCGTATACACGCACGATGGTCAATGCTGCTGTCAATGGCACGCTTGCAACGATTCCGACTGAAGAACACCCAATCTTCGGACTTCATATGCCTCTTGAAGTTCCAGGTGTTCCAAGTGAATTACTCAACCCTGTACGCGTCTGGTCAAACTCCGACGAGTACAACACACAAGCACGTTCGCTTGCTGAAAAATTCCAACATAACTTCCTTCGTTTCGAAAGTGCGACGGATGCGATTAAGTCAGCTGGTCCACGTCTATAAAATCGAGATTTCTGAGTTATACCAAAAAGTTAGATCCTGAATCATTTTGTTAGTAAATCTGAGTCCGAAAATATCGGGCTCAGATTTTTTAGTCATTTCTTGATCCTCAGAAATTCTTCCTATCAGACGCTACGAGACGAACAAAAACGTGTAATCCTACTCAATCAAGAGAATGATCACACGTTGTATTATGTTTAGAAAAGAGCCTTCAGGTTCTTTTTTTAGTTATATGATTGAATCCGATTCTTCTTGAATATGTTTTTCTCTTTGCATGAGCCACTCCTGACTTTCCGTCAATAGCGCATAGGCTCGTGGAAGCGATACATGTAAACGCTGACTAAGCAGTTCGAATTGATCAAAATCACCACGATCCGCACTAATCGCGAGCACTAAACAATCTCGAAATGGATGGTCTTTCCCTTGTAAAACGATTTTCAGAGAATCTTCAATTGGCAATTGATCGATGATGTCGTCGATATCAACAGACAATAACGCATCGATGTGTGACAACAAACCAATCATGTAAGCACTCTCTGGCTTTAGCGTTCGTGTTTCCCTTGCAAATAGTTCACAGAGCTTCGCACAGTGTAAAGAGGATCGTAATAACTCATTTGACCATTCATAGGGACTGGCAAGCTTCATCTCCCGTAAAACAATCAACGAAATCCAACTTTTGAGTTGCGAGAAGCCGAGTAGTGAGATAGCTTGACGAACGGAACTGACAGTATTACGTAAGCCCATTCCTGGAGAGTTAATTAGTTGAAGCACTTGAATACTAATATATGGATTAGCTTCAATCTCATCAACAACCTCATCGTACTTTTCATCCGTATCAAGCCATTTCAACATTTTTAACAAAACCGGTAGTTGTGGTGGGACGGCTTTTCCCTTCATCAGCATCGGTTTCGCATAAAAATAGCCCTGAAACCAGTCATATCCCATGTCGAGGCAACGTGTATGATCTTCGTGTGTTTCGACACGCTCGGCAAGCATTCGGATGTGAGGATAATTACGGCGGACGATATGCAGAATAGCGCTTTGCTCGCGAGGGGAAATTGCCTCGATGTCGATTTTGATTAAATCGATCAACGCAAACAATTCCGCTCCATGTTGTCGAAGTAAATCCGTCACAAAATCATCGAGTGCTAACGTAAAGCCTGCTTCCTTCCAATCGTGGAGAACAGATAAAATTTCCGTATCGATCTCAACAGTTTCCAAAATTTCAATTACGAATCGTTCCGGATCTAGGTAATGAATCAAATCACTTTTCAACAGGTCTGCCGTGAAATTGACAAATAGCTTCTTACCTTCTGCTACATGATCAACCCCCATATGAACGAGTGTATTCGTCAACACATCCATCGTCGCTAGATCACCATCGAACACGCTTATTTGTTCAATCGATCGATATAATAGTTCAAATGCATCAATCGAACCTACTCGATTAACGATGGGTTGACGTGCTAATAAGATATCCATCGTTCTCCTGCCCCCTCTATTATTCTCAGATGGTATCTATTATATCAAAGTTTACTTTTTAGGAGATTATTGTTTTTTACAACATATCAATGTTCTTTTTTTAATTCCTTTCTATTTTCCGTAGTACAAAAAAAACAGCACGACGTCCGTCGTACTGCTTGAAATATCAGCTTTTATTGGGATTCCATATACCACTCTCAAACCACCTCAACACATTCTGCGTCACACGTAATTTTTCATGAATCGGGAATTGATGCGCATAAGCGTAGGTCTGAAGTGTTGTCTGCATGGGATGACGCGCAGCATAAGCCGTTGCGTGTCGTAAACGAACGTTCTCGTCATATGCACCGTGAATCAACAGTACCTCACCTTGCGGAGGGACACGGAGCGGTGAACGCACCTCGTATGCCTCAGGAACGGTGTCTGGTGTACCTCCCGTATAGCGGCGCAACATCTTTTGCATCGTCTTCTGCTCTTCATAGGTCCATGTCAACTCGGTTACTCCTGCCCACGATACCGTACGGGCAACCGGACGGTGATGCGCCAGTAGCAATGCCATCTGTCCACCACGAGAAAAACCGAATGCGTGCACATGCGAGACACGTTGCTGCAACCAATCAAAGGCGCTACATGCGTCCTCAACATCATGGTATCCGAAGTCTTCTTTGCCCGTCCCTCCTAAGTTCCCTCGATAGAAAGGTGCCATGACAAAAAAGCCGGCCTGTGCGAACGCGAGTAATCGTGTCGGTCGGACCATTCCAATCGAACGCGTGCCACCACGCAAGTAGAGAATCCCCTGTCCGTTTGCGACTTGTGGAAGTACGATATAGGCACCGACTCGTTCCCCGTCTGCCGTCGTATAGAACATCCGAAACGTCCGAAACGGACCTTGACGCGGAAGTTCAAACCAATCGGCGTTCGCTAAGTACACGGAGTGTCTCCGGAAGGACACGGTCCTTCATCATGAAGCTGTATTGTCGATTCGTATCGAGACGGTCAGGAAGTTCCTCGAACAGAAAAGCACCATCGGTTTCATCCACGGCAAGATGAGACGAAAGCGATCCAATTTGCGCGAAATAAATGTTTTTGATGATCGTATCGCCTTTTCCGGCAACACGATATTGTCCGACATATGATAGGGAATCAATTTTCCCACCGGTCTCTTCCATTACTTCACGACGTGCGGCTTCTTCCGCCGTCTCACCCGGTTCAACCTTCCCACCAGGAAATTCATAACCACGCTGCTTATGATGGGTCAGCAACCATTTTCCTTCGTACACGGCAATGACCCATACGTGCAAGGGACGATCCGAGAACGGATGGTCATCAAAACTTAACTCCACTTGATTTTGATAATAATCCAAGAATGTAATCACGTACGTGCACCTCATTTCTTCTTCTAACTTCACTTTACCTGTTTCACGAGTATTCTAAAAGTGAAAACGCCAGGAAAGCCTGTAAATCTGGAAAATGATAGCCTACGATCATCAAATGAACACAAAAAAAACAGTCGATGTTCCACTAAGGAACGATCGACTGTCGTTTTGTATTACTTCAAACGTGCTTCGAGTTCTGCTTTTTCTGCTTCGAATCCTGGTTTCCCAAGAAGAGCGAACATGTTTTTCTTATACGCTTCGACGCCTGGCTGATCGAATGGGTTCACTCCGAGGAGGTAACCACTCATGGCACATGCTTTTTCGAAGAAGTAGAACAGGAATCCGAGATGATACGGTGTCATCTCTGGAAGTTCGACTGTCAAGTTCGGTACTTGTCCGTCCGTGTGTGCAAGCAACGTACCTTCTGCTGCTTTATCGTTGACGAACTGAATCGACTTACCTGCAAGGAAGTTCAATCCATCGAGATCCTGAGCATCTTCTTCAACTGTCAATGCATGACGCGCTTGACCGACTTTGATGACTGTCTCAAATAGGTCACGACGACCTTCTTGGACGTATTGTCCCATCGAGTGGAGGTCTGTCGAGAAGTCCACTGCTGCTGGGAAGATCCCTTTGAAGTCTTTTCCTTCTGACTCGCCGTACAATTGTTTCCACCACTCCGATACATAATGAAGTGCTGGTTCGTAGTTAATGAGAAGCTCGATTGTCTTGCCTTTCGCATAGAGCGCATTTCGGACGACTGCGTATTGATACGCTTCGTTGTCAGCTAGGTTTTCGCTCGCGTAGCGCTCTTGCGCGTCACGTGCACCTTGCATCAACTCTTCGATTGAAATACCAGCTGCTGCGATTGGTAAGAGACCAACCGGTGTCAAAACAGAGAAACGACCACCGACATCATCCGGAATGACAAATGTTTCGTATCCTTCAGAGTCTGCGAGTGTTTTTAATGCACCACGTGCTTTGTCCGTAGTTGCATAAATCCGGTGTTTTGCTTCTGCTTTACCGTATTTTTCTTCCATGAACGATTTCAAGAGACGGAACGAAATTGCTGGTTCTGTCGTTGTACCCGATTTCGAGATGATGTTGACCGATACATCTTTTCCTTCGAGGACTTCGAACAAATCGTGCAGATACGTCGATGAGATATTGTGACCTGCATAGATGATTTGTGGTGCTTTCCGGTCTTCTTTTGATAACAAGTTATGGAATGAGTGTCCGAGCATTTCGATTGCTGCACGCGCACCGAGATACGAACCGCCGATCCCGACGACTAACAACACATCAGAATCCGACTTGATTTTTTCTGCAGACGCTTGGATGCGTGCAAATTCCGCTTGATCGTAATTCGTCGGAAGATCAACCCATCCTAAGAAATCACTTCCTGCGCCTGTTCCTGCATGAATCGCATGGTGAAGCGTCTTTACCGTCTCCGCCATATGATCTACTTCATGTTGACCTACGAATTGTAGGGCTTTCGAATAATCAAAACGTACTGTTGACATGCCATCGTCCTCCTTATTCATTCGCAACGAAATGCGACCTTCCTTTTCATTAAAACGCAAGAAGGAAGGTCGTTCAAGTCTTTTGTGAAATGATTAGCAAATGTTACAGATTGTTATAGGGCAGCTGTCACGATTTGACGAACATCTTCGTTTCCAAGTGATTTGAAGTTTCCGAAGTCGCCGCGTGTCATCGCTGACTTGACGATTGAATCAACTGTATCTTCTTTGATGTCGTAATCAGCAAGACGGTTTGGTGCACCAAGTGATGTCCAGAAAGCGCTGATTGCGTCAATTGTCGCGTGTGCTGCTTCTATCTCTGATTTACCTTCCGTATCAACGTTAAAGACGTTTTCACCGAGTGTCACGAAGCGATGTGCATTTGATTCGTCAAGCACGTGGCGCATCCAGTTCGGGAAGAGGATTGCGAGTCCACCTGCGTGCGGGATATCGTGAACAGCTGAAACAGCGTGCTCGATGTTGTGTGATGCCCAGTCTCCGCGTGCTCCCATTTGAAGAACACCGTTGAGTGCCATCGTACCAGCAAAGAGAATCGTACCACGAAGTTCAACATTCTCGAGATCGTTGACGAGTTTTGGTGCTGCTTCAACGACTGCTTTCATAACACCTTCTGTCATACGTTCTTGGACAGGTGCATGCGCAGGGTGGAAGTATTGCTCAAGGCAGTGACTCATCATATCGACGATACCGTAAATCGTTTGATCTTTTGGTACACTGACTGTGTATTTCGGATCAAGGATTGAGAATGTTGGGAACGTAAGCGGGCTACCCCATCCGTATTTCTCTTGTGTCTTCCAGTTCGTGATAACGGATCCTGAGTTCATCTCAGAACCTGTCGCTGCAAGCGTCAAGACTGTTCCAAATGGAATGACTGTTTCTGGTGTTGCTTTACCGATGACGAGATCCCATGCTTCGCCTTCATACGGGATACCAGCAGCAATCAATTTCGTGCAGTCGATTACAGAACCGCCACCGAGTGCAAGCAATGCGTCTACGCCTGCTTCACGTGCGATTTTGATACCGCGCTCTGCTGTTTCGATACGTGGGTTCGGTTCGACACCGTCGCATTCGACGTACTCGATTCCTGCCGCGTTGAGTTCACGTGTAACATCATCATAAACGCCATTCCGTTTGATACTACCTCCACCAAAGACGAGCATGACTTTCTTTGCACCAAGTGCTTCGAGTTGTGGTTTCAGTTGGCTGACTTGACCGTCACCAAAAATAAGTTTCGTTGGATTGCGATATTCAAAGTTTTCCATCTGTGTTGCCTCCTCAATAAGTAATGAACACCTTACATTATCCACACATTCCCCTTTCGCATCTAATTTAATGCTTATTCTATGTAAAAATTGCATAAAAAAAGAGAACCGACCGATGTCGATTCTCTCATGTGGCTTATTTTTGGAAGTTTGATTTTTCAATCCATTCTTCCAATTTACCTTTAAGAACGTTGAATCCAGGTGCTTCTTCTTGTTTGAAAGCAGGACCTGCATCGCGACGTCCAGCGTTTTTGCGTGGACCTTTCGCGCGTGCTTCACGTTTTGGAGCTTCCTGAGTTGCTTTGATCGAAAGCTTCATTTTTTTGTTAGCTTCGTCGATGTCGAGAACTTTAACAGTTACTTCATCGCCAACTTTTACGTAATCGTTGATATCTTTTACGTAATCGTGTGAGATTTCTGAGATGTGGACGAGACCTTGTGTTTGCTCGTCAAGTGCTACGAAAGCACCGAAGTTTTGAATACCAGTTACTTTACCAGTAACGACTTGGTCTTTTTCAAAGTTTGCCATAATGTATACACTCCCTAACTAAATTCATCAACTTATAATAACACACTTTTCTTGTATCGTAAAAAATATTTTTGGAATTTGTTTATTTTTTATTTCACAAGGGAACATTTTAGTAGCAAGACTTCAAGTATTCCCCCTGATTCTGCCGAACTTTCCGAGTTCGGCCCTTTTTTTGTTCTATTGCTGAATTGACCTAAATGATAAAGAAAAGTGATGCTTGAAACGATAAAGACAAAAGACAGATAAGACTCTCAAAAAAACGGACAGTCTCGGTCTACTCGCTTTCCGCGGACAAGCGCTCATGCCGCTTCAGATACTTTGTATCTTCCAAGGTCATGATGACTTTTTTCCGAAGGAGTCGAGCAAGACCTCACCTGTCCTAGCGTAAAGGAAATATAGAGTAGAAGCAATCACCAATTGATCTATTTATTACTTACAGATCATCGAATCCATTTGCATCCGTTACTTTCGCATACGAACGTGATTTTTGTTCGAAGAAGTCCGATTTCGTCGCGTTCATCGAATCATCCGAATACGCACGAATCCACGGCATGACGTCTTCGTCGTGCCCTTCATAGAGATCCGACAAGCCAATGACGCGAAGACGTTTATTCGCGAGATACTTGACGTAATCACGCATTTCACTGACGTCAAGACCGTCTAAATCACGCAATACATACTCGCTCCACTCAATTTCAAGATCAACGGCACGTTTGAACGTGTCATAGACGAATTGTGTGAACGATCCATCAGCATCGATTTCTGGATGCTCTGACAAAACAGCACGTAACAATTGACTGATGAAGTACGAGTGTTGGAGTTCATCACGTTGAATATAGCTGATCATCGTCGACGTCCCGACCATCTTTTGGTGACGGGCTAAGTTATAGAAGAAGGCAAAGCCTGAATAGAAGTTGATGCCTTCAAGAACGATTGACGCAACAAGTGATTTCGCAAAGTTTTCTGGAGTTCGGTCATTTTGGAAGTCTTCGTATAAATCAAGAATGAATGCGTTACGCTTCATGACCATATCATCGTCTTTTGCGATATCAAAAATCCGGTTTTGTTCAGCTAATGGAACCAAGCTGGATAAGACGTAGCTGTACGATTGATTATGAACGACTTCCTGTTGCGCGATGATAGCAAGAATCGCATGAACGGACGAATCCGATGTGAACATCGCTGATTCGAGGATGTAGCGTGTCTGAACCGAGTCGAGGATCGAGAGTAGACCAATGATTCGTTTAAAGGCGTCTTGTTCCCGTTCGCTTAATTGATTCCATTGTTGCATGTCTTTTGACATCGAAATCTCATCTGGAATCCAGAAGTTTGATAATAGTTGTTTATAGATTGAATAAAACTGTGGATACGCAATGTCGTTCCAGTTGACGATGGCACTTGTTTCGCCACCGATGATCGCTGTCGCGCGATTTGGATGACGTGCATCAAGCAGTTTGATTTTTTGTAGCTGTTCCATGTGCTTCGACTCCCTCTTGCTGTAATTGAAGAATGGTTCGTTTTGTCCATTCCTTGACGAGATGTGGACGATTACGCGGTGACTGTTCGATTTTCAACAATTCTCCGGCAAGCGGTACACCGAATTTCGAGAGATGATACGCCATCTCATCAACGGCGCGACAATATTTGACGAACATCTTATCTCCCGTTCCAAAAACAGCTGCCTGCGGAATCGCATGCGTGCTCTCTTTTAAAACCGTTCTAAGACAATCGCGCATATCGTCGGGTAACTGTCCATCTCCCCACGTATACGAACCAAAATAGACGATATCATAAGGCATTAACTGATACGTCGTCACTTCGTCCGCAAACAACATCGTCGGCTCGATTCCCATTTCAGAACACGTCTTTGCGACGAGTTCTGCCACCTCCTCCGTGTTTCCACTCAATGACGCGTATACGATTGCTGCCTTCATGATATCGTCCTCCTTATCTTATGATGAACACGACTCACATTCGTCGATCTCAACCGTCGTCGAACGCGTGTAGTAGATCGTCTTCATCCCGAGTTGCCATGCTTCCATGTGCATCTCGAGTAACTCTTTTGCTTTGACGTTATTTTTCACGTACAGATTGAAACTGATTGCTTGGTCGATGTGACGCTGACGCGAAGCATTTTGACGAATGCTCCACAACTGGTCAATCTCAAACGCTGATTTATAGAACCAGTTCGTTTCCGGTGTTAAATCCGGAACTGTAACTGGGATCTTGTAGTTTTTCTTCTCTTCCGAGTAGACTTTTTTGTAGATTGGATCAATCGATGCCGTACTACCAGCAATGATTGCTGTCGATGAGTTCGGTGCGACTGCCATCAAGTAGGCGTTACGCATTCCGTACGCCGTGATGTCCGCTTGGAGACGATCCCAATCGAGTTCCTCCGTCGTTTTGTAATGGCGACGTTTGATGTACTCACCTGTTTGCCATTCCGATCCTTCGAAGAGACGGTACGCTCCTTTTTCTTTCGCAAGTTGCATCGACGCATCGATCGTCAAGTAAGCGATTTTTTCATAGAGGCGGTCAGCGTATTGCACCGCTTCAACCGATTCCCAACGAATACCTTCAAGAGCAAGCAGATGATGCCAACCGAACGTACCAAGACCAACGGCACGGTATTTTTGGTTCGTCAATTGCGCTTGCGGGACATCAATCGTATTCAAATCGATGACGTTATCAAGCATCCGCATTTGAATCGGAATCAAGCGCTCTAAGACGTCAGAACGAACTGCTCGTGCAAGCGCAATCGATGATAAGTTACAGACGACGAAGTCACCTGGTGTCTTCGTGACGATGATTTTACCGTCTTCCGTATATTCTTCCGTGACGGTCGTCGGGCTCATGTTTTGCATGATTTCCGAACAGAGGTTTGACGAGTAGATCATCCCTGCATGTTTATTCGGGTTTGCACGGTTAACCGCGTCACGGAAGAACATGTATGGCGTCCCTGTCTCGAGTTGCGAACGCATGTAGCGTTTGACAAGATCGATCGCTGGAACTGTTTTTTTGCTGAGGCGTGGTTCGTTGACACACGCTTCGTATCGTTCTGTGAAACTACCACCTTGTTCCGTCTCATCGAAGTAATCTTCAAGACTGAAGCCCATGACTGTCCGGATTTCATGCGGGTCAAATAAGTGCCAGTCTTCTCGTGCTTCAACAGCACGCATGAAACGGTCCGGTAAGTTGACGCCTGTGAACAAGTCATGTGTCCGAAGTCGTTCATCACCGTTGTTGAGCTTCGCATCCAAGAACTCTAGGATATCCTTGTGCCAGATGTCGAGGTAAACAGCAATCGAACCTTGACGCATACCGAGCTGATCGACGCTGACTGCCGTGTTGTTCAATTGCTTCATCCACGGGATAACGCCGCTTGAAACACCTTTAAAACCTTTGATGTCTGAACCACGTGAGCGAATTTTCCCCATGTAGACGCCGATACCGCCGCCGCCTTTAGAAAGCGTCGCCACGTCCGTATTTGAATCATAGATGCCGCGTAGTGAATCATCTACTGTGTCAATGAAACACGACGAGAGCTGACCGTAAGACTTACCAGCGTTCGAAAGCGTCGGTGTCGCAACTGTCATGTAAAGGTTCGACAACGCCCAGTAAGCTTCTTTGACGAGTTCTAAACGGCGTTCCTTCGGTTCATTCTGCATCAGTGTCATCGCGATGACCATGAATCGTTCTTGCGGAAGTTCGTACAAGTTTTTGACGTGATCACGTGCGAGGTACCGGTCTGCGAGTGTTCGAAGACCAATGTATGTGAACAAGTGGTCGCGGGATGGATCGATCGTTGCCGACAGTTCGTTGATGTCTTCCTTCGAATACGCATCTAGTAAATGTTTCGTGAAGATGCCGATTTCTGTCAGTTTTTCAATCAGCGTATACAGCGAGCCATACCGTTCTTCTGCTGCATATCCGCGATTTTCACCTGCTTCAAGGTATAACCGATTTAAGTAAGTCGCTGTCGCTACGAATGTCCAGTTCGGCTCTTCTGCCTTCAACATATCGAGTGCGTGCATCGTTAACAGTTCATAGACTTGATCTGCTTGTAAGGACTTCCCTTCAAGCGCTCGGATGGCACGTTCTGTATAGCGGTCGATATCGAGCTCCGGATACGTTTCCGTTGCCTGTCGAATCACGACATATACGTCTTCTATTGTCATTGCACCTTTAAAGATGCGTGCTGTATTCAGTGGAGATGCCACTATGAACCACTCCCATTCTCTATCGTTAAACAGGTTCGCATTACACAATGAAATACGCTAAACTAAAAAAAGACGTCCTACATATAGAAGAAACTCTACAAGTGTCACTCTATATATAGACGTTTTAGACGTTTTTAAACCTGTTAATGTACAAGATATAGGTTATCACTGAAATTCAAAAAAATAACCCCTTGCTTTGAAATTCAGGTCAAACAATTTGAAAAAGGCATCATGACGCCTTTTGAGATATATTGAGATAGCGAGCAAAATGTATTATAAGGTCAAATGACCATTTAAAATAAAGATGGTTCAATTCTCCTATCAGAAGAAAAATATTCTCTTTGAATTTTCTGATATACTGAACGTATCGATCTTCCGTCTATAAGGAAGAAGGACTCAATCCATCTATCACGAAAGACGGCATATACGTATGTACGTTGAAAGGAGCTTATCTCATGCAAGTCGATTACACACCAAATCCGAATTCCGTCAAAATTACGCTCGAAGAACAGCGCTTCGGTGCAAAAAGTACGAGTGTCAAAAAAGAAGATACGCCTGAAGATGCGTTGCTTGCATCGTTGATCGCCATCGATGGCATCGACAATCTGTTCGCTTACGGTGACTTCGTAACTGTCACGAAAGAACCAGAAGCGGAATGGAATGAATTGCTTCCACGTATCGAAGAGTACATGTAAAAAAACAAGAAGACACCTGTTCCTGGACAGGTGTCTTTGTTCAAGGAGCGATCACTGATGCCAACTGTATCCATCATCATTCCAACATACAATCGTCCTCGTGAACTAGCCGAAGCGCTAGAAGCGTTGACGCGTCAACACTATCAAGACTTCGAAGTCATCATCCTAAACAATAATGGCGACGATGTCTCAGCAGTGACCGCTGCCTATCAGGATCGTCTGCAACTGACATATGTCGATCTACCTGAAAACCATCATGTTCGCGCTCGAAACCATGGTGTCATGCTCTCTTCCGGTCGATATATCTTACTTCATGATGACGATGATCTCCTATTGCCAAGCCACCTCGAAGAAGCAGTCGGCGACATCGAAGCAGGTGCGGATTTGACGTATACAGATGCAGAACTCTTTACGTATCGCTGGGAAGGTGATCACCGAATCGCACTTGATTCCGAGCCGTTCGCGTATCCGTATGATTCGGAAACGATACGAGAAGATTCGACGTACATTCCGTCCGGGTCACTCTACCGTAAATCACTTCACGATCAACTCGGTCCGTTTGATGAAGAAGTCTTCAATTATTGGGACTGGGACTGGATCCTACGAGTCGGCAAGGATCATTTAGTACTACACCCGGCACGTGCAACCGTTTTGTACGCCTTCAACCCGTCCGGCAATCATGAATCGGCACGACAAGACGCAGCGCGACGTGTCTATTTTGACCGACTTGTCGACAAGCATCAGCTACCAACTCGTGAAATGAAGAACTTCCATATCGTCCAGGCGGAACGTCGCGCGCGCTTGCGCCAGACACGCCGTACCTTTAATGGTCAATTGACAGAAAGTGAGTGATTCCATGTACACCGAAAAACAACTCGAATTATTAGCATTATTAACACAAAATGGTCCGATGGATGTAAACTTACTCGCTCAGATGCTCGACTGGGAAGCGTCAGAAGTGGCAGCTTCGATCGAGACATTCAAACGTGACGGTGTTCTACTCGGCTACACCGCTGTCATCGACTGGCAAAAGATTCATGCCCATCATGGTGTGACAGCTTTCATTGATGTAAAGGTCACCCCGAAACGTGGTCGTGGCTTTGACGAAGTCGCTGAACGGATCCATCGTTTCCCGGAAGTGACGTCTCTCTATTTGATGTCAGGCGCATACGACTTGCAAGTCGTCCTAGATGGCAAGTCGTTACAAGAAGTCTCCCAATTCGTCTCTGAAAAATTATCGACGCTCGATTCTGTCATCTCGACGACGACGCATTTCCGCTTGAAGACTTACAAGCACGATGGCGTCCTATTCAGTCAGGATGATGATGATAAACGATTGAAGGTGTCTCCATGAAGTCTCTATCTGAACGCGTCGAACAGTTAGCTCCGTCCGGCATTCGCCGTTTCTTTGATTTAGCAGGATCGATGGAAGACGTCATCTCCCTCGGTGTCGGTGAACCCGATTTCGTCACGCCATGGAATGTACGGGAAGCAAGCTTTGCTGCGCTCGAACAAGGCTATACTGCATATAGTGCTAACGCCGGTTTACTCGAACTCCGACAAGAAATCGCCACTTACATGCAAGAAAAATTCGCGATCTCCTATTCAACGACGGAAGAGATCATCGTTACGACGGGTGCCTCGGAAGGACTCGATCTTGCCTTCCGTAGTTTAATCAACCCCGGTGATGAAGTCATCGTCGTCGAACCGGCATTCGTCTCGTATGCTCCTTTGATCGAACTCGCTGGAGGAATCCCTATCGCAGCTGCCTGTCACGCCGAAGATGGTTTTGCGATTCAACCGGAAACGATTGAGCAACTGCTGACGGACAAAACGAAAGCGATCATTTTCTGTTTCCCATCGAATCCGACGGGTTCCACGATGACACGCGATCAACTCGCCGATCTTGCACTGCTCGTTCAAAAACATGATCTATATGTCATCAGTGACGAGATCTATGCGGAACTGTCTTACGAAACGGAAGCGATCTGTTTCGCAACCCTCCCCGGTATGCGGGAGCGCACGATCATCATCAATGGTTTCTCGAAAGCCTTCGCGATGACAGGCTGGCGCCTTGGCTTCACTTGCGCACCACCCGCGATCACGCAATCGATGCTGAAGGTGCATCAATACGGGATGATGTGTGCACCAACGCTCGTTCAGTTTGCAGGAATTGAAGCACTCCGTTCTCGTCATAAGACGGTTCCTGATATGGTGACGAGTTATCGTCAACGCCGGAACTACTTTGTCAAGGCGTTAAACGATGTGGGTCTCCCGACACACTTACCAGGTGGTGCCTTCTATGCCTTCCCGTACATCGGTCATACTGGACTAACGAGTGAAGAGTTCGCGGAGCAATTGTTACTTGCTGAACGTGTCGCTGTTGTCCCAGGATCCGTCTTCGGCGCAAGTGGTGAAGGATATGTTCGGGCAAGTTACGCGAGTTCGATCGAACAGCTACAAGAAGCGATCGCTCGCATCCAACGCTTCATGAAACAATGGCAAGACCAAGATGAGGCAGCATCATCTCGTTCACGATAAGTCAACGACAAATAAGCCGCTTGCTCACGAGAGCAGGCGGCTTATTTCATCTCAATCGATATACAAAACAAGGAACATCCGATGATCGTCTTCCGCATGATACGGTGAGACTGGACCTAGTTGTGGCGCAAAGACTTCTAATCGATACGGTGAGTCCTTGAAATCAAGTGGTGTCCGCTCTTTAATCAAGCGCCCCATCTCGTCCGCTAATTCTTTCACTTCGACCAAACTACGCGAACGTTCCATCGGTGCCTCAAAGACAAACGCCTCGATTCCCTCGATCGGCGCACAGCGGAGGAATCGTCGAAGCGACGGAAGTGCCGCCTCCATATTATCCGCTAATGTTCGATCATCCTCATAAATAGGTGCTCCCCAGAGGCGTGCCTCACTTCCTGTCGCACTCCGGAAATGATCGATTGTCTCTTCCGTAATGGGATCACGCGTCAACGCAAAGCGTGTTTTATCCCGCTTCAAATTCTTTTCATTCGTCCGGTCGATTTCTGTCAGTAAATCGAGTTGAAGCGGTCGCGCCAAACGAAACAGTTCACGTTGTAGACGTGCTAAGGAATGACCGATCGGCACGATCGCATCTTTCGATTTCGGCGGTTTATCGCCTTCATACCCGTTCATGACACGTGCAATTTGACCTGCTTCATGAACAAGTCGATAAAACGAACCGTCCTGTTCATCGTTTGCCGTACCGAGTGTCTCATGCTGTTCTGCGAGATTCGTCACGTATTGATTGGCAAGACAAGTCGAGATCATCAAGACATCGACAAGTTCAAAGCGAAGGGCTTCTAAATCATTTTGTTCAAATGCTTCCCCGACCTCACCGATTTCCTCCGTCAGTCGTGCAAGACCAGATAGTGGTCGAAAATAACCACCGAGTGATCGAATCGTCGCATCAACCTTTTGTTGCAGTGTCTTCATCTGTTCCATCTGTCTGACCCTCCACCATAGCCTGGCGTACTTGCGCTTCTGTCTCCTGTTTGACGCGCTTTGCAAACGCCTGATTTTTCTTCCATTCTCGGATTCCAATGGATGACGCAGCAATCAACGCAGCAAATAGTCCGATTTCTCTTTTACGCATCGAGATCTCCTCCTTTTGAATGACTCGTAACCTACCTAAACATGATATGATGATATCAATTAATTCTACATAATCTAGTAAGAGGTGTTGCTTGTGTCGACTGAACGTCTTTGGCAAATGGCCCGGTTCTTGACGGTGATCTTCGCCTTCTTAGTTGGTGGATGGTTACTCCTCCGCCTCTCGTCCATCTTGTATCCGTTTGTCTTTGCGTTTCTGCTTGCCCTATTCAGCCGACCGCTTGTCGATTTCTTCCAAAAGCGGTTCCGAATCAATCGTGGATGGGGTGCGTTGTTATCGATTATTTTAATCAGTGGTCTATTAGTTGGTTCCCTCGCCTTGATCATCATGCAATTGATTCGCGGTCTTGTATTTGTCGCCAATCAATTACCAGCGCAAATTCAAGAGTTGAGCCTGTATTTTCAAAAGCTCTACAATGAAAAGCTGGCACCCATCTGGAACGATGCTTCTGAAGCCTTGCGTTCACTGGAACCATCGCAACAAAACACGGTCCAAAACAGTATCCAATCGCTCGGTAGTTCACTTGCGAGTGCGATTGGCGAAGGTTCAAAAAGTATCGCCATGATGTTACAGACGGTCCTTGCGACGTTGCCATCGATTGCCTTGATTTTCGTCATCGTCTTACTCGCTTGGTTCTTCATCGCAAAAGATTGGCATCAGTACGAGATGCGATTGAAACGCTATGAGATGCTCCCTTGGTTCGCTCGTTTCGAGTCCGTCTTCCTAAGCTTACGCTCTGCCTTGTTCGGCTATCTGAAGGCACAGCTCACCTTGATCACGATCACGTTTTTCATCGTCTTGATTGGTTTGTTCATCATTGGTGTAGAGCACCCATTTGCAGTCGCCTTTATCGCTGCCTTTTTCGATATCTTGCCGTACCTTGGTACCGGTTCCGTCTTCTTGCCTTGGATCGCCTACTCCTTGATTACCGGAGATACGACGCTTGCGATTGGCCTTGGTATTTTGTACGCCCTCGTCATTCTTCAACGCAACATCATGGAACCGAAGATCGTTGGTGACAGTATTGGCATTCAACCAATCACTGCACTGATTGCACTGTTTGTCGGTATTCAATTCTTCGGTGTGTTCGGACTAATTCTCGGACCATTGATTGCTGTCATCTTAAAAGCACTCTACAACGCACAGATTTTCCATTACATCTGGGACTTTGTTAAAGGATCACCCACACCATTTCGGTGAGGGTGATTTTTTGGTGCTGCTGCATATAAAGGATATCCTTCCGGATCCACCGGCTGACTTGCCGGTAGAAAATCGCACGGATAACGGGCACCGGTCGCAAGTAGACACGCATCCAGCCAATCATCGATTGCAACATGTGAGTGACGCTGTTCCCATAGCGGCGGACAATCAAAGCGCTCGAGCAATTCGATTCGTTCTGCGATGCCTTCTGTCATCTTTTTTGAGAAACGTGCCGGATGACCAGCGAGTCGCGCGAAGCAAACTTCCGGATGCGCTTCAATCATTTCGCTCCGATATGCATGACGGACTTCCCGAATTTTCGGTAAGAGATACCATGCTTGTTTTGAAAGCCCGATGCCAGCATGTTGTTTTGCCAAATCATTTGCTTCCATATAAGTTGAAGCAGTCAACGCACTGAGGAACGGTGCATTAAAGACACTACTCGTTCGCCCGGGGCGTAATTCCTGTCGCAACAGTTGGTCCGTTTCCCGTCGTCCCTCGGTCAAGCCAATCGGCATGTCGATCCAAATCCGGTCAGCGATCGGAATCTGTGCAAGCGTCGGTTCGACGGATCCCGTATAACGACCATTTTTGTACATGACGACGACCCACCCCGCCTTCGCAGCGTCAATCCCGATGACGTTCATTCGTCTTCTCCCGGAAAGAACGTAGTAGCGACAACACCGTGAAGATACCGATGAACGTCGCGAGACCAAGCGATAGCTGGTCGCGCGCATCCATGTACCAGATGATGGTAAGAATCGTCAACAAAACGCCGAGTAGATTCCAGCGTCTCATTTTTCTTGCTCGACGAACCGGTACAGGCTACGGACCATGACACCAGTTGCGCCTTTTGGACCAATCTCGGACGCTTGATTTTGTTCTGATGTTCCAGCGATATCGAGGTGTAGCCAAGGTGTGTCCCCAACGAATTCGCCGACGAACGCACCACCGAAGATCATATGCCCCATTCGTCCTGGTGAGTTGTTCAAGTCTGCTACATCCGAACGACGGACTTGTTTGATGAACGCATCGACATACGGCATTTGCCAAACCATCTCATTCGTCTCTTTCGTCACCTGTTCAAAACGTTCGTAGAGCGACGCATCATTCGTCAAAGCACCTGTGATTTCTGTACCAAGAGCAACAAGTACACCACCTGTCAAAGTCGCGAGATCAATGATTGCTTTTGGCTGATACTCTTTAACGTACGTGACTGCGTCAGCGAGGACAAGCCGTCCTTCTGCGTCCGTGTTCAAGACTTCGATCGTTTTACCCGCCATCGATGTAATGACATCATCCGGTTTGAAGGCATCTCCTGAAATCATATTGTCCGTCGCTGGAATGACACCAATGACGTGAACATCTGGCTTGAGCTGACCGAGTGCTTCAAATAGACCGAGAACGGCTGCCGCTCCACCCATGTCGCCTTTCATTCCAACGATGCCGTCTTTCGGTTTGATTGAATAACCACCTGTGTCGAAGGTGACACCTTTCCCGACGACCGCGATCGGTGCTTCTGCTGACCCTTTATATTCAAGAACGATCAATTTCGGTGGAATGACGGATCCCTGGTTGACGGCAAGCAAGGCGCCCATGCCAAGTGCTTCCATCTCTTCCTTATCAATGATCCGGAGGTCATGTCCATGACGTTCCGCGATGAAACGCGCTTCGTCCGCAAGCGCCGGAGCTGTTAAGAGATTCCCTGGCATCGTTACGAGACGACGCGCTAAGTTCGTCGCTTCAGCCAAGACCGTTCCACGGCGTGTTGCTTCTTCCTCTGAAGGTAAGACCGTCAGATGTAACGTATATGCTTTGGAAGGAGACGTCTTATAATGCTTGACCTCATATGTAGCGAGGGTAAATGTCTCGGCAATCAGTTCGACAGGTTGTCCTGGGAATGTCGTTGCGTCGACCGTAACATGTTCTAAGCGACGTGTTTTGACATGTTGTGCTGCTTTTCCGAGTAAGCGCCGTAAATCATCTTGCGCGAGTTGATCGACTTTCCCGAGTCCAACGAACAAGACTCGCGCGACGTCTCCCGTTAATGTTGGCAACAAGCGCAGTTCTCCTCGTTTCGTTGAGATGTCGCCTTGACGGACCCACTCCTCTAATTTGTCACCATATAATGCTTGTAACCGTTCATCGAGTGGTTGATTTCCTGAAATCCCGACAACGAGTACGTCTACGGATTGATTCGTTTGCATATAAAACTCCCCCTTTGACTAGTATCTATTAGTATGAAGTGTTTTCAGACATTTTCCAACTGATAGCCTCTCGACTCATCGTAAACGCTTTCACTACTTCTGTTCGACAATTTGTCGAAATGCTTGGTTTCAAACAATTGTTGCTCGTTTCACAATATGATAGGATTAAACGGGTGAAATGTTGAGACACTTCAAGAAACGATGCGTTTGCTGTTCCGGGAAATGTCTACGTTTTCATTCAAGGAAGAGTACGCAGAAGGCTCGTTAAGAGAGAGGCGTTTATGGGTATCTATAGATAGCTAAGAAACGAAGTCGTCGCGTTAAAAAAACTTACTGAAAAGAGGGTAATGCACATGGCACAACATATCAAGGGAATTGGCGCTTCTGCAGGGATCGCGATTGCAAAGGCATTCGTGATGGAAACACCGGTCTTTGAAATTCCATCGCACAAAATCGAGGATGCAGCTGCGGAAAAAGAACGTTTCCAAGCAGCGATTGCAAAATCGAAGACGGAACTCGAAGTCATTCGTGAAAATACCTTACAAGAATTAGGTCCAGATAAAGCAGAGATTTTCTCAGCTCACCTTCTTATTTTAGAAGATCCGGAAATCGTTAGTCAGGTGAACGCAAAAATCGAGGACGAACAAGCAAATGCTGCGAAAGCACTCGATGAAGTCGCGAACATGATGGTCATGATTTTCGAATCAATGGATAACGAATACATGCGCGAACGCGCAGCAGACGTCCGTGACGTTACAAAACGGACGATGGCTCACCTTCTTGGTATCACGTTCGTTACTCCAGCTCAAATCAACGAAGAAGTCATCATCATCGCGGAAGACTTGACGCCTTCAGATACAGCTCAATTGAACCGTAAATATGCAAAAGGTTTCGCAACGAACATTGGTGGCCGGACATCGCACTCTGCCATCATGTCACGTTCACTCGAAATCCCAGCAGTCGTCGGAACAAAAGTCGTCTTGACGGATGTGAAACACGGTGATCTTCTCATCCTTGATGGTGCGGAAGGTGACGTCATCGTCAATCCAAGTGAAGAGCAAGTGGCTGAGTACGAAGCAAAACGTGCAGCATACATCGCACAAAAAGAAGAGTGGAAAAAACTCAAAAACGAAAAAACAATGACAGCTGACGGTCATCACGTTGAGCTCGCTGCAAACATCGGTACACCAAACGATGTCAAAGGTGTACTTGAGAACGGTGCGGAAGCAGTCGGTCTCTATCGTACGGAATTCCTCTACATGGATGCAGAGACGTTCCCAACGGAAGACGAGCAGTTCACAGCATACAAAACAGTCCTCGAGTCAATGGGCGATAAAAAAGTCGTCATCCGGACACTTGATATCGGTGGCGACAAAGAATTGTCGTACCTTGATCTTCCACACGAGATGAACCCATTCCTCGGTTACCGTGCGATCCGTCTTTGCCTTGACCAAACAGACTTGTTCCGTACACAATTGCGCGCACTTCTTCGTGCAAGTGCATACGGTAAACTCGCTGTCATGTTCCCGATGATCGCAACAATCGAAGAGTTCCGTGCTGCAAAAGCTCTTCTCCTTGAAGAGAAAGCAAATCTCCAAGCTGAAGGCGTTACAGTATCAGAAGACATCGAAGTCGGTATGATGGTCGAGATCCCAGCAACTGCGGTCATGGCTCGTCAATTCGCAAAAGAAGTCGACTTCTTCTCAGTCGGAACGAACGATTTGATTCAATATACGATGGCAGCAGACCGGATGAACGAAAAAGTATCATACCTTTACCAGCCGTTCAACCCAGCGATCTTGAACCTCTTGAACAACGTCATCACAGAAGCACACAAAGCAGGCAAATGGGTCGGCATGTGTGGTGAGATGGCAGGAGAAGAATTGGCACTCCCAATCCTTCTTGGTCTTGGTCTTGATGAGTTCTCGATGTCAGCATCATCTGTCCTTCGCGCACGTAGCTTGATGACACGCCTCAACAAGTCAGAATGTGAAGCAATCGTTGAGCAAGTTCTCGATATGGATACAGCAGAAGAAGTCGTCGACTTCCTCAGCACGACATTCGATATCAAAAAATAATTCCTGTAGACGAATCTGGAGAAATCCAGGTTCGTCTTTTTTTGTCTTATTAAACAAAAAAACAACGCCCCTTTCTAATAAGAAAGAAGACGTTATCTAAACGTGATTATTGAGCTTGTTTTTTCTTTGCTGGAGCCGTTTGTTCCGATAAAATCGGACGCTCATTCCCCATCAAGAAGATAAAGATGACACCAAGCACTGCTGGAATCAACGCCCAGAAATAGACGGTTGAGATGGATTCCGCAAGCGACGTCTTAATCGCTGTCGCAACTTCTGGTGGCATCTTCGCAAACGCATCAGCCGTTGGGAACTGTCCACCCGACGGCGCTCCACCTTGTGGCAAACGATCGGAGACAGCGGACGTGAACGTTCGCGATTGAATGATACCAAGGACCGTGACACCAAGCGTCATCCCGATTGTCCGGAATGTTGATCCCATCGAGGTCGCTGCGCCACGACGTTGCATCTCGATTCCATTGATACTCGCTAGATTCAACAAGGAGAAGCTGAATCCAACCCCAAATCCGAGGATAATCATATAGATTGTTACTGCAGTTCGGGATGTATCCAGCGTCATCGTACTGAGGAGATAGACACCGAGTAAGAAAAAGACAGCTGAGACGATCATGACGTTCCGGAATCCAAACTTATTCGGCAATTGTCCACCGAGTTGTGCCGAGATGACCGAGGCAATCAACATCGGCATCAAGATCAGACCGGAATTCGTTGCGCTTCCACCGAAGACACCTTGCACGAAGATCGGAATGAACACACTCGCCGAGATGAAGACGAACCCGTAAAAGAAAGCCACGCCTTGTGTTGCAGCAAAGAGACGACGCCGGAACAGACTGAACGTAATGACTGGATCCGCTGCGCGTCGTTCAGCGAACGCAAAGGCAATGAACGAAACGAGGGCTGCTCCAAATAAGCCGAGAATTTGTGGTGAAGACCAAGCATATTCCTTCCCGCCCATTTCTAGCGCGAGCAAGAATACAATCAATCCTGCCACCAGTGTAACCGCACCGACATAGTCGATTTTTTGTGTCCGGTGAACTGGTGATTCTTGATAAAAGACCGTTACGAGTCCGAGGGCAATCAAACCAAGCGGGATATTGATGTAAAACACCCAGCGCCAGTCAAGGGAGTCTGTCAATACGGCGCCAAGTAATGGACCAAAGATACTCGAAATTCCAAAGACTGCTCCAAACAGACCACTGACCTTACCGCGTTTTTCAGGTGGGAAGATATCAAAGATAATCGTAAAGGCGATTGGCATCAACGCTCCTCCACCGAGTCCTTGTAATGCGCGATAAGCAGACAGCTCAATGATCGAGTCTGCCATCCCGCATAAGATACTACCAACCATGAAGAGTAACATGCCAAAGAGGAAGAATCGTTTTCTTCCATACATATCACTCAGTTTACCGAAGATCGGCATCCCCGCGACGGTTGCGATCATGTAGGCAGATGTTACCCACGCATACTGATCAAACCCGTTTAGTTCGCTGACGATTGTCGGCATTGCCGTCGCAACAATCGTATTATCCATTGCTGCAACTAAAATCCCAATCAATAATCCAATGACGACAGGTGTCGTATTCGTTTTTGTTGTAGTCGAAGACATCGACGCACCTCATTTCTAAAAAAATTAGCTAACTCTTATAATAGCTAACTCATTGTACCATCATATGTGCAAAATCTCATTATCAAATGTGCTCTACTATATTTTCACACAAAAAAAGACGGATCGCTCATGACGATCCGTCACTTTGATTTCTTACTCTACACGATACGAAATCGCTTCTCCTGCTTCGACCGTCCGTCCAACATCAACGTCGACTTTTCGATCGCCGCTATTTGTGACGATGATTGGTGTCAGTAACGATGGGACGAGTGGTCGCACTTGCTCAAGGTCGACATTGAGCAGTGGCGTACCCGGTTCGACACGATCGCCAGCTTTCGCCAACGCCTCAAATCCTTTCCCTTCGAGCGATACGGTATCGATACCGATATGAATCAGGATTTCGTCTCCATTATCCGCAAGAATTCCGATTGCATGTTTCGTCGGGAAGAAGGTCGTGATCTCACCTGAGACTGGAGAAACAACATATCCTTCTGTCGGTTCGATCGCATATCCGTCGCCCATCATGCGTCCGGAGAAGACTTGATCCGGTACATCATCAAGCGAACGGATGATACCGCTCAACGGTGCGACATAACCATCTTGTGGCACGTAAGCACCACCACGATCTCCTGCGAGAGGACCCGTATCGGCTGTACCCGATTCAGAAGTTCGCGCTTCATCTCCTGTTGGAACTTGCGGAATCGGATCTGCTTCCGGTGTCTCTTTCGGACGATAGTTTGGATCCTTCATGATATCTGCCATCTCGGTCTTGATGCCGTCAGATTTTGGTCCAAAGATGGCTTGGACGTTATCCCCGACTTCAAGTACACCAGCAGCACCAAGCTCTTTCAAGCGATCCTTGTTAACACCTGATTTATCATTGACCGTAATCCGAAGACGCGTGATACAGGCATCGAGGTGTTTGATATTCGACGGACCACCGAATGCTTGTAGAATCTCATACGGAAGATCGCCTGCTTTTGCCGTTGATGTAGCGGCACCCTCCTTAATTGCTTCGCGTCCTGGAATCTTCAGATCAAACTTCGTGATGACGAAGCGGAATCCGAAGTAATAGATGACGGCGAATACTAAACCGACTGGAATGACGAGCCACCACGAGGTTCGGTTCGGTAAAATTCCGAATAACGTATAGTCAATCAATCCACCCGAGAACGTCATCCCTATCTTGACGTTCAATAAATCCATGATCATGAATGAAAGTCCAGCAAAGACTGCGTGAACAGCAAACAAGAGTGGTGCAACGAATACGAATGAAAACTCAACTGGCTCAGTGATACCAGTTAGGAAAGAAGTCAAGGCAGCCGAGAAATACAAACCTTCGACGGCTTTACGACGATCCTTCGCAACAGTATGGTACATCGCAAGACAGGCTGCCGGCAGACCAAACATCATGAATGGATATTTCCCGGTCATATATGTTCCTGCCGTGAATGGTACACCATCCTTTAATTGTGCGAAGAAGATCCGCTGATCCCCGTTGATAATCGTTCCGGCTTTATCCGTATATTCACCAAACTGGAACCAAAAACTTGAATACCAAATATGGTGAAGTCCAAACGGAATCAACGAACGTTCGACGAGTCCAAAGATGAAGGCAGACAGCGGTTCATTTGCTTCAATGATTGTTTTTGAGAACGTATTGATGCCTGTCCCGATTGGTGGCCAAATATACGAGAGCGCAAAACCTGCGACAAGACTGAATAAAGCAGTGGCAATTGGAACAAAACGTTTTCCTGCAAAGAATCCGAGGAAATCAGGCAGTTTGATTTTAAAGAATTTATTATAACTGTACGCTGCTATCAAACCGGCAATGATCCCTCCGAATACCCCCATCTGCAAGGTCGGTATCCCAAGGACCGTCGCATACGACAAGTCACTCGCCTTTTGTGCTTCCGTGATTTTTTCGGGTGTAATCTGTAAGAATGAACTGATGACCTTGTTCATGATCAAGAAACCGACGATGGCTGCTAAGCCGGCGACCCCTTCTCCGTTCGCAAGACCAATCGCGACCCCGACGGCAAACAGTAATCCGAGGTTCGCAAAGATGATATCACCTGCATCCTGCATGACTCGCCAGATGACGACTAGCGAATCATTTTCGAGGAATGGCAAGTATTGCGTTAAGTTCGGGTTTTGAAACGCTGTCCCGAACGCAAGCAATAACCCCGCTGCCGGTAAGATCGCTACCGGTAACATCAGGGCCTTACCAATCCGCTGTAAGACACCAAACACGTTTTTCCACATGCGTATATTCCCTCCTTTATTTAAACAAACTACTTAGTTCATACCCTAAAATATTCTAGCGCAAAACGATTCTAAAAGATTTTTCCAAAAAAAATGAGCCCTTCCACAGAAGGACTCATTCCTAAAAACATTAGACTGTTTTTTCTTGTTTGCGTGATGCAATGACGGCTTGGATCTCAGACTTGATGTTGTCTGATTTCGGTCCGTAGATTGCTTGAACGTTGTTACCAACTTCAAGGACACCAGCAGCACCTAATTTTTTCAACTCATCTTTGTTAACTTTTGATTTGTCGAGAACTTCGACACGAAGACGTGTGATACAAGCATCTAAGTGTTTGATGTTCGATTCAGAACCGAGTGCATCAAGGATACCTTCAGCAAGTTCAGAACCTTGAACAGATGATGTTTCTTGAACTTCATCTTCACGACCTGGTGTTTTCAAGTTGAACTGACGGATTGCGAAACGGAATCCGAAGTAGTAGATGACAGAAAGTGCAAGACCGACGACGATAACGAGCCACCACTGCGTGCGTCCTGGAAGAACACCGAAGAGAAGGAAGTCGATCAAACCACCAGAGAATGTCATACCGATCTTAACGTTCAACAATTGCATTGTCATGAACGAAAGACCTGCGAAGACTGCGTGAACTGCGAACAAGATTGGAGCTACGAACAAGAATGCGAATTCGATTGGCTCTGTGATACCTGTCAAGAAAGCTGTAAGTGCTGCTGATCCAAGAAGACCACCAACGACCGCACGACGCTCAGGGCGAGCTTCGTGGTACATCGCAAGTGCTGCTGCTGGAAGACCGAACATCATGAACGGGAATTTACCAGTCATGAACGTACCAGCTGTTAATGTTGCGTTGTCTTTCAATTGTGCGAAGAAGATCGCTTGGTCACCATGAACGACTGTTCCTGCTGCATTCTTGTACGAACCGAATTCGAACCAGAATGGTGCATAGAAGATATGGTGAAGACCGAATGGAATCAACGAACGTTCGATGAGACCAAAGACGAATGCTGCGAGTGTTGGGTTTTTCTCCATCATGAAGTGCGAGAACGAGTTCAAGCCATCTTGCGCGAACGGCCAGACGAATACGAGAACAAGACCTGCAACCAATGAAACAACTGCTGTGACGATTGGAACGAAACGTTTACCAGCAAAGAATCCAAGGAACTGTGGCAATTCGAGATTATGATACTTCCCGTACGCCCAAGCTGCGATCAGACCGATGATGATACCACCGAATACCCCAGTTTGAAGTGTTGGGATACCGAGTACGTTTGCATATCCTTGACCGTTAGCGACCATTTCAGGTGTAACGCCGAGCCATACGCTCATCGTTTTGTTCATGATCAAGAATCCGACGATCGCTGCAAGTCCGGCTGCGCCGTCCCCTGCAAGACCAATTGCGACACCGACCGCGAATAAGAGTGCTAAGTTACCGAAGATGATATCCCCAGCTGCTTCCATCAATTTTGCAACCTTGATGATTGCATCATTTTTTAAGAACTCGAGTTTTGATGTCAAGTTCGGATTTTGCATCGCGTTACCGAATCCGAGTAGGATACCGGCAGCTGGCAAAATCGCTACAGGAAGCATCAACGCTTTACCGACACGTTGAAGAACAGCAAAAATCTGTTTGAACATGTGTGTTTCCTCCTTTTCCTGTTAAGAGCGAAGAATGATGAATAATGCCAATGATTGAGACGAAAAAAGTCAGACATCTGACCGTTTTTTTACAGAAAAAAATCAGGCACGAGCGGATTGTAGACAATAGACTTATCCCGTTGAATAACGGAAATAAAGCTTCTTGCCCGACATCCCACTCATGCCTGATCGTATCAGTAACACGTAGTCCGTGCGGTCATTTACCTGAATCGTACTGCACTAAGCGTTGCAGATGCATCGTAAGATACGTCGCCTCACCGCGCGGTACCGCTTTCTTCAACTGACGTTCCATGATGGACATCAGCTCCCAAGCAGTATCATAGCATAGCGGATATTCTTCACGCAATAGCTTTTCTACTTTTTCTGGAGCCTCTAGATACTCCCCATTGGAAACCCTTTCAATCGCTGAACGAAGATGCCGAATCAGACGCTTGTAATCAAGCGATTTTCGGTCGATTTTAATCTCCAGTCGCTGTTCGATATGACTAGCAATTAAACCGACGAGCTGATGATGGCGGTTGACTTCGAGTACGTCTTTGAAGTTCGTCGCTGAATGAATATGAAGTGCAATGAACCCTGTCTCGGCTGGAGGCAAGTAAAAATTCATCTCAGCACTTATGAATTCGACGATTTCTTCAGCAAGTGCATACTCTTCCGGATACAAAGCTTCCGTTTCGGCAAGAAATGGATTCGTGACTTCCATTCCCTGTTCTAGTCGCTTGAACGTAAACGTCAAGTGATCCGTCAATCCAATATGGATATGCTCATCGACTCGTTTACCAAAACGGGTCTCAATCATCGAAACGATCTCGTTCATCAGTGCAATGAAGTTCTCATCCAGATGACCGACGAGCGCCTTATATTGATCCTGTTCTTCTTTATCCTTCAACGTGTAGACTTTTTCCAACTTGTCGAGATCTGTCAGTTGATCGCCTGGCTTCCGACCGAAGCCAATCCCTTTCGCGAGGATAATGACTTCCTGATTCGCACCAGTCGAACAAATGACGACATTATTATTCAATACCTTGATAACGTGGTACATTTGTTTATCCATTCGCTCTCAACCCAATCTGCTCTTACACATTTATTTAAAGACATTGTTTTTATTATAACGGTTTTTCAGACACGAAAAAAGCCTACTTACTCAAGTAGACTTTAAAACATTTGGTAACCGCTCTTACGCAAGAAACGAATAGATAGACCGGCGATGATGATTCCAGCAAAACCAGCTGCGAACATCGTGATATCCGCTGCCTGTAGACCAGCAATCCGGTCTCCGAGATTCGGAATCGCTTCACGTGCATTCGTGAAGTATTCGAGCGTTGATTGGTTGTCGATCATCATGATGATGATGATCGGATAGAGTACGAGCATCACCCATGTACTCCGCAACAACATGTTTAAAATGAATCCGATACTAAAGAACATGACGAGATAAAGAACACTCCCGATCACGGCTTGAATGATATGCATACTGTTCCCCCTTTGAATCTCTTCTAGTATAACCGACAAAAAAGGCAAATGCACGAGTGTACATTTGCCTAAAACGTGAACTTAGAACTTCCCTTTTTTGATCGCAAGACCAAGCTTTTTCAGTTCGAAGAAGTGTTTGTTATCGATGACTTTTTTCATGAACGATGCGTTGCGACCGTAGATCTTCTTACCGAAGACCATGCCGATGCCGTCTTTGTGACCAAGTGAAGCGACTGTTCCTTTGTTCTCATACGTGAACGACGATGTTTGACGTCCTGTGATGAGTGCTGCAATGTTCTCAGCGACTTTGTGTGCTTGTTGTGTCGCGATTTGTGCAGTTGGAGGGTACGGACGGTTCGAACTTGGATCCATGACTGCTGAACAGTCACCGATCATGAAGACATTGTCGTGTCCTGGAACACGAAGATCTTCTTCGACGACGACACGGTTACGCATCGCTTCAAATCCAGATGCTGCAACGACTGGGTTACCACTGACGCCACCCGTCCAGATGATCGTGCTTGCTTCGATCGTTTCAGTAGTGTCGCCTTGAAGCGGACCGAATGTGACACTTCCTGGTCCACATTCCTTGATGCCGTTACCGAGTTTGAACTCGACGCCTTGGCGCTCAAGCCATTTGTGTGCGTAGTTGACGAGATCAGCGTCGAATCCTGGAAGGACTGTTGGTGCTGCCTCGATGTTGACGACGCGAACGAGTTCGCGTGGGATATCATATTGTTTGCACAGTTCTGGAATACGGTTGACGAGTTCACCCATGAACTCGATTCCTGTAAATCCAGCACCACCAACGACGATCGTCAAGAGTGAACGATCTTGTGATCCTGTTGTTTTGTACTGTGCGAATGAGTAATCGATATGTTCCTTGATTTTACGGACGCTGTTCAACGAGCTGATCGTCAGCGCGTGTTCCTTCAATCCTTTGATACCGAATGTTTCAGGAACACCACCGAGAGCAACGACGACGTAATCGTAAGGAACTGTTCCGCCATCTTGTAAAAGAACTGTTTTTGCAGCCGTGTCGACTTTCTCGACGATCCCTTTGACAAGCTTGACGCGAGACGGGTTGATGACATCATTAATGTAGATGCGCGCTTGCTCCGCAGACATCGTACCTGCAGCTGGTTCGTGCAACCAAGTTGTTTGGTAATGATAGTCGTGTTTGTTAATCAACGTGATGTTCGCTTGATCGACGCCGAGTTTCTTTTGAAGGTTGACTGCTGTGATCAATCCACCGTAGCCTGCTCCAAGAATAACAATGTTAGGTGTGTTCATGTTCTGATACTCCTTACGAATCGTAGTTTTGTTGTGATTTTCTTCACATTCAATTACAGACGAATGCTCAAAAATTTTGTTCAAATAATGTTCACATGTCTATAAGCCTATTGAAACACTTTTTAGGAATGATTGCAAAAGAAAAATGTAAATTCCCTTAAAAAAATGTGAGATGTCCCGCACTTGCACCTGAACCCCCTATTTCCTATATAATAGACCTATCCAACGCTAGGAGGGAATCAGATGCACCAACCATATGATGTCACGATCATCGGCGGCGGTCCAGTCGGACTGTTCACCGCGTTTTATTCAGGAATGCGCCAGATGAAGACGAAGGTCATCGAGAGTCTACCTCAATTAGGTGGTCAACTCGCTACGCTTTATCCTGAAAAATATATATACGATATCGCCGGTTTTCCGAAAGTAAAAGCGCAGGAACTGGTCGATCGTCTACTTGAACAAGCGAATGAATTTGATCCGACATACGTGCTCGGAGAAACGGTCATCGCTTACGAACGTATGGATGATGGAATCATCCGCCTCGTCACGAACAAAGGCGAGCATTATACGAAGACCGTCATTTTGACGGCAGGAAACGGTTCGTTTGCTGCGCGTCCACTCGGCGTCGCTGACGCGGAGCGCTTCGAAGAAACGAACTTGCACTACTTCGTCAACGACATGGAACGTTTTAAGGATCGCCAAGTCGTTTTACTTGGTGGCGGCGATTCCGCAGTCGACTGGTCCTTGATGCTTGAACCGATTGCAAAATCCGTCACGCTCGTCCACCGTCGCGATAAGTTCCGTGCCCATGAACATTCGGTCGAACTGTTACACGATTCGTCCGTCAACGTCATGACGCCATATACGCTCGAATCGGTCACAGGTGAGACGCACATCGAAACGATGACGTTCAAGCATGCTGAAAGTGGAGAAGTCGTCGTCGTCGCTGCTGATGATGTCGTCTGTAACTTCGGTTTCGTCTCGTCACTCGGACCATTGAAAGAATGGGAAGTCGAATTCGAACGGAACTCGATTCGCGTCAACTCGAAGATGGAGACAGCGATTCCCGGCGTCTTCGCTTGTGGTGATATCGCGACTTACGAAGGACGCGTCAAACTGATTGCAACTGGCTTCGGTGAAGCTCCGATTGCTGTCAATCAGGCGAAACTTCTTGTCGACCCATCTGCTCGTCACCCGCAACACTCAACTAGCTTGTTCGAAAAAGTAACGAATCATTCTTAAGATACATGTAATTGACTATAAGTGATAAGAGGTCGGATTCCGGAATACATACCGGAGCCCGACCTCTTATTTTCATAGAATTACGCTAGGGCGTGCCCCCATATCTTCGACTCCTACAGGAAGAAAAAGCACGATTCATACGTATGATCTTTCAATCCATTTGAACTGGAATCCGGTAAACCCGTTGCACGAGCTCCACTCCACCGCGCTCAATCATCGATTCCTCAATGACCTGACCACCGAATCGCTCGTAAAATCGACATGCTGGATTATCCTGCAAAACAGCGACCTGCATCGTTCCATACTCTACTAAGTCAGAAGCAATACGTTGAAACAACGCTTTTCCAAGTCCCAGTCCTTGAGATCTCCGTAATACATAAATCGCGTACAACTCCCCTTCACGCGCATCACTTCGACTCGGTCCACCTTGCGCAAAGCCAACGACTTCCTCTTCTGACATAGCGATATAGACACGTTGGTCGACTAACGTCTGCTCCCATTGTTTCGTCCGTTTCTCGTAAGATAACTGTGCTAAATAAGAATCAGGGATGATTCCTTGATACGTCTCCCGCCAAGCGTTGATATGAACGCGAGCAATGGCCGACGCCTCTTCAAGACGTGCTTCACGAATCTTCATAACGCAATGATGAAGCGACGTGTTTCGCGCCCGTTGCGAACAGTCGGTTCGATTTCCTGTCCGCCGTTCGCTAAGATGACACGACGCGATGCGAGATTATCAACACCACAGGTCAATAGCACTTGATCAAGTCCCCGTTTACGCGCTTCTTCAAGCGCAAGCTGAAGACCTGTCGTCGCATAGCCTTTCTTACGCTCGGATGGTCGAATACCATATCCGATATGCCCGCCATACAATTTCAAGTTTTCCGTCAAATCATGCCGAAAATTCAATGCTCCGACGATTCGTTGTCCATCGACCATCCAATACGTCGAATGCGTGACAAGACCCGGTCTGACTGTCGTTTCCATTTCTTTAACCTCCGCGAAATAGGTTGAGAGCGGCTCATACGTATCCCCGACCGCTTCCGGTACGATCGTTTCGCCCGATTCTCGCCAGTCTTCTAAAAAAGCGCGGTACTCTGTTTCCCATGCGAGGGTTGGCTTCATCAACTGCATCATTGGTGATTACGCACCTCCTCTTCAATCAAACGATCGAGCCAGTCATCGATATGCTGGAACTGATACCCTGCTTGTTTCGCAGCTGTCGTGTCCATATAGAAATCACGTTCTGGCGCTAGGGGCGACTCATCCTCCCCTTTGCTAACGAGTTGACTCGTTGTTCCTGCGACACGGTCAATCTTATCCATCAGATCTTCAATCGATAGGACACCGTCGCTTGCAGCATTGATCGGACCTGTCATCTCGGAACGACCACACCACTCAAGAAAAGCTGCTGCTTCATAACTCGAAATATAGCCCATTTTTGCATACGTGTTTTCAGCAACGATCGGACGACCGTCAAGCGCCCTTTTGATATGGAAGACAAGCCGTTCCGTATAATCATCTGGTCCGAGGACAACAGGAAAACGAACGGCAACCACAGGGAACGTCGCCCGTTGAAAGAAATAACTCTCCGCTTGGCGCTTTCCTTCCCCATAACCATGTTCCTTCTCAAGATCATATTTTCCGGGAAACGGATTGTAGGCGCGTTCCGTAATATTCGCTCCACCGTCTTCATAAACAGACATCGTTGACGTCAATACATACCGTCCGACTTTTCCTTCAAATGCGTCGATTGCGAGCTTGGCTTGATACGGCGTGAAGCAGATGTTGTCATAAATGACATCCCAGTGCTGTTGACTCAAGTCCTTCATCGTACTGCTTGATGTCCGGTCTCCTTTAAAGAATGTCAAGCCCTTCGCGACTGGTGGAGTATGCTCGCCGCGTGTGACGATCGTCACATCATCTCCCGAATCGGCTAAGCGAATCGCTAAGCGCCGTCCGAAATAACGTGTTCCCCCGAAGATCAATACTTTTCTCATCCTGAAGCCCTCCCTATTCGTAGTAGCATTCACTCTCTGTAATATTTCGAGTCAACGGAACAGGTCTCCTGTATGTAGACAATAAAAAAATCGTGGACGATGTCCACGATTGTATCAATCAACAACCACCCGGTGTACCGGCATTCGTTGCCGTACGGAATGAAGTTCCGCAACCACATGTTGCGATGGCATTCGGATTCGTGATCGTGAATCCACCGCCAAGCATTGACTGTTTATAATCGACTTCCAGTCCTTTGACGACCGGATAATCTTTTTCGTCCACGATGACGGTCACGCCGTGCTGTTCGAAAACGAGATCCGTTTCTTTTTGTTGATCGAATCCCATTCCGTACGACAGACCACTACATCCACCACCTTGGACGAGCATCCGAAGATTTCGTTCATCTGCTGGTGCCTGCGCCATCATGTCCTGGACTTGTAACGCTGCTGCCTCCGTTAAATGGATCATGTCATCACCTTCCTTTTCTTTAGTATACGCAACTTTTGAGCGAATCGAAACCTAGTTGCTTGAAACCATCTTGAATTCGTTGTATAAATGGTATGTACAATAAAATAATCGTTCCATCTTCAGGGCAGGGTGAAATTCCCGACCGGCGGTAAACAACTCATATGAGTTGAAGCCCGCGAGCGAATAGGGCGCTATTTGCTGATTCTGTGTAATTCAGGAGCCGACAGTATAGTCTGGATGGGAGAAGATGGCGGCATGAGTTTGAATTTGATCGATTTTGCAATAATCGATTAGGTTTATTTAATGCGGACTTCTCCCCTGTTGATTTCATCAATGGGGGTTTCTTTATGGTCGCAGTCATGCCAATACTTCATCGAGAGGAACGAGCAAAAGGAGACAATACTCGTATGAAACGCACACAAAAAATGGTCACTCTGTCAATGTTAGGTTCAATCTCGTTTGTTCTTATGCTTATCAATTTTCCACTACCGTTCTTACCGAACTATCTGAAGATCGACTTCAGTGATGTTCCTGCTCTCGTCGCAGCGATCATGTTCTCACCGGTCGCAGGTGTCATCGTCGAAGCATTGAAGAACGTGTTGTACTATATCTTCCGCGGAAGTGGTGTTCCGGTCGGAGAATTCGCTAACTTCGCTGCAGGCGTTGCATTCGTACTACCTGTCAGCTGGTTCTACCACAAAAAGAAATCAACACAAGGTCTCGCAACAGGTCTCGTCGCTGGTACGATCACGATGGCACTTGGTCTTGCGATCCTCAACTATATCTTGATCCTTCCAGCGTATGCATGGTTCCTAGGTATGGACTATATGGCGGATCCAGCTGTCAAATGGACAGCGATCACAGCCGGTATCTTACCGTTTAACGTCATCAAGGCACTGTTTATCTCGGCACTCTTCATTCCATTGTTCTTGAAACTACGACCATGGATGATGCGCCGTCAACAATCTGCTTAATCCGAAAAGCTGCGCCCGCTGACGGACACGAATCCCCTCGTTCAAACGAACGAGGGGATTTTTTAGCTATGCTCACAGCTCATTCTCTTCGATTTTCAGGTAAATCTTCTCGAGCAACTCTTCCGGTGTTTCGCCTACGACGGTCTCACCATCAACGAGACAAAAATGATCGAGCGAACAAATACCACAATAGCCGAGACAACCGTATTCGACGACGTCAACATTCGGGTCACGTTCGAGTTGTTCCATGACGACCTGTGTACCAGCCGCTAAGTTACTAATACAAAATTCAATAATCGGATTCACTTTTTTTCCTCCTTCAAGCAGGAAACGACCTGCCTCATGTCGTATTATACAAGGTCAGACTGATTTAGGGGAACTAAGGGGGATTTTACGTTATGAAGCAATTGGTCGTACTTGGCGGAGGATATGGTGGAATGCGGATTTGTGAGCGATTCAAGGACGAGGAAGTTGCCGTCACGCTCGTTGACCGTCTACCGTACCACGCACTCAAAACGGAATATTATGCACTCGCAGCAGGTACATTATCAGATCGGGATGTCCGGATTGAATTTCCGGAGGGGAAACATCTTACCTATAAATATGGACATGTCATCAAAATCTCACCCGAGACGAACACGGTCCATCTGCAGGACGGATCAGAATTATTTTATGATGACTTGATCATCGCTCTCGGTTGCGAGGATAAATACCATAACATTCCGGGTGCTCAAGAATTTACATATAGCATCCAGACACTTGAAGAATCACGAAAGACACAGCAAGCCATTTGCGGACTCTCACCAGGGTCTGTCGTCTCAATCGTCGGCGCTGGTCTATCCGGTGTCGAACTTGCCAGTGAACTGCACGAGAGCCGGAAAGATTTAACGATCCGATTGTTCGACCGCGGACCATCCGTCTTGTCGTTCTTATCGGACAAAGTCTCTTCTTACGTTCAAGAATGGTTCGAGGAGCATGACGTTGAAGTCATCAACAATTCGAACGTCACGCTCGTCACGGCAGACGACGTGCGTAACGGCGACGATACGTACCCATCCGACTTAACGATTTGGACGGCGGGTACACAACCGGTCAAAGTCGTTCGCGATCTCGGTTTTGCTGCGGACAGTGGTGGTCGAATCAAATTAACAGACCACCATCATGTACCGGAATACGATAATCTATTCGTCATCGGTGATTGCGCAAGTCTACCGTATGCACCAAGTGGTCAACTCGCAGAACATCAGGCAGAACAAGTCGTTGATGTCTTGCAAGCCAAGTGGCAAGGTAAAAAATTACCGAAGTTGCCAGAAATCAAACTGCGCGGAATGCTCGGATCACTCGGAAAATCAGACGGGTTCGGAATCGTCATGGGTAAACAGGCGCTGACAGGAAAAGTCCCACGTCTCTTGAAGTCCGGTGTCTTATGGAAACATAAAAAGATTAAATGAGTAAAAGAGGTATCCGACTCGGGATACCTCTTTTTTCGTTCACCCCGCCTGACTTAACTTCGCATCGATCGCCGCCGTGATCGTCTTTAATTTAACGTACCCCTCGTCAATCATCTCGTCATCTAGAACAATCAACGGGTAAAAATAGACATCTTCTTTCAGCGCTTCCGTCCATTGATCCGCTGCTGCTGTCTCGAAATCGATATAACGTAACGTCATCGCTTGCTCATATTTCCGCCCGAGTACGGCTTGTAACCAGCTGAACGTCTCTTCCGAGCTGGGTGCCCCGACACAACTCGGACAAGTGACTGCTGTTCCGTAAACCGTGATTTCCATCTTGAAGTCCCCCTTTTCAATTCACTCCTCTTTAGTATACAAGTTTTCCAGATTGAGAACATTTTTCAACCCTGTTACAATGAAACTATACGAAAGGATGTGTTTACGCATGGAAATGTTTGATCAAGTGAATGAAGTTCTTGAAAAATTGCGTCCGTTCCTTCTTCGTGATGGAGGAGACGTTGAACTCGTAGATGTAGAAGACGGAATCGTAAAACTCCGTTTGATGGGAGCTTGTGGTAGCTGCCCAAGTTCAACAATCACATTGAAGGCCGGTATCGAACGTGCCCTTCTTGAAGAAGTCGCTGGCGTCGTTGAAGTCGAACAAGTCTTCTAATACATGAAATCCCGAACGAATTCTCGTTCGGGATTTTTTGATTCACAGAATCCATTCAGCTAACGTATCGACCATATATGTCGGTTGACGATCCTGCCCTTGAATGAAGACTGGTGTATGGACGCCAGAATTAACGTGCATCGTCCGGATGCCTCCATTGATTCCGAAGAGAATGTCCGTATGGTAGTTATCGCCGACCATGATGACGTCTTCTTTTGACAGACCAATCATCTCCGTTGCGATATCAACCATGACCGGTTCCGGTTTACCGATGAAGAACGGTTCCTTCTCCGTCGTCACGCGTAGGACCGCTGTCAAGGCACCGTTCCCTGGTAAGAAACCACGCTCTGTCGGAATCGCGATATCACCATTCGTCGAGATGAATCGCGCACCGGCACGAATCGCCAGAGCACCAACAGCGAGTTTTTCATACGTGATTTGACGATCGAGTCCAATAACGACGTAATCTGCTGCTTCGGTTGCGACGACATCTAACCCTTCTCGTTCAAGCGCATCGATTAGTCCTGTTTCTCCGATCGCATAGACGCGCGCTTTCGGTGACAAATCAGCGATATAGCGACCTGTCGCCATCGCGCTCGTCAAGACGTGCTTCGTATCAGAATGAACACCCATCCCGCGTAACTTCTCCGCCACGGCTTCTGCCGTCATTGACGCATTGTTCGTCACGAACAAATACGGAATCCCTTCTGCTTGCAGACGATTGACGAAATCGACCGCTTCTTTCACCGGTTCCGTTCCATTATACATCGTTCCATCTAAATCAAATAAATAGCCTTTTGCCTTCATTCTGACTCACTCCTCGTTTGGTAAAAATGCAGACACCGGTCCGAGTTCTGTCTCGATATACCGACGAATCGCTTCCGGGAAACGACGTAGTTCTGCTTCCTCTGTCTCTAGTACCGCCCGAATCTCCGCCATACTTGACTCTGTGAATGACCGGACGATCAACGTACGTAACGCAACGAGCTTCTTGAGACTCGTCGCAAGCGGTCCATCGATGACCTTCTCATCTTCTAAGATGAGGATGATATCTTCATAACTTCCCGGATCCCGCATGATGAATCCATCAATCATACTGTTTCCGATGTCGATGACACTCTCGATGACTAAAAAACCAATCCGTTCCATAGCCAGTGCCGTCGTCACCGGATCCCCCGTAACTTCTTTACTTTGTCGAAGTGCCGTCTCATAACAGACGACCGTCTCTTCGATTTTTTGACGATTGACGAAATACATCTTCATTCCCCCTCACATCCTCCATTTTATCGCTATCCGGCAATCCTGAAAAGCAGAAAGGTCATTTGCATCACATTCCCCAATGTGTTATCCTCAATTTAGATTTTTATTGAAAATAGTATGTCACATTGGTGACGTGGAGGTTATATACATGGAACGGGAACTCGCACTGGAAATTGTACGCGCTACGGAAGCAGCAGCACTAGCTTCTGCTCAATGGATTGGTCGCGGTAAGAAAAATGAAGCGGATGATGCAGCAACGACTGCGATGCGTGAAGTCTTGAACACGGTCAACATGAACGGAACAGTCGTCATCGGTGAAGGCGAGCTCGACGAAGCACCGATGCTCTTCATCGGCGAACGTGTCGGAACAGCGAACGGTCCAATCGTTGATATCGCGGTCGATCCGCTCGAAGGAACGAATATCGTCGCTAAAGGACTTGGCAATGCGATGGTCGTCATCGCCGTCGCCGATCAAGGCGCCCTGCTCCACGCACCGGATATGTATATGGATAAATTGACGGTCGGTCCGAACTTGAAGGGACATGTTTCGCTCGATGATCCACTTGAAGTCATTATTGAAAAAGCAGCACAATATAACAATAAACGGATTGAGGACGTCACGGTCATCATGCAAGACCGCCCACGTCATGATCACTTCCGCGAAGCCGCGATGCGGATGGGCGCTCGCGTTCGTCTGTTTGAAGATGGTGATGTCTCAGCTGGAATCGCGCCACTCTCTCCCGCGACAGGAATTGATATCTTTATCGGCACAGGCGGTGCTCCTGAAGGTGTCATCACGGCTGCCGCTGTCAAAGCGATGGGTGGCGACATGCAAGCACGCTTACACCCGATGAACGAAGAAGAAACAGCTCGCGTCATCCGAATGGGTCTAGCGGATCCACTTCAGCTCTTAACGCTCGACGACCTGATCAAAAGCGACGACTGCATCTTCGCAGCAACAGGCGTCACGACAGGCGAAATGCTCGATGGCGTGAAGTTCTTGACGGATGATATCGTTGAAACGACATCCCTCGTCATGCGTTCGAAAACACGGACAATCCGAAAAGTGATCGCCGAGCATAGCTTGTCACGCAAACCGTACTTGCAAAAAGTCCCCCAAACCCTTTAATCTGAAACAGACGTTAGGGAAATGAGGGAAGCTGGATGATGGAAGAACGTGATTTTTTATATGATGATGTCGAACAAACGAAGACACGCTTCGTCAGTTGGATTGGGGAAGCAAGTCGTTTTGATCTCGCCATCACGCACTCGGAACATTTTTATGGCAAGATTCTTGTTTTGAATCTCTTATCGAATCGATATGCAATCATCGGCGCTGATGATTTCGATGAACCCGGCTATATCGCAACGGCGTTTGACGTCGAAGACGATGCGGCAACGGAACTCGAGATGTATCTTCGCGCTTATATCGGTCTATGAAAAAAGCCTTCGTCGCGGGACGAAGGCTTTTTCTTATAAGAGACGATCGTTCCGTTCATTTAGTGTGTTTGGTCCACTAAAGACATTCGTATTGTCTGACTCGTCATGGGCACGGCGTTCTGAATGCTGATCCGCTTCATCACCGACGAGCAATACGAACTGACCACTTTCGACCGCATGGTTCGCGCGATCGACGTCTTCTTTCGTTAAGCCACTTCCTCGAATGACGTCTCCATGAGAGGTCGCATCATCCTTTTTGAAGATGCTCTTAATTTCCTGCCACAAATTACGATGATCTTCCTGCGACAGACGCGTTGATGTCTGTTGGTTGTTTAGATCCGCTAATTCCTCGATTTGTTCGAGATCGTATTTGTCGTGCGCTAATACTTTTAAATCAGTCGATACGACCCCGGCAACACGGAGATCGTGCACGGCACTGACGACTTCTGGTACGGATGAGTAAATTCCAACGATTCGCATGGATAGTTCCCCCTATAGGTACGTGATACTTATAGTAATAGCCGAATTCTCTCCACTAGAAACGCTTTTCTGTATGACAGTTTGATTACTCGCCTTCCACCTTGTCTGGTGCAGGTGCGAACTTCCGTTTCAACTTCAACGTATTGGATGAAGAACCGTCGAAGCGAGGTGGTGCTTCTTCTCCTTCTACCAATCCGACCTTCTTGACGATGAAATAGGCACATCCGAAGTTACAGTATTCGTAGAGATAATCGGCCACATGCGAAATCTTCGTATCGAATGTCGCTTTCTCGTGTTGATCCTCATAGAAGCCACGTAGTCGTAATTGACCGTGCCCCCAGTCGCCCACGATATAATCATATTTTTCAAGGACATCGCTGAAACGACCGATGAAGGCTTCCTCATTAAAGCCTTCCCGTTTCTCTTCGACGACCTCATAACGTTCCCGATTGACTTGTATCATTATTCCCACCTCCTGCTGTTCTTATCATAGCATATTCCATTTCTCCTGACAGACGAAAACCGTCCGAGTCAGCTGCTCAAACGGTTGTTGATCGTTAGTCGATCGGAAGTGCTGTTTTATTCTTTTTCGCTGCGTTGACTTGCTCATCTGCATGATACGATGAACGAACGAGTGGACCAGCTTCACAGTGTGAGAAACCTTTACCAAGCGCGATCTGTTTCAATTCAGCGAACTCTTGTGGCGTATAGTACTTGATGACGTCGAGGTGCTTTTTCGTCGGTTGGAGATACTGACCGATCGTCATGATATCGACGTTGTTTGCGCGAAGATCATCCATCGTTTCGAGAATCTCTTCCCATGTCTCACCAAGACCAAGCATCAAGCTCGACTTCGTTGGAATTTCAGGTGCGAGCTCCTTCGAACGACGAAGGAATTCAAGTGTCCGGTCGTATGTGGCTTTTGCACGGACGGTCGGTGTCAGACGGCGGACCGTCTCGATGTTATGGTTCATGATGTCTGGTTGTGCGTCAATCAAGGTTTTCAGAGCTTCGAAGTTCCCACCCATGTCTGAAGGTAAGACTTCGATTGAAGTCTCCGGGTTCATCCGACGAACTTCACGAACCGTCTCAGCATAAACGCCTGCTCCGAAATCATTTAGATCATCGCGAGCAACCGCTGTGATGACCGCATGCTTCAAATTCATCAAACGAACGGATTCTGCAACCCGTTTTGGTTCTTCGAGATCGAGTTCGTTCGGACGTCCTGTCGTCACGGCGCAAAAACGGCACGCACGTGTACAGATACTTCCAAGAATCATGAACGTCGCCGTCCGGCGTACTGCCCAACACTCGTGGATATTCGGACACTTTGCTTCCTCACAGACAGTATGTAGCTTTTTCTCGCGCATCATACTCTTTAATTCTGTGTAGGTCTCATTCGTATTCAGCTTGATTTTTAACCATTCCGGTTTACGTTGGATTTCTCCGCGTCCCATGGTTTCGCTTCCCCCTTCATCCCCAAAAAGTCAATTCATGTCTGCTTTAGTATAACAAACAATCAGGGTTTGCGAACATGCAATTCATTATATTCCGACTTCTCCGATAAGCGTTCAAATAACAAATCACGCAACAATTCAGGCATGAAATATTCTTTTGGCATCTCTTTGATTGCTGGGAATAATGGACCGAACGTAAACATATCCGGCAAGACGACAGAATAATCGCGAGTTGGTTCAAGCGGTTGATGATCTGCCAAACCAGCATAGTGCATCCGCCCCATCAACTTTCCTCGGAAACCAAGACCACGAACCTTTAAGTGCTCGAACTGATCTGTGTTGACTTCATCGAGGAATGTTTGTACTTCCACTCCCGTCATCGTCACTTTACAAGGATTGATCGGGTGTGGACAGAGTCGATGTAAATCAAAGGCAGAGACGGGACCTGGTGGAAGCGACCCGAGAAGAATACCGGCTGGTACACAAGCGATATCTGCCTCACACCAGTCGCGCATCGTCTCGACGAGCAACTGCGAAAACGGCGACTCACTGAACCAATCATTGGCTAGACCCGCTGTCTCGCCAATCGGTTCCTTCATCTGTTGTTCTGCCAGATATTGTTCTCGATCGAGTAATTTCGCTGTTGCCTCATCCTCGACGTAATCGTGTAGGGAATGAAGCACTGCTTCTTTCTCACCCGTATCTGTGTTCATATAAATCTCACCCGCATATTGACCGTGTTTTCCGGCTTGCGTGATTAAGACACCGTTCTTGACGACACCGTCATCGAGGACATGATGTGTATGCGCTCCGATGATTAAATCAAGCTCTGGAAAACGCATCGCGAGTTCTTCGTCTTGATAGAAACCAAGGTGACTTAAGCAAATCAAGACGTCGACCTCTTGACGCAACCGCTCGATTTCGCGTGCTGCAACCTCAAACGGTTCTTCGATCGTCCAACCAAGCAAACCATATAGCTCGATATAAGGCGCCGTCAGACCAAAGACACCAACTTTTCCGGTCGGTAATTCGTGAATAACACCTTGCTTCGCAAACGATGCCTCTAAATTCGAGACGAGGACCGGAAAGTCTGCTTCCGTATAGAGATCTGCTAACCAATCATGTGGAAACGTAATGCCTTCATTGTTCCCAATCGTCACTGCAGTTGGCATCAACGCATTCAACAGATGCGTATTAATTTTTCCTTTTGTCGCTTCCGTCGCTGGATCCACACGGTCCGCATGATCGCCGAGATCAAAAACGAGCGAATCATACGTCCGGTGTTCCTTGACGAAGGACATGTAGCGAGGCCACATGTCGAAGTGTGAGTGCAAATCATTATAGTGAATGATGTGTAACTTCATGCAGAAGCCCCCCTTGATGATTTAAAACAAAGAGATTTGTCGCGGTGCGAGTTCATAGTCGAGATCAAGTATCTCGATTAGTCGTTTCGCATTCGGGGCAGCATCTCCTGCTGAGTTGTTATTGAAAAAGACATAGACATCCTTTGCTTGCGCTGCAACGTCGCGGACGTGACTTGCAAGTTCTTGTAGCTCTTCTTCTGAGTAACGATAGAGACAGCGGACTTTTCGCCAATCGTCACTACTTTGACTCGGTTTCTTTAACCAACCGGCCTTGTTTCGTCCATGTAATCGTATGAATGCCGTCTCTTGCGTCACGACTGGTACGAATGGGACGGAACCATCTTCGGTCTGCGGTTCGTCACAAATCGTATGAATGAACTGATGTTCCTTCAGAAAACGGAGCGTCCGCTCACGGTATATTTCCGAGTACCACGATGGATTTCGGAATTCGATCGCGACCGGCAGTCCGGCAAGTGATTTTCGGATCGTTTGCAAGTATTCCAAGTGCAATTTACTGACATCGAACCATGGTGGAAGTTGGACAAGGATTGCCGCAATTTTTCCACTCTTTCTCATCGGTTCGATTGACGCGATATATTGTTCAAAAATCGGTCCGAGCGGATCTTTGTTTTCTCGGTCGTGCCCACTCATCGCCCGGTGAACCTTGACGATGAAGCGGAACCCGTCCGGTGTCTCAGATACCCATTTCTCGTAGTTTCGTTCTGGTTGAATCGCATAGAACGTCGAGTCGACCTCGACTGCTGGAAAATGCCCGGCATAGGCCGCTAATTTTTCCTTTCGGTCCTGCGGGGTCAAGTAGAGACTATCATGATCTCCCCAGCCTGTGACACCGATATATATCATGCTCTCTTCCCCCCTCACGTGTACTTTTCTACCTATTCATCATAGCATAGCAGAATCTGCGATTTCTTCTTCAATGCTTCAATTTAAACGTTCATATTCAAGTATGATACATCCTGATTCGAAGCGCTCTGTTTTGATTATTCTTAATTGTTGAGGCTGATCAAAAACAGGAAACATTTTTCGACCGTTACCGAGGAGCACGGGATAAATCACGACATGATAGCGATCGACGAGTCCTAACTTAACTGCTTCAGCAGCAAGTGTCGCTCCTCCAATCGCAATCTGTTTACCAGGTAAGGCTTTTAGAGCTTGGAGTTCCTCTACAAGCGACTGAGTCGCAAGACGCGCATTTCCTGAAACGGATTCAAGCGTACGCGAGAAGACAATCTTATCGAGTTTTTGCCACGTTTTTGCATACTCAACAATGATCGGCTCGTCTTCTTGATCCGCCGTCTCCCAGTACTGCATCATTTCATACAAACGCCGTCCATAGACATGGGTATCGAACGTTTTCTCATAATCGTTGAAATACTGGTGTAACGCTTCATCCGGCGAGGCAAAAGCGATACTGCCTGAGGCGTCCTCGATATAACCGTCAAGTGAGACTTGAAAGGAATAGACGATGTCACGCATAATAATCCCTCCTCTTTCCCTCCTTTACCCGTTTTCCTCAAGTCATGAAAAAAACTCTCTCATCCGCAGATGAGAGAGTAAGACGAATTATCCGATTGAACCTTCCATCTCGAACTTGATGAGACGGTTCATTTCGACCGCATATTCCATTGGAAGTTCTTTTGTGAATGGCTCGATGAAGCCCATGACGATCATTTCCGTTGCTTCCTCTTGTGAAATCCCGCGGCTCATGAGGTAGAACAATTGCTCTTCCGAGACCTTCGAGACTTTCGCTTCGTGCTCGAGCGAAATGTTATCGTTGAGGATTTCGTTGTACGGAATCGTATCCGACGTCGATTGGTTATCCATGATGAGCGTGTCACATTCGATGTTCGAACGTGCACCTGTCGCTTTACGTCCAAAGTGAACGATACCACGGTACGTGACTTTACCACCGTGTTTTGAGATCGACTTCGAGACGATCGTCGACGACGTGTTCGGTGCTAAGTGAATCATTTTCGCACCTGCATCTTGGTGTTGACCTTTACCAGCGATTGCAATCGACAATGTCATACCACGTGAACCTTCACCTTTGAGGATGACGGCTGGGTATTTCATCGTCAGTTTCGAACCGATGTTACCATCGACCCATTCCATCGTTGCGCCAGCTTCACAGATCGCACGCTTCGTAACGAGGTTGTAGACGTTGTTCGCCCAGTTTTGGATCGTCGTGTAACGGCAGTAGGCATTTTTGTTGATGAAGATCTCAACGACCGCTGAGTGAAGCGAGTTCGTCGTGTAGACCGGTGCTGTACATCCTTCGACGTAGTGAACAGATGCTTCTTCGTCAACGATGATCAATGTCCGCTCGAATTGACCCATGTTTTCCGAGTTGATTCGGAAGTAGGCTTGAAGCGGCGTGTCGACTTTAACACCTTTTGGTACGTAGATGAACGATCCACCTGACCAGACCGCTGTGTTCAATGCTGCGAACTTGTTGTCTGTTGGCGGAATCAATTTTCCGAAATATTCACGGAAAATATCTTCGTTTTCTTTTAACGCTGTATCTGTATCTTTGAAGACGACACCGATATCTTCGAGGTCTTCCTTCATGTTGTGGTAGACGACCTCTGACTCGTACTGAGCCGAGACACCTGCCAAGTATTTTTGCTCTGCTTCAGGGATACCGAGCTTATCAAACGTACGTTTGATTTCTTCTGGTACTTCATCCCACGATTTCTCTGCACGTTCAGACGGCTTGACATAGTACGTGATGTCGTCGAAGTTCAATTCTGAGAGATCGCCACCCCACGCCGGCATCGCTTGTTCGTTGAAGATCTTGAGTGATTTCAAACGGAAATCAAGCATCCATTGTGGTTCTTCCTTCATTTTCGAAATCGTTTCGACGACTTCAGTCGTCAAGCCGCGTCCAGAACGGAAGATCGAGATGTCGCGATCGTGGAAACCATATTTATAATCGCCAATTTCCGGCATGTTCTTTGCCATGTTCATTTCCTCCTCTTACTTGCTTGTGACCGAAGTTTACTTCCCTTCTTCTACGCCGCGTTCGAGCGCCTTCCAGGCAAGTGTCGCACATTTGATCCGTGCCGGGAATTTCGTGACACCCGAGAGTGCCTCGACGTCCCCGAGGTCGAACGATTCGTCGTCATAGTCTTTTCCTTGTACCATGTCCGAAAAGATATCCGCGAGTCGTAAGGCTTCTTCGATAGTTTTCCCTTTGACGAGTTGCGTCATCATTGAAGCAGACGCCATGCTGATAGAACAGCCCTCCCCGTCAAATTTTGCATCACGGACGACATCGTCTTCAATCGCGAGCTGGAGACGAATCGTATCGCCGCACGTCGGATTGTTCATGTCGATCGTGACGCCCCCCTCGATCGCACCGCGATTTCGGGGAGTTTTATAGTGATCCATGATCACTTGACGATACAAGTGATCGAGATTGTTAAAATCCATGACTGAAATACTCCTTCGTTTGGCGAAGTCCTGTCACGAGTGCGTCAACCTCTTCTTTCGTGTTATACAGATAGAAGCTAGCGCGAGCCGTCGAGCTCGCCCCGAGCCAACGCATCAATGGCTGTGCACAATGGTGACCGGCACGAACCGCGATTCCTTGCATATCAAGGACGGTTGCGACGTCATGTGCATGGACATCACCGAGATTGAACGTGACGAGCCCAACGCGTTCTTCCGGACCGTAAATCGTTAGTCCGTCGATGTCACGCATTTGTGCCATCGCGTACTGCGCGAGTTCACGTTCGTGTGCTTCGACGTTTTCAAGACCAATCTCTTCTAAGAAATCGATTGCTGCTGATAAACCAACAGCACCCGCGATGATTGGTGTACCCGCTTCGAAACGGTATGGCGATGGTTTGAACGTCGATTCTTCAAGACCGACGTAATCAATCATCTCGCCACCGAACTCAACCGGTTCCATCGCATTGAGTAATGCCTTTTTCCCGTAAAGGACACCAACGCCTGTTGGACCACACATCTTGTGTGCAGAGAAGGCGAGGAAATCACAATCGAGATCCGTGACATTAATTCGTTGATGCGGTGCACTTTGCGCGGCATCGACGACCATGACGGCACCTCGAGCATGCGCAAGACGCGCGACTTCTTTGATCGGATTGATCGTACCGAGGACGTTCGAAACATGTGCCATCGCGACGATCTTCGTCCGGTCGGACAGTTGTGCTTCGACCGCTTCGACCGTCACGCGACCATCCGTTGTCAAATCAACGTATTTCAACTTCGCTTTTTTGCGTTTAGCGACTTGTTGCCACGGAATGAGATTTGCATGGTGTTCGAGGTACGTGACGACGATTTCGTCGCCTTCTTCGACATGCTCCATCCCGTAGCTTGACGCGACGATATTAATCGCTGTCGTCGTGCCGCGGGTAAAGATAATTTCTTCATGGTGTTGCGCCTGGATGAAACGACGAACGTTCTCACGCGCACCTTCGTACGCATCCGTCGCTCGTGTTCCGAGCGTATGGACGCCACGGTGCACATTCGAATGAATCGTCTTATAGTAGTCGTCAATCGCATTGATGACGACGAGCGGCTTCTGCGACGAGGCCGCACTATCGAGATAGACGAGTTTCCGGTCGTTGACCTGTTGGTCGAGGATCGGAAACTGATTGCGGATGGATGCATCGATTCCCATATTAGTTTACTTTCCCTTCGATGACTTGAACGAGACGTTCTTTCACCGAGTCAATCGCAAGTTCCGAGACGACTGGCTGGAGGAAACCGTGAACGACGAGGCGTTCTGCTTCCTTCCGTGAAAGGCCACGGCTCATCAAGTAGTAGAGTTGTAATTCATCGACACGACCGACAGATGCCGCGTGTCCTGCCATAACATCATCCTCATCGATCAAGAGGATTGGGTTTGCATCACCACGTGCCTTTTCAGACAACATGAGGACACGTTCCGTTTGAACGCCGTTTGATTTTGAAGCGCCGTGATGGATCATCGACGTTCCGTTGAAGATCGATGTTGCTGCGTCTTTTTGGACACCGTGGATCAAGATGAAACCTTCTGATCCTTTACCGAAATGGTCCGTACGGACGTTGAAGTTTTGTTTTTGCTCTCCACGACCGACCGTAACGGCTTTCGTATCTGAGAACGAATCGTTTCCGACGAGGTGTGTTTTTGTTTCTGTGACCGTGTGACCGTCATTCATGTGACCGAGTGCCCATTCGAGCTTCGCGCCTTGTTTGACGACACCACGACGGTTCATATACGTGATGGCACCCTTAGATAGTGTATCTACACCACCGAAGAGAACTTTTGCGTTGTCTTCGACGAATACTTCTGTGACGACGTTGACGTTGTGCGCTTCGTCACCGTAAGAGACGAAGTTTTCGATATACGTCAATTCGCTATCAGCGTCTGCAACGATGATTGCGTGGTGGTAAAGTGCAGCGCCTGATTGCTCAAGCGTGTAGATTGCTTGCATCGGTACAGAAAGCTTGACGCCTTTTGGTACATAAAGGAACGTACCGCCGTTACGAAGTGCTGCGTTTAATGCCGCAAGACGATCTTCGTTAACTTGAACGCCTTCCGTCATGAAGTACTTCTCGACGAGTTCCGGGTGTTGTTTTAATGCGTCTTCGAGCGTCATGAAGATGACGCCGTTCGCCGCTTCACTGTTTTGCGCGTGGACGAGTTGTCCGTTACGCGTGACGAGCATGTGATCACGGTTTTCGCCGATCAATGCTTCGATATCTGAAGAAAGACCAGTGACGGTTTCAAGTTCCGTCGTACCTTCTGTGAAGTTCCAGCCTTCGATCTTGATTTTTTCTACTTTTGGCAATGCGAGCGTTGGGGCAAGATCAAGCGCGTCTTGACGCTTTGCGACCATCCAAGATGGTTCCCCTAAGCGAGTCGCACGTTCTGCCACTGCCTCGCGATTTACTGCAAGATTCAGTTCTACAGTCATCATGCTTCCTCCCTCGTCTTACGCTTTTGTTTCGATTTCGACGTCTTCGATGCCGAGTTCTTTTTTAACCCAGTCATAACCTTCTGCTTCGAGACGGTGTGCGAGTTCTTTACCACCAGACATGACGATTTTTCCGCCCATCATGATGTGGATGAAGTCTGGCTCGATATAGTTCAAGAGACGTTGGTAGTGCGTGATGATCAAGCAGCCGAATTCAGGTGAACGCATTTCGTTGACACCTTTTGCAACGACTTTCAATGCATCGATATCAAGACCTGAATCGATTTCATCAAGAATTGCGATCGCTGGTTTGAGCATCATCATTTGAAGAATTTCGTTACGTTTCTTTTCTCCACCAGAGAAACCTTCGTTGAGGTAACGGTGTGCCATTTCTGAAGGCATCTCGAGAAGACCCATTTGTGAATCAAGCTCACGGATGAACTTCATGAGTGAGATTTCATCGCCTTCTTCACGACGCGAGTTGATCGCTGAACGAAGGAAGTCTGAGTTCGTAACACCACTGATTTCGCTTGGGTACTGCATTGCGAGGAACATACCTGCTTGTGCGCGCTCATCGACTTCCATGTCGAGGACGTCTTCGCCGTCGAGTGTGACTGAACCAGATGTTACTTCGTACGATGGGTGACCCATCAATGCTGATGCGAGTGTTGATTTACCTGTCCCGTTTGGTCCCATGACCGCGTGGATTTCCCCGCCTTTGATTTCCAAGTTGACGCCTTTCAAGATTTCCTTGCCGTCGATCGCGACGTGTAGATCTTCAATCTTCAAGTGTGAAGCCTTCATGTTAGAATCCCTCCATCTATTCATTTCGTGACTGACGATTCAGAACACGAGCGTTACTAATTTAGTATCATTCTAATCTTAAAGAAACATGGCGTATTATTCAAGCGTCATCGCTCGTTGTTTTTTCTCAAAATCATGCGTTTTGTTGAGAATCATTCGAAAGTGTGACCGGTTCCTCTAGTTCCTTGATCGTCGAACCCCGATGAATCCGTTGTGACAGTAAGAGCAGTGGTATTCCGAACAATGTCAAGCCCGCTAAAATCCCGAAAATCGGTAATGGACGGTCCGCTCCATATAAACTTAATAAATGACCACCGGCAATTGGACCGATCGATTGACCAATCGATGTTAACCCCATCGCTCCGAAATAACTGCCTCGTAATTCTGGCTTCGCAAAGCGATCGGTCAAGATGTCAGTCATCGTAAACATCATGACTTCGCCGCACGTGAAGATGATCATCGCGACGACCATCAACCAAATCGAACTCGCATTACCGATGATGAACAAACCGACAGCAACGGTCGCAATCCCGGTCGTAATCGAGACGAGTGGTGACGTCTTAACACCAAACTTCATGATCGGATATTGCACGATCAAAACGGTAATCGCATTGATCGTAATCAAGATCGCATAGAGCGTCTTCCCGCCTTCAAGCAGTGACGTCTCCGTCAAAAACTGTGGCAAGGTCGAGTTGAACTGGCTGTAACCGAAGACACCGAAGATGATACCCGCAAGTGCGAGCGTAAAGGCAATGTCGGTCCGCAACAGACGAATCGTCGCTCCAAACGACACCTTCTTGCCACCGTGCGTCTCAGTGATTGGATGGCGTTTGAACAAGATACCGATCATCACCCCGTACGCGATATAGACGAACGCTGTGATGTAAAACGTCGCTGACGTGTTCCCCGCACTCAGCAGTAAGGCGATTCCCGGACCGATCGCTGCTGCGATGTTGATCATCGCGTAACGGATATTGAAGACGAACAACCGGTTCGCTTCGTCCGTCGTATCACTGATCAAGGCACGAGCGGATGGTTCAAAAATCGAACGACAAACCCCGTTCAAGGCACTCAGAATGAAGAACGCCCAAAACGTCTCGACTTGGGCGAGCGCAATGAAGACGATCGCGAACCCAATCGTTCCAGTGAGCATCATCGCCCGACGACCGTAGCGGTCCGACAATGTACCACCGATGAAACTCATGACGAGACTGGCAATCGCTGAGATACTGAGGACCCAGCCGACATCGACCGGATCAAACTTCAAGACGGTCGTCATGTAGATGGCGAAGAACGGCATAGTGATGAACGTTCCAAGACGCGAGAAAAACGTCCCGAACAAGACCCCGAGTGTCAACGGATGCAGTTGACGAATGCGTTGCATATGATTCCCCCTAACCCCTGTTTCAGACAAATGAAAAGCATCCTTCCATTATATAGGAAGGATGCCGGCTTCGGTGAACTTATTTGCTGACTGGAACGACCGCACCTTTGTACTTGTCGAGAATCCAATCTTGGTTTTTCTTTTCGTGTAGTACGTCAAGAAGTGCTGTGACACGCTTGTCTTTTTCATCGCCATTACGTGTAACGATGATGTTGACGTATGGTGACGACTCATCTTCTGATGCGATCGCATCTTTCAATGGGTTCAGACCGTTATCGATCGCATAGTTTGTGTTGATGAGGACTGCGTCGCCTTCATTGTTTTTGTAAGCTTGCGGAAGAAGCGATGCCTCGATGTTCGTCTTGAACTTGAGTTTCTTCGGGTTCTCTGTGATATCACCGAGTTGCGCGTCTGTCGTTTTACCGTCTTTGAGTTTGATCAACCCTTCGTTTTGAAGGAACGTCAAGACACGTCCGCGTTCCGCGACGTTTGAGCTCGTTAAGATCGTTGCACCGTTTGGCAACTTATCGAGTGACTTGTATTTCTTCGAGTAGATACCGAGTGGTTCAACGTGGACGCCACCTGCGTTCGCGAACTTATACGATTTGTTTTCTTTCTCTTGTTGCTCGAGGTACGGTACGTGCTGGAAGTAGTTCGCATCGATTTCTTTTTCAGCGAGTGCCTTATTCGGAAGCACGTAATCTTGGAATTTTTGAATCTCAAGTTTGTAGCCTTTTGCTTCGTATTCTTTTTTGACGTGTTCAAGGATTTCAGCATGCGGTACGTTCGATGCACCAATGACGAGTGTCTTGTCATCGCTGCCTGATCCTGATGATTTTTCACCACATGCAGCAAGGCTGATTGCTAAAACGGATACAGCGGCAGTACCTACGAATTTTTTCCAAACTTTCATGAATGATTCCTCCAATATGAATAAAATTTGAATTAACGTTTATCGATTTTTTTAATCAACAAGTCACCAATAATTTGGATGACGAAGACGATCGCTAAGATTAAGAGTGTCGCAATAACGATGACATCGTTTTGGGAGCGCTGGAATCCTTCGATGAAGGCCATGTCCCCCAGTCCACCTCCGCCGACTACTCCGGCCATTGCCGTGTAACCGACAAGTGCAACGAGTGTGACCGTGATTCCCGAAACAATAGCAGGTAACGCTTCCGGGATTAAGACTTTATAGATGATTTGGAACTTCGTCGCCCCCATCGATTCCGCTGCCTCGATGACACCTTTATCGACTTCGCGCAACGCGAGTTCAACCATCCGACCGTAAAATGGTGCGGCACCAAAAATCAATGCCGGTAATGCTGCTGTTGGTCCGAGGAACGAACCGACAATCGCTTTCGTAAATGGAATCAATAAGATCAGTAAGATGATGAACGGTATCGAACGGAAGACGTTGACAATCAAGCTCAAAATCGAATAGAACGCCCGGTTCTTGAATAACAATTCTTCGTTTGTTGCAAATAATAGTAAACCAATGATCAGACCGAGAACGAATGTCGAGAGACCTGCGACTGCCGTCATATAGATCGTGCTACCTGTCGCTTCCCACACCATGTCCCAGTCTAGGTTGTCAAAGAATGAAATCATCGGTGATCCACCTCCACTTCAACATCACTGGCTTGAAGCTTCGTGATGACCGCTTGTGTTGCTTCTGTTTCCCCGATCAACTGAATGAACAGTGTACCGAGTGCCCCTTCCTGTGATTGACCAACGTTTCCGCCGATGATATTGAACAGGACTGGTGAATCTTTCATGACTTCCGCAAGGATCGGGCTTTCCGCTGTCGATCCGACGAACGTCAACTGAACGATTTTACCGGTTGGGTACCGTTCGCGGAGTTTCGCGAACGTCAACTCGTTTTCTGACGGTGACGTCAACTGTTTGACGAATTCTTTCGTCATCGCTTGTTTCGGATGACGGAAGACTTCTGCGACCGGTCCTTGCTCAACGATTTTACCGGCTTCCATGACGGCGACCCGGTGACAGATTTTTTGAATGACGTGCATCTCATGTGTGATCAAGACGATCGTCAGTTTCAGTTTTTCATTGATGTCGACGAGTAACTCAAGAATCGAGTCCGTCGTTTTTGGATCGAGTGCACTCGTTGCCTCATCACATAAGAGAACATCTGGGTTCGATGCCAGTGCTCGAGCGATACCGACACGTTGCTTTTGACCACCAGATAACTGTGACGGGTAAGCCCCTTCTCGTCCATCCAGACCAACAAGTTGGATCAACTCCGCGACTCGTTCTTTGCGGCGTGCTTTCGGGAAGCCACCGAGTTCGAGTGGGAACATGATATTTTCTTCAACAGTCCGTGACCAGAGTAAGTTGAAGTGCTGAAAAACCATCGAGACATTCTTGCGGACGCCTCGTAATTCTTTTGGTTTAAGTGATGTCATTTCAACACCGTCGATTTGGATCGAACCACTCGTTGGTGCCTCGAGCATATTAAGCAAGCGAATCAGAGTCGATTTCCCTGCTCCGGAATAACCGATTATTCCAAAAATTTCACCGCGCTCGATTGTCAGGTCGACATTCGCAACGGCTTCGACCGCTCCGCGCTTTGAGCGATAAATCTTTCCTACGTCTTGTAAACGAATCACAACTGTCCCTCCTAAATAAAAAAAGTGCGCGCGTTTTTGAGCAAACGCGCGCACTTTTCAGTACACAAAACCATTTGCTCTCATCTCCCAGACTTTTGTCTGCTGGAATTAGCACCACTTCGGATTAGATCCGCGGTTGCCGGGTTTCATCGGGCCAGTCCCTCCACCACTCTCGATAAGAGTTTCGGTATTAAGTTTGTAGAATATATTCTGAATATTAGCAGGGGTTATTTTTGTTGTCAAACAGTTTTTTCAGAAACTTTTTCGAGGAACGTGAAAGCACGTGTTAAGTCTTCTTTCAAATCTTCCGCATCCTCAAGTCCAACTGAAATCCGAACGAGACCATCTGTGATCCCGAGTTCTGCCCGACGCTCTGCTGGGATTGACGCGTGCGTCATCCGTGCAGGAACGGAAATCAGACTCTCAACGGCGCCAAGACTCTCAGCGAGTGTGAAGAAGTGTGTTGCCTCGACGAGTTTTTCTGCGTTCGCTGCTGAACCGACATCAAAGCTGATCATCCCACCGAATCCAGTCGCTTGTTTCGCTTGGATGTCATGTCCAGGGTGCGATGCAAGTCCTGGGTAGAAGATGTTCGAGACGATGTCTTGTGCTTGTAAGAACGCAACGAGATCATGGGCTGTTTCTTCGATCGCATCCATCCGAATACCAAGCGTACGAAGACCACGGACGAGCAAGAAACTGTCTTGCGGTCCAAGAACGCCACCTGTCGAGTTTTGGATGAAGTGCAGTTCTTCGCCGAGCGCATCATCTTTGACGACGACAAGACCAGCGACGACGTCCGAGTGTCCGCCGATGTATTTCGTCGCACTGTGCAAGACGATGTCTGCACCAAGTGCGAGTGGTTGTTGATGGTATGGTGTTGCGAACGTATTATCGACGACGAGTTTGAGATCGTGACGTTTCGCGATCGTTGCGATTGCTTCGATGTCTGTCACTTTCAACAACGGATTCGTCGGTGTTTCGACATAGACGATCTTCGTGTTGTCTTGAATCGCTGCTTCCGTTGCTGCAAGATCCGTCGTATCGACGAATGTCACTTGGATGTTGAACTTCGGTAAGACGCGTTGCATCAAGCGGAACGTTCCACCGTAAACGTCATCTGTCATGACGATGTGGTCACCAGACTCAAGCAAATGGAAGACGGCATGGATTGCTGCCATACCAGAACCGAACGCAAAACCACGTGCGCCGCCTTCAAGATCCGCAATCAAACGTTCGATGCTCGTCCGTGTTGGGTTCGCTGTCCGTGAGTATTCGTATCCGTCTTTGAGTTGACCGATTTTATCCTGCTTGTATGTGCTTGTTTGATAGATTGGTGGTGTGACGGCACCTGTTGCCCGGTCGACACCTGTTCCTCCATGAATCAATGCTGTCTTCTTACGCATGAGTTTCGTCCACCTTTTCAAAGATTTGTTGGCTTAAGTAGCGTTCGGCACTGTCTGCGAAGACCGTGACGATCGTACTGCCGGGGTGACGCTTCGCGATATCAAGGACAGCAACGAGCGCTGCACCTGCTGAACTACCGACGAGTAGTCCTTCACGAGCGGCAAGTGTATGGACCGCGTCAAATGCATCGCGGTCAGAAATCGTATGAATCTCGTCAACGAGCTCACGCGGCACGAGACTTGGCCATTTTGCTGTACCGATGCCTTCTGTCTTGTGCGGACCGGCGGGACCACCGTTTAAAACGGAGCCTTCCGGTTCGACGATCGCTGCTTTTGTGCCGAGACGTTGTTTTAAGAAGTCCGCTGTTCCTGCAAACGTACCACCTGAACCACAACCGGCAACAAACCAGTCGATGTGCGGTAAGTCTGCAATCAGCTCAGGACCGAGTGTCCGCTGATACGTGACTGGATTCTCTTCGTTTTCGAATTGTAACGGAACGTAACTGTTCGGAATTTCCTGACCGAGTTCTTTTGCCCGGTCAATTGCCCCTTGCATATCAAGTTCAGTCGGCGTGTTGACGACGGTAGCGCCGAGTGCCCGCATCAACGTCTGCTTTTCCTGACTGAATTTTTCTGGAACGACACAAATGACTTGTAGATCGTATTTCTTAGCGGCGAGCGCCAAGCCGATGCCGGTATTGCCGGCTGTCGGCTCGATGATCGTACCGCCTGGTGTCACATGTCCGTTTTCGATTGCTGCATCAACGAGTTGAATGCCAAGGCGGTCTTTGACGCTGCCCCCAGGGTTCATCCATTCGAGCTTCGCCAAAATGCGCGTACCAGCAGGCAAATCGAATGAAGTGATCTCGTAGAGTGGTGTGTTTCCGACGAGGTCGCGGACGTTGTTCGCGATCATCCGAAGACGATGTCCCATTCATCACGACCGGCAAGCATTTTCTCGGCATAGTGCTTCGCTCCTTTGAGGTCATGTGCGCTTGCAAATCCACATTGGACTTCGTTTTGCGCTGGAATCTCTTCTGCTGCGAGGACGTCATTTAACGTCTTCTCAACGAGTTCGCTCATTTTTTCGACCGAGTCGAAGTTCATCATCGCCATGTAGAAACCTGTTTGGCATCCCATTGGCGAGACATCGATGACATCATCCGAGTAGTTGCGGATGTTTTCAGCAAGTAAGTGCTCGAGTGTGTGCATCGCACGCATCGGCATTTGCTCAACGTTTGGTTGTGTGAAACGGATATCGTATTTGACGACTTGGTCTACTTTACCTTCTTTATATCCTGCGACGCGGATATAAGGTGCTTTGACTTTCGTATGATCCAGGTTAAAGCTTTCGACGTTCATTTTTTGAAGTGCCATGATTTATTCCCCCATTTTCTCGGCTTCTACGAGCCAGACGAAGTGATTGTATTGTGTGAAGTTAACAGTGAATCCCCGTGCTGTAAACAATTCTTCCATGACTGGAATCAACGGGTAAAACTCGCGTTCGAGATCGTCCGCTAACGCGTCAAACCCTTGAGCGCGTGCTTCGCGGATCGTTTGCAGGCGTGCCTCTTCTGAGACGAACATCGTATCCGCGTAGACGATTTTTCCGTCTTTCGATAAATGCGACGCCATCAGATCGATTGCTTCTCCCTTTTCCTCATCCGTTAGATGATGAAACGCATAAGTGGAGACGAAACTGCTTGCTTCCTTCGCTTTGAACGAGAGGAAGTGACCATCCTGTACATCAAGCGATGGAATCTTCTCCGTCAAAATCGCCCGCATCTCCGGGCTTGGTTCGACGGCGAGTACGGCGTCGTGACGTGTCAGAAGACGTTGTGTCAGGTTCCCTGTGCCTGCTCCGAATTCAATGACCGGCGACTGCGCTTTATCCGCTACTGTATCCAAAATCTCATCGTATCGACGAAAGACTTCTTTATACTCCGGATCGTGCCCGGTTACTGTCTCGTCATACGTCGATGCCCATTCTGTGAAAACATCCATAAAACGTACTGTCATGCCTTGTCGTCCTCCATCTCACCAGTTAATTCCGAGTAATCGGATATGAATTAAAGTAATTTTCCTTATTCGCATTGTAGCAAGGAGATCCTATCCTGGCAAGCGACCGGCTCGAAAAACTTCCAGAAAACAAAAAAAAGGCGTTGCCGGCGAACCGACAACACGAATAATGTGGTTAGAAATGCTACGAAGGAAAACCCAGCTCCATTCGGAATTGTTCGCTCTTCCGCGTGGAGGACGGCGCCTGTTCGACATGATCGTCAGCTTACGTTCACTTCCTGATCGGTCCTTTCGATCCACCACCTGTCTATTGCACCGCTTCGTCTTTGGGGGACGACTTAAGGGGAAACAATACACCGGCTTAGGATGGGAGAAAGGGTTCAAGACTTGAAGCATATGGAACGGTCATCTCTGCTAGACTTCCTATAATGCATTTCTAGAAGTTGTTATGAATATACCATTCATATTTCTGCGTTGTCAACGGATTATTGTAAATATTCCGACAATTTAACAAAAAGAAAAATCCAGTCGGACTTTTCTTAACGTTCTTGACAGAAAGCGAAGACATTTTGGACGGACTGGAAAGCATAAAGTCGCTCTACGACTTGGTTTTCTTCGATTCGCAATAACGCCGGTACGCTCATGACTCGGGCTTCTTCTAAGAAGTCCGGAATAAAATTCCCGTTCGCCTTCTGAATCGATTGACCTGAATCCGTAGCTTCGACGATATCAAGCATTCGTTCTGCGATAGCGCATGTCCCGCACATCGGTGCATAGACATACAATAACCCGTTTTCCGGGACAGTCGTGACCTCTTGCATTGGGGTCGCTCCTTTCTTCGTGGTATCTGTCGTCAGTATACAAAAAAAAGAGAGCGGACGAAACGCAAGCGCCTCGTTCACTCTCTTTTCGTTAAGTATTACTCGTTGATCATCGATTTGTACGCTGCAGCGTCCATCAATGCCTCAACTTGTGAAGCATCTTCGATTTCGATGTCGACCATCCAAGCGCCTTCAAATGGTGACTCGTTGACGAGTTCTGGGGAATCCGAAAGGTTTTCGTTGATCGCAACGACTTTACCAGAGATCGGTGCATATAATTCTGAGACTGTCTTGACCGACTCGACTGAACCGAATGGCTCGTTTGCTGAGATTGTATCCCCAACTTCAGGTAATTCGACGAAGACGATATCCCCGAGTTCGTGTTGCGCGAAATCCGTGATTCCGATACGCGCTTTGTTTCCTGATACTTCGACCCATTCATGTTCTTCCGAATAGCGTAAGTTGTCTTTTACTTGACTCATTTCCGATTCCCCCTGTGGACTAATTTGGACTAACGTGTTCAGTATACCAAAATCGACTCTGAACTTAATACCATTTTCCTTGATACAATTCTTCCTTGAAGCCAATCGTAACGTCTTTCCCGTCGGTAACGATTGGACGCTTCAGCAACATACCATCACTTGCGAGCAACTTGTATTGCTCGTCTTCTGATAACGCAGGAAGTTTGTCCTTGATGCCTTGCGAACGATACGATTGACCGCTCGTGTTGAAGAACTTCTTCAACGGCTCCCCACTTTTTTGGTGGAGCTCCTGAATCGTTGCTGCAGACGGTGTCTCTTCAACGATATGTTTGTAATCGACTTCGACACCGTGTTGTTCGAGTGCTTTTTTTGCTTTGACGCACGTACTACATTTCGGATAGCCGTACATCGTGACTGTTGTTGTCATGTTCATCACCTCACCTTCAAGAGTAGCAGATGGATCACTTCTGCTTCAAGCGTGCGAGCGCCCCGTCGATCTGATCTTGATGATGGGCGTCATGGGCAACGAACGACTCGACGAATTCTTGCGGTCGGAAATTCTCATAGGTCGCCGCAAATTCCTCGTCAGACAGACGGTTGAGATGGTCGACGATGTCACGCCGGACACTGATCGCTTTCTTCAGTAAGGCAAGCGGATCGATATGATGCGCATACTCGATTGCCAGTCGATTGAACTGATCGAAATCCGTCTCGACCAGTGTCAACGGTTCGTCCGGTAACTTCGAGATGGCATGATCATAATAAAACCGATCCCATAAATAGAGGTGGCTGACACACTCAAGGACCGTCCACTTGTTAAGGGCAAGCGGCAGTTCCCATTCTTCTGGCGACAAACGTTCAAGGGATTGATAGTAGGCAATCGCAAATTGCAGTTCAACCAATTCTTGGCGCATCTCGTTTTCCCTCCTCAACCAAAAACTTCGCCTTTACAGAGATTTTCCCTGCAAAGGCGAAGCGGTAAACCTGACTTAGACCGTATATTTATTTGACTCGATGAGGCGTTTTGCGATGTCGCGTTTCGTACCGATGACGTTGATCGGCTGGTAACGGCTGAATTTTTTGAGCGCCGAGAGCAACATCCGGAGTTCGTCGCCGCTTGCTGCCGCGTAGAGTGTCTCTTTCGCGTCACGCTCGACAGCTTCGAATGCTTGTTGCGCGAAGACTTCCGTATAACGGACTTTCAGTTCGCTCTTCTCGATGCCTTTATCGGCAATCGCTTTGTCCGTCCGGACGATCGCTGACTCAAGCGCATAGATTGCACTCATGATGTCGGCTGTGTTCGCTAAGATCTCTTGCTCGCCTTGGAGTTTGTCCTGGTATTTCTGGACCGCTGTTCCGGCAGTCAACAAGAAGATTTTCTTCATCATTGCGAGTAAGTGACGTTCGCGATCGAGTGGTGCTGTTCCGATTTCTGTTGGCATGAAGCTCATCACTTCTTGTTGCAGACGTTGTGCTTCCGCAAGCAACGGCAACTCGCCTTTCATCGCTTTCTTCAACAATGTTCCCGGTACGAGGAGACGGTTGATTTCGTTCGTTCCTTCAAAGATTCGGTTGATCCGTGAATCGCGGTACATGTTCTCGACTTCATATTCTGCCATGAAGCCGTAACCACCGTGAATCTGAACTGCTTCGTCGATAACGTAATCAAATGTTTCCGAAGCAAAGACTTTGTTCATCGAGCATTCAATCGCATACTCAGCAATCGCATCGGCGATTTTCTTACCGTCTTTGCTCTCTTCTTCTGACAGCTGATCAAGGCTATCTTGGAACAGACCACCTGTCCGGTAAACTGAACTTTCCATCGCATACGTCTGTGCTGCCATCGTCGCGAGTTTTTCTTGAATCAATGGGAACGAGCTGATCGGTGTTTTGAACTGCTTGCGTTCGTTTGAGTACTGGACTGCGAGATCAATTGCTCGTTTCGACGAACCGACAGCACCAACAGCTAATTTATAACGACCGACGTTCAAGATGTTAAAGGCGATGACGTGACCGCGTCCAATCTCACCGAGGACGTTATCGACTGGTACTTCTGCGTCTTGTAAAATCAATGTCCGTGTTGATGACCCTTTAATCCCCATCTTCTGCTCCTCGACACCTGTCGAGACGCCTGGATATGATCCTTCGACGAGGAAGGCTGTGAACTTGTCACCGTCGATTTTTGCGTAGACGACGAACAAGCTTGCGAAACCAGCGTTCGTGATCCATTGTTTTTCACCGTTTAGGATGTAGTGCGTTCCTGCTTCATTCAAGACAGCCGTCGTTTTAGCACCGAGTGCATCCGAACCAGAGCCTGGCTCTGTCAATGCGTACGAAGCGATCCACTCCCCTGAAGCGAGTTTCGGCAAGTATTTATGCTTTTGCTCTTCGTTACCGAAGAAGACGATCGGCAACGAACCGATTCCGACGTGTGCGCCGTAGCTGAGGGCGAATGAACGACCGCGCGCGAACTTCTCCGTGATGATCGAAGACGAGATCTTATCCATCTGATAGCCGCCATATGCTTCCGGAACGTCTGCGCCGAGTAAACCAAGCTCGCCTGCTTCACGGAGTAGACCGACCGATAGTTCGAACTCGTGTTTTTCGATCCGGTCCAAGACAGGAACGACACGATCTTCGACGAACTTCGCTGTCATATCACCGACCATTTTGTGTTCTTCCGAGAAATCCTCTGGTGTGAAGAGACGTTCTGGTGCTAACTCATCTAATACAAAACTGCCACCTTTGATTAATTCGTTTGTCGTTTGGCTCATTGTCCTGTTCCTCCTTCAACTAGTTCGAATACACCTGCTGCGCCCATTCCGCCACCGATACACATCGAGACGACACCATACTGGACATTCCGGCGTTTCATTTCATGCAAGAGCGTTAATGTCAATTTCGTTCCTGTACAACCGAGCGGGTGGCCGAGGGCAATTGCTCCACCGTTGACGTTGACGATATCTTCGTTTAGTCCAAGCTCGCGGATGACACCGAGTGACTGCGAAGCGAACGCTTCGTTCAACTCGATCAAACCAACGTCCTCAAGCGTGATGCCTGCGAGTTCGAGTGCTTTTGGTATCGCGACGACTGGTCCGATCCCCATGACTTCCGGACGGACACCACCGACAGCGAACGATTTGAACTTGCCGAGAATCGGTAAGCCTTGGCGTTCTGCCTCTTCCCGTTCCATGACGAGGACGGCAGCTGCACCGTCTGACGTCTGCGAAGAATTCCCTGCTGTGACGCTACCGCCGAGGCGGAATGCTGGGCGAAGTTTCGCGAGACCTTCAGGTGACGAATCCGGACGAACGCCTTCATCGTGCTCGACGACGAATGTCTTCTCTTCGATTTTCAGTTCATCATTGACGAATTGTTCCGTCACTGTCACCGGGACGATTTCGTCAGCAAACTTACCAGCTGCGATTGCTGCTGCTGCCTTTTGGTGACTCTTTAGTGCAAAAGCATCTTGATCTTCTCTTGAGACCTTGTAGGTTGCAGCGACTTGCTCCGCTGTATGCCCCATGCTCATGTAGTACTCTGGTGCCGTATCGACGATCGACGGATTAGGTCGGACGACGTGACCGGGCATCGGGACTTGACTCATCGATTCGAGTCCACCAGCGACGACAGCAGTTGCTTGCCCCGTCATGATTTTCATTGCCGCGTCAGCAATCGATTGTAGACCACTTGAGCAATACCGGTTGATCGTGATTGCCGGTACCTCGTGTGATAATCCACCAAGGACGGAAGCGTACCGGGCGATGTTCATCCCTTGCTCTGCTTCCGGTAAGGCACATCCGAGGATGACGTCATCAACCGCTCCCGTGTAACCGGACCGTTTTAACGTTTCCTGGATGGCGATGCCTGCTAATTCATCCGAGCGCATTGACTTGAATGCGCCCTTTTTTGCTTTTCCGACCGGTGTCCGTGCACCGGCGACGATTACTGCTTCCTTCATCCGAATCCCCCCAGTCCTCAGTTACGAAGCGGCTTGCCTTTGACGAGCATGTGCTGCATCCGTTGTTGTGTTTTCATCTCACCGATCAGGCTCAAAAAAGCTTCCCGTTCGATGTCGAGCATATATTGTTCATCGACGTGGCTACCGAAGGCGACGTTCCCACCAGCGATGACATGTGCGAGTTTACTTGCGATTTTTAAGTCGTGTTCTGAGATATAACCACCGTAGAACATTTCGCGTGTCGCGAGTTCAAGCGTCGCTTTACCGGCACGACCAACGACCGGAATCTTCGCTTTCGCTGGTGCTGTGTAGCCAGTCCGGTCAAGTTCAAGGACGAGTTGTTTCGCATCATACGTCAAGTGATCGCGGTTCATCGAGATTTGATCAACGGAGCGGACATATCCGAGTTCGCGTGCTTCAAAGGCTGATTTTGAGACTTTTGCCATCGCGACGTTTTCAAATGTCTTTTGCGCTGCTTTCTCGATGTTGACGAGTCCGTCTGGTGTGTTTTCTAACAGTCGACGATACGTGTTGACGTTTCCGCCGCCTCCTGGAATCAGACCGACACCGACTTCGACGAGACCCATGTACGTTTCCAGACCAGCTTGCAGACGAGCTGCCGGAAGCGAGATCTCGGTACCACCACCAAGCGTCATTCCTTGTGGTGCAGCGACGATTGGACGCGATGCGTAACGAATCTTTTGAATCGATTGTTGGAATTTGTTGATGATCCAGTCGAGTTCGAACCAGTTCTCATCTTCTGCTTCCATCAGCATCATCGCTAAGTTCGCCCCGACACAGAAGTTCTTACCATCGTTTGCGATGACGAGACCACGGTGGTTTTTCTCAACTAAATCGACTGACTGTTCGATCATCTGCATGATGTCGACACCGATTGCATTGCTCTTCGATGTGAACTCAAGGACCGCGACATCGTCTCCGATATCAAGCAAGCGTGCTCCGTTGTTCTCTAGTAAGACACCGTTTGATTTTCGGACGTCACGGAGGCGGATTTCCTTCGGATTGACCGTCGCTCCGACGTAATCTTTCGTTGCAACGTCATAATGGCGACCCGATGCATCATAGAAACTCGTCTTCCCTGCTGCGAGCATCTCATCGACCCATGCCGGTACCGCGTATCCATCTTGTTTCATCTTCGCGACTGTTTTCTCGACGCCAAGTGTATCCCATGTCTCAAACGGTCCCATCTTCCAGCCGAAGCCCCATTTCATTGCTTCGTCGATCGCTTTGATGTCGTCTGCGATCTCACCCGTCAGTTGTGCCGAATAGAGCAATGTTTTTGCGTGAATCGGCCAGAGTAACGCACCGACACGATCTTGCGCGAAGACGACAGCCTTCAGTTTATTTTTTGCGCCCGGAAGTGCTTTTGCTTGTCCGATCGACGGTTCAGTAAGCGCTTTCTTTTCAACGTACTCAAATGTCTCAAGATCAAGTTCAAGGATCTGTTTTCCAACTTTTTTATAGAATCCTTGCCCCGTCTTTGCACCGAGCGATCCTTGTTCGACAAGGCGACGCATCTCAGTCGGAACTGCAAATGTCTCCTTCTCCTCGCCTTCAGGCAATAAGTCGTAAACGTTGTTCGCGACGTGGACGAACGTGTCGATGCCGACGACGTCGAGTGTCCGGAACGTCGCTGAGCCTGGACGTCCGAGTAATGGACCTGTGACGGAATCGACCTCCCCGATCGAATAGCCACCCTTTTTCATCTCATCCATCGTCACGAGGAGACCGTATGTCCCGATCCGGTTGCCAATGAAGTTCGGTGTGTCCTTCGCGATGACGACACCTTTTCCGAGTCGTTCTTCTGCGAATTGTTTCATGAAGTCGACGACACTTGGATCCGTGTCTGACGTTGGAATCAACTCGAGTAACTTCAGATAACGTGGTGGGTTAAAGAAGTGTGTCCCGAGGAAACGACGGTTGAACGATTCCGAGCGCCCTTCGCGCATCGCCTCGATCGAGATGCCCGATGTGTTCGAACTGACGATTGCGTCTTCCCGAATGAACGGTTCGATTGTTGCGAACAATTGCTGTTTGACATCGAGTCGTTCGACGACGACTTCAACGATCCAGTCCGCTTCTTTCAAACGCTCTAAGTCGTCTTCTAAGTTTCCGACCTCGATGAAGTCGATCAATTTCTTCGATGCCAGTGGTGCTGGATTTTGTTTCAAGAGCTTTTCGCGGTTATCGCGCGCGATGCGGGAACGGACGCGCGGATCACTCAGCGTCAAACCCTGCTTCTCTTCTTGTGCCGTAAGTTCTTTTGGTACGATATCAAGCATCAATGTCCGTATGCCAGCATTCGCAAGATGTGCCGCGATGCCTGCACCCATCACCCCTGAACCGATGATGACGGCGAATTGGATGTGTTTCGTCAACTGTATTGTGGTCGGCTGACCGATTTGACTCGCCATGATATACCCCCTGAGTTTAAATTGAATGAACAACCATTCATTATACTGACAAAAAAAGAAGCCAATCGGTTTTCGTTTGCTTCTTCTACATCTTCATCATAAATGAATAATGATTCAGTAGCAATAAAAAATCAGTCAATGGACAAATTTTCCTGTTAGACTGATATAAAGGGGTGGTTGAAAATGAGTCAAACTGAGCACGTATGGAATCAAAAAGCCGCTGACTGGGCGGAGCGCGCTGATGATATGTGGACGAATGGCAGCCGCAAAACCGTTTTACCGTTCTTACGAAAAATGATCACCGGTGGTCGGTTGCTTGATCTCGGTTGTGGCGATGGTGCCGCCTGTCGACTACTGACACCAGACTTTCAAACAGTCGGACTCGATGTCTCTGACGAGATGATTCGAATTGCACGTCAGAAATCACCCGAGCAGACGTTCATCGTCGGAACGGGCGAAGCATTACCGTTCGGCGATTATGCATTTGACGTCGTTCTTGCCGTCAATTCACTCGAATGGTCGACACGTCCCGTCCAGGTGTTACAAGAAATTGAACGCGTCGCCCCACTTGTCGTCATCAGTCTACTCGGTCCGACAGCCGCACCACGGCAACTTGCTTATCGTCGTCTCTATGGCGAAGAAGTCGCGATGGGGAATACGATGATGCCGTGGGAATTGCTGCAGCTAGCAAAAGAACGCGGCTGGACGTTACTTGATGAAGCAGTCATCCAAAAGGAAGGCGCCGTCATGACGGGGCATCGGTTACTTGATCAAGCACATGCCTTCTCGTGTTTGTTTGCTTTTCAGACGACGGCTGTGAGGGAGAAGTAAGATGTCGTATACAACTTTTTATACATTCATATTAGTAGCTTTAGGTATCAATCTGTTGTTTTATATCGATTCACTTGATGTTTTAGAGCGGTGGCAATATTTCTTATTGTACATGGTTTTTCTGATGGGTATACCTGAACTCGGAAGACGCATTTTTCGACGCTATCAAGAAAAGCGATTCCACCCGCAGACTTCTATCTTTCTTGTCATCCTTGTATTTGCAGGCATGCTGTTTTTAGGAAATGTCATTTTGCCGTAATGATCGATGAAACTCCATTATCAATAACCTCACCGTCTTCTCACCCGCTTTCCTCAGGCGAGACACAAGCCAGTCTTCCTCATCCCTCGGATGACGAATCCGGGTCTTGTTTGTCTCTGACAGCGCGAGGTGAAACATTTCGCTTTTTCCTGTAGGAGTCGGGTGAAGACATGTGAGGAGGACGCACTCATTTGTTATCCAAAGAATTCAAAAGCGATCGATTCCATTGACGGAATTCGATCGCTTTTGATGTGAGTTCATTTAGGGCGAAACCAGGCATCTTCGACTCCTACAGGAAAAGAAAGCATGAACCATGCTTCCGTCAGGGAATAGGAAGACCCGGCAAATCACCTCGAAGATGCTGGGAACGTCCGGTATACTATGCTCCATGCGTTCGCTGGTGTACCTGTCGCAACCACTCTTCAATTAAGATGAGACCCGATTGTTCTTCCCATTTCAGTCGGAAATAGAGTGTCTGCAGCATCTGTTTGACGTTACGATACGTCGTCCATTCCGCATCTCCCCATGTCACGTCACTCTCAAGCCACTCCTGAATGGTCTGTTCGATTCGTTGCAATAGGAGGTCTTCCGACAATCCATAGCGACAAGCTTGCAACCATGCCGTCACCATTCGATCGGCTTCTTCGTCAATGTAGAGATAATCGGACCGCGTCAACTGACGAATCATCGCATCAATCGCTCCGATTTCCTCCTCAGGACGACTGGCTGGATGCGTAAACCAGACCGCATAGACATCCGCGATATGCGCTATACTATGTGCCCATCCCAATCCGTCAATGAATCCGCGGACATCTCTTTCTTGCTCCAGATAGGTTTGTAAGTAATTCGATAGTTGACCCAGCTGATCTTGCGTCAAGACTTGCCGAGTTTTATCCATGACTAACAGCTCAGCAAGTGCCAAAGCGGAAAACGATCGCGTCAGGACAGCCGTTGCATCCGATGTTCCCATCCGGTACATCAATCCATGCCCGCTTAAAATAAAATCGAAAATCTGCTCTGTCTCAGCTCTCGTCAATGCGTCTGAGCTGATATATGTCGCTAACTGCGGATAGATTAATCCATCTCGTAACTTAGGATCCGTCGAACCAATATGTAAAAGCAACTCATTGAGTAATGCAGGCGTTGTACTCGTGTCTTGTTGTAACAGTTCCTTTAACTCTTGTTCTGTGCGTGCCATTCTGTCCTCTCCTCTCTAAATCAAAAAAGACGATGCAGCGCTGCATCGTCTTCTCTACTTATCCTTTGACCATTCCTTTAAGAACGAAGGCAACGTTTGCTGGTCGTTCTGCTAAACGGCGCATGAAGTAACCGTACCAGTCACGTCCATAAGGGACATAGACACGGACTTTATAGCCTTGTTTGACGAGTTCGAGTTGACGCTCGACTCGGATGCCGAACAACATCTGGAATTCGAACTGGTCTTTTTCGATTCCGTTTTCTTTAGCGTAACGGATGATTTGCTCGATCATCGCATCGTCATGCGTTGCGACGGCAGCATAGTTTCCGAGTGATAATTGTAACTTCACGAGCTTGATGTAGTTGTGGTCGACGTCTTCTTTCTCTGGGAACGCCACCGTCGCCGGCTCTTTGTATGCCCCTTTGACGATTCGAAGGTTCGTCTCGAAACGACCGACGCGTTTGATATCATCTTCCGACCGGTAGAGGTATGACTGAATGACTGTACCGATGTTATCGAAAGATTGGCGCAATTCTTCAAACAATTGAATCGTCTTTTCACAACGTGGCTCATCTTCCATATCGATCGTGACGAAGACACCGAGTTCTTTTGCCCGTGTTAAGATCCGTTCCATGTTCGAGCGGATCAAGTCGTCCGAGATATCAAGTCCGAGTGATGTCAGTTTCAACGAGAGTTGCGAGTCTAATTTTTCTTCCGCAATCATCTCAACCGCACGAATACATTCTTGTGTCATCATCTCTGCTTCAGCCACCGTCGAGATGAACTCCCCTAAATGGTCCATCGTGACGCATAATCCTTTTGCGTTCAATTCCTGGATCGCCCGTTTTGATGCTTCCAATGAATCCCCTGCCACGAAGCGACTTGCTCCGAATTTAAGCCCGTATCGCTTGGCGAGACCGTTCAATGTCTTGTTTTGCGATAAGAAGATAAAACCATCCCGTAGTACTTTTTCCATCACTCATGATTCCCCCTAAATAAATGCTAGGCTGTTTTACCGTATCGGTTCACATCTCTGCACTCATATTATGCCATAAAGCGCTTACATACGCTCTTTATTTCGTTTATTTTTGAGAATCCGTTGGGCAACAAGTCCTACGGCAAAGAATAAGACATACAATCCGATGGCAACGAAAAATTTCCAGGAGAATGGATCACGCAGACTTGAACCAATATTGTTGTAAACGAACGCACCAGGAATGATCCCAATGTAGTTGGCGATCGCGAACTGTTTGAAGCGGATTTTCGAGAGACCCGATGCGTAGCTGATCGCGTCAAACGGAAACAACGGGATCAACCGGACGACTAAGACAACGAGAAAGCCATTCGTCGCAATCCGGTCGTCAAGCACGTTCAGCTTTCCTTTGCCGATTAACTTTTCGACCCCACGCCGACCGAGCAAGCGGGCAATCCAAAAGCTGAGCAAGCCACCAGTACCGGCGCCAATGACGTCGAGTAATGTACCGAGCCATGGACCATACGTATAACCGCCAAAGACGGTCAAAAGACTCGCTGGGAAAAAGACGAGTGGTCGGACGGTATAAGCAAGCACATAAAGCAACATACCAGTCAGACCTTGATCCCGTACCCAATCGGATAACGCTTGAATGTCGAATTGCTCCAGCATCCCAGACATCCGGAAGTACAGGAGCAATCCAAGACCAAACATAAAATACAGCGTGATCGGGAGCCAGTCCCGTATGCGCAGTTTCTTCATGACATCGTCGCCGGAGCAACGTAATAGAAAATCGAGAGGAAGATCAAGACACTACCAGCCAGGACGAACAGATGCCAAATCGCGTGGTTATACGGCAAGCGTGCCCAGACGTAGAAGATGACGCCGAGGGAATACGCGAGTCCGCCACCGAGGAGGAGTAAGAATCCTTGTAACCCGAGTGCTTCATAAATCGGCTTGATCGCAAACAGACAGCACCAGCCGAGAATCAGATAAGACGCATTCGAGATCCAAACATATTTACCCGTCGAATAGAGCTTCCAAATGATGCCGAGTGTTCCGACACCCCAGACGATTCCAAGCAAAGTCCAGCCGAGCGGACCACGGAGCGTGATCAAGGCGAACGGTGTATAACTACCGGCAATCAAGAGATAGATACCAGCATGATCTAAAATTTGCAAGACCTTATTCGCTTTCGTGTGCATCAATGAATGCATCAAAGTCGAGAACAGATAAAGCAGAATCATCGTCGCCCCAAAGATACTGACGGCAGTGACATTCCAAGCGCTACCGGATTTCGTCGCCTGCAGGATCAACATCACGAGCGCAACGATACTGAAGATGACACCGAGACCATGCGTGATGGCACTAGCGATTTCCTCTTTCAAGGAATCACCTTTTGCGAGCAGCTCTTCGATCGTTTCCTTGGATTGTTGCTTGATCGTTTGCTTGATTTCTTTTTTCGTAACCAACCGAACACCTACTTTCTAAAAACAAAGGACTATGCTTTTGATTATACGCCCTCATGCGACAGTGTGCCTATCGAAAGATTCTGTCGATTTGATGACATCTGTCATCTGATTGTCTTTTCCCGCTCATACAAAAATCCACACCGCCTACTACGCGATGTGGATATGTCTTACCACTGTTCAATATCTGGGCGGTCCTTGAACGTCGATTTTGTTCCATGACGTTCATTGAGAACCGCTTCGACTTCTTTGAAGGAGACACCGCGCTCAGCAAGCAAGACGGTTAAGTGATACAACAAGTCTGCTGTCTCTTCTGCTAACGTATCATTGCCAGCAAGGACGACTTCAAACGCCTCTTCGCCAAATTTCTTCGCAATCTTCTCGTACCCAGAAGCAATCAAATAGTTCGTATAGGACTCTGCTTCCTTCGCCTCAATCTTCGCTTTGACGGTCTGTTCCAGTTCGTATAACATCGGGCACCTCCACTTCCGTATAGAAACAACTGCGATTTCCGGTATGGCATGTTGGACCGTTCGCTTTGACCGTGATCAAGAGACTATCTTGATCACAATCGATCCACATCCGTTTGAGTTCAAGCGTGTTCCCGCTTGTCTCGCCTTTCGTCCAGAGACGATTCTTCGTCCGCGAGAAGAAGGTGACGAGACCGGTCGCAAGCGTCTTATCATAAGCCGCTTGGTCCATGAACCCGACCATCAAGACATCGTTCGTCTGCTCGTCGACGACGACGGCAGCGACGAGTCCTTTTGAAAAATTCAATGTCGTCATCGGACTTCGACTCCCCGTTCTTTGAGGTAGGCTTTCGTTTCCGGCATCGTGTACGTCGCTTCATGGAAAATCGAAGCAGCTAGAGCCGCGTCAGCCCCTGCCTCTAGTCCTTCCGCTAAGTGATCGAGTGTTCCGACCCCACCGGAAGCAATGATCGGCACGTTGACGACTTCACGCAGACGACGGATCAAGGCGAGATCATAGCCGTCTTTTGTGCCGTCAGCATCCATTGAAGTGACGAGTAATTCACCGGCACCCAGGGCAACGGCTACCTGTGCCCACTCGATTACGTCACGTCCGACGGGTTGTGTGCCACCGTGCGAGAAGACACCCCACGAATCACCGGTCTGTTTCGCATCGATCGCGACGACCGTCGCTTGGACACCAAACAAGCGGCTGACTTCTTGAATCAGTTGTGGGTTTTGAAGCGCTGACGAGTTGAGTGATACTTTATCGGCACCGGCACGAATCAACCGTTTTGCGTCTTCAATCGTCTTGATTCCGCCACCGACCGTAAACGGCATATAGATGACTTCTGCGACGCGTTCGACGATATCAAGCATCGTCTCCCGCCCTTCTTGCGTTGCTGAAATATCGAGCAGGACGAGTTCGTCGGCCCCTTGTTCGTAATAGTATTTCGCGACGGCGACTGGGTCCCCAAGATCACGTAAGTTCTGGAATTTGACCCCTTTGACGACACGTCCTTCTTTGACGTCAAGACAGGGAATGATCCGTTTCATCAACATACGCGTAACACCTCTTTTAAGGCAAGTGATCCGTCAAGTAAGGCCCGACCGACTACTGCTCCGTCCATCCCGATCTCTTTGAGACGCGCAACGTCGTCAACTGTCGTCACACCACCGGAAGCGATCAATTCGACCCCTTCACGTTTTAAACGATCAAGTCCATCAACGTCCGGTCCCATCATCATTCCGTCACGCGAAATGTCTGTATAGAGGAACGTCTTGATGCCTTTACCGATCAAGTGCGTCATCGCCTCTTCGAGCGTCCAACCGCTCGCTTCGAGCCAGCCGCGTGTCTGAACGATGCCTTCTTTTGCATCTAACGCAACAGCTAGTTTATCACCAGCGAGGGCGATCATCTGCTCGAGTAATGCCTCATCTTCAAGGGCGACCGTCCCGACGAGAATCCGGTCGATTCCGGCACCGACGTATGCTTCGACGGTCTCGATATTGCGGACACCACCACCCGCTTCAACGAACAAACCGGTCTCTTTTTTAATGTCGGCGATTAAGCTCAAATGTAACGGTTCGCCGGCTTTCGCACCGTCGAGATCGATCAAGTGAATCGCAGTCGCCCCGTCTTCCTTGAAGCGCTTCGCGATTGTCAACGCATCACCGAAGAATGTCTGTTGGTCAAAATCTCCTTGCTTCAGGCGTACCGCCTGTCCGCTCATTAAATCGATTGCTGGGTAGAGTTGCATGTCGTCTCTCTCCATTCCTTCAGTAGTTTCAGTCCGACTTCGCCACTCTTTTCCGGGTGGAACTGCATCCCCGTGACTTGTCCTTTTTGAACGATTGCCGGAACGAGACGTCCGTATTCAACCGCGTCGACGATCCATTCTGGATCACAGACGGCACCGTACGAGTGCACGAAATAGACGGCTTCGCCGTGGTTCGTCAGTTGGTGCCACCCCATATGTGGTAAGCGGACGTCGCTCGGTAGTTTTTCAATCGTTCCCGGTAAGATTCCGAGTCCTTCCGTCAGTCCATCTTCGTCACTTGATTCAAAGAGTAACTGCATTCCGAGACAAATCCCGAGGAATGGTTTCTTTTCGGCTTGTTCTTTTAAGAAGTCGACGAGTCCCGTTTCCTTTAGGCGCTCCATTGCCGGTGCATAGGCACCGACACCCGGTAAGACGAGTGCTTCTGCTTGGTCGAGCAACTCTGTGTCACTCGTGACGATGACTGCTTCGCCGAGTTCCTTTAACGCGCGCTCGACGTTCGCGATATTCCCGACGCCATAATCGACGATTGCTATCATTGATCAATCAACCCTTTCGTAGACGGTACTCCTTCGCTCGTCACGGCAACTGCCTGACGAACAGCCCGACCGAGTGCTTTGAACAATCCTTCGATCATGTGGTGTGTGTTCGAACCATACAAGACTTCGGCATGAATCGTCATCCGGGCACTCCGTGATAAGCCTTGGAAGAACTCTTCTGCAAGTTCTGTATCAAAATCACCGAGCTTCGGATTCTTGAAACTAGCACGGAAGACCGTGAACGGACGACCGCTGAAATCAAGCACGACCGACGCGAGGGTCTCGTCCATCGGTACACGCGATTCACCGTAACGTTCGATCCCGGCTTTATCACCGAGCGCTTCCGTCAATGCTGCCCCGAGGACGATGGCTGTATCTTCAACCGTGTGGTGGGCATCAATCCAAGTATCCCCTTTTGCGGTTACCTTCAGACCGATCCGGGCCTGAAAGGCGAATAATGTCAACATATGATCAAAGAATCCGACACCGGTCTTGATCTCAATAGGACCTCCTGCGAGATCAATCTCGACCTTGATGTCTGACTCTGCACTTACTCGTTCGCTTGCGCCACGCCGCATCGTAATTCCTCCTCTACACACGTTTCTAAGACTTGCATCGCTTCCGGTGATCCACAACTGACACGGAATGCTTGGTCAAACAAGCGAATCCGTAATCCGGCGTCAGCACAACGCTGCGTAAAGCGTTCGGCTTCTAGATACTCGACATAGACGAAGTTCGCTGCACTCGGATACGTCTTCCCGATCGGGGCGAGAATCCGTTCAATCGCTTCACGACTCGCATACGTTTCCTCTAAGACTCGATCGAGTTCTGGTTCCGCCATGATAGCGATGCCGACTGCCGCTGATAAACCAGAGACGTTATAAGGTGATTTAATCTGTTCGATTTCTTCGATGATTTGTTCGCTCGCGATGACGAATCCGAGTCGGAGCGATGCGAGTCCAAACGCTTTTGAGAGTGTCCGTAAAATGATCGCTTTCGGATACTCTTCTAGTAGATGAAGCATCGACTGTTCGAGTGCAAAGTCGATGTACGCCTCATCGATGACGACATATTTGCCACTGTCGAGCAAACGACGGATGTCTGCTTCCTTGCGAAGGACACCGGACGGATTGTGCGGGTGACTCAAGAAGATAATCTCACCGGGTGCGGCAATCAATCTGTCAACGTCAAGCGCCATCTCGTCGAGTAGTGGCACGCGTTCAAACGGTGCTCGTGCCCGGTCAGCGTAGAACTGGTACATGACGAAATCAGGTTCTGAGGCAATGACTGGCATACTGGGTCCCCCATAGCGGGCACATAAGTAGCCGATCAGCTCGTCCGAGCCGTTCCCGGCGACGAGCTGCGTCGGACGGACACCGGCGTAGGTCGCGTACGATGCCTTGACTTGATCGATGATTTCGACGGGATATTCGTTTAAAGGGAACGTTGCAATCAATTCCTGAATCGCTTCAATCCCGACTGGACTATGGGTCGTAAATCGTTCGTTTTGGTGTAATCGCATTAGTCTTCCCTCACTTCGATGGCTTGTGCGTGTGCTTCGAGTCCTTCGACCCGGGCAACGGTCTTCGCTGCGTTCGCGAGACGTTGTACGCCTTCACGTGTTGCTTCGAGCATCGTCTGGTGACGCAGGAACGTCCGTGCTGATAATCCAGATGCAAAACGAGCTGTTCCGGATGTCGGTAAGACGTGGTTCGTCCCGGCAACGTAATCACCGAGCGTCTCCGGTGTTTCGTGACCGAGGAAGATCATCCCGGCGTGACGGATCGATTTGACGACCTCTTGCGGATTGGCAACCGCGAGTTCCAAGTGTTCCGCTGCCAGACGGTTCGCTTCTTCAATGGCTGTTTCGAGTGGGGTGACGAAAACGCCACCGTTTTCCATCGCACGACGGGCAATCTCTTGACGCGGCAATTGCTGTAAGCGTCGTTCGATTTCTGCATCAACGGCTTGTTTCATCTCTTCTGTCGGCACGAAGGCGATCGCGACAGCGTCACGGTCGTGTTCAGCTTGAGCAAGAAGATCAGCTGCGATCCGGTCCGGATGCGCCGTTTCGTCAGCGATGACGACGACTTCCGATGGACCGGCGACCGAGTCAATTCCGACGATGCCGTAAACTTGGCGTTTCGCTTCGGCGACGAAGCGGTTCCCGGGTCCGACGATTAAATCGACGGCTTGGATACTTTCTGTTCCGAATGTCAAAGCGGCGACGGCTTGCGCGCCACCGATCGTATAGATTTCTGTCACACCAGCGATGCGTGCGGCAACGAGAACCTCGTCACTTAAGTTCGTCATCGGCGTCACCATGACGACACGGTCGACACCAGCAACCTTCGCTGGAATGGCGTTCATCAAGACCGTCGATGGATAACTCGCTGCACCACCCGGTACGTAGATCCCGACTGAATCGACGGGAACGAACCGTTGACGTCGTGTCACGTCTGCTTCGACGAGTTCGATGTCAGACGGAAGTTCCTGTTCGTGCCATTCGACGAGCCGTGTCGCCATCAACTTCAACGAGTCGATCAAGTTGGCGTCTGCCTGTTCGAACGCTTGTGTGATCCGTGTTTCACTGAGACGGAAATCTTCGAGATCGACCTGATCGAATTGGTTCGTGTAATCGCGGACAGCAGCGTCACCGTCTGTTGCGACGCGTTCTAGAATCGCGCGGACCGCGAGCTCCGTGTCGCGATCGATGCTGAAAGGTTTTGTCGGTGTCATGATCGTGTCACTCCTTCTGTCAATTGCTCCAGTAAGCGGATGACTTCAACCCGCTTCCGCTTTAACGTCCATTCACTCGTAAAGAACCGAGCACTGATATCGATGATTTTCTCGTATTCGTTTAGTCCGTTCGCGCGTAACGTCTCACCCGTCTCGACGATATCGACGATTGCGTCAGCAAGTCCGAGTAACGGTGCTAGTTCGACCGATCCGTTCAACGGTACGATGTCGACGTCGACACCGAGTTCGCTGAAGTAGCGTTTCGCGATGACCGGATACTTCGTCGCAATCCGGACGCGGCGCCCACCTTCAAATTGCAAGGGTTCCTTCGCACAGACGGACATCCGGCAGACACCGAATGGCAATTCTGTCAGTTCCGATAGTTCTTGATCCGATTCAAGTAAGATGTCGCTCCCCGTGATCGCGACATCAAGAACGCCTTGAGCAACGTACGGAATCAAATCCGATCCTTTCATAAAGACGAATTCGTGCTCGCCCCGTTTGACGATCAGTTCGCGTTCAATGGCTCCCCATGTCTCGACGCCAGCTTCTTTTAGATAACGTTCTGTCGCTTTCGACAGCCGTCCTTTCGTAATTCCGATTCGCATTTAGAGCACCTCCGCCAACCGTTCGACCGAGAATCCGATGCCGAACGCCTGTTGTTCTTGTCCGAATTGTTCATAAAGTCGGTCGTAGCGTCCACCGACGAGGACGGGTTCTGTCACACCTTCGATGAAACCGTGAATCGTGATCCCGTCATAGTACGTCTGTAAGCCCATTTGACCGAAGTCGAGATCGGCATTGACGGCTTCCGCAAGATCAAGCACGGCATTGAGTCGTGTCTCGTCAACGTACGGTAGAATCGTCTCTGCTCCTTCGCGTCCGAATAATAAAGGAAGTTTCGCGAGTAAAGCATCATCGAGTTGACCCGCAATCCGCTTCAGTTCGATGACGTTACGTAAACGGAGCATCTGTGTCACTTGATCACGTAAGTGGTGATCACCGACGCGCGTCTCAATCAAATGCTCGATTAGACCGGCATCGCCGATTGAGAGGGTGACTTCTTTTCCTGTCAGTTCCTCAACGAGTCGGACCGCGAGTTGGATCGCTTCGACTTCCGCGATTTGTCCCCGTTCCTCAAACCCGACTTGGAACTTCTCTTCTGGTTGAAAGACCGAGCCACTGTAGAAGACTCGTTTATATTGTTCGCGACCGCGTTCGCTGAGTGCACGCGCGACACTAGTCGTAAAGTCCATCCGAATCTGTTCCCGTCCACCGATTTCCTCAATTAGGGGGGTGATTAATCGGGTATAGTTAGATTGTTCGAGTCCATCTTCGAGCTGACGGATGACCCGTTGAAGCCTTGTTGCCGAGGCACCGACGTAATCCGTCGCTCCATCCTTGAGTCGAATCGTAGAAAATGATTGCATACTCCCACTCCTTTATCTTATTATCACTGTACCACGCTAAATTATTTAACGATAAGATACCGCGTTTCGGGCACATTGTCAATCGCTTTGCTTGCCAATTCTAAAAAATCGGAGGGTTTATCATGCAATTATTGAAATGGGACGGTCACGTCCACAGTCCATATTGTCCACACGGTACGAAGGATCCACTTGAAGCCTACATCGAGCGCGCGTTAGAGCAAGGCTTAGAACGAATCAGCTTCACGGAACATGCGCCTTTACCTGAAGGTCTGACGGACCCCGCACCGGATAACGATTCCGGAATGTCGTTCGCGACAGCCGATGCCTACCTGAAGGAATTGACACAACTCCGCGAGACATACAAGAATCAAATCGACATCCGGATCGGGATGGAGTTCGACTACTGGGAAGGGCATGTCGATGGCACGCGTGACATTATCGCTCGCTACGCTGACTTCTTGACCGACGGTATTCTCTCACTGCATTACTTATACATCGATGAGCAGTACTATGGCGTCGACTTCAGCAAGGAAAGCTTCGGTGAGATCGTCACGAAACTCGGGAGCGTCACAGCCGTCCATGAACGGTATTATGAAGGCATTCAAGCCCTCGTCATGACAGACCTCGGTGCACATCAACCAAAGCGGCTCGGTCACTTGACGTTACCGACGAAGTTCATCCAAACTTATCCGCTTGAATCGAATCCGTCGAACCTCGACGACACGTTGCGGAAGATCCGTCAGGCGAACTTTACGCTCGACGTCAACACGGCAGGACTTCGTAAGCCGTTATGTGGTCTTTCCTATCCTTACCCGGAACTCCTGCAAGTCACGCAGTCGTTATCGATTCCGCTCGTCTATGGATCAGATGCCCATCTTGCAAAAGATGTTGGTGCTGATTTTGATTTCAAATGGTAAGAACGTAAATAGATAAAAGATCGCGCGCTTCACTTACTCTGACAAGAGTTGTGTGAAGCGCGCGATTTTCTTTATTCTGTTTCGCTATACGGAAACGATCCTGACGTGACGGATGGCAATGATGCCGCAAGTATTTTAAGACGATCAACTGATACGTTACCAGCTAACAGAACCGTCTGTTCGCCGTCCTGATAAGACAAACTAGCTTCCCGCTTCGTCTCATGGACGTAAGCTTCTATTCCATTCATTAATGTCACGACCTCCGACGGTTTGCTGTCAATCGGTTGTTGCGGGAGCTTCGAAACCGTAAGGATTGATTGTTTTCCAGCAAACGTCCATGTGATTGGCGCGTCTTCCGCATCACTCCAACTCATTTCATTCGCTGTAAATGTCGAAAACGGGAGCTTCAAGCCACGTGATTCCGAGCGTTCGGTTGTAACAGGTCCCGTCGCAGGAAGAACACCAGTTAATATCCAGCGATCAGACTGTTCATAAAACAAAATGATGTAATGATGTGGTCCTTCCGGAGACTGCAGAGTGACAATCGCTTTTTGACCGAGAATCGTTTCCGACAAGATATCATCTTTGGTCGGTACGGCGGTTTGTCCGTTTTTGTAGGTCAGCTGAATTTGCTCGACGCTCGCTTTGCCCGGTGTATCTGCCTCGACGGATGGCTCTTTAATTAAAATTTCTTCGACTTCCTTTTGTCCTTTAGTTGGTTTCACGGACGTAACTTTTGTAGATGGTTTTACAGCATGATCCTTTGTCTCCGTTGCACATCCCGATAAAACGCAACTACTGATCAATACGACAGTTGTCATCGATTTCATAAAACGCATTGCTCCTCCCCCTTACCATACCTTTACTTCTTTTAGTATGGCAGGTCGATTCCTGCTAGTATCTGAACAAATTCACACAAACAGGAAATGTTTTATTAAAAATCAAGTCAAAAAAAGACCGGTAAACGTATCGCATACGTCAACCGGTCTTCTGGTTTTTCTATTCTAAGTTGGCATGTTTCCCGTACATCGTTTGCGAATCAAGCTGCTTCTCTTCCATGATCTGCAGAATCAAGGCATCATAAAACAACAACATCGTCTGTTCAAACAACGAGCCCATCGGTTGAACCGTCTCATCCGCTGATGCCGTTTGTTCTTTCGGAACTCCAGGCAGTTTGACGACTAAGTCTGCAAGTAGTGCTAACGTCGACGTCGGATTAATCGTGACAACGGCAACGGTTCCACCGAGTTGCTGTGCTTTCTCGACGATTGGAATCAATGTTTTCGTCTCACCCGATCCGGAACCGACGATCAACACGTCACCCTCGCGTAAATTCGCCGTGACCGTCTCACCGACGACATACGCGTCGAGTCCCATGTGCATCAACCGCATGACGAACGCTTTTCCCATTAAGCCGGAGCGACCGGCTCCTGCGAGAAAGATTCGGTTCGCTTGCAGCACAGCGTCTGCCAGTTCTTTTGTCTCGGTCGCATCGATTGCTTCGACCGTCGAAGTCAGCTCTTCGATAATCGTTTGAATGTGTGTCATTTACGCCTCTTGCAGCATCCGGTGCATCGTTGACGCTGTCTCTTGTTTATCATCTTGTCCCGTGATCCCGCCACCGACGATGATCAGATCAGGACGTGCCGCGATGACTTCCGGTAACGTCTCCATCTTGATGCCACCCGCAACAGCTGTTTTTGCATTTGTCACAACCGACTTGATTGTCGCGAGATCTTCGAATGAGTTTTGACCGACTGCTTGGAGATCGTAACCTGTGTGGACACAGATGTAGTCGACGCCTAATGCATCAAGTTCTTTCGCACGTGTTGCGATATCTTTCACGGCAATCATGTCGACGAGAATCTGTTTGCCTGATTTTTTCGCTTCTTCGACTGCCCCTTTGATTGACATGTCTTCCGCAGCACCAAGGATCGTTACGATGTCAGCGCCGTGTGCGACAGCTTGGCTGACTTCGTAGCCGGCAGCGTCCATGATCTTCAAGTCAGCGAGGACCGTTAAGTTCGGAAACGCGGCTTTCATTTCTTTAACGGCGCGGAGCCCTTCGTTGATGACGACCGGTGTGCCAATCTCAACGATATCTAAATTATCTTCCCCGATTTCTTTGACTAAAGCGATTGCACCTGCTGTATCGACTAAATCAATTGCGAGTTGTAATTTCATTCTGTATCTCTCCCATTCTTCTCTATATTGTCGTACCTGATACTTCCTTCAAACAGAAGGAACAGGACTAAATATAATCCGCAGGAGCATTCTTGAAAAGTACGCACTTTTAATTTACATAGTGCGATTTTTCATACATAGTGCGGAAAAGTATACTGTCGACTAGAAGAAAGACTATACTGGAGCAGGAGGTGGAACAATGCCACATTTTGAAGACCGTCAGTTTAACTGTGAGAAGGAATTGACCCTTTCGATCATCGGGGGAAAATGGAAGATGCTCATTCTTTGGCACTTAGGTAAGGAAGGCACGAAACGCTTCGGGGAACTGAAAAGTCTGATGCCCGGCATTACGCAACGGATGCTCGTCAATCAACTGCGGGAACTCGAAGACCACCATATCATTCACCGAGAAGTCTATCCGGTCGTACCACCGAAGGTCGAATACTCGTTGACACCGCATGGACATAGCTTAATGCCGATTTTAGATGCGATGTATGACTGGGGTAAGGATTATGCAAAAAACGTTCTAGAGATCGACTTCGAACAACAAAAGATATCACCATAAAAAAGATGCTCATGGGTCTCGTCTCTTTTCAGAGATAAGTCCACGGAGCATCTTTTTAGGATTCTTCGGTCTTATAAATCTTCGACATTGCCAGTTCATCAACGTATTCGCCATCGATAAAGAGTGACGCAATCCGTGTACCTTCGATATTGAAGCCAAATTTATGATAGAGTTCGATTGCCCGCAGATTGTCTTTGCGAACCGTCAACTCGAGTCGGATGAGTCCCGCTTCAATCGCAAAGGCATCAACCGCTTCAAGTAGTCCCGCACCGAGTCCACGACCTGTATAGGCATCGAGCAAACCGATGACGAGGTTCGCCCGGTGACGGATCCGACTCGGCTCACCGCCAACGACGAGCACGTATCCGACGAGTTGGTCATCGACGTCCACGACGAAGATGTCCGAATTCGCAGCCTGACCGAACTTCTCGATGAACGCCTCAGCCTGTTCTGTTGACAGGACGCGTTCCTCCGGCTCATACAACATATATTTCGTTTCCCGATCAATGCGTCGCATCAAGTCCGATAAGGCTTTTCCGTCCATCAACGTGGCGCGTCGTATCATAGGTGTCAGCTCCTTTTCTTACAATATTACAGCCTATTTTCACTCTGCACAAAAATTATAAATAGTAAAAAATTAAGATAAATTCTTTAGGATAACTCCATGTTCATTCTTCCATTCGATCAATCCATTGGCACTTCTACCCGTAACAATATCAGCTGCTAACGACGGACTCGAAAACAATAAGTCTTCGATTACTATGTATTCTCCATCAATTATTTGAACTTTATTAGAGTCAATTAATTCTTTTCTTTTAACTTTCAATCGTTCAGAGAATGAACTGACAACTTCTGATGCAATTTTAGAGTTTTTGAAAACAACGAAACCTTCTGAAGTTTGAGCCCCCATACCGTCAGCACCTCTTGGCCCCTTTAAGTATAGAACGTTCTCGTTCTCAGTATCGATATTCTTTTGAACTTCTGAGAATAATTTATGTCCCAACATATTTACTAACATTTCAACATTCTCACCAAAAGTATTCATTTCAGCACGATCTGCCTCAGATATAGAAGGCATAGGGGGAATATTACCGTTTAAGATTTTATAACGGTTTGCTTTTTTTGCTTTATGATACAGTTTGTTCTCCAAATATTTAATATGTGCTTTATTCAAGTTTTCATCTTTACTAATAAACACAATCACTTCATTCCAAAAATCTTTTTCTCGTAAATGATCTTGAAGACGATTATACACTTCTTCAGCTTCACCAATATAAACTGCCTCTTCATCTTCTTCATTTCGACCAAACAACATATAAATTCCTGTGGAATTTAAGTTAGGTCGATCACTACATTTTTTAACTTCAGTGCGTGGAAGTCTGTAAGCGAGACCAGTCCAATTTGACAACTCACACGTTAATCTTCCATCAGAATTACCATCAATTAAAAACATTTTAATTGTTTGCCCAAATTTCATATTTCGTTCTCCTTATTAATTTTTTATTTTATTTCTATTATTTATAAATAGTTTTTTATACTAAAAAGTACTTGAACCCCTTTAATGAGATTCAAGTACTTTTTTGAAATCCACTGATTTCGTCGTATGGAGACGGTGGGAGTCGAACCCACGTCCGAAGGCATCGTATACTTAAGCTTCTACGTGTGTAGTCAATTTATTGGGATCTCGTCGTCAGGCTGCCAATTGACAGGCGTCCGTCCGACCAGTCTGATTCCATCTCTTCTCTTTCCCTCCAGACGGAAGGGTCCAAGCGTAGCCTGTTTAAAGTGAGACCCTAGAAATCAGCCGACCAGGCGACGGCTGCTAGGATCCGTAGCGGCAATTAAGCTGCTGCGAGTTGTGTGTTAGTTTTGCCAGTTATGGCTGGTGCGTTTTAACGAGGCCGACCCCTCGACACGCCACAGAAGACCGAACTACCCCCGTCGAATCCGTAACGTCCCCAAGATAATAAATTGGGGCTTTCCGAATACTAATATTCTAGCAGAAAAGTGTTACGGGTTCAATACTTTTGCTTATCGCGTAGTGCCCGGTCGATATCACGCTTCGCATCCTTCTTCTTCAGGTCGTCGCGTTTATCGAATTTTTTCTTCCCTCGTCCAAGCCCGATCAAGCATTTTGCGTAACCGTTCTTGATGTAGACCTTGAGCGGTACGATCGTATAGCCGTCCCGTGAGACTGCCCCGATCAAGTTTGCGATCTGTTTCTTGTGTAGCAACAACTTCCGTGGGCGGAGCTGTTCATGGTTGTACCGGTTCCCCTGTTCGAAGTGGGCGATGTTCGAATTCCAAAGAATCGCTTCTCCCCCATCGAACCGGACGAACGCGTCCCCGATACTGATTTTTCCTTTGCGGACCGATTTGATTTCCGTTCCCGTCAAGACGAGACCGGCTTCAATCGTATCCTCGATCGCATAATCGAACGAGGCCCGTTTGTTGTTCGCTAAGACTTTCGAATCTGTTCCCTTTGGCATGTTCATTCACCACATTTCCGATGCGGAAGCGCTTATTTGCGCTTCCGTTTCTTATTCGAGACCGCCTTATGGAATGGCGGCTTATCCTTTTTGTCTTTCAGCGCGAAGCCTTTGCCCTTCGACTGGTCCTTCGACTTGCCCGGACGTTTTGACTTGCCACGCCGGTCGTCCTTCTTCTTGTCGTCACGTTTTTGTCCCGGACGTCCACCGCTTGAGCGGATCGTCTTCGACTCGAACCGTTTCTTCGGCTGCCGTTCCGGCATCCCGACGACGCTAAAGTCAATCGTCCGTTCATCGATGTTGACGTTCGTGACCTTGATCTCGACGACATCCCCAATTCGGAACTGTTGCTTCGTCCGCTCACCGATTAGCTGATAGTTCGCTTCATCGTAGCGGTAGAAGTCATCCGTCATCGCTTGGATGTGGACGAGTCCTTCAATCGTGTTCGGCAATTCGACGAACATCCCGAAGTTCGTCACACCACTGACGACGCCTTCAAATGTCTCGCCGATGTGTTGCTCCATATACTCGGCTTTCTTCAAGGCATTCGTTTCCCGCTCAGCGTCAACCGCACGACGCTCGCGTTTTGACGAATGGTCGGCGATTTCCGGTAAGATTTCCGAGTACCGGTCTTGCGTCTTTTGCGACTTGTCATTGTAGACGACATATTCACGCAACAGACGGTGAACCATCAAGTCTGGATACCGACGGATTGGTGACGTGAAGTGCGTGTAGTAGTCCGTCGACAGACCGAAGTGACCGATTGGTTCGATGTCGTATTTCGCTTGTTGGAGCGAACGGAGCATGACCGTACTGACGACGGCTTCTTCCGGCTCACCTTCAACAGCGTTCAAAATCGATTGCAACGTTTTCGGTGCGACCGACTCACCCTTGCGTTCTACGTTGATGCCGAAGTTGCCGATGAACTTGAAGAACGTATCGAGACGTTCAGCTTTTGGCTCATCGTGAATCCGGTACATGAACGGTAATTTTTGACGCTGGATGTGCTCCGCGACCGTTTCGTTCGCTGCAAGCATGAACTCTTCAATCAGCTTCTCGGCGACTGACCGTTCCCGGAGGATGATCTCACTCGTCTTGCCTTCTTCGTTGACGAGGACCTTCGCTTCTGGGAAGTCGAAGTTGATCGCCCCACGACGTGAGCGACGTTCGCGCAGAATCGCTGCGAGTTCCGCCATCTTGTCGAAGTACTCGACGAGATCTTGGTACTTCGCGATTACTTCTTCGTCTTCGCGTTCGACGATTTTCCGGACGTCCGTGTACGTCATCCGTTCCGTCGTCTTGATGACACTTTGGAAGATTTCATGGTTGACGACAGCCCCGTTCGCGTCGATTTCCATGATACAGCTGAGTGTCAGGCGATCGACGTGCGGATTGAGCGAGCAGATCCCGTTCGATAACCGGTGAGGGATCATCGGGATGACGCGGTCGACGAGATAAACACTCGTTCCACGCTCACGCGCCTCTTCGTCGAGTGCTGAATCTTCTTTGACGTAATGCGAGACGTCGGCGATGTGGACACCAAGCTCGAAGTTGCCGTTCGCTAACTTCTTGACGTGAACCGCATCATCGAGGTCTTTTGCGTCCGCTCCGTCAATCGTCACCGTCAATTCATTCCGCAAATCAACGCGTCCGACTAAATCTTTCTCATCGATCTGATCCGGTACAGCGTTCGCCTCAGCGATTGCTTCCGGTGAGAAGTCGACGTTGATGCCGTGTTTATGGACGATCGACAAGATGTCGACGCCTGGGTCATTTTTGTGACCGATGATTTTCAAGACTTTCGCTGTTCCGGCGTAGCGACCATCCGGATACTTCGTGATCCGGGCGAGGACTTTATGACCATCGACGGCACCGAGTGTGTCTTCGTTCGCGACGACCGGTAAGAACGTCAATTTCGTATCATCCGGTTCGATATAAGCGATCGATTCAATCCGTCCTTTTGGACTGACGAACGTGCCGACGAAATCGGCTGGTCCGCGTGAGAGAATCTTAAGCAGTTTCCCTTCACGACGGTCGCCGCCGTTTGATTCGGCAAACACTTTGACGAGGACACGGTCGCCGTTATAGACGTTCTTCAGTTCCGGTGCCGGCAAGAAGATATCACCTTCTGAGCCGTCTTCCGGTGAGACGAAACCGAATCCGCGTTGGTGAACGGAAATCTTCCCTGCGACTTGACCGATTTGCGCAAGCGTTCCGTATTTGTTCGAGCGTGTCCGGGCAATCAACGCTTCGTCTTCCATGGCGTTTAGCGTCCGAATCAATTCCTTGAATGCTTCCGTATCCGCTAGTTCTAGTTTTTTCGTTAATTGATCAATCGACAACGGACGTTCTTCCGTCGTGATGACCGTTAGTATTCGTTCACGTAATTCCAACGTGACACCTCCAGTTACTTGCTCCAGTTCAATGACTCTAGGAAGTCCAAGATGTCAGAGTGGAGCTGGTCTTTTTCTTTATCGAGCGTAATGACGTGACCTGAGTTCTCATACCAGATCAGCTCTTTTTGGAAGGCACTGACTCCATCATGAATGATGTTCGCAGAGTCGGTGTTGATCATGTGATCGTTGCGTGCTTGGACGACGAGCGTCGGTGCGTAGACGTCCTCAAGCGAGTCGCGTGTCTCACGCAGCAGTTCCTGCAAGTCCTTCAAGGTCGGCATCGGTTCGAAGGACGCCATCTCTTGGTCGATCTCTTCTTGCGATTTACCTTCTCGCTTCTTGAATTCTCGTGCGTACTCGGTGACTCCTGCATACATGACTTCTTCACTTTTGATGTAGGCGGGTGCACACATCGGGATGACCGCTTTTACCGGACGGTTCATCGATAACTTCAGCGACATGACACCGCCAAGCGACAGTCCGCAAACGGCGATTTCGTCATAACCTTTATCGACGAGTTCTTGATATCCGGCAAGGACATCCTGCCACCAGTCGGCTGGCCCGGTCTTCGTCAGCTCTTCGGGTGGGGCAGCGTGCCCTTTATATTGTGGTGCAAGGGACGTATAGCCCTGTTTTTGTAGATAGCGACCGAGGATGCGGACATCCGCGCTCGATCCCGTGAATCCGTGTAATAGTAAAACGGCACGTGGGCCGGCTTCGAAAAAGAATGGTTTCGGTAAAGTGATTTTCATAAAATGATTCCCCCTCTAACTCTATACCCCATATCCGGAAAAATTGAATATCGAGAAATACAAAAAACGACAGCGCGATCATACGGCTGTCGTTTCAATGCTCACTTATAAAAAGCGACGAGTAACGCCAAGATGAAGAGTAATGCTCCTAAGATAGACGCCACACGATTTAGGACCGCATCCAAGCCACGAGCTTTTTGGCGACCAAATAATTGTTCTGCTCCACCCGTCAATGCTCCGAGTCCGGTCGTACGACCCGACATCAATAGAACGACGATGATGAGAAGAACGGAAACGACGATGAGGCCGACAAGAGCCACGTTATGAATGATCATCGATGATCCTCCTTCAGTAATATACGCTTCTTTCATTATAGAGAAAAACAAGTACGGGAACAAGGAATAGATTTAGGAACTTTTTCCTGCGTCCTTTACCCGACGAAAAGAGACACCTGAATCATCGACTCAGATGTCTTAAATACTTATTGTTTAATCAATTCGAGATCAACTGGGATGTTCTTCTCGACTGATTCACCCTTTAAGTGCTTGATTGCTGTCTCGACACCCATCTTCCCGATTTCAGTCGGTTTTTGAGCAATCGTTCCTGCCATTTTTCCGTCTTTGACGGCTTTGACCGCATCATCCGTTGCATCGAAGCCGATGACTTTCACATCATTCAGACCCGCTGCTTTTAACGCTTCAACCGCACCGAGTGCCATTTCATCATTATGAGCGAAGACAGCTTTGATGTCTTTGTTGTTTTGAAGGATGTTCTCCATGACCGACAATCCTTTTGCCCGGTCGAAGTTTGCTGCTTGTTTTGCGACGACGTCAAGTTTACCGTCGACTGCTTCATGGAACCCTTTACCACGGTCACGAGTTGCGGATGCTCCTGGAATTCCTTCGAGTTCAACGACTTTTGCTTTATCGCCGACGAGTTCGATCATGAACTCACCTGCTTGTTTCCCACCCGCGACGTTATCTGACGCGATGTGTGCGACGACGTCGCCTGCTTCTGCGTTCCGGTCAACTGTGATGACGGGAATGTTCGCATCGTTTGCTGTTTGAACGGCTGCACCAACTGCTGCTGAATCCGTTGGGTTGATCAAGATGAGATCGACTTTCTTTTGAACCATGTCTTCGATGTCGCTTGCTTGTTTTGCTGCATCATCTTGTGCATCGGCGACTTGAAGTGTTGCGCCTTGTGCTTTTGCTTCTTGTTCTGCCCCTTCTTTTAACGAGACGAAGAATGGGTTGTTGAGGGTTGAAATCGAAAGACCGATTTTGAAATCCTTCGTCTTCTTCGTTTCACCGTTGCTGCTGCCTGGCTGTTCCGTCGAACAGGCTGCTGCGAAGACCATTAATGCCATCATGACGACTGCAAGTAGTTTTTTCATCTGTAAATCCTCCTTTTTGAGTGTGGGTTACGCTGCTTGTTTCCGGTCCGCGAGTACCGCGAACAAAATGACTAAACCTTTGACGACGAGTTGGAAGAACGAGGAGACACCAAGCAAGTTAAGTCCGTTGTTCAGTGTTCCGATGATCAAGGCACCAATCAAGGTACCGACAATCCAGCCACGACCACCTGAGAGGCTCGTCCCACCAAGGACGACCGCCGCGATGGCGTCGAGTTCGTACGATGTCCCCGCCGTCGGCTGTGCCGAGTTCAGACGAGACGTCAGGATGATGCCGGCAAGTGCTGCCATCAAGCCTGAGAGTGAGTAAATCATGATCTTCACTTTATTAACTTGAATCCCCATCAACTTCGCTGCTTCTTCGTTGCCACCAATCGCATACGTATAGCGACCGAACGTCGTCTTCTTTAAGATGAAGTAGAGAACCGCAAAGGCAAGCAACATCGTTAGAACCGGTACTGGGAAGATCCAGAAGTAGCCGCGTCCGAACAGTTCGAACCAGCCACCTTGGCTAAGTCCAGTGATTGGTTTCCCGTCCGTATAGACGAGCGTCAAGCCTCGGAAAATCGTCATCGTCGCAAGTGTTGCGATGAACGGTGCGACTTTCCCGAGTGAGATGACCATTCCGTTCAACGCACCCATGACAGCTCCGACGATCAATCCGGCGAGAACAGCGATCAACGCTGACATTCCATCCGTCATCAGACCCGCGACGAAGGCGGACGAGAGGGCGAGAATCGAGCCGACCGATAAATCAATCCCACCCGTCAGAATGACGAACGTCATCCCGAAGGCAATCAAGGCATTGATCGAGACTTGTCGTAAGATGTTAAATAAATTATTCAATGTTAAAAAGTCCGGTTCCATGATCGAGACGACGAGGACGATCGCGAACAATCCTGCGAGTGGTCCAAGCTTTTGTCCGATCCCAAGACGTCTCGGTTTTGCTTCCGTTACCTTGCCTTGCATCAATTCCATATCATTGTCCTCCTGTCGCAAGTGTCATGATGCTTTCTTGCGTCGCTTCCTGTCGTGTCAACATGCCGCTCATCTTGCCTTCGCGCATGACGTAGACGCGGTCGCTCATCCCGAGAATCTCCGGGAGGTCCGAGCTGACCATGATGATTGCGACCCCCGCCGCAGCGAGTTCGTTCATGATGAGGTAAATCTCTTTCTTCGCCCCGACATCAACACCACGTGTTGGTTCGTCGAGTATCAAGACTTTTGGTTGTGTCCCGAGCCATTTCGCGAGGACGACCTTCTGTTGGTTCCCCCCGGATAGTGACTTCGCCGGTTGGTCCATCGAGCTATGGCGGACCGAGAGCGACTTCAAGTACCCTTCTGCGAAATCACGTTCTGCCTGATCCTTGATGACACCGGATCTTGATAACGAACGGATCGTCGGCAGTGAGATGTTCTCACGCAGTGAAAAGTCGAGGAACAATCCTTCGCCTTTGCGGTCTTCGGTCAAAAAGCCGATACCTTGGCGAATCGCGTCGTACGGTGTCTTGATCTTCAGCGCCTGTCCGTTCAGCTCGATTGTTCCATCTTTCAGGCGATCGACTCCGAACAGTCCCCGCATCACTTCCGTCCGCCCAGCACCCATCAAACCCGAGAAGCCGATGATTTCGCCAGCTTTGACGGAGAACGAAACATCGTCAAACCGTTTCCCGCTCGCCTGCTTGACTTCAAGGACGGTCGCGCCAATCGAAACATCACGATCCGGATACCGTTCTCCCATCTCGCGACCAACCATCTCCCGAACAATCTGTTCGAACGATGTCTCAGGAATCGCGTGCGTTGAGACGGAAATCCCGTCCCGTAAGACCGTGATCCGGTCGCAGAGCTCGAAAATTTCCTCCATTCGGTGCGAGATATAGACGATCGAGACACCTTGATTACGCAGTGCCGTTGCGACGCTGAATAAGGCGCGAATTTCCCGCTCCGTCAGTGCTGCCGTCGGTTCATCCATGATGATGACCTTCGCGTCCGTCATCAAGGCTTTCGCAATCTCGATCATCTGTTGTTGACCGACCGACAAGGTCCGGGCAAGTTGATCGACGTCCATGAAGACGTTCAATTCCGCGAGTTCGCGTTCTGCCTGGCGCTTCATCTCCCCTTGCTTGAGAATCCCAAAGCGTGACTTCAGTTCCCGTCCAAGGAATAAGTTCTCCGTCACCGTCAAATCGGGGAGGATGTTCAGTTCCTGGTGGATGAAGGCGATTCCCGCCTCTTCGGCAAGCTTCGGATTCTTATACTCGACGACCTGTCCATCAACCCGGATCGTCCCCGCGTCCGCTTTATGGACACCGGTCAAAATCTTCATCAATGTCGATTTCCCAGCACCGTTCTCTCCCATCAAGGCATGAATCTCACCCGCTGCGAGGTCGAAGTCAACGCCTTTAAGGACGGGAACAGGACCGAATGCTTTTTTAATACCTGTCATCTCGATACGCATCGCACGACCCCCTTAAAAGATTACGCCGGAACGGAAGATAACATTTGCGTACGGTGTCGCTTCCCCGGTCCGGATGATGACCTTCGCCTGCTGCGTCAATTTCTTGAATTCTTCATGTGAGACGAACGTCGTCTCAATCTGCATGTCTTCCAGTGCCTCAAGGACATTCGGATTCGCTTCCTTGATCTCCGTTGCGAGTGTCAGTTGTTCGATCGCCATGTCACCAGCAACGACACGGACGACATCGAGAAATGACGGTGTGCCAAGTTCAAGTGCTAAATCGATTCGTGCAACACCGTCTGGAATCGGTAAGCCGCAATCGGCGATGACGATCGTATCGGTATGACCAAGATCGGTCAGGACCTTACTGATATGACTGTTTAAGATACCGTGCTTCTTCATGCGTCTCCCTCCATCTGTTTCCGTGTTGGCATGCCGCCTTGTGCGCCGAGTGCGCGGATCGATAAACCGGCTGCTCGATTCGCGAAACGAATCGCTTCAACGAGCGATTGTCCTTCGGTTAAAGCGACAGCTAAAGCACCGTTGAACGTATCTCCCGCCCCCGTCGTATCGACGACGGTCGTCTCAATCGCTGGAATCGTCACGATCGACTCTCCGTCGTAGAAGCGTGCCCCCCGACTGCCTTCCGTTACGATTAATTTATTCGGGTATTCCATCAACCAATGTTCGATCGGCTGGTCTTGTCCGAAAATCAAGCCGCATTCATGTTCGTTTGGCGTTAAGTACGTGACGTGTTCAATCAATTCCGGACTGAGTGACATCGCTGGTGCTGGATTCAAGACGACCGGAATGCCGGCCGCATGTGCTTCCCGAGCAACGGTCTCGACCGTTTCGATTGGAATCTCAAGCTGTAGTAAGATGATTTCACTGTCTGCAAGAATCGGTGCGAGTGTATCCTCCGCAAATTGTACATGTTGATTAGCAGACTGAACGACGACGATCGAGTTATCGCCTTCAGCGAGCGTGATGTGTGCTGTGCCCGTCCGTTCGCCTTCAATTGTTTGCAAGTGTGTCGTCTGTACCCCTTGCGTTTTGAAGTTTTCGCGAATCGCTTCACCGTTTGCGTCACTGCCGACACAACCAATCATTTCGACGGTACTGCCGAGACGCGCGACTGCTACGGCTTGGTTCGCACCTTTTCCGCCCGGTACGGTATGAAAGGCATCCCCGATGACCGTTTCGCCTGCGCCTGGACGGCGTTTGCTTTCGACGACGAGATCCATCGAGATACTACCGATGACACTGATTTGTTTCATGCTTCCTCATCCTTCCGTTTCGTCGTTTCCCGTTCGATGATCTCAACTGTTAACTCATGATGGACGGCGGCAATCGGCGTGCCTTCGATCCGCTGAATCAAGAGTTTCGCGGCTAGCTCCCCCATTTGATAGATTGGCTGCGCAATCGTCGTCAACGGCGGTGAAATCATTTGTCCGAGTTCGATCCCGTCATAGCCGATCACTTGCAGTTCATCCGGAATCGTAATCCCGCGTTCCGCCGCAACTTGGATTGCTGCCGCAGCAATGACATCACTCGCAGCAAAGATCCCGTTACAGTGATAATGATCAAAGAGATAGTTCGCTGCGTCGAGCGCCCCTTGAAAGTGGAACGGTGACTCGATACTTGCGACGAGATGCGTTCCGGCGATTTCCTCGAAACCGTCCCGTCTTTTCTTGATCGTCGGGAGTTTTGACGGACCACTGATGACGGCTAATTCAGTTGCACCCGCTTCAAGTAAAAGCGAAGCTGCCTTCTTCCCACCTTCGTATCCGTTTGACGTTACCGTCGGAATCGCACCTTGTAACACACGGTCTAACGCTACGACCGGCACTTCGAGTTCTTCATAGTTCGGATTGTTCGAGTAGTTTGTCGTGATGATCAATCCGTCGACATGCATTGCCTCGAGTGACTTGATATATTCGCGTTCTTTCTGAAACTGTTCGTCTGTGTTACACAAAATGACCTGAAAACCATGTTGATGTGCCATATCTTCCACAGCCCGTGCGAGTTGTGGGAAGAACGGGTTCGTGATGTCTGGAACGATCAACCCGATCAGTCCGGACCGTTTTTGGAACAACGATCGCGCGACCCGGTTCGGTCGATAATCCAATTGTTTGATTGCCTGAAGCACCGCCTTACGCGATTTCTCACTGACATAACCCTTTTCGTTCATGACGCGTGAGACCGTCGCGACGGAGACATGTGCCGCTTTCGCTACTTCCCGGATGGTCGACATGTTTCGCCACCTCTTTCTTTTGATAACGCTTACAAGAATCATCATATTGTGTAACCGGTTACACATCAATCTTTTTTGTATAAAATATATTTTATTTTTTTCGAATCCTTGGATGAAACCATAAAAAAGAAGCCTGATACCGCATCAGACTTAAGATCATACCGTATTAACGTTCACTTAAAAGCTCTGGAACACTCTTAAATAAAGACGATCAGCGAGAGACCTATCAGAATATTGATGAACCCTAACCAGTCCGTCGCTTTTGTATATAACGATGGCTTATCTTTTTTGACGCTATCGTTAAGGAACATCAGTGTCACGGCAATAACGGTTGTTACGCCAAGTGGAGCGTTTAGAAAACTATCGGAATACGTAAATAAATTATTCGTAATGTAGACACTGTTTAAGACGGACAAACCAAACAAGATTTTCTGCACGTAAGCCACTCCTATAATTATTAAGATCTGATTTCGTTCTTTCTCTATTATAGAATATTCTTCCAGAAATCCTTCCTTACATTATCGAAAGAAAGCATTTAGATTCGGACGCAAATAAACCATGAGGCAGTGTTACATCACCTCACGGTTTATGAATTATCAGCTTAGGACGGAAATCAATGAACATCTCTACTTCGCTTCTTTTTACTTTTCTTCTCTGTATACAAGCGACGGATCAAGGCAACAACGAACGCAACGATTGCGAGCGGCTCGAACAAATAGATCAACAGGAACGTGACATCAATAACAGCATCCTCTGGATTATAACGAATGATGTAGAGCGCCCCTGGTAAGATGGCGATTAATCCACCGATTCCGAGAGCTGTTCCCAAAATCAGACTCTGACGCGAAAACCGGCTCGTGATTTGGTACAAGCCGATGAATAGTATGAGTTCCGTAAAATAGATGAGGCGCAATGGGATGTCACCAATCGACGTATCAAGCCCTAAAAACAAAAACCGAAATAGCATGTCGATTCCCCCTTCCCTCTAGTTTTACCCAGAACAGCGTCCTCGTAATGCTTGATTTCCAGTTTCCCTGCATATCCTCGCTTTAATTAGGGAATAGCTAGAGAGTTACAGTCACACACAGAGAGTTGGGATTGCATGAAGGAAGAACACTCGATGAAGGTCGTCAGTTGTTTGAATGATTATTTCGAACGTCATCAGCAGCCCCTTCAGGTCGATCTCTTACGAGGTCTACCACCGATCGTACTATTGTTGCGCGATGATGCGAAACGCGCTTTTCCAAAAGAAGCGAACTTACACGATGAACTGTTACAAGATATAAAACGACTCGTTCAAGAATGTCTCGATCCAGATACCCTACGCGAACTCGGAATCGATGTGGATCTCCCAGATTTTTTCGTGACGCGTGCACCGCTTCATTCTGCCCATCATTATCTCGTTACATTCATTGAAGATTGATCGTATGTTAAAAGCAGCTATCTTTTCTTTCACGCATTTCCGTGAAAGAAGAAATAGCTGCTTTTTTGTAGATAGCAAAAAACCGATAGAGCCGCAGCACTACCGGTTTGACTTCCCATCACACAGAAGAAGATGACTTAATTTTCAACCTCAAGAATCGCTTCGATTTCAGCTTCTACTTCTTTGTTGACCATTTGTGAACGTTTTTTTCGTAACTCCAGATCCATTTCCTGATCGATGAAATGGTTCGTATGTTTATCAAAACAATCAAAACAAATCGGATAAAAATCTTTTGCTTCTTTGTTTAATGAGTTGAATTCCCACGTATCGAGTTCCAAGTAACTGACTTGGTTGTTCGTTTCAGTTCCACAAATTTCACACTTCATGTTCATTGCCTCCTTAGACGTCGAGCTTCGCTTTTTCGAGTTGGCGTTCCTGACGTTCCTTGATACGCTTCAAACGTCCATGATACTTCATGATGTTCGCTTGTGATTGTTTTGCTTCTTCAGTTGTCGGCTCCAAATCAGCGATTCCCCAGTATTTGACGACGACGTCTAATACTTGGTCGAAGTATTGAAGTGGTCCATAGTTCGTATCAACAGCAATCGTCTTCATGCGTTCTGTAAAGTCAGGCATGACAGCACCCGGCATCGAGAAGTTAATGATGACATCTTCGAAGAAGACGATGAAGTTCGGATCAAGCTCTAAGTGTGCTTTGACCGTGTCACGATAGAACGCATAATGCAATGCTTCGTCTTTCGCTAGACGACGGAGTAACGTTGCTAAGTCCTTATCGTGGGCACCTGCGATCTTCGCGACGTTGTTGTAAAAGACGAGTGTCGCTAACTCTTGCAGCGATGTGTATGCCATCGTCGCTAACGGATTCGTGAAGTCCGGGAACCAGCCACTTTCAACGACGCGTCTTCTTAACTGATGAAGTCGTGTCGGATTGACGTTCCGCGTGACGAGTAAATACGTCTCGAGTAAGTTCGAATGCTGATCTTCTTCCGCTGTCCACGTCCGAACGAAATCATTGATGACTTCCATTGAGTTCTTAAATGTATAGTCTAAGTGCGACGTATACCAAGGTAAGTTGACCTCTGTCAGCAATGCCGTTTCGATCGCTACGATGACACCTTCTGGAAGCGTAACTTGGCTTTCGTCCCAAGGAACACGTTTAAAGGACATCGCCTTATCCCATGGAATGAACTCGTGATAGCTCCAGTCAATATTGGCTGAACGCTCCTTGTGTAGTCGATATAACTCTTGAATGCGTGGTTCTAAACGGATATCTAAATCTGAATTTAACATGATCTTATCTCCTTTAGACGTATTTTTCATCTTCATTAACCAAGATGTAATTAATCCCTATAACTATTTGATTTGCACTTATTTATGAGTATAACATTTTAGTCATCTACTAGGATGAATCAATTTTTTGACAGTTCGGTATAGTTTTAATGACAAAAATGGTTTTCATGTTTGACATTACTTGATAGACAAAAACCCTCCTATCCGTGTGTACGTATCACACGAATAGGAGGGTTTCCTTATAGTTTGTTCAAACAATCAACCTGAAATTACTTCTTGAGGTTGTAGAATGATTTGATTCCGTCGTAGACAGCAACGTCTGAAAGCATGTCTTCGATGCGGAGAAGTTGGTTGTATTTCGCGATACGGTCTGTACGTGAAAGTGAACCAGTTTTGATTTGACCAGCGTTTGTCGCAACAGCGATGTCAGCGATCGTTGAATCTTCAGTTTCACCAGAACGGTGAGAAACGACAGCTGTGTAACCAGCTTTTTTAGCCATTTCGATTGCGTCGAATGTTTCAGTCAACGTACCGATTTGGTTAACTTTGATGAGGATCGAGTTAGCGATGCCTTTTTCGATACCTTCAGCAAGTTTCTCAGTGTTTGTTACGAACAAGTCATCCCCAACGAGTTGAACTTTGTGTCCGATACGATCTGTAAGGAGTTTGTGACCATCCCAGTCGTTTTCGTCACAGCCATCTTCGATTGAGATGATTGGGTATTTGTCGACGAGTTGCGCGTAGAATTCAACAAGCTCTTCTGTTGAAAGGACTTTGCCTTCGCCAGCGAGGTTGTATTTTCCAGCTGCTTTATCGTAGAACTCAGAAGAAGCGACGTCCATTGCAAGGTAAACATCTTCGCCTGCTTTGTAGCCAGCTTTTTCGATTGCTTCAAGGATAACTGTGATTGCTTCTTCGTTTGATTTCAAGTTTGGAGCGAATCCACCCTCGTCACCAACTGCTGTGTTAAGACCCATTCCGCTAAGAACTGATTTCAACGCGTGGAAGATTTCAGCACCCATACGAAGTGCTTCTTTGAATGTTGGAGCACCGACAGGCATGATCATGAACTCTTGGAAGTCCACGTTGTTGTCTGCGTGTGATCCACCGTTGATGATGTTCATCATTGGTGTTGGTAATGTTTTCGCGTTGAATCCACCGAGGTACGTGTAAAGTGGAAGACCAAGCTCATCTGCAGCAGCACGTGCAGCAGCCATAGAAACACCAAGGATTGCGTTAGCGCCGAAGTTACCTTTGTTTTTCGTACCGTCGAGATCGATCATTTTTTTGTCGATTCCAGTTTGGTCAAAGACATCGTAACCGATGATTTCTGGTGCGATTTTTTCATTGACGTTGTCAACAGCTTTCAAAACACCTTTTCCGAGGTAACGTGCTTTGTCGCCATCACGGAGTTCGACTGCTTCGTGCTCACCAGTTGATGCACCTGATGGTACGAGTGCGCGACCGAAACCGCCATCTTCTGTATAAACTTCTACTTCTACTGTTGGGTTACCGCGTGAATCAAGAATCTCGCGTGCGTAAATCTCTGTAATCATTGACATTTAAATTCGCTCCTTTTGTGTGTAAGAAATATGTGGTGTAGCTACTTCGATCGACGGGATTATTTCTTCAATACGATCGATTTACCAGTCATCTCTGCTGGTTGGTCCGCTCCGAGGAGATCAAGGACCGTTGGTGCGAGATCAGCGAGTGCACCTGTGAGTGGTTCAAGGAGTTCAACGTCCTCAACCGTCACGATACATGGAACAGGTTCTGTCGTATGCGCCGTCATCTTACTGCCGTCTGCATTGAGGACTTTATCCGCGTTCCCGTGGTCAGCCGTGATGACTGCCGCGCCGCCTTTACTGAGAATCAAGTCAACGACTTTCCCAAGACACTCATCGACTGCTTCGATCGCCTTTTTCGTCGGCTCGAGCATACCCGAGTGACCGACCATATCCGGGTTAGCGAAGTTGAGGATAATGGCGTCGTGTTTGTCCGAGTTGATGGCATCAACGAGCGCATCTGTGACTTCATAGACGCTCATCTCTGGTTTCAAGTCGTATGTCGCGACTTTTGGTGAAGGGATCAAGATCCGATCTTCCCCTTCGTATGGTTCTTCACGTTGTCCGTTGAAGAAGAACGTGACGTGCGGATACTTTTCCGTTTCCGCGATGCGTAGCTGTTTGAGACCTTGTTTTGACAATGTCTCACCAAGCGTATTTTTGATGTCTTCAGGCGGGAAGACGATGTCCGTATCAATCGCATCCGAGTACTTCGTCATCGAGACGAGTAGCAGGTTCTTCGGTGCGTTGTTCGGAAGTTCGAATCCGTCGAAGCCTTTTTTCTCTTTGTAAACTTTTGAAAGCTGAATCGCACGGTCAGGACGATAGTTGAAGAACATGATCGCATCGTTATCGTGGATCGGTGCGACTGGCGTACCGTCTTCCTGCACGACAACAGTTGGTTCGATGAACTCATCCGTTACGTCTTGTTTGTACGAAGCTTCAACCATGCCGATTGGATCCTTCGTCGTTGGACCTTCCCCGTATGTGATGACGTCATAGACTTTCTTGACGCGTTCCCAACGGTTATCGCGATCCATCGCATAGTAGCGACCAGAGATACTCGCGAATTGTCCAACATTCAATTCGTCCATCTTCGCTTGCGCGTCACGGAGGAAACCAGCGCCCGATTGTGGGTCGCAGTCACGACCGTCCGTGAAAGCATGAAGATAAACTTTTTCGATTTCGTGAAGTTTCGCGAATTCGAGTACCGCATACAAGTGGTTGATGTGACTGTGGATCCCACCGTCAGAGACCAGACCGAAGATATGAAGCGCCGAACCGTATTTCTTCACGTGACCTGCCGCATCGTTCATCGCTTGGCGCGAGAAGAACGAGCGATCCTTGATCGCGTTGTTGATTCGGGATAGCGATTGATAGACGACGCGACCAGCACCGATGTTGAGGTGACCCACTTCTGAGTTCCCCATTTGACCATCAGGCAAACCGACGTATTCCCCTTTCGCATTCAACAACGTATGCGGGTATTGACCCCAGTAACGATCGAAGTTCGGTTTGTTTGCCGCCGTAACGGCATTTCCGAACTCTTCGTCACGCATACCAAAACCATCAAGGATGATTAGTGCGACTGGACGTTTTGTCATTTAAATCGCCTCCAACAGTTTGAGGAACGATCCTGTCTCAAGACTTGCACCGCCGACGAGCGCGCCGTCGATGTCTGGTTGAGCCATATATTCTTTGATGTTTTCCGGTTTGACGCTACCACCGTATTGGATGCGGACAGCTTCTGCTGCTTCAGCACCAAATTCAGCTGCAACGACGTCACGGACGAATTTACAAGAATCTTGTGCATCTTGTTCTGTCGCTGATTTACCTGTTCCGATTGCCCAGACAGGCTCGTATGCGACGACGAGATTTTTCACTTGGTCGACAGTAAGGTCTTTAAGGCTGTTTGCTGTCTGTTCGCGGATGACGTCTTCGAACTTGCCGCCTTCACGCTCTTCCAGTGTTTCACCTACACAAACGATAGGAACGAGACCGTGCTCGAACGCTTTTTTCGCTTTGCTGTTGATGAACGCATCTGTTTCGCCGAAGTACTCACGACGCTCAGAGTGACCGAGGATGACGTACGTCACGTCGAGTTCTTTGAGCATGAGCGGGCTGATTTCACCAGTGAAGGCACCGCTCTCTTTGTCGTACATGTTTTGAGCACCGATCTTAAGATCCGTACCAGCTGCTGCTTCTGTCAAGTGTGCCAAGAATACGGCTGGTGCACAGACAGCTGCGTCGACTGTTGTCGAAGCAGGTACAGCTCCTTTGACTTCCTCAGCGAATGCAACTGCATCCTTGAGCGTCAGATTCATCTTCCAGTTACCTGCGATAATTGGTTTACGCATTGAGAAACACTCCCTTGTGAACTTAGATTACTTGTCGTTTAGCGCTTCGACACCAGGAAGAGCTTTCCCTTCCATGAATTCGAGACTTGCTCCACCACCTGTAGAAATGTGGCTCATTTTGTCAGCAAGACCGAATTTCTCTGCCGCAGCAGCTGAGTCGCCACCGCCGATGATTGAGTACGCATCGCTGTCCGCAAGAGCTTGCGCGACACCTTTTGTACCGTTTGCGTATTTATCGAGTTCGAATACGCCCATCGGTCCGTTCCAGACGACGAGTTTCGAGTTCTTGATTGCCTCTGCATAGAGTTCAACCGTTTTTGGACCGATATCAAGTGACATGTGATCTGCTGGGATCTCTGTGATGTCACGTGGTCCGACATATGTTTCTTCTCCGAATTCCTTCGTGATGACACAGTCGACAGGCATGAGGAACTTAACGCCTTTTTCTTCTGCTTTTTTCATGAATTCCTTCGCTTGGTCGATTTTGTCGACCTCAAGAAGTGAAGTACCGACTTCGATACCACGAGCTGTGAGGAACGTGTACGATAAGCCGCCACCGATGATCAACGTATCGACGATGTCGAGTAAGTGATCGATGACACCGATTTTATCCGCAACTTTCGAACCACCGATGATTGCCGTGAACGGGCGATCTGGGTTAGAAAGAGCTTTACCGAGAACTTGAAGTTCTTTTTCGATGAGAAGACCGGCAACTGCTGTGTCGACATGGTGTGCGATACCTTCTGTCGATGCGTGTGCACGGTGTGCTGCGCCGAACGCGTCGTTGACGAAAACGTCAGCGAGTTTCGCGAATCCTTTAGCGAGCTCTTCGTCGTTTTTCGTTTCGCCAGGATAGAAGCGGACGTTCTCTAAGACGACGACATCGCCGTTTTCGAGTTTGCTGACTGCTTCTTCTGCAACTGGACCGTATGCTTCTTCAACGAGCTTGATGTCTTTACCAAGCAATTCGCTGAGGCGTGCTACGACTGGTGCAAGTGAGAACTCAGGGTTCTTTTCGCCTTTTGGACGACCCATGTGGCTAGCGAGAATGACTTTTGCTCCGCCGTCGATCAAGTGTTTGATCGTTGGGAGTGCAGCACGGATCCGTGTGTCATCCGTGATTTTACCGTCTTCCAACGGTACGTTGAAATCTACGCGTGTAAATACGCGTTTTCCTTGTACATCGATGTCGCGAATCGATTTCTTATTCATACATTCGTCCTCCGTCTCTTACGTATAGTGAGGGGCGAATGCCCCTCCCGCTTTTTTCCGCAATAAGAGCGGAGACTAATATCGTTTCCGCTCTTATTCAATTGCTATTTAATTGCTCGAATTACTTAGCGATTTCTGCGAAGTGTTTGAGTGTACGAACGAGTTGGCTAGTGTAAGACATTTCGTTGTCATACCAAGCAACTGTTTTAACGAGTTGTTTGTCGCCGACTGTCATGACTTTAGTTTGTGTTGCATCGAAGAGTGATCCGTAAGAGATACCAACGATGTCAGAAGAAACGATTTCGTCTTCAGTGTAACCGTAAGACTCGTTAGCAGCTGCTTTCATTGCTGCGTTGATTTCTTCTACAGAAACTTTTTTGTCGAGTACAGTTACGAGCTCAGTGAGTGAACCTGTAGCGACTGGTACACGTTGTGCAGATCCGTCAAGTTTACCTTGAAGTTCTGGAAGAACGAGACCGATTGCTTTTGCAGCACCAGTTGAGTTAGGAACGATGTTTGCTGCTGCCGCACGTGCACGACGGAAGTCACCTTTAGGGTGTGGAGCGTCGAGTGTGTTTTGGTCACCAGTGTAAGCGTGGATCGTAGTCATGAGACCTTCAACGATTCCGAACTGATCTTGGAGAACTTTAGCCATTGGCGCGAGACAGTTAGTAGTACAAGAAGCACCAGAGATAACTGTTTCAGTTCCGTCAAGGATTTCGTGGTTTGTGTTGAAGACGACTGTTTTCATGTCGCCAGTTGCAGGTGCAGAGATAACGACTTTTTTAGCGCCAGCTTTCAAGTGAAGCTCAGCTTTTTCTTTGTCTGTGAAGAAACCAGTACATTCGAGAACGATGTCAACACCGAGCTCGCCCCATGGGAGTTCTTCTGGGTTGCGGTTAGCAAGTGTTTTGATTTCTTTACCGTTGACGAGGAAGTAACCGTCGTGTACTTCAACTTCGCCGTCGAAACGACCTTGAGTCGTGTCATATTTGAGAAGGTGTGCAAGCATTTTAGTGTCTGTAAGGTCGTTGATCGCGACTACTTCGATTCCATCGAATTGAAGAATTTGACGAAGTGCCAAACGTCCGATACGTCCAAATCCGTTAATACCAACTTTTACTGCCATGATAATTTTCCTCCTTTTAATGTAAAGCGAGTTATCTATTATTCAAAAGGGGGTTACCCTTTCAAAATCGAAGCTGCTGCGCCTTCATCCGTAATCAGGATGATGTCAGGCGACTGTTTGACATAGGCGTTGATCGCTTCTGCCTTCGAATGACCACCTGCGACGACGATGACGTGTTCAACTTGCTTCAAGTCATCCAGTTGGAGACCAACTGTCTTAACCCGGTGCACGATGTTGCCGTCTCGGTCGAAGTAATAACCGAATGCTTCCGCTACTGCCTGTTCATGTTCCAGTCGGGTCAGGAGATCCTCAGACGCGCGACGACGTTTTGCCATCGTTTTCGCCTCACCAATTCCATGTACCACGATTGAAGCACCTTTAATCATTTGAAGCACATTTTTTATGCTCGGCTCTTCGATCATCTTGACGAAAGTCTCTGTACTGACCATGTCCGGGATGTGAAGCAGATGATAATCACTTTGAGCGCGTGACGCCATCCGTGAGCATACTGTGTTCGCTTGTAGTTCGAGCGTTTCTCCCAGTCCTCCGCGCGCCGGAACGAACGTCATTGGACGGTGTTCCTTGTCTGGCGACATCATCGCCGCGACCGAAGCCATCGTCGTACCGCCTGTGACAGCGATCGTATTGTGATGGTCTGAAGAAAGCTCTCGCTTGAGTCGTGCGACGGTCGCCCGCCCCATGTCTCGTTGTACCCAGAAGGTCTCATCGGAATCACCCGGTACGATGACGACGTCCCGTACTCCGAGTCTCTCTTTCAAGGCTTTCGCCATGTCTGAGATCCCTGCGAGTTCTCCCATGATGCTGTGCATGCTGCGAAGAACGTTTCGTCCTTCATCCGTTAAGGACATCCCTTGCGTTGCGACCTCTAGGAGGTCTTGTTGCTTCAAAAAGTCGACTTCCCGCCGTAAGACGCGTTCCGTCAAGCCAAGGCTTGTCGCAAGTGTACGTCGTCCGATCGGTTGCATCAGTCGCACATAATGAAGGATGTCGTAGCGTGTCTGCATTTCTTCGATCAGATCAGGCACGATTCGTTTTTGGATCTGGACTAACTGCCGAATCATGTATTTCCCTCTCCTCTCAAGTAGCTGGACGCTTTTTGTCCCGCATGTCATAACGTGTCCCACTTGGTACACCGTTATCATAACAGTCCATTTCTCGCCTTGCAAGTCTCGTTTCTCAAGTTTTTTGAAGTAAGCGTTTTCTTACTGTTTCCGTGTCGAATTTGCCATAACTCCAGATTTCCTCGTCATGCATGACGACGGGAATCTCATATAAGAACCGTAGACTGAGCGCTTCATCCTGATCAATGTTGACTTCCTCGAACGTCCATTCTGGAAACTCATCGAGTACGAAGTCGAGTAAGATGGCGGCCTCTTCACACAGCGTACATCCCGGACGTGAATAGAGTGTTAAGTGTCTGTGTCGTTTTAATCCCATTCTGATTGCGCCTTCCTTTGCTGCATCGTTTTTCGGGTCAATCCAAGCGCTGCCCGATATTTTGCGACCGTCCGTCGCGCGACTGTCAGACCGTCTGCCTGCAGGCGGTCCGTCAATTGCTGATCACTTAACGGTCGATCGCTTTGCTGAATGTATTCGGCGATTCGTCGTTTGATTAAAAAACTCGAATCCCCAGTCGTCGTCCGTGAGACGAACAAGTCTTCTAGGGCAACGAGACCATGTACCGTCTCGACGTACTTCGAAGCAATCGCTCGACCGACCGTCGACGGATGATGTCCCGTTGCTTCTGCGACTTGTTTTTTCGTCAGCGGCTCGAGATGCAGTTCGCCTTTGAACCAGCGTCCTTGTCGCTCAAGTAAAACTGAAAGAATGGCATGCAATGTAACACGTCGTCGTTCGTAAGCGCGCAAAAAAGGCGTTGCCTCTTTTAATTCGAGCCACGTCTGATCCGTGTCGAGTGTCATCCAGTCGATATGAAGTTCTCCATCCAACACACGAATTCGCGCCTCTGCTGTGACCGTTCGTTCTCCTTTTTGAAGATCTGGGGTCCGGCTTAGTCGCGTCAATCGTTTTCGCAACCGCGTTCGATCCGGTTCACTGTACTGCGTGAACACCTGATTCGCCGATTCATGTCGCAACCGATCCGTTAGTTCGATCAGTTCCGCATCGTCTAGCTCGATTGCCTGTAACCACTGGCATTCGCGTTCCGAACGGGCAGCGATGCCGACCGGTTCACATTGTTGGAGGAGCGTTCGTGCTTCTTGAATCGATGCGACATCAGTCGAGAAGGATGCAGCGAGCTGCTCGTCCGATGTCCGCATTAAACCGTCCGCTTCTAAATACACAATGAGTTGTTCCGCCATATATCTTATTTCCTGTCTGACTGATTCTAAACGTATTTGTGCAAGAAGCTCCTCTTCATAGGACGCCATGTTTCCCGTCACTTGCTCGACTTCTAGCGAAAGCTGATTCGGGTAATGGCGGTGCATTCGTCGTTTCAATCGTCGCCATTCCTCCTCGAGTTCAGCCGCAGGTTGCTCGAGCACATGTAACTGATACTGTTGTGACGCCGATAATGTCATCTGTTGCGTCTGTTCTTGGCGTTGATCCATCGATTCCCCTCCTCTGCCTCTTATTATAGAAGAAACGTTTTAAAAAACACCCTACGAACGTTTCTCGCACCGCTCAGGAAAAAGAAAACTCACGCTTCCCTATTGCTTTTCTGAAAAAATGTCGATATACTATTAATTGTTCAGTACATCAGATGCACCCGTAGCTCAGGGGATAGAGCACTGGTTTCCGGTACCAGGTGTCGGGAGTTCGAATCTCTCCGGGTGTACCATTTATTCAACTACAAGGCAATGCCAGCAATGGCGTTGCCTTTTTTCTATATTGATATGTTTCATTTGCCCTTGTAATGGAAAAATACCTAAAAGTCGCATCGTATCTTTTGACCAATATTGACCAAAGGATTATGATAAGGATAAGTCGAATAGGAAGCTACATACCAACTATAAGGAGGCAAAGACTATGTTAATTCCAACAGTCATCGAACAAACAAACCGCGGGGAACGTGCTTACGATATCTACTCACGTTTGCTAAAAGACCGCATCATTCTTCTCGGGAGCGCGATTGACGACAACGTCGCCAACTCAGTCGTTGCCCAACTTCTGTTCTTAGCAGCAGAAGATCCAGATAAAGAAATCTCGCTTTACATCAACAGCCCAGGTGGTTCGATCACTGCCGGTATGGCGATTTACGATACAATGAACTTCATCAAACCACAAGTTTCTACGATTTGTATCGGTATGGCAGCATCAATGGGTGCATTCTTGCTCCAAGCTGGCGCAAAAGGAAAACGTTTCGCGTTACCAAACGCTGAAATCATGATCCACCAACCACTCGGTGGTACACAAGGTCAAGCATCGGATATTAAAATCCATGCGGAACGTATCATCAAAATGCGTGAGCATCTCAACAAAATCATGGCTGAAAACACAGGACAACCACTTGAAGTCATCGAACGCGATACAGAGCGTGACAACTTCATGTCAGCACAAGCTGCTGCTGACTACGGTCTCATCGACCGCGTCATGGAACGTGCATAAGTCATCCAAAGTGTCTCCTTTACGGGAGGCACTTTTTTAATACGTATTTCCACATCTATACATATACAAAAAACCTCCCGTTCCATAAAGAACGAGAGGTCGATGATCAGTCGATCAAGTCTGTGATGTCTGAAACGATGTCGTGGTTTTCACGAATCAGCGAGTAGATGGCGTTCGCATGTGGCGAAAGCTCTTCTTCTGCTTGTAATTGCTTCAGGAATAATGATGTTGCGAATGCAACGAGCGTGCTTTTCGGTACACCGATTGATTTTGCTTTTTTCGTTAATACTTCGTCAAACTTCGCGTCTACAGTCAGCGAAATACGTTTCTTTTCGTTAGCCATTTCAAAAACTCCTTAATTCGAACATTTAGTTGCATCGACTATATATTATAGTAGACTATGGTTCATCTCGCAAGCGACCCTCTTATAAGGCCCCTGTCATCGACTCGCCATTTCGGATTTTTTCTGCGATTTGATCAATCTTCCGCAACCGGTGATTGATCCCTGATTTTGAGATGGAGCCGCTTTCGACCATCTCACCGAGCTCTTGTAACGTGACGTCTTGATGCGTGACACGCAAGATTGCGATTTCCTTCAACTTATCTGGTAAGACGTCGAGACCGACCGTCCGCTCGAGGAACTTGATGTTTTCGACTTGACGTAATGCCGCACCGACCGTCTTGTTGAGGTTCGCTGTCTCACAGTTAACGAGACGGTTGACCGAGTTGCGCATATCTTTTAAAATCCGCACGTCCTCGAACCGCAGCATCGATTGTGTCGCATCGATGAGTTTGAGGAAATCGGAAATCTTTTCGCTCTCCTTGATGTAGAGGATGTGTCCTTTTTTCCGTTCGATCGCCTTCGCATTCAAGTCAAAGACATTCGATAAACCGCGTAGCGCCGCATTGTGTTCTTCGTACAAGCTGAAGATTTCTAAATGATACGACGACGTCGCCGGATTGTTGAGCGAACCACCAGCGAGGAATGCCCCTCTCAAATAAGCGCGTGCTTTTCGTTCATCGTTTAAGATCGCATCACTGATCGAACGAATCATCGTGAATCCTTCCCCTAAAATCCCGAGGTCTTGCAAAATCTTATCCGCTTGTTGTTTAACACGGACGATGTAGACATTGTTCTTTTTCAGACGCATTTTCTTCCGCACGAGCAGATCGAGGTGAACACCGTATGCTTTTTTAAGCAACGAATAGATCCGACGAGCAATCGAAGCATTCTCAGTTGAAATATCCAGTGTCAGACCGCGTCCGAGTCCGAACGAGATCGCACCGTTCATCCGAGCGAGTGCTGCAAGTTCTGCCTTCATCTCATGATCGGTAATCGGAATCTGCGTTAATTCTTTTTTGACTTCTGAGGCAAAGCTCATGTCAGCTCCTCCTTCCCTTCGAGTTGACGCATGCGCCGAATCGATAATACTTTTCGCATGACGAGACTTGCGACGGCGTCTGAATCGTGACGAATGAAGTGATGATTATAATCAACGATATCGTCTGCAAGCACTTCAACGCCTGCTAACTCGAATTGTTTTTCATTATAGGTGACGATGTCGGCGTGATCCTTTTGATACTTTTTCAAATAACCAGCATCGATCGACTCATTATTGACGATGATCGTATCGACGACTCCTTGACCGAGAAAGCGTTCGAGCGTCGATAAGTGCTCGTTTGCTGTAAATGCTGTCGTCTCACCGGGTTGTGTCATGACGTTACAAATATAGACGACTGGAGCCAGCGATTGCTGAATTGCTTCTCGAATCTCATCGATCAAGACGTTCGGAATGATACTTGTATAGAGACTCCCTGGTCCAAGGACGATGACATCGGCATCAAGAATCGCTTGAATCGCTTCCGGTACTGGACGGACGTCTTGTTCCTCGAGGAAAATTCGTTCGATTTTCTTACCAACCGTCGGAATCAGTGACTCCCCTTTAACGATCGTTCCATCCTCGAACTCAGCACATAGTGTAATCGTACGTTCTGTCGCGGGATAGACTTTTCCTTCCGCGTTCAACAGTTGTCCCATGACACCAATCGCTTCAACGAACGAACCGTTACAGAGTTGCGTCGCTGCCGTCAGCATCAAGTTGCCGAGCGAATGCCCATGTAATCCTTCGCCGGTCTCAAACCGGTACTGCATGATCCGGTCCATCAGGGTTTCCGATTTCGATAAGGAGACGATGACATTGCGAATATCGCCAGGCGGCAACATATTAAACTCTGTCCGCAGGCGACCAGAACTTCCGCCGTCATCCGCGACGGTAACGATTGCTGTAATATCGAGCGGATAATGCTTCAGTCCACGAAGAAGCGTCGAGAGTCCTGTCCCGCCACCAATGGCGACGACTTTACGTTCCCATTTCATCACTTCTCCTCCTTCGCATGTACATAATCCCGGTGGTTCGTCTCAATGTGATACTGCGTCGCGAATTCCTTGCTGATTGCTTCCGCGAACGTAATCGACCGATGCTTTCCTCCCGTACAACCGAGGGCGATGACGAGTTGCGACTTCCCTTCTCGCTCGTATTGCGGAATCAGGAACTCGAGCAAATCGACGAGTTTTTTATAGAACAGCTTCGCTTCAGGCCACTGCATGACGTAAGACGCGACTTCCTCATCGAGTCCTGTTTTTGGACGCAGTTCTGGAATGTAGAACGGGTTCGGTAAGAACCGGAGGTCAAAGACAAGATCGGCATCAAGCGGCAATCCGTGTTTAAAACCAAACGACATGACGTTGACCGTGAACGGAATCCGTTCTCCTGTCGTAAACTCTTTCAATAATCGTTCTTTTAGGACGAGTGGTTTGATGTCACTCGTATCAATCAGCATTTGTGCTTTATCACGGAACCCTTCGAGCAACGTCCGCTCACGTTCAATCCCGATCAGTGGTGAGTCAGTGGGTGCAAGCGGATGGGAACGACGTGATTCTTTATAACGGCGTACGAGGACATCGTTACGCGCATCGAGATACAGCATCCGAGTCTGTAAATTCGTCTTTTTCAGATCCTCATAAACGACAAAAAAACTGTCGATGAAATCACGCGCACGTGTATCGATGGCAACGGCGATTTTAGGACGCACTTGTCCGATGACTTCGATGAGTTGTGGCAATAACGTTGGTGGTAGATTGTCGACACAGAAATAGCCTAAATCCTCAAAGCTGTTCATTGCGACTGTCTTTCCAGCCCCACTCATACCTGTGATGATGACAAGTTGTGGTTGATTCTGTTCCATCTTTTCGCCCTCCAGACAACAGTTCCGTGTGTATTTTTTCTCTTCATTTTCAGTATATCATAAAAAAAGAGCCAGCCTCACTGAAGATACCTTCAATGAAACTGGTTCGTTATTACGCGTGTGAGGATTCTTGTAATTCTTCAAGCAACGCTTCGATGAAGTGTTGTGCATTTTGTGCAGCAATCGAACCGTCGTTTGTCGCTGTAACGACTTGACGAAGTGTTTTTTCACGAACGTCACCAGCAGCAAAGATCCCTTTGATGTTCGTTTCCATCGCTTCATTCGTCACGACATAACCTTGGTCGTTCAAGATACCGAGATCTTGGACGTAGCCTGTGATCGGGTTCATCCCGATGTAGATGAAGACACCATCGATTGGATGTGTTGTTACGTCAGCTGTTTTTGTATTGATTAGCTCAATACCGCCGACTTTTCCGTCTTGTTCGTTAATCTGTTTGACCGTATGGTTCCAGATGAAGTCGATTTTCGGGTTGTCGAACGCACGTTTTTGAAGAATCTTTTGAGCACGGAGCTCATCACGACGGTGAACAATCGTGACTTTTTTCGCGAATCGCGTCAAGTAGACGCCTTCTTCAACCGCTGAGTCGCCTCCACCGATGACGAAGAGTTCTTTTTCTTTAAAGAACGCACCATCACAAACGGCACAGTACGAGACACCACGACCGCCGAGCTCTTCTTCGCCCGGTACGCCGATCTTTTTATATTGTGCACCTGACGCAATGATGATTGCCCGTGCGTAGTAATCTTTATTGTGTGCATGAATTGTTTTGTATGCTTTACCATCTTCGATACTCCGAACGTCTCCGTACGCATATTCTGCGCCGAATGCTTTCGAGTGGTCGAACATTTTTTGTGAGAGATCTGGTCCGAGGATGCTATCGTATCCTGGGTAGTTCTCGATATCTTCTGTGTTCGCCATCTGACCGCCCGGAATCCCACGTTCGATCATCAATGTCGAAAGGTTCGCACGTGATGCGTAAAGTGCAGCTGTCATCCCAGCAGGACCTGCCCCGATGATGATGACGTCATAAATTTTTTGTTCTGTTTCCGCCATGATTCCACCCCATTTATCGTAATCGTTGTAGTTTGAGTATAGGTGAGAATCCCCTAAACGTCTAACACTTTGCTTGCAGCGGTGCCAGCATCCGTTCATGTGTCCGGATCATCGACGCGACGTGATCAAATGAACAATCGACGAGCGATGCACATTCTTCAATCAACATCCCGTCTCGTAAATCATGGAACAGATAAAGCAGTGATGCAGCCGAAGCTTCGATCGAATCGAACGACTCACCACTTAAAACGAGTTGCGCGAAGCGTTCGTAAAAATCACCTTCAAGACTCATCCGTTCTTCGTCTGAAACAAATCGTTCCGCAAGGCGAATCGTCTGTAATGCCCGGTGAATGCGTTCATCCACGACATCAGTCCGACCTTCCATCTCGACGATGATCTGTTCCGTCAACAAGAGGACGTCTTCACGGTCTGTCACTTCTGGCATCATCGACAACGCAAGCCGTGCTTCGGCATCGTTCAGTTTGCCAAGAAGAAGTGCCGTGAAGATGCGTGAGACATCATCTTCTGTCTTCAACGCTTGAATGAGTGCTGAACGAAACTGTAGGTTGTGGCGGATGTCATACGTATCCGTTTCTTCCTTTAACGCTTGTGCTTCGTCTGACTTCAAGAAAGCTGTTGCTTCTTCGACGTGTCCTGTTTTATAAGCAGAGATCGATAACCAGTGCCCAAAGAGTGGATCTCCTCGGTAACCGCGACGTTCGAGTAACTTCAACTCTTCATAGGCGATATCGTAACGACCGATGATCGCTAAAGTTGAGGCGACCTTATACCGTGTCTCCAGGTGCACGGAACGGACGTGTTCGAGCTGACGAGAGAGGCTGTGTGCCTCTTCGTCTTGTCCCATCTCGTGTAACAAGACGAGCGTGTTACAGAGGGCATGCAAATTGCCCGGGTTTCCTTCAAGGACCCGTTCGAGAGAAGCGAATGCTTGATCGTTCTCTCCTAAATAGAACTCAACGATCGCGAGGTTGTTGTAGGCAGGCCAGAACGTCGGGTACTGAGCAATCAGTCCCGTCAACGTTTCCTGTGCAGCGAACAGCATCCCTTTATCGATCTGGCGCTGTGCCTGACCGTGCAGACGAATCAATTCATCTTCTTCGTCATCTTCCATCTCTTGTTCGAGATCAATCAATTCCACGAGTGCGGCCGATGCCTCTGCGTGTTTGCCGTTTGGTGCCTGTTCTAAATATTCCATCGCATGGTGTCGCGCCTCTTCATAAAGTGAGACGTGTGCGTAGTTATTCGCTAAATAAAAGAGTGCTTCCGTATTTGATGCGTCGAGTGCACGAATCTGTTTCAAGACATCATTCGCATGATTGATTTCTCCTGTCTCGAATAAGACACGGGCATAACGGAGCAAATAGCGGATATCCGCTGGCTGAAGTGCCGTCGCCTCATCTAAGTGATAGACGGCTTCGTCCAGTCGCCCTTCCCGGTGCGCCTTCCGTCCGCGGAAATAAAAAAGTTCCGCTTGGCGCGCTGTTATCGCAAAGGGGTCTGCTTTGTATTTGGTTAATTCCATCATGATTCAAGCCCCCATAAATAGTAAACTGGTTTCGTAGTTGCAGACACAAGAATACCCTATCTCTAGAAGGCATGCAACAGAAAAAAACGCCGGAGTTCATCCCCAGCGTTTCGCATAAATCGATTCCAGTTCTTTGTAATTCTCTAAGCATTTTCGTACAAAAGCATCCGTCTCTGGATTCAGTCCTTCAAGACGTGCCACGTCCTTGTCATATGCCTGTCGTAAACTCGCCGCATATTCCGGAATCTCTCCATCATACGCATAAACGACTGCGGGCGAAACTGTGATCTTTTCGTGCTTATGCAAGGCAGTTCGGATATGAAAGAGTGGGACATCAACTTGGTTCGGTTGATGAAGATCGCCTTGAACAGGATGCTTTTCAACAGCCAACACCTCAACGACGAGACCTTGTGGACGTTCGGCGAATAATCTTCCGAAATACTTTCCTGTCTTATACGTAAAGCGGATATGCGTCATCTTTTTTTCCTTCTTCCTTCTCACAGTTTTGTCACATTTCGTGCCGACGAAGCGGCTGACTCGAGACGCGTTCGTTCGGTGCGATATCCCGGTGAACGACAGATCCGGCACCGACAACGGCACCATCTCCAATCGTTACGCCCGGTAGAATCGTCACGTTCGCACCGATCAAGACGTTGCTTCCAATGACGACATCGCCTAAGCGATACTCCGTCGTCAAATATTCATGACAGAGAATCGTCGTATTGAAGCCGATGATCGTATTGTCACCAATCGTGATCCGCTCCGGGAACATTGTATCTGGCATCACCATCAAGGCAAGTGCCGTCTTCTCCCCGATCTTCATCCGAAGGCAAGTCCGGTAGAGTGCATTCTTGAAACGGAGCGATGGTGTAAACCGACCAATCGTAACGATCGTAAAGCACCACATCACTTTAAAGAACGAGACGGTCCGGTACATGTGCCAGAGTGGATTCGTCGTTCCGACCTGAAAGCGATCAGTTCGCCGTGCCATTTTGTTCCTCCAGCCACGCAGCGAGATGATCCATCGAGTCGATGATGACGTCTGGCTCGAGTGCCTCTAAGTACGTGCGCCCTTTGATTGCCCAGCCGACTGCGACTGTCTTCAGTCCCGCGTTCTTACCACCGAGAATGTCCGTATCGTTGTCTCCAACCATGATCGTCTCGTCTGGTGTTGTCCCAAGCAACTGCATCGCTTTTTCGAAGGGTTCGACCGCTGGTTTTTCTTCTGTTACGTCGTCCGCTGCGATGACCGCGTCAAACAGTGACGTCAAACCGAATAACTCGATGCCGCGTAAAGCGACGCGACGGCTTTTCGACGTCACGACTGCCATCTTGTAGCCTGCTTCATGCAGACGTCGTAACCCGTCAAGAACGCCTGGATACTCAAGTACGAGCGCATCATGCATGGCGATGTTATAACTGCGGTAAAAAGCGACCATCTCTTTCCATTGTTCCGCGTTCATGGCTGAGAATGATTTTTCAAGTGTCGGACCGATGAACGGAAGCAATTCCGCTTCCGTGAACGTCCGGTCTGGGTAATAGTAACTGAGCGTATGTTCGAAACTTTTTAAAATCAATGGATTCGTATCGATCAACGTACCATCTAAGTCAAACAGAAGTGTGCGAATCATCGATTACTTCGCCTCCTTTTTTGAACCATCCAAGTAACGAACGGCGTTGCGACGAACGACGAACATGATCACACCAAAGATGATCAGACAAATCGAGACGATTTGTGCTGTCCGGAGTCCATCAGCCATCATCAGACTATCCGTCCGGAGTCCTTCAATGTAGTAGCGTCCAATCGAATACCAGACAAGATAACCAAGGAAGACATATCCACGACGTGGATTGAACTTCATCCGCCAAACGATCAACAGGATGACACCGATAATGTTCCAAATGCTTTCATAAAGGAACGTTGGTAAGTAGTACGTTCCATCAATATACATCTGATTAACGATCCAGTTTGGCAAGTGCAACGTATCTTGTAAGTACGACCACGTCGTCTCACCACCGTGCGCCTCTTGGTTGAAGAAGTTGCCCCAGCGTCCAACGGCTTGTCCGAATAAGAGTGACGGTGCCAAGATATCAGCAATTTGCCAGAACGAAATCTTTTTCTTACGTGTATAAATGATGACCGTCAAGATCGCACCGATGATCGCACCGTGAATCGCGATCCCGCCTTGACGGATATTGATGATCTGATCGAGATGCTGACTGTAGTAGTCCCACTCGAACGCGACGTAGTAAATACGTGCACAGATGATACTGATCGGAATCGACCAGATGACGACATCGACCGCATACTCTTCGTTGAAGCCAATTCGCTTCGATTCGAAGATCGCGATCAACAGTCCAACGACTGCACCGAGTGCGATGACGATGCCATACCAGTAAATCGGTACTGGACCAATCTCAATCGCCACGCGGTCAAACGTTGGTTGTACAGAGGCTAAAGTTCCCATCAAAGACCACCATTCCCATCTTCAATTGCTTGCGCGAGACGTCCCGCGAATTCTTCTGCTGTGTTGATGCCCATGTTTTTCAGACGATAGTTCATCGCTGCGACTTCGATGATGACAGCAAGGTTTCGTCCGGGGCGAACCGGAATCGTCAGGAACGGAATTTCCGTATCGATGATTTGGAGTGTCTCTTGATCGAGACCAACGCGGTCATAAACTTTCGACTGATCCCAAATCTCGAGGTTACAGACGAGGCTGATTTTCTTGTGCGAGCGAACAGCACCTGCACCAAACAACGTCATCACATCGATGATCCCAATTCCACGAATCTCAAGCAGATGTTGAATCAATTTCGGTGCGGTTCCGACTAGAATCCCGTCACCGGTTTGACGAATCTCGACCGAGTCATCCGCTACTAGGCGATGACCGCGTTTGACGAGTTCGAGTGCCGTTTCCGATTTACCAACACCACTTGCACCTTTAATGAAGACACCAACACCATAGATATCAACGAGGACACCATGCATTGCCGTCGTTGGCGCGAGTTCTGCTTCGAGGAAGTTCGTGATCTGTGACTCGACCGATGTCGTATGCCCTTTTGTTGTCAACAGTGGTACGTTCGTCTCGTCTGCGGCTTGGATGATTGCTTCCGGTACGTCAAATCCTCGTGTGATCAAAATACCAGGTGTTTCATCCGTACAGAGGACGTTCGCTCGTTCGCGTTGTTCCTCATACGTTAAATTATTGAAGAACGTCAATTCCGTTTTACCGAGAATTTGAAGACGTTCTGCCGGATAATAGGCATAATAACCGGCAAGCACAAGGCCAGGTCGGCACAAATCGGCCGTCAGAATCGGGCGATGTAAGCCCTCTTCTCCCGTGACGATGTGGAGATTGAATTGTTTTACGATTTCAGCTGTTCGCACTTTTGGTTGCACGCTTCATCAGCCCCTTTCACTTGAAGTATTGTACCATATTTTTATTCGATTTATGGAATTGGATTAGAAGCTTGATTTCTTGGGAATGGAATAAAGAGTTAATATTTTGAAGGAGGTTTTGCCATGATGTCAGCTGGCGGCATTTGGTTCGTTTTAATACTTATTTTATTTGGGATTCTCGCAATTGCTGGTTTCGTCTATCTCGTGATTTCGCTGATTGATATGTGGAAAGCCTACTCCCGGAATCAGGATCAAACAGCCCTTTTATTCTTCATCATTTCGATTATCGGGGTCTTCATCAGTGGGTCATTCATCTCCTACGTCCTTGCAATCATCTTCTATTGGAATCGTTCACGGGGAAAGAGCTGGCTCGGCCTCGGTCTGATCCTCGTCTCGATCGTGCTTGCCGTCATCGGCGTCATCGCCTTACTCTCATTCGGGTATGACATGAATAACATCGAAAACATGAACTTCGATGAACCGATGATGGATCAGGATTACAATTATTGATTCACGAAAACCCCCATCTTCTTCAAGGAGGATGGGGGTTTTATGTGTGTAGACGACGTCGCTCCGCTTGCGTGCCTCCTACAGGAGAAAGCGCAGTTATCCGCGCTGTCAGAGACAAACGAGACCCAGACAGAACGATGAAGCCGCGACAGTCTCGCCTAAGAAAAAGTACGCAAAGCGGATACAACGTCATAAGAAAAGCGCAACCTCTTTTTCAAGAAGTTACGCCGGTATGCTTATAACGCTTGTGGACTGAGGTGAACGCCGTGCGTGACAGAAATCGTACCTGTCTTCGTATCGGCTTCGACCTCGATTTTTGGTGAACGACCGCGACCTGATACGAAATGAAGCTTCCGGTTGACGATCTCTTTTTGATCCCGGATCAATTCCATGTCGTCGAGGTTACAGTTGAGACCACCGAAGTTCGTCTCAAGTTCTCCGTAGACTTCAGCGCCATGCGGCAACATCAAGGCGATGCTTCCGGCAAGCGATGAAGCTTTGACTTTCGCGTTTTGCGCCGTCTTCAGTTCGCAACGAACGTTTCCGTTCGCTGTTTTCAGTTCCGAGCGTTCGAAGACACCCGTCGTGATGATCTGACCGTTGGCTGTCTTCGCCTTCAAGACCTTCAACTCTGACTCTTCGATTTCGATTGAGCCGTTTGCTGTTGATACTTTGACATCTTCACTGAAGAGGTCACGGACATTGACTCGACCGTTCGCTGTCATCAGTTGAGCGGACGTCGTATCGAGTGACGATAACGAAATCTCACCGTTCAACGTCTGTAAGACGAATGATTCGTAATGGCGGCGTGGAACTTTCAGATGGACCGTCGCACGGACACTCTTATCCTTTAGACGGATGGATAGTGTGTTTGCTGAAACCGCATGTTGGACGGCTGCCTGAAGTTGCTCAAGCGCTTGTTCTTCCGTCACCTGTTGGCGGCGGAGCGGACGCCCCGTCACCGTCAACTCGCATTCTTCAAGATCACTCGGTTCAACGACCAAGTTCGCATTGAACAGATCGACGTGGACCGTCTCTCCGCTGAATGGGAATTGTTTGACGTAGGTAACGTTCGGACCTGACGCCTGATTGAGTGAAAGATCACTGTCCTTGATCCGGCTGACGAGATTATCGAATGCTGACATGACTTTCGTCGTCAGCGAATCGACGGAATACTGGTCGACCCGATCATACTGTTCTGGTTCATCGACGTACTTATGTTCACTTGCAGAAGTAGCACGTTCGTCGATTGATTCGAGTCGCTCAAGTTTATCAAGTGCCTCATCAATCGTTAACTTTCCTTCTTTGACTTGCTCCAATATCAATTGACGCATATCTTGCTTCATGAACCGTTCCCTCCTATTCTTGAACCTCAAACGTGTGTTACATGATACTTTCGTTTAAGTTCCCTTAGTTCCTTCCTACGAATCCTCATCCACAAAAGTTTCACGATTCAATTCGTGCCGCATCCCGTTCAAGGACCGGAGCGAGATAATGTCCCGTATACGATGCTTTAACTTCAGCGATCTGTTCCGGTGTACCGGCAGCTACGATCGTTCCGCCGCCGTCGCCCCCTTCTGGTCCAAGATCAATCAAGTAGTCGGCCGTCTTAATGACGTCTAAATTGTGTTCGATAACGAGTACCGTATCTCCATTGTCGACGAGACGTTGCAAGACTTTCAGAAGACGCGCAATATCGTGGACGTGCAGCCCTGTCGTTGGCTCATCGAGAATATAAATTGTCTTCCCGGTCGAACGCTTATGCAACTCAGACGCCAGCTTGACGCGCTGTGCTTCCCCACCGGACAATTCCGTCGCGGGTTGACCGAGACGCATATACGTGAGTCCAACGTCAGCAATCGTCTGTAGTTTCCGCGTGATTTTCGGAATGTTCTCGAAGAAAGCGAGTGCATCTTCGACTGTCATTTCAAGGACATCGGCAATCGTTTTGCCTTTATATTTCACTTCAAGTGTTTCGCGGTTATAACGTTTCCCGTGACAGACTTCACACGGAACATAGACATCCGGTAAGAAGTGCATCTCGATCTTAATGATTCCATCGCCACGACACGCTTCACAGCGTCCACCCTTGATGTTGAAACTGAAGCGTCCTTTTTTGTACCCACGAAGTTTTGCTTCGTTCGTTGAAGCAAAGACGTCACGAATATCATCAAAGACACCAGTATACGTTGCTGGGTTCGAACGTGGTGTCCGACCAATTGGCGATTGATCGATATCGATGACCTTGTCGATTTGGTCGAGACCGGTGATGCCTTTATGGGCACCCGGCTTTTCCTTCGCCCGGTTCATCTCGTGGGCGATCGTCTTATAGAGAATCTCATTGATCAATGTTGATTTCCCGGATCCCGACACACCCGTAACGGCAACGAATAAACCAAGCGGAATGTCGACATCAACGTTCTTCAGGTTGTTTTCCGACGCTTTGTGGATGTGGAGCATCCGACCGTCTGACTCTTTGCGTGTCGATGGGACAGGGATGAACTTCTTCCCAGACAAGTATTGACCGGTCAGCGAGTTCGCATCCTTCATCAGTTCTTCTGGTTTCCCGGCTGCCGTGACGAAACCACCGTGATCGCCAGCACCTGGTCCGATATCAATCAAATAGTCAGCTGCCATCATCGTATCTTCATCATGCTCGACGACGATCAATGTGTTCCCGAGGTCACGCATCGCTTTTAGCGTATTGATCAAGCGATCATTATCGCGTTGATGTAAACCAATCGATGGTTCATCGAGGACGTAAAGGACACCCGTCAAACGCGAACCAATTTGTGTTGCAAGACGAATCCGTTGCGCTTCCCCACCAGACAACGTACCAGCTGCACGAGAGATCGTCAGGTAATCGAGACCGACGTTCTCGAGGAACGACGCGCGTTCGTGAATCTCACGGACGATCATTTTTGAAATCGTCTTGTCTTTCTCACTTAATTTCTCTGGTAGTTCGTCAAAGAACATGACCGCTTGTTTAACGGACATCTTTGTCACTTCACCGATGTGGTGATCGGATACTTTGACGGCAAGTGATTCCCGTTTTAAACGATGTCCTTTACATGTCGGACATGCCTTCTTCGCCATATAGCCTTCCATCTGTTCACGGATGTAATCAGATGACGTCTCCTTGAAACGACGTTGTAAATTATTGAGGACACCTTCGAAGTAGAGATCCGTATTCCGGACCATTCCGAAATCATTTTCATAACGGAAATGGATTTCTTCTTTGGTGTTTCCATTCAAGAGTGTTTCGCGATGCTCTTCTGACAACTGTTCGAACGGTGTATCCATATCAATCTTAAAGTGGTCGCAGACCGCTTTAAGCAATTGTGGATAATACTGCGAACTTGTCGGTTCCCACGCCACGATTGCCCCTTCGTTCAATGACTTATCTGGATGCGGCACAACGAGATCGACATCGACCTCAAGTTTCGTCCCCAGTCCATCACATGACGTACAAGCACCAAACGGCGAGTTGAACGAGAACATCCGTGGCTCGAGTTCACCAATCGAGAAGCCACAAATCGGACAAGCATGGTGTTCACTGAATAAGAGTTCGTTTCCATCCATCGTATCGACGATGACACGACCGTCAGCGAGACGAAGCGCTGTTTCAAGCGAATCGGCGAGGCGGGCTTCGACGTCTGGTCGAACAACGACACGGTCGACGACGACTTCAATCGAATGTTTCTTATTTTTCTCAAGCGTGATTTCTTCCGCGAGATCAAGTGTCTCTCCGTTGACGCGGACACGGACGAAACCTTCTTTCTTAAGATCGTCGAGGACTTTAACGTGCGTTCCTTTTCGTCCGGAGACGATCGGCGCGAGGATTTGCAGACGCGTCCGTTCTGGTTGTTCCATTACTTGGTCGACCATCTGACTGATTGTCTGACTCGAAATCTCGATTCCGTGATTCGGACAGATCGGTTTCCCGATCCGTGCGTACAATAGTCGAAGATAATCATAGATTTCCGTCACGGTTCCGACCGTTGATCGTGGGTTTTTACTCGTCGTTTTCTGGTCGATCGAGATCGCTGGACTTAATCCTTCAATCGTGTCGACATCTGGCTTATCCATCTGTCCGAGGAACTGACGGGCATAAGCCGATAAACTTTCGACATAACGACGCTGTCCTTCAGCGTAAATCGTATCAAAGGCAAGCGACGATTTCCCTGACCCGGACAGACCCGTCAAGACGACGAGTTGGTCACGGGGAATTTCGACATCGATGTTTTGTAGATTATTGACGCGAGCGCCTTTGATGATAATCTGATTCTTCTTTTCTCCCAACTTAGGCACCTGCTTTCAATTCTAATATGAGGTCGCGGAGCTCGGCAGCTCGTTCGAACTGCATGTCCTTCGCCGCTTGACGCATCTCTTGGTCGAGCTGTTCGAGTAACGTTTCGCGCTCCGGTTTTTTGAGTTTGTTAAACTTCTCGAGTTTTTCGACGGTATCGTCGCTCTCGATCGTCGTACTAATGACACCACGGACATCTTTTTTGATCGTCTGCGGCGTAATGCCATGCTCTTCGTTAAATGCCATCTGAATCGCGCGACGACGTTCTGTCTCATCGATTGCTCGTTGCATTGAATCAGTGACTTTATCAGCAAACAAGATGACATGACCTTCTGAGTTTCGTGCTGCCCGACCAATCGTCTGGATTAGTGAACGGTCTGACCGGAGGAAACCTTCTTTATCGGCATCAAGAATCGTTACGAGCGAAACTTCCGGAATATCAAGTCCTTCTCGAAGTAAGTTGATCCCGACGAGGACGTCGTACTTCCCGAGTCGTAAGTCACGAATGATTTCAATTCGTTCGAGTGTCTTGATCTCCGAGTGCATGTAGTTGACCTTGACCCCGTGTTCCTTCAAATAATCGGTCAAGTCTTCCGACATTTTCTTCGTCAATGTCGTAACGAGGACACGCTCGTTCTTCGCCACGCGATCGCGGATGTTGTCCATCAAATAATCGATTTGTCCGGTAATCGGATGAATCTCAATCGTCGGATCAACAAGACCCGTCGGACGGATGATTTGCTCAACCATCTCTTTTGAATGTTCGAGTTCATACGGTCCCGGTGTCGCCGAGATATAGATTGCCTGACTGACTTTTTCTTCGAACTCCTCGAACCGTAGCGGACGGTTGTCTTTTGCTGAAGGCAGACGGAAACCGTGATCGACAAGGACTTGTTTCCGCGCTTGGTCGCCATTGTACATCCCGCGAATTTGCGGCAGTGTCACGTGTGACTCGTCAGCAACGAGTAAGAAGTCTTTCGGGAAGTAATCGATCAACGTATACGGTGTTGCCCCTTCCGGCATCAAGTTCAAATGACGCGAGTAGTTCTCGATTCCTGAGCAATAGCCCATCTCACGCATCATCTCGAGGTCATAGTTCGTCCGTTGCTCGAGCCGTTGTGCTTCAAGTAATTGATTGTCTTCACGTAACTTCGCAAGCTGCACTTCAAGTTCCTTCTCGATGTTCGCGATTGCCTTCTGCAAACGGGTATCCCCCGTCACGAAGTGGGACGCCGGGAAGATTGAAATATGCTCACGGTCCGCGATGATTTCACCTGTTAACGGATCCATATCACGAATCCGCTCAATCTCGTCACCGAAGAATTCGATTCGTACACACTGCTCATCACGCGACGCCGGGAAGATCTCAACGACGTCTCCTCGGACGCGGAACCGTCCGCGCTGGAAGTCGATATCGTTTCGCTCATATTGAATGTCGATCAAGCGACGGAGCATCTCATTACGCCCCATCTCATTACCGACACGAAGTGACAAGACGTGGTTGTTGTATTCTTCCGGGTTACCGAGACCATAGATACACGAGACAGAGGCAACGATCAAGACGTCCTCCCGTTCGAACAAGGCGGACGTCGCCGAGTGACGCAACTTGTCAATTTCATCATTGATTGAGGAATCCTTCTCGATGAACGTATCGGTCGACGGGACATATGCTTCCGGTTGGTAATAATCATAAAAACTAACAAAGTACTCGACCGCGTTGTTCGGGAAAAATTCCTTGAACTCCGAGTAGAGTTGTCCCGCTAGTGTTTTGTTGTGGGCAAGGACAAGCGTCGGTTTCTTGATTTCCTTGATGACGTTCGACACTGTGAACGTCTTCCCTGTACCGGTCGCCCCAAGCAACGTCTGATGTCGTTCGCCTTGTTTTAGCCCAGTCACCAATTTTTCGATTGCCGTCGGCTGATCACCGCCTGGCTCAAATGGTGAAACGAGTTCAAAATCCATCGTTTGCTTCCCCCTCATCACGTAAAAAATCTATTTTTATTGTACCACTTTACGAACAAACATTCGATTATGAAGTGCTCCTTTTAGGAAGTTACCCTTTTTTTCGAAAATGCAAAAGTTTCTTTTTGCTTCGAGTGTTGCACATCGATTTTTCGTTTACAAAAAAATCCCTATCACGGATGTTCCGTGACAGGGATGTACTCTTTAATGTAAGGACCGAACCTTCGTCCGACCATGGGCCGGCTCGTTCACGAACAGGATACCGAGTTCATGATGATCTTGTTCATAGAAGGCACGTTGCGCAAAACGGATGTCCCCGTTATGGTTCATGACTTCAAGACGCAGATACGGTTTGTGTTTTTGAATGGCTTCATAGAACGACGCTTCCGAGTCGACCTTTTCACCGTTGACTTTATAAATCGCTTCCCCCGGAATCAAGCCCATCTCGGCAGCCGGTTTATCGGGAAGTGTCCCGAGAATCACCGCACCACGCGTTCCATTAAGGAAGAGCGGTGTTTGTGCCCGGTTCAAACGTTTGACCCGTTGATGCAACAGAATATGCAGGACGAGCAACAAAATGATGCCGTACAGCCATTCAGCTTGTCCGGTGACGTATGCAAGAACCGTCAACAAGATTGCAACGAGACTCGTGATCAAACGTCCTTGGACGAGTGGACGCATCAACTCCTTCGGTAACTTACCGGTAAAGAGGAAGCTGAAGCCAATCGGTAACCACACAATGATTGGAACGAGTCCCGGGAAACTGTAACGTGGCCACCATGTCTCGAGTACGTCGCCCGGAACGAAGACGAGCAGTGGCAAGAGCCAAAGCTTATTTGCTGACAAGCCACCGATGAAGCGACCACGCTTCGAGACGACGAGTGACGGGGACAGGCGGCGTTGCCCACGCCACCAGACGAGGACAACTTCAGCGATGAGTGTTACCGTCGCAAGTAATAAAATCATCTTCGGATCGACTGCGCGAACTGAATCGAGACGCGAATCCATCACGAACCAGCCGGCAAGTCCAAGTAAGACGATTGGCCAAAGCGGTACGTTTAAGCGAACGATGCCGATTAACAATAGCACGCTTGAAAGTCCAAGTAACATCAGAGCGTATTGTGGTGTCACCGTTAATCCAAGCCATCCGCTGACGACGGATAAGATAAGACCAACGAGTAGCCCCGGTAAAAGTGTTTCGAGAACATCGCTTCGTTTTCCGTGTGTCCGGGAGCGGAACAGACCACGCTCCCGTTTGACACGCCGGATGCCGATGACCCAACTGACAAGGAGTGCTAACCACAAGGTCGGACTGGCGATGAGACTAATCGCGGTCCAACCAATTTCATCGAGTAATTCCACGCGCATTCAGACCTCTTTCCATTCCTTATTATTGAGCAGCGACCTCGAGTGCTTTTTTCCGCTGAACGTCATTCTTGTCATCCTCGAGTTTCTTCAGGAGACGTGTCTCCATCTCACCCGCCGTCTGCTGATCGATTTTTCCTGTGACATCAAGCTTCGCATCCTTTTGCAAGGCTTCAACGGCTTTCTTCATCGTGTCACCGAAATAGCCGTCCTGTCCTTTTGGCTCGTAACCGATTGCTTCAAGGACCAGGTGAGCGTTTTCGACCGATTTTCCATAATCACCGACTGCGAGTGACTTTTTGTCAGTCAAAATCTTCGTGACGTTAAAGTAAGCCGGTTGCTTGACTTCAATCGTCGGCTTGACCCCTTTTTTGTGGATCCAGTTGCCGTCCGGTGTTAGCCATTTGTTCGTCGTCAACTTCAAGTCGCTACCGTCCTTCAGGTCATAGGCACTTTGGACAATTCCTTTACCAAACGATTTTGTACCGACGACCTCAGCCCCAGCACCTTCTTTCAGACCAGCTGCTAAAATCTCAGACGCCGATGCCGATCCGCCGTCTTCGAGCACGACGATGTTATAAGGTTTCTTCTCGTCTGCCTTCCCGAATTCCTGCTGACGCTCTCCCTTATTGTTCTCTACTTGATAAATCGGAACATCCGTCGGGATGAACGGTGCAATCATTTTCGAGACAGCCGTTAGTAGACCACCTGGGTTCCCTCGGACGTCGATGACGAGTCCATCAATATTCTGACTCTCGAGTTTCGCAAGACCCTTCTCAAACTCTTCTGCTGTCGGTTCCGAGAACTGTGTCACTTGCAAGACACCGATCTTCTTCCCGTTGACGTCTTCCGTCGACGTATAGACCGTCTCAATCGGAATCGTATCCCGTTTGATCGTGATATCCATCGCGTCTTGACCACTGCGCTGAATCGTCAGGACGACGTTCGTCCCTTTTTCACCACGAATTTTTTTGACCGCTTGATCCGTCTTTTGACCTTTTGTCGACTTACCATCAATTTCTAAGATGACGTCGCCCGGTTTGATGCCCGCTTTTTCAGCGGGTGAGCCTTTGATTGGTGAGACGATGACGATCGACTCACCTTTTTGTTCAAGCGTTGCCCCAATCCCTTCAAACGAAGACGACAGATTCGTATTGAACGATGCCGTCTCTGACTCATCCATGTAGACCGAGTACGGGTCGTCGAGCACTTCCGCCATCCCGGATAACGCACCATCCAGCAGTTCTTTATCCGTCACGTCCTCTAGATAGTTCTGTTCGATCATTTGACGCACCTGATCGATTTTTTTCCAATCCCCCGTTGCATTCGAAGAAGACGATGATGTCGAGACGGAATCCGTTCCGCCTGCCGCCAACATCCCGACAGCACCTGCCCCTAAACCAAGCCCGAAGGTACTGACCGCGATGACTGCTGTTGTAGATTTTTTCACGCTTGATTCCCCACTTCCGTTAAAAAACGCATTATTTTTTTCAGTATAGCAAAAAAAGATAGGTTACCCTATCTTTTCGGTATTCTATGGGATGTTAAAAGATGTACGGTGCTGGGTCGACTGCATTCGGTTGACCGGCAGCCCACTCTCCTTTATGCAATTCGAAGTGCAGGTGAGGACCTGTCGACCAACCGGTGGAGCCAAGCGTCCCGACGGTTTGACCCGGCATGACCGTTTGACCCGTTTTTACATCGATTGACTCCAGATGCGCGTAAACGGTCGTGTAGACCTTGCCGTCAATCAAGTGTGTCACCATGACGACGTTGCCATACCCTGTCGCACTACCGGCACGGAGGACGATGCCACCGGCTGCGGCATGAATCGCTGTCCCTTTCGCATTGACGAGGTCAATCCCTTTATGGATTTCAGGTTTTCCGGTCAATGGATTGTTCCGTGGACCGAACGGTGATGAAACATATCCTTGCACTGGTAAATGAAACGGACGGCTCGACTCGACGTCTGTCGGTGTATTAGTTTTATCGGGTGTTTCGACTTTCGGAACGGATGGTTCTGCTTTTGGAACTTCCGTCTCCTGTTGTTTCGCTTCAGCAGCACGTGCGGCTTCTGCTTGTCGCTTAGCTTCCGCTACTCGCTTCGCTTCTGCTTGACGTGCTGCCTCGATTGCCCGGCGCTTTGCCTTTTCTTTTGCTTTTCGTTCTGCTTCTTTTAAAGCAGCCAATTCATTTTGAATCAATTGTCGCTGATCAGCGAGGATTTCTGACTCTTCGGCTTTTGAGAACTGCTCTTGTTGCAACGCTTTTACTTTCGTATTCAACTGCACGACCAGCTTCCGCTTCAAATCTGATTCCGCAATGATTTGCGTCTGAAGGACAAGTAGTTTCCGTTGCTCTCGTTTTAGACTCTCGAGCAACAGGGCTTGATCCGACCTTTGTTCATTCAGCTGAGTGACGTTCGTTTTATAAGCTTGTAGAACATCATCATCTTGTTTGATGATCTCACTGACCGTGCTAAAGCGCGAAATCAAATCACCGAAATCCTTTGCGTCGAGCAAGACTTCGATATAGGTGACGTCCCCTTTTTGCTGGACGGCACGTAAGCGACTGCCAAGTAGATCTTCTTGCTGATGCAGTTCTTTCAGCGTCTCGGAGATTGCTTCTTCCGTTAGACGCAATTGTTCCTTAGATGCAGCAACAGCCGCTTGTTGATCGGCTATCTTACGCGCTAAATCATCCAAACGGCTGTTGACTTCATCCAGTTGCGCACGGGCTTCCTTGCGCTGCTGTTTCGTCAAGATCAACTTCTCTGATGTCTGATTCTGCGATCTTTCCGTCTCTTTTAGACGGCTTTCGACCTCCTGTTGTTCCTTCAACAAATCTTCTTTCGACGTGGCATGAACGGACACGCTAGTTCCAATCAAAGCTAGGCTCAGGACGACAGAATAGAATCGGACTTTCATGAGAAGCATCTCTCCTCTATTTTATTTTTGAGTGAATCAATTAAATCTTCAAGAAACGACCAAGTGATGTTGTCGATCCCCAGACACCGATGAATGCACCGAGACCGAGTAAGATTGAGACGACCTCTAGTGATAATTGACCTGGCGGAATCAGTGAGAAGATTCCTTCGTTAATCGTTAACAGCTGAGGCTGAATCGCATTATACGAGGCTTCGTAACCAAAGTAGACAACGACAATCGGGATGATGGCACCTAATATACCCATCAACAACCCTTCAACGAAGAACGGTGCACGAATAAATCCGTTTTTCGCTCCAACGAGACGCATGATCTCGATTTCCCGGCGACGGGAGAAGATCGTGACTTTAATCGTATTCGAAATGAGGAACATCGCCATGAACGTCAAGCCGACAATCAGGATAATTCCACCGATCCGAACTCCTTCAAGGAAGTTAAACATCTTTTTAACATAGTCCTTACCATATTCGACACTATATATATTTTCCATTTTATTGATGGAATTTGCAAGTGTTTCTGTCTCTTTTGGTGAGGTAGCTTTGACGATGTATCGGTCGTGAAGCGGGTTATCTTTTTCAACGGACCGGTACGCTTGTGAACCTTCGCCAAGTTGCTCCTTGAAGCGGTCCAGTTCTTCTTCTTTCGAACTATAACGAACAGAGGCGACTCCCGGTAATTGCTTCAGTGAATCGCCGACTGAATCAATTTTTGCCTGATCGGCTTCCCGTTCGACGAACACTTGGATTTCGACGTCTTTTTCGACGTTATCAGAAATCTTATTGACGTTGAACATAAGCATTGCGAATATTCCTACGAGAAGTAGTGTAACGGTAACGGCACTGACAGAAGCGAATGTCATCCAGCCGTTCCGGACGAGACCTTTTGCCCCTTCCCGTAAATGACGGAATCCATTAAACTTCATAGCCGTACATTCCTTTCTCTTCGTCTCGGACGATTTTTCCACCATCAATCGCTAAGACACGATGACGCATCTTGTTAACGATATCCCGGTTGTGTGTCGCCATTACGACCGTTGTCCCACGGCGATAAATTTCTTCGAACACTTCCATGATCTCCCATGCTGTATCCGGATCTAAGTTCCCAGTCGGCTCATCCGCGATGACGAGTGACGGGCGGTTGACGATGGCTCTCGCGATCGAGATCCGTTGTTGTTCGCCCCCAGATAGTTCATCCGGATAGTTCCGTTCCTTATGCTTAAGCTTCACGAGATCGAGTACCTCAAGCACTTTTTGGCGGATTTGTGATTTGTCTTCTCCTACGACTTCTAGTGCGAAGGCGACATTTTCATAAACCGTCAATGACGGCAATAATTTAAAATCTTGGAAGATGACGCCGATTTGGCGACGGAGTTCTGGAATCTGACGGTTCTTCAGTTTCCCGACTTCAATTCCTTTAAATAAAAATGAACCGCTCGTTGGTTTCTCTTCGCGGTACATCATTTTCATGAATGTTGACTTACCCGCACCCGACGGACCGACGATATAGACGAATTCGCCTTGATCAATCGTCAAATCGACCTCACGCAGTGCCGTGACGCCGTTCGGATAAATCTTACTGATTCGTTGCATCTTGATCACGTACTTCACATCCTTACTGGTTTACTGATGCTGAATCGATAGGTCTAAAAACCTACCGAACACCATTATAACAGGGACAAAATTGAACGCACATTACAATCAAATGTCATTTCAGGCGATTATACCATAAAAAAGAGGCACGGATGACGAACACATGTCGTGTCTGTCATCTCGTACCCCATCATATCCCATAATCATTTTTTAGCGGCGAGCCAGTCGGCAACAGCCACGATTTCTTTATCATCTTTCAGGATTCCAGCAGGCATTTGCCCTTTCCCGTTTTTGATGATTTTCTGAATTTCTTCTGAAGAATATTTCGAGCCGACCTTCGTTAGGTTCGGACCGACGTTCCCTTCAAGGTTGTTCCCGTGACACGAAGCACAGTTGTTCGCAAAGATTTTTTCCGCGTCGACTGCTGATTCTGTCTTCGACGAATCATCTTTCATCGTAGATTCTTCTTTTGTCCCTGACGACGAGTCGTCTGAACTTGAATCGTCACTACCGCCACATGCTGCGAGCGCGAGCGTCGTCCCTAGACCTAATGCTAGTAATAAGTTTTTCAGCTTCATCCGGATTTCCCCCTCTTATAAGTATCTACATAAACACTTCTGACCTAGTTAAAGTATAACCGTTATCTAGAGGAGTTAAGCCTAATTTCACAAAAACTTCACGTTTTAAGAACAATTACGGCACATTGCGATAGCGTTTATCGTCTGTAAAGCCGAGTCCAAGGACCTCATGGGCTTCACTGACGACGAGGAACGCCGACGGATCGATGTGTTTGACGATCTCTTTGAGCGTCGTGATTTCCCCTTGACGAACGACAACCATTAGCATTGGTTTGCGCGTCCGCGTGAATGCGCCTGCTGCTTCGATCTCGGTCGCGCCACGATCGAGCGTCTCAAAGATCTCCTTCACTAACGCTTCCCGTTGATCGGAGATGATATAGGCAAGCTTGTCGTTTGTGATCCCGAGCTGGACGACGTCAATCATCTTGATCGTGATAAATAAAGCAACAAGAGCATACAAGCCGATCTCAAGCGAGAAAATCGTCGCCGCACTGATGACGATCGTTCCGTCAAGCAAAGCAATACACAGATGGAGCGGCAACTTCGTGAAACGATGCAGGATTTGCGCGATCAAATCCATCCCACCGGTCGAAGCGCGACCACGGAAGATCAGACCCAGTCCGATTCCGACACCGGCACCGCCGAAAATCGCAGCAAGCATCGGATTCGTCGTCGCAGCCGGAACGTCGAACCGTTCATACACGAGGATGACGACCGGTAAGAAGATCGAACCGACGAGTGATTTGACACCAAAGCCCATCCCGAGGATCATCCAGCCGATTGCCAGCAAAACAACGTTTGCGACGAGCTGGAATAACCCGGGTGAGATGCCAAACAGATCGTTTAAGACGATCGATAACCCACTGACGCCTCCTGAGGCGAGTTGATTTGGTGCTAAAAATAAACTAAAGGCACTTGCGACGAACAAGGACCCGATTAACAAATACGCATAATCGCGCACGACTTCCTGACGTGTCGATGTCATGACATTCCATTTCCCCTTATCGATTGATTCTCGTGTTTCATTTTAGCGGAAAAGTCAGACAACGACTAGATAGGCGGAACAACTCACAGTGTTCCCTTTATACCGCACTAAAGGGTGGACTGTAGCGGACGATTCCGCTGACACCACGCAAAGCGTTCCGTTCGAGCGCAAGAACTAGGAATACTTCCGGCGGGACAGGGAACGATGGCTCAATGCCGTAGTCGACCGCCCGTTCAAAACCGAACTGCGGATAATAGCTGTCATGCCCGAGGACGACGATGTGTGCTTCACCGGCGTCCCGCGCATCTTCAATCACTTGCCGGATTAACTCGGAACCAATCCCTTTTCGTTGCCAGACCGGCAACACGCCAACTGGTGCTAAGGCAAGCGACGGGATGTCATCGATATGGATTCGGCTCAATAGAACATGACCGACGATTTCTCCTTTATCGGTCACCGCGACCCGACCAAAGACCGGTCGAGCGGCTTCGTCCTCACGTAAGGCATCGACGAGATTCGCTTCGTTCGGTTGCTCGAACGCCGCTTCATGGACGAGCCGGATTCCCGCTGCATCCTTGAAGCCTTCTTTCCGGATGATCATCAGACATTTCTCCCTTCGAATGGTTTGGTTGCAAGTATCGTGAACTCTTTCGGAATGTTCTCACCGTTCCAGCCGCGATGCTCGTCGAACTGTTGCAATGTGAATCGCGTCTTGATGACGCCGTTTAGAATTTCACTTAGTGTAAAATAGCGGACAGACACATCTGGAAAATCACCTTGTTCATGATCCGTAAAGTGCCGTTTGTACGCCAAGTCATCAGCTTGCACAGCTTGATCGAAGTAACGCGGTCGATACGTCAGATCCGCATTAATCCAGCGTCCGACCGGATGAAAATCACTGAGGATCAGCTGACCACCGGACTTTAACATCGTAAAGAGAATCTGTAAGAAACGCTCTAGATCAGCAAAGTAATGTAAGATGCCGCCTTCTAAGTAGAGGATATCAAACGTATCGCTGTATCGCTCAAGGTCGATTTCATAAACATCCCCGACAATGTACTCGATTTTCGTCTCAGCGTGGTCCGCTAGTTCAAGTGCGTACGTAGCATTCTCCTCTGAGATATCGAACACCGTGACGTCTGCCCCGAGTAACGCCAACGGAACGGCTTTTCGTCCATTTGAACCGCAGATGTTCGCAATCGTCTTCCCCGCGACGTCTTCGAAATAATGCCGGTGTTTCTTCAGCATTGCTGCGGGATTTACTTTGATGATGGCAGCATATTCTGCCGGTGTTCCGTCACGTTTCTCCCAAAACTCATATGCTCGGTACTCCCAAGCTTGTTTGTTGATTCGACTTTGCTCCTTCATCTCTTCTCCCCCTGACGGTCAAAAAACCAGTCGAACATCGTCCGACTGGTTAGTTATCTTACATATTCATGAGACGGAGGTACGCATCGATGAAGCCCATGATGTCGCCATCCATTGCCCCTTGTGTGTTCCCGACTTCATAGTTCGTCCGGTGATCCTTGACCATGCTGTATGGGTGGAAGACGTACGAACGGATTTGGCTACCCCACGCGATATCCGACTTTTCACCACGGATTTCGTCGAGTTTCTTTTGTTGCTCTTCGATTTCACGTTGATAGAGTTTCGCTTTCAACATCTTCATCGCCGCTTCACGGTTTTTGATCTGCGAACGTTCTTGTTGACATGAGACGACGACACCTGTTGGAACGTGTGTGATCCGGACAGCCGAGTCCGTCGTATTGATGTGCTGACCACCCGCACCAGAGGCACGGTACGTATCGATCCGTAAGTCTTCCGTACGGACTTCGATATCGATGTCATCGTTGAATTCTGGCATGACGTCACACGAGACGAACGATGTATGACGACGACCTGATGAGTCAAACGGTGAGATCCGGACTAAACGATGGATCCCTTTTTCGGCTTTTAAGTATCCATAGGCATTGTGCCCTTGAATACGAAGCGTGACCGATTTGACACCGGCTTCATCACCTGGTTGATAATCCATCGTTTCGACTTTCCAGCCCTGCTTGTCGCAGAAACGTTGGTACATCCGGAGCAACATCGATGCCCAGTCTTGCGACTCGGTCCCACCCGCACCTGGGTGTAACTCGAGGATCGCGTTGTTCGCGTCATATTCTCCGTTTAAGAGGATTTGAAGTTCGAAGTCTTCGAACTTCTTCTTGAGGTCGCCGAGTTCTGACTCGAGCTCTTCTTGAAGATCCGCATCCGGCTCTTCCTTGATCAATTCGTACGTCAAAGCGACGTTCTCGTGACCTGCTTCAAGTTCCTTGTATTTGTCGACCATCGCTTTTAAGCCGTTCGACTCATCGATGACTTTTTGTGCTGATTCCTGGTTGTTCCAGAAGTCTGGGTACGTCATCTCGTTTTCAAGTTCTTCGATCCGAGCAATCTTCGATTCGAGGTCAAGTGATGCCTTATATTCGTCGAGTTTCTTTTCCATCCACTCGGCGGTGTTGCGAATTTCTGCTAATTCCATGTGTTCCACCTTCTCTTTCCGTGAAAAGAGGCAGGAATCTCCTGCCTCTCTTTCAGTCGATTCATCACTTATGCCTGACGGCCGTGACAGTTCTTATATTTCTTACCGGATCCACACCAGCACGGATCGTTTCGTCCGATTTGGTCGTTTGGATTTTTCCGGACTGGTTTTTTCTTGACTGCTTTGTCTTCCTTACCGGAAACCGCGACTTCGTCTTGGACGACTTTTTCGCGTTTGAGGTTCGGATCGAGATCCGCACGAAGGACAAATTGCGTCACTTCTTCTGCGATCGCAGCGTTCATCGCATCAAACATCATCGAACCTTCCGATTGGTATTCACGGAGCGGATCGTTTTGACCGTACGCCCGGAGGTGAATCCCTTCACGGAGTTGATCCATCTGATCGATGTGGTTCATCCAGTGTTGGTCAACAGCACGAAGGACGATGACTTTTTCGAACTCATCGAATGCTTCGGCCGGCACTTCTGACCGTTTGTGCTCGTAGTGTGCGAATGTACGCTCTTTGAGCAACTCGATGATTTCTTCGCGTTCTTTTCCGAAGAGGTCGCTTTCCGTGATCTTCTCTTCGATCGCAAGCGTTTGGTTTGCCCACTCTGCAAGCGCACCGATGCTCCACTCTTCCGGTACGAACTCGACCGGCGTATATTGATGGACGCCCGCTTCGATCGTTGATTCGATCATCGGACGGACGATATCTGACACTGAACCGGCATCAAGAATCGCTGCCCGGTCAGCATACATGACTTTCCGTTGGTCTGCCATGACGTTATCGTATCCGAGAACTTGTTTCCGTGCATCAAAGTTATTTCCTTCGACCCGTTTTTGAGCAGATTCAACAGCACGAGACACCATCCGGCTCTCGATCGGTTGCGAATCATCCATCCCGAGACGGTCCATCATTGACTGCAAGGAGTCTGAACCAAAACGACGCATCAATTCATCTTCCAGTGATAGATAGAATTGTGATGCCCCTGGGTCTCCTTGACGACCAGCACGACCACGGAGCTGGTTATCGATCCGGCGTGATTCGTGACGCTCTGTCCCGAGAATGAAGAGACCACCTTTATCTAAGACACCTTCACCAAGCTTGATGTCGGTACCACGACCGGCCATGTTCGTTGCGATCGTAACCGAGTTCGCTTGACCGGCGTTCTCGATGATTTCTGCTTCACGCGCATGGTTCTTCGCGTTCAAGACTTCGTGACGGATGCCACGTTTCTTAAGGATGTTACTGAGTAACTCAGACGTCTCAACGGCAACCGTACCAACGAGAACGGGTTGTCCTTCGCGGTGGGCACGTTCGATTTCGTCCGCAACGGCAGCGAACTTCCCGTTCATCGTCTTGAAGATCAAGTCTGGCATATCATTTCGGACGACCGGTTTGTTCGTCGGAACCGGTACGACGTGCATGTTGTAGATATTACGGAACTCTTCTTCCTCCGTCTTCGCTGTACCGGTCATCCCAGCAAGCTTCGTGTACATCCGGAAGAAGTTTTGATACGTGATCGTCGCAAGGGTCATCGATTCGCGTTGAATCTCGACGCCTTCCTTCGCTTCGATCGCTTGGTGTAAGCCTTCTGAGTAACGACGACCTTCCATGACACGACCTGTGAACTGGTCGATGATCATGACTTCGTCTTCGCGGACCATATAGTCGACGTCGCGGTGCATGACGGCGTTCGCCCGAAGTGCAAGACTCAAGTGATGGTTAAGTGAGACGTGATCGAGACCAAACAAGTTATCGATACCGAAGTATTTCTCAGCACGGTCGATCCCTTGCTCTGTCAACAAGACACTCTTCGTTTTGATGTCGACCGTGTAGTCTTCATCTGCCTTCATGATTTTCGCGAACGTATCCGCTTGCGAATAGAGTGCTGTCGATTTTTCAGCCGACCCTGAGATGATGAGCGGAGTCCGTGCTTCATCGACGAGGATCGAGTCGACTTCATCGACGACGGCGTAACTAAGCGGCCGTTGAACACGGTCTTCTTTATAAAGGACCATGTTGTCACGCAAGTAGTCAAAACCGAACTCGTTGTTTGTTCCGTACGTGATGTCACAGCTGTAGGCTGCTTGTTTTTCTTGACGCGACATGCTTGAGAGGTTCAAGCCGACCGATAGACCAAGTGCCGCGTAAAGAGGCTCCATAATGTCACGGTCACGTTTTGCGAGATATTCGTTGACGGTAACGACGTGAACGCCGTTGCCAGCGAGGGCATTCAAATATACAGGGAGAGTCGCGACGAGTGTCTTACCTTCCCCGGTCTTCATTTCGGCGATGTCACCGTTGTGCAGGACATATCCACCGATCAACTGAACGCGGTAGTGGCGCATGCCGAGAACACGTGTCGACACTTCGCGACAGACAGCGAAAGCTTCCGGTAAAATATCATCTAAGTCTTCTCCGTTAGCGAGACGCTCACGGAATTCAACGACTTTTCCTTCGAGTTCTTGATCCGATAACGCACCGATTTGTGTCTCGAATGCTTCCACAGCATCTGCTGCTTTTTCGGCTTTCTTCAGGACACGTTTCGTTGGTGCAAATAATTCTTTAAGAAAATTAGCCATGCCTTACAGTCCCCTTACTTCGAACGATTCTTTGAACGAACAGAATTCCGAGATTTTTCCTTTATTCAGTGTACCGAATACGACGTCAAATTTCAACAAGCGGACCAAACGCTTCCTCCTGGTCACTCCTTATAGAGTAAACGTATCTTGTTTCGAAATAGTTTTTCATCATATCAAAAAGGGACCCGCCCGTAAGAGCGAGTCCCTGTTGCATTCATTATTCTGGTTCAATCAAACCGTAACGACCATCCTTACGACGGTAGACGACGTTCGTGTTGCCCGTTTCTGCGTCTGAGAAGACGAAGAACGCGTGCCCGAGCATGTCCATCTGAAGAATTGCTTCTTCCGTGTCCATTGGTTTGAGTGTGAAACGCTTCGTCCGAACGAGTTCGAGTTCAGCCTCATCCTCTTCATAGACAGGCGCTTCCGCCTCCGGTCCTTCGAGCGTTTTAAAGTACTCTCCGATGCCGCCTTCTTTAGCGCGCCCTCTCCGGTTCAACTTTGTTTTGTGTTTCCGGATCTGACGTTCGAGCTTATCGACGACGAGGTCGATTGCTGCATACATATCGCCATTGACATCCTCAGCACGAAGCAAGAGGTTTGGCATTGGAATCGTCACTTCGACTTTTTGTTTCTCATTGTTGACTTTGAGATTGACATAAGCCGTTTGCGCTTCCGTAGGAGTTGTAAAATAACGAGTTAACTTTTCAAGCTTTTTCTCGACGTAATCCTTGAGAGCATCTGTGACGTCCAAGTTTTCACCGCGAATGTTGTAGATCATGTAAACTCCTCCTTAAGTAACCGGTTGAACCTATGAATTCGAGATGATCCAGTCGTTTCCTTCTGAATATTCGAAATTCTTTGGTTCGTTTTTATTATAGCACGATAAGTGAAGGAAGACCATGAAAACGATGACATTCTCATGAACGTTCACTTCGGTTCTTAGCGTACGATAATATTGAAGCATGTTGATGTTAACGTATATACCCGTTTTGATTAGACTCAAAACAAAAAACCGCTTTTAGGCAAGACGCCTAAAAACGGTGGTGGCTGCTTCGTTTAGAGTTTAGATACGTTCGCAGCTTGTGGACCACGATCGCCTTCTACGATTTCAAACTCCACTTCTTCGCCTTCTTCAAGTGATTTGTAACCATCAGCTTGAATTGCTGAGAAGTGTACGAATACGTCTTTCGCATCAGACGTTTCAATGAAACCATAACCCTTTTCAGCGTTAAACCATTTGACTTTACCTTGTTCCATTCGAATTCACGTTCCCTTCGCAAACCAGAGTACGAGAGCAAGCTCTCACGAATTAGTCTATCAAAAGAAGGAATTATTGACAATTAAAAATTCTGATTATTTAGAAACCATTACCACTAAAATATCAATTTCCACCAAGACATTGTTCTATATTTCAAAAAATTACATTGTCATTACATTTGTAATATTGTATTATATCGTTAGTAATTACCTGTTTTATCCATTGTCCCATTTGAGGAGGATGTAGTCGACATGCGACCATTCCATAATGATGAAAAGTATCGAATCACGAAGCGGACCGTAGCAATCTTACCTTGTTACGACATGATGAAGCAGTCCATCATCGTTCTAGAAGATGGTTCTACCATCATGACACCACTTCGACCGTATCAACTGTTGCAATTATCGTGCAGGCAGTACAATAGTTCTATTGAGGAACGGATCGTCACCGCAAAACGTGTCGCATCCGTGAAAGGAAAAGTCCCGATTGTCATCGAACCGTCACTCGGCCTCGTCTTTTTCCCTACCAAATCACCGAAACGTGATGATTGCGAATGGTACGCTTGGAGTCATATGATTGATGTCCTCGAAGAGGATGGACAGACTAAGCTGAAGACCCGCAATGGCATGATCCTTCCCGTGAACGCCTCTCCTTACATCGTCCGCAACCAAATGAAAGCAACAGGTGAGCTTATGGCTCGCTATCAACAATTGAACGCGATGACATTAGAGGAACGCTTTAATGCAATCAAATCTTGAAAAAACGAAGGTTGGGCGATATTTTCGCTCAACCCTTTTTCGTTTCTGCCGATATATAATAAGATGATGTATTTTGAAAAAAGGAGGACGTTTGATGAATATCCAGTTGAATCCAGCTCGTTCGACGGTACCTGCCGGACAAACCGTACTTTCGGAGACGAAGACATATAAAGGAACCGTCTTGGAACAAACAGGACCGCATACGGCGCTCGTTCAAGTCGGACGGGATAAAATCGAGATGACATTCACTGGAGATGTTCCGACAGGTGATTTCCAGTTTAAAGTAAAAGGTCAAACAGCAGAAGGTTATCTGATCGAGCAGCTCCCAACCGTCTCGGAGCCCGACGCTGAAACACCGTCCGCCGTCTCGATTCCGTCAAACGTCGATCCCGCTTTACTCGAAGGCGTTCCAGCAGAACTAAAACCTGCTGTCGCAAAACTCCTTGCAAGCGGTCAGTTGCCTCAAACGCCAGAAGTCGTCGCTCAACTGGTCACGGCTCTACAAGGTAGTTACAAGGATCTTGTCCTTGAACTCGTCTCTCGTCCTGACCACACGCTCCCACCGGAAGCGGAACTCTTGATCGATAGTCTGTTAGCGACAACAGAAGACTTCGTCGACGTCCTTCCGGAACACGACGCCTTACGCGACCAACCAACGTTCGAAAAAGCTGTTGCACTTGACGTCGCACGCGTCACCTTACCGACGCAACGCGATATCGAGACCGCAACCCCACTGCATATGCGCCAGTACATTGAACACTTGCCACTAAAAGAACGTCCGGCACTGATCACAGCGCTTGATCAAGGGGACGTCGAAACGATCCGTAAACACCTGACACCTTACTTCCCGCAAGCTCCACTTGAGCCGAAGACGAGTGTCCGTGAACAATTGATCGGTCTGACGGCGCGTGCCGCAAGTCCGGTCGAGCCAGCCACTCCGATACGGTCGGCTCTGACGCTCGTCCGGGAAGTGACTCCTCGATTAGCGGAAGTAACGAACGATTTCAAGAGCCAACAGCGAACGATCGTATCGCAACTTCGGCAAATCGAACCACTCGTCGAGTCCCGCCCGGTGCAAATGGTCGCTGTCATCGAAAGTACGGCACACCGCTTGAAGCAAATGTTCCAGCAAACGGACGCGATGTTGCATACGACGATGCGGGATGAAAAACAATTGATTCATTTCTTGTCAAAACTCGAACTCGGCGCTGAACTCGCGTCACTCGGTCGGGGAACAGAAGCGAAGGCACTGCTACAAGAAGTCCGGACGGGCTTTGAAGCCTTCCGCTACGCGCCAGCGAACGTACGCCCGACCTATTTACCGGAATGGAACGCGCCAAGCACACGAACGCCAAGCGACGCACCGGCAAAGCTCGTACCGTATGAGCCAAAGCAAAACAGTCCGCGAGTCTTACAAGAAACGGTTCAAAAAGCGTTGCAGCTACAAAGTGCCGAGTTAAAGCTCGCTACTCCAACTCTCAACCCGGAAGCTTCGAAGCTTCAATCATTCTTGACAACGCAACAACAGGTCAATAAACCTGACAATCAACAACAGTTGAATCAGATCCTGTTATCACTTCCAGTCCAAATCGTCGAAGCGACGGCCGGTCTTCATGTTCATCTTCAAAATAAACGCCCGGATGAAGTGATCGACTGGGAAAACAATACGTTGTACGTCCAGTTGAATACGAAACGTCTCGGGGATATCGGAGTGCGTGTCGAAACCGTTAACCGAAAGATGCAAATCACGATCGAAAATGATCTTCCGATTCTTGAGCGACTTGCCGCTCCTTTCCTCGAACGGACGACAGATGCCTTAGAAGCGACCGGTTATCAGGATGTCCGGATTCAGTTCCGACCGTTCACGAAAGAAGAACGCCAAGACGTCGCCACGCAAAAAGATGAGACGCCAAACGGGTATGATTACCGGATTTAAAGGAGGACGCTATGTACCAGAAAATTGATTTGAAGCACCGAAAATCTGCCGCCGTTCTGCGTTACGATGAAGCATCTGGACAAGCACCCGTCGTCGTCGCCCGCGCGACAGGACAAGCGGCAGACCGGATCTTACAGGAAGCTCGAGCCAATGGGATTGCTGTCGAACATGATACCTCGTTACTCGGTCACCTACTCGATCTTGATCTTGGGACCGCAATTCCACCGCAACTCTATGACGTCATGGCAGAACTCCTCTTATTGATCGAAGAACTGGACCACGCGAAAGGACGACAGACATGACAGAACAAGAACTGTATCAGATGACTCCACAACAATTGACGGAAAAAATGTTGCAAGGACTTGTCTTTCAGTACGAACAGGCAATCACGGCGATTGAAGCAAAAGCGTTTGATCACATAAATGAACGTCTACAAAAAGCCTACGCGCTACTGACAAAGCTCTCGGAAGGACTCCATGACGACGGCGGGATCATCACGTCTCAACTTGAAGCGTTGTACTTCTATCTCGGTCAACAGACTCTGCGTGCCTACACAGAACATCACGTGCTCACGGAAGCACTTTTCCTTGCTGAAGAACTGCTAATTACGTGGCAAGCAGCAAGTACAGATAAGCGCCCGCTCGCCCGGGCAGCCCACCATGCAGGATATGAAAGGATGGCATACGAATGAGAATCTCAAACAACGTCCAGGCTCTAAAGGCGTATCGCAACCTGACGGCGAATCAATTAAACGTTAAGACAACGATGGATAAACTATCAAGTGGTCAAAAAATCAACCGCGCTGCGGACGATGCTGCCGGTCTCGCCATCTCTGAGAAGATGCGGAATCGCTTGCAGGCACTCGATAAAGCGGAACAAAACGTTCTGGACGGCATCTCGATGGTGCAGACGTTAGAAGGCGGCATGAATGAAACGCATAGTCTCTTACAACGGATGCGCGAACTCGCCGTCCAAGCAGGTAACGGAACACTTGCTCCTGAAGACCGTTCTTCGATCCAATCCGAAATTGACCAATTGACGAATGAAGTGACACGGATCGCAAAGACGACCCAGTTCAACGGTAAAGACATCCTGACGGGTGACTTCGGTGAAGGGAAAAGTACTCTATTCATTCAAACAAATACTGGTGCTAACGAGGGGATTTCAATTAATGTAGAGGATATGCGTTCATTAGCACTTGGTATTAGTACTACGACAGCACCAGCGACAGGTAGTGTCGCCATGACGGACACGAGTGGCACGAACGAATATGCTTTGAGCATCATGACAAGTAACAACGCAGACACTGCTGTTTCTCTTTATACAAAGGCCATTGATAGTGTGTCAAATCAACGCGCGAAGCTTGGTGCGATCCAGAACCGTTTTGAAGCAACGAATTCCGTTCTCAGTATCAGCCGCGAGAACTTGACGGCGTCCGAGTCACGGATTCGCGATACCGATATGGCACGGGAAATGATGGAGTATGCGAAATATAACATCCTCAACCAATCCGGTATGGCCATGATTGCGCAAGCGAACGCATTACCGCAAGGCGTCTTGCAACTACTCAACTAAGAAGGAAGTGTCATTTATGGACATTCGCCGCATTCAAGAAACCCAACGACTTCAGGCAGCTCGGTCCGGTCCTCGGGAAGTCGAGGCATCGACGACCTTCTCTGCCTTAATGCAGGATAAACGAGAACACAAAGGCTATGAACGTCTCCAGCAAAAGTTACTGCTCGTCGAAGAACACGGTCAACTCCTCGCTGAGAGTCATACGATCGAAAACCTAGAGAGCTACAAGGAGAAGATCAAGGACTTCCTGAAGGATGCACTGGATCAGTCACAACAACTAGAAGAGAAACGTGGCTTCAATCGCCGCGGACGAACGAAAATCTATAAGGTCGTCGAACAGGTCGATACGAAGCTATTGCAATTGACGGACACCGTCTTATCCGGAGAATCAAGACGACTTGATATTTTAGATCAAGTCGGTGAAATCAAAGGCATGCTCGTTAACGTCTTTGTCTAATCCGACATCACGAGGAGATTATCCATGCCTGAGTTGTATTTTAAAAAATGTAAGTGTACCTATTGTTTAAAAGAAACAGAGACGAAGCGTGTCCTGTCCCGTCATATCCGGGTTGAGCGCACGGATTTCGATGGCTTCGTCCATTACCAAGGATCGAACCCCTACCTGTATGAACCGATTCAGTGTTCGCACTGCCGCTTCGTCTTTCATGAGTCGTTTGAAAAGTTGCGGACGGACGTGCGTCAGACGCTCGAAGAGCAAATCTTGCCGACGCTCCCGGTATTACCGTTCGCAGCGACGGAGCGAACGATTGAACAATCCTTACAGCTATATAAATTAGCGCTCTATACGGCGCAAGTGACCGGACAAAAAGAAGCAATCCTCGCCATGCTCGGCGTCCGGATTGCCTGGATGTACCGGATGCTCGGAGACGAAGCACAAGAATTGCAGTGGATGGAACGGTCGGTTACGAAGTACGAAGCCTTATATCTCAATTATACCGACGCTGTTCGTACCGGTATCCCCCACGATGTCCTCTTACTGCGGATCAGTGACTTGTATGCTGTCTTAAAACGGACGGATGATGCGAAACAATGGTATGGTCTCATCTTCCAAAGTAAGACCGTGTCGGACCGGACGAAAAAAGAAGCACGGGAACATTGGGAATTGTATCGCGAAACACATAACGTCTAACCAAACTACATAAAAAAGGAGGATCATGCATGCGACAGATGTCTCGCGTCCAGTGGTATGTCATCGTTACGTACATTGCCATTCTCGGATCAAGCTGGTTTCATGCTGGTCCGATTTTTGCTGTCTTCAGTACGATTGCCGGACTTCTCTATTGCTCATGGGTCGCTCGTACTTCCGGCACGTTACCGATCATCCGGCGAGCAATCGAGTGGTTCACGATCGGTATCATCTTGAACTTTGCCTTTAGCTTCTTACCAGTTGCCTGGCATCCACCGGAGCTCGATACCGTCGTCAACCTGACGATTACCGGCTTTTTTATCCTGACAGCGCGGACATTCGCGAAACAGATCAATTGGACGACGGTCCGTCGCTTACCGCTTCTTTACGTCGACGGGATTTTACTCTTTGGTATGACGTTCGTCTTCGGCTATACGATCGTCTTACGCTATATCCCAGATTTCGCCCGTTCTCCAATCGAACTCGTCGGGATGAGCGGTTTTGCACTTAGCTTCATGGCACAACTGTTCTTTTTCTTCTTACTTTATACGACTGGCTTACACAATAAATCACATCGCTTACTGATTCGATCGATGCTATTGTTCATCTTTGCGATTTTCGGGTACTATACGTTTTTCATCCGGAATCAGCTCGACATCGCCAGTTGGTTCTTTCCGCTGTACCCGGTCAGCTTATACGGTCTCTTACGGTATTATCGCAAATCGCACTCACCAGAAGCCTCTGAACGATGGACGATCTCGTACCTTCCCTACCTCAGTCTATTAATTGTCGTCGGTGGCATCTCGTACGTACCGATCCCATCTACCATCTACTGGAGCAGTCTCATCGGTCTCTTCTCGCTCTTTTTCGTACGCCAATTTTTCTCCGAGCGTCAAAACACACGACTCTTGCGTGAGTTGGGCCTCTCGGAAAATGAGTTATTGCAACGCGTCAGCGAAAAAACGGAGCGCCTCGAACTGCGAAAGGAAGAGTACCGTCGGCTATTTTTGAATCATCCGTATCCAATCGTTCGGATGGACGCCAACGGTCATGAAAAAGCGATGAATCCAATTGCGGAACAGTATTTCCCTGCCGGACAGCTTCCGGATCATCTAATGGAACAGATCGTCCCGATCAGTTGGCAAGGAACACCGATTGAACATCAATTGATGCAACTCGACGATGGACGTGCTTTTGAAGTGACGGTCATCTCGATTCCGCGCGAGCATGACTTCTACATCATCTTAGCGGACCGGACGCATGCTTTGACAGAAGAACGGATGTTGCGCTCGCTCGGATACCAGGACGCGCTCACTGGATTACCGAATCGTCGTTACTTCGAGGAAGTTCTATCAAATGAACTACCACATTGGCAAGAAGGATCATTACTGTTCATCGACTTAGATGGCTTTAAAGACATCAATGATCAGTTCGGTCATGACGCGGGGGACTTCGTTCTACAAGAGACGGCACGACGTCTAGAAGCCGACCTGCAGGAAGCAGAGATGGCTGCACGACTTGGAGGTGACGAATTCATCGTCTTCTTACACCGAAATCGAGCGGGCACGATCCATTACGCAGAAAGTATTCTCAAGCGGCTGAATGAGGTATTCCTTTATCAAGCGCAGACGATGCACGTCACACCTTCGATCGGGATTGCACGTTACCCGGAAGACGGAACGACGACGAGTCTCCTGTTGATTCGTGCGGACGAAGCGATGTATACCGTCAAGCAGGAAGACAAAAATGCTTATCGCTTCAAATAAAAAGAACGGAATCCACGGATTCCGTTCTTTTTATCGTGTCATGATTCACGGCGATACTTTTCTTCCTCATACGCATCCGGTTGTTCCGAGATCGGACGCTCGAGCGCTTCCCAAGACTCCGTCTCGACATCCGGTTCAATGAACTGATCGTACGAACCGTCCGATTGAAAATAGGTTTGTGGGACACGGCGTTTACTCTGCTCTTGTTTCTTCACGAAAGATTCCTCCCTCACGCAAAAACATTACTGACGCGAATCAAAATACGGGGAAAAGCTATTGTCGACATCCTCGTACGGATCGACATATGACTTCCGGCTCGACTGCGTTTGACGCAACTGACTAATTTGTACCCCTAATTTAGCCGTTTCCGCTGATAATTTCAAGTCAATTTGTCGGCTGTCTGCCACCAACTCCTGAATGATCGCTTGATTTGCACCGGCTAGTAAATTGGAATGTGCGGCAATGAACGCTTCCCGTTCATTCAGCAGATGCTGAATTTTTTCAATCCAATCATCATACGTCTCTTCGCTCGGCGTCTGATCAAGTAATTCCATCAACCGTTTCGTCTTGAGGCGAAGCGGATCAAGCGGACTCATCGTTGCTTCGCGAGCTTCATCGCTTCTTTCCACGTCTCACGGAACTCTTCCGCAAAGCCTATCACTTCCTCGATCGCGACGACATCATTCTTGATGTTCGCATCCATCAACCGCATTTGCATATAATCATACAATGCATTCAAGTCTTTTGATAATGCAATCGACTGATTGAGTGTCAGTTGCAGTTCACTGATGATCGCTTGTGCTTTTTGGATGTTTGTATTCTTTTGTTCGATCAATCCTTGTTCAATCGATCGTTTCGCGAGCATCGCAAATTTGATCAATCCTTCATACAGCATGAGCGTCAAATCTTGTGGTAATGCTGTTGTGACTGAATTTGTCTGATACGTAGCATAAGGATTCATTACGTTGCCTCCTTCATTATTATCCTTGACCGAGATAGCCTGCAAGTGTAGCCGACTGACTGTTCGCTTGGTTCATGGCTTGTTCCATCGCTGCGAATCGACGATAGTAGCTATCTTCTTTACGTTTGAGCTTGTCTTCCCAAGACAGCATGCTTTTATCGATATCTGCAAGCGACTTACCAAGTCGGTACGTTGTCGCGACAGATCCATCACGCCCAGCGACGTTCGAAATTTTATCACGCAAATTCGTCGTAAAAGTTTGAATTTGGCGAACGAAACCACTTAATCCATTCGGGTTATCGATTTCCGTTCCATCAGCTTGCTTGATTTTAGCGGGTGCATCTGCCGTAAAGAGACGATAGACACCATCCGGATGTTTTTCGAGCATCTCTTTTAATTTTGTTTCGTCAAGTTTGATTTTCCCACCATCACGGAAATCACTCGTCGACGTAATCCCGATTTGTGACAGTGAACTTAGCACGACAGGACCTGAAGCAGAAGGAATCGTGTAGCCGGTATCAATCTTCGCTGACAACGTACTGCGGAAGTCATTCATGCCATCACGCAAGTAAGGATCATTTTTCAAGACACCACTCATCGCTTTTTCTTCCCACTTCTTGACTTCGTCTTCGCTTAGTTCTTTTCGCTGGGCATCAGTCAACGGTTGAAAATCTCGATACTTCTCTTCTCGAACTTTCTTGTTCATCTTATCGATCATGTCATTATACTTATCGACGAACTTCTTAATCGAATCAAAGTTCGCCTGTGTGTCAAGTTTAGTATTGATTGTCGTTGAAGTGTCTGTCGCACTGTTCAAAGTAATTGTTAATCCGTTTTGCGTAAAGGTATTTGACTTTTGTTCGAGTTCTTGTCCACCAATAACGTAAATTGCATTTTTACCTTCTACTCCGGCAGTCGAAGTTTTCGCAACATCAGTACTAATTGTGGCGTCACGAATGACGATGTCGTCTCCTGAACCCAAGTCACCACTACTTGTTTTGGTTAGGACTAGTTTACCTGTCAGTTCATTATAAACAGCATTCATTCCTAAACTAGTCTTTGCATTGATTGCAGCTGTCAAATCAGAAATTTTTTGCGTAGCATCCAGTTCTAGCGTTTCCGAGACAGATGTTCCTGCCGCGTCAAATGTATTAATCTGTACTTTAACTTTTCCACTTGATGAATCAAACCAGGCTGTATCTTTTAATGCAGTGTCACTTGATTTTCCGTTATCAGTCTTTAATGTGACTGCCGATGCTGTTGCTAATTGTTTTACCTTATCAATCGTCAAACTACCTTCTGTCGCACTTGTACTTGCTGTCACTAGGATAGCAGACGAAGAACTAGACACTGTCTTAGCTGAGTAGTTTTTAGAAAACAACATATCACTCGCAGCAGAACGTAAATCAAGCAACGCTCGATTCATTTCACGATACGCATCGCGTTGCCACGTCATCGTCTGTTTCTTTTGCGATAAGCGATCGACGGGAGCACGCTCCGCCTGCATTAATTGTTTAATCATTGTTTCGGTGTCGATGCCGCTCGCTAGTCCGCTGAGTCGGATTCCTGCCATCGAATCAGTCCCTTCTCTTATTAAATCCGTTTATCAATCAATTGGTTGAATTCAAGAAATGCTGCAAAGAAATCAAGTTCCTTTTTACTTGGAATCTCTTGTACGACATTATCGTTCGTATCCACGACCTGAATATAATACTCGTTTAATTTTTCATGTTTGACGAACTTCAATCCTGTCCGTTGCAATTCCAGCTTCACATTCGCTTGCTCAATCGCTACTTCAAGTTTTTGGACGTGTTGAGGAGTCGGCAAGACAATGACGCCATCTTCCTCCAACTCTGCTTGGTTTGCTTCGACGAAGACATTTTTCGTCGCTTCATATGGTAAAACGTTCGAAGGCAGGTGAAGCCGGATTTCCGTATTGATGGAATTCATTGTCTGTCACTCCTTATTTATTCTCTATGTAATGTATCGGTCTATTAGCTTAATTCTTAATACTATTTAATTTATAAAACCTATCATTCAATTAAACCAATAAAAAAAAGCCATGGAACGAGCCCATGACTTTAAGTAATCTATAAATCCGATTAACGGAGTAATTGAAGAACACCTTGTGGCTGTTGGTTAGCTTGAGCTAACATTGCTTGAGCAGCCTGTGCAAGAATCGAGTTCTTTGTTTGGTTCATCATTTCTTTCGCCATATCAACGTCACGAATACGTGATTCAGCCGCTGTAATGTTTTCAGAAGATGTTTTCAAGTTATTGATTGTGTGCTCAAGACGGTTTTGAACAGCACCAAGTTTTCCGCGTTCAGAAGAAACCGTTTTGATTGCTTTATCAAGAGCAGTAAGTGATTGTGAAGCTCCTGATTGTGAAGAAACGTCTACGTTAGCAATACCAAGAGCTGATGAACGCATGTCGTTTACTCCGAATGTAATTGTTTGACCTTTGTTAGCACCGATTTGGAATGTCATTCCACCATTTCCTGATGCTTCTGTTTGAGCTTGAGTCAATCCAAGATCTTTAACAAGTGAAGATCCTTCAGACTCATTAAATGATACAGGTCCGTTTGAAGAAGAAACCGTGAAGTGACCACCTTTTGCTTCTACAAATACTGCATCTTTGTCAATGAATCCTTCTTGTCCTTTTGATAATCCAGCACCTGTATTGTATGTGTCGATTGCTGCACGCATTTTTGTTTGAATATCTGTTGCTACAGTTGTTGCATCACTGTTAGCAGCTGCCGCTGTTAATGCTGCAGTTTGTAATTTAACACCACCAACTTCAAATGAAAGCTTTTCAGCTGTTACTGCTTTTGCTAATTGGTCTTGTCCAGCTGCAGTTGTAGTTGCTGCGTCAGCAAATGTATCAAGTACAGTTGCATTTGTAGTATCCAATTTAGAAGTTTGTCCGTTTGAACCACTTTCTAAAACTAATTTTCCACCTGCTTCGTATACTTTAACAGGAGCTACACTTGTTCCATTTGCAGCATTGTGTGCTGAAATAGCATCATTTAAAACGCGACCAATCGCATCTTTAATATCCGATTTTTGAGAATCTGTCATTGCTGTTGTTGAGTAATCACCTTTGAATAATGTTTTTTCAGCATCAGTAAGGCCTTTATCCCAGTCAACTTCAATTTCAACATTATCAACTTTGATTTTATCTTTTGCTGCTAAAGATACACCTGATGCATCTACAGCAGAGAAGTTAGTAGCACCAGTTAACTTAGCGGCTGTTTGATTTAACACATTTGATCCGATTGTGCTATCACTGCCAACAGTAGCACCAGCTGATTTCAAAGCACCATTCAATAATTTTTGTGTATTGAATTCAGTCGTGTTACCAATGCGATCTACTTCTTCTTTTAATTGCTTGACTTCATCTTGAATCGCTTTACGATCATCGTTCGTAATTGTACCGTTTGCTGATTGATCCGCGAGTTCACGAACACGTTGAAGAATATCGTGTGTTTCATTCAATGCACCCTCAGCCGTTTGAATCAATGAAATTCCGTCTTGTGCGTTACGTGATGCTTGATCAAGTCCACGAACCTGAGCACGCATTTTTTCAGAGATTGCAAGACCAGCTGCATCGTCACCTGCACGGTTGATACGAAGACCTGAAGCTAATTTTTCCATTGATTTGCTTTGCGCAGCAGAAGCTGAAGATAGCTTACTGTGCGTATTGAGAGCTGTAATGTTGTGATTGATAATCATTGTAATTTCCCTCCATAGGATAAGTTTTTTGTCTCTTCGAAGATCCGTCTTCTCCGAGATGTGCCCCCTGGCCGGCCCAAGGGTGACACGGTAGAATTAGTCGATGACTGCTTCCACCCTATATATCGTCGTCCCTCCGAAATGTTTAATGCTTTTTTCAAAAAAATCCAAAAAAAAAATCGTGCATCCCGTTTCAGGATACACGATTCCTCATCATTCAAAGACGCGTCGCGCCTGTCTCTTCCTGTAATTGCTCCGCTACTGCAACCAATTCTTCCATCGCGCCGTTGACTTCACCGAGTGAAGCCGCTTGATGACTTGATGCCTGCAAGACTTGCTCTGCGTGTTTCGATGCTTCCTCGACCATCGCAAGGATATTCGCTGTCGTCAGACCGACTTGATCAATCTCTTGGTCCGATTTGACAACGAGTTGGTCGACCGATTTCACGCGTGAATAGACATGCTCCGTCGAATGATGAATCTCTTCAAATGACGAACCAGCTTGTTCGACGAGCCCGACGCCTGTCGCGACTTCGTTTTGGACATCCGTCATCGCGTTCGCCGTATCATTAACGAGACGTTTGACGCCTGAAATCAGATCCGTGATTTCTTTTGCTGACGTCGCAGTTTGCTCCGCGAGTTTTTTAACTTCCGCTGCAACGACAGCAAAGCCACGCCCTGCTTCACCCGCACGTGCCGCTTCAATCGAAGCATTCAAGCTGAGTAGATTCGTCTGAGCAGAAATGTCACTGATGACATCCGTGATGCGTGAGATTTCACCTGTCATGTCCGTCAATCGACCGTTGAGTGTCGCTGACTGCTCCATCTTCTTCGAAATCATATGCATCGCTTCAACCGAATCCGTCGCGAGTGTCTTCCCGTTCTGCGCTTCCGTCTGCATGACTGTCGCTGATTTCAACGCTTCGTTCATTTCTGCTGCGACTTCATCCATCGTCCGCTTGACCGCACCGAGTGCGTCCATTGATAGATAGGCTTGATCAACGTTTTCGTTCATTTTTGCAGATAACTCCGCCATTGCTGAACGAATGCTTTCACCAGACGCGTTTCCTTCTTGGACAGCTGCTGCGATTTCTTGCGCTGACGCCGTCAATTTATCGCTTGAGCTCCCCATTTGTGTTGCTTGTTTGCGGATATGTAAGACCATTACTTCGAGCTCATGCATGAGCTGATCGACTTCATCTCCACGTTTTGCTTCTTCAAAATCAACATCGAAGTTGCCGTTTGCGACTTCGCGTGCTGTCTCGGTCGCCTTTTCAATCGCTTTGATTGGTTGACGGAGAATGAGTTGTGTCAACGTCGTTCCAATCAATGAGAGGAGAAGACCGATACCCGCTCCAACCCAGATCGCATTCGTATCCGCGACGTCGAGCCCACGGTGTAGATATAAGACGAGTTGTGCTGAGATACCACTTGTGACGGCCGAGATCACCAATACCCAAAAGAACAATCGTAACTTCAAGTTTCTTCGAAATCTTTTCATAACTGCGACTTCCCTTCTTGGTTCTTCTTTTCACCGTTCTATCTATCGGTTGATAATGAAAGCGATTTTAGTCGATTGACCTGATTTCAGAATAAAATTACCAAATCTCTCCCATACAAAAAATCCTCTTTCCCTTGTGTTATCAGGAAAAGAGGATACGAGTATCAGTTACGATTGATTTCGACGTATTTATAGGAAATATCCGTTCCGACATTGTGTCGCGCGAGATTCTTCACTTCTGTATTTTGTAAGAAAGCATTCTTTCGCTGGTAGACCGGTGAGATCGCTTGATCGTCGAGCAATACGCTTTCCGCCTTACTGAGTAATGCAAGACGCTTATCCTGATCAAGTTCACTTTCAGCCTGCTTCAAGAGACGGTCATACTGCTTGTTCGAGTAGTCCATCATGTTGAACGGGTTACCGGTCGTAAACAAGTTCAAGTAAGTCGTCGCGTCCTGATAGTCCGGTGCCCAACTCGCGAGTGACAGATCGTAATCCCCTCGTCCTTCACGGGCGAGACGTTCTTTCTTCGGCAGTGACAACAGTTTAACGTCGACGTTCTGTTTCTTCAACGCCCCTTGAATATACTCACCGATTTTTTTTGAGACATCATCGTCTTCAATCAACATCGTCAATTCAAGATTTTGTTTGGCAAGCACCTTGTTCGCAGCTGCTACATCATACGACGATTTGATTTGACGCGCGTTGTCATACTTCGGATCGAGTTCTTGCGGCACGATGTAGTCCGCAGGCAGTGATCCGTTTCCGAGTAATGTTTCCGTTAATGCCTTTTTATCGTACGCTGCATCGATTGCTTGACGTGTCTGCTTGTCTTTCAACGCATCCGTCTTTTCATTCATCCGAATGAAGAACATCCGCGAATCGCTGAACGTGTTGTACTCTTTTTTGTCTTTGTACGTGACGACATTTTCTGAGTTGAGTGGTGCGACATCGAGCTCGCCTGACTCGAACAAGTTGATCGCAAGCATCGGATCCTTGATGATCTTGACGTCAACTTCGTCGATCTTGACGTTCTTCCGGTCTGCGTACTCAGCATTCTTCGCAAGCGTATAACCTTGCTCCGCTTGATACTTCTTGAACGTGAACGGTCCGTTGTAGACGTTCGTTTTCGGGTCCGTCCCGAACTGGTCGCCTTCTGCTTTGACGATATCTTCACGAACCGGCATATAGGTGCCGAACGTCGTCATGCTGAGAAAGTACGGTGTCGGACGTTTCAGTTCAATCCGGAGTGTCTCGTCATCGACGGCTGTCGTTTTTTCAACTGGCTCAAGCAAGTACGCGAACGGTGAATTCGTTTCGACGACACGTTCGAACGCATAACGGAAGTTCTCCGCTGTGACGGGCTTCCCATCCGACCATTTGGCATTTGGGTCCAGCTTAAACGTATAGACTTTTCCGTCCTCTGACACGCTATGTGATTTCGCCGCTGCCGGAACAAGTTCGTTGTTCGCGTCGAAGCGATAGAGCCCTTCATAAATTTGGTTGAAGATGTTTGACGTGATGGCATCTGCCGGGTCAACCGACAGAAGATCGTAACTTTCCATCGTATGCAAAATCTTCTTATCTGCTTTTTTATCCTCTGCTGGTTCTGTCGTTGCACATCCTGCGAGTAAAACTGCCGTGCTCGCCGCTGCGATCAATGTTTTTTTCATGTGTAGTGCCTCCTGAGAAATATGATGAGCGTTGGATGATTCGGCATGTGACGTACAAAAAAGACGCCCTCTACGCATAGCTAATAGCTAATGCATAGAGGACGCCTGTATCCGCGCGGTGCCACCTCTGATTGAGACGAAAAATCGTCTCCACTTGTCGCTGGTCCAACAACCAGCTAGCCCGGTAACGGGGGCAACCGTCCTGTCTACTCGAAGGTTCAACAGGCTCTCAGCGGTCCATTCTCGTTCAGCTTACCGTGTCAGGCTCTCACCATTCCTGACTCGCTTGGTCGGCAGTGTTGACGATACTTACTCCGCGTCGTCGATGTAATTGATATGGCTTAACTTGTTGTTTACTTTACACGGCTTGTTTTTCGCTGTCAACGAAAAAAACTTAGAACGGATGGTCTTCTTGTTTTTCTTGTTCCCGACGAACCGGACGCGGTCGAATCGGTTCGACGTGTTTGACATGAGTCCGTGTGACAATTCGGTTACCGAGTGCCGCATCGATCAAAATCGTAATCGCTGCTGCCATGTGTAAGAACATCCCAACGACCGGAATGACCCCGACCGTTGAGGCGACGATCCCGACGATGTTCCCTTTTGAGACGTTCCCGGCACGTGCCGTCAATACGACGACGACGATGTGAAACGCGAGCATTAACCACAGGGCATTGTAACCTGAGAAAATGACGATTGAACCACCTAAAAGCGGAATCCCAAGCACCGCTTCCATTCCACCTGATACCCACTTCAACGTCCGCAATGAATCCTGTCGACTCTCCATGACGTCGCCTCCTCTTTTTTTCCATATGTCTAGTATACGACGGATTGCAGAAAAGGTTCCAACGTTTTTGTTTAGTTTCTGTAATAATACCTATAAAAAAGAACGATCCGGAGACCGTTCTTCGATAGGCATTACACGTCCACTCGACTCCTATAGTAAAAAGCGCGTCTGCGCTGTCAGAGACGAACAAGACCCGGCTCTGCGTCAAAGACGACAGAGTCGCGGCTTGTGTCTCGCCTGAGGAAAGCGAGTGGAAAAGTCGTGATGCTTATTTCAATTAGACCGCCAACACGTGGAACTGATAACCACGATGCACGACGAATCCCGCTTCTTTGTAAAGATCAAGTGCACGGTCGTTATCCGTTTCGACGTCGAGTTCAAGCTGTGTTCGACCAGTTCGGAACAACGCTTGAACCATCAACTTCAACATCTTTTTCCCGTAGCCGTTGCCTTGGGCTTCCGGACGAACGGCGAACGCATGGATGCTCGCTTGTGTATCGGAAGCAAGGTAAGCACGGATGACGCCGACCGATTTACCGCTCGCGACACCGATGAACGTGATCCGGTCGTCGGATTCGATTGCTTGATAGATTGACTCTGCTTCTTCGTCCGTATTCCCGAACGATTTACCAAGTGTCTCGACGATGAACGGACGGTCGTCCGCTGTCGCTTCCCGTAGTTCGAAATCAGGGTCCGCTTTTAGGAACAATTGCGCCTTCTTCAAAATCATGTTGTACTCCGTCATCCGGTACTCAGCCCCTAACCGTCCAAGAACAGCTTGACCTGATTCACTGGCGTCATCAATGACGAACGTGAATGCTTCGACGCCTGCTTCCGTCGCCCGCGTGCGTGCTGCTTCGACGAGTGCCGTGAAGATACCTTGTTTCCGGTAATCCGGATCAACGAAGACGTTCAATTCCCATTCCGTCGGTAAATACGCGAATGCTTGCAAATATCCAATCAATTTCTCACCATCATAGATGGCGAAATCGTTCTCGCCAACCCAATCGGCTGCGACTTTTAATTCAATGCCATCATGATCGTTGACACATTTTTCGAGTTGTAATACATCTGTTGTCTGTTTGACGTCTGTGACGTTCCATTCCATAATTCACTCACCTCATTTTTAACTATACCGAACGAATAAAAGAAGCACTAGCAAAAGCTAGTGCTCATTGCAGTTTGAATGTCTTCATCATCTGCGGGACGTCCTTAACGATCAAGTTCTCGATCGCTTTCTTGCCAGCAGCGCCTTTAACGGCTTCCGTTGGTAAGACGTAATAGTACGTTTTACTACCTTTCGTCCCGAGATATGTACCATATCCGATTTCACGGTCGAATTGTTTTTTTGAGAGCTTCTTCGGCTCGTAGTTCAAGTTGACGAGTAGTTGATCGGCTCCCTTGACTTTATAGTACAACGCGAACGTCCCACTGCGTGTCACGACACCGTATTTTGACTTGACGGTCTTGTTCTTGACAAGTTCGACCTTGTCTTGCTGAATTGCCTTTTTCAACGCGTCTGTCGTCTTGACTGTGTAGCCGAACGTCTTATTTTCGACGACTCCTTTACTATACGTCACGTTACTTGCGGCAAAGCCCGTCACCGGAGTCAGACATGCTCCGAGTAAGACTCCTGTCATTGCGATTCGTTTCATGCTGACTCCCCCTAAAATGATTGATAGTAATGGATTCCCTTTTGTGAAATAGGTAAACTCTATTCTCGAAAAAGATTTGACGGAATTGTCTAAATTTCTTACGATAAGGATAACGAAACGAAATGGGGTTAAAGCGATGACTGAACAAGAACAATTAACGCAAGAACAGCTCGATAACTTGCTCAAAAATGCGTTTGCAATGCAGGTTCCGATACTCGAGAAGTTCATGAAGGATACACACGATCGCTATGCGCTAGCAACGACGTCATTCAAACGTGACATGGAAGCGATGAAAGAGACGGAATGGCATCAGTTCTTCGCGAGTAAACTGTTACCTCACTTCTTCCTCGAGCACCTCGGATTCGGTGCCTCGTTCCGCTTCAACGGACACGATAAGGAAGTCGATCTTCCAGAAAACGTCGTCCCAGTACGTAATGATGCCGATGAGCAAATCGACAAAGTCGTCCTCGGGGTCAAAAAGGCGATGCAAGACGAGCACATCAAGAATCACGATCTCGTCGCGAACTTCTATAAGGAAACACTCGAACTCGCTTGCCAGATGGGGAGTCGCGTCGGAATGAGCGATGAATTCTATACTCTCGTCAAACCAAGTCTCGTTCATGCGAACGAAGGCGAATAATCGTTGAAGTCAACAGAGGTCAGTTCCGGATTAACTCCGAGAACTGACCTCTCTTTTTACGTGTCTAATATAGTCCAATCAAAACTGAACGTAGAAAACTGCCCCGCCACCACTCCGGTCACGGACACCGTACTCGAATTGATGACTATCAAGAATCATTCGACTAATCGCAAGACCAAGTCCGTGTCCGGCACTGCCTTCTTGTTTGACGTAGACGTCCCAAATCGTTGCCCGGTCCTCAATGCGAACTCCTACTCCCTCATCTTCGACCGTCAATTCGTCATCCGTTAAACGAACGGTGACCGTTCCACCGACTGGTGAAGCAAACCGCGCGTTCATCAGGAAGTTAATCAAAACACGTTCGAACATTCGTGGATCAAGGGACTGCCTCATCGAATGAAGATCCGTCGCAAGCGTCAGTCCTGCTTGCGTGAATGTTCCGCGCAGGCGTTCGACCGTCATCGATACGAGTTCATCAAGTGCTACCTCCTTCTTTTCAAGCGGCATCCGTCCACCGGCAAGCTTTGAATAAAGTAACGTCTCATCAATCAGATGACCAAGTCGATCCGTCTCCTCGATGATGCTCGTCGTCACGTCGGGCAGTTCGGCGACAGGAATAACACCTGCTGCAAGCGCCTCGGTCTCGTTTCGGATGATTGCGAGTGGTGTCCGCAAGTCGTGTGTGATCCCGGCAATGAACGTCTTTTGTAGATGATCCTTCTGTTTCAGTTGTGTCTGCATCTCATCAACCGCGTCAATTAATTCGCCGACTTCATCTTTCGGTCGCGCTGGCAGGACGACATCCATTTCGCCGGCACCAATCTTTTGAGCGACGGACCGAAGTGTGACGATCGGTCGCGTCAAGTGCCGTCCCATATAGTAAGCAAGCAAGGATGCCAGCAGTAACGTCACGAGTAAGGCAAGTCCGATTGCGATATAGACACCGTCGAGGGCACTACTCGCAAGCGGTGCTTGGCGAACCGTCGTGATGCGGGTTCCGTCAACGGTCAGCTGATACGTCAGTAACCGTTCGTCTTGAACTTCGATGACATCTTCTTTCTTTAAATCATCGAGAAGTGGTAACCGTCCAGCGGGTCCGCGCGCGCCAATGCGTTGCGTCAATCCGTCCGTCGTCAAAAATCCTTGGATATCACGTGGAATCGGAGTGTCTGCCTCAAGGGACTGTTTGATGATGTTCGCTTCCCGCGCCAGTTGGTCATACCGTTCGCCTTCCGCAAACCGATTGACGAGAAACGCCGTCAAGACGAAACTGAGAACACCCATGACCAGCAACGGACCGACGACAGCGTATAAGAACTTTCGCATCAAAGAACGTCGTTTCATTCAATCGCCTCCAATCGATAGCCGACCCGGTGCACTGTCTTCAATTGTTGTTTAATGACGGGTAACTTGTCGCGCAGTTGCTTGACGTGCGTATCGACGGTCCGTGTATCGCCACCGAATGCATAGCCCCAGACATCGTCAAGAATTTGATCCCGACTGAGTGCCTCACCGAGATGTTCAATAAAGTAAAGCAACAGTTCGAATTCCATCTTCGCGAGACTGACCACGCGTTCACCGGTTTTCACTTGGCGTCCCTTTTCATCAATCGTCAAGTCACCGAACGCATAGCGAGCGACCGGACGAACTTTTAATGCCCGCTCGAGCCGGATCGTCAACTCCTTCAGGACGACCGGTTTGACGAGGTAATCATCAGCACCAAGTTCGAGTCCGAAGACACGATCATCTGCCTCCCCGCGCGACGTCATCATGAAGACGACCGGTGGCTGAACTTGTGATTTGATGCCTGGCACGAGCGACCAACCGTCTCCGTCCGGTAAACGGACGTCGATCAAGACGGCGTCAAATGCTGTCGTCAGGCACTGTTTCGCCTCTGCTAACGAACCGGCAATCGTTACCTCATACGCATGGTGACGCAGGAAGCGTGCTGTCACCTGTGCTAACTTTTGTTCATCTTCAATTAATAGTACGTTCATTGTCATCCCTCCACTAGTAGTGTAACGTCTTTTTATCCGCATTTGCCTTTCTTCGCAGTTTCTTTGCAACTTCCTCACAACTTCTCTTTCGTGACCCTCTACCATAAAAGGTGAAAGGAGTGATCATCCCATGACATTCAAAAAACAATGGATCACTGCATTGACAATTAGCGCATTAACAGTTGGAGGAGCATCCGCATACGCTGCGACGAACGATGACTCGAGCACGACAAAACAAGCGAAACACGGGCACCACTTCGAAGGTATGAAAAAACAAGACATGACGTTACTCTTGAAAAAATTAAACCTGACACAAGCCGAGGCTGACGCTGCCCGGGAGAAAGGACAATCGATCGCTGATCTCGCGAAAGCAAAGGGGATCTCGTTCGCCGATTACAAGAAGGCTGAACTCGCGGCAGCGAAGGAACAGCTCGCAAGTCTCGTCAAATCCGGTGACTTAACGAAAACACAAGCTGCTGACATGCTGAAGCGTCAGACGGAACGATTCAGTGGCGTCAAGAGCTACGCTGAACTAAAAGAGAAGATGCCGATGGGTCGCCACGGCGGACCCGGTTTCTTTAATGAATCGTTGATCGCAGACGTTTTGAAGGCACTCGGACTGAGCCAGTCAAAATTCGACGCCGCTAATCAATCACTTGCTGCCTACGCGAAAGCACAATCAATCAAGTTCGCCGATTACAAAAAAGCGTTACTCGCGGCACAGACAAGCGAACTCAATCAACTCGTCAAAGATGGGAAGATGACGAAAAAACAAGCAACGGAAATCAAGTCCCGTCTGACAGAGGAATACAAGGATGCGAAGAGCTACGACGATCTTCCGGATCGCGGCGAACACGGCAAGCGCGGTGACCATGGACCAGGCGGTGTCTTCGGTGACTCGACGTCAGCGATTTTAAAAGCACTTGGACTCGATGAGGCGAAATTCGAAGCTGCAGAGCAATCCTTACCTGAATTTGCGGAAGCGAACAAGATTGCTTACGCGGATTTCGAGAAAGCCGTTCTCAACGCTCAAAATGCTGCCGTCGATCAACAAGTCAAAGATGGTAAGCTGACTGAAAAACAAGCGAAACAAATCAAGGAACACATTCAGTCTCGAGCGGATGCTGTCTCAAGCTATGCTGACCTCAAGAAAGGTCCAGCACGTGATGGTCACGGTCCAGGACACGGACATGGTCCGGACAGTGGCATGGGACCAGGCGCACCGGATCAAGGAGCCGATACGGACCCGAACGTCAGTGACACTTCGGTCGATTTAGCGATTTAACATATAAAACGAAGCTCTCGCAGCAGAGCTTCGTTTTTTGTTGTGATTGATCTCTTAATTTTGAAATAAAATTGCACCATTTTCTAACTTTTCATTCGTTTTTTTGAAATAATAGTCTATTGTTTGAAGAATCGTTGCAACGAAGCCGTCCTTCATCCGATAGTAACACTGAAGCGTTACTATGTATGGAGGTGAAGAGATGGCGTTTTTTGAGGCCATGAAAACGATCCGACGTTCTGCTAAGACACCCATTCACATCGGTGGACTAGAAGTGACACGTCTTGAACAATCAGAAGCCTTTTTCCATCATCAAACCGATGCGATTTTTGTATTTGATGCAGCTGGTACGATCATCTATTTCAATGAACATCTACCAGAAATCCTAGGATACTCAGAACACACCTTATACGAGCACTTTTCCGTTTTTAATCCTCCGGATCAGATGGAGGCGGTCTCGCAGTTTTTCCAGCGCGCGTTACAAGGGGAAACCGTCCATTATACGGCGAGGGGACTGCATGCCGACCAACACCTCGTTACGTTAAAAATTACGAATATGCCGATTGAACAAGATGGACATATCATCGGTGTCTACGGCGTCGCACGCGACTTGACACGTGAAAAACAACTCGAAGAAGACGTCTCAACGATTCGCTCTCAATTGGAATTGACAGAACAGGTGCCCGAATTAGTTCTATTTTATTATGACTTACGATCTCATCAAATCGAGTCTTCGCCCTCACTTTTCAAGTTTCTCGGTTTAAGGGAAGACCAGTCATCAATCGAGCAAAAACGATTACTCGAGCGGATCCATCCATGGGATTTTGATCCACTCCGTTTCGAATTCGAACGGATGGCAGCAGGGAAGCAAGATCAGTTTGAACAAGAACTATCTTTATTGACGTCAGATGGTTCTTACCAATTACTTCGTCTGAAAGCTTCACGTCGCGCAGGTCATGCGCATCAGGCGTCCATCGTGTTGTATGACTTGTCAGAAATCGATGCGGCTCGTCAACAATTGAAGATGGAGCGCGCTCAAGCCCGTGAAATTTATGAGGCTGTGAATGCAGCAATCTCACAAATTGACTTGACGACCGGAAGAATCTTATTTCATTCGCAAGGTTTTTTACACATCTACGAAGAATTACCCAAAAATTTGATTTTAAATGATACGTGGTTATTGTCTCGAATTGATCCTCGTGATCACGATGCGATGCGAAAGTTCACGCAACGCTTGTTACAAGGGCATGCGGGCACACTACAGTACCGTCTCCGTTTTCCCGATGGACGGATTAAATGGGTCGAAGATCAACAAATCCCAGTCTTCCAGTCGGACGGATCGATTGCCTATTCCAATAGTGTTTTGCATGACATCACGTTACAAAAAGCATACGAAGAACAGTTACGGCAACTTGCTCTTCGAGACGTCGTGACTGGTCTTCCAAATCGCCAAGCACTGATCGAGACGATTGAATCATGGCAAGCGCTCGATATTCCTTTTTTCGTTCTATCAGTTTCGTTCAACCGTATTACGGAAATCAATAATGCGTTCGGTCACGGCTCCGGCGATCAATGGCTTCAAGCAACAGCAGCCCGCTTAAATGATGTCAAGCCGGACGAGGTCTTTCTTGGTCACCTCGGTGGGGATGAATATGCACTGCTCGTCTCGACCGACTATGAACAAGACGTCACGCCGTGTGCGGAAAGACTACTTACGATCTCGACACAACCGATTTCAATTGAGCCCTATGCCTTGTTCGCCCGGGTGTCAATCGGTATCAGTCGCTATCCTCAAGACAGCACGGACGCCGTTGAGTTATTAAAGCATTCTTATACAGCACTAAGACGCTCGAGACGCGACGATCACAGTGCATTTCATCACTACGCTTCGAATCTCGACATTGACTATTACCGACGCTATCGTTTGGAGCAGGACTTGCATTATGCGATCGAACGCGATCAGTTATTCCTCGAGTACCAACCAAAGGTCGATAGCTGGACGGGTAAGATTGTTGGGATGGAAGCATTGATCCGCTGGCAGCATCCGGAATGGGGACGGATCCCGCCGAACGATTTCATCCCGCTTTCTGAAGAAAGTGCGCTGCATATCGACATTGGGGATTGGGTCCTCGAGACAGCCTGCCGGACAATGAAAGAGTGGTCTAAGACAGGTGCCTCACTTGTACCGATTTCGATCAATGTCTCACCAAAACGGCTGTTGATACCAGGCTTCGACCATCAAATCGAACAGACCTTATCACGGTATGCGCTCGACCCAATCCTACTTGAACTAGAAATCACAGAAGCCGCCCTCATCATGGATGATCCGATGACGAGTCGGACGCTTGAATCAGTCAGTGCCCTCGGTGTTCGAATCGCCTTAGATGATTTCGGAAAAGGCTACTCCTCGATGGTCTATTTGCAACGCTATCCAATTGACGTCATCAAGATTGATCGACAATTCGCGACGCACATTTACGATGACCTAAAAGCACAAGCCATCGTCAAAAGTATCTTATACATGGCAAACGAATTTAATCTGCATGTCGTTGCAGAAGGAATCGAAACGATTCAGCAGCTCGATACGTTCCGGATGCTCGAATGCCCACGCATCCAAGGCTATCTTTTCAGTCGACCTGTTCCGAGTGATGTGATGGAAGGATTTTTAATTCGAGAAATTCTCTATCCCATCGAAGCCTGTGCGCTAGCGAGTGACACCGTTCCACGCTTTTCTGTTCCTGGAAAGATTCGGATGTTGACGCATCATACGGAATCCTTCACCCTCGCTTTTTCTGACTTAGAGGCGCATCAGACAAGTACAAGGGCGTTGTATTTCTCGACTGAGACACCCCTTCCTTCACATGCAGCAACGTGTGAGATTCGCTTGAACGAAGGGCTTCAACTCGTCACCTGTACCGTTACGATCATCGACCAACTTGATGGACAATATGTCGGAGAATATGCAAATGCAACAGAAGCAGAACAGATCATGCGCTTTTTCCAATCGTTACGTTATACCTCTTGACTCGTTCACGAAGACGTTCACAGACGTCTTCGTGCTTTTTTTGTTATAGTAATCTTAAAGTAATTTACTCTAGATGGGAGGAATGGCATGCAGTCTCCACTACCGATGAAACATCATCGTCGTTCGACGAAAGGTCAACTCTTTCGGCGTCTCCTCATGCTAACGATCGGTGCCATCATCTTTGCAATTGGACTGAAAGGATTCTTAGTCCCCAATAATATCATCGATGGTGGAATCGTCGGGATTTCGATCATTGGTTCGAAAGTCACAGATACGACTCTTGCGCTGTGGCTGTTCTTCTTGAACATCCCGTTCATCTTCTTCGGCTATAAACAGATCGGGAAGACATTTGCCTTGTCGACTTTATACGCAATCTTCATCATGGCGATTGCTACAAAACTACTTGAGCATATCGGACCGTTAACGAGCGTCGACTTGCTCGCGACCGTCTTCGGCGGACTGATTCTCGGGATCGGCGTCGGGATCGTCATCCGGTCGAGTGGTTCACTCGACGGAACAGAGATTCTTGCGGTCTCCTTTAGCCGTTCGACACCATTTTCGGTCGGTGAGATCGTGATGTTCTTCAACGTCTTCATCCTAGGTGCCGCTGGTTTCGTCTTTGGATGGGACCGGGCGATGTATTCCTTGATTACATATTTCGTCGCTTTCAAGACGATTGACGTCGTTATCGATGGTCTCGATCAATCGAAAAGCGTCTGGATCATCTCTGAGAACTATGAAGAGATTGGTCTTGCAATCATGGACCGACTCGGTCGGAGTATGACGTATTTAAACGGAGAAGGTGCCTTTACGGGTGACGGGAAGAAAGTCATTTTCTGTGTCATTAGTCGTTTGGAAGAATCGAAGTTGAAGGACATCGTTCGTGATTTTGATGAACAAGCCTTTATTGCAATTGGCAACATCCATGATGTCCATGGCGGTCGCTTCAAGAAAAAAGATATCCATTAACCGAACGAAAGGAAGGAACGCGGGTGTGGAAAAAACATCGTAAAAAAATCATCGCGACTATCGTCATCATCATCACCTTTGTCGTCGTCATCATCGTTGGTATTTCAGGTTACGTCGGCTCATCATTGACGCAACCTGAACGAGAGGCACTGACGACGAATCCAAAGAAGGCAGAAAATCTAGAATATGAGGACGTGACATTCCGGTCCTATAAAGACCGGACCCGCCTATCCGGCTGGTGGATGCCGAGCGAGGATGCGAAGCTGACGATTGTCTTTGCCCATGGATACGGTAAAAATCGGGAGCAAGAAGATGTTCCAGTCCTACCGCTCTTTAAAAAATTTCATGATGCTGGCTACAATGTGCTGACGTTTGATTTCCGGGGTTCTGGTAAATCTGACGGCAAACGCGTCACAGTCGGAGCAAAGGAACAAGATGATTTACTAACAGCTGTTCGTTATGCGAAATCACGCTCGTCGAAGCCAGTTGTACTTTACGGCATCTCAATGGGAGCTGCGACTTCGCTCGTCACCGCTCCAAATGCTGATGTCGTCGGTGTCATTGCCGATAGTCCATTTAGCGATCTCGAAAACTATCTTGCTACCAATCTACCAGTTTGGAGCGGTTTACCAAACTTCCCATTTACACCGATCATTCTAGAAATCACGCCCCCACTAACAGGATTAAATCCAGAACGCGTCAAACCGGTGGAATCCGTCCGGCGGATTGAGTATCCAATCCTTTTGATCCACGGGAAGGATGACGATGCGATTCCGGTGACAGAAAGTATGAAGATTCAAAAGGCAGCCCCACGATCGGAACTTTATGTGACAGAGAACGGTGGTCATGTTCAATCGTATGCCCATGATCGAAAAGCCTATGAAGAGAAGGTACTCGCATACTTATCTGATCTACACTGACAGGAGGAAATCGGATGCAACAACTCTCCTTGTTCTTGACGTTCTTCATCGCACTGGCGGTCATGGGGATCGGTTTATTCGTTTCGCGACGTGCCGGTTATCGGTTCCCTTATGGACGAGCGATCCTCCTCATTTGGATCGGTTCTGCACTGATTGGATTAACATTGTACGTCTTACGCTGAGACACAAAGCAGCCGTCCGCTTCCCTTAGGGAAACGGACGGCTACTTTTTTAATGTAAGCTTATCGTTTTAATACGGCAGCACCGACGATTTTCAAGACTTCCGGACGACTCAGTTTTTCCTTACCTCTTGCAAGTGCATCGAGCGTACCGTGAGCAAGCGCAAGTGGAATATGACAAAACTCGTAGATTGTCGTCTCTTTCGGGATCGAAGCGAGATAGGCATCGGCTTCCGCAAGATTCTCTCGTGCGTAAGCGAACATCGTATCGGTCGTCCAGCCAGGTGGGAAGTAACCGACACCCCGCTCTGCATCTTCTTGTTGGTTACGGAGAATGTTCACGGCCTGCAGTCCTCGACCGAATCCAATCGCTTGTTGCTTATCCGTGACAATACCTGCTTTCCAGTACCAAATGTCCGACAGCATCACACCGACAAGTCCGGCGACATAATACGTATATTCGTCGAGATCGGCTTCTGTTTTGACTGTCCAGTCCCGCTCTGCCCAAACGGCCATGCCTTCTGCCATCTCAGCCGTCGAATCGAGGACTTTCGCACGAATCGGTGCTGGACAATAGGCAATCCATTCTGGTAAACGAAGCGTGACTTCTGGTAAATGTGACGTGTACGGAGCAATCAACTCAAGATAGGCCGTACCGGAAAACGTCCCACGCATCATCAATGCCGTCTCGCGTAGTAACATCGTCTTGATGTCCGTCGCCAGTTCCTCATGATCTTCGATTTCATCGATAGCACGCATGCATAGATAAGCAGCACCGACCGCTTCCTGTAAGTCTTGCGATAGTCGACTAATCGGGATATAGAAGGTGCGACTCGTCGCTTTTAATACACGGTTCGCGTCTTTTTTCAGCTGCTTCGTCTCATTCATTCCTGACAACTCCCTCTTCGATTCAAAAGGTTTCTTTTCTCTCCATTTACTATACACGATTCAACGCGTTTCAGCATTTATTTCATGATAAGAAAGACTCCCTGCACTTGTATGATACACGCAGGGAGTCTTTCTGTATTCTTTTTCCCAGAGAATGCATGAATCACAAGAGTATACACTGGCATTCACTTGACCTTACTTTTCCTGTTGTTTCAAGAGTTGTCCAATCAATCCCGTACTACGTGAGGCTTCCGTGTTCTCTTCTTGAATCGCTAAGTAGACTTCTTTGCGATGGATATCGACTTGTCGTGGAGCTCGAATCCCGAGTTTAACCTGATCGCCTTCGATTGCAAGAATCGTCAGTTCGATATCGTCCCCGATTTGAATCGCTTCGCCGTTCTTTCGTTTTAGTACGAGCATCAGCGTCCACCTACTTCTGTCAGACTTCCAATCTTTTGACGATTCGGATATGTATCTTCTAAAATGATTTGTTTCGCGAGCCGCTGCTTCGTCTCCATGACGAATGGTGCACGTAAATTCGTCGTCGATTCCTCAAATGGCTCACGTAAGGTTACCGTCGTGTATACGGCGACTTGTACTGTTTCTTCGATACTCAACTGTTCTTTTGCAGAATCCGTTAATTCAAAGACATAATCCGGATCGATCCAAAACGGATTCGTGACGATGAACGCACACTCCGGCTGATCGATCGATTGGAAGGACCAGAACGGTACCCCTTCTCCAAACGGTAACAACACGAATTGTTTGGCATCCGGAAACCCCGGTAATTCAGAAGCGAAAGTAATGATCTCACTTGGCTCGATCGTAATCGTGCCAAAAAAATCTGTTTCGATTTGCATAATATTATCCTTTCTCGTCGTATATGCCGCCCACTGGCCACATATCTAGCTGATTTCGTTCCCGAAGAAAAATGTCTGTTTTCCCTTCCGTGACCTCTAGTTCCGGACGATGCGTTGTGACATCGATGACCGGCTTACGAGCAGTGTAGCGAACATTCACTTCAGCCGGCGTAAAATTAATTTTGACCCGGTCCAAGCTCCGAGGAATGAAGCCCAGCGTCGTCACTTCTGCTGGAGGCGTATCGTTCATCTTCGCAATCCGCGCGATGACCTCACCTTTTTGCTCGATCCGCATCAATTGATCTCCTTCACTCGCGACGCGTCCCGTCCCTTCACGTACCATTTGTTGACCGAGATCCGCATACCGTCTGACTGATTCAAATGCCGGGATTCGTCCCATTTCAATCCAAGCCTGCGAAGAATCAATTTCGAGACGAGCCGCTACGGTTTCAATCGCTAGTTCGCCTTGCGGTTGTTCAATCGAGAGATCAGCCGAACGTTGCGTTTGTCGCATTTCAAGTGGTGTCGTCTGCATACCGATTTTAGCAGAGGTCTGTCGCATCTCTAGGTGAGGAAGATTCATCCCTGTTCACCCCTTATCGAAGAAAATCAAGTAACGATGGTTGGATGATTCGTGCCCCTGCACTGAGTGCGGCACGATGTAACGTTTCATGTGATTTTAATTCCATGATGACCTGTTCTGTTTCGATATCTTCATTATCAGACATAACCGTTTTTGCGATGATTTCTTGATCTTCTAAGCGAGACGCGTTCAGTTCCAGTCGATTCACGCGTGCCCCTAAATCCGAGCGCACTTCGACCGTTTTGTTCAACATCGCCGTTAAGTCTTTCAACATGCCGGATAATTCGGTTCCGTTATTCGTGCTACTGCCAGCAGTTCCATCTTCTTTTGTACCACCGAGTGCATTAAATAACTTCTTTAGTGTCGTGAACGTATCTTTCCCAAACACACCACCGTCGCCACCATCTGTAGGTGTGACGTTAACTTGTACTTTGATTCCTGAAGATACTTCATATTCGATTTTACCGTTTCCTGGTCCAACGGATGTCGTGAAGATTGAGTCAACCGTCGCGGTATCTACATTATCCTTTAAAAATGCTTTCAGTTTTTCCATGTCGATGAACGGTTGATCGGTCTTTGTACCATTGAATATTTGCTTTTCGTTATACTTTGTATTCGCCAGTGTTCCGATATGTTCGATCAACTGTCCGACTTCGCTTTGGATGGCTTTCCGCTGTGTGCCATCATACGTATCATTCGCTGCTTGTGTCGTTAATTCGTTGATCCGGCGCATGGCAGACGTCACTTCATCTAAAGCAGAATCGGTTAGATCCATCCAGCCTGTCGCTTCATCGACATTTTTTTTGAACTGATCGACTTCACGGACTTCTGTCCGGTACCGGATCCCCTGCATTGCAACGACAGGATCTTGAGACGGCTTTTGAATTTTTTTACCGCTGATCAGTTGTTCTTGTAACGTACTCAATTTTTGATAACTCGAAGACAAATGACCAATATTCGTCTTTGTCAGCATCGTTTGTGTGACCCGCATGTCCTCATTCCTTCCTTATCAGCGACCGACTAATCCCATACCGTTAATGATTTTATCGAGCATTTCATCGACCGTTGTGATGTTTCGTGCTGCTGCATTGTATGCATGCTGGTATTGAATCATCATCGTCATCTCTTCATCGAGTGAGACCGCTGAGACTGACATTCGGCGTTGATCGGCGTTATCCATTAAAACGCTGGCATTTTTTCCGAGGTCAATCGTTTGGCTTGTCGCTACCCCCATGTCACCGATGATCGATTGATAAAACGAACCGATTGTTGCCCCAAGACCAGAAAGTGTTTTTGTTTTAATGTCGGCAAGCGCCTGTGCACCAGACCCATCCCCGATATTGCCATCTTTTGAGACGATGATATTCGAGAGACTAGACCAAATCTCACTTCCAACAGCTATATTTTTCGCTGTAATCTCAGTACCGCTCGAGGCAATAAAAAACTTATCTGTTCCTTTTGTCGTGACCGTCGCTTTTGTTACTGGATCTTCTGTGACGATAGCGTGTGAACTATGTTGTGTGTTAAAGCTTTCAGCAAATTGCTTAGCCATCTTATCCAGATTATCGAGCATCTTAGGATATTCACCTGTCAATGTTGTTTCACCACTGTTTTGGTAACCATGCATTTGTAATAAGGCCCAGAGTTTCCCGTTTGAAAAACCTTTCGTAGGTGTAAATAAAACAGGAGTAGTATCTGTTTGATACCCAGTAATCGCTTTTGTCGTAGGATCCGTTGTGAATTCGATCGAACGTGCTTTTGTATCCGTCTTCATATTGACGACCTCAGAAGTGACTCCGCCAGGCATGATCAACTTTACGTTCACACGACCTTCCGCAATCTTCGCCGCATTCCCCATGTTACCTGAGACGATGTCCGATGCATCGATTGATTCCTTTTCAAAATCCACATATGTCGATAATTCATCGAAGTAACGATCGCGTTCATCGTACAAGTCGTTTGGTAAGACACCAATCGGTTCGATTTCATGAATTTGTGTATTGACGTTATAGATTTTCTGCAGAAGATCATTTACTTTTTTCGTTGAGACATCCAGTTCATTTTTTAAGTCTCCTTGCACCTTCGTTAGCGAAGTCGCTAGATAGTTGAACGTCTTCGATACGGTATCCGCTTGCTGACGAACGACGCTTCGCGCACCTGAGTCTTGCGGATTTTTCGACAATCCCTGTAACGATGCCCAAAAACTATCGAGTGTTTTCGCAAGACCCGTTTCAGACGGTTCATTGATGATATCTTCCATTCGACCGAATGCTGCTGCTTTCGTTGAATAGTATGCATACTTCGTTGATTCGTCACGATATTGTTTATCGACCATCACATCACGTAATCGCTCGACCAATTCTCCGCGGACACCAGTTCCGAATTGAACGTTTTTTCCGCCGCCTAGGGAGACCGAAAGTTGTTCCGTCGTCGCTTGGACGAGACGCTGTCTTGAAAATCCTGCCGTTCCGGCATTTGATACGTTATTTCCTGTCGCTTGTAACGCCCATTGACTCGTCGTCAGCGCACGGCGTCCCGTTTCAAGCCCCATGAATGTTGAACCCATTCGATTTCCTCCTTATGCATTTCGATTGAAGTGTGTCCGGTCAAACGTCGATTGACCATATGTAAAGTCATCCGCTTCCGGTACGAGCAATTGCAAATGCCATTCGATGTAATGTAACGATTGTTCTAATAACTCTGCGTTCAGCGCATTCGCTTTTCGCAGTTGCCCCATCGTCGATAAGAGAGCACGAAGTGTTTCAACATCTTCAGGGTGTGACGCGATCCACTCCGTCATGGTCACTGTTCCCATGTATTCGATGCGCTCTTGCTCTAATGTCGCGATGCGTTTCAGCAAAACGGGTTCTTCCTTGACGATTTTCGAAAGGCGACTCATGTCGTTTTGAATCAATGCCTCTTTTTTTGAAAAGGCGAGCGCTAATAATGCTTCATGCGCCTCCGTCAACTGTCGGATGATTTCCATATCGTGTTTGCTCCTTTTATCATGAGTCCCACTACTTTACTACCTTGCTATCGTTTCATATAAAAAGCGACCCGCGCATCCGTGCCCCGAGTCGCTTCTAATGTCAGTTTCATTCACCTTATTACAAGTTCAAGAAACGTTCCGCGATTTTGTTCGCATCCGGTTTATAGGTTCCATCCTGAATGGCTTGTTTAAGGGAGGCAATTTTATCTGCCCGCGATGAAGTCGTTCCTTCGAAGCGCACGCGTGCTTCTTTTGAAATCGTCACTTCGTCTGTTCGATTCATTCGTTTTGTTTCGGTTCCTTCTACGGGTTGATTTCTTTCATACGTCTTGGGCATGTTCACCCATTTAGTCGAATCAATTCGCATGTGAACACCTGCTTTCTAGATTACGAGATTCTTGATTTAAGTTCGATACGTTCTCGGTTTCGAAGGGTCCACAGAATCTTGCATCGCTTGGGCGAGGTCACGTCGCAATTTTTCACGACAGTCAGCACAAATCGTCCCTTCATGAGAGGTTTTTCCGCAACTCTCACACGTGATTTCCATTTGAGAAATCTCAGAAATCAACAAGCGCCCTTCCTTGATATAACGAAAGACGGTCTCGCGTTTGACTCCTGTTTGTACCTCGACATCATTCGGTGAAGTTCGGACTTTTCGCCGCTCTCGCAAGAATTCGCGTACCTTTTCGAAATTCAGATGATCCTGACGCATACACGTCGGACAGAGATCAGAAGATTGTTTCATGAAAATTTTCCCACAAGATTTGCAGTTTACTACATCCATTTCCTTCACCTCATTCAGAGTATCGGCAGGAATGACGAAATATTAAATACTCCGAAATAAAGTTACTGCAGAAATTTCACTTGCGCCTGCTTCCTTGAGACGCACCATAGCTTGCCGGAGTGTCACTCCTGTTGTATAGACATCGTCGACCAGCAAGATATTTTTTCCTGCAACTTCTTTCGTGACATGAAATGGATTCGATCGTTTAAGACGTTCTTCTCTTGATTTCTTACTCTGTGGTGTTCCTTCGTCGCGCTTTAAAGCTAAGGTGACCTTCCCATTCATTTGTTTAGCGATCTCTTCTGCTTGGTTAAACTTTCGTTCAGACAGGCGGTCACGGCTAAGCGGAATTGGAACGATCCATCCTCTCCTCATTTTTACCTTCTTCAACTCATTGGTAAACATCTGAATTAGGACAGTATCTCCTAAAAATTTATAATGATGCATGAATGTTTTAGCTTCTTCATTGTAGAGATACATCGTACGCGTATGAAGTGCTAAGCCAAGATTTTTCCACCGTTGACAGTCTTGACAGAGGTCTACATCTGGTTTGCCACAATCTGCGCATCCACCACTTTTTACAAATTTCATTTTACAGGGAGTACAAACGCTTTGGCTAGTCCACATATTGCTCAGTTCCCAGCTAGGTATAAAGTCATGCTGACAGAACAAACACTTCATGTGCTAGTCCATCGATTCGCTTTTTGGATCTGATGGACGGCATAAAATAGGGCATCCGACCGATCATTGGCGAAAAATGAGATGTCTCCATTTGGATTAGCCGCATCACGCCCTACACGCCCACTAATTTGAATCAAGGCTTTCGTACTAAATCCTTGATCGGCATCAAGAACCGCCACTTGTACATTAGAGATCGTCACGCCTCGCTCTAAAATCGTCGTCGTTAGCAAAATACCGTTAGTCGTACGAAACGATTGGATTTTCTCAATTCGTTCCGGGTCTTCCGCGTGGACGGTCGTCACATGAATGCCAGCTTTCTTTAATCGTTCTTGCCATGCTTCGAGTGCTGAGATGCGTGGAACGAATACGAGACGCGGTTGCTGTTCATGCTGACGTAGCCAATCCAGAATCGTCTGTGTCGTAAACGGTGACTTCAGGCGGGGAACCGGTAAGGGATGTCCATGATAACGCCGCATCAGTCGTACTGTCGGATAGAGATGATGCCATATCGATGGCGTCGCACTTAATAAAATCAGTGCTGCTTTTGGCGTCATCGCTCGTTTGACGTAGCGATGTAGCGTCCAGTTCAGATGGAAAGGAAAGGCATCGACTTCATCCAAAATGACGACATCAAAACAGGATCGGTAATGAATCAGTTGATGCGTTGTACTGACTGTGATTTCACTTAAGAGAAGACGATCCGCTGATCCACCATATAAAGATACGACGTGAGCAGTTGGAAATGCCTGCTTGATATGATGTGTTAATTCACGGACGACATCCGCACGTGGTGCCGTGACGAGGACACGTTTCCCGCTCGCTAATGCTTTTTCGATGCTAGGAAAAAACATCGGTGTTTTTCCTGCTCCGCAAACTGCATGAACGAGTAGTCTCCCACCCCGGATGATTGTCTGCTCGATTGCTTCCGCAACAGTCGTTTGAGCAGGTGTCAATCGAATCGGTTGATGCTGTGCTGGACGTACAGGATCAAGTGGTCGTGTATCGGTGATGAGCTGATCACACGTACGCAACTTCCCATATGCGATACACCGTCGACAATAATAGCAACGCTTTCCGCACGTGCAAGGTCCTTTAACAGGAAAAGCTCCACATCGCTGACACGTTAACGTCACAGCTGGAATGAGTTGATGCGTCGACAATCGGATTTCAATCTGTTTTGCTGAAATCCATCTCCCGCGTATATCCATTGCTTCACTTCCTTCGTTTCCCATTTGCTTCATCTTGACTGACAGATGGGAAAATCAGCAATGTATGCTGTATAAAAGATGTATGTATGGAATACGCGATTTCTCAAAAAAAAGTTTTGCTATCCTATGTATCTAGACAAGAAAAAACACATTAACGATAGACTCCGTCAATGTGTTTTCATCTTATTTTTTGTACCATGTGATACCAATCGCGCCCGGTCCAAGGTGTGTACCAATGACAGGACCAAATACACTCATCTCGATTTTAGCATTTGGAAATTTCGTCTGTAAGGACGCAATTTCTTGTTCTGCTTTCGTAGAGTCTTCTGCATGAATGACGCCGATCGTATACCCAGTTCCGTCTCCGTCGATATCTTCTTGCATCATCTCTTCGATTCGGTTGACGGCTCGCTTGAACGTCCGAATTTTTTCGAACGGAACGATTTTTCCATCAACGAAATGGAGAACGGGTTTAATCTTTAAGAACGAACCCACGAATGCTTGAGCGACACTGAGACGTCCTCCGCGTTGGAGGTGTTCGAGATCATCCACGACAAAATACGCACGAATGCGCTCCTTTAACTCTTCTAAATGATGGACGATCGTTTCCGCCGTGGCTCCTGCATCTCGCAAACGAACCGCTTCTTGGACGAGAAACGCTTGCGGCATACAGGAAATACGTGAGTCGATAGGATGGACGTTCACATGATCAATCATCATATTGATCGTGTGCAACGCTTGATATGTCCCACTGATCCCGCTTGAGAGGGTGATGCCAATGATATCTGTTCCTTCTGGCAGTTGTTCGAACGTCGCAACGAGATCTCCAATATTCGGCTGTGAAGTTGTCGGAAGGCTACCCGTCCGAATCCGTTCATAAAAATCAGCAACCGAAATATCAAACCCTTCCCGATAAGCATCTCCTTCAAAGATGACACTAAGCGGTGCGACATGTACTTGATGTTCTTCACAATACGTTGTTGGCAGATAGGCAGTGCTATCCGTTACGATCACAATCTGACTCATCCGTGATTTCCTCGCTTTTATAGTTCCGTCGTGACATAAGTCTCCATATATCACAATCGTTTATAAGTGTAGCACTTCTGAGTGGATAAAAAAAGGAAGACGGGAGCCCTGCTCCTGTCTTCCTTTTCCGTTCATACGACGACGACCCACCCGCGGCGAATCGCTTCGACGACTGCACCGGTTCGGTCCGGTACATTCATCTTTCGAAGAATCGAAGATACGTGGTTTTTGACTGTTTTTTCACTGATATATAACGTATCGCTAATCGCCCGATTTGAGAATCCATCTGCTAGTAGCTGCAGAACTTCACATTCTCGCCGTGTCAATACATGCAGTGGTGCTTCAGCTACCCGGCGTTCAACGGGCTGAGATGACATCGTTTGTTTCATCTTCATGAGACGTCTGTATTCTTGAAGTAGATTAGGTGTTACTTTCGGATGTACATATCCACCTTCACGATAGACGGAACGAATCGCGTTGACGAGTTCATCCGTCGCCATCTCTTTCAATAAATACCCGACAGCTCCAGCTCCTAAAGCGTGCATGACATACGTCTCATCATCGTGGATCGATAAGATGATGACCCGAACTTCCGGGTGTACTTCCATTAAACGTTTCGTTGCGTCGACACCGTTGACTTGTGGCATGTTAATATCCATCAATACGATGTCTGGTTGGTGTGCTTCGACGAGAGGAATGACATCTACGCCACTCTCTCCTTCCGCTACGACTACGAACTCCTCCTCGAAATCAAGGATTCGCTTTACTCCCTCACGGAATAACTGATGATCGTCAATGATGACTACTTTCACTTGCTCGTTGTTCACAGTGTTTCCCCTCTCGCTTCGGATTCCTCGATCGGAATCTTTACCTTGATGACCGTCCCGCCCCCAGGGTACGTTTCGACCTCGAATTCTCCATCGATCAATTCAATACGTTCACGCATTCCGATCAATCCAAATGACTCGTCATGTGAATCGACGATTGAGTCAAAATCAAAACCGACTCCATTATCCTTTACGTGAATGCGAATGGAATGTTGATATTGTTCTATGATAATACGAATGTCCTTTGCATTGGAATGCTTCACTGCATTTTGAACAGCTTCTTGAACGATTCGGAAGACCGCGACCTCATAGGTGGAATCGATTCGTTCGCCACCGCCTAGATATTTAAATTGAATCTCAATATTCGAAATTTCTTGCATATGTCGTAAATACCGCTCAAGCGTCGGTACGAAACCAAGATCGTCCAACGTCATCGGACGAAGATCATAAATGATCCGACGAATATCCGCTAAGCCATCTCGAATTAAGACACGAAGACGATGAATTTCCTCAAAGGCTGCTTCTGCTCCATTGTGTTGATGAATCTTCTCGATCAAATCTGCCCGAATTAATACGTGCGCTAATGTCTGTGCAGGACCATCATGCATCTCGCGAGATAACCGTCGCCTCTCGTTTTCAGCAGATTGAAAGACTTTTAAGCCCATTTCCTGTTTTTGCATCGCTTTTTCGTACTTTTCGTTCATGACTTGCATATCGTCCGTCAAAAAATTCAAGACGACGGAGACACGTCCAATCAACATATCTGCTCGTTCAATCGTTTCGTCTAACTGAACGAGACGACGTTCCAATTCATCACGTCGCTTCCGACAATTCATCTCATCCCGTTGATTGATGAACGACTCAAGTTGTAGTGAATTCGCCGTTTCATAGGCTTTTCGAACATCTTGTTCCGAATAGCTTTCGAAATTTTTGCTGACGATGACTAGTCGTGTCTTGGCATCCTTAATATGACGTTCTAGTCGCTCGGCTTCTTTTATATAATCATGGACACGAACTTTCAAGTCGCGCAATTCTTGCTGGATTTCAGCATATTGCTCTCTCGAATCCTCCGTGATCCGAACGATTTCTTCGCGACTTTCCTCTACGACACCAATGATGTTTTGTACGATATCATTCAACGACAGTCGCTCCTTCATTTCATGCGTCATCGTGACTCCCTCCGGTCCTTACCACTCAAATGGTTGTCTCTCTCTCTGAACGTCGTTATGCTAGAAAGAACTAGTCAACGAGGAGGACATTAATAGTATGACATTATCTCATTATTATACAGTAAAAGAAAACGGTTTCCACGAAATCATTATTCAAAAGTCTCGATTCATTACATATATTTCTCGCATCTCTTCAGAAACAGAGGCGCAGGACTTCATTACGCAGATTAAAAAGAAGCATCACGATGCCAATCATAACTGTTCTGCGTATGTCATCGGGGAACAAAATCAAATCCAAAAAGCAAGTGATGATGGTGAACCTAGCGGAACGGCAGGAGTCCCGATGCTTGAAGTACTAAAAAAAAGAGATTTACGTGATACCGTTGTTGTCGTCACGCGTTACTTTGGCGGTATTAAGCTCGGTGGCGGTGGATTAATTCGTGCCTATGGCTCAAGCGTCTCGGAAGCATTGAATGCAATCGGTATCGTTGAACGCATTCAACATCAATTGGTAAAAGTGCACATTGACTATACATGGCTTGGGAAAATCGAGAATGAACTTCGCTCAAGCATTCATCCCATTGATCAGATTCATTATCTGGATCAAGTCCAAGTCGATGTCTTGGTTAAAACGGCAGACGTCCCTGCCTTTATTGAATGGATGACAGACCTGACGAATGCGCAAGCCCAGTTCCAAGAAGGTGCTTTTCGCTACCTCGAACGTGACATTCTTTCCTGACCTGCTATACTGATTGTAAAGATTCCGAAAATTTTTTAATAATTCTGTTAAGTAAGGAGTACTTGAAATGGATGAACCGATACGATCACGGTCAAAGAAAAAAAAGAAGCGTTCTTGGTTCAAGCGTCTTGTTTTTTTATTTTTGATCATTTTAGTAACCGGCGGTGCAGCATTCGCTTACGTCGCCAATAAGACCCTTCAAACGGCTAATGAGACAAAGGTCGACTTAGCACGCGGAGACAAGTCAGAAAAACGGGAAGCTGCAATCGACTTGACGAAGGACCATTTCTCCGTCTTGCTTGTCGGAACGGATGAACGTCCAGGAGACACGTCTTCCCGCGCTGATACGATGATTATCGCAACGTTCAATAAAACAGATCAGACCGTAGACATGGTTAGCATTCCCCGAGATTCTCTCGTCCAAATCCCTTCTGTCGGATATGAAGATAAAATTAACCATTCGTACGCTTATGGAGGAATCGATTCGACGATCGAGACAGTCGAAACGTTATTTGATATTCCTGTAGACTACTACGCCTCCATCAACTTTAATGGTGTCGTTGCTATCGTCGATGCGCTCGGCGGTATTGATGTCGACGTCAAACTACCGATCGACACGCTCGACTCTTCAGACAAACGAAACAGCATTAAACTCGAGCCTGGTCAACAGACACTTAACGGAGAAGAAGCCTTAGCTTACGCTAGAATGCGTTATGAGGATCCTGAAGGCGACATCGGTCGAACGAAGCGACAACAACAAATCGTTCAAGCGATCATCGAACAGTCGACTTCTTTTGGTTCGATTACGAAGCTCAATGATTTAATGGATGCTACAGGAGACAACTTCAAAACGAATATGTCATTAACGGAAGCCTTCCAACTGCAACCGTTCGTTAAATCACTCGGATCCATTAATCGCATTGATTTAACGGGTTCTGATACGAAAATCAATGGCGTTTATTACTATCAAATCGATCCCCTTTCACTTGCCGAAGCTAAAACGACATTAAAAGAACAACTCAATCTACCTGCTGATGACGCCACCGATATGACGACATCTGAAGAGGCAACAGATGATACGACGACTACGATCAACTGATCATCCGGCTTTGTTAAAACTTCAACGTCTCGCTTATCAAGTCGAGGCGCGTCTACTTGAGACGACAAACTTTCCACCTTTATCGGAAACAATTGATGACATCGAAGCGGAGCAGCCGAACGGGTTCGTTTATCTCTTGCATGATAACGTAGTCGGTGCAATCACATATTCTGATAGGACGATTACTCGCCTCGTTGTTGATCCGGCATACTTTCGTCAAGGCATCGCACAATCCTTACTGCAACATCTGCTCCAGCATGATCATGTGAAGCACGTCATGACTGGTGCGCGTAATCTTCCCGCCCTTACGCTCTACGCTCGTTTTGACTTTACGGAAGTCCAACGCGAGTGGCGCCAAGATGTCGAACTTGTCTTTTTGACTCGAATCTAAAGCTTCATTAAGCGAAAACAAAGGAGCAGCAGACCCATGTCTGCTGCTCCTTTGTGCAGTTTAGAAGAACAGGAATCCGAGAACGGCTCCAATCAACACGATCCGTAACGGCGACTGTTTATAAAAACGCAGTAAACAGAATAATCCGAAGGCAATCAAGAAATCAAGACCACTCTTAATACTTGAAGTAAAAATCGGATCATACAGAGCAGCAAGTAAGATACCGACGACGGCAGCGTTGACGCCAATCAAGATCCGACCGACTGCCTGATTTTTTCGAATACGATCCCAGTACGGTAAAACACCGATGACGAGTAAGAAACCGGGCAAGAAAATGGCGAGTGTCGCAAGAATTCCCCCGGAAATACCGGAGATGATCGTACCGAGATACGTCGCGAATGTAAACAGTGGTCCCGGTACCGCTTGTGCTGCGGCATATCCAGCAAGGAACGTATCCGTGTTCATGAGTCCAGGTACGAGCATTTGTTCAAGAAACGGTAAAACGACATGTCCGCCACCAAAGACGAGGGCCCCGGCACTGTACATGATACTTGTCAGCTGGATCGTTCCAGTCGTCACTTGAGCGAGAAACGGGGTGACAGCGAGTAAAACAAAGAATAAGACGAGTGCTGTGACGCTAATTAAGCGTGGGACGCGAATCGACAAGGCCCCCCCCTTCTCTGACTCCTCTTTAAACCAGAAGAACGCAAGCAGACCTGCTAGTAATAAGACACCGACTTGCGCTAGTGGATGCGCAATCAAAAGGACGCCTGCTAGCGCCAGTAGCATCAACGTCATCCGTTTGACTCCCGTTGCAAGCTTCATTCCCATACCAAGAACGGCGTCAGCAACGATCGCAACCGCAACGAGCTTCAAGCCATGAATGAATCCAGCTTCTGCGACATCGAACTGCGTTGCAAGAATGGCGAATAGAATCAAGGCGATACTCGACGGTAACGTGAAACCAATGAAAGAAATAATCGCACCTGATACCCCACCACGGATCAGACCAATCCCCATTCCGACCTGACTCGAAGCAGGACCAGGAAGGAATTGACAGAGCGCCACTAAATCAGCATATGCTTTTTCATCAATCCATTTTTTTCGTTTGACATATTCTTCATAAAAGTACCCAAGGTGGGCGACCGGACCGCCAAACGACGTTATTCCGAGCTTAAACGATACAAGAAAGATTTCAATTAAACGATGCATGTTTCACCTCCATCTTTCATTTTACAAAAAAGATGTTAAGTTCCTGTGAACTTCAACGTTTTTTATTACCATATGTTCCTTTTCGCCACAATTTCTCCATGGGACCTTGTGGATGATGCTGGAGATATCTGTTCGAAGTAACCCCTTGTGTAATCAAAAGCAGGAATACAAGTAACAGTCCTTGCCATAACGGCGTCGTTCCATGTTGTCCACTGAAGAAGATGAACACAGTAAAGACGAGCGTATGCATCAAATAATTCGTCAATGCCATCCGTCCGAGTCCAGCAAACCATTGCATACGCCCAGCACGAACGAGTAACGCGACGGCACACGCATAGGTGATCGCAAGTGTGCGTCCGGAAAGCCAGACGTAAAATAGATTGATCGATCCGTCTGGTACGTCAGCATGCGCTTGAATGATTCCTGCGAACGATGGAAGTGTCAGCACTAAACTGATTCCAAGCGTCCACCATAGGAAACGATTCGTTGGGGGTGCTGCACTAAAGCGTTCCATTAAATAAGCTCCAATCAAAAACAACGATAGAATCTCTGGCCAAATGACACCTGAATTCATAAGGGCTTCCGGTAATTGAACCGTCACGTGATGAGACAAAAATCCGAGAATATCGCGCGACGTTACGAAAGACTGGAGTGTCTTATCTAGCTCGACGACGGGCGCATCACCGAATTGACGAGCCCCCAAAAAAATAAGTAAGTAGAGCAGAACAGCATAGATTTGAAATGCTACCGCAAACAACAATTTCGTAATCGGTTTTGCTTTTACGAATAATAACAAGATAAAACCAGTGAACGCGTACGTATGTAAAATGTCACCCTGCCAAATGCATAAGTGTACTAGTCCAATGACAAGGAGAATCCCAAGCCGTCGCGCAAAAATCGTCTTTGGTAATCCTTTTTGCTGCAAACGCTGGATGAACAGATAAAAACCCGCTCCAAACAAGACACTAAACAGCGTATAGAATTTCGTCTGGATGAACAGATCAAACACTAAACGAATCGCTTGATCGACATTCCCCATCATTGCATTCGGTCGATCGCCAAGAAAACTCGGCATGTTGACAAATAAAATGCCACACAAAGCAAATCCCCTCAACACATCCAAGTACTGAATGCGTTCATTCTTATTGATTTCTTGCATTTTCTCATCTCCCTTAAAAAAAGACCGCACATTGAGATGAGCGATCTTTTTAAATCATTTAGTTGTAAGACGTTCTAATAGTTTGAGAATCGGTCGATATTTATCCCCTAGCAATCCTAACGATTCGACTAAAATATCAAGTACGATCAATAGAATGACGAGTGAAATGAACGCACCGAGAGAGTTCGTTTGTGAAAAAAGGATCGCCGTCATTCCGAACACACCACAAAGTCCGTAGATGACTAAAACGGCTTGTCTCATCGTAAATCCTAAATCAAGTAGACGATGATGCAAATGCTCTTTATCGGGTGCGAACGGTGGTCTCCCTTGTAACATACGACGCAAAATAGCGAACAGCGTATCTGAAATTGGGATCCCGAGCAAAATGACCGGTACAGCAAGTGAGAATAAAGTTACATTTTTGAATCCAAGCAGGGAAAGTACGGCCAACATATATCCAAGATATAGCGAACCCGTGTCTCCCATGAAAATCTTTGCCGGATAAAAATTATGAAACAAGAAACCGAGCGTACTCATCAGCAAGAGAATCGCAACGATCGTCACGTAGACGTTCCCTTGAATCACAGCCAAACTAATTAGCGTCAACAAGACGATACTCGATACGCCAGCAGCTAGTCCGTCTAAACCATCAATCAAATTGACGGCATTCGTGATACCGATGACCCACAAGAAGGTCAATGGAACACTCCACCAGCCGAGATACAGCTGTTGATCAAACGGCAAATTGATGAATTCGATTCGAATCCCACCATTTAAAACGATGACTGCCGCTACGATTTGTCCCATTAACTTCAGCCTAGCATTCAGTTGAAAACGATCATCCAACATACCGGTCATGATGATCACGAAACTACCGACTAATATATGAGTCGCATATGGACTCGATGGTTGTAAGATAAAGTATCCGATCATGAATGAGATGTATATCGCAAGTCCACCTAAACGTGGCATGATTCGAACATGTACTTTTCGTGCATCCGGACTATCCACCGCGCCCACTGCAATGGCAAAACGTTTGACAACGGGGGTAATCAGCAATGCAGCGATGAAACAGACAATGGACGCCGTCCATAACATAATAACATCACGCTCCTGCGCGAATTATACCACATTCTTCTTCCAAAAATCGTTCGTTCCCATTCTGTAAACAAAAAGCATTGACTTACGCTTGTGCGACTCGGAATTGTAGAACTTCTTGGTCTTGCCACTCCGTCGCGTCTAGGACGACTTTGATTGCACGTGTCGTTTTAGCTTCAATAGGAGACGTTAACGCTACCTGTAACGTCTGCAAGACTTGCTCTCCGTTTGTGAGTTGTAACGGTAGCGTTCCGAGTTGAATCGTCTGGTCGTATCCATTGCGAATCAAAAACAATCCTGTCATCTTATTTTCTGTTTTATCGTTCCAGACATTCATGACATTGACTTCCTCATTCTTCAACGTCGGGGTGGAATAGAACATCTGACGTACACGTCGCGCTTCCGTATCAAGGAAGTCTGTTGAAACCTCGAGGTCATGCGTCTCTTCTAAACTAAATAAGAGGCGAATGTTTTCCGGAAAGCTTTCTTCTTCTGTTAAGAACAATTCTTCCTCGGAAAAATCTAGCCAACATGGCATACTACTCATCGGTACGAACTCCGGAATATCTTCCGTCGTCAGGACTTTTCTGCCAATCAGACGATTGGCTTCGTCCAACACGAGTAAAGGAAGACCGTCTATATGAAAACTGTTTTCTAATGTGTTCCGAAATAAGGCGACGATAGAAATCGGCGAAGATGATAGGTCGACTTGAAGTGCTTCGACGGATAATTGATTTAACTCCAAGTCCGGCAATTGATTGGCATGATAACGGAAAAGGTATTCATCTTCCTTCTCGATCAACATATCTTCCGTAAAGATCAATCGCGGCTTGTACAACCCTGTGTTTTCTGGTGCCTCTGCTTCTAAAATGATTTGTTTTCTCCGATTAAACATCTAACTCCATCTCCTCGATTTCTTCATCTAGCATGATATATTCAGACAGTCGTTGTAATACATAGGCGACAGGATACTCGATTTCAGCAATCGTGTAGTTGAAGATTTCAAAGCCTTCTTTTTCATACATCCGAACCGGCTGTTCCTGACCGTAACTCCGAAGATGAATGCCTTCTTTTAACGTATTCATCGTCGTCAAATGTTCCGTCCAGTGTTCTTCAATGGACGCTAGTAGCTGATCTCGGATCAACTCGTCTATCGCAGGATTCTTTAGTTCTTCCATCAATTGTTCACGACGAGCGGAGACAATGTTGACATAATATGCTTTGACCTCTTCCGGTTGTTCTAACTCCTCCGGAAGCGGCACTTCGTCGTGTAATAATTCATTCATCGCAAATTGGAACTCTTCCTTTGGCCATTCTTCAGGTACAAGTTCTGCAGAAAGGTAACGATCTACGATACGTTCGACCGTCCGCTCGACCATCGGTAACACCATATCTTGAATGTCCTCTGCATCTAGCACTTGGTTACGGATTGCATAAATGACGAGGCGGTGCTGATGAAGGACGTCATCTAGCTTAACAAGTTCCTCTCGAATCGAGTAACCCGTCCCCTCGCATGTTTCTTGAGCGTAACTCAATAACGCTTGCGCTTCTTTTAACGTAACGGGTTCATGCTGACTAGTCTTTACTTTTTTCAAGACTTTCTCGAGTCGATCCTTTGCAAAGCGTCGAACAAGGTCATCTTCGAGTGATACGATGAACTGACTTTTACCCGGATCTCCTTGACGTCCTGAACGTCCTCTTAGCTGGTTATCGATCCGAACGGACTCATGACGTTCTGTACCGATGACGAATAATCCACCTGCTTCTTTCGCAATCTCATCCAATGTAATATCTGTTCCACGACCTGCCATGTTCGTCGCAATCGTGATGCGTCCATGTCGACCTGCATCCCGGATGATATCTGTCTCTTGATCGACCGTCTTTGCATTCAGGATTTGATACGATAACTGATGCGTATCTAAAGCTTCAGCTACAGCAAATGACTGTTCAATGGACGTCGTTCCGATCAATACGGGTTGCTGTCTTGCATGAGCTTCTTTTGTCGCACGTGCCACAGCCTCATATTTTTCCTCTTTTGTCGCATAAATGATGTCAGAAGAATCTTCTCGGAGTTTTGGACGATTGGTCGGGACTTGTACGACATCCATTCCGTAAGTTTTTAGAAGCTCTTGTCTTGAAGTTTGAGCAGTACCTGTCATACCCGAAACGAGTTCGTACATCCGGAAATAATGTTGGATCGTGACTTGAGCCGTCGTTTTATTTTCTTCCGTGATGGCGATGCCTTCTTTTGCTTCGATGGCTTGATGGAGCCCATCCGACAAACTTCGTCCTTCCATGATACGTCCTGTAAATAAATCAACTAGCTCGATTTTTCCATCTTTTACGATGTAATCAACGTCTCGTTTCATGACGATATGGGCACGCAATGCTTGAACCATGTAATGATAAAGCACCTGATGCTCAGCTGCGAAGAGATTATCGATCGCAAAGTTCTCTTCGATGATTGCAATCCCTTTATCCGTCAGCGAGACCGCTTTGATTTCTTCATCGAATTCGTATGCGTCTGTAGGGAATTTTGATACGATCAGCTTCGCGACGGTTTGTAGCCCTTCATGCACCGAACCCTTTCCTGCCATGATGAGTGGTGTTTTCGCTTCGTCGATTAAAATACTATCGACTTCATCGATGATGGCAAAATGATGTTTTCGTTGCACACGGTCTTCTTTCCGATTGACGAGATGATCGCGCAAGTAGTCGAACCCAAATTCTGTACCAACTCCATACGTGATATCTGCGCCATAGGCAGCACGTTTTTCGTCAGGCGAAAGATCGGGAACGTTTAGTCCGACTGTCAGACCAAGAAAACGATGGATTTCTCCGATCTGATCCACATCTCGTCGAGCCAAGTAGTCGTTGACGGTGATGACGTGAACCCCTCTACCGCTTAATGCTTTTGTAAAACTCGGCAGTGACGCAACTAACGTTTTTCCTTCACCCGTCGCCATTTCCGCGATATGACCGTCTAGTAAAGCAAGACCGCCGATCAATTGAACATCATAATGCCGCATCCCTAATGTACGAACACTTGCCTCTCGGACAAGAGCAAATGCTTCCGTCTTCAGTTGATCAATCGTCTCACCAGCTTCGATGCGTTCTTTCAGGTGGATCGTTTGACTTTTTAATTCATCATCCGTCATCGCTTGATAGCGACTTTCTAACGTATTGATTTCTTTTACGATTTTCATATAGTTCTTCAGTCGCTTAGACTGTTCGTTGAATGTATTTTTTACGAGTTGAAGCACTGTTTTTCTCCTCTCCCCACGTCCACGTGACGTCAGGTCCGACAATTTTTTCATCTACGCATACATTATATCAGTTAAAAAATGGAACAGAAGAGATAAAACCCATTTTTAAGAAAATCATTTACTTATTTTAAAAATAAATCTTTATTTTGGAATTCATTCAACAAAAAAAACGCCTTTCTTTAAAAAAGAAACGACGTTTTTTGAAAAAACTACATAAAAATCGGAACTTCTGCCGATGAATCATATGTATAGATTCCACGACCCACTTTTTGAATCGCCGGATTTGCCTGTTCGACTTTTGCCATGAGTTGATAAATGTTACTGATTTGATGACGATAACGAAGTTCGAGTTCCATCTGAATATCTCGTGCAGACATTGATTCGCGTTCGCGCATCAAATCACTGATTTGGTGTACGTAAACTTCTAGTGGGTACCGCTGATTCACTCTTCGTTGTTTAAGTGGACGTTCTAGCGCAACAGAAACTTCCTGTGCATGATCCTGATTCGTTCGACTTAACTCAGCTACTAAGTACTCTGCTCTTCGTTGAAGACGGCGATATTCTTCTTCGATTTCCATCAGCTCTCTGTAAATATGTTCGTTCGGATCCATAATATTTACCTTCTTTCTTGTATTGATGACACAATAATATTTCAATTATGTTTCAATTGTATGTTTTTTGAAATAATATTACCATTTATTTACCTTTTTGTTATATGATTTCTATGTTATTTTAATTTTTTTGTAATATTGGCAATTTTTTATGTGTTGCTGATTTCCATTTTTATCTTAACAGAAAGGAGCTAACCTAGAACATAAAATTATTGTTTTTAATATATAATTTTAAATCTTTCTTCATTTTGTCATTTTTATATCCTGTTTTACAATACTAAATTTAAAAGGAGAGCACACTATGCCTACTAAAACTTCCGTCATCATCGCAAGTATTGCTTCGGCCGTACTTTTCACGGTAGCCGCCCCAACACCCGAGGCATCTGCTGCTTCTATCGCGAAAGCTACTTATCAAACAACAGATGCATTGAACCTTCGCTCCTCTGCTACTACTTCCTCTAAGAAATTGTTGACGATTCCTAAAGGGAAGTCAGTTGTTTCTTCGTATAAAACAGGAAACTGGTACAAAGTCTCTTACAGTTCTAAAACAGGTTACGTCTCAGGAAGCTACTTGAAAAAGAAAGCGGCCGTCAAGGCTAGTACTGTTGGTACATCATTTACCAAAACGAACTATACAACATCGGATTCGTTGAGCTTACGCAAATCTGATTCTGCTACTTCGACTAAATTATTGACGATTCCTAAAGGAACAACACTTTCCTCTTCATACAAAAAGGGAAGCTGGTACAAAGTTTCTTACAAATCTAAAACAGGCTATGTTGCTGGCTCTTACTTGAAAAAGAAAGCGGCCGTCTCAACAAGTTCTGTCGGTACGACATTTGCGAAAACGAACTACATTACGTTGGATGCATTGAATTTACGCACATCGAATTCTGCTACCTCAGCTAAACTGTTAACGATTCCTAAAGGAAAGATCGTTACCTCTTCGTACCGAAAAGATAACTGGTACCAAGTGTCTTACGGTAGTAAAAAAGGATATGTCTCAGGAAGTTACTTAAAGAAAACGACATCTTCTTCCGCTTCTTTACCACCTGTCGGATCTGCAGCTGATTATTCAGGTACGACGATGTATGTTCTCGTTCCTTTTAATGATTCCTTGACATTACGGTCTGGTGCAAGTTCAATCAGTCCTTCTATCGGTACACTGCCACGTGGTTCAGTTGTCACGGTAACGAATGCTTTACATAAGACAAAAGGATTCGTCGCTGTCAAAACATCTGATGGACGTTATGGATATGTCGAAGCGACGTATCTCTCGCTCTTCCAGCCTTCTATGTCTTCTCGTCCACTCGTCGTCTTAGACCCAGGTCATGGTGGTCATGATGTCGGTGCCGCACGATACGGTATTTATGAACGTGATATCGTCATGTCAGTAGCTAAACTCGTAGCCGAACGACTTTCCAAAACAGTCGACGTGAAGTTGACACGTTACACGAATGATTACTACCCTTCTTTAACGGATCGTAGCGTCATCTCAAATGCCCATAAGACAAACATCTTCGTCAGTATTCATATTAATGCTGCGTCTTCAACAAGTGCTTATGGCGCTGAAAACTTCTATTACAGAGGCAACGCATCTGTTGCTTTATCACGAAATCTTCAAAACAATCTCGTTAACTCGATTGGATTACGTGACCGTGGTATTAAATTCGGTAACCTTGCTGTCCTTCGTGGTACGAATGCACCCGCTACGTTAACGGAACTTGGATTCCTATCTAACGCCAATGACCGGGCGAAACTCGTTTCTCCTTCTTATCAGCAACGATATGCGGATGCAGTAGCAAACGCGATTCTTTCTTCCCTTTAACCAAAAAATAACGCTCAGCCGTATGATGCGGCTGAGCGTTATTTTTTTGAAAAAGAAGAGATTCAGGGAAATCACTTCTTTTTCTTACACATAAAAGAAAAGAAAAGAGAGGTTGATCGAGATTCAGTCATCAGGGAATGAATCAATCTCAGTTAGCGACTAGCGAGTATTTGCTCAAGGGAAAGCAAATCTGTCGAATCGACACGATAGTCTGCCTCATGGAGCGCCGATTCCGGTCCTACGCCGACGGCATACATACCGGCAGCATGGATGGCAGTGATGCCCGCTGTCGCATCTTCTACACCGATGCAACGACTCGGCTCGACGTCGAGTGCTTCCGCAGCACGGAGAAACACTTCAGGGTGTGGTTTCGATTGTGCAACGGTTGCAGCATCTACGATGTCATCAAAATAATGTCGAACCTTTAATGCCTCGACGACCATCAGCGCATTTTTAGAAGCGGACGCCATCCCGATTTTCAGCCCAGCGCTTCGGATTTCATCGAGGAATGCAGTGATTCCAGGAAGAAGATCCTGTTCAGAGATATGCTGGATCAATGTGACGTAGTGTTCGTTCTTCTTCGCAGCGAGCGCTAGCTTCTCATCCTCCGAAAAAGCATCCTGTTTTCCACCGAGCGCAAGGATACGCTCGAGTGAATCCATTCGGCTAACACCTTTTAATGTCTCATTAAATTCCCGGTCGAACGGGATATTTAGATCCTCTCCTAATTGTTTCCACGCTAAGTAGTGATACTCTGCTGTATCCGTGATTACGCCGTCTAAATCAAAAATGACCGCTTCGATCGTTGGTGCCATCCGACATCCATCCTTTCATACATCGTCCATGAAAGGCAAGAAATCGAATGACACGTTGTGCAAACGATTGCACTTGCCTCACGAATAATTTTACTAATTCTCTCATCTCTTTGCAAGCGTTATCAAATGTTTTACTTAAAAAGAAAAACACCTTGCGATTTCAGCAAAGTGTTTTTCGTACTGTTATCCTTTTAAGAGACCAATCACTCGGACGTTGATTGCTTTCGGCTGGAACGCTAACATGTTCTCCATGTCTTGTGCAATCCGCTCCTGCACTTTCCCCGCCGTCTTGATGATCGACATCCCGTACTTGATATGAACAGACAAACTGACTGTAATCTCGCCGCCGACATCTTCGACCTTCACGAGTTTAACCATCTGTTTCTCTTGCAGTTTTGAATCGTCTGCTGTGAAGGCGATCCCTTCCGTTTCTTGAACGGCTACGCCTGCGATGACCTCGATGACTTGTTGCGAGACGTTCACAACACCGTCTGCGTTATTTAAATTATATGACATTCCTTCCACGCCCTTCGTCTTGTAATCCATCTACCTTAAAGTGTAAAGCATTCCGTCTTATTTTGAAAGGTCTTCCCGCTTCTCAACGATTGGACGAATATCAATCTCAATCAAAGGACGGAGGACACGGACGACGAGCGGGTGTATGATGATACCGACGATCAACAAGGCAACACCGATCATGATTAGCAACGCTAGCCACGGTTGCGGTACGAACGCATCCGTCACATACTGGCGCCACGCCATGACAAAGAAGACGTGGAGCAAATAGACGTAGAGGCTGAGTTCTCCAGCGCGCGTGATGAGCGGTAAGCGGCGCATCGGAATCAACATCATGAACCCAAGAGAAGCCGCAATCGATAAGAAATAGATGACGCTGTGTTTGATGACACCTAACCAGGCATCACTATCGTATTGTTCGACATATGGGAAACGATGCTTAAACGCATTCGCGAAGTCGACGATTTCCTGCGGTGTATCGCGCCACGCTTCAAATAATAAGAAGCCCATGACGGCTGCGAAAGTGATACCGCCGATTAGGCGGACGTTCATACGTCGCTTAAAGTTTTTCGGCATTTCAAAGATCCGGATGAATTCGTGTTCTGATAAATAGTTACCGAGTAAGAAGTACGGATAGAACATAATCAACTTACGAAGTGCTAAGAACCCTGTATTCTCAAGCTCAAAACCATACAGCAGAGCAAACGCGAGACCGAACCAGACGTAGCCGCGTAAATGAACGACGTAAGGTGTCACGATATACCAAACGACCATGACGAACAAATACCAAAGTGCCCAGTAGGGACGTAATAAATGTGTTCCAATATTTTCTCCTGAGAAAATCGGATTTCCTTCTCCCAACGTCGCCCAAGATCCGATTAAGATTTGCCAGACACAATATACCGCAAAGAGCTGGATGACACGTAAATACTTGTTTTCGCGGAAGAAATAACCGCTTAAAATAATGAATAATGGCATATGAAACGAATAAATCAATAGATAGACCGTTTCGAGTAATTTTCCATCATAATCAAACCGTAAATCCGTCAGCATGTGACCAATGACGACGAAAATGACAAGAAAACCTTTAATATTATCAAACCACGGATTCCGATTCATGTTACACTACCCCTTATACTCCCTCGAAAGGAACGAATGTTTATGAAAAAGACACTCCTGATTCTATCTGTCGTCGTAAACGTCGTTCTCCTTGCATTGTTACTGGGACGTAAACCGCTCGAAATGTTCGAAAGCGTCTTACCTGCAACGAGTACGACTCCAATCACGACCTTCCAATACGATAAGAATCCGAACTATGTCCGTTTGAATAGTCTATTCCATACTTATCAATACCCAAAATCGGCAAACGCTGTCATGTTAGGTGACTCGATGACGAATTTTGCAGATTGGCGGATTTTGATGAAAGATCCTACAATCGTTAACTTCGGTATTCCAGGTGATACGACCGAAGGATTTTTGACACGTCTCGACCTCATCATTGAGATGAAACCAAAGCGTGTTTTCTTGATGGGTGGCATCAATGATATCCGTCACTTCACTCCAATTCCTCAGATTACGGAGAACATGACGACGATCGTGACGACACTTCGAAAAAATAACATCGATGTCGTCATTCAGTCAACCGTTCCTGTGGCACCGAAATATTCGGATTCCGTCCGAATCAACCGAGATGTCGAAGCATTGAATCGAAATTTACAAAATCTTGCTCAGTCAATTGATGTACCGTTCGTCGATTTAAGACCTGTTTTGACAAACAAACAAGGGTATCTTCAAAATCGACTGACGTATGATGGTCTTCATCTTGTCGGTGGTGGGTATCTTCGCTGGAACGATGCGTTAAAGCCATATGCAACGAAGTCCAATCTGACTGCGACAAAATAATCCATATTAAAAAGTGGCTCACTCTCATCGTTAGAGTAAGCCACTTTTTTTCTTGATTAATCTTCTTGGTTTTTAACACCCATATACGCTGCGACGCTCGATGCTGAAAAAACAGCAACGGCAACGATTCCGACAGCAATCCAGACAACTTGATCCATCATGACGTGATATCCCCCTTTTATGTAACCGCTCACTTCTACATTTAGCGTACACGAATTTCGTCAAGAAAGAAACACATTTTCCGTGTCTAATGACTAGACGATTCGGGAAAAGTTAACTATAGTAGAAGGACAACTACAAATTGTCAGAAAATTCGATTATTTAACAAGGAGGTGTTTCTGATGGCCACTTCATTGATTACGCCGAAAGTAACATTACGACATCGAAGTACGCTTAACTTTGGATATTGGCTTGTCATAGGATGCATAGGATGGGTAATGCTTGCTCTCGTCACGGATGTTGGCACCGTTCTTGGACGTCTTCCTTTATATGAAAGCATTCCCCTCGCCATCCTTGTACTTGGGCTTACAGGTGTCGTACTGAAAATGGCACGTGACGAGTGGTGGATTCATTATCTTGAACGTCAGACCCAGTATTACATCGGACACGAGACCGTTACGGGTTGGTGTACGACGATTGATAGCATGTGGTTGATTCGCAAGACGATGCGTCGTGAACTTCGTCTGCTCTATCGACAACTTGCCCAGACGAAAGCATCGGAAGAAGTGAAACAAACGCTCGCCCTCCAACTTGTCGAGCGCGGTGTGCTGATTGTCTATTCTCGCCCAAAAAGTGATCACCCTGCTTGAAACGAAAAGAGGACTGCCCCATCGCCTTCTATAAGAGAAGCAGATGGGACAGCCCTTTTTTAGTGTTTTAACCAACCCGTTGCTGCTTCAATCGTTGGCATGACGAGTTGATGACCATAATTCGACCACGTGACGTCGACTGATGCACCGGCCTCCGTCAAGAGTGCTGACAACTCTTCCGTTTCCTGAGCCGGACAAATCGGATCATTGCTGCCAGCACCGATGAAGACACGAACGTTCGATAAGTTAGGTAACGCCACTCCGCGACGCGGTACCATCGGATGAAGTAGAATTGCTTGTTTAAAGAGCGCTTCTTCAAACATCATATTCGCCGCAATATTTGCTCCGTTCGAATAGCCGACCGGGATCAGACGATCGATGGCAAAATCACGTTCTGTTGCTTGCTCGCGTAAAAATTGAATCAATCGTGCTGTTCGTAAAGCGAGGTCTTCTTCATCGAAGACACCTTCAGCGAGTCGTTTGAAGAAACGTGGCATTCCGTTTTCCGAGACTTCCCCGCGAACGGACAAGTAACCTGCTTCTGGGTTTAACAAAGAGACAAGTCCAACAAGATCTTGTTCCGTCCCTCCTGTTCCGTGTAATAATAAAAAAATTGGTGCGTCTGCTGTTTTTGGTGCTTGATATAAATGAATCATACGAGTCTCCCCTTCGGTACAGTAATAGGTGTTACATGATTCGTGATCGCTGTGCGATGGTCTTCGAATTGTTCCGGTAGCTTCAAGTCTTCTCCGAGCGTCTCGAAGTTTTCATCGATCGCGAATCCTGGATTGTCGGTCGCGATCTCATGGAGAATTCGTCCGCGATCATGGAAATAAATCGAAGTGAAATAATTACGATCCTTTACTTCGGTCGTCATCAAACCAAATGCGTTAATCTCTTTCATCCAGTCCAGTTGCTCGCGTTGATCGGTCGCCCGCCACGCGATGTGGTGAACAGTCCCGGTCCCCGGACGCCCAGCTGGAATATGATCGTGGACGACGTCGACGACATTTCCGAACTCACCCTCTGCGATGTAACGATCGACGGTTTCCGTCCGTTTGCTAAGCGTCAGTCCGAATGTGTCTGTCAGTAACTTCGCTGTATCCACCGGATCTCGTGACAGTAACGTCGCTCCCGCAAATCCTTTGATTGCGACGTCTCGCGTGATGCCATCGATTTCATAACGACTATTTGGTCCCGCCTCGCGTTCGACGAGTTCAATCTGAAGACCGTGTGGATCTTCAAAGGCAATTTGTTGCTCTTCGAACCGAACCGTTTCTTCAAACGAGACATTTTTTTCTACGAGTCGCGCTTTCCAGAAATCCGCTGCACCGATTGGAATCGCATAAGCCGTCGTTCCGACTTGCCCGGCACCGACTTGTCCTTTCGGCATACCTTCAAACGGAAAGAAGGTAATGATTGTTCCTGGCGCTCCCGACTCGTTTCCGAAGTAGAAGTGGTACGTTCCTGGATCATCGAAGTTGACTGTTTTTTTGACGAATCGTAGCCCGAGAATCGTTCCGTAAAAATCGAGATTTTCTTGTGGATCTCCGACCATCGCAGAGATGTGATGGATGCCTTGTGTTTTCATCTGACGCGTTCCTCCTTTAAGATCGTCTTGTTAACACAATAATAGTAACTAATGTACAAAAAGTAAACCAATAAGCCTTTCATCGTTCTTTTCTGGAACCTTTACCCAATTTAGAGCGTAGGATACTAGGTAACAATGTTACACTTGTCGTGCAACAGACGTCTTTAAAGGAGGTTCACATGTTAGAAATCAAACAAATCACGAAGCGTTTCGGCGATTTTACGGCCGTAGATGCTCTGACGATCGAGGTGCCACGCGGGCAAATCTTTGGTTTGCTTGGTGCGAACGGTGCTGGGAAGACAACAACCTTCCGGATGCTACTCGGTCTACTCCAACCGACCGAAGGGTCGATCACCTGGAACGGAGAGCGCATCCCGACTTCAAAAATCGGATACCTTCCAGAAGAGCGGGGACTCTATCCAAAAGTCCGTGTCGACGAACAATTGCTATTCCTCGCAGAACTCCGCGATATGAAACGGAAAGATGCGAAACTAGCATTAACGGAATGGCTCGAATACTTCCAAATTCCACAGTATGAAAAAATGCGCGTCGAACAACTCTCGAAAGGCAATCAACAAAAGATCCAGTTGATTTCTGCCGTCCTACATAAGCCAGAACTTTTGATTTTAGATGAACCGTTCAGCGGACTCGATCCGGTCAACGCGGAACAATTGAAACGTGCTGTCAAAAAGTTGACCGTCGATGGAACGACGATCGTCTTCTCAAGTCACCGAATGGACCACGTCGAAGAACTCTGCGAACACGTCGCGATTCTCGATCATGGAAAACCCGTCGTTGCCGGCTATCTCCCTGACATCAAAGCAAGTTACGGAAAAACACGTGTCCTCTTGACGACAGATGCTCCACCACTCCTCTGGGATAGCTTGCCAGGTGTCCTCCAAGTCGAGTCAGATAACAACGGTCACGTCGTCCAAGTCTCTTCGAAAGAGACAGCTGATCAACTTCTCCAACACATCGTCAGCCAAGGACATCACGTCGATCGATTCGTCTGGGATCAGCTATCGCTACAGGATATCTTCATCGAGGAGGTCGGAAAACGCTATGAACCGTAAATTCCTGACTTTATATCGCTTCAATTTACTCCAAAAATTGCGTGCTAAAAGCTTTTTGATTTCGACAGTCCTGATGGTTCTGTTTCTCGTCGGCTTTGGTAATATCGAGCGGATTCTCGACTGGTTTTCGGGTGACGATCCGAAAGTTGCTCTCGTCAGTGAATTATCGATGGACCTTCGTCCTGCCTTGAAGAAGGCTGGTGTCACTTCAGATATCACGACGAAGAACTATACGGTCGCTGAAGCACGAAAAGCAGTCGATCGCGGTACATTTGATGCCGTAGCAATCGTTCAGGATTCCTATGACGTGACACTCGTCAGTGCTAGTCCTGAATCTGAATTACAAACACAGGTCGCAACGGTCGTCAAACAAGTCCGTGATCAAGCCGTCATCACGGACGCTGAAATCGATCCGAACGTCCTTGCTTCACTCGCTAAACCTGTTCCTGTCAAACAAGAGTTGACGTCGACAGGTGGAAAAAGTGAGGATGAACTCTTTGCTGCTTCTGCTCTTGTCTACGTGTTGTTGTTCTTGATGTATTTCACGATTGCCATCTACGGCGGTATGATCGTCACAGAAATCGCGAATGAAAAATCATCCCGTGTCATGGAGTTGTTGATTTCAGCAGCAAGTCCAATCCAACATATGCTCGCGAAGATTCTCTCGATCGCAACGGTCAGTCTCGTGCAGTTATCGATTCTCGTTGGCGTCGGATACTACAGTGCCCAAAGTAGTAGCTTATTTGATCAGTTATCACTCGATTCCTTAAGTGCACGGACGATCATTTATCTGTTCGTCTTCTTCTTGCTCGGATACTTCCTATATGCCACGTTACTCGCAGCACTCGGTTCACTCGTCAGCCGCGTCGAAGATGCACAACAAGTCACGTTACCGGTCATCTTATTGATCGTCGCTGCCTTCATGATCTCGATGTTTAGTCTGAATGCTCCAACGAACCAAGCCGTCGTCGTCTTATCGTTCGTTCCGTTCTTTACACCGATGGTCATGTTCCTACGTGTCATGTTAACCGATGTACCAGTATGGCAAGTTTCGATTTCGCTCATCTTGATGCTAATCAGTATCACACTTGCCCTGTTCGTCGGAACGAAATTCTATCGGGGTGGCGTTTTATTCTATGGATCGAACCCACTCAAACAACTCCGTCGAATCTTAAGCGGTCGCCGGTAACAGTTTACAAGACGAATCGTTTCCGCTATCGTTAGGTGAGAAAAAGTCCTGAGGAGGAACTACGTTATGCGGTCTCGTTTTTGGGCAGCAATTCTTTTCACAGCTGCTGCCATGGTCTCGTCTCTTGTCATGTTCACGAAATTTCCGCAGGCGAGTGCAACATGGGAACTCGTCCTTGCTTACGGTGGTATGACATTCGTCGCCAGTCTCTTTTGCTGGTCCTTCGTTGCGGTCCGCCGCCAGTCTTCCCGTTTATACGGTAGCTGGATTGGTGTCTTCATCGCTGGGCTGACTGTCCTGCTCGTCTGCATCGCTCGCTTCGTCTTGCGCGGTGATATGATGATGATTTTCAAATGGCAAGCGATGCTTGGTAGCTTGACCCTCAATTTCGGCTATGTCGGTTGGGTACTTGTCATTGCAAATGCGATCATCGGATTCATCATTGGTCGGACACGTATTAAAAATCCACGTTTACGTCAAATGTCACAACATAATACGCGTTAAAAAAAGTCGCTGTCTTCTGAACGTCAATCAGAAGACAGCGACTTTTTATTTTCGGTGATAGCGGGACCGACTTTTTCGATCACTGTAATCAGCGTAATACGTTGAACGAGCTAACGATACACCTTCTGTCATCCGGTCAAGATACTCGTCGAGTTGCATCATGGATGGCAGTTTATCCTCAAACAGTTCATACGTCTCTTCTGCTTGATCCCGTTGTAACTCTCCTGCCTCCATCACAGCTTCGACCAGTTCGTGAAAGATGCGCTGTTCCGTAGCACTCATTGTCTGTTCAATTCGTTTGACGTCTTCATCATACATTAAATCAAACAGACGCATTCGCTCTTCCAGCTGTTCTTCGACCCACGTCCCGTCCTGTCCGAGTGTCTGTTCATAAGCAAGTTTCATCTCTTCGAGCGGCGTTTTCTGTTGCATGATGAATTTCAACGATTCTCCTGTCCAAATATGACGAGCCAAATAACTTGGATCGATGTTCAGAGCATCAGCCAGTGCCTCGATGTATGGTTTTGTTGGATAGACTTCGCTGAGTTCCGTCCGACGAATGAAATACGGTGCGACGCCGAGTCGTTCCGCCAGCTGTTCGATCGAAATACCGGAACGCTCCCGTAGAATACGAATCCGGTCACCGTAACCCCGATATGGTGAGTGGTCTAGCATACGTTTCCCTCCCTTGTTCCTATGGTATCATCATACCCTTGAATTCGGTGTTGGATACATCGAACTTTCGGATGATTTCCGGAAGAGATGGCGCGGGTAGCGTAGCCAAATTGGTAAGACACTCAAAAAGTATCCGAAGGTCACGATACTGATCCAAAAAACGGCAAGATTAAGAAAAGGTTCCATCTCTAGTCCGGCTTGTGTCACGACGACTTGGAATAGCAAAAAGGCATGAAAGACGGAAATCAGATACGGAATGAGCAAGACAGCCCCATACTTCATTAATAAGTAGCGGCGGATGTTACTGGAACCAAATCCTAGTGCGAATAATGTCTTCATTCGTTTTTGTTCTTGTTCCGCTGTCATTTGCATCCACACATGCAAAAAACTCGCATTGATGACGAACAACCAGATGGTGAGGAGAATGACAACAAACGTGACGAGGCGTACGATTCGAATGCCATCAATTTCATCTTCCGTCTCATTGATCAGCTGATACGGAACTGGCTGCTTCTCATCCAGCTTTGCTGCTGATTGGATGTTTCGGACGATCTTCATCCATTGTTTCCAATCTTTCGTTCCATAATCGTGATAGGCTGGTGTATCGAATACGACGATTTGACGAACAGGTTGTTTGAGTGTTTGAAAAGCGGCATCACTGACGACGAATATTGTCTCGATCTGATAGTTGTAGCCGAATACTAAATCATGGGAAGCCGGCGGTAGCAGTTCAAAATCATCTTGTTTCATTGCCTGTTCTGCCTTTTTCATCGTCGGTGTTTTCTCTTCGAGTTGTACCGGACGTGCCGGAACGAAGAAACTCTGTCGTCCCTTGACCGTTCGTTCCTGTAGTTGTAGCTGACGCATCATTTTATTGTAAGCAGAGATTGGCAAAAAGATACGTGTCTTTTCCGCCTTCACTTCAATATCCTGCTGATAGCGATTCGGAAAAGATTCCGTCATCGTCTGTTTGATGTCCTTCAGTCGTTTCGTCGGCTGCGCCGATTCTTCATAATAGACAAGACCAAACTGATTTTGGGACGACAAGTCGAGTCCGATTAATTGAAATAAGAAAACGAGTCCGACAGCTGTTAACGCACACGATGTCAAAATCGTTCCAAGGGCAATCAATGTACTATTCGTCCGTAACTGATTCGCAATCTCCGAAACAATTAGCTTTCGAAGTGACAACCGGCACGGGCGATACAATTTAATTAACCATGGCAAGATATATCGACAGATAAAGAAAGAGCCGATGAAGATGACGAGCGGGAAAAACATATAAAATCCATACGTTCGAACGAACGCAAGGACATATCCGTAAATCAAAAGCAGTAAAGCGGCGACTTGTGTCAAAATCCAAATCCTTCTTCGAAAAAGCGAACGCGAACGGACTGGTCGATCTGGACGAAAGCGGTAGATGGCCAGAACGGTGGCAATCAGTAAAACAAGGAAGGCTCCACCAATCAAGGCGAGAATCGCATAAAACGATAGTTCAAACTCGATCGGCGGCAAGAACATGATTTTGACAACAGATAATAACAACATCTTCGTCAAGACATTTCCAAGTACCATCCCCGCTGTGATGGCTAGACCACCAACGATCAAGACCTCAATTAAAAAATATTTCAGGAAGTGTGACAATCCACTACCGAGTGTCCGCATCGTCCGGAGATCATTCTTGCGATGCTCAAGCATCGTATACGTCGTCGAGTAGATGAACAGGATACTAAAGAATAAGATGATCAGTTCCGCGATGAATACGAATAATATCGTCATCTCGATGACTTGGTTCAATTGACTGAGTATCTTCGCAACGTTTTGAAACGATCCGTTCGTCAACAAGTTCCAATAACTCGTGACGATCGTCATCGCGATAATAATCGTCAAAGCATACCCATAGTACAATCGCTGGTAGCGTCGGATGTTACGTAGGGCGTATTGCAGATAATTGATGCTCATCCCCTCCTAACAGCGATAGTGATTCAATGACGCGTTGGAAAAAGACACGACGTGGCTCATCGCGGAATAACTCGGTTTGCACACTACCGTCTTTTAAGAATAGGACATGATTACAATACGAGGCGACTTGCGGATCATGCGTCACGATCACCATCGTCATCCCCGTCGCGTTTAGCTCAGCTAACACATCCATGACATGTTTCGTCGCTTGGAAATCAAGCGCTCCCGTCGGTTCATCTGCGAGCATCAGACGAGGTGTATGAATCAAGGCGCGACCGATCGCCGTCCGTTGTCGTTGTCCGCCACTGACTTCATCGACCTGCTTATCGAGCAGATCATCAATTTGTAAGCGCCGTGCCAATTCCTCCATCTCTTCGCGTGCAAGTTTTGCTTTCTTCCCAGACAACATCAATGGAACAAGCATATTCTCACCAAGCGTCAAGGAGTCGAGTAAATTAAATTCCTGAAAGATGATCCCAAGCGTCTCGCGTCGAAAACGCGTCATCTCTTTTCGCTTGAATGTCGCCGTATCGACACCATCAATCAGAATCGATCCCCAGCTTGGCTCATCAAGTGTCGCAAGCAAGTTGATTAGTGTCGATTTGCCACTACCGGATGGACCCATGACCGCGACCATCTCGCCTTCTTCGACTCGAAAATTCACATCCGTCAGCGGTTGCTCCGTCACCTTTCCGGGATACACCTTCCCCAATTGTTTGACCTCAATCATGTGTGCGACCTCCTACTAATCGAATCCGGCATGTCGTGCCGACACCTTCCTCACTTTCAAGTTCAATCTCGTGCCCAAGCTTCAAGCAGACTTGCTGTACGAAATACAATCCCATCCCGGTCGATTCGCCGTAACGTCGTCCGTTCTCACCAGTAAAGAACGCATTGAAAACGCGTGGTACGTCTCGTTTAGGGATACCGACGCCGTCATCCCGAATCGAAAGAACGACTTGTCCTTTTATCTCTTCTGCTGTCAGGACGACTTCTCGTCCGTGTCCCGTCGTATACTTAATCGCGTTCGTCAAGAGTTGTAAGACGAGGAAACGAAACCACTTTGCATCCGTATAGACATACACATCCTCTGCGATGTCGAGTTTCGGAAAGACCTGATTTTTAACGAACAATCGCTTTTCCTGATTGATGATGCTCGTGATGAGCGGCTTTAATGACAATTGCTCTGCCTTCAAGTCCGTCTCGATCGCTTCTAAACGCGACGAATAGAGCATCTGATCGAGTCCACTGCGCAACCGATCGACCTCTTGCCGTAAATCCGCTTGATAGTTCTCCCCAGGATGTTCGAGGATCAGCTCGATGACGGATAAGGGCGTCTTCATCTGATGAATCCATTGATCCACATACCGATGCCGCTCCTTTTCCTTGCGGCGCTCAGCGAACAAACTGTTCCGGAACAGTGTCTGTTGTCGCTCTAAAAATTGTTCAACCGCAACGGAAATCGGTTCTTCGCTATCACTGCGAATCGGTTCTGCGACCGACTGAACCGGCTGTTGCATCCGTCGCAGCAGCGGCAGCATGCTGAAGAAACGATAGCTGAGATAAATCAACAGACCGATACTGTTCAAGAGCACGATATAGAAGAAGGCTGCCGGACGATACAGATCATAGAGCCATAAGACGGCATATAAAATCAACATCTGTCCGGTAAAGAAGATGATGCCTGGTATCGCGTGCCGTAAAAAGAGCTTCATTGCTCAAGAACCAGTTTGTAGCCGACACCTCGCACCGTCTCGAGACCCCCGACACCAATCTCAGCGAGTCGTTTGCGGACGCGCGTGATATTGACGTTCAATGTATTCTCATCGACGAATGCCTCATCATCCCAAATCCGTTCGAGTAAATCTCCCCGACTGACGATCCGTGGACTTGCCGTCAACAACATCTCAAGAATCAATCCTTCTTTTTTCGACAGTTCGATCGATTGTTCTCCGTACTCGACGATATAACGGTCTAAGTATAGTGTGACGCCCGCTTTCGTCACTGTCCGCTCGTCCGTCTCATTCGATAAGGTACCATATGCCCGGCGAATCTGACTTTTAATTTTCGCAATGACGACTGCACCTTGGAACGGTTTGACAATATAGTCATCGGCACCATATTCGAGCGCCATAACTTGATCCATCTCCCCGACCCGTGCCGAGATGAACAGAATGGGTGCTCGTGTCTTCATCCGCAATTGTCGGCACCAATAGAAGCCGTCAAACTTCGGTAAGTTGACGTCTAGTAGAATGACGTCTGGATTCGCCTCCTCATACGTCGCCACGACGTCCCCTCGTCCATCTTCAACGACCACTCTAAAATCGTAACGTTCAAGTAGTTCCTTCAATAATGTAGCAATTTTCATATCATCTTCGACTAATAAAATCGTATGCATCGTTCATATCAACTCCTTCTCCCCTTATCATAACGAACTCAAAAAGGACTGGAAACGATTATTCCGTTTCCAGTTCTTTGAAGTATCTAGTTGGTTACGTGACGATACGGCGGTAAGCACGAACAGTCACGATGTAATAGATGAAATAGACGATCGTATAACAGATGATCGCAAGCAACGTCGGACGGACGATATTGTAGTTCAACAGTTTCTGCAAGACTTGCATCGCAACTACACTATGAACGAGTCCGAGGACGTACGGTAAAGAGAAGACGAATCCAACGAGACGACGGATGATACCGGTCTGTTCCTTCTCATCCACACCGATTTTCTGGATGATTGCAAACCGTTGTTTCGATTCTTCGGCTTCTGCGAGCATCTTGAAGTAGATGATCGAACCGGTTGCAAGCAAGAAGACAAGACCAAGGAAACCGGCAGCGAACGCGAGTAAGCCAGTCGTCGCTGTCGTCATCGTATAGACAGGATAATACGCTGCCATCTCCGTATCCGCTTGTTTTCCATAAAGTTGCGTCAACTGTTTCATCAGTCCATCGTCATGACGTTCGTCTGAGAACTGATAATTTGTCAGCGTAAAGCCTTTTTCCGGCATCTTCGCAAAGACATCATCGTTCACGACGAAGGCAAGTCGCTGTTTCTCATAAAGTTGAGCGATCGGTAAATCTGTCGTAGCGGTGATGCGAAAGGACTCATGAACATCCTTAATTTCAACACCAATCGGTGATTTGACCTTCATCTTCAATAAGTCATTTCCTTTGAATGTCTCAAGGACGATAGCTTCGCCTTGTTTTGGCTCTGCGATGACTGATTTCCCATTGGCTTTTGCGAGCTTCACGTAATCCGAGTAATTGACGTAGCTAAATTGTCCTGACTGATCTTCATAGGCATACGTCTGATAATAGCGTGTAAACATCAGCGGATTCGGAAGTTCCATCTGTTGATCGACGTTCTTGACGTTGACCATCGTCCGACTTTCAATCTTTTGATCGGACTTGGCAATCAGTTTTTCCGCTTCTGCTTGTTTACTCGCAATCGACAGACTATATGGCATTTGTTCCTCAACAGTCTGATCGATGAAGTAATAGATCGACGTCGCCGTGCCAACTGTCGTCAATGTCACAGCGGTAATGACCGTGATCGTTGACAGCATGACGGCATTCGATTTGATCCGTGACAAGAGTTGCCCATGTAAAATTAAGTTCGTTCCTTTGAAATGTCGTGCTTGATTACTTAAGAGACGTAATAAGAAAATCGTGAAGTAACTCATCGTCCCAAATGTTCCGAGAATGACACAGAGCATCAAGAGCGGTGCAACGATCGTGAAGTGATCCATCAATGGTTGCCCTGTCAAATAGTATCCGACGCCGATCAATCCAACGGATAGCACCGCAAGAATCGGATGCACTTTCGGGAGTGATTCTGCTTGTTGCTCTGCCTTAAACAGTTCAATCAATGTAAAACGATAAATCGTCCGTGCTGAACGTAAGGCGATGATTAGGAAAATCAACAAGAAGACGCCAATCGTCTGACCAACGGAAGCAAAACTGATCGTAAACGTCGCGTCAACTTGCATCACCATGACAGAAGCCAGCAACTGAACGAAATATTTTGAAGCAACCGTCCCGATTGCGATTCCGAGAATCAGACCAATCAGACCGTACCCCATCGTTTCAAGGAAGATTAAGCGCGCAATCTGTCCTCGTTCTAGACCGAGCAACGCATACAGTCCAATTTCTTTCTTCCGGCGACGTAAGAAAAAGTCACTCGAATACCAGATGAAGATAGCAGAGAAGAGTGCGAGGATGACGCTTGCTCCCGTAAAGACCGTTCCTAGTTTTCCGTACATTTCGTTCGCCTGAAGCATTGCTTCATTGGATCGAATGGCAAGGAACGTGTAATAAATGAGAATCGCGAACGTGACTGCACCGAGATACATTACGTTTTGACGAATATTCTTTAGATTTTGAAACGCTAGTTTAGACAAGCTCACGGACGGCACCCCCGAGTTCACGTTGGACTTCCATGATTTGTTCGAAGAATTCCTTCTGCGAACCGAAACGATGGACTTCCTTGAACAGCTCCCCGTCTTTGACGAATAGAATCCGTTCCGCATAAGACGCTGTCATCGGATCGTGCGTTACCATCAAGATCGTTGCGCCTTCGTTGTTTAGCGCCTGCATCGCTTCAAGTAATCCTGTCGCAGACTTCGAGTCAAGCGCACCGGTCGGTTCATCCGCTAAGATAAGTGACGGATCATGAATGATCGCTCGGGCAGCAGCCGTCCGTTGTTTTTGTCCGCCTGATAGTTCGACAGGTCGTTTATCGAGTAAGTCGTTAATACCTAGCTGACGCGCGACACGCTCCACTCGCTCGAGAATCATTTTTTTATCGACGTTCGCGAGTGATAAGGGTAATGCGATATTCTCTCGGACCGTCATCGTATCGAGTAAATTGAAGTCCTGGAAGATGAAGCCAAGTTGTTCCCGGCGGAAACGTGCCAATTGTTTTTCCTTCATCGCCGTCACGTCTGCCCCATTGATTAAAATCGATCCGTCTGTCGGCTGATCGATCGTCGATAGTAAGTTGAGTAACGTCGATTTCCCAGCACCAGACGGTCCCATGATGCTGACGAACTCTCCTTCATGGACACTGAGCGTCGTCGGACGTAACGCTTCATGCCGCGCTGTTTTCGTTTGATAGGTTTTTGAGATTTGATTTGCTTGTAAGATTGCTTTCATTTGTAATGCCTCCTGTGTTTGATTCGTTACACTCAGTCTAGTACGAGTGCTCGTTTCTCAAAATGGACTTTACTTTCACTTCTCTTACAAAACGGTAAGACAAGGGAGGAGACAACAAAAAAAAGCCTCCATCCGAAAGGGATGGAGACTAGTCGTATCTTATTTATGTGTTGCTTTGAAGAGCTCTGTGTCTCCTGCAACAACAGAAGTTCCTTCAGCTGGTACAGCTGAAAGTGTGAATTGATCGTGGTTCGTTACGATGATCGGTGTGATCGTCGATGGTGCGTTCGCACGGATGTAGTCAAGATCGAACTCGACAAGGACATCTCCTGCTTTGACTTTATCACCTGACTGGACGTGAGCTGTGAAGCCTTCGCCTTTGAGGTTGACTGTGTCAAGACCAACGTGAATCAACAGTTCAAGACCATCTTCACCTTTTAAACCGATTGCATGTTTTGTTGGGAAGATCGTTTCGACCGTCGCGTTGATTGGCGAGACGACTTTACCTTCTGTTGGTTCGATCGCGACACCGTCGCCCATCATTTTTTGAGAGAAAACTTGATCGGGTACGTTCTCGATGTTGACGATTTTACCTGTAAGTGCAGAAGCGATTTTCGCGTTTCCTGCGTCGTTACCACCAAACAATTTTTTTAAGAATCCCATGATACTATCCCTCTACTTTCTCGATCGTTATTCTTCCAAGTGGAAGTTTCGATTTTTTATAGGAGTAAGCTGTTAGACAGCTCGCTCACGTTCTCACAAAAAGCATACGTTTGTCCCTCTGGTTTTGCAAGTATTTTTGTGTGATAATAGTTAGAAATCAAAAGGAGGCGCTTACATGTTACCATTTTCAGAAATTACATATGTCCGCCCTGATCTTGCCTTACTTGAAACGTCCATGAATCAAGCAATCGCTCGATTAACGGAAGCCACACAGGTAGATGAAGCAAACGCAGCCATCACTGAGATTAATACCCTCAGAAACCAATTTGAAACGGCAAGCCAGCTTGTTGAGATCCGTCATACGATCGATACACGCGATACGTTCTATGAAACGGAGCAAGGGTTCTTCGATGAAGCGAGCGCAATTTATCAAGGATATGTCTCAAGTTATTATCAGGCATTAACGACACATCCACTCCGCAGTGAACTCGAACAGACGCACGGCAAACAGTTATTCTTGATTGCTGAAGCAAGCTTGAAGACGTTCTCGGAAGAGATCATTCCGAAGCTTCAAGAAGAGAACCGTCTATCAAGTGAATATACGAAACTGATGTCTTCCGCTCAAATCGAGTTTGATGGTAAGACGTTGAACTTATCGCAGTTCGGTCCCTACCTTCAATCACCAGACCGCGACGTCCGTAAAGCAGCTTCTGAAGCACGCTACGGTTACTTAAACGAACATGGTGAAACCATTGATACGATCTACGATAAACTCGTCCGTATCCGTACAGAGATTGCGAAAACACTTGGTTTCCCGTCGTTCGTTGAGCTCGGATACGCACGAATGCTCCGCGTCGATTACAATCAATCGATGGTCGAACAATACCGCGAACAGATTCGTGAAACGATCGTTCCCCTTGCAACAGAGCTCAAAGAGCGGCAACAACGACGCATTGGCGTCGATCACTTGTATTACTACGATGAAGGATTTGCCTTCAAGTCTGGTAACGCAACACCTAAAGGGGAAGAGTCGTTCATCATCGAAGGCGGCAAGAAGATGTACGCCGAGATGTCACCAGAGACGAACGAGTTCTTTAACTATATGCTCGACCGGGAAGCACTTGATTTAACGGCGAAGCCTGGTAAAGCCGGCGGTGGGTATTGTACTTACATCGCAGACGAAAAACTCCCGTTCATCTTCTCGAACTTCAACGGTACAGCGGGCGACATCGATGTCTTGACGCACGAAGTCGGACATGCGTTCCAAGTCTACGAGAGCCGTCACCTGACTGCTCCAGAGAGTGCTTTCCCGACGTATGAGGCATGTGAGATCCACTCGATGTCAATGGAGTTCTTCGCTTATCCGTGGATGGAGGAATTCTTCGGCGAAGAGACAGCGAAATACAAGTTCAATCACCTCGCGGGTAGCGTCACATTCCTACCATACGGCGTTGCGATTGATGAGTTCCAACATGTCATCTATAACCAACCTGAACTGACACCAGCGGAACGTCGTCAGGCATGGCGGACGATCGAGAAGAAATACTTGCCACATCGTGATTACGAAGCGAACGATTACCTCGATTCTGGCGCATGGTGGCATCAGCAAGGACACGTCTTCGGCAGTCCGTTCTACTACATCGATTACACGCTCGCTCAAGTCTGTGCTTTCCAGTTCTATGCCTGGATGGAACAAGACCGGGAAGCGGCGTGGAAGTCATATCTCGAACTTTGTCGTGCTGGTGGATCAGAGAGTTTCCTCGCACTCGTCGAACGCGCTGGATTAAAATCTCCGTTCGCACCCGGAACAGTCGAAGCAGCGGTTGCACCGGTTAAAGCGTATCTTGAACAAGCCGACGACCTCGTACTCGACCGTGTCTAATCGCTCGATGACGTCACTGAAGTAAGGACATCCCTTTACTTCAGTGGCGTTTTTTTGTTTTCACGAAAAAAGAATCCCCGTAGCGTAAATTGGCTACAGGGATTCTTTCATTAAGACTGAAGCGCTTCATGATACTTTCCGTACCAGATGCGAAACTCGTCTGCAGGAATTGGTCTCGAATAATAAAAACCTTGGGCATATTCACAGTCAAGCATGCGTAAATGATCCGCTTGTTCGATCTCCTCGATTCCTTCTGCGACGACATCATATTTTAACGTATGTGCCAGTTTGATGATCGTCTCAATCAGCGGTGCGTTCGAACACGCATCTGGACCACTGATGAACGAGCGATCAATTTTAAGTCGTTGAATTGGCAATCGACTCAAATAGGACAAGGAGGAATATCCTGTACCAAAATCATCAATAGCAAGGCGATAACCCATTTGATGTAGTGTTTGTAAGGCATCAAACACACGCGTGTCCGAAAAGACACCGAACGATTCCGTAATCTCGAGCTCCATCCGTTCTTCAATCCCAGGATGAATTTCTCGAATACCAGTCAGGTAATCGACAATCCGGCCAGAGACGAGCTCTTTTACAGATAAGTTCGCTGAGACGCGAAGTACCTCAAGCTCCGTTTCCTTCCACTCCTCGACTTGCCGAACCGTTTCGGCAACGACCCACATACCGATTTCTTCAATCAACATCGATCGCTCGGCAATCGGAATGAAAATCGCCGGACTAATCATCCCACGTTCTGGATGGAACCAACGTAAGAGTGCTTCACAACCGTCTACTTTTCCTGTTGCAAGATTAATTTGTGGCTGATAGAACAGTTGCAATTCATTTTTTTCAATTGCGTCTCGTAATTCCCCTTCGAGAACGACTGATTCTAGATATTCAGCACTCATCCACGGTTCGAACCAGACTGGTCCACCTTCCGTCTGTTGTTTCGCATGTTGCATCGCGATATCGACAGAGGATAATAAAGAGGTGACAGCTATCGCATCGTCCGGATAACGAACCATACTCATACTGATGCTGACATTCACGAATTCTCCATTGATTTCATAAACATGTTCAATGACTTGCTTCAATTGCTGGTAATCAACGATATCTTGTTGCGCGACTAACACAGCAAATTCATCTCCTCCAATCCGTGCCGCTTGTCCGGTTCCGATGAAGTGATGTTTGAGTCGATTCGCGAGATCCTTCAAAATCTGATCTCCTGCCCCATGACCGTAGATATCATTGATTCGGCGGAATTGGCGAATGCTGATGGTAACAAGCTCACCTGGTTGTGGTGCCTTTAGTGCATCTGTCATTTTTTGTTCAAAACCATTTCGATTCAGTAACCCTGTCAACATATCAAAAAGCGCGAGTTGTGTAATGCGTTCTTCTCGTCGAAACTGATCCGTCTCATCATGACAAGACAGATACAAGGCAACACCTGTTTCATCTTCTTTGTTCGGAACGTGAATGATGTTGACGAACATATTTAAAATATCTTCATCAAATAACATTTTACAGCGGATCGTCTGACTGTTTCCTTCGATTGCCTGCTGCAGCGCTCGCCGCATTCGATTCAAATCAGCCGGATGTACCAATTCTTCAATCGTCCAATCCGATGTTGCATGCGTTAACTGTCGAAAACGATCATTTCCACTTAAAATCGTATAATCCGATGATAAAGCAAGAATCGGATCTGTATTTTGAGAAAAGAGTGATTCGATTTCGGCTTTCTTCTGCTTGATCTCTTTTGTTTTCGCATCACTATGATCGAGTAGCCCAGCGATGATGGCTGTCATCGTTCGAAAGGCTTGAACAACCGGCTTGAAATCGTTTCTTTCATGTACATGGTACCCAGATTGTCGCCGATCCTCAGCAAACGTATTCGCTTCGTTTTGTAGTAAGGAAATATCTTTTCGAAAAGCACGTAATAATAACCAATTAAGTATTAATAATGCCGTAATGACAAGAATGATTGTTGCAAATAGCAACCAAGCATTTTGAATGATTTGCGATCCTCGTTGCTCCATTTCTTGTTGTACTTGTTTTAATTTTTGATTGTATATCTTATACATACTTGTTTCATACTGTTTAGACTGCTCAGCTAATTTTGCATAATTTTTATCATTTGATGTACTCAGCAATTCATCTAGCGTTTCTGTGTAATTTCGCATCTGACTTCTCATGTTGGCAATTTCCTGTCGCCCTGCGTCGTCTTTTAACGAAACTACACCATATAAGGCATTCATGAGCGATTGTTGGCGTATTGGCAAGTCGATCCGCATTTGTTGGATGCGTAAGCGATCAATTGAACTGATTTCGTTGTCCCGACGTGCTTCTCGTAGAATCTGTGCCGATTTTCCAAGTTGCTCTTCCATCATGATAAGATGCGAGAACACATCATAATATGAACCGGTCTCTTTACTTAAGACAAGTTGATTAAAAATCACTTCACTTTTAAAGTTCGTAGAGACCGTGAAAAAGCGATGATTGGAATCATATCCTTGACGCTCTAATTTCGTGATTTCTTCCAGCAACTCTTTACGTGCTGGTCCAGTCACCGGTTCTTCCTTTAGTTGTTCATATAAATGGAAGAGGGAAGTTTCTGCTTGTTTTGTTACTTGTGGTTCCTCAACCTTTTTTTCTAAGAAAGCCAGATAATAAGAAGTTAAATCTTGAGTCGCATGATTTGCTGGAATCACGATGTCAATCGCTTTTGCTGCCTCTTCGAAACGTTTTCCTTCTTCGAGTGTTTTGTTCAATTGGTGTAACGCAACGATAATCGCAAGTAGACCGATGACTGCAATCATCCACGAGAACGTTTTATAGTAGGATCGTCTTCGAAAAGCTTCTTCGATGAAGACTGGTGATAAACGTCGCAACACATCGTCCTCCCTAAAATGTCATTATGCTTCTATATCGTCTCTTTTTGCTGTATGTTGAAGTCGATTTAAGTCAATAAAAAGCACTTCTTCTCACATTTCGTGAAAATAAGTGCTTTCTTTACTAGTTTTATATTTTTTAGTAACTGACATTTTCGCGTGCTACTTTTTTCGCGAAATAATCGATGATATCCCGACGACGAATGATTCCGATGAAGTGCTTTCCATCATCGATGACAGGAACGAAGTTTTGGTCCGTGATGACTTCAATCATCTCTTCCATTTGCGCGGTAATCGAGACTGGTTTATAACGAACGCGTTGTTTAATATCCGTCAACCGTGTTTGCAAGACGTGATCATAGTCCGCATGCTCTAGATTAGCCTCAAGCGCCCACAAGACGTCTCCTTCCGTTAATGTCCCTGCATATTTCCCTTTATTATCGACGAGTGGAACGGACGTAAATCGATGATGTTTCATCTTTTCTAATGCCTGTCTGACCGTCGACTCAGGATCTAGATATTTCACCTCATCTTTTGGTAGTAAGAAAAAAGCAATGTTCATTTCTGTTCCTCCCTAGCCACTCTGTGACACCTTCTTCATTTTATCACGAAGCTTCGCTGGATTCATTTCTCAAATGATGAAAATCTCTACATAATTCCTTCATATTTAGTGGTACCCTTCCGATAGTCTGAATAGACAGATTTTAAAGACTATTTAAGATAGGAGAATTCATATGCGCCTCCCGATCACCCGTCGCCTGTTCATCGGGCTTATTTTATTGCCCGCACTTACACTTGGTGTCTCTACTTGGTTTTCTTACAACCAAACGAGCCGAACAGTCGATCAACTTGTTGACTCGACGTCCCAAACTGCTTTAAAGCAACTCGAACAATCGTTTTCCCGTATCATTGATGATACAAAAAAGGATACGACACTTCTTGCCGGACTCCCTTCTAACCGTGAAGACGGTACCCTACCGAACTACATAGATACCACAAAACAACCGTCTGCCTCAGATGCTCCTTCTCAAAAAGCGACAGATATCTATACTACTCTTGAGAAATATGGATCATCTAAAATCGAAAATTCATTCATTCAGTACGCTGATACAAAAGGCGGCTATCTCAACTGGCCGAAACAAGAAGTCACACCAGGATACGATCCACGAAAAGAAACCTGGTATAAACAAGCACTTGAAAATTCAAGTACCGCAGTTATGAGTGAGCCCCATTATGATAGCGCTACAAAGCTATCGATCATTGGTTTCTCTAAAGCGACACTGGATAGTCAGGCGAACATTAAAGGTGTGTTATCCGTCTATAAAAGCGTCAATCGACTTGCCGAAGACATGAAACGGATTGAAATTGGACAAAAGGGGTTCGTTTTCAGCTATACACAAAACGGAAAAATCGTCACTCACCCCAATCGAAATTATTTCTTTAAAAAAATCAATCAACTACGAGAAAATGGGAAGTCATATTTCTCGTCTCCAACCACTATGCTTGAGCAAGAATCCGGAACGAAAATCATGGATGTGGAAGGAAAAAAATCAGTCGTCATTTGGCAAACTTCTTCTAAAACCGGATTTAAGTTAGCAGTTGTACTCGATTATGCTTCCTTGTATGCGCCGAAAGAAGAGATGTTGAGTCAATCCTTAGTGAATTTCGTAATCGCTATTGCTCTTGCTACACTCATTGCTTGGTTGATCGGACGTTCTATCAATCGACCATTATCCATGTTACGCCGAGAAGCATTAGCAATCGCATCCGGGGATCTTCGAACACAAGATCGTCCGAAACGATTCATTAAAGATGAATTGACGGATCTCAGTACGAACTTTGACGCGATGCGTGCTCGTTTGCGACAAACGATTCTAGCGATGACTACATCTGCTACGACGGTTCGTGATGCCTCAGAAGAATTATCTACTAACGCTACTCATGTTCAGAATGCTTCACGCCATATTGGGCAGACAATGGAAGAAATTGCAGCTGCCGGTGAAACACAGACGAAACAGGCTGAGCGTTCTTCACACGCTGTATACGGTGTAAAAGAACGATCAACCGCGATGCAACAAGTTGCTTCTACGACTCTCTCAGAAGTCGCTTCGGTTGCTTCTGCTGCCACACGGGGCAGTAATGTTACGAAGCAAACAATTTCTGACTTATTGAATCATTCCGATTCACTTGAAAAAGAAATCGAAAATACTTCTGATTTCTTAGGTAAACGATCTGATGAGATCGGTAAAATTCTTGGAACGTTACAAGCGATCTCTAGTCAGACGAATTTACTTGCTCTCAATGCAGCAATCGAAGCCGCACGTGTTGGTGAACAAGGTCGTGGATTTGCTGTCGTCGCAAGCGAAGTTCGAAAACTCGCTGAAGAAAGTGACGCGTCTGCTAAACAAATCAAGCAACTCTTAGATAATATCCAGCAAGAGACGCATACAGCAATGAGCGCGATGCATCACGTCATGAGTGACTTAAAAGTCTCTCTTGAATCTGTCAAAACGACAGGAGATGACTTCGAGCGAATCGCAGGATCCGTACACCATGTATCCAGTCGAACAGAAGCATTGACGGGTGACATCGAGGCACTGACGCTCGCAACGGAAGAAGTCTCAGACGCAATGGGAACGATTCTTGCTTTAACGGAAGAGAACGCAGCTGGTCTTGAAACGAGTACGGCTAGTATTCAAGAAACAAACGCGACCCTTGAATCTGTTACAACGGCAGCAGTTCATTTAGCTCATATCGCCGGTAATCTTCACTCACTTACGTTGGATTTCCAGTTAGATGAAGCGGTTTCTACAGAAGACTCTATTGAAGAACAAGAAGAGATCACATCCACAGATGCTGAAATGTTCCCTACAGAGGAGTCTGCTTATGACGAAGTCGCAAGCACCGAATTGACGGAGCACGTACTAGAAAACGATGATCTACCTGAAGCAGAAGAAACTCAAGCGGAAGAAAACACAACCGAGACGTCACATTCTTCTACAAATCATTAAGCATATCGATCCGAAGTCTTGAAGAAAGACTTCGGATTTTTTCATTCCCACTCGACTATCTACTGCAGAGCACATACACTAGATACAATCGATGCATCAATTAGAAAGGAGTCGCTTCATGAATCTCTTGAAAACTTCAGATTTGATACAAATTGCTGAACATTTATTTGGAATGACTGGTTTTTTTATTTCATATAAAAATCAAGAGCATGTGTCAATCGATTTACGTCCTGCTGCGCCAAGGCATCCTGGTAATCTACTCATTGAAGACGAGTGGCCATCCTTGAACAACCGTCCTTTGCTGCATACGTTAAAAGATGGAACGGCCTATCTTTTCGTAAATGTTCCTGCTCAAGGAATGTATCGAATTGGTCCCGTCCTCTTACAGTCTGCTCTTTTTCGTGCTCATATCCAAGATGAGACGTATCACCAATTTTATAAAGTCCTTCCCCGAACGACTGAAAATCGTTTAATTGACTGTGCTCATCTGTTGTATCGACTTCTCCACGGCGAAGGATTACCTTCTCGCGATATTGAGCATGTTTCAGATATACAGGAGGAGGAAATTCCTCTAGTGTCTGATGCCCCTTCACATACAGGTGTGACAGCTTATCGAAAAGCTTGGCAACGTGAACAACAAATCATCGATTGGATTTCGTCAGGACAAAGTGAACGACTCGCTACGACGTATTCTCTTCCTGCTTATGGTGAATTCGGTACGCTAGCACGCCATCAACCACTCCGTGCAGAAAAGAATCTGCTTCTTGGAACAGTTCTTTTAAGCGCACGTGCTGCGATTCAAGGAGGACTTGAACCAGACGAGGCTTTCTCGCTTAGCGATCGAATGATTGAAACAATCGAAGCCGCGACAAGTATCGCGGAACTGAGAAATCGACATGTTCGGATCACGGTCACCTTTGCAGAAGCCGTTAAAGAAATTCAGGCCTTACGTCACTCGCCGCATGTCTTAGCTGCCATTCGATACATTCAGCAACATCTATATGATCCTTTATCGGTCTCGTCCATCAGTCAAGCGATTCACGTATCCTCCAACTATTTATCCGTTTTATTCAAAGATGAAACGGGTTTACCGCTGGCTCGTTACGTCATTCGTGAACGGATTCGAGAAGCAAAAAGGTTGCTCCGTTCATCTGACGACTCTCTATTAACAATTTCAAATCGACTGCACTTTTCAAGTCAAAGTCATTTCAGTCAAGCCTTTAAACAAATCACAGGTGAGACACCGACTCATTACAGACAAAAGACAGATTTTTAGGAACACTGCTACCTTTTTCAGATTTGTGATATCCTATTCAACAGAATACAATTTTGCCGAATCGAATCTTTTTTCGATTCTTTCATCAAAAGGAGAGTCAACATGAATTCAATTAGCGTGATCATTCCAGTCTATCAAACCGAATCTCAAGCGAAAGCTGCGATTCAATCCGTTCTCGACCAACACGTTTCGATTCCTATAGAAATCGTCGTTGTCTTTGATGGACCAAGTTCTTATGTCGATGACATTCGTACACTGTATCCAACGTGTACGATCATCGAACAATCACATCAAGGCGTGTATGCGGCTCGACGCAATGGTGTTCAAGCTGCTTCAGGAGACTATGTCATCTTTTTAGATAGTGATGATATTTTAGCTCCACGTGCACTTTACACATATATCAAAGCTTACGAAAAGTCTCGCGGGGAAGTGATTATCGGAAAGGTATCTCCGGTCTATAATAAAAAGAAATGGTTGATGCCGATTGATGATGATCGCTACTTCTTTTACTCGCGCACGAAGTTTAATTCGCGTCACTTGACGACGATTCATGGATGGATGATCAAAAAAGAATTGCTTCAAATGCTGCCTAGCCTTGAAACGACATGGTTTGCGGATACGCTCATCGCACATACTGTCATTTCGCAGTTAACAAACATTACTTCCGTCAACTACATCGTGTACGGACGGAATTCAAGAAGTACACCACTAGATGGTCAATCGCTCTTCCAACTACGTGACATTACGACACTCTCAGATATCTCTCGGATTTATGGCATATTATCAGCAGAGACAAAAGATGAAGAAGTTCAAAAATTCTTAAATACATGGTATAAGCGATTCATTTCAAAACGTGGACGTACATTACTTGAACGCAGTTCATCTAATACTCAACAAGCAGAAGTCTTCAACCATGTCGCTTACGACCTAAAGCGGATGCCTACAAAGAGTAAATATTTACAAGCATGGTCAACCGGATCTTACGCGATGTTCAAACTGTACATTACTGCTGTCAAAACAAAACGTTCGTTACGTGCGGCGCGCCGTAAAAAAATTAAAAATGGTCTTATGCTGTATCGACTATTCCAAAAAATGCCGATCAAAGACAATCTCGTCTTATTCGAAAGTTTCTTAGGACGAAGTTACTCGGATAATCCAAAAGCACTGTACCTTCAGCTGAAAGAGAAACATCCGGAACTGGAACTCGTTTGGATTTTCGCTCAGGAACCTTCTGATGAAGTGAAGGAAGCATGCCCGAACTGGGTACTCCGAAACAGCTTTACGTACTATCAATACATGGCTCGCGCGAAGTATTGGATTTTCAACACACGTCAGCCTCTCAGCTTGAAAAAACGCGAAGAAACCATCTATCTTCAAACATGGCATGGTACGCCATTAAAACGACTCGGTCTTGATATGGAAGACGTGCATATGGCTGGAACGAATGCGATTCGATATAAAAAGAATTTCTATAACCAAGCGCAAGAGTGGAACTACCTGATTTCGCCAAACGCGTATTCAAGCGAAATCTTCAAAAGCGCATTCGGTTTCCAAAATACGATGCTTGAAACTGGCTACCCACGAAACGATCTCTTATATGCCGATAATCAAGAGGGTCTAATCAGTGAAATCAAAACACGATTAAACATTCCGGCCGATAAAAAGATCGTCCTTTATGCACCGACATGGCGAGATGATGAGTTCATCGCCCGAGGAAAATACCGATTCGACTTGCAGTTGAATTTAAATGAGATGCAAGCACGTCTTGGCGATGACTACGTTGTCCTTTTACGGATGCACTACTTGATTGCTCAAAATATGGACATCAGTGGTCATGAAGGATTCGCCTACGATGTCTCTTCATATGGTGATATTGCTGAGCTCTATCTGATTAGTGATATCTTGATTACGGACTACTCTTCTGTGTTCTTTGACTATGCACACTTACAACGTCCAATGATCTTCTTTACGTATGACTTGGAGAAATATGCTTCGACGTTACGTGGTTTCTACTTCGACTTCGAAGAAGTCGTCCCAGGACCACTCTTGAAAGAAACCGATCAAGTCATCGACTATATCGAACAAATCGATACGAAATCTGTTGCTTATCAAGAGAAATACGACCGCTTCCTCGAGCGTTTCTGTAGTCTGGATGATGGAACAGCAAGTGAACGTGTTCTTGCTGAGTTGTTCCCGAATGCAGCACGATCGACTAATGAGGATGAAGCAACAGAAACTGAATGATGATTAGTAAAAATGAGAAATGGCTCAATAAAGTCATTTCTCATTTTTTGGTTTCTCATAGAACGAGAATAAAAAATGCCTCCTTCCTTGTGGAAATAGGCATGAACAATTTAGTTACGGACGAACAAAGCAACGCTCTCGACGTGTGTCGTATGCGGGAACATATCGACTGGTGTCACTTCAACGAGTGTATAACCGAGTTCTGTCAACAGCTTCGCGTCGCGTGCTTGTGTCGACGCGTTACATGAGACGTAGACGATCCGCTTCGGTGCGACATCTGCTGCTGCACGTAAGAATTCTTCGTCACAGCCTTTACGGGGTGGGTCGACGACGATGACGTCCGGCTGAATACCAGCTTTGACGAGTGCTGGCATGACTTTCTCGGCTGCCCCGTACTCGAACGTCACGTTCTCGATCCCGTTCGCTTGTGCGTTCCGGCGTGCGTCATCGATCGCTTGCGGTACGATTTCGATGCCGTAGACGTGCTTCGCTTGTTTTGCGAGTGACAATGAAATCGAACCGATCCCACAGTACGCATCAACGACAGTCTCATCTCCCGTTAACTGGGCATACTCGAGCGCTTTCGCGTAGAGTTTCTCCGTTTGTACCGGGTTGACTTGGAAGAACGAATGCGGTGAGATCTCATACGTCAATCCAGCGATTTGATCGCGGATGACAGACGGTCCGTACAAGACGACATTCTTTTTCCCAAGGATGACGTTCGTATCATCTGGGTTAATGTTGTGCTGGATCGACGTGACGTTTGGTAACGCCTTTAAGATCCCTTCGACGATTTTATCGATACCACGAAGTTGTTTGACCTTCGTGACGAGAACGACCATCAACTCGTTTGTATGGTAGCCGTGACGTGCCATGATATGACGGATGACACCTGCTTTTTTCTTCTCGTCGTATGCTGGTACTTTTAAATCAGCAAGGACTTTACGAACCGCTTGAACAGCTTCGTCGTTTTCTTTGTTTTGAATCATGCAGTAGTCCATATCGATGATCCGATGACTCCGTTTTTGGTAGAAACCAGCCATCAATTTGTTCGATTGGAATGCAACCGGTACTTGTGCTTTGTTGCGGTAACCCCACGGATTTTCCATTCCGATTGTCTCATGGACTGGAATCTCAAGACCTGCTAGGCGTGCAAAGGCATCACGGACACGGTTGTGCTTGAACTTGAGCTCTGCGTCATATGATAAATGTTGTAATTGGCAACCACCACACTGGTTGTAGACCGGGCAAGGTGGCTCAACACGATCGACACTCTTCGTCTTTTGACGAATGATGCGACCAAACCCGTAAGACTTCGTCGTTTTCGTGATTTTGATTTTAACCTGCTCCGTCGGTAATGCACCTGGGATGAAGACCGTATAGCCATCAATACGTGCGACCCCTGACCCTTCATGTGTCAGGTCGACGATCTCGACGACGTGTTCATCGTTCTTTTGTACTGGAATCATGAATATCCTCCTTAAAAACCTCGCTTCACGCGAGGTTCGTTTCTGCTTCTTGTAGTTGTGTATTAATCTGTTCCATCTCTTCGATCCGGAACTTTGGTGTCATGACTTCGAAATGAGAGCGAAGATTCGTCATCTCGCCTTCGCAAATGCCGCCAAACTCACCATCGATGTTCAAACTCATCTCTGATGTGTTCTTCATACGGACGAACGATGTCGTGACATGCTCGATACAAGGATCCGAGAAATGATCCCCTTTTAAGGCAAGGCGCATGACACGAATCAATTCGACGAGGTTACATTTCTTCAGAATAAAGAGATCGAACCGACCGTCATTGAGCGACGCGTTCGGTGACAACTTCTCGAATCCGCCGACGGAGTTCGTATTTGATGTCAAGAACAGCATGACTTCTCCTTTGAATATACCCTTTTCATGCTCAAGTTCGACATATGTCGGTCGGATTTGCGGAAGTTTCTCCATCCCTTTGACATAGTACGCGAGCTGTCCAAGTGCCGTCTTCAGCTTCGAAGGCACTTCGTACGACAGTTCTGTCATGATGCCACCACCAGCGATGTTGATGAAGTAATGGACGCCTGTAGATCCTTCGATCTTACCGATATCGACCGGCATCGTATGACCGGTGCAGATGACATCCATTGCCCCCTCAATCGTCAACGGAATACGCATCGCCCGACCAAAGTCATTCGTCGTTCCAACAGGTAATACACCAAGCTTCGGACGTTTGTTGTAGGCAGCCATACCGCTGATCACTTCGTTTAACGTACCATCACCGCCTGCTGCGACGACTAAATCAAATTCCGCTTCGCATGCTCGTGCTGCTTCATACGTCGCATCGCCGACCGCTTTCGTCGAGTAGACAGATGTCTCATAACCCGCTGCTTCGAGTCGGTCGAGGATATACGGTAAATTTCGTTTAACCATCTCTTTCCCGGAAGTCGGGTTATAAATCACGCGCGCTCTAGGTCTCATAAGATTTTCTCCTTTTTGACTCAACCGTTCATTTGATACATAACTGTTTTATTTTACATGAACTCTCGAGACATTACAAAGCCAAAAAAGACAGCGCCCGATTCCTCAGAGAAGTAAAGGAGGAACGAGCGCTGTTCGATCAGGTACTTATTTTAGTTTTTCAAGCTCTTCGTAGAAGAGTTGATCAAGGAGGGCAGGGTTTGCCATTCCTTTTGTTTTTTTCATGATCTGACCGATGACGAAGCCTTTCTTCCGGTCACGTCCACCGAGTAATTCCTCGACGACGGCTGGGTTTGCTTCGAACATCTCGACGATGAGACCACGCAACAATCCTTCATCCGAAATTTGCGCAAGACCGTTTGCTTCGACATACGAACGCGGCTCAACACCCTCTTCGATGACGGCTGTGAAAACTTGTTTGGCGATTTTCGATGAAATCGTTCCGCTTGCAATCAAATCGATCATCTCCGCCAGACGAGCTGGTGTCATCTTGACCGTTTCGAACGTTTCCGTCGATTTGTTCAAGTGACCTTGGATCTCACCGACTGTCCAGTTCGCTGCTGCTTTCGGCTCTGCACCTGCTGCAAGTGTCGCTTCGAAGTACTCTGCCATCTCACGTGTGACCGTTAATTGTTTCGCGTCATATGCTGAAAGACCAAGTTCTTCTTGGTAACGAACGCGACGTGCATCCGGAAGTTCCGGAATACCGGCACGAATCGCTTCTTTCCAATCGTGATCAAGCACGAGCTTGACGAGATCAGGCTCTGGGAAGTAACGGTAGTCCGATGCCCCTTCTTTGACACGCATGAGGACGGTTTGTTTTTTCGTCTCATCGAAACGGAGTGTTTCTTGACGCATCACACCACCCGCAAGCAACAACTTACGGTGACGATCTTCTTCGAACTCAAGCCCTTTTAAGACGTTTCCGAACGAGTTCAAGTTCTTGAGCTCTGTTTTTGTACCGAATTTCTCTTGTCCGTATGGACGCACCGAGATGTTACAGTCGCAACGAAGTGACCCTTCTTCCATCTTCACGTCTGAGACGCCTGCATATTGCAAGACTTCCTTGAGGCGTTCGAGATAGGCGACAGCATCTTTTGGTGAACGCATGTCCGCTTCACTGACGATCTCAATCAGCGGTGCGCCTGTCCGGTTGAAGTCGACGACCGAGTGGTTAGCACCCGTGTGGTTCATTTTACCAGCATCTTCTTCAAGGTGGACACGTTCGATTCGGAAGCGTTTCGTTTCGCCATCGACTTCCGCATCGATGAATCCGTCAAAACCGATCGGTTGATCGAACTGCGAGATTTGATACGCTTTTGGCGTATCCGGATAGAAGTAGTTCTTCCGGTCGAATTTCGTTTGATCGGCAACTTGGCAGTTCAGTGCCATCGCTGCACGAACAGCGAGTTCAACGGCTTTTTCGTTGATTTTCGGCAAGACGCCCGGATGTCCAAGACAAATCGGACACGTTTTCGTGTTCGTCTCTGCGCCGTATTCCCGCGCACAACCACAGAACATCTTCGTGTTCGTGCTTAGTTCGGCGTGGACCTCGATCCCGATGATCGTTTCAAAGTTCATGATACATTCGCTCCTTATAACTTCGGAAGCGCGAATCCACCTGTCGCAAGCTCAAACGCATGCGCAGCGCGATAGATCGTCGCCTCATCGAAATGTTTTCCAATGATTTGTAAGCCGACCGGAAGTCCGTCGACGAATCCAGCTGGAACCGAGATTGCTGGGACACCTGCCAAGTTGATTGGAATCGTCAAGATGTCATTCGCATACATCGTGACGGGATCATCGAGTTGTGCACCAAGTTCGAATGCTGGTGTCGGCGCTGTTGGTCCGATGATGACGTCATAGTTCGCGAGGACATCGTCGAAATCTTTTTTGATCAGCGTCCGGGCTTGTTGTGCTTTTTTATAGTACGCATCGTAATAACCTGAGCTGAGCGCGTACGTTCCGAGCATGATCCGACGTTTGACTTCATCTCCGAATCCTTGTGAACGGGAATACTTGAAGACGTCTTCAAGTGCGTCCGCTTCGGCACGGACACCGTAACGAATGCCGTCAAAGCGTGCGAGGTTCGATGATGCTTCCGATGAAGCAAGTAAGTAGTACGTCGCAAGCGCGTATTTCGAGTTTGGGAGTGAAACTTCGTCAACCGTCGCACCGAGTGCTTCGAGTTTTTGGATCGCTTCACGGATGTTGGCTTTGACGCCTTCACTGACACCCTCACCGAAGTATTCTTTCGGAACGGCGATCTTCAGACCTTTGATATCGCCTGTCAATGCTTGCGTGTAATCCGTTGCTGCTACGTTCGCAGACGTCGAATCCATCTCACAATGTCCTGCGATCGCACTCAAGAGATAGGCGTTGTCTTCGACCGTTCGTGTCAATGGACCAATTTGGTCAAGCGATGACGCGAACGCTACGAGACCGAAGCGTGAGACAAGACCGTAAGTTGGTTTTAAACCGACGACACCACAATAAGCAGCCGGTTGACGAATTGAACCACCTGTATCCGAACCAAGGCTGAATAAGACTTCGCCTGCTGCGACAGCTGCCGCTGAACCACCCGAAGAACCGCCTGGGACGTGGTTTGTATCCCATGGATTACGGACTGGTTTATACGCCGAGTTCTCGTTTGATGAACCCATCGCGAACTCATCCATGTTCAATTTACCGATCGTGATTGCCCCTGCTTCATGCAGACGCTCGACGACTGTCGCATCATGTGCCGGTACGAAGTTCTCGAGGAATTTCGAACCACATGTCGTCGTCATCCCTTTCGTGACGATGTTATCCTTCACGCCGATTGGAAGACCAAACAATGGATTTGCTTCGTGTTTCGCGACGTCATCCATACGTTTTGCTTGTTCGAACGCTTCTTCATTCAATGAGAGAAACGCACCGATTTTCCCATCGACACGGTCGATTTGATCAAAAGATTCTTGGACGAGTTCAGAAACTTTGACTTCGCCATCCTGAATGAGTGTGTGTAGTGTTTTGACACCATGTTCAAAAAGTGACATCGGGTCATTTCCTCCTTATTCGAACACCGCTGGGACGCGGACTTGTCCGTCTTCCCAATCTGGTGCGAGTCGTTCTACTTCCGTACGCGGAAGCGATGGACGTACTTCGTCCTTACGTAGGACGTTCTTTAAATCGAGGACGTGTGTCGTTGGTTCGACGCCCGTCGTATCGAGTTCATTTAATTGTTCAGCGAACCCAAGAATTTTCTCGAGTTGTCCTGTGAATTGTGCTACTTCTTCATCTGTCACGGCAAGGCGTGCCAAATGCGCCACGTGGCGGACTTGCTCCTCATTAATCTTTGCCATGTCATTCCACCTCCGGAACTTTTGCAATATATTTTACACTATTTCTAATCATAGCACTTTTCGTCCAGACAAAAAAGACGATGGTGCATCGGGGGGAGGTCCGCACCATCGTCCTTATAGGGGTAGCAAAGCTTCCGGGCGGAAAGCTTCTAGTTATGAAATACCCGCTTTAAATCAGACGAAACAAAAATACTGAATATTCATACTAATACATCAATGAGCAGATAGACATTGAAGACAATGACGATTGAGACGATCACCCAGGCCAACGCGTTCATGAACCGACTATTCCGGTGTTCTCCCATGTATCGCTCACTTGCTGTTGCCCGAATCAACGGAATCAGCGCGAACGGAATCCCGAACGATAAGGCGACCTGACTGAGGACGAGTGCGCGCGTCGGATCAAAGCCCGAGAAGAGCAGTAAAATTGCCGGTAACATCGTCACGGTCCGTCGGACGAACAACGGTAATTGAAGATGCAAGAAGCCACGCATGATCGCGTCCCCCGACATCGTACCAACACTTGAAGAAGCGAGACCCGAGACGAGTAAGGCAATCGCAAACAGATACGGCGCGATACCACCGAGCGTGACATGCAGTCCTTCATAGATTTCTTCTAACGAACCGGCTTGGTATGACGTGCCGTAAAAGACACTTGCTGCGATGACAAGCATCGCTCCGTTGACCGCTCCGGCAATCAACATCGCACCCCAGATATCGAAGCGTTGGATGCGTAACATCGATGCTTTATTCGCAACGTGCCCCATCCGTCGCTTTGTTAAATCGGAATGAAGATAGATCGCGTGTGGCATGACAGTTGCCCCAAGCATTCCGGCAGCAAGGACGATGCTCGATGTGCCTTCGAATCCCGGGATTAGCCCCGCTGATAAATCACGGAAGACCGGATGAACTTCAAATACTTCAATCGCAAAAGCCGCTGCGATGATGAGGACAAGCACCGCGATGACGGCTTCAAAATGCCGGAGTCCCTTTTGCTCGAACCCGAGGATGACGAAGGACAGTACAGCTGTTAAAAGGGCTGCCATTCGTAAATCGATCGCAAACAGTAAATGAAATCCGAGCGCTGCTCCGACGAATTCCGCGAGATCCGTCGCCATCGCGACGAGTTCGGCTTGTACCCAGTAGAAGAAGCGACTGACTGGCGATAATTCCTCGCGAATGACTTCTGCCAAACTGAGATTACTGACGATCCCGAGTTTGGCTGATAGGAACTGAATGACGACTGCCATCAAGTTCGAGGCAACAATGACCCAGAGCAACAAGTAGCCATACTGGGCACCCGCCGTCATGTTCGTCGCGAAATTCCCCGGATCAAGATAGGCGACGGCAGCGACGAACGCTGGCCCGAGATATGTCCGTTTTCTTGGTAAATCTTGTGTAAGTGGCTGTGTCGCCATCTCCTTCACCTCACTTTTTGTTTTTATTATACGCTTATTTTGCGCATGCGCAACAAATATGTTTATGGTAAATAACAAAGTAGTAAGTAAATAAAAAAGGTGCCTCCTATAATATAGGAAACACCTTTTTTCATTTAGACGATTTTTCGCTCAGGTTCCGCACCTTTTAGCTGTGCTTGAACTTGATCGAACTCGTCATAGATGGCTTGACTTGGTTCCTTCGTCACGAGACTACCGATGACGAGCGCAATCGTCGAAGCGATGAAAGCTGGAATCATCTCGTACATTTCTGAAATGTACGATGGTAATCCGGCGACGTTCTGATTGATAAGGATCCAAGCGATGACGACGACGGATCCCGTAATCATTGAAGCCAGTGCTCCCGTCTTGTTCATCCGGCGCCAGAGCAAACTGAAAAGAACGACCGGTCCGAACGCTGAACCAAAACCAGCCCACGCGTATCCGACAAGCGTTAAAATCGACTTCTGCGCGCCGAACGATAAGAGAATCGCGAGAACCGCAACGACTAGAACCATGACGCGACCCATGACCATCAATTCGCGGTCTGAGGCACTCCGTTTAAAGAAACGGTGATAGAAATCATTCGTTGCCGCACTCGAAGAGACGAGGAGCTGCGTCGAGATCGTCGACATGATTGCAGCGAGTAAGGCTGCTAGCAGTAGCCCTGTAATGAATCCCGGGAAGAGATCACGTGATAATTGAATGAAGACGTTCTCTGGATTTTTTAATCCAGCACTTTGTTGTGTGAAATAGGCATATCCGATTAAACCCGTCACCATTGCTCCGACGATCGAGAATGTCATCCAAATCATGCCGACGCGACGTGCTGACTTCATCTCATGCAAGTTACGAATCGCCATGAAACGAACGATGATATGCGGTTGACCAAAGTAACCAAGTCCCCAGGCGAGAAGCGAGATGATACCAATCGTCGTCGTTCCTTTGAAGAGTTCCAGTTTCGATCCATCCGTCGACCGGATCGTCTCGAGCGTCTCGTTGATCCCGCCACTTAAAGTAAGGGCGACAGCTGGTACGATCAGTAGCGCGATAACCATGATCATCCCTTGGACGACGTCCGTCCAACTGACAGCAAGGAAACCACCAAGGAAGACGTAAGCAATGACGACACCCGCTAAAATCCAAAGACCCGTCGTATATTCAAGACCAAAGACGGCTTCGAACAAACGACCACCGGCGACAAAACCGCTTGATGCGTACATTATAAAGAATATTAAGATAACTCCAGCTGAAACTGTACGCAAAACACCACTTTTATCATGGAATCGTTTTTCAAAGTAATTGGGAATCGTGATCGCATCCCCTGCATGTGCCGTATACGCACGCAGACGCGGCGCGACGAGTAACCAGTTGGCATAAGCGCCAAGTAGTAATCCAATGACGATCCATCCACTGGACAGACCAGTTGCATACATCGCACCCGGTAATCCCATCAACAGCCAGCCACTCATGTCACTTGCTCCTGCAGAGAGTGCCGTGACGACGGGACCAATCGTACGTCCCCCAAGCATGTAGTCATTCATGTTCTTCGTCCGATAATACGCAATGACGCCTAGTGCGACCATCAGTCCGAGATACAGCAAAATCGCGAACCACATTCCGTTCATCCTTGCTCCCCCTTTTTTTCGTGATATAAGAAAAACGGGCATGCAGGTCGCACACCCGTTTCATCTATTAAACACCATTTCAGAACATTTCTGAAGTTGTTTTTGCTTGAAGATGCAAAGTCAAGTAATCTGGTCCGCCTGCTTTTGAATCCGTACCTGACATGTTGAATCCACCGAATGGTTGGTAACCAACGATAGCGCCTGTGCAACCACGGTTGAAGTAGAGGTTACCGACGTGGAAGTTCGCACGTGCGTACTCTTGATTCGTCCGGTCTTGTGTGATGACAGCACCTGTCAAGCCGTATTCCGTGTTGTTCGCGATGTCGATTGCTTCTTTGAAATCTTTCGCTTTCGTAAAGGCAACGACTGGTCCGAAGATCTCTTCTTGCATCAAACGATCTTTTGGTTGAACGTCAGCGACGACTGTCGGTGAGACGAAGAATCCTGTTGAATCATCCGCTGTACCACCTGCGACGATGCGCCCTTCTTCTTTTGCAACGTCGAAGTACGATGTGATTTTCTTGAACGCTGCCGCGTCGATGACCGGTCCGACATTGTTTGCGACATCCGTTGGGTTACCGATGCTGAGTTTGTTCGTGTTCGCGACAACTTTTTCGAGCAACTCGTCATAGACAGAGTCGAGTGCGACGACACGTGAACAAGCTGAACATTTTTGACCGGAGAATCCGAACGCTGCTTTTGTGATCATGTCTGCTGCGTAATCGAGATCAGCTGACTCATCGATGACCATCGTGTCTTTTCCGCCCATTTCCGCGATGACGCGTTTGAGCCAGATTTGACCTTCGTTCAATTTCGATGCCCGCTCGTTGATGCGAAGACCAACATCACGTGATCCTGTGAAGCTGATGAAGCGTGTTTTCGGATGGTCGACGAGGTAGTCACCGACTTCTGCTCCTGAACCTGGTACGAAGTTCAAGACACCTGCAGGAAGACCTGCTTGCTCCATTACTTCGACGAATTTCGCCGCGACGACCGGTGTCGTCGATGCTGGTTTCAAGAGGATCGGGTTCCCTGCCACGATTGCTGCGACTGCTGTTCCAGCCATGATCGCGAGTGGGAAGTTCCATGGTGAGATGATGACACCGACACCAAGTGGAATGTAGTCATAACGGTTATATTCGCCTGGACGACTCTCGACTTTTTTGCCGTCTTTTAAGACGAGCATCTGACGTGCGTAGTATTCGAGGAAATCGATTGCTTCTGCTGTATCCGCATCCGCTTCGTTCCAAGGCTTCCCTGCTTCTTTAACGAGGTAGGCAGAGAACTCATGCTTCCGCTTACGGATGATGTTCGCTGCTTTGAATAGGACGTCCGCACGTACAGACGGATTGACGAATTTCCATGTTTCGAAGGCTGTGACTGCTGCTTGCATCGCTTCTTCTGCATGTTCTTGTGTCGCTTTTGAGACACGTCCGACGATCTCTTCTTTGTTAGCCGGATTGACGGAGACGATTTTATCTTCCGTCGTCACATGTTTTCCACCGATGACGAGCGGATAATCTTTGCCGAGTTCTTGCGTGACGAGTGCAAGTGCCTCTTCGAACGCTTTCTTGTTTGCTTCTTGTGAGAAGTCCGTGAATGGTTCGTGTTTGTACGGAATCATCTCTATTCCCCCTTTAATCTCTACTTTAAATCGCTTACATTCTCCATTGTACAGAAGCATGAGTCCGCTTACAATTATTCTAGTCAAAAAAATAAAGGAGCGACCGATTCGGTCACCCCTTGTTTCTCTATTATTCCTTCGCTTGTGAAAAGACGATCTCTTCATGTTCGATCGAGACTTTGACGTCCTGACCTTGGAATAACCAGTCATCTTGATCCGAGACGACGAAATGAATGCCGTCGACGACCTCTTCGACTGCCACTCGTTCGACCTCTTCCATATGAACGCCAACCGAGAAACCTTGTGTTAAATCCGTTGATCCACCATATTTTGCGAAGAAGCGAATCGTATCGCCCGATTTTGCTTCCATCTCATCTTTAAAGTATTGCAATGCCTCATCTGTAATATGAATTTTCATTTCTATCACTCTCCTTTCGTTTAGTGTACCGATATCCTACTCAAAAAAGCGAATTTCCTGTATGGTAGAGACAAGATTAGCTATGGAATCACCATGAAACACTCATCTAGGAGGAATTCGAATGAAACGATCGCTCGTAGTCTTGCTTGCGACCAGTCTCGTACTCGTCGGTTGCGGAAACGATTCCCCGTCTTCTACAGATACCAAATCCCCGAAGACGACGGAAACGAAACAACAGAAGGCAGAACAAGCCGTTCTCGATGTCTATCAAACATATGAAAAAACGCTCGGTCAATCAGGACGAGCAGATGCAAAAAATCTCGCATCGATTGAATATACAGGTGACGCAAAACAACTCGAACCACTCGCCGTTGGTGCGAAGAATTTGAACGTCGTTCCCGGTAAGGTCATCAAGTCGTTCCAAAAGGGCGACGTCGCTTATATCATCCACGAATTCAAGGATGCGAAAGGATCAATTCTCCCGAACCGTGGGTCAAAACTGTTATTAAAGAAAGACGATGAATGGAAAATCGTCCTAACTCCTACGACATTCGATCCGTCCGTCTTCTCGACACTTGGTGACATGTTCGTTGGATTTAATGCTGATGAGTATGGCGTCAATGCAAAAGCCGCCGACGAGATCGGAAAAACGGATGAAAAAGAGCAGGATGCGGTCTTCTCTCGCGTCAATGCGCAAACCGATTATATGGCGCTTGAGATGAACAGTAACATTCTCATGATTTATGGTGAGGCGCTAAAGAACGAAGGAAATCCTGAGACGCTCGCCGACTACTACGAGGATTATGCAGATTGGTATGAGGAAGAACAACCACTTCTCATGAAGACAGCAAAAGCCGGTACGGATTATGAGAAATACTTGATTGCTCTCGATCCATTGAAAGAAAGTCTTCAAAAAAAGCTTGAGAAATATGCGGATCAATTAAATATGGAACTAGGATAAGGAGGATTTTTCATGCAAGCACCTACATTCACCCTTCCGAACGCACAAGGAGACTCGATTTCCCTCGAGGATTATCGTGGAAAAAAAGTCGTACTTTATTTCTATCCGAAGGATTCAACACCTGGTTGTACGACTGAGGCATGTGATTTCCGAGATGCGACGCAAGCGTTTGAAGAAAACAATACCGTCATTTTGGGAGTCTCTGCCGATAGTCAGAAACGACATCAGAATTTTATCGCAAAATATGAATTACCATTCCAATTGTTATCAGATGTCGATCATGAAGTCTGTGAACAGTACGGTGTTTGGAAACTAAAAAAGAATTACGGTAAGGAATATTTTGGGATTGTTCGTTCAACATTTCTAATCGATGAGTCCGGTGAAATCGTGAAGGAATGGCGCAGTGTGAAAGTAAAAGATCACGTTGCAGAAGCACTTCAGTATGTGCAACAACAAAAATAATGCAAAAAACCAGTTGATTGAATCAACTGGTTCTTTTTGTATTCAAACATTCAAAAAACTCCTAATTTTATCCTTAGATAAAAATAATTAAATAAAAAAACCATTGGTATCACACATAAATTTAATAATTTTGAAATAATCTGAAAATATTCTATTGATTTTTCTGAATATTGTATTTATTATTGATAACAAGTTGATCCGGTGCTTTCCACAGCTTAAGAATAAAAGGCGATGACCCCTCTTATTTTTAGTCGGACACCGGATCGCTATCCTATCGGTTCTTATCGTTTCACCAGATATATCTATTTCTTTTGGGAGGGATTTACTTTATGAAGAAGAAAAAAGCACTTGCACTCGTAGGAGCACTGACAATCGCTGGATCAAGTCTTGCTGCATGTTCGACGGCAGAGGAAGGTAAAAAAGAAGGCGGTTCGACATCTGGAGAAAAATCTTCAGACAAACAAATCTTAAATTTAACAAGTGCTTCAGATATTCCAGCACTTAGCCCAACAGTCGCAACAGACTCAGTATCCTTCACAGTATTGAACAACGTCCAAGAAGGTCTATTCCGTCTTGATGACAAACAAGAAGCTACACCAGGTGTTGCGGAAAGTGTTGATGTTTCGGAAGATGGACTTACATACACGTTCAAGCTTCGTGATTCTAAATGGTCGGATGGCAGTGATGTTACAGCAAAAGACTTCGAGTATGCATGGAAACGTGTTCTTGATCCAAAAAGTGGTTCACAATATGCGTATATCATGTATCTCATCGATGGTGCTGAAGCGTATAACACAGGAAAAGGAAAAGCAGATGATGTTGCCGTTAAAGCAGTTGACGATAAAACACTTGAAGTTAAGCTAACACAACCAGCTGAATACTTTAAATCATTGACTGGTTTCGGTTCATTCATGCCATTGAAACAAGAATTTGTTGAAAAACAAGGGAAAAACTTCGCGACGAAGCCAGATACATTCCTCTACAACGGACCATTCGTCTTATCAGACTGGAAAACAGAGGTCGGTTGGAGCTACAAGAAAAACGATCAGTACTGGGATAAAGACAACGTTAAACTCGAAGAGATCAACTACAAAGTCGTTAAGGAAACATCGACTGCAGTCAACTTGTACGAAAAAGGTGATATCGATCAAGTTGGTCTGACAAGCGAATTCGTTGATCAGTACAAAGACAACAAAGACTTCGATACACGCCTTGATGCATCGATGTACTATATCCAAATGAACTTCAAGAATGAACTCTTGAAAAATAAAGATATCCGTAAAGCGATTGACTCTGGGTACGATAAAGAGCAGATGGCAAAAGTTCTTTTAAACAACGGTTCAATCCCAGCTTATTACTATGTTCCAAAAGAATTCGCTAAAGGTCCAGACGGTAAAGACTTCCGTGATGGCAACGAAGGATTCGGTTCATTCGATGCGTCTTCTGCGAAATCATCGTTCGAAAAAGGATTGAAAGATATCGGTAAAAAATCAGTCAAACTCGAGCTTCTTTCGTACGATGACGATAACTCGAAGAAAATCTCTGAGTACCTTAAAGGCGAATGGGAGAAAAACCTTCCAGGTCTTGAAGTCACGATCAAACAACAGCCGTTCAAAAACAAACTTGAGTTAGAATCAAAAGGTGAGTTCGAACTATCATTCGCAGGATGGGGACCTGATTACCAGGATCCGATGACGTTCCTCGATATGTGGGTAACAGGTGGACCATACAACCGTGGTAAGTACTCAAGCGATAAATATGATTCACTCATCAAATCAGCTCAAAAAGAAGTAGACGCTGAAAAACGTTGGCAGTCGCTTAAAGACGCTGAGAAAACTCTCCTAGAGGACGATCAAGCGATCTCTGTCATGTACCAGCGTGGGGCTTCCTACTTACGTAAGCCGTATGTTAAAGGTATCGTCAACCATAAAGTCGGTGCTGATACTTCATACAAATGGGCATCAATCGAAGGAAAATAAGTTACATCAAAAGACCAGATTCGCTGACGAGCGTGTCTGGTCTTTTTTTCCACCTGTGTCCTTTGTCCTATTTTTCTGAATAGCATTAAAATTTCGTGTCATTCTGTTTTCATTTTTATGACTTCGTTTTATACTAGCAAAGAATCCGATTCACTTTTTTTACAATAATTCATTAAATTTATTCATAATTAATGGAAATGAACCGATATATTTACCACAGAGGACTTTTGCCTCAATACTCTACTTTACTAGGAAGGAGGACTCACTCATGAAGCAACGCGTACTTACAAATCAAAAGAGTTATACAGAAGAACAGCTCGAGATGATTGAAGCGATTCGCGCAGTCGGTGAACTCATCCAGGACCGCCCAAGACGAACAGTCTATCGTCGTTATGCCCTCGTCAATGACTGGCCACAGCCAGAAAATATCGTTCGTCAATTTGGTTCTTGGCCAGAAGCTTTGTCTGCAGCAGGTTACGAATGGAACGTTGATCAGCAACCCGAAGAACTCGAGCGTGCACCGAAGTATACAAAAGATGAAATTTTAAAATCATTCAATCGTTATGCTCAAGATGTCGGCTCTACCATCACACTCAAGAAGTATCAAATGTGGCGTAAATCCGTTCATCATGCACCGAGTCACTATCATATCGTCAAGATGTTCGGGTCATGGCATGATGCCTGTACTGCAGCAGGGCTCGAAGCTAGTGTGACTTACTCAAAAGCTGAACTCGCTGCCTCGCTTCGTCAAGCTATCGAGGAAGTAGGATTTTCACTTTCATTTGAAGCCTATCGAGAATGGGCGAAACGAAACAATAAGCCCTCGACGAAAGCTTTATTGCATCGTTATGGCTCATGGTCTGCTGCTATCCATGCCATTGAAAATGAAATTCGTCTTACTAAACAACAACAAGCTCAATGAACTCATTTATCTTTTTAGTCCTTTCTGTCTAGCCGAAAGGACTTTTTTTCATCAAAAAAAGATGACGTCACCGTCATCTTTACTGTTTGAATTAAATAACCTTTTCTTTCCACTCTTGATATGATGCGACACGGTCGCGTCCTTGGAATTTCGCTCCGACATACATCGCGCGGTCTGCATTCCGTATCAAACTCGCTAAATCACCAAGTTCTTTTAGCGTGTCAACACCGATACTCGCTGTAATCTCAAGTGTATGACCTTCCACTAAAATCGGATGCGTGTGCAACGTTTCTCGAATACGCTCCGCAACGATCTGTGCAGATTCCAGATCCGTATTCGGCAGTAAGATAACGAATTCTTCTCCTCCATAACGTGCAACGAGATCCGTTATTCGCGTAGCTTGCATCAAGAGCTTAGCCACTTCAAATAAGACGACGTCCCCAATTTCATGACCGTACGTATCATTGATTTGTTTAAAGTGATCGAGATCAATCATTAATGCGGAGAACGGATAAAGATCACGTTGTTTAATCCGACGATCACCCCACTCTTGTAACGCACGATAATTAGGTAATTTCGTCATCGCATCTGTTCGGCTATCAATCAAAAGTCGCTCGCGTTCATGCGCTCGTTCTACAGCCCAAGATAAGACACGTAGTGCCCGGTATAATTCGTAGCCAAAATCTTTTGTAAACTCTCCACTTGCTTCCGATGCAAGCAATAGTGAACAGTTGATCGTCTCCGTTGCTTCAGGTTGAATAAACAACACGGATTGAATCTCTTCTGGTAAACAGTCATACAGTCGAATATCCCACTCCTGCTGCATACCATAAATCAATACTTCCTCTTTTTCAATGATGTCTTCAATGATTCGTCCTTCGACATGATCAGCTTTTAACTTCCGACCATCTTTTAATGAATAATAGACACTCTGTTTTCCTTCTTCAAAATCAAATTTGATCCAAGCGATATCAGGTTTGACGAATTGATTAAGCTGTCGTAGATAACGTTCGATGATAAACTGCGCATCACCGTCTTTCCATGCTGCTTCTTTTAAACGTTCAATTTGTTCCCAGTGCTCGATCCGATCCGATGCCTCGACAGAGCTACCGAGAGATCGCTTGATGATGAAGAGTGCAAACGCTGCCATTACAAGTCCGCTGTTCCCGTTTCCTTGCACGACGAGCGTACTGAAAATGCCGTATAACAGTTCTGCCGTGATCACAACTGCTTCAAAGCGTAACAGCTGAAACATGACATCACTTGGAATGTTCTCCCCCAAAAGAAATCGTGAAAGCTGATACTGCAACAATAAAACGATCCATAAAATAATGACCATCGCAAGCAATGGAATGATATTGTCAGTTAATTGAAAGGCATCACCGTGTGTCCCACCTAAGAGATTATAAGCAAGACCTGCCGGCACGATTAAGAAAAGTTCTAGCGCAACATTGAACGGATAATTATGTAGCATCCGTCGCCTTCCGACTGGCGTATGAATCGTACGCAATTGATAAATCAACATAGTGACCTGTCCCACGCAGATGGCAGAGAGCATACCATATGTCAAAAACGTGAACAGCACAAAACCAAAATGAAACGTAAAGCTCATATGTCGACGGCGAACTGGATCGACGACAAAAATAGTGGATAAGGCAGCAATTAATAAAAATGTAAATAAGTCGACGCTGAGGCTATAATCCTTAGACTTCGCAAAAAGATCGATGCCAATCACGATTAAGAAAAACACAACCCAGCTTCGAAGGAGATATTGTTGAAAACGGCGCACTAGACATTCCCCTTCCTCTTTCATTTATCGTCTAAAATTGTAATAAATTGTTAATTTCATTATTCATTTTTTTGAGCAAAATGTCGAACTTGAATCGTTTCTTTTGATACACTCATACATGAGGTGATTTTTTATGACAAAAACGTTTACTCAACATGCTTTTGATACGTTTCACATTGACGGTCTTGATTCACGAATGAGTGCCATTCGCGAACGAATCCAACCAATTTTTCGAGATATCGGTCACGAAGTCGCACCTGACTTGATCATGGCGATAGAAGAAGATATGCACGTTCATATTGCACAACATGCTAGACGCAAAGTAAATCCACCACAAGATACGTGGATGGCTTTCTCACCAGATAAACGCGGCTATAAAAAGCATCCACATTTTCAAGTCGGACTGTTTGATGACCATCTGTTCATTTGGCTTGCCTATATTTACGAGCTTCCAAACAAACAACAGTACGCCTCTCAACTACTCGAACACACGGATTTGCTAACAAAACTCCCGAAAGACTTCGTCATCTCATACGATCATATGAAAAAAGATGCTGTTCTCGTACACGAGACCGACATCCAATCAGGGTTAAAACGCTTCCATGATGTCAAAAAAGCAGAATTCCTCGTTGGACGTCACATTTCAGCAAAACAAGTGAGTACATTAACACGTGAAGAATTGTTAGATGTGATTCGAAATACCTACTCGCATCTCGTACCACTCTATAAAACGATTAAATAAAAAGGATGGCCGAATCGGTCATCCTTTTCATTAGTTATATTTTACTAGAATTGACATGACTTGTGTACGGTCAGAGTTTAAATTTAGATAAATGTTGACCTGTTTTGAGGAAACAGTCATGACATTGAATGTTTTATCGAGTTTTGCTTTCGAGTATGCTTGTTTGACATCTTTGACTGTAACCGTCCGTTTAACCTGTTTTGGATCATAAACGATGGCACTGACTTTCGCTTTTGCATCCTTCACACCGTACGTTGAACAATAATGCATTGCTTGATCCGCTGACGTTAAGCCATTTCCACTTTGGCACCAGTTCGAACTCTTTTCGCCTTTGTACGCTTTATGTACTTGCGCAAGTGTCGTTTTTTCAAGAACGACTTTTCCATCGAGTGAACGTGCTTGTTTCGCTTGTGTCTGAATTTCTTGAAGCCATTTGACATCAGTCTGTTTCGTTGCTTCGACCGGTTGATTATATGAAGTGCCTGACACAATACTGACAGTGAGTGCGGCAGTTAAGATGATTCCTAAGACTTGTTTCATGATGATGTCCTCCTCTGCGCCTATAAAAAGCGTTGATAATAAACTGATTCCCCTATTTCAAAAAATTATTCAGTTTTTATAGTTTTTTTATGGAAGTTTATTTTTACTTTTCTATAAGTATAAACAAAAAGAACCTAGTGTCTCCTGACACTAGGTTCTTCCTCATTTTTTATGCATCTTAAACTCGAGAAACAACTCGTTGTAATGAGCGAGCATCTTCTTACCGAGGTTCTCATAGACTTCAAGCGTATCCGTAACTTGTTTATCAGGATAGAATCGTTCGTCAGTACGAACCGATTTGTCGAGCAACTTCAAGCCTTCTTTGTTCGGTGTCGAATACCCAACGTAGTCAGCATTCTTCGCTGAAATATCTGGGCGCAACATGAAGTTGATAAATTCATGCGCACCTTCGACGTTTTTAGCCGTTTTTGGAATGACGACATTATCGAACCAGACGTTTGACCCCTCTTTTGGAATCACGTAGTCAAGGTTCTCGTTTTCGCTCATGATCTCGTTTGCATCACCAGACCAGACGACACCGAGTCCTGCTTCTTCATTCGCGAGGAGTAACTTGATTTCGTCACCAACGATTGCTTTGACGTTTGGTGTCAGACGCATCAAGTTTGCTTTTGCTTCTTGTAATTTTGATTCATCCGTTTCATTCAACGAATAACCAAGACTATTTAAGCTCATCCCCATGACTTCTCGAGCACCGTCAGCGAGTAGAATTTGATTCTTCAGCTTTGGATCCCAAAGATCCTTCCAGCTTGTCGGTTTCTTCCCACCAATCAAGTCTTTATTATAGACGATCCCAACTGTTCCCCAGAAATACGGAATCGAATACTTGTTTTTCGGGTCAAATGATAAATCCAAAAAACGCGAATCGATGTTCTTGAGGTTTGGAATCTTTTGATGGTCGATCGGTAGAACAAGCTTCTCATCGATCATCTTCGCGATCGCGTAATCAGACGGAACGGCAATATCGTACGTCGTTCCACCCTGTTCGATTTTCGTCAGCATCGCTTCGTTTGAATCGAATGTTTGATAGACGACCTTGATGCCGCTCTCCTTTTCAAACTGTTTGATCAGTGCTGGGTCGATATAATCGCCCCAGTTGTAGATGTTCAGGACATTTTTACCTGAATATCCTTGTGTCTCATTTAACTGATTCAAGGTGAAAAGAATGACACCTGAGATCAGGAAAATCGCGGCGAACAATTGAATCAATTTTTTCAACGGTCATTTCACCTCCGGTCGTGAAAGCTTCGTAGCAGCTCGTTGGTTCAAGAAGTAGTAGCCGATGACGAGTAAGAACGTAAACAGGAAGATGACAGTCGACAAGGCATTGATCTTCATCGAAATCCCTTGACGGGCGAGTGAGTAGATCTCTACAGATAGTGTCGTAAAGCCGTTTCCTGTCACGAAGAACGTCACAGCAAAATCGTCCAGTGAGTATGTCAATGCCGTAAAGAATCCGGCGAAGATACCAGGCGTGATATACGGCAAAATGACTTTCGTCAAGACATCCCAGCGGCTCGCCCCTAAGTCACGTGCTGCATCGACGAGCGTTGGACTCATCTCTTGTAACTTCGGCAAAACGAGAATGACGACGATTGGTACTGAGAACGCGATGTGCGACAGTAAGACCGACGTAAATCCAAGCTGGATGCCAAGTAGCGTGAAGAAAATCAAGAACGATGCCCCGATGATGACATCCGGACTGACGATCAAGATGCTGTTCAGTGTCAGTAATGACGTCTCGACACGTTTCTTGCGGACGGCTTGAATTCCAATCGCTCCGAACACGCCAAGAATCGTCGAGATCGCGGCTGACAACAAGGCAATGACAAGCGTGTTCAAGACGATGATCAACAAGCGTGAGTCTTGGAAGACTTCCTTGTACCAGTCCCACGTAAACGAATCGAAGTTCGTCATGTTATCGGCGCTGTTGAATGAATAGAACGCGAGATAGAAAATCGGAGCATACAAAATGATGAAGACACCGATCAGATAAAGATTTGCTAGTTTCAGACGTTTCATCAAGTCGTCGCTCCTTTCTTCCGTTTCGTACTCGTCAAGGCAAGGATGATCGCCATCGCGATAATGAGGAAGACGGCAATCGTTGCTCCCATACCCCAGTTCTGCGTCACGAGGAACTGCTGTTCAATCGCCGTACCGAGCGTGATGACGCGGTTCCCGGCAATCAGACGTGTAATCATGAACAGCGACAATGCTGGAATGAAAACGAGCTGACAGCCTGATTTCACACCGTCAAGCGTCAGTGGGAAGACGACACGACGGAATGTCGTGAAGTTCGATGCTCCGAGGTCACGTGCAGCGAAGACGAGTGACGGACTGAGTTTTTCAATCGCATTGAAAATCGGCAAGATCATGAACGGAATGAAGATATAGACCGATACGAAAACAAAACTGAAGTCGGTAAAGAGAATCTGTTGCCGTCCGATGCCGATCGCTTCAAGCGTTTGATTCGCTAGACCATACGTACTGAACAACCCGATGAACGCATAAGCTTTCAATAATAGGTTAATCCATGTCGGTAAGATGATCAGTAACAACCACAGTTGCTTGTGTTTTGTTTTCGTCAAGAGATAGGCCGTCGGATAACCAATCAAGAGTGAAAACACTGTGATTAAAAAGGCGTACCAAAACGAACTGAGCGTCATCGTCAAATAAGTCGACGTAAAGAAGTTCTGGTAGTTCTCAAACGAGAAATTACCGTCTAGGTCGAGAAACGAATAATAGACGACGAGGACGATCGGTGCGATGACGAACAAGGCGATCCAGAATAGATACGGAATGAGATACCAGTTACGTGATTTCTGCATCATAACACCCCGTCGTAAGATTCCAGACGCTTATCAAATTCTTCCTCTGTCTCGTTCAATCGCATGACGTGGATCGCTTCTGGATCAAATGTCAGACCGATTTGCTCACCCACTGTTGCTTTTTTCGTACTATGGACGAGCCATTCGTTGCCGACTTCATCCATGCAGGCGATCTCATAGTGCACGCCACGGAAGAGTTGCGAATCAACAGTGACTTGCAGTTTCCCTTGTGTCACGTTTGTGATCTCAAGATCCTCCGGACGGATGACGATCTCGACCGGTTCGTTCAGTTCAAGACCCCGGTCAACACATTCAAATTCCTTTTCTGCGAACCAGACCCGGTAATCTTCGACCATGCGCCCTGGAATGATGTTCGACTCCCCGATGAAATCAGCGACGAAGCGGTTGATCGGTTCGTCGTAGATATCTGTCGGCGTACCCGATTGTTGAATGACACCATGATTAAGGACGAAGATCTCATCCGACATCGCAAGTGCTTCTTCTTGGTCGTGCGTGACGAAGATGAACGTGATCCCAAGACGACGTTGCAAATCACGGAGTTCATATTGCATCTCTGTCCGTAATTTCAAGTCGAGCGCTGAAAGCGGCTCATCAAGCAAGATAACTTCCGGCTCATTAACGATTGCTCGGGCAATCGCGACACGTTGTCGTTGTCCACCCGACATCTCCGTGATTTCCCGCTTTTCATAGCCGGACAAGTTGACGAACTTCAACGCATCGGTCACACGTTGTGCGATTTCCGCTTCTTTGACCTTCTTGATTCGAAGACCGAAGGCGATGTTTTCAAAGACATTTAAATGTGGGAAGAGCGCGTAATCCTGAAAGACGGTATTGACTTGACGTTTGTTCGCTGGTACATCATTGATGCGTTTTCCGTTGAAGACGATGTCTCCCTCTGTCGCTTCTGAAAAGCCGGCAATCAATCGTAAGATCGTCGTTTTCCCACAACCCGATGGTCCGAGTAAGGTATAAAACTTCCCGCGTTCGATTTCGAAGCTCACTTGGTCGAGGACGGTCTGATCGTCATATCGTTTCGTGACGTCCTTGAATTGAATGATCGTAGTATCTGCCAATCTAGTTCCTCCTTTATAAGTATGAGTCGGTCGCAGTCACAAGGACCTTCGTCTCTTGTGTGGACTCATTGCGTAGTTGATGGATTTCTGAAGCTTTATAGTAAAGTGTCTCCCCTTGTTTTGCTACGAAAGACTGACGACCAAGCATCAGCGTGACGGTTCCTGCAAGCACATAGACGAATGTCTCAGCACCCGACGGTTCGTATGTCTTGAAGGCTCCACCTGGCGCGAGTGTCAGCAGGACCGGTTCCATCTCTTTTTCGTTCGATTCTGGAATCAGCCATGTGACATGGTATCCTTGCGCTTCATCTGCATACGTCGTGACATCTTCTTCTCCGTAAACAACTTTTTGATTGAGTGTGTCCTCATCAAAGAAATCTTTTGGTGAAATGCCAAGGACTTCAAGGAGGTGAAACAGCGTCTCGATCGACGGTGAACTGATTTCCCGTTCGAGTTGCGAGATATACCCTTTACTCAGGTCTGTTCTTTCCCCTAGTTCCTCTTGGGTCAATCCCTTTTGAAGACGGAGGTTTTTGATTTTTTGACCGATTGAGTACAATCGACGTCCTCCTCTCATCTGCCTAGTTTAGTATAAGATGACTAAAAGTTTACTAATCACGTACCGATTATAGCGTATTTTATTATTTAATCAACTAAAACGTTCGATATTTTTTAATGTTCATTTGACAGCAAGAACGCTTACACCTACAATTATTATCAGGTACTAATTTAAGGAGGAACTTGTTATGCGGATCGCTTGGATCACTGATAGTACAACGATTTTACCGGATACGATCGCTCAGCGTGATGATCTTTCGGTTGTCCCTTTACTCGTCATGAAGGATGGAGAAAGTTTCATTGATGGTGTCGATGTGGATGCAGAAACCGTTTATAGCTGGATTGATGCAAAACACAAAGTGACAACGAGCCAACCTTCGATCGGTAGTTTCACGGAACACTATGAACGATTAAAAGAAGAATATGATGTCGGTTTTGCTGTTCACTTATCAAGTGAGCTGAGTGGAACGTATAGCGCTTCCGTCCAAGGTGCAGAGATTGCTGGTTTCCGCTTGATTGCGATTGATTCCCGTTGTGGGATTTACCCGGCTGGTCAACTTCTTGCGGAAGCCATTGAACTCGTCGAAGCCGGACATTCGATCGAATCTGTCGAACAGATCATTCTTGAGCGTCGTTTCGACCATCATATCGAGTTCACTGTTGCGAATCTCGATCAATTACAAGCCGGTGGACGCATCTCTTCTACAAAAGCATTCGTCGGCAACTTGTTGCAGCTTCGTCCGTTGTTCCACTTCGAGGAAGGAAAGATCGTTCCCTATCAAACCGTTCGGACGTTCAAGAAAGCCCATTCGAAGATTTTCGATCACCTCGTCACGATCATTGAACGAGGACAGGTGACAGACATCTCCTTGTTCCACGCGACAGCCTATGAACTCGCACTGGAATGGAAACAACGCCTTGAATCGCAGTTTGATGTGCGTGTCCGCATTGATGATTTAACGCCCGTTCTCGGTTCGCATACAGGAAACCCAGCCATTGGCATGTCCTTTTTAAATCCAACGAGCCGACCGTGATGACTAATGAAAATGATTTTTGGGTAAACCTTCTTTAGAGAATAAAGGAGGTTTTTTGTTTGAAAAATAATAAATGGATTTGGCTCAACTGGGTCGGCTTCATCTTCACGATTGCCGTGAATGCCCTTGATGGTGGAAAGACAGGACGGATTTCCGACTCGATCATCACACTGTTCAAACCTGCCGGGTATGCGTTCTCAATTTGGGGATTGATTTATACGGTATTACTCATTTGGTTGATTTTGCAATCGATTCCGAAATTCAAGGAACATGAACTCGCGAAAAAAATTGGACCGTGGTTCTTGATCAGTTGTCTGTTCAATGCCGGTTGGATCGTTTCGTTCACATTCGAACTGTTTGTCGTCTCAGTCGTCGTCATTGTCGGTCTATTGCTATCATTGATCGTCATCTATTCAAAAATCGATCGTGAGACGAAAGGGTTACGTTTCAAATTACCATTTTCGCTGTATCTCGGCTGGGTATCGGTCGCAACAATTGCGGACATCTTCTTAACGATCAACGCAGAAGGTGTGACATCTTGGCTCGGAATCGGAGATGCTGGTTGGACGATGATTATGCTCGTTGTTGGTGTCGTCGTCGCTCTTCTCTTCATGTTCGCTAACCGTGATCCGATTTATCCGCTCGTCTTCGTTTGGGCGTATATCGCAATCAATTTCGAGTCCGACAATGGTCTCGTCGATACGACCGTTCTCGGGAGTGTCGTCTTGTTGCTTGCCGGTTATATCTTCCTTCTCGTTCGGATGCGTCGCCAAGTCAGCGTGAGCAAGTGACGTTATTTTCTGCTTCAAACGGCGTATACTAGAGGAAAGGAGTGAATGACTATGAACATCACATTTACACCACCCGCTCAGGAACGGGTTCGCCAATTACGCGGTGAAGTATCCGGCCAACTACACCTCTACTATGATACAGAGGGTTGCGGTTGCGGAAACTCTGGTATTTTCAGCATTCGTATCGTCGATGAAGCGACACCGGAAGACATGACGATCGACTCGAACGTCGGTCCCGTCCTCGTCAAACGGTGGTCGAGCCATTTCCTCGATCAAGAAATGACGCTTGATTACAATGCAGAGAAAAAAGCCCTCATTTTAAAAAGTGATGGTCAATACTTCAATACGAATGTTCTCGTGACGGATCAGACAGGCTGTGTCCTAGCGGTTCGTTCATAAACACAGATGAAAAAGGCAACTTCCATCGTGGAAGTTGCCTTTGTTTGTGTTCGAACAGACAGTTGCTGCGTTGAAAGCTAAATTGCCTGAGTATGATTAAATGTACTGGATGTCTGTCTGCATCGTGCACGAGCTGGTGAAAACCCAGCGCTTTGCGTCCCCCCAGACGTCGCATGCATCGTCCTCGCATGCTTATCTAGTATACGAATGGAAGTCGTATTTGGATTGCCTTATCCGACATTCAGAACGGTATCTTCAATCGTTTGCTGATCTAGATCCTTGACGTGCATCGGTCTACTATAATAGTAACCTTGTCCATAATCACAACCGAGACGTTTCAAGAAGAGATGCTGTTCAAGCGTCTCGACACCTTCCGCAACAACTTCGATTCCAAGACTTTTTGCGAGTTGGATGATCATTTCCGTAATCGCCGTTCCTCGTTCGTCATGCGGTACTTCATCGATGAACGACTTGTCGATCTTTAAGATATCAATCGGCAAATGCTTCAGGTGTGTGAGCGACGATAGACCGGTCCCGAAATCATCGAGGGCAATCGTCAGACTGAGTTGTTTCAGTTCACCCAGCATTGTCATCGCTCGGTCAAGGTTCTCCATGACGGACGTTTCGGTGATTTCGAGCTGTAGTTGCAATTCGCTTCCATTCTTCAAAGAATGATGAACGATTTCTTTAATCATTAAATTATGCGACTCCGACCGGAAGTGCATCGCCGATAAGTTGACAGAAACTTGGCGAATGAAATAATCTTCCTTCTTCCAAATTTCCATCTGAGCAACCGTCTCTTTTAGTACCCACTCGGTTAAACGGTGAATCAGACTATACTTCTCAGCGAGTGGAATGAATTCGGCTGGTGAGATGAAACCGAACTTCGGATGATTCCAGCGAATCAAGACTTCTGCCTGATCAACTTTTCCTGTTGCGAGTGCAATCTTTGGTTGATAGACGAGGGCGAACTCGTTAAAATCGGTCATTGCCCGACGTAAAGAACCGACGATCAATTGCTCTCTTTTATCAGAATGCAAGGAGTCATCATACACGATGAATCGATCTCTTCCTTCGTTTTTGCCGACCCGGAGGGCACTTTCCATTTGGCCAATTCGCATTTCTAACGTTTCTCCCATATCCGGTAGGATGACCCCCATCGTTGCTGTCAAATGGATTGGTTGATCATCTAAGTGAATCGGTTGTCGAATGTCTTCTAAAATTCGTTCGAAAGTAAGAAGTAATTCATCAGTTGGTACTTTTTTGATAAGAAAAAACTGCGTTCCATTATAACGAATACATGCTTCATCTTCTGATAAGGACGCACGCATTCGATCTGCAAACTCACGAATAACGGCATCTCCTTTATCAAAACCAAACGTATCGTTGACCCATTTGTATCCGTCAAGATCGAGTATAGCCATCGCCATCTCGTCTTTAGACTTTCCGTAATGCGTATCAACCTTTATCATGTGATGATCTAACCATCTCCGATTATGCAAGCCGGTTAAATGATCGGTATATGCCATCATTTGTAAAGCACGTCGTTCTAAATGAATATAGAGTCCTGCGATGAAGATTAGAATTAAAAATACAGGAATTGCTACATCGTTTAAAATATTCGATGTAATCGGACTATCTCCAATACGTCCTGCTTGATCGACCGGGATACAAAAAGAGGTTCCAAGCATACCAACGTAATGCATCGAAGAGATAGCAAAGCCCATTACGATTGCAATGGGAATAAGAATTCTTTTTTTATCAACATGTCGTAAACGATGTAAAAGTAATAGTGCAATGTACGCTACAGTAATTGCGATGAGAATAGATAAGGCAAACAAACCCTTTTCATAACGAATCGCGCCACCGAAATCCATTGCCATCATCCCAAGATAATGCATCATCGCAATACCTACGCCCATCAAAGAACCTGCTAAAATGACTTTGTTTCGTGTAATCGTTGATGAGTAGAGCAGATAAAAGGCGATGAAGGCAGATAAAATAGCTGGAATAACGGATAAAAACATTAAAATCCAGTCATAACGAACAGTGACAGATAAAGCGAAAGCACCCATACCGATAAAATGCATCCCCCAAATCGATAGTCCCATCGTCAAAGAAGATAAGAATAACGCTCGTTTCTTTAAAGAAGTTGCCTTAGCCAACCGTCGATTTAATTCAAGCGATCCATACGATCCAATGATCGCGACGAGTACCGACAGTACAACTAAGCCCACTTCATAGTGCTTCGTTAAAATAATCCATTCATTCATTGTATGTGGCCTCTCCTTACAGAACTGACTTTCTTCTTAGTATCGACGGTTATGAAGTATATTTTCAGTCGAAACTTGCATTTCATGTGATTTTATTGATATTTTCTATTTTTTAGTCCTTTTTTTCTTAGTGTAAAACGCATAAAAAAACGAATTCGCCATAGACGAATCCGTTTATATTTTTTAAATTAGAGTGCAACTGATGCCACGATTTCTCCCGTAGGTTTCGCTAAATCCGGCTCTGGTTCGACAGTAATCGCTACCGCATCGACGTCACCGTTCCCTTTGAGTGGAAATACCGCTGCTGCTTCGCCGTCTTTTTCAATGATACCATTCGCAGTCGGTGTTTCACCTTTGATGGTCCATAATTGATACAGTTCTCCTTCTTTCAAAGGAGGTAGATCTTTCAATTGAACGAGCATATACGATTTATCATTTTGTGTGAACACCATACTAGACCCTTTGATCGATTCGTTACTTTCAAAGTTTCCCATTCCTTTAATTTCATCCATCGCTAGTGTTTCCGGGGTATCTGTACTTTCTTCTTGCGACAGGAAGTAGGCGTTCGCACCAAGTGAAAGAATAAGGGCGGCAGCAATACTCATCAACCAGCCGAGTGGGACACTCTTTTTCTTCGTTTGTTGCTGACGTGCTTGTTTGATGTCTACTGGAGTAGTCATCGGTTCTTCCTTAGGAGACTCCGTCTCTGCTGAACCAAGAACTTCTCCAAGAATACGTGCTTTCATTCCTACAGGAACAGGACGCTCCGGAAGCGATTCAGCGATGGGAAGCATGAGTTCTTCCATTTCTAAAAGCGCTTCGCGACATTCTTCGCACGTCGCAAGATGCGCTTCGAACGCGTCGCGATCTGCTGAAGAGAGTATTCCATTGAAGTAATTGATCAAGTCATGACAACGTTCTTCCATCTCGTTCCCTCCCATCTAATCGTTTTCTTAATGCTTGAATCGCACTTCTGATACGTGTCTTGACTGTTCCGAGTGGTAAGTCAAGTTGATCTGCGATTTGTTGTTGAGTTAGTCCTTGGAAATAGACTAGCTCGATCAAATCCTGTTGTTCCGATTTTAGTTCGCTTACGGCATCACGCACTTCCGCTGCAGTTTCTCGTTGCATGACGGTCCGCTCAACAGGTTCATCATATCCGCCATCTCGTTCTTCAACTTCAATCGTCGGTTGTCGTTTTTCACGACGTAGACAATCAAGAGCCGCGTTACGTGTAATCGTTAAAATCCAAGATGAAAACTTTCCTTTTTGTGTATCAAAATCAACACGACCATTCCAAACTTTCATCCATACTTCTTGAATGACTTCTTCGGACAATCGATCATTATTCGTAAAGCGATAGGCGAATGAAAACAACAATCGCTCGTACTTCTCATACAAAGTCTCGAGTGCCTGTTCATCACCGCTACGCATCAGATGATAAAGCGATTCATCGGATTGAGTATGCATCCTTTTCCTCCTCCTGATATCAGCTTCATCATATAGTATACGAGAGCTAACACCAAATCGTTTTAATTTTCATCAATTTTCTAAGTAAATTCTCCACCACATCCATATTCCCTGATTTCAAGAAAATTATAGCTTAAAATTCGATAGAATTGACAGTAATACCGTTATGGGCATAGCATAAAGGTATTACTCAGACGTTAGTTCTACTATGAAACGGAGGAACACAAATGGATTATGATCGCAAAATGAAGAATCGCGTCAGCCGAATCGAAGGGCAATTACGTGGTATCCTTCGCATGATGGAAGAAGGGCAAGACTGTCGGGATGTTATCACTCAACTTTCCGCTGCTCGCTCCGCGATTGATCGTACGATTGGTGTCGTCGTAAGTTCCAATTTAATTGAATGCGTGAAAGAAGCAGAACAAAATGGTGACGGGCAGACAGAAGAGCTTGTGAAGGAAGCTGTAAATCTTCTGGTTAAAAGTCGCTAATTCGTATAGACAATCAGTCAGAATAGTTTATATCTCAACTCGAAAAAGGGATCAGATTCAATGGAATCCGAACCCTTTTTTACTTTTTAGTATAAAACTTTTAGTTGATCTAAATACACTTTACTTTTAATAGTTGTTCCCTTTTTCGTTGCATCCGTTTCAACAAAATATAGTGATTCGATTTTAATAGGCGTTGGCCATGTCGGATCAAGGGTCGCTTGTACCGTTTTAAATCCTTTCCAATCTACTTTCTTAACGAAATCCACAACATGCCGATTTCCTGAAGCATCTCTGACTTCCGAGCGTAACCAAGGCGCACGTCCATCTCCGTAGACATCAATCGTCAATGCACGGGCAGGAGAAGGAATGATCCATGATGCTTTTTTAATGTACATCGCTCCGTTTTGTTTCTTCCATCCTGAATAATCATATGTCATTTCGAGTGATTGTTTACCGACTGATTTCTGCAAAGAACTGAGACGAACAGAATAACTCGAAACATACGGAGATACTGCTTCATAGACACCCTGTTCGAATGTATCGATGACTTCTTCTTTTTTCATAGCAGAGACGGTAATCGGTAATCGAACCGTCTGCCCCCCGGAGGAGACGATTAATTCTGTTTTCCCGATTTTTTTTGCCAAGAGATTCCCTTTTGTAATCGATGCGGTTGCTCCGTTTGTGACTTGGTAATTGAGTTGCGAAGCAGGGATTACGACACGTCGTCCGTTTAGCCATCCTTCTGATGAAATCGCGAGGCGTTGTCCTACTTTTAACAAGATGGGACGTCCTCCATTGACCGTAAGACCGGTCAAACGATTCGTGATTGGGATCGATACGGTTCGTTTAGCACGATCGACTTGCATCGTACCTGTCCATTTCCCAGGAGTCAGTGGTGCTGTGATTTGCAATCCTTTAACACCTGTCCCTTTCCATGCGATCGATTTCTTTGTCGCATCCACAGGTTGACCATTCGCATCCGTCAGTTTTAATCCAAATCCACTTTTTTCACCCACATATAATTCTTTAGGGGCAGTCAATAAAATGGTCGTCGCTAGATTCGATGGAACATAATGCGTCGCTAAGATTAACCCGTTCGTAATGGAGCGGCTTCTTCCATCTGCTGGTACATTCGCTGTTTTAGGTGAGAATTCTCCTGCGCGTCTAACCATTAACTCAGTCGAACCGCCTCCATCAAATGCGAGAGCTGACGTGACACCTAAACGTTTCATTTGCTCCACTGCTTCAAGCATCGTAATCCCTTTTGAATCAAGACGAGCTTGGTCCACTGTAATGATTTGAACTGTCCCGTTTGATGTTGTACCGATAAGTGTCCGCGCTTTACGAGCAAGCATCAAAAAGCGGTCATGGTTCAATGCTAGGCTGCCTAAACTATATCCAACTCCATTTTGAATCAACCAGTTATATCCAGATACAGCTTCCTGAATATCATTACGCATTTGCAGATTAGATAATTGAACTAGATTTAATTGAGTTGATAACAAACCATTTGATTTTTCTTCTGCTGCTTTAACAAGTGCAAGTAGGGCTGCTTTTTGTTTTCCAAGTCCGACGAGGACAACTCCAGCGTCGGGCAAGCGAATTTCTTTACGGAATGTCGTATCTATTGATTCAACGGTCCATTGATAATTTTTACCGAGTGTGAACGCCGATGTCGCCGATCCTTTTAAATAGACGATCGCGATGTCTTTTTTCATCGCTTCTGACGGCTCAATTAGCTTCAGAATTTTTGAAGCATGATGGGCTGAACTAAAGATACCGATTCGATTTGCTAAGTTCTCGTTACGATTAACTGAATGAATCGTTACGCGCTTCGTATCAGCCATCGCAGATCCGATAATACCGAACGATCCGATTTCTGGTTTTCCTTGTCCATTGATCATGAATGATGGAAATTTTGTTGCAGAATCTTTAACACTATGACTAACAAGTACTTGATTTTGCTGGATTTGAAGTCCAATCGGTAACCCTGAAGCTACTCGATACATATCTGCATTGATTGCCGTTACGACACGTCCCCCGCTTGTTGCCACACGACTAACTTGAGAAGGTAAGGATTCCGTTGCTAATACACGGTCTCGTCCTTTAGTAGTCACCCAGTAGTTACCGGCATCAGGCTGAACCGTTACATGTCGAAATAACTGTGGTGTACCCGAGAGTGTTTCTGATTTCGTCGTATAGGTTACACCTTTTGAAATCGTTTCTGCCTGAATGGTAGAGACAGATTGAAAAAGACAAAAAGTTGTTAATAAAATACAAATTTTCTTGAACATAACACACCTCCGTTATATATTATGCCTTTTTTAGTAAATAAATGACATAATTAATTTGGAAGAGGTTTATTTTTATTCATAACAGGTATAGAAAGTAGTTCAATCATTCTTTTTTTTATAATCAGCATGTAAAATCAAGCATACATGACCGTAGGAGGCATCTATCATGACCGTATCTGTATTTATTGATGTCGCGTGTAAGACAGGTGAATCTCCTGTCTACGACGCGAAAACAAAACGTTTTTATTTCGTCGATATTCCGAACCAATTACTCTTTTCATATGATCTTGTCACAGAAGCACTCAAACCGTACACGTTACCAAGTGCCATCACATCGATTGCCTTAACGGATGCACCCGATTTATTACGCGTTACGTCAGAACATGGTTTTGGAACGTTCGATCTCCAAGAAAGTCATCTATCTCTTGAACATCAACTATCGTTACCAGATTCTGACCGGATGAATGACGGAAAACTTGACCCGGCTGGTCAATACGTCGCCGGTAGTATTAATGAAGAAGACGGTAAAACCGCTGGATTATTCCGTCTGCGCCACGATGGGTCCGTTGATGTTTTGCACGAAGACTTAACAAACTCCAACGGACTCGTATGGTCAGAGGATGGTAAGACACTTTATCATATCGATACTCCGACGAAAAAAGTTTATGCCTTTGATTACAGTCCAGACGCCCCTCTTTCGAACAAACGCGTCGCTGTTGATCTCGAAGAGGAAGACGGGTTCCCGGATGGCATGACGAAAGACGCGGAAGGTCACGCTTGGATCGCACACTATGCCGGATCTTGCGTCACACGTTGGAATCTTAAGACAGGTGAAAAACTCGCCCATATCGATTTCCCTGTTTCAAATCCAACATGTCCGATCTTCTACGAGGATCGATTACTTGTTACAACAGCTGCGGACGGGGATGATGCACCACATGCTGGTGCCGTTTTTGCTGTAACATTTGAATGATTCGAGAAGAGGAATCTCCTTTTTACGGGGATCCCTCTTTTTCTACACAATTCATCTAGACGTGTCTAAAAAAACAGACGATACTAAAAAAGAAGCCTATCCTAACTTTTCAAGGAGTGAAGCCAATGCGTGTCACGAAGATCGAACGTTTACATCAACTGCAGACGACCCCATCCTTTTTTCCGGTCAACTGCTACCTCTTTGAAGAAGCAGACAGTTTGACATTGATTGATGCAGGTCTCGGTATCAACGCAAAGGCCCTCTATCACTATATTCGAAAGCAAGAAAAACCGCTCGGTGCAATCATCCTGACTCACGCACATGCTGATCATGTTGGATCGCTCGATTTCCTCGCAAACGCCTTTCCACTCGCTGAAGTCTCTATTAGTTACCGCGATGCTGCCCTGCTCAGTGGAGATGAGACGCTACGAGAAGGTGAAACGACACCACTAAAAGGCGGTATTCCGAAGAACATCAAGACACGTCCGGACCGATTGCTTGAAAGTGGTCAACAAATCGGTAGTCTCAGTGTTATTGCTTCACCAGGTCATACGCCGGGTTCCATCTCGCTTTGGCATGAAGGTAGCCGGACATTAGTTGCTGGAGATGCCTTTCAAACGCAAGGAGGTCTGGCGGTCTCCGGAGATGTGCGTTGGCAATTTCCGTTCCCGGCACTTGCAACATGGGATCCGGACGTTGCACTCCGTTCCGCTGATCAATTAACGGAACTGTCTCCAGATATTCTTGCTGTCGGACATGGTCCACTCTTTCTTGGACCGAGTTACGAAATGCGTCAAGCCGTCGATCGGTTCACCCAAGTATTACAGTCAAAAAAATCATCGCCATTCAAGTAAATGGCTTACACTAAAACATCCGCGAACGTGTTATTGACACGTTCGCGGATGTTTTAGTGTTCAAAGGATTCACCTCTGTTCTGTAACAGTGTATTGATAAATCCGTGCCTCATAGGGACGTAGTTTATTTGGAGCATCTGGATAGTTCGATACTAACAATTTTTTCTCCGGTAAGACGAAAGCGGTCTCCATCGGTTCATCATGAACATTGAGGACGATGCGCCATACCTCTCCGTCTAATTCCCGCTCATAAATATAGAGATACGGATCATGGAGTGCTAAGTCTCGATATGTGCCATAGACCATGATCGGATGATTCTTTCGCATCTGAATCAGCGCTCGATAAAAAGCAAGCACGGACGATGGATCCGCTTCTGCTTGCGCGACATTGATGTCCGTATAATTGGGGTTGACCGCTAACCAAGGCTTCCCATTCGTAAATCCTGCTGCATGTGTACCATCCCACTGCATCGGTGTGCGGGAGTTGTCACGCGCAAGTAACTGCATCGAAGAAAGTACGACCTCTGGGTCCTCTCCGCCAGCAACACGCTCCTCGTAGCGATTTCGAAAGGCGACGTCTTGATAGAGCGACGGATCGGAGAAACGAATCCCTGTCATTCCAATCTCCTCTCCCTGGTACACATATGGAATGCCTGGTAACGTATGCAGCATTAAACCGAGTAATTTCGCACTTTCAACGCGGTATCGTTCACTGCCGAATCGCGTCACTTGTCGCGTATGATCATGGTTGTTGAGAAACTGTGAATTAACACCTAATGGGTATAATACGTCGTACCAGCGTTTTTGAACTTCCTTGAATCGCAAAAGATCCATCGACTCCATATCATCTGCGACTTCGAAGTGAAACAGCGTCCGGAGTTCTTCGCGTTCTTCACTGACATATAACAGACCATCTTCTGGACCAACGAACGGAATCTCACCGACCGTGAACAAGTCTTTCCCGGCAAGAACGTTCGCGTGCATCTCTTGTAGAAAATCATGTACACCAGGTTGATTGCCTAAGTACGATAGATCGAATGGATTCGTCACATCTTCGAGTGTCCGCTTCTTAATCAAATTGATGACGTCCATCCGGAAGCCGTCGATGCCTTGAGCAATCCACCAGTTCATCATGTCGTAAATCGCTTGCCTCACAGCCGGATGTTCCCAGTTCAAGTCAGGTTGCTCTTTCGCAAAGGAATGAAAATAGTATTGTCCGCGCTCTTCACTCCACGTCCAGGGACTCTGTGCAAAGTACGAGCGCCAGTTGTTTGGTGGCATGTCTTTCGTTCCATCTTTCCAGATATACCAGTCTTCCTTATCATTGATTCGGTCGCGCGACTGGCGGAACCAGTCGTGCTGGTTACTCGTGTGATTAACGACTAGATCCAAAATGATCTTTAGTCCACGCGCATGTGCCACTGCAATTAATTCCTGTAGATCCCCCATCGTCCCTGCTTTTTCCATGATCTCGTAATAGTCTGCGATATCATAGCCATTATCGACGTCCGGAGAACGGTAACAAGGATTCAACCAGACGACATCGACACCGAGTGACGCGATATAATCAAGCTTATCGATGACACCTCGTAAATCACCGATACCATCTCCGTTCGAATCCTTAAAACTACGCCAGTAGACTTGATAGACGACCGCCTCTTTCCAGTTAGCTCGCTTCATCTCTTCACTCCTCTCCCTATTCTTTATTCCCGCTCCACTTATCTGTACCTGTATATCAGATAATTTTTTTGAATTTCGAAAAAGTTCTTTTCTTTTGACTGAATATTCGTTATCCTTGACGACAATACCACGAAGGAGGCACACATCTTATGAAACATTTCGCTCCATCCATCGCCATTGACCGGCTTCCTGCTCCCGTCTTCGCTGAACTTGCGAATCGGATTGGTGCTGTGAAAGCTGCCGGACACGATGTCATCACACTCGGTCAAGGAACACCCGATCAAACGACGCCCGTACATATTCTCGACGCTTTGAAACAGGCGATCGATGAGCCAACGAACCTTCAATATCCACCGTTTCGTGGACATGATTTTCTAAAACAAGCTGTCGCGCGATTTTACGCAAGCGAATTTGGTGTCACGATCGATCCGGCAACGGAAGTCGCGATTCTTCTCGGTAGTAAGGCAGGAATCGTCGCCTTACCGCAAACGATCGTTAACCCTGGGGAAGGTGTCATCGTTCCGGATCCCGGATACCCGGATTACCTGTCTGGTGCTGCACTTGCCGGTGCATACCCGATCACCTTACCGTTGCTTGAGAAAAACGACTTCTTACCGGATTATGATTTGCTCGATACGACAGACGTTGAGCGTGCCCGGATGTTGTTCCTCAACTATCCGAGTAATCCAACTGGCGCCACGGCAACAGCGGAAGCCTTCGAACAAACGGTCGCTTTCGCGGATGCGAACGATATTTGTGTCGTCCATGACTTAGCATACGGCGGTATCAGCTTCGATGGTCCGACCCGAAGTTTCTTGCAAACAGAAGGCGCAAAAGACGTCGGCATCGAGCTATTTTCGCTCTCAAAACGCTTTAATATGTCCGGCTTCCGGATTGCCTTCGCAATCGGAAATCCGTCTGTCATCTCAAGCATCGAGACGTACCAAGAACATCTCTACGTCAGTGCATTCACACCGATTCAACATGCGGCGACCGTTGCCTTAACGAGCGAACAGACATGCGTCCGCGAGTTAAGTAATCTGTATGAAACTCGCCGCGATGCGTTGTTCGCAAAACTCGATGAAATTGGATGGAGTGGACCACGTCCAGGCGGTTCATTCTTCGTTTGGCTTCCGGTGCCTGAAGGATACACATCCCAAAGCTTCACCGATCACCTGCTTGACGAAGCGCACGTTGCCGTAACCCCGGGATCGTTCTTCGGTGAATACGGAGAAGGTTATGTCCGAATTAGCTTGATTGCTGATGTCGAACGGTTGGAGGAAGCCATTGACCGAATCGGAACGCTCAACCTGTTCCGGACGCCTGTTGCGGAATAATTCTGAAAAAACATTTGACAGATGGGAATCATTTCCGTTAGAGTAAATCCCAACAGCATAACTACTTATCGAGAGCGACCGAGGGATTAGGCCCAACGACGTCCGGCAACCACCTATTAGGAACGGTGCCACATCCTACAGAATGGATTCATTCTGAGAGATAAGTTACGAAATCTTACACTTTCGTCGCTTTTTTCTGGTTGCTCTGCTACTAGGAAAAAGCGACTTTTTTTGTATGAGGAGATGAGCGGATGATTGAATTCAAACACATTACAAAACGGTTCGTCCGAGACCGGACCCCGATTTTTGCATTACGGGATGTCGATTTGACGATTCAAAAAGGAGAGATCTTCGGCATCATCGGTGAATCCGGTGCCGGTAAGAGTACGTTGCTTCGCCTGATCAACGGACTCGAGCATCCAACACAAGGAACGATCAAGGTCGACGGTGTCTCGCTCGGTGGGATGTCTAAAGCGGACTTGCGCCAACTACGACTGCGGACCGGAATGATCTTTCAACACTTCCAATTGATTCAATCACGTAACGTCGCGGATAACATCGCTTTTGCACTCAAGTCAGCTGGTGTGAAACGCGCCGATTTCCCAGAACGGATTCGTGAGCTCGTTTCGCTTGTCGGACTCGAAGGATTTGAAACGAATTTCCCGAGTCAGCTGAGCGGTGGGCAGAAACAGCGCGTCGGGATTGCCCGGGCACTCGCGAACAATCCGACCGTCCTGTTATGTGACGAAGCGACATCTGCCCTTGACCCGGTCACGACGCTGCAGATTTTGGATTTGTTGAAAGATTTGAATGAACGACTCGGTCTAACGATCGTTCTTATCACCCATGAGATCGATGTCGTCAAACAGATTTGCCACCGCGTCGCCGTCATGTCGCAAGGAGAAGTCGTCGAAGTCGCTTCGACCTATGACTTGTTCAGTCAAGCCAAACATCCGGTCACACAACATTACGTCGATACGGCACTACAGATTGAACTGCCGGAACGCATCTTGCAAGCGACACCCGGAAAAATCATCCGTTTACAGTTCACAGGTGAGAAAACTGGTGAGAGTACACTATCAGAAGCCATTCGGCGTTACGATATCTCGGTCAGTATCTTGCACGGGAAGGTCGACTACATTCAAGACGTCGCCTTTGGTGTTCTGATCGTCAGTTTGACGGGATCATCCGACCAAATCGCCCCTGCCCTTGACTGGCTCGCAACTGAACTTCATGCACTCGAGGTGATTCAGGATGTGGCTTGAACGTATTCAAATGATGTTACCCGAGCTCCTGAAAGCACTCGGTGAGACGGCATGGATGGTCGGAATTTCTCTTACATTCGCATTGGTTGTCGGGATTCCGCTCGGGATTATTTTGTTCGTCACCGATCGTGGTCTGTTCTTTCAAAACGTTGCTATCCGACGTGTCCTTGACTTCGTCGTCAACATCGTCCGGTCATTGCCGTTCATCATCTTGCTGGTTGCCCTTATTCCTTTAACGAAACTGTTACTCGATAATACGATTGGTCCGACGGCCGCGTCCGTCAGCCTCAGTGTCGCAGCAATTCCGTTTCTCGCACGACTCGTCGAAACGTCACTGCGTGAGATTCCACCTGGTTTGATCGAAGCCGCTGAAGCCTGTGGCGCAAAACCGTTACGGATCATCGTCAGCGTTCTCTTACCGGAAGCACTCCCAGGGATTATTCAAGGCATCACCCTGACAACGATCAGCCTGATCGGCTTCTCGGCGATGGCTGGCAATGTCGGTGGTGGAGGTGTCGGTGACCTCGCGATCCGATTCGGTTACTATCGCTACGATAATGTCATCATGATCGTCACGATCGTTGTCCTCATCGTCATCGTTCAAAGCATTCAAGCACTTGGCAATCAACTGGCGCGAAAAACAGATAAACGCTAATCATACATACAAAGGGAGAGTGGAATCATGAAAAAACGATATGCCTTTTTAGCCACAGCCTTACTCGGTGCAGGAGTCCTCGCAGGATGCGGAGACAGCAGTGCGGACGAAAAAGACAAGACAATCAAGATTGGCGCGACGAGCGGTCCGTATAGCGACATGGTCAAACAAGCGATTCAGCCGCAACTCGAAAAGAAAGGCTACAAAGTCGAAATCGTCGAGTTCAGTGATTATATCCAACCGAACATCGCACTCGGTAGCGGTAATATCGACGCCAACTTGTTCCAACACTCGATCTATCTCAAGACATTTTCTAAAGAAAAGAACCTCGACTTAAAAGGCTTGATCACTGTTCCGACGGCACCGATGGGACTGTACAGTAAGACAGTGAAGACCCTCGAAGATGTCAAGACGGGCGCTGAAGTCGCAACGCCGAACGATCCGACGAACCAAGCACGTGCGTTGAACTTACTTGCGGAACAAGGCTGGATTGAACTAAAGCCGGACACTGATCCATTGACGGTTTCTGAAAAGGATATCGTCAAGAATCCGAAAAAACTCGTCATTAAACCACTCGAGGCAGCGCAACTACCACGCGCCATCGAGAGTGTCGATATCTCAGCTGTTCCGGGGAACTTCGCACTTGCTGCGAAATTCGACTTACTCGATGCGTTAGCGCTTGAGACGATGGACGAACAGTACCGTAACCTTGTTGCTGTCCAAACGAAAGATGCAGACGCACAAGTCGCAAAAGACTTGAAAGCCGCTGTTGAATCGGACGCTTTCAATACAGTCATCGAAAAATCATTCAAAGGCTTCAGTAAGCCTGAATGGGCGAACTAATCAAAAAACATCCGGATGTTAGAGAGACGACCTCTCTACAACCTGGATGTTTTTATTAGAATCGATACCACATCAGTTCTTCGTCATGATACATATCTCCGATTTTCAGTGCCCGTGGTTCGATCGCGTATGATTCAAAACCGAGCGATTGATACAACGCTTTAGCAGCTTCATTCGTCTGGACGACCGAAAGATGGACTTGCTCGATTAAAGGATGCTCTTTTAATATCTGTAGGGCTTCTTGTACGAGTCGTCGTCCAATCTGCTGTTTTCGGACGCGTGGCGTGACGTACATCGCAAACAGATTCGCTCGATGTCGCACCTTGACCGGCTCTAGGCAGACGATGGTGACGACACCAACGAGTTCTCCTTCATGAAAGGCACCGAACGTCGATGCCTGTTCGCTTTCAAGACGAGTTGCGTACTGTTCGACCGGTCGATCCTTTTCTGCTTCGTAATCCGAACCGAATGCCTCCGGATGGTTTCGTAAGGCTTCTAACCGCAGTACTTTATAAAGAGCTGCATCTTCTGCACTTAATTGACGTATTTCCATCATTTCCACCTCCTGCTTTTAATATAGAATAAACCAACTCATGAAAAAGAGGACGACATCATTACATGTCGTCCTCTTTTTACGTATTTAAGGTCTCCGGAAATTGATCGTAAAGTATGGCGCATTACTTCGAAACGCCACACCGACATCTGCTTGCTTATACTCTTTTTTCAAAATGTTATCCCGGTGCCCTTTTGAATTCATTAAACCCCAGTGTGATGCGAAAACATTCGGATATCCCATTGATAAATTTTCACCAGCATAGCTGAACGTAATACCTTCACGCTTCATCCGGTCAAACGGATCACGTCCTTGCGGATCCGTATGCGAGAAGAAGTTATTCTTCGCCATGTTTTCGCTATGTCCGCGTGTCACTGGCTTTAATGCCGTGTACGGAGCTAATGGATTCAGCTGATAGTCAGCCCGTTCCCAGTTCATCAAACGAAGCATCAGTTTTTCATCTGTCGTTCGTAACGTATTCGAAGCGGTGCCGTAGAACCCTTTTTTCTTCGCTTCGACGTCTTTTGGAATCGAAAGCGTCGCTTTGACCTTATTGCCGTCATGCTGATCAAAGAAGTATGTCACGTAATTGCCCTTCTTCTCATAAACAGCTGCATGATCTAAATTCAACATATAATTCGTATTCCCTTTACGATAGGACTTCACTGCGGTCCAGCCCTTTTTCTTTAAAGACGATTCCGTATCTTTATTCAAGATCGCACCTTGCGTCGTTATACCGTTTTTAAACCGGTACTTCCCGTATTCTTTCCCGTCTTTCGTCAACGATACGAATTCTTCGCTGGACGTCCGCCTGACTTCCCAGTCATAACCTGGATATTCACTGCTATATCGATCAATCAGCTTGCCACCGCTTTTAGGATAATCGGCTTCTGCCTGTTCCATTGGAATGTTCTCGTAACCGAAAAAAGCTACTGCTGCTACTCCGATGATCAACCATTTTTTCATGTCTTCGTTTCGCCTCCTTTAATCATTACCTTTATTTTAAAAGAAAATGATTCTTTCGAACAGCCATTGGCTCTTAATTGTCTAAATCACATCTTGTGTCCACAAATTCGACACATTTCATGATAACGTTCCCACATTAGTAAAATGCTTTAGTGAAGAGGATTCTTAAAAGCATTTAGTACATATACTAAACCATCTTTCCCTTTTCTTAAAATGTGTGAACATTCTTTTATTTCGTCATTTGAGATTTTTGATTGCTCTCGGAATTCCTACTCGGTATCATTAGAACTCGTAAGCCAAACTTTCAATGCTTTTCCAAATAACATAATGAAATGAAGGAGTTGACCTATGGTTTTACTGTATTTCATTTATGAGTCCATCGCCTTTTTACCAATTCAGCAATACTTATTTTCTGGATGGATGATTCTCGTAGCTTTGACCGTATCGTTTAGTTTAGCTAATGCGCACGAAGATGTCCGACTGAATCAACGCCTCGGTTTCGAATTACTCGTTCCCGGTTCTGGAATGTTACTTTCTAAAAAATTCATTCCCGGTCTTGCCATCATTCTATTTTTGATCCTGATCCATTTCACGTATATGTTCCGCGTTATTCCTCTTCCTATCGCTTTAATCTCAACTCTCTCGATTAGTATGCTTTCTCTTTTCTCACTTTTTGTACCGTCACGCAAAAAAGCGGACCATTAAGTCCGCTTTTCATCATTTCGTCCGATTACTGATATTTTTTCGTTTCTTTTAATTGGCACAGATTAACAAGCTCTAACCAAATCGTTTTACCTTTTTTCGTCTTCACTTGAATGTATGGTCGATCTTGCGATACACGTAGTGCGAGTAACTCACCTTGTTGTTCTCCAGTCGTTCCGCTCGCTTTTAACCAATGACGGCCAAGTTTCCATTCGAGGAAAATATGTTTTCCTTTTTGAACAGCACGCCACTTTCCGTTTTCTGCGATTCCTTTGACTGGTACGACCGTTTCTGCACCTTGAATCGAGATGATCGCCGGATCATGATCACTCGCGCTACCGTCTGCTTCCATATACTCCGAGTTGATATTGACGATATCAGAAGACGTGTATCGTTTTAAGTTATTTGAGATCAAGATGTGGTCAAGTACTTGCGCATTTCCGTTGTAGACATAAGAGTAACGCTCCGATTCCGGAAGATCATCGACCGTATTCCACAGATTCTTTCCTTTTAGGATATCCAACGTTTCTGAGAACTGGAAGTCGTTCAAATCGCCAAGGACAACGACGTTTGAGCCTTTGACTTCTGTCTTTAATTCAGAGACAAATCCTTGGACGATATTCGCGATTGCGTGACGCTGGACTTCACTCTTACGTACAACTGGTTGGTTTTTACCGAAGTCAGCTCCGTCGCCACCTTTTGAGTTGAAGTGGTTGACGATGACATGGTACGAATCACCGTTAAAGAGGAATTCTGCGACGAGGGGTTTCCGCGAACTTGCGAAGTTCGGATCCGTCGGCTGAATGCGACCTGGGTTTTTCGTCAGCTTACCGTTTTCAACCGCAACGGCTTCCGTCGCGCCACCCTTTTCACCTGGCGCGAGTGAGACCCGCGCTGGATTGTAAAGGAATCCGACACGGATGTTTCCGCCTGGCTGTCCGCCATCCTTCTTATCTTCAGGTGCGATGTCCGTATAGGCATACCGAACGCCTGTTTTCGCTTCGATTGCTGCGATTAATGTCTCGAATGATTTCGATGCATCGACTGTTCCGCTGTCCGTTGCACCATCGTTATCCTGCATCTCCGTCAAACCGACGATGTCTGGTGTTTTCAGGAATGTTGCGATTCCTTCTGATACACGATCGACTTTCCCAGCATCCGCTGTTGATGCAAAGTTCTCGACGTTGTACGAAGCGACTGTTAAACGTGATTCACCCGTTTTGATGTTCGTTGGTTGACGATCTGCTTCACGCGCAACGAGTGGCGGAAGGTCAGCCGCTTTTGCAAGTACTTTATAAGCTGAATAGTTGTAGCTCATGACACCTTCGATTGTTCCGTTGAATGTATCACCAGCTTTCGCACGGTACGACGAGCTTCCCATCTCAACGAAAAGACGTTCTGGGTTGACGTTGTCTTTCGTCAGAATCGGTGTTCCTCGTTTCGTGTAGACCTTATCTGCTGTCTGCGTTCGTACTGGAATCGTTCGGTTCGCCTGTGGGCCTGTGACGATCGCGTTTGGTAATGCGACACGCATACCTTCTAAGCTTTCATACAAATCGATCGCATCTTCTTTTGGATCAAACTGAGCGAAAGAATCATTGTCGACGACTTGAGTCGGAATCAAGACGCCTTTATCACCAAGGACGATACTCGCCGGTAATCCTTCGTTGAGCGCTCCCTTAACGAGATTGACTGTGCTGATTTCAGTGACGGCAAGATCCGTATCGGCTTTATCGCTGTAACCGCCAAGTAACCACTCTTTGACGTATCCTGTCGTCGCGACCTGTTGTCCAACGGCAGCACCATGATTTTTTGCATAGACGAGAATCCCTTCCGATGTCCGGCTGTCGTTATCTGGATTCGGATCTTGCATATAGAAGTTGTTTGCATCGACGACATACGTGACGACACCTGTCGTCCGGACGAGTTGATCTGCATAAGGAGACGTATGCGCAACACCTTGAATGTTACTGATTTTCGTGATCGGCGGTGCGATATAATACTTGAACGTCGAAACAGCGGACGTTTTACCATCCTTGACGGCAACTGCTTGGATCGTCACTTCGTCATTAATCGTGATCGGTGAAGAGTAAACCGGACTCTCGACAGTTGGTGTTGAGCCATCAATCGTATAATGAATCGTTCCTTCGCCTGACAATGTCACTTGATCCCCACGTTCGACTTCACCGACTGGAGAAGCCGTTGGTGCTGCAAGAATGTCTCCCGCTTCTGTCTGATGACTGCCGAGATTCGTCAAGGTATCAACAGGGAAGCTTGTCCACTGCGACGGCTCGTACGTCTTAGCACCAGACGTGATGCCTGAGTTACGGACGAGTGTCGTATCTTTTGCGAAATCCGTTGATGAACCGATTGGTCCGATGATATCAAGGACGACGTCACCCTTTTTCAATGCGATCGGATCATTCCCATTGAAGTTCAATGATCCTGTCGTCAATTGTGCTTTTGCTTTGATATCTGCATTCGCACTCGAGTTCGCGATGACGAACGTCTTGCCAGGATCGACTTTCCCCGATAGTGTAATTTTCGCTTCCGTTGGTCCACCGTTCGTATATTGAACGAGATTATAGTCTGCTAAGTCAATGATTTGCCCCGACCCATTGTATAGCTCGATTGCCTTATTATTGCTTGTTCCTTCTATGTACTCAGACAAGATGACGCCTTCGCCTTCTGCCCCGACTAGACCCGCTTGTGGAAGGATTCCTGCTGTCAATACTCCGGCCAATGCCCACTTTCCAAACGTACTGCCGTATTTCATGATGAGACCCCCTATTGAATTTTCTGACACTTCTTTATAATATCAGATTATATTCTCAAGAGTGTATATTTTTCGTAAAAAAAGATACCATCCTTCGTAAATGAAAGAAATGGTATCGCTTACAACTTTTTATTGTTCGTCTTTGTGACTTTCGTACCACTTTTCGGCTTGCGACGTCGCAATCGGAATTGCTTGCCCTTCCTCATACCCTTCTTCTAGTAAAGCGTTCGCGATCTCGATCGCTTTTTTTCGAAGTGGCAGATCGAAGTTCTTGAACGAATCCGGATAGTCGTTTTCATTCCATGGCATGTTGTCCCCCCCTCTTTCAGCTTTACCCGAAAAAAGGCACAAAAAAAACGCCTCATCAGCGTGTCGTTGTTTTTGGTTGTCATGAGAATCGAGGATTACAGGTGATCAAAACACCTGAAACGACGAAAGCCCTACCTCTCTTTCGTTGTTACGGCTCCTTGGCCGCGCCAGCTGAATCAAGCATTTTAGAAAGAATCGTGATGCGTCTGCAATGGACGCATGATACTGGGATTTTTAGAAATAGCTCGGGAATGAGCGGAAAAGTATCGATTGGAAGGTTTATCTTGCTGGGTCAACTTCTCCTCGTAGTATGAAGAAGGACAAAATAAAAGCGATGACTTATGTCTGACTCATTTGTCAGTAGCGGTCTAAAAATCCTGACCTGTCGATTTAATTGTATGATATGGATTGAAGATTCTCACATGAGTGATCATCCCCGATTCATGACTTTTAATAATATAGCACACATTTCTTTATAAAGTCAATCTTTCTTTCGAAAAATCGTTTTCGTTCTGCCTGGAATCGGTATTGCACCTGTCGTCAAAGCCGAGTATCGTGAAGAAGACTTACTACTATAGAAGAAATGAGGGAAATCCATCATGTCGAATCGACTTATCCATGAAACGAGTCCCTACCTATTACAACACGCACACCAACCCGTGGATTGGTATCCATGGGGAGAAGAAGCTTTTCTTGTAGCGAAGGATACAGGAAAGCCGATTTTTTTATCGATCGGTTATTCGACGTGCCATTGGTGCCATGTGCTCGCCCACGAAAGCTTCGAGGATGAAGAAACGGCACGTCTCTTAAACGAACGTTATATCTCGATTAAGGTCGACCGCGAAGAACGTCCTGATATCGACCACCTCTATATGACGGCAGCTCAAGTCATGAATGGACAAGGTGGCTGGCCACTCAGCGTCTTCATGACAGCGGATCAAAAACCTTTTTATATCGGCACATATTTTCCGAAGACACCTCAGTTCAATCGCCCGAGCTTTCGTCAGGTGACGCTACAACTCAGCGAACAATTCCGACGTTCACCGGATAAGATTGCACAAGTCGGACAGAATATGTCACAGACGCTTCATGACGTATTGCAGCCCGCTTCATCGACTAGCACTTGGGATGAATCGATCATTCACGACACCTTTGATCAAGCGATGCGGCAATTCGATCGGCAACACGGCGGATTCGGAGAAGCACCGAAGTTCCCTTCGCCTGCCCTACTCCGTTTCTTACTTGATTATTACCAGTTCGCAGAAGATGAGACGGCACTGCACATGGTCATGCGCTCATTGATTGCCATGCGCGACGGTGGAATGACGGATCAAGTCGGCTACGGTCTGTTTCGCTATACGGTCGACGCCAAGTGGGAAATTCCTCACTTTGAGAAGATGCTCTACGATAACGCTTGGTTCGCGACGTTATGTATCGAGACGTATCAAGTGACCGGACAAATCCGGTTCCGCCGCTACGCAGAAGAAGTCCTCTCGTTCACAGAACGCGAATTGACCGCATCAGACGGCACCTTCTATGCTGCACTTGATGCGGATAGCGAAGAGGGCGAAGGTCATTATTATACGTTCACGGCAACAGAACTTTCTGACTTACTCGGACCGGATGCACTGTTCCCGCGCTTCTATCATGCCTCGCCGTCCGGAAACTTCGAAGGACGGAACGTCTTTTACCGGACAGGACGAACGCTCGAAACGTTTGCACGTTCCGTTGACCTGTCGCCTGCTGAGACGGCAGCGCAACTCGAACACGAGCGGCAGCTTCTCCTTCACGCACGAAATGAACGCACGCGTCCGTTCCATGATGATAAGCGCTTGACGTCTTGGAACGCGATGATGATTTCAGCATTCGCAAAAGCTGGTCGTGTCTTTAGTGAACCTCATTACACGAATGTCGCAACGCGTGCTATGACGTCGCTCGAGAACGTCGTCCGGACTGAGAATCAGCTTGCGGTTCATTACCGCGAAGGACAAGCGACCGGGCACGGATTTCTTGACGACTATGCTTACTTGATCGACGCACATCTTGAACTGTTCCAATCGACACGACAGGCGCTGCATCTGAAGGAGGCTTTAACACTGGCTGATGTGTTACGCGATCAGTTCCAGACAGCAGATGGTTATTTTTATTTAACCTCTTTGCGCTCTGATCAGCTACTCGTTCGTCCGCTCGATCTGTATGACGGTGTGACACCTGCCGGAAACAGCGTTGCCTTGAACGCTTTCTTTACGCTCAGCCGCCTGACCGGGCGTCTCATCTATCAGGAAAGTGCTGAACGAGCTCTCGCAGCCTTAACAGAAGAAGTCCAGCAACAACCGACCGGCTTTGCCTCACTCGTTAGTATCTTCACCTCTCGGCAGATGGAACCGAAGGAGTTGATTATTCTGATTCCGGAAGAGTCAGACATTCCGATCGAAATCTATCAGTTTCAACAGATTCGACTACCGGAAGTCGCTTTGTTGATTGGAACGAAACAGAATCTTCTACCGCTCGCTCCATTTCTCGTAGATTATCCTGAACCAATAAAACCGACCGCATATCTTTGTCGTGACTTTGCTTGCGAACGACCAACAACCGATCTTCAAGAACTCCTCGCACGATTCGATATATGACACTTTACCCTCTTGTTTAAAAAAACAGGAGGGTTTTTCAAAAAACTAAACCCCTTTTTTCAAAAAAATCCAATATTTTCTTCATAAAAATCCGATATGGTCGATAGTAGGAATAGGCATAAGTACGTACACCTTAGACTAGACATCCTAGAAGCCGATTCCGTCCGCTTGGACGAATATCTACTAGGAGGAAAGATACTTTGAATACGACATCCATCTCGAAACCTTTGAAGGTGTTCGCGAGTCTTCTTATCGTGTTTAGCATCATCCTATCATCACTACCGATAGTGAACGCAGCGACGACGAAAGCAACGACTTATCGTCTATCAGCAGATACAGATCTGTATGATAAGACGACATCTTCACGGAAACGCTTGTTGACGATCAAGACCGGAACGATCGTTTCATCCGCATATGATGCTGGAAGCTACAAAAAAGTAACATATGGCGGAAAAACGGGATATGTCGCTTCAAAATATTTAGTGTTGTACGAGAAAAAGCAAGCGATCTCTGGACAACGCTATATCGTCTCTACAAATACGGCGATTAAAAATGCGGCACGCACGACAGCAACAACGATTGGCACCTTGCAAAATAAGGATGTGTATTATACGACACAGCGGGTTACCGATCCATACGGTAAGACATGGTATCGTCTGAATTACGCAGGGAAAACAGGATATGTCCCATCCGGCGCTACTCCTGTTTCGTATCAAAACATCAAGAACGAAACACTTCGAACGACTGATACCTATACATTACGCACCTATGCAGGGACGGGATATCCAAAAATTCAATCGATTCCATCTGGAACAAACGTTGAAGTAGTTGGAAAAATTAATGAATGGTATAGCGTTCGTTACGGAAAAAATAGTGGGTATATGCACCGTGACGCTTTTTTACAAGTCTCTAAACAAAGTATCCAAACGATTCCTACTGCACGTTTTCTATTGAAGAAATCCGTTGAGATCAAAGCATCTGCCTCTTCAACGAGTAAAACGATTGCTTCTTTAAAAACAGGTGATGCGTATTACACGACGACACTTGCAACGGATTCACGTGGTGGCACGTGGCACAAAATCAAAAAAGACGGTCAAACCGGTTATATCTTAGCAAATCAAGGGACTAGCGTGAATTATGAAAGTCTGACGAACATGTCATTCGTCACAACAGCTAAAACGACGATTCGGTCGTATGCAGGCAGCTCGTATGCAGGGATCAAGTCGATCCCAGCCGGTGCAAAACCACTCGTCTCTGGTCGAATCGGTGCATGGTATCGTGTCTCGTACGACGGTGTAACAGGATATGCGTCCGCTGCGACGTTTAAGACAGCAGCCATCGTCCAAAAGATTTCAGGTACACGCTTCGCAGTCACGTCCTCAACGGATGTTTTAGTCGCTCCTGAGGCAGATGCATTTAAAGTCGCTACACTTCAAGAAGGCGATATCTATTACACGACACGTCTCATCACACTTGGTTCTAAAAAATGGTATCAGATCACAAAAGACGGGAAGACAGGCTACATCGCGTATGGCAGTGGAGAAAAAGTCATCTATCAAGCGGATAGCGTGACGATGAAAACTACTAACGCTACAGGCTTGAAGTCTTATGCTGGCGTATCTTACGCTTCCGTCAAGTCCATCCCAAGCGGAACCAAGGTATCTGTAACAGGGTCCATCAATGAGTGGTACCGTGTGACGTATGAAGGAAAAACTGGATACGTTCATCAAGAGGATTTGAACGAATACATCGTAACGTCTACAATCTCACCAGCGCGTTATGTATTAAACACATCAATCGACGTCAAGACAACTTATCAGACCGATGCTGATACATGGAAAACGCTAAAGAATGGGGATGTCTATTACACGACGCGTCTTGTCACGAACGGTCACGGTCAGTCGTGGCATCGTATTTCAGTGGATGGGAAAACAGGATACATCCGAGCAAACCAAGGAAACCCGATTTCATACAGTAAGATTTCAGCCCATCGTTATAAAACGGTACAAACGACTTCTCTAAAGTCATACGCCGGTCCAACATACAGCGAAGTCTCATCGCTTGCGAAAGGAACAGTCGTACAAGTGAACGGTACGATTGGGACATGGACGAATGTGAGTGTTAATGGAAAAACAGGTTACATCGATGGATCCTATTTAACACCTTACACAGAAACGAAAAAGATTAGTGGTGCTCGTTTCCTCGCGAACGAGAATTTAATCATTCGAAATTCACCTTTAGAAGAAGCAACAACACTTACGACATTAGCTAAAGGAAATGTTTACTACACGACTTCACTCATTACATCGCATACGAATAAACAATGGCATAAAGTAACGATCAATGGAAAAACAGGTTATGTCGATACGAAGGCATCCACAAGTAAAATCGACTATATTTCGAAAGACTCGTTATATGTTCGCGCTACAAGTGCTACTCCACTTCGTTCGTATGTCGGAAGTTCATATCAAGTCGTGACGACGATTCCTTCGAACGTAGTCGTCAACGTCACTGGTCAAATCGGACAGTGGTATAAGATTTCCTATCAAGGTAAATCAGGCTATGCGTATAATGGAACACTTGTGACGACATCTTCAAAATTAAATGTCTACAACTCTATCGCGACGCCGTATACATTTGATACCTTCATCAGTACTCAAATGAAGTTAAATCCTTCACCACAAACGGATTTGTATAAAAACAAAATGATGTATGTCAGCTCGATGTATGTTCGGTTTGGTGGATCAGAAGATCCTGTCAACGGTACGCTAGCAACCGTTTCGTCAACGACGCCACTCAATATCCGTTCTGGTGCAGCAACGGATAGCCATATCTATGGACAATTCCAACCGAAACAGATGATTAAGGTCTATCAACGAATCGGTGATTTCTATACGACGTATCCGCGTGTTTATACCTCTTCCACAGGGTACTGGACACTTGGTTGGTTGAATGCACTCGAATCTGATGTCCGGAACGTAGCTGATCCGTTAAAGGTCAGTCGCTCTTCAAAGGAATTCTTCCAATTCCTTGATTTATCGAAGACGACAGGCGCTTCTGCTGCAACGTTAGATAAAATTATCAGTACAAAAGGTATCTTCGGGAAATGTACGACTGGAAGCTGTGGACAAGCATTCATCGATGCTGGAACAGCCTATTCAGTCAACGAAATCTACCTGATCTCTCACGCGCTTCTAGAGACGGGAAATGGAACGTCAACACTAGCAAATGGAGTCATATGGAATGGAAAAATGGTCTATAACATGTACGGAATCGGTGCTGTCGATTCGGATCCAATTAACGGTGGAGCAAGAACAGCCTATGAAAAAGGATGGTTTACACCGGAAGCAGCCATCATGGGTGGAGCCGAATTCATCGGAACCCAGTACATTCACCATGCATACAATCAAAACACACTCTATAAAATGCGCTGGAACCCAATGAACCCTGGTCGTCATCAATATGCGACAGATATGGGATGGGCAGCGAAGCAAACGACTCGAATTTATGATTTATATCAACAAATGGATAGCTATACGGCTGTCTTTGATATCCCAGTATTCGCTCGTTAAGGGATAAAGGAATCAACTCATCTATATGTATGAATAAAAGGAAAGGCTGTTCTGGTAAGTACACCGGAACAGCCTTTCCTTTTTGATGAATGCAGAACAAGAAGAACCACCCTCCATACCTAGATGATTGACTCGTTCTTAACGGACGATTGATACATCGAAGAAAACCCCTGCATTTACGCGGAAGGGCTCCCCTAGCGTTCTAAGTCATCGGAAACGATTTGAATGTCGATGCCACGGACATGACGCATGATTTCATTGATGATCGATCCGCGCCGGATCTCCTGCCACCGGGTCCGCGCGGATTGACCGATAACGATTTGCGTGATGCGATGATGTTTAGCAGCAGCTGTGATCGCTTGGGCAATCGAGCGTTCTCCTTGTATCCGAATCAATACCTCTGCTCCAAACAAGGAGCCACTCTCACGTACCATCGCTAAGACTTCTTTTTGCTTCGCATTCAATTGATTCTCTGCTGCCGGTAGAATCGTCAAGACATACAGTTCTGCTTTTAATCGACTCGCCATTCGGAATCCTCGGTAAATCAACTTCCGGGCATTGTCATTAAGTTGGATACAGACGAGAATTCGTTCTTGTAACGTCGCTGGATCCTTTTCGATCAATAAGCGTGATTGATAGACTTGATCGTCGACTTCGTCGGCGACTTGTCGTAACGATAACTCGCGTAAGCTTGCGAGATTCTGAAGCGAAAAGAAGGAATTTAAACTCTGTTCGATTTTTTCTTTCTTATAAATCTTTCCTTGTTCGAGTCGTTCCCGTAACGTTTGCGGCGTAACGTCGACGAGTAGAATCTCATCGGCTTCACCAAGAAACGGATCCGGGATTCGCTCCCGAACCTCGACACCCGTCACTTCTTTGACCTTAAAGAGTAGACTCTCGAAATGTTGAATGTTGACGGCCGAGTAGACATTGATACCGGCGTCAAGTAGTGCCGCAACATCTTGATAGCGTTTCTTTCGCTCGGATCCTGGCGCATTCGTATGCGCCAGTTCATCAATCAGAACGATATCCGGGTGACGGGCAATGATCGCGTCCACGTTCACCTCAAGAAACACTTTCTCTTTATAGACAACCTCTAGTAAAGGGACTTGTTCGAGTTGTCCGACCATCTCCGCCGTCTCTTTACGACCATGCGTTTCAATCAGACCGATGACGACATCCTTGCCTTCAAGAGTCAGGATTCGTGCATCGGCAAGCATCTTATACGTTTTCCCGACACCAGGAGCTGAGCCGATATAAAGCTTCAGCTTTCCCCGTGTCATGACTTACTCCGATCAAGTGCTAAGTTTAAACGTAACACGTTGACGTAATCATGTGTCCCCGCTTCTTTCGTGATTAACTTCCGGACCTCGTCACGCGACAAATCGCGGGCGGTTGCGATACGCTTCGCCTGAACCAAAGCATAATCGACTGAGATATGCGGATCGAAGCCAGAACCTGATGTCACGAGGGCATCGTCCGGAAGCGAAGCGCCGTCCACTTGGTTCTGTTTCTGCAATTCCGCCATCTTCGTGCCAAGCTCCGGGTTCGATGCTGCTAGGTTATCCCCAGCAGATGACCCCGCTAATTGATCGACCGCTGATGGACGTCCATGAAAATACTGTTTCGACGTGAACGGTTGGGCAATCAATTCCGATCCGATGAATTTTCCGTTTTCCTGTACGAGCGAACCGGCTGCTTTATCCGGTACAAACAGTTGACCGAATAGCGTCAATAAGGCGGGAAAGACAATCCCACATAATGCCGTGACGAAAATCGTCACACGAATGGCTTGTTTCATGATTCGTTTTCTCCTTAGATGATGCTTGCAAGCAAGACATCGATGATTTTAATGCCTACGAATGGAACAACAACACCACCAAGACCGTAAATGAGTAAGTTCCGTCCAAGCAATTGATCGGCCGTCATCGGTTTGTACGAGACACCTTTCATCGCGAGTGGGATCAACATTGGGATGATGATCGCGTTGAAAATCAAAGCAGATAGAATCGCTGTCGTCGGAGAATCAAGACGCATGATGTTGAGGGCTTCCATCTGCGGAATCGCGACCATGAACATCGCCGGGATGATCGCAAAGTATTTTGCGACATCGTTTGCGATCGAGAACGTCGTCAAGGCGCCCCGTGTCATCAAGAGCTGTTTCCCGATTTCAACGACTTCGATGATTTTCGTCGGATTCGAATCGAGGTCAATCATGTTTGCTGCTTCTTTTGCTGCCTGTGTCCCACTGTTCATCGCAAGACCAACGTCGGCCTGAGCGAGCGCTGGTGCATCATTCGTACCGTCTCCTGTCATTGCGACAAGATGACCGGCTGCTTGTTCTTGCTGGATGACACGAATCTTATCTTCTGGTTTACATTCCGCAACGAAATCATCAACGCCTGCTTCTCGAGCGATCGTTGCTGCCGTCAACGGGTTATCTCCCGTACACATGATCGTCTTGATTCCCATTTCACGGAGTCGATCGAACCGTTCCCGCATCCCTGGTTTGACCGTATCCTTCAAATAGATGACCCCGAGGATTGTTGCGTCAATCGCGACGACAAGCGGTGTTCCACCGAGACGCGAGACCGAATCGATTGTCTCTTGTAAGTCATTTGGAATCACTCCGCCTTGTTCTGCAACCCACTCTTGAATCGCTTGTCCCGCCCCTTTACGAACACGGCGACCGTCCGTTAAATCAAGACCTGACATCCGTGTTTCTGCGCGAAATGGGATGATTTCTGCTCCATCTAACCACTGACGTTCGACTGGCATGTCTCGTAGTTCTGCGAGTTCCAAGACGGAACGTCCTTCCGGTGTCTCATCGGCTAACGAAGCGATGATCGCTCCTTCGAATGCCTGCTCGGCAGAGCGTCCACCGACCGGCGTGATCTCTGACGCCATCCGGTTCCCGAACGTGATCGTTCCCGTTTTATCTAAGATGATCGTTTGGATATCCCCGGCTGCTTCGACCGCCTTACCGCTCATCGCGATGACATTAAAACGGGTGACGCGGTCCATTCCAGCGATTCCGATTGCCGATAACAAGCCACCAATCGTTGTCGGAATCAGACAGACAAGTAAAGCGATTAAAATCGGACCCGATAAATCAAATCCAAGGTAATGCGTAAAGACAGGTAACGTCATGACGACCAGTAAGAAAATCAAGGTCAGACTCGTCAACAGCGTTGATAGCGCCAGTTCATTTGGTGTCTTTTGACGGCTCGCTCCTTCAACGAGCGCAATCATTTGATCAAGGAACGATTCTCCCGGGTTACTCGTGATCCGGACTTCAATTTCGTCACTAACGACGAGCGTGCCACCGATGACAGATGAGAAGTCCCCACCTGCTTCCTTGATGACCGGAGCGGATTCTCCCGTGATTGCCGATTCATCGATCGAGGCAAGACCTTTGATGATTTCACCGTCACCTGGTACATATTCGCCTGTTCGAACAAAGACGATATCCCCTTTACGAAGCGTCGCGGACGAGACACTTTCAATCAATTGTCCGACACGTTTGCGTGCCATGACGTCTGCTTTCGATGCTTTCAGCGAGTCTGCTTGCGCTTTCCCACGTCCTTCGGCGATTGATTCCGCGAAGTTCGCGAACAAGACCGTCAAAAAGAGGATGATGCTGACCGTCAAGTTGAAGCCGCGCATCTCGTCAATGAAGATCGTGTAACCGATTGCGAGTAAACAACCAATCCAGACGACGAACATGATCGGTTGTTTAATCATATTGACGGGATTTAATTTTTTAAAGGCATCGATTGTCGCTTGGCGGACAATCGAGCCGTTGATTGCTGATTTCGATTGCTGATCCGGCTGCCCATTCGGTTGGTGTTCCTCGGGCGTCGGATGCATGATACGTTCCATCATATGCTTTTATCTCCTGTTCACATCGTCAGCCAGTCCGCGACCGGTCCAAGTACGAGCACTGGCAAGAATGTCAATGCACCGACGAGTACGACCGTACCGAGGAAGACTGTTCCGAAGAGTGGTGTGTCTGTTTTAAACGAAAACTCATCTTGCGGCACGGACGGCTTCGCCTTCAGCGAACCGACGATCGCAAGCATTAAAATCAATGGAATGTAGCGTCCGAAGAATAAGGCAAACGACGTCGAGACGTTCCAGTAGACGTTCGCATCCCCAAGCCCTTCAAATCCGGATCCGTTATTCGCTGTCGCTGACGTGAATTCATACAAGACTTGCGATAGACCGTGATAGCCTGGATTCGAAATTCCGGCAACACCTGGTGCAACGTACATCGAGATTGCGGTTCCGACAAGAATCAGGAACGGCGGTACAAGAAGTGCGATCGCGATCATCTTCACTTCGAACGTCTCGATTTTCTTCCCGAGGAACGTTGGTGTTCGTCCAATTAAGAGCCCCGTCAAGAAAACAGCGACGAAGGCATAGAGTAAGACGTTCAGGAATCCGGCACCCGCACCACCATAAACGACGTTGAGCATCATGTTCCCTAGTTGAATCAATCCTGCGAGCGGATGGAGCGAGTCATGCATCGCGTTGACTGCACCGGTTTCAGCCGCTGTCGTAATCGAACTGTAAAGTGCTGTACCGACTTGACCGAAGCGTAATTCCTGACCGTGTGCGGTTGGATTTGCAAACAAGCTACCTGCCATTCCGAATGTCATCATGATGAATAAGATCGTCATGACACCGAGGAAAAGACGTCCCTGTTTCGCAGAACCGATGATTTTTCCATACGCGACCGGGAGTGACATCGGAATCAATAACATCAAGAACATCTGGATGAAGTTGACGAATTGGTTCGGATTTTCAAACGGATGTGCACCGTTTGCTCCGAAAAAACCACCGCCGTTGTTACCGAGTTGTTTGATGACTTCAAATGCTGCGACCGGTCCACGGTAAATCAACTGCTTCGCCCCTTCAAGCGTCGTGACGCTGATCGCTCCACCAAATGTTTGCGGCACGCCAAGTAAAATCATCAACATCCCGAAGAAAAATGAAATCGGAAGCAGGATACGTGTGATGAAGCGAACGAAGTCCGCATAAAAGTTACCGAGCGGCTTGTTGGCAAGACCACGAATGACTGCGATACAGACCGTGAATGCCATCGTCGGTGCGACAAATAACATCGTTCCAAGAACGAACGTTTGTGAGAGATACGATAAGGCTTCACCTGAATAGTGTTGTTGATCGGTGTTCGTCATGAAGCTGATCGTCGTATGAAGCGCCGTCGACCACTCAAGATTCGCAGCACCGTTTGGATTAAGTGGCAGACTGCCTTGGAAGCGAAGCAACAAGTAGCCTCCGATGAAAAAGAGTAGATTGACGGCTAATAAACTTTTTGAATAGCCGACCCACGATTGATCTTGTTTCTTTTCATCGACACCGAGTAACGACAGAATGCGTCGTTCAACCTTACCGATTGTATCGACTCGACGCTCTGCGATCGGCGCGAAGTATGTCCCGATGTAACGACCGAGCAAGACTGCTGCACAAAGTGCGATGACGAGTAGGATCCAAAATTGGATCAGGAATTGAGTCCACATGTTTTTCTTTTCTCCCTATGCGATTAGAATTTTTCCGGATAGATCAGACAATAACCGAGATACAAAAAGACGAGACATCCCGTTACTAATAAAAACCACGTCATTTGCGGTCACCTGCTCTCCACTGGACGCGTTCGATCAACTGAATCATCCCGAACGTCGTACCGAAGAAGAAGGCAAGCAGTACAATACTCCATAGCTCTCCCATTATGAAATTACCCCCATATTATTCAATATTTTTACAATTAAACACGACGAAAAGACGATGTGAGGCAATAAACGGCCCCAGCATCGCCTATATAACTTGGCATACTGAAAAAGAGTCGTTCCCTCCTAAAAACGCCTGCGAGGTTAGCTGTCGGATTCGGGCATACCTAGGATTTCGCCCTACCTTTCCCGATTGGAAAGGATTCACCCCGTGTCACGGTTTGTGACGGTTGGGTCCCCCGCTTCAATCATGAATTCGGCGTACTTTGAGATCGAAGCATTAACATGTTAGTGTTCGTTGATGAGATGGATATTACTCCGATTATTGAGGCTTGTAAATAGAAAAGATGAAAAAAAAATAGTCTGATTTTTTAATGACTTATTTTCTAAAAATAGTGTTTTTCACACCTATGCTATAGAAGAAAAAAAACCGCAGAAATCGATTCCTTCATCTAAAATGAAAACACTTCATTTCAGAGCGAATCGTTCTGCGGTTTCATGAGAAAACCAGAATTATGATTGCTGATTCATTTTGGCATGGACCGTCAAAGGAGCTAGCATCGTCACCCATAGGGCAACCACTCCAGAAACAAGAATCACAATATCGCGTTCGAATCCAAGCGTCAGTAATGTAATGCAACTACCTACGAGGACGAGACAAAGCGTCGCGATCATAACGAACCGCGATTGTTTCAACATTTTTCTCATGTGGCATCTCTCCTTTCCTTCCATATTCTTTATTATCGTAACAAAAATTCGTTGAAAAATCGTCGATGATACCCGATTGTGATGTTTCTGTCATCTCATGAGTAGTGACAGAAGACGATAGGAAAACGGATTTGTTACACTAAAAGGGTAGTTAAAAAAGGAGGAATTGATATGTTACAGGATCATTCATTTCAACGTGTTGACGGGACGACAGCGTCCTTGAAAGACTACCCCGCTCAAGCGTGGTTGATCGTCAATACCGCTAGCAAATGTGGCTTGACGCCGCAGTTCGAAGGACTCGAACAATTGCATCAAGACTACCGAGCGCAAGGACTGACCGTGCTTGGTTTCCCGTGTAATCAGTTCGCAAATCAGGACCCGGGGACGGATGAAGAAATCCAGTCATTCTGTCAGATCAACTACGGTGTGACGTTCCCTGTTTTTTCAAAAATCGATGTCAATGGGGAGCAGGCTCATCCACTCTTCGAAGAACTAAAAGCACAAGCGCCAACAACAGATGGTACAACAGACATCGAGTGGAATTTCACGAAATTCCTCGTGACACGCGATGGTGAAGTGACACGGTTCTCTCCAAAAACGAATCCGACCGACTTAACAGCAGCAATCGAACGACTTCTCGTTCAAGTCTAAAAAAACAAGCTTCCTTCCTTCTCTCACGAAGAAACGGAAGCTTGTTTTCATGTCGTTCCCGGTTCGAGATGGCGGCTGATCATTTCTTCTGCCAATCGTTTGACGTCATCGATATCGCGCATTTCCGTGAACGGATGTCCCCAGACAATCAACTCTTCGATTTCATCGATGGGCTGTGTCGTATATCGTGTTCCATCCGCGACGAAGTCTCGCGCAATCGTCGATTCAAAAGCAGCGTATTTCAAGAGCCATGGTTTCTCGCTCAAGATTTTTAGCGCATGTTTCGCCTGTTTGAACGTAACATCACCGACAAGGACGACGGGATCAAAGCGTTCATGAAGAGGATGCGTATATTGCACCGAAATCAGCAATCCATGTTGGTTCGATTTTTCCTGTTGCCGGACATACGTCCGCGTTAAAAAATGCGGAACGAGTGACTCGGCACTCTCTTTCGTCTGATGAATACTCAGACCATGCTCCGTTTGAACGACTTCCGGCAAAACAGGCTCATATCCACGATTCGCTAATTGTTGATCAAGCTCTTTAAACAGCAACAGAGTATGTTCGACAAGCGCCCGGACTTGGCGAAACGATAGTTGAATCGATTGATTAATCATAAGACGACCTACCTTCTCTAAAAGTATGGCAATATACAGTTATTTACCCAAACTTTTCCGACTTCACCCCTGTTTCGCTGAAAGTTCTTCTAGCCAACTACGCGCTTGCTCTTTTAAACGAGCATACGTCTGCCCTCGATCCAGTGTGATGGGTTGTCCTTCGTGAATCGAACGACAATCGAGTGTCCCCGGTATCTTTTCTTCGACCACTCCAGCAAGAACAAGACAAGGAACTTGAACGATAGAAGCAACGCGTGCAATCTCACCCGTCACTTTTCCGAGCTGACTTTGTCGATCGACTTTTCCTTCACCTGTCCATACGTAATCTGCTTGCTTCAATCGTTCTTCGACTCTTAAATACGCCAGAATCGATTGCGCACCTGAGGTGATCGTTCCTCCTATGGCATGAATGGCTCCGCCGAGTCCTCCCGCAGCTCCTGCACCTTGAACATGTTCCAACTCAAGTAGAGATCCTATCTCTTTTAGTCGCTGATCCAGACACACGATTTCACCTCGCTGTAACCCTTTTTGTGCTCCAAATAGATAGGCTGGTCCATCCTCACCAGAGTACGGTGAACGGACATCGACAAGTGCCTCTAAAGAAAAAGAAACCTTTTTCCGGATAATTTGTTTAGTCTCCACTAACGGATTCGTTTGAAATCGAATCTGTACACCTTTTTCGTCTTTCAAAGAACATCCCATCTCATGAAGAAAGCCTAATCCTCCGTCCGTCGTTCCCGTTCCTCCAAGAGCGATTCGAATCTTCGTTATTCCTTTTTTACGTAACGTATTGACGAGATTCCCTACACCTCTCGTATGCATTAGGAATGGATCATCGTTTTCATGTCTCATTGTGAGTCCACATATTTGTGCAACTTCAATGATGGCTTCGTCTCCTTTCTGAGCGTACATGACTTTACAAGAGCGTCCTGCTAAATCAATCGTCGTCTCTCTTCGAATGTTATATCCTTCTGAGGCAAACACAGCAAGCGTTCCTTCTCCACCATCTGCAACTGGTGAGCGATCAATGATGGCAAAAGGATCTTGTTGGAGGATACCAGCTGCGACAGCCTCTGCTGCTTTTTCTGAAGTAATACTTCCTTTGAACGTATCTAATAAAATCAAATGCCGCATTTTATCCTCCTTCTTTATAAGTTAATCGGCTAATCTTTGTAACCACTTACATTCCCTTTTATGGTATGTTATTGTGTGTCTAAAATGCTATTAACTTCTTTTCGTATCTTAGGAGGTTTTATCATGAATGTGTCCCATATGCTTTTGAGAATGGCGCGTGCCGGAAAAATCATTTTACCGAAACGTTCTTCTTCTAAAAAGCGTAAGACGAGTAAACAACAACTTACGCTTACTTCTGACGATCATACGTTATCCGTTGCCGGTCATTTGACCGATCCAGATTTAGTCGTCGAGTCGCTTTGTATTTATGATCAGAATCAACTTTTAGTTTGCGAACTCATGAATCATCATGCGTCTTCGACTTTTTTCCAGTTTGACTTCAATCCATCGCATATCCAGGTATTAATTAATCACCTATCCCTTCATCAAGATGCTCATCCAGAAGAAGACCCATCCGAAGAACAATCCCTTACATCTGAGACACTACTACCTAGCGCACGATTTTCCTTATTCTTAAAATACCGTAAACCGCTTTCGGTCATTCCACCGGAGACGATTGAAAAGTGGAAAGAAAACGGTCTTCCTTCACGATCGGTCATTACTAATGAGTCGTATGTACGAGAAATTACATTAGGTCGTTTCTTACGTACTACTATTCCTTCACCACTCTCGCCTCTTTTTGATGAAGCGAAGCAACATCGTATCTTTATCTACCAGGACTTAAAAGGCAATATTCGATTGTTACTTAATAAAGAACCTATCATAAAAACACGACTTCAGATTGATCGAATCGATAAGAAAAGAAAGCACGAAACACAGATCGAAGGGAAACTTTTTTCACGTCATTCCTTTTTAAAAAAAGGACAGCTCATCCTCGTCCATCGAGAAACAGGTGAACGTATCTTCCTGCCTGTCGATTGGTTTTACGATCAAGAGGCGAGTCAACGTCGTTTTGGTCTATATCGCTATATGTATCGTACGCAGATTGATTGGTCAGTCCTACAATCCGAGAAACGATTACACGAGGGAATTTATGATAGCTTTATGGAACTGACATATGAACACCGCCTGACGCCTCGTCTCGTTCGACTCGGCAGAGCCCGCTACATCACTCGCCACTTAACAACGGAAATAACGGGACGCGATGAAACGCATACGATGCATGTTACCCCTTATTTCACCGTCGGACACCGGAATCTTTCTTTTGAATTAAGTGCCTTCACGAATGAAAACTATCGCTATCTCGAGCATATGATGACGTATGCCCCGATCTATCGACTCTTTTCTGATCGAAATACATGGTTGATTGGAGAAAGACCTTATAAGGCACAGGATAACGGCTATCACTTTTTCCGCTTCATGCGCGAGCATCATTCAGATCATCCTGCGTACTACGTGATTGATCCGAATTCTCCCGAGTATGAGAAGGTCGCTGTTCTCGGAAATACCTTACCGTTTCGCTCAAAAGAGCATATCTATCATTCATTCATGGCAAGTAAATTCATCGGGACACATCATGCAGACTATCTCTACCCACTCCGTTCACCACGATTCAAGAAAAAAATGAAGGCGGATCGCATCTTCATTCAACACGGTGTACTGGGTGCGAAGAATATGGAGAATCAATACGGTAAATATGCGTTATCGTTTGAAACGGATCTATTTTTAGTCAGCTCTGAGCGGGAACGTCGATTAGTCATGCAAGACATGGACTATCGTCAAGACGAAATCCGTATTACAGGACTCTCGCGTTTTGATACGTTGTTGAATGGTGATACGCCTGTCAAACGGCAAATTTTAATCATTCCGACATGGCGTTCTTGGTTGCAAACACCTATCCAGTTTTTAGAATCTGAATATTTTGCTCAGTACTCGGCACTTTTAGAACATCCGCGTCTACACGAACTCGCACATAAACATGAGTTAGAGATTCTATTCTGTTTACATCCAAATATGCAACAGTATGCAAGTCACTTTGAACAGTTCCCCGTCACCGTTATTCATCAAGGTGAACGAGATGTCCAAAGTTTGTTAAAAGAGAGTTTACTACTTCTTACAGACTATTCGAGTGTTGCCTTTGATTTCAGTTTCTTAGGTCGACCGGTTCATTACTTCCAATTTGATGCGAGGAGATTCATCGGTCCCGTCGGTTCCCATCTTGATTTAGCGAAGGAACTCCCAGGTACCATTTCGACTACTGTAGATGAGTTATTAACTGATTTAGAAGCAACGGCTAAGCGGGATTTCAAAATGCTCCCTTCTTACAAGGAGCGTGCCGCAGTCTTCTTGAAACCGACAGAACACTCCTACTCAGAAGATATTTATCAGACGATTCTTGACTATAAACAACAGCGTCATTTTTGGGAAATGGTTCAAACTAAAGAATCCTCCCTCGTCTTATTCCGACTCTTCCGTCGAAGCCGCTTCTATTTCCCAACGATGAAGATCGGCTATCGTTTGATGAAGATACTTCCAGTACAAGACAACAAAATCGTATTCGAAAGTGGTCTTGGGAAACAATACGGTGACAGTCCTCGTTACATTTATGAGGAGTTACGCCGCCTCGGTGGTACCCATCAAGTCATTTGGGTTCATAATAAACGCCTTTATCTTGGAGATGATCACGTCAATGTCATCAAACGCTTGTCTCCAAGCTATTTTTATCATTTGGCGACAGCTAAGTATTGGGTGAACAATCAAAACTTCCCCCATTACATCACTCGCCGCCCGGAGACAACCTATATTCAAACCTGGCACGGAACGCCGTTGAAAAAAATGTTATTCGATCTAGATGAGATTCATGGTCGGGACGCCGGATACGTTGAACGTGTCACGCGTTCCATTCAGCAATGGAGCGTTCTTCTCTCACCAAGTAGTTATGCAACGTCCATTTTTAAGAGTGCTTTTCAGTATGAAGGATCGATTCTCGAATCTGGATATCCGCGCAACGATTTGTTCTTTACAGATACCACTAAAAAAATAGAGGACTTACGAGCACAATTAAATATTGCTTCGGATAAAAAGGTCATTTTGTATGCTCCTACGTTCCGCGATCATCATGCCTTAGGAAACGGAAAGTTCTACTTTGATTATCCATTCGAGTTTAGTCGTGTAGCGGAAGCATTCGGCGACGATTACGTCTTCTTGATTCGGACCCATGTACTTGTCACGAAAAAGCCGAATATTCCAAGTGAGTATCGCGAACAATTCATTGATGTCACTAGCTATCCTGACATTCAAGAACTCTATTTGTTAACGGATTTATTGATTACTGACTACTCGTCCGTCTTTTTTGATTTTGCTAACCTCAATCGTCCGATCTTGTTCTATGCATATGACTTAGAACTCTATCGTGATACACTACGCGGCTTCTATCTGAACTATCAAAAGGACTTACCAGGTCCAATCATTGAAGACGAACAATCCTTTTACGAGGCATTAGCAACGATTTCGTCTTGGTCGACGGACTATCAAGCAAAACTCGATCAATTTCGAGAGACGTTCTGTGCGAAAGAAGATGGACATGCTGCCAATCGAGTCGTCCGTACTTACTTTTTAGACGAATCGCCGCTCGAAACAGCAGAAACGACGGAAGGTGTATATGTCACATATCCACAAAAGATTTAATGCACGCAATAGAAAAGAACCCATTCGACGCAATATCGAATGGGTTCTTTTTTCATACTTTGATTACGTTTTCAATTAATGATAAGATGGAAATGATTTCAAGAAATAAGATAACAATAAGAAATTGAATTTCAAACGGTTAGGAGGACTTGTCTTATGGAACGTTGTTCGCTTTGTGGAACACCGCTACGCTACGAGGATGACGTTTGTTCTTATTGCCAGCATCCAGTCATCGCACGTAAGCGTCCTGAAACTGAACCGTCTTCATCCTCATCTCGTCCATTACTGTTATGTCTGATCGCCATCTTCGTTTTGGTGACGTCGAGTGTATTTTGGTACGTGACGAAAGACGCCTCTTCTTCAGAAGTCGTATCTACTCCGATCGAAAAATGGAGCCTTTCTGAATGGTCAGATGAACAAATTGCATATAACCAGACCTATTCGAAGCATGCGCCACCTACATCTTATGACGTGTTGCGTTTCGTCCGTCAGTATACATCAACTGTCCCTGAACTTATTACATTTTCAAAACGTTATGATTCGATCGAGACCTTTGCTTCCATTCAATATATGTCTTCTCGCGTGTTCGAATCCGAACTTCAATCATTATCCGCTCTACGAAAAAAAGCAGATGCCACCTTACCTCCTCGCGTTCATACGGTGGAATTCCATGATTTTTCATCCAATGGATCCCTCTATGACTTACGTACATTAGAAACGTACCAAACGACACAAGAAAATGAATCACTTTTTGTCACATATCACGTAAAATATCGTATTCAATTGCATACAGATCATCTTCAAATTACACAAATTACACGAACCGAGGTAAAGGCATGAAATATACTTGGATTATTCTCTTCTGTGTGATCTTATCTGGTTGCATGGAGAACCCTTCTAACGTTCGAACGGAAATGGAAAACGCTACTTACACACAAGTCGTCGAGCGCGCGGACGATGAACAAGATGTTCAAGCTGCTCAAATGATGGTGGAGCTCGAGCAGCAATTCGCTAGCTATCATTTCAATGAAGTAGTACGAACCGCTCGTGAAATCGAGCAGTTCGACTTAACACCGGATCATCCCATTCGTAAACGTGCGCAGCTGATGAAACATACCGTTCAAGAGAAAATTAAACAAGCCCATCAACTCGAAGGAACATACGAAGTAGAACGGAGCACTTTTGAAAACGAACCATTTGAAGGGAGCGGACGTATCCACGTCTCGTTTGATTCACGCGATACTTTCGTCGCGTCACTTCAATTTGATCATTTCGGAACAGCTGGATCATATCGTAACGACACAGAAGTCATTCGGTTCGAACCTGATTTTTCAGCTCGACTTCCGTTTTCAGAAGGAAGTGTCACTTACCGATTCGTTCGCTCGACACTTCGTTTGACATTCGAAGGTCCCGGCGGAAAACAAACATACCAACTCGACCAGATTACGATTTAATGATTTCTATGATGATTTCACAAGAAGAGCAGGCTACTTACGTAGCGAAAGTCTAGGGCTTTCAGTCAGTTCAGTAGCTGTTGATACACACGATGACAGAGTTCATGTGTTTCTAAGCTATCTGAAGCCGTGACGGATGGGGATTGTTCGCCTGCTATCGTTTTCAAGAATGCATCAACCAACTCAATGAATCCTCTTCTTTTAAGCGTCGACTCCCAATTATCAAGCGGATAGAAAAGCGTCCCTTCATTCGTTCGTCGTTCGTGCATCGTTACATCCGTAGCGATGCGTTTTTCATACGGTCCCATCACTTCTACTCGTTCTTCCGTCACACCATTATTCCGATTCATTACTCCAATCGCAGTAATTCCATTCGATTCGAATTGAATAGTTACGTGATGCAGACCGTTCGTATCTTGTTTACTTCTGACATGCAGATTTTCAATTTCTCCACATCCGGTCAAATATCGAAGCGTATCAGCAACATGAATAAAATCATCGAACAAAAAAGGTTGTGCCTCCTCAACGGAAGGCGTTCGATTCTTTTGCATGATGATCAAGTTAGGGGATTCAACTTCTAGCAGCCGACGATGCGCAGAGGCGAATCGACGGTTGAACCCTGTAATGAAGTGGATCTCCTTCTCCTCAGCTAGCTGGACCAGTTCTCGAATTTCTTCAATATTCATCGAAATCGGCTTATCGACGAACACAGGCACTCCGGCTTCGAGCGATTGTTTCGCTTGTGCTGAATGGACTTTCGTCGCTGAATGAATCATGACAGCATCCATTCCGTTTGATAACGCTTCTTCTAAAGTCGGGAATGTCCCAGCAAAACGATAGATATCTTGCCACTTCTTTGCTTTCTCTTCTTCCCGCGAAATTAAATAGATTTCTACATCTTCTCTTGCGGCATACACAGGTAAGTAAGCTTTTTGCGCGATGTCTCCTATACCTACTACAGCTAACTTCATTCATAATCTCCTCCATTCATCTGATGAATTATTCCCTCTTAACAACTATTTTAGTCGAATACATTGATTTTTTTGAAAACAAGTGAATTTCCTTTTTTTGCTTTATGATGAAGCTATATTTTCAAAAAGGAGGGAATGATTTTTTATGAAACCATTTTTTCGAATGAGTCTGATACTCCTGATCCTGTTTACACTTTGTCTACCTGCTTTACCAGCGCAAGCCGCCAGTTATCAAGTAGTCGTCTCTTCTAAATCTGGAGGCAATATCCGTTCTAAGCCAAGCACCAGTTCCTCAGCGACCATCGTTCGACTTGCTGCTTATCAATCGAAATTCACAGCAGTATCGTATTCAAATGGTTGGTACAAGATCAAAGATGGTGGAACCTACCGTTATTTATCCAATCAAGTCGCAAAAAAAGTGACCGGATCAAGTACATATTCACTCATCGTCACCTCTAAGTCTGGAGCGAACATTCGCTCTAAACCAAGTACATCCTCGAGTAAGACGATTGTTCGACGCGCTGCTTACAAAGCCGTACTTCAAGCAGTCTCGTATTCCAAAGGATGGTACAAGATTAAAGACGGAGGAAAAACACGATACGTTTCGAATCAAGTCGTTCGAAAAAAGACAGCCGCTAGTAAATATCCTGTCGGCTCTTTACGTTATTTCCAACTAGGTTCTGCTTCCTATATCACAACGAAACAGAGTAACGTACGACGCTACCCAGCAAGTACGACGAAGTTATTGACCGCCATCGTTGCTTACGAAGTGGCCGCACGAAACGGAACATTGGATCAACCGTTCACCCTTACGTATCCGATGATCGCTGTACCATATGGTAGCAGTGTCGCTAGCTTACGTTCAGGAGATCGTGTTACGATGCGACAACTCTTGAATGGGATGTTGATTCGCTCCGGTAATGATGCCGCTAAAGCGATTGCCGTTCGGACCGCAGGCTCTGAATCTAAGTTTGTGGCGTTAATGAATGGTCGCGCTCAAGCACTCGGCATGACAGCAAGTCATTTTTCTAATCCACATGGTTTTCATGAATGGAATCATTATACGACAGCTGCTGATATGCAAAAACTCGCGAATACGTATGCAAATTATAGCTATCTAATTACAGTCAGTGGTCGAAAATCATATAAAGCAAACATTAAAGGACCGTATGCCCGTACACTGAAGTGGTATCATACAGATAAAACCTTACCTAAAGAATCCCGTATTTATGCGAGCAAAACAGGATATACTCCTGAAGCGAATAATACACGCGTCTTTTTCCTTAAAAAAGGAAATGTCCGTTATGGATTAGTCACACTAAAAGGTACTCCTACTCAAACGGAAACCACCCTCCGTTCTGTCCTGAACCAATGATCGCTCAATCAGCAACCTGATTCCCAATCGCGGGAGTCAGGTTGTTTTTCATTTTCCTCTAAAATTGTACTTGCGCTGAAAACGAATTCATCTTAGAGTTAACTTTAGAATCAGACGTCTGACGTCTTAATGAAGGAGAGTTTTTACGTGGGAAATGTAAGCTTATTATTCGGGGGCGTCGCGCTCTTTTTAAATAGTTTGACCTTGTTCGGAAAAGTCGATCTTCGCAGTGCAGGTGTCTTCAGTCTTATCACCGGTTTGTTGCAGACGTTTATCGCAACGTATCTCGTCATCGGTGCAGCGGGAGACCCGGCGCTGACGTTCGGTTACGCAAGCATTTATCTGTTTGCTTTTACGTACGTCTATGTCGGGATCACGTTCTTATTTAATCTTGACGGAAGCGGAGTCGGTTGGTTTTCCTTGTTCGTCGCGATTGCTGCGTTGTTTTATGCCTTCGTCAGTTTCACGACGAATGACATCATCGGTGGCGTGACCTGGTTGTTCTGGGCATTGCTCTGGAGCCTGTTTTTCCTCGGAATGGGATTGAATCGACCAATTGATGCGATCACTGCACGCGTTGCACTCGTCTTGAGTTGGTTGACATTGATCGTCCCGGCACTGATCGGTCTTCGGTTCGGCTACTTTAGTTCGGCATACCAGTGGTTATGGAGCGGTGCTGCCGCTTTGACTACTATCTATTTCCTTTATACGATGATGAAATTTTCGATGCTTCGGACGATTCGTTCATCGTAATAGATACATCGCATCAAATCACTAACATAAAAAGAGGTCCTTTCCCGAATATATCCTGGGAAACGGACCTCTTTTCGTTCAATGAATGCAGAACGCTACAATTCATACGCAACTTCTACAGGAAAAGAAAGTGCGGATGATGGTAGCGTTCGTTTCGTTATAAATCAGACCTAATATCTTTATTCTCTCCATTCAAATCATTTCAGTGCTTCCTGCAGACGCGTTTGCACATCTTTCAACGACTTGTCCGTCGGATGCCAGTAATAGATTCCGTCTGACTCGATACCACCTTTTCCGTCTAATGACAACGTCTCGACGTTTCGTAGGGCATCCCGGTAATCCGTCGCGACAGTCCGCACGACAGAAAACGGTACGTTCGTCTTGACGTTTTTACCGAGTGCATCAAGGACCGAGTTGAAACGACGAATCGAGAAGTCCTCTGTCATCTTATCGGCGACTGCCTGAACCACTTGACGTTGGCGAATTTGTCGTCCGAAATCACCTCGTGGATCATCATGTCGCATCCGGGCATACGCGAGTGCTTCCTTCCCATTCAGCGACAGTTCTCCTTTTGGGAATTGCATTTCATAGTACGAAAAGTTGATATCGTTCTTGACGGTAACGCCATCGACCGCATTCACGAGATCTGTAAAGCCTGCTAAATTAATTTCTGCGAAGTAATCGATTCGGATATCGAGCAGATGACTCACCGTATCAAGTGCCATCTGTGGACCACCAAAAGCATAGGCATGATTGATTTTATCATTCGATCCATTACCGATGATTTCCGTCTTTAAATCACGCGGAATACTGATCATCTGACTTTTATTCGTCTTCGGATCAATCGTCACGACGATGATCGTATCACTACGTCCTGTCTCGTTTTTTCGTTGGTCAACGCCCAGTAAAAGAAACGAAAGTCCTTTTTTCTGTTCGACGGCTTTCTCTGTCTCGACACTCGCCTTGACTGGCACTTGGACTTCTTTCATCGTCTGACTCGCTTTTTGATAGACGTATCCGCCTGAACCGAAGAGAAGGAGCAGGCATATCCCCGTTAGTGTCAATACAATCCATTTCCACTTCTTCATCATCCATTCTCCTTTTCTTCGGTTTGAATTCAAGACGGTCGTTGTGCTTCGAGTACAAGCAAGGCATTGCGCCAGCTACCGAACAACGCGGTAATGACGCCGATACTTGGTGTATCACGGCCGATACTGAATCGTTGGTAACTCGCGATTGTCAGATGTTCTGTTTCTCGCGCGGCTTCGGCGAGTACATCAAGTACCTCCTCTTCCCGCCAGCGTTTTCGTGGGAATTCGATGCCGATGATTTCCAGTGCATTTGACCAAGAGCCGTACCGGCGCGCAATCGTTGCGACGGTTGGGCGATTTTGACCAGCCGCCCACTTCGTGTAGGTCTGGCTCGTCAAGACCGGCAAGGCACCTTGCGCTTCAAGTAACGACTCGATGATCCGTTGTTCCATTTCCTGTACGCGTTCCTTCAAGATATCTGCTTCTGACAATGCTTGCTGCCACGAGTTGAATTGATGGACGATATCCGTCAGGCTAGGTGCTTGCTTTCGCTGAGCCCATTCGCGGTACGTCGCGCTCGTGAAAGGATCGAGTTCCTCTCGTGCCTGACGCAAAGCGTCGATGATTTCCGATTTCGTGAACGTCAAGCGGGCATGTCCGATGCCAGCTCGTTCCAAGGCGATTTGCCACGATCCAAATAGCATCAGGATTTCCGCAACGCTTGGATGCGTAGTATTCAGTTGCCAGCGGAAATAGGTATTGGCCGTCAATTCATTCTTCCCGTTCGCAGCGAGACGGAGTGCGTGGATCGCTTCCTCCATATCGCGCATGACGATGTCCCCTTCCCATATATTCATGACTGGACGTTCCGGCGTACGGTCGTCTGCAAGGCTTGACGAACGTTTCGGATGACGACGGCTTGTTCGGTGAACGTCATTTGTGAAGCAGACGGAAGGCAGATACCGTCTTCAAACAAGCGACGGCTGACATCCATTCCTTCTGCTGTGACGAATGGTACGTCTCGGTAAACAGGCTGCAAGTGCATCGGCTTCCAGACCGGGCGGGATTCCGCGTTCACTTGTTGCAGTGTCTGAATCATCGCATCGCGTTGCGCTTGACCACCCGGTAAGAGAAAGGCACTAAGCCAGCGGTTAGCGAATGTTCCAGGCTGCTCGACTTGTGACGTGACCGATTGCGGTGCAAAGGCACGGTCGTAGCGATTAAAAATCTTTCGCCGTGCGTCGACGCGTTGATCGAGAACTTCAAGTTGTCCCCGTCCGATGCCAGCAGCGACATTACTCATCCGGTAATTGTAGCCGACTTCCGTATGCTCATAATGCAAGACTGGTTGGCGCGCTTGTGTTCCAAGATAAAAGGCACGTTCAATCAAAGCGGGATCATTTGCGACAAGCATCCCGCCACCTGACGTCGTGATGATTTTGTTGCCATTGAATGAATAAATCCCGAACGTCCCAAACGTCCCTGTCATCCGTCCATTGACACGGGTCCCGAGCGATTCTGCTGCATCCTCGATCAACGGAACATCGTACTCTTCACATAAAGCGGCGATTTCCTCGATTTGTGCTGCGACGCCGTAAAGATGAACGACGATGACCGCTTTCGGAAGTCTTCCTCGTGTTGCTGCCTGCAACAACGCCCGACGGAGTGCAACGGGTGACATGTTCCACGTCTCTTCTTCCGAATCGATCAACACCGGCTGCGCTCCAACGTAGCGGATCGGATTCGTCGAAGCGATGAACGTCAAGGACTGACAGAAGACGTCATCTCCGGCAGTGACACCCAGTGTCGCGAGTGCCAAGTGAATCGCTGCCGTGCCACTGCTTGTCGCAAGTGTGGCGCTAGCTCCTGTATAGGTCAGCATATCGCGTTCGAAGGCATCGACGTTCGGTCCAAGTGGTGCGACCCAGTTCGTCTCGAGTGCTTCGGTAACGTAACGTGCTTCTTGACCACTTAAGTGCGGGATGGAGAGCGGGATGTGTTTCATGATGTTTCCTCCCTTCGAGGTGACAGATGACGGATTGGCGTTCGGTAGAGCGGAAACCATTGACCTGTTTCGACTTCTGGATGTTGTCGTTCGAATTGTCGCGTAAGTCGTTCGTAGATCGTCGCATCAAGAATCGATGTTCCGAGTCCAAAGAACGTCAGATTCGCTTCACCGAAAGAACGTTTGTAGGCGAGTAAGCTATCCTCGTCGGATCGTGTCGTTCCTCCACCGAGATGGAGGGCTTGAAAACCAGCTTGTTTCGCCCAGCGAATCATCTCCGCGAATAACAGATGATTCGGGCGAAGAGACAAGTATGCTGGATCCGAAGCACCGAGATGATAATGCGCGAATTGTCGACCCGTCAGTACGATACAGCCAGCGATGATGTGTCCGTCTTGTTCGGCAAGCAAGAGGACATTTTTGATCTGCCCTTCTGCGAAATAGTCGAAGTAGATCTGATCAAAGTAATACCGCGCATCGGCATGATGTTTATCCATTGTCATCTGATAGAGACGTGCGAAGTCGCGATATTCTTCTGGACGCCCAAGGCGAATCGTGACACCTTCGCGCCGCGCCTTCCGGATGTTGCGACGTGTCATTTGTGAAAATCCACCTTCGATCGTCTCGAACGGATCGGTCAGTTCGAGTGTCACGGTCGGCTGTAGAATATTCGTTTGATGACACCAGTATTGCCCGAGCTCTTGATTGTGCAAAAGTGGATGAAAGCGAACCGTCTCAGTGACGATCCCTGTTTCGTTGCAGTACTGTTCAAATCGCTCCCGCGCTTCGCGAACTTGATCAAGTGACCAGATGCCTGTGAAATAAGGACCACCGTATCCGTATGGTGTCGTAATGTCTTCAAAAAGTGTTCCTGGAACCCGTCGCCGCAAGTACGGATAGATCAACGTACCGAACTCTGTCGGATAATAAAAGAGTTCAGGAATCTCATCAGGCTCTTTTGCAAGTTCGAAGTAAGCATATTCGTAGTAACAATCGAGCTGGTAGGTTGCAACGAGTGCATCCCATTCGCGTGGATCCCGAATCAACCGTTCATCGCTTAGCGACATCATGGGGAACACCTCCGTCGAGACCCTTGAACTCACCCATGCCAGTCTGGTGAGCTGTCGAGTTCCCTTCTGACGAGATGACCATTTTGAACGTCTTGAACAAGATATAAAGATCGATTCGGAATGTATGATGTGCGGCGTACCATTGATCTTGCTCGAGACGTTGTTGCCACGTCGTTGCGTTCCGACCGTGAATTTGCGCCCAGCCAGTTAGACCAGGTAAGACGTCGTGGCGTGTCATCTGCTCCTTCGTATAGTGGTCCAAGTAGCTGACAAGTAACGGACGCGGTCCGACAAAACTCATCTGTCCACGAAGGATATTGACGAACTGTGGAATCTCATCGAGACTCAAGCGACGAATCCACTCGAGCGATGCTGGAATCCGGTCGGCATCGGGAAGGAGTTGTCCTTCGGCATCTGTTTCGTTCGTCATCGTGCGGAACTTATAGATTTTGAACAGCTCCCCCTTATAGCCAGGACGGACTTGGTTGAAGAAGATCGGTCGTCCGAGTTTCGTATAGATGAATAAGGCGACGACGACGTAAACAGGAATTAGGATGAGGATGGCAATGAGACTAACCGTGAAGTCAAATGTGCGTTTCATGATGACGTCCTCCTTTTACATAGCTGAAAAGAGATCAAGTTGTCGTTTGATGACGTCGGCTTCGTTGAAATGTTTCATAGCACGGTCAAATCCGTTCCGTCCCATATCGTTGGCACGGTCAGGTTGTTCGACAAGTGTATTCATCCGTTTGGCAAGTTTCGCGATGTCGCGGACTTCGACGAGGTAACCCGTCTTCCCCTCAACGACCTCTTCGCGGCAGCCCCGGATGTTTGTTGCAATGACGGGTTTTGCACTCGCCATTGCTTCGATGATCGAACGTGGTACCCCTTCGCGATGCGACGGTAAGACGAAAGCATCGACTTGTTGGAACAAGTTCGGTACGTCTTCGACGAATCCAAGATAGTCGACGTTCGGGATCTCGCGAATCCGCCGTAAAAAGAGATGTTTTGTCGTCTGATCCCGTTCGCTTGCCATCATCTCACCCGCGATGACGAGTCGCGCTTCCGGGTGACGGTAGACAACATCTTCAAACGCCTCGAGGAGTTCGAGAATCCCCTTTTCTTCGACAATCCGACCAATGAATAAGAAGGTAAACGGTGCGCCTGCTTCGCGCGGCCGTGGATAAAAGCGCGTTAAGTCGATCCCATTTCCAAGGTGCATCAAGCGGGTATTCGCTTTGAAGCGTTTCCGCTGAGCGAGCTGATAATCTTCTTCACTTTGGAGGAGTAAATAATCGGTTGCGAAACGTGCCAGCCACTTCTCGACGGAATACGTCAGTTGATACGTCACCCGCCCCATCTTCTCGTGGAAGTAAAAGCCGTGTGCTGTATAGACGATGTGCTTCGTTCCTGCTCGCTTCGCTGCGACCCGTCCAAGGGCAGCAGCGACTGGTGTGTGAACATGAACGGCATCGTATCCGTCCTCTTTGAGGATGCGCGTGATTTCTCGGATCGTCCGCCAGTTACTCGTCCAGTCGATCCGTCGCTCAATCGGGATGTCGTGCATTCGGAATCCTTTGGCTGCGAGTTTGATTGAGGCTCCCGTATCAGCACAAGCGATGCCGACGTCGTGTCCAGCATTCTGTAAAGCCAGTAAGAGCGGCTGCAACATCGTCTCTGCCGTCGTATCAAGGGCACAGACTTGAAGAATTTTTAGAGGCGCCATACGTGGACCCCCTCAGGCTGTTCTGCTCGTGGTAACATCCCTTTGATGTCGACGACGATACCGCGTCCGACTTTGAGTAAGTGTTGTGCAAGGTTCCAGCCACCCTCGACGTATTCTTCGTGCGAGACGGCGAAGATGACGACGTCGGCTGGTTTAAGTTCGCTCATCTCGAGTAAGTCGATCCCGTATTCGCGTTTCGCTTCGCTCTTTTCGACGAGTCGATCCGTCACTTGGACATCGATCCCGAACTCTTCGATTTCGCGAACGAGATTCGCGACTTTCGAGTTACGGATATCGCTAACATTTTCCTTGAACGATAGACCGAGGATCGTGACACGAGCGCCGAGGACCGGCATGTTTTGTTTAATCAAGTTCTTAACGAGTGCTGTTGCGATGAAGCGCCCCATCGTATCGTTGATCCGACGACCCGCGAGGATGACTTCCGGGTGGTATCCGAGCGACTCCGCTTTCATCGTGAGATAGAATGGATCGACGCCGATACAATGCCCACCGACGAGACCCGGACGGAACGGGAGGAAGTTCCACTTCGTGCCGGCAGCTTCGAGGACTTCGAGTGTATCGATGTCCATCCGGTCGAAGATGATTGCTAGTTCGTTCATCAAGGCGATGTTAAGATCACGTTGTGTGTTTTCGATGATTTTCGCCGCTTCCGCGACCTTGATCGACGAGGCCCGGTGGACACCAGCTTCAACGACCGCTTCGTAGACTTCAGCAACGATGTCGAGAGTCTGATCATCCTGGGCAGAGACGATTTTTTTGATCGTCTTAAACGTGTGCTCATGGTCACCCGGGTTGATGCGCTCTGGTGAGTACCCGACGAAGAAGTCAACGCCAGCACGTAATCCAGATGCTTCTTCAAGAACCGGAATACAATCTTCCTCTGTCGCCCCTGGGTAGACTGTCGACTCATAGACGACGATGTCGCCTTTATTGAGTTGACGACCAACGAGATGTGAAGCCCGTAAGAGTGGCGTTAAGTCTGGTTGATTCTGGGCATTGATCGGTGTCGGGACGGCGATGATGATGAAGTCGCTCGCTTGGAGCGCTGCTGGATCAGAGACATAGTCGACGGTTGCGTTCTTCAGTGTGAACGGACTGAGTTCAAGCGTCGCGTCGATCCCTTCTTGTAGTTCTTGAACGCGTTGTTCCTTGATGTCAAAGCCGACGACGTCTGTTTTTTCGCCAAAGGCGACGGCGACAGGAAGACCGACGTATCCGAGTCCGACGACGGCAATCGAACGGTTGGCAATGGGAAGTGCACCGGTTTGGGCTGCTGTCGTATCTACGATGTGTTTGACTGCCTTGTTCATGGTGGGTTCCTCCTATTTCATCGACTGTTTGACGATCAACGTTTTTCCGTTCGGTTCTTGTTTGACTTGTTCGACTGGCTCCAGAACGATTTTCATATCAGACCCAAGCAACTTGCGCATCTCGTTTAAGAGAATCTGCTCGTGTTTTGGATGGAAGCGTTTCGCATCTGGAATATACCGGAGTGTTACGTGATTGAGTGCATGCTGCTCGACTTGGAGACGCAAGACGGAGTTCGGAAGTTCCCGAGCAATCGTCGTGATATCCCCTTCGAAGACTTTGCCACGCTTCTCGCTGACGATGTAACTCGTTCCCCGTCCATCGATTGAAGCGATGACTGGTCCGTTCAATCCACAGCTACATGTCTCGTCACTGAGTGTCATCCGATCACCGATCCGGTAACGAATCAGCGGTGTCCCGCGTGTCGTAAAGCAGGTGACGACGACTTCTCCGTCCTCTCCATACGGTTCGATGATGCCTGTCTCATGGTGGAGATGTAATTTTCGATGACTACATTCCGAGATGATTGGTGCACCTTCCGAAGAACCGTATTGATCGAAGACTGGGACACCGAATGCTTCCTCAAGAATCGAGCGCATCTCTTCTGTTACCGTTTCTGATGTCGGGAAGATAGCGATCAGCGGGATATCCAGCTGGATGTGATGCTTCAACATGTAACGAGCGATTTCGACCATCGCTGTCGGTGTTCCGTCGAGCGCTCTCGGTTGAAAACGATTCAGTTCTTCGAGATATGCCGGGAAGTTCTCTTCTTTCATATGAAAAATCGATAGTAACAACTGATTGAGTGGTCGATTCATCCGCCAGAAGATCGGTTTCTTTTGATCGACGGCGGTCAGCGTCCGTCCAGTAAAGCTCGCCCGGCGCATCCCAGCGTGGAATCCATGACGTTCTTTGAAGTAATCGAGATGCGCCATTCGTTCCTGGACATCATCACGCATGAAGGCAACTTGAAGTGACTTCCCGCTCGTTCCACCCGTTCTCCCTCGAACCGGCGCATCGACGCGGGACATGAAGGCATCATTGTTTTGACGAAGTGTTTCTTTTTCAAGGATTGGAATCGTCTTTAGCTGCTCCAGTGACGTGAACGGTAATTGAATATCATGTTCGTGAAAGAGTTGCGCGTAATATGGCGTATGCGTTGCAACGAAAATGAGGAAGGCATTCAAACGATCAAGTTGCTCCTCTTTATAATCTTGCGTCCGGTCCTTCTTCCGAAGCTCCTTCATCTTCTGTTCATAGAGAGGGCCGTATCGTTCTTGCATTAACTTCCGACCGTATAAGGAGGTCAGCCAATTTTGGATGAAGATTGGAGAGCGATAGTAGAATTCCTCTTTAAGCGCCATCTTGAATTTCCTCCTTCAGCAAGTAATGACTCTCATACCAATCGATAAATGCATTGACCCCCGCTTCGACCGTCGTCTGTGGTCGATAGCCGATCGTCTCAAACAAGGAAGTGACATCAGCGAAGCTTTCCGGAACGTCGCCTGGTTGAAGCGGCATCCCGTTTTTAATTGCTGTCTTCCCAAGTCGCTGTTCGATCAAGGCAACGAATTCATTGAGTCGAATCGGACTGTGGCTACCGATGTTGTAGACACGGTACGGGACGTTACTTCGATCCGGTAAGGGCTTTGAAGCGTCGAACGTTGCGTCGACTTCCGGTTCGGTCTGGAAGAGACGGTAAATGCTTTCGATGATGTCGTCGACGTAAGTGAAGTCCCGTCCCATCTCGCCGTAGTTATAAAGATCAATCGGTTCGCCTTTTGCGATCGCTTCCGTGAACTTAAACAGTGCCATATCCGGGCGTCCCCATGGACCGTAGACACTGAAGAAGCGAAGGCCCGTCGTCTTGATCCCGTAGAGGCTGCTATAAGTGTGTGCCATCAATTCGTTCGCTTTCTTTGAGGCGGCGTACAGGCTGAGTGGATGATCGACGGCGTCCGTCGTCGCGAACGGCATTTTCGTATTCGATCCGTAAACGGAACTTGAAGAAGCGTAGATCAGTTGTTCGACTGGGTGATGGCGACAGGCTTCAAGAATCGAGAGAAAACCGACGATGTTTGATGTCATGTAGACATCCGGTCGATCGATGCTGTAACGCACCCCTGCTTGTGCTGCGAGATGGAGAACGAGATCAATCGATTCTTGTTCGAAGATCTGCGCGACTGCTGCTGTTTCTTCGAGTGAGACCCGGTAGAATGTATAGTTCGTTCCTAGTTCAGCGAGCCGTGCTTCCTTTAACGTCGGGTCATAATAGTCATTCACTTCATCGAGTCCGATGACTCGGTAACCCTCTCGGATGAAACGACGTGCGGCGTGAAATCCAATGAAACCAGCGATACCAGTGATTAAGATTGTTTTATTCGGCACGGTGTTCGACCTCCTCGAAGTAATGGCGCGCTTGTAAGCGCATGTAGTGGACGGATGTGTAGACGATGAGTATCATCGGGAACAACTTATACCGGTGTCGAATGGCCGTTCCGACGTTGCCGGTTCCAAGACCGAAGATGACGGCGTTGAGAGCAAAGAGAAGGAAAAAGAAGAAGAGGACGCTGCCGAACGGGTGCTGACGGATCAATTTGAACGACCGGACGATTGCAAAACAGGCGATGAAGTAGAAGATCGCGTCAAGGAAGAAAATCAGGATGTTCATGACACTCGACCATTGCCACGGGAACGGTGAGAATAAGAAGTAAATCGTTCGGATCGGTGCGTAGAGAATCATGTCCGCTGGACCCGTTACCGTCAATCCGTTTAGATAAGCCGAGCCGCCACGATCGTAACTCATCCCGCTGAACAACTGTCCGTTTTCTGAAACGTGGGTGAACTTCGCGAACAAGACGTCTTGGAAGCTATAGACGATGAAGCCGACGATGAGCACTTGGAAGATTAGTCGCTGCACCTTGGTCGGTTCAAAATCCATTCGTCGTGTCTCATGACTGTAAAACGAGAAGTAGACGAGTAAGACGATGATTCCGACGGCAAGACCGGAGTGGAACATCGTACTGACGAAGTAGCCGAGATACGCGAGAATCATATACGATCCGGATTTCTCTTCCGTCCAGCGCACCATGTAGTAGAGCGTATAGACGATACCGAGTGCAACGATTTGGTCGCGTAAGAGAATCGGTGAGAGTAACAATCCTTGTGGGAAGAACGCGAAAACTAGTGTCGCTCCGAACACGTATCGTTCTGGTAAGCGTAACCGTTGAAGTGTCTTCGCTAGGATGACGACGGCGACGACGCCGAGGATGACGTTGAAGAACTGAGCGAGTATCCGTTCTGGACCGAACATCAGGTAGAAGATCCCAAGAAACTTGGAATAGGTGCCACGGACGACATCATTGAAGGTCGACGGATCGGTGAAGATTTGGACACCTTCGAGATGAAAAGCCTCAGTATCGTCACCACTGTGTGGCGGTAAGCGAAACAACTCGAGATCGATGAACATCAAGACCAGTCGGACGAAGAAGGCGGTGATGAAGATGAGAAAGAGTGGTGTTGTCTTTGACTGGCGAAGTAGGTAGTAGAGAAACAGGACTGAGTTCAGGAGCAGTAAGGCGGTCACGTACGTGTCCGGGAAGAGCGACCGGGCGAATTGACAAACGAGCGCTTCGAGCACGATGAGTAGTAGGATTGGTCGCATCTTCTTCCCTCCTTAGCTGCTTTGTTCGACGACGAGAGCGACGTCCCGTGGATATAAGGACCGATACAGTGCTGGTAAAAGTAGAACGATCTGAGTGACGGCGCAAAGTGTGTACGCAATCGTTGCTCCGTATAGACCGTACAGCGGAATCAATAAGCTACAAGCGATCAGATTGACGACGACACTACCGAAGATTGAGATCGTCTGGATCCGAAACTGTTGGAAACCGGTCAGGAGTGCTTGGATGACGGTCGAATTGTAGAAAAAGAGTGAGGCAACCATCATCAAGACGAAAATCAGATGGTATTGAACGAACGACGCGTTGTAGAAAATCGTCAAGCCCCACTTTCCGAAGAAAATGGCTCCGATAATCAACAAGATACCGACGATATTCGTCATGAGTAACATCGATCGGGTCAGCTTGCGCAACTCTGGCAAACTTTGTCGTTCACCAGTCTCAGACGAGAAGTTCGGTAGCAAGACGGCAATCAAGGAGTGGATGAATAGACTACCGAGTACGAGTAGATAGGCGATACTAGCGTAGTACCCGAGCTCTTCTGTTCCGATTGCGTGCCCGACGAACAATCGCGGAATGTTCGCGTTCAAGGCAATCAAGAGAGCAACGAATCCGAGTGGCATCGCTTTGAGGAATAATTCCTTGCCTGACCGGTATCGTAAGTCGAGCGCTTGATTGTCAAAGCCACGACCCACACGGCGAATCGTCGGTAAGTCGTATACGAGTAGCATGATCAAGTTCCCAGCAATCAAGGCGAGCACGAATCCGTGAATGGAATGGGTCGTAAAGAGGACGAGTGCTGCACCCGAGACATTCAAGAGACTACGAAAGATCTTCGAGACAGCAACTTCCTTGAAGGCGGTGTGTCCTTGCAAGAAGCCGTATGCGAGGTCCGCGAACGATTCCATATATTTATTGAGATACACGAGTAACGTTAGGAGTAAGATGTCCGCCTCACCGAAGAAATAATAGATAACGAGTAACACGAATACGCCTGCTGAGAGAAGCGAAAAACGGGTCTTGATGAAGAGCCAGAAGTTCGTCAGTCCAGCCCGTTCTGCCGTCAGGATCGTACTGGCGTTCAGCCAACAGAACATGACGATCGGTGCGGTGATGGCAAGGGCGTAGTTGAAGTAACCGATGTTGAGCGGTGTACTCCATTTGATCAAGAGCGTCAAAATCATCCATTGATGTAGCGAATACGCTGTATCAGCAATGAAGATGAGATTGAAGCGGGACAGTCGGGCCGTTTTCATCGTTCTCCCTCCTCTCTATTCACGAGCGATCCGCATCGTCGGTGCGACTGGGTCGACGTCGGTCTCATTCGTAATTCCTAACAAATACTGGCGAAGGACCTCATCCTGCCCAAGCGCTTGGGCAATCTCACGCAAGTACGGGTCGACGGATCCGAAGGGGCGTGTCTTCCCGACGAGGATTTTATCAAAGACAAGTTCGTCATGGACCTCATCTTGAGCGAGCAGTTCCTCGTACAGTTTTTCGCCTTTTCGAATACCGCTATAGACGATTGGGATTTGCTCTTCTGTGAAGCCACTCAAGTGAATCAAGTTCTTCGCCAGTGTCGTGATGTGGACCGGTTCGCCCATATCGAGCACGAACACTTCGCCACCTTTTGCGAGAACACTCGCTTGAATGACGAGCCGGCTCGCTTCTGGGATCGTCATGAAATAGCGTGTCATCCGGGGATCCGTGATCGTAATCGGTCCGCCTTTCGCGATTTGTTCTTTAAAGAGCGGGATGACGGAACCACGGCTACCGAGGACGTTCCCGAACCGGACGACGGCGAACGTCGTCTCGCTGTTACGAGCCATCTGCTGGATAACCATCTCAGCGATTCGTTTTGTCGCCCCCATCACACTCGTCGGATTGACGGCCTTATCGGTCGAGATCATGACGAATCGTTTGACACCAGCTGCTTCTGCTGCTCGAGCGACGTTGCGTGTGCCGTAGATGTTGTTCTTGACAGCTTCGCTCGGGTTATCTTCCATCAACGGCACGTGCTTATGGGCTGCTGCATGATAGACGAGATCCGGTTCGAAGCGTCGCATGACCTCAAGCATCCGGTCACTATCTTGCACATCAGCGATGACGGATTCGAACTGGATGTCCCGGCTGAGACACTCGAGTTCTCGACGAATCAGATAAATGCTATTTTCGCCGTGTCCGAGAAGAACAAGCCGTTCGGGACGAAAACGAATCAACTGTCGGCAAATCTCTGAACCAATCGAACCACCAGCACCGGTGACGAGGACGGTCGCCCCGTGGACACTTCGTTCGATTTCCGTAATATCGAGCTCGACGGGTTCGCGACCAAGTAAGTCAGCGATTGAAACTTCACGGATTTGTTTGATGGAGACTTTTCCAGATGCCAGTTCGACAAGCATTGGTAACGTGTGCGCTTCGACTTGGGTCTGCTTAATCCGGTTCAGCAATTCAACCCGTTGTGGATACGGTAAAGATGGAATCGCTAGGACGACCGCTTCGATCTTCTGCTCTTCGATGATGCATTCGAGTTGATCGATCGCGCCGATGACAGGAACACCATGAATCCGCATTCCGCGTAGTTCGAGCGAATCGTCGAGGAGTCCGACGACGTTTAAGATATGCGACTTCTTTTGCTTCAGCTCTTTTGTGATCATCTGACCGGAAGCACCGGCACCGATGATCAGTGTTCGTTTTCCGAGCGTCTTATGGTCCGGAACGAGTCTTAAACTACGTCCACGAATCAACAGGCGGACGAATAAGAGACCGTTTAGGACAAGTCCTGTCTGTAAGAAGATCGCCCGTTCGACGGCAAAGTCGAACAACGCGTATTCGAGACCGAGTAAGACGAAGCTACTAGCAAGAACGACGACGAGTAAGACGGCAAGATCACGTAGACTTGCGTAGCGCCAGATGATTTGATAGAAGCGCATCCAATGTGCGACGAACGTAAGGGCGACCCACTGGATGAGGGCGATTTCGAGTGCATCCTGCAACTCGAAGTTGACAGTGAGATGGAGTGGATTAAAGAAATAGAACGTCACTACGGTCGCAAGTGCGATGATTCCGGCGTCGATCAGGCGAAGGAGTCCGATCTTCAACTGCCGACGATACGGGGTGAGCGGGGAATGCTGCATGACGGTGTCTCCTCTCCTCTCTCATGAATGGGTGCGGGGAATGGCTTTCGGATAACTGTCTGTCGCTTCACGTGTCACTTCCTTTTTGCTTAACGATCGAGAATAGACGATCAGAAGTCCGAGCATCAGACCAAGAACACCACCGATACCTGTATTCATTAAAATGTTCGGAGATACGGGGTTCGTTGGGATCCGTGCACTCGAGAACACTTCCGTCTTACTCGTGTTGATTAGTTGTGGTAGATAGTCCTGGAAGACTTCCGTCATCGTGTTCGCCTGGATGGCTGCCTGCTCCGCCGAACGATCCGTGACGGATAAGGCGATAACTTGCGAATCTAGATTGCTTGAAACCGTTAGACGATCCGTCAAATCGAATAGTCGCTTATCGGTAACGTTCATTTTTTGAGCAACCTGATCAACGACCTCTGGGCTTCGTAGAATATCTTGATAGGTACTGACGAGTGTCGGCGTCGATGTCGCCTCTGTATTCTCTTGAGGAACGACGAGGATGTAAGCCGTCGCCTCGTATGTCTTCGGAATGACATACGTGCTGAGAGCATATCCGGCACCTGCGAAGAGAATCATGAAGAGTGCGAGTAGCCACCAGCCGCGTCGGAGTGTCGTCAGATGATCTCCGAAAGTTTTTCTTTGATGCATCGAGCTCACTGTTGTTCACCTCTTTCTGGCTTGACCGAATGGATGGACATTGGTTATGTCTACACCTTATTTCCAATCGACTCCCAAAACAATTAGAGCTTGGTGGAAATGATTATATTTTTTTCGGTAGCTATCTCGCTTGCGTGACGCTAGTTCACAGCATGAAATCATGTCACGAAAAAAACGCGATTCACGAAAAAATGATCACGTTTTTCTTAATATTGTTTCATTTATCTGCATGATATTTTGAAAGATAAGGGTAAATACAAATTTGATGATTAAAAAGTTCTTAAATCGGTAATAAGTCCTATATGAAGGGTGGATAGACTTTAGAAATCATGTTAAAATCAGCCAATATACCCACATCGTTTGCCTTATCCATCCTAGTCGTTTGGATCATGCTCGATGCTTGGATTCGTCCCTTATCCTTCACGGACGAAGTGTTGCCGAAACAGTGGTCCTTTTGGTTGCTTCCCGTTTACACCATTCTATTTAGCGTCTGTTGGTTCATCTTACAACCGTTCTATCGCGTCAATCGGGCGGCTGGGCATCAAATCGTACTAATTTTTCTGATTTATCTGACTTTTCATATCGTATTTTTCTTTTTCAACGCGAATACGGATCGTATTCTTGCTTCGCTTTACCTCATCTCGACTTGGCTTTTCGTTGGCATCGTCTCTTCGCTCTCGCGTACATCGATTAACCAATGGCATCGTCTTCTATGTTATTTCCTTTACGGGCAAGCCGTCTTTCTTGCTTCCTACGCCCTCATCGTCTCATTTGGATCAGAGTATGTCCCGGTCGAAAACCTGCAATGGCTTCGAATCGGTCCTTTGTCGTTTCCTCAGTTGTACGTAGGGGAACAAGGCTCATTCCTTCGTCTCGCTGGACTGATGAACAATCCGAATACGTTTGCAGCTTGGCTCGTTCCAGGAGGACTATTTGCTTGGTTTTATCTGCTCAAACAGTTTCCTCGTCGGCACAGCCTTCTGCACGCCGTCTTTCTACTTCTGATCATCATTGCTTTACTCAAAAGTGGTTCGCAGACCGGGATCTATTCTTTTATTCTCCTCGCCCTTTTGACGAGTATTCGAATGGTTCCGGGAACGAGACGTCGGTTGCAAGTAACGGCCTGTTATGTGACGGGAAGCCTGATTCTCCTCATTGTCTTTTCGTTTCAAGGTCTGCTTCCCCGTTTGCTGAGTCTCAATGGACGATTTACGCTATGGGAAGCAGGTTGGCGGGCTTCCGCAGATGCACTCTGGTTCGGTCACGGCATCGGGAGTGCACCACGCGGACTACAAGAACAGCTAAACGAACAAGTTCTCTATACGTTCCACAGTACACCGATCACCTATCTCTACGAATTCGGACTCATCGGTTGTCTGCTATACATCGCGGTTTTTCTTTATCTGTTTTACCGATTCTTTCGTATTCAAATGACGGATTTCGCTTTCCTCGCGCTGTTGCTTACCGGCTGGCTCGGGTTGCTCCAATTCACGGAAAGCGTTCTCGTCCGACCGAGCGGATTTTATTTTATTTGGCTTAGCCTTCTCGCTTATACGTCGCTTCGTCGACTTCCACCTCACGACAGTACCCACACCTAGAGCACCTACACGAAAGGGGTATGACATCATGAAGAAATGGACAGAACAACAAGTCATCGATAGCCTAATCGAAGCTAGTATCGAATATCCCGCTCTCGACGCAAAGACGTATGCGCGCTGGTCGATTGGAAAAGACATTCCATCGATCACGACGATCATTAATGTATTTGGCTCTTGGCGTGAAGCACTCCAAGCCGCTGGTCTCTCATCAATCCGTCCTTATTTCTCTGATGAGGAAATCCTTGCTTTCATCAAGGAAGCATCAACGCGTCTCCACCCTTTCCATAGCAACAGCTACCGGGAGTGGGCAAAGGCGAAACATGGACCCTCCTTGACACTGATCAACTTACGCTTCGGTTCTTGGTCACGTGCACTCGAAGAAGCACACATTGAAATGACACGTTCTATCTCGATGACAGAAGAACGCATTATCACGGCACTGCTCGAAGCTTCAGATGTCCTTCCACGCCTGACGACACAGACGTATGCGATTTGGGCACAAGAAAACGGACATCCGACAGTCGCGACGATTGCCCGTAAATACGGTTCATGGGCAGATGCTCTTGCTTGCCTCGACATCGCACCTCCTCGCCGAAAATGGGTCGAAGAAGATGTCCTTGAAGCACTACGACAGGCACAAGAAGAATTACCTTCCCTCAGCATTATTCATTACCGAAAATGGGCAGAAGATCGCTCGGTTCCGAGCACTTCAACGATTAACGCTCTCTTCGGTAGCTGGACCTCTGCCGTGCAGTGTCTCAAGCGTGCACGCGTCTCTCTTTCCTGATCATCCCCTTCCACCTAAAAAGAGTGATCCGGCATCACACCGGATCACTCTTTTTTCGTATGCCTACGGTTTTTTGATTTGCTTAAGCAGAGATGCCGGTAAGAGCGTCAACGTGTCGTGCTTCAATAAATAGATGTCTTCCGTATATGCACCGATGCGTCGGGGATTACGTTGCCCTTGCAAATTGTTTCGGATCGCTTTCGGAAAGTTGACGCCACATTCGTAAGCATGTGGATATCCACCACCGAATCGCGGATTGATTTCTGATAAATACAGCGTTCCGTCGACATCGAAGAGATCAAAATCAAGCGGACCGACGAGACCTGTTCCTTCTAAAACGTGCTCGATCAGTTCAAAGACGTCGTCGCGTTTGATGGAGCGACTCTTGTCGGTTTCTCCAGCGCGCATGACGAGTTTCTCCTTGATGAAGATATCAGTGACTTCATGCGTTAGCCAGTCGACATAGACATCCACCCCAAGCTCTTGCCCTCTTAAGTATTCTTGAATCAATAAATCCGAATGGACGGCAAACAATCCTTCGACGACTTCAAGTGAAGAGACGACCTGGACATGAAGACTAGCACTCCCGTTACGTGGTTTTACGAAGACCGGAAACTGGACTTCCCCTAGCGTAAGTGCACTTCGAAACGCTTCGAGCGTCACATATGTCCGCGCATGCGCGATACCTTCCGTAACACAGTACGTATACATCGCGTACTTATCAAAACAGAGATGACACGCGTCCATCGGTGAGACGAGTACGGTGACACCGATTGCTTCAAACCGTTCTGTTGCCGCTGCAAGTAACTCGAGTTCAGGATCAATCAATGACAATAACGCTGTCACTTGTTCCCGCTGGCACAGTTCAAGTAAATGCTCGATATAGTCCGGTGCATCGATGCGTGGTACGAGATGATGGCGTTCAGTCATATAGAGACCCGGTGCGAGTGGACTACAATCCGCGGTACTGACATGACCGTTTGGCATCTCACGGACGAAATACTCGACCAGTTTCGTCCGGCGCCCGACGCTCGTCATCAACAAATGGGAAGTCTTCATAAGGCAGTCTCCTTCGTTAAAAGTGATGCCTTCTCTTTTCGTGCCGGAAGGAAAGACTTCCTGCTTGGCGTCGTACTTTTTTCCTATAGACGAGTAGATAACATCCGATTCCAATCAATGCCCCGGTTCCATCGAGTAAGACATCTTGGATGAGTCCCGTCCGATCTCCCGTCAAAATCTGATGAAACTCATCAAAGACAGCCACCATGATTGCTAACGAATAAGCGAATAAAACAGCAAGTCCTGTTGTCAGGCGGCGACGTGTCAAATCAATCAATGCCACACCTAACACGAGAAACGTCGAGACATGCGCGGCTTTTCGGATGAAAAATTCAATGAAGCCACTTCGTCCGAGTGCATCAACACTGACTTCTCCGTGATACGAGAAGGAGATGAAACGCAAATGATCGACAAATCCTAACGGGATATATCGAGATAACCCTGGCTTGATGGATTGTGCCTGGTATGGCATCGAACTTGAGATAAAGAGAACCAATAGAACGGCGATGACAACGTAGCCGGACCATGTAATTTTTTTCATGAAGACACTCCTTTTTTCACATACACCTTAGAATAACATGTGGTATCCAAAAGAATAATACCACCTTGAATAATCCACTTTTGGAATTTCAATCTTTCTTTATTTCCTTATTCAAACGCTTTTTTACAATCAAAAGGTTTCTTCTATACCATAAGTGGTTAATTAGTACTATACACGATGACCTGAGGAATAGGAGTGAAGCGCTATGAATCGCGCACTTGGAAAAAAAATCATGCAACTACGAAAACAGCATAAGTACACCCAAAAGTATCTAGCCGAAAAATGCGGTGAAACTGCGACGACGATTTCCGCATATGAACGCGGACAACGGATGCCGACTCCCCAATCCCTCGAACGCTTAGCACTTGCTTTAAATACGACGATCATTGATTTGATTGATCCAAAGCATGTTCAGCACCCATCTCTGAATGAATTCATACAACAGGCGCTCGAACCGACGAAACCTCTTGATTTAAAGCTCGTATTAGAGGATTTACTCGTTCACTTGAGTTTATCTAAAGAAATTTATTTCGATGGTAGACTGATCTCAACTACAGTTCGAGAAGAGATGGCGACTTCGATTGACCATGCGTTAAAACGTGGATCAGCATCGATTGAAGCTTAAAAAGAGAAAAGGCATGGGGCGTAATCGCTCCCATGCCTTTTCTTTGGATTAATCGGTTTTTACGACATGATCGATGTACAATTGATTTTCTTCATATGTTGCCTCCAACAGCCTTCGAAAAAAAGTGTTTTGTTCGGTTTTCTCCGAAACAAACACGCGATCGTATCGTTGATGTGTCTGTTTGAGAAGACTGAATTTTAGCGTTCGAAGTTCTGAAGAAAAAAACAATTGAATACCGTGATGTCCGAAAGCATCCATTGCTCTCGATTCTTCTAAGAAGTGAAAGGATTCGTCTGGAAACAAAGTCTCAATGAACGATAGACAGCTTTTTTGAAAGGTAGTTTCGTTCTGATTTTCCATGATGGTCCGGCTCCTCTTTCTCATGATGTACTTTGAATCGTAATACAAAACTTCTGTATCTCAATACCCTGTCTTTAGACCCATTCAAACTAAACTAGGAGATATATTTTAAAATTACTCTCCTTCTATTCTATCAAAAGCTTATTGTTTATTGAATTCAAGAACGACGATTGTTTTTCCTTCATATATTGATTGCCCTTCATAACGAGAGAGTTTCGCGAATTCAAACAAGGTTTCAGGTTTGTATAAGTAATCGATCGCATAGCTTACTTTTTCTTCGCTACCTGATTTTAAATACGCATTAAATAAGAGTCGTTCGCTATCTACATGATGACCAAAGAACATTAAAGTATCATGAATCCGTCGAGTCGAAATGGACTGCTCTGATTCTCTTAGATAAGGAATATCGTGCAACGAAACGAGAAGTCTTCCATGTACACCTAAAAGTTGACGTATGTTCCGAAAGAATAATAGCAGTTCCCCACGGTTGTAATGCATGATGGTCGTACCAGGAAGAACGATCCGATCAAAGAATTCAGGACCTACGACGTCTGTCACATCATGGCTCCAGCCATATACTTTATGACGGTACGGTGTATCGATTTGATGTGTCCGAATCATTTCTGACTCGATCAAATATAAATCGTACCCCTCGTCGGATAACAGATTAAAGAGTTTTGGATCGAAGGTGCCGTAAAACAGAACCGTCTCTTCTTTTTGTAGATAACGTCGATAAAACGTCAACTCATCAATTTCTGTGATTTGCTTCGCTTCTTGATACAGTTGTCCAAAACGTTCATCTGCATAAACGTGATCGAGTACTTCAACACGAGAATAGCTTCCTTTTCTTAAAAATGGACCAAATAATACGTCACTCATGATACATCAACTCCTTATAGTATCGAATCGCTTCTGCATAGTCTGCTCCAAGTCGTTCTGGTAACACGTCAAATTGTTCTTTTTGATCAGCTTCAAGAATCCACAAAAATGCTTCGTTCGTCTCGAATAGTTGCATCGATGTTAAATCGAAAGCGAAATACCCCTCTTCATTTTGAATACCAATCAACGTGAGTGGACCGATACGTCCAATCGTTCGTGGTAATTCTAAATCTGAATAGGGTGTAACGAATCGACTTTCACCTGAAAATGATCCTGCGAGTTGATAGAGTAACGGAAATAACTCGAGTTCCTTTGGTGTGGCCAATGCTTCAAACTGTCCTGCTCTTTTCTCAACCATTAGAGAAATGTCCGAACTCAACCGATCCGTTTTCTGACGATCCGCATAGATACCATCTTCAAAGAAAAAAAGACGGTGTGAACTGTTCGATCCAACTTGTGTCGCATAATCCAATATACCGGCGAATCGTTCGTTGTGGATCCATCCGGTATCCTTCCAGCGCTTTAATTGATGAGCGAGTTCTGCCCGAGATAACACATCCAGTCGTGTTTCAAGCGGAGGGAACAGGGTATCAACGAAAGCAAGAAGGATTGGCGTCCGACTCATTAATTCAATGATTGGTAGATCGTGACGCATCGGATGATCGAAATACACGATACTATTCACTGTCATCGATGTGAAAAAAGATGCCGGAATACGATTCAACAATGAGCTATCTTCGATATAGACATGCCGCAGCGGTTGTGGTTGGAATAGTGAAGCATATCGATGAACGCCCGTCATCAAAGACAATAACTCGTTTTGAACGATGGGAAGCACTAACTTTTCATCCTCAAATATGAGAGGTAGTTCTAAACCATTTAGAAAATCGGGTTGTCCAAATACGATACCACCTTCCGCTCGAATTAAATGAAACTGAACATGAAGCATCTGCTGCTGCAAATAAGCAACCAGTCGTAATGTACGTTCTCCTTCACCTTGTAGAATAAAGAGATAATGTTCATATTCTTGAAAATCCATATAATCCAGTAAATCCTCGAACGTATGCATGTCGTAATTAAAAACATCTAAAGAAAAACGATGGGTTTCACAAAAGTGTCTCATCGCTGAAGAGGGACGTGAGCGTTGTAACCAACCATCCTGTTCTGATACGATCGTAATTCCTATCATGTGATTGCTCCTTTCTGATGAAAATCATGCAAAAAGGACTTCATCCCACATACGAATGAAGTCCTTTGAATGATTCAAGCAGTCTTGTTTCTATCTTTCTTAGACTTAGCAATGGTTTGATCCATTTCCCGATGAGCCAAGGGGGCGACTGAGACGGTAGCAGCATTGAGACACCAAGCGCAAGAAGTCATGTTACGTCGCGTTTCTTTTAAGATGAGTGTCATGGGTGTACCCCTTTCTGAATCAAATACGGCGGGCGATGAAACATTGATATGAAATCAAGTAAATCTATGGTATCCCTTTGCAATCACTTCTATAATAGAAATGGATACTGAGTAACAGTTCAATTTTCATGAAAGGACGAGGATCCAATGGATCATTTCACGTCACCGCAAATTGGTTTGGCGTTACGCCGTCTGCGAAAAAAACATAATCTAACGCAAAAGGATTTAGCAAACGGTATCTGCAGTCAAGCAGAAATCAGTAAGATTGAGAGTGGCACACATTCCCCAACAATCGAATTGTTATATGCGCTATCCCGAAGGTTACAAGTTCCAATTTCTGCGTTTCTAGATCCCAATCGTCAACAAGATTCATTAAAGACGATCGATGAAGACTTACTACATCGTTTTAGAAATCAAGACTTTGAGTCGATCTATAAAGAGAGTCAAAAGATTTTAGAGCAACATGATTCTTCTTTTGAGTTTGTACTATTGTACAAATACTACTATTACCTTTGTTCGTATCGGCTTCAAAAAATTGATTATCGAACCTGTATCGTTGAGCTTCAAAATTTATCAGCAGATTATCTAACTTCTCATTATTCACCCAGTATGCTGATTCGTATTAAGTCAGCTATCGCGAATCTATACTCTGAAAATAAAAGTTATCAGCATAGTATTAATGTTTATGAGGAAATCCTCAAATTAAATTTTGATAGCGATGATTTAGTAACAGAAAAAATTAGAATCACCTATAATTTTTCTAAAATTTTATTAGATTTCTCTAAATATGAACAAGCTCTGCAATTGATTGATGAAGCAATTGAAGAAAGCCTTAATTTTAAAGACATGTCGGTATTAGGACAGTTATACGCTCAAAAGGGAGATTGCCTTGAGAAGTTGGGCGCGACTAAAGAACAAATTATTGGTGCGTATGACAAAGCGTATTTTTTGTTCGAACTACTCAACATGAATCAGTATAAAAAAATCATTTCTTCTATTCGAAGTGATTTTTTAAAAAACATTGTTAGTCAAAATAGTTAATTATGCTCGTGTTGTAGAATATTCAAGTGGAATACGTTCGATCGCTACGTCACGTTTGACTGAGTACTCAAGTGGGATACGTTCGATCGCTACGTCACGTTTGACTGAGTACTCAAGTGGGATACGCTCGATTGCTACGTCACGTTTAACCGAATATTCAAGTGGGATACGTTCGATTGCTACATCACGTTTGACCGAATATTCAAGTGGGATACGCTCGATTGCTACATCACGTTTGACCGAATATTCAAGTGGAATACGTTCGATTGCTACATCACGTTTAACCGAATATTCAAGTGGAATACGTTCGATTGCTACGTCACGTTTAACCGAATATTCAAGTGGAATACGTTCGATTGCTACGTCACGTTTAACCGAATATTCAAGTGGAATACGTTCGATTGCTATGTCTTTATGTCCAATTTGATTTGCAGCACTGACACCGAAAGTAGCAGTCAATGATAAAGCAGCAATTGCTAAACCTAGTTTCTTTTTCAAGTTCATATAAATAACCTCCTAATTTTTTTCGTCTGGCTTTGTAACAACATCATATATCCTTAGACCCCCTCTAAATATTCGAATACGAATATTTATGTTATTTTACACATTATTCATTATAACCATTACTTTTGACACGTATCATATGTCCTGAATACTGTTCTTTTTTTACAAACTATCCATCAAAGTATTGAATTTGTGTATGAAAATAGATTCTTTTGAATATTCCATCGCTTTATTTTTTCAAATCTAAATAAAAATGCTCGCTCAACTCATATGAGTCGAACGAGCATTTTTATTTAGATGATTGTCGCAACGCAATGACATAAAATATTCCGAGTATTAGAATCAATCCTAGTAATATTGAACTAATCGTCGTTCGAGTCGATGTATCGGGCATCCATATCCCAAGTCCTAAATTGATTGCTGCGATGATTAGGACGAGCCAAACAATTGTACGTGGTCGCATATCAAGCTCCTTTCTGGTCTACCCTGCCGTCCGATCACCGAATATGCTATGGTGAAGATAACGAAGGAGGTTCTTTCATGAATAGACTTGCTGTATTTTGTGGTTCTAAAGATGGTGCCGATCCACTCTTTCGAGAGGCGGCAGGAAAACTCGGTCGAGCGCTCGCCGCGCGCAGCATCGGACTTGTTTATGGAGGATCACGCGTTGGAACGATGGGCGCAGTCGCAGATGCTACGCTCGCTGCTAAAGGTCAAGCAATCGGTGTTCTTCCCCACTTTCTTCAGGAAAAAGAACTTGCGCATCCTGGACTAACCGAACTGCATCTCGTCCACTCGATGCATGAGCGAAAAGCCAAAATGTCAGAGCTCTCTGACGGATTCATCATTCTCCCAGGTGGTCCTGGAACGATGGAGGAATTTTTTGAAGTTTTCACTTGGGCACAGCTTGGACTTCATGAAAAGCCATGTGGTGTACTGAACATTGATGGCTACTATGATGCCTTGATTTCCCTATTCGATACGATGGAACGTCAAGGATTTTTGATTCCAGAACACCGATCCATGTTGATCGTCGAATCAGATGCTGAACGTCTTTTAGAACGTTTTTCAACGTATGAAGCACCACGCGTCAAAACCTATATGGATCGTTCACAAACCTGATGAAAGCGGAGTCCAAGACTCCGTTTTTTTTGATTACATTTCTTGAGTTGCGATGATTCCTTCTTTTTCCACTCACTTTAGCATTCTTCATTCCTTTTACTAATTCCTACTTACATAATGCAAAAAGCCAGATACCGATTGGTACCTGGCGCAGAGAATCAAAAGAAATTTAAGATAGCGTCGCTTAAATTCGCCAAAGATGGCGTCTCATCAACGACCATTAAGCTTCCTGCTGCAAGTACAAGAATACCTAGCGCAGATAAGATCAATGCCGGATGTTTGATGTTTTCATCTGAATCCGTGTTTTGTTTCCCGGAACGAGCATTAGCAGCTTGTGCTTTTAAACGGTCACGCCGAAATTGATGTTGCTCCTCTTTCGACCATTTTTTATATTCCGCAAGAAACTTTTTGTATTCCGGTAAGACATCTTTCGTTGTTCCGTCGAGTCGTACTTGACCATATTCGAGCCAAATGACGCGTTCACAAAAACTCTTGATTTGTGATAACGAGTGGCTGACGAAGATAATCGTCTTGCCTTCATCCTTAAACTCGTTCATCTTATCAATACAACGATTATAGAAGGTTTGGTCACCAACGGATAAGGCTTCATCAACAATTAGAATATCTGCGTCGACATTGACGGCAATCGCAAATCCGAGTCGAGATTTCATCCCACTCGAATACTTCTTGATTGGCTGATCGATGAAATCTCCGATATCAGCGAAATCGATGATTCCTGGCATCCGACGCTCGATTTCCGCGTCATCCATCCCAAGCATGAGACACTTCAAGCGAATGTTCTCTCGCCCTGTCAGGACATTCTTTAATCCTTGTGAGACAGCGATGATCGCGACTTCACCATTGATGGCGACGTCTCCTTCGTTTGCATAGATGATTCCTGAAATCAAGTTCGAAAGTGTGGATTTACCGGAACCGTTAATTCCAACGAGTCCAACGACTTCACCCGAGCCGATTTCAAGCGAGATATCTCGCAGTGCAGTAAATGTTTTAACGCTCTTGCTTTGATTCTTGAACAAGAGCTTGAATTTTTCTTTTGTAGTCGTAACCATGTCGAAGCGTTTCGTGACATGGTCGAGTTTAATCATAGACATGGCGATTTCCTTCCCTTAGACGAGCTCAGTGAATGATTTACGGAATTTGATATGCAAGAATGTTCCAGCTGTGAACAACAAGAGCGTGACACTCCAGAAGTATAATCCAGTTGGCCATTCCTGCCAGACCCAATGGCCACCAAGCAAACTTGCCCGGTATCCCTCGACGAGATAGTAGACCGGATTTAGGCGAAGGACACCATGCAGAGCATCTGGGAATCGCTCGATATTCCAAAGAATCGGTGTCATATAAAAGAGCATCCGCATCATCGATTGTAAGAAGAGCTGAATATCTTTAACGAGCGTGATGAGCGTTGAGAAACAAAGTGAAAATGCGTAGACGAAAATATACGTCGCAATCATGTAGTAAGGTAACTGAAGTAGTTTCCATGTAATCGGAATCCCATTTGCGAGGATGACGATGAATACGATCACAAGCATTGCGAAGTGTTGATACATCCGTGACAAAATAACGTACGACGGAATGGCACTCATCGGGAAACGCATCTTCGTCACCATCGCAAGTCGACTATTGATCGAGTTCGATCCACGTAATAAAGCATCGTTGATAAAGAACCAAACGACGATCCCGCAAAGAAGCCATACGATGAATGGAATGTTCCCATCCACATTTTCATTCCCTCGCAGACCGACACCAAAGACGAACCAGTAGATGAAAATTTGGAGACCCGGATTGAGGAGCTCCCATAAGAGACCAAGGCGTTGTTCTGCGTGCGCGGACTTAATTTCATATCGCGCGAGCCGGCGAATCAAAGGAAAGTTTTCAACCTGTTCCCGGATGATACTTTTCATTTCTTTCAACATAAGTGTAAGTTCCTTCCGATTTCATGGTGCATGTATTTGTAATTCAATGAATTCTGGATCAAATTCAAACAAAAAACGGGTTCTGTCCGCGATTCCTCAAACGAACATTCCTCCGATCGACATGATGTATCATGTCTAATTATCCATCCCCCCTCGTTTATCTTTCAATTGTGTATACACGAAGTACACTTAATCAATTCTAGCCATCCGTAAAAAGCGTGTCAACGTATAGCGTGAACCGACACCAAACTGTAGCTTTCCTACTAAACAAATAAGAATCGACAAGTGATACTTGTCGATTCTTCACTAAGATTAAGTATGGGTAAAATAGGGGAACTCAATTGTCGTTGGTGGAGAGGCCAGCCCCCAAATAATCAAGAAGCCCATTACACAAAGAATTCCTACAAGTAGACTACCGCGCAGCTTTTCATTCATTTAAACTCTCCACCTCCCCATCACATGTGTTTTATATAATAAATTATACAATATCTTGAAAATGATGACTATGGTATTATCTCAAAATGAGGGCAATATGTATGCTTCCTTCATAAATTACGTTTCCTTTGGTTGAATAAAAAGATATAATGTAAGCGCAATCATTTTCTGTCTTTTTTACTTTAAAGAAGAAAGCAAACGACTTGCTGGGGTTGTATTGTCGTCGGACCTAAGAATTTACGCATTTTACAAAAGGTTCATGACACGATTGTCCGTTAAGCATTTATAGTAGAAGAAGAGGTCATCGATCGCTAGTCGACCTCATACTATCTCGAGGGAGGATTTTTATTTATGTACAAATCAAAACCGCTTTACGCGGCAGCTGTAGCTGTCGCATTGACGACATCGGCAATCGTGCCGGCTGCACAAACGACCGTATCTGCTGCAACTCATGTCAAAGTCAAGACGGTCAAATTGAAGTCACTCACTTTCACTAAAGGTGAACCCGTTAAGCTTCCAGCTACATATAAGGGAGAAAAAATTTCATGGGGTGCATATAACAAGCACATCTTCAATCGCTACCAAACGGTTCATGGCACATATGGTAAGAAAAAGCTCCCAATCGAAGTAAAAATTCACGTCGAAAACTATGTCATCAAAATCATCGAATCCGTAAAGGAACAAGTGATTTCAGTCGATCAAAAACCAGACCTTCCAAAAAAACTAGCTGTTCTTTACGCAAACGGTAAAGTCTACGATAAAGAAATCAAATGGAGCAAAGTCGATACAAGTGAGTCAGGTACTTACTACGCGACAGGTAGCTTAACGCATAAAGGTAAAACAGTCACAACAAAAGCAAAAATCATCGTCCGTGACATCAATACAGATGATTTCAGCCTCGCATTACTCCATACGAACGATACACACGCTTCGCTTGATCTTGCACCAAAGCGCGCAACTGCTATTAAAGAACGCCGTGCCGCTTACCGTGCAGAAGGTACACCATCGCTTCTTCTTGATGCAGGTGACGTCTTCTCTGGATCACTTTACTTCAATGAGTTCAAAGGACAAGCCGATCTTAAACTCATGAACTACATGAAATATGACATGATGACGTTCGGTAACCATGAGTTTGATCTAGGTGCTAAAGATCAAGGTGCTGCTTTGCAAGCCTTCGTTGCTGGCGCTGACTTCCCATTCATCACAGCAAACGTTGATTTCAGTAAAAATCCGCTCTTCAATGGCATGCAAAAGAAAACAATCACGTCTGGTCCGGAAGATGGACGGATCTACCAAGGTGTCATCAAAAAAATCAACGGTGAAGAAGTTGGTTTCTTCGGCTTAACGACAGAAGAGACAGTCGACATTTCAAGTCCAGGAACGGTTGCTTTCTCGAACTATATCAAGAGTGCTCAAGCGACGGTTGATAAGTTCAAAGCACGCGGTATCAATAAAATCGTTGCGTTGACGCATATCGGTTACGATGATAATCCTGCAGTCGATAATGATCAATTACTCGCTCAAAATATTGATGGAATTGACGTCATCGTCGGTGGTCATACACATTCTAAGCTTCTTCAACCGACTTATGTACCTGTTGATCCAGAAGTCAATCCAAAGAAAACAGAACCAACAATTATCGTTCAAGCGTATCAATATAGCGAGTTCCTTGGAGATGTCAATATGACATTCGACTACAAAGGAAAGCTTAAATCATATAAGGGATCACTACTTGATGTAAAAGCACAGCTTCCGGATGCAGGTGCTGCTGAAATCTTGAAGCCTTACGCTGACAAAATTTCAGCTATCAAAAATCAAGAAATTGGTGTAGAAGTATTGACAGCACTCCCTAACTTACGGACAAACCCAGATAATCCAATTAGTGTACGTAACTCAGAAACAGCTCTTGGTAACTTAATTACAGACGGCATGCTTGCAAAAGCAAAAACATTAAATCCTGATACCGTCATCGCTGTTCAAAACAGTGGTGGAATTCGTGCTGCTATCGATGCAGGTCCACTGACAACTGGCGAAATCTTAACAACATTACCATTCGGTAATACGCTTGCGACGGTTAAATTATCAGGAGCAGAATTAAAACAATTGTTCGAAAGCAGTGTTGGATTATTCCCACTTGAAAACGGTGGTTTCTTACAAGTTTCTGGTATGAAGCTCGAATACGATGGCTCAAAAGCAAAAGGTGAGCGTGTCACGAAGATGACAATCACGAAGGATGGCGGAGTGGAAGAAGTCGTTGATCCAGCGAAAATGTACGTTGTTGCAACAAATGCTTTCTCTGCGACAGGAGCCGATGGCTTAACAGCATTTAAAACAGCTTATGATGATGGTCGTTTCACAGACCTCGGTCTCTCTGACTGGGAAACGTTCCGCGACTACGCGATTTCTAAGAAAACAATCGATTACAAAATTGAAGGACGTATCCTTAACGTGGATCCAGCTCTTCAAGGTAAATAAGTTCACAAAAAATGCTCCTCCCCGACCGGGGAAGGAGCATTTTTCTTATAATGTTTGAGACGTATGTTGCTTTAACAATCGAATGATATCATCTAATTCATATTGTTGCGCCAACATCAAAGGCGTCAAACCATCCTTATTCTTAATCGAGACGTCTGCCCCTTGTTCTAGCAATACTTTCACGGTTTGAACGCCTTCCCCTTCCACCGCATGATGTAAAGGCGTGTACTTTTGATCATCGAGCTGATTGATCTTTTCACCGTTCTTTAAATACAATTCTACTAATTCATTATTGTTACTATATACTGCTGTGATGAACGGACGTTCTCCAAAGTCATTGATCGCGTCCACATCACTCCCCTGCTTAAGTAACGTATCAAAGATTTCCTTTAGTCCTTCACTTGACTTCCGATACCCTAAATAGTGAAGTGCTGTATCACCATCTGCATCCACGGCTTTCATATCTCCGTCTGGTAACTCCTTTTGGACTTCTTCTAACGTGCCTTTTTGAATGGCAGCCATCAATTTCGTTTCCTGCAATCCATTCGCCTTTGATTCATCCGATGAGGTGACGACAGCTTTTGCGGTTTCATTTGACAATGAAACGTTCTGGACACTCCAGCCAATCAAAACGAATGCTACTATACTCGATGCTACCAACAAAAAACGAACAGCACGTTGCCCAGTAGGGGTCTCGCGTGACATCCAGCCTAATTCAATCAATCGTCTGTCTGTCGTCGGTGTCGCGTAGACCATTTCGCTAACAACTTCAGCTAGCGTGATCTGCCTCTTTTCAGCTAAATATGCTGTTACATCGATTTCATTGATCAATTGGTGCCGTCCGTTTTCTTTTAGAATACCCTGCATGACACTATCTGGGTCTTCTACAAGATGCATGGCTTGACGATCCCGGTACAAAAATACAGCTCGCAAATAAGCCGGTCTTAGAAATGGAATCCAACTGCCTAATAATAATGCGAATCGTTTTTCCTCGTCATTGTGTTTCAGACGAAGCAACTCCCGAACTCGTTCGAACTCATTTCGCTCTCTCATGGCTTTCTCTGGTAAGAAAAACACGTTCGTTCGGAACAAACTTACTCCTCTAATAGGCGATACATTGTCTCCGACGATGTAGATGCGTGGTGTCTTTAAATTCAAACGTTCCGATAACGCCGCGATATCATGATACAGTTCCGGAAAACGATGTTCGGTTACCTCAATGCCTTCTTGTTGCAATCGGATCACCGAAGAAAAGAGTCGTAATACTTTCCAAGCAAGCCAGACGATCGTTAGCCCCATTAAGACAATGCCGAAAGCGCCCAGTTCAAAAGACAGGTAGACAAGCGCCCCTACTGTCGCAATCGCATTTAAAAACAGCAGCCAGAAGTATATTTTCCCTTTCATGCCAGTCCTCCTCTCTGCACATATCTTCTCTTTATTCTTTAGTTTAGAATAACATTTCCAAATTTGTCGTGCCTATATTTTTCCATTCCTTACTCTTTTATCGGTCAAGTTTATGTGAATTCAACGAAAAAAGCACCTCATCTTAAAAAAGATAAAGTGCTGCAAGCTCAAAGTGATGATGGTTTCGGTTCACGCAGGAGATGCTTAATATCCTGGAATGTGACGAACGTCTTATTTTTAGCATCGTACAGTTTATAACGTAAGGATTTTAAGCTAGAGAACAAGCCGATTGTCGTCGCCTTTTGAAGTGGTGGCGTCGAGACGTGTGCCTTCTCTAGATGATAGTTCGGTACACGTGGACTCAGGTGATGGACATGATGGAAACCGATGTTTCCTGTCACCCACTGCAATACTTTAGGGAGTTCGTAATACGAACTGCCTTCAATCGCAGCCTTGACGTAATCCCATTCGCTTTCATCTTCAAAATAAGAATCTTCGAATGTATGCTGGACATAAAACAACCAGATACCAAGTACGCCTGCTGTAAACATCGTTGTCCCTTGGATGATCAAGAATGCTTGCCAGCCAATCCAGTAAATCAAGAGACCGTATAAAACGATCAGTGATACGTTAATCAGATATGTGTTAAGACGCTCTTTCTTCCGTGCGTCTTTCCGGTTAAAACGACTTGTCACCAAAATCAAGAGCAACGGACCTAGCCCGAACATGACAAGTGGGTTCCGGTAGAGGCGATATTTCAATCGCGTCCATTTCGATGACTCGATGTATTCTTCGATCGTCATTACCCAGATGTCACCGACGCCTCGCTTGTCCAAGTTACCACTTGAAGCGTGATGAATCGCATGTTCTCGTTTCCACTTTTCGTACGGAAATAGAGTTAGCACACCTGTGATGGTTCCTACGATCGCATTGGCTTTTTTATTTTTGAAGAACGAACCATGTGTACAATCATGGAAGATGATGAACATCCGCACGACGAATCCAGCGGCAATCATCGCGAGAGGTACTGCGAGCCAGACTGAAATGTGAAGTGCTTGATACGCCAAAAACCAAATGACGAGAAACGGCAGGATCGTATTGATCATCTGTCGAATGCTGGCCTTGATATCTGCCTTTTCAAAAGGCGAGACATGTTTGCGCAGCTGTGCGATTTTTTCTTTACTCATGTATTACTTCCTCCTCGAGTTGTTCCAGCGTTCACGACGCTAATGATGATGATGCCTAAAAAATGAAAGAATTGAGCGGCGTACGTGACGATGTCCTCGGAGATTCGAACGTAATCATGCCCGTATTGATTAATCGCTTGAATATTTTTAGTACCAAGTAATGATATCATATCACATATTGTCCTAGATTTTGATTTATTAAAAAAGTTTTTAAAAAAATAGCCTTTCCGATTGGAAAAGCTACCGTCGTGTATTAGACAATTGGCGGTGATACCAAAATCTGCTCAGCATTCCATTGTAGTCGATCGACGACACTTGCTCCACACCATTGTTCAATCTGATGATACGCCGGCATAAACCCAAGACCATCTGTTGCTTTTTTAGCATTCGATGCAATGAAATGGACCCATCCCTCTTGAAGCGCACGCTGACAAAACAGTCTCTTCTCTTCTCCATGATGACCGAGAATACTATGTGTCGCTAGTTGACAGCGCACACCCTTTTCCATCAATCGAATCAGACGTTCTGGATTTTGAAGAAGTTCCACGTTATCTTCCGGTTGTGCCAGAATCGGCAGGTATCCGTCTTCGATTAATCCCATCATGATTTCTTCCGTATAGACCGGTAATGAATCATCCGGACAATCGATTAGCAGATAGGCGGTATCCGCTAACGTCAAGACGTGACCTTGATGAACAGCATCTCGTAAACCGAGCGTTAAGCGAACTTGATGCCCAGGGTAGACTAGAACGGGAATCTGTCGCTGGGCGAGTAAAACATTCAACTCCGCTACGATCAATTGGACTTCTTCTGCTGTCGCATGCGTCGCATAAGGTGTCGCGATGATTCGGCGCACCTCTTCCGCAGCAGCACGGTGTGCCATCCGAATCGTCTCTTCGACGTGAGTCGCGCCATTGTCCGTCAACGGTAAAAGATGGTTATGAATATCGAGCACCGTCCTACCTCCTTTTCCATTCGTCGCTATAGAAAAAATGATATCATAAAACCAAACGGAAAATTCATACAAATCTTGACGTTAGAAGGAAGGAGGCCGTCCTATGCATCGTGCCTTATCCGCTTTACAATTCTATACCTCTCACACGGAAGTCGAGATCAAGCGCCTCCATGAACGAATCCTGCTGTCCTTATCTACATCTTCTTCGCTTCATGCGACCTGCCTTCACCTTACAGGTACAGCCCCCTCTCGACCGTTTCAACAAGATACAGTTCGTCCGGAAGAGTGGAAACGATTTTTAGAAGGTCATCCTAGCGAGAGTATTGCCGATTTTTATGGCTTCATCACCTCTGTTCCTTTACTCGATGAAGGAGACGAGATGCTACTCCCTCAGACGGAACAACCTCTTCAGGTGTCGAAAAAAAGATTTTTCTCCTGGCGACTCGTATTTCTCGCGCTCGCTTGCTTTTGTTTTGGTGCGCTTGCTACATGGGGGTACCAGACATGGATGAAGAAAGACGTGATCTATCATTTTGTATCAACAGAATCGAGTCCGATCTATCGCCATGCCGACTCCTCGACCGTTCTTCAATCCGCTGTATTTGGTGATGCGTTCCCTGTCCTCGATATCGTCAAGGATCGCGCGCGTATTCAGCTTCCTGATCGGACACAAGCTTATATGAAAGTGAACGACCTGTCCGAAAAAACGATCGGTTCGATGATGACGGATCAAGCATTGTTGACATGGACAAACGAATACATGGCGCTCCCGAAACAAACACAAGCGACAGATTTATTTAACGATCCCGCTACGACATGGGCGGGTCTCGGATCTCCGAAACAAAAAATCAAAACGGCTTTGGACGAAACGTGGACGTATGATTCGTTTACCGTACACCTCATCGATGATCGGGCATACGCCATCGATTGGAAGAACCCTCGTCTTTCTCAAAAAGAACTGGCGCGTCTTGGAACGTTCCAGCGGACGAATACGGCGGGACGACTGCGGTTAAGCACCCATTATCATTTACAGATCATCGAGTCCGATTCGCGTATTCAACTGATTCGTTTAACGAAACGAATGTAAAGCAAAATCCAGAAAAAACCTCTCTATTTATGCTATTATTAGATAAATAATGGAATTAATCGGAGGGTACAACATGAATATTTTAGTAACGGGAGGGGCTGGCTATATCGGAAGCCATACCTGCCTCGAACTGCTGCGAGAGGGTCATGAAGTCATCGTCGTCGACAATTTAAGTAACAGTCATCGAAGTGCTCTTGAACGTGTCGAGCAGATCGCGAAACAGACGGTCACGTTCTATGAAGCGGACGTACGGGATGAATCGGCACTAGAGCGAATTTTCCAAAACCATGCGATTGACGCCGTCATTCACTTTGCTGGTTTAAAAGCAGTTGGTGAATCGGTATCGCAACCACTGTTCTACTATCAAAACAATCTGATCAGTTCCCTTGTCTTACTCGAAGTAATGGAACGTCATGATGTCAAGAAGCTCGTCTTCAGTTCATCTGCGACAGTTTATGGTGTGCCTGAGACGACACCAATTACCGAGTCTGCTCCGCGCTCTGCGACGAATCCTTACGGGGCGACGAAACTGATGATCGAGCAGATGCTTGAAGATATCGCCCATGCTGATCCGACATGGGACATTACGTTACTTCGTTACTTCAACCCGATCGGAGCGGATATGAGCGGTCTCATCGGTGAGGATCCAAACGGTATCCCGAACAACCTGATGCCTTACGTAACGCAAGTCGCTGCTGGAAAACTCGATACCCTTCAAATCTTCGGAAATGATTACGATACGGAAGATGGTACAGGTGTCCGCGATTATATCCATGTCGTCGATCTAGCAAAAGGACATATCAAAGCGCTCTACCACGATCATTCCGGAATCGAAGCGTTCAATTTAGGAACGGGACAAGGAACGAGTGTGCTTGAACTCGTTGCGACGTTCGAAGACGCGACGTCTCTGCAAATCGATCGAAAGATCACGGTGAGACGTCCGGGAGATGTTGGTTCGTGTTATGCGGACGCTTCCAAAGCAGAACGTTTACTTGGATGGAAAGCAGAAAAAAACTTGTATGACATGTGTAAGGATGCTTGGCGCTGGCAGTCTAAGAATCCGGACGGCTATCAAAAATAATAATGTTTTGTATTCAAACTAAAAAGGGCGATCCACTTCCGATACGAATTCGGAAATGGATCGCCCTTTTAAATTTAACGACATCCGCTTAAAAGAAACCTTTCACTCCTTCACATCCAGGAGCGATTCAATCGTTCACTCCATCGTGTAAAGCGCATCGAGCGTTGCGGTAAGACCATTCGACAAAACGTATGATAATCAATGTCTGCGACATACTGGATGAGTCGAATCAGCGCAAATGCAAACGTTAGTGTCGACCCGATTGCAAAGCTGAGACCGTATCCGGAAAAACCGAACGGCGCGATCAACAAGGCTAAGATCCCATTAGAGAAGAAGAACACGCATGAAATCCAGGCTGCCCCTTTTTGATCCTCAAAATACAGTAACAAAAGTGTCAAGACGAGAACCATCGCATTCGAGAATGCACCGATCGTCGTCATTTGGAAGATACTGATCGTTGCTTCCGGTAATGCAAGATAACCGAGTAGCGTCGAGGCGAACAATAAGGTAAACAGCGTAAACAATCCTTGATTTCGAAACAGTCGTTGTAACTCCTGACGTAAGACAAGCAACATGGCGTCCCGCGCTTTTTCGACCTGATCTAGCGTTCCGCCTTCATTCGCGTATCCATAAAAAATACGATACCGTTCATAAAAACGCGTCTCGACGGAAACGACGAAGATCGTCATCGTCGGAATGACCGTCAAATAGGACAAGAAGATGGCCGTATCGTATAACGGATGATAACGGAATGTCCCAAGATGAACAGCTCCTCCATCTGAGAACCAGATAACCCAGTTCCCGACCCACACACCAATATTGTAGAGAAAGCTCGTCCAAAAGAGTGCTGGGTAACGATCAAAGTAACTCAAGTAAGTAAACTGATTTTTCGTCCCGCGTTGCGGGAACGTCAGCAACATCGAGGTGAATAGACCAAATAACGTGACGACCATACCGAATGTGAAGCCTGCTGTTAAGGCAAGACTTGGTGTGATGAGACCCGTTACATACTCCATCAGATACCGATCAATGAGTACGACCGACCCGACAGCTACGATACCACCAATCAAAAAACTATACGCGACAGCCTGATAGAACTTCGCGGCACTTAAGAACAGGAAATGTACCCAAATCAGGTTAATCGTCATGAACAGAATGAAAATCAGTCCGTTCAACAAGAGCGGAAGTTTTGAAAAACTGAGGAAGATGAGAAAGACGATACTCCCTAGCGCCATCGTCATCTTTGTCATTCCTAAAAATGCAGGAAACAGATCTTCATATCGCTTCTCATAAAAACAATCTGCTAAATACCGTGTGACGACGAGTTGCTGAATACCGAGCAACACTTGTGAAAAAATGAAGCTATATGAGACGACCAGATTGAAGGTCGTCCGTTCTTCAAAAGAGGCAATCGACAGGAATGTCGTCAGCCACTGGGTCACAGCGATGGTCAAGATGACGATTAACCATGGACCGGACGTGACGAGTCCTGCAAAGGCGTATGCTTTTAGTCGTGATGAGAAATAGTCTTCTTGAAATAATTTTTGAAGCTTAAATCCGATGCCCGCCATACGTCACCCCCCTCTCTTGATACAATGTCTGATACTCCGAGATGAAGCGGTGCGTTTGATAATACGCAAGCGCGCGCTCTTTCCCATTTTGTCCGAAGCGAATCGCTTCTTCGGGATGCGACTGGAACCACGCGCATCGCTCCGCGATCCGACGCGGATTGACCGGTGGTACGACGAATCCAGCTGGACCGTAAGGATCATCCTCACGTCCATTGATTAGCTCGGAACACGCACCGACATCCGTCACGACCCACGGTATCCCTGCAGCCATGCCTTCTAAGACAGCAAGTGGTTGACCTTCCGAAATACTCGTCAATAAACAGACATCAAACGATGGCAGATAGCTCCGAATATCGACCTTTCCGACGAGTTTCACACTCTCTGATAGTTCAAAAAGATCGATTTGTTCTTGGCATTCACGGGCGTATTCCGGATCTTCTTCAAGTGGACCCATGATCGTCATTTCGAATGGAACCTGCATTTCCTGTAAGACCTTTGCGGCATGGATCATCGTCTTGATGTCCTTGATCGGAACGATGCGAACGATCGCACCGATCCGGAGTACGTCTTGCTTCGGAGTATGTCCTAACGCTGCAAGCCCCGTCGCATCGATTCCATTTGGGATGACACGAATCTTTTCAGCCGGCGCACCGAGTTCGCGCTGCAATTCACCATTTCGGTCAAAGAGCGTAATGATATTGTCTGCCCCAGCGTAGGCTTCGCGTGATAAATGATGGAAGAACTGGACCCAGTGCATGCGATACTCTTGCGGAATCCACATCGCTTGGACGAGTTCTTCTTCCCGTTCCCGTGAATAAATCCCATGCTCCGTCAAGACGAACGGAACATGCTGTCGCTGTTTGATCGCTGCTGCGACGAGTCCTGCATATCCAGTCGACGCAGAATGGATCAGATCGACGGTCGGTAAGTCGGCTTGGAGCAATTCAAGAACGGGTGCATACATGCTACGCCACATCCATAAATAATCGATGAAGGAGCCAGCTTGTCGTTCTTCTCGGTAACTCGTCTTAACGAGATCAAAAAAGAGACGGCTTGAGAAAAATTGAGTCGACGTTCCGATCGCTTGACCAAAAAGCGGGAAAATCGATGTATTCGTCGCCTGAAATCGCATCCATCGTTTAATATCTTCTTCCTGTTCCGGCGTCAACGTCTGTTTTAACGGACGTGTCTCATGAGTTTGATCAAGTGCAAGGTTCGTCACACCGACGACGTTCGCAGGAAGTGTGTACCGGAAGTCGGTTTCTGTCATCCGTGTAGGTGTAATCGTGATCAGTTCAAACTCATGCTCTGTCATTTGTTGGATCAACATATGTGCCCAACTGGCGACACCACCACTGACATAGGGATAACTCCCTTCTAACACTAAACCAATTTTCATTGAGATCCCTCCAGTACCGGTATGCGCGCGAAGTTCTTCTTGAGTTCTACTTCGTATAAATCGTCCGCATCCCCAAGTTTTCGCACTTGCCCGTACGCGAAGGACCCGGTCGCTAGTTTTCCTTCATTGACTCGAACAACCATCTTCGAAGGAAGAAGCATTTGACTACCTGAAATCTCAATCGCTGTTTTAGAATAACGAACATCGATGTTCGATTCTTGATACAGCTTCATTTTTTTGTAGCCATCGTACTGCGTCATACTTTCGAGATACGGATAATCCGTATGAATCGTTTTGAACATCTTTTCAATCGAACGTTCCATCTTCGGCCATCCTTGTCCTTTTGAGCGTCGTTCATCGAGGACGTCATCCGGGTGGATGAAGTGCGAGACAAGCCCGAAGTTCGCGACAGCATCCGCTAAGACGAACATGTCTTCAGGCGATTCATTGTATCCGCTTGTGATCCGGGGGAAGTTATAGAGATTCTTATGAACAGGATCTGGCTCGAACTCTTGGATGTAACTTCCTTTTGAGGAGTCTCCGATATAAAGAGACGCGATAATCATTCCATCCGGGAACGCTTCATTTAAGACGGATAAACCGGTTGGACCAATAATGTTCGAAGGTGGTACATAGCTACGCAGTTGCTCGTTCGGGAAGAAATATTGATGCGCTGCTTTTACTTCCTCGATTCCTTTCACCATCTGTTTACGGTTCTCCCAAGTGGTATAGCCGAGACTTGGATCCATCGTCTCACCGTTAACGATGAGCGGTTGGTGGTTATATCCATGTAAACCGAGTTCTCCGCCCATCTTCAATAATCCCCGTCCGAAGTTCAGCATCGGAAAACGAATGTTTTCAATCAATTGTTTTTCCGTATCATAAATCGCGTTCTTATAGCTTCCGATGATGAATCCAGAATAGATGACATCTTGTTCCTTCGCGATCCGTTGCATATCTTTCCACCAGACTTCTGCGAAGAAGTCCTTGACGGTCAAATCATAGTTTTTCTGAATCGCTGGGTTGGAGGCATCCGGTACGGGTGCCGGAAAATCATCGAAATGCGCCAGCTTCACAGCGACTTGCTGACTGACGAATGTTGGAAACAGCAACGAAAGGGACTGAACGAGTAAACCGCGCGAGTTTTTTTCGAGCAACGAAGAGGTATTCCAAAACAAGACCTCTCCTTTTCCGTATTCATGGGTCCATAAGATCGGATTCCCATCAGCCTCGATTTTGACATCGGCATCTTTTAACGTCACATCCGCAATACTATGGACGAATAAGGTAGAAGTTTTCGGTAAATCGATATACCCGGGAAATAAGTCTTTTTTAAACGTCATCCCGTTGACGTCCTCTTTAAAATCACCAAAGCGTTCTACCCCTACTAAGTTGCCCCATTTCGGATCGATGAATCGACCAGCGATGTACAAGCGACCGCCTTGTTGGACGAATTTTCGAATGGTCTCATACGGCCATTCCTTCGTATGTTCACCGGATAAGACAAGCACTGTCCGGTCATTTGGTTGAAGCGTCTTGATGTCTGACGTACGAATCCGTTGGTGATCGATTTTCGCATATTTCAACGCATACGAGAAATTTTCGATTGCGCCTTTTGACAGGTCGCTATCGTTTTGAAGTAAGTAGACACGAAGTGCCTCCCCTTTTGCTTCAGTCGTTTTCGTATTTGCCGTCTCGAATGAACGGACCTTCGTTTCTTCAGAAGGAATCAGTCGATGCGGATAATCGAGACGAAATAGCTGTACGATGCCCATCGTCACGAATAACACGGCAAATAATCCAATGAGATAGCCGTAAGGTTTCTTATTCATTGGTCTCCTCCTTCCAAACGTTCCAATATGAAGCGATGTTCTTCTGGGATGTCCTCATCTGCCACTTCTGTTCTTAACTGACGGAGCACCGGTCCAATCGAAGTCCAGTCATTTCGTCGAAAGTAATAGCGGATTAACGCGAGATATCCGTCTGGCAACGTCGGGTGGATATGAATCATCTCTTTATACGACGCAATCGCCTTCTCATTCTTTCCTTGCCGATGCGCCATCTCTGCTTCTGCTTCAATCCGAACGAGATCAGTCGGATAGAAGGCTCGCATTTGCTCAAGTACAGCCTCAAGCCGTTCATCCAATCGGTGAATACCACCTTCGTCTAATAATCCACTCTCGAGAAAGGTTCGACACTCTTGAATGAAGAGATGATACGTCGTCACATCTACCGGATTGAGTTGTTGTTCCCGTAGACGAAGATTAGCTTCGTAACGGTCGAACAGCGAGTTTCGCACCGTCGCTGCGTAGTGAACGGTTTCTGAGTCGTCATGATCGAGTCCATATTGCAAATACTTTCCGGTCTCCTTCAAGGACGATGTCGTCAAATGAATCATCGATTGCTTCCGACGCTTTGCATCCATGTTCAATGCCTCTTTAATCGGAACCATCTCCATATTGTCTGCAGCTTGTTGTTGAAGTCCTTCGAGATTCATCACATCGAACTGCACATATTCATCGTAATCCAGTAACGTATCGGAAGAAGCAAAACGACGGGAAATCAGATAAGCCAGTCCCCCTAGTACTTCACCAAGAAGCGGTAGGACGGCACTGAATAAGCAAATGAACGTTAAGATCCCTCGCTCTTGCTCTGGCAATCGAAAGACGAGTACGCGATAAGCCAACACGATGAGCAAAAGATGAAGGACATAAAGAACGAGTAGGAGTGTCGTCATTGGACACGCCCTCCTTTTTGAACATACATAGCCTTGATTCGTTCGAGGAATCGGTTCGCATGTTCTTGAGGTGTTCCGGGTAATAAGAACTGAAGGTGTTCCGTGTCTTCATCAAAACCGATCAGGTCAATTTCACGCATCGATTGTCGCAAGATCAATTCCAGTTCAATCAGAGAAAACGGTGTATTTCGAATATCAAGCTGAACGAGACTATACGGTTGACCATAATGCTCGCGTCTATATTCTTGGTATTTCACTTTTTCATCAAAGTGCTCTCGCTTGAAGATATGCGTCCCTTCAATTAATTCGTGTCGTGTCTCGATCCATTCCATCAGCATCGCTTTTTCGATGCGTGAACCTGTCCAATCAACGATCAACTGCATGACGTGCATCTCATAATTCGTCAAGCGTTCAAAAGCGATCGATTGAATGACGACGACTTCCTGGATGCGTCCGTCATAACGGATCGGTGCTAAGAGTAACGGCACATCCGTCTCATCGATTGTCCGGATGGCAATCGCCTGTTTTTGGAACATCCGTTGGTAGATGCCTTGTTCCGGATCGATGAACATTGTTTGCGGTAACAGTTCCTTATCACCGAAACGAATGTGCAACCGAAGCGTACGACGTGACGCATCAACGTGGTAGATCGCGATTTCCTTTGCATCGAAGGAATCCTGTAAGATTTGCAACAGCTTATCGCGTACAATGTCCGCGACGGATTGATCAAGTTCTGTTCCAATCCGGTAAATGTTCGTCAACGTGTGATTGGATTCAAGTACTTTGTTACGCATTGCCTCTTGCGCAACGCGTAACTTTTCGAGCGTATCGCGCAACCGTTCGTTCTCTTCTGTCACTTCCTCTTGTCGTAAGCGTAAGGATAGATAACGTTCTTGGAAAGAAGTACTGAACATACCGCAAGAAATCGCGACTAGGAAGTGCAGGATGATCCATGACAATTCACCTCGGTCATAAACGAAGAGTAAAACGTCTTCTCCTGCCCAGGCGAGAGAACTCAGGTGATAGATCATCGTAAACAGAAAGCTCGCGAAGGCTCCGAGGAGTCCGTAACGGAGAGAAAAAAGTAAAATATAAAAAATAAGTGGGTCAATCGTCCATTTTAAGATCGAAAGGTTAAACATATAGTCTAAAGTGCCGATAATAAGAATACTAACGATCATCTCAATCCACTTGATGCCTTGCCGGTGCTGAGTATATATCATTTTATTCACTCCTTTTGTTTTTTATCGGTATGAAGATGGAAGAAATGTATCGTTGGAACACTACAATTTCATATCGAGAAGGGCAAACTTACTGAAAAGTAAGGGCGCAAAGACATGGGTCGTCGATCTCCGGATACCGATCGCCAGTCTGCAATGCCGCAGCCGCTCTCTGATAATTAATCAGGAGGCTATCAACATGGGTATTATCTCACTCAAGCGCATGACGTCTATTTTGTGCATTCTTTTATTAGGAGTGTTCTTCATGTCGTCACTAGACGCAAAAGCAGAAAAATCTAATCCATTAGACAATGCGAAGTCGTACAAAGTTTACTACGACGCACCGTCAGCAGCGAAAATCAAAAAGATGCAACAGTACGATGTCATGATCATCGAACCTGTCTTCTATTCCGCTGCACAAATCAAACAGATTCAACAAAACGGTACAAAAGTATACGGCTACATCAATACGATGGAAGCAGATAACTGGAATACGGATTTGATGGGGCAACTCGTCGAGTCAGACTTTTTCCACCGCGATGGTCAGCGGATTCATTACGCTGAATGGGATTCGTACTTAACGGACATCACATCGAAACACTACCAAGCTGTTTTAATGAAAGAAGTCGAGAAACAAATCGTCCAAAAAGGACTAGATGGCGTTTTCCTCGATACAGTAGGCAACATCGATAACGAACATGCCGACCAACCCGTCATTCTCGAACAACAACGGGTAGGAATGACGAACTTCTTAAAATCACTTAAAACTAAACATGCGTCGCTTTCGCTGATCCAGAACTGGGGATTCGGAACGTTGAAATACCATACGTATCCTTATATCGATGGCATCATGTGGGAGAACTTCAATTATTCAACGGTCGCCAACGATCAGTGGTCAAAAGATCGGATGACGGACCTCCAAAAATTGAGTCAATCTCAAGACATTAAAACATTGACGATTTCTTCTGTACAAGGAGCAAAAAGTGCGACACTCGCTCAAAAAAATGGATTCCTTCACATGAAATCAAACGTCGATTTGAATTACAATAAATTCTAAACACTTTCATATACCACCTTATAAAATGACAGTGACTCCCATCACTTGTCAAGTATCTGGCATATGCTATACTTCGAAGATGAAGGACCATTTCCCTCTAAAATCTGAGGAAAATGGTCCTTTTTGTCTCCATAAAAATCCATTATGTCAAATACTTATATACAGTATTTGACACTAACCGTTTTTAATTATATATTTTAGAAAACTATTTGTATAGATTGGATGTCTTATATATGATTCAAGATTGGATGATTCAAGGGTGCATGATTTTTGCACTGACGTATCTCCTTTTAGCCACATATCAACTAATTCGTAGTAGAAATAGTGAACGTGTAGGTACCGTAATCCTCATCCTCTGGTTTGGGACTTACATGTTGACGATTGATGTTTTACTTTCATCACAGTCTTTGTTTTGGCAGGTCATTCCTTTTGTTCTATTAGCATATCATCGAGAAAAAGGACCGTTTCTTAGCCTAACGCTCATCACGCTTATCCATACATGGATCAACGCGAACATCGATGCTGTACTTCTTGCGTCAGCAGGGATCGTGATCCTCTCATTACTTTTACGACAAAAGACGCATCTTGCTTTACGCTTTGGTGTGCTTCATCTTTTCATCGGAAGTACACTACTGTTTTTGCTACCGGATCAAACGCTACCACTCGTCGTTTTTCATGGAAGCCTTACGCTTTTGATGTACGGCATATTCCTTTATCTATTACCACTCCAACAACGTCACCGGAAGCAGCTTGAAGTCTATCAACATTTAGCGGAGTATGACGCGTTGACCGGTCTTGCTAATCGACGGGCATGGGAATTACGCGCTAAGACACTAGCCGGTCAATCTTCGACCTATCACTTGATCATTCTCGATTTGGATCAATTCAAACAAGTGAATGATCAGTACGGTCATTCGAATGGCGATGCGGTCTTGGAACAATTTGCGAAAATCCTTGAGCGCAATACCCGTCCGGAAGATTTAGTCGCCCGTATGGGTGGAGAAGAGTTCATCGTACTCTTAACGGATTTGACGCCAGAACAAGCAACTACCATCGCAGAACGAATTCGCCAAGAAGTCGAACGGCATACGTTCCGTTTATTAGATGGCTCTTCGATTCATGTTACGACGTCGATCGGACTGTCTTCCGGAAAGCGCGACATCCCTGTCCAGCATTCGATGGAACTATCCGATAAAGCCCTCTATCAAGCCAAAAAATCAGGACGAAACATCGTTCGGATTGCTAGTCATCTGTTGTGAAAAGACCTTTAAGGGGTCTTTTTTTAGATTCTCCTCTAAAAAATTCAGCTATGGAGACCATCTCATACTTTTGTAACCATCAAAAAACGTGTACACCCACTTGGATGTACACGTCTGATTCACTGGAATCGTTTCAGAAATTCTTTTAATTCTTCATGCATTTCAGGATCCTTCATTGCATATTCAATCGTCGTCTTGACGAAACCGAGTTTCTCACCGACATCATGACGGCTCCCCTCAAAATCAAACGCATAGACTGCTTGATCCGCATTCAACCGTTCGATCGCATCGGTCAATTGGATTTCGCCCCCAGCCCCTTCCGACTGGTTTTCCAAGTAATCAAAGATATCCGCCGTCAAGACGTATCGGCCCATGATCGCAAGATTCGAAGGCGCCGTCCCGGGCTCGGGTTTCTCGACGAATCGGCGAACCGGATAGAGTCGTCCATCTTTATCGATCGGATCGATGATTCCGTAACGGTGTGTTTCTTTTGGTTCGACTTCTTGGACACCGATGACGGACTGACCGGTCTCGTCGTAGGCATCCATTAATTGACGAATCGCGGGTGTCTCCGACTCGACGATATCATCGCCGAGTAAGACGGCAAATGGTTCGTCCCCGATGAATTGACGAGCTGTCCAAATCGCATGACCAAGTCCTTTTTGTTCTTTTTGGCGGACATAAAAAATGTTCGCAAGATTCGTCGAGGCACACACTTTCTCGAGTAAATCTGTTTTTCCCGACGCCTGAAGTGCAGCTTCTAGTTCATATTGATGATCGAAATGATCCTCGATCGCACGCTTGTGTTTTCCGGTCACGATGATAATATCTTCGATTCCTGCAGCAGCGGCTTCTTCGACGATGTATTGGATCGTCGGTTTATCAAGAATCGGTAACATCTCTTTCGGCATGGCTTTCGTCGCCGGTAAAAAGCGTGTGCCGAGCCCCGCAGCTGGAATAATGGCTTTTTTAATTGGTTTTTTCATTGTATTCGCTCCTTCGATCATTCAGTATGCAGCCAGTTCAGCAGGTTGCGGTAATTTTCAATGCCCTTCGTCTGATATAACGTAGGTTTCGTTTGTACGTGTGTGAGCGGTCGTTCGACGATATCGACCATTTTTTCTGCGAATCCCGTAACATCCCCCTCAGGTACGAGGTATCCATTTTGACCATCTTCGATGATTTCACGTGGTCCATATCGAACGTCATAAGCAATGACTGGACAGCCAACATTAATGCTTTCCATGACGGTCAGACCGAATCCTTCAAATCGACTCGTCAATAACGACGCGCGGGAAGAAGCAAAGACTTGGTCTGGTGTCGACGTAAAGTCATGAATCAGAACATCTTCTTCAATGTTGAGCAAGTACATCATCTGTTTCATCAAAGCCAGTTGTCCATCCTCATCCGCTCCGTAAAGCGCAAGTTTCGTCGGGTGACCCGATCGTTTGAAGATGGCATAACTGCGGAGTAAGTGCTCGAGTTGCTTTTGTTTTCCGAAGCGTCCGATGAAACAAAACTGATCCTGTACATGCGTTCGATCGATTTCAACTGGTACGATTGAATGTGGAATGACTGCAAACTGATCATCCGGTATCGAAAAACGTGCTTGGATCTCGTCTTTTTGATGATTCGTTAAAACAAGATATTTTGCGACACGATCTGCTCTTTCAAGCGCGGTGCGGTACGACTTTTTTATCTGTTGCGGATTCGCATCCAGATGAGAATTATGGAAAACGAGTACATTCTTCGTTTGAGGTGTACTGTTGAGCAGCGCTCGGTCTAGTAATCGTGCATCATTAAAGACGATGTCGCCATCTGAGAAACGCTGATTGAAGTAATGAAGGAACAGATCTGTCTCCGTCTGAAATGTATACGCGGGTCGTCCTTGTCGATAGATTTGAATCGAAATCAGCTTGTTTCGTTTTTGCTCTTCGAAGTGCTTCTCACAATAGATTTGACCGTACCGATCGTAAAATTGTTCGTGGATTTTTTTATGCGTATTTGGTGAGTAACGAATCTTACGATGCAAACGACCGCTATGATTGTATTGCCAGCGTTCGACTTTTTTCTTCGAGACTGGACTCATGAAATCTTCGAATGCTAGACAATCACTTTTCTCTTGATATTTTCGGTACAAGACATACGTATCTCCATCATAATAACGGACCGTATTGACATCGACATGGACGGCACGTAGTCCCTCCAGTTCTCTTACGCTTTCAACCCTTTCTTTTGGACCGAATAATCGTTTTTGGGAAAGCCAGTCATACAAATTCTCCACTTGTGTCGTCTCACTTATCCTATTTTTGTCGCGAAACGTCCGTATCACCTCATCATACGACCCATCGTAGTTGGTCGTTATGATGGTCGTCGCGTAATCTAGATGCTGTTCGATCAATGCGATTCGACTAAGGAGCGACTTCGTACGTCCACCATGTTGAATCGGCAATGTTGAAGTAATCGTATATAGCATGATTCACACTTCCTTTTTCTGATTTACACGTCTTCGTCCTCTCCTTATTACCGCTCTTTGTGATGAGAAAACCTAAAACGGAACACTGTACAGCCGTTTTTTTGTTCAGTGCTCACTTCTTTCATGAAATGGACACGTTCGCGCGATTACTCTGCTTCTTTTTTTCATTCCCTAATCAGATTGAAAACATACCTTTTGCATATTGTTTTCGGATTAGGAATATACAAAACAGCCCCTCTCTTTCATTAGAGAGGGACTGTCCATATTCATGAGCTTAGTTTGTCCGCTTGGCGTTCCAGCAGTCCAAGGCGACGAATCTTTTTCTCTTCGACGACCGCAACAATTGCTAAGGCAATCAACCCGAACAGTAACGCGGCATTGAAGATGACGAACGTATCACTCCAGCCGTGCAACGTAACCGAACCGATCGTTAGACCGTTCGTTTCCGGGTCAGCAATTTTTGCGAGACCGACTTTTGCGATCGAATCACCGAACAAGTAACCGAACGTACCGACCATCCCGTTCGTGACCGTCGTTGCTTGTTTCGGTGCAAAGCTGATGACCGAGACGCCGATCAAGAGCTGTGGTCCATAGATGAGCGCACCGAGTGCGAACAGGGACGCATAGATCATGACTTCACTCGTACCGTAACGATAACCGAGGACCGCGACTCCTGTCAGCAAAAGACAGATTGCTGCGACGAGCGCGCGGCGCCCTTTGAGTAAGTCGGACACATACCCCCAAATCATACTGCCGCATAATGCACCGATTTCAAAGAAGAAGATCGTATTAACGGCGCTCTCCGTGCTGAAATGCAAGTGTTCTGTGACATAGAGTGGTGCCCAGTTATCGATCCCGATCCGGACGATGTAGACGAAGACGTTTGCGATACAGAGCGTCCAAATCCATGGGTTTGAGATGACGTACGTCTTGAAGATTTGCCACTTCGTCATGCTTTCAGCAGCGATGTTTTCCGGTTCGATTGGTTCCTCGAAAATTTCCTCACTCCGGTTCCACCCGAGTTCCTCCGGATCATCCTTCCCGATGAACAGACCGACGATCCCGATGACAAGCGCAATCACTGCCGGGAAGATGAACATCCCGACGACACTTCCGTTGAAGAAGACGTTCGCTCCCCAAAGCGCAAGACCCCCGGCAATCGCTCCACCAATGTTGTGCGAGACGTTCCAGAACCCAAGGTAGCGTCCACGTTTTTCAAACGGCGTCCAGCGGGCGATCGTCGAATACGACGATGGTCCACCGACCGATTGGAAGAAACCACTGAGTCCCCAAAGGACCATCAAGAGACCAACCGGACTTCCGCCGGCACTCATCAACAGTCCCATCGCAGTGACAATTAGAGAAGATAAAATCAATAAGAACGAGATGACACGTTTCGTATTTTTCCCGTCAACGAAGTACCCGAGTAACGTTTTCCCGATCCCGTACGTAATCGAGAAGGCAAAACCAATATATCCAAGTTCTGTTGTTGTAAAGCCGAGTTCTTCCTTCAAGAGTGGTTGTGCTGCCTTGAAGTTGTTCCGGATGAGGTACATCGCCATATATGAGAAGAAGACGACTAAAAAGGCCTTTAAGAATTGTTGTAACCATTGTTTGCGTTGTACTTCGATTGGTATGCCCGCATTCGGCAATTTTTTGATGCTGAAGAAGCCCATCTTCCATTTCCCCTATCCTGAATCAGAGTCTTCGCATCATTTGTCCTGGAGCTGATTGAATCGACGGAGATAGTCCCGGTAATCGGCGACGATGTCCTGCCCGATATTTTGCTGGATCGGTTGTGTCTTCGCGATCGCATAGGTCGGCGTTCCGTACGAAACTTTCCGCAGGATGGCTTGACCGTCAGTCGACAGTACGAAACGCATGAAGGCATTCGCCTGCTTCTGTTGCGTCCGTCCCTTTAACTTCGAAATCGCGTTGATCGAGTACGTATCAAGCGGGATGCTTTTAACCGGATAATACTTTTCACGTAGCGATTGTTGATCGCCGATGAAATTGACCCCAAGCATCGCTTCCCCACTGGCGACATACGACGTCGGTGCAAATCCGTTTGCCGTGAATAGTCGCGTTCGCTCGATCAATTGACGTAAGACATCTTCCGCCTTCGTTCCGTATCCGTCAAAGACCGCTTGCAGAATCGTCGCGCCGGTACCAGAATGGTTCGGATCCGGCAAAATCAACTCGTCCTGGTACCGCTTCGCCGTCAAGTCGGCGAGTGTCTTCGGATATGGTGCTGCCCCGAACCGCTCGTTCCAGACGTCCGTATTGATGACGATCGCTAAGCGTTCGACTTCATAGCCGATCCAGTAACGACCCGGATCTTGCAGCTCCGCTTGATCCATGTCGCTTGGAAACGGCGTCGATAATCCCCGTTGCTTGAGCGTCTGGTGGGCGTCCCACGTTCCCCCGATGATGACATCAGCGCGCGGATGATCCGCTTCCTTCGTCACACGCCGGACGAGTTCTTCCGTCGAGAGACGCACGAACTCATACGTACACCCCGCTTGTTCACAATATGACGATAGCAAGGCACGGCCGATATCCTCTTTCGCGGAGACATACGCCGTCAAATGCGGGACTGTTTCCCGCGCAGCTGTACCCTGCTTCGTCTGTTCATTGTTGCGGACGATCCAAATGCTCATGAGACAAATGATACTCAGCAAGAAGAGCATTCCTTTTCTCATCGTCCCGCCTCCTTCCCTGTTGGCAGGAGTTGACCTTTTAAATAGAAGGTGTTCCCATTGTCATCATCCATGTACTGGACGCTGAACAATGTTTCGTACACTGTGACGTTCATCAGATTCGCACGCGTGTTCTGCTCATCCTTGAACCGCTGGAGCTTGAGAATGCGCGGCTGTCCCTGACTCGCATCAAGCGCCTGACCAACTTCTTCATAGTCCGTCATCGGCTCTGCCTGCGTCAGGCGATGCTTGACGTCTTCTCGCTCGCGTGCAGTCAACGTACGCGAGCGCCCCGCTTCATACCACGTCACGACTTCTGCCTCGGCGAACTGACGCGCAAGTTGTTCCGGTTCGTGGTACGCATTCAAGAACCGCGCGTTTAATGTCGTCGTCTGTGTATTCGGACGTTTTGCGACACATTGTCCGTTTAACGTCATGCTTTCTCCGAGTGAGAACGTCCATGTCGTTCCGTTTAAGAAACGAAGCGTGCCGTTAAATGTTGCAGTACCTGCCGAACAGGTCCCGTTTGCCACCGTCTTCATTTGCTTCAAAAGAGTCGTGATGCGCTGGACTTCCGTTCCGTCTTCTACCGTCTGCTCGCCCCATGACCGGTGACGTAATGTCAATTCAGTCGGAAGCGAGTCATCGGAAGCATTCAGTCGTTTTGGTCCATCAAGGACATGTAAGCGTCCGAAGACCGTCTGCTGAAGCAAAAGAAGACCGAGGGCAAACAAGATACCCATCAGGAAGAGATACGCGATGGTCGATGCTTTCATGATTCCTCTCCTTGCTTAAGTCTTAGATTACGGGGCAATTGTTTCGTAAATCCGGTCGAAATGTTTCGTAAATGTATCATTTGTAAGCGATTACATCACGTTTGATTGGCTAATCGGAAGGTGAGTATGATACGTGTACCACTCGCATCACTTTCAAGCGCGAACTCGCCACCCTGTTCCTGCATCAAACGCCGGCAGAGCGGCAGACCGAGTCCATTCCCACTCGCCGTCGTCAAACTATGTTGCTCGTTCTCCCATTCGGCAAGCACGGCTGGATCGATGCCAATCCCGTCATCTGTCATGATGAGTTGCAATGTCGTGTCCGTACTGACTACTGCAAACGTCACCGTCATCGCGTCACTATACTTGACGGCATTCTCAAGTAAGTTCAACAAGATCTGTTTCGTCTGATCAGGTTGTCCGAGCACGTAAATGGACGGAACATCTTGTTCGACTTGAACCCCTTGTCCGTCAAGTCGCAGTTGCATGATGAATAAGGCATCGGTAAGCAGGGCATCAAGTGCGAACATCGTCGAAGTTGCGTGGCGTTCATTACGTTGCTGTTTCGCCTGCTCAAGATTGTGTGAGACGAGTCGCAGCAAGCGCTGACTCTCGACTTCGATGTAGTGATAGCAGTGTGCCGCTTCGTCCGGTGGCAGTTTCGGGATCAATTCGACATAGCCCATAATCGCCGTCATCGGTGTCCGAAGTTCATGCGTGATGTGATCGATGAACGTTTGTTGGTCATTTCGTTGTTGCTCGAGCTGTCCGATATTGTGCTGAATTGCGTCAGCAAGTGTCGAGAAGTCTGCTGCAAGTCGGTTCAGTTCCTCATACGGATAAGCTGGAAGTGCGTTCGCATAGTGCCCTTTCGTCAAGGCATGCGAGACACTCCGTAGATCGTCGATCGGTCCGATTAATGTCTTCGCCATCCGCCGCGCTGTCCAGACGGCGATCACAATCAACATCAGAAATACACCGGTGAAGACATAGGTGAATTGCCGCAGCAGTTCAGCTTCCGTCCGGAGATCGACGAGAAAACGGACGGACCCGATGATATCGGTCTTGCCGTACAGCGGGCTTGAGAAGAACAGCACCGGAACATCAGTCTCCTTGAGGAACAGATAACTCGATTTTCCTTTTAAGGCTTGATCAATGTCTCCCGCGAGAAGTGGCAATTGATCGCGCTCTGAATCGGCGAGCAGTTCCGCGTTTGGTCCGAATAATTGAACGCGTGCGTCGAACCGGTCTGCTAAGTAGGACGCGATCGGCACCGCCGTATCGGCGAGCGAATCCGTCTCTTCGCTTGCGAGGTAATTCGTCGTATAGAGTTCTGCCTCCCGACTCAGTTTTTGGACCGACTCGACGGCGTTCTCATAGAGATTCGATTGGATGAAGGCATAAAGAATCAAAAACAGAACGAGTAGTGCCGGAACGAGGAGAAGGACGAAGTTTTCCGTGATGACTTGGCGTAGCTTCATGCGTCGACCCACTTGTAGCCGACACCGTAAATCGTCTTGATCCGTTCGCCTTGCGCGCCGAGCTTCTTGCGTAAGCGCTGGACCATGATGTCGACGGCACGGGTCTGACCAGAGTAGTCAAAGCCCCAGACCTGTTCGAGCAATTCGTCACGCTCGAAGACCCGTTTCGGATGTGTTAGGAAGAGTGCGAGCAACGCATACTCCCGGTATGTCAGCGGCAACGGTTGTCCGTCAAGACGGATGACTCGTTCTTCCGGATTAACCGATAAGAATGGATCGGTCACAACAGGCACGGGTGGTGTGACCGTCTTCGCGCGTTTCAATAAATTTTTGACGCGTAAGACGAGTTCCGTTCCATTGAACGGTTTTGTCATGTAGTCATCCGCTCCGAGCTGCAGACCGATGATCTTATCGTTCATTTGATCACGTGCCGTCAGCATCAAGATCGGTAAGTCAGGCGTCTTTTCCCGAAGCCGAGGAATTAAATCGAAGCCGGTCGTATCCGGTAGCATCAAATCGAGGACAACCAAATCAAAGGTCTGCGTCGCCTGTAACGCGATTGCCGTTACTCCATCGGCAGCCGTCTCGACCGTTTGACCATCGAGCTCGAGTTGGAGTTTGACGAGATGTCGGATGCTTGACTCATCGTCAATGACAAGAATGTGCATAGGAATTCCTTCTTTCTGGACAGGTTTTTCTGTTCCCTAGCGTATCATGGAATCGCTTGCAATCCCACCGGAAGGACAAATGAAAAAGCCAGCTCCTGAATCGACAGGACCTGGCTTGTACTTATTTCACTGTAAATTTCACAGTAACGGACTTATCGTAAGCATCCGGCTCAAAGTTCCACTTCTCAACGCCCTTTTCGACCGCTTTAAAACCATATCCATCAAACGTAAGTTTTCCTTCTCCCGAAGAAAACGCACGATAGACGTAAGGATTCGTATCCTTCGTTGACTTACGGACGATTCCGAAACGTTTTCCCTTCTTGAGCGTCATCGACTTACCACTTGTCAGATGAGTACTACCATTATAATAATCGAGCGTCATATATTTTGAAACTTTTCCAGCAACTGTCCGATCATCCGCCCCTGTACCAAGACGATGCTTCAATGTTTTGCCTTTATAAGAATAGACATCATGGACGATCGTCATCGAACCGATGAAAAGTTTTTTGTCTTTAATGAGCGCTCGACCAAACGGATACGCATTTTTCGACTCAAACATCTTTTTGATCTTTTTACCATCTGTCGAACCGATTAGAATCGGTACAACATACCCACCGCTTCCACCAGAAGGACCGATGACGAGCTGTTCCTTCTTCGTATCGAGTAGTTTTCCTTTTGCACGCACATCATAATAGTCCGTGTCTCGATCCGTATACGTGTAGATCGTCGTCCACTTCTTCTTTTTCGCATCGTACTTCTGTGCTTTCCCGATGACATCATTCATATACGTCTTCGAATTGAAGCGTTCATACAGCGTGAACGTCTCGGGATACTTTCCACCAAGTAGATAGGCAGACCGGACATCAATCGGTTTGTAGCCACCGGATAGCTTGCTTTTTTTCAGTAAAGCGATTTGTCGATCAACGATTGATTTTTCCCCTTTGCTTAAAGCTGCTGCTGAGTCACTCGCTACTGGTAACGTGCTGAGCACAAGAGCAAGTGTCGATGCTACTACGATTTTTCTCACTATAAGTCCTCCTCTGATTTAATAGGTCGTCGTATCGTTTTGGCTAAACGATTTTAAAGGTTGTGAATCCACGATGTACCAGCGTTCATTCTTAACATCATATTTTAGATAATACTTGAACGGGACGTCTTCTCCTGGGTCGCTCTCCTCAAGAGAATCATCCTCTTCTCGATAATAATCACCTTCGTAATAACATAGCGCTTCGACCGTAGCCGATAAGTCCGTTGCTTTTTCGCTGACCGTGATCGATGCCGGTGAATATTCGACCGAGTCGAGGTATCCATCCCAATACACACCACGTTTGTTCATGCTGGCATAATAACTTTGTTGTTTGTTCAAGTAAGCAGTCGATGTAAATAACGTGAACGCAGACGTGTCTTTATCGATATATGCCTGTTCCCATTCCTTCGCATGCTGGTGAACCGTATCGATGATATCTCCTTTGACGGACTCCCGGACTTCCATCCCTCTACCGTCCGCTGAATCCGAGAGAGATTTTCGCTGATTGACGAGCCAGTCTTTCCCAGACTTGACGAGATTCAATTCCCAAACGATCGTGCTCGATTCCGGACGTTCATGTAGATAGGGTTGGTACGATCGAGAGGAATAGTCGACTGTCGCTTGGACCGTCGCTTGGTCACCTTTAATCGTGATGTCGTTTTGAGGAATGTCATTGACGCTGAGCTCTCCGTCAAAGATGTATCCACCTGTGACTAAGTCATTCAAGCTTCCTTGGAATGTCTGATTATACGTATCGGTGCTGACGGAAAGTCCTTTGACACTTCGCTCTGTCAATGCATCTTCGAGTTCTCGGAAAAAGAGTGTCGAAATATCTTGGAGCGCCTTGTAGTCCTGATCCGACACTTCCGTCGAATCTTGCTTTTTCGACGTTTCCGGATCTTGCGACGATTTCGTCTTATCCTCACTCTTCTTCTCTTCTTCACCAATGACGAATGAAGCGTTCTGTTTTTGGCGTTCAACCGCTTGAGGCGTCTCTTCCTGATTCAAGAAGAAATATGTCCCACCACCGGCAGCGAGTAGGAGAACGAGCGCTCCAATGCCAACCGTTCGCTTATTCCGTTTATTCTTTTGTTTTTTCTCATACTTGATGACGACATATGCTCGCTCGATTTCTGTCCGTTCCTCGGATTCGTCTGGGTGCGCTTCTAACTTTTCAGCATACGCTCGCTCCAGTTCTTTCATCGATGAGGTGCGTGATATTCCTAATCGTTCATATGGATCCATGATTCCCTCTCCTTTTTAAAAATTTTGTTATTTTTTATCTTTATTTTACATTATAATGACAAAGGTAAGAAAGGAGTGCTTTTTTGTGTCACATTGTTCGAATTGTCAAACCCCGATGAATGACCAGATGATCTATTGTCCGGTCTGTGGTCAAAAAAATCATCAGACGCGGTCCCGTTCATCTAAAAAATCATGGTTCACCGGATTGCTGCTTCTACTGCTTTGTATCGGTGGAGGTACGTTCGGTTATTTGAAATATCAAGCTGCACAACCGTTGTTTAAAACGAGTGAACTGACACAGACCGCCGCGGATGTCGAGCAGGTCTTGCCAGAAGGCTTCTCATCGACTCAACGCGATCAACTTACGGATGACGAACTTGAGGATTCCCTCACGTTTGATACGGCATCACCCGATTCGCTATACCGCTTTTTGAGTACGTACGCCGAACGTCTTCCTTCGATCGGAAACGAAACGGGCGGTGACTGGGAGTATTACGATTCATCACTCGATGAATACATACCGTATGCTGACTTATTCTATGGAGACGATGACTTGACGGAAGACGAGCGCGAGTCTTTCGGCAATCGACTCGCCTTTTCAGAAGAAAATCCGACGAGCCACGTCGCCTTACAGGACATGACGTTTGATGCTATAAAAGCCATTGATCAAAAACACTTCCATGTCGAGACGACCGAAACATACGATCGACGAGACTTCGATATGGAAAATCAGCCATCTCATCGCGCTAGTGTCGAATATGAAATCACGTTTGATGACGAACAGTATCACATCACGTCGATTAAACGAACCTTCAAGAAGGAGGCGACATCATGATGTTACGTGTACTTCCTCTTTTCTTCACAGCTCTCCTACTAAGTGGTTGTAGCAATGATTCAGCAGATCTTTACTTAAAGCAAAGTGCTCAAAGTACACTTTCTGGAGACTTATACGAAGAACAACAATGGCGTGAGAAGGCTCGTACGGAAGGTGCGACCGACAAACGTCTGATCGCGCTGACGCAACAACAAGAAGCTTTTCACGACCTCGAAGCCGCTTTATTCATGAATCAGACGACGGATGCCGTACGTTACGCGGAACGAGTCATGAACCAGACGTTTGGTGATCGTGCACTCGCAAACGAAGCAGCAAGCCGCCACCGGACACTCGGCAAGGTCGAGCAGGCATTTCGTGACGTGGCAGGGACCTATACTTACTCGACGAGTGATCAAGGCGAGTACGAACAAGATTATACCGATGCGACGATCGATGTCGTGACACGTCCTAATCGTGAGGCGACATTGACGATTCATGATGCCCGTGATTTTGAAGGACAGCCACTCGATGACTATACATATAGTGGACGATTCGATTCTGAAAATAGTATGATGCTCTACTTTTATGAGTCATCTCTAGAGATCACTTTTGATGAAGACGGCAGTCTGACATTTCACGATTTAGCCATCGAGCAGGACTCAACGATTGAATTTGAACAAACCACTAAACAATCCTTATGATAAAACGCTTGTCTTCGAAAACGGAGACAAGCGTTTTTTTGAATCATCCTTTTGTATCTTTAAAACGGCTCAATCCATATCCCGCTAATCCACCGAGGAATGGGAAGAGGAACAGCATGAACGCATTCCAGAATGTCAAAGTAGAAATGACGACACCAGCTAACAGATCGTTATCCCATTGGATTTCAAGTCGCGTTTGTGTGAAGTAAGCCAAAATAAGTCCACCGACCAAGAATACACCGGCATAAATCGCAACACCAGGTAACGTCCGAATCCAGCGGAAACCGATTCCGACGTGAATGACGAACATCAGAATCAAGGCAATCAAGCCGTACGGGGCGACACTTGAATTGACAAGTTGTTCTTCTTCGAACGAAGTAGAAGCATCTGCCATTTGTGCGAAGCGTGTCAACAGTCCCGCATCAACCGTTTCATCAAAACGTGTCACTTTCGGATCAAGCGTCGGCTCTTCGCCATTTTCAATCTGATTGTAGATGATCCCTTGAATTCGACCAAGATTCGATGCCTCCCCGGCTGCTTCTACCGGTCGTTGCAAATCACTTAAGCGGTCTTCGCCATATAAGGCAGCACCTAAATGAAAGTCTTCCGTCAAAACGGTCATCTTGAAGTCGATTTGTCCTGCTTGTGACATTGCGTAGAGCGGAGAAGCACCGCTCAACAAAACGAGGCTTGCGGATTCACCGAACTCGACTTCGTCCAGTTCATCCATCTGATTTAGATAATACAGTTGTCCGAATGATGTCAAAAGGACACCGAACAAGTAGATGCTCATCAATGTCGTCGCAGCAATCCGTCCGACTTGCCAAGAACCATCGAGTTTCGTTTGACCAATGAATTGGAATAAGAGGACTCCAGCAAACGATAGAATGAAAATGCGAATCATCCCTGCGAACAGATGAAGATCGAAGATCCCGAAGTCCGTCGCAAACAGTCCGACGACTAGCGTAATCAACGATAACGTCAGGGCAAATACGGCAGCACGTTCAATGCGTTCATTCCACGATGTCGCTTTGATTCCGATGACACCACCACGTTCGAGTAACCAGGCACTTCCGATGAGGAGAACTAGCCCCGGTAAGGACAACAAGAAGTGCCCTGAGAAGATATGAAAATCAAGCTGATTGACAGCTTTTTGAATTTCAGAGAAATATTCTGTATCGTTACCTGTCACTTCCGTCAGAAAACGTGACTTTAAGTCTTCACTCGACGTCAGTTGTAGACCAGCAAGGGCAACGAATGCGAGGAAGAAGAACATACCAAACGTACTAAAGTCGTCTCCCATGTCTTGTTGCGCATTCTTGACCCCTTCAAGTGCTGTGTTATCGCTGAGAAGACCCAGCATGATGAATAATAAGACGATGATGGCAGCAAAAAAGATGACAGCGGTGATACTACCAATCGCAAGACTCGGATTCCCAAGTGATAAATCGAATCGCGATAAGAATACCTGGCCACGCTCTTTCCACGGGAGGTTCACATTCCAATCTTGCGACTTCAGCTTTTGTCGAATATCGTGCATACCCGGTAGTCGATCAACGAGTGATTCTTCTGACGTCGCCGCGACAAGACGCGAATGTCCGCAATTCGGACAGTAGGACGAACGACCGTCCATTTGTGTACCACACCCGACACAGAAATGCGCAGCTTGTTCAAAACGGATAGGACGCCCCTGCTTGTCTAAGGGTGTTCCGTCTACTTCGCAGTACTGGGCGTGCGGAGCATGTGCTTGCCCACAGGTCGAACAATACTTCATAGACGTTGCCCCATTTCCGATCCACAACATGTGCAGTAGTGTTGCTCACTTCGTTGCGGCGTGTGGCACGTCAAGCACTCAACTTTCGCTTGTTCGTTCTCGCGCGGGACAGACGTACCGCATTTCCCACAGAACTTCGCGCCCGGCTCAAGCGGCGTCCGACATGACTTACATTGTTTTTGGGCAGCTTCGACTTCCATCTCGTCGATTCGTGACAAGGCACCAAATACGAGTACTTCTTGTGCAAGAATCTCCTCGATTTCTCGACGACGCCCTTCACTCCGGAGCTTCATGTAATGCCGCTCACCGATTTCATACAACAAGCGTCCCTTCTCACGTCGCGCCTGCTCCGCCTGTTCTTGTAATTCTTTTGCTGTCATTCCTTGAAAACGTGATTTGACTGATTGCCAATCCATCATCTGTGTAGCCTCCCTTATGTTCATTTGATATTCGTTGCTTGCTGAATCCGGAACTCTTCTTCATAACTATCTTCATCACTCGTATACGTGAAGAGATAACGGAAGAGGGATTTCGCCGTAGACTTTCCTGGTGATTCACTATCAGGTGTATACATTTCACCTCGGATATACGTTGTCGCCATGACTTCGATGCCGACCGTATCACCATATTCGACGAACTTCGCTGAAGAACGGTCAATCGATGCATTCATGAATTCGCCGTCCCACTCTAAGTCCTTGCGGCTCCAATCGTCGTAGTTCTTTTGTTGTTTTGCGAGATATGACGCATCATCAACAAGTGAGAAGTAACTCGTATCCTGATAGATCGCTGCATCGACCCAGTCAGATGCATGCGCCTCGACGACTCCCTGAAGCTCGTTCAAAACGGCTTCAGACGGTTTGAATGTGAATGTCGCTTTTTTCGTATCGGGTTTGACTAGAATCTCATCTGATGTTTCTTCTCCCCACGGGAAGTCATTCTCGACTGAGAGCTTGATGCCGTTTTTCGGGATCGGTCCATAGTTCTTCAAATCCGATACTTGTTTGGATGTAGACTTCCCGTCAACGATCAAATAGGCATCCGGATAAGTCTGATCCAGTTCGATTGCATCCCCTTTTAACGTGATTTCGAATTTGCGATCCGACGCATCCAGTGTCAACGGATTGATCGTGACATCACTCGATTCTTTTCCATATTCACCGTCATACGCGATCTTCGCATCGGTCAATCCCGGATAAACACCGTCCATCATGATGCCTTCCGCAGACGCTTTACTGCTTTCCGTTCCGACCGGATTCACGAGTGTGACCTTTGTTCCTTTAAAGTTGCTGACGACTTCCGTTTTGACCGTATCAAGACGGAGTCGGTAATCCTTAAAAATACCAAGCTGACGACCGTTTGCTACGATTTGACCAGGAACGTCACTTTCGTTTTCTGCTTGAATCGACGTACCAGCCATCAATAAATAATCCATGAATGATTTCTTTTGTTCCGGTGTCTCTTTCAAGGCGTCTAAAAAGCGTTGTGCCATTTTTTGGTCAATCGGCTTCCCATTAAATTCTGTATGCTCAGCGAGTAACGCAGCGTCACCCGAGCGAATCGCATCACGTACCTCATTTGTCGTTGCTTCAACTGTAAACCATTGTGTAGCAAGTCCATAGTAAGCGCCGCTTGCTACGACAACTAACACGACCGACAGAAGAATTGCTTTCGCGGACTTACCCATCTTTTTAGAACGCACAGGTCTCGCATCTCGTTCTTTTTCTACAGGTTCTAGTTGTTCTACATGTTTCTCTAGGGCATCACCGCAACTTGGACAAAATTTTAATCCACGTCTTGCGGCATCCGAACAGTTCACACATGCCATTCGATGTCCTCCTCACTCACCATCTATTTATAGTAAAAAATAACCATAGAAAATATTAACACGCATTCAACTTTTTTACTATCATTCATCAGAATATTTTAGAATCTAATTTTAATATCAAATAAAAAATGTAAAAACTGTTTACCAAATGCAGTGACATGGACAAAAAGAAAAGCACCTGCGTCCGTAACAAACATGGAGGCAGATGCTTTGCTTATAAGTAAGTAGAAAATATTTAACCAAGACGTAATAAGGATTTGATATCTTGATTCATCCCTACATATAAATTAGCGATCGCTTTTTGGATGTCTTTTTTGCTTGAATAAGAATCTTCGATTACTTGATTTGTATTATAGGCATTCGCTTGAAGATGATTTTTTAATTCAATCAGATAAGATCGCTGATTTTCATTAAAATACTCCGGTTGATATCTGACGTGATGTCCTATATTTTTCACTAAACCATTCATGTCATTTAATAATTGTAATAAGTCCGCTTTACGCATATCTTTCTCTTGTAGTGTGGAAGAGGCGAGGACGTTCTCCACCTGAGCCCTTATTTTTTCATTGTATTCTTCATCTTTCGACAGAGTCGGAACGTGTGGAGACAATTTTTTAAGATTACTGTGATAACGACTCGTTGCTTGATCTTGATCTACTTCAACTTTTTTGTTGATGCTGAGAGCGCTATACGGATACACGTAACGAATGGCTATGGCAGCGACAAATAGTACGATGATTGCGATCACCGTATACCTCATTGTATTCTTTTTCAAAATTTGCACCATCCTTGTTGATATAACTGATAGATTATTCAAAAATATACCATTATTTCATCCCTTTAGAAAGCTAATAAAGTTAATTTTTTTCGCGAACCATTCCTTCAAGAAATGAATCTATTTTCCACCTCGTGTATTTCAATAAAAAAACTACCAAACACCATTGATAGATGGTATCCGGTAGTCTGATTAAGCTATATTGCAGTATTTCGCTTATTCCCCTTCATCGATCCGTCGCTGAAACACCAAATGCGCGGACATAACCTTTAGTATCGTAATCAAGCCACAACAAGGCTTTTTTACTTACGTTGTAATAGTACGTACCCTTTTGTTCGAATCGGAGGTATTCTTCTTTTTTAATTTGGAAGCGCATCTTTGCTGGAACTTCATCCTTTTGTAGCGTTTCGTGTTGACTCGGTTTCCCGAGCGTCTGTTTGACTTCACTCAGCTTGATTTTACGGTCGTTGAGCTGCGGTAACGTCATCAAGACTCCAACATGTTCCGGGTACTTCGCGCTAAACCGAAAATCGGAATACAGATACGTGCCTTTCAACTTCCCGAAGACGCAACAATCAGTCTGATTGACCCCATAGCTGGCGTCTTTCCCTTTGATCGTGAAACGATCATACAGCTTCGCCTTTGCATCAAGCAGCGTTCCTTTTTCTGCTGCTGCGAATTGTTTTTTCAAGTACGCGGCATTCGACATCGTTTTCGCATCAACCGTCATTGGAACAAGTAATACAAGCACTAGTAGTAGCGCCATACATCCTTTCATCCATTTCATTCGATGTTCCTCCTTTGTCGTGGATTACCGTTACCCTAACACACCTTTCTTTTCTTTCCAAATCCATCCATATGTTTAATTCACATGAATTAAGCGTACTACTCCTTTCGCGTCAAAGGCGAATTGGCACGTCACTTGTCCGATCCGATATTCGTAGACGCTACGAATGGCGTACGTCGCGCGTGTCGTTTTACCTTCGACGATGCGTTGCGAGTAGGACGTCGCATATGTCTCCTTGAACGTCGGTTTACCGAACACGGCACTGATTTCCGCTTTCGTCAGCGTGCGTTTCTCAAGCGCTGGTGCGAGCGTGACGAGATCGATCCGGTCGATTTGACTCCCAAAACGCGGATAACGGGCTGCAAAATGGCGACCTTTCCACTTCCCGTTAAGGACCTTTTCTCCTTTTTGAACGAGGCTACCGGACGTACCTGTCCACGAGACATAACTGGCTCCGACGCGCGGCGACCCTTCAAATCCTTTCCGCTCTTGCATCGCCTGCTTTTGACGTTTCAACCAACTGCTGTCGGAAACGGTCGAGAGCTTCGGTAACGGAATGACTTTTCCTTTGAGTGTCGCCGTGTAACCTCCGTAGGATGCCCGTAACGTATACGTCCCCGCTTTTTTCCCGTACAGTTTTCCCGACGAGACGCTCGCAATCGTCGGTTGATCCGAGACCCATTTCACTTTTGCCGTGACTTGTTTTTTCTTGCCGTCCGCTTGGGTGACGTTGAGAAGGAGCGGCTCAGGAGATCCAACCTTCACTTCCTTGAAGGAAGACGGGATCGAAAGCGCGACCGGTCGTTCGACTAACAAACGACCATCATACATGTTTGTCCGTTCGCCACCGTCGGCATTCGCGATGAGGTAGCGGGCTCCCTTCGTCATACCGAGCACAGACGAGTAACTGACGGAATCATCACGATCCAGTGATGTTTCGATCCGGTGCCCGTTTTTCTCAAACAAGGCAAAGGAACCGTCTCGTCCCGTATACAAGGCACCGATGAACTTTCCACTCTCATCGACCGCAATATCTTTATATGTTCCGGTCATTCCCGTGATGAACTGCGAGGAAGTACTTTCCTTGAACTGGTGCGCCACATCATAGACATACAGACGTCGATCGTTCGCCTTCGCGAGCACGAGTGTACCGTCGCGTCCCATCTCATAAGCTACGTAGCCAGATGGATGCGTTAGACGTTTCGCAAGCGTCCCGTCTTTTTCGTAAACGTCGACGCTCGTCTCACGGATGATCGCTAAATAAGCGGTCGACGTCCGGATCGCTTTTGCGCCCGTCGTCTCCTGTACATAACGGACGGTTGCTGTATCTAAGTCATAGACGGCTGTCTGCTCGACGCCCTCTTGTTTCCCACTCACTGCAAGTAAATGTGAATCCGGGAAGAAACGGGCACGGGTGAACGACTGAAGCGTGCCTGCAGGTGTCGCGATCTGATCGATGACGTGCAGCACGTTCCCCGTCGCATCGCGTACTTCAAGCACTTGATCCTTTACAAAGACGAATCGTCGTTGATCGTCCGATACCGTAAAGTCTTGTACCGGTTCTCCTTCTTCAGTCGACAGCATCTGCACGTCGCGCGTTTTCTCGAAATCAAAGAGTCGTGGTGCTTCATAAGTTCCCCATCTCCAGACGCGTGACTCGTCCGGTACGACTTGAAAAGCAGATGATGGAGTGAGTGAGGTAACGAACGGAATTTTGACTTCTGCAGATGAATGGATGGACGTTGCAGAATACAGAACGGTCGCTGCAAGACCGACGATGATTTTTTTCATATGTGGTTTCTCCTTTTATATAAAGTCTTACTTATAAGTATAATTAAATTCTCAAATTTTACCTTCTTTTCCCAAAATAAATCTTTTTTCGAACACTGTCGAGGATAAGTAGAGTTATCCTCGGCTTTCAACGTCACTTTTTTGAATCGTGCCAACGGTTTTCTCATCTTTTACGATACGTTTGCTCCTGATTCGACAAAAAATCACTAGTAATAATCCAGAAAAACCGCTTGAAACCAGACGTCTGTATTGGATAACTCTACTTATACTGAAACTACCGCGGAATACATAGCAGATATGCATATCTCGTAAAAGGACTCCATCCGATGAATGAACTTCTTCGCAACTGGCTCCCCCTCATCAACTCCCTTCTCTCTCGCCTGTCGATCCACCCGAATGAACAGGATGAATGCCGGCAAGCCGCCTTGCTGCGTCTATGGAAATCGATCGAGGATGGCAAGACATTGACCGTCACCTTCGTTCGGATTCGCGCGAAAGGCGCGATGCTCGATTACCTGGCGACTCGTAATCGGACGCTCGCAACCGAAGTCGTCTCCGACGCGTTACCGGAACGCCCGCGTACTCCGCATCTGTCATTCACCTACCTGATGAATGAACTCAAGCGAGACTTATCGGCGACGGAGTTCACGTTTCTCGAGTCGTTGATGAACGGGACGGAAGAGACGCTCGGATACTCGCACGCCCGGCTCCGATCCTTGAAATCCGAACTCCGCAAGAAAGTCGAGTATTTGCTCGGATGATGGCGTTCTATGAAGAACGATTATTAACGTTGATCGAACAAGGACCCTACAGTCCATTGACGAAAAAAGCTTACCGCAGCGACGTCCGTCATCTGTGTCGCAACGTGACCCGAATCGATGTTCCTTCGTTGCAACGGTACGGTACCTTACTGCGAACGTCGTATGCTTCGACGACTGTCTCCCGTCGTCTCCACGCCCTGTCGACACTGTTCGACCAACTCGTTACTGAACGCGCCTTAGCACACAATCCCCTCGCACAAACGAAACGTCATCCCCCGATTGCCCGTCGACGCCCCCGCTTTTCGTATGATGAGGTCCGGTCCGTCCTCGAACGGATTACGGACGAGACCGTCTACGCGTTTTGCTTTTTACTGCTCCATACGGGACTTCGTTTCGCCGAGGCACATGCTTTACGTTTGACGGATATCGATTGGGACACCAAGCAACTATTCGTTCGTCACGGGAAAGGAGGACGCATGCGTCACCTTCCGTTACATGACGAATTGCATCGCGTCTTATTGCGTTATCTTGAGACGACATCCGTCCCTTCGCAGGAATTGTTTTCAACGGAGACGGGTCGTCGCTTCCCGGCGGAACGGATTCGGTCGACGTTACGCGAAGCGAGTCTAACCCAGCTCGGTCGGATTCTTCGTCCGCACGATCTTCGGGTGACCTTTGCGACCACGCTCTACCACGAACATGAGACGGACGTATTGACAATCATGCGTCTACTCGGTCATCGGGACGTCCGGACGACCCAACACTATATCCTGCCTTCCAGCGATATCGATCGCGCCTCGGTCAACCGGCTCAAGCCGACAACGTATTGAGGATCTCCCGGATTCGGTTCGTACGACTCCGGATATAGCCGACGGTCGTCGTCGGATGCGCATGACCGAGTAAGCGCTGGATCTCAACGATCGTACAGCCTCCTTCATGATGCAGATAGGTTGCATATGCGATCCGGAGCGCATGCGGGCGGAGCGGTGCACCGCTCAAGCGCAAGCCTGCGTCACGGAGAACGAGACGCGCCGTCTGTTCATGCAGATGGCGTCCGGTCACAGACTGAAACAAGATGCCCTCTTTACGTTCACCGAGGAAATGCAGGAGACGGTGCGACAGCATCATCCCGATCGGAATCGTACGCAGGCGACGTCCCTTACCGTAGCGGACGAACAGTGTATGCGTCTCGAAATCGATATCTGTAACGGATAACAGGCGTGCTTCGGTGAAGCGGAGACCGGTCTGGCAAATCACTTCGAAAAACAAACGGTACATCGGGTCTTCGATGCTGCGGACGATTGACAGCCCCTCCTGTAAGTCATGATAGGTCTCATCCGGAAAACGTTGATGCGTGATCGGTGACACGTCATGCAGTGGATTCTTTTGCAACCTTCCGGCTCGGACGAGTACATTCCCGAGTGAACGCAAGGCATGGAATCGCCGCAGAATCGTCGACGGCTGATAATTCAGACGCATCTGATCGAAGTAATGCTGCAGCGACGCGATCGACCACGAGACACCGGCACGTTCCATATGCCGGACGTCACTACGGTAGGCTTTGATCGTCGGTTTTGCGAACGTCGGATGTGAGATGAGATATTCGTGCAAGTACTCGTCGTGTTGCATGGGAATTCCTCCTTCAGCCAAGTAGTTTCATCTGCTCAATTGCATCAGTTTCTGACCTGCTTAGACAACAGGAGTCCATCTTTTGCTAGATGGACTCCTGTATGTATTCATAGTGACATATGATCTGCGACTTTGAAGGTTTTTTTCTTATAGTCGTAACTCATGAGGACCATCTTTCGTCCACCCGTCGAAGTCGGGAAAACATACGTCTTATAAGATGACTTCTCTGCACCGATTGCAGCGAGATCCGCTTTCGATTGAATCGACGACCAATCCGTCGCCTCGATTCCTGTCCACTCCCCAAGTCCTGTTCCAGAAAGAATCGCATCGAGTTGCTTCGCTGTCATTCCTTTTTTAACCTTTGCGCCCTTTGCGAGCTTACGTGTGCTTTCACGTGCGGCAGACTTCGTATTTTCACGATAAATATCAAACGATTTTCCGATCAATCGATAGACAGAACTATTCTTTTTCGTCATAAAGATGAGTGACGTATCGCTATCTCCGTTCTTGCCATTCGTGAAGTAGTAGAACTTCGTTTTTTGACCGTACGAGATTTCCGTCGACTCGGCTTGTTTCTTCAAGACCGTACTGCCACTCTTTTTCACCAGTTGTTTTTTATAATCTTTACCGTATAAGACTTTTGCTGCTTCCGTCATCGTCATACCAGTCTTTAAGTTTGTGTACTGCGTCGTATACTTCGTTTCCTCTTTCGTAGCAGCCGATGCACTTCCAGCACATACTGTCGCGCCTGCGATCATTGCTGCAAGTACCGTTGTTGTCATGCGTTTCATTCGATCATCCTCTTTCTTCTGTTCATTTCATGAATGTATCATTCATACCTCATCTCATTATAATGGATTTAATGGTTTTTTATATCTATTTTTCCTTTTTAGTTTTTATTTTTACATTTTTATTCAATTTTTATCGTTTTTTCATGACCATTATTTCTAAATAATACTCAATTCACACGCTGGATGACCGAATTTAGGATTTTTTGAAAATAAAAGAAACAAGTATGTTATATATTTGAAATTTAGACCAAAATCACTATTCCCTGAAACTTTATGAGTATATATACCTTAAATTGTTGAATATTAATTACATGTATAAAACCAACCTATACCAATGATTCAGGTCAATTGACCTATATTAGATGCCTAATAAATACCATTTAATATAATTATGTTAAAAATATTACATATTTTCCATAATAAAAGGGTAATTTTATTTTATACACCTGAGATGCACGTTCATCCATGCACACTTTAGTCTATTGATTTAGAGGAGGTTGTATTGATGAAAAAAGGGTTGGCAATTGTTCTGAGTCTTCTTCTCATCTTGTCTTATGGGTTGACTCCATTAGCTGCTTCTGCCGCTTCTTCGAGTAGCGTCAAAACCGTCTACTCACCGAAGTATCTCGTCCATTACGGTGGCGTGAAGTATGCTAAGAAGAAATTGACGTATCCAAAATCCGTCAAGGTCAAGCTTTCGAATGGGAAGTACTCGTATCGTTCTGTCAAATGGAGTAAGGTCAGCTTTGATAAGAAGTACATCGGAAAGAAACAAAAGATCAAAGGGGATGTTTACGGTACATCAAAAAATGCGTACTGGTATGTTAAAGTCAAAAACTATCCAGCGAAGGTACTTGCTCCGAATGTCATGACAGTCGGAAAGAATCAACCAGCGAACTTGCCGACACGTCTTTCGACGATTTTCGAGGGTGGACAACGCTACTCGTATCCGCTCAAATGGAGTAAGGTCTCAACAGCTTCATTCGGTACGAAAAATCTAACGTACTCGACTGTCGGACGCAACCTCGAAATCTACGGGGCTGCCAAGCTGAAAGTATCAGATGTCGTCCAGTCGATGCAGAAATACTACCTCGTCTCATACGGGAAAAAAATCCGAGCAACCGGTAAAATCCTTTATGAAGCAAAAGGCATGAAGAGCTATCTCGTCATTACGGATAAAAAGACAGGTGAGAGCACGAAAATGTATCTCAAGCTCGACAAAAAAGGACACTACTACGTGACAAGTCAAGAACTCACTCCAGGAGACTACACGGTCTATATCCTGTCGGGTTCAAAAAAGACGAAATCCGTCACGATTACGATCAAAAAACCGATCACAGAACCAACAGATGAACAAAAACGGGAACTCCTCCAAAAGTTACTTCTCGTCATCAACGTCTCGAATCCCCTCTTGAGTGACATCGAATTCCCAGAAGTCGATGGCGTCTCGTTTACGGTCGATTCAGACAATCCAGTCGTCTCAAGTAGCGGAAAAGTCATGCGCGGTGCGACGGATCAAACGGTCAATCTGAACATCAAAGCGACGTTCGGTGGCGTGACAGAAAGCAAATCGTTCTCGAACATCCTCGTTCCACGAAAAGACTTGTCGGATGAAGAGTTGATCGACTTCACGCTTGAGAACTTCACAATCGCCAATCCGTTAAAAACGAATATCATATTGCCAACGACTGAAGGAATCTCGTTCTCGCTGATTTCTTCAAATGAAGCCGTCGTCTCAAGCAACGGAATCGTCAAACGTGGACTAGAAGATAAACAAGTCGATTTGACGCTACGTGCGACGAAAGGCAGCCTAACAAAAACGAAGAGCTTCCCGAACATCCTCGTCCCGAAAGTCGACAATGCGACAGATAGCCTGTTGCAAGACTACCTTGATAAACTCGATATCAAGAGTCCGGTGACGAAAAATATCGTCCTTCCAGCACTTCCAGGCGCTACAGTATCCATCACATCGACTAAACCTAACGTCATCTCAAACACAGGTGTCGTCACACGCGGCATGACGGATCAAACGGTCTCGATCGTCGTCTCGGTTACAAAAGACGGTATCACGAAATCACGTGACTTCTGGAACTTGACGGTTCCAAAACAAGATGCAACGACAGATGAATTACTTGATCTTTACTTGTCTGGTTTGACAATTAGCAGTCCATTGACTACGAACTTGTCGCTCACTCCACCAGCTGGTGTAAACTTATCAATCAGTGCATCAGATCCAAATATTTTATCAAACACAGGTATTTTGACGCCACCAGATGTCGATAAGACGATTTCTGTGACAGTTAATGTCTCTAAAGACGGCATCACGAAATCACGTACGTTCACGAATATCCTTGTACCGATCAGTCTCTCAGCAGAGTTAGATGCTGCACTAAATGCAATCAATCTGAATCTGTTGAACTTAACAGGTAACGTCAATCTGCCAAGTAGTTCAAAAGGTATTGCCGTTCAATGGACATCAAACAATCCAGATGTCATCTCGAACGATGGAGTCGTAAAAGGGGCATTGAACCTACAAAACTTCACACTCAAAGCAAGTGTCACAAAAGGTGGCATTACAAAATCGAGAACGTTCTCAGGAACAGTCGCAGCTAATCTTGGACTATCGTTTAAAAACGATATCGCAAAAATCAAGTCGAGCGTCGGTACGCTGAACGTTGGCTACAACCTCAACCTTCCGACTTCACTGAATGGCTCAGCGATCACTTGGACTTCAAGTGCACCATCGCTATTAAGTAGTACAGGCGTCATCTTGAACGACTCTAGTTCAACGCCATTTACACTGACAGCGACATCTGGAGGAACGTCAGAAACGTTGAATCTCGCTATCCAACGTCCTTCTGGTGGTTTGTTAAGTGGCGTCGTTGATTTACTTGGGAATGTATTAAACCCTGTCGTCAACACTTTAGCTAGCGGTCAAGGAACAGCAACACTTCCGAAAAGTTACGGTGGTCTTCTTGGTATTGGAGCACGTGATATTACAAATTGGAGTAGTTCACACCCAGATCTCGTGACGATTCAAGGTTATAACTTAACTGTAAAACGTGACGATTTTGACCATCTCGTCGTGCTCTACGCAGACTATGAGGGTCTCGACAAACCCGTTCCGGTTCTTGTCAAAATTCCTAAACGTTAATTTTCAAATCTGTTTTTCTGAATTTCATATGCGATGAACCTAGATTTCCTATCAGGTTCATCGCATATTTTTCTACTTTCTTTTATCTACATACAACATGGGAATTTCAACACCTGAGAGCCATTCATTTGCCTGGACACTATACTTTCTAGGGAGGTTTGGTCATGCGAAAGAGTCTTATCGTTCTTCTCTGTCTGTTACTTTCCTTCCCCGCCTCGTTCCAATCCGTTACTGCCGCTAAATCAAATAGCGTTAAAAAAGTATACCGCCCTACCTCGACCGTACATTATGGCGGTGACGTGTTTGCGGTCAACCCCCTTTCTCCACCCAAGACCGTCCGTGTCAAACTTGCGAACGGTAAAAAAGTAAAACGATCCGTAAAGTGGAATAGTGTTCGCTTCGATAAAAAAATGATTGATCGAAAACAAAAAATTAAAGGGAATGTTTCGGGAACCTCTAAGAGTGCCTATTGGTACGTCACGATTAAAAATTATCCGAAATCGATTCTCCCTCCTGTCGTCAAGACGGTCGGGAAAAATCAATCGACCAAACTTCCAGAACGGCTATCAACAATTTTCGCTGGTGGACAGCGCTATTCGTATCCACTCAAATGGACACGTACGACGACGGCGTCCTTCGGCAAGAAAAGTGTCAAGTACACAGCGGTTGGACGAAACGTCTTGATTACTGGAAAAAATACATTACGCGTCTCAGACGTCAAGCATGAAAACGTGAAGTATACGACGTTTGAAAGTGGTCGCCGAATGCTCGTCACCGGTCGTATCCTTTATCCGGCAAAAGGTATGACACATCATCTGTATCTGATTGACGATAAAGACCGTGTATCCATGTATCCGTTAAAGCGTGATCGACAAGGGTACTTCCGGATTGAAACGAGCGTATTACCAGTCGGTCGCTATGATGTCTCGATTTTAAGTGGGTCGCAAAATGCAGCGTCTTCGACCGTAACGATTCGAAACGTCGTCACACCTCCATCACCGGACGATTCAAGAAAACTCTTAAAGGTATTACTTGCCGGCCTCACGATCCCAAGTCCACTCCTTCAAGATATCCATCTGCCACAAGTAGAAGGTGCTACATTTAGTATTCGTTCCACCGATAGTAATTTGTCGCCTACCGGACAAGTCACTCGCACGGATCAAGAACGTGATGTCGCATTCACAATCGTAGGGAAATTAAATGGTCTTGAAGAAACACGTTCCTTTTCAGGTATCACGGTTCCAAAACGTGATCTGACGGACGAGGAACTGATCGATTTCACACTCGACAAATTCAAACTGGCAAGTCCGTTGACGAAGGATATTCAGTTACCACAAACAGAGGGCATCTCGTTTCAATTGTTGTCTTCAAACGAAAAAGTCGTCACGTCCGATGGTAAAGTACGTCGTGACCTGGCGGACCAACTCGTCACGCTGACATTGAAGGCTTCAAAAGGCAGTCTCGAAAAAACACGTCTCTACTCGAATATCACCGTTCCGAAAGTCGACAATGCGACGGAATTGTTCTTAGACGACTACTTGAGTCGTCTGACATTCCCGAATCCTTTAACAAGAGATTTAGTCTTACCTGCCGCTACGGGAACGACACTTTCTCTGACGTCTTCACTTCCGGATGTCCTCTCATCGACCGGGAAAGTGACACGCGGTCTGACCGACCAATCCCTTTCATTCCTCGTCTCTGCAACAAAGAACGGTGTGACACGCACACGCAGTTTTTGGAACTACCAAGTCCCAAAACGAGATACAGCAATCGATGAATTATTGACAGACTACTTGAATAAGCTCGACATTCCAAGTATATTGACGCGTGATGTAAGTCTTCCAACAGTAGAGGGAATTCAAACGACTCTTTCTTCAACCAATACCTCTATTTTGTCAAATACAGGTCAAATCACTCGTGGTTTGACGGATAAAGTCGTTTCGTTTACAGTCATCGCTACGAAAGACGGTGTCACTAAATTGCGTACTTTTTCGAACTTGACGATTCCAAAGAAAGAGAATGCGACAGCTGACCTGCTTGATGATTACTTGAAAACGGTCGAAATCCCGTCACCCTTGACGGCTGATTATTACTTGCCGACCCCGATGACACCGGGAATCGAAACATCTCTCTTTTCAACGAACACAGCTGTCCTTTCGAATACAGGAAGCGTGACACGTGGTCTGACGGATCAGATTGTCTCCGTGACAGTGACAGCCTCAAAAGACGGGGTCATTCGTAAGAAAGAGTTTCCGCTGATCACAATCCCGAAACAAGATGTATTACCGGATGCTTTTATTGACACTTATTTAAATCAAGTCGAGATTTCTAGTCCGCTGAATCAAAACATTCAGCTGCCTCTCGCACCGGAAGGAATGACCGTATACCTGACCTCTTCTCAACCTGATGTCGTGGCAACGTCAGGCGTGATTAAACCTGCAGACACTGCTCGATCTGTCACAGTCAGTGTGACTGCTGTGCTGAACGGTGTTTCAAAGACGAGGATGTTTTCAAATCTTTCAGTACCCGCACGTCCTCTGACAGTCTTAGAAGAACTGACGACTTATATAAATAGCCTTTCCCTACCGACATCACTCGTAAATAACCTTTCATTGAACCCACCTTCAGGTATCACCGTTAGTGTCGAGTCCTCCGCTACTTCGTTGTTATCGAGTACCGGTGTTCTCACACGCGATATCGTAGATCGAACGACTGATATTACGGTCCTTGCTTCAAAAAATGGTTTATCGCTCTCTAAACAATTTGAAAATATTTCAGTACCGAAACGTGCATTGACGGATACCGAAGAATTACAAAAGTATCTCAACCAACTGTCAATTCCTTCTTTAATAACCGAAAATCTTAAATTAATCGACGAAGCGAATGCAGAAGGAATAAAAGTCACTTTATCATCCAGTGATCCGACTGTACTTTTAAATGACGGATCCATTGCTCCAGCTGCAACCAACACTACTTTATCGTTAATAGTGACTGCTGAGAAAGGAACTGCTACGGAGACCAAAACCTTTAATCAGCTAACGGTTCCGATGAAAAATCCATCTCCTGCTGACATTGTCCAGTCTTATCTTGATAGCCTGAGCATCCCAAACATTTTAACGAATAATCTGGTTCTTCAAGCACCAACTGGAATCACTGTTTCGATTAAATCCGACAAGCCTTCCGTTGTAGCAAGTGGCGGAGTCGTCACTCAAGGTATCGTTGACGAAGTCGTCGATATCACAATAACTGCGACGAAAGACGGCATTACTAAAAATCGAACGATTACAGGTATCAAAGTTCCCTTGAGTCCAACAAAATTAGTAGATAAGGCGTTACAAGATCTCTCCCTCAGTTCACTAACAGATTTGACGTCTTCCCTCAGTTTGCCGACTCAAATCAATGGATTACCAATCACGTGGAAATCGAGTAATACGAACATCATCAGTAATACTGGTACTATCATTCCAGCCGTTTCTTCGCAAGCGTTCTCTTTGACGGCATGGATCACGAAAGACGGCATCCTAAAGAGCAAGACATTCGATGGAACGCTTGCCGGGAATCTCAGCCTCATCCTTAAAGAAGATCTCGCTCGTATCGCAGCTGTTAGTCCGACATTGAATGTCTACCTTGACTTAAAGTTACCGACGACATTGAACGGGATACCACTTACGTGGAAATCAAACAATGAAAGCCTTTTAACGAGTCTCGGGATCGTTAAGAATCGATCACAAATTACACCTTTCACGCTTTCTGCGACGACTGGCAATACTTCAAGTATCCTATCGCTCGCTACGCAAGATACTCAGATATCCTTACTTTCAAGCTTACTGAATGTCCTCGGAGGCATCGTCAATCCGATCGTCGATTCACTCTCGATAGGCAAGTCAGCGTCACTTCCTCAAAGCTATGGTGGCCTCCTTGGTATTGGTGCAAAACCAATCACCAATTGGACATCTTCGCATCCTGACATCGTGACGGTTCAAGGAAACCAAGCCGTCGTGACACCAGATAAGTACGAACACCTCGTCGTCTTGTTTGCAAAGTTTGGAGACGTTCCTAAACCGGTACCATTCATTATTAAGGTCCCGGCTAAAAAATAATGCTTCCTCTCCCTCTGTACATTTTCAGTACAGAGGGGATTTTTTTGAACTCTCTGTATGTTGACGTTTTTTAAAATCTCATTTCTTTATCATTTAAAACTGAAAATATATCCATTAATTTCCTTGCTATACTACAGAAAAAGGAGGCGTTCTGCGATGAAAAAAAGTATGACATGGACGGCACTCGTGACGCTTGGTCTCAGTAGCGCGGTCTATCTCTCGCCTGTTGGAGCGGCGACGGACGAATTCACGGTAGAAACGAAAAACATTAACACACGGACGGAAGTTTTAAAGGGGAAGGCACCTGCTGGATCAATCGTTGTCTTACAATCAGATGACACAGAGGAAGAAGACCTACAAGAAGTCGCCCATACAAAAGCCGATAAGAATGGGAACTATTCAATCGAATTGCCTGAAGAAGGATTGATCGGCGAGGATTTCTATGACTATCATCAATCCGACTCGGATGAAGACGACTATGACGATGAGGATGAAGACAGCTCTTCAGACGTCACACCAAACTATTTCCTTGAAGTCGTAAGTGTCGATGATTATACGGGTGATGATGATGGAATGGACGATGGGTGGGACGAGTATTACGTAACACGTGCTGATTCTTACGGAGATGACGATGGGGGCGACGACGGCGACGAACCCGGTGATGGTGATGATGACGGGTATGATGATGGAGAAGAAGGGGACGAGCCGGGAGAGGATGATGGCGATACAACGGAAGAGCCACAAGATCCGATTTCGTACGACTTCGCTCCAATTGACCTCACAGTGCGTACGTTCATTCCAAAAGCAGCAACGGTTGATACGAAAACACTGACACGTATGACTCGGACCGTAACGGGATCTGTATCTAATAAAGATGTTCGCGTCGAAGCGTATGTCTATCATAAGTCGAGCAAATCATGGAAATTGCTCGGTAAGGCGAAGCCACGCAGCAACGGTTCGTATAAAATGTCGATCAACAAGAAATTATACAAGAAAGATGCGAGCGTCGACTTCTACGTCGTAGGGAATCGTGATGCGGATGGTTTCAGTAAAGCGCTTCGTAAAAAATACAAGTAAATCGGACTAGTCAAAAGGAAGCGCGACATCGTTACGTCGCACTTCCTTTTTAGTGACTATTTCTAAGGAATTATCTTGAAAAGGAGTTAATCCAAAAACACATTTCCATAAAAAGTTAATCAGAGCCTATAATCAAAGATTTTTTCCTTTAAACTAAAGAAGGTTACATTATTTGGTTTTAAACCAAATTTAATTCCTCAATTTTCTAATTAAAAGGAGCTACTATTCATGAATCGTCTCACGCGTTACCTACCTTCTTTAGCTGTGATTATTTTTAGTATTCTTGTCTTCTTATTACCCTTCCGTTGATTAATCTTTCCCTATGTCAGATACAATGAAAAGCTGTCTCGACATGCGTCGGGACAGCTTTTTGTAATCCTATTCTTATCTTTCTCTCTTTAACCTTCGCGTTGACTCTTTTTTCTTCTATTTAGAGACAGTAGAAGAATTCCAAACGCCGCAAGCAAGAACCCAATAGGCTGAGTACTGAATGGCTCGGACTCACCTGTTTGAGGAAGACCGCCTGAATTAGATGGTCTTGTCCCATCTTCATTCGGTGTGTCTGTTCTCCCATTTGGTTTGTGAGGCGTTTTCGGATCAATCGTGTTCGTTATCGTGACACGGACAACCGCTTTTCAGACGAATGATACATTGTTCAGAGTCTAACAGATAACCAATAGGCGCTTGCATCTCGATTAAGCTATATGTTGATCGCGTCAGTCCTGTTATGAGGATTTCACCGTTCGTCTCCTTCAAGAGTTTACCTTGGGTATTCTCACAAGTAGATAGTTGAAGTGTAACTTTTTTCCACCCAATTACTCCCCCTTCATCGTATCCGTCTTTGATATGCTCCTCAAGAAGTAGATAGTTGAAATAAAGCTTAAACGGCTTGGCGCCAACAGAATACAGAGCGAAAACTGTTTAAAGAATTTTTATTATTTGTCCTGTCTACTTGACGGGGAACAGTTCAAAGGTCCAGGTTGAATTCTTTATTCTTAAAAATGTTCTATATCAACTGAGATGATAAATAAAGGTACAATGAACCTATAATCGAATGATATATATTACATATTGTGAAATAAAATGACGGGGTTTCATTTTTGAATTTACACATTTGTCTTTTTATACCATTTTTTTATTTTGAATTGACCAATAATACATTTTTGGTGGATTCATTAGTTCTTATTCTTTTATCGTTATACATTATGGGAAACAATGTGATTACGCCTGTAATCCAAAACATCACCACCTGCTTCAAATTCGGTATGTTGTTCATGTACTCCAATTCTTGAAAGGACGTGGCAATATGTTGATCAAAAGAAAAACCATTTATAAGTTCTCTATGATTATGATTGCGTCAATCCTCCTTCTCTCGTTGGTTACGACGCTTCCGAAAAAATCATCTGCTGCTAGTCCCGTCATTACGATTGGTTACGGGGGTGCAAAAGATGTCGGAGAAAAATTTAGTACGACCGAGACTGTTTCAAGAAAAGAACTCGTCAGTTTCTTGGAACAAATCAAAAAAGCCGAAAAAAGCGATAACGATTTAAATAATATCCGATTTACGATCGCAGGTACGCTCGTCACTCATCCCATTGCGAAAACATTAAAAGCAAGCCTATCTTCTGGTCTTGCCTCTTATGTCATCTCTTCACTGGTCATCGATAAAGATTTAGGCTCCAAAAAAATTCAACAGGTATTAAATGCTTCAACAGCAAAGAAATTCAAAGTCAAGATCAGATATGAAAAACACACACGTGGTGCTTGGGATAAATGGTATGAAGCATACAGCTCTACCGTGGTTCCTGTAAAATAAGCTATAGTGATGATTATTTGATTCTCAATAAAACCGTTTAAATATGTTATACTAAATAATGTAAACTAAATGATTATGCCAAATCTTTAAGGAGTGAACGTATGTCGAATCGAAAAAAAGACTATCTGATTTCTTTATTGATCGTCATCTTCGCATCCATCGTCATCTTTACACTCGATTTACCAAAAGGGACTAGCTTTGCTGCGATTCTGATCGTCGTGATTCTATCCGTTTTCTTGTATGAGTTTCGATTACTCACTCAAGATAAAGCGAAACAAAAAAGATAACGTTTTTATATAATAGACGACCTGAACTCCTCACAAGATGGGGTTCAGGTCTTTTTTATCTCTGTATGATCCTAACGAATACTGTACTAGAAAAAAGCGACAGTATTCGGTCATCAACCGAGTACTGTCGCTTTGAGTATTACTATAAACACGCTTATTTAACTAGAATCTCGAACGTATACGGCGCGAAATCAATATCGTAGTTATCGTTCGAAGCATCAATCAGTAGTTTCATGCTTGTCGTCCCTTCTTCGACCGCTGGATAGATCATGACCCCTTCCGTTTCGATCCCCGGTAGAATATCCGACTGGACTTCTGCGAGACCGGATTCTTCACTATCGAGGTATTCTGTCTCGAGTTGTTTATTCCCTACGACTAGTTTGGAGCCTGAATCGAAGAACGTCGCATTGACGTTCGTCTTGTTCGTGATTTTTACGAAAACACGTGTCTGATTGTCTGCCAACTCAACCTTTTGCAGTTCAACCTTCAAACCATGTTGATCGACGACTTTATTCAGCTCAATCGTCTTTTTCGTCGGTGCCATCGCATCGATGTAGCTGATTTCCTTGACGCTCTTTGCCCGAATGCCGGCAGCAGAGATTTCTCCACCGAATGCATTCTCCCCTGAGAACTCGTCCACTACGATGCCTTTGACTTCTACATACTGTTCACTTTTGATTTTCAAAGACGTATCTGCTGCGACCATCGTGTTCTTTTCAGCATTCTCCGGATCGCCGTACATCTGGAAGTAGACACCGTCTTCATCCTTTTCTGGTTCTGAGAACACTTTCCCACGGACCGTTACTTCATATCCTTTGTATTTCTTCGGATCCGTATACATCTTCTCGTAGTCTTTCTCCGCCAACGGTCCTTTTGATTTGATTTCCGACTTCGTACTGCTCTTTCCTTTACCTGATTCTGTATCCGAGTCGCTACATGCGACAAGCAATACTAACAGCCCGATTAAGACGGCTAGTACGATCAAGACGATCTTAAAGAATTTTTTCATGGTTCTTCTCCCTCTTTCTTAAAACATCATTCCGATTAGGATTTGACGATTTTCGTGATGACTGTCGCGGAACGATTCTTCGCAGCATCTTCTGCGTAGATGCTGACTGTTTCTCCGGCTTTCCAGGCGTTGATGCGTAACGTGTAATTTCCTTTTGCATCTGCCTGTGTCCGGTAGGCTTTCTTCTTATACGTGACGACGACGTTCGCTTTCGCTTCCGTCTTCCCGATGATGCGGGTCGATTTTGAAGTGACACGCGAAACCGTCGGCGTTTTTGGTCCGATATCGTCTTTGATTTTCAGCGAAACAATCGAGCGTTGTCCGAAAGGATCACGCGAATGGATCGTGATCGTCTTTCCAATTCGTAGTGCACGATACGCTTTCATCGAAAACTGCTGATCTTGATACAAGTCGACACCAGCTAAGTTCATATCATTATCGTCGTAAGCTTCGACGGCATGATACGGCTGTGCGATTCCTTTGATCAGGCGTGTCTTCGCGGACGCGGTCAGCTTCGTTACCTTTTGATTCTGATACGTCGAACGAATCGTCTTTTTCAATGTCGCTCGCGCGGTCCCGTCCGAATTACGTAACGTCAATTCGACTTGGAATGGTGCTTTCATCTTCTTCGGTAAGGTGAAGACGGAGCGCGGACGCGTACCGGCTAGCTTGACTTCTTTTCCGTTGATTTTGAACGTATAACGGCTCGGACGAAGATGCGTATCCTGCGTGACGAACCAGATCTTGTTCTTCTTCTCACTCCAATGGATATCTTGGACCGGGTAATCGACTGGTCGTTTTTCCGTCGTTTTCGCTGTGCCTGCCTCGTTTCGGATCGTGACACGAACGATATCCTGCTGCGTGAGCGCTCGTTTTAAGCGCATCGTCACAAGACCTTTTGTATCGGCTGTCGCTTCATACTGTTGCTCACCGATGACAGCTTGGACCTTCGTACGCGGAGCTGTTTTTGCTTGCAACACCGTCTCACCAAAACGCATCTCGTAGACAGTCAGTGGTGGATAAGTTGTACTTAAAACGGATGTACTCACCCAATCAGACGTCAGATCCGAACGGTTCGTTCCCCGAACTTCGATTCGGGTAATGCCGTCTTGTTTGAACGTCCTGTTCGTTTGGCTGTCCCACGTGTGGCGATAGAATCCGAATCGTGAGAGGTCCAGTTTCACCGTCTTAACGAGTGTTTCTCCTTTGTAATAACGCACGTCCGCCGATTTCAGGAGGTCGTCGGATTTAAACAAAACTTCGCGCTTCGAGTCACTGATTTTCGGAATCCGAATCGCTGGTACGGTTTCATCTGTCAATTGGCGGTTATACTTCAAGACATCCTTTGTCCCTGGACGCGTGATGGAGATCCGCATCCATCCTGAGTAATCAATGGATCGTGTCTTGGACGTATCGATAGAGGCGGTTTTCAAAAGGAATTTCCCGTCTTTTGAAACTGTCCCTTCAAATATAGTGTATCCGCCCGAGTTATACGCATCATACGCAGTCGGCATCTCTAGACGGATCCGCGTGCCAGGTTCGCCTTTCCCTGTCAACGTCTGGTCATACGGACCGAAGGAGTCGAGATTCATCTCAGTCAACGGATGAAGGACACCCTCGAACGTCGCTTTTCGGACATCCTGCTCGTCCGTCACGAGCGTCAGCGTATAACGATCGCCCTCCTGAATTCCTGTGATTTGTATAGGCTGCCCCTCAGTGTCTCGTTTCGGGAAGAGAAACGTTTGAGCATCAAAACTGCCGTCCGCACGTTCGATGACGATCTTACCTGTGACATCAGGTAATCCTTTCAGTGGATTCGTCAGCTCCAGTGTGTTCCCGTTGAACGACATCGCTGGTTTGGCGAGCGGTCGTCTGTCTTGAACCATCCAAGACCGTACTTCGTAGAAAGTGCCATCTAACGAGCGGACGGACAAGCGGATTTCACCCTTATATTGTTTTGGGAACTCCATGTGAAACTGTCCGTTCTCGTCTGAAGTTAGCGGAAATCTTAACCCGTCATACTCGACCTGAAAGTCTCGCTTCGGTATGGTTTTCCCCGACAAGATAGGATGTTCGGACGAAATCGGCTGATCGAGCGTCAACGGGAACGATTCCGATCGTGCCGGTAACTCGACGAATGTCGATCTGGACTGTTCATCATGTTTGAACGTCACTTCATGAACTGGTTCCTGCATCTCCGTGACGTCACACTGAAAATAACCTGTCGCGTCACTCGTTGCGCAAATCGTATCATCGAGCAACACTTGACTGTTTGGATAGGTCAGTCCTTCGATCTGGTTTTGTGGCGCTTCGACGAGTAGATAATACGTTGCGGTCGGACTTGGCTGATACGTCGGGAGGATTGCTGTCGTTTTAGTAGAGATAGATCCTGCACTCACTACTTGAAGCGTACGTCCTGCCTTTACCGTCTCAAGTGTTGGTGTATACGGGAATGTGATTCGTCCCTTGGGATCGGCGACGACCGTCCATTCGGCTCCCGTCTCTTCCTCCTTGAAAGTCAGAACAGCGTGCGGCCACGCTTTCCCGACGAATCGTTTTGTTTCGAACGCATAGGGTTCGATGGCGATTGTAGCTGGCACTTTTGTCGAGAGCAGTGTCGTCTCACCTTTCGCCCCTTGATCCGTCTTCGCATAGACCCGCATCTCTGACATAATGCCTTTCGGGACGAGAAGCTGATGTTTTCCCGTATAGATGTCCCCCTCGTAAGACGCATAGATTGTCGCGTCGGGTGACGTCGTTAAATAGAAACTATTCTCCGTCTGTCCGACGTAGGTAACGGACGGTAACGGTTCTACGGTCGGCGTCGGATTTGTCGGTTCATAGGAAATCTGGTTCTCTTTATATCCATCTGGATCCAATATGTATAGGTGAACGGACTTCATTCCGACCGGCTGCGGAAGCTTAATCGAGAAGCTACCAGACGCATCTGCTTGACTCGTGTATAAGACGTCGTCTACATGAACATAAATGGTCGTCTTCGCTTCTGCCTTTCCTTTCAGTATTTGATCTTCTACCTTATACGGAAGAAGCGTCGGGTGTTCGGTTGCAAGGACCATGCTCGGAACTAAAAAACACAAGAGCATTCCCAAAACATAGCCTACGATCGTTTGCTTCAATTCTTTCTCTCCTTTTGATTCCATTGAAATTAATAACTCTAATTGATTTTATTACCATATCGCGTTTATTTCAATATTTTATTTAATATATATAAATTAACTTAAATTTTAATTATTTTCTGAAATTTACTATTGATTTTTTTACCTAAACAATAGCGTATGACTGACTCATTTAATAAATAAAAAACTATTTACTCAGATCTGGTAATTATCAGATACTGAATAAATAGTTTTCGAAATCGGATTCCTAATATTTTCACTCAAAATATTAATACTCTCAGATAATTAATTAAATAATCAAAAAAATAATTTATAAATCTTTCGATTCATACGTATATTATTTATATGTTCTCATATGTCAATTTATTCTTCGCGATAAAGAATGTTGCAAAAATTATTCTGACAAATTGTCGTCGACGACTCGATTCGAACTTTTCTCTTTTACTTCAATTCGATCTATCATAGTCGAGATTACCCATACGATGATAAGCATCAAGAAAAAACCTAAATAATAGCTTACTGTAGCTTTAAAGAATACTAATTTGAATGCAACCACTGAAAAAAGAATTATCATGAGGAACATTGCAAGAGCTATACTTAAGATTATTAATAGAATATATAAAATCACTTTCCACAAAAAATCAATTGAGAGCATAGTAATCAAATCATTTAACGACATAAAGATCTCCCATGATCCAATAAAAACCGATTTTACTAGTTGTCCAAGTAAAGCGATTCCATTATTTAAACCGTCCCAAAAGCTGAGCTGATCTTTCAATTCAACATTTGCCCCGCCTTTGATATTGTATGTTTCACCAAATAAATTATAACTGTCGTCTGTTTCTTTTGTGATGTAAAATTTAGTGAAAAACATACCGTAAATCGTGATAATTCCTAATACAAACTCCATAATTTTCTTTCCCATACCCTTTTTACCCCCCATTTATTTGTAAATAAATTCAATGTCTGATACCAAGTTATTTTTTGTGAAATAATTTAATTAGTATTGGTCCATCAATCAATTTATCTCATGATATCTTTGTTGCAAATATTATTTAAAATTCAATCGAGTTACTGACTATTATCTAAATAATTGCTTAAAGTTAAAGACTTACTCGTCGTAAACTCATTCAGTAAATCATAAAAACACTGCTTGATAGTATGTTGCAGAAAGAACGTCTACATGATAAGTCATGAATTAATCAACTTAGAGTAAATAAATCATTAGTCCTTGTATCATAGTCCATTCAAGATCATAGTAATAAATCACATCTTCTTAAATACCATAAAGACTCATCTTGAAACATAAATCTAGCTGCCCTACACACCGTCCTAACAACAATAGTTTCATTTTTCAATTCGTATAAAAGCGAAATATGTCTACATCTAATTTTTAAAACATATCGTTCAATTCCTATTCATATATTCTTCCTTCATTTTGAATGAGCGTCTTTTTCAGGAGAAACAACAAAGCTCGCAGCTGATACCGAGTCTGGTTTATAAAAGAACAACAACAAGATCAACAGACTACTTACTCCTGTCCATTTCTTCATCCTTCATCCTCCATACTTCCCTTCCTTAATTCATTCTTTACTTCATGATATCAACTCTTGAAGTACAATTTTCGGAGTACTCTTTTCATGATGGAAATATATTTTTAGTTTTTTGATTGCATCCCACTAAAATAATTTCCACGCATCACATAATTAGGAAAAGCCACCCTGTATTCAAGGTGGTTGACCAAATTATTACGTTATGTATTTCCTTTTTTCATCAAAACCATAGGAATTATTCCCCTTTTAGCAACACATAGATGAAAGTAGTTAAATCATTTAAAAACTCGCTAAAATCAATTCACGTGTCCAATCAATCGCACTACTCTCTTCTCCAAAAAACTTATAATAGTAATATACAATTTTTCTGATTAACCAACGTAAGAATCCACTGATCATGCGGATGACGAATCCCAACAAGCCGATTCGCCAGAGGATGAAGCCACCGACTACAAAAAATACGAAGCACCCGCATCCTACTGGTCCCGTTAGTCTTAAAATGATTGCAAGAATGATAATCCCGATGACAACGTAAAGCATATGATTGTTCTCCTTCATCATATAAATATAATTTCTTTAGTCTTGTTTTCTTTACTTAGCTATTCACGCAGAGCACACACGTACAAACTTGACACGTTCTGTGTTCTGTATGTAGCTCTTCATACAAACGGAAGATCCCACCCATGATGAGATCTTCCGACGAACCGCTTTATATTATCGCTTACTCACAGTGATGAACTTCACGTTATCTTGTTTATCAAAGCACACTTCCACGGATAGATTTTTTAATTGATACTCATAGTAACTTTTGACTGAATACTTTGCGAACGTTCTATTGGACTTTGAAAAATGACGTGGTACGGAAGACGAATACGTCTCGGATGTCTCAGGTTTGCCAAAGGCAGATTTAATCTCCGCTTTTGAAATCGAGCGTTTTTCAAGTGCCGGAAGCATCGTCAGCAACTCAATTCGGTTTGGCTGGCTCTCTCCGTAGCGCACATATCGTGAAGCGAGAACGTTCCCTTTCCATTTTCCGTTCGTGTTCGCATCCGTTTCCGGAATGAACATGCTTCCTTTTGTTCCTTTTAGCTTCGAGTACGATGATGCGAGAATCGGTAGTCCTTCGAACGACTGTTTTTCGAGGAGCGACTGTCGGTGACGTTCCAACCACGGAACATCTTTTAGCGACGATAACTTCGGCGGCGGCATGACTTTACCGGTTACTGTCGTCGTAAAGCCTTCATACGTCGCTTTTAAGGTGTATGTTCCTTGTGTTTTGCCGTACAGCTTTCCAGACTTAATGTAAGCTTTCGTTGGATTGTCCGTCGCCCAGCTGACACCAGATTTGACGAGAACCGTTTTTCCATCAGCTCGTGTGACTTCAAGGGCTAACGTTTCAGAAGAACCACTGTCCACACTTTGATGAGCTGCTGGTATTTGGACAGCGACTGGTCGTTTGTATAGCTCTTTCCCACTATAGACATTCGTGCTACTGTACCCTTCGACGACGATTGAGCGCGCTTCATTACTAAGTTCAACTTTTGATTCGTATGCTAGATCTCGATCATAGTCGAGGGACGTATGAATACGACGTCCCGTCTCCCGTTCAAATAACGAGAACGATCGGCCGCTTCCATAAGAAGTAACGGCAATGAATTTGCCCGACTCATCGATTGAGATATCGTTATACGACATATCTTTTCCCGTCACGAACTGTCCACTCGTTTGAATCTTTCTGAACCCCCGATTCAAATCATAGACATCAAGCTGTGATGTATTATTTTCTCCTATGATAAGTAATCCATCATCATTCATATCAAACGCTTCGATACTTTCCTCTTCTTTTCCATGAATGACGCCTTTATAGGAGAGATCGGATGTATAGACATTAGCATCTGAGGAAGAAATGATGGCTACATAATCGCGTGCCGTTAAAATCTGACCGAATTGACTTGTTCCACGGATGTTTGAGAGTTGCTCCGAATCTAGGTCAAACGATAGCATCTTACCATCTCCGCTATTTTCGGCTAGTAAAATAACCGTATGCGTACCCGGAATGAACTGAACCTCAACGAAGTCAGAAATTTCTTCCTCCTTATTGAGAATCGTCGATATTTCTTTAATTTTCGATCCAAAGGCGTCATAGACATGAATGATTCCATCTGATACTGCAACACGTAGACTCTGATCATCGGATGCATCAAACCCATCAATCGACGAGTCACCATTCGGGAGCGACTGAATACGTTCGCCATTCTGAAGATCAATTAGCTCCGGTTTTTGATAAGAAGACCATCCCCATACGAGTTCTTGTCCTTTGATGATGTTAAACTGTCCGTATAGCTCAAACGAAGTCGTCATGGGTGTATCGACTTCTGCTGAGACAGGAGATGTCCCACCCAAAATCGCAATACCACCAAGTAAAGCCATCATCGTTTTCTTCATAATTTCATCATCCTCTTCCTGTTTAACGTTCCATTCATAGTTTACCGTAACCAGAGAATGATAAAATTCCATTTTTTAAAATAAAAGATAATATTTGGTTCATCATCATAAGGTGTGGTGGACACATGAAATCCATATGATTTTGAATCGGACATAGAAAAAAGTAAAAACCCCGGCATCGTAATTTTTACATATTGCTTTTTCAAGATAGAATTCTGGAAATTGCTTTGCGTCACTCTTCGTCCAATAGAATGATGCTGCCTCAACTTTGTGATATGAATATCTGTATGATCCACCGGCTCTGATACATTTCGTGTGTCAGAAGGACTTGTGACGATCGCATATTCTTCTTCAAAATCCTCGCCCTTCAATTCAAAAAAATGAATACTTCATTTTGGAAATAAAATAGCAGGTGACGTATGTCTACGCCACCTGCTTCATGTATTGAATTCGAGAATCCGAAAATCTCATGGTAAAGTCGTTCGTTTCCCTTTTTCAGAGGGTTGCTTACTCACTGTGATGAACCGTGCAATATCTTTTTTATCAAAATAGACGTCTACGGAAAGATCGTTTAAGCGATAGCGATCGGCACGTTTGATGGTGTATTTCGCGAATGCCTTATTAGATTTTGAAAACTGATACGAAATAGAAGGAGCGTACGTTGTTGAGGTCACTGGTTTACCAAAGACAGCCTGAATCTCCTTTTTTGAAATTGAGCGCTGTTCGAGTGCCGGAAGCATCGTCAGCAATTCAATCTGATTCGGCTGACGTTCTAAGGGACGCGGATACCGTAAAGCAAGGACACTTCCTTTCCATTTCCCGTTCATGTTCATTTTCTCTTTCGGAATGAGCATCTTCCCCTTCGTTCCTTTGAGCTTTGAATACGATGAGGACAGGACCGGTAACCCTTCAAACGATTGGTGATCGAGCAGTGATTGTCGATGACGCTCTAACCACGGTATATCTTTTAGGGACGATAACTTCGGCGGTACGACCTTACTCGTGACAGTCGCCGTGAACCCCTCATAGGTCGCGGTTAAGGTATAGTCTCCTTCTGCTTCACCGTACAGTTTCCCCGATTGAATGAAGGCTGTTTCTGGATGATCCGTCTCCCAGGTGACGCCACTTTTGACGAGGACCGTCTTTCCGTCAGCTCGCGTAACTTCAAGTGCTAATGTTTCTGAAGCCCCTCGATTTATGCGTTGACGAGCTTTTGGTATCTGAATCGCAATCGGTCGTTTCGATAGTTCCTTTCCACTGTAAATGTTCGTCTGGTTCGCGCCTTCAACAATGATAGAATGCGCTTCGTTGCTAAGTTCAACACCTGATTGATAAGAAAAATCCTGATTTTGATCTAGAGAGGTATAAATACGCTGTCCGGTCTTCCGTTCAAATAACGAGAAGGGCCGATCACTTCCGGACGAGGTGACCGCGATGAATGCCCCTGATTCGTCAATCGCGATGTCACTATAAAACACGTCACTTCCCATTACAAACTGCTCACTCGTCTGTGTCTTTTCAAGACCATGATTCAAATCGTAGACGTCGAGCTGTGGTACCCCCTGTTCTCCGATGATGAGAAGTCCCTCGTCATTCATGTCAAATGCCTCGATGCCATCTTCTTCTCTCGCATGGATGACGCCTGTATACGTCAAGTCAGAGGTGTAGAGATATACAGTAGACGAATAGACGACAGCAACATGATCGCGTGCGGTTAATAATTGACCGTATGGACTGGTTCCACGGCTACTAATGAGTTGCTCCGCATCCAAATCATATGAGAGAAGTTTAGCGTTCCCCCCATTCTTCGCCAGCAACACGACCGTGTGCGTATTCGGAATGAACTGGACATCAACAAACTCGGAAAACTTGTTTTCGTTGTCGATAATCATCGATATTTCTTGAACCTTTGTTCCGAAAGCATTGTAGACATGAAGCACTCCCTGCTTTACCACGACACGTCGTGTTTGATCGTCCGAGACATCGAATCCCTCAATCGATGATTCCCTACCAGAAAGCGACTGAATGCGTTCTCCATTTTGAAGATCAATCAGACTGAGTTGTTGATAGGAAGACCACTCCCAAACACGTTCTTGTCCTTTGACGATTTGAAACTGTCCTGATAATCCGAATGATCCTGTCAATGGTAGGGTGACTTCTGCTGCGACAGGTAATGCCCCTCCAAAAAATATGATTCCTCCAAGTAAAGCCATAATTATTTTTCTCATGCCTATCATCCTTTTCCGTCTAACTTTCATTCATAGTTTAACGTATTCAAGGATAATAAAATTCCATTTTTTAAAACAAAAGAAAATATTTACAATCAATTTAAATGATTTGTCGATAAAGTTCTTTCCTTTTATTTGTTAATTAGAATGCATTAAAAACGTACGTACTAAGCGAGTGGAGACAAGTACGTAATCATTTTCGACTCAATTTTTCTAACCATTCTACTTTGACATGACATACAATAATGGTAATAACATGAAATGTTTCAAGGGAGTTGAATCGCATGATTGTTTTATTCAACAATGTAAAATCACCTCGCATGATTCTACCAAAAGAACGATTACATTATTACATCGAATATGCTCAGCACTTCGGACAACTGGTAGCCAGTTGCACGATCGAAGATGTTGATTTTGATGCTCAAGTCATTCAAGCAGAAGTATATGATGGGGAGTGGCATCGACAATCGATTCCGTTTCCGTCTTTACTCTTAAATGAAAATTGTGTTGTTCCTTCACAGTCAGCGCATCCCGAAGAGGATCTACGCCTTCAGCAAGTCATTCCTCATTTCTTTCATTTAATTGACGATAAGTACGTACTTCAACAAAAACTAGAAGACACCGGATCATGGGGAACCTTATTCATTCCAACCGAACGATTAACAGGATTCGATCCATTTCTAACACAGTTGAAAAAACATAATGTCACCATCTTAAAACCAACGAACGCCTCTAAAGGAAAAGGGATATACAAAATCACCAAAGCGGCAGGGGTAGGATATTCTGTAACCATCCAAGATCAGCGTCATGTGTATACCTATCAACAACTACGAACGTTGATCCTCTCGTTAATCGAACAAAGCAACTACATCATCCAGCCCTTCGTAACATCACGCACGGCAAGCGGCGAAACTTTTCATCTGCGCACACACTTAGTTCGAGACGCCTCTGGTCAATGGACGGTGCTCGCTTCCATTGCGGACGTTGCAAAAAAAGGACGGTTCATCACGAACTTAAGTGGCTATAAGACAGAACGAGCTGACGCGTTTCTTCAAACTTTACATCTAGACGGAGACTTCATACATCGTGCACTCGTTGAGCAAAGTCTTTTACTTGCGAAGGCCATCGATGCCTTATATCCTTTCACCTTGCCGGAACTGGCTCTTGATTTTGCATTAGACGAAACATATGCCCTTCGATTTTTTGAAGCCAACACAGGACCAGAGATCATAGCTTATAAGGAAGAACGGGAACAACGTCGAGCAGAAGCCTTGATTCCTTTTGCTGACGCTGTATCGAAGGCGATCGAAGGAGTTCCTATCGAACAACGATTTGGACGATATTTTAAAGTGGGACAATGAACTTTCATTTAAAATTAAAAGACCTGAATCCTCTAAATCAGATTCAGGTCTTAAGCCAGTTCTGTTTTTTTACATAAATCATCATTGTAAAAAGATATAGGTATTCCATCTACCTTTTACATACAACAGCTAACTACAATTTATAGTAGATGTCGAAAGGCTTTATAAAATATCTATAAAAAGCATCAATTTGAACTGCCCTATAAAAGTTGGATATGAAAATCCAATTTTTATAGGGCAGTTTTTAAATCAAGTTCAAAGCAAATACTTCGTTTCCGCTTCATTACACAGTCTTTTATACCGGACGTTTTTTCTGATCGAAGAACAAGTTCAAATCTGTCTTGTCTGTATCAGCAGCCAAGGCATTCTGAATAAGTCCGTTTAAGACTTGCATTTTTGATTTTTCGAAGAACGGCACCTGGATTTCATACGGCGTACCTGATTTCTCAATTCGTAATGTCGTCTGAACGCTACTCAACACGATACACACACCAAACGCAAACATAACTAGACCAGTCAAAAACGAACTAGCAATCGTTGAAAATCCAAAAAGCGCCACAAACAATCCCACAATCATAGGCTTAAAGCGATACTTAGTCGATAACATCGAACCCGAAATGTTTTTTAATGGAATGCTTTGCTGATCGCGACCAGCGGGAATAATTCCGAGGATTGTATTCGTCAAGTTAGTTTTGACGAAACGAGAATCGACTTCAACCTCACCTTTCAACCAAAAGAAGATGAGACTGATGGAAAATACAACTTTGTTCATAATTTTCTTACTCCATTTCTTTATTAAACTTTTATTTGAAAAAACAATGATTTCATATAATCAGAATACCATTTCCATTTTTTTCTTTCTCTAATAATTTTATTAATATAGCAAACTGTTTTATCACAATCCAATTCCCCTTTCGTTTAGAAACGATAGACTCGTGAACAGCACACTGATAACTCTTAAACCAACTAAACAGAAACAATTTTTCCAACTCGCGCTCTAATCTGCGATGAGTCATCTTATCTTTTTTTCCTGAATAAATGAAGGTAATATCGACGTGCTTCTGTGTCAATCGCTCCCCTCTTTGATTCAAGAAGACATACGGACTCTCTAACGCCTGACGATGCTTCTTTCTGTCCTCTTCCACATACTGACGTATACGACATAGCGTATCTTCGCGTAATGGGACCTCACGGACCTTATCTCCCTTCCCATGCACTTCCATACTTCTTCCTATCCAGTCAATCTGCCATAAGCGTAGCTCGACCACCTCACTTGCTCGAAGCCCTGCATACAACAAGAGATGAATTAGTGCTTGATTCCGATATGATAGACGTGGAATCGCTTGGTGCAAACGGAGGACTTCTTTTTCCGTTAACACATCGACCTGATGACTACCTTGCGCTACCTTGATCCGGTCACTCCAGTAGATCCACCGACGATCCAGTTCCCCTTGTGCCATCAGAAAATCATTATAGGCAGTCATCGCATTGAGGAACTTATTGATCGTCGCTGCTTTCCTACCTTGATCGAGTAGATGTTGTTTATACGACAGGATGTCCTCACGTGAAGAAAACGTCCCACTCTTACTGAACTTCTCGACTTCTGCGACATAGCTAGCAATCGTACTCGGTTGTCGTCCTTGTTCATAGAGGAATCGTCGGAAGGATTCGCGTTCCCCGTTTGCCATTCCCGATGTCATGGGTCCATCCCCTCTCGATTATTTTCGGGGTTTCGGGGGATGAGAATACAAAAATCCCCGAAACCCCGTTTTTTTACGCGGAGATACATCTCTATATCTGGTGAAAACAGAATCGGGGAACGGGAAATCTCCCCACCGTTCTACTAGATATCCGCTCAAAACTCCCGGCAGTTCTACTTTTGCCTTCTGTTTCTTGAATGAATAGCTACCGAAACCGTTGGTATACAACACTTTCCTTCTTTTCCGTACTCCCAGCAGTCTTAATGAACAGTCAGGAGTCACAGACAAGAATACTTCTACAATCTGCTACGTCTAGTCCCAAAATAGGACAAATAAAAAAGACCTTCTCACTCGAAAAGCTCTACGACTCGTTCTAGATATTCGACGTAAGACTGGATGATCAGCCGGTCATCTTCATCCATGATATTTTTGATACTTCGTTGGACACGTGATCGATCGACGTGAATGACATCTTGTACGACATCCTCTAATACTTGCTCGATGACATCCTCTTCGGTCAGTAACTCCCCTTCGTAACAATCTAGCGTCTCATCATATTGCCGATAGTAATCCTTTCCTCCAAGCACTACTCGATGATATTTTCGCATTCTGATCTCCTCCTTTGGTATTCTTTACGACGTCATATCTTTTACACACACTTAGTGTAGTTCTTCCTAATCCATCCTCATCATGACTTCTATTTGTCGTATAGTTCGTATGCAATCGCACTTCCATCACATATCCATACCTCATAGACCAATCGATATGTGATAGGATCATAGCCCATTCCAGCTATCCATTCCTTTCCGTCTTCCTCGATATAGACGAACGTATCGAACTGTAAAGGATCAGGAAGCAAAGAAAGATGTTCCAAAGGAACGATAGACGGATCGATCTCTGAATGCTCGAATAGATAAGACTCCATCCCGACCTCATCGACGACTGTCACTTTACCAAACAGTTGCTTGATTCGAACGATAAACCCGATTCTTTTATCCAAGTTATTTTCTCCTTTCTACAAATAAAAAAGAGCATTCATTCCCGGATTGGAATGAATACTCTCAATAAATTCATACAAAATAATAATATATATTTGACTGCATTTTTAAAGCATCTTCATAGAAAAGAAACTTCCAGAAGAATAATCTAGAAGTTTCTTTTCATTACATAGATCGTTTAAATTATTTAGACACAGTGACAGAAGTAAATGTTGGGTGTAAGTTACCTTCTAGATCAGAAACACTGAAATCAGCAGTTGGTTTCAATGTAATCGTTTTAGCTGCTTCGACAGCAGTCAATGAACGGTTAAGTGTTAATGTAACTTGGTTTGTTGCAGTTCCCATTGCTTCTGTAACTACCGCACCTGTAAGTGCAGCATCATCCAAGTAGATTCCGAAATCTGCTACTGGAGTACCTTCAACGATAGATGCTGGAAGAATAGCTTCATCAAATGTTAACGTGATAGTTGCAGAACCTGGTGTACCTACGTTATTAGATGTTAATACAGCAGAAGTCAATGCTGGTTTATCATTTTCTTCGAAAGCTTTTTGTGAAGTAACTGATTCCATAACGTTTCCAGCTACATCAGCAACGTTTTTGACTGTGAAGTTGTATGTTCCAGACTTCTTGATTGCACCCTCTTTAAGAGTCAACTTAACAGTCGTTTTAGCATCAGTTGTGAAGACAGCTTTTTCAGCTACAACTGATCCTTCGATCAAGTAGTTGTTAACGTCTAACGCTGAAGCTCCTACTTCTTCACTGAATACAACTGTAATTTCGTTGTTATCAGAAGACTGTGTACCAGAGACTACTGTAGGTTTTACAGTTTCACTTGCCGAAGTACCAACTGTGTAGTTAACAGTAGCCACTTCATTCGGATTAGCTACAACGTCACGGACTAAGTCAGCTGGAAGACTAACATTGTACTTCCCTTTTTCTTGTGTATTAATAAGAATCTTAACTTGGTTTTTAGATCCAGTTACAGCAGATGCTGTTGTAGCTAAGTTAACTGGCTTTTCTACACCAGAATCAGTGATGTATGAACCAGTGATTGTTGGAGCAGCGTTTTGAACAGTTACATCTTCAGAGAACGTAACTACAAGGTAAAGCTGGTTATCAATGATTTTAACTTCTTTAGACGCTACTGTTGGTTTTACAGTATCTACAGGGAAGTTAACAAGTGAAGTCTTAGCAGTACCTAGATTACCAGCAACATCATAGAATGCTGAAACAGCGATATCTTTGATTCCGTTGAACGAAGAATCACGAACTGTAAGGACGCGACCAGACTCATCAAGGCTAGCATTAGTGTCAAGATCAGCAGTTACTCCACCAACTGTTGCTACTACGTTTCCAGCGCCAACAGCTACTTTTTCAGAGAAGTTGACAACTACATATCCAGCTTGTTTAGAAGAAATCGACTCAACAGTTGGAGCTACTTCGTCTACTGATTTTTTAACAACAGTGAACATTGCTGGGTTAGGGTTCATCAAGTTGCCAGCGTAGTCAACAAGGCTACTGATTGCAACTGAATAAGATTTTCCAAGTGTGAATGATCCGCCAGTAAGATCTAAGACGAATGATTTTTTATCAGCTGCTAAAGTAACAACTGGCGTGAATGATGCACCAGAAGCATCAGTAAGTTTAATTGCATTCGCAAGGTCACCTTGAGTTACGTTGATTGGCTCAGAGAACGTGAATGTTGCTTTACCATTCGCAAGGTATTCTGGCGAAGAAACTGTTGGGCGTACTTCGTCAACAAGAGAAACTACTTTCTCAAACTTATCAACTTTTGCACCTGAGACAGTTTTGATATCTTCAGTAGTTGCTACTGCATAGCTACCGTTGAATGTGTTCAGAGCAGAAATTGTTAAAGTTTTTCCATCAGCAGACAATTTACCAGTCAATGTTCCAGTATTTTGTGCCGTTCCTACACCAGTGAATGAAATGTGCTGTACTTCGTTAGAACCATTAAGTACTGTAGTAGCATCAACAGCTTTGTTGAAAGTCACAGTAACTTCTTTAGCGTTAATCGCCTTAACTTCTTTAACCATTGGAGCTTCGATTACGAAGTCTTTAGCAGGTGAAACAACTTCACCGACTTTAACTGCGAATGCGTGAGTTCCAGCTGGAAGTACGCCTGATTTAGCAGTCAATTTGCCGTCTTTGAGTTCAGCAGCAACTTTGATTGGCTCTTTAGTCATGTCTTTGAATGCATAGACAAGAACTTCTGCTTTCGCATCTTTTGCTGGGTATTTAACGTCAGCAGAAACTGAAAGCATATCGTCTTTGATTTCGTTCATGACGTTTGTGATTTCAGCAGCTTTGACTTCATAAGCGATTGAACCCTTGATTGAAGAGTTTTTGCCCATGTAGTTGTAAGACAATTTCATCATGCCAGCTTTGTCTGTTTTTTCAGCCGTGAGGTTGAACGATTTAGCAGAACGAGCGATGACTTTACCGTCTTTGTATTTCACGTCGATTGTTGAAGGAAGGTTGAGTTTCTCACCAACTGCGACAGGAGCGAGCTTTGGCTCAACAACGTCAACTGGGTAGTTGTTCAACTTCACTTTGATCGAAGCTTTTTTCGTAGTACCTGAAACAGTACCAGAGATTGTTTGGTATTTACCGATGTATTTTTTGTCGTAAGAGACTTTGCCCCATTTGACTGAACGGTTTTCGTATTTCTTGTTTGAAAGCAATACTTTAACCGTTTTTGGAAGTGACAATTTTTTCACTGCGAATGTGTAACCACCGTAGTGTGAGATTGAAGCTGGGTTTGTAACAGATTTAACTGTGACTTTCGTAGCAGCATCCGCCGTAAGGCCTGGTGCTACTGCTGAAGCTGTCACTGCAAGAGCAGCTGCTGCAGCGTATAATTTGTTCGATTTCTTCGTGCCCATGTGTAAAAATCCTCCCTTAATTAAACTACTAGTTGACTTGACGACTTGCCTCCAATAAAAGACAAAAGACAAACTTCAGGATCTCCTTCACCCAGCCTTTTCTCGTCCATACAATGGTAATCGAGTTGCTATTTCTACCAACAAAATTTCAATTGTATTTCAAATCCAAGTCAGATAAAGGAAGAAGTCTTACGTCCTGACGAAAATTGATAATTAGATAAAACAGGTAATATTAGTAACCTAATTTTTCCTTTTCTATCGAATCAGTATGTAATCGTCATTCCATATTCCTTATCGACACCTGATACTCCAATGTTTAACGATTTCTCGAAGAAAAATCGTTTTTCATGAATTTGCAGGTTAATCCCACTGTTTACCAGTTGTCTCGACCTACAAGAATAAATATACCGAAAGTGTTTCATTTCAACAACCCTAAATTTGTAACTAAAATGCAATCTAATGGTCTTATTAAAAATTTTTTACATGGTGTCTTATGGAAAATGATTTTCCGGTTACCCTACTGTTAAAAAACACCTTTTTTTCGACAAAAAGTGACACGGTTTAACGACTGGGTGTCGAATGATTTTTTTATCAAAAAAGCTAGACTAACTTCTCTGCTTTTAGTCCGATTTTAAAAAACGAGGAAATGATTCGAAAGTCACGCTCCGATTTTCGATCCAAAAGAGATCAAAAAAATTTTTTTTAGATGTTTTTTGATCCTTTCATCGCTTTTCCCCTGATTGCCCCTACCCACAAATTGTGTCGAAATCATGAAAACGCATTCCTCAAACAATAAGGAATGCGTTTCTTCTATAGATGACAAGCATAGTTTATTACTTCACGTATACCTGCTTCGTTGTTTTCCCGTATCGGTTCTCAGAAGAGACGGTGATCGTTGTACCACGCTTTGCTTTAGGGATTGAAAATGTATAGCGACCCGTTTGATTCGCTTTTTGAGTATACGTACGCTTGTCGATCGTTAATCGTACGGTTGCGTTTCTCTCCGTCGTTCCGCTAACCTGTCGCGCTCCGACTTTCACCGAGTTGATCTGTAAGACTGGAAAGAGGTGACTCGCTGTCAACCGGAAGTGATAGTATCCACTGTAGTACGTACTCCCAATCCGGAAGTAGTAAGTGCCTTTCGGAAGCTCAAGACTGTCTTTCCATCTACCTGGCGTTTTCTCATTTCCGCTCAGACTCCGATAATAGAGTGACTTGTTCATCGGGTCCGTCCATTCAATCGTCATGGACGGATCAATCATCGTTGTGACGTCGAACGTCACCCGACTCTTTTTCGGCAACGTCACGCGATAATAATCGTGATGATCCTGCCAAGTCAGCAGACCACTGTAGTCTTGTGCAAACGATAGACGTGTTGCCTCAAGCACTCCGTCATTCGGTTCCTGTTCATTCGTCGTTACCGGTTGCATCGCTGCCTGGACCTGATAACGACCGGTTTGTGTGCTCGTCCGTAACAAGGTTAGGAAGTAGGTTCCCGCTTCTACATAAACCGCTCGACGGAATTTTCCAGGTGACTTCTCTTCACTGACGAGATAGCTCGAGAAGACGTTCTCATTTAAACTGTCCGTCAGACTGATTGTTGCGTTGCCACGCAGGTATGTATCGATCGCTAGTGACAGCTTGCCGCTTTTCGGGACATTCAGTTGATAGATGTCTTTTTCATCTTGCGCAGACAGCATTCCACGGACCGCTTTTTGAAACGGTAGGACTTGCGCTTCTAGCGTACCGTTATTCGGTTCCTGGTCATCCGTCGTGATGCTCTCTGCTGTCGCACGAAGCGTATAGGCTGCCGGTCGTTTACTCAAGATGTATTCCGATACGATGAGACGGTAGTTGCCCGGTTCAACGTATTCAGACAGGACAGCTTGTGCTTGTCTGACGCCATCACTATTTAAACTCTGATAGAGAACTTGTTTGCCACGTTCATCCTGTAAGGTCACGCGTGTATTTTCACCGAATCCACTGACGTCGAAGGTCAACTTACTCGGGCGCGTCACGGTGAGTTCATACTTCTCCACCTCATTAGGTTTTAGTACACCGGATACCGGTTGATCCCATACGAGTGGTCCATCGGCTTCGACCGCACCACCTGACCAGATGATCAATAGTAGACTCAACACACTAGCTCGTCCGATCATACGTATTCCGTTCATCGCTTTCACTCCTCGTTTTTAGGTCATGCCTTCATCAGTATACGAAACCACCTGCTGGAGTAGTTCTGTGCTTTTCGGGAGAACGGAAATCGATTCTTGAAAATCAGCGATATGACAAAAAAAGAAAGCCGCGCGGGCTTTCTTTTTAAAGTCGACCTATTATTGATTGCCCGAGCACAGCGTTCTTCTCCGACGAGTTGGCTACCCTCTTGTAGATCCTTTCATATAGTACTCACGGCAAAACATACATCGACTTTTCCAGCGCTTCGAGAAACGGACGCTCCGCAAAGGCATGGCTCCGTTCTGCTGTAACGACGATTGTCTCCTTCTCGCGCTTAAAACGAACCGGCAGTCCTTCCGCGATCCAGTCGAGTTGTGCTTGCATCTTTTGGCGGATGCTGCCGCCTTTGCGTTCTGCTTCCATGAACTGACGTATGTACTGCAGAACATAGCCGAATCCGAACTCGATCGGAATTCGGAGTTCCGTCCCCCGCTGACGAATCCGGATTAGTCCTGCCCCGTAATGGACGGCGCGTTCCCACTCTTCGTTCTGTCGTTGATTCCATCCGGGATATAACACGTGTGCCTCGAGCGCTCCCTTCGGACCGCTCGGTTGAACCGCGAAGTAATCGATCTGCATGTCGCCTCGTCCTTTCGTCTACCAAAATAGGGATGACACCATGACTGGTCTCATCCCTAATGACAGGTCGTCCTTAACGTTTGTTCGAAAATTCTTTTCCCGGACGTCCGATTGCTTCATACGCGACGCCTGCTGGGGCATCGACATACTGCCAACAGTTCCGTCCGTCAATCAAACGCGGCGTCTGCATGACACGCGTCAATAGTTCCGGCGCCATCGTCTTCATCTCCGGCCACTCCGTCATGATGACGGCGACGTCTGCTCCGCGTAATGCGTCTTCAAGCGTCGGCTTCTGATCGAGTAGCGTCCGCGCTGCTGGGTCATAGCCGACGACGACGACACCGAGTTGCTCGAGACGTTCCGCAAGGCGTAAGGCTGGCGCATCCCGTAAGTCGTCCGTGCCCGGCTTAAAGGCAAGACCAAGCAGAGCGACACGCATTCCCCGCTCCGGACGAACCTTCGCGAGGACGTAATCGAGCTGGGCTTCGTTCGTCCGGTCGGCTGCTTCGATGACATGCAGCGTCGTATCGTGTGTCCGCGCAAGCGTCGTCAATGCGGCGATGTCTTTCGGGAAGCAAGATCCGCCGTAGCCGGCACCGGCTCGCAAGAACGCAGAACCAATCCGGGGATCAAGTCCGATCCCGTGGGCGACTTCCGTCACGTCAGCTCCGACTGCGTCTGCGAGTCGAGCGATCTCATTAATGAAACTAATTTTGACAGCGAGGAAACTGTTCGCCGCATACTTCGTTAATTCGGCAGTCGTCGGATCGACGACGACGACCGGGGCTGTCGTCTGAAACAGCTGTTCGATCGTTGCTGCGAAAGCAGCATCCGTCGTCCCAATGATCAGACGGCTCGGTTGACGATTATCCGCCAGTGCCGTTCCTTCACGCAGAAACTCCGGCACCATCGCGAAGCGTAACGTCGGGTGCTCCGCCTGCAGACGTGCCGTCGTTCCCGGCGGCACCGTCGACTTGACGATGACGCTGGCTCCGGGACGTGTTTCTTCGATCAAACGGGCGACTGCTTCGACAGCCGATAGATCACAGCTACCGTCTGCCCGTTCCGGTGTCCCAACGGCGATCAAATATAAATCGGACGCCGGATAGTCCGTCGTAAACGTCAACCGTTCTTGATTGAGACGAAGTGCGTCTTCAATCCCTTCTTCGGTGATTGGTGCGATTCCTTGCGCTAACCGTTCCATCCGTTCTGCATTCAAGTCGACACACGTCACCTCATGTCCGTTTTCTGCGAGTCCGATCGCGGTGACGAGTCCGACATATCCTGTCCCAATCACTGTTGCTTGCATCTCCATCACGTCCTTGTCCATTTTTCTCTGTCTTCACTATACGGGAGTCCAGCCGATTTGTGCATCGAAAAAGCTTTCCGAATACGCTATACTGAGTACGGAATGGAGGAATGCATGTGGCGATCATCATTTTTAGCCTCATTTGTCTCTTCGCGTATCGGATCCGTAAGCTTCCAGAAGTCCTGCGGTCGATTTTACTCGTCCTCGGTTTAATCAGTGGATGGTTCGCGTTATTTGAGATCATTGGATATATCGAAGCCAATCCGTACTTGGCGGCGATCCCGATCGCACTCGGGCTCGGCTATTGGTACTGGAAACGTAAGCAACGTTCAGTCAAAAAGACGCCTTCGGATCAGTGAAGGCGTCTTTTCCTGTGACATACGAAAGCGCACGAGGGAAATGTCCCTACGTGCGCTTTGTTTTAGGATTGTTGTTTGCGTTCCATCGAAGCGATTTGTTCCTCGATATCGAGCAACTTCAATTCGTGTTCAAGCTCAAGGCGACGTTTCTTCCGTTTTAGGCGAGCGAGTTCTGCTTCCATCGAAGCTTTCGAGGCTTCCGGTGTCGCCGTCGTCTCACTCGATTGCATCGTCGCTTGAAGCGGATCAAAGACGTTCGACTTCGCAAACTGGGCTGCTTCCGGTCCGAACATGTCTTGGATGATCGGGAGGATCTTGTTCAATGCGGTTCCTGGAATCTGTGATTTCTCATCGACTAACCGTTTCAACGCCAATTCATCGACACGGTAGCCTTTGCCGTCCTGCTCCGCGTGCAATTCCCCTGTCCGAATCCAGCGCCGAACCGTCTCTTCTGATACCCGTAACAATTCACTGATTTGTTTCGTCGTCAACATCGAATCCCTCTTTCCTATAATTTGATACTACTATTATGCGCATATGTGTGCGTGTGTGTCAATTAACACACATCATTCTATAAAAAAGAACGCCTCCGCTCGGGAGACATTCTGTTGTATTCTAATCCTTATCGTTTTCGAACGAGCAACCATAATCCGGCGACGGCACTCATACTACCGACGATCGCGAACGGAAACGGCTTGTCTTCCCCCGCTTGCGGTAGACGTTCTGCTATAACGGTTGGAGTCGATGTAGCAGTGTCCGCTTTTGCTGCGACCGGTGCTGTCGATTTTACTGGACTGACGACTTTTGTCGGTGTTTCTACCGGTTTCACAGGTGGAGCGAGTTCGACGGCAACCATTGTTCCGCCACCATCGCGTGTTAGATCAAGGACGGCGTCAACCGATTGACGTTTTAAATGCTTCAAGAGATGCGCCTGAGCATCCTTTGCCTCACTCATGTCCTCTTCAAAGGCGATGTAATCAAGGTGATGCATCGCTTTGACCGTATAACCAGCAGGCGCTTTGACTTTTAAGATGTATGTGCCGACCGGGAGGCTGTCTCCCGATAGAACCTGATCATCACCTTCGTCTTCAAACGTCCATGCTGTTTCACCCGTGACTGTATCGAGTAACGTGTACGTCATCGGGACGGTCTCTTCTTTTTCCTGTGGCTGTTGATCACCGTTCGCATCAACGAAGTTCGTCAGCGTCAAGAAGTGCGACGGTTCCATCATCTCGTCACCTTCCGTCATACCAGCATCGATGACGCGAACATCTCCAGCTTGAATCGTTACGTTCGTCGTCCCGAACGTGTTGACGTCAGAATCCTGATGCGGCTTCGTGAATGTATACAAACCGATGTCATAGCCATCGACCTTGACTTGATACGTGCCCGGTGTCACCTGTTCGAATATGTAGTTCCCTTGCTCCGTGATTGCCATATCCGTGACGTCGCCGCGCGGCGTGATCAAGAAGACACTGACGTCATCAAGAAGTGCTTCCGTCTCTTGGCGAATCCCGTCATTGTTCGCGTCATACCAAACCGTTCCCGAGATTTGTCCCTTCGTCGCTTTAGCGTTCGTCGCCGGAGCCGGTTTTGCTTCCGTGACCGGTTTCTCCTTCGTTGGCGTCGTCGGTTTTGATTGATTTGGTGTGACCGGTTTTGTGTCGGGCTTTACGTCTGGTTTGACTTCTGGTTCCGTGACCGGCACTTCCGGTGTCACGGGATCGTCCGTTGCTGGTTCCTCTGCGTCAACTTTCGGAAACTCAAGGATAATCGATTGTTCTGTCGTCGATTCCGTGACGACGATCCGTGGTGCTGTCTCTGCCGTGAATGTCACGGTCGGATGTGCAGTGATGTCGATGCCACTTCCCGTCAAACCGTCTGAAAACGTCAGTGGTGTCTCACTCGTCACATCAACGACTCCTTCTCCCGTGAAGGTCAACGTATACGGTCCTGTCCCGCTTGCTGTTACGTCCCATTTCGATTCGGCTTGGACCGGAGCAATGCCCGTCCCACTCCACATCAGGAGTAACAAAAAGATGATGATTTTTTTCATGATGTCTCATTCAGCTCCGTTTCTAGTAAGAAAAACATATCTAAATTTTATACAACCGCGTAAAATTAAACCAGATAATTTTGTTTGAACTGTTCTTTTTTTCAACTTTCCACCATTTTCCGTAAAGGTCGTGATTTTTGATGAAACGTATCCTTCCACTGCTCCTCGGTGTCAGTCTCCTGACCCCATCCGCCGTTTCCGCTGCGACGACACCACTTCCGGTGACGAGTCAGACGTTACGCGGTACATACGATGCTTCCGGACGCGCTGTCTTCACCTTGCCGTCCGCCCTTTATATCGAACGAGCGACGCATCTTGAATTCGATTTAGATCGCTCAAAAGGTTCCGTCTATACCTCAAAGACGAATTTCAGTAAAGGGACCACTTACAGCCGATATCGCCAATTGCAAGACGAAGCGCTAATCTTCCCGCTCAGCTGGTCCGGTACACAGTATGTCGTTTTTGAAGGAAAACCCGGTACCCGCTACCAGATTCCTTTCAATCTTCGTAAACTCCAACCGCTCTTACCGATGAAGCCAAGTGCGAAGACATCGAAGAAAGCGAGTCTCCTCGTCAAGATGAAACACGGTAGTCTGAAACAATCAGTCTCGACGTCCCTAAATGCATCACGATCTTCACTTTCGGCACTGTCGCTTGAAGAATGGACGTTCAAGACGAAAGCAGCCGCGCAGCAGGCAAAACGTTACTTGGAACAATCCGCTGCCGTTGACTACGTCGAATATACACAGACCGTCCAGACAGCAAAGGATATGTATCGTCCGTACCAATGGTCGCTCCAAAACACAGGACAACGAAAAGGAAAAGTCGGGGCTGACATCCAGTATGCGGGTGCAATGAAACGCCTCTCCGGAAAGACGTTACATCCGACACTCGTCGCCGTCGTCGATACCGGCATCAACTCGACCTATGCCGATTTCGCAGGACGCGTCCGAACCGATCTTGGATACGACTTCGTTCGCGGAAAGACATCGGTCACGGATCCGGATGGTCATGGTTCTCACGTCGCCGGCATCATCGCTGCGAATGCCGATAATCTGTACGGCATCCAAGGCATCAATCCATCCGCTTCCTTGATTCCGATTCGTGTGCTCGATGCACATGGGCAAGGCTCTACATCGGACGTCGCACGCGGAATTCTCCATGCTGTCAAAAAAGGCGCCCGCGTCATCAACCTCAGTCTGGAAATGGACGAAAAATCGCGCGCCATCGAGGATGCAATTGCATATGCCTATCAGAAAAAGGTGCTCGTCGTCGCTGCTTCTGGTAATGACGGTGCGAAGACGATCAGCTATCCTGCGCGCTACGCCCACGTTCTCTCTGTTGGCGCAACGGACCGAAAAGATGTTCGCGCCCCGTTCTCGAACCGTGGAAAAGGACTTGATCTCGTCGCACCGGGGGTTGAGATCCCAAGTTATATCGGTGATGGTGAACTCGCTTATTCGAGTGGTACCTCGATGGCGGCTCCTCACGTCGCTGCTGTCGCAAGTCTCTTGATGAGCTTGAAGCCGAGCTTGTCACCGAGCGCGACGGAGAAGCTTTTAAAATCGTCTTCCCGAGATCTCGGAACAAAAGGCTACGACACCTCATACGGATATGGTCGCCTCGACGCGAACCGCGCCGTCTCGCTCGTCAAATAAACGACAAAGCGCCGATTCCTGTGACAGGAGTCGGCGCTTTGTCGTTCATCGGATAATTTCGAGCGGAATCTCAATCCCGCGTCCTGCTCCGGCATCAATGACGAGGACAGGCAGGCGATTTTCGTTGAAGACTTCATCTTCAACGGTCGTATCTGAGGTGTACGTGCGAATCTCACCCATTTTTTTAGCGGAAAACGACACGAATGGGAACGGAATCGATTGATTCGAGACTTCAAGACGAATGTCGACTTGTTGATCGTCAAGACGAATGTCGTTCGTCGTCTTGATCGTTAAACGCATCCGATCCTTACTCGTCAAGGAAATCTGGGCGGAGATGTTCTCTGTCTGACCAGCCCGTTTGATCGGATCGACGATGACCGATGGGGAAGCGGTCTCGACCTTTTCAGCACGCTGGCAGCCAGGGATGATCAATAAGGAAATCGCGAGAGGGAGCAACCAGCGTTTCATCTGGTCGTCACTTAATTGCGAATGTCAATTCGGCAGTGCAGGCGACTTCCCCGTCTACCGTCGCTGTGGCACGACCTTTTCCAATAGGTCCACGTAACTTCGTCAATTCGACTTCAAGGCGCAATTGATCGCCCGGCACGACTTGACGTTTAAAGCGGCAGTTCTCGATGCCAGCAAAGAAAGCAAGCTTTCCTTGGTTCGCTTCCATCTTGAGGACAGCGAAGGCACCGACTTGCGCGAGCGCCTCGACGATGAGAACGCCGGGCATGACGTTATAGTCAGGAAAGTGTCCATTGAAGAATTCTTCGTTCGCAGACACGTTTTTCACTCCGACCGCACGTTTGCCTTCTTCGACCTCTAAAATCCGATCGACGAGCAAAAAGGGATAACGATGCGGAATGACTTCCTTGATTTGTTCGATTGTATACATATTAAACAGCTCCCATCACTGACAAATTAAGATTTCATCCAAAAATCGGTGATGCGGGTCCATGTGTCGAGCTTTAACACATCCAATGCCTCGCCACCACCAAACGTTGCATACCCTACCATTGCACCGACGACCAGTGCGACGATGACGAGAACGAGAACGATCAACAACCGGACGAGAATCGGGACACGTCGCGTCGTGTACTGACGAAGACGTGGTGTTTTCTTTTCAGATGCTCCAGCGTCCTTGCCTTGTTGATGTCGCTTTGAACGTTCACGCGTTGGCTGTTCCGTACCTGCTTGGTCTTGTACCATTTTGATCACCTTTCATTGATTCAGTCTAAGCGTAGTATAGCACATTAGTACCAGGTAACAATATCAGGAATGACTTTGTTTTCTCCCGGCTCCTAGCTAGTGTAACACGAGCAATCGTCAAACATTTAAAAAAAGTTTTCTTTTGTTATATAAGGAAGTAAAAAATTCGCAACACATTATTTCCGTAAATCTCACATTTTTTTAAATCCAAATGCCAACCGCCCGCGTAAGCCTTACAGATTCACAAGCAACACTTACAAGCACAGGATGACACGGGCCCGGTTTCATCCCTCTATTCAAGTTTAGATCAACGCTTCCAAACGTTTTTCATATTAAAAACCAAAGCAAGCGCTCCACTACCTTAAAATCGAGAGGATGGATTCAACATGAAACACACTAAAAAATTCGCAGCATCAGCAATGGCAGCAGCACTCGTACTTCCAGGAACAGCAGCATTCGCTTCTGGTGGCGCAGATGACATGAAACAAGAAGCACCGAAGAACGTCACGGTCAAAACAAAAGCCGCTGACCTTCGTGCAACACTCGATCAGTTACTTTCAGAGCACTTCGTCCTCGCTGTCATGGACATGAAAAAACAATATGACGGTTCAAAAGACGCAGAATATTACGAAGCAGCACTTAAACAAAATGCACTCGATATGACACCAGCCATCGCTTCAGTCTACGGCGACGAAGGCGCAAAACAATTCGAGAAAATCTTCGTTGATCACAATAAATACACAACAGACCTCGTCAAAGCAGTTAAAGCGGACGACCAAGACGGCATCAACGCTTCGAAGAAAGAAACAGAAGAGTTCGTACAAGATCTCTCAAGCTTCCTCGATACAGCAACGGAAGGTAAACTCCCGAAAGCAGCAGCTGAAGAAGTCCTCCGTGCTCACGAAGCAGACGTCTACAAAACATTCCAGCAATATGCAGCTGGTGACTATGAAGGATCATACAACACGTTCCGTGAAGGTTACAGCCGCATGTACGATATCTCTAAAGCACTCTCTGTTGCCATCACAACACAGATGCCTGAGAAATTCGACAACACGAAAGCTGATTCTAAAGCAGCAGATCTTCGTTCAACACTCAACAGCCTTGCAGCTGAACACGTTGCACTTGCGAACCTCAGCATGACAGCTGGTGTCGATAAAGCGAAAGATTACGATGCAGCAAACTGGGCTGAAGATATGCACACTGCTGACTTCAAAGCAGCGATCAAATCAATCTACGGTCAAGCTGGTGCAGATCAGTTCGAACAAGTTTGGACGAAAAACCACATCGAAGCACAAGCAAACCTCGTCACAGCAGCAATCAATGACGACAAGAAATTGATGGGTGACGCACAAGACATGCTCAAAATGTTCTCGAACGATTTCGGTGCATTCCTTGGTGCAGCAACAGAAGAAAACCTTCCAACAAAAGCAGCACAAGAAGCCGTATCAGGTCACGAGACTTACGTCCAAGATACGTTCATGCAGTATGTTGAAGGCGACTACAAAGGTTCTACCGACACATTCCGTGAGTCTTACGCTTACATGTACGGCGTAGGTGAAAACCTCGGTGAAGCAATCGTTAAACAATCACCTGAGAAATTCATGGATGGTACACCAGGCTCAATGCCGAACACTGGTAACGGTGGTATGAGCGACAACAACACAGCTGCAACAACAGGTGCAATCGCAGTATTCGGTCTCGCACTCGGAGCAGTTGGTCTTGTCCTCGCACGCAAACGTCAAAACGCCTAAGAAATTGGGTATACTCATAACAGGATAGCGCCATGCTATCCTGTTTTTACATAGAGAGATCCTTCTCTCGGAAAGGAGTTACACGTCATGCGAAAATGGTTATTGCCGACAAGCATCGTTTTGATGGTTGCTTCCGTCGGAACGCTCTTGTTCTTACTCTTTAGCACACCCGAACAAGCAGCATCTAACATCACCCAAGGAACGGCGTCACCCAAGACGGTGACTTCTTCCGAGAACAAGAAGGAGGCTCCAGCAGAGGATCCGTTAAAACCATCTGATATCTTCAAAAAAGAGTTCAAGGATCTTTCGACGAATGAAGTCGAATTACCAAAGACCCTCTCGATTCCGACACTTGACGTCAAGACAAAGGTCGAGCAAGTCGGTCTCGATAAAAATGGTGCCATGGCGACACCTAAAAATGAACAACAAGTCGGCTGGTATAAGTTCGGTCCACGTCCAGGGGATGTCGGCAATGCTGTCATCGATGGTCATACCGATACGAAAACAGGTCCTGCCGTCTTCTATGAACTCCGAAACTTGAAGAAGAACGATCAAATTAAGATCAAGGACGCTTCCGGACGGACACTCGTCTTCCGCGTTAAGAAGCTCGTTCAATACGACCACTTGGATGCACCACTCCAAAAAATCTTTGGTGCTTCTGAAAAACGCAACCTCAACTTGATCACGTGTATCGGAACGTTTGATCAAAGTGCCGGCACGTACGACAACCGACTCGTCGTCTTTACAGAACTCGATGAGAAAGCCTCTGATCCCGTCAAGACACCACCGAAACCAGCCACGAACGTCCGTGTCAGTGGCGGATTCGTTAACTGGTATGCTTCTACGGATAAAGACGTGACATCGTATAACGTCTATCAAGAAAAAGACGGGAAACGGAAAAAACTCGGTTCAACAGACGTCATCGAACGGAAAGCTTTCCCGCTTCCGGAAGATGCGACGGGTCGCTTCATCATTACAGCTGTCAATAAAGCAGGTATCGAATCAGAAGAAGCTTTCAGTGCCGTACGTCGCTAATGTCCACACAAAAGCCAGAGTCCAATTGCGACTCTGGCTTTTGACGTTCCTCAATAACGAATATGCTGTTTGCTCCAGCGAATCGATTCCTTGAACTGACGGACGAGGTCTTCTGCTGGTGCCGTTAAATAATAGGCTAGTCCGTGCACTTTTTCTGACATCTGCTGGATGACGAGTCCATCTTCGATCAGCTCCTGTAACTGTTCGAGGATTTGACCGTGTGACTGATCGATCCGTTGTTCGAGTTCCCCGATCGTCAACGCACCATCACGCAAGAGATAAATGATGCTCGACTTGAGGCTATTCTCGAAGTTGTGCTGAAATTTCTGCAATGCGAGTAAGTCGGCTTGTTCTTCGGTATGACGTGAATCCATCTGATTCCTGCCCCCTTTTTCTTAACTACTTCTTCAGTATGACGCACTTTTACGTGAATTTCAAAACTCAATCGCGCTCGGTGATGATCGTATCGAATGTCTTCTCTTCTTCCGTGATGACCATCTTCTTCTGTGACCGGAGATGATACAGACGACGGATATTCAAGATGACGACTTTCATGACGGCGTAGAATGGAACCCCTAGCAAGACACCAAAGAAACCAGCGATGTTCCCTGCGACGAGTAAAACAATGATGATCGTCAACGGGTGGACATCGAGCGTTTTCCCTTGAACGAGGGGTGACATGATGTGTGAGTCAATTTGTTGCGCGACCGTCATGACGATGATCGCATAAATCGCAAGAATCGGATCTTGAATGAAGCCGACGATCAACGCTGGAATGACACCGAGCACCGGGCCGAGGAACGGAATGATGTTCGTCAACGTCGCAAACAAGGCGAGTAGCAACGCATAATCAATCCCGATGATCAGATATCCGATATAAGCGATGATCCCGACCCCGATACTGACGATGACCTGCCCCCGGATGTAGCTCATGATTGTCAAGTGGACGTCGCCAAGGATTTTTTTCGTTTCCTTATGATACTCGTACGGCATCAGCTTGACGAGATTGCCTTTGAGCTTATCCCCGTCAAGCAACATATAGATCAACATGATCGGGATGATGACGATCGTCACGACCGTCGTCGTCACGACACTGACGAAGCCACCGACACCCGTACCGATGTTCTTTAAAAATGTCGAAGCGTATTCCGAAATGTTACCGGAAAACTTATTGAACAGGTTATCCGGTCCTGACAAGAAGCGTGAGAAAACCGAACTGTTTTCGAGTTGCTCCCGGACATCGATCAATTGACGCTGGAACTGTGTCGCAAGCGTCGGAATCGAGTTGACGAACTGTGTGATTTGCTCCGACAGCATCGGACCAAAGATGAAGCCGAGCGTCGTCAAGATCCCGATTAGACCGACGAGGACGATCAAGACGGCAGGTCGTCGCTTCATCTTCTTCTCGAGCAACTCAACGATTGGTAGCAGGACATAATAAAGAATCCCCGCAATCGCAAGCGGTGGGACGACCATCTGAAGCAAAATCGCGACCGGTCGGAACAAGAACGTGACATGATCGCCAATCCAGACGATGATGAGTAACGTCATGATCCACCACGCGAATCGGTACCATTTGTTTTCGAACATTTTTTGCATCTAACCACTTCCCTATTTAAAGTATAAAGTTCCATATCCCCTATTGTTTTCCTTAAAATAAAGCTTCTTAATCCTTATTCTCAGAAAATATATAGTTCGTTATGCAACTAAGAAATATATGATATATTTGTTTTAGTGATTTTTGCAGATTCAAATTTGATGATGTGTCTGTTTCTGCGTAAGATGAATATACTCGGACTTAAGCAATCTTTTTGATACATGTAAAAATAGAATACGGAGGATATCCCAGTGAAATGGATCAACCATACGATCGGTCGCCAATTGATGTTCGCCTTCTATATGGTGTTTGTCGCTCTCAGCATCACGTCTGGGATCGTTTACTTCTATACGGAACAGAAGATCGATCAGGCGAATGCCACTTTCGATGATTTGCGCGAACGCCGTACGAATGCGAATGCCCTTGCTAATGAGTGGACCGTCGCGCAAAGTAACGTCAAATCTTACTTATTGACGGGCTCACAAGAAACTCTTGATGCCGTCAAGACGAATCAACAGGAAATCAATCGTCTCACGTCATGGTTCGAGAAATACGCCATCTATGAGCAAGGAAAAGAATACGCAACAGCGACACGTCAAATCTATGACGATTATTTCGGAACGTCACTTCCCCTCCTCAACGAATACGTTGAAGGAAAGAAAGACGGAAAAATCAATGAAGACTTCGTTGATCCAAACACACTTGCTGCTCTGTCGAACGGAAAAGATCTGTTCACGACGAACGGAACGTTACGCGGATCAGTCAGCCTGTCAGACGCAGATGTCGATATGACACGAATCGATACATTGCTTGGTGATTATCTGACCTTGATCCAAGGGAAAGAAGTCGATGCAAAGAACGAATTATTAGGCGAAATGCGCGTTGCGCAGTTCATTTGGCTCTCAAATCTCGTTGTTTTAATTCTCGTCCTTTTCTCACTTGTACGCCCATTCATCAGCCGCATTACAAAACAAGTCAATGCCTTATCTCGTGACAGCGCGATGCTCGCAACAGGTGAAGATATCCAAGCGATTCCATTGCCAAAACGTAAGGACGAACTGCATACGTTGACGACATCATTCAATCAGATGGCTGCTTCGATTGCCGATAATAAGGTCCATATGCTCGCGAAAAATGAAGAGCTTCAGGCGCAACAGGAAGAACTCGTTGCTCAGCAAGAAGAACTACAAGCACAGCAGGAAGAACTTGAAGAAGCACTCGAAATCACGCTTCGGAGTGAACAACACTTGAAGTACCGGAATGAATTAACAGAGACGCTTGCTTCCCGCGAAACGCTGACGGCGTATCCGGAAATCATCGAAAAACTCGTTTCGATTACGCATTCTGAGATCGGTGCCCTGTTGTTCCTTGATCAACAAGAAGTCCGCTCGACGATCGATTACGGGATGACGGAAGAGATGGTCAGCCGTCTCGTCTCTGACGATCAATCGCTCTTGCACCGGGCGCGCCTCTTAAAGCGTCCCGTCCATTCATCGAAACAAGTCGCACACGAGAGTCCGCTCCCGTACCCGTACTATATGTATGAGGTCGCAGTACCTGTTCTTGATCCGACGAAAGAGCATATGATTGCCTGTATCTATCTCGTTCGTTATCGCGATGCCTTCACGACGGAGCAGATGAACGACATCCTATCGTTCTCGCATCAATTGTCTCTCTCACTCTTACGGATGGGGATTTATGAGGAAATGATTCGCGAGAAGAACAAAACGACGCAACTGCTGAACTCGATTCGCGAAGCTGTCGTCTATATCGAACATGAGACAGATGAATTGCTCGTCAACGAACCGTTAATGACGTTGTTCCCGGAAGTTCCGACTCAGTTCGAAGACGAAGAGCGCTCCGCTTTTGAGCAAGCAATGCAGGCATTAGCTGACATCATCGATGAACCAGCACCGTTTGAACGCTATATCGAACAAATCGTCGAACTGAATTTGCCGAAGGATAGTTTGATCGTCTCGATTCGGAAACATAGTACCTATATTCAGATTTATGCTGAGAAGATCGAAGTCGACGGTATGTGGGTCGGTACAATGCTCGTTCTGCGTGACGTCACGAAAGAAACGGAAGCTGAGCGGATGAAGGAAGAGTTCGTCTCAACCGTCTCGCATGAGTTACGAACACCACTCTCTTCCATTTATGGTTTCACGGAATTGATGCTCAATAAACGGTTTGAAGAAGAACGGCAACGGAAGTATCTCCAGACGATTCACTCGGAGACCGGTCGCCTGACGACACTCGTCAATGACTTCCTCGACGTTCAGCGGATGGAGTCGAGTGAGCATCGCTATGAGATGTCGACGTTTGATGTCGTCGAGCTCGCACAAGACTTGATTGAGTTCTATGATGTCTCGCATGAAACGCACAAAATTGATTTTGATGCACGAGGTCCGATCATGATCGATGGGGATGCAGAAAAGATGAAGCAATTGCTGAACAATCTGCTCAGTAATGCCGTCAAGTATTCGCCGAGTGGCGGTACGGTCTTGATACGAATTTCAAACGAACTCGGTTTCGCTCAAATCCGAATTCAGGATGAAGGTATCGGGATTCCGCAAGAGGCTCTTCCGAAATTGTTCGATAAATTCTATCGTGTCGATAACTCCGAGACACGAAAAATCGGCGGTACCGGTCTGGGTCTGTCGATTTGTAAGGAAATCGTCAAGCACCACAATGGAACGATTGATGTTGAATCCGTCGTTGGTGTAGGATCGACCTTTACGATTCGTTTCCCGATTGCTGTCATTTCGACGATTCTCATGTATGAAGATTAATCATTCGACCGTTCACATCACGTGGACGGTCTTTTTTGTCGTTAGATTCGGGATCGCGTGGGGTATAGTCAAAAGCGCATTATTTTAAGGAGGAATCGACATGCAACTTGGATGGATTGGTTTAGGACATATGGGTGTACCGATGGCAAAACGTCTACTTGATGGCGGTCATGATTTGATCGTCTACAACCGGACGTATGAAAAAACAGCTCCTTTAGTAGAGAAAGGAGCAACAGCGGTTGAAGAGGCACGAGATGCGGTCCGTCAGAGCGATATTCTATTCGTCATGTTAGCCGATGGACCGGCTGTTGCGTCCGTTCTCGAAAATGTGAAAGAGGACCTCAGTGGTAAGACGATTGTCAATTTGAGCACAATCTCACCAGACGAAACGAAGGAGATGGCTCGTCTCGTTGAAGACAGTGGCGGTACGTATCTCGAGTCTCCTGTTTCGGGATCCGTCCCGGTCGCTGAAAACGGACAGCTCGTCTTGCTTGCTGGTGGTGACGCAGAAGTCCTTGCAACTTGTCATCCATATCTCGACTTACTCGGCAAGGAAACAATCCACTTCGGTGCACACGGTACAGGAAGTGTCGCGAAACTTGCGATTAATCTATTGCTTGCTGTCGTCGGTCAAGGAGTCGCGGAGACGTTACTTCTTGGTGAAGGTGCGGGTCTTGAGAAAGAGAAGCTGATTCAGATGATCAGTGCTTCCGGTATGAATACGCCACTCTTCACCGGGAAACGGGACATGTACCGGAAGAACGATTTCCCGTCTACCTTTCCGCTCCGTCTGATGGCGAAGGATCTCGGTCTCATCACGGCAGAAGCCCGACGTCAGCAGCTCGATTTGCCGCTCGCTCAAGCAGCAAACGCTAGTTATGCAAAAGCGAAGCCGGATCATGGTGACGCGGATATGGCTGCTATTTATCAAGCGCTACAAGACTAAACGTAAAAAGCAGATCTGCACTCTGATGAGGCGATCTGCTTTTTCATGTTATTTCAGTGATGTGACGATTCCCATCATCTGATCGGTCGTCATTAGCGCTTTTGAGTTGAATTGATACGCCCGTTGAATCTGCGTCAGATTCGTCATCTCCGTCGCCATATCGACGTTCGACGACTCAAGTGTACCGACCGTCAATGGATTCCCACCGACTGCTTGGTATTGTTCCGGCGTCGTAAACAAGCCGGATCCATCTTCCGTCAACTGATTCGGATTGTCGATATACCCGACACCGATCCGTGCGAGGACACGGCGCTCTCCATTCACGATTCCCGTGACGTTTCCGTCCTTGTTCAACTCGACACCTGTTGCATCCGCAGGTAAAAGAATCGGTTCGTTTTGACCGTTGATGACAGATCGTCCTGTATCATCCGTCAATCGAATACGACCGTCCGCTTGCGGAGATAGCTGAAAGTTTCCATCCCGCGTGAATTTCGTCACGCCATCCTGGTCGATGATACCAAAGAAATGATGCGGATCTGATAAAGCGGCATCAAGTGCCCGGTCCGTCCGTTTGAACGTTCCCATCGAAAAACGCGTCGCTTCATTGGCGACATATCCACCAACACCGATGCGTAAGCCAGCTGGTGTCGATAAGGGACCCGTCTGTAAAGAGGCCGGTTGGTTCTGGATGTTACGTGTCAACAGCTCTTTGAACTGGGCGTCGCGACGTTTATATCCATTCGTATCGACGTTCGCTAAGTTATGCCCGGTCGTATCGAGTTGCTTTTGTAATTGTGCCATCGTACTAGCTGACGTATAGAGTGATTGCATGGTGCTCCCCTTTCATTATCGGACGCGACCGATTTCAGAAACTGCCTTTTCGGCAGTACGGTCATAGGCTTGAATGACTTTTTGATTCGCTTCGAATTGGCGAAGACCTGCATTCATCTCTGCCATCGTCTGTTCGATTGCGACGTTCCCGAGTTCAAGCACTCCTTGATCGACCTTGACGTTTCCTTGTGCCAGTGCTTCAGGTGCCCGGTAGAGTCCGTTCTCGACCCGTTCAAGCTGTTCCGTATTATTCGTCGTCACAAGTCCAAGTCGTCCGACTTGCTCTCCGTTCCCACGTGTTACGACACCGTCTGCTGAGACTTTGAAATCATCATTGCCGACGTTCATGAAGTTACCTTCTGTATCGAGCACTTGATCACCGTCGGTCGTCCGTAAGATTCCATCCCGATCGACTGCGAACTGTCCGTTCGTCGTATACAATGTTTCTCCTTCGATTCCTGTTCCTTCTCCCGTATTATGGAAAATCGTAAACATTGGCACACCTTCCGCCGAACTGATCTGTAAATCCGTCGCATTCCCCGTCTCCGTAATCGATCCGGGCGCGAAGTTCGGTGTTGCTGCCTGCATGAACACACCTGTTGCGAGCGTACCGACGTTTCCAGCAGGTCGAATTCCCGTCCGTTCATTCGTCGCCGCTTGATGGATCATCATCTCCGGAAACGTACGCAGGGATGCTTGATCGGCACGGAAGCCGGGCGTCCGTGCATTCGCTAAGTTATTACTCAGCATCTCTTGTTGGCGTTGCAATGCCTGCATCGCACCGGATGCCGTATACATTCCGCGTAACATCTATGGTTTCATCTCCTCATTGACTTCATGTTCAATTCTATCTTTTAGTATATCGGTCCGTTTGCTTCAGATTATGAGTTTTTTTCAAAAAAAGGGAATAAAATTCTGAGTTGCATCTAAAGTACTACAATTACTGTCAAAAAATCATTCTCCTTCTTTTGAATTCAATTCATATTCATAATTATTCCAATTCGGTATAATTAGAAGTAGTTCATATCGACCAGTTGAAACGAGGTGATAACGATGTCTTTCTTTAAAAGACGTACGAACCCATCGACCACTCCTTCTTTGGATTTCACACTGTTGACAGACATGACCCACTTCCTTGAAAATCATCCAGATGCCGTCTATACGATGGATTTGAAAGGAAATTTCATCGCATTTAATAATAAGCTACCTCTTTTGCTTGGTTATCATACCGACGCGATCCGTGGTATGCATTTCAGCGAGTTGCTTATAGGATCAGAAGCTGAACGCATCGCCCCATTGAAGCATCGTGTTCACGAAGGCGAAACGATTCATTTCACGACGGATCTTCAACGAAAAGACGGTCAAATTCTGACCGTCAATGTCACGAACATCCCCCTCTATAATCAACACGTCATCATCGGACTGTATGGAATTGCGCGTGATGTCTCCCAACAAAAAGAATTACGTACTGCTTATAACCGTCTACTTGCAAAGGAACAGTTGACGACGACGCTTGAAGGTGTCACATTCCTTGAATACATTCCTTCGACGAAACAATTGACCGCAGATGCCGCACTCAGCCAGTTGCTCGAATGGTCACAGCGCCATGTCGCACAAATGGATGCATATGAATTGCTCGATGAAATTCATCCGGAAGATCGTGATCAATTTTTACAACAGAGTACTGCCTTGTGTGACGAGCACATCACCGAATTCTCGATGTCACTTCGGATGAGCAAACGACGTCACTATACGAAAGTCGTTCGTTGTGATGCTTTGCTTCAACAAGATTCTTCGCCTCGTTGTGTTAACTTCATCCTGCACGATGCAACGGAGCTGACGAGTCTTGAACGCGAACGGGACCATGCCATTCAGTCCTTAAAGGATGTCTTCGGCTCACTCGATACGTCTATTTACGAACATATCTATCATCCACAAACCGTCACGTTTCAATCAGCCGGTTTTTTAGCTCCTTATCAGCACATCCTGAATCGCATCGAAAAGGAACCTCAGTTATGGCGAACACTGATTCACCCAGAAGACCTACCCCATTTAGAACTCTCCTATCCTGAAATTCGTAACGGTAAGGTCGTCCGTCACGTCTATCGTCTCCAACTCCTCGACAATGTCTTTTGGATCGAGGAAATCTGTATTCCGATTCGTGATCGCAATGGAGAGGTCACGGGTCATTACGGGGTCTCGTCTGATATTACGATCTTAAAAGAGCAACAACATACGATTTGGCATCTCTCCATGCATGATTCCTTAACACAGTTACCGAATCGCGCCTTTTTACTCGAGGAAATCACGAATTTATTGAAAACACGAACATCGTTTACATTGCTTGCCGTCACGTTTAAGCAATACAATGTCATTCATGAACGTTTCGGACACGATGTCGGAGATGAATGGATTCGCCAGACAAGTGCTGCAGTTCGTCGTTTTGCAGATCAAGATCATTTCGTCGGTCATCTGTTTGGTGACAAGTATCTATTCATCATCAAAAAACCGATCGATGAGACCGCCATCGTGAAATTGAGCCATCAGCTACTAAAGCTGTCTGAAAAACGTTTTGATGTCTTATCCTATGAGTTGTTCACGAACGTCTACATCGGTATCACGTACGTCGTCAACGATAAACAATCAGCTGATGAATTATTGAAACAAACGTATACAGCACTTCGGCGTGCGAAATCACGAACGAAGAGCAATTATCAGTTTTACTCGTCGACGCTCGACATCGATATGTATCGCCGTTATGAACTCGAACGTGATTTACGGTACGCCATTCAAAACGAGCAACTCGTCCTCGAATATCAGCCGAAAGTTGACGGTTGGAACGGGAATATTCAAGGAGCCGAAGCCTTGATCCGCTGGAATCACCCTGAATGGGGACGCTTGACACCAAAGGACTTCCTGTCCTTGTCGGAAGAAAGTGAGATGTATCTTCATATTGGCGACTGGGTGCTCGATCAAACATGTCGCTTTCTCCAGGCGCTTCGTGAGCGGCACCATCCGAACATCGTTCCGATTTCCATCAATGTCTCTCCAAAGCGCCTCTTTTATGGCGATTTCGCACAAGTCATTGAAGAGTACCTGCAGCAGTACCGAATACCGGGACACCTCCTCGAGATTGAATTACTTGAGTCCGACATTCTTCTCGAAAGCGATAAAATTCATGAGATTCTAGCGCGCATTTCTGCACTAGGGGTCCATATTTCGTTAGACGACTTCGGTACCGCCTACTCTTCGATTTCTCACGTCCAACGCTATCCGATCAATTGTCTGAAGATCGATCGTTCTCTTGCACAGCTGATCGAGCATGATTCAAAAAGTCGTTCCATCGTCAAAAGTATTCTCTTCATGGCAAAGGAATTTCAATTGACTGTCGTTGCAGAAGGCATTGAAACGATTCCGCAGCTCGATTTTTATCGCGAATTACAGTGTGACTTGATTCAAGGCTATTTGTTTAGCAAGCCCGTGTCAGAGAGTACTTTTGAAAAACTACTGACAAAAGGGATGTTATATCCACAACACACCGGTACAGCTGCTCCTGTTGAAGCGATCGTATCGCTGTTTGCCCAAGTCACGATCACAAAATTGAACGGTCGGGCAATCCAAGTCGGGTCCTCTGATATCCTAATCAATCGGTGTACGAATAAGACGTTGTTCTTCTACTCCTCGATTCGTCTCCCGATTCATCAAAAAATCGAATTAAGCATTACGCTCTCGTCCTTGATACACCCGGAAATTCTTCTCGTTCCTGTATCCATTACCGAGCTCGATAACGGTCTTTTCCATTACGCTGCGGACTTCAACATCCGTGCGCTCTCCACTCTTGTGCAAGAACAGTTGAAACATTCACAACCCTCTTTCTTAGAAGAAGTCCTTGATCCACCCTCTTGATACAAAAAACACGCCGACTCTTTCGCTCGAGTCGGCGTGTTTTGACTTACCCATTATTTTTACTTAATACGGCTGTTTGTGTCCGTTCGAGTACGGCATTCGTGATGACGATCAATCCCGTGAACAGGAATAAGGCTTCAAAGCCGAAGTGCCCGGCAATTTGACCACCTGCAAGTGGTCCGAGGAAGTTCCCCATGAACTGCGCGGATTGATTGTATCCGAAGATCCGTCCCGACGCATTGGCCGGTGTATTCTTCCGGAGCAACGTTTGAACAGACGGCATCAAGGCAGCTGTCGCAAAACCGATTCCCATCCGTAAGACGATCAATTGACTCGTATCCGTAACGAATGCTTGCGGAATCAAGAAGGCAGCAAAGACGAGCAAGGCAAAGAACAAGACACGCTCTGCTCCAATTTTATCTGAGAGACGACCGAGTCGTTGCGCCGCAATCAACGCTGCAATCCCAGGTGCCGAAGCAACGATCCCGGATAGTAAAGCAAGACGTTCTGTTCCTGGACTAAGTTCCCGGACGTACAACGATAGAATCGGACTAATCGATTGTGCCGCGAACTGAATCAAGAACGTCGTCAAGAACAGACTTAAAATGAGCTCCGGATGACGAAGCGACTGGATGATTTCTTTCGCGGACGCCATTTTTTTAACTTCCATTGGGACGAATTCTTCTTTGACTAAGAAGTAAGTCACGAGGAAGGTAATGAAGAGCGGAACGCTCGTAAAGAGAAAAACGGGTCGAAGCCCAACAACGTCGGCGAGGAATCCTCCAATGAGAGGTCCTAGCAATCCACCGGCAATCCCACCGGTCGACAGGGTGCCGAGCGCCCAGCCACTTTTCTCTTTTGGGGTTTGAGAAGCAACGAGTGTAATACCGGCTGAAATGAATCCGGATACGGCTCCCATGACAAGACGTAAGAATACGAGTTGATAAACGTCTTGGACGAAACTGATTAAAAACATGACGATCGACATACCAAGGCTTGCTCGAAGTAACATGAGCTTACGACCTTTTCGATCGGCGAGACGTCCCCAGATCGGTGAGACGATCGCAGCGACGAGGAACGTTGCACCAAAGGCGATACCGGACCAAGTCGTAATATCTTGTCGGCTGTCGACACCGAGTTCTTCAATGAATAAGGGCAAAAACGGTAAAACGAGACTGAGGGCTGCAGCGGTCAAAAAACTACCGAACCAAACGACAACTAAATTTCTTTTCCACAATGGCATTGTGGCATCACTTCCTTTTATTTGACAATTCGTTTCAATACAACAACTTCTAATATACACTTCACAATGTGAAATGTCTAGCGTTTGAATCGTTTAAGTGTTTCTTCCATTTGTCCTCTACTCTTCATTAATGAGAAAAATGAATGCTACAAAAAAGGGAAGCATTCTCCCATGAGAATACTTCCTTCCTATTATCACTTGCCTAGATTATCGAGCATGATGCCTGTACCGCGTGCGACACATAGCATTGGATCCTCTGCAATCAGAACCGGTAATCCGAGTTCTTTTGCAAGTAATTGATCGATTCCATCTAGGAGTGCGCCCCCACCTGTCAAAATAATACCGCGGTCAATGATATCCGCTGCAAGTTCTGGTGGTGTTTTCTCAAGCACACGCTTCGTTGCTTCGACGATTTCCATCGCTGCTTCCGCCAGTGCCTCATGCATCTCTTCGGATGTCACCGTGATGTTATGCGGTAAACCCGTCACAAGATTGCGTCCGCGGATGTCCATCTGTTCACGACGTCCGTCTTCTGAAACTGTTGCAACTGTCGTCTTAACGGCTTGTGCTGTCCGTTCCCCGATGATCAACTTATGCGTTTCCTTGATTGAACGAATGATGTCATGATCAAAGCGGTCACCCGCGACCTTAATCGTCTCACCGCAAACAATATCACCCATTGAGAGAACAGCAACATCCGTCGTTCCACCACCGATATCAATTACCATGTGTCCGGCTGGCATCCAGATGTCCATACCGGCACCGACTGCTGCGACCTTCGGCTCAACTTCGAGGAAGACCGTCTTCGCGCCTGACTTCTCACCGGCTTGGCGAATCGCCTTTGCTTCAACCGTCGTGATGCTTGCTGGCGTGCAAATCAACATGCGTACTCCACCGAACATCTTCCGGACTTCAATCTTATCGATGAAGTGACGTAACATCGCTTCCGTCATCTCGAAGTCCGCGATGACTCCATCTTGTAAGGGACGAATCGCGACGATATTGCCTGGTGTCCGACCTACCATCAAGTGTGCTTCTGTTCCTACTGCATGAATCTTACCTGTTGCCTTATCGATCGCGACGACCGACGGCTCATCGAGGACGATGCCTCTCCCTTTGACATGAATGACGACATTCGCCGTCCCTAAGTCGATTCCGATATCTTTTGAAAACATCTCGTGTGCTCTCCTTTACCCGATGGCTATTCTTCCAAAATATAGAACGTCGTTTGGACGTCTAACCCATTTATGTATACATACTTTTCAATTCTAGCATACGCCTCATAACGAAACGACTTTCTTTTACGCTTTTCTCATTTCATTGTCATCTTTTTGAAAATACAGCAAAAAAGCATCATCTCAGAAACCTGAGATGATGCTTGGAATGATAAGAATTAAAGCTTTGTTGCTGCCGTTTCTTCGACGACTACTGATTCTTCTGTCACACGTTCAACATCTGCACCAAGCGCTTGAAGCTTGAGGTGGAAGTCAACGTATCCACGATCGATATGGTGAAGTGCGCCAACGCGTGTTTCACCTTCAGCAATCAATCCTGCTGTGACGAGTGCTGCACCTGAACGAAGGTCTGTCGAAAGAACTTCTGCCCCTTGCAACTGTACGCCACCGTTGATGATCGATGAACGACCTTCAATCTTGATGTCAGCATTCATGCGACGGAATTCTTCAACGTGCATGAAGCGGTTTTCGAAGACTGTTTCCGTGATGACGGATGTTCCGCCTGCTTTGAGGACGAGTGCCATCATTTGTGCTTGAACGTCTGTTGGGAAACCTGGGTGTGGCATTGTCTTCACGTCAACTGCTTCGAGTTTCGCTGGACCAACGACACGGAGACCTTCTTCTGTATCCGTAATCTTAACGCCCATCTCTTCCATCTTCGAGATGAGTGGACGAAGGTGTTCACGTTCTGCGCCGATGACTTCAACGTCACCTTCTGTGATCGCTGCTGCGATCATGAACGTACCTGCTTCGATTCGGTCAGGAATAACGTAGTGTGTTGCACCGTGAAGTTTTTCGACGCCTTCAATGCGGATTGTTTCCGTACCTGCCCCACGGACTTTCGCGCCCATCGCGTTCAAGAAGTTTGCAAGGTCAACGATTTCAGGCTCTTTCGCAACATTCTCGATGACTGTTGTTCCTTCAGCGAGTGTTGCAGCCATCATGATGTTTTCCGTCGCACCGACAGATGGGAAATCAAGATAGATTTTAGCGCCTTTTAAACGACCATCTACGTGGGCTTCAACGAATCCGTTTCCGATGATTGTTTTCGCTCCCATCGCTTCGAAGCCTTTCAAGTGGAGATCGATTGGACGTGATCCAATTGCACAACCACCTGGCATCGCAACGCGTGCGCGACCGAGACGTGCGAGTAATGGTCCCATGACAAGGATTGATGCTCGCATTTTACGAACATACTCTAATGGTGCTTCGTCTTTAAGGTTCGGTTCTGCATTGACCGTCACTGTATTTGCTTCTGCATCGAAATCAACTTCTGCATTTAAGTTGCGTAACACGTTATTGATCGTGTAAACGTCCGCTAAACGTGGTACGTTTTGAAGGACTGATTGTCCTTCTGATGCAAGCAATGTTGCAACGAGTGTTTTTAATACGGCATTTTTTGCACCTTCTACTTTGACTGTGCCAGCTAATTTACGTCCGCCCCGGACAACGATTTTTTCCATTCCCCATACTCCTCTGCTTCGTTTCTGTTCTATTTATAATGGCGTGATAAGTGCGTATGCGGTTCATATACGAACCGATAGAAGAGAAACTCCCAATAGTTAAACTACTACGCGACTGTTTCGATGATTGATCAATTGACTGTGTTCTTTCATTAAAGAACAGTGTCCTTTTCCATGGTAATCCAGTTTCACGATACAAGGTTTACAATGAAGTTACAAGTTCAGCTGAATAAGAATTTCAAACGTTGCGCAAAACCAGCATATTCAAGTAAAAAGCGCGCCAGACTGGAACCAAGAGCAACAGCAAGCAGGACACGTAGTAAAACCGCCTGTGGACCTCTAGGATGTTGCAGGAATTTATCCCATTTGATTGGTAACATTACCCACCAAGCAAATAAGATGGCGATCACATACATCAGCATGCTGATTAAAGCACTTATACCAATTGACGTCACTACCCTTGCACCTCTTCTTCATAATTTCTTCAACTTTACCATGATTTCATAAAATGAATGATTGCGCAAACAAAATGACACAAGCTGCATTTATTTTATCGCATAAAATATATTTATTGAAGAGCAAATGAGGAAAATCATGAGCTTTCTGTTGAAGAAATCGTGAAAACAAGGCATATATTGTTCTTTTACATATTTTTCGCTTCCTAAACCTGATTCCAGGCGCCTCGCTCTAAAAACGCTTCTTCGCACTCATTCATTGATGCGTCGTACAAAAAAAAGACCCGATTCCATAAAGGAATCGAGTCTTTTATCGAAATCAGTCGCGACCGTAGTCTTTCAAGCTGAGACGGTTAATTGCTCGTTTCAGTGAAAGTTCAGCACGCTTGAATTCGAGTTCTGATAATTTCGTGTCCTGGAGACGACGTTCTGCACGAACTTTCGCAGCTGCAGCACGGTCGTAGTCGACCTTGTCTGCTTGCTCCGCAGTTTCCGCAAGAACCGTTACAGTATCCTGGCGCACTTCCATAAAGCCACCGCTGATAGCGATCAACGTGCGTCCGCCATCTTCGTGGCGCAACTTCAAGATGCTGATATCGAGTGGTGTTACGAGTGGGACGTGGTGCGGGAGAACCCCGATCTCACCAGAAATCGTCTTCGCAACGACCATACGGATATCGCCATCATACACTTCGCCATCCGGGGTGACGATATTGACATGAAGTGTGTTCATCTCAAGTCCCCCTTATGCTTTGTCACTTAGACAAGCGCCTTCGCTTTTTCAATCGCATCTTCGATCGGACCGACGAGACGGAATGCTTCTTCCGTTAAATCATCGTGTTTACCTTCGAGGATTTCTTTGAAGCCGCGGATCGTGTCCTTAACTGGGACGTACGATCCTTTTTGTCCTGTGAACTGCTCAGCTACGTGGAAGTTCTGCGACAAGAAGAACTGGATACGACGCGCACGGTGTACAGTCAATTTGTCGTCTTCTGACAACTCGTCCATACCGAGGATCGCGATGATATCTTGAAGTTCTTTATAACGCTGAAGTGTTTCCTGAACTTGACGAGCGATACCGTAATGCTCTTCGCCGACGATTTCCGGTGAAAGGGCACGTGATGTCGAAGCAAGTGGATCCACGGCAGGATAGATCCCCATCTCAGAGAGACGGCGCTCAAGGTTCGTCGTTGCATCTAAGTGAGCAAACGTCGTCGCAGGAGCCGGGTCAGTATAGTCATCGGCTGGTACATAAACCGCTTGGATCGATGTAACCGAACCTTTGTTTGTTGATGTGATCCGCTCTTGAAGCATACCCATCTCTGTTGCGAGTGTTGGCTGGTAACCAACAGCAGATGGCATACGACCAAGAAGGGCTGATACTTCAGAACCTGCTTGTGTATAACGGAAGATGTTATCAACGAAGAGAAGAACGTCTTGTCCTTGCTCATCACGGAAGTATTCTGCCATTGTCAAACCAGTCAAGGCAACACGAAGACGTGCACCTGGTGGTTCGTTCATCTGACCGAAGACCATCGCTGTTTGTTTGATAACGCCTGAATCCGTCATCTCGTGGAACAAGTCATTTCCTTCACGCGTACGCTCACCAACACCTGCGAATACCGAGATACCGCTGTGCTCTTGAGCGATGTTGTTGATCAATTCCTGAATGAGGACGGTCTTACCTACACCGGCACCACCGAAGAGACCGATCTTACCACCCTTGATGTAAGGAGCGAGCAAGTCGACGACTTTAATTCCAGTCTCAAGAATTTCAACTTTCGTTGAAAGGTTATCGAAAGTCGGTGCTTTTTTGTGGATCGGAAGACGTTCCACGTCAGCAGCGATTTCTTTTTCATCAATTGGGTTACCGAGTACGTTGAAGACGCGACCAAGTGTCGCTTCTCCGACGGGTACCGAGATTGGAGCATTCGTATCGATTACTTCAATTCCACGGCGTACTCCATCCGTTGAGTCCATCGCAATGGTACGGACGACGTCGTCACCAAGGTGCAGGGCGACCTCAAGCGTCAAGTCGATAGCCACTTCTTCTACAGTTTGCGGCGTATATTGAATACGAAGCGCGTTGTAGATGTTCGGTAAGTGTCCTTCGAACTTAACGTCGATGACAGGTCCCATGACCGCGACGACGCGGCCTTTTAAACCGAGTTCGTTCATCGTGTTTCCTCCTACCTATCGTTACGTCAGTCGGGATTACTGCTGCGCAGCAGCCCCACTGACGATCTCTGTGATTTCTTGCGTGATTGCAGCTTGTCGAGCTCGGTTGTAGACGAGAGTCAATCGACCGATCAAATCATCTGCGTTATCTGTCGCACTTTGCATTGCTGTCATACGTGACGCATGTTCTGCTACTTTCGCGTCAAGAAGCGCACCGAAGATCAAGCTCTCCGCATAACGCGGGAGGAGTTCAGCAAGGATTTGTTCCTCACTTGGCTCGTACTCATAAGTCGTCGAAGACGAAGCTTCGATTTCTCCGAGTGGGAGAAGGGTTTCGACTTTCACTTCTTGGCTGATGACAGATAAGAAGTGGTTGTAGCACAGCTTGAGCTCGTCGATTTCGCCGAGCGTGAACGCACTCACTGTGCGCTTCACGATTTCAGCGACGTCGACATACGAAGGAGAATCGTTCAAGCCTGTGATCGCATCCGTGACCGTAATTCCGCGTGAACGGAAGAACTGGACACCGACTTTACCGACCACGAAGAGAACGTAACTGTCCGCAGTATGCTTTTCTTTGATTTCCCGGTAGACTTCACGCAGCACGTTGGCGTTATATGCACCAGCTAAGCCGCGATCCGATGTGATGACGATATATCCTGTCTTTTTGACGGGACGTTTCTCGAGCATCGGATGGCTCGCACCTGTCGTGCCATTCGCAATGGTTCCAAGTACCTCTTGCATTTTCAGCATATAAGGTTGGAACTTCGCGCTATGTGCTTGAGCGCGGTTCAGTTTCGACGCCGAAACCATGTTCATCGCTTTCGTGATCTGTTTCGTACTTTTCGTCGAGTTGATCCGCGTTTGTATCTCGCGCAACGATGCCATTTCGATTCACCACCTTGTTAGTTTCAAGAGCGTTCCGCCGGATTAAACCGTCGCTTGGAACGTTTTCTTAAATTCTGAGATTGCTGCTACGAGCTCTTCGTCTGCTGGAAGGTTACCTGTCTTACGGATCTCATCGCAAAGTTGTTTGCGGTTTTGATCGAGCCAGAGGTTGAGTTCCTTTTCAAAACGACGAATATCCGTTACAGCAACATCATCAAGGTGACCACGAGTCAAGGCATAGATGATGATGACTTGCTTATCAACAGTAAGTGGTTGGTTCAAGTCTTGTTTTAAGACTTCAACTGTCCGCTCACCACGGTTAAGCTTCGACTGAGTCGCTTTATCAAGGTCAGATCCGAACTGTGCGAATGCTTCAAGCTCACGGTAAGATGCGAGGTCAAGACGGAGCGTACCCGCTACCTTCTTCATCGCTTTTACTTGAGCCGAACCACCTACACGCGATACCGAGAGACCCGGGTTGATCGCGGGACGGACACCTGAGAAGAAGAGATCCGATTGAAGGAAGATTTGACCATCCGTGATCGAGATAACGTTTGTCGGGATATAAGCTGAGATATCCGACGCTTGTGTTTCGATGAACGGAAGGGCAGTCAAACTACCTGCGCCAAGCTCGTCATTCAACTTCGCTGCACGCTCAAGAAGGCGTGAGTGGAGGTAGAAGACATCCCCTGGGTAAGCTTCGCGGCCTGGTGGGCGTTTCAAGAGAAGTGAAAGCTCACGATAAGCAGCTGCTTGTTTTGAAAGATCATCATAGATGACAAGAACGTGTTTGCCTTGATCCATGAAGTGTTCACCCATCGCGACACCTGCGAATGGTGCGAGGTAAAGAAGTGGCGCTGGCTGTGAAGCCGCTGCCGAAACGACGATCGTGTAATCGAGTGCACCGTTTTTACGGAGCGTCTCGACGACGCCACGGACTGTTGATTCTTTTTGTCCGATTGCGACGTAGATACAGATCATGTTTTCTTCTTTTTGGTTGATGATCGTATCGATTGCGATCGACGTTTTACCCGTCTGACGGTCACCGATGATCAACTCACGCTGTCCACGACCGATTGGAACGAGGGCATCGATTGCCTTGATTCCTGTCTGAAGTGGTTCGTGTACCGATTTACGCGCCATGACGCCAGACGCCTTACGCTCGATCGGGTTGTAGTGTTCTGTTTCGATTGGACCAAGACCATCGATTGGCATACCGAGTGGGTTAACGACACGTCCGAGGAGTGCGTCTCCCGTTGGTACTTCCATGATGCGGCCCGTACGGCGAACAGAGTCGCCTTCTTTGATTTCAAGGTAGTCACCGAGGATGATGATACCGACGTTGCCTTCTTCTAAGTTTTGCGCCAAGCCCATTGTGCCGTTAGCGAATTCTACGAGCTCTCCCGACATGACGTTGTCGAGTCCGTGTGCACGAGCGATACCATCACCGATTTGGATGACCGTACCTGTCTCGTTCACTTCCATCGTAGAACCGTACTGCGCGATACGCGCTTTAAGCAGGGCGCTGATTTCTTCAGCTCTAATGCTCATGCGTTTCACCCCTATTTTCTTACGCTTTTAACAGCTCACGCTCAAGGCGCGTTAGTTTAGTTTCGATCGTACCGTCATATGTCGTGTAACCGATTTGGACGCGAAGTCCTCCGATGACACGCGTGTCGACGACGTTCTCGACTTCAAGCGTTTTACCTGATTTTTGGCCAAACGTCTCTTTCACTTTCGTGAGTTCCTCGTCCGACAATTTGTATGCACTCGTGACGATTGCCGTCGCGACATTGCGGTGTTCATTCAACAATGCAATGAAGTGTTCCGGTAATGTAACGATTTCTGCTGCCCGGTCATTTTCGACCATGACGAGCAGTGTGTTTAAGACGATCGAGTTGAAACCAGTGAAGCTTGTTTGAAGAACTTGCTTGAGCTCTTCAGCAGAAATCGATGGGTTATCTAAAACCGAAGCGAGCTCTAGTGTTGCGTGGAGCACTTCGCCGAGCGTCCGCACATCAGCTTCTGCTTGCTCGAGCACATGGTGCTCAAGCACAAGATCGAAGAGCGCTTTTGCGTAGCGTCCCGCTACGTGATCACGCATTAGTTCGTGCCCTTAGTATCAGCAAGGAATTGATCGACGAGTGCTTTTTGAGCAACTTCGTCCGTCGCAAGCTGTGTTTTCATGACGTGGCGTGCTGCAGCGATTGCTTGAAGAGCGACATCGTTCTTCAAAGCAGCTTGTGCTTCAGCGCGTTCACGTTCGATTGCACGGCGAGCTTCTTCCTTACTCATTTCGGATTCAAGACGTGCCTGCTCCATCGCACGTGCTTGCTCTGCTTCTGCCTGACGGCGTGATGCTTCTAAAAGGTCGCGTGCTTCCGTACGCGCCTTGTTTAATTCTTCGCGTTGTTGTTCTACGTAGACTTCAGCGTCTTTACGGCTCTTTTCAGCCGAGTTGATCTCGCTAGCCACATGCTCTTCCCGCGCTTTCATCATGTTGACGAGCGGGCCCCATGCGAATTTCTTCAAGAGGATGAGGAGCAAGAGGAAAACGACGATCGTGACGATCATGTTGGCTAATAAGAGATGGTTGCTTTCGCCACCAGCCTCTGCCGCAAGATACGTTAGATTCATTCGATTACACTCCCCTCGTGGTTGGTTCAACTTCAATATCTACATAAGGGAGCCTAAGCTCCCGTGACGGTTCACTCAAACGTTGAACGAATAGCGCCCTATGTAGTCCGTTCTCGTTAATCGTGGATTAAGAGTTGAGAAGAAGGAAACCGACCGCTACACCGATGATTGGAAGTGCCTCAACAAGACCGATACCGATGAACATTGTTTGACGAAGTTCGTTTTTGAGTTCTGGCTGACGTGCTTGACCTAATACTGTACCGTTTACGATAAGACCGTTACCGATACCTGCGCCGAGTGCGCCGAGTCCGATGATGATCGCTGTTGCAATAAGATTCATGATAAATTGCCTCCCTAGAGTATGTTTATTGATTTGTCGTGCTGTTATCGGAAAAGCGGATGCTTTACCTTCGAATTAATGGTCGTGCGCTGCCTTATGTCCGATGTAAACCATCGTCAGGATAAGGAAGATGTACGCTTGGATACCACCGATGAAGAGTGAGAATCCTTGCCAGATCAACATCGGGATACCCGAGATGATCGCGCCGATTGGTCCGAGGAATTGGAAATCGTTCGTACCAGAGACGATACCGATCGAAAGAATGATTCCGATCATGATTTCACCAGCGAAGATGTTTCCGTAAAGACGAAGACCGAGCGTCAACGTGTTTGCGAACTCCTCGATGATGGTAATGATAAACATCGGCGTCATGAATGTTTTCGCATAAGCGCCGAAGCCGCGCATCTTCACACCGTAGTAATGGCTCATGACCACTACGAGAGATGAAAGTGCTAGTGTCACGTAAGGATCTGCAGTTGGTGAGTTGAACCAAATGTAGTGTCCCGTCACGACGTTGAATGGGAGACCCATGATGTTGGACACAAGGATGAACAGGAATAATGTCATTCCGAACGTAAGGAAGCGACCCCCTGTTTTCCAGTCCATCGTGCTGCTGATGATACCGCGAACGAATTCGAGGAACATCTCCATCACGTTTTGAGCACCGGTTGGCTTCATCACAAGACGTCGCGTACCGGCCACGGCAATCAAGAAGACGAGAGCAGCAGCAATCAATACTGTGATCAAGTTCGTCCAGCTACCGTACAGAACGAAGTCACCCCAGAGTGGGATTTCGTAAAGTGGCATTTCGTGGTTCATTTGACTATTCACCTCTTTTCCCGCTTGAGTTCGTGAGTCAAGAACTCACAAAATTGTATGACGTGGCCGGCGAGAAGGCCTATTACCACCGCAGTTAATGACAATTCAGTTTGATATTTCAAACCGATCATCACACAGAGTACCGCGACCGCCATGCGTGAAACGGTCCCTCGAGACATTGGCTTACGCCCCGTCTCAATTACACGATACATACGATCGACGCTTAATCGTTGAAGCGTCAAAATCAGAAAGCTGCCAGTTCCACCAAGTGCTAGTCCATAGATGACTGGATCACTCGGGCGTCCGATGAGCAGCAGGACAGCCAGGATTCCGTAAAAGAGTCCAAACCATCGTAAGTACGCACGATACAACGCATCTTGAAGGATGATGTTCATGTCTTCTCCCCTAACAAGTGCCTGATCATGGCGATCATGCAAAGAATGCCGATGAAAATCCCGATGAACACGGCGAATGTCGCACCCATTTTTTCCCACCATTGTTGTTGTTCCCCATAGTTCCCAACCAAAAAGCCAATGACGATCGGTGCAGCCAGTGCCGTCGAAATTTGCGAGGCCATGACCATACTCTTCGCGAGCCCACTTTGGCGCACTAGAGACGACCCCCTTTTTTCCCAATTGCGAGTTCTTTTTCTTTCCCACAATTTGCGGATTTTCATACTAGTCAAGAATACAATGAAGCAGCTTTCATAGTCAAATGAATTCACAATAAAAACAGAGCCGAAAAACCTATACATATCAACGAATGATAAGGTTTTCACAGATGTCATCCGTGCAAGTCATTTCACGAAGATGTGAAGAAAATATGTAGTACTATCAACGGTTATAGAGATTGTTCATATGGTGAACAAAACCGTTGAATAGTAACGTTATATCGTGCTACCTCAACCGAAACAAGACCTCTAAAATTGATTTGTGTCGATTTTGTGAAAAAACATTTTTCGTTCACAATTGTAAACGCTTCCGAATCGGGACGCAAAAACAGCTCTGACATCTTTTTGTAACAATAGATTTCAACGATTTCCAGTTTTTCAATCGTGAGGTGCGTCACAGCTTAATTCGTCATTGTTTATCTTCCAGTTTCAAGGTCATCTGGTTTTACATTTTCTAAACAAATGGGTTGATTTTAGTGGAATTGGTAAGGTTTAAAGATATTATCCCTCTAAATCAATCGTTCCGATACGATGGATTCCACGACATGAAAAAGAATCGCTTTCTTCACGCGACACCTCAGGAAAAACACGAGTCTTCGTGCTGTCAGAGACAAGTGATCCTGAGGCGAGCATATGAATATCAGCGATTCGAATGATAATAGTAGCTTATTGCGTGAGTAACGGCGCAGGAGCTTCCCCTTGACCGAAATGATGCAAGATTGCTTGAACGATTCGTTCTGATGCATGACCATCACCATATGGATTTGAAGCATGTGACATCTCTTTATAGAGTGTCTCATTCGTCAAGAGTTCTGTTGCCATTTGATAGATCGTCTCTTCTTCCGTTCCGGCAAGTTTCAACGTGCCAGCAGTAATTCCTTCTGGACGCTCCGTCGTATCTCGCAAGACAAGAACCGGAACACCGAGTGACGGTGCTTCTTCTTGTACCCCACCGGAATCCGTCAAGATTAAGTGAGCACGGCTCGCGAAATTATGGAAATCAAACACATCGAGTGGAGCAATCAACGAAATCCGGTCATGCCCTTCAAAGACGGTCTTCGCTGCTTCCTGAACGACTGGATTAAGGTGGACCGGATAGACGACATGGGTATCCGGGAACGCGTCGACGAGGCGACGAATCGCGCGGAACATCTGATGCATCTTCTCGCCTTGGTTCTCACGACGATGTGCCGTCATCAAGATTAATTTTCGGTTCCCGACCGTCTCAAGCATCGGATGCACGTAATCGGTTTGAACAGTCGTCTGCAACGCATCGATTGCCGTGTTTCCTGTGATGTAGACGCCAGCATGTCGATTCTCAGACGCAAGGTTCGCTGCCGCTTGTGCGGTTGGAGCAAAGTGCAAGTCGGCAAGCGTCGACGTTAACTGACGATTGACCTCTTCCGGGAACGGAGAGTATTTATTATAGGTGCGTAGCCCCGCCTCGACGTGACCGACCGCGATTTGGTTGTAATAGGCAGCAAGGCTTCCGACGAACGTCGTCGTCGTGTCGCCATGGACGAGGACAAGATCCGGCTTGACCGCTTTCATGATGGCATCGAGTCCTTCGAGACCACGCGTCGTGATATCGACGAGTGTCTGACGTTGTTTCATGATATTCAAGTCGTGGTCTGGTTCGATCTCAAACAGTTCAAGCACTTGATCAAGCATCTCGCGGTGCTGGGCAGTAATCGTAACATGAACATCGAATGCAGGGTGTTGCTTCAGGGCGTTGACGAGCGGTGCCATCTTGATGGCTTCCGGTCGTGTCCCGAAAATCGGCATGACTGTAATCGGCATGGTGACTTCCTCCTTTTTTCCTTTTTTCATTAAAGCATATTTCAGCAGTCTTGCGCAGTTTACGAAATAGCAACGAAAAGACCGCAGATCATCGTCTGCGGTCTTTTTTATATATCTTACTGTTTTTACTTCGTTCCGAAGAGACGGTCTCCTGCATCACCGAGTCCTGGGACGATGTATCCGTGGTCGTTCAACTTCTCGTCAAGTGCCGCGAGATAGATGTCGACGTCCGGGTGTTCTTCTTGAACGCGTTTAACGCCTTCAGGTGCTGCACAGAGACATGCGAGCTTGATGCTCTTTGCCCCTTGTTTTTTTAACGAGGAGATGGCGTCTGCCGCCGAACCACCTGTCGCAAGCATTGGGTCAACGACGACGAAATCACGTTCTGCGACGTCTGTTGGAAGCTTGAGGTAGTATTCCGTTGGCTCGAGTGTCTCCGGATCACGGTACAAACCGATGTGACCGACTTTGACGTTTGGCATCATGCGAAGCATACCATCAACCATACCGAGACCAGCGCGGAGAATCGGGACGATCCCGAGTTTCTTGCCTTCGATCATCTTTTGCGTCGTCTTCGTGACCGGTGTCTCGATCGCGACATCTGTGAGTGGAAGGTCACGTGTGATTTCATATGCCATCAATGAAGCCACCTCGTCGACAAGTTCCCGGAATTGTTTCGTTCCTGTTTCGACCTTACGCATGATCGTCATCTTGTGCTGAATCAATGGGTGATCAAATACATGTACTTTACTCATTGTTTGCATCTCCTCTCCATTCTCTTTTCGCATTGTACTCTAAAAGCGTACTGCTTGGGAACTGTTTTTTCGTCAGTCCCCAAGCGTGCTCTTGCCAGAAAGAATTGCCTTCGCTGCATAAGACCATTCATTCTCGGGTTGTTCTGCGAGTTCTTGAAGGGTTGCTCGGTAGTCGCCTTTTTTATATTTTTGTTCATAGACTGCTTGCATCCATAACACGTCACTCATATAACCCGATTTCGGGAAGTCTTCCCGGTAAGCGATATAGTCTGCTTGTGTCGTCTTTTTCAATTTTCCAGCTGCGATCAATTTATAGAATCTTGCCATACCTGCCGTCTCTTTATTTTTTAAGACATCTTCACTCAACAGGTCATCGGCTTCTTTATAATCCTTTGCTTGTACGGCCGCAACTGCTTCCTTCAATGCGACTTCTGGCTTCAGATTACTCGTTTTCGTTGTTTTCTTCTCTTTAACTGGTGTCGCTTCTTTTTGCTTCACTTCTGTCTTTTGCTTCTGATCCGTATTCAATTTTTCATTTTCTTTTTTCAACTGCTCGACTTCTGTTTGTAAAGCTGCTAACTGTTGCGCAACTTTTTGGTCAGTGTCTTCTTTTGGTGCAGCATTCTCTGAAGCGGTAGACCATGCTTGAATCCCTACGAATAAGAGACCGGCTGCCGCCACTCCTGTTGCCGCCATCCACCATTGATTTTGATTCACCGCTTGCCGCCACGGTTTTAATTTGGCATGTTTTTGAATCGCTTCTGGCAACGCTTTGAACCGTTTCTTTGCAAGACGGCGTCCCCCTGCCTTAGAAGCAATCGCAAGACGATATGTATAATATTCAACCGGCATCGGTAGATGTTTCCATTGTAGAAGCCGTGCATCTGCTTGTTCGTAAAAACCCGCTTGTTGCATGATGATGATGGTTTTGAAATCTTCATATAGTCGTTTGTATTCTGATTTCGTTGTACTCTTCTTCTCCAACCATTTCACCATTTGGCTTCCTGTCGTCGACGCGAGCTCGGCTTGGGTCAACTTCGTAATATTCATAACGCGTAAACTCCTTCATTTCCTTTTTTAAAAAGTATAGCAAATTTTTGGAATGACATCGCCCTCTCTTATTAAGATCAAAAAGAAAAAAATCGCTTTCCCTTTACCCGAAAGCGATTCCTCTAATTTTTTATTTTGAAAAGATTTTTCCATCCTCGATGCGCCAGATGCGATCACAAACATCAAGCATCCGTTCATCATGGGTGATGACGATGATCGTTTTGTTCCCATTGTGTGCTTGTTGCTGCAATAACTCCATCACCCGGCGCCCATTCGTATAATCGAGACTTGCGGTCGGTTCGTCCGCTAGGATGAGTTGCGGATCGTTGACGAAGGCTCGGGCAATCGCGATTCGCTGGCGTTCACCACCCGATAAGGCATGCGGTAAATGATCTTTTCGATGTTCAAGTCCGAACATGGCGAGCGCTGCGACCGCATCGACTGTTCGTCCTGCTTCTTTCGCGACCAGTTCAAGTTGCTCACGAGCTGTCAAAAATGGAACGAGGTGGGATTCTTGAAAGATGAATCCGACTTCCTCGAGTCGTAAACGCCGACGTTCTGCGTCCGACGCTTCACTGACGCAAGTGCCATCAAAATAGACAGCACCGTGCGTCGGCGTTTGCAATAAGCCAAGTAATTGCAGCAACGTACTTTTCCCGCTCCCACTTGGTCCGACGAGGGCAATCAGTTCCCCTGCTTCTGCCTGTAAGTTGATATCATGCAAAACGGTCATCTCGCCATAACTCTGTTTGATCTGTTCTAACTGAATCATCCGTTCATTCCTCCCATCGCATCTGCCGCCTCGAGTTTCTTGACCATCCGTAACGGAACGAGTGCACCGAGGATCGCCGTGACGAGTAGAATGCCGCCGTACATCAGACTCGTTGACCATTCAAAACGGAAGGGAAGATCCGTCGGTAGGAAACGACTCGTCACATAGGTGATGGCGACACTGACTCCAAAGGCAAGGCTCGTCAGGATGATGACTTGAACGAGCAGACTCGCTCCCATCGTCCGGGTCCGGATACCGATTGCTTTTAGGACACCGAGCTGTTTCATCTTCTGCATCGTCAAGATATAAAAGAATGCTGTCAGAATCAATGCCCCGATGACAACGAGTGCGATGCGCATCATCTGAAAAGAATTTTGCTCTGCTGCATAGCCGGGTACGTTCTGAACAATCTCTTGTTTTGAAAAGACGGCTTGATCGGTCTGCAGTGATTGTCCGATGTACGCCGAGACATACGACGCGCCCATCTTTGACTGCCATGCTTGCCAGGATTCATCCGTCATCCAAAGAACAGGGGCATGACTATAACGACCGTCTGTTACCGTTCCAGCAATCCGAAACGTCTCTTTCGTCCGAAAATCTGTGATCGTATCGCCGACACGTGTTCCCCGTTGTTCCGCGTATGCGGCATCGACGAGCACCTCACCTTTTTGCAGCGCTTGAAGTTGTTTCGGACCATATCGTGTCGCTTGCGGTAACGCAAAGACCGTGACATCGTCCTTCGTTCCGTTCTTCTTCTCAAGCACCATGTTCTGGACACCGAGTGCTTCCGCTCCCTTTGGTGTCTCGTCAGCTTTTAAAAAGGAGCGTGTCAATTGTCCTTCTGCGTCTTTGCTCAGCGCAAACTGTTCGACCGGCAGATTACGGACAGCAGCACCATTATCATAGGCAAGTCCGTCCGCAAGACCGGTAATCATTAAAATCAATAAGACGATCAACATCGTCACGATTGTCATCCAACTGAATCGTCCTTTCATCCGGACGAGTTCTTTCCATCCTAATTTCATTGCGTATCCCTCCTGTATGTTCGCTACAGGATAGATGATACAACCGCAATATGAACGGAACATGAACGCAGATGTCACGCGCGTAAAAAAGTTAACGTTACGGTCAGACCGGATGTGTCAGTCGACAAGCTTGCATCCCCACCGAGTTGACACATCGTCTCTTTGACGATGGCGAGACCAAGTCCCGTACCGCGTGACGACCGGGCAGCATCCCCTTGATAAAAACGTTCGAAGGCGTGTGCGATCTGTTGTTCGGTCATGCCCGGTCCTTCGTCCTGGATTCGGACAATGACCTGATTTGCTTGTTCTCGCGCTTGAATGTGAATCGTCGCTCCTTCGACTGAAACCGAGATGGCATTTCGAATGACGTTCTGGAAGATATGTTCAAGCGCACCAGCGTCTGCTTGAATCTGTAATGTTGCTGGTACATCAAGCGCGACCGCAATCCCTTGCTCATCAAGTTGAAAAGCAAGTGTTGTTAGTGTCGTTTCAAGACTCGTTCGTAGATGAAGGGCTTGTCGTTTGAAGCGTCGTCCTTCATCGAGCTTCGCTAAGATCAACAATTGACGCGTCAACTCTGACATCCGCTCCGCTTCTTGTTGAATGATCGTCCGTTTCGTGACGTCTTCTCCGGTCACATGGAGTTGCCCTGCGTACCCTGAGATTGTCGTCAGTGGTGACTGAAATTCATGTGAGACGTTCGCAACGAACCGGCGTCGTTCTGTATCGGACGCATCGACTGCTGTTGCCATCTCATCAAACCGGCGAGACAGTTCACCGATCTCATCGCTCGCTTTCGTTCCGACGCGAATTCCGTAGTCCCCGTCCGCCATCTGTTCCGTCGCTTTTGTCAGTCGACGGATTGGACGAACGAGATAACGAATGGAGAAGACGAGCAAGAGGAAGCTAATGACGACAAGCAGTGCGAGAAACAGACCGACGAACAGATGCAGTTCGCGGATTTGTCGACTCAAGTCCGGGCGAACGAAAATCGCATCCGTTCCTTGCGCCGTCTTGACTGACGTCCCGTACGTATTGATGACTTCGTTATCAAACAAACCGAGTAAGAAAAGATGAAACGGGTACTCACGCATGCCGTAGTACGGTTGTCCCTCCTTCACTTGCTTGACGACTTGATTCGAAAGAGCTTCATCACGAAACGTATTTCCATACCGCTCGATTCCGTCGTCGGTTCGCACATACAGTTGAAAGCCGGTCGCTTGCAACATCTGATAAAACGATTCCGTTTTTCCATCCCCGTGCGTCTCGTAATAATCGATTGCTGTCTCGACCGCTTCCTCGACTTTTTGGCTATAGCTGTCCTGCCAGAATGAATAGTAGGCAATGTTACTGATTAAAAGTGCGAGTAGTGCCGACACGAGTAAGACGACGCAGACGAGTCCAACAATCTTCGTATAGAGGGATCTCATGCGTCGACCTCCAACCGGTACCCGAGTCCGCGGACCGTTTCGATCTTCACTTGCTTCGTTTCTTTCAAACGTCCACGGAGTCGTTTGATATGGACATCAATCGTTCGGTCGTCCCCCATGAAATCAAGACCCCAAACGTGTTCGATCAATTCCTCTCGGCTGAAGACACGTCCTGGAAAACTGGCCAACTGATGTAATAATTCGAACTCACGCCGTGGTAACGTCCACTCGGTTGACTGGATCGTGACGAGTTGGCTACGTTTATCGATCGTGACGTCCCCGAGATGTAAGACGGGTTGTGCCGCTTTTTGATAGCGCCTAGCAACAGCGTGGAGCCGAAACAGCAGTTCTTCCGGATCAAACGGTTTCGTGATGTAATCATCGGCACCTGCTGCAAAACCGTCCCGCTTATCTGTCAGTTCACCGAGTGCCGTCAGCATCAGGATCGGGATATCCCCGTTTTGCCGCAACTGCTTACATAGAACAAGACCGGTCTGACCCGGAATCAAGACGTCGAGCACTGCTGCTTCAAACGTCATCGTATCAATCCAAGTGAGCGCCTCGTTTCCGTCTGCTGTCGCTTGCACGGAATGACCGTCAGCTTGTAACGTCGATACGACGAGTGCTTGAATATGCGGGTCATCTTCTACGACTAGAATATGCATCGTGCTCCTCCTTTCTTTTAAGACAAATAAAAAATCCCCTTCCCCCTTCTCATAACGAAAAGGACGAAGGGGATGACAATCATCCGCGCTCTGGGTAGAGTGGGAAACGACCTGTCAAGGCAACGACACGCTCACGTGCTTGTGCGAGAACGTCTGCTTCTTCTGGGTGATTCAAGACGAGTTCAATCAACTCTGCGATTTCTTTCATCTCTGCTTCTTTAAAGCCGCGTGATGTCATCGCTGCCGTTCCGATCCGGATACCGCTCGTAACGAACGGGCTCGCTGGGTCGAACGGAATCGTGTTCTTGTTGACTGTGATACCTGCTTCATCAAGCGCGTGCTCTGCAAGTTTTCCTGTGATACCGAGTGGTTGCAAGTCGACGAGGAGCAAGTGATTGTCCGTTCCGCCTGAGACGATTCGGAGACCACGCTTCGTCAATTCTTCACCGAGAACTTTTGCGTTCGTGACGACTTGACCGATGTAGTCCTTGAACTCTGGTGCAAGTGCTTCACCGAATGCAACAGCTTTTGCAGCGATGACGTGCATGAGTGGACCACCTTGGATCCCTGGGAAGATGGCTTTATCGATCGCTTTCGCATGCTCTTCTTTACAGAGGATCATTCCACCACGTGGACCACGCAACGTCTTATGCGTCGTCGTCGTGACGAAGTGTGCATGCTCGACTGGGTTCGGATGCAGACCAGCTGCGACGAGTCCCGCGATATGCGCCATGTCGACCATCAAGTAAGCACCGACACTGTCCGCGATTTCACGGAAACGTTTGAAGTCGATGACGCGCGGATACGCCGATGCGCCCGCGACGATTAATTTTGGTTTATGCTCTTCTGCTAATTTCGCGACGACATCGTAATCAATCATCTCTGTCTCTTGATCGACACCGTATTCCACGAAGTTATACTGGACACCGGAGAAATTGACGGGACTACCGTGTGTCAGATGGCCACCGTGTGACAGATTCATCCCGAGGACCGTATCGCCTTGTTCAAGAATCGTGAAGTAAACCGCCATGTTCGCTTGTGCACCAGAGTGTGGTTGCACGTTTGCGTGTTCTGCACCGAAGATTTCCTTCGCGCGGTCACGTGCGAGATTCTCAGCGAGATCGACGTACTCACAGCCACCATAATAACGGCGACCTGGATAACCTTCTGCGTACTTGTTCGTCAAGACGCTGCCTTGTGCTTCCATGACAGCTTGCGAGACGAAGTTCTCGGATGCGATCAATTCGATGTTATCGCGTTGACGACCTAGTTCCTGGCGCATTGCCGAAAAGAGTGCCTCATCTTGTTGTTTCAGATACGTAAGCGGTGTTTGTTCCATCTGAATTCCCCCATTTCATTTCGATAGACCTATCTTAACACGAATGTTTCGTTCCCGGCATCCCCTAAAACAACATCAAAAAAGCAAGGGGTGCGCAACCCCTTGCATCAATCATTCGTATTTAGCACGTGCGCCACCGATTAATTTCGGTCGTGTCACGGCTGCCGTCACGTGTGCCTCACCAATTTCCTTGTGCGGCAAACGCACCGGAATCGCAACAGCCTTCAAGTGCATCCCGATGAACGTGTCACCAATATCAATCCCGGCATCTGCCTGAATCGTTTCGACGACGACCGGTGCCGAGAACCGCTGATAGGCAGCACTCGCCATCGATCCACCGGCTTCTGGTACGGGAACGACGGTTACTGGATCGAGTCCGAGTCGCTCTGCCGTTTGCCGTTCTAATGTCAACGCCCGGTTGATGTGCTCACAACCTTGGAAAGCGAGATCGACTTGATGCGACCGACGGAAGGCATCGAAGACGTCAAATAACGCGTCTGCGACTTCTGGTGAACCGGCTTTGCCGATCTGTTTACCGATGACCTCACTCGTCGAACAGCCAATCACGAGCAATTTTCCTTTTAAGGAAAATCGTTCATCCAGAGCGTTCAGTGCTTCTTCTAAATCGTGCTGGATGCGTGTTACGTCCATTACTTCACCTCATAATCTGAGATTTTGCAAACGCGGTTCTCATGGCGACCGCCTTCGAATTCTGTCTCAAGCCAAAGCTGTGCGATCTCGCGTGCCAGTCCTGGACCGATGACGCGTTCGCCCATCGTTAAGATGTTCGAGTTGTTGTGTTGACGCGTCGCTTTCGCACTGAACGTATCATGGACGAGTGCTGCTCGAATACCCTTGACCTTGTTCGCTGCGATACCGATCCCGATACCTGTGCCACAAATCAAGATGCCGCGATCAAACTCTCCGTTCGCGACTGCCTCAGCGACGGGAATCGCTACATCCGGATAATCAATTGAGTCGGACGAATACGTACCGAAGTCCGTATATTCGATGCCGAGCTCTTGTAAGAGATCGTTGATTTCTGCCTTTAACTTAAAACCGCCATGATCCGCGCCGATTGCTACTTTCATCTTTACTATTCCCCCGTTTGTTTAGGTTGTTTTTTCGGAAGTTTCCGTGTATCCGGAGCTTTTCTTCCGTTTCCGTTCTGCGTCAATTTTAACACAAGACGGTTGACGAGGGGTTCGAGTTCATTGCGTACTTGACGATAGACGTTCATCGATCCGCCGTACGGGTCGTTGATATCTCGTTCAAGCCCTGTCACGTATTCGTATAAGGTAAACGTCCGTTCTTTCAGTTCCGGATACCGTTCACCGACTTCTTGCTTGTGCTGACGCGTCATCGTCAAGATGATGTCGGACCAGCGTCCGAGTACATCATCAAAGACTTGCGTATAGTGCTCGAGTTCGATTCCGCGTTCGCGTAACACTTGTAATGCGTTTTCGGACGCATCGAACCCTTGCATCGAACGTAGTCCTGCTGAACGGACGTCAAATTCCTGATCAGCGACTTTCGAGCGTAGTAACGCCATCGCCATCGGGCTACGGCATGTATTTCCTGTACAGATGAATAAAACGCGACGTGTGCTCATCTCCGTATCCTCCTTCTTCAAGGGCGAATGACCCGACCACCTGCTGCTTTATGGAGGCGGTTGCGGACCGCAAGCCCCACCCCTTCTTCTGATAGGTCTCGTACAAAAATCTGATCCACCGTCGTCTGATCAAATCGCCGTAAACAATCGTAAAGACGTTGTGCCGCCGTCTCCATCGAATTACCAAGGGAGCAGCGAACATCTGCGTCGACGTCCTCCCCATCAAACAAAAGAACGCCCGTCTTGTGTCCGGTTTGTCGTGCATCATCGATGAGTTGCTGTAAGAATGAGAGATCCCCTTCAACGACGGACAGTGTGGCTTCCGGCGCATAGTGGGTATATTTCATCCCGGGTGCCTTCGGTGTAACATCTTTCATCGATAAGGCAGGATCGAGTGTGACAGGACCGATGATTGTCTCGATTTGTTCGCGTGTCACGCCACCCGGTCGTAAAATCGCCGGCGGCATCATCGTACAATCGATGACAGTCGATTCGACCCCGATGCCCGTTTCCCCTCCATCGACGATCGCAGCGATGCGTCCCGAGAGGTCATGTGCGACATGCGCAGATGACGTCGGTGAAGGTTTTCCGGAACGGTTGGCACTCGGTGCTGCGAGACCCAACCCTGTCGCTTCAATTAACTGAAGCGCGAGCGGATGGTCTGGCATCCGTAATCCGATCGTATCTAGTCCTGCTGTGACGAGTGTGGATGCGGTGCCGTTCGATTCAAGGATGATCGTCAAGGCTCCTGGCCAAAACGCCTCCATCAAACGTGCCGCGACATCTGGAATGTGCGTGACGAACTGATGTGCCTGTTCTACGGATGCGACATGGACAATCAACGGATTGTCAGAAGGTCGACCCTTCGCGGCGAAGATTCGCCGAACAGCCGCTTCGTTCGTGGCGTCCCCTGCGAGACCATAGACGGTCTCGGTCGGCATCGCTACGACCTCTCCTTCCTGCAATAACCTCACTGCTTCATCCATTGTCTGTAAGTCAATCATTTCCGTCTTCACGCTGTACAATCCTTTCGTTCCGCATACACGATACGGTCTTTACCGTTTATATCTTTTAAAATACCCGTTTCCGCATTTGGATAACGTTCTTTTAACATCATTTGCACTTCTGGTCCTTGATTGTGTCCAATTTCAAACGCAATCAGTCGAAAATCATGGCGTAGGACCCGTCCACTCTCTTCGACGAGACGTCGGTAAAAGACAAGACCGTCTTTTCCGCCGAACAGGGCGAGATGTGGTTCATGGTCGAATACGACCTCACTGAGTAATTCTTCTTCCTCGATATAAGGAGGATTCGAGACGAGTACCCGCACGGAATCGTCCGCAAGTGGTGCTAGCAAGTCTCCTTCAAGGAATGTCAAGTCTCCACCAAGCGTTGCTTGATTTCGCTTTGCGACCGCGATTGCAGCTGGTGAGATATCGACGGTCGTGACCGGTTGTTCGAGTTCAAGCGCAAGCGTGATTCCGATCGCGCCACTGCCCGTTCCGATATCGACGATCTGTCCTGTCGTGAACGTCTCATCTTTCAGACGCTCCGTGACGAAGACGATCAATTCTTCCGTTTCCGGTCGTGGAATCAAGACATCCGGTGTGACACTGAAGTCTCGTCCATAAAAGGGTTGATACCCGATGAGGTGTTGGACGGGAACCCCGTGGACATGAGCGAGCAAGTATTCACTGAATCGTAAATCCTGTTTCGGCGTCAATTCATCCGATAGACGGACAAGGAGTCCCGTCCGGTCGACTTCTAAGACGTGCATGAGTAACCATTCGGCACTCGAACCCTCGCGTCCTGCTTGTTCCATCATCGTTTTTGCATCATTTAAACGTTTTGCAATCCGCATCAGTTTGCCGCCTCCGATGCCCGCGCCTGATACTCCATGACGAGCGTATCGATGACTTCATCCATCTCTCCTTGCAGGATCCGGTCGAGCTTTTGGATCGTCAAACCGATCCGGTGATCGGTCACCCGGTTTTGGGCGAAATTGTACGTCCGAATCCGCTCCGAGCGGTCACCTGTTCCAACAGCCGATTTCCGTTTTTCATCGTATTCGGCTTGTTGTTCACGTTGAATTTTATCGTAGACACGCGCCCGTAAGACCTTCATCGCTTTTTCCTTGTTCTTGATCTGCGACTTCTCATCCTGACAACTCGCGACGATTCCGGTCGGCACGTGCGTGACACGGACAGCGGATTGCGTCGTATTGACAGACTGTCCCCCCGGTCCACTCGATGTGAACGTGTCGACGCGGACATCCTTATCGTGGATTTCGACTTCAACGTCTTCTGCTTCCGGTAAGACGGCGACGGTCGCCGTTGACGTATGGATCCGTCCACCGGATTCGGTCGACGGGACACGTTGCACGCGATGTGCGCCGTTCTCGTACTTCAGCTTCGAGTAAGCACCGGTTCCTTTAACGATGAAGATAATTTCTTTATAGCCACCGAGCTCCGTATAGCTCGCGTCGATGATTTCGATCTTCCAGCTCTGTTTTTCCGCGAACTTCGAATACATCTTGAAAAGATCCCCGGCAAACAAGGCTGCTTCGTCTCCACCTGCTGCACCACGAATCTCAACGATGACGTTCTTATCATCATTCGGATCCTTCGGTAAAAGTAACGCTTTCAGCTTGGCTTCGAGTTCTTTAATCTCCGGCTCAAGCATCGCGACTTCTTCCTTTGCAAGGTCGCGCATCTCCGGATCCGTCAACATTTGACGTGCTTCTTGATAAGCTTCCATCTTCTCGCGATAGATGCGGTACGTTTCGACTGTCGGAGCAAGTTGCGACTGCTCTTTTGAAACCTCACGCAATTGATTCGTATCATTAATGATGGCTGGATCAGCCAACATATCATTCAGTTTTTCATAACGGTCCTCTAAGGCACTCAATCGATCCAACATCTCGGTCATCCTTCCTGGCGATTCTTCTGTCGTCAGTATAGCAAATATTATGATAGAGGGTGTCATCGTCTTCTCGAAAAGAAGCATTGACAGATTGGTATCCACTTCCTATAATTGGTGTATTAATTGAATTAGTACACTTAAGGAGGTGAAGAAATGTTCACCGTCGATCCGAAAAGTCCGTTACCGATCTATGAACAGTTGGTCACGCAAATCATCCGCTCGATTGCCCGTGGTCTACTCCGCTCTGGCGAACAGATGCCATCCGTCCGTGAACTTGCCGGTACACTCCTTGTCAATCCAAACACCGTCTCCCGTGCCTATCAGGAACTCGAGAGCCGCAACTTCATCGTCACGATGCGCGGCAAAGGCTCGTTCATCTCAGACATCCCCCTCAGTGAAGTCAAACAAGCCGCTATTCAAGATCCACTCATCCGTCTTTGTTCCGTCGCCGACGAACTCTCTATTTCAAACGAAGAACTATACCAACTCATCTTACACATAAGGGAGGATTCCTCATGTTGACCGTTTCTCATTTAACGAAACAAATTGACCGTACCATGATTTATGAAAATGCATCCTTCACCCTTCCAGCAGGAACAATTACTGCTTTGATTGGTCGTAACGGTGCTGGAAAAACGACATTACTCAAAACACTCGTCGGTGCTCTTGAGCCGACACGTGGAAAGGTCGAATGGAGTGGCGAGTCAATCCACCATGTCCCAAAGACGCGAGAGCATCTCTTTCTCGTTCCGGACTCGGTCTCCGTCTATCGTCAGATGACGCTCGGCGAATTAATCAACTTCTACAATGCGTTCTATCCGAACTTCGAAAAGACGTATATTGAAAACTACTGTCGTTCCTCAAACCTTGATCGTGGACGTCGCGTCACATCTTTATCGAAGGGACAAGCACAATTGTTCCTTCTCCAACTGGCGTTCGCGACGAATGCACCCGTCTTATTGCTCGATGAACCGACGGACGGACTTGACCGGATCAACAAACGGGATTACTTAAAGCAGCTTGTCTCGTTACTTGCGGAGCGCCAAACTGCCGTCTTGATCGCCTCACATCAACTCGAAGAGCTCGATTCACTCGCTGATCGCGTCATGACGATCGAAAAACATATCGTCCGCGAACCAAAGGCACTCGACGATGCTAAAGCCAGTATGCAAAAATGGCAAGTCGTCTATGAAGATGTTCCAGAACTTACGCACGCCGATCTCCATGTCTTATCCCAAACGGGTCGCGTCGTGACATTACTCGTCTTATCGGATGAAGGCGCACGTTATCTTGAAACGACGGATCCTTTATTAAAAGATGCACTACCGGTACAGATGGAAGATTACTTCTTAGGGACATTTGGAGGAAAACGACATGGTTAAGCAATTGATCCGCTATCATATCAAGCAAGGCATTTGGCCACTCGCTTGTTTCATTTTGCTCGCGATCTTCAGTTATGGATTTGGTAGTTATACCGTCATTAATGAGTTCGAGAAATACGACCCGTCTCAGCAACCTGATTTACTCAACACTGTACTCGTCAGTCCATTTTTTGCTGGATTCGCAGCAATTCTGATTGCCGTCTTCGCCATCCTGATGCTCGGGTCGGAGCGCGGAAGTGGTCGGAGTGTGATCTTACATGCGTTGCCATTCCCAAAGGTCTGGCTCTTTTGGATCAAATGGGCGATTGGTGTCGTGACATTGATTGTTTTCCCACTCATCGGCTTCTTCATCAGTTGGTTATTGCTACAAGCATTCGGCGATATCAATCCGTTTGATTACGTCACATGGTCGTCACTCTTCCAAGATTTTGGTCTGTTCCTTCTATTTGATGTGACGATTCTAACGATTTTCTTATTCGCAGGAACAATCGCAGGTGATATCATCGGACAACTATTACTCGGAACGTTTTTCTTATTCTTGAACTATTTTACGTATTTCAGCGTCTATGCCGTTGCCTTGCTCGGTTTCGGAACCAAAGAGACCGATTTATCGAAACCGCTCGATTTTCTGATGACGATTACAGCACCGTTCGCCTTACTATTCCAGTATGAGAATACCCTTTATCCTGTCTTATTCAATTTTGCTTTAACGATCGTTTTACTCTTTTTCGGAAGCCGGTTGTATGTTCGCGGAGCAAACGAACGGCTCGGTCGTTTCACGATTTTCCCAAAGCTTCATCCGGCACTCATCATCACGTTCTCCATTTACACGACGATCTTGCTCGCAGGTATCATTGGTCTGATCGCATCCGAGAATCAATTGCTTTACTGGCTCGCCATCGTGATTCTTGCCTGGCCAACATTCAGTTCCTACCGTCGAATGATCGGGTGGAATCGCTAATAAGACATATGCCTCTTCTGAAACGACTTTTCAGAAGAGGCATTTTTTGTCATCGTTTCTTCACAAAGCTTTACACACGATAAACATGGTTTTCATATTTCACCCGTAATGTGGAGTTTGTAGGTCGTATCGATTATCAAACCCCATCACCTTTCGAGGAGGAACCTGTATGAAATTAAAACGTATCATTCCGATTTTTGCCTTATCGACTCTTTCCCTCAGCACGATGTTCTCGATGCCAGAAGCAGAAGCAAAGACAAAACCTGTGAAATCACCGGAAATCCGTAACGTCATCTTCTTGATCGGCGACGGAATGGGTGTCTCATATACATCCGCTCATCGTTACTTAAAGAACGATCCATCGACACCAGTTGCTGAAAAAACAGCGTTTGATCAATATCTGGTCGGTCAACAGATGACTTATCCGGAAGATTCAAAGGAAAACGTCACCGATTCCGCTTCTGCAGCGACGGCGATGTCTTCTGGTGTAAAGACGTACAATGCAGCGATTGCGGTTGATAATGATAAATCGGAAGTTAAGACCGTCCTCGAAGCAGCAAAAGAACGTGGTAAATCAACAGGACTCGTCGCAACGTCTGAAATCACACATGCGACACCTGCTTCGTTTGGTGCCCATGATGAAAACCGGAAAAACATGAACGCCATCGCAGACGATTACTTCAAGGAACGCGTCAACGGGAAACATAAAATCGATGTCATGCTTGGCGGCGGAAAGTCGAACTTCGTCCGTCCGGATGTCGACTTGACGAAAGCATTCAAGAAAGACGGGTACAGTTACGTCACGGATCTTGATCAATTGAAAGCCGATAAAAATAAACAAGTCCTTGGTCTGTTCGCAGATGGCGGGTTACCAAAACGGATCGACCGCGAAAACTCGGTTCCATCGCTGGCTCAAATGACGAACTCTGCGATCAAGCGACTCGACACGAATAAAAAAGGATTCTTCCTAATGGTTGAAGGAAGTCAAGTCGACTGGGCTGGTCATGACAACGATATCGTCGGTGCCATGAGTGAAATGGAAGACTTCGAGCGCGCATTCAAAGCCGCAATCGCCTTTGCGAAGAAGGATAAGCATACGCTCGTCGTCGCAACGGCTGACCACTCAACTGGTGGATACTCGATCGGCGCGGACGGCATCTATAACTGGTTCGCCGAACCAATCAAAGCGGCAAAGAAAACACCAGACTTCATGGCGCAAAAAATCGTCGATGGTGCGGATGTCCGTAAGACGTTGACGACGTATATCGATCAAGACAAACTCGCCTTAACGGATAAAGAAATCGATAGCGTCTCTCGCGCTGCTGAATCGAAAAAATTACTCGAGATCGATAATGCGATCGAAGAAATCTTCAACGAACGTTCGCACACTGGCTGGACGACAGGTGGACATACAGGTGAAGACGTACCCGTCTATGCGTTCGGTCCTGCTAAGGAACGTTTCGCAGGACAAGTCGATAACACCGATCACGCGAAAATCATCTTCGATCTCTTGAAATCGAAAAAATAAGGGGAATGTTCATGAAACAGATACTTGCTACTTTAATGCTCGGGACGGTGCTCGCAGGTTGTGGCACTTCCGCATCACAAGACACACCGAAAGAACCATCGTCTGCGAAACAGGAGCAGCCGGTATCGCTTGAAAAAACAAGCGCCTATGTCCCGAACCCACAAATCCCGGACGATCGTGAACTAACGAAAATCGACCAGACCGTTACGGATGATAAGGGCGATTTGACGCTTAAACAATTCAAACGGGTGAATAAAACGCAAAAGATTGGTCCGATTGAGATGACGATCGAAGAAGTCAAAGTTTTTCATGCTCGTCCAAGCTACGGCATGATTGATTTCTTCCATGGTTTCACGCACGATGAATCCTTCGATTTGATCAAGACACGTGTCACAATCAAGAATACAAGTGATAAACCGGTCACGTTCAATCCGGTCGCCCACTTTAAACTCGATACTACGACCGAAAAGACACTTGAAGACGACGTCTATTTAGAGTCGCTCGCAAAGACGTATGCTCCGTCCGAATCACGAAGCGGTAACTTCGGCTTCATTTTGGAACGACCGGTTGATTCGATTGAGCTTTTGACAAGTGACGTTCTCGACGAAAAACAAGATGTCATCCAAAAAGGAACAGCGTTTTCGACATCCCTTCGTTGACACTCATTCCTACTTCTACGCTCCATCTGTTTTCCGGATTATGCCCGGACGACAGGTGGAGCTGTTTTGATGCCTGCAATCGTTCCATGCTACACTAAAAGCACTATTTGAATGCAAAGGACGGATGATATGCCGAAGTATTTAACCATCTACCATGAGCTCGCGCAGCGTATTCAGGAAGGGACACTTCCTGCTGAGACAAAGTTGCCGTCAGAAACAGAGCTGATGCAGGAGTTCGAAGCAAGTCGCGGGACGGTCCGAAAAGCGATTGATGCCCTGCAAGAGAAAGGCTTCGTCCGCAAACACCAAGGGAAAGGTGTCTTCGTTTTGTCGCAAGAAGCGATTGAGTTCCAGTTCAATGGCATCGTCAGCTTTTCGGAAGCCCATCGCCGGATGGGGCGTCATACCGTCGAGACGGATGTCATCTCGTGTGAGGTCCTCTCCGCCTCTGCTGAGCTCGCTGCGTTATTACATGTGGCACAAGGAACAGACGTGACACGCGTCGAGCGGATTCGTCAAATTGACGGTGAACGCGTCATTCGTGATATCAATCATTTCGTGACTGATCTCGTTCCTGGATTAACGAAAGCTATTGCTGCTGGCTCGATCTATCACTACATCGAGGAGACACTCGGACGCCAGATCAGCTACGCGAAACGAAAAATCGAGGCTCGCCCGGCTACAACTGAAGACCAAGAACGACTCGATCTTCACGATATGACACATGTCATCGTCGTCACGAACGATACGTATTTCTATGAAGGACAGCATTTCGAACGGACTGAATCACGCCATCGTCTCGATAAGTTTCAATTCACTGATATTGCTCGTCGTTGAATATCCGCTGCTAGATGAGGGAATCCGTACATGACGGGTTCTCTCTTTTTTCATTCCATTCAACTTATCTATATAAGTTCTTGACCAACTTATATAGATAAGTTAAGATAAACATGCGCAGATAAGAAAACGTTTTCATTTCAAAAGTGGTCGAGTATGTCACTTCCAAAAAGGAGCATCGAGATGAAACCAAACTATCGTCAGATTGCAGAGCAAATCATTGAGAACATCGGGGGCAAGGAGAACGTCGAACAGGCAGCTCACTGTGTCACCCGTCTTCGTTTAACGCTTAAGAACCAAGAGCTCGTTGATCAAGAAGCCTTACTTGAAGTCCCACTCGTCAAAGGGGCGTTCTTAAACGCTGGTGTTTATCAAATCGTCATTGGAGCTGGAGATGTCGACCGAGTCTATGCCGAATTCATTCAATTGACCGGCTTACAGGCGACGACGATCGCAGATGTCAAATCGTCTGGTGCCGCAAAAATGAATCCATTCCAAAAATTGATCAAAGTCTTTTCTGATGTCTTTATGCCAATCATTCCTGCTATCATCGTCGCTGGTCTCTTGATGGGGATCAATAATCTGTTCGGCATCGAATTTGGTGGTAAGACGATGATTGATCGGTACCCGAATCTGCAAGGATTATGGGACCTCATTAATATGATGGCAAATACTGCTTTCGTCTTCCTCCCAGCACTCGTCGGCTGGTCAGCAACGAAACGCTTCGGTGGAAGTGAGATTCTCGGGATTGTCATGGGTTTAATGCTCGTACACCCAGACCTCTTAAACGCTTGGAACTACGGACAAAGTGCCCTAAAAGGTGAAATCCCGACGTTCAATATCCTCGGTCTCTTTGAAATTGAAAAAGTCGGCTATCAAGGACAAATCCTTCCGGTTCTCGCAGCTGCTTATGTTCTCAGTACGATTGAACGGTGGCTTAAAAAACGGGTACCGAATGCGATTCAATTACTCGTTGTACCGATTACGACGATTACGTTGACAGGATTCCTCGCTCTTGCCGTCATCGGACCGGTCACGCGTCAAGTCGGTGACTGGATTACGATCGGAGTCGTCAATACGTTCGAAGCCGTTCCGTTACTTGGTGCCTTGCTCTTTGGTGCACTTTATGCGCCACTCGTTATCACCGGCATGCACCACATGTTCATCGCCGTCGACTTACAATTAATCGGACAAAGCGGAACGACGTTCATCTGGCCGATGATCGCGATTTCGAACATCGCCCAAGGTTCAGCAACACTCGCGATGCTTTTCCTTGCGAAAAACGTCAATGATAAGAACATGGCATCGACATCTGCCCTATCCGCCTACTTCGGAATCACGGAACCCGCCATGTTCGGGGTCAATCTCCGGTTCAAGTATCCGTTTTACGCGGCACTCGTCGGCTCAGCCATCGCGTCTGCCTTCATCGCTGTCAGCGGTGTTCTCGCTCCTGCGATTGGTGTCGGTGGGCTACCCGCTTTCATCTCGATCGTACCAGGCTCGATTTTATCGTTCATCGTCGGTATGGTGATCGCGATCATCGTTCCTGTCGCCTGTACGTTCTTGTTCCACTATGTCTCAACGAAACGCGCAAAAAAAGCCGCCCTAAATAAAGCGGCGTAATTCTAGAAAGGTGTGTATCTGATGATCACGACAACCGATTGGCGCAAATCCGCCGTTTATCAAATCTATCCAAAGAGTTTCTACAGTCCGGAAGGCAAAGCGACCGGTACGTTACGCGGCGTCACTGCTAAACTCGATTATTTGGCGGATCTTGGTGTCGATTACCTCTGGTTGACGCCGGTCTATGCCTCACCGCAAAACGATAATGGCTATGATGTCAGTGACTACTACGCGATTGATCCGTCTTATGGAACGATGGATGATTTTGAGATGTTACTCGCTGAAGCAAAGCAACGTCATTTGTCCGTCATGATGGACATCGTCGTCAATCACTGTTCGACGTCGCATGTCTGGTTCGAAGAAGGACGTCATCCGGATAGTCCTTACCATGACTACTTCATTTGGCGCGATACGCCGAACGACTGGGTCTCAAAATTCGGTGGTCCTGCTTGGTCATTCGACGAGACAGCTGGCAAGTATTACTTGCACCTGTTCGACAAAACGCAAGCGGATCTGAACTGGGAAAATCCACGTCTTCGGGAAGACATTTATAACATGATGCGCTTTTGGCGCGATAAAGGCGTCAGCGGCTTCCGACTCGATGTCATCAATTTGATTTCAAAGACACCAGGTCTTCCGAACGACCCTAGTGGAGACGGACGTGCGTATTATACGGACGGACCGAACGTTCATGACTACCTGCAAGAGATGAACGAACAAGTCTTTGCTGGGCACGACCTCCTGACCGTCGGTGAGATGTCGTCGACGTCGCTTGAGCACTGCCTTCGTTATTCATCGCTTGAGAATCAGGAACTGAAGATGACGTTCAACTTCCATCATTTGAAGGTCGATTATCCGAACGGCGAAAAATGGGCGGCAGCACCGTTTGATTTCAAGCAACTGAAACAGATTTTCTCGGATTGGCAATCGGGTATGAACGGACAAGCCTGGAACGCGATCTTTTGGTGTAACCATGACCAACCACGCGTCGTCAGCCGGTTCGGTGACGACGTCACGTATCGCGTCGAGAGTGCGAAGATGCTCGCGACGACACTTCACGGCTTACAAGGTACACCTTATATCTATCAGGGAGAAGAGATCGGGATGCCAAATCCGGACTTCACGGATCTGTCTGACTACCGCGATGTCGAGACGTTAAATGCCTATCAAGAAGCTCGGGACAAGGGTGTCGCGGAAGAAGAGATTCTTGCCGCGATTCGTCAAAAATCGCGTGATAATGCGCGGACGCCAATGCCGTGGTCGGATACACGTAACGGTGGTTTCAGTACGAGTGAACCGTGGATTCCGGTCTCGCCGACGCATGATCAAATCAACGTTGAGACGGCTGTAGCGGATCCGGACTCGGTCTACCACCATTACAAACGGTTGATTCAGCTCCGAAAACAGTATGACGTGCTCACGGACGGTACGTACCGGCTGTTGACACCAGACGATTCGTCACTCTGGGCGTACGAACGCGCAACGGACGAGGAAGAATTATTCGTCGTCTCGAACTTCTACGGGACGGAGACGACGTTCACGTTACCTCGTGATGGATCGGATTATACGGTGTTGCTTCATAATTATAAGCAGATGCAGACGGACGAACAAAGACTCATGTTACGTCCATACGAGTCACTCATGCTCTATCGCAAGAAATGATTCGGTAAAGCTGAAGAATCAATGGTCTCACCGCTAGTTTTTACAATGAATGTCTCATCCTCGCTTTACACTAAACAAAAGAGGCACGCTTCCGAGTCTATCTCCACGGAAGCGTGCCTCTTTCTTTTAATTTAGTTGAAACACTTCCTGCATAGTTGTGCTTCTTCTATCCATACGATACTACGAAACTTTCCGATTCGCTTCTTCTCGTTTCAACTGTTCGCGGAACAGTCGTGTCTCAGCAATGACGACGCCAGACAATCCAATCAAGCCGATTAAGTTCGGAATCGCCATCAAACCATTAAAGACATCGGAAATCGCCCAGACCATGTTCAAGTTCGTCGTCATCGCACCTGCTCCAGCGACTAAAACGAATAAGATACGATACGGTAAGATCGATTTTTGACCAAATAGATAATAAATCGACTTTTCACCATAGTATGACCACCCGAGGACAGTCGAATAAGCAAACATAACGAGCCCGATCGTGACGATGTACTTTCCAGCAGGACCGAGGAAGACTTCAAAGCTTGCTGTCGTCAACTCAACGCCTTCTAGTTTCGTGTCCAACTGTCCACCCATGACGAGTGTCAGACCCGTGATTGAACAGACAACCAATGTATCAAGGAACACTTGCGTCATCGAGACGAGTGCTTGACGTCCCGGAAAGTCCGTTTTTGCGGCTGCTGCCGCAATCGGAGCGGAACCGAGTCCTGCTTCGTTCGAGAAGACACCACGCGCGACACCATAACGAATCGCCGCCCCGATTGCCCCACCTGTGATGGCTTCGTTTGAGAACGTACTGCTGAAAATCGTTGAGATCGCACCTGGAATCAAGTCATAGTTCATGACGAGAATCAGTAGACCACTTCCGACATAGAAGAAAATCATGAACGGAACGAACAAACTAACAACTTTCCCGATCGATTTGACCCCACCGAGAATAACGACTCCCGTCAGTACCATCAACGCAATCCCCGTCACGTAAAGTGGTACATCAAACGTCGATTTCATTGCGAGTGCGACCGAATTCGTCTGGACACCGTTCCCGATCCCGAATGCGGCGATCGAAGCGAATGCGGCAAATAAGACACCGAGCCATTTTTGCTTCAGTCCACGTTCAAGATAATACATCGGTCCCCCTGCCATCTGTCCTTTTTCATCAACGACGCGATATTTGACGGCAAGAATCGCTTCCGCATATTTCGTCGCCATTCCAAATAAACCGGACAACCACATCCAGACGATCGCGCCTGGTCCGCCAAGGACAACAGCGGTTGCGACACCGACGATATTCCCTGTACCGACGGTCGCAGCGAGTGCTGTCATTAATGCTTGAAAGTGACTGATATCACCTTCTGACTTGTCATCCTGATGTTTCGAAAACGCAAGCTTCAGCGCATACGGCAGTTTGGTAATTTGAATGAATCCTAAGCGAATCGTCAAGTAAATCCCCGTACCGACCAACAGGATGAGTAACGGTGGTCCCCAAACAAAATCGGACACCTTACCAATCCAGTCACTAAATGAATTTCCCATTCGTGTTACCCCCTCTATGTAATCTATAGTTCTTTACCATTTTTTCAGAATTTACTGATAATTGTCAAACTATTTTTTCATAAAACTATTTTGATACTTATTTTTTTCAATAATAAGTAAATTTTTTACTTGTGACGATATAATCAAGAAAATGAATAGTTCATCTCGCAAAACAAAGGAGCGAATCACATGAAGATTAAAACGAAGCTTATCTTATTGTCCTCCATCCTTTTGCTTAGCTTAATCGGGGTCGGATTGTACGGTGGATTCTCATTAAGTCGTGTCGATCAAGAGAGTCAAACGATTACTTCTTCCTGGATTCCTGGTCTGAACTTGTCGCACGAAACGAATACAGCGTTATCCGATTTACGGCGTGTCGAGTTGTTGCATATTCAAGAAAATGATCCAGAAATCAAAGCAGGCTATGATAAACGTGTCAAAGACGGTTTAGCGACCGTTGACGCGAATCTGGCGAAATACGAAAAAACGATCTATTTGAAATCTGATCGTCAATTATTTGATGATCTTGCGAAGAAATGGCAAACATTTAAAGAGACGACCGATCGTCTTCTTGCCCTCAGTACACCAGAAACCCAAAAAGAAGCTGTGACGTATTATGAAGGAGCCAGTCGTGATTCCTACTTCGCTGTTTCCGATCAATTGACGAAAATCGTGAAATTCAACAATCAACAGGCTAGCACAAATGGTGACACGATTACGCAAGCTGCTAATACTGCCCATCTAATGCTATTTACGATCATTGGTATCGTTGGATTGCTCGGTGTCATTTTTACTGTCTTGATTTTACGTTCGATTTTTGGTCCCCTTCGTCAATTGCAGGCAAAAACACATGAACTCGCAACGCAGGGTGGCGACTTGACTGCCCAACTCGACGTCGTGCGTAATGACGAGATTGGTCAAATCGCCCAGTCGATGAATCAATTCATCGCTCATTTACGGACAATCATTGTCCAAGTCGATGATACGGCAACCCACGTCGTGTCGACCTCGCGACATGTCTCTGGTCGAATCAGTGAACTCGATCAGGATATGGCATCGACTTCACATACGATTGAAAACTTATCGGCTGGTATGCAGGAGACAGCTGCTTCTGCCGAAGAGATGAACTCGTCCGCTGTCGATATGGAAGCAACGATTCATGAGATCGTCTCTGGCGCAGAAGCGAATGGAAAACGCGCCCAAGAAGTTGGTGGTCGCGCTGAATCGCTTCAAGTCGTCGCCACGGAAGCGAAACAGACCGCTACTCAAATTCTCTCTGAAACGAAAACGCGACTTGAGGATGCGATGACACGAGCAAAAGCCGTCAAGGAAATTTCCGTTTTGTCTGACGCGATCCTCTCAATCGCGGCGCAAACGAATCTATTATCCCTTAACGCTTCGATTGAAGCAGCACGAGCCGGCGAAGTCGGTCGAGGCTTTGCTGTCGTCGCGGATGAAATCCGGAAACTCGCCGAGAGTAGTCGGGACACTGTTGAACAAATCCAAGATGTCTCGTTATCGGTCATCGATTCCGTCGAACACTTGAATGCCGCATCCGGTGAGATGCTCTCTTTCATCGATACGAAGGTCGTCAAAGACTATGATTTGTTTGAAGATGCCTCGATTCAATACCGTGATGATGCGCAATTATTCGGTGATGCAGCAGAACATTTTGCTGCTCAAGCCGGTCAACTTCAAGAACTGACAGCAAACATGCTCGGTGTCATTCATGACGTTGCGGTCACCGTCAATGATGGGGCACAAGGGACACAATCGATGTCGGAACAGATCAATCATTCCGTCCAAGCGTTCCGGGATGTCCATCAACAAACTTCCGTCAGTCAACAGCAAGCAGAATCACTAAAAGAGGTATTACGTCAATTCCAAGTCTAAATAATAAGCCCCCCGCTTCTGGTTGGAAGCGAGGGGCTTATTATTTATTGTGCAGCACCTGTGAGTGGTTGCGCATCTTTTGTCTCTGCAGGGAGTTTGATTTCGTTGATTTCATTGAATTTCGAGAATGTTGATTGATTTTTCATCGTGAAGTCCGTATCTTTTTCAACTGCGAAGACCATATCCATATCGAGTGATTTCGGATAGAATGTTTTCGCATCATACGTCATCGTATAGTTCATTTTCTTATAATCAATGCTGTCCATGGCGTCTTTCATTTGCGCCATTTGTCCTGTTTGCTCTAGCGAATCCTTCATAAAGGCTTTGAGGTCGTCACCCTTTAGTTTGACGTCGATTTGATAGACGTCACCCTCTTTTTTCGCTGTCCAGTTGTCTTTGTACTTTTTCAACAGCTTGAGATTTTGATCCGTCGATGCCGATGACTCCATTGCTTCGACCATATCGCCTAGTTCCGAGACATCTTGAACGAGCCATTGTCCGTTTTGCGATAAATACATCTTATCGTCGACGATATAGCTCTCAATCGACATGTCTTTACCGTCCTGTGGATTTTTCATCGTCATCGTCTGATGCATCGTAAGCGGCTTCTGAATGATATCAGCTGATACCTTTTGATCCATTGTCATCTCACCTGCTTTTGAGTTGACTGTCCCTTCCATGTGGAACGATTTAATATCTTTTTGAGCGGCTGTCGCTTTATTCAGTAATTCCGTATTCGAGAGTTCCCCCGACTTCGTCGAACCAGATCCACTGCCACTCCTTGTATCTGTTTGTCCATCTTGACATCCGGCAAGTCCAATTGATGCTGCAACGATCCCGGCTGCTACCCACCTTGTTTTCTTCATATTCATTTCCTCCTTCATGCGCGTTACCCTGATTTACGAAAAACATTGGAAAATGTTTCAAAGTTTCTTTATTACACCATTACCGTTCTCCTTGAAAACGAATCCTCAAATTTCAAATCTACTATCCTTTTTTTGAAATTTGATTCATTATCCGCACGTTTTCCGCAAAAAAAACAGGATGACGGAATATACCGTCACCCTGTCTCTGTTCCATTAGATCGTCCGTAAAAGATTTGCCATCTCGATTGCTGAAACTGCTGCTTCGTAACCTTTATTCCCAGCTTTCGTACCGGCACGTTCAACCGCTTGCTCGATCGAATCCGTTGTCAGAACACCGAAGATGATGGGAACGCCGGTGTCGCGTGACGCACTCGCGACACCTTTTGCGACTTCATTACAGACATAGTCATAATGCGACGTCGCCCCACGGATGACGGCACCAAGCGTGATGACAGCATCATATTTACCGCTTTTCGCTAACTTTTCTGCAACGAGTGGAATTTCGAATGCTCCAGGAACCCATGCTGTATCGACAGCATCTGCTGCAACACCGTGACGACGGAACGCGTCGTTTGCTCCTCCGACGAGTTTTGATGTAATCAATTCATTAAAACGTGCAGCGACGATCGCGACGCGTAGTCCTTCTCCTGTTAAGAAACCTTCGTAAATCATGATGTGTGTCCTCCTTGGATGTCGAGCAAGTGCCCGAGTTTTGTTTGTTTTGTTTTCAGATAACGCTGATTTTCCGGCTCGATCGGTACTTGATGTGGGACGCGTTCGATGATTTCGATGCCTTCTTGTTCGAGCACCCGTTGTTTATCCGGATTATTTGTCATTAAACGGATCTTCGTCACGCCAAGATCACGTAACATGTTCGCTGCGACCGTATAGTCACGCATGTCCGTCGGATAACCAAGCGCATGGTTCGCTTCGACCGTATCGAGTCCTTGTTCCTGCAACTCGTAGGCTTTTAACTTCGCCATCAGACCGATGCCGCGGCCTTCCTGACGTAGATACAAGACAGCTCCGCCTTCTCGCTCGATCCGCTCGAGTGCCGCATCGAGTTGTGGACCACAATCGCAACGCTTCGAACCGAAGACATCCCCTGTCAGGCATTCTGAGTGCAGACGGACGAGCATTCCGTCGTGCGCTTCACCCGACAAGACGGCGACATGTTCCTTCTTGTCTTGTGTCGTATAGCCGATCATCCGAAACGCTCCGAACGTCGTCGGAAGTAACACTTCCGCTTCCCGTGTCAACGGGCGCTCAAGATAAGCGACGAGTGCCTCGATCGTGATTAGTTTTAAATCATGTTCTTCCTTATAAAGAAGTAAATCGTCAACGCGCGCCATCGTGCCGTCTTCCTTGATGATTTCACAAATGACGGCGATTTCGTCACTACCCGCGAGACGGGCAAGATCAATGCCTGCTTCTGTATGTCCGCGACGTTCTCGGACGCCACCCTCTTTTGCAATCAACGGAAAGATGTGTCCTGGTCGTTTGAAACGCTCCGGTCCATCCGTTAACATCCGTTGAATCGTCAGCGAACGTTCCTCGGCACTGATGCCGGTCTTTGCTTCTTCATGATCGATACTGAGCGTGAATGCCGTACCGTGCGGATCGGTGTTGTTCGCCGTCATCGGTGCGAGTTCCAGTCGCTGGGCAATCCGCGGACTGACCGGTACACAGACGAGCCCTTTTCCGTATGTGATCATAAAGTTGATGTTTTCTGGTGTCGCATGTTCTGCGAGCATGACGAGATCCCCTTCATTCTCACGGTCCTCGTCATCACAGACGATGATCGGTCGTCCTTTTTTTAAATCTTCTATCGCTTCTTCAATCAAGTCGAATCCATTCATTACATGTCGCCTCCTAAGAATGCTTCCCAGTCCGTCTGCTTCTCGTGTTGCGTGAAATGATAAAGATGTTTCGCCATCATGTCACACTCGATATTGACGACTGCGCCGCTTGCCAATCGATCGAACGTCGTTACTTGACGGGAGTGCGGAATCAGTGAAATCGAGATCGTTTCCGGCGTGACACGTTGTAAGGTCAGGCTCGTGCCGTTGATCGCAATCGATCCTTTCGGAATACAATACTTTTGCCACGACCCGACATCAAACGTATAGACCATCGCTTCCCCGTCCGGTCGTCGACTGATCAGTCGCGCCGTCCCGTCGATGTGTCCACTGACGAAATGTCCACCAAAACGACCGTCTGCTGGCATTGCTCGTTCAAGTTGTATCGGGCTCCCGACACGATATGTGCCAAGTGCCGTCGAACGAATCGTGTCATGGACGGCATCTGCCGTGAAGCCAGTCGGACTCATGGACGTGACGGTCAAACAGATGCCGTCGACGGCGATGCTATCACCAATCTTCGTTCCTTCGAGCACCCGGTGTGCTTCAATTTCAAGCGCTAAACCGTTCGGTCGCGGAATCTTTCGTTTTAACGTCCCGACTTCTTCAATCAATCCGGTGAACATGGCGTCTCCTCCTTTCGGATATACGTCAGATGAAGATCCGGTCCAACCGTTTCGATCTGATCGATTTGAAAACGATCTTCGATATCGTGTTGACCGGTCCACGCCTCCCCTTCAAAAATCGATGGTGCCTGGTAAACTTCGATTCGGTCGACAAGATCTGCTTCAAAGAACGCTGCTTGGATCGTTGGTCCACCTTCAATCAAAATGCTCCGGATATCTTGTTCGTATAACCGCTTTAAAATCGCTTCCGGCGTCTCATACTCACCGACTAGAACGGTCACTTGATCGTGACTAATGCGCGGTACACTCGTTAGCCAATAGGTTGGATTTTTACCATCCTGGAAGACTTGTGCCGTCTCCGGAACCCGACCACGACGGTCGACGATCACTCGAATCGGTTCGATTCCCATTTCGGTACGTAATGTCAGTGCCGGATCATCGACGAGCACTGTCTCACTTCCAACGAGAATCGCATCATGGCGACCACGCATGGCGCGACCATGTGCCCGCGCCTGTTCTGATGTGATCCAGCGCTGTTCACCCGTCGCAGCGATCCCGTTCATCGTCTGAGCGATTTTGACGGTCACGGTCGGACGTTTTCGTTCGATCGTTTTCCAGAACGTGTCGTACAGTGCTTCCGCTTCGCGTCGTAATAATCCGACCTCAACTTCGACACCAGCATCCTGGAGCCGCTTAATTCCTGAACCAGCGACGATCGCATGTTTGTCTTCCGTAGCGACGAAGACACGTTTGATTCCTGCTTGCAGAATCGCTTCCGTACATGGCGGCGTCTTGCCATGGTGATTACATGGCTCGAGCGTCACATAAAGATCAGCGCCACGAGCAGCTTCTCCCGCCATCCGTAGGGCTTCGACTTCCGCATGCGGACCACCGGCAAATCGGTGTGCACCAAAACCGAGAATACGCCCTTGTTTGACGATGACACAGCCGACACTTGGATTCGGACTTGTTTGTCCGTTTAACATCTGTGCTAATTGCATGGCATAACTCATCATCTGTGACATCGCGTTCACTCCTTTCAAATGAAAAAAGACGCCCCTTGAAAAGGGGCGTCTGTATAGAAGGGTTCACGAAATACACGGTTCGCTTTCTGCTTTTTTGCATGCAGAAAGAGACCATCTCCTGAAAACATTTTTTCAGAAAACAGCTTGAATCGCGTCGTTTCGTTCTTCTCCCATCCGGACTTTACCGTCGGCCTTGGAATCTCACCAAGTCAGCCATGATGCGTACATCACAGGTCGCGGGCTCATCGATCAATCGATCGCATCACCGCCGGTTGGGATTTTCACCCTACCCCGAAGAACTGGATTATTGAGTTATACAATTTTAGCCTAGCATATCTTTTTCAAGAAAACAAAGCGGAAATGCTTCTGTCTTGTCACTTTTTTGATTTCGTTCCACTTCTGTCACCCATCGCCAATTCCTGATCGACTACATCCCAAAAACGACTGGAGCACTTGATATCAGTACGTCCAGTCGTTATTTTTTACTTACAAATAGCCGTTCTTCCGGTCATGGAATTCTTGGGCAATCGCCCCGCGCGTCCGTTCATCGGCAAGGACACGAAGTGCTGTTCGAGCAAGGATTTTCGCTCCTGCAATCAATGCCTCATCCCCTGCTTCTGAACGAGCCGCTTCTTTGAACGCTTCCGTATGGGCAACGAGATCGTCTGGTCCAATCTTGATGTACGGATGGATCGTTGGGATGACTTGACTGATGTTGCCAGCGTCCGTCGATCCGAGACCTGGTCGTTCGTCGAGGTGCACGACTTGGCCAAGCGCTTCTGCTTCTTCTTGGAAGAGACGATCAAACGTCCGGTTGAAGACGAGGTTGTCGACTTCATTTTGGAACGCGATGACGTCAAGCGTCGCCCCAGTCGCAAGTGCCGCACCTTGTGCGACCGCTTTGACTTTCTCCGTGACGGCATTGAGTCGTTCCCGTGTCGTCGCCCGGATGAAGAAACGTGCTTTTGCATATTCTGGAATGATATTCGGTGCATCGCCGCCATGGGTGATGATCCCGTGGATCCGGACATCGTCCGGCAATTGTTGCCGCAGAGCATTGATCCCATTAAAAAGCTGGATGACCGCATCGAGTGCGTTGATCCCTTCTTCCGGTGACGCCGCTGCGTGCGCCGGACGACCGGTAAAAGCAAAATCGAGTGGATCGACCGCAAGGGAAGAACCGGTGATCCGCGTTTGTCCCGACGGATGAACCATCAAGGCTGCATCGATCCCTTCAAGCAACTGATGTTTGACGAAACTGCCTTTCGCACTGCCGTTTGGTCCCCCTTCTTCAGCCGGAGTCCCGAGGACGACGACACCCCCACCGACTTCATCGAGTACTTTACTGAGCGCAATCGCTGCTGCGACACTCGTCGTTCCGATGATGTTGTGCCCACATGCATGACCGATGCCTGGCAACGCATCATATTCGGCTAGAAAAGCAATCGTCGCACCTGGTCGGTCACTCGACTTTTTCGCAAAGAACGCTGTCTCGTGCCCAGCGACGCCAAGTTCTACCGTAAAGCCTTCAGCCGTCAGGCGTTCTGCATGTAGTCGCGAAGCAAAGAATTCTTCGTTACCGATTTCCGGTGTCGCATGAATCCGGTGACTCGTCTCAAGATAGGATTCCCGTTTTTGTTCGATGTCCTGTTCAATCGTCTCTACCCATGTCGTGCGTACTGGTGTCGTCATACTGTCCACTCTCCTTTTGAATTTATTCGCCGATGTCACTTAGTGGAACGAACGTCGGGATTGAGCTGCCTTTATACTCTTTTTTAATGAAAGCCGCGACATCTTTTTGTTGGTAAAGCGACGCGATCTTTTTCAGTTCTTTTTTGTTCTTGTCTTCCGTCCGTGTTGCAATGATATTGATGTATGGTTTGGCTGTTTCGTTCTCATGGACAATCGAGTCCTTGATCGGATTGAGTCCTGCGTCAACAGCAATACCGTTATTAATGATCGACGCAGCGACGTCCGGTAAGACGCGCGGTGTTTGCCCCGCAACGATTGGGACGATTTTCAGTTTCTTCGGATTTTCGACGATCTTATCGACTGAACCATTGCCGTCAAAGTCGTCCGGCAACTTGATTAGACCTGCTTCTTGCAGTAATAAGAGGGCGCGTCCCATGTTTGTTGCTTCGTTCGGAACAGCGATTTTGCCACCGACTGGAATGTCTTTGACGTCCTTGTATTTATCTGAGTAAATGCCCATCGGTGCAATGACAGTCGTTGCGATCGGTGACAGCTTCAACTTATGTTCCTTCTTGAATGCGTTGAAGTAAGAAATCGTCTGGAAAGCATTGGCGTCGATCTCGCCCTCAGCCAGTGCCATGTTTGGCTGGACATAATCAGAGAACTTGACGAGCTCGATTTTGATGCCCTCCTTCTCTGCTTTTTTCGCGACGTAGTCCCAAACTTGAGTATCCGAACCGCTGACCCCGAGTTTGATCGTCTTTTCGTCTTCTCCCGATGCTGAGCACCCGGCAAATAAAATCGTCGTTAGTGTTGCTCCAATCGCTACTGCTTTTTTCATGGCTGAATCGCTCCCTTTGATTAATGTCTTCTAATTTTTCGTGCGACGATGTTACCTGTCGTCTGTAAGCCTTGAACTAAGATGACGAGAATCCCGACCGTGATGATCATGACTTTCGTGTCGAATCGTTGATAACCATACGTGATTGCTAAATCGCCCAGTCCACCGCCACCGATCGCGCCTGCCATCGCTGACGCCCCGATCAACCCAACCGTCGCGATCGTTAAGTTAAGAACGAGTGAACCGAGTGCTTCCGGTAAAAGGAAGCGGAAAATCGTTTGGAATGGCGTTGCGCCCATTGCTTCTGCTGCCTCAAGGACACCTTTATCGACTTCAAGCAAGGAACTTTCGATCAGCCGTGCCATGTACGGTGCGGCGTAAAAGACGAGTGGGACGATGGCGGCTTCGGTTCCGATCGACGTCTGAACGATCAACCGTGTCAATGGGATGATCGCGACGAGTAAGATGATGAACGGAATCGAGCGGAAGATATTGACGATGCTATTGAAGAACGTGAATAGCGGGACGTTCTCAAGTAATGCGCCTTTTCGTGTGACGACGAGCAAGATGCCAAGCGGTAAGCCGATTAAGGTCGAGAATAAGAGTGAGACGGATACCATCGTCATCGTTTGCAAAAATGCTGTCCAGATATCACTGTAATTAACTAGCATCAGCTAGCACCTCCTCGACCGTCACTTGTGCTTGATCAATGTACTGTAAGGCTCGTTTCACTTCAGTCGCTTCACCAATTAATTCAACGAGCAAAGTGCCGAACGGCGTCTCCTGCAACTCCGTGATGCTACCGTGCAAAATGTTGACATCAACATCAAAACGTTTCGCAACTTGTGACAAGAGCGGCTGCCCTGTGTGATGACCGAGGAAATGAATCTTATAGATTGGATTCGCATTCCGTGATTCGATCAACTGGCGAATCGATGCTGGAATCTCGTCATGCATGACGGACCGGACGAAGTTTTTCGCTGTCTCAGTCTGCGGGTTTGAAAAGACATCAAAGACTGTTCCTGACTCGATCAGCTTCCCGGCTTCGATGACGGCGACGCGGTCGCAAATCTCCCGAATGACGCCCATCTCATGGGTGATCAAAAGAATCGTGATCCCGTATTCGGCATTGATTCGTTTCAATAATTGCAGAATATGATGTGTCGTCTGAGGATCGAGCGCTGACGTCGCTTCGTCACATAAAAGGACGGATGGTTGCGTCGCTAGTGCACGAGCGATACCGACACGTTGCTTTTGTCCACCGGATAATTGATCCGGGTAATGATCTGCCTTATCCGCCAGATCGACGAATTCGAGTAACTCCGTCACCCGGCGGCGAATCTCATCTTTTTTGATGCCTGCGAGAACGAGTGGCTTCGCGACATTCGTAAAGACCGTGTTCGCATTCAATAGATTGAAGTGTTGAAAGATCATCCCAATCCGCTGTTTTGCTTGGCGTAGTTTCTTCGGTGATAGTTGTGTTAAATCTTCCCCATCGACCGTCACGGTTCCTGACGTCGGTCGTTCTAACAGGTTGACGCAGCGGAGCAATGAACTTTTCCCGGCACCGCTAAAGCCGATGACACCGAAGATTTCGCCTTTCTCGATCGTCAGGTCGACACCGTCGAGCGCTGCGATCGTCTGATCCTTCGTGACGTACGTTTTTTTGACTTGATGAAATGCAATCATTCCATTTTCCCCCTTCATTCAACAAAAAAAGGTCCCTTCTTGAGAAACAAGAAGAGACCTGGATCCGCACAGTGGCAGAATCCACTCCACTCATCTCTCAGACATTTGTCTGATGGAATTGGCACAGTGCTCATAATGAGTCTGTTGCCGAGGTTTCGCAGGGCCAGTCCCTCCACCTCTCTGGATAAGTATTGCGGTATGAAATTCGTATGTGTGTTGTTGCGTTGTTGCTTATGTCGTAAAACTAATTTTTACATTACGGGTCGAACCTTTAAAAGTCAACCAACTTTTCAAAAATAATCCATTTGGCGCATATCGATTGATTGACAAGTTATGGATTAGCTTAAAGAACGAATCATGATTCGTCAAGAACGATTTGACAAGTCATTTTCGAACGTGCTACCATCGTTTCAATGATTAATCCGACAATTCCAATATGATATTTATCAAGAGTGAACGAGAGACCTGGCTCTATGACTTCACGGCAACCTGCAATCTGTAAGGTGCTCCGACCAGCAAAGCGCGGCTTTGGATGATACGGTGAAAAACTCGTGGGCGTCCAAGCAGTGACGTCGACGAGTTTTTTTCATGAATGGAGGAAAAATAGTAATGATGAACTATCCTGTATTGACTGGTGCTGAAGCATTTTATCTTCAAGGTGGATCGATCGGAATCCTGCTCTGTCATGGTTTTAACGCAACTCCTCAAAGTGTCCGCGACGTCGGTGAAGCATTTGCTGCTGAAGGTTTTACCGTCTATGCGCCACGTTTGCGAGGACACGGAACGAACGTCCGCGAGTTCGAACAATCGACTGCACGATGTTGGAAACAAAGCCTGCAAGACGGTTATTCACGTTTACAAGAAACATGCGACCAAGTTTTCGTCATCGGTCAATCGATGGGGGCGACGCTCGCGTTATCGCTCGCTGCTGACGGGATTCCGTTTGCCGGCATCATTACGATCAACGCCGCACTTTCCGTTCCGTCGTATGAAGCACTCTCGTTTGATGACGGTCCTCAGTACTTACCGGAAGGGGCACCGGATATCAAGCGGTCCGCCTTTGAAATCATCTACGATCTCGTTCCAAGTCGTTGCGCGTTCGAACTCGTCCGCTTGATGGATGAGACGAAAGGACGCTTGGGATCGATTCTCCTTCCGACGTTGATTCTTTATTCCGCAACCGATCACGTCGTTCCACCGTCGAGTTCAGATTACTTGCACCGTCATATCGGAACGAATGATAAACGAAGCTACTGTCTACTCAATTCATACCACGTCGCGACACTCGATCATGACCAAGATGTAATCGTCCGTGAGACGATTCGCTTTATCGAACAATCGTGTCAGTTTTCGCAAGAAACAGGATAAATTAAAAAGCAGCTATTCGTTTCCGGATGGAATTGAACAGCTGCTAAATCAAAGGACGACCGCAAACGGTCCGTCTTTTTTTAATTTTCTTGGTGTTGCACAGATTGAAGTGGCTTCGGCTTTCCAGGTACCTCATGGCAATGGCGACACCGTGGCTCATACGACTCTGAAGCACCGACTAGGATGATCGGGTCATCATAGTTCGCTGGTTTTCCGTCAATCAAACGTTGTGTCCGAGAAGCCGGATCCCCACAGGAGAGACAGATTGCTTGTAGCTTCGTCACGAATTCTGCACGTGCCAGTAATTCAGGCATCTTGCCGAATGGCTCTGCCCGGAAGTCTTGATCAAGCCCTGCACAAATGACGCGTTTTCCGTCTTGTGCGAGTGCTTCGATGACTTGTACGATTTCATCATCAAAGAATTGAACTTCATCGATACCGACGATCTGTGTCTCTTCTGCTACTGCTGCGTAGAGATCACGACTCGTCGCCATCGGAATCGCTACGACGGAATTACCAACGTGAGAGACGACATGTTCTTCGTGGTATCGGTCGTCGATCGCCGGCTTGAATACTTGAACAGGCAGTTTGCCGTACTGCGCCCGTCTGACACGACGAATCAACTCTTCCGATTTCCCGGAAAACATACTGCCACAAATTACTTCGATCCAGCCGTACTGATTTATTACATGCATCATCGTCCGACACCGTCCTCTAAAAATAGTCACTTTAACGAGTATAGCTCGAAACGGTATTGAGAAAAAGGGTTGACTTCCGGAAATCAAAATTCATTTTTTCTTTCCCTAGAATTTTTGTCCTTTCATTCCAACGGTCCCCTATTTCCTGTACACTGAAGAAGAAGATTCTCACGAAAGAAGGTGTCCCCGATTCATCATCTCTTACATGACATCCTGCACCAATATGGTGCCCTTGGTCTCTCCGTTCTTCTCGCAGGTGGTATCGTGGGATTACCGGTTCCCGATGAGACCCTACTCGTTTTGTCCGGATTTTGGATGCATCAAGGTAATCTACCGCTGTTCGGTACGATTCTTGCCGCTTACGCAGGAAGTTGTATCGGTATGACGATTAGTTATTTACTCGGTTTAAAACTCGGTATGCCACTACTGCACCGCGTCGGACCGAAAATGCGTATCTCAGAAAAACATATCCTTTCCGCTGAAGCTGGATTTCGACGTTACGGAAAATCCGTTTTGATCATCGGTTACTACATACCTGGTCTCCGTCAGCTTTCTGCCTTTTTTGCAGGTGTCTCGAAAATGCCGTTTCGCGTGTTTGCGAGTTACGCGTATACAGGTGCTTTAATCTGGATCAGCGTGTTCTTGGGCGCCGGCTATTTCGTCGGTCGTCATCTCTCGTTCCATAAAGTCGTGGATTATATCTTGGCACATCCTGAAGTCATGCCGTATCTAATCGGGATTGCTGGTGGAATCGCCTTCTCGTTCGTCTTGAAGACGTATCTCGCTTACCGTTCACAATTCAGTCTATACAAAAACAGCCTGCTTCCGTAATGGAGGCAGGCTGTTTTTTTAAGAACCGACAAGTCATTACTTGCGGCCGTATTTTTTGTTGAAGCGATCGACACGACCATCTGCCGCGTTGAACTTTTGACGACCTGTGTAGAATGGGTGCGAGTCTGAAGACACATCCACACGGATGAGTGGGTACTCGTTACCATCTTCCCAAGTGATTGTTTCGTTCGAAGAACGAGTAGAACCGCTTAAGAATTTGTACTCAGTCGTTGAATCCATAAATACTACTTTGTTGTAGTTAGGGTGAATTCCTTGTTTCATGGTTGATTTCTCTCCTTCCGCCCTGGTTCATTTGCTGAGCCAGAGTAAGTTACCTTCCTATACTAAACGATTTTTTTATGCGTCGCAATAGTTATTTTTCCGTCGGTGTTTCCTTCTTGACGGTACGCGGTTTTGCTGGTGCGCGTCGGACCGCTTTCTTCTGTTCTTTCTCAAGTTCGACGAAAAATTCTTCATTATTTTTCGTATCACGAATCTTTCGTAGGAACGTATCGACAAACTCGTTCGACTCGTTCATCGTCCGGCGAATCGTCCAGAGCGCATCAAGCTGCTCTTTTGGAAGCAACAGTTCTTCCTTACGTGTACCCGATTTCCGGATATCGATCGCTGGGAAGATTCTGCGTTCCGACAACTTACGATCGAGATGAAGTTCCATGTTCCCCGTCCCTTTGAATTCCTCATAGATGACATCATCCATACGGGATCCTGTCTCGACAAGTGCTGTTGCAAGAATCGTCAAACTACCACCATGCTCGATGTTTCGCGCCGCACCAAAGAACCGTTTTGGTTTATGGAATGCAGCTGGGTCAATCCCGCCTGAGAGCGTTCGTCCGCTTTGCGGCACCGTTAAGTTATAGGCACGTGTCAGACGCGTGATTGAATCCATCAAGATGACGACATCTTTCTTATGTTCGACGAGTCGCATTGCCCGCTCAAGCACGAGTTCTGAAATCCGAACGTGGTTGTCTGGTGTTTCGTCAAACGTCGAGCTGACAACATCCGCTCCCGGAACCGAACGCTCGATATCTGTCACTTCCTCAGGTCGCTCATCAATCAAGAGAATGATCAGTTCGACATCAGGATGATTCTCTTGAATCGAGTTCGCGATTTCTTTGAGTAATGATGTTTTCCCTGCTTTTGGTGGTGCGACAATTAAACCACGTTGACCAAATCCGACCGGTGCGATCATATCCATGACACGAACAGATAGATGACGCGGTTCGGTCTCAAGACGCATCAAACGATCCGGATAGATTGGTGTCAGTGCCGGGAAGAATAAACGATTACGCGCTGTATCCGGTGCTTCACCGTTAACGGCTTCCACGCTAAGTAGTCCTTGGAAACGTTCGTTTTCCTTCGGTGGACGGACTTTACCTGTAACGACATCACCATTACGTAGATTAAAGCGTCGGATTTGAGAAGCTGCGATATAGATATCTTCAGAGGATTGGGAATAATTGATAGGACGAAGGAAGCCGAAGCCACCATCGTTTTGCATTTGTGGATTGCCAGGGATGACTTCGAGTACCCCTTCGAGGAAATAAAGACCAGTCGATTCAGCCTGTGCTTTGAGAATCTTGAACATCAACTCACGTTTACGAGCTTCCCGATATTGTGGGACATTTTTCGTCTTTGCGATTTCATACAGTTCTTTTAGTGTCAGTTGGCTTAATTGAGCCAGTGTATAGGAACGTTCTGGTTTATCTTTTTTATCAGTTGTTGGCATGTTCTTCACCTATTCTTTATAAATTCAACTGCATTCAGTATACTTCCATACATACATTAGGAGGTATCTAATTTCTTTCGTGAACTAAAGGTATCATATTTTTTTTGATTCGTCGTCAACAATCCTCTGCGTTTCTTACTTTGTAATATTCGAAGATATTATTTCAGTTATGTTACAAAAACATCTATTTTGTCTTCTAACTGAAAAAACGTTTTCAAGTGCGCACATGCTAAGATATTCCTGCAGACAAAATTCTTACACAGTTGTAAGGTTTACTGCTTAATCACACACTTAATGATTTCATCATATAACTTACGGACGCAACACACTACATTAAACGGAGGAATTCTTAACATGAAACGTTTTCTAGCATCGATCGCGACAGCAGCCTTAGTGGTTTCAGGTTTTACATCAGTGGGTACAGGTAAAGTTGAAGCAGCGACAGTCACAAAGGTCAAGATCACGGACAACGGTCTTCGTGTTCGAACAGCACCTTCTACGAAAGCAAGCATCGTTGGAAAAGTCAACGCTGGTCAAGTCTTTACATATAAAGGCAAGTCAGGTAGCTGGACTAAAATCTCATACGGTGGTAAAACACGCTATGTCTTCTCACAATACACAAAGACATATAAATCATCTTCAAGCGCTAAAAAAACAACAAGCACATCTTCTAAACGGACGAAAATCTTAAGCGAAGCAGCGAAGCACAAAGGAACTCCATATGTATGGGGTGGAACGACAACTCGTGGATTCGACTGCTCTGGTTTCACAAGCTATGTTTACAAAAAAGCAGCAGGTAAAACATTACCACGTACGTCGTCTTCACAATATTCTTCTTCTAAGAAAGTCAGTGTTTCTAAAGTACAACCAGGAGATCTTGTCTTCTTCTCACACGGTAGCGGCATTCAACACGTCGGGATCGCAACAAACAAGTCAAGCATGGTTAACTCAGAAACAGGTGGCGTTAAATACTCAAGCTTCAAATCAGGGTACTGGGGTTCACGCCTTGTCGGCGCAGGATCTTACCTTTAATTCATCATCTCAAAGCGGTTGAGCATTGGCTCGATCGCTTTTTTTCATCTAATCGATTACACGAGGAGGAAACATGATGCATGTCTTAATCACAGGTGCTTCAAGAGGTCTTGGTCGCGAATTCGCTTATCTTCACGCTCAGCAAGGTGATCACGTCCTGCTTGTCGGACGCGATGCGACGTCTCTATTTGAAACGAAGTTCCATGTCGAACGACTCGGCGGAACGGCAACGGTCTTCCCTTACGACTTAACGAAGCTAACACATCGTCTCGCACTGTTTCGTGCAACAGAACAGATTCCGGTTGATTGTGTCATCAACAACGCTGGAATCGGCGTCTTCGGCTCCTTCCTTGAAACTTCGTTCGAAGACGAATCACGGATGATTACCTTGAACATCGAAGCGTTGACACACGTGACGAAGGTCTATGCCTCTCGCATGAAAGAGTATGGCATCCAAGGACGCATCATCCATCTCGCGTCAACGGCTGCGTTTGAAGGTGGTCCATGGATGAGTGTCTACTATGCAACAAAAGCCTACGTGCTTCACTTCTCGGAAGGATTAACGGAAGAGCTCGCGCCAGACGGCATTCAAGTCAGCGTCGTCTGCCCAGGTGCGACACACACCGGTTTCGAATCGGCAGCAAAACTCGAACAGTCACGTCTTTTCTTGCGACCAGGCATCATGGACGCCCCAACAGTCGCGCGGATTGCCTATCAAGGCTACATGAAGGGAAAAACGTTCATCGTTCCTGGTTTCGGAAATGCCTGGTATATCTTTTCAACACGTTTTCTTCCCCGTCGATACGTCACGAAACAAGCAGGAGAAGTCCAGCGTCCTCGATAAAAAACATACAAAAAAGCGGAGCAATAGACGATACGTCTGCGGCTCCGCTTTCGTTTTACTTAATGACGAGCTTCGGTTTTTTCTTGAACGAGTGAATGCCTTCGACGAAACGTACCGTTCCGGACTTCGCACGCATGACGACAGAGTGTGTCTGACCGCCTTGTGCGGTGAACTGGACACCTTTCATCAACTCGCTGTCTGTAACGCCTGTTGCAGCAAAGATACAATCGTCTCCTGCGACGAGATCGTCCATCATGAGAATCTTCGATGGATCTTCGATGCCCATCTTCTTACAACGCTCGACTTCTGCCTCGTCTGCTGGTAACAAGCGTCCTTGGAGCTCACCACCGAGACATTTCAAGGCAACGGCAGCAAGAACACCTTCTGGTGCGCCACCCGAACCGAGGAGGATATCGATCCCCGTATGCGGGAAGGCTGTGTTGATTGCACCCGCAACATCACCGTCACCGATCAAGCGAATCCGCGCCCCTGTCGCCCGAATCCGTTGAATGATTTCTTCATGACGTTCACGATCAAGGATCGAGACGACGACGTCTTCGATTTCCTTGTTCTTCGCCTTCGCGACTGCTGCGATGTTTTCTTCAATTGTTGCGTCTAAACTGATGTGTCCTGCTGCTTCTGGACCCACCGCGATCTTATCCATGTACATGTCCGGTGCGTGAAGCAAATCGCCCGCATCCGCGACAGCGAGGACAGCAAGAGCGCCCCATGTTCCCTTCGCGACGATGTTCGTTCCTTCAAGCGGATCAACAGCGACATCAAGTCGTGGTCCATACCCATTTCCTAGCTTTTCTCCAATGTAAAGCATCGGTGCTTCATCCATCTCGCCTTCCCCGATGACGACGGTTCCTTTCATCGGAATCGTATCGAAGACGTCACGCATTGCGCTTGTTGCCGCATCATCCGCTTCATTCTTCAATCCTTTTCCCATCCAGCGTGCAGAGGCAAGTGCCGCTGCCTCCGTGACGCGTACCAGTTCCATTGATAGACTTCTCTCCATGTGTATGTCCCCTCTCCCTTGTTACAAATCGGTCAAATCGTTTCACGCCATACGAGGGCGCCAAGTTCCTTCAACTTCTGATCAAATCGTTCGTAACTCTGGTCAAGCATTTCTGCATGGTGCAACGTCGTCTCCCCTGAAGCGAGAAGTCCCGCCAAGACAAGTGCTGCACCACCGCGTGGGTCTGGCGCCTCAATCTCAGTACCAAGTAAGGATTCACCGCCACGAATGATAATCGAGGCATCTTCATGCGTAATTCGAGCATTCAAGCGTCGTAACTCTTGCACATGCCGGAAACGTTGCGGATATAACTTGTCAACGACGATACTTGCTCCCTTCGCTTGCAACAACGCTGCCGAGATGACAGGTTGGAGATCGCTCGGGAAACCACCATAGTGGAAGACACGAATATCGACAGGCTTCGTTTCGTGCAACGTCGCCGTGACGGAATCATCTGTTGCTTCAATCACAGCACCGTATCGTTCGAGCTTTTGGATGACACTCTCGAGATGAAGGGGAATGACGTTATCGACGGTGACACGTCCAAGTGCTGCTCCCATCGTCAAGAACGTTCCTGCTTCCATCCGGTCGGGAATCAAAGTATGCCGGCAACCACTTAGTTGTGCAACCCCTTTGATGCGAATCTCATCTGTCCCTGCTCCTTTGACGTTTGCCCCCATGTTCGTCAGCATCGTACTGACGTCGATGACTTCCGGGTCATAGGCGGCATTTTCAATGACTGTCGTTCCTTCGGCAAAGACGGCGACGAGTAAGGCACTAATCGTTGCTCCAAAAGACGGAAGATCAAGATAAATCCGATTTCCAACGAGACGTTCGACACGCATGTAATGGACGCCTTGCTCATTGCGTACGGAAACACCGAGACGTTCGAGTGCTTTAATGTGTAAATCGATCGGTCGTGGTCCGATGGCATAACCTCCAGGCAGACCGACGACTCCTTGTTTAAATCTAGCTGCCAGAACGCTCATGAGGTAGATCGATCCGCGTAACTTGCGCGTTTCCGCACCTGTCAACGGCATCGATTCGACCCGACTTGGATCAATCGTCACCATATCGCCTTGACGTGTCACGACAGCGCCGAGCGTCTCCAAAATCTCGATCATCGTCGCGACGTCGCCAATCTCCGGCACGCCTTCAAGAACGACCGTCTGATCCGTCAGGAGGGCTGCAGCAAGACACGGAATGGCGCTTTGCTTCGAACCACTGATTGATACGGTTCCTTCTAGGCGTTGTTGCCCTACGATATGCAAAATGTCCACGTTCCATCAACCTTTCTCTTCGCTACGATTATTGCTGCGTTTTTTCCCAGTCTGCGAGGAATTTTTCAATGCCTTGCGTCGTGAGTGGGTGGTGTGTGAGTGATTCGATAACCGAGAATGGAATCGTCGCGATGTCCGCGCCTGCAAGAGCAGCGTTCGTCACGTGTACCGGGTTCCGAACTGATGCGGCGATGATTTGTGTCGGAATATCATGAACGACGAAAATTTGGGCGATCGTCTCAACGAGTCCCATTCCATCTTGCCCGATGTCGTCTAGGCGACCGAGGAATGGTGATACGTATGTTGCACCGGCACGTGCTGCAAGTAATGCTTGGTTCGGGTTGAAGATCAACGTGACGTTCGTCGTGATCTTTTCTTTCGAAAGTGCTGCGACCGCTTCGAGTCCGGCTGGAGTCATCGGGACCTTAACCGTAATGTTCGGTGCGATCTGAGCAAGTTCCTTCCCTTCGCGGATCATTCCTTCTGCATCAAGCGCGATGACTTCGGCGCTGACAGAGACGTCCCCAACGATTTCACAGATTTCACGAAGTCGTGTGTGGAAATCGACGCCTTCCTTAGCGACGAGTGACGGATTCGTCGTGACACCGTCTAAAATCCCCATTTTATGTGCTTTCTTGATATCCTCTACGTTTGCTGTATCAATGAAAAATCTCATCTTTCTCGTTCCCCTTTCATCCCTTGAAATCGCTTACGACTCTATTATAGGTTTTTTTCACGAGAAGTCCTACTGTTTTCCATTGAAGCTACACTGATACGATATGAAAAAAGCACGGTAGACCGAGGTCTACCGCACTTTAAAGAGAAGTCGATTAAGCTTTGTTGCTTGAACCGAACTCACGCATCTTACCGATGACAGTTTGTTTGATTGCTTCACGACCTGGTGCGATGAATACGCGTGGGTCATATGCTTCTGGTTTCTCAGCTAACACTTCACGAACGACTTTCGCGAATGAGATTTGGTTCTCTGTGTTAACGTTGATTTTTGAAGTCCCGAGTGAGATCGCTTTTTCGATATCGTGTGTCGGAATTCCAGTTCCACCGTGAAGAACGAGTGGGAGGTTTGTAGCGTCACGGATTTCTTCCATCTCTTTGAATCCGAGGTTTGGTTCACCTTTGTATGGTCCGTGAACAGAACCGAGTGCAGGAGCAAGCGTGTCGATTCCAGTTTCTTTGACGATGCGTACACACTCGTCAAGTTTCGCGTACATGACATCACCGATGACGTCGTCTTCTTGTCCACCAACTGTACCAACTTCCGCTTCAACTGAAACGCCTTTAGAGTGTGCGTATTCAACGACTGCTTTAGTTGTTTCGATGTTTGTGTCGATCGGGCTGTGCGAATCATCGATCATGACAGATGTAAATCCAGCGTCGATCGCTTCTTTACATTTTTCAACGCTCGAACCGTGGTCGAGGTGGATTGCAACAGGAACTGTTACTTTCATGTCGTGTACGAGACCTTCAACCATTTTCACGACAGTGTAGAATCCGCCCATGTGGCGTGCTGCACCTTCAGATACTCCAAGGATAACTGGTGACTGCTCTTCTTGAGCCGCACCGAGAATCGCTTGTGTCCACTCGAGGTTGTTGATGTTGAATTGACCTACTGCATACTTACCTTCGAGAGCTTTGTTTAACATGTCTGTCATAGATACTAATGGCATAATGACATCCTCCTCTGTTTTGATCGCTGCTTACACGAACTCGTGCAATTTCAGACTGATTATAACATACTGATTCATCGGAACGTACAGCATTTCGCTCGGTTTTTTGGTTTGTGACGGCGACGTGAAAGATTAACCGCTTACATCGTGAGAAATTTGCACAGTCACTTCTTTTTTTAATTCGAAGATGTCAAATGGCTTCCCGAAGAAGGCAACGACCCCTAATCGTTTCGCTTCTTCCATCGCTTCTTTTTCACCGAGTGCCGTCATTAAAATCGTCCGGACGCGTCGTCCGATCCGGTCCTGATGACGCAATACTTCGATGCCGGTTCGCCCCGGCATGTTGACATCCATCAATAGTAAATCATATACCGCTTCTTGTAAGTAGACGATCGCTTCTTCTCCATCGACGGCGACGTCCGTTTCGTATCCTTCTGCCCGGAATAATTGTGCAAGCAAATTCCGGATTCCCGGCTCATCCTCGACGATCAACAATTTGCCTTTCATCTCTGCCACTCCCCCTCTAGTTATTTCCATTCTACACTAAAGCAAAACTTGCTTTATACTGTCCTTGAGAGAATCACAGAAAGGATGAAGAAAAATGATGAAAATCTTAGCTACACAATTCAACGGAAAATTGCAAACGCTTGCGAAACAGGAAGAAGAACTGTTCGATGTCGTCCGTCTGCTCGCGCAGGCGCTCGTCGGGGAAGGGACGGTCTACGTCGATGCCTACGGTGAGTGCGAAGGACTCTACCCGATGCTCTCAGAAGGTCCAGACCAGATGAAACGTGTCACGAAGATCAAGGACCGAAAGACACTGCATGCTGTCGATCGCGTCTTAATCTTCACACCAAATACGGAACGCTCAGATTTGCTCGCTTCCCTTGCGCGTTATGACGCATGGCATACGCCTTACGCCATCATTACACTGAGTGACGTGACGGAAACACTCGAACGCTCGATTGCTCCACTTGCGCTGAAGTTCAATAAAGGATTGCTTCCGGCAGAAGATGGTTCACGTCACGGACTCCCGAGTCTTGCGCTATGTGCATTCTTGTTAACACATATCTTGACGCAACTACAAGAGATGACGGAAGAGTGGGATTGACGTTTTTCTTCTATAGTATGTAGTTCCTAAGATAACGAATAAAAAAACGCGGTGACCTTCATGATGTTGAAGGTCACCGCGTTTTTGATTATCTTTCTCTTCATTCACCAAGTGATGCTTGGATGAAGTCATGGAAGAGTGCTTGTGGACGTTCTGGACGCGAGATCAATTCTGGGTGGAACTGACATGCGACGAACCATTTGTGTTCTGGAATCTCGATGATTTCAACGAGACGACCGTCTGGGCTCGTACCTGAGAAGACCATACCGTTTGCTTCGAACTGCTCACGGAATTCGTTACCGAACTCATAACGGTGACGGTGACGTTCGTAGACAAGCTCGCTTGAATAAGCGGCACGCGCTTTCGTTCCGTCTTCGAGTTTACATGGGTAAAGTCCGAGACGGAGCGTACCACCGAGGTCCTCGATGTCTTTTTGTTCTGGCAACAAGTCGATGATCGGGTATGGTGTCGCTGGGTCGATTTCTGCTGAGTGTGCGCCTTCAAGGTTGAGGACGTTACGAGCGAATTCGACTGTCGCGAGCTGCATACCGAGACAGATCCCGAAGAACGGTACGTTGTTTTCACGTGCGAAACGTGTCGCTTCGATTTTCCCTTCGATTCCGCGTTCACCGAATCCACCAGGAACGAGGATCCCATCTGCTGAACCAAGCAATTCGTTGACGTTTTCACGCGTCACGTCTTCTGCATTGATCCAGTCGATTTCGATGTCACTGTTGAAAGCAAACCCAGCGTGTTTTAATGCTTCTGCAACTGAGATATACGCGTCACGCAATTCAACGTATTTCCCGACGAGTGCGATTTTCGTCGTCTTCTCGAGATGCGTGACTGTGTGAACGAGTTGTTTCCAAGCTGTCATATCAGCAGCTGGTGTATCAAACTTGAAGTAGTCACAGACGAGTTGGTCCATGCCTTGACGTTGCAAGTTGAGTGGTACTTCGTAAAGTGTTGATGCATCTTGTGCTTCGATGACTGCTTCCGGACGTGTATCACAGAAGAGTGCGATTTTATCTTTCATCTCTTGTGGGACTGGGTGTTCCGCACGTAAGACGATGATATCTGGCTGAATTCCGTAGCTACGGAGTTCTTTGACACTGTGTTGTGTCGGTTTCGTCTTGAGCTCACCTGCAGCCGCAAGATACGGAACGAGCGTACAGTGAACATACATGACGTTTTCTTTTCCGATATCGTTTTTCACCTGGCGAATGGCTTCGATGAACGGAAGCGATTCGATATCCCCTACTGTTCCACCAATCTCAGTGATGACAACGTCAGCGCCCGTTTCTTTTCCGGCACGGAAGACACGGTCTTTGATTTCGTTCGTGATGTGTGGAATGACTTGGACCGTTCCACCGTTGTAGTCTCCACGGCGTTCCTTCTTGAGGATCGTCGAGTAGATGCGTCCAGACGTGACGTTTGCGTTCTGGCTCAAGTTGATGTCGATGAAGCGCTCGTAGTGACCAAGGTCAAGGTCCGTCTCTGCGCCGTCATCCGTGACGAATACTTCCCCGTGTTGATACGGGCTCATCGTACCTGGGTCGATGTTGATGTATGGGTCAAATTTTTGGATCGTGACGTTAAGACCACGGTTTTTTAAGAGACGAGCGAGCGATGCAGCGGTGATCCCTTTACCGAGTGACGACACGACGCCACCTGTTACGAAAATATACTTTGTCATGATAAATATTGCTCCCTTCCCTAATTCACAACTCAACAAAAACAAACAAAAACAGAGGTGGTAAAAACAAAAAAGCAAAAGTGCCCCCATTGGAATAGGAGACACTTTTGCTGAAATAAGCACGTTGCTTAAAGAAGCCCATGACTAACTTACGTCATTCCGAAAACTTCGTCAAGCCTAATTTTTCAGAGAAAAATTTTCGTGCTCGTTCGTCAGCCGTCAACGAAAAAACTGCCATTTCTATAGGGAAATAGCAGCTGTACAGTTGTGGTTGATCGTGCTTAGACTTCCTCTTCTTCTTCTTCGAAGTCTTCTAAATCTTCTTCGTCAAGATCGTCATCAAGATCGTCGATCGCTGCGACTTTTTTGAACGTATCGTCGTCTTCGCTGTCGTCAGCTGAATCATAGTCCGCTGTCTTCGCGAATGTATCGAGATCATCTTCGATCGTCTCGAACTCATCTTCTTCTGCATCGTAGTTGAACTCTTCTTCAAACTCATCGAGTTCTCCACGTTGACGTGCTTCGATGACGAGATCCTCATCCGACTTATCGAACGGATACCAAGCGCGGAGTGACCAACGATTTGCTCCGACGTTGACGAAGTTTCCGTCGATGTTCATGTCTGTATAGAGTTGAGCAAGTTTTTCGAACTTGTCTTCTTCATCTGTAAACGTATGATACTTTTCGATTTCTGACGTGATGTCATCGAACGTGATTGGCTGTTCGCCAGCTTCTTGCAACATTTCGTTGACGAATTCGATCAGCGAAAGATCAGTAATCTCTTCTTTACTTAAACGGCTGAGGCTCATTGTGACGGCCACTTCCTTTCATTTGCGTTTAATCCATTACTTCTCATTATACGCAAAACGGCTTTTAAAAATCCAGTCTCTATTTAAAAAAAGCTCGCATTGATTCTCAAATCGTGTTTTTTCCGCTCTCGAAAAAGGAATATGCAAGGGAGAAGAAGGAGGAATGACAGATGGAGATGACAATCGAACGGGTAAATAATTTTGATGACTTCAACTGGTTACCGATCTTATCAAAAAGTACACAAGAAGGCTATCCCTTCATCGAACGGATGTTACGCGAACGCCGGAATGAGACGTTTCGAGAAGACGGGGAAGCGTTGTTTGTCGTCTTATCCCTCTCTGGGCACGTCATCGCGTGCGGTGGTTATATGAAACAAACCGGTACAGACGACGTTGGTCGGATTCGTCATGTCTATGTCTTACCGGAAATGCGCGGTCACGGTGTCGGTACGCATCTGCTTGAGAAAATCATCCCAGAAGCACTGTTGACGTACTCCGAGCTCTGGCTTTATACGGATGACGCTAGTATGTTTTATGAACGATTCGGCTTTGAGCCTTATACGGCAACCAAGGTGACACATCGACTTCTGAAGCATGCATTCGTTCAACCGTAAGTGTCTTGGATTGACATATCGAGAATCATCGATTAGTTTAAGCGTATGACAAACCAAGTGGATCTGTTCAAGGCATTATCGAACGAGGTACGACTTGATATTTTACGCTGGCTCAAAGATCCCGAGACTCATTTCAATAAGCCGACGGCCCATCTCGCGACGAACTTGTCGGAAAAGGGAGGCATTTGTGTCGGAGATATCCAGGAGAAGGCAAACTTGTCCCAATCGACCGTCTCCCAGTATCTTGCGATGTTGCAAAAAGTCGGATTGCTCGAATCCGAACGTCACGGCAAATGGACGTATTACCGGCGAAATGAAGAAAAAATCCAAGAGCTCGCAACGTACCTCAAGGGAGAACTGTGATCCGTTCTCCTCGCCTTACATATCGACATTTCTCGATATTTAGATTCATGAAAGGATGAATTGTGTTGAAAATCATTTATTACGTACTGGCATTACTCGCCGGTATCGCACTCAGTGTCGAAGGGGCCATCTATGGTGAGCTGGGCAACTTCGTCGGAAAACTCGAAAGTAGCTTTTATAATTTCTTCGCCGGTACGATCATCATCGGATTGATCGTTCTCTTCTTTGGAAAAGGCTCACTCGGCTATACATTCCGTGCTCCGAAATGGACCTTGCTTGGCGGTCTACTCGGTAGCATCTACTTGACGATCCTGATCATCAGTATCCCGCTCGTCGGTGTCGGTCTCGCCATGATCAGCGTTATTCTCGGTCAGATGGTCGCTAGTATGGTCATCGAACATTTTGGATGGCTCGGTAGTCCAAAACGCCCAATCAATCGCGACAAGCTGATGGCTTCCGGTTTGATGGTCGTTGCCCTATTTCTTATCTTTTAAGGAGGTTCGCTTGTGAATATTCTATTACTTGGTTTTACATTACTCGGTGGCGTGATGCTTAGCGCACAGTCGTCCATCAACGGTGCCTTTAGCCAAAAGGCAGGTGCCCTTGAAAGTACGTTTCTAACCTTCTTCACGGGGATGCTGATTCTCGCTTTAGCCATCCTCTTCTTCGGACAAGGAAACGTCTTACTTTTACTTGAAGCACCTCGGTGGCAACTAAGTGCCGTCCTATTTGGTGTCAGTTATCTATTCCTGACGATTCTTGCTGTTCCTCAAATCGGTGTCACGGCAGCTAGTATTGCGACCGTCATCGGTCAACTCGCGGCGGGGATGGTCATCGATCACATCGGTGCGTTCGGTGGCGTCGTCGTGCCACTCGACGGAAAACGTCTACTTGGTTTGCTTGTCATGTTAGCCGCCCTTTACTTCGTTTACCGCGGGAACACACGTAAAGACGTATCGGCTTCTTCTGATTCGATGGCATCGTGACGATCGTTCTCACGATTCGTTCACGCGCTTTTCTCAGGCGAGACACAAGCCCGTCTCGACTGTCACGGACATTCGAGTCGGGTCTTGTTTGTCTCTGACAGCGCAAGATCATGCGCTTTTTCCTGTAGAAGTCGCGTGAACAACGTGAGTCCTACTATTTCTTAAAATTCATTCGAACAAAACAGAAAAATCCGAAATACTGAAGTAGATGCACTTCGGTATTTCGGATTTTTTAGTGTAGAACAATTATTTGATGAACGTGAAAAACGAAATAGCTAAGACTCTATAAGTGCGATACTTGTCATAGGAAAGCAATTCGAGACAAATAGAAAGTGTACTTTTTATTCAGTCAACCGGCTTATCAATAACGACCTTACCTTCCTTGTCTAGTAGCGGTGTCATTCCGTTTAACCCAAGCCCACTTGTCATTAAATAATTTACACCTGTTTCAGTATCTACAACAATTTTGATAATACCACCACTTAGGTGTTGTTTTGATTTAAGTATGAATCGTTTGCTCATTATTTTCTATGACCCCTCGTTCTTTCCGATTTCCATGCAAAATCACAACTTACTGTATAAGGATAGGTTTAACGCTTTTTTTACCAAGGTGTTGCCTATCTACCTAGTACAGTCCTCACATTCCCACACGACTCCTACAGGAAAACGCATGATTCATCGTGCTGTCAGAGACAAACAAGCCTGATAAAAGCGGGTAGGAAATCGTGAGGACGTCTTATCAAGTCCAGTACTTCACTGCTCCAACTGTTGTCTTTTAAGTAAACGCAATGCTTCCGTCGCGAGGCGATGATCGGCTTCCTGAGATAGACCGGAAACGGTGATCGTACCGACGACACCGACTCCTTCAATCCGGATCGGAAACGACCCACCTGCATCAGCATAATCGGCTGGAGAAACAGCATACATCGTATGATACGAGCGATGCTTACTCTCATTATAACGACGCATGTAGAGCGAACTATAGCCATGTCGTAAGACGACGTTCGATTTTCGGCGGATCCATTCTTCCTGATCGGGTGCCGTACCGTCGAGCGCCGCGTAATACAAGCGCTGTCCGTTTCGTTTGATCTCAACGGCAATCGAAAGATTCTCTTTCATCGCCCGACCGATCAATTCGTGCCCCATCCCGATCGCTTCCGTATTCGTCAGTGACGTCAGGACGAGTTCTTCTTCTTCAGCCAGCAGTACCTTCAGCTCTTCCATTCGTCCCATTCCTTTCGCACGAGGCGTCGTCCTTCATCACTACTGACGCGAACCGCTTCAATCAAGCGCATTGTTTTTTCAGCATCTCGTAAATTGACAGGCACTTGTCCTTTGCGAAGTCCTTCCGCCAATTGTTCGTAAAACGTCGCATAACTGCCTGGAAGTGTCGCGAGACGCTCGACAGGCTGATCCGCGATCTGGAGGTAGCCATAGGAATCTACTTCATCTTCTCCGAGTTGCGTATCAACAGGATATCCTTTCGCAAGCCGTCCTTCCTGCGGATCCATTCCGTATTTGATGTAACTGCCACGCGTTGCATGGAACTCGAAGCGTGGTGTTGGTCCTTGAATGAAGGACGTCGAACGGAGAATGACGCGACGTGTTCCGTAGTGCAACGTGACGTGGAATCCGTCATCGACGACCGCTCCGTCGCGTTGTAGATAGACATCTCCTACCAACGCATCCGGTTCTCCGAACAAGGCAAGTGCTTGATCGAGCAGATGTGACCCGAGATCAAATAGGATGCCAGCACCACTACCCTCTTGTTCCCGCCATCGTTCGCGAACGACCGGACGATAGCGATCGAAGCGTGACTCGATGACTTGCCAATCGCCAATCTCGTTCATCTCCATCAGCTGTTCGAGTGTCAGGAAGTCACCGTCAAAGCGACGATTCTGATAGACCGCGACTTGAACACCGTGCTGTTTCGCTAAATCTTGCAGCGCGAGTGCTTCTGCGATTGTTACGACCGCCGGCTTTTCGAGTAAGACGTGTTTCTTTGCCTCAATCGCTTGTTTCGCCATTTCGAAATGCAGTGCCGTTGGTGTCGTAATGATGACGAGTTCCGTGTTGTTGTCTTGCAACGCCTCAGCGAGTGTTGCGACGACCGTCGCTTTACTGAAATGTCGCGCTACTTGTTCTGGTCGGCTCGAGACGACCTGTGTCACTTCAAATGCTGGTAACGCTTGTAAGAACGGGACATGGAACGTCACCGCTGAAAAGCCGAAGCCGACGAGTGTCGTTTGAATCGGGTTCATCCTTTTTCCTCCTCTGTCACGTCGAGTTCGACGTTGTAGTGGTGTAGTCGTTCCTTCCATGATGCGTCTGGTGCCTGATCCGTGACGAGCACATCGATTTGCTCCCAGTCACAGACCTTATGCAAAAAACGCTTATTGAATTTGGTATGGTCTGCGAGGACGATGACACGGGTCGCACTTCGAATCATCGCTTTCTTTACGACCGCTTCTTCGAGCTGTTCTGCAAAAAGTCCTTCCTCCGTTAATCCACACGCTCCGAGAAAGACACTGTCGACTTGATAATTCAAGATATCGTCTGCCGTCTTGATCCCGCTCAGACTGCGTGCATGCCGATCAAAACGTCCACCTGTAACGTACAGTTCAATATCCGTTCGAGCTCCGACATAGTCTGCGATATCGAGTGAGTTCGTGATGACTTGTAGCGGATACGGTGGAAGTGCCCGAGCCATCTCAGATACCGTCGTTGCCGCGTCAAGCAACAATCGATCGTTTGCGTGGACGTGCCGTGTCGCGCGCTGTCCGATCCGTCGTTTTTCCGGTTTTTCTGTCCGCTGTTCGTAGGCAAGCGTTCCACCAGCACGGACCAATCCGTTTTTGACACGGATGATTTCCCCTTCTTGTTCGAGCAAAATGACATCACGCCGTGCAGTATCTCGTGAAATCTGATATTCCTGCATTAGCTGGTCGAGCGAAATTTCCGGACTCGTCTTGATCCATTCCCGCATCTGTTGCAATCGTTCCATTTGCCCCATCGATCCATGCCTCCTTTTTCTTTATTTTAAGTTTTTTCATTACAATACGCAATTTTAACGCAAATAGTTCTACTGAATTCGGGTAAATAATAATAACAACTATTTTTAGAACGGAGGAATCTGTATGCAAACGATGTTGATCACTGGCGCCTCTTCCGGTATCGGTCTTGCGACGGCGCGTCGGTTTGCAGAAGCCGGTTGGTTCGTCTACGCGGGAGTCCGGAGTCCGGACGAGATGACTGTATCGTTACCGACGCTCATCTTCTTACCGCTCGATGTGACCGATGAAACAAGCGTTAAAGCAGCAGTCCGTCAAATTGAACAGGAAGTCGATCATCTTGACGTCGTGTTCTGCAATGCTGGTCAGGGTTTATTGCGTGCACTGGGACAAGCGACGAGTTATGAAATCAATCGCTTGTTCGAAACGAATGTCTTCGGTGTCATCCGAACGATTGAAGCTTGCCTTCCCCTACTCAAACAAGCACCGGAAGGTAGTCACTTACTCGCGACATCAAGCGTCAGTGGGCTCGTCGGTCAACCAATGAACGAACTGTATTGTGCCAGTAAATTTGCGATTGAAGGGCTGTTTGAAAGTCTTGCCACCTACTACAAACCGTACTTCAATATCGACGTCACCTTGATCGAACCAGCTGCTGTCGAAACGAACTTTACGGCGAATGTTCTCGATCAACTCGAACAGACAGGTGGCTTACACGAAGACGACTTCAAACCGATCATCAGTGCTTATTTGCAGACGTACCGAACACGTCATGCCAATCGCCAATCGGCAGAAGCTCTAGCTGAAGTAATCTTCGAGGTCGTCCATGGTGATGACCGTCCTTTACGCATTCGAACGACAGAAGCCGATGAACACTTCGTCGCGCATAAAACCCGTCATGATCCATCAGGACTCGAGGGGGTCGCTAAAATACGGCGTCTGACATTAAATCTCGATTGATTCCCCTTCTTTTAAAATTTCGTTCCGTCTAACGAAGGTACGCCTACTATACTGAGACTATCTACCTAAATCTCAAGCAGAAGGACGGAACGCTATGCCATCTTTATTTCTTTTTACGATCGTTTATCTGATTCCGACCTTCATCATGTTTTACATGTCGGTCGATATTTTTTTACGCAACCCATCACGCCCACAACATCGACTGCTCAGCTTATTCACATTCGCATACGGGATGTTATTCCTCGGTGAATTTTTCCGAAACGCCTCCCCAATCGAGTCGAGTCCAGCGTTCGTGACCTACTGGTTCGGTAATGCTGGTCTGATCGTCTTTAGTACGTCGCTTCACTTTATCTTTCGCATCTCGAACTTGTGGAAACGGATGCCACGACTCCTCTATCCGTGGCTCTTTTATTTACCGATGGGGATCGTACTGGCGACATATCTATTTCAGACGAACATCATCAACAGTCAACAATTCACGCAAGTCGGACAGTTCATCTATCCCGCCTTCAACACACAGTATTTAGTGACGATGACGGTCGGAAACGTCTTCCATCTTCTCGTCATCGGTCTGCTCGTGTACGCTCGGACTCAGTTGAAGGATGCCCGTCGCGGCATCATCAACGTCTTGCTGAGTGTCGCCGTTCTCGTCCTTGCGTGGGATGTCATCTTCGGCTACTGGTCGTTCTATGGCATCATGCCACCGTATGCTTATATGTATGGTGGTTTATTCTGGGCAGGAGCACTCGCGATCGCGATGCGTCGATTTGATTATCTCGCTTCCTATCAAAAGCGCTTCGCGACGCTTTACAACTTGAATCCTTCTGCCATCCTCTTACTCGACCGGGAAGGACGAATCGAGAGTGCCAACCCTGCTGCCCATCGCCTGTTCGAGACAGATGAGCTGACGGCGTGTACGTTTTCGACCTACTTACCGGAGAAAAAACAAGCGGATTGGACGTTACACTACATGACGCATTTTTTATCGCAACGTAAATTCAACGAATTCGAGACGAAGATTTTGACGGCACAACAGCAAGAACGCTACGTCGTCATGGACGCTGATTTCGTCTTCATCGAACAGGAACTGCACGGGATGCTGTTGATTCGTGATATCCAGTCCTTTAAGGAAGCGGAGCAGACGATTCGTTTTTTCGCCTATCATGATCCGTTAACGAAAATCGCCAATCGCCGGAGCTTTTACGAACGAGCGGCGCAAGAGTTACTCGAGCTTGATCACGTAGCGATCATCGTCGTCGATCTCGATGGTTTCAAAGCAATCAACGACACGTACGGCCATCAGATCGGTGATGCCTTTTTAATTCATATCGCTCGCCTTCTTGAAAAACATGCGGAACAAAATGGTTTTGCTGCCCGAGTTGGGGGAGATGAGTTTTTCTTACTCTATCGTCATCCGACCGTTGCTGCGATGCATGCGTACGCTACAGACCTCTTGATCTACTTGCACGACAATCCTTACCGGTTCGCTGAAGAAGTCATTGAAATCCGGACGAGCATCGGACTCAGCTACTCACCGGTTCATGGTGTCGACCTTGATACGTTGATCCAACATGCTGACCAAGCGATGTACCGTGTCAAACATGACGGAAAAAACGATTATTTCATTCATGATACGATGGACTCGACGCAACGATCCTAAAGGAGAGATTCCATGATTTCTGTACTGACGATTTTTTCACGCTTATTCAAGGGATTGCGCCGCGCCTTTCATCTGTCTTACTTCCGGGGACTATTGATTCTTTGCCTATTGACGCTCATCTCCGGTACGATTTTCTACAGCACCGAAGAAAATCTTTCAATCGTTGATGCGCTTTACTTTTGCATCACAACACTGAGTACGGTCGGGCATCCTACTTTCGTTCCGACGACGACGCTCGGTAAGGTCTTTACAATGGGGTATATCACGATTGGTTGCGGACTATTTTTAACACTGATCGCCACGTTATCTTACGTTCTGATTAAACAACCGGAGGATGAATAAGGGGGAAACGACTTATGCGCCAAGCTGCCATCCAAAATAATTTTGACTGGTGTCGCCTCGTCTGTGAGTTAGCGGGCTGTCAGGTGACGGAAACCGAGGCGACCTGGCTTGCTCAAGGCAGCGTACCAAGCTATTATCCGGAACTGATGGTCCGGATGCCTCATCAGCGGATTGGTGCTACGGATATCTACAGCATCAAGGACTGCACAGCGAGCTATGATTTCTCGAGTGCCGGCCTCAGTCATCTGTTCACAGCAGAATGGATGACACGTCCTGCCATACTTGATCGCCGCGCCCTTCCTGTCGATTGGTCCGTCGTGACGGATCCGGTACAGTTCGCACGCTTTCAAGCCATCCAAGCGACAGCTGAATTACCAGATACCCTCTGGCAACACCCCGACGTTCGGTTCTTCTATTCCGAAGCCCAACAAGCGAGTTGCATCGCTTATTCGAATCAAGTAACGACTGGTTTAACATACGTCAGTTCTGATTATCTTGACGAACGATTGTGGGATGACATTGCGCGCTTGAGTTCAGCACACTTCCCCGGTCAACCGCTTGTCGGGTATGAGTATGGCGATCATTTGATCACAGCGCTCGAAGCTGGCTTTGACGACGTCGGTCCACTCGCCGTCTGGATTCGCACGACAAATGATCACGCATGAAAAAAACCGAACCGATTTCCTTCTTCTTAGCGAAGGCGAATCGGTTCGGTTTTTTTTACATCAAGCGACTAATGAACGCTGTCGCAATTCCGAAGTAGACAAGGAGCGACAGGATATCGTTCAAGGTCGTGATGAGTGGTCCGGATGCAATCGCTGGGTCAATCTTTAAGCGATGTAAGATGAGCGGAATGATCGTTCCAGCTAACGTTCCGAAAATCAACGTAATGACGAGCGAACTTCCGACGACAAGACCTAAAACGGCACTACCTTGCCAGACGTAGGCAATGATTGCAATCAAGATACCACAAATGACACCAATGATCAGACCAACCCAGAGTTCCCGCAGGATCAACCGTGTTGCGACCCGTTTATCGACTTCACGTGTGATTAACCCACGGACGACGACCGCCAGTGATTGGGTGCCGGTATTCCCGGTCATTCCGGCAATCATCGGCATGAAAAACGCGAGCGCAACGACTTTTGAGAGCGTCTCTTCGAACTGACTGATGATTGATCCGGAGACGAGGCCGATGAAGAGTAGCAGGACGAGCCACGGTAAGCGCCGCGTTGCCGCAATCCACGGCTTCGTCTCGAAATCGATCGATTTACCGGAAGCCGAGAGTTTCTCGATGTCTTCGTTCGCTTCCTCCCGTAAGACGTCAAGCGCGTCATCAACCGTAATTAGTCCGACGAGAACATCCCCTTCGACGACTGGTAACGAGACGAGGTCATAACGTTCGAATAATTGCGCGACTTCTTCCTGATCGGTCTCCGCTGCGACGCGAATCACCTTCGTCTCCATGACGTCACTGATTCGTTCCGTATTTTCAGCTAAGATGACATCCCGATATGAGATGACACCGACGAGTTCACTGAGTTGATTGACGACGTAGACGTAGTTGATTGTCTCTGAGTATTCGATGTAGTCACGCATCTTCTCGACCGTCTCGCCGACCGTGAAGTCCTCACCGACCCAAATGAATCGATTCGTCATCAAGCGTCCGGCCGTTTCCGGTGGATACGTCAAGAGATTACGGACAATCAGCGCCTCGTCCGTTCGCATGCTACCAAGCAACTGGTCAGTCTCTTCTGGTCCGAGTTCCTCAAGTAAATCCGCGACATCATCGTTCTCCATTAAATCAAGAACGTGTCCGGCGCGTTCGACATCTAAGCGACGTAAGACGGCTAGGCGTTGCTCCCCTTCGAGTTCCTCGAGCACATCCGCTAACCGTTCGTGATCAAGATAATCGAGGAGTCGTGCCTGATCGTCTTCTCCTAATTCTTCGTACACTTGCGCGATATCGTACGGATAAACTTCTTCGATGACTTGCTGTGCCTGTTCGCGTTTTGCCTTCGCGAGCGCATCGAGCAATAGCCACTTCCATTGTTGTTCTGCTGTCTGACGCAAACTCCTCACCCCCTGCATTCTGCCTTTTCATCTTAGCACGAGTTGATTCGCGATCGATATCGAAAAACAGTTGACATCTGTTTCCTATGGCTTTAAAGTTTGCCTTAAGGAAACATTATTAGTAGACCGAATCTTTCTCCATCGACATGGAGATTAAAATTTTTACACTATTTTTTGCCCCAAGGAAACTTTTCTTCTATATACCACAAATTAAAGGAGTGATCATTCATGTACGCCCTTGATGTTGAACGCCTCACGGTATCCTATTTTGATACGCATGCACTCGACGGGGTATCCGTCCGCCTTCCAGTCGCTTCGCTGATTGGCATCATCGGACCGAACGGCGCTGGTAAATCAACATTCTTAAAAGCCGTCCTTGGTTTAATCCCAGCTCGAATCGAGCAGTTACGTGTGCTCGCCCAACCACTTGAAACGGTTCGGTCGCGTGTTGCTTACGTTCCACAACGAAGTGCCATCGATTGGGACTTTCCTGTCCGTGTACAAGATGTCGTTCTAATGGGATGTTATCCGAAACTCGGACTCTTCAAACGACCATCAAAGGCACAAAAGACCTTCGCCATGGAGTGCCTTGCCCGCGTCGGGATGGTCGACCATGCCGAGCGACAAATCGGTGAGCTGTCAGGTGGACAACAACAACGAGTCTTTCTCGCGCGTGCTCTGGCTCAAGAAGCAGAGCTCCTACTTCTTGACGAACCGTTCGTTGGCATCGATATCGCCAGTGAGCAGATGATCATCGAACTCTTACGGACTCTTCGCGCTGAAGGACGGACAATCATCGTCGTCCACCATGACTTGCATAAAGCGGAGGATTATTTTGATACCTTGATGTTGTTGAACAAACAACTGATCGCTGTCGGTCCCCCGTCTGATATCTTGACGCCAGAATGGCTCGAACCCGCGTACGGCTTACCACTATTTGAACGACGGAAGGAGGGACAAGGATGACATTCATCGAGGCATTACTTCACTATGACTTCTTACAAAAAGCGATGATTACGGCCGTCATGGTCGGCATCATTTGTGGTGTCATCGGCTGTTTCATCATCCTCCGCGGCATGTCGTTGATGGGCGACGCGATCTCGCACGCCGTTTTGCCTGGCGTTGCGATTTCTTATCTACTCGGAATCAACTTCTTGATCGGCGCTGTCGTTACAGGACTCGTGACGGCACTTGGAATTGGCTTCGTCAGTCAAAACAGCCGCATCAAGAACGATACGGCAATCGGTATCCTATTCACGTCCGCCTTTGCCCTTGGAATCATCCTGATTTCGTTCCTGCGCAGCAGTAGCGACCTCTATCATATCTTGTTCGGGAATGTCCTCGCGGTCCGACCGAGTGATATGTGGATGACCGTCGTCATCGGACTTGTCGTCCTTGGTGGAGTTTTCTTGTTCTACAAAGAGTTGTTGATCAGCTCGTTTGATCCAACGATGGCGCAAGCTTATGGTCTGTCGACACGCTGGATCCATTATGGACTGATGACGCTCTTGACGCTCGTCACGGTCGCTTCCCTTCAAACGGTCGGTATCATCCTCGTCGTTGCGATGCTCATCACACCAGCGGCGACCGCGTATTTACTGACGAACCGCCTCTCGCGGATGCTGTTCCTCGCGGCTGGCTTCGGAACATTGTCCGCTATCGTCGGGCTGTATTTCAGCTTTACGTATAACTTATCTTCCGGTGCTTCAATCGTCCTTGTCGCGACGACGCTGTTCGCACTCGTTTTCGTCTTCTCACCACGTCACGGTCTGATGCGTCACCGGAAACGAAAGGAGTCTACTGTATGAAACAAAAACTATTGCTATTCGTTCTCCTCAGCACCGTCTTACTCGCTGCCTGTTCGACGCCAGCAGAAGATAATGGCAAGCTGAAAGTCGTTGCGACGTATTCGATCCTTGCTGACCTCGCGCGCGAAGTCGGGGGTGAACATGTCGACGTCCACAGCATGGTCAAAATTGGAGCAAATCCGCATGAATATGATCCACTCCCGGCAGACGTACAAGCGATGGCAGATGCGGATGTCGTTTTCTATAATGGTTTGAATCTCGAAGCCGGTGGTGCTTGGTTCGATAAACTGCGGGCAACGACCGGCAAAGACGCGTCTGACGCACCGGTCTATCGTTTAAGCCAAGGCGTTGAACCGAAGTACTTGACGACGAAAGGCAAGGAATCAGAAACTGACCCACACGCGTGGCTCGATGTGAGTAACGGCATCCGGTACGTCGAAAACGTCAAACAGGCATTAGTCAAGGAAGATCCGAAGCACAAAGCGGACTACGAGAAAAATACCGATGCTTATATCAAGAAACTGCAGACGCTTGATCAGGAAGCGAAAAAACAATTTGCTTCCATCCCGAAAGCAGAACGCCATCTCGTCACGAGCGAAGGAGCCTTCAAATACTTTGGAACTGCCTATGACGTCAAAGCCGACTACATTTGGGAAATCAACTCAGATAACCAAGGGACTCCGGCACAAGTTCGCCGAATCGTCGACACGATCAAGGATCAAGATATCCCTGTCTTATTTGTTGAAACGAGTGTCGACCGGCGGAGCATGGAAACCGTCTCCCGTGAGACGGGTGTCCCGATTGGTGGTACTCTCTTCACTGACTCACTCGGTGCACCTGGTAAGGACGGCGACACGTACTACAGCATGATGCAAGCAAATATCGAGACGATCACAACAGCACTCGCAAAATAAGCGTCAACAAATCGTCAAGCTTTCTAGGTGCAGCTTTCCTTATAATGATCGTCAAGCTTTCTAGGTGCAGCTTTCCTTATAATGAAAGCAAGACGATGAAAGAGAGGCTTCCTATGCAGACACGACTGTATCGTTTCGCACTTCCACTCAGCCTCAGCCTGCTCCTTGCCGCGTGCGGAACAGCTGAGCAAACCGATGCGCCGAAAACGAAAGAAACACAACACGCAGACCACACCGATCACGCGAGTCATGGTGCTGGTGATCAACTCGAGAAAACAGCAGGACCGGACACGTTACCCGCTTTTCTCGATGAGCAGGATCAATCGATTCAAACGATTTATCACTCCGTCGCTAAATATCCCGATTTGTTGAAGAAGATGCCATGTTATTGTGGTTGCGGTGAATCTGCTGGTCATACGAGCAACTATGATTGTTTCATCGAAGAGCAGACTGCTACGTCAACAACTTGGACGACACACGGCATTACGTGTGGTACGTGCCTTGATATCGCGGCACAGTCAATCGTTGCCTATCAAAAAGGCAGTTCCGTCAAAGAAATTCGAACCGCAATCGATCAAGCTTATGCAAAGACTGGTGTCAAGCCGACGCCAACACTTTAACAAACAGTCCGCCCTTTCTCGCGATGAACGCAAGAAAAGGCGGACTGCTTTTTTCTGTCTTATTTTGCGCGTTCTTGACTTCGAGCGCGTAAGACGAACGGTCGACCCGACAATAACTCATCGAGTTGATAATACGTATGTGCTCGAATCGGTCGATCCGTTCGTGGAAGATGACGGAGTTCATACGCCACTTCGAGTAAGTAGAATTTATATTCCTCTGCCTCATCAAAACCGAAGCTCGCTCGCCGTTCCTCGATATACGCTAGAACACGTTCTTGTTGCGAGAAGGAGAGCCGCTGGACTTGAGGTGCGAGTGCTTCGTGCACAGAGAGCACGATTTCCCGTTCCGTTCGGTACAGCCGATGCATGACGCCACCGCTTTGACGTAAGGCAATCAAACGCGCGGGTCGATACGGACGTGGGTGCGGATGCGCATGGACGAGGTAACGTTCAATGGTCACTTGAGTCGGTCCTGCCGGTAAAGAGATGACGTCATACATACAAAATCGCTCCTTCTAAAAGTGATAGCTACTCTCATATGCTACCATATATATCCATGATTCTTACGTTGATGACAGAAGGGGAATCCATTTTCAAAGTTTCGCAACTGGTTTTAAGACGAAGCGAGCGTGGAACAGATGGAGAGAACCGATTCACATACAGAAAGGATGATTGTCGATGTCGAACATGTCCGCTGTTGGTTTCCACCGACACTTACCGTTAACAGAACAAGAGAGTCTGATTGATTTGGAACTGCCACGTCCGGAAGCAACAGGATACGATCTATTAGTTGAGATCAAAGCCGTCTCCGTCAACCCAGTCGACACAAAAGTTCGTGCCCACGGGAAAGATGAAGATGCCCCGAAGGTCATCGGGTATGACGCATCAGGAGTCGTCGTTGAGGTCGGTGATGATGCTTCCCTCTTCCAAGTTGGTGATGAAGTTTATTACGCCGGTGCGATTCAACGTCCTGGCTCAAACAGTGATTTCCAACTCGTCGATGAACGAATCGTCGCTAAAAAACCGGAACGGTTGACCTTTAGTGAAGCCGCCGCTCTGCCTTTGACGACACTAACCGCCTACGAAGCATTGACTGATCGTCTCGGATTGACGTTTGATGCTAAATCGAATCTCGAGAAAACGATCCTCATCATCGGAGCAGCTGGCGGTGTTGGTTCGATCGCGACGCAACTCGCGAATCACGCTGGACTGACAGTCATCGGAACGGCGTCGCGTGACGAGACGATCGACTGGGCGAAAGAACATGGTGCACATCATACGATCAATCACCACGAGGCATTCCGTCCGCAGCTAGAAGCACTCGGTTATCAATATGTCGACTACATTTTCTGCTTGAATGCGACAGACCAACATTTCGAGACGATGGTCGATGTGATTGCACCGCAAGGGAAAATCTGCAGCATCGTCGAGACAGATCAAAAACTCGATTTGAGTGCGCTGCAACAAAAGAGTGCAACGTTTGCTTGGGAGTTCATGTTCACCCGTCCGCTGTTTGAGACAGATGACATGATTCGTCAACATGAAATCCTAACGCAAGTCGCAGCTTGGATTGAAGAACACACGCTCGAGACGACGGTAACTCAGACATTGATCGGCATGAACGCCGAAAATCTAAAAGAAGCACATCGTCTCGTCGAGAGTGGAAAAACGATCGGGAAAATTGTCGTTGAACATCATTAAATGAATTAAAGCAGGATGGGACGATGCTCTCGTCCTGTTTTTTGTCGTTCTTTGTGAACATGAATCTCTTACTTTGAAGATAATTTTGACATTATGACTATATTTATCCGTCTAAAAAATGTACGATTACGGTAACAAAATATTCTAAAGAAATACATCTAATTCGGATTGACTCTAATATATAAAGGGGCATCGATAATCTATATGAAAAAATGGTTCAACCAAAAAATCAGTCGACAGATCATGTCGTCGTTTTATCTGATTCTCATTGCCCTATCCATCTCATCCATCGCCGCCTATTTTTATACAAATCATCAGGTCGCACAGGCAAAACAAGAACTAGATGCGATTAGTGTGCGCGAAGACCGGGCGACGAAACTTTGGGACGATTGGCAATCACTTCAGTACGAAATGCGCGGTTATATCGTCTTTGGAGATGACGCGGTACTTGACGTCATCGATGAGAAAAAAGTGTCACTTGAACAACAGACCGCTTGGTTCGAGAAAAATCGTCTGTACAAAGCTGATGAAGTCTATGCGTCGGATATTCGGTCGCTCTACAACTCTTACACGAATTTCGTCATGCCAAGCTTGATTAAATACGTCCAGGCAAAACAAGAAGGAAAGATTGACGAACGCTTTCTGCAGATGCCAAGTCTGAAAGCGATGATGCCAGCAGTACCAAGAGACCCAAATCGGAAGTTCAAGATGAATGCCTCGAACAGTGAGACGATGCGTAAAAGCGTCAACACGATGGAGAGTACGTTCACAAGCTATCGGAGCAGTCTCCGCGCGAAAGAAATCGGTGCGAAAGAGCAACTCGTCACGCAGACGAAGTATGCCGAGTGGATCTGGCTCGTCAACCTACTCGTCCTGTTCCTCGTCATCTTGTTGATCGTCCGCCCGTTCATCGAACGGACGACGCGACAAATTCATCTCCTCAGCAAGGAAAGTAAACTACTTGCGAGTGGTGAGCATACGTTACCTTTGATTCCACTCAATCGTGCTGATGAAATCGGTGAATTGAGTAAATCGTTCCATCAAATGGCGACAGCCTTGATCGAAAATAAACACCAATTGATGTCGACGAACGTCAATTTGGAAGATGCCTTGAAACTGACGCAACGGAATGAATCTCACTTGCGTCTACGGAACCAATTGACGGAAACACTCGCATCACGTGATAGCATCAGCGCTTATCCTGCCGTCATCCAAAAGATGGTCGAGATTACGAATGCGACGCAAGGCGCCTTGATTTTCAAGGATGGTACGAAAGTAATCGATATCGTCTTTTATCCGAAGACGAACCTGACGATCGACGACTGGATGCCGACGATCGAACCGTTACTACGTGAAGCACGACAAGATAAACGACCGCATACGCAATTCGAACACGAAGTCGCACGCGCCGTCACACCGGTCCTAGATCCGAGTCAAAACGAAATCATCGCCTATATCTTCTTATCTCGTGGTCAAGCTCCGTTTGATCGTTACGAACAAGAAGAACTAGCAGCCTTCGCGCGCCAACTGGCATTGTCGCTCCTACGGATGCGGACGTTTGACGAGATTGAACGCGAACGAGAGAAAACGGCACGACTGCTGAACTCGATTCGTGAATCGATCGTGTATATCGAACCAGACGGTGACATTCAGTTGATCAACCGACCGCTCCTTGATCTGTTTGATCATCCAATTGATGAGAGTATCGATGAGAACGGACTGATGAACATCACATCGTCTGTCGTTCAACTTAAACATCGCGTGGATCAACTACCGGAATTTGAACGTTACTTGAAAAAGACATTCGTTCAGCGGGAAATCGGCGAAGGCATCACCTTCTCGATTGATCACGAGCGCCGCTTCATCAAGACATACTCAGAGAGTATCCATTATGGCGGGCAGTTCCGCGGCATTTTGCTCGTCTTACGGGACGTGACAAATGAAGTCGAGATCGACCGGATCAAAAACGAACTCGTCTCGACGATTTCGCACGAACTCCGGACACCGCTCTCGTCGATCTATGGCTTTACCGAGCTGATGATTCAGCGCGATTTGCCACCGAAACGTCAAAAGACGTATTTAGAAGCGGTCCACTCGGAAACAGAACGTTTATCGCTGTTGATCAACGACTTCCTCGACTTGCAACGGATGGAAGCGAACCGTCAGGAATACGAAATGGCACCATTTGATATCGTTGCGATGATTCGTGATTTGAAACAGTTGCATAGCCTATCATCTTCGTCCCACGTGATTCAGATTTCACGGAATGTCGAACCGTTGATCGTCGAAGGAGATGCGAAGAAGATTCGCCAACTGTTCAGTAACCTGATCAACAATGCAATCAAATATTCACCAGCTGGTGGAACGATCCAGATTCAGCTGACGCAACAAGAGACTCGTGTCACAGTTGCGATTCAAGACAATGGAATCGGTATCCCGGCTTCAGCAATGAGTAACCTGTTCCAAAAATTCTATCGTGTCGACAACTCGGATACTCGCCAAATCGGTGGTACCGGACTTGGACTCTCGATTTGTCGCGAAATTGCGCGTGGACATGATGGGGAAATCCATGTCGAATCAATAGAAGGACAAGGCTCGACGTTCACGGTTGAACTTCCATTAACACAACATACATGATGCATACGAAAAAGCGCCAGAATGCGAATCAGCATTCCGGCGCTTTTTGAGTTAGGTAATTTTATGAGTTGAGACGGCTCGCGACTTCCACCGTCCGTTTCGCTTGATGGCGCACAGCCGGTTCGACCGATTCGACCATGTTGCCTTCTTGGTCGACCGTGACCGATGTACCGTATGGATTTCCGCCTGCTGCGAACAAGACAGGATCCGAATAACCTGGCGCCGCAACGATAGCGCCCCAGTGGAACATCGTCGTATAGACCGCGAGAACCGTCGCTTCTTGACCACCATGCGGGTTCTGTGCCGACGACATCGCACTGACGACTTTATTGACGAGTTTGCCTTGTGCCCAAAGTCCGCCTGTCGTGTCGAGGAACTGTTGGAATTGTCCTGGGACATGACCGTAACGTGTCGGAACACTAAAGATGATCGCATCTGCCCAGTCGAGTAGATCCGGTGTCGCTTCTTCGATATCACGTGTGGCATCCGCATGTTTTTGCCACAATGGGTTCGAAGCGATGGCTTCTGCTGGGGCTGTCTCCTTGATTTTCGCAAGACGGACTTCTGCACCTGCTGCTTCTCCCGCTTCTTTTGCCCATGAGGCAAGTTGATGGTTCGTTCCGGTTGCGCTGTAATAAATGACCGCTAGTTTCACGTTTGACATGACTTCGCTCCTTTTTTAAAAGACAGTGACGGACGATGGACGTACACGCTTTCTATTCCCGCTTTCCACGCAAATTAACGCTAATTGTTTGAATTCAAGAGGAAATGTAGACCAATTCTTCGACTAAATCATGGAACGAGCAAACATGACTGTCCACATCCGAACGTTCCGTCATCAGGCGTTCAGGGTAAAGAACGTGTGACGACACACGTAAGGAGTACTGACCATGGCGATTCGCTACACCCTTTATCTGTTACTCGGCATGCTGAAGTTCATGCTGTTTAGTTACTTTACAAAGACCGATCTTTCGCTCCATTTAACACTCATGAACCTGGCCGGGATACTGATCCTGTCGAGCTGGACGTTACTGATTCCGTGGAATAAACGCCGCTGGGTCTGGCTCGGTTTGCTGCTCGCTCATAGTTTCTTGCTTGCTTCCGACATGTGGTACTACCGTTACTTCGAGGACTTCCTCTCCGTCTCGCTCCTCTCACAGATGACGCAGATGAGTGACGTCAGCAGCGGCTTTACCGCCTTGATCGTACCGCAAGATTTCCTCTTGTTCGCTGATAGTTTGATTTTCGTACTACTACTCTTTGTCTTCCGCAAACGACCAGAAGTGACGACGAAGCAAACACGACGCCGGACGGCTGGGCTACTCGCAATTAGTGGCATCGTCTTGTCTGCTTCACTGCTGACGTACCGGACGCTAACGGAAGATCGTCAACCAACGGCAACAATCTCCGATATGCGTGACTACTACCTGTTTGGTTTCTGGGGATACCACGGGTGGGATGTGTTCAAAGGTGTGACCGGACGACCGAGCGACGGACTAACGGCACAGGAACAACAGCGCATCAATCAAAAGGAGAAGACGAATCCGACCGGTGCGAAGCAGACGCCGAATATCATTTTGGTGCAGCTTGAGTCGTTCCAGGCTTCTGTCATCGACCAGACCATCAATGGCGAGGAAGTAACGCCGAACCTGAATCAGTTGAAGAAGGAATCGCTCTACTTTTCGTCGCTCTACCACCAGACGCATGAAGGACGAACTTCGGACGCCGAGTTCATTACGAACACCTCACTTTATCCATTAAAATCAGGCTCTGTCTATACGCAATATCCAACGAATGAATTCGAGCCACTTCCTGCATTGCTTGAGAAAAACGGATACGATACGGCCGCGATGCATGCCTATGAAAAAGGCTTCTGGAATCGTGACGATGTCTACAAGAACATCGGTTTTAAGCACTTCTTCAGTCAAAAGGATTATTCAAAAGAGAAGAAAATCGGGATGGCGCTAAACGATCAACAATTCTTCCTCGAATCGATTGATCACATGAAGACGCTGCAAGAACCGTTCTTCTCGTTTTTAGTCGCGTTGACGAGTCATACGCCGTATGAGATCGACAAGGAAGACCAGAAGCTTGATCTGTCCGGCTATGAGGATCCGATGCTGAAACGGTATTACCAAACCGTTCATTACGTCGATACTGGTATCGGAAAGATGATCGACGAGTTGAAACAACGCGATCTTTGGGATCAGTCCCTCGTCATCTTTTATGGCGATCACGATAGTGGACTCGTCAATGAAGGCAGTGAGATGCGCAAAAAAGCAGATGTCTCGTCTCCAGTAGCAGCTTTCGAACTCGAACGACGCATCCCACTCTTCATCAAAAAACCCGACCAGCAAACCGGTCGGGTCATGAAAGAGAATGGCGGACAAATTGATATCGCACCTACGATCATTGATCTGTTGAATCTCAAAACGTCCTATATGATGGGACAATCCCTCATCGACGACAAGCCGAATCTGACAGGTTTCCGTGATGGTTCGTTCCGCTATAAAGACTATTACTATGAAGCGGATTTGACGAAAGCATCAGGCGAAGGCACTTGTTATGATGTACAGACTGAGAAAAAGGTCGAGATGAAGTTCTGTCGGAATCAGGTCAAAGATGTGAGTAAACAGTTAAAACTGTCGGATAAGATCATCGAAGAGAACGAACTGAATTAATCACATCGTGTCTAATTTTCATAATAAACAAGCCTGACTTCGTTCATGTCTCATGATTAGTCAGGCTTGTTTATTCGTTGCGTTACTTTTACGAATCCATCAGTAGCAAGTAAAATGATCTTCGAGCCATTGCCATTCTTCGTCAAACAAGACCCCTCTTTTTGTTTGAATGATCCAATGAAATAGTTTAGGAATCGTCTGACAGGAATGCTGATAGCGATATAAAAATCGAAGAGCGATCAGGACTTCATCCGTTTGTATTTGTCGCGTTTGCTTCAACAATGTTTGTAAACGTTTGATTACCGGTTCAATCGCTACTTCATTACCATGTCGCTCAATTGCGACCAACGCATACTCTCTCACATTGCTGGATCGATCTTTTAGTCCATGCAAAAATATCGAAAGATCTAATCCATTTCCAAGTTCACTCAGTGCAGCTAGAGCCGAATGCCTAACGTCGCCTCGAGAATGATCTAACAAAGGAATCAAATAAGGAACGGCTCGTTCTGTTCCAATCGTTGCTAAAACAAAATTAGCACTCACGACATCAAAAGAGTTATTTGATGTCGTAATCAAACGAATTAATGCATCCTCTGCTACTTCACCTCGACACACTCGTAATGCTTGAATCGCAGCCTCTCGAACAGACGACCGAGAATCGTCTACGTATTTTACAATTTGTTCTGCATCATAGATGTATTGTTGTTTTGCTAGTTCTTCTAAAATGCTTTCGAGAAATATTGGCTTTGTCTCCTGCTCTAGTTTCTCAAGTAATAACATACCTGCACGAATATCTCTTGAATTCACACCAATCGTTCCAATCATAAAATAAAGATGTTGTTTTTTTTCTGCTTGTTTTACTTTGTCGAGTAAAGTGTTCAATATTGGAAGCATATTCGCACCCTTCAATTGACTCACTCTTTCATACGCTAAGTCAGATGGTGAGCCTTCGTTCGTATAGCACTTCAATTCTTCATTGTAGAGGTACTCTTCTTCAGACATTTGTTCAACTACATTTAGAATCTCATCATCCTTCATATTTTTCAGTTGCTCCTTATTCCGTTAAATATCTTTTCAACTTTTTTCTAAAGCAAACCGAATCAACTGATACGATAGCCAAAACATCAAACATCCTATTCCAAAATCTAATATTTTCCAAGCTTTTGGTTTTTTAAAGATAGGAATTAACCATCTCGCTCCGTATCCTAAACTGAAAAACCAGACAAATGAGGCAATCAGTGCTCCGATCAAGAAATTAACTTTTTGATCAAATGTCAAAGTTCCAGCTATTCCACCTATCACGACGACTGTATCTAAATACACATGTGGATTTAAAAGTGTAATTGCTAATGTGAGTAAGATCGTTTTGTGAATGGGGATGACTTTAGGATTTGTTGAAATATCAATTGTATGTGATGACGAAAATGCACTACGGAAAGATTTGAATCCGTATAAGAGTAAAAATAGTCCTCCGATAATCGCAAGACCAACATTTGCAAACGTATTATTCTTAATAACAGTACCGACGCCTAGTACACCTGTACACATCAACAACACATCACATAAGAAACATACTAGCGCTACCCAGAAAATATTATTTTTCAGTAAACCCTGTTTAAGAACAAACGCGTTTTGGGCACCGATTGCGACGATGAGCGTACCTGACGTTACTATGCCTTTTAAAATTTCATTCACTTAATTGTCGACCTCTCTTCTTATTCTTAAATGTGAGGAATACGCTGTATGTAATTCTTCCAAATATTAAGTATACTATTGCAAACAAAAAGTACCGAACCCTATTTACTAGGATTCGGTACTTAAGACGAAAATAGCTTACATCATTCCGCCCATTCCACCCATACCGCCCATATCAGGCATTGCAGGAGCAGATCCAGCTGGTTCTGGTTTATCGGCGATGACTGCTTCCGTTGTTAAGAACATCGCTGAAACTGATGCTGCGTTTTGAAGTGCTGAACGCGTTACTTTCGCTGGGTCGACGATTCCTGTCTCGATCATGTCGACATACTCGTCTGTTGCCGCATTGTAGCCCATTCCTGGTGCTTCGTGCTTGAGACGCTCAACGATGACCGAACCTTCTTGACCCGCGTTTTCCGCGATTTGACGAAGTGGTGCTTCAAGTGCACGAAGAACGATGTTGACACCTGTCGCTTCGTCGCCTGTTGAAACCGACAGAATCGATTCGACAGCTTTCGTGACATGAATGAGAGCTGTTCCCCCACCTGCGACGATACCTTCTTCGACCGCTGCACGTGTCGCGTTGAGTGCATCTTCAATCCGGAGCTTACGTTCTTTGAGCTCTGTCTCCGTTGCTGCCCCGACTTTGACGACTGCTACGCCACCTGCGAGTTTCGCAAGACGCTCTTGTAATTTCTCACGATCGAAGTCACTTGTCGTCTCTTCGATTTGCGCACGGATCGTACCGACGCGTGCTTCGATCGAATCCCCGTGTCCGTGTCCTTCGACGATCGTCGTGTTGTCTTTTGAAACGACGACTTTTGAGGCGCGACCGAGTTGCGTGATTTGTGTTTCCTTCAGATCAAGACCGAGGTCTTCTGTGATCAACTCTGCGCCTGTGACGATCGAGATATCCTCAAGCATCGCTTTCCGACGATCACCAAAGCCTGGTGCTTTGACTGCTACCGCGTTGAATGTACCACGGAGTTTGTTGACGACGAGTGTTGCGAGTGCTTCACCTTCGACGTCTTCCGCGATGATCAAGAGTGGTTTGTTTTGTTGAACGACTTGCTCAAGCACCGGAAGAATCTCTTGGATGTTCGAGATCTTTTTGTCCGTGACGAGGATATAAGGGTTCTCAAGGACCGCTTCCATCTTATCTGAATCCGTGATCATGTATGGTGACGCGTAACCACGGTCGAACTGCATCCCTTCGACGACGTCGAGTTCTGTCGTGAAGCCACGTGATTCTTCGATCGTGATGACACCATCTTGACCAACACGTTCCATCGCTTCTGCGATCAATTGACCGACTTCTTCGTCTGCTGCTGAGATGGCTGCGACTTGTGCAATCGCTTCTTTACCTTCAATCGGTTTAGCGATTGTATGCAACTCTTCGACAGCACGACGGACCGCTTTTTCGATTCCTTTACGGATGACCATCGGGTTTGCGCCCGCTGTGACGTTTTTGAGACCTTCCCGAATCATCGCTTGTGCGAGGACTGTCGCTGTTGTCGTACCATCCCCTGCAATCTCATTCGTTTTTGAGGCAACTTCTGCGACGAGTTTTGCACCCATGTTCTCGAAGTGATCTTCGAGTTCGATTTCTTTCGCGATCGTCACACCATCATTCGTGATAAGTGGTGAACCGAACTTCCGCTCGAGGACGACGTTGCGTCCTTTTGGTCCGATCGTGACTTTGACTGCATCCGCTAATGCGTCGACCCCGCGGAGCATTGCCCGACGTGCTTCTTCACTGAATAAAATCTCTTTTGCCATGACTGAAATCCCCCTTTAGATGATTGACTGAATTACTCGGCTACTGCCAAAATATCGCTTTCGCGTAAAATTAAGTATTCATTGCCGTCGACTTTGACTTCCGAACCGGCATATTGTGCATAGATGACGTGATCTCCGACACTCACTTCAAGTGGTACACGTACGCCTTGCTCTGTCACACGGCCTGTACCGACAGCGACAACTTTACCCTCTTGTGGTTTTTCTTTCGCTGACCCAGGAAGAACGATTCCTCCGAGTGTTGTTTCTTCTTTTTTAACGACTTCGATCACGATGCGATCACCAAGTGGTTTTAACATGCGAAACATCCTCCTTGAAAATGACTGTTTTTTAGCACTCACTTTCGTTGAGTGCTAACATATTTTTATCTTATACGCTTTCTCTCCTGAATTCAAGCCTGAACCTTTATCCGTTTTCCCGAAATCGACACCTTTGAATCATCGTCAATCGTGCGCCCGGACCGTTTGTTTGTTACAATCGGGACAGTACCTTCATTACAAAGGAGTTGTGTCCTGTACGATGAAAAATCCAATCAGTCTGCCTTTCCTGATGGCGGAGAAATGGCAAAAGCGTCACGTCATTCCGATCATCATCTATCTGATCGTCCAATTGGTTCCGGGTTCGTTCCAGTATTTCCTGCCGAAGAACATCATTGCTGACGTCGCCGGTTGGTGGCTTGCGATCGGCTTCACGGTTGCCGTCATCGTCTCCTACTACTGCTTACGCCCTGATTGGCAAAAGTGGAAGGCAGAAGGACGTCAAACCGATCCGATGGATACCTTAAAATGGATCGGGATCGGGATTGCGCTCCTGTATGCACTCTTGATCAGCGTCAACTTAATCGATGCCTGGATGGCAGGTGGAATTGAGAATGTCGCGAAATCACAAAATACGGATCAGATCATCCAAGCAATCCAAGTCATCCCACTCTTACAAGTCATGGTCGTCTTGCTAGGACCCATCATGGAAGAGTTCTTGTTCCGGCACATCATGTTCGGCAATCTTTCATCGAAGCTCGGCTTCTTCTTTAGCTTCATCCTGACGGGTGGCTTATTCGCCCTGATCCACCAAGATAACAAGTTTTTGATCTATGTCGCGATGAGTTTCGTCTTCTCGCTCGTCTTCGTCAAGACGCGCCGGATCCTTGCTCCAATCGCCATTCATGTCTTTAACAACGGAATCGTCGTACTCGCCATCTACGCGATGTCTTAATTTACGAAAGGTCGTGTTTTCATGCGTCAAAGCTCGAACTTCATGGCAGTGTTCTATGCCATCTTCGGTGTTCTCTTTATGTTCCTCGCCTACAACAACTCAGTCGAGGCAGGAACGGTCTTCAACTTCTGGACGATCCTCCTGACGTTGTTCGCCGCAATCGACTTCTATCGTCTCTACCTGATTTTCCGCTTCCGCTCAGCAGCAAAGAAGATGATCAAGAAGGAACAAGACAAAAAGAACGACAAACAATAAAAAAACGAGATTTCCGTCACACGGAAATCTCGTTTTTTGGTTTATTCCTTCGCTTGTCCTTTGCGGTAAGAATCGATGATCGTTTTTGCCACATCGAGACTTAACCGCTCATCAAGGACCAAATTCTTAATCATATTGACGAATTCGACATCTTCCTGTTGCACCGAATCAATTCGCTCGATCAACTGGTTCAACTTCGCTCGGACGGTCGGATAAGACACTTGATAGGCGCTTGCCATGTCCTTCAATGAACCGGAGCTTAAGACGAACTTCCGGATGAACTCGAGATGCTCCTGTTCAAGTGCCAGTACCCAAGCAGGTACGTCTTGTCGTTCCATCGTGTTCCCTCACTTCTCTCTTACAAATCTTGAATCTCCATCCGCTCTTTCTCACGCTTCAATTGTTTGCGGCGCGTATCAATACCCATCTCAGCCATTGAGATCATCAAACATATGCCGGCAAACGTCCCCATCCGAATCACTGATTCTCGATCCGATGTGTGTGGTCCTGTTCCGTAATACCAGTAAATTCCGAGACCGATGATGATGGCTGGAATGATGAGACTAAAGAGTCTTCCACGTCTCGCTAAGTAAAATTGTACGATACAGACCGTGACAATACCAATGACGATTCCTACCATTTGCATCCTATCGCCTCTCCCCTATGGTTATATAAATAATATTAACTTTTTTATTAATAATATTCAACATATTTTTAAATATAATCAAAAATAAGAGGTTTTATTTAAAAACAATCTACTTTAATCTATTTTCAGGGACGAAAAAAAGAAGGACTGACGAATCAGTCCTTCTTTTTGTTTACGACGATCACGCACTGCGAACGTCGTCTTTTTTACCTTCTGTCGACATGAACGTCTCGAGTTGGTCTTCGTCCAGGACACCTTCCCACTTCGCGATGACGAGTGAAGCAAGCGTGTTTCCTGTCACGTTGACGACCGAGCGCATCATATCCATGATTCGGTCAATCCCCGCGATGAAAGCAAGTCCTTCTGCCGGGATACCGACCGTACCGAGTGTTGCAAGTAACACGACGAATGAGACGCCTGGAACGGCAGCCATCCCTTTTGATGTCAGCATCAAGACGAAGACGAGTGTGATTTGAGTCCCAATCGAAAGATCAATGCCGTACATCTGCGCGATGAACAAAGCTGCGAGCGCTTGATAGAGTGCTGATCCATCGAGATTAAACGAATAACCCGTCGGTACGACGAAGCTGACGATTGATTTCGGAACGCCCATCTTCTCCAATTTTTCCATGATTCGTGGAAGAACTGTTTCTGAAGAGGCTGTCGAATACGTCAGTAGCAATTCATCTTTGAAAACTCGGACGAAGTCCGATACCCGAACACCAACCCACTTCATGATGCCACCGAAGACGATGACCATAAAGAGAAGAGCAGTGACATATAATGTCGCGATAAGCTTAAATAACGAACCAAGCGAGTCAATCCCAAACGTCGAGACTGTCACACCGATTAAGGCAAAGACACCGATCGGTGCGAACTTCATAACGATGTTAACGAGATTGAACATCGCCGCTGCGACACCTTCAAAGAAACGAATGACCGGTTGACCCTTCTCTCCTGCAAAACCGACACCGAGTCCGAATAAGACTGAGAAGAAAATAATAGCAAGCATATCCCCGCGGACCATCGCATCGAGAATGTTCGTCGGCACGATGTTGACAATTTTTTCGACGAGTCCTTCGTCTTTTGTCGTTTCTTCTGTTGCGACATACGATGAGATATCCGTTTTATCGAGTGTCGACATATTGATACCAGCACCCGGTTCAATCAGATTTGCTGCAAATAATCCCGTGAAGATGGCAATCATCGTCACGATCGTGAAGTAACCGAGCGTCTTAACACCGAGACGCCCGAGACTTTTCGGGCTACCGACCGATGAGACACCGAGGACGATCGTCGTGAAGACGATTGGGACGACAATCATTTTCATCATCCGGATGAAGATGTCACCGATTGGCTTGAGCCACTCCGCGACATGGGGATTCCCATAAAATACACCACCGACTGTGATCCCGAGAATCAAGCCGATTAAAATCTGCCAGGCAAGGCCAATTGGCTTACGTTTCGTAGTTGTCATACTCTTCCTCCTTATACATCCGTCTTACTTGTATCCTACATGTAGTGGAACATAACTAGAATTTTGTCTTAAATACAGCACATTGTCAAATCCTCCTGTTATAGTACAAAAACGAAATATATACAAAAAAACATCCAAAATCCGCTTGTTTCCAAGCATTTTGGACGTTTTAACATTATTCAATATTATTGATTGACGCGTTCCTCAATCAACGCGCGGTTGCGTTTTTTAAAGACTTCATTGTGTGACGAGACCATCGCTACTTTTGGTGCTTCCGGTTCGATGAAACGTTTCGCTCGGTTGACGGCGTTTGCCGCATCTTGGAAGGCACCCGAGATCAAATGGACTTTCCCGTCGTGCGAAAGAATATCTCCTGCTGCATACAAACCCGGTACACTCGATTCACTCGCCGCATTTCCAGCGATGTAAAAATCATCAGCCCGTGCGATATCTAGATCACAGGCGTCAAGCAAGGCCGCATCCTGTTCATACCCATGATTGATGATGACTTCATCAATCGGAATCTCAACGATTTCATCCGTTTGACAGTCGATCAATTCAACCGACGCGATCCGTTGATGATCGGGACTTGCGATCAACTTGTGAATCGTCGTGTTCAAGAGGCAAACAGCTGAGCTTTTGACGAGCTGGTCGACTTGCGCCTCGTGCCCTGAAAAACAATCTCGGCGATACGTGACGTAGACTTTTTTTGCGACCGGTTCGAGCTCGTTCGCCCAGTCAATCGCCGAGTTCCCACCACCTGATACGATGACTGTCTTTCCTTTAAAGCGTTCAATCGATTTAACGGTATAGTTCAAGTTCGAGACTTCAAAGCGTTCCGCGCCCTCGACTTTTAATTTTTGTGGATTGAGGATTCCCCCACCGACTGCGACGATGACCGTCTTCGAATAATGAATCCGACCCGATTCGGCTTCTAAGACGAAGTTTCCGAAGACGTCTTTTGCAATCGAGATGATCTTTTCATTCAATTGAACAGTTGGTTGGAACGTCAATCCTTGTTCGACGAGTTGAGCCATGAGTTTTTCACCGGTGATCGGCGGTTGTCCACCGACGTCCCAGATCATCTTTTCCGGATAGACGTGCAGTTTTCCTCCGAGTTCTGCTTGATACTCGATCAATTTCGTCTTCATACCCCGAAGACCACTATAGAACGTCGAATATAACCCTGCTGGTCCTCCACCGATGATCGTTACGTCGAACAACTCTTGTTCCCTCATCTCACTCACTCCTCATCCTCGATTGTTATTGATTATCATTCTCACTCCCTCATGATAACGTGAACATCTCTTGAACACAAGAAAAAATGTTGACAGCGTTTTTATGGGACTGGTATGGTTAGTGAGACGATAGTGATAATCATTATCAGTGAAAACGGAGAGAAAACGAAGGAGTCGTCGCTCATGGTACGTCTAGCAACAGAAGAAATCAATATCGGCTACGGTGATCGTCCCATCGTCAAAGACTTATCCGTCCAGATTCCCGATCGTCAGATTACGACGATCATCGGTGCGAATGGATGCGGTAAATCGACTTTGCTGAAAGCGATGACACGGATTATTCCCCATCAATCGGGACGTGCGTTGCTCGATGGTCTCGATATCGCGAAGGAAAGCACGAAGCTGCTTGCTCGGAAAATGGCTATTCTGCCACAAACTCCGGAAAGTGCAAGTGGTCTAACGGTCGCAGAGCTCGTCTCATACGGTCGTTTCCCTTATCAAAAAGGATTCGGACGCTTGACGAAACACGATTACGAGATCATCGATTGGGCACTCGAAGCAACGGATACGATGGCGTTCAAACATCGTCCGGTCGACGCGTTGTCGGGTGGTCAACGTCAACGGGTCTGGATTGCGATGGCACTTGCCCAAGAGACGGACATCATCTTCCTCGATGAGCCGACGACTTACCTCGACCTCGCCCACCAACTCGAGGTGCTCGAGCTACTCGAGCATCTCAACCGGACCGAAGGACGGACGATCGTCATGGTCTTACATGATTTGAATCAAGCGGCACGCTTCGCCGACTACATCATCGCCATGAAAAACGGCGAAGTCGTCAAAGCCGGGACGTGCGAGGAAGTCATCGCAAAAGATGTCTTACAAGAAGTATTCCATATCGACGCTGAAATCGGACGCGATCCGCGGACGAACAAGCCGATGTGTATCACCTACAACTTAATTAAGGGAGATTGAATCATGAAGAAACTACTTTTACCGGTTTTACTCATTCTCACACTCGTCATCGCAGCGTGTGGCAATACAGAGAAGAAGGACGATGCAGCATCTGGTTCGAAAAACGAGACAATCACGTACAAGTCGGAGAACGGTGACATCAAAGTTCCGGCTAATCCAAAACGTGTCGTTGTCCTCGCAGGGTTCGCCGGCAACGTCATGGCACTCGACGTACCTGTCGTTGGTGTCGATTCGTGGTCAAAAGCGAATCCGAAGTTCGACAAGCTCAAAGATGTAACGGAAGTTTCGGAAGAGAACGTTGAAAAAATCATCGAACTCGAGCCAGACTTGATCATCGGCTACTCGACAACGAAAAACCTCGATAAAATCAAAAAGATTGCGCCGACGGTCACGTACACATACGGAAAAGTCGACTACTTGACGCAACATATCGAAATCGGTAAATTGCTCAACAAAGAACAAGAAGCACGTGACTGGGTCAAAGACTTCAAAACACGCGCTGCTGCTGCCGGTAAAGACATCAAAGCAAAAATCGGTGAAGATACAACCGTGTCTGTCATCGAAAGCTTCGATAAACAACTTTACGTCTTCGGCAACAACTGGGGTCGTGGAACAGAGATTCTTTATCAAGAGATGAAGTTGAAAATGCCAGATAAAGTTACGAAGATGGCATTAAAAGACGGATACTACGCGTTGTCACCAGAAGTCCTTCCTGAATACGCAGGTGACTACCTCGTCTTCAGCAAGAGTGCGGAAGCAGACAACTCATTTACAAAAACGGATACGTTCAAAAACATTCCAGCTGTCAAAAACGATCGTGTCTTCGAAGTCGATTCGAAGGAGTTCTACTTCAACGATCCTCTCACGCTAGAACGTCAACTCGAGTTCTTCAAGAAAAGTTTCCTTGGCGCATAATGAATAAGGGAGGGAACCTGCGGGATCCCTCCCTTTTTTTGCGGCTTACTCCCTGAATCAGAAATGGAGGCGACATTCATGTCAGCTGGTCGAATTCCGTTCGGCATTAAAATCACAATCGGTCTCGTCCTCTTTTTAGGGATGTTCTGGATCGCGATGACGTTTGGCGCTGCCGATACGACAATACGCGAAGTCTGGAATGCCTTGACGTTCGGACCGTTAAATGAAAAAGCAAAAATCGTCCAAGAAATCCGTTTACCTCGCGAACTGGCAGCCATCCTCGTAGGGGCAGCACTTGGTGTCTCTGGTGCCATCATGCAGGCGATGACACGGAATCCCCTTGCTGATCCCGGTTTGCTTGGTCTGACAGCAGGTGCGAACGCGGCACTCGCGCTCGTCATCGTCCTGTTCCCGAAGATTGACTACTTCGGCATCATGCTTGCGTGTTTCGTCGGAGCAGCTCTTGGAGCAGCACTTGTCTTCGGAATCGGGGCTTCAAAAAAAGGTGGTTTCTCGCCGCTCCGGATCGTACTTGCTGGTTCCGCTATCTCCGCTTTTCTATATGCAATTGCCGAAGGGGTTGGGATCTATTTCAAGATTGCTCAAGACGTCTCCCAATGGACGTCTGGCGGACTCGTCGGTTCGACCTGGGGACAACTCCAAGTCATCGCTCCGGTCATTGCGATTGGAATCGTGATTGCGTTCATCTTCTCACGACAATTGACGATTCTTAGTCTATCGGAAGAAGTCGCGCTCGGACTCGGACAGAATATCCAGCGCATCAAGGCGGTACTTTACGTCGTCGTCATCCTGCTTGCGGGTGCTGCCGTAGCACTCGTCGGCAATATGGCGTTCATCGGGCTGATGATTCCGCATATCGTCCGCGCAATCGTCGGGACGGACTATCGGTTCATCCTGCCGATGACCGCGATCTTCGGTGCGACATTCATGTTGCTTGCTGATACGATCGGACGGACATTATATGCGCCCTATGAGACTCCGGTCATCGCAATCGTCTCGATGCTCGGACTACCGTTCTTCCTCTTGATTGTTCGGAAAGGAGGGCGTGCTTTCTCATGATGGAATCTCGCTTACGACGTCGCCAGCAACTGACGTTTTGGACGTTACTGGCACTATTGATTGCCACACTCATCGTCAGCATCGGTCTTGGACCCGCATCGCTATCGTATGATCGTCTGCTCCCGACGTTACTTGGAAACGGGTCGTTCAAAGAGGAATTCGTCCTCTATTCGCTCCGTCTGCCACGCTTGCTCATCACCGTCTTGGCCGGGATGGCGCTCGCCTTATCGGGTGCGATCTTACAAGGAATCACCCGAAATGAACTGGCTGACCCGGGTATCATCGGTATCAACACGGGTGCTGGCGTCGCCGTCGCCTTGTTCTTCCTGTACTTCCCGACCGATGTCGGATCATTCATTTACCTGTTACCGATTGCTGCCTTTCTCGGCGCACTCGTAACCGCAACAGCGATCTATCTGTTCTCGTACGACCGTGTCCAAGGACTCCAACCGATCCGCTTGATTTTGACCGGTGTCGGCTTCTCGATGGCGTTATCCGGCATCATGGTCATCTTGATTTCATCGACGCGTCGGGAAAAGGTCGACTTCATCGCCAAGTGGCTTGCCGGTAACATCTGGGGCACGGACTGGATTTTCGTCTATTCGCTCTTACCGTGGTTACTCGTCTTGATTCCGCTGACGTTCTATAAGGCGAATAAGCTCAATCTGCTTGCCTTGAATGAACCGGTCGCGATCGGTGTCGGGGTCGCGATTGAAAAGGAACGGATCCAGCTCCTGTTGACGGCCGTCGCGCTCGCTGCTGCTGCTGTCTCCGTGACAGGTGGGATTTCCTTCATCGGTCTGATGGCGCCACACATCGCCCGCGCCCTTGTTGGACCACGACATCAATTTTTCCTGCCAATTGCCCTGTTGCTCGGTGGCTGGTTGCTTGCATTCGCTGATACGATCGGACGCAACATCGCTGGACCGGATGGCGTACCAGCGGGTATCGTCGTCGCCTTGATCGGCGCACCGTACTTCATCTATCTTTTGTTAAAAAAATAATCAAAAATCCGCATCAAACAGCGTCTTTCGCTGATTGATGCGGATTTTTTGCTTTACCGTTTCCACCACGCGCGTTCGATTTCCCCCATCGTGACGTACGCCGGATCGATTTGTTTGGCTAACCGGTTCAGTCGAGTGACGCCAAGACTGACTCCACCAATCCAAAAAAGGAAGACGACGAATAAATACCCAGGGGCACTTGGAATCGACAGCATGACGACGGCGATCAGCCATGCCACGACATAACCGATGATTGTCAGACGGGCGACCTTTTGAACAGTCTGTTGATAGATAGATGGTGTTAAATACGACTTCATGAGTCGTAGCCGAACGATTTCCCGAGCGACTGCCGTCGCGCAGAGAAAAAAGAACATGACTGGGAGAAAGACGGATGAACTTTCCGGTATAAACCAAGCAGGTACCGCAAAAATCAATCCAGGAATCAAAAAGAAATAAGCGATGACACGCACAGGACGTACCAATAAATTCAGACGTGCTTGTCGCTCGAATAAGTGTTCCATTGTGAAGTTCCTTTCTGTCTGACGAGGCGGGCAACTTCAACGTCACTGATATAATCTGGATCACGTTTTCCGTCGCGTCGGATGATCCATTCACTGATCAAGTAAAGCGGTGTTAAAATCGTAAAGATTGCCACAAACATCTGCCAGAATGGTCTATCGATCGTCTGAATGATGACGATCGTCAATACGGTATACAGCAAGACGTGACTACCGATCCGAAGTAGAAATTGCCGGCGAATCTGTGCTTTTGATGAGATATAACCTTCTAAAATTTTTCGTTTTTTTAATTGATAACGAAAATCTGATCCGAGAAAGACAGCGGGAATCAATAGAATCAAAGCTCCAATATTGCTCCACTCAATCAAGATACCAACCGTCACGAACATAAATACGTTCCAGTACCAGCGTACTCCCAGCCACTCGACGTCCCGGTACGCGAGGGCTAGTTTTTGTAGACGTTCTTCACGAGCCGTTTGCATAAAATCATCTCCTCTAACGGGCTTGATTAATTTCTTTTTCCGTCACATATGTTGGATCGATTTTTCGTGAGACGAACTCTAGCGTTTTTCGACAAATCCAGTAGAACGGGATGACAACGATGATCAGTCCGATCAAGAAGGATGTATTCGGTCGATCGACTGCCCAAACGATTAACCCGGCGAGCGCCCCATATTGTAAGATACCGATTAACACATGCACCTGATAGAGCCGTCTTGCTGAAGCCTGTGAGGTATACTCTGCTACAAGCGCGAACCGCTTGCGTTGTACGAACATGTCATAGCCAAAGTACAGTAATGGAACGATCATGGCGTAGACTGGTTTCTCCAGTGTGTTGCTAAGTGCTAGAAATGCCGCAAGCATGATCCACATGCCGGTCTTCGTCTTCTGGTGCATCTCTTCGTACAACGTCGCTAATGCTTCCCTTTGTGTATGTACGTGTTCCATGATCTCCCGCCCCCTATACTGTCATATACTTACATTTTACTGCATTGGTTTCAACTGTAGTGCGATTTTCGAAAAAAAAAGACGTCCTGCCGCTTCGGGCAAGACATCTTTCATTAGAGACTACGCACTGACCTGGATGATCAGATAGATGACGCTATAGGCAACAATCGCGAGCGGTATCATCGCGACGCCAATTAACCAGCCGTTTCGATCACGGATACCAAGATATAAGACGAGACACCCTACGATGAAGGCGATTAAGGTCGTAAACGGATTCATGGTTGTTCCCCCTCTGACTTGTTTCTGTTTTTAAAATTCCCCCTCCGCTCGTCTGATAAACCCGTCAAAGCGCTTCGTTACACAAAGAAAAGCCAGACGGATACCCATCTGACTTTATCTTCAGTTACTTATTTTTTCGTAATGACGACTGTTTTCGTAACAACGTGTCCACCGAGATCCTTCAGTTTCAAGTTGTACGTGTTTTTACCTTTTTTGAGCGTCACTTTTTTCGTGATCGTCTTTTTAAAGGCTCTCATCTGATATGGTTCCTTGAATGTATGACGATATACGGCATTATCATTCATATCAAATCGAATCTCATCATAGTTATCTTGGAGAACAATTTTAAGGGATGCTGTCTTTGTTTTGGCTGATACTGTTTTTGGTGCTGTCACTTTTAATGTCGGTAATGTCGAATCCAGAATGACTTGGCGGCTAAATACTAAGCGATTTCCTTTTCCATCATAGGCTTCAACCTTAAACGATTTGACACCATCTTTCGTATAGGTCACATCGTGGCTGAACACATACTGCTGTTTTGCTGCGTCAAAACGGAGCTGAACCGTTTTTCCGTTAATCTTGAATGATTTGATGCCTGACTCATCTGATACATGACCGGCAATATTAACCACTTTAGATGTCGAAAGACCGAGTGCAACTGGTGTATCAATTTGGACAGTCGGTACTGCTTTATCGATTCCTGTCGTGTTCACGGACTTCGTCACTGTATTTCCAGCATAATCCTTCACGACGAAATCAATCTTCGCAGACTTCGAGAGACCTTTGAGTTCATATACTTTTTCTGTTGGTGCAAGCGGCTGTTTTAAGACACTTGTTCCATCGACGAGAATGTCATACGACGCTACACCGGTTCCTTGATCGCCCGCTGTCCATGAAAGTGTTTCTTTTGCAGTATCCCATTGAACCGTTGCTGCTGGTTTTTTCGTATCGATATAGACTGGGAAGAGATTCGACTGCCACTTCGCATTCGGATAATCGATGACTGATTTGACTTGGTAATAGTAAAGCCCATCTTTTACTGGTTTTCCATTGACTGTTCCATCCCAAGCCGCACTTGTGACTGGTGTGAATCCATCTTCCGAACCGCTATCATAATAGTTCTTCACGACGTCTGTTTGTAGATCTAATTTACGAAGTGTTGCTTTATTACGATCAAGAATCGAATACTCGACTTTTCTTGCATTACGCAGGAACGAGAGAACTGGGAACGCTTCATCCACACTACCATCATTGTTCGGCGAGAACGCGACCTTGTTTTCAACGACTTTTCCTGCTGTATTCGTTCCGAGGAACTCGAAATCATCTTTTACTTCTGTCGCTAGTCCGGTTAATCCGTAGAATGTTTTCTCTTCGTCATAACGCGGCGCATCGATGATCGGTGCTTGATCCCATTTTCCTTTGAATCCGACGTATGGAACCGTCAATTCTGGATTTTTACTCTTCGTATCGATCAAGCGAACGAAACCTTCAACGAAGTACCCATTTTCAAAGACTTGCTCAAGTGGAAGACCGTTTGCCCAATCGACTGTATCTTTCAAATCGACCGATACGCTTACTTTCGTTGAGCTCTTAGGATTGATGGAGACAGAACTTGCTTTTTTCGAACCGACCGCGAATGAGATTGGGAATGTTCCTTTATTCGGATCGACTGCATCCACTGAATTTTTCTTGAAAATACCGTTTGCTTCAAGGAAGTTCGTTCCTTCTGCACCAAGATCCGATTGAACCGTACCGGCTAATTGATACGTCACTTTTTCGCTACTGTAGTTTTTCAAATCAAGCGTAAACGTGAATTTCTCACCGACTTCTTTGAGTGCAGCCTTTCCTTCACCTGATTTCGTTTCCGTGACGACGACTGGTGTTTTCATCGCAGCATGAAGATCCATTAAACCAGCACCTTCGCGACGTGGCGAATAGAAACTACCTGTTTTTGCTTCAGCGTTATATTGCCCTTTATCAAGCTGTGGACGTGATGTGTTCATGAGAATATTCTTCGCTAATTTCACGCGTGTCGCGCCATTGACCTTAAAGTCTTTTGCGATTCGCTGCATGACGAGTGCTGTTCCTCCTGCGACGTGCGGTGCTGCCATCGAAGTACCACTCATGACACCATACTCGTTATCGTTAAGTGTCGAGTAGATTTTCCCACCTGGTGCCGTGATTTCTGGCTTGAAATCAAGGTTCGGTGTCACACCCCATGATGTGAAATCAGACATCTCGCCCGCTACTGGGTTATCTGCTGAGACTGCTTTTCCATCGAACGTCACAGCAATCGCTTTCCCTGCTTTTGCTTTTGCTTCAAGATCGTTCCCGTCCGCGATACTGAGCGTCACCATCGGAATCGTCGGATTGTTGAGTGCCATACTGACATAATCCCCGTGATCAACTCGTCCACGAACGATGACCCCAGCTGCCCCTTGCTTCTCCGCTTCTGCTTGGATCATACCGTAGTTAAAGCTGCCATTACGCACGACAAAGACGACTTTGCCTTTGACATCTTTTCCTTCGTAGTTCGATGCTTGACCATCACCGACATAGATGACGTCTTGCTTCTCCTTGTTGAACACCTTAATCGGATTCGGCGAGTCCTGCTTTTGATACGCCAAGTAACCAGCATCCTGTCCGTCGATCGTCAGTGCCATGCCTTCAAGCGTCAATTTCGTATTCTCTAGCGATGCGACTTGTAACGCTTGGCTGATCAGCCCTGGAGATCCTACGACACCGATGTCAGGATTCGCTGTATACGGATTGCCTGCACCATGTCCTGTAAATGCCGAGTTCCCGGCAGAGATCGCGCATAAAATCCCGTTGTTCATCGCGTTGACGATTGCGCGTTGTTCCGGATCATCCGCATTGACGAACGATGCCGTCGATCCGAGACTCATGTTGATGACATCCGCACCGAGGGCAATCGCATCATCGATTGCTTTGATGTAGATATCGCTAAATGTAGATGGCATTCCTGGGTCGTTTCCGAATACCTTCATTGCTAGCAATTGTGTCTCAGGAGCAACCCCCTTGATACCACCGTTTGCTTCATCCCCGTTTGCTCCGACCGTACCCGCAACGTGCATCCCATGCATCGATGCGCCTGCCCCTAAATCACGGATTTCACTATCGTGATCAGCGTAGTTATAGCCGTACGGTACTTTTTCCGTAAAATACTTTCCCTTTAGTCCTTTTGTTTCTTTGGCACTTTCGACTTTAGAAGATGTCAAATCCACATTCGTCTCCGGGCTCAAGACCATATCTTTATGCGACGGATCAATCCCCGTATCGATGACAGCTACGATCGTCCCTTCCCCTTTGAAGCCGTAGTCCTGCCATGTTTCCTTTGCATTAACCATATCTTTGCTGTATAACATGTCTGGTTTTGCGCCTTTATCGACTTTCGGGCGCGCATATTCGTGCGCAATATGTACATCCTTGACCCCGTCTAACTTTTTAATATCTTGAATATCCCCGAACTTTACTTCTCCACTAAATCCATTCAAAACAGTCGTGAAGCTTTCTTTATACGTCACCGGAATCGCTTGTTTCGCGATGGCAGACTTGACTGACTTCTGAACGGTAACAAGACGATCCTTAATCGACTCTTTTTCGGCATTGCTCAATGTGCTATACCGCTTGTTTTGTGCCTGTGCGATTTGAATGGCTGGCTTCTGCTCCATCTCGATGACGACACGAACCTTATCGGACTGCTTATACACCTTCTCCTGTCCTGTTTTCTTTAGTGAGAGGGCTTGAGGTTTTTGACCGCTTGCCTTGTCTTGCGAAGACAGTGCTCCTTGAGCACTGACTAAGTTGGAAGACGTCATCAAGACGGCTGCCATAAGCGCAATCTTCTTCTTCATGCTTCTTTTCCCCTTTTCTGAAAAACCATAATAGTACTACTCACAAAACAGTTAAACGAAAATTCTGTATATTTAGTTTAATGAAATAGATGGAAATAAACAATTCAGTTTTGTCTGTTTTATATAATTATTTGTTTTTATTGTCATGTTATATTTCATTTCCATATTTCGAGAGCAACAAAAAAACTCTTGAATCCTCAAGAGTTTGAAGTGTACGAATTTGGTGGAGACTATCGGGATCGAACCGACGACCTTTTGGCTGCCAGCCAAACGCTCTCCCAGCTGAGCTAAGCCCCCATGAATTATCTTTAGTATACGCATCACTAACTGCTTTATCAATATAAAAATAACGCTTTCATAAAAAAGAATTCCTCCCAAAATCGTCGGAGGAATTCACGATTCATTTATTCAGTTCACGCATCAAATCCGCCTGTCGTTCAAGCTCTGCCTGTTGCTCGAGGATCAAGACCTTTTTGTACGTTCGCGCAGAAATCAAGATGCTGATCTCATAGAGAACGAACAATGGAACCGAGATCATCAAGTGTGACGTCACGTCCGGCGGTGCAATCAATGCTGCAACGACGAACAGCGCAAAATACGCATATTTCCGATTCTTTCGCATGAAATATGGCGTCACGAGACCAAGACGTGTCAGGAACATTGTCACGACCGGCAATTGGAAAAGAAGACCGAATGGCATTGTCAGCCGGATCAAGAAACTGAAGTAGTTTTCAACCCCGATGACTTGTTCGATCCCTAACTCTTTCCCGAGATCCGTTGAGACTTCAAGCAAGAAGGGCAGCAACCAGAAATACGAGAAGGCTACGCCAGCCAAAAACAGAAAGAAGATGACTGGAATATACGTCAGTGTCGCTTTTTGCTCCTTGTCATAAAGTCCTGGTCGGACGAATGCCCAGAGTTGATACATCCAGAACGGTGACGCTAAAATCAACGCGATGATGAACGCTAGATTCAAATACAACATTAAAGGATCGGCGACGTTGAAGGCATTCAAACCGATGCCGAGCTCTTTTAAGTCCGCTTGTAGAAAACGAACGAGCGGTCGGACGAGCGGAAATGCGACAGCGAACAGGACGACGACGATGATAAGCGACCAGACGATCCGTTTCCGGAGTTCGTCAAGGTGCGACGTCATGCTTTGCTCTTGATCAACCGTCATGATTCAATCACTTCTCTTTCGGTTCGTCCTTTTTATCGTCGTCCATGATACCGTTCGTGGCATTCTTGAACTCTTTCAATGTCTGACCAGCAGCACGTCCGAATTCTGGTAACTTCTTCGGTCCGAAGATGATCAACGCGACGACTGCGATTAATCCGATGCTCGCAGGTCCGATACCTAATGTGAGCGGGATAAGGTTTTCCATTATGATTTCACTCCTTCAGCTGATTGCGAATAATGCTTCATGAAATAAACTAACGACTGCAACTCGATCGATAAATCGATGTGATGGACCCGGACGCTCGCTGGCACGTTCAACCGTGCAGGCGTAAAGTTCAGAATACCTGTCACACCATACTCGACTAACTCATCCGCTACTGACTGTGCGAACTGCGATGGAACCGTCAAGATGGCAACATCGACCTGATTCGCTTCGATTTGTTCTTTCATGTCCGAAACATGATAGATTGGAACGTCATGCGTCGTTGTTCCGACCTTCTCTTCGTCCGCATCAAACGCAACGACTATCCGAGTACTATTATTCTTTAAAAAGTTATAATTTGCAAACGCTGTTCCGAGATGACCGACCCCGATTAAGGCAACATTCGTCACCTCATCTTGATTCAAGGTTTTCCGGAAAAACGTTAAGAGATGTTGAACGTTATATCCATACCCCTTTTTCCCTAGTGCCCCAAAGTAGGAAAAATCGCGACGAATCGTTGCTGAATCAACCTTCACCGCCTCGCTTAACTCAGCAGAAGAGACGCGGAGCTTACCTGAATTGTATAAACTTTGGATGAAGCGATAATATAGCGGCAACCGTTTTGCTGTCGCTTGTGGAATTTTTGTGTCTGGTCCATTCATCCTGCAGTTCCCCCTTCGGCCACATCCAACGTGGCACCCAAATCTTTGCAAAAAGCTTTCTACTCTTCTTGATTGTAAACCACTTCACATAGAGTCACAAATAATATATTCCGCACGACCTCGTGCTTTTGTTCGTGATAGACTAAAGGGTGGAAGGATGGATGGAAATGATACTCTTACAAGTCAACCAACTCTCGAAATCATTCGGCGTCGAGCCGATTTTAGAAAATATCAAACTAGAAGTACAAGAACGTGACCGAATTGCGCTTGTCGGGCGAAACGGTGCCGGAAAATCGACCTTGCTCAAAATCATCGCTGGCGAACTGAGTCACGACTCGGGCGACATCATGAAGGGCAAGGACGTCAAAATCGGTTATCTCGCGCAAGACAGTGGTCTTGAATCGAATGAATCGATTTGGAACGAGATGCTGACCGTCTTTGAACATTTACAAGAACAAGAACGGACACTACGCCGGATGGAAATCGAAATGGGGATGGAACATATCTTGAACGACCCTGTCGCTTACGATCGTCTCTTGAAGACGTACGATCAAGCACAGCACGACTTCTCAGAAGCTGGTGGTTATCAGTTCGAAGCGAATATTCGCTCTGTCTTGCACGGAATGCGCTTTTATCCCGACGATTACTCACGCCGGATCCAGACGTTATCTGGTGGTCAACGGACACGGCTCGCTTTAGCGAAGATGCTCTTGCAAGCACCAGAACTCCTCATTCTCGATGAGCCGACCAATCACCTCGATATCGATACGCTTGCTTGGCTCGAAAGTTATCTCGGTGGTTATCGTGGTGCCGTCCTGATCGTCTCGCACGACCGGTACTTCCTCGACCAAGTCGTCAATGTCGTCTATGAGCTCTCCCGCAATGTCTGTCGTAAGTTCACGGGGAACTATACGAAGTACTTGGAACAAAAAGCGGCATTGTACGATCAAGAAATGAAACAGTTCGAACAGCAACAAGAAGAGCTCGCGAAGATGCAGGACTTCATTCAACGAAATATCGCCAGGGCGACGACGACAAAACGTGCGCAAAGCGTTCGAAAACGACTCGAGAAAGTTGATCGGCTCGATCGACCGGATGGGGATGAGCGTAGTACGGTCCTCTCCTTCCCGATTGAAAAACAAAGCGGTAACGACGTCCTGCAAGTCAATCAACTGGCGATTGGTTATGAAGAAGCTGTCTCAAAAGATATCACGTTCCGTTTGCAACGTGGCGAATCGCTCGCACTCGTTGGTCCGAACGGAATCGGGAAGTCGACGCTCTTAAAAGTCCTCGTCGGTCGCTTACGTCCCCTCTTCGGTGATTTCCGTTTCGGAACCGGCGTCTCGATCGGATATTACGATCAAGAGCAAGCAGAACTCAATGACCGAAATCGTGTCATCGATGAGATTTGGAACGAATGGCCACTGATGCGCGAACAAGAAGTTCGTTCTGTCCTTGGACAATTCTTGTTTAGCGGTGACGACGTCTTCAAAATCGTCCATGAGTTATCAGGTGGAGAACGTGGACGTCTCGCGCTCGCAAAACTGAAATTACGCAAGACGAACGTCCTCGTCCTCGATGAGCCGACGAACCACTTGGATCTTGATTCGAAGATGGTTCTTGAAAATGCACTCGTCGACTATGAAGGGACGCTACTATTCGTCTCCCACGACCGTTACTTCATCGACCGGATCGCGACACGCGTTATCGAGATGAGTGAGGCTGGTGTGACAGAGTACCTCGGCGATTATTCGTACTACACGGAGAAGAAGGCGGAACAAGAAGAAATCGCTCGCCTCGAAGCCGAGGAAGCAAAAGCGGCAAAAGTCATAGCATCGAAGACGATCGATAAAGAAGCACAAAAGGAAGAAAAGAAACGCCGTCAGCAAATCGAACAAATTGAACAAGACATCGAGCAGCTTGAACAACGTTCGGCGGAAATTGAACAGTTGCTGTGCGAGCCGGAAGTCTTCAATGATATTCCGAAAGCGACGGCGCTTTCAGCAGAACGTGATCAGATTGATATCGATTTGCTCGAATTGATGGAACGATGGGAGAATCAACACTGATGCGAACGAAAAGCTTTTTCATCAATCTCATTTTAGGATTACTATCCGGTGTTCTTTATTTCGTCCCTTTGTATGCAGATTATGTGTCCGTCTTTATCCGACCAGATGCCTTTAATGCTGCACTTCCTTTGTTCCTCTTGATTTCCTGCATGATCGGACTCGTCATCCAGACATGGAGCGGTCTTCTCGTCAGTCTGCTCTCCGGACTTTGTTGTACGCTCCTGACGACACAGCTATTCGTTGAACTTAATGATCCGTTGATCTTATCGTATTATGGGAGTGTCTCACCGATCATCGCTTTCTTGATCAGCTGTGTCGGCATTTGGGCACTGGCCATTGTCTTTTATTTGCTCGATGGCTACCAATACAGTAAACGCCACGGACTAGAGACTTCTTCAAATGAAATCGATCCGCAACCTTGAAGTCCGACCAACTAATTAGATGAACGATATGAGAAAAAGGAGTTGAGATTCCGGGAGATAAACCGGTATCTCAACTCCTTTTTGTTGGAATCGAAACCTTCGTCTTCAAGATGGGTCGTACAATGTATCAGGTATTCATGCTTCTATCATTTTGTCGGTCGGGCAATCGTAAACGTCTTCCCGATCGTCGCATAATCGTTCCCTGCTAAACGCGCGACAGCTTTTAATCCTGCCGCATCGATCCGGAACGACTCGACGAGTTCATCCGCGACGTGATAGCGCAGTACTTCACCAATCAAAAGATCGGCACCTTCTAGCTCGACGTGTTGCGTCAAGCGCATCTCGAACCGAATTTTTGCTTCCGCGATTCCTGGTACTTCGATCGCGTCGCTATCAACGAGTGTTAAATCCGTCCGCTTCAGCTCACTTTCACCGTAAGCCAGTGGTGCAGCTGTTTCATTGACCGCATCGACGATCTCTTCGCTGACGATGTGGATGACGTAGCTTTGTTTCGCCAAAATGTTACGGGCCGTATCTTTCTGTCCTTGATCCGTCCGTTGTACGGCGATTACGAGTTGTGGTGGACTGCTCGATGCGACGGTAAAGAAGGAAAATGGTGCGGCATTGACCGTCCCGTCTTCCCCTTGCGTCGTCACGAAAGCAATCGGACGTGGAATAATACTGCCAATCAATAATTTATAGTTGTCTTTTGCGCTAAGCGTTGATGCTTCAAACTTCATGAATGACCCACCTTTTTTCCTCACCCGATGAGTGCAGCGAGTGAATAGTCTCCAGCACCGATCATCGCTACGCCAAGGGCGATGACGATCAATGCCATGTTGTATTCGTACCCGTTCTGCGTCACCCAGTAACCATTCGTACCGTGTACTTTAACAATTGCGACAAGCATCGAACCGATGATGAGGATGGCAGCGATCCACAGAAAAGCACCACCTGCGAACAACAAACCACCGATCAATTCAGCAAGACCCGCTGTAATTGCGAGTGCTTTTCCTGGCTTCATGCCGATTGATTCGAACCAACCGCCTGTTCCAGCGATGCCATGTCCACCGAACCAACCAAATAATTTTTGTGTACCGTGTGCAGCGAATGTTAAACCGATGATTAAACGAATAATTAAAAGTCCTGTATCCATCATTGCTATCTTCTCCTTTTACCTAATGTTTTTTAGTTACTTTAAGTAACTCAATAAACAGACTATATCTTATCACTTACTAAAAGTAAATAGATTTGTTTTAGTTCTTTTTGTTACATTAAGTAAAATGATTCGATTTTTTTAACAGAAGCGGGTATACTACAACTATAGAAAGGATGAGTGCTGATGGAAGAAGTCGCAATCCAACCGGCTCTTTGTCCCAAAGTCGAACATGCCTTTGAAATCTTAGGTAAGAAATGGACAGGTCTGATTTTACGTCACTTGTTGACGAAGACATGCCGTTTCAATGAGATTCAAGATGCCATTCCCGAATTATCAGGTCGTATGCTCACGGAACGTATGAAGGAGCTCGAAGCGGAAGGCATCGTCATCCGGACTGTCATTCCCGATCGTCCGATTAAGATTCAATACAGTTTGACCGACAAAGGACGCCAACTCGAACCGGTCATTCGTTCCATTGAAGAATGGGCCGAACTACAAGACTAATGTATAGAAAAGCATCTTCTTCGGGAGGTGCTTTTTTATATGACCTTTGACATTGATAATCATTATCAATTAAAGTGAAGAAGTATAACGAAAGGAGGAAGATGCATGCATATCGCGATTGGATTCGTCAGCATGTCCGGTAATACGGAAGATATCGTCTCGATTATAAAGAGTGAGCTTGAGCAACATGAGGTCAACGTGACGATTACAGAACTAGATCAATTCGTCGGGGAGGACTTATCGCGTTTTGATGGTCTGCTGCTCGGCTCATATACATGGGGAGACGGTGATTTGCCATATGAAGCAGAAGATTTCGTCGAGGAGCTACGGGAGCAGTCTTTAAACGGGATACCGGCTGCTGCTTTTGGCTCGGGGGATCTTGATTATCCAAAGTACTGCGCAGCTGTTGACTTGATCGAAGAAGCACTAAAAGAAGCCGGGGCGACTATCGCCACGGATGGCTTAAAGATTGAGTTTGATCCGAATACCCCGGAAAAACAAGCGGCTTGTCGTGCATTTACGCAGACATTTCATCGTTTTTTACAGCACGTCCTTTCATAAATATCGTTTGAATTTACTACGTAAGGGAATCCTTAAAACAGACTTTATGAAAGTGAGATGAATGTTTTATGACGATTCAAGCACTCGTCTTTGACGTCTACGGTACGTTATTCGATGTCCATTCCGTCAAAGAACAAGCAGAAGAGCTGTATCCGGGACACGGAGAGGCCATCAGTAAACGCTGGCGGGAGAAACAACTAGAGTACTCTTTCCTCCGGCAATTGAACGGACAATATGTGCCGTTCAGTCAAGTGACGCAAGACGCTCTCCGCTACGCATTACTCGAACTGAAACTCCATGTGACGGAGGAGCAGATCACGACTCTCATGGAAACGTACCTGACACTTGATGTCTACCCAGAAGTCAGCTCCGTTCTCGAGACGATGGCGGATAAGCGCCTCGTCGTCTTCTCGAATGGTTCGCACGATATGCTCGATCCACTGATTGAACAGTCTGGCTTAGCCGACCGGTTCGAACATCTCGTCAGTGTCGATGACATTAAACAATACAAGCCGGCACCTGCTTCCTATATGCACGCCTTAAACACACTCGGTCTGAAACGAGAAGAGGTCTTATTCATGTCCTCGAACGGTTGGGACATCACAGGGGCGAAGAGTTTCGGTTTCAAAACGGCATGGATTAACCGAAATGGACTTCCCGTCGAGGAATTGAACCTCGATCCGGATCGCATCTATGACGATTTGACCGGCATCACCGAATGGCAATGAACGAACAACAGCGGACTCCTGTTTAGGAATCCGCTGTTTTCATGGATTAATAATTCGAAAGACGCGAGTAGCCCTTCTTGAATAGATCGAGTTTCAATCCGCCCTCTTTTTCGATGAAGAAGAGGTATTCGTTTTGATCCGTATCTTTATAGAAAACCTTAAATAACGTTAAGGTCCGCTCTTTATTGTTTTCAACAGCCGTCACCTCGTGCTTCGAGATTACCTCTGCTTGAACTTGTTCTGCATCCATCTTTTGAATCATCGGTTCGAATGACTTCTTTTCTTGGTCCGTCACCGGTGTTCCAGAAGCAATCATGAAATAATCATCACTCGCCTTGTTCGTTAAACCATACTTCCGATCGACGATGACGACGTTACTGAGCTTCCCATTGACTGTCTGATCAAAAGCGTACAACTTTTGAATCCGGGTCTTTTCCCCTTCTGCTCGTCCGATTTCGTAAAGTGGACGTTGTTTCGTGTTCGTCTCGACCGCTTTCTTATCGGGTACGAGTTCTTCCTTATAGGCGACTTGGTATGCGTTGACGATTTCTCGGACCTGAAGTCCGATTGCGACGATGACCAGTACCGCTAACAATGCGATGATGACTTTTTTCATTCCATTTCCCCCAAGTTGTTCGGATTCCTTACTTTAAATCTAGCCCAGGTTCTGCATTCATGGCAAGTGTCGAATAGCGTAACGCACGATATGGATGAATCGCAGCTGCTCCGATCATCGCTGCATTGTCTCCACACAGGTGCATTGGTGGAATGACGAGATCGATTCCTTCCTTCGCACATGCTGCTTCAAGACCGTGGCGTAATCCTTTGTTGGCGGCGACACCACCGGCAAGTAGTAGTTGGCGTCCCCCTTTATCCTTCACGGCACGAATCGCCTTCGTCACGAGGACTTCGACGACGCTCGCTTGGAAACTCGCAGCTAAATCTTCCGAGATGATCACTTCTCCCCGTTGCTCAGCGTTATGCACGGCATTGATGACCGCTGATTTCAAACCGCTGAAGCTAAAGTCATACGAGTCCTTCTCGAGCCAAACGCGTGGAAAGTGGAACGTATCCTGCCCCGTCTGTGCTAACTGGTCAATTCGTGGACCACCCGGATACGGTAATTTCAACGTCCGAGCGACTTTATCATAGGCTTCCCCTGCTGCATCATCTCGTGTTTCGCCGATGACTTCATATACACCGTCTTCTGGCATGTAAATCAGTTCTGTATGCCCACCTGATGCAATCAAACAGACGAGCGGGAATTCGAGCTCTTGCACGAGACGATTGGCATAGATATGACCTGCGATATGATGAACACCGATCAACGGCTTATTATGCGCAAAAGCAAGTGTCTTTGCCGCACTGACGCCAACGAGTAATGCACCGACAAGTCCTGGTCCTTCCGTAACGGCAATCGCGTCAATGTCATCGATCGTGACGTTTGCCTCCGTCAACGCATCATCAATAACATAGGTAATGCGCTCAACGTGATGGCGTGAGGCGACTTCAGGCACGACACCACCAAAACGTTTATGACTTTCGATTTGAGACGAAACGACGTTTGATAAGACATCCGTTCCTCCACGGACGACGGCAGCCGCTGTTTCGTCGCAGCTCGATTCAATTGCTAGAATCAATGGTTGTGTCATAAGTCTTCTCCCTCCAGCTCCAGCCAGTAGATGGCAGCATCTTCATTGTTATCTTGATAATATCGTTTTCGAACGCCAACATACTGGAATCCAAGTTTTTCATATAAAGTCCGCGCCGGTGTATTCGAGACACGTACTTCGAGTGTCATTGCCCGTAAACCGAGTGCACGACCGACTGCGATCAATGCCGTTAGCAGATCTTCCCCGAGTCCTTGTCCGCGATGTGACTGCTTGACGGCGATATTCGTAATATGACCTTCATCCGCGATATGCCACAGACCAGCAAATCCAACGATGCCGTCTTGATCGGCAACGACATAATAGGCATTCGGATTTTGTGTCATTTCTGCTTTAAAAGCATCAAGCGTCCAGGGTGTCGCAAACGATTCAATTTCGACGGCATGGACACCTGCAGCATCATGTACGGTCATTCGGCGAATGATTTTACTCATGACGTTGTGCCTCAATCCATTTCGCTTCGGCTTCAGCAAGGCGCAGGTACCGCGGCTCAAACGCATGTGCTTCTACTGCCGGGCGTGTTGCACCAAGTAAAGCGAGCACTCCAGCACGCGGTGTTTGAAACGCAGGAGCAGCCTTTTCGAATGGTTGAAGAAGTTCTTCAAACGCATCGACGTCTCCCGTAACGAGCGTATCTGGCGTTAACGTCTTTACAAAAGAGGCGATTTCGACATGTTGTTCTTCACCGATTCGTTGTCCAGCGTCGTATACTCCGACAAAACCTGATCCGCGTCGTGCATCTTGAATCGCTGCAACACGTCCAGTATGACCTGTCGAAGCCGCCATCAACTCAAGTGTCGAGACCGCAACCAGTTCGATACCGAGTGTATAGGCAAGCGTCTTCGCTGTTGTCGCACCAATTCGTAATCCCGTATAAGAACCAGGACCGTCAGCAACGACGACGCGTGTCAGTCGAGCCGGTGTCCATTTTGCTTCCGCCATCAAGCGCTCAAGTAACGGCATCAGTTTCGTCGCGTGATTTAACGACGTAACATACGATGCTTCTGCTACGATCTGTTTCCCGTCTGAAAGAGCGACCGATAATTGTTTCGTCGATGTATCAATAGCTACGATTTTCATGATTTCAATCCCTCACATAATGTAATGTATCGTTCTCCAATCGGTGTCAGCTCAAAACGACGGCTATCGTCACCTGTTCGTGTAATCGAGATTGCTAACCGTTCCGGTGGAAGGCTGTCCGCAATCAACTCAGACCACTCGACGACAGCGACGCCTTCACCATTGAGATACTCTTCTAGTCCAATATCGTCGCCTGAACCTTCGAGGCGATAGACATCCATATGATAAAGAGGAAGACGTCCTGTATAGACTTTCATGATCGTAAACGTCGGACTGTTGACATGACGTGTCACACCTAATCCTTTTGCAAAACTTTGGGTGAATGTCGTTTTCCCAGCACCTAAGTCTCCATCAAGCGTAATGACCATTCCCGCTTCAGCACGTCGTCCGAGTTCAAGGGCTAAAGCAGTCGTTTCTTCCAAGCTGTTCATTTCCAGTTCTATCATACGATGTCTCCTCCTTTAATACGTACTGTTCGTCCTTCTCTATTGTACCGGACGAAAAAGGCAAAAAAAAATACGAAACGCTGAACGTTTCGTAGTAAAGTTGAAGTTAAGTTTAAAATTGGTTGCGGGGGCCGGATTTGAACCGACGACCTTTGGGTTATGAGCCCAACGAGCTACCAGACTGCTCCACCCCGCGACGATAAACGTTTCGGATTTGATTATTTAAAAATTGGTTGCGGGGGCCGGATTTGAACCGACGACCTTTGGGTTATGAGCCCAACGAGCTACCAGACTGCTCCACCCCGCGATGATATAACGTTTCGACAGATATTAATATAACATGCGTCTTTTAAATTAGCAAGCCTTTTTGTCTTTTTTCTTTTTACTAACTGTCATAATGAATATTCTTCTATACTGATACGAAAGGAGTGATCAGATGGGATACTTATTAGATTTACGAAAAATCGTAGGAAACCGACCGTTGATCAGTGTTGGAGCAACCGTACTTGTCATGAACGAACAACACGAACTGTTATTTCAATATCGTTCGGATACACACAGTTGGGGACTACCTGGCGGTTCGATGGAACCCGGTGAGACACTGGAAGAAGTCGCAATACGTGAGCTGCAGGAAGAAACCGGACTTCAAGCTCGCAGTGTTCAACTGCTAGATGTCTTTTCTGGTCCTGATTACTTCTTCCGTTACCCGAATGGCGATCAAACATATAGTGTAATCCATCTCTTTCAAGCGAAAGGAGTATCCGGTACATTACAAATGACCGACGGAGAGAGTCTCGACCTTCGTTATTTTCCACTCGATCAACTACCAGACTCACTTGAAGCACGAGCCGCTGCACTGTTGAAACACGTCATCCCTCGTCTTATCGATACAATTTAATGTAGATTCCGTATTTTAAAACTGGCTGGATGTTGTATTAGCATCCATGGACCAGTTTTTCTGCAACAAAAAACTGACCTGCAATCTGCAGATCAGTCAAGTGCCTGGCAACGTCCTATCCTCACAGGGGGAAGCCCCCAACTACTTTCGGCGTTCAAGTGCTTAACTTCCGTGTTCGGCATGGGAACGGGTGTGACCACTTGGCTATCGTCACCAGACGACGGGCTCGCGCCCTCAAAACTGAAGTCATCAACAAGCATCTGCTAGAACAAGGCCTCGACCGATTAGTATCACTCAGCTCCACATGTCGCCATGCTTCCACCCGTGACCTATCTACCTCATCGTCTCTGAGGGGTCTTTCTTGATTACTCAAAGGGAAATCTCATCTTGGAGGGGGCTTCATGCTTAGATGCTTTCAGCATTTATCCCGTCCGCACGTAGCTACCCAGCGATGCTCCTGGCGGAACAACTGGTACACCAGCGGTGCGTCCATCCCGGTCCTCTCGTACTAAGGACAGCTCTCCTCAAATTTCCTGCGCCCACGACGGATAGGGACCGAACTGTCTCACGACGTTCTGAACCCAGCTCGCGTACCGCTTTAATGGGCGAACAGCCCAACCCTTGGGACCTACTCCAGCCCCAGGATGCGATGAGCCGACATCGAGGTGCCAAACCTCCCCGTCGATGTGGACTCTTGGGGGAGATCAGCCTGTTATCCCCAGGGTAGCTTTTATCCGTTGAGCGATGGCCCTTCCATGCGGAACCACCGGATCACTAAGCCCGACTTTCGTCCCTGCTCGACTTGTAGGTCTCGCAGTCAAGCTCCCTTCTGCCTTTGCGCTCTACGAATGATTTCCAACCATTCTGAGGGAACCTTTGGGCGCCTCCGTTACTGTTTAGGAGGCGACCGCCCCAGTCAAACTACCCGCCTGACACGGTCCTCCAGCCGGATGACGGCTGCGAGTTAGAGACTCTATGCATGAAGGGCGGTATCCCAAGGGTGACTCCTCCGAAGCTGGCGCTCCGGGCTCGACGTCTCCCGCCTATCCTGTACATCATGCACAAAGCCTCAATATCAGGCTGTAGTAAAGCTCCATGGGGTCTTTCCGTCCTGTCGCGGGTAACCTGCATCTTCACAGGTACTATGATTTCACCGGGTCTCTCGTTGAGACAGTGCCCAAATCGTTACGCCTTTCGTGCGGGTCGGAACTTACCCGACAAGGAATTTCGCTACCTTAGGACCGTTATAGTTACGGCCGCCGTTTACTGGGGCTTCGGTTCAAAGCTTCGCTTGCGCTAACCCATCCCCTTAACCTTCCAGCACCGGGCAGGCGTCAGCCCCTATACGTCATCTTGCGATTTAGCAGAGACCTGTGTTTTTGCTAAACAGTCGTTTGGGCCTATTCACTGCGGCTCTACATGTGTAGAGCGTCCCTTCTCCCGAAGTTACGGGACCATTTTGCCGAGTTCCTTAACGAGAGTTATCCCGCGCGTCTTAGAATTCTCATCTCGCCTACCTGTGTCGGTTTACGGTACTGGCGCCTTCCCCCTCACTAGAGGCTTTTCTTGGCAGTGTGAAATCGTGACCTACGTCCCTACGCATCGTTCCTTGACTTTGATGCCTGACGGATTTGCCAATCAGACGGTCTTGAAACTTGCACATGCACTTCCATCCGCATGCGTCACTATCCTCCTGCGTCCCCCCATTGTTCAAACGGTGGATCGGCGGTACAGGAATATCAACCTGTTATCCATCGCCTACGCCTTTCGGCCTCGGCTTAGGTCCAGACTAACCCTGAGCGGACGAGCCTTCCTCAGGAAACCTTGGGCTTTCGACGGAGGGGATTCTCACCCCTCTTTTCGCTACTCACACCGGCATTCTCACTTCCAAACGCTCCACTGCTCCTTCCGGTACAGCTTCACAGCGGTTTGGAACGCTCCCCTACCATTCCTTACGGAATCCGCAGCTTCGGTGGTATGTTTAGCCCCGTTACATTTTCGGCGCGGCGCCACTCGACTAGTGAGCTATTACGCACTCTTTGAATGGTGGCTGCTTCTAAGCCAACATCCTAGCTGTCTAGGCAGCGCCACATCCTTTTCCACTTAACATACACTTTGGGACCTTAGCTGGCGGTCTGGGCTGTTTCCCTCTTGACTACGGATCTTATCACTCGCAGTCTGACTCCCGAGTATAAGTTGCTGGCATTCGGAGTTTAACTGAATTCGGTAACCCTGTGGGGGCCCCTAGTCCAATCAGTGCTCTACCTCCAGAACTCTCAACCTCGAGGCTAGCCCTAAAGCTATTTCGGGGAGAACCAGCTATCTCCAGGTTCGATTGGCATTTCACCGCTACCCACACCTCATCCCCGCACTTTTCAACGTGCGTGGGTTCGGACCTCCAGTCAGTGTTACCTGACCTTCATCCTGGACATGGGTAGATCACCTGGTTTCGGGTCTACGACAACGCACTGAACGCCCTGTTCAGACTCGCTTTCGCTACGGCTCCGCCTCATCGGCTTAACCTCGCGCGTTATCGTAACTCGCCGGTTCATTCTACAAAAGGCACGCCATCACCCATTAACGGGCTCTGACTACTTGTAGGCATACGGTTTCAGGATCTATTTCACTCCCCTTCCGGGGTGCTTTTCACCTTTCCCTCACGGTACTGGTTCACTATCGGTCACTAGGGAGTATTTAGCCTTGGGAGATGGTCCTCCCGGATTCCGACGGGGTTTCACGTGTCCCGCCGTACTCAGGATCCACTCTGGAGGGAAAACAGTTTCAGCTACAGGGCTGTCACCTTCTTCGGCGGACCTTTCCAGGTCCTTCACCTACTGTCTTCCTTTTTGACTCCGTATAGAGTGTCCTACAACCCCGAAGAGCATGCTCTTCGGTTTGGGCTGTTCCCGTTTCGCTCGCCGCTACTCAGGGAATCGCATTTGCTTTCTCTTCCTCCGGGTACT
>NZ_CM132670.1:435000-732500 GCF_053878415.1 Exiguobacterium sp. EA-TM-5 | reverse complement strand
CCCAAAAATGGCGGTCCTGACGGGATTCGAACCCGCGATCTCCTGCGTGACAGGCAGGCATGTTAACCGCTACACCACAGGACCGCAATTTGAAGTTGTAAACAACTCTTTAAAAAGAAATGGTGGAGGATGACGGGATCGAACCGCCGACCCCCTGCTTGTAAGGCAGGTGCTCTCCCAGCTGAGCTAATCCTCCATATGGTGACCCGTACGGGATTCGAACCCGTGTTACCGCCGTGAAAGGGCGGTGTCTTAACCGCTTGACCAACGGGCCATCTAAGTAATCAATAATTATTCTCAAGAAACATTTTCACATAAGAGGTCTGGCGGAGATGGAGGGATTCGAACCCTCGCACCAGTTTCCCGGCCTACACCCTTAGCAGGGGCGCCCCTTATAGCCACTTGGGTACATCTCCAAAAGAATGGCTCCGCAAGTAGGATTTGAACCTACGACCTACCGGTTAACAGCCGGTTGCTCTACCACTGAGCTATTGCGGAACGTTACGTTCTATTCGGAACACTTTTATATAGTAGCAACTTTTTTTCTTTTCGTCAATGCTTTTTTAAAAAAGTTTTTAGCGACGATAAGTTGTTTAGTTGCTGTCGTTTTGACGACTTCTATAATTTATCATGCTCCGAAATGAACGTCAACTACTTTTGTAAAAAATCTTTCCACGACATCGACCGCACCGGTATCTTTCCGTATTCATGCGTCTTTTCCTTCTATATAATGTGCTGCATTTCTCACATTCATAAAGATAGGATTTTTTTTCGTCTTCTTGTCTTCTCGGACTGTATCGAAGCCCACCGTACCGCTCCAACCATTCCTTAAAGTCTTGATCTTGATGACGATGCCCCATTCCCGCTAGGTGTAAATGGTAATGACACAGTTCATGAATCACGATGCCGCGGAAGACTTTCATGTCATCCATATATCGTTTATTAAAGTCTAAGTGATGATCCCCTAAGAAGTAGCGACCACCCGTCGTCTTCAATCGTGGGTTAAAATAAGCTTCATGTCGAAACGGTAAGGAAAATACGTCGAGCGAAAGCTGCTCGACGTATAGTTGTAATTGTTCGTTCGTCATTCCGGCGGAACCAGTGTCAATCCAATCCGTCCCCGCTCTGGTTCAACATTCGTCACCCATACGGTTACGATATCACCCACAGCAACAACATCAAGCGGATGTTTGACACGCTTACGACTGAGTTTCGAGATATGAATCAATCCATTCTCTTTTACTCCGATATCCACGAATGCACCAAAATCGAGGACATTACGGACTGTTCCTTGGAACTCCATCCCCACTTGGATCATATCCATTGATAGAACATCTTGACGGAGCAACGGCTTATCAAGCGCTTCTCGTGGATCACGACCTGGACGTTGTAACGCTTCGATGATGTCACGTAATGTCGGTTCCCCGATCTCGAGCGTCTGTGCCATCTCTGGTAACGATAGTGTAGACAATTGTTCGCGAACTGCATCTGTTCCGACTTGGTCGAGCATTAACCCTAATGTCTTGAAGAGGTTCTCGACTGTTTTGTACTGTTCCGGATGGATCGGCGTTCGGTCAAGTGGATGCGTCCCTTCTAGAATTCGTAGGAATCCTGCTGCCTGCTCATATGCTTTTGCACCAAGGCGAGGCACTTTTAACAGTTCCTGACGTGCCTTGAACGTTCCGACTTCCAAGCGACGTTCGACGATCTTTTTCGCTGTTGCTTTCGTGATTCCCGCTACATAACTCAAAAGCGGTTCTGACGCTGTATTCACATCAACACCTACCTGGTTGACGACCGTTTCGACAACAAAATCAAGCGTCTCCCTGAGTTTCGTTTGTGAGACATCATGTTGATACTGACCGACACCAACCGATTGTGGATCGACTTTGACGAGTTCAGCAAGTGGATCTTGCAGACGACGTGCAATCGAGATCGCTGATCGTTGTTCGACCTGAAGCTCCGGGAATTCGGTCCGGGCAATCTCTGACGCAGAGTAAATACTCGCGCCTGCCTCGTCCACGATCGTAAAAGCGATATCCGTTTGCCCCTTCATCCAGTCTGCAACGAACGCTTCCGTCTCGCGAGAAGCCGTACCATTACCGATTGCAATCAATTCGATACCATATGTATCGACGAGCTTTGAAAGGGTTTGGCGCGCTTCTTTCGCTTTTTGCTCTGACATCGTCACGTAGATGACACCGACTTCCTTCATCTCACCCGTCGGATCAATGACCGCCCACTTACACCCTGTCCGATAAGCCGGATCAAGACCAAGCATGACTTTTCCTTTCATCGGTGGCTGCATGTAGAGTTGACGGAGGTTCTTACCGAAGACGTCAATCGCCTGAATTTCTGCTTTCTCAGTCAGTTCGTTTCGGATTTCTCGTTCGATAGCAGGGAAGACGGATTTTTTATATCCGGTCGTGATCGCCGCTTCCACGATGTCACGTTTCTTTGGCGCCAGTTGTGCATAGGAACGAAGCAATGTTGGTAAAACCTGCCGCTCCTCTAAAACGACCTTCACCGAGACGATTTTCAACGACTCGGCACGGTTGATCGCGAGAATCCGGTGCGGAACGATCTGTTGAATCCGTTCGTTGTAAGCATAGTACTGTGCAAACACACCTTTTTCATCAACTGCATCCTTTTTCTGTTTTGTAACGATTTCTGCTGAACGACGTATTTGCTTACGAATGAACTCACGCACCGTCGCTTGTTCGCCCCACTCCTCAGCGATGATTGATTGTGCCCCGGCAAGGGCTTCTTCCGAATCGAGTGTACCGCTCAAACGCTGGAATGTTGCCTCATCATAGGCAGACTTGTCGCGTAACCAGTCAGCAAGTGGCGCAAGCCCTGCTTCCCGTGCAATTTCCGCCTTCGTCCGACGTTTTGGTCGAAACGGTAAGTAGATATCTTCGACTTGTTGTAAGGTCGTCGCTTCTTCGAGCGTTCGACGGAGTTCGGGTGTCAGTACGCCTTGTTCCTCGATTTTTTCAAGGACATCACTTCGTCTACTTTCAAGTTGTGTTAATTGTTTATGTCGGTCGAGGATCGCTTTAATCGCGACCTCATCAAGTTCACCTGTCTGTTCTTTCCGGTAGCGGGCGATGAACGGAATCGTACCGCCTTCTTCCGTCAATTGTAAGACTGCCTTCACTTGAGCAGGACGTACATTCAATTCACTTGCGATTCTCTTTTCCATCTGCTTCACCTCTCATTCATTATACCGAAGAATGCATCGAAAAGAAAAAAGACTGACACGAGGTCAGTCTTTTGAAAATACTTCATTTGGTTCGACTTTAATCGCTTCACGCAACTTCTGCAAAGCACGTCGTTGGAGACGGGACACGTGCATTTGTGAAATGCCGAGTAGTTCTCCCGTTTCTTTTTGGCTCATATTGCGATAATAAGCACATTCGAGAATCGAACGCTCACGGTCTGTTAAAACAGCAAATGCTTTTTCGAGAATCAGACGCTGATCGACAGAGTCATAGCCATTCTCTTGATTACCAACGAGGTCGAGTAAGGTAACGGTACTACCTTCCTGATCTGCCTCAATCGAGCTATCGACGGAGAGAGCTTGATAACTCTTACCCATCTCGAGTGTTTCGAGGACTTCCTCTTCTGATACTTCAAGGCGAGCAGCAATCTCATCGATGCGAGGAGAGCGTTGTAGCTCCGTCGTCAACTCTTCAACCGCCTTCTTGATTTTTGGTCCGAGTTCCTTGATGCGACGTGGAACGTGGACGCTCCATGTCTTATCGCGGATGAAACGTTTGATTTCTCCAATGATCGTCGGAACAGCAAACGATTCAAAACTGCGACCAAATTCCTTATCGAATCGGCGAAGTGCTGCGAGTAACCCAATCATTCCGACCTGAACAAGATCGTCATGAATCGGTCGACCACGCGAGAACTTCCGGGCCAAAGCTTCTACCAAGTCTGAATAACGCTCGAGTAATGCCGCATGCACTTCCTCATCTTGGTCGTCCTGCTGATACAAATCAATCAGTCGAAGTACTTCATCATCACTGTGATGGCGTTGTTGAGACTTTGCTGGCACTTTGACCCACCTCATCTCTATTCATATATTTTGTCATATGGACAGTGACGCCGTTCGCTTTCTCGATCGTTACTTGATCCATCAATGCTTCGATCATCAAGATACCGAGTCCTCCTTCATGCAAGGAATCGAGATCGTGTGAATCCGTGATCGGTTCACTTTGGCGTTTGACCTCATCTTTATCAAACGTAATGCCGTTATCTTTGACAACAATCTCTAGACGATCGTCTGGATAAACGTTGCATGTCAATGCGATGCTACCATCTTCTTTTCCTTCATATGCATGTTGAACAGCATTTGCACACGCTTCTGAGACAGCGATTTTGATATCTTCGATGTCATCATACGTGTATCCCATGCGATTTGCGACGCCTGAAACCGTCAAACGAGCAATGGCTACATATTCCGGTTTTGCCGGTAATGTCATGTTTAGTTGTTCGTTCTTCATTGCGTACCACCTCGTACACCACTATCAATTGTAATGATGCTTGAAAGACCAGTGATCTCGAACAGGCGACGGATTCGTTCAGAAACACCGACGAGCGTGAACGACGTACCGTTCTTTTTCGCTGCTTTGAGTGCACCGACAAAAACACCGAGACCTGTTGAATCCATGTAATGTACTTCATCCAAATGCACGATGACGTCATTTGTTTCGACTGCCGGGACTAATTCTTGGCGAAGCTTTGGTGCCGTATACGTATCAATCTCACCTGCGATATAAAGATGCGTCTGACCGTCAAGCTGCTCTGTTTTAATTGTTAAATCCATCTTCAAGTTCCTCCTCAAGGAAAATCTGTCTATGTGGTCTTTCTATTCATCCTACCTCATCCCTTTATAAAAAGGTCACTTGGGTATATTTCCCCGTAAAGAAAACTTTAAAACCCATTTTTTAAAAAAGAGGTCAAAAAAAGTCGCATACGCTAGTATCGACTCTTCTTGTGTTGCGCTTCTATGTAAGTGCCTAAAAATCAACCAAGCCTAAGCTGATTGCAACGGCACTATTTACTTTCATCATCGTGTCTGGATCTAGATGTGTGACTTTATCCGTTAGACGGCGTTTATCAATTGTCCGGATTTGCTCAAGTAAGATGACCGAATCACGTTCTAATCCGTGTCGCTCTCGATATACTTCCACATGGGTCGGTAGTTTGGCTTTGTCGATCTGTGCCGTGATCGCAGCCACGATAACTGTCGGGCTGAATCGGTTACCAATATCATTTTGTAGAACAAGCACGGGACGAACTCCCCCTTGTTCCGATCCGACCACAGGTGACAAATTTGCATAAAACACGTCGCCACGTTTGACTATCAAAGCTTACACCCCGCTTACTTGACGTAGGAGTGAGAACTCCGCCTCCGTTTCAATCTGGAACATTTCGCCAACGATCGATAAATTGATTGCTGCCATTTCTTCGTAACCACGTTTCAATTCCTCACGTAGCTGACGCTTGCGTTCTTCGGTCGTATGGTTCGACTTCATCCCAATCGTCTCCTTCGCTACATTTCGCTCAACAAACTGCATTTCCCGTTGTTGGACCAAGATAATGGCACCTCCAGATTCACTGAAACCTTAACGAACGACTCACTTTCTACTTCAATATATCAGTCGAATTCAGAAAATACAATCAAAATTCAAACAAATAACATATTTTTGCCATCTTATTGATGTCCTGTACGAATCATTGACGCGGAACACGCTTCGAGAATTGGCAAAGAACTTCATAGTTAATCGTCCCGAGCCAGTGGGCCGCCTCTTCAATCGGTGCCCCTTCCCCAATCAAGATGACTTCCGTCCCAATCGGATATTCTCGCGGTAAACGAATCATCAAGCGATCCATGCAGACACGTCCGACGATTTCGCACGGTAGACCGTCTACGATCAGGGAATAACCTTGGAATTTACGTGACCAACCATCTGCGTACCCGATCGGAATGGTCCCGATCCATTCATCGGTCGGCGCTGTATAGGTCGCGCCGTAACTAATCGATTGACCCGGCTCGACTTGTTTGACCTGCATCAGACGACTTTTCAGCGAAAATGCTGGTTTTAAGAACTCGTAATGTCCTGCCATCTCATCAGACGGCATCGCCCCGTATAACGCGATACCGACTCGAACGACGTTGAACGGTGCTTGACCTGCTAGACGGATCGCTGCCGCTGAATTCGCGCAGTGGATGTATCGAATGTCTGGTACATGTGCGACATAGGATAAAAATGTCTCGAGTTGGCGCTCGAACAATCGACTATTCAGCTCATCCGCGGTCGCGAAATGCGTATAGATTCCTTCGAGTTCAATCAGATCATCATCACATTCAACAAGGATTTGTTTCAATTCATCGACATGTTGCAGCCCGAGCCGTCCCATTCCCGTATCGACTTTGATATGCAAACGAAGATGATCAATCTCTGTCAAATGCTGTTTTGCTTCCCGTAGCCAGTCCGCTGAGAAGACCGGAACGGCGACGTCATAATTCGAAGCGACGGGCGCATGCTCCGGCAGTAAGGCTTCAAGCATCAGGATCGGTGCTTGGATGCCCGCTTCTCGTAACTCGATTGCCTCTTCAAGTAACGCAACAGCGAGTAAGTCGGCTCCGTTTTCAAGAGCAATCTCAGCGACTGTCACTGCCCCGTGACCGTAGCCATCCGCTTTGACGACAGCCATCACTTGTTGCTCGCCCATTCGTGTTTTAATTTCGCGTATATTATGCGCGATCGCTTCCCGATCGATTTCAATCCAAGTTGGTCGGTACATCTCATTCCCTCTTCTCTAATAAGACTTGCGCAGACGCATAGTGCTCAGAATGTGTGATCGAGACGTGGATGACGCCATCAAATGGTCCGGTCATGATTGGTCTTCCCGTCTCATCGTTTAAAATTTCGACGTCCTGCCAGGAAACTTCTTTTCCGACACCGGTTCCAAATGCCTTGACGAACGCTTCTTTTGCTACGAAGCGTCCCGCGAGGTACTCGATACGACGGTGTCCTAAGAGCGATTGAAATCGCTCCTGCTCTGCCTTCGTCAAGATTCTTCCCATAAACCGTGGCTGTCGTTCAAGCGTTTGCTCGATTCGATCCAGTTCTACTAAATCGATTCCAATTCCATAAATCATCCGAGACGCCTCCACAGTTCTATTCTTCGCCATCTTCATATAGAATGAAGATGAAGCGAGGTGTTGTCATGTTTAGTCGAACGGAAAACCTACAAACGTTCACACGTTCTTATCCGGTCGTTTCGTTGTTCATTTTAATCCAAGTCGCCCTGTTTGTCATCGAACAGTTGGGTGTGGCCCTTAATCTGACATTCTCTCCTCTAAGTGCAGGGGCATCCATCAATCTCTTAATCGAACAAGGTGAATGGTGGCGTGTCGTCACGGCAACTTTCTTACATTACGATTTTTGGCACATTGCGTTCAATACGTTTGCCCTTGTCATCTTTGCTCCACCTCTCGAGCGAATGATTGGTCATGGTCGATTTGCTGCCTTTTATTTGCTCGTTGGTACGCTTGCGAACATCTTGACGTACTTCACGAAAATCAATGAACCGTTTTATGGACAAGCTGGAGCATCTGGTGCCATTCTTGGTTTGCTTGGTTTTTATGTCTACTTGAGTCGCTTCAAGCGGACGGTCATCATGGCAGACGATACACGCCTTGTGTATATCTTCACTGCGGTCACGGCAGTCTTTACGTTACTTGGGTCGAACGTCGCTGTTTTTGGTCACTTGTACGGTTTCGTCCTCGGATTCCTCTTCGGATTCGTATTTGGTAATCGTGCCGTCCCATTCACACGTCCGTTCCAAACGGGTCGTCGTTCGAGCGGTGGACCTGTCTTTGTAAGCGGTTCTGGTCAATTTGGTCGGATCTTCTTCTATATCATCATCGCGTTTGCCGTACTCGGATTATTCTTCCGCTACTTGTAAAACGGCATACAAAAAGGGACTCACGCTTTTAGTGCGAGTCCCTTTTTTTAGCTTATTTACGAAGCACTTCTGCTAAGTCCTTCACATCGTCAATCAGGTTATGGATTGTTTCCTGATTATCCGTATAGAGTGCTTTCAATTCCTCAAAGCGTCCTTTTGGATCTTGTTTGACGGCAGACAATTGTGTTCCTGCACCACTGAATGTCCGTTTCACTGCCGCGAACTGCGCTTGGCGCGTATCTTTATGCAGTAGTGATAAAGTAGCGCCGACAAGTGCGCCACCAAGTGTTGCTACGACAAAATAGTTCTTCTTCATCTGTTAGTCCCCCTGCATCTCACTCATTTGTTGGTGGTACGATTTGATACCGTTTCATGACGGGAGAAGGCGCGAACGACTTCCCTGCCTCTTCAGCATACTGGTCTACCGTGAGACGTTCAACTGATTTTGCATAACGGGCGCCGTCCCCCGTCTCGTGGAACTGAATCAATAGGACAAGATCCGTTCCTTTCTCGACACGTCCAATCCGAAATGCCTGGAAGCCACTATATTCTGCTCCGATGACTTTCGGATTCGACATGACTTGGTGCACGAATAGATCCCCGCTATTTTTATCTGCCGGAATCGACCAATAGAAGAGACTGCCTTCATTTGAAAAATTCCCACGCGATTCGAGCAACGTGTAGGTATTACCACTTTGAAAAGGCGATTTCGAGTCCATTTCCATCCAGAGGATGGCATCGCCGCTTCCGCTAGCGACACGAATATGAGCATCACGAGAACGAATTTGTTCAACGAACGAACCGCTACCGAATGTAATTGAAAGTTTAGATGGCATCACAGGCCTCCGCAAGTTGAAAGTCTTTTTCCGTCAATCCGTTTTCATCATGAGTCGTCGCCGCAAGTGTAACGTTTTTATAATCGATCACGATTCGTGGATGATGATTCAAGTTTTCAGCAACACTCCCGACTTCCTGTACGAAATCTAATGCTGCGGGAAACGATGGCAGTGTATACGTCCGAACGATTTCATCATCGACGACGCTCCAATCCTGCAACCGCTCTAGGCGCTCTTCCACTTCATATTCATTCAACCTAGCCATCCCTTTCTCCTCCTCTACTATCATTTTCGTCCTATACCTTATACCCCATTCTTTTACTTCTCTATACCTATTTGTATCCGATTTCTTCCTTTTGCCTTCTGTGTGAGATAGAGTACAATGTGAAAGAGAACACTAATTCAAAATCGGAAAGGGGCTAACGCACATGCGCGCTCTGATTGTCATTGATTACACGATCGATTTCGTTGCTGACGAAGGAAAGCTGACTTGTGGAAAACCAGGACAAGCGATTGAAAATCGAATCGCTACGTTAATGGAGGAATTTTCAACGGAGGATTACGTCGTCATCGCCAACGATATTCACGAAGAAGGCGATACGTTCCATCCAGAGACCGTCCTCTTCCCACCGCACAATATCCGCGGAACACATGGACGCGACCTTTTCGGGAAAGTCGCTGCCATGGCACGGGTCGCCGATCACGTCATCGACAAGACGCGTTATAGTGCGTTCGCCGGGACGGACCTCGATTTACGCTTGCGTGAACGGGATATTCGCGAAGTCCACCTCGTCGGTGTCTGTACGGACATCTGTGTCCTTCATACAGCTGTTGATGCCTATAACCTCGGATATCGTATCGTCGTCCATGCAGATGCTGTCGCAAGCTTTAACGCGACAGGTCACGACTGGGCTCTTACACACTTTAAACAATCGATCGGCGCAGAAGTCGTCGGCGAATAAGAAGGGATCTGTCCGTCATGTTACAACGTAATCTTGCACTTCATACCGATCTATATTTACCACGATGGATGTATATCTACTGGAAAGAAGGACGTCATAACGAACGTGCCGTCTTTGATGTCTACTATCGTTCGAATCCGTTCGAAGGAGGCTACGTCGTCTTTGCAGGTCTTGAGAATATCATCGAGTACATCCAAACACTCCGTTTCACGGAAGAAGATATCACGTACTTGCAAGAGATGATTGGTTTTCCGGATGAATTCAAGGATGAACTCCGTCAGTTCAAGTTCAACGGTTCGATTTCAAGTGTCAAAGAAGGTGAGATCGTCTTCCCGAATGAGCCATTGATTCGAATCGAAGCACGAATCTTTGAAGCGAAACTCCTACAAACGGCAATTTTGAACATCGCAAATCACGAGTCGCTCATCGCGACGAAATACGCACGTATCCGCCAATCGGCTCCCCGTGCAAAATTCCTTGAAGCAGGTGCACGTCGCGCCCAAGGGATCGATGCGGCTTATTTCGGAACACGCGCTTCGTATCTGGCTGGTTTTGACGTCACAAGCCTTGCTTCAGCAGGACGCGACTTCGGCATTCCGTGTGGTGGAACGATGGAGCACGCCGACATTCAATTCCACGATGACGAATTGACGGCGTTCCGAACATTTGCTTCCCATTATCCGGATCAAGCGACGTTACTCGTCGATACGTACGATACGCTCAAGAGTGGTCTTCCGAATGCAATCACGGTCGCTAAAGAGTTACAAGCAAAAGGACACAAACTCCGCGGCATCCGAATTGATTCTGGTGACTTATCCTACTTGTCAAAACGCGCCCGCAACATGCTTGACGAAGCCGGCTTCCCAGAAGTCGACATCGTCTTATCAGGTGACCTCGATGAATACGTCATCCAAGACTTACGGATTCAAGGCGCACAAGCCAACACGTTCCTCGTCGGGACACGTGGCATCACGGCTTACGAACAACCAGCTCTCGGAATGGTCTATAAACTCGTCGCGCGTGAAGTAGAGGGCGAACTTATTCCTGTCATTAAAGTATCCTCATCCAAAGCGAAAACGACAACGCCTCATATCAAAGAAGTCTACCGCATCATCGATCCGGTGACAGATAAGTTCAAAGGCGATTACGTCACGTTGATGGATGAAGATCCATCGACACTCGAAGCTGTTGATTTAATCGATGTCCGGGACCCGTCGTTCCGTAACCGCGTCGAGCAATTCAAAGTCGAGCGGTTGCTTGAACCAATCTTTAAAGACGGCGAGTTGATCTACACGGTTCCAACAATCGAAGAGAGCCGCCACTTCCACGAAACACAGATTGGACGTCTGTGGGAAGAATACAAACGCCTTCGTTTGCCAGAAATCTATGCTGTGACCTTTAGCGACCGTCTTTGGAAGTTAAAACTCGACATGATTCGCGATACGCGACTCGCGAGTGGTTTAAAATAAGACACAAAAAAGCGCCGTTCCTCCTCCCTCAGGACGAACGGCGCTTTTTCTCATGTCAATCCTGCTTCGTTTCCGACAGGTGTCATTTCTGTTGGCGCTTGTTCCATCTTCTTACGAAAGTACCACGCGAAGCCAAGTGCACCTCCGATGAAGACGATATACGTTATGCGTTGACCGAATTCGGCTAAGGAATCCGCGTAAAAAATACTGATTAAATGATCACTTCCACTAATGAGTAGCAAACAGGCAATCAGGAGCGCAATGCGATATGCAAGCGTCGGGCGGTCTGTCGGTTCAGCATGCCAATACATGATGATATGGTGGGCAAGCAAAACGATACCCAGGATTCCTAATATTCCAATGAGTACTTGCGGCATAATGAACGATCCTCCTGTTAGTAGTATCTAGTCTTATTTAAACATAGTTCATACGAATTTCGTCAGGAAAAGTTTCCCGTCCCACATTCCGCACGGTATACTGTAGAAAAATCGTAAGCGATCAAGGGAGGGCAATTTTTTCATGAAAACCTTTAAATTATGCACATTACGCATTTTAATGGATGAATCCGGGCGCGATACAACGATTCCTGTCGCCATTCAGGACGGGTTGACGGTCAGCACCGAACAGACAGCACAATGGGTTGCAGAAATCGTCGTACCCTCTAGCGATCAGCCAATCGTCGATGAATTGTTCACAAAACATTTACGTGCTTTAATTGAAATCACGATCTCACGACCTGATAATGATCCTGCTGCGATGATCGTCACGCCCCTTGAACGGACTGCCTTAAGCGAACACGTCTCGTATGTCTTCACCGGTAAGATGGTCATGATGAAGAATGATTTATCCGAATCAATCTTACGCGAAGTCGTCGAGGACGGATTCGCCGGCGAGGAGCTCGTCCAAGAGTACAAGGATCGTCGTTCAAAACGTGGCGCGCATATTACGAGCATTGCGAAGGAAACATTCAAACAGTATTTAGCAGAACATCCGGAAGCACCGATTTCTTAAGGTTTCTCAACTTCATCCGTGATGTGATCCGCTACATTAATTCGATCAATCGTATAGTGATCCGTATAGTGGATATAATTCGCACACGCGTTTTTTAACGGTGTCCGGTAACTGAACGTCTCATCAATCGATGATAAGGCTGCCTTGATCGTATGTGAATGACAAACGATTAAGATGCGTTTGCCCTCATGCACTCGCGTCACTTCCTGTAACGCTTCGAACACGCGGTCCTGAATCGCTTGTTCCGTCTCAAGACCCGGAACGAGGTTCGTATCGTTCGCTTGAACCGCTTCATAAATCGCTGCGACCGGCTCACCGGAAGCTGCACCAAACTCGCGTTCAACGAGTCGGTCATCCGTCGCTGTGATCGTCAATCCGACAGCACGACCGATGATTTCAGCTGTCTCAACGGCACGCGATAACGGGCTTGCTAATAAGACATCCCACTCCTCATTTGCTAGATAAGCGGCGCTTAGCTCCGCTTGTCTTCTTCCTGTTGCATTCAATGGAATATCTTCTCTTCCTTGGATCCGTTCATTTAAGTTCCAATCCGTCTGACCATGCCGCACTAAACAAATTTCAGTCATGTCTCTGTCTCCTTCATTCAAGAAATATGACTGATTGTATCATGTTTTTCACTTGAAAGTTGTCGCGGTGGCAATAACAACACCTGACAGGTGAATCGTTCAATTCGTTCGAGCAGTCGCTCAATCTTTAATGGATTTTCGGTCTGTGCAAAACTAGCAAGTGAGTGGGTACCATTCGGAAAAGAAAACAAACGGACATCCGCTCCTACATCGGCTCCCTTCTCAACGAAATGGAGCGCTTGTGAAAAGGGAACGATTGGATCTTTTTTGCCATGCAGGAGCATGATTGGTGGGGCGTCTGATGAGAGATGCGTCACGGGTGAAACGTGGGTCATAAGTTTGCGCCATTCTTCCCGTCCACCTTTATAAAACTTAATGTGAGCGATCCAAGTCTGAATGAAATTAAACAATAAAAAATTCGTCGGTGGATATAAAGCGATGACACCACTGATCAATGGCATGTGTCCTTCATCGCGCTCCCCGACGAAAGCAGTTGGAGCAAGTGCCGTCGTCAGCATAAGTGCAGCTCCGGCTGAGTCTCCCCATACCATCATTCGTCCTCTTAGAATACGGAGATCCTCTGCTTCCTTGTTTAAAAAGCATAGCGCATCCCGTACATCCTCCAAGTTATCCGGAAAATAACTGCCGTCTTCGAACAAACGATAATCGATACTACAAACGGCAACTCCGAGTTCAAGTAGGCGATCAACGATTGGGCTAAAGCAGAACATGTCCTCGCGCTCACCACGAACGAATGCGCCACCATGCGCGTAGATTGCGACCGGAAACGGTCCTTCTCCTGGCGGATAATAGAGATCGAGTTGTAAGGTGCGGTCTCCCACTTGTTTGTAGGTGAGCGTCCGCGGTGCGAGTTGTTTTTCTGTGAGTGGCAAGGCGGGTTCAGTCCATCGAAGCAGTGCCCCATAATTGTTCCAAATGCTTGCTCCCGCTGCTGCCGTCGTCAATAATGCAGCTCCCCCCATTAGCCATGCAGTTTCACGTTTCACTTGATCACCTCCAATAAGACGTACCAGTTTCTTCACTTTATTACTCTTTTACCCCGTTTTAAAAGAAGTCGAACGTCTCGGTATTCCTACTTGACGCCTCCCGTACGTTCCGCTATAGTGAAAAAGTCCAAATCGGAACAATTACGTTTTAAAAACGGAGGTAACACATAATGAAAAAAGTCATTCCCGCTCTAACGGTCGCATTTGCGAGTGCAAGTCTCCTCGCAGCTTGCGGCTCAAACAGCGATTCGTCGACTTCAAATAACAAACAGACAGAAGTTTATACATCAACGTTCGCAACCGCTGCTATTGCTCGTGAAATCGGCGGTGATCAAGTCAGCGTCAAGATGATCGTCCCACCTGGAGCAGACCCTCACTCTTATGAACCCACCTCAAAGCAACTCACTGAAATCGCTAAAGGTGACCTATTCCTCTTGACAGGTACGACACTCGAACCGTATTCGAAAAAAATCCAAGAGAGCTTAAAAGGCACGGACGTCCGTTTCATTGAGACGAGTAAAGACGTTACCTTACTAGAATCGGATGCTACGCTTCACGCTCATGAAGAAGAAGGACATGATGATCACGCAACGGATGAACATGCGCATGAAGAAGAAGGACATGATCATGGAAAATATGATCCACACGTCTGGCTCGATCCTATCAACGCGAAAGCAATGGCACGTTCGATTACAATTGCTCTATCAAAAGAAGCACCAAAAGATAAAGCAACATTCGAGAAAAACTTAGAAGCCTTCGACCAACAAGCTGATGAGTTAGACGAACAATTCAAGCAAGCCGTCGCTGACGGATCGAAAAAAGAATTGCTTGTCACGCATGCCGCTTATGGTTATCTTGCAGAACGGTACGGATTTACGCAACTTCCAATCGCCGGAATTTCTCCTTCCGATGAACCCTCACAAAAGCAACTGGCTGCTTTAGTGAAAGAAGCACGCATGCATGATTTGAAATATATCGCATTCGAAGAGACTGTTTCCCCGAAGGTCGCGCGCGTCATCCAAAAAGAAATCGGAGCTGAATCCGTGACGATTCATAACCTAGAGTCGGTCACGAAAACGCAACAAAACAGTTCTTATTTCAAATTGATGGAAGAAAACGTCCAGACATTGAAACAAGCACTTCAGTAAAGTACAGTTGACACGCGTTACTCAATGCGGTACGGTAAGAAACGTGTTTTACAACAATTGAATGACTTCTTTTTATCGCGAGAAACGGAGGGACTGGCCCGATGATGTTTCGGCAGCGGACGATTTGATTCGTACTGTGCCAAATCCAGCAAGCGAAAGCTTGAGAGATAAGAAGAGCGTCTTTATTTTATAAAGACCTCCTTCTTTCTTGCGAAGGGGTCTTTTTTTGTATTTTTGAGAAACGAGGTGTCAACAATGAATGAAACGATTACGCCTAACAAATGGGCACTGCTTCCTCTCGTCGTATTCCTGGTCCTCTTTATCGGTGCCGGAATCTTTTATGACGACTTTTACAAATTCCCGATTCTTATCGCCGCTTTGATCGCTTTAATCTTTGCTGCAATCACAACGAAAGGGAGTATCAACCAGACCGTCGAACGGATTGCGACTGGTGCCGGGAATCCTGATATCATGATCATGGTCTTCATCTTCTTATTAGCCGGTACGTTTTCTGGTACTGCAGAAGCGATCGGTGCAATCGATGCAACCGTTAATGCTGCCTTGACGTTCTTGCCTCCCTCGCTCCTCATGAGTGGTCTGTTCATCATCGCCGCCTTCATTTCGATGGCAATGGGAACATCAACTGGAACGATTGCTGCACTTGCTCCCATCGCCTTCGGTATTCATGAAGCGACAGGTATCAATGTTGCCATCGCAGCGGCAGCTGTCGTTGGTGGATCGATGTTCGGAGATAACTTGTCATTCATTTCCGATACGACGATTGCTGCCGTTCGGACACAAAAAACGAACATGCGCGATAAATTCCGAACGAACTTCATGATCGTTCTCCCGGCTGCCATCTTGACGGTCATCCTACTCGCATTCGTGTCTGGTTCTGGTGACGTCGTCGAAGCAAAAGCATTCGAGTTCTATAAATTGATTCCGTACCTTGCCGTCATCGTACTAGCGATCTTTGGCGTCAACGTCATTCTTGTTCTCATCGGTGGTACGTTACTCACCGGCATCATCGGTATGATCGACGGTAGCTTCGACTTAAGTGGATTCGTCCTCTCGATGTCCGAAGGGATGTTAGGAATGGCTGAGATTTCAATTTTGACACTCCTCATGGGTGGTCTCGTCAGCTTGATTACGTTCAACGGCGGAATTGCTTTCTTAAAAGAGACGCTGACACGCAAGATTTCACAACGTCGTGGTGCTGAATTCAGTATGGCAGCACTCGTTAGCGCAACAAACCTTGCGACGGCAAACAATACGATCTCGATTTTGGTCGCTGGACCACTAGCAGCTGAAATAGCAGATACGTATGAAGTTGATCGTAAGAAATCGGCGAGTATCCTCGATATCTTCTCTTGTGGTATTCAAGGCATCATCCCGTATGGAGCACAGCTTTTGATTGCAGCGGAGTTGACGAAGACAGCTTCTCCTGAACTGATTCCGTATCTGTTCTATCCGTTCCTACTCTTCATTTGTGGATCAATCGCCATCTTCTTCGGATTCCCACGCATGAAAAAGACATCGACGAAGCAAGAAAAAATTTCTTCTTAATCGACAACAGGTCCGATCGTCATGATCGGACCTGTTTTTATTATTTTTTCTGCTTTGCTTGTCTTTCTAAAATCAAATAGGCGATTGCCGGAAGTGGAAATTGAACGAGTCCAGCTCCTCCCCAAACCCATGGATTACGTCCTGACTTTCGAGCACTGAGAAACAGACTAACTGCTTGTGTGACCAACAAGGCACCAATACTGAGCCAAGCTCCCTTTGATAACTTTTTATTCTTTTGAGCCATCTTTTCTCCCCCTCTTTCTGACATACGGTCAGATTTTATGAATTCTCTTCTATTTTACCGCATTCTATTTCTCCATGAGCATGGAAACGGACGTCTTCGTTCGTTCATGCTAAACTAAACGAGCAAATCTAAAACTATGTTTTATGAGGAGGAGTAACACATGCAATACGCAAAACTTTCAAATGGTATTACGATTCCCCAAATCGGATTCGGTGTCTGGCAAGTAGATGAAGAGACAGAAGCACCTGCTGCTGTCGCTGAAGCATTACGCGTCGGCTATCGTCATATCGATACAGCTGCCGTCTACAAAAACGAGCGCGGTGTCGCAAAAGGAATCAAGGAAAGCGGCGTGAAACGTGAGGATCTCTTCTTAACGTCAAAAGTCTGGAACGATGATATTCGTGCCGGTCGGACGAAGGAAGCATTCGCAGAATCGCTCGAACGTCTCGAAACAGATTATCTTGACCTCTACCTGATCCACTGGCCGGTCGAAGGCTATATCGAAGCGTGGAAAGCGATGGTTGAACTATATGAAGAAGGCAAGATCAAAGCGATCGGTGTCTCGAACTTCAAGGAACATCACCTCGATACATTGGCAGAAGAGGGCTTGATGGCACCAATGATCAACCAAGTCGAGTTGCATCCACAATTACCGCAACACGAACTGCACGAATACTTGCAAGATCACAACATCCAAGTCGAAGCATGGAGCCCGCTCATGCAAGGGAAATTCCTCGAAATCAATGATTTCAAGGAAATCGCAGAGAAACACGGCAAGACACCTTCACAAGTCGTCTTACGCTGGCACCTCGACAACGGCATCGTCGCTCTTCCAAAATCCGTCACACCGGAACGCATTGCGGAAAACTTCGACGTCTTTGATTTCCAACTCGATGCAGATGATCTTGAGAAAATTGATCGTCTAGCAACAGACGTCCGCCTCGGACCAGACCCGGACGAAATCGATTTTTAAGTTAAAGGTTACTATAAAAGAGATGAACTTTAGTGTGAGAACATCTTGATTCATATGAAAAGAGACTCGTTTCCAGTCCACGGCTTGGAATCGGGTCTCTCTTTTTATGGATAGAGCTGATCATACGTAATAAATCAAAATTGTGTCTTCTGCTTCTTCCGCCTTTTGAAAATAGGCACGAAGATCAGCAAACTGTTCCCAGACGTCTTCGAATTCGCCCGGTGTTCCGGCTTCATCATGAATCGAAGCGAGTGCCTGTTGATCGAAGTTGCGCATCACTTCAGCAGAAATGATCAGAAGCGGTAAGGGAAGAATCCCGACGATTGCTGCTTTTTCCTCATTGACGATCAACTCTTCGCCAATGATGGCTCGACCCAGATTATAGTGCGTCTCCTGATCGATATAGATATCGATTTGATTCATTAAATGGTAGATGGCGTTCGTTTGTTCAAGTGCAAACAACTGTTCATGATCGGGTTGCGTCTCATGAATGAATAAAATCCAATCCATGATGATGTGGGGATCGTTTCCGAACGACTCCCAGACCGCATCCGTGACGCGAACGAAATGTACGTTTTCCATTCTCCCCCTCCCTTCTGTACTCTGTATTCCCTTTTTAAATTCGTTCTATACAAAAAAAGAGCCAGATTTCTCTGACTCCCTTTCCTTAGATCGCTTTTTCATCTTCTTTTGAATCTTGCCATGCTTCAAGCGTACTTTTTCCTGGTAAGTTCGGAATCGAGTCTGCATAGAAGCGCGGCTCTTTTCCAGCTTTTCGTTGCCCGACATAATCTTCGAGCGCCAGTTTCGCGATTTTTGAAAGACGGAAGATCGCATACAGATTGACGACAGCCATCAGTCCCATGAAGATATCTGCTAAAGCCCAAACAAGGCTCGCCGATTCGACGAGGGATCCGAAAACGATCATTGCAAGCACGATTACTCGATACATCGTGATGATTTTCTTATCTTCACGGATGAAGTTAATGTTCGATTCACCATAGTAATAGTTTCCGACGACGGAACTAAACGCAAAGAGGAAAATCGCGAGTACCATAAAACCTGTCGCAAGCGATCCGACTTGTGACGAAAGCGCTCCCTGTGCTAAATCAATACCAGCTAAAGCATCGCCATTCGCATCTTTCGTCGGAACCCCACTGACGAGAACGATCATCGCTGTTGCCGAACAGACCATCAACGTATCAACGAAAACGGCGAACGATTGGATCAGTCCTTGTTTAACCGGGTGAGAGACCTCTGCCGTTGCTGCGGCATTCGGTGCCGAACCCATACCCGCTTCGTTCGAGAACAACCCACGGCGGATACCGTTCAAGAGCGCTGCCCCTACTGCTCCGCCTGCGAGAGTCTTTAACTCAAATAAACCTTCTTGGAAGATCAATTTAAAAATACTTGGCAGTACTTCAAGATTCGTCACCATGATATACAGCGCGATCAAGATGTAACCACCTGCCATAATCGGTACGAGGAATGAAGCAACCGTCGCGATACTACGGACGCCACCAAAAATGACGAGTGCAGTCAGTACGACTAATGCGACAGTAATCCACATCTTATCAAAACCATATTGATTTTGAAGTGAGAGTGAAATCGTGTTCGATTGCAAAGAATTAAAGACAAATCCAAATGAAATCGTAATCAATACGCTAAATAAGATTCCTAACCACCGCTGACCAAGTGCTTTTTCCATGTAGTAGGCAGGGCCCCCACGCCACGCCTTATCATCACGTACTTTATAAATTTGAGCGAGTGTACTTTCGACGAATGCTGACGCCGACCCAATCAAGGCAATCAACCACATCCAGAAAACCGCTCCCGGTCCACCGAGTGCGATTGCAGCTGCGACACCCGCAATGTTGCCGGTTCCGACACGGGCTGCTGTACTGATAGCGAATGCTTGGAACGGTGACACACCATCTTTCCCTTTATCCGTTCCTTGGAACAGTAAGCGTAACATCTCCGGTATCATCCGGAATTGAACGAACCGCATCCGGAATGTAAAATAAATCCCGAGTCCGACGAGTAAGATAATCAGCACGTTCGTCCATAACGTGTCGCTGATTCTATTGACCACATCCATTACCTGTTTCTCCATCCGATTGCCTCCACTTCCACCACATAGTTTCTCTTTTTAGATGTAAACTTTTTTCACATGTGAATTATCATACGCAATTTTTTTTGAAAAATCAAACTCATCCATACCTTAGACGACAAAAAACGTGTCAAACCTCACATCAGATGTGAGGTTTGACACGTTTTTATAAACAATCCTTTTAAATTAAATGAACAGATTCAGGTTAGCACCGTCCGTTGCACCAAGGTAACTCGCGACACCACCGTAATCAATATCATCGAGAAGTTCTTCTTTTTTGATGCCCATGATGTCCATCGACATGGTGCAGGCGATCATCCGAACACCCGCGGCTTGTGCTTTTGCCATCATCGTCTCAAGCGCATCAACTTGTTTGTCCTTCATGACTTTTTTCATCATTTTTTGACCGGCTCCTGCCATGTTCATGTTCGAGAGTGGTAGCTCCCCGGCGTGTTTCGGCATCATCATACCCATCATCCGCTCAATAGCCGCTTTTTCGACTGCTGGTGCGTCTGGTTTTCGAATGACGTTCAAGCCCCAGAACGTAAAGAACATCGTCACTTGTTTCCCCATCGCTTGTGCACCTTGTGCGATGACGAAAGACGCAAGTGCTTTATCGAGATCACCACTGAAAACGACCATCGTCGCATCATCTGCTGGATTGACCTGAACTGGTGCTACAGCAGCTGTCTCTCCTTGTCCTTTTTCCAGTAAAACCTCAACGACCCCTTGATTCATCTCCGCTGAATGGACGGTATGCCCTAATTTTTTCGCCCATGCTTGAACGTCTGGTAAGAAACCGGGATCAGACGCTTTGACGAAAATTTGCTCGCCGTCTGTCATTTGATCGATCTTTGTTTTTAACTCTAAGATTGGACCTGGGCACTGTAAGCCGCACGTATCGAGCAGAGTCACTTGTTCCGGTGCAGTCTTCGTTTCTGGTTCACGTTTCGTTACCGTCACAGCTGTCTCCTCCTTCGATTGGCTTCGCGCTTCTTGATCGCGATGAACGACCGACCATGTTTTGTAGCCGCCACTTAAGTTTTTCACATCATAACCGTGTTGTTGTAACAGTTGACTCGCGACATATCCACGTAATCCGACTTGGCACGTCACATAGATCGTTTGATCCTTCGGTAGATCATCCAACTTCTCACGTAACGTCGGTAACGAGATGTTGACCGATCCCGGAATCGCGCCTAATTCGTTTTCTGATGGTTCACGTACATCGAGTAACAAACCGCCGTTCGCAACGATCGCATCGATTTCGTGCCAATGAACGTTCGCGCTGTCACCAAGCACAATATTCGACGCGATATATCCTGCCATATTGACCGGATCTTTTGCTGAACTATACGGTGGTGCATATGATAATTCGAGATCTGGTAAATCGAGAACCGTCAATCCACCTTTGATTGCAGTTGCTAGGACGTCGATTCGTTTTTCAACGCCTATCATGCCGATTGCCTGTGCTCCGTAGATCGTTCCTTCAATTGGATCAAACAGTAATTTCATCGAAATCGGACTTGCTCCTGGGTAGTACCCAGCATGCGATCCCGGATGCAGGTGCACAGCTTCATAACGCAGACCGAGCTGACGCAACCGTTTCTCATTGTTACCTGTCGAAGCAACCGTCAAATCGAAGACTTTTGCTACTGCTGTACCGGACGTCGCGCCCAGCGATGATATCAGCGACGAGACGCCCTTGACGGTTCGCTGGCCACGCGAGTGGCACATGTGTTGCTTCCTTCGTGATATAGTCTTTAACTTCAATCGCATCACCAATCGCAAAGATCGATGGATCAGATGTCCGCAGTTGATCATCAACTTGAATCGTCTGCTTGATTCCAAGCGTTAAACCAGCATCCGCCGCGAGAGTACTCTCCGGTGCGACCCCAATCGACAGAATATTCATTTCTGTCGCAATCACGCGTCCGCTCGTTAAGACGACACGACGACCTGCCTCTTCAAACCGAGCGACACCATCTTCTAAAATCAACTCGACGCCTTTTGCACGCAAGTGTTCATGAACGATTGCCGCCATTTCCGGGTCGATTGGAGCCATGACTTGATCTGCCATTTCGACGAGAGTGACGCGCGCTCCTCGTTCAGCAAGATTTTCTGCCATCTCAAGACCAATGAAACCACCGCCGATGACAAGTGCTGTATCAGGGCGCGTCGTATCGACGTATTCCCGCATCCGATCCGTATCCGGGATGTTGCGTAGCGTAAAGACGTTCGTCGCATCACTCAGTCCCGGAATGTTCGGACGAATCGGTTTTGCACCTGGAGAAAGAATCAGATGATCATACGATTCGTCGTATTCTTCACCCGTCTCGACGTTGCGGATCGTGATTGTTTTCGCTTCACGATTGATGCGAATCGCTTCCGACAAATTGCGGACGTCTAAATTAAACCGCGCATGCATGCCTTCAGGCGTCTGGACGAGTAATTTATTGCGATCCTTGATGACATCTCCGATATAGTAAGGCAGTCCACAGTTTGCGAACGAAATCTCTTTTCCCCGTTCAAGCAAAATGATTTCTGCCGTTTCGTCAATCCGACGCAGTCGTGCTGCTGCCGTAGCGCCACCAGCGACGCCGCCTACGATGATCGTTTTCATCTGATGATTCCTCCTTGAGTTTCTATCTGTCACCTAATATACCCTGTTAGGTATGCCATTTCAAGTCAGTTGCTCGTAGATTCACAAACAAGACATATCTCTGCCTTTTGTATTTTCTTCCTATCTTAACGGACATTAGTTGCAATTCCTTCTGAAATGCTTGAAACTGAATTTATAGTATATAAAGGGGGATTTTGCAATGGACCAGGAACGTAACTCGAACGAATCAAACGAGAATAATAAAGTGACACCGATTCACCAAGATCGTCAACCCGAAACAAACGAACAAGGAATTGCACCGCAACAGCAACAACACTTGGAAGCATTCCAAGCTTTCCTCGTGGAAAAAGGCATTCCAATGGAAGCACGTGAAAATGAAACACACGTCTTCTTCATGACACAAGAAAAAACACCTGCTGGAGCAGAACCGATGATGATGATCGTCTTCAGTAAGACGACAACAGATGTCGAATTGTTCGCTCGTACAGTGACACACGTACCAGACGGTGTCGAGGATCTTCCGATTCTTAACGCCATCAACGACTTTAACCAAGAGTTCAAATACTTCCGCGTCGTTCTCGATAGCGACCGCGATGTTACAATTGCATCAACGATCGACCTTGATCACGGCTTCAATCCAGCTGCGATCTTCGGACATTCTGTCATGATGTTCCAAGCATCAGACGAAGTCTACACGTATTTGACAAAACTGTATGAACAGTTCTGATTTTTCATTTCTGAATGGCTTTGGAGCCCCGCTCCAAAGCCATTTTTTTATTTAAAGTTCAATTGACAATGAGAATTATTCTCGCTATAGTTAGATTTGTGAAAACGACTACATGGCGGAAAACGTCTTATTAATTCTTCTGGGGGAATCACGATTATGAAAAAGCGTTTAAAAGTAGCATCGATCTTCATGGTAGCCGGTATCTTGGCTGCTTGCGGTTCGAATGAAACGGATACGACTGCACCGAAAAAAGAGAAAACGGAACAGTCGACAGAAACAAAATCAGCGGATGCAGGAATCGCTGCAACGACACTGACAGATGAACTGACAATCTTCAGCTCAATCAAAACAGAACTCGATAAAGCAAAAGAAGGACAAGCGATTGATTGGAAGATGGTCAAGACGAGTTATGAATCGAAATTAAAAGGTGGCGTCGAGACGACAGCACCAGAAATCGAACAAGTCATCCAGTCTGCTTTAGCCGGTGTCGAAGCGAAAGATCTCGATGAGAACATCGCTCGTCAACTCGTTGATAAAGGTCTACAATCGTACTTCTATAAATTACAAAAAGCAACGCAAGCAAAAGCTGAAGAAGCACTCGTTGCGGGTAAGCCAGAAGCTGCAACAGAAGCACTTAAGGATATTGAAGCGATGGCAAAGACCGTCTTCATTCCAACAGCTGAAAAACGTGACGCGAGCTACGGCTTTAAAAACGAAGACGCAATCGCTCAAGCCATCACATCTGGTCTTGCAGCTCAGCAAGAAGCCATCGACGCGAAAGAAATCGGTGACTTCAATGTAGCGAAACAAGTGACGGATAAATCGATTTACCGTTCCTTCTACTTGGCTGCACTCGGTTATGCACAAAAAATCGAGGATGGCGTTAAAGCTGGTACGGACGAAAAAGAATTACAAATGGAACAAGCAGAAGGATATGGTTTCCTGCTCGCGATCGAAGAATCATTAGCGGGTGGAGATGAAGAGGCTGTCAAAACGTTAAAAGAACGGTATGACTTCTCGAAGACAAAACCGGCTGACGTCTCTTACAAAGAAATTGAAGGTCTATTTGCGAAAGCATTAACAGAAAAAGTCGACGGTTATCATGAAGAAGCACAAGAGGCGCTCGAGAAGAAAGATATTGATACAGCACGCGCAGAAGCAATGGAAGCTAACATGTTCGTCGTTGCGATGAAACCAACACTTGAAAACCGTCTGGGTAAAGAAAAAGCAGCACAAGTCGCAAAAGACGCGAACGACTGGCTCGCACTCGTTGAAAAAGGTGACGTTAAAGCTGAGACGACAGGCGAACGGATTACGGACGCTCTCGAACCACTCAACTAAGAACGATATGGAAACGGAGGGATAAGATGAATATCGGAATTACAGGGGGTGCCGGCTTCATTGGTGCCGCCCTTGCCCTCCGGCTTAAGCAACATCATACCGTTCATGTACTGGATGCCTTTACGGACTATTATGATATTCGTTTGAAAGAAGAGCGGGCAAAAGCATTAAGAAGCGCTGGTGTTATTGTTACAACGGGGGACGTTCATCATGATCTCGATACATGGATGCAGCCATCGTTTGATGCTATCTTCCACCTCGCAGCGCTTCCTGGTGTTCCGCGTTCGCTAGAGGAACCGCATCATTATATTCATGAGGACATCGATATGACGGTGACCTTGTTAGAAGCCGCAAAAAGACATGGCATTCCGCATGTCTTTTTCGCGTCTTCTTCTTCCGTTTACGGGGAACAGACGGGGCCGCTCAAAGAAGACCAGGCAACGGGACATGTCGCTAGTCCTTACGCGGCAGCCAAATATAGTGCCGAAAGCTTTTGTCATGCGTATGCTCATTTATATGATTTAAACGTAACGCTGTTTCGTTTCTTTACCGTCTACGGTCCATCAGGTCGTCCTGATATGGCACTGTATCGTTTCATTGAACAGGCGTTACGCGGGGAGTCCCTCACTATCTTCGGAGATCCGGTACGTGATTTCACGTATATCGATGATATTACGCGTGGTATGGAGCAAGCCCTACTCGCTCATGCTGTCGGAACGTACAATCTAGGTGCGAATCAGCCGGTTTCTGTACGTGCCTTAGCGAAACGAATCGGTCAACGATTCAATGTACCTGTGCATACTCAGGCTGCCCGACGCGGGGACGTGACGATGACATGGAGTGATACGACAGCTGCAAAGATAGCATTCGATTATCAACCGTCAATCGAGATCGATGTTGGACTGGAGCAGGTGATCGCGTGGCATCAAAATCGTTGATTCGAACGCTTCTGTATCTGACCCTTACCGGATTCGTCATCTTTTTGCTCCTGCGTTTTTTCCTTGAGTTGACGGTCTCTTATCGGTATATCGAAGCATTATTCAAGAGCCCGTGGACGATACTTGCCACCTTGACGTATGCATTCGCCTTTTATTTACGAGCGATTGCCTGGCGTCGCGCCGATGCGAAACGTGTACCAACCGCTGTTTATCTATCAAGCCTTTATCTCGGACTGACGATCAATCATCTCTCACCGATCAAACTCGGAGAGATGATTCGACTGGTGACGGCTCGCGCCATCGGTAGTCCTTGGAAACAAACAAGTGCGATCTTCGTTTTACAACGAAGTATTGACTTGATCGTTCTGTGCACATTCATTCTGATCGGTTGGTTGTTTCATCCAATCGTCTTGCTCGTCGCGCTCCTTGCGACAGGGTTATTGCTCGTATTACGTCGACCGCACCTCCCTTCGCTCGTTCTGTTCGGAACGCTCGCTTGGGCAGTCGAAGCACTCGCCGTCTTTTTCCTCTTGCATGGAGCAAGTGTCGATGTTTCGTTTCCGACGACCTTGATCGCGATGAGTGCCGGTGTCTTATCTGGTGTGATTCAGTTTACGCCTGGCGGGCTTGGTACCTATGAGCTCGCGATGGGAACGGTCTTACGGCAAGCCGGTGTTGCCCATGCATACGACGTTGCCTTGATGACGCACCTCTTTAAATATGCGTTTGCTTTTCTCGTCCCGCTGTACGTCCTCGTTCGCCATCCGGCTACGCTCCGGTTGTTGGTTCGTCAGCTCAAATACACTGATTGGAAAGGAGGAAGACGATGAAAAGTGCTTCTCGCTTTGAAAAAGTCGCAGCGCGCGCCTGGAACTTACTCAATGAAGGAAAACCCTTCACACCAATTTTTACGATCGGCGTCTTCTTGACGTACGCCTTATGGACGCAGATCCCACTCTCAGATGTCGGGTTCGGTTTCATCGTGACGCTTCCTTTATTCATCTTACTTTGGCGTTATGATTTCCCGTTATTTTTACGCAACTACCTCTGGATTCCGATCATCGTTTGGCTGTTCCTTCGTGGTACGAATGCTGATTATTTGCCTTTATTCGCCTATGGTGCGGGTCTCTATTTCTTCTTCACGGTCTTTTTCTGGGGAACGATCTATTATCATCTCCGAATCGGAACACGCTGGACGAACTTCACGCGTTTTTGGAAACTCGTTCTAAAAAATAGTGATTCAACGAGTGGTAACGCACAAGAACAGCTCCCAAAGGTTGCTTTGTTGCTCGCGTATTGGTGGACAGCAAGTGATACGGCGACATTCGACATGACGTTCGTCTGGTTTCCAATTGGTCTATTCATCTTTGCTTGGATTTTGCATCATTACCTCTTTGACTGGAAACCGAAGTTGCCTGAGACGATGACGGTCGATGCCGATCTCCCGACTTCAGAAAAAGTCTACGTCCTGATCGTTGACGGGATGCGCAAAGATCGCTACATGGCAGCAAACACGCCGTTCCTCGAACGATTGCGTCAGGAAGGAACGGAATATACGAACATGGAAACCGTCTATCCTGCCCGGACCGTCGTCTGCTTCAGCTCGATGTTTACAGGTGCTCGCCCAGAAGACCACGGCATTCATTCGAACATGGTCTGGAACACGACAGGTGTCAAAACGGATACTGTCTTCGATCGTCTCCGTGCCGTCGATAAATCAGGAAAAATCCTTGGCATCGCGCACCTTGTCGATGCGTTCGGTTCAACCGACGTACGGACCGTTACGGCAGTTATGCATAACGATGTTGCGGACCGGAATATCGTGGAACGTGCCAAACAAATCGTCCACGAAGAAGACCCGGATCTGCTCGCAATCCAGTTGATCGGAACGGACCAAACGGGACATAGTCGAGGCACTCTCTATTCCGAGTATGTTCAAAAAATCGAGGAAGCAGATGCGCTCCTTGCTGAGTTTTGTGAAGAACTCGATCGTCTCGGTAAACTCGAGGATGCGACACTCATCGTCATGGCGGATCATGGTCAAGCGGACGGAATCGGTGGACATGGTCACTTAGATGAGGGCGAACGATTCGTTCCCTTCTGGATGTATGGAAAGAATGTGCATGCCGGTCTAAAAGTGGATACGCACCGCCATATCCTGTCACTCGGACCAACGATTACAAAAGTACTAGGCGCAGACATCCCGCACGATAGCCGTGGTGTTTTGCTGACGGAAGCGTTCAAGGAGGCGACATCTAAATGAAGATCATCGTCTTTTTACCTGCCCACAATGAAGAAGTTTCGCTCCCCCTCGTCTTGAAACGAATACCCGATATGATTGACGGTATACCAGTCGAGACCCTCGTCATTGACGACGGTTCGACAGATGCAACGAGTGCGATTGCACGCCAACACGGTGCACACGTCTATCGGTTCGAGCAAAATCAAGGACTCGGCGCGGCAGTCCGCGAAGGACTCCGCCAGTCGCACGAACTCGGAGCTGATGTTGCCGTCATGATTGATGCCGATAACGAGTACCCTGCTGATCAAATCCCGGATATCGTTCGACCGATCCTAAACGATCAAGCAGATTACGTGTTCGGTTCTCGTTTCCTCGGTACCGTTGACGGGATGCGACTCTATCGCTATATTGGAAATCATGTCTTTACGTGGCTACAGTGTCTACTGCTGAAACGCAGAATTCATGACGGTCAAAGTGGGATGCGGGCGTTTTCGCGTGCAGCATGTCATCATGCTGAGATCATTCATGACTATAACTATGCGCAAGTATTGACCCTCAATCTCGTTCGAAAAGGGTTCCGCCTTCACGAAGTCCCGATTCGTTATCGGGTCCGGGAAGCCGGAAAGTCTTTTATTCGCTTGAATTATGTCCAACGTGTTCTCCCGGCGATTTATCGGGAGTGGCGACGACCTGTCACACAGCTTAGCGTTGAAGAACGCTCAGAACGAAAGGAGCACCTCGGATGAAACGCCTTCTTTTGCTACCGCTCCTCCTACTCTCACTGTTCGTGAGCAATTCCACGGTTTCCGCTTACAGTTACGGAGACCCAGGAAAGGAAGCTTTTGCGGAAGCGTACAAACAATTTGAAGAACAACTCGATGCGAAAGATTACGCGCTTGCGAAAGAAACGCTTGCCGCCTATGATAAAGAGTTCAAACTGTATTTCCCTGAAGCGAAAGCGAAGATCGATACGGCTCTTGAAAACGAAGATGCTGAGGCTGCAAAACAAGCGTACCGTGTCGCTCTTCGCCAAAATATCGAACGTCGCCTGCACTTTGCTGAAGAGCAGTTCGAAGATTTCGGGCAAGCGAAACTCTTACTCGCGAAAGCTCGTGGCACATACGATGTGCTCGCACCATACGTCAAGGAAAGCAAGGATGCAAAGACATCCGATGACGTGTATACTGCATTTGATGAATCATTAAAGGCACTCGGAAACCCTGGACTGTTTGGTGTCGGGAAAAAAGCGAGTGATGAAGAATCCTTCAAGAAAAACATTACGATGATCGAAGATACATTAACGCCTCTCTTCGTCCTGCCAGGTGAAGAAAAAACAGGCGTCTTCACAGAAGAAGATTCCTTCCTCGGACAAACGTTCGGAACAGACGCGATCTGGAAGTTGATTGCGCTCGGACTTGTCGTCGTACTCATCGTCATTGTTGTCATTGGTCAATGGAAGAAGAAACGCCGCTCATAAGGAGGAAGACAGATGGATTTTCAAGCGTTTTTGATTACGCTTCGGGAGTGTCTCGAGGCTGTTCTGATCGTCGGTTTGATCTTAGGTTATCTCGATCGATTGAACGCCCCGCAATATAAGAAATGGGTCTATGCCGGTGTTGGACTAGCGCTTCTTGCCAGTCTTGGTGTCGCGTTCTTGTTTCAAGTCGTCTTCACGAGCTTCGCAAGCTTCGGAAGTGATACGTATCTGCGTCTTGGTATCATGATGGTTTCCGTCCTTCTCTTGACGCACATGGTGCTGTGGATGGGTAAGGAAGCGAAAGAGAATCAAAAGGCTTCTCAGGCGAAGGTCGCCGCTGCCGTCTCGACAGGTAGTGCGATCACGATGATCATCCACTCTTTCCTCGTCATCGTTCGAGAAGGAATCGAAACAGTCTTTTTCTTCGCTGCCATCTCAGGTGGGGAAATCGAGAAAGTCCTGACAAGTTACGGTGCGGTTTCCGGTCTCTTGCTCGCATTGATTTTCGGATACTTATTCGTCTCAGGATCAATGAAAATCCCAGTCAAACGCTTCTTCCAAGTGACCGGTGTGCTAATCTTGTTCATCGCTGCAGGCATGCTCGTCCAAACGATTGGACGATTCCAAGACCTCGGTCTGCTCGGTAGTCTCTTGATGAACGCCGATGGAACACCAGCTGCTGTGTATAACATCGTCGGCTTCATGCCAGAGCATTACATCGATCAGGTGCAATACCTGCGTGATACAGGAAATTCGACGTTAATCAGTGGTCAAATCGGAACGTTCATGGGCGCGATGTTCGGATATAGTCATAATCCATCTCTTGAACAAGTCGTTGCTTGGTGGGGCTACTTCGCCTTTGCTGGTTGGATGTTACTCCGCCAAAACAAACCATCGAAGTCATCGAAGTCCTTACAGGAGGTTTCTTGACCGTTCGAAGCGATCGTTCACGTCCGCGTGGACGATCGCTTTTTTGGATTACACTTTTGTTCATCGGTGGCTGGATCGGTTTACGAATCATTTACGTCAGTCCGTTCATCGCGAGCTACGATATCGCGAACTTCACGCTAGCTGTGACCGACTATGATTTGGCTGATTTACGTCCTCATTTTCCCGGTTACCCCTTTTTCATCCTATTAGCAAACGTACTTCTTCCTGTGACAACAGCTGTCAAAGCGCTCGGTCTCGTCTCTACACTTGGACTAGCAAGTGCCCTGCTGCCACTCTACTTGCTCTTTCTTCGTCATGCGTATGACACGACTCGGCTGATTGCAGCCTTTACCGTTCTCTCTACTGCTTCACTCGTCACGTTCGCTGCGACAGGGATGTCGGATGGACTCGCACTCGGATTACTTATTTGGTACGGCTGGAGCATCGAACGTGCACGGCATCAAATTCGCCGCTGGCTCCCGTATCTCTTATTCGGTTTACTGATGGCAACGCGCTTGTCCTATGCACCGTTTGGATTTATGCTCCTGATCCTGCTGTGGCAAGTGCGAAAGGATTACTGGCAACTCTTATCCGAGTGCGCGCTGCTTCTGCTTGCGCAACTCGCTTGGTTGCTCCCGGTCGCTTTTTCCGTCGGCGGTCCGTACTCATTTCTTCAACTCTCGCTTCGCTTCGTCAGTGGTCATTTTTCCGACTGGGGTGGTTCTGCTCAGACCGATGACGCCTCGATCTTCCAACGATTCTTCAAAACACTTCAGCAACTCTTCTGGCATGGCATCGGCTATGGCACGTGGATTGGGTTGCTGTCCGGGATGATGCTGTTCTTACGCAAACGTTGGACGATCGATCTCGCTTGGGGGACGACGGCTGGACTCTATTTCATCTGGGTCTGGCTCGGACAAAATATCGATAAGCCCCGTCATGTCTTACCGCTCGTGCTCCTACTTCTCGTCTGGTCGATTCGTCAGCTCCCGTTACGAATGTACCTGCCGTTTCTAGTCGTTCAGTTAACAATCGGTAGCTTAGCGTTGAACGAACAAGCAACGCGTCCGCCAGCAACGATTGAACTAGCGCGTTACGTGACGACCCTTTCACCCGGAGCAACCGTCTTCACGGATGAAGAAGCACGGCAGTTCGAGTCTGAACGACCGGATGCTTCAATCGTTCCGATCGGTTCCGTCAGTAAATGGAATGCAGAACCAAAATCCGACCAGAGTTACGTAACTGGTCGATTGCTCGAGCGTCTTCACGCTCAAGGTGTTCGACCTAAAGTCAAACAGGTCGTCCGCTTTACGAGTGATTCCCGATACGAACCGGAAGATGCACAAGCGATGCTATATCAGTTAATAGCACCTTGATCGCATCACTATATACAAACGAAAAACCATGTCGACTCCCGAATGACTCCGTGGAAATCGACATGGTTTTTTTTATTGCTGCGTATCGTAACGACGTTCCATATAATCAAAGGTGCCACCGCTGATCTCGATTGTTCTTACCGGTTCGAAGCCGAGACGCCGATACAGTCGCTGTGCTCCTACGTTCGTTTGATCAGCGTTTAAGGTGAATGCTTGTAGTCCTCGTTTTTCGCCTTCTTCCGCTGCTACCTGCAACAGTTCCGTTCCAATTCCTTTGCCACCATGACGCGCGTCAACAGATAGTGTATCCAAGTAATAGACGGGGCCCTCCGTCTCGACGTCGATCTGGACGTCTTGACCTGTCCACTGTTTCAATTGTTCTTTAATTGGTTCGTCGAGTTGTTTCGCATCTGTCCCTGCATACGCAATCACGATACCGGCTACTTCACCCTCGATGACTTTGACGAGGATGTTTTCATGACTAAGCCGGTTTCCGGTTTGAGAAACGAAATAGGCGAGTCGTTCTAGAACCTCTTCTTTTTCCGTCGTCCCTGTCAGCGTCTCAGCGATTTCATGAATCGCTTGTTCAATTAAGGGAGCAATCTGTTTTGCTTCTGAAGCATCTGCTTGTCGAATCATCTCGTTATTCTCCTTTATACTCATTTTCTAATCGATGAACCTGAAAAATCGGACTCGACGAGGTCGAATCCGATACGTAATTTTTTTGGACTTTCATTCATTTCACTGCGTGACTTTTTGTACGACTGGTGCCGGTACGATGACAGGTTCCCGTGTCATGACAGCAACGACACGACCGGCAATCGCTACGGCCAGTAACGTGTATAACGTCAAGCTAAGTGGCAGATAAACAAGTGAAATGACTAACACGATGGCGTCGAGTCCGAACAAAATCGTCCCGATCGATAGACCTGTCAGTTTACTAAGTCCCATCGATAGCAGATCATCTCCACCTGTCGCTGCTCCACTTTTCAAAACAAGTCCGAGACCATATCCGGTCACGATTCCGCTAGCGATGGCTGCGATGAGTGTCGCTGGCCAAGCTTGTTCTGGAAAGTGGAACAAATCGAGTCGATGCCACATCTCGTAAAAGAGTGATAATGCACCTGCTGAAAGTAGCGCTTCGCTGACAAAGCGTTTGCCTTTGAAGTACAAGGCACCGATGAAAAATGGAATATCGAGCACGATCATTGAGATCGAAGGATTGATATCAAAAAAGTATCGACCAAGCAACGATAATCCAATAAAGCCGCCTTCTGCTAATCCGAACTGTTCATTCAATGTGTAGTAACCGAACGCCATGATCAGCGTTCCGGTTAAGATGGTTGCGATTCGTTTCATGTTTTATTGTCCTCTCCCGTTTACATCGTGGGAGAGGTTTTATACGTCCCGTTTGGGTATTCATCTATTTTCGCTCTCCCTGATTTTTATAAGCCATTACCGTCTTGTTCGTCTTGACCGGTACTGCTAAAAATCAGGTAAGCTAAATAGATGATTGGTCCTCTCGGTATCCATCGGTTTCCACCCCTTCATTAAAAATCTACTTTCATTATAACCCGAATTTCAGTAACTAAAACAGTTTTACGCATTCTTCACATAATCCAAACAGATTTGCTCACTCATTCACATTTTAGACAAGATTATGCTCAATGTTGAACAAACTACTTGAAAGTGTATTTGTGAAGGATTACACTAAGTATATCAAATGAATGTGATTTATATCACAAACAAAACACAAAGGAGACTTTACCCATGAAAGTAGCAGTCATCGGATGTACACACGCAGGAACAGCAGCAGTCAAAGAACTCGCTTCACAACAAGATGTCGAGATCACCGTTTATGAGCGGAATGACAATGTATCGTTTCTCTCTTGTGGGATCGCACTTCACGTCGGTGGTGTCGTCAAACACGCGGAATCGCTTTTCTACTCGTCACCAAGTGAACTTGCTGAACTCGGAGCAGAGATGCGTCTAAAACATGATGTACTTGAAATCGATAGTGAACGTCAAACGATCGTTGCGAAAAACCTCATGACTGGTGAAGTCGTTCACGATACGTACGATAAACTCATTATGACGACTGGATCTTGGCCAATCATTCCAATGCTTCCTGGCATCGAGTTGAATCAGATCGAGCTCTGTAAAAACTATCATCACGCCCAAACGATCATCGAAAAAGCAACAGATGCAGAGCGCATCACAGTCGTTGGTGCAGGCTATATCGGTGCTGAACTCGTCGAAGCGTTTGAAGCCTACGGAAAAGATGTCACGTTCATCGATAGTGCGGATCGCATTCTCAACAAATACCTCGATCGCTCGTTCACTGACGTCATTGAACACGAATTGACAGATCGCGGCATTCGTCTCGAACTTGGACAAACCGTCCAAAGCTTCAAAGGAGAAAACGGTGCTGTCACACACGTCGTCACAGACAAAGGAACGTTCGAAACGGACCTCGTCATTCTTTGTGTCGGTTTCCGTCCAAGTACGGAACTCCTAAAAGGACAGGTTGATATGCTGGCGAACGGCGCGATCATCGTTGACGATTATATGCGGACGAGCAACCCGAATATCTTTGCTGCTGGTGACAGCTGTGCTGTCTATTACAATCCAGCTCGGACACATGCCTATATTCCACTTGCAACGAATGCTGTCCGGATGGGTACGCTCATCGGAAAAAACTTACGCGCACCTAAAATTCGTTACCAAGGAACACAAGGCACATCCGGTCTTCGCTTATATGACTTAAACATCGCGTCGACTGGTTTGACAGAAGAAGCAGCACCGTTGTTCGGACTTGAAGTGAGTAGCACGACAGTTACGGATGCGTATCGCCCAGAGTTCATGCCTACAGCAGAAGACGTCCAACTAAAACTTGTCTTCGAAACAGCAACACATCGTGTCGTCGGGGCACAAATCATCTCTAAAGTCGATTTGACACAGGCGATGAACACACTGTCTGTCGCGATTCAAAATGACATGACACTTGAAGAACTCGCCTTCGTCGATTTCTTCTTCCAACCGCACTACAACAAACCGTGGAACTTGCTGAACCAAGCAGCTCTACAAGCAATGAACGAACGCCAATCAGCTCGCGTCTAAATGCATCAGATAAATAAAACAAGCAACGGATCCCGTTGCTTGTTTTCGTGTATTCTCGTTCATTTTTCGTATACTTCTTGCCAGTCCTGATACGGCATCGTGCCATTCACTGTTTCCATGTCAAAGCGTAACGGTGCGATCAATTCGAGCGAATTACCATCCGGATCCTCGAAGTATATTGCCGCGTGCGCATGTGGATGATTATCGAGAACGAGCGGTTGATCGGCGGCCGCTACACCAAACGCAGATCGAACTTCAATCCCTCTCTCCTCCAACCAATCCTGTGCCTTTTTGATGTCGTCTTGCTCCATTCGAAACGCAACATGTCGAATCGAAGGATGATACGGTAACTCGACTTGACCAGCTTTCCATAAACCTAACCAACTCTTACCGTGCTCGATCCAAAAGAAAGCGACACGTTCATTTTGGAAAGCACATGCAAGACCTAATTTTTCGTAAAAGGCAATCGATCGTTCGAGCTCCTTGACCGGTAAATGGGCTTCATACAGTCCAGCAATCATCTTCTTCACACTCCTCTTTTTCTAGTGTAAACCATCAATTTCCAAATTTACTACCATTAGAAACGTTTAATCCGACTTGTTGAGGGAACATACATCCTATACCAAAACCAACTTTCAGGAGGAATGTTTACATGGCTGCATCGAAAAATCCGTTAACACAATACTTTAATGATGATTTCCCAAAACAATATCAGGACGCGCCAGCGGTTCAAGCAAAAATGGAACCTGTCCCCGATTGTGGCGAAGAGAGTTATAAAGGCTCAGGCAAACTGATCGGTAAAAAAGCACTGATTACGGGTGGCGACTCCGGCATCGGCCGAGCAGCAGCAATCGCCTATGCTCGTGAAGGTGCTGATATCGTACTCAATTACTTACCAGAAGAACAACAGGATGCAGAAGAGGTGAAAGCACTTGTTGAAGCAGCGGGACAAAAAGCTTACCTCTTGCCTGGTGACTTAAGTGATGAAGCGTTCTGTCAGCAACTCATTAAAGAAGCACACGAATCACTCGGTGGAATCGATATTTTGGCACTTGTCGCTGGTAAACAACAAGCTGTCGAAGACATTCTCGATCTTTCGACAGAGCAATTACGCAAAACATATGAAATCAATGTCTTCTCCCTCTTCTGGGTCGTTAAAGCAGCCTTGCCACTCTTGAAGGAAGGAGCTTCGATCATCACGACGACATCCGTCCAAGGATACAACCCAAGTGCAAACCTCTTGGATTATGCTTCGACGAAGTTCGCCATCAACGGTTTCACGCGTGGACTTGCAAAACAAGTCGCACCTAAAGGAATTCGTGTCAACTCCGTCGCACCTGGTCCGATTTGGACACCTCTTCAAATTTCAGGTGGTCAACCAAGCGAGAATATTCCAGAGTTCGGACAGGAAACACCATTGAAACGCAGTGGTCAACCGGTCGAACTGTCAGATGTGTACGTCTTCCTCGCTTCAGACGCTGCGAGCTATGTCACGGCACAAATTTACGGTGTCACTGGTGGTATTGAATTAGCATAAAGATTGAATTTCGACAGGGTAGCTTCGGCTATCCTGTTTTCGTATGCAAGATGGGATATCAGTTGCATCATGGAAGACCATTTAGTCTAATGAAAGTAATAACGATGAAGGAGTGAGTCAGATGACTGAAAAAGAAAAGATGATTCAAGGAGAACTCTACTTAGCACAAGATCCGGAACTTGTGGCCGACCGCATCCGAGCACAGTCACTCTGTCATGAGTTTAATCAATTAAGCGTTCATGATGGTGCTAAACGAAAGGCACTTCTCAAGCAGTTATTCCGAACAGAGCAAGCTGACTTTTACATCGAACCGACCTTCAAATGTGACTATGGCTATAACATCACGTTAGGTACTCGTTTTTATGCCAACTACGACTGTGTCTTCCTCGATATTTGTCCGATTACAATCGGCGACAATTGCATGCTCGCTCCAGGGGTACATATCTATACAGCGACTCACCCGCTCGATCCTGTCGAGCGTAATAGCGGTTATGAATTCGGAAAACCAGTCGTCATCGGTAATAACGTCTGGATCGGTGGACGTGCGGTCATCAATCCCGGTGTGACGATCGGAGATAATGCTGTCATTGCCTCAGGCAGTGTCGTCGTCAAAGATGTACCGGCAAACAGTGTCGTTGGCGGAAATCCAGCCCGAATCATCAAGACAATCTAATTCTCATCAAATTCTAATCTATTCCTCAGCTTCCTTTCACGTGGTCTGGTTATTCTATGTATAAGAACAACAGCCACTACTAAAGGAGGAAATCATCATGACTGAAAAACGAACAGATAAAGGGAATAAACGCTTCAAAAAAGGAATTGCAACACTTGCCGTAACGGGTACTGTCTTAACAGGAGCCGGTGCATTCCTACTCTTCGCAGGTCCAGGACACTCTCTCGTCAATTCAACGGTCACTACTTCACAGCAGGCAGAGCAGAAAGTCGAAGCCGCTTCGCGCCAAGTCGAGCAAAAGCTTCCAGCTTCGATGCGTGACGATCAGGAAATCGAAGGCACATTACAGAAACAATCGGATCGTTCGCTTACAATCGACGTCAATGGTGACTCTCGGACGTATGACTTTGCTTCATCAGTAGAACGCGAAGCAGTCCAAGAAGGTGATTGGGTCAAAATCGATTTGAATGCGAATCAGCAAATCACAGAACTTGAGCGAGAAGATCAAGATGATCGCAATGACCGCGATGACGATGGCAATCGCTCAGATGATTCATCAGATGACGCGAGCGAACGATACGGTGTTCTTCGTGCCATCTCTCAAAGTGAATTGACACTTGAACAAGATGGACAGGAAACAGTCTACGCGATTGCTGATCGTGCAGAACGTGATGCTGCTAAATCTGGAGATATTGTAAAAATCGAATTGAATGTTGACGGTCAAGTCCGTGAAATCGACCGGGAGGATGATGACGATCAGGATCGTGATGATGCACGCGACGAAGACCGCGATGATGCACGTGAGCAAGAAGTCCGAGGTACGCTCGCTAAGATTACGAACCAAGAGATCGTCATCGAACAGAACGGTGCGCAAAAATCATACTCTCGTGCATCGAACATGGAACAAGACGATGACATCCGAGTTGGCGGTTCCGTTAAACTAGAGTTGAACGCGTCAAACGAAGTGACAGAAATCGATGAATGATCATTAAAGGAGGATGTTTATGCCAATCACCATCTTAATCGTTGAGGACGATGCGAAAATCGCACGCCTCCTTGAACTCGAACTCCAATATGCCGGGTACGCGACACGTGTCGCCCCCAACGGAAAAGATGGTCTCGCTGCCGCTGAGCATTCGGTTGATCTCGTCTTACTCGACGTGATGATGCCGGAGCTAAGCGGCTTCGAGGTGTTGCGCAGACTCCGTGGAAAAGGCATTCATGTTCCCGTCATTATGCTAACAGCACGTGGGGAAGTCTACGATAAGGTCGCGGGACTCGATCTCGGTGCGAACGATTATGTGACGAAACCGTTCGAGATGGAAGAACTACTTGCTCGAATCCGTGCGTTATTACGAACTCCGACTTCAGCTGCCAACTCATCGCGCACGTTACAGTTCGCTGATCTTGTACTCGATCTTGATCGACATGAAGCATTTCGAAACGAACTGCGACTTGATTTGACACCACGTGAGTTCGAACTCCTAACGTATTTACTAGAAAACAAAGAACATGTCCTGACACGCGAACAAATCTTAAATCGCGTCTGGGGATACGATTATTTTGGCGAAACGAATATCGTCGACGTCTACATCCGGTATCTTCGGAAAAAAGTCGATGCCCACCCTCCTGCTCTCATCCAGACCGTTCGCGGGGTAGGTTATGTCCTGCGGGAGGCGAACCCATGAAGCTTCGAACGAAACTCGCCTTATCCGTCACCGCCTTTACGACACTATTATTACTACTCTCCTTCATCGTCGTCACCCTTGTCGTGCGTAATCATCTGATTGAATCCCGTTATACTCAGCTTGAACAGGCAGAGGAATTAATGGAGGACGACTCGTCGGTCCGTGCATTACTGACGCTTCATGAAGATGCCGTCGTACTATCGAATGAAGATGGACGCTGGGTCATTTCAAACGACGAAGATGACGATGACTCGTCTACCGTCAATGGGGATGTCCGTGCAAGTGACCTCCCCGGTATCCCGCGCTCGAACGATCCTTTCAAGTCTGGCGATTGGTTCGGAATCGTTTATCAGGATCAAGCTTATTTGTTCGAAGACGAAAGCGTCGATGATACGGTGTCGACACTAGTCTTGACCTTCACCATCGTGTTGGTTGTTGGAATCATCATCGCGTTCATCAGTAGCTTCTGGATTGCGTATCAAACGCTCCGACCGCTCAGGCAACTAAATGATACGATGCAACGGATTTCTTCTTCCGGTACGCTCGAGACGGTGCAGACAGAACGCGACGATGAAATCGGTCGCCTCGGACGTGTCTTCAATCAGATGATTGGACGTGTTGATCAGACAATGGAACAGCAACGCCAATTCGTCGCAGATGTCTCACATGAGATGAAGACACCGCTAACCGTCATTGAAGGATATGCACAATTGTTGAAACGATGGGGCAAAACGAAACCGGATGTACTCGATGAATCGATTGAACACATCTTACAGGAAACGCATGCGATGCGGACGACACTCATTGAGCCAATGCTTGAACTATCTCGTCTCGGTTATGAGGAAACATCTGTCGAAGAAATTGACTTAGCCGAGCTTGGGAGCGAACTCGCTGATCGGATGTATCACGCGACAGGGACAATTATTCCTGTTGATGCCTCTGGGATGATTCAGGCGAACCGCGAAGCCGTGTTACGTATCTTGACGATTTATATCGACAACGCTCTGAAATATGCCACTTCCCCAGAGTTACATCTGCGTCAAGAACGACTCGCTGTTCTCGACCGCGGGACGTCTCTGACTGATGAGGAACGCGCCCGATTGTTCGATCGTTTTTACCGACTCGATACAGCACGCGATCGATCAGGGAGTGGGCTCGGATTGTCGATTGCTGCTGCTCTAGCAACGAACCACCATTTTCAAGTTGGCAGTGAAGCGCGTCGACCGGATGGAAGCTGTTTCTACCTCATTCCAGAACAGTCCAAGTGAAACTTTTTCTTCATCTATGTCGTACACTTAAGGAAGAACGTCATATGATGAAAGAAGGAAATTCACGATGGCTAAAAAACGTTGGGGTGGACTTGCTGTTGCAGGCGCCTTTCTCTTAACGAAAGGAAAGGTCATCCTTGCCTTATTGAAATTTTCAAAGTTTGGAGGTACTCTGATTTCGTTTGGAGTTTCTCTGCTCTTTTACGCTCAAGTATTCGGTGTCTGGTTTGGCGTCGGTTTACTTTATCTCTTGTTCATTCACGAGATGGGACATCTATTTGCAGCTAAACGACTTGGTTTTAAAACGGGACCAGCAATCTTCGTTCCCTTCATGGGTGCCGTGATCGGGATCAAGGATACGTTCCGAACACCAAAACAAGAAGCAATCCTCGCTTACGGTGGACCACTTGCTGGTCTCTTGTCCTTGATTCCCCTTGCGATTGGATACGCCGTGACCGGAAATGACTTTTGGCTCGTCATCTTCCATCTCGGAGCCTTGTTGAATCTCTTTAACCTACTCCCAGTCAGTCCGCTTGACGGCGGACGGATTCTTGCAGGACTTCCCATCATCGTCTGGGTCGCCGGTCTTGCTGCTCTGATTGCTTACGGCATCACGAACTTCAGTCTGATTCTGCTCTTGATTGCTTTCTTCGGTGGAAGTGCTGTTTGGAAACGCTACAAGTTTGCAAAGCAATATGAGGAAAACCAATCGAGCTTAATGTTATACCGTGCTGCACGTGAACGCGTTTTACGAGCAAAGGCAGAGCAAGAACGTGCAGACGCTGAAGTGGCACTTGCTCCAGAACTAGAAGGTGAGGAAGAACAACCAATCGAGAGTACGTACGATCCAATCGCTTGGTCACTTCGTCTCGATTTACAAGATTTGCGACAAGCGAGTCCGGAAGATGCGCGTCAGGAAGCGGACGATCTGTTACGGTATCAATATGATGCCGCAAATGATTACGATGCGTTGTTGCGACGAATCGATCAACGGATCGAACCACTCCGCCTCGCTGAAGAGTCTGTTCAGTACCACCAGATGCCGAAAAAACAACAAACGTTCACCCTACTCGCCTACTTGGCGCTCGGTGCAATTTTATTCATCGCTTTCGAGTACTCGAAAGGGTACTTGCCCACACCATCTTAAATCTAGTTCCATCGGATGCGCTCCTTTGCGCATCCTTTTTTTTAGAACAAACACATTGACTAGAGTGATTTCTTGCATCTCGTCATAGAAGCGACTACTCTGAGTAAAACCCTACTTACCACTTGTCTAAAAAAGGAGGCTCTCCTTCCATGAATAAAAACACCGCTCGTTTGGGTGAAGCACCTATCAACCAGCTCTTGCTTAGCCTTTCTTTACCCGCGATGGTCGGGATGCTCGTCACGGCACTTTACAACATCATTGATACGATTTTTGTCGCACAAGGAATCGGTACGACCGCGGTTGCTGCTGTCGGGATCGCGTTTCCAGTTCAACTCGTATTAATGGCAATCGCTAACTCGATCGGAATCGGTGGTGCTGCCATCGCGTCACAACGGCTCGGTCAAAAACAGACGGATGGTGCCAGTCGTGCCTATGCGAACGTCTTGATGGCTGTCTTCTTCATCAGCATGCTTGCCATCATCAGTGCTTTCATCTTCGTCGAACCACTGCTTCGTCTCTTTGGAGCGACGGATGAAATCATGCCGTATAGTATCGATTTCTTACGCGTCCTGTTACTCGGATCCCCTTTCTTCATGTTGACGATGGCGTCGAGTGCGATGCTCCGCGCAGAAGGACGTGCGAATTATCAGATGCGCGTCATGCTAACGACGGTTGCAATCAACATCGTCCTGACACCACTATTCATCTTTGGTCTCGATTGGGGCATTCAAGGAGCCGCGCTCGGGACGGTCATCGCGCAAATCGTCGGTGCTCTGCTCGTTTTCCGCTTCTTTTTTACGAAACGTCGACAAACAGGATTAACGCTCGACCGGAGCGCCTTCAAACCCGATTTCCGTTTAACATTTCGGATGATGCAAATCGGATCATCGTCATTTATCATGCAAGTATCGCAATCGATTCTATTCATCACCGTCAACCATATGCTCGTCCGGTACGGTGGTACGACAGAACTCGCGACGTTTGCGGTCATCAATAAGTTCATGGCGCTCGTCGGTATGCCAATCATGGGGATCGTGCAAGGGATGCAACCGATTGTCGGGTACAATTTTGGTTCTCGACAATTCAGTCGGATGTCGCTTGCTATCAAACTGGCGATCCGCTATGGCTTAACATTATCGATCAGCTTATGGTTACTCATTCAGCTCTTCCCTCGTTTTTGGGTCGGCTTGTTCACAGAGGAAGCGACACTTTTGCAAGAAGGTTCAAGTGCGATGCGCATCTTATTCGCTTTATCATTCGTCTATGGGATTCAAATGATCATCAATGGGATGTATCAATCGCTTGCGAAAGCAAAAGTCGCTTTATTCCTATCCTTGTCACGTCAAACGCTATATACGATTCCACTCGTCCTGATTTTGCCAGTGTTCTTCGGTGTCAACGGTGTCTGGTTCGCCTTCCCGATTGCTGACGCTATGGCTGTCTTAACAGCACTCGTCTTTGCCTATAAAGATCGGATTCTTTTGTTCAAACCAGAAGAGTACGTTGAAGAGGAACAAAAGGTCGCATCGGCAAAATGAACGTGATTTACCTGAGATCATCTGCCCTGCAGATGGTCTTTTTTAATGGACTTCTAGAATACGAACATGTATTCTGTTACTAGTGAATAATAGGAAGGAGCCTGCTTGATGTACACATTAGCGATTGACTTCGAAACGGCAAACCGCAACAGCCGGAGCATTTGTGCGTTTGGTTGGTCCGTCCTCTCCAATGGTCGTGTCACCGAGAGTCAGCAAGTTTTGATTAATCCCGAAGAAAACTTCGATGCCGGAAACATCCGGGTCCATGGAATTCGTCCGAGTGACGTCTTCGATGCACCGACGTTACCTGAAGCAATGGAAGCACATGGCTTATACGATTTAATTGCAGGTGCTCAACTGGTCGTTGCCCACAATGCGTCATTTGATATGGGGGCGCTCCAAAAAGCGATTCAAAAATACGATATGTACCAGATGCCCGCTTTCACCTACGGCTGTACGGTCAAATTATCCCGCAAACTGTATCCGTGGTTGCCGAACCATCGATTGAACACGATGGCAGAATTCCTCAACGTCTCTTTTCAGCACCATGACGCGAAAGAAGATGCCTACGTCTGCGCCCTACTCTTAAACGATATGTTGGAACGAACAAATCTACAGGATCCGGTCACTTTGCATACGTTTTGTGGCGTTCGAATGGGACAGGTTGCCTATTAAACAAAAAAGCACTCTAGACACGAGATCTAGAGTGTTTTTTCATAGTTGTTCTATTATTTGCTTGTTTGTTTGATTGGGAACCAGCCTGGACGACTTGTAATGCCTGCCCATAATGCATCTGGAACGACGAGTTCGGCTTGTGCTTCTGGATCAAGTTCTGTCCGGATTGACGCAAGGTCACCCGCTTCGACTTTTTCAACCCACTTCGGTTCCATGATCAGCTCACGACCGAGGGCAATCATCGGCACGACAGCCAAACCTTGTTCGACTTCGTCCGCTGTGTGAAGTGAACCGACACCGATGACAGGTACTTGTTCGCCAACTCGCTCTTGAACGAGTGTGATTGGTGAAGTTTTTTCGTTTTCATCACGAATCGAACCTGCGAAGAAGTCCATCACCGAAACGTGCAAGTAATCGAGGTCTTTTTTCGCGAGCTCATCGACGAGGCGCATCGTATCATCGAGTGTAATTCCAGGATTTTCGATTTCTTCTGGAGAGAAACGGTATCCGACAATAAACGAAGGATCTTGTTTTGCGACGGCTTCGACTGCATCTACGACTGCTAATGGGAACGCAAGACGTTTCTCTAAGCTACCGCCCCACTTATCTTCACGACGGTTTGAGTGTGGAGAGAAGAATTGTTGAATCAAGTACGTGTTCGCACCATGAATCTCAACACCATCAAATCCAGCTTCCATCGCACGACGTGTTGCTTGACCGAATGCTTCGATGATTGCTTCGACTTCTTCCGCTTCCAACGCACGTGGTGTCATTGCCCCTTCACGTACGGGTGCGACTGCACTTGCACTGACTGTTTGTCCACCAACGAGTTCTGGTGGTGCCATACGACCAGCGTGGAAAATTTGCAAAATTGCTTTTGCGCCTTTATCTTGAATCGTTTTTGCGAGTCGCTCTAGACTCGGAATGAGATCATCGCGGTGCGCGCCGAATTCATTCGGGAATCCTTGACCGTCTGCTGTGACATTCGCACATGCTGTGATGACCGCACTGACGCCACCTGAACGTTCTGCGTAGTACGCGAGTTCCGCATCCGATACTTCGCCGTTCTCTTGTGCCGCATAGTTCGTCATCGGTGCCATCAAGACGCGGTTTTTCAGCGTCACACCGTTGGGTAATGTAAATGGTTCAAACATTGCTTGAGTTGCCATGAGTGAAGTGCCTCCTCTAATTTCTTGAACTGAATATCGACAGTATACGCTCGTCTTCCTCCGAATAGCTACTGATGTGCTTACGCGATGTGTCACTTGCGGATCGCTTTACGACGACCGCCCGGCCACCACCAGTTCCAGTGACCAAATAGTTTCATCAGTGCGGGGACGAGGAGCATCCGGACGATTGTGGCATCAATAAAAATCGCAAGCGCGATACCGACGCCTAGTTGTTTAATTGGACTGACGCCCGTGAAGGCAAACGCTCCTGTGACGACAATCATGATTAAGGCAGCAGACGTAATGATCTTACTCGTCTTCGCAAGCCCCATCTCGGTCGCGTAATCGTTATCGCCCGTCTCGTCATAATATTCTTCCATTCGCGAGACGAGGAACACTTCATAATCCATCGATAAACCAAAGACGAGTGAGAAGATGAAGACCGGTGTCAAAATGCCGATCGTCTCCTGCGGAAGAACTGCGCCGGACTCAAACAAGATGACGAGTAATCCGAATGTCGCTCCTAGACTAAGCAAATTCATCAGAATCGCCTTGATTGGGATCAAGATGGACCGGAACGCAATCAGCAGGATGATGAATGTTGCCAAGACAACGACACCGACTGCTAGTGGGAGTTTCGATTCAATGGCATCATAAATTTCCTGATTGAAGGCTGCCGGCCCCCCGACAAGATAACCGTCCTTCTGCATTTTTCGCACCCAGTCTTGCGAAGCAGCATCGCCGGGATCTCCTTTTAAGTTAACGTCGATTCGTGTTTGGTCGTTCTCTGATAGAAACGGTTTTAGTGCATCGCGCCCAGCCGGAACAGCGAGTAACTGCTCGAGCGGAATCTGTTGCTGCTCCGCAATTGTTACAGCAGACACGACGGAACGCACTTCCGAATCCGATTCGAGTCGAATCGTCACGTCTTCGATTTTTTCTCGTCCCACTTCTGAGGAAGCAGCCGCATTCAAGATGAGAACAGCATCTGTTCCATCGTTCCCGAATGTTTTCTCCCACGACTCAAACGCGAGACGCGACGGATAGGATTCCGGTAAGGCCGTCGCCTGTGGGATATTCAACGTTAGATCACGAAGCGGAAGTAAACACGGTAACAGGAGCAACAGCGATAACACGGTCACAGCAACCGGACGCTTCATGACGAAACGGGCGAGGCGGCGCCAACGATCTTCACTGCTTCCGGTTCGCTGACGAAAGAGTCGTCCTTTTTCTAACACCTTCCCGAAAACAATCAACAGTGCAGGTAAGAGTGTCAACGCGCTGACGACTGCACCGAGGACGGAAACGAGTGTCCCGATTGCAACGGCTCGGAAAACATCGACATCGATCAATAACAGTCCGGCAAGTCCGACAAATACACAAATCCCCGAAAATAAAATTGACCGTCCTGCCGTCTCAACCGAGCGGATCGCTGCCGCTCGAATACTTTGTCCGTCATGACGTTCTTCACGGAACCGATTGACGTATAACAAGGAAAAATCAATACCGAGTGCAAGCGAAATCATCGCGACTGCATTCAAGACGAAAATCGATAGTTCTTGTTGCCCGGCAACAAAGTAGAGCACACCGGCCCCAAAGACAAAGGTGACGAGTCCCATGATTAAGGGTAAAATCGCAGCGACCGGTGTACCGAAGACAAGTAATAAAACAATCAATGCCGCCGGAATACCAATCAATTCAGCTCGGATCAAATCATTTTTAGAAGCCGTATTCAAATCATCGACGACGACCGGTTCACCGGTCAGTCGAATAGTCCCGGTGTCATCCAGTTGACGCGTAACCGCGGTTGCCCATTTTGCATCAAGTGTCGGTACACCAATTGTTACATATCCCTTATCATCACGAATCGCTTGTGGATTTTCGACAGGTCCCGTCACATTACCGATACCTTGAATATCTCGAAAACGCTTGACATGTTGTACCATCGTCCGTTGTAGATCCTCTTGGTCTTCAAATAAAACGATGATTGTGTGAGGATCCTGACCAAAATCCTTATCTAATGCTGTCTCGACGCGTTGAAAGTCACCGTCACGTGTAAATCCGTTTCCTTCTAAGCGATTCGGTAATTGATACGCGAAATAACCAAGCACGACGAGTAGAATCGTCCAAACGACCAACACACCTCGAAAATACGTACTAATCAGATGACCAAGCCGTTCCATAGTGCCTCCCCTTTCTGCTCAAACGTACAAAAAACATCCTTCTTGCTAAAAAAGCGAAAAGGATGTTTCATTACGTCTTTTGAAAAATTTGAACCCACGTGTTTCCAAACGTCTCAGACGTCGAAACGATGGCAAGACGCCGCGCTTCTTCATCTAACAACACGCTTTTGAGTAAAACAGAGGAATGACATCCCTCAAACTTATATTTCAGCTGACTCTTCTCATAGAGATAAAAACGAGACGAGTCGGTGATCGAAAACAATTGGTGCCTGTGGTCAACGAGCGAGTACTCCGCATAATCAGAAAAAGGAACAATCGATTCTTGATTCGTCGCAGCATCCCAAATGACGTATCGTTCCTTGTGGTCGTCATAGGAGATAATCGTAGTAGGCGCGATGAATCGTTCGAACGTCAAACGTGTATCATATCCCCGCTCAATCAAGCGTCCGAACAACGGTGCCTCTTTATAATCAGAGTACCGCCAGTCTCCTGTTTGAACGTTCACACAGACGACATCTGTTTCTGCCGTATATAGAAAAATCTCATCGTCTTGCCAAAAGAATAAATTACTGAACCATGCTTCGGAAAAAGCAGTAGGTCGCTTGATATAATCCAAATGTCCTTGCTTTAAATCTAATAAACCAAAATAAGCTGACTCTTCAAACACGATGAACAATCGTCCACCGCCTGGTTCGATATACCAGGAGAATGGAACATACGCACATGCTGTTTCCCATAGTGGTTTTAAATCCGCATCACATTTCATAAATCCGTGGCGATCTCGAAAAAGAAGCAAATCCTCCCCGATTTGATCGAACAGTGAGACGGATTCATGGAGTAACAGCTCTGCAGCAGGTTTATACATATGCATCACTTCCTACTTCATACGGTATCAACCTTCTTGATTTCTCGCTACTATTGATGCGCTCGACTTGCACCTCCTGTTATACTAACCTCATGAAAAAAGGAGGAGGAACAAGATGAAACCTTTACAATTATCCGCTGAGACGGCTGTCGAACTTTCGAAACGTCTGAACGTGCCCCTCGAGCAATTGATGCATATGCCCCGCCATATCTTGATTCAAAAGCTCGTCGAACTAGAGCAGGAACAAGCGAAATCGGAATCTGATGCGTCTAGCGAATCGGAATCTTGAGTAAAAAGCCTCTTTTCCAAAGATGGAAAGAGGCTTCATCTTTAGTTTAAGATTGCGGATGATATTCCGACTTGCCATACCGAAAGACATTGATGATTGCCTTCCCATCACTCGGGTAACCATTTGGATGATCGATTGGAAAGAGTGAGAAAAAGACGAAATAAAATGAGAAATACGCAAATTGATACGTAAAAATTGATGCCTCGAACACACCCGCATAAATGAGAGCATTAATGACTAAGATACTCACTAAGTTCGCAATCGATCCACCCGCATAGACCAAAATATTAGCGAATTTTGTCTCCTTGCGTAGTGCCTCATACTGACACCAGCCATCCCAAAAATAGATACGGTTTAACCGAATCGGACCGACACGAAGCAGCGATTTCCCTGAACCAATATTGATTTCCATATTTCCACCGAATAATCGGGCGAAAAAGTAATGTCCCATCTCATGAATCAGTGTCACGATAGGTAAAAGTAAAAAGAACGACAAAAAGAATTTCCATAAGTCACCGAAACCGAACATACCACGTACACCCTTTCAACTCAAAAAACAACATCTTAGATACTACATATGAGTTTTCCCGAAAGATGTATCTTCAAACAGTGTTTCATCAATTTTTCGAAAGTCAATTGCATGACAGACTGCAATCAAATTGTCACTCCACATCACAAAAAAAGGACGAAGCCTCTTGCGCTTCGTCCTTTGAACTTTAATCCGTTTTCTTACGACGTTTGTTCGCTGCGTACAATAATCCAATAATCGTCAGTGCAGCACCACCTGCTACCGCATACTTCTTATAGTCCGCTTTTCGTTCTGCAATGACTGTCGTCGTCAATGCTTTGATGACTAACTGTTTCTCTTCGTGCAATCTTGGGGCGTGTAATTTGACAGCACCTGCCTCAACTAAGACTTCGAACTCACCATTTGGCAATTCAATCGTGATGTCTTCGTCCGTCGCGTTGTGATAGACACGTTGCCGTTCGACATATCCTTCATAGGTACGTTTCAGTTCAAAAGCAATAACGCCTTCTCCTTCTTCAAGGAATCGAAGATGCTTTTTGATCATCGCTGCGTTTGCAAGGCGGAACATCGGATATTGACGACGAAGGGCAATCAATCCTTTGACGTACTCGACTGCTGCCTGTTCTGTTTCCGCCCGCTCATAGTCGAGCCGGTTGACGATTTCCCCGGCATTAAAACTGTCACGAATCCCGTCCTTCGTTCGGAAGAATTCTTGCCCCGCATGGAGGAACGGAATCCCTTGGCCTGTCAAAATAATCGCATTTGCGAGCAATTGACGCTTGCGTCGAACCTCTTCTGTATCATTCGGACGAGAGATCGATAGCTTGTCCCAAATCGTCAAATCATCGTGAGCTTCCACGTATGAAACGACTTGATTCGGCTCATCGGCAAAACCTTGCGAAGAGACATTGCCAGCGATTCCTCGTTTGACTTCACTCGTCCGGTCGAATGCGCCACTGATGAAACCACAATCTTCTGGTGTTTGAACGTCTCCTTTGACGCCGTCGCGTAATCCGTTATTAAAATGTCCGATTCCTGGCATCTTCGGTGCATTGAAGTAGTTCGCTTTCTCTTCCGGATCAAGCGGTGTATCGAGATCCCAGCCTTCACCGATGATCAGAATCGACGGATCAATCCGGTCAAGTGCATGACGTACCTGATTCATCGTCTCGACATCGTGAAGACCCATCAAGTCGAATCGGAACCCGTCTAGGTGGTATTCTTTCGCCCAGTACGTCACACAATCAAGAATAAACTTACGCATCATCAGACGTTCAGAGGCAGTATCATTTCCACAGAAACTACCGTTTGACAGGCTACCATCCGCCTCTTGACGATAGAAGTATCCCGGAACGAACTGACCGAGCGGAACCGTTGCCGCATCGTACGTATGATTGAAGACGACGTCCATGATGACGCGAATACCACGGTCATGTAATGCTTGTACTAGTTGTTTTAATTCAAGGATTCGTGCTCGAGGGTCATCGGGATTCGATGAATACGAACCTTCCGGCGTAAAATAGTTCACCGGATCGTAACCCCAGTTGTAGTTATCCGGGTCGTTCGGCGCTGTCTCATTGACTGAACCAAAATCATAAATCGGCAGTAACTGCACATGCGTCACACCAAGATCTGCTAAATAATCAAGTCCAGTCAATCCACCATTCGGTGTCCGGGTTCCCGCTTCGGTCAGTCCAGCAAATGTGCCACGTGCGACGACACCACTAGCCGGATGACTCGTTGCATCGCGTACATGCAATTCATAGATGACTGCGTCTTGCGAAGAATGGAACAATGGACGTTCTTCAATCCACCGCTCTGGTGTCACACTTGTTGGATCAATCAACGCACCACGTTTCCCGTTCGTTCCGACGGCTTTCGCATACGGGTCAACTGCTTCGACCTTTTGTCCGTTGATGCTCGCTTGAAACGTATAGAAATAACCTTCATATGCCGCTCGATCGAGTTCAACGACGTACGTTCCCCGTTCGCCCGCCACCATCTCGACCTCTTCGACTTTTCGTGCGCGTAACGTCTTATAGAGTCGAAGCACGACACGCTCTGCTGTCGGCGCCCATAATCGCACGTGAATCGCTTTCTCTGAGAAAGTCGCTCCTAAATCATTTCCACTATACGCAAATCGCTCATCCAGTTCTTGCGGTGTGAGCGTCAACATGTCTGCTGTTTGTTTCAAAGCTAAGCACCCCTTTCATTTCATGGTTTTTATTATAACAAAATTTCAAAGCAGTGGACGCTTCCGGTATTCCTCTCTAAAATAGAGAGTGGAATGAAAGGGGAGATTGAAATGGCAGCAAAAGATAATTCATTTGATATCGTGTCACAAATCAATATCGAGGAAGTCAAGAACGCGGTTCAGATCGCACTGAAGGAAATTACGAACCGCTTCGACTTTAAAGGTTCAAAGAGCGACATGAAGCTCGAAAAAGAGGATTTGATTCTGATCTCAGATGACAATTTCAAACTTGATCAAGTTAAAGATGTCTTAACAGCAAAATTGATCAAGCGCGAAGTTCCGACAAAAAACCTGCAGTACGAAAAAGTCGAGCAGGCTGCTGGGAACACAGTTCGCCAACGTGTCATCCTCAAAAGTGGAATCGATCGTGACGACGCGAAAAAGATTAACAACGCCGTCAAGGAGTCAAAATTAAAAGTGAAGACACAAATCCAAGATGACCAAATCCGAGTCACAGGTAAATCACGTGATGACTTACAACAAGTCATGCAAATCGTTCGTGAGCTTCCATTATCCGTCGACGTTCAATTCATTAACTTCCGTTAATCGATTCACGTCAAACAGGCTGAACACGTTTTTTCAGTATCTATCAAACAAAAAAGGAGATACTTTCTGGATTGCATCCAAAAAGTATCTCCTTTCCTTTATGCTGTTTCTTACTGTGCTGTATAGCCACCATCGAGAACGACAGCTTGACCCGTGACACCTGCTGCTTTGTCACTTGCAAGGAAAATAGCGTAATCCGCGATTTCTTTAACTTGCAATAACCGTTGTTGTGGAACAAGTGGATAAATGACTTCTTCTAACACACGCTCGAGCGGTACGTTCCGCGTTTCAGCGAGTGAAGATAATTGATTTTGGACAAGTGGTGTATCGACATATCCTGGGCAAATCGCATTAACCGTAATACCAGAAGTTGCTCCTTCTAATGCGGCTACTTTCGTTAAACCGATGACGCCGTGTTTTGCACTATTGTATGCTGCTTTTCCTGCAAAACCAATCAATCCGTTGATTGACGACATGTTCAAGATGCGTCCAGATCCTTGTTTTTTCATGATCGGGAAGACGTATTTCGTATAGAGGAATGGTGCACGAAGCATGATGCTTTGAAGCAAGTCGAATTTCTCAGTTGAGAACTCTTCGATTGGTGAGACGTGCTGCATTCCCGCATTGTTAATGACGATATCAATCGTTCCGTAATGCGCGACAGTCTGTTCGATACTTGATTTGATTGCCTCTTCATTCGTCACATCACCCGCGACGGCAAACGCATCGAAGCCTTTTTCACGAAGTGTTTCGGCTGAGCGTTTGGCTGCTTCTTCCTGAAGATCGACAATAACGACTTTAGCGCCTTCTTGAGCGAATTCTTCAGCGATTTCGAGACCGATTCCGCTTGCTGCTCCTGTAATTAACGCGACTTTTCCTTCGAGTTGTTTCATCATGATGGATTCCTTCTTTCTTTATCTTTACGTGTTCGGTCTCTTTACTGTACGCTGATTGAAAGAATAATAAAAATGAATACTTGTTATGACATCTATAACTCAAAAGAATAGGAGAATACTGATGGATTTCCGCCAACTGGAATATTTTACGGAAGTAGCACGCTTTAAAAGTTTCACTCGTGCCGCTGAACATCTTCATGTCACGCAACCAACACTCAGTAAAATGGTCCGTCATTTAGAAGAAGAACTCGAGATGGAACTGTTCGACCGAAGCAAACGACAAATCGTCCTGACGGATGCTGGTGAGACCTTATTAGTTGAGGGGGAAAAGATTTTGCGTCAGTTATCTGACCTACCTTCTCATCTCTATGATGTCATGCACCTGACGAAAGGAACGATCCGCCTCGGTGTTCCTCCATTAATCGGCTCGCTGTTTTTTCCGGGTCTCCTGCGGCGTTTCGAGGAGATGTATCCAATGATTCAAATCGCATTGATCGAAGCAGGTGGACATGCGTTAGAAAAAGCAGTCGTCGCCGGTGAAGTCGATTTAATCGCAACAGTACTTCCTTCAGATGAGCATTTGACGACGCACCCCTTCATCGAAGAAGAACTCCATTTATTTTTACCAAGTGATCATCCTCTCGCCGATCGGTCGATGATTGCGTTAGAGGAAGTCGCCGACATGCCGTTCGTCTTATTCAATGAGACATTCTCACTCCACGACGTCGTCTTGAATGCTTGTCAGGATGCCGGGTTCACACCACACGTTTCCCGGATTAGCTCGCAGTGGGATTTCCTATGTTTGCTTGTCGCAGAAGGAAACGCAGTGACTGTTCTTCCGCGTTCGATTGCTGATCGTTTTTCGATTCGCGGCGTCAAAACGATTCCATTGAAAACGCGTGTGCCATGGCACTTAGGAATTGCGGTTCCGACCGGTCGCTATCAATCCTATGTAACGCGAAAATGGATTCAATTCGTCAGTGACATGTATTCCAAATAAGCATACCTTTCATAAAAATCATGTATTTGTAGAATGGATTTTCTTCCTTTACGATGAGAACATCGTTAAAAAAGAAAGGAAGTCCTTTACCATGGCAACTCATTTTGAATCACGTCACGAAACAGGCGTTAAAAAACTCAGCGAATTCACAGACACAAACGCTGCACAATCAACGCATGATAAAATCTCTGAATCCCTGAAAGATATCGCTCCAGCAGTCGGTGAGTGGATCACGGATTTCGCATACGGTGAAGTTTACAGCCGCGATGGTCTCGTCAACCGCGACCGCGCAATCGTCACGATCGCTTCTCTCGTCACACAAGGTACAGAACCACAGCTCGCTCTCCATATCAACACTGGATTGACAGCTGGTTTGACAGGAAACGAAATCGTCGAAGCTATCATGCATCTTGTTCCTTACACTGGATTCCCACGTGTCTTGAACGCACTTGAAGTCGCGAAAGTCGTCTTCGCAGAACGTGGCATCACAGTAGAAACAGAATAAGATACGCACGATTAGATTAAAAAAAGATGGGCATGACGCATTTTCGGGTATCTCCTTAACAAAAGGAGTGGTCGATCATGCGTTATGCCCTTTTTGCGGATCTTCACAGTTCAGTAGCCGACACAGCGGCTGTCCTAGCTGATATACGGCGACTCGCTCCCGATGCGCGTCTATTTTGTCTTGGAGATATTTACGAATGCCATGTTGGTAAAAAGCGAGCGAAGCGCTATTCGTTTGAATCACTCTCCCTCGTCGTGACGCTTGATGATGATTTTTTAGAACTGATTGATTTTAAAACGTTGCTCGGCAATCAAGAAGAACGCATCCTGTCACTCGTCCCGCCGCATCTATCTCCTGTCATCGACGCATTACGTCTTTGTCCTCGAAAACAACGAATCGAGGGGGCGCTATTGATTCATGGAGACCAATTAAGTTGGTCGCGTGATTTTCTGCCTGATCTGTCACAGCAACACGAGCCGCTCCTCTTTTTTGGACATAGTCATATCAGAGGCTTGTTTCAAAATGGGGATGCACTCCCTAGTCCATTACACCAACCCCTATCGATCGCAGGAGAACGTTACGCGGTCAATCTCGGTCCCGTCGTGTTCGAACGGGAATGGTGTCTCTACGATACGGAGCAACAAACGATCGTATTTCATCAAGCGAACTGAGATGATACAACAAAAGCCGTCGGGCGCAAGGCTCGACGGCTTTTGTTCATGCATCTTCACTATCAGAGGTAACGGACAAGCGATGCTTTGACGACATCGACTTGTGTGAAGTTTGACTCTTCTGCAAAGGCTTCGATGACTTGACGGACATCCCCTTGGCGACGAACGAAGCTCGTCGGAACTGGTGTCGTACCAACAAGTTGCTCATGCAGACTCGTCAATTGATGATCGTCGATGATCGTCGTCATCAAATCAAGGAAAAGAAGGACGTGCAGTCGATTCAAGTAATCCCATGGTTTGTCTTCCGAACGGAATTCATTACGTGCAAGCCACTTTTTCAATCCAATCGCATCGATTTGACTCAATGTCTCTGTCGTACGTGCTGACTTCCAAAGCGTCAACAGTTCGCCAAGTTTTTTCCGCGTCTGTTTTTTACGCATGAAGAATTCAAAATTCTCTTTCGTTCGTAATGCATCGCCTTCAATGGGAGCAATCAACTCTGCTTCCGGTGCCGTCACGAAGTCGTGAACGAAATCGACAGACTCTCCCGGTAACCACGCTGCGACTTTCCCGTGAAAATCAGCCATGAATGCGACCGTTTCCGCCAAAGGCTCCTGCTTCATCTGTGAAGCAGCTTGCTGTAATCGTTCTTTCGTTTCAGTCTTCATAATCTACCTCTTCTTATTCGTGGATTGGTCTTACATTTCTTCTGGAGCGCCGACACCAAGTAAACGAAGACCTTCTGTCAAGACGATCGTGACAGACTTGACGAGTGCAAGACGTGATTGTTTTGCTGCGTCATCTTCGAGAACACGGACGTGCCCATAGTATTTATTGAAGCTTTGTGCAAGATCTAAGACATATCGGCTAATGATTGATGGTTCACGACGCGCAAACGCACGATCGATGACTGTCGAGAATTGGTTCAACATTGAAACGACACCCCATGCATGATCATCGGCACTGCCTGCGAATGGTGTTCCATCATAGCCACCTTTACGGAGCAACGAGTTCGCACGAGCATTCGTATATTGGACGTATGGTCCTGTTTCACCTTCGAATTTCAACATGTGCTCAAGATCGAACTCGATATTGTTCATGCGTTCGTTCTTCAAGTCATGGAAGATGACCGCGCCCACACCGACTTGACGAGCCGTCGCTTCGGCATTTGCTAAGTTCGGATTTTTTTCCGCGATGTTTTTCTTCGCGACGTCGATTGCTTCTTGTAGTACTTCTTCAAGCAAGACGATCCGACCTTTACGCGTCGACATTTTCTTTCCGTCTTTCATGATTAAACCGAACGGTACATGGTGCATGCCGTCGACATTCTCAAACCCAAGTTTCTTCAGAACTGCAAACAATTGCTTGAAGTGAAGGGCTTGCTCGCCACCGACGACATAGAATGCCTGTTCAAAACGGTATGTTTCGAGACGATAGACAGCAGCTGCTAAATCGCGTGTTGCGTAAAGGGTTGCGCCATCTTTCTTTTTAATCAAGGCAGGTGGCATACCTTCTGCTTCGAGATCAACGACCATTGCTCCCTCAGATTCAACGAGTAAATCTTTCTCTTCGAGTAGATCGATGACGTGTTGCATCTTATCGTTGTAGAAAGCTTCACCGTTCAAGCTATCGAATTTAACACCCAACATGTCATAGACACGGTTGAATTCGACGAGTGAGACTTCGCGGAACCACGTCCAAAGAGTCGTCGCCTGCTCATCACCTTGTTCGAGTTTTTTAAACCAGAGACGTCCTTCATCCTCAAGTGCTGGATTCGTTTCCGCTTCTTCATGGAAGCGAACATACAATTTCAACAATTCTTTGATTGGTTCTGCACGGACTGCTTCTTCCTCACCCCACATCGTGTACGCAACCATCAATTTCCCGAACTGTGTTCCCCAGTCCCCTAAGTGGTTGACACCAACGACATCGTACCCTTTTTTACGTGAGATTTGATTAAGCGCGTTCCCGATGACCGTCGAACGCAAGTGACCCATTGAGAATGGTTTGGCGATGTTCGGAGATGAGAAATCCGTAACGATCGTCTTCCCATTGGCTTCGCTAGAACCGAATGTCTCTTTTTCCGTCAAGACTTGATTGACGATTTCTTGCGAGACGACTTCTCGGTTCAAGAAGACGTTGATGTAGGGACCTACAGCTTGAACGTTCGAGAATAACGGTGCGTCGATTTTTTCTGCGAGGTCCGAAGCAATCATGTTTGGTGCCTTACGGAATGCTTTTGCGAGCATGAAACATGGGAAAGCAAGATCACCATGATCTTCGTGTTTTGGTTGCTCGATTAGTTGTTCGATTTGTTCAACAGACAAGGCACCTTCCATGACTTGATGTAACACTTCTGCATATTGTGCTTTATAACTCATCTTTATTTCCTCCAGCTTCACTGATTTTTTTGCAATAAAAAACGCCCCTTGCGCCACGCGCAAAGAGACGGACTGACCGCGGTACCACTCTTCTTGGTGTCACTCGACACCCACCTTGTTCGGGGATAACGGGGTTCCCCCGGCTACGCCTTTTCCATCAGGAATCGGGCAGCGTCTCAGAAGTGCGTTTCACGACTGGTTCGTCCTCAGGCTTCCACCATTCCCTGATTCGCTAGTTGACGAAAATCAACCGTTACTCTCTTCATCATTGACTGTATTCGATATCTTTCACATTATACGCAATTCTTTCTTTTCTCTCAACCTTATTTTTTTGGTAAATGGCTTATCAAAATTTCCACAATTCGGGTATAGGAATAAAAGATACTTCTCAGGGGGAGGGATGTTTCATGCGCTACTATCAACACGTAGCCTGGGCGAGCTGGATCGTCTTCGGTCTCGTCGCTTTGACATTGTTACTAATCGGCATCGTTCATCCACCGACCTTCCATCCTTCTGTCACAATCATCAATACGCTTTACTTATTTGGACTCGTTCTCTTGTTTCAATTCGATAATGTCCGCCGTGGCGGTATTTACTATACGTTCCAAGAAGGAATCATCTTATTTTTATTTTTGAATTACGGTTTGACATATGCATTAATTTTGAGCCAAATTGGTATTCTCGTCTTTCAATTCATGTCTCATCGTAAAGCGATTCGCTTGAAACGTTTCGTGTACCTCTATCCAATCAACGCTCTGTTCGATTTAGTCTATATCTCATTTCCGGCATTTGCGTATTATGCGTTAGGCGGTCCGATTGGCTCAAGCTTTACGTATTCTAAAGCAATGATCCCTTTCATCGGCTTTGTAATTACGGTCTTCCTTGTCTCTTACTTCCAATGTCTGTTCGTTAATCGTTTCCTCTACTTGAAATACGATTGGCGACGTCTCGTAAAGCTTCAATCTCTTGTCTACGGGATTAGCATGTTAAGTGCCCTACTCGGCATCTGGTTCTATGATGAGAGTCCACTCGTCGCAGCAACGGTGTCTGCCTTGATTCTCTTTTTATTCAAGCGTCTGCTCCAAGAACGTGGTGACTCACTCGAAGCAAATGATAGTGCCAAACGATTTGACGATGCAAAGGAACACTTATTGATTTCCCGCTTTGAACGCGAAACGATTGACTCGCTACTCCTTGACTTACCACATCTTCTGCCGTTTTCTGAAGGTTGGATCTCGATTCAACAACAACGGAAGCAAGTCATCTATAACATTCGGACGAAACAACCAATCGACGTGTTACCTCTATTTCATTCACTGACAGCTGACGATTTGCATACTCCGATCATCTATGGTCTTCGGTGTGATTGGGGAAATGACATTCAAATCGGCTTACCTGTTGATCGCCACTCGATGCTAGCCATTCCTTCGATTACAAGTGGAGAGGTCGATGTCTCAATCATCCTGTTCCATCAGGTTGCCGATGCCTATGACGTAACGAATGCTGACGAATTATCTCGTTTACTCCGCATCTTTTGCCGTGTTTTAGAACGCTCTCGTGAAACGGTTCAGCTGTATACGGAAAGTCGGACGGATGCCTTAACAGAATTACCGAATAGTCGCGCCTTTTACGAACACGGTCGGCAAGAATTTGCCGCCGATGCCTATCCGCTATCTGTCATTTTGTTCGATATCGATCACTTCAAACGAGTCAACGATACCTATGGTCATAAGGTAGGTGATCTTGTCCTTCGTGAACTTGGACGACGTATCCAAGCGATTCAATTGCAACAAGATGATGTCTTTGCTGCTCGTTATGGTGGGGAGGAATTCGTGCTTCTGTTACGAAATGGTAGTCAAGAGGCTGCTATTCAGCTCGCCGAGACTGTCCGCCATGCGGTCATGGATCGTCCTTTCCTTGTCGATGGTCATCGACTTTCACTAACCGTTAGCCTCGGAATTGATACGGTCGAGGAAAAATATCAGCGGACGTTTGAAGAGTCGTTACGTCAAGCCGATCATGCACTGTATGTCGGCGGAAAACACAACGGACGCAATTGTACCGCGCACTATGCAAATCTTTGAAAGGTCGTGACTCTATTGTCGATTACGGAAATTGAAATGATACTACCAACATCTCAAGCGAACCGGACGATTCGGATTCATCGTCCACCACATTTTGATCCGGATGAAGCCTTACCGGTGATCTATATGCACGATGGACAAAATGTCTTCAGTGGGGAGACCGCTTCGTTCGGAAAAGGCTGGGAAATTCATCTAGCTCTTCAGCAGACACAGATTTCGGCAATGATCGTTGCGATCGATAGCCCGGAAGACGGCATGGATCGGTACGATGATTATGCCCCTTGGAGTGACGAAGCCTTATTGATGCGAACGGCTTATCCATCGCATCGTACGTCGATCGGCGGAAACGGAAAAGTCTATATGGATTGGATCATCCGTGAGCTAAAGCCATATATTGACGCCAATTATGCGACACGCCCTGACGACACGACAATGATTGGGAGCTCGATGGGTGGCGTCATCTCACTCTATGGACTCTTTGCGTATCCAGAAGTCATCACGCGCGTCGCTGCCTTGTCGACTGCCGGATGGGCAAACTTCTCCTCACTCCTCGAATTCATTGAGCGAAGCCCGTCTCTTTCTACTGATCATCGTTGTTACATGGATGTCGGTACGAAAGAAGTGAGTGGTCCGATGACTGAGACGGATTATCTACACACGAATGATGTCTTAGCGCGAGCAGTCGCACAAAAACTCACTCAAAGCTGCTATACGATCATTCCGGAAGCGATTCATCATGAAACGGCATGGGCCAATCGTTTACCCGATATTTTGCGTTACTTATTTCCATCCTCCTGAGTACACAAAAAAAGCCAGATGATTTCTGTTTAGAAATCATCTGGCTTTTACACGTTGCCTTATACTAATTCTTCTTGTTGCTCTTTTTCATAACGGTTGCGCGGATGCTCCCGGCATTCATCGGAACACGAACGCATGACTTTCGGTTCGCATTCTTCACAGCAGAAGTGCTGTCGATTACATTCCGGGTTCGCACAATTAACGTAGCGCGTCTCCGGTTTTCCACAATAATAACATTCTGAGACGACAGATGGATTGACGGCATTGACAGGAACTTGTACACGCTCATCAAAGACGTACAGTTCGCCTTCCCAGTCTTCTCCTTGTGTCTGTTCATCTTTTCCGTACATGACGACTCCGCCTTTTAGATGGAAGATATCGTCACTTTGTTGCCGTTTACGGAAGTACGCCGTGAATTTCTCACAACGAACACCACCCGTACAGTATGTGAGAACCTTTTTCCCTTCAAATAAATGCTCGTTCTCGTCGAGCCACTCCGGGAATTCCCGTGAAGCATCGACATCAACTTTTACGGCATTTTTGAAGTGTCCAAGATCATATTCATAGTTGTTCCGTACATCGAGAATGACGACATCCTCTTGTTTCATCATTTCTTTCCACTCTGCTGGTTCAAGGTACGCAGCGTTTTCTTCTGGTACGTTGAATTCGTCCTCAAAACGCCATGTGACGAGTTCTTTTTTGTACCGGACGAACGTTTTTTTGAAGGCATGTTCTTCGACTTCATCGATTTTAAATTCGATGTCAGCGAATCGTGGATCCGCCGTCAAATCCTTCATGTATTGTTCTGTCTGTTCGACCGTTCCAGAAAGTGTGCCGTTGATTCCTTCTGGTGCGATCAAAATCCGACCTTTAATACCGAGCTCTTTACAGTAAGCAAGATGCTCTTTCGTCAGTTGTTCCGCATTTTCGATCGGAACATACTTGTAAAATAATAGTACGCGATAAGGTTTCATATTCCTCATTAGCCCCCATGTCAGTTTTTTGCAGTAAAACGAACGTTGGCAAACGAAGCGTCTAGCTATTGACTAGCTGGGAACGCCTGCAAAACGCACCCATTTAAGTATAATACCAACTCCCTTTCGAATGTACAATCCACAATTCCTGAATCCCTTTCAAGGAATTTCATTCCCTTTCTGAATCAGAAAGAGGTAAAATAAAACATAGTAGTACATCTTGCAAGGAGGATTCCGAATGCTCCACACACTTCGTGACTGGATCGAGCAGATGATCTTTTTTCTCCAAGACTTACCTGGAGGAGCTGCCACCGGTTTAATTGCCCCGTTTCTTGAGTCTCTATTTCCTTTCCTGCCACTCGTCCTGATCATTTCCGCCAATGCGGCAACCTATGGTTTTGGTATGGGTGTTCTCGTATCATGGGTCGGGAGCATGCTTGGATCACTCGTCGTCTTCGCTTGTATTCGCTATCTATTCCGGCGTCCGGTCACGCGTTGGCTTGAAAAACACCATGCCGCCCAACAATGGATCGAACGTGTTCGTCACATGAGTCCGATTTCACTGGGATTCTTTTTCTCGCTTCCGTTCATGCCCGCATTCATCATCACGTCCATCTCCGCCATGATTCAACTATCGCTGCGGACGTACTTGATTGCTGCCGGTGCCGGTCGTTTGATCGTCGTGATTATCTTCTCGCTGATTGGAAAGGAATGGTCGACGTTTCTTGAGCGTCCAATGCGTCTTGTTCTTCTATTTTTGATTTTACTCGCCATCTGGGGAGTCAGTCGTGGAACAGAAGAGTGGTTGAAGCGTCGCGCTCTGTCAAAACGTGCGGATCATCTACGGGACATCGAAGATAAAATCGAACGTCCATCTGAAAAATGACCCAAGCCTGTCTATGATTCCATAGATGGGCTTTTTAATATTTTTTGCTCTTATTCAAAACGTTAGGTCTTTTGAATCATTTTTCACATAAATTAAAATATCAATATAACGTTCAAACAATGTTCAATATTGAAAACGCTTACATTAAACTGGTATGACCAATATTAATATAATAATGGAGTTATCCATTCGAAAATTAGGATAGCTTTTCCAGAAACGACATCCTTATAATGAATTTACATTCAGTTTTTAAAGGAGGCGTCCTCATGCATCAAGTATCCGAAGTCCAGAAAAATGAAGCGACTCAATCTGCTCCAGCCATCGTCGAGAGCGCTACTTTCCAACAATTGATGCGACAAAAGAACGGATTCATTCTTCCTGCTATCAGTTTTTGCCTTATTTTCTATTTTACGCTTCCTGTTTTGACAAGCTACTTCACGATTTTGAACGAGCCCGTGTTCGGAGATATTACGGGTGCTTGGCTATTTGCTTTTGCTCAATTTATCATGACATGGACGTTTTGCATGATGTATAGCAAAAAAGCACGTGCCTTTGATCGACTCGTCGAACAAATCAAGGAGGAGTCGAAATGAATTATACTGCCGTTGCCTTATTCTCGGCGATCGTCGGTTTGACGCTCGTCATTACATACTTTGCTGCTCGCAAAACAAAGACAGCTAACGATTTTTATACAGCAGACGGTGGACTTACTGGTGCGCAAAACGGAATGGCGATTGCCGGTGACTATATGTCAGCCGCCTCGTTCCTCGGGATTGCCGGGATGATTGCCTTAGCTGGCTTCGATGGATTCTTTTACTCAATCGGCTTCCTCGTTGCTTATCTCGTCGTCTTATACCTCGTCGCTGAACCACTTCGGAACCTCGGGAAGTATACGATGGCAGACATGATTGCTGCTCGTTTCAACGCTTCAAAAGTTCGCGGCGTCGCGGCTATGAACTCGATCGCGATCTCGATTTTTTACATGATTGCGCAACTTGTCGGTGCAGGTGCCTTGATTGAATTGTTATTAGGGATTCCTTACACAACGAGTGTCATCATCGTTGGGATCTTGATGACGGTCTACGTCGTCTTCGGTGGCATGACCGCTACGTCATGGGTACAAATCATCAAAGCGATCCTGCTGATGGCAGGAACAGCCGTCATCTCATTCATGGTGTTCGCGAAGTTTGATTTCTCAATCTTCAAGATGTTCTCAGAAGTCAAACAAGCCACGCCACTCGGGGACTCATTCTTAAATCCCGGGAATAAATTCAAGTTGCCACTGGATACGATTTCATTAAATCTCGCGCTCGTTCTCGGAACAGCCGGATTGCCACATATCTTAATTCGTTTCTTTACCGTTAAAGATGCTCCGACAGCTCGTAAGTCCGTCGTGTATGCGACATGGATCATCGGTGCCTTTTATATCTTGACAATTTTCCTCGGTTTTGGTGCCGCCGCATTCGTCGGTTCTGACGATATCATTGCTGCGAATGCCGCTGGTAACATGGCTGCGCCACTTCTTGCGCAAGCACTTGGTGGCGATTTACTCTTTGCGTTCGTCGCTGCAGTCGCCTTTGCGACGATCCTCGCGGTTGTGGCAGGACTGGTCTTATCCGCTGCGTCTGCCTTTGCTCATGACTTCTATAGTCATATCCTACGTAAAGGACAAGCGACGGAAAAAGAACAGATGACAGCAGCACGTCTCGCTTCCATCGCCGTTGCCTTGATTTCGATGGTACTGGCATTGTTCGCACAATCGATGAACGTCGCGTTCCTCGTTTCACTTGCTTTTGCTGTCGCAGCAAGTGCCAACTTACCAGTCATTCTCTTAACGATCTTCTGGCGCCGTTTCAATACTGGCGGAGCAGTCACAGGTATGGTCGTTGGGTTATTCTCTTCACTGATTCTCGTCGCACTCAGTCCAAATCTTTGGGCAGTCGACGGTTCAGCCTTGTTCGTCGGGGAAGCCCTCTTCCCACTGACGAATCCAGGAATCGTCTCCATCCCTCTTGGTTTCCTCGGAGCCATCGTCGGGACGTTGTTGACGAAATCGAACGAAGTTGCCGGGAACTTCGAACGAATCATAGTTAAGGCCAATACCGGTATCGATGCAGCTACAGAAGTCGCCGCGTCAAAAGAATAAGTTCCCCTTAACGGCTCCTTCAACCCCCTTGAAGGAGCCGTCCCCTTTTACATTCTTCTCATTCATTGCCATACTAAATGAATCATAGAGAAGAAACAGAAAGGAAGACTGTACATGGATCTCGCTTTTTATTATTTCTTAATCCTCGGATTTTTCATTGGTATCATCTCCGGATTTTTCGGAATTGGTGGTGGTATTATCTTGACGCCACTATTACTCATTTTAGGATATGCACCGAGTGTCGCAATCGCGACCAGCCTCATGCTGACCCTCGGATCAACCGTTTCGGGTACAATCTCTCACTTACGCCTCAAAAATGTCGTCTGGCGTGACAGTCTCGTCGTTGGTGGCGTCGGAATCATCGGTTCGACGATCGCGACACCACTTGTCCTTCGTCTAGAGGCTGTTAACGGCGCCCATCTCGTCATCTCGATCGTTTATATTGGACTCTTACTCTATTTCGCGAATAAATTCTTACGTCCGAAATCTACGACAGGTGAACAGACGGGTTGGAAAAATCGTTATCTCGCTCTTGCCTTCACTGGTTTGTTCGCCGGATTCATCTCTTCCCTCCTCGGTGTCAGTGGTGGATTCATCATCACACCGTTACTCGTCGGAATCGTTGGTTATGAGTTGAAGCGTGCGGTCGGAACGAGTATTGCATCCGCGTTACTGATTGTTCTATCGGGACTCGTCAATTATACGGTGGCAAGTACGAACATCGATATTCTCGTCGGTATCATGCTGATCATCGGAGCGTTGCTCGGAGCACCAATTGGAGCGAAGCAGTTGACGCACTTCGAAAGTCCTTTTGTCAAAAAGTACCTCGGTATCTTCTATTTGACGGTTGCGATCAGCGTCTTATTTGAAGTCCTCGGCTGGAACGTCGCTTCACTTTCCGTCCTCATTGCACTCAGTTTGATCTTCTTACTAACACTCCTCATCTACAGCCGTCGTCGTACGAATGGATGAATCCGTTTCATGGCAAAAGCCGTGATGCCTCTTAGGCATCACGGCTTTTATTCGTTCAGGCGACTCGCTTGTGACCCGCCCGTTCGTAGTTGCGCGTTTGTTCAATGACTAGGTGCGATAAGAATAACATCCCGATCAAGTTCGGAATCATCATCAACCCGTTCGCAATATCTGCTACGAGCCATAATGGTTCAAGTTGAGCAACGGCACCGTAACAAGCTGCAAGCGCAAAGAACACACGATAGCCTTCGTTGAAGCGTGTCGTACCGCTCAAGTACTCTAAACATTTTTCTCCGTAGACATACCAACCGATGATCGTCGAATAACCGAAGAAGAAGACCGAGAAAGCAACGGTCCATTCTCCAAATGATCCAAGGACACTCGCAAAGGCAGTTGCCGTAAGTGCTGCCCCAGAAAGACTCGCGTCATGTGTCATACCTGAATGTAAGCCACCGGATGGGTCCCAAAATCCTGTCGTCAGAAGGACGAGTGCCGTCATCGTACAGACGATCAAGGTCACGATGAAGGTACTCGTCATTGAGATCAATCCTTGCTCAACTGGGCGTTCACTTTTTGCGGATCCGGCAATCAAGGCTGCTGTCCCGAGTCCTGCTTCGTTCGTAAAAATCCCACGTGCTACACCGACTTGCATCGCCATCATAATTGACACACCCGTAAAAGCACCTGCTGGCGCAAGTGGCTGGAACGCGTATTCAAAGATTAGGCCTAAAGCTGGCAAAATCTGATCCACCTTTAATACTAAAAGAACACACGCTGCTCCAATATAAAGCAAGCTCATGATCGGAACGAAAATCGTCGAGATCGCACTGACGCGTTCAAGCCCACCACGAATCGATACATAGACCGCAATTGCGAGTAAAATACCGAACAATAACAACGGCACATGGAACGATTGCTCAAGCACCGTTGCCATCGCATTCGCTTGCACTGTATTTCCGACACCAAATGATGCAATCAAACCAAATACCGCAAACAAAACGGCAAGGATTTTAAATTTAGGTCCCAGTCCCTTCTCGATGTAATACATCGGTCCACTGACAGCTTCGCCTCGTTCATTTCGACTTCTAAAGAGAATAGCAAGGAGGCTTTCCGCATATTTTGTTGCCATTCCGATCAACCCAATGATCCACATCCAAAAGACCGCACCTGGTCCGCCCATCGTCAAGGCGACTGCGATTCCTGCAATGTTTCCGTTCCCGATCGTCGCCGCTAGGGACGTCATCAACATCTGAAAGCTACTAATCTCTCCTTCTCCCTGCCCTGATTTTTGAACAGACAATTGAAACGCTTGTTTCAATCGTCGAAACTGAAGACCACGCAAGCGAATCGTAAAGTAAACTCCCGTTCCTACTAATAACACCATACTTGGAATCCCCCAGACCCAAGCTGATATCATACGTAACACATCCATGCCATTTCATCCTCTCTCTCTTTTCCGAGGCTAACCGTAGCATGCAGTTGTATTTTCTTACAATACAAAAGAAAACTTTTTGTGATTTTTCACAACAGAAGATATACTGAAGATATTGAACGAGAGAGAAAGAAGGGATATTTCATGTTAGAAGCTTCATATCATTCCTTAGATGACTTAGCAGAAGCGATCGGCATCGCGTTGAATGCCCCGATTACGATTGAAGATCGGAACCATCGCCTCCTTGCCTATAGCACGCATACTGCTGACACGGACCCCGCTCGTGTCGCAACGATCATCGGTCGCCGGGTACCGGAATCAGTCATCGATCAACTTTGGAAAGACGAGGTCATCCAAAGTCTCGCAACACAAGATGAACCGCTCATCATTTCAGCACGTACTGGTGTCGGACTGAATGACCGGGTCGCCATTGCCATTAAACAAGATTCTGAAATTCTAGGCTATATCTGGTCAATTGCGCGAAGCACTCCGTTTACCTCGTCGGAATTAGCGGATTTAAAAAAAGGAGCTCTGCTTGCACAACGTCAGTTACTCGCAATCGACATGCAGAAAAAACGAAAGGAAGAGCAGACGGAACAATTCTTCTTCGAGTTATTACACGAAGAACTGTCCGAGTCGGAGATCATGAAGATGTTTTCTAAGCTTCATGTTGCACCACCCGGAATTAGCCGTTTAACAGTCATTCGTTTTTCAGAAGCGATCACACCACGGCTTGCCGATCGTCTTCGCTATTTATTAACGATCCAGCAGACGGTCCGTCCGTTACTTTACGCGTATGATGAAACAGATTTTATCTTGTGGATCAGCACAAATGACCGTGATGCAGAACAAGAGCGTCTGCAATTCGACGCCTTCATTCAGTCCTTCCGCCAATTGCTCGCGGAGCGTTTTGATTACACAGATTTCGTTGCAGCAAGTAGCGAAGTATTCACTGGTGTCCAGGCGATCCCAGAACGCTATGAAGAGGCCGGCATCGTCTTACGTTTGAAAGACGCCTTTCCATTTGAGCTGAAGAACGTCACGCGTTATGAACGCCTCGGCTTGTTTCAACTTTTACCGATTTTCTCAGAACGTCTGCGACGCCGAACGGTTCGTCTCGAAGAAATCGAACGACTGCGTGCTTACGATGTCAAACATGCCTCTTCTTTATGTGAGACATTAGAGTGGTTTCTTCATTATGACGGGAACGTTAAACAAGTCGCCTCTCATCTCCATGTTCATCCGAATACGATCCTCTATCGGATGCGACGAATCGAGGAGGAAGCCGGTATTCGAATGGAATCCTTACCTGAACGCTCCTTACTTTATTTGTATCTTAAAGCAGACCGATATCCTTTGTGATTTTACACAAAGGATATCGGTTATTTTTGAAAACGCCGATAAAGTAGAACGCTTTCATTTCTCGTATACTGAAGAAGAAGAGAAATTGATTTGTTTATTTGCGAAAGGGGATCGCGTTCACATGATCATTGGAGTATTAAAAGAAATTAAAAATAACGAAAACCGTGTTGCATTAACACCTGCCGGGGTAGCAGCGTTACATGCACAAGGACACCGTGTCGTCATTGAATCAATGGCAGGTATGGGGAGTGGCTTCACGAACGAAGAGTACGTCAAAGCGGGTGCTGAAATCATCGCAACCGCTGCTGAAGTCTGGGCAACCGCTGAACTTGCTTTAAAAGTCAAAGAACCAATTGCTTCTGAGTACCAATACTTCCGTCCAGATCTGACATTATTTACGTATCTCCATCTAGCTGCTGAGCCAGAACTGACACGTGCACTCGTTGACTCGAACATCACAGCAATCGCTTATGAAACAGTCGAGAAGAACCGCACACTGCCATTGTTAACACCAATGAGTGAAGTAGCAGGACGTATGGCATCGCAAATCGGTGCACAGTTCTTAGAAAAACCACACGGTGGTATGGGAATCTTGCTTGCTGGCGTCCCTGGCGTCCGTCGTGGAAAAGTAACAGTCATCGGCGGTGGTGTTGTCGGAACGAATGCTGCGAAACTCGCTGTTGGTCTCGGCGCAGATGTCACGATCATCGACGTCAGTCCAGAACGTCTTCGCCAGCTTGATGATATCTTCGGTAACTCAATCAACACATTGATTTCAAACCCTTACACGATTGCTGAAGCAGTCGCTGAAAGTGATCTTGTCATCGGGGCTGTCTTGATTCCAGGCGCTAAAGCACCGAAACTCGTCACTGCCGATATGGTGAAACGCATGAAGCCGGGTGCTGTCATCGTTGACGTCGCTATCGACCAAGGCGGTATCTTCGAAACGGTCGATCGTATCTCAACGCACGATGATCCAACGTATGAAAAATTCGGTGTTGTTCATTACGCTGTTGCAAACATGCCTGGTGCCGTTCCACGTACGTCTACACTGGCATTGACGAACGCAACACTTCCTTATGTTCTTGAACTCGCAAACAAAGGCACACATCGTGCACTTGCTGAAAATGATGCTCTTGAAAAAGGATTGAATGTCGCACAAGGATTCGTCACTTATGAAGCGGTCGCACGCGATCTCGGATACACGTATAAATCCGTGGAAGATGTTCTTCACCTTCACGCATAATCTCAATAGTAGAAGTAGCCGATGATTCCTTTTTTAGGAACCATCGGCTACTTTTTTATAAAAAGAACGAATTTCTCTATTATTTCTTGAGGCACCATTCTGCTTGTCATATGATGAGAATGAAGACATATGATTTTGAACTAGTAGAGGTGATTTCATTACATGACACAAACTGTAACCGCCCATTCCCATGAACTTAAGAGTCACGTCGCTGAAGTTGCGTTACTCGAAGCACTGACATCCGATACAGAAGAGAACGTACGGATTGCCGCAACCGAACGCTTACGTGTTCTTGTCCCATCCCATCCATTGCTCAACATTGCGACAGCCTACTCCCTTTATTTCAAGAACGAACTCACGCAAGCGCGCCGACTTATTGAAGAGACACACCAACAAATCGGTGAGCACGTTCAAGGGTATATTCTTCTTGGGATCATCAGTGAAGAGGAAGGATATATGCACGAAGCGGAACAGTTTTTCTTATCGGCCATCACACGGTTCCCTGAAGAGCCGGCAGGACACCGCTCCCTTGCCGTCCATTACAATCATCGTCAATATTATGGTGAATCAGCTGTTCATGCGTTTACATACTTAAAGAAAATTGGTGCATCTGGAATCGATACGCTGATGGCTATTGATTCCATCCAACAACTGGACGGTCATTCGATCGACATGTTGGAAACACTCTATGCGTTAATCATCGGTGTATCTCATCACGATAAAACAGCCGTCTTTCATGCAACCGCTTCTACCAATCAAGGCATTCAGTATGAGATGCTACATTCTGCCTTACGAGAAGACAGCGATGAGGAGCTTTACACTCAGCTCGATGAGCGACTTTCCAATATGCTCGAACACGGCTTATACGCAGCTGTTTATGATGATTCTGAAGAAAAAATCTATCGACATATTTTCCGTGACATGTGTCGGGATATGACTATTCGTCATGCAGGATGGCGCGCGTATCCGGACTACATTCGACTACGTTTGCTCTATTTTAAACAATTGTTGCTACGTGATTAAACGTCAAAAAGCAAATGCGACGAGCGCCGCGATCGTCCACGGTAAGATTAAGTTGTCGAGATCGCGATATGAAATGGCTTCAATCAGAGCGGCGATATTCGCAAGTAAAAAGCCATAACTGACAGCGAGCCAAACAGGTTGTTCGTAAAACAAAAATGTTACTGTAAGAACGAGAAATGATGCTAAAAACAACGCGATGCTCCCTTCAAAGGAACGTTTCGTCTCACCGCGAACGTAAAACGTCTTTCCGTAGCGTTTTCCGACCAAGGCGGCAAGTCCATCTCCCCAGGCAAGTACCATGCTTCCAGCTATGAGCGCCATTGGTTGTCGTTCGAAAAAGAACAGGACGAGTCCTGCTAGAGCGAGCGGATAATAGACCGTTCCATAAGAAGGACGATCGACGTCGTGCATCTGTCCGATTCCTTTGCGTAGTGTCAATAAATTAACAGCAGCAAAGAATAACAACGGTACGATGGCAACGTACCAGTGATTAAGCCATAGAAGTGCAAGAAATACCCAATGACCGACAGCAATATGAATCCATTTCCGAACCGTTTCGGGAGAAAAACCGAAGCGGCGTCCAATGAATTCAAGGATGACGAGAACCAGCCCAACGATGACGATCGTACCAAGGGCAGCAAGCCATTCCATTCTGATTCCCCCTTTCTTATTATTGTACGTTGTTTTAGTTGCTATTTGCCCTATTGAACCTTCATTTGATAACATAAGGTCAAATGACGTCCTAGAGAGGAAGTTTTGGAAATGTATGATGCTCAAGCAGTCCAAACATTATCAAGTTGTCTGCAACGTTTGAATGAAGGCAAAGGAATCGAGCCACTCGTTGCAACAGAAGGAACAGAATTGCCGAAGGTCATCAATCGTCTGAAACAATTCGATCCATTGAAAAATGGTCTATCCATCAATGAAATCGTTCATTTGGCAAATGCCTTGATTGGAGAACACATGTCAGCAACGACGATTCAGAACTGGACGAAACGTGAAGTACGGGACATCATCGGTGTACCGCATCGCGGAAAGAAATACTCAATCAATCAGGCCTCTATCATCTACCTACTGGACGATTTAAAACATCTCTTCTCGCTAGAAGAAACACGGGAACTGCTGACGATTGTCTTCCAGAACCCGAACATCGATGAGGATGATTTGATCAGCCCACTCAATTTTTATCTCGTCTATACACAACATGCGGAGACGAGCGGACCGATTGAATTGACGGAGAAGCGTCTCAGACGCTCGCTCGAGCGTATTAACGCGTATCGCCCTGAAACTGTCCATGTCCTGCAACTCTGTCTCTATGCCCGTCGTGTGTCGCATCTGACGCACGAAGCCAAACAACGCCTTTATCATGTTCTTCAAACGACATGATGAAAAAAAGATGCCATCCATGTCATGGAAGGCATCTTTTTTTATTTAGACGGCTGTCAGTGATTTATAGTGGACATTGTTCGTTAGACTTTTCAAGACAGAGAGTAATTCGTACATCGAGAGTTTGTCAGCATCCTTGACGAGACGGTACTCATCACCGTCTTGCAACAATTCTGCTACGACCTCTCCAGCGGCACTCCGGACGGAGAATTTTCCTTTTGTCAGGTCGAAGGAAATCGTGAACGTACCACGCTCATACACGTTGTACTCACATTTCTTCGAGAAGAGCGAAAACTTCTCACGCATTTGACCTACCTCTTGTCCATCATGGTTCATCACGACCCATTTCTTACATGTCGGAATGAACTTACCAAACGCTACCCCTCTACCTTCACCATTCATTACTTGAACACGACCGTTTTCGTCGTGTTGAACCGCACCAATCATTTGGTGTGCTTCATCATAAATCGCGGCATGACCTTGCGAAAAAACGCAACCCTGCACATAGACAACTTTGCGCAACAGATATTCTCCTCTCACTGCTAAAACGTGCTGGTTTTTCGTCCCCAGTTTATTTAGACATCCTGTATAGTTTAACTTTCTTTATCTGTATGATATTTCGTTAACGAAAATGATTATTGCACCGTTTCTCCAAATTGACAACCCCCTTTTGTCGACAATCATTCGACATGCTTAATGCAGGTTCATCTCCTTTGCAAATGCGAGCAATTCTTCCCGATCGATGAGGCGAACCTGATTCGGTTCTGCCAGTTGATACGCGGCTTCCGTAAAGGTCGAATTCGTAACGACCCATCCCTCGTCCATTCCATAGAATGGAACAGAGGCAGCGACCTGTTGAACCGCTTCGAGCCCTACAGCCGCACTATATCGCTTTGCCTGGATGGCAATCTTATACCCTCGTTCATCCTCTATCAACAAATCTGCTCCGAAGTCGCGCGAAGCAGGTGTCAGCTCAACCCGATATCCTGCTGTTTCAAACAAATCGGCAAGCCATTCTTCAAATTCTCGTCCTTCCATTCGATCGAGTTGCTTTTCAAGCGACGGCGTTAAAATGGACAAAAGAAGAAAAAGGATACATCCTACTATACTGACGATTAAGATTAAAGGTTCCCAAGAACTCGAAAAAAAATAAGTTCCGAAAATTCCTACCATTGCAAACAAAGTTGCCAGTAATAAACGTTTTCGTTTCAATCGTTTCATCGTACGTTTCTCCTCTACTTTGTCGTGATCTGTTTTTCACTATACTAAAATTCTTCATTGGTTGCTTTCTTCGACAGGAAACACTACTTCTGTTGCAGAAGTAAGCTAACGAAGAAAGTCCGTCTTAAAATCCATGGTCAAGGACCAGTCAGGAGGTAGCTCATGGCAGAACATTCATCCCCCTCATCTTTACGAATCATCCATGCGACGTTACGTGCTATGAAAGACCCCGTTCTTCTTATCGATGCAAATGGAAAGATTCAATTTCATAATGACGCCTTTCAACATCAGTTCATGACCGCTCCGAAAATAGAAACAGTCCAGGAACTTTTTCCGATCACGGATGATTTCTTTCCGTTACAGAAGGAAGCCGTCATTTCAACGACGCATCAATTAACAATCACAGCGATTGAAGCGACCGACTATTTCCTCGTCCATGTCGCTCCTCTAAAAGTCGATGACTTATTCGGTTCATCACTTGATGTCGCTTTATTCATTACAGATATAGAATTTCGGATCCAGGCATGTAACGAGGTAGCAAGTACCTTGTTTCAATTTGATCACGCCGAAGATATCATCGGTCTTCAACCAACGATCTTACATGATGCAAAGGAAATGGCTACCCGCCGTCAACATCTCGAACAACTGAACTTAAAGGATTTATCGGATGCTCAACTCCTCCTACTTCATGGACGGGAAGCTGAAAACGACTGGACGTACCATCGCTTGGATGGTTCAACGTTTCATGGACGACTTTATATGACACGTTTACCGAACGATACGTATTTCCTACTCATTCAAGACATCACGACGCAAAAACAAATCGAATGGCACCTAACGAAAAGCGAGCGTCGATTCCGACTCTTCTCGGAATCTGTCGTCGAAGCCGTCATCTTTCATGATCATGGCATTATCATTGATGCCAATCGCGCAGCAGAAGTCATCTTCCGCACAAAACTCGAGAAGATGAAAGGAAAAACGACACTTGAATTGATTCATCCGGATCATCATGCACGCGTCTTACAGCGCATCGAGCAGCATCGTGAAGAACCTTACGAAGTGCTCGGTCAACGTGCCGATGGAACTTCTGTCGAAATCGAAGTCTTCCCGCGTGAAATCATCTATAACAATATCCGTATGCGTGTCGCCGTCGTCCGTGATATCACGGAACGAAAAAAAATCGAGAAAATGCTCGAGCGCGAAAAAAATGCTATCATGCGCCAACGTGACATCACACAATCGATTCTTCAAGCGTCCAACGAAGGCTTCTTACTGACAGAAGAGGATGGAAGTTTTATCTTCATGAACGTCAAAGCGCGTAAGTTACTTGATGTTCCAGGTATTGCACCAAGTAAAATCCAAGAACGGATCAGCTTGATTCCGAACCTTGATCTGACTACTCGATTCGATATGCTCCGCCAAGTCGAGGAGCTACTCGCCGGAAAACATTCTGAACTATCGTTTCGTTTCACATTACAGCGACCGAACGAATCGAGTCCGCTTTATTTTGAATTTTATGCAACGGCGATTAAGAAGGAGAAGAGTCGTATTTCCCGTCATGGTTTCTTATTCGTTTTCCGTGACCGGACGGAGGAAGCAAAGATGGATCAAGTAAAGGATGAACTCGTCAGTACGGTATCACATGAGTTGCGGACACCACTGTCTTCCATCCTTGGTTATATGGAATTACTCCGATATAAAGAGCAACCACCTGCTAGAATCGAACGTTATGTTGAGATCGTCCACGAAGAAACGAAACGACTGACAACTCTGTTAAATGAGTTTTTAGACATCCAGCGACTAGAAAGTGGAAAGCAAGAATATGCCTTTTCATCGTTCTCATTACGCGAGCTTCTAGTAGCGACCGTCGATGCTTATGGCGAGACCGTCGATTCACATCGCATTGATCTGGAACTACCAGAGGATTCTGTCCTGATTTTTGCGGACGAGCATAAAATCAAGCAAGTCATTTTAAACTTACTGTCTAACGCCATTAAATATTCTCCACAGGCGGATCATATACAAGTAAATCTTTCAGTAAACTCGGAACAAGCAACGTTATCTGTAACGGATCATGGACTAGGCATTCCACAAAATGCTTTTGAAAAGCTCTTTACGAAATTTTACCGCGTCGATAACTCAGACATCCGAAAAATTGGTGGTACAGGACTCGGTCTTGCCATTTGCAAGGAAATCATTGAATCGCATGGTGGAGCGATTTCAGTCGAATCAGAAATCAATGCTGGTTCGACATTCACTGTCATGCTTGAACGCGACCCAAGAAAGGACTGGAATTGATGCGGACCTATTTTATGACTGGTTTCCCCGGTTTTTTAGCAACAAAACTGATTGAACAACTGGCACGTGTTCCGGATCAAATCGCTTGTTTTCATTTGCTTCACTTATCGTCAGAGCGGAACATGGCCGCTGAGCGACGTGATGCTCTTCTAGAGCGGACATCCTTACGACCGGACCAACTCGTATTACATGAGGGCGACATCACGGTCGAACAGCTTGCTTTACCTGATGATACACGGATGATTTTGCAACAAGATGTCACACACATCTTTCATCTCGCGGCGCTATACGATTTAGCTACGGCATATGAACCTGCCTTCCGGATCAATGTCATCGGTACTGCGAATGTGACACAGTTCGCTCATACATGCCGCGCTTTAGAGCGCTATATCTACTTCAGCACAGCGTACGTCTCAGGTCTACGTACAGGAACGGTTCTTGAGGACGATTTACAGGCAAGTTACTTTAAAAATGCTTACGAAGAGACAAAGTATTTAGCCGAGGTGCGTTTCCGTAAAGAAATTGGGACGATCCCTTATACGATCATTCGCCCCGGAATTGTTGTCGGACATTCCGAAACGGGAGAAACTCCGAAATGGGATGGTGTCTATTTCGTTTTGAACGCGATGCGTCTTCTGCAATCTTTCGCTCCTCTTCCGTATCCCGGACGTGCGAATGCACTCGTTAATCTCGTCCCATATGATTATGTCATCGAAGCGACCGCTTACCTCAGTCATGCACCCGTTGGTAAAAATAAGACGTATCATCTGACGGATCCATTCCCACATGGGGCACGTGCGATTTTTGAGATGTTACATGTCGCCTATTATGGACGGTATCCACGTGGTATCGTACCGTTTCGACTCGTCAGTACGGCATTGACTCCAGCTATTGCAAAACGTCTTCAGATGCAACGTCAGACACTCGATTATTTCATCCATTCCGTTCAATACGATACAACACATACCTTACGCGATTTACGGGATACCGGTATCATTTGTCCGGATCTAGCAGAAACGATGCCTCGGCTTGTTCAGTACTATCAAACACATGTCCCACATTAAAAAAAGTCCAATCGCCTTTCCTATCGGAAGGTCGATTGGACTTTTTGATTAATTAGCCGATCAACATATTTTCTTTTGGATAACGAATCGTCCGGTCTCGTTGCGTCGCAAACGTGAACAGGATCGTCAACGATCCGACACGTCCGAGCAACATCATGAACATGATCAAGAACTTCCCAAAGCTGTTTAACTCCGGTGTCACATTCAATGATAGACCGACCGTCCCGAATGCGGAGACGGTCTCAAAGAACAGACCGATGAACGATAGGTTCGGTTGACTCAATGCAAGGAGCGTCGTGATCAAAGCGATGAATAACAAACTGAAGACAGCAATCGCATACGCTTTTTGGATCGCCTGTGCTTGAACCGTCCGTCGCATCAGAACGGTCTCACGCTGTCCTCGTAGATACGTCCAGACATTCTTTAGGATGACCGCTGCCGTCGTGACCTTGATCCCAGAACCCGTCGACGCTGAACCTGCTCCGATATACATCAAGACCATCATCAAACCGATCGAGAGCGGTACCATCGTCGTTAGATCGATTGTCTGGAAACCAGCCGTCCGTGTTGTGACGACTTGGAAAAATACGATGTGGAGCGCATGAAAGAACGACTCGTCTCGCAATGAGCCAAGATGAGACACCCATTCATAGAGCATCATCGCTAAGACACCGAGTCCGTTGATGACGAATAAAGATAGCACCATCAATTTCGAGTGCAGGGAGATTTTTTTGAAGCTTCGTTTTCCCGCGATATCAGCGATGACGGTAAAGCCTAATCCACCAATCATCAAGAGAGCGGCGATCGTCAGGATGAACGTCGTGTCCTGTTGGAAACCAATCAAGTTATCACCCCAAAGCGCGAACCCCGCATTGTTGAAGGCAGATACGGCGTGGAACAAACCGTAATAGAGTGCTTTTCCGAAGCTGTATTTGTATTGAATGAACAAATCAAGCGCAATCAAAAACATGCCGACGATCTCGACGAGAACTGTCGTGACGATGATGTTTCGAACAAGACGAATCGTTCCACCCGGACTATCGAGATTGAACATCTCTTGAATAATAATCCGCTGACGAATCCCGATCTTTCGTCCCGTTACGCTGAGCAAGACAAGCGCAATCGTCATGAATCCAAGCCCACCTACCTGAATCAAGAGCATCATGATGAGTTGACCGAGCAGATTAAAGGCTTCAGCGATATTAATCGTCGATAGACCCGTAACGGTTCCGGCAGAAGTCGCGACGAACAAGCAGTCAATGAAGGAAACATCTTGCCCCTCTTGTTGTGAAATCGGAAGCCACAATAAAAAACCACCTAGTAAAATCGTCAATGTAAAGCCCGTCGCGATGAAGCGTGCTGGTTTATCGAACAACTGATGGTACATCAATTCACCTAAACGCCCGAAGCGCGCCAGTGGTGAACGTCTTTTATGCGAGAACATCTTACTCCCCCTAGATTGTTTTCAGACAGAATTGTCTTTATCATACTCTCTTGAATTAAGAAGTTCTATCGAAATATGCAATCGACTAAACGTTTTCGTATTTTTTTGGTAAACTAGATAAAAGTGGACGTGTAATCATTAAAGGAGGTTGAGGGAAACAGTGGACCCTAAGACGGCTGATCATTCGATTGAGGATGTCTGGCGAAGGCTGGAACGGCAATCACAATGGATGCCTGCGCAATTGTATTATCAATTCGAGGAACTCTTATCATTACATTTGGAGCAACCAATTCTAAATGAATTGTATCAAGTGTTAAAAAAATACGATGTACTGACCGATATAGAGCGTGACGAACGAAACGAAAGCATTCAAATGCTAATCGACGAAAACGGCGCTTAATTCTCGGTTTTTGGATTTCCGAGCAGAAGAAGTGTCTTCTGCTCTTTTATTTTTCGTTCTTATACGGATTACATACAGAAAGGTGGCACACATCAATCATGGATATCGTGTCGATTATCGGGATCATCCTTGGTCTCATCACACTAGTCGGAGGTATGATCTTAAAAGGTGCGCCTCCAGTCGCTCTACTCAACCCTGCAGCCCTTGTCATTATCTTTGTCGGAACGGCAGCTGCCATCATGATCTCCTTCCCGAAGGAACGATTAAAAGTACTACCTGCCTTATTTAAAGTCATCTTTTTCGAACAAAAGCTGATGACAAAACAAGTGTTGCTCGGACAATTTCTGACACTCTCAACGCAAGCGCGTAAAGAAGGCCTCTTATCTCTCGAATCAGCACTCGAAGAAGTCGATAATGCGTTCATGAAGCGCGGCGTCATGATGGTCATCGATGGACAGCCATCTGAATATGTCGAGGACGTCATGACACGCGATCTCGAAAATATGACGGAACGCCATCATGCGAACGCAAACATCTTCACGCAAGCCGGAACTTATGCGCCAACACTCGGGGTTCTCGGTGCCGTCGTTGGACTAGTCGCCGCCTTATCCGATTTATCGGATATCGAAAAATTAGGTCACGCGATTTCAGGTGCTTTCATTGCGACGCTATTCGGAATATTCACCGGATATGTGCTGTGGTTCCCCTTCGCAACAAAACTGAAGCAAAAATCAGCGAGCGAGATTCAATTGTACGAGATGATGATTGAAGGCATTCTCTCAATTCAAAACGGTGAATCACCGAAAAACTTAGAAGATAAGCTACTCGTGTACCTGACACCGAAGGAGCGTGCGAATTATGAAGCGGAAAAAGAAGCCGCATGACGAACATATTTCCGAAGGCTGGTTGATTCCCTACGCCGACTTATTGACCTTGCTTCTCGCGCTCTTCATCGTTCTCTTCGCTTCGAGTAATGTCGATGCTGTCAAATTAAAAGCGATGTCTCAGTCGTTTAGTTCTGTCTTCAACGGCGGCTCAGGGATGATTACGAACAGCTCACTCTCTACTCAAGAAGAAGAGGATTCGAAAAAGCTAGACGCGCGGACAAAAGCACAAAGCTATGAAATTGCAGAACTCGAAAAGATCAAAGAAGAAGCAAACAAATACATCAAAGATGAACAACTCGAAAAAGACATCAAGGTCGAAATCACGAATGAAGGTCTTGTCTTTACGATTCGTGACCGGGCACTGTTCTCGCCAGCCCAGGCAGAAGTAAGAGGCCGATCCATTCAAATTGCCAAAGGAATGAGCGACCTTCTCGTCAAAGCCGGACAACGTCAGATTCAAGTCTCTGGTCATACAGATAACATTCCAATCAACACAGCTCAATATCCATCGAACTGGGAACTAAGCGCTGACCGAGCGATTAGTTTCATGCGTGCTCTACAACGGAATGCCAAACTTGAACCAAAACGTTTTACGGTTAGTGGTTACGGAGAATTCCAACCAATCGCTTCCAATCAAACAGAGGCGGGTCGTAGCCAAAATCGACGCGTTGAAGTATTGATTCGACCATTGATCGACTTAAAAGCGAACGTACTCGACGAAACAAAAGTGAAGTCCTAACCATAAAAAAATCCTTCGTGGCGAACTGCCACGAAGGATTTTTTTAATAATATGGACGAATCATGATATAGACGATGACACCGGTCAAACTGACGTATAACCAAAGCGGCATCGTAAAGCGCGTCCATTTCTTATGTTTCTCGAAATTTTGATTCACGGCATGTGCGAGTGACATCAAGACGAGCGGAACGATCACTGCCGCTAGTATGATGTGCGTAATCAAGATGAAGAAATAGACCGGACGCACAAAACCTTCGCCTCCGAATTTCGTTGATTCACTGACGGCATGATACGTGACATAAGAAATCAAGAACAACGTCGTCGTCGTCATCGCGCCACCAATGAAGCGACGATGGTTCACACGGTTCCCTCGACGAATCGAAATCCAAGCACCGAGCAACAGCATGAAGGTAAAACTATTAAAGATGGCATTGAAAAAAGGAAGTAACGTCCAGTCGAATCCTGAATCAACTTGTACGGGTGGTGCAAAGAATAAGAGCGCCACAAGCAAGTTGATGACGAGTGTCAACAAGATGACGAGCGGGACGAAATTCCGTTTAGTAGCAGGTTGTTGCATGAATCATTCTCCTTGTTTCCAGTCGAAATAACGTTTCAACCATTTTGGGATCGGACCAGCGAATAAACGTTCACGCCAGTAAATATCAGCAGCACGCTGAACGGCAGCACCACGAATCGGATACGGGTGGACGACGCGCGACAATTGACCGACCTTATCTTTACGTGCCATCGCATAGACGACTTCTTGCATCCATTCCCCAGCTTGTTCTCCAATCGCATGCGCTCCGATTAGTTTACCTCGTTTATCAGCGATGAGTTTGACGCGTCCTTCCGTCTGACCATTGATGACGAAACGATCGACTTCATCGAGACCTGTCTGATAGACTTGGATCTCGCCATGTTTCTTGCGTGCCTCCTCTTCCGTTAAACCAAGATGGAACAGCTCTGGTGTCGTAAATGTGACCCAAGGGACCGCCCGATAATCAGGCTTCGTCCGTAGACCGAATAAAGCATTCGTGACGACGGTTTTTCCTTCGAGTCCTGCAACATGCGTAAAGGGAAGCGAGTTGATCGTATCCCCGACCGCAAAGATGTGTCGCTGACTTGTCCGAAGTGAACCGTCAACTTGAACGAATCCTTTCTCGACGTGCACACCAGCGCGGTCAAGACGTAGCGCATCGATGCGCGGCTTCCGACCAACGGCCACAAGAACGGCATCTGTTTCGATGACACGTGATTCGCCGTTTGCTTCAACTGTGACTTCAATGCCTCCCGCTGACTTGCGGACATGTGTGACCTTCGTATCGAGATGTAACGTCAATTCTTGTTCGAGCTGGCGTTGAATGACTTCGACCATGTCACGATCTTCTTTTCCGAGCAACGTCTTCATGCCTTCGATGATTGTGACTTCTGTTCCGAGATGCGCGTAAGCTTGCGACAACTCAAGACCAATTGCACCACCACCGATGACGAGGAGACGCTCGGGACGTTCCGTCAATTCAAAGATCGTCTCGTTCGTTAAATAATCAATCGTATCAAGTCCTTCAATCGGTGGAATAATCGGTTGAGACCCAGTCGAGATCGCAAACTTCTCACCAACGACAAGCTGTCCTGCCACTTCGACTTCGTGTGCACTAAGGAATGTCGCTTCTCCGATGTAGACATCGACACCCAAGTCCTCGAACCGTTTTGTTCCATCATGTGATTGAATGATGTTGCGCGCTCGATCAACACTTGCTTTCGTTTTTGAATAGACGGCATCTCCATTCAACGTTACGTTATACTTCTCTGCCGTCCGTTTCATGACATGTACATCGTGTGCTGCTTCAATCAACGCTTTTGAAGGCACACAACCATAGTGAAGACAATCTCCACCTAGATGTGTATGGCGTTCGATCAAGGCAACATGTGCACCAAGACTTGCTGCACCAGCAGCGATCGTCATTCCTGCTGCACCGCCACCAATGACAACTAATTGATAGTTCTTCATCGTGACCCCTCCTCATAACGGCGTGTAATGTCTTCCATGCGTTTACGGTTGACACCCCAGTCAGAGTACCCGACACGTGACGCAGAACGGAAATGAATCACTTGTGCCGCTTCATCGAAGTAAAATTCGACGTCATCCTTGAAACGAAAGACTTTACTTGTGAAGATGGCATGAATGTATGTCCCTTCTTCCTTGACGACTTTGACGCGGTCGAGGCTTTGAAGGATACGTAATAGTTGAAACTTCGAATCTGCAAGCGTTCCTTTAAACGGGAGCGGTCGCATTTTCATTTCTTGTAGATCGGTTTGAGTAGATACCGCGTTCGGTTTTCCGGAGAGCGGTTGAAGCGTACCATTTGAAACACCAAGTGCCATGACTGATTCCTCCGTTTCCTATCATCTGATCCATTTCGTACTATAATCCATTTCGTACTATAATCCATTTCGTACTATAATCCATTTCGTACTATAATCCATTTAACTTTAACAGTTTCTGTTTCACTCTGCCCGTCTCAGTGTTTACGCTTTCGTGACAGGTAGCAGAATCGTTGCGATGACGCCACCTTCCGGCTGATTATCAATGAATAGCTTACCTTCATGTGCTTCGACGAGTTCTCGACAAATCGATAGACCGAGTCCTGTTCCGCCCTTTCCTTTTTGCACTTGATAGAACTTTTCTGTGACATGACGTAAGTGCTCTTTTGGAATACCAGGACCTTCATCGCTGAAGGAGAGGAACAACACACGCTCCGAACGAACAAGGCGAATGGTAATCGTCCCGTCGATCGGTGAAAAGCGAATCGCATTATCGAGCAGATTCAAAAAGACTTGCTTCAGTCGGTTTTCGTCGTACAGACCGGCGACTTGTGACGGTAACTTCTGTACGATTTGGACATTTTTTTCTTCTAACTTTTGACGAAGTTGCGCCGTCACGGTCTCGATGATTTCCGTCAAGTTGACTTCTTGACGGTATAAGACGAGACGACTTGTCTCGAGTTTTGAGAAGTCTAGCAACTGCTCGACGAGCGAAATCAAACGTTCCGTCTCCGAATGAATGATCCCCATACCAAGCGATGCCTCTTCCGGCAACTGATCCTGTTCGACGAGTAATGTCTCGCTCCAGCCTTTGATTGATGTCAATGGCGTCCGTAATTCATGGGAGATACCAGAAATGAATTCATCTTTCAGCGTTTCCTGTTGTTTGATCTGTTGCCCCATATAATTAATCGTCCGTGCTAGTTCTCCAAGTTCGAACGAATACTCCTCGTTCACCTTGACGTCATAGTGCTGTTTCGCGATTTGATCGGACGCACCGATGACTTCCTGAATCGGTCGAACAATCGACGAAACAAGACGTGAGGAATAAATGAAGGCAAGTCCCCAGATTACTGTACCCAGGAGGACAATCGCTAAACAAATTTCGATCACACGCCGGTCAATCCGCTCAAGGGAAGTCGTATAACGAAGTGCTCCCGTCGTCTGACCGAACGAAACGACAGGTTCCGTCACCTCAAGCAAATGTTCCCCTGTCGCCTCATCGTCGTAGCGCTTCGTGACGGTCTGTCCGCCTCGCACTTGATTGACTGCCTCACGCGTCAATTTACGTTCTGAGATGAATCCGGTCGAGGAGTAGCGCGGAATACCCGTCGCATCCAAGACTTCGATTTCTGCGTCCGGATAGGCATAGGAATCCAACACATCATGAATCGTTGCTTCAGAATCCGTGTAATCGTAAGCAAGACCGCTATTCGCAAACAAAACTGCACTCGCGTTCGCATGGCGCTTTAAGACATCTGTCGCCGTTACGTAGTAGTAGTTATAGGTTACGAACGAAAGAATCCCGATGACAAGTAAGACTGTCACCGTGATGATCGTCATGAACCGCATCAATATCTGGCGCTTCATTCTTCGTTACGCCACTTGTATCCATGTCCCCACAATGTCTCGATGAACTTAGGTTCTGCTGGATTCTCTTCGATTTTTTGACGCAGACGGCGAATGTTGACATCCACTGTCTTCCGGTCGCCAAAGTAGTTCTCGCCCCATACCGCATCGAGTAATTCATCACGTGACATGACCTGGTCTTCATTCTTAATAAAGTGACAAAGCAAATCATATTCTGTCGGTGTTACTTCGACATCGATACCTTCTTTTTGGACACGCTTCGCACCTAAATCAATCCGGAACGGTCCAGAAACGAGCTCACGCGGCTGTTTCCGACGACGTAACGTCTCTACGCGTCGCAAGAGCGACTGGATGCGCGCGAGTAATTCTGCTGGACTGAACGGCTTCGCGATATAGTCGTCCGCCCCGACGCTTAGTCCCATGACTTTATCCTCTTCTCGCGTCCGTGCCGTCAACATGATGATACCAACGACTTCATCCTTCGCCCGTGCCTGTTCACAGACAGCAAAACCGTCGACTTCTGGCATCATGATATCGAGTAACAGAATATCAAACGTTTGTTGATCAAATTGAGCAAGTGCTTCTTTACCATTTTCCGCTTCGATGACATCATAGCCTGCCCGTTTCAAATTAATGACAATGAAACTGCGAATCGCATGTTCATCCTCGGCTACTAGTATTTTGGTCATTCTCTTTTCCCCCTGATTCTTTATTCCACGAGTGTGACACGATTGACAAAACCTTCATAATCCTTCGTCGCATCAATCACATAGACATAATCGATACCTTCTTTGATTTTTCTTTTTTGATCACTGGCAATGTATTGATTCTTCGGAATGATTTCTAATTCGAAATCAATCTGTTTCGTTTCCTGATTAATGAAACGAACTCGATTTTCGCGTTTTTCGATCGTTTCACGTGTCGCCCAGTTAGCAGGGAAACGCATCACGAAATTGTATTCTTGATCAATGTATTGTTCTTCCCGCAGTTCGAAGCCACTTTCAAGAAACGGCGGATTGTTCGATCCATTCCATGTATAGTATGCCGTGATGCGTGGTCTTGATTCACCCTCACGCCCCTTACTATCTTCAGGTGTATATTGATGACCGAACTCAACGATTCCATCTTGATCGACATCTTTCGGGAACGTATACATCGGTTCAACGATTTCATCGACCTGACCGAAACGCACCTGTTCCAACGTACTATTCGCTAAACGGAATAATGAGATGTGCATTTTAGCATCTCGTGTATACGAAACGATCAAGCCTTTATTACGAGCAGCATTAATCGTATCCACTTCAAATAAATCATGTTCTGCAAATAAATCGCCGTCTTGCGTCGAAAGCGTCGTCTCTTGATTCTTTTTCGACAAAATATCTTTATAATAAATCAAACGAGATGGACTGCCCTTTTGCAGGAGCACCATATCCCGCTCTCGATCTTGATTCAAATCAGCCACTGACAAGCGATCGTACTGATCGACTTTTGTGACGTTCCGTTGTTTTGACAGCAACTGCTCAATGATATACAACGTATTTTCACCATAGCTCGTAATCCCGATGACTAGATGATTTTGTTTATGTCGCGGGTCGGCTACGACTTCGAGTCGATCGATGGCGCGACCATCTGCAACTATCTGTCGTGTCACGAGTCGCCATTTTTCGCCTTGCCGTTCATGGACGAGAAGATGAATCGTGAATCGTCCCTCTTGCTCGCTACGATAGAAAGTAATCGCCTCGTCTTTACCGTTCTGGTCTAAATCGATGAGTTCATATAAACGTGACACTGCTTGATTACGTGGCGCCACGATTTCTGCCTGTTTCGGTAAATCAATTTCGATTCGTTCTTTTAACGACTGCTCCCATGCCGGAAGAGACGGATGTTCGAGTAGAGAGGCTGGGTGCGGAAACATCGTATTACATCCCGCTAATAATAGACTTGATATGATCATGAAGAGATATTTCATAAAGTTGGAATCCTTTCCGTACGGGCTCTGTTTCCACTTTATCACACTCTCTTCGAGGAGAGTATATTGTCGAACGGGAGACAAGTTGTTACGATATACAGATAATTGAAAGGGGTTTGAATGTATGACGTACAAAATGATTGTTCTCGATTTAGATGATACCTTGTTGACAAGTGACCATACGATTTCATCACGCACAAAAGAAGCATTGCTCGCTGCTCAGCGTCGTGGCAAGAAGGTCGTCCTCGCTAGTGGTCGTCCGACTTTCGCGATGCTCGACCTTGCAAAAGAGCTTGAACTCGCTCGATACGGAAGTTATATTCTGAGCTTCAACGGAGCCTCGATCATCGATTGCCAAACGAACGAATCGCTCTTCCTCAGTACCCTTTCTCCGGAGACAGTCCATCGTCTCGACGATTTAAGTAAACGAGAAGGTGTCTATATCCACACGTATGTCGGACATGAGATTCTGACAGAGCAACCGAACGAGTATACGACGCTCGAAGGACAACTGACTGGTATGGACGTCATTCCCGTCACTGATTTTAAAGCGGCGATTCAAACACCTGTCGTCAAGTGTTTGATGATGGCAGAAGAGACAAAACTTGCTCGTGTCGAGCAGACACTTCAACAAGAACTGGCTGGTGAACTCGCAGTCGCACGCTCAAAGCCATTTTTCCTCGAATTCACGGAAGACGGTGTCACAAAAGGAACAAGTCTTGCCTTATTGTCTGAAAAACTAGGAATCGCTCAAGAAGAAGTCATCGCCTGTGGCGATGGGAACAACGACTTATCGATGATCGAATGGGCGGGTCTTGGCGTCGCAATGGCGAACGCAGCCGATACCGTCAAAGAAAAAGCACAGTACATGACAGCTTCGAACGATGAAGACGGTGTTGCTCTCGTCGTCGAAAAGTTCATGATGGATGAAGAACCAAGTGTTTCAAACCGTTAAGCAAACCAAAAAGCGTGTGTTCCGCATTCAACGGAACACACGCTTTTGATTTAGGATAAACACCAATCGATTGGCTCTCTCCCCTGCTCTTTGAGCCAGGCATTCGTCTGTGAATAAGGTTTACTACCGAAAAATCCACGACTCGCTGATAACGGACTTGGGTGTACCGCTTCGAGAACAAGATGACGATTCGTATCGATCAATGCCTTCTTACTCTTCGCGTGATTCCCCCATAGGATGAACACGATCGGTTGCGTCTGTGTGCCTAATACTTCGATGACCCGGTCCGTAAACTGCGACCAGCCTTTTTTCGCATGCGACCCCGCTTTCCCTTCTTCAACCGTCAATGATGTATTCAGTAAAAATACACCTTGTCGCGACCAGGATTCTAGATTCCCAGATGTCGGCGCGGAGCAACCGATATCCGTCACCAGTTCTTTGTACATGTTTCGGAGGGATGGGGGAATCGGAACACCGTCATGAACGGAAAAACTTAGTCCATTCGCCTGACCTGGACCATGATAGGGATCTTGTCCTAAGATGACGCACCGGACATCTTCTGGAGCAACCGCATCAAACGCATGAAAAATCCGATCTTTCGGAGGATAGACGATCGTCGTTTGATAAGCTTCCTTTAGAAACGTCCAGAGCTCCTGAAAGTATGGTTTTTCCTTTTCTTCTTTTAACACCGTTTGCCAAGATGGATGCACGTGAATCCGCTCCTTTTTCAGTCTCAAGTCGCTGTTCGTCAGTCTTGATTCTGCTATGATGGATGATGAGGTGGAAAACTATGATTCAGACAAAACAATTATTCGGACTACCATTCGTGGATGCCACACCTTCGCAATGGTATACCCATATTAAAACAATCTTACACGATCGAGGAAAAGCCTTTCTTGTCACAGCTAATCCTGAGCTCGTGTTGCGTGCACTGCGCGAACCTTCATATGAAGCCATCTTACGGCGAGCAACATTCATCACTCCGGACGGAATCGGTGTGACTGCTGCTAGCAAGCGGATGGGATCTCCTTTAACAGCGACGTTGCCTGGAATCGAGACGGCGCGTGAACTCTTACGGACGGCAGATGCACTAAAAAAGCGTGTTTTTTTGCTTGGTGGACGTCCGGAAGTCATGAAATCGCTGATTCGCCAACTATCGATTCGTTTTCCGAACATCCGCTTTGTTGGAACATTTCATGGTTTTGGTAAGACAGAGGAGGCTACACGGGCGATTGTAGAAGCAGATGCCGACCTCGTTCTTGTCGCACTCGGTGCCCCAAAACAAGAAGAATGGATTGCTTCCGTTTACGATCAAGTCGATCATGGCATCTTCATCGGTGTCGGCGGTGCATTCGATGTCTGGTCCGGACATAGTAAACGCGCTCCAAAACTATTTCGTCGCCTAAAACTGGAATGGCTCTATCGTATCTCGACTCACCCACGTGGCTTTGAGAAACTGAAAGATTTGTTACTTTTTCTGACGCTCGTCCTTCGAAAAAAGTCGACGCTTTCTTAAATCATCCGTACACAAAAAAGGCTCTCGCAAATGCGGGAGCCTTTTTTGATGCGCTTGTCTTACGCGTTGACAGTCGAGAATGAACGACCGAGTTCTTTCGCTTTTGCGATTGCCGCTTCTTTGATTTCTTCTGCTTTTTCTGGGTTCATTGCCATACCTTCGATGAAGAGTGCATCGTAGTCTGTTACGCCAGTGAAAGCAAGTGCTTGACGGAGGTAGTCGTCACCGAAGTTAAGACCAGATCCTGCGTAAACGCCACCTGTCGCTTGGATGTGGAGTGCTTTTTTGCCTTCCATCAAACCTTTAGGACCTTCTGCAGTGTAAGCGAATGTTTTACCTGCAAGAAGTACGCTGTCGATGTACATTTTGAGACGTGCTGGGAAAGAGAAGTTCCACATTGGTGTAACGAAGACATACTCATCTGCTTCCATGTATTGCTCGAGATGTTTTGTCATCGTACCGACTTTTGCGATCTCCACTTCTGTTAATTCTTCGCCTGTTGCGAATTTGCCCCATGCGCTAAGGACGTCTGTATCGATTTCTTGGACTGTTTCGTTGTATAGGTCAAGAACTTCTACTTCAGCCGAAGGATTCGCTGCTTTGTAGCTTTCGAGGAATGCTTCACCGACTTGAAGGCTGAATGAATGTTCTGTAGCTTTCGGGTTAACAGTTACATAAAGTAATTTAGTCATTATTATTTCTCCCTTTTATTTAAAGTAAATTCTGTAACTAAACATACCAACCGTCTTTTCGTTTGTCAATTAGTTTGACTTTCAATTCATAAAAAAAGCCCAAGTCGACGACTTGGGCTTCCTCAATTCTATAATCCTATGAGTGCTAATCCTTATACATTTTCGAGCGGCGTATAATGTTCGGCTCGTAAACCGATTCGTTTCAGCTGATCGATCAACTGTTCCTTTTCAGAAACCGACAAATCCTTGAATAAGTCTGCTAAAAAGGCTTCATGTTTCGGGAATGTTTCTTCCATCAGTTCGCGTCCAGCTTCTGTTAAGGTTCCAAACGTGACACGACGATCTGTCGCACATGATTTTCGCGCAATCAATCCACGCTTTTCAAGTTTATCAACGACATACGTCACACTGCCGCTTGTTAACAGAATCTTATCGCCAATCTGTTGTAAAGGCGTATCCCCTTTGTGGTACAGCAATTCAAGAACTCCGAATTCTGATAAATTCAACTGATGTGTTTTGATGTCTGCCTTCACTTGCTCCGTCACTGCATGCATCGTCCGAGATAGAACAACGAGCATTTTCAATGCCAGCTTCGAGTCTGTCGATTCCATTTTACGTTCGCCCCTCTTTGTGTTGTATCGTCACAATCATAGACTTCTTTGTCTACCTGGTCAATTCTTGTTGAATTTTTCCAAACGATTTATATCTCACAAATAGTTCTTGCCGTGAAACGCGTTTCATAGCCTATCGTCTTGATATACACTAAAAAGGAGGTAATCATCATGTCGATCCATACACGGTTAACCGAGCTATTTAAGCACAATGTAGCGTTTGAGTGGGCTATTGAACAATTGCATACACCAGCAGACTATTATTTATGCCAGCACACGTTGGTTGATCAATACCCTGATTTGTCTCCTCAAGAAAAAATACGACTACTCTCAAAGATTAATGAACTAGCCGAACAGTCAGCTTCATTCACGGCTCCCGTCTCTCGACAGGATTGGCGCCGACTTGAACGACGATTATCTCTTAAGATGTAATCCAGGAGGGATACGCGATGACGAACATCCGAGACTTGGCACGCGAAGCCAACGTGTCTGTTACGACAGTCTCACGTGTACTAAATGATCACCCTTACGTAGCAAATGATAAACGACAAGCTGTCCGAGAAGCGATTGAAAAACTTGGATACATTCGAAATCAGACTGCCGTCCATCTATCGACGGGTATGACGAAAACAGTCGGAGTCATGCTTCCATTCGTTGATCATCCGTACCATGCTGCCATTCTTCAAGGCATCGCGCAAGCTGCTTTTGACGCCAGTTATCGTTTCTTGACGTGGCAAACGAATTATGTGGAAACGCATGAGCAACTAGCTCTTGATGCGCTCGCTCAACAGGAGATCGATGCACTCATCGTCGTCTCGCACAGTCTTCCTTTATCAGCGATTCTGCCATACGAACGTTATGGACCAATTGTCTTTTGTGAACACCACGAAGACGTCGCTGCCGTCTATATCGATCATTACATGGCCTTTCAACAAGGACTTTCACATCTGCGACAGCAAGGGCATACAAGCATCGGAATTTGTCTTGGACGACCTGACAGTACGAATAGCCTGGCGCGCAAGCATGCGTATCAAGAAGTTGTCAGTGACGAATTCGTCTACGAACAAACCTTGACGATCGAAGATGGTGCGACCGTCGCGAGGCGCTGGATGCAACAAAAACAACGACCGACCGCTATTTTGACCGCAAGCGACCATGTCGCAGCGGGTCTCATTTTAGAACTACGAAAACAAGGTTACCAGGTTCCAGGAGATCTTTCGGTGATCGGTTTTGACGGAAGCGAACTTGCTGAAGTCTTATCGATGACGACGATTGCGGTTCCATATGCGACGATTGGACGACATGCTTTTCAACTAACAGTTCGAAAAGATACGAGTGCTCGTCCACAAATTGAAGTTCCCTCGATGTTCGTTTCTGGAACGACCGTCCTGCCTCATACATGAATCCATATAAAAAAGCGACGAGTTCATCGATTTGAATTCGCCGCTTTATTTTGTTTAAAGTGTTCCTGCCGCTACATACCGTGATCCCCAATAGCCGCCACGGAACGATTCTTTGACGACTCTTCCATAGTACGAGTTCGCATTGATCATCGTACTGCCATCAACAGCGATCCCAACGTGCTGAATACCACTACCGTGTGTAAAGAAGACGAGGTCCCCTGCACCAGGAGCTGTACGTTTCGTCGATGAATACTGAGCAGCTGCCGTACGCGGAAGTGATTTCCCAAGCGCTCGATAGACGTAACTTGTGAACCCTGAGCAATCGAAGCTAACTGGTCCTGTCGCACCAAAAACATAAGGACGTCCTTTAAGACCTTCCGCTACCGATACGATTGTTGCCCCTGTTTTGCTCAATCCTTTTGTTACTTTAGCGTTATATGCTTTCGTGTATGTAGATGCGATGTAAGCAGCTTTCCCTTGATGACGAATTTGATACCATTCTTTGACCTGACCCACGACTGTCACGGCTTGACCGAGTTTCAATTGTCCAACTCGTTTACTAGATACAGCAGCTTTTGCACGAATATTCAATACATCCACCGATACAACTACTTTTTTACTTGTTGCAGCTTGCGACGATGACGGAACGAGCGTCCAGCTACTGATCAGTAACGTTAAAGTTAACAAAACACGAGTGACAGCTTTCATGGGTTCATTCTCCTCTTATGTATAAGTATGATGTGCATTTGAATTGTCAGATAATTTATGTTCTTATCCTATCATGTTCCAGATTTTCATCATGTTACAGTTATTTAACGTAGATCCTTTCTTGTAATACTTTTGTAATAAAACAAAAAAACAGATATGTAGAATGGCTTATTCTCACCATTTCTACATATCTGTCCGTTTTAGTGATTTAATCGTTTTTTCAAGAATCAATTGACTTCTTTTTTCGGAAACGTGCTAAGAATTCGTACACGATTGGAACGATAAGAAGTGTCAACAATGTCGAACTTGTAAGTCCACCGATGACCGTCACGCCTAATCCTTTTGAAATTAATGCGCCGCCTTCGAGTCCAAGGGCGAGTGGTGCCAGTGCGCCGATCGTCGCAAGGGCTGTCATCAAGATTGGACGTAAACGTGTACCTGCTGCATCGAGTAGTGCTTGACGCGTCGATAAACCTTCTGCTTCTTTATGAATGACACGGTCGATCAAGACGATTGCATTTGTCACGACGATCCCAATCAACATCAAGGCACCGATTAAGGACGATACAGAAATTGTCTCGCCTGTAATCAGAAGGGCAACGAGCCCACCGATGATTGCGAACGGAAGTGAGAACAAGATGACGAGTGGCGTCAATGCTCCTCCGAACGTAATGACAAGGACGAGATAGACGATGGCTACAGCTGCTGCCATTGCTAGACCGAGTTGTGTGAATGATTCTTGGATCTGTTCAGTAACTCCACCTTGCTCATACGAGACACCCGTCGGACGATCGATATTTTTGACGGATTTTTCAATCGCTTGGGAAGCTTCTGTCGCTTTGTCCGTTTTCAGTTCTGCTGTCACGGTAGCGACAAGTTTTCCATCGCGTTCGTTGAGCGAGTCAGGTGTCGTCCCTTTCTTCACTTCGACGAAATCGGATAATTTACGAACGCCAAGCGGTGTCACGACATCCGTCTCCTCCAAGTCTTGGATCGAATCATATGTCGTCTGCTCGTTTGGAACGATAACATCGAGTTCCTTCCCATCTACCTTAATAGTAGAAAGTGGTTTTTCCTCACCTTGGACATTCGCGATACCCTGTGCGAGTTGTGCTGTTGATACACCGAATTCAGCTGCTTTTTGCTGATCGACTTCGAACGTATACTGCGTATAAGCTTCTTTTAGATTTGTCGTTACTTTTCGAACATATTTCGTTTCGCCTTCAATCGCATCGACGAATTTCGGTGTAACTTTTTCTAAATCTTCAATGTTATTCGCGAAGATCGAGTACGATACACCTGATGACGCAGCTCCACCACTAAAGTCTTGCTCTTTCCATTCCCCTGTCGGAATATCAGCATTCAACTGCTTGATCGCTGTCTGTTTAACATCTGCAAAATCTTCTGTGTCCGGATCATACTGGACGATGAAGACACCTTGTTTTGTATTCCCTGGGTTCAATGGATTTTCTCCACCGACCGTGAATTGAAGATTATCAATATTTTTTTGTGTGTTGAAATAATCTTCTGCTTGGTCAGCTGCTTTTAATGAATCATCAAGTGTTTGACCTGGTTTTGGATTGTACGTGACGTAGAGTGTTTTTTCGCCTTCTTGATTCAAGAAGTTGATACCAATCGTTGGTACAAGTGCAAAACTTCCGATCAATAGTAGGACGGAAAGACCAAAGACGATGAGTTTATGGTTCAACGACCAATTCAGCATACGACGATAGCCGTTCGCTAGCTTTCCGCCTTCTTCTTTTTCTGGTTTTGGTGCCTTACCGCGCTTAAAGAGCGAGTCCGCAAACATCGGAACGACCGTGACCGCTACGATCAAGGACGCGAACAGTGCAAAAACGACTGTCAATGCGAACGGTAAGAAGAGTTCTCCGACGAATCCAGTAACAAATCCGAGTGGTAAAAATACAGCAATCGTAACGACCGTTGACGATGCGATTGGAATGAATACTTCTCGTGTTGCACTGATGATCAGTTCTTTTCCTTTTAACTTTTCTGTCGGATCCGTCAAACGGCGGTAAATATTTTCGATGACAACGATGGAATCATCAACGACTCGACCGATTGCGACCGTCATTGCTCCAAGCGTCATGATATTTAAAGAAATATCCATCTGCTTTAACACCAGAATCGCCATCAGAAGAGATAGTGGAATCGAAATGACTGCGATGATTGTTGACTTGATGTTTCGAAGGAACAGTAAGATGATGACGATGGCAAATAATGCACCAATCAGTGCCTTGCTAATCATTGTTGAAACAGATTCCTCAATTGGTTTCCCTTGATCAAGTGTCACAGATGCATTGACTGAACCGTTTTCTTTTTCAAAGTCTTTAATCGTCTGCTTCACTGCGTTGACGACATCAACCGTATTTGCGTCCTGCGACTTTGTGACTTGAACACCAATCGATCGTTCGCCATTCGAACGAGAAATCGATTCTTCAATCCCTTTGTCTTCAATCGTCGCGACTTGCGACAACGTGACAGTTGGTACTTGTGTTGGTGCTTGAGTTGCTTGTGCCGACGCAGAACCTGTCGACGGTGTCGTTTGGGATGCTGCCTCTCCTGTTGCTGATGGCGCTTGTCCTGCTTGTCCTGCTTGTCCTGCTTGTCCTGCTTGTCCTGCTTGTCCTGCTTGTCCTGCTTGTCCTGCTTCAGGAGTATTCGCTACTGGCGGTGTATATGGAAGACGAAGATCTTTTAATTCCTTGACCGTCGTTGCTTTTCCATCCAGTACGACCGCTTGTTCCTTATCCCCTAGTTCGTATAAGCCAAGCGCTAAACGTGAATCATTAGCTTGAATTAATTGTTTCGCATTCTCTTCTGTTAAACCGTAACGTTCGAGTTTTTTCTCATCAAATTGAATCTCAATTCGACGAATTTCTTGACCTGCGACTTGAACCGTTTGAGCGCCTTCGATTCCCTCAAGTTTTGGCTGGAGTTCGTTTTCGACGAGTTTCGTCAACTCAGATAGAGAGCGTTCCTTGTCTGAGACAGCGAATCCGATGACTGGAAATGCATCAAAGGAAATCCGTGAAACTTGTGGTTCCTGGACACCTTCTGGTAACTCTACGTTTGAAAGAGCTTCTTTTACCTTTTGCTCTGCCTCTTCCATATCCGTACTGAAGTTGTAGTCAATTTGTAAGTTCGATGCATTTTGGAAGGACGTCGAACGTACGGTATCGACGCCTGGTAAATTTTCGACCTTACTTTCAAGTTCTCGGCTGACTTCATCTAAAACCTGTTCGGGTGTAGCACCTGGATAAATCGTCGTCACGGACACAGTTGGTGTCGTGATGTCTGGCAACGTCTCAAGCTTCATCGATGTTCCCGCATAAATGCCGGCAACCGTGATGATGATCGTCATGAGCCAGAGGGCAAACTTGTTGTTCACCGAAAACTGGATGATCTTTTTCATCGTATGGTTCTCCCTCACTCTTCAATTTGTTTATCTAATTGTCGTGCACGTTCTATTAATTGCTGAATCAATCGTTGTCGGACACTCGGTGACGGTGCACCAAACTGAAAATGCTCTGACAGTTTCAAACCGTCTAATGTAAAGCGAATCGATAACACTTCAACCGGATCCATCTGTTCTGTCAGTTGGCGGAAAAAATGCTCAACTTGTCGCTTTCGCTCCTCGACGAACGTCGCGTGATCTTTTAACAAGGACAATAAGTAAAGAAGCGCATCCATATCGAGATGGAACTCTTCTTGTTGCTGGATTTGCAGCGTCACGAACGCTTCCATTGGTCCCATCGTCAACTGATGCTGTTCATACAGTTCGAATTGACGTGCTTCTTGCGCTTCGATGACTCCCATCAGCAGCGCTTCTTTCGAAGCAAAGTGATACAACAATCCACCCTTAGAGACATTCGATTGTTTCGCGACTTCATCGAGCGTTAGTTGCGTAAAGCCTTGATGTAATATGATCGCCGTCGTTGCTTCGAGAATCCGGCGACGTGTCTCTTGTGCTTTTGCACTAGCCAAAAGTCTCCCCCTTTTCTTATTTGTTTTTTACTGTACCGTCTGGACGGTTTCTTTTTACAGTGTACGGATTCTCATTTCGAGATGCAATCGCTTTGCTTATGTTTCACGTGAAACTTTCGTGAACAAAAAAAAACGCTTACGTCTCTCATTGTACGTAAGCGTTTTTAAGTAGATTATTCGTCTGCTTCTCGTGCACTTTCTCGTAACGCCGCTTGCATCGTTTCGAATAGATGACGCTCCCGTAGTACTTGTACCCCACGATCCGTCGGTCCACCAGGTGCCGCAACATCTGCAATGAGACGATCCGTACTCGCTTCGGATCGCATAAGAATTTCAGCCGAACCTTTCATCGCTTGAGCAACAATCCGACGTGCATTTCCTGAGTCAAAACCAGCATCCGTTAAAACAGGTACCATGCCAGCTACGATTTCATAGAAGAAAGCAGGACTACATCCAGCCGCCGCCATGAACGCTGGCATCGTTGCTTCATTTGCCTCTGCAATCTCTCCGACCCGTTCAAATAATGCCTCGACTACACTTCGGTTCTCTTCGTTCACACGTGAGCCGAACCATAGTCCAGTCATTCCTAGGCAATGCGAAACCGGTGTATTCGGCATGGCAGCGACTGTCGGACATTTTGCCAACTGTTCGATTTCATTCGGTGTGATATGTGCTGCAATCGAAACAATCGTCTGGTTCGTCCATTGTTGACTTGCTACGTAGTCGAGAACGCCGCCTGGTTGCATACCAAGCATGACGATATCGTACAAAGTGACGTCTTCCTGTTCGACCGTCTGAACACCGTGTCGTGCTGCTACTTCCGTCAGGCGTGTTCCACCACTTCGATTCGTCATCGTAATATCTTCTCGGGCAAATCCAGAAGCGACCCATCCTTGAACGAGCGCCTCACTCATTGCGCCAGCTCCTACTACTAATAATTTCATCGTCTATCCTTCCTTTCCCTCAAAAAAAGACCAGTCATGAACTGGTCTTGTGCGGGTCCATTATACACGAACGGCTAAATCTTCGACAGCGACGACACGAAGTCCCTTTTCGTCGAGCTTCTTGACGATTTTCTTCTTCGTCTTTTCGTCACAATCCGTCGGTAACGTAATCAATACCCGACGCATGACACTACTTTTTGCATCAAGCGTCATGAGACTCGCAACTGTTGAATACTTGTTGACGATCTTCGAAATCTTCTCGAGTGCCCCTTTTTGTTCACTTAATGCTACTGTCAGAACGTAACTTCCAGAATCACGATTCCACGCTTCTTCAAGCATTCCGAGCATCTTTCCATGCGGTAAGATACCGAAGAAATGACCATCATCATTTAAGACCGCAATATACGGTAATTCTTTGATCGAGAAAAAGACTTCAAAGAAATTACTTCCTGTATAGATATATTTGGATGTATTCTTAATCAGCGACATGACGTTATCGTCTAAACTGCCACCATTCATCCCATGCCGATAGATATGCATTTTATAGATGTTCCCCTTGAAGTCTTGGCCTGTTTGATCAAGAACAGGAACACAACGATATCCGGTCTTTTCAAGCGTGTCGAGTGCTTCGCGGATCGTTGCGGTTTCAGAAATCGTGACACATTGATGCTTTGGGATACATAAACTTTGAACGAGCATAATAAAAACCTCCTCTTTTACCTACTTACGCAGACTTAATCATACCATTCGATTTTCGTGCGCTATATCCTCTTTTCCCACTTCTCATGCGATTCTACTCTTACAATCACAAGACAATCTCTTGCAATTACAATACAATACAACCAATTTCAACAGAGTACATAATACAACGTCTATTGTCAGACAATTTATTAAATCTACAATCCTCTTCACATTAAGATTTATTAAGATTTCGTAAAGACGCTTCATAAATGTATTCTTTTACAATATCGTCTGCTACAATCGAACTCGTGAAGTGACTTCACTATATTCTATTCTTGTTCTTAATATGGAGGCAGAAGAAATGTTTAGTAAAAAACAAGATCCATTTGCAGTGAAATTATCAGAAATCGCAGGACACTTAAAAACGACTTCGCAATTCTTCGTTGACTTTAAAATCAACGGCATCGCGGATGTAAAAGAATTTGCCCATAAAGTAAAAGACTTCGAAACAGCTGGAGACGACTTGATGCACCAGTTGATCATCGACTTGAACAATGCGTTCATCACACCGATCGACCGTGAAGACTTACTCGCGCTTGCTAACGCACTCGATGACGTCTTAGACGGATTTGAAGAATGTTCAGCTATTTTTGAAATCTACAATATCGTTCAAGCAGACGAACACATGATCAAATTCGTCGATGAAATCAACATCGCTGTCTCAGAACTCGCAATGGCGATGGATCTTCTTGTTGCCCGTAAATTGCAACCGATGCGTGAACACGTCATTAAAATCAAAGAACAAGAAACGATTTGTGATAACTTACGTCGTAAATCAATCAAAGCATTGTTCGCAACAGAAACAGATCCAATCAAAATCATTCAATACAAAGAAATTTATGAATCGCTCGAATCAATCGCGGACTACTGCCAAGATGCAGCTAACGTCATTGAAACGATCATCATGAAAAACGCTTAAGTGAGGAGCTAACGAGATGGATAGCCTGTTTATTATCACCGCCATAATCGTGATTCTCGCACTTAGCTTTGACTTCATCAACGGTTTCCACGATACGGCGAACTCAATCGCAACTGCTGTATCGACTCGTGCTTTGAAACCACGTCATGCCATCGTTTTGGCAGCATCGATGAACTTCCTAGGTGCGATCACGTTCACTGGAGTCGCAAAAACGATTTCCGGTGATATCGTTGACCCGTCAACGCTTGAACATGGGAGCTATGTCGTCATCGCTGCCTTACTTTCAGCGATTGCCTGGAACCTTTTGACTTGGTACTTCGGTATTCCGTCAAGTTCGTCGCATACACTGATCGGTTCAATTGCCGGTGCCGCTGTGGCATCTGTCGGGTTCGGTGGAATCGAAGCAAAAGGCTTCTTGAAAATCGTTCAAGCCTTGCTCATTTCACCAGTTCTTGCATTCACACTTGGTTTCATCGTCTATGCAATCTTTAAGGTCATCTTTAAAAAAGGGAACTTGGCGAAGACGAATCGTCGCTTCCGTCATGTTCAAATTGCAACTGCTGCTTTGCAGTCGTATACACACGGTACGAACGACGCACAAAAAGCGATGGGGATCATTACACTCGCCTTGATTTCGTCTGGTTTCCAAACAGATCACGAAGTTGCTACTTGGGTTAAACTCTCTTGTGCGATTGCAATGGGTCTCGGAACATCTGTCGGCGGATGGCGCATCATTAAAACTGTCGGTGGTCAAATCATGAAAATTCGTCCAGTCAATGGTGTCGCAGCTGACTTAACATCAGCAGCGATCATCTTTGGGGCAACAGCGATTCATCTTCCGGTTTCGACGACACACGTCATCTCTTCTGCCATCTTGGGTGTAGGTACATCACACCGTAAGAAAGGTGTCAAATGGGGAACTGCCCAACGTATGCTCATTACGTGGGTCATCACATTGCCGATTTCAATGGCTTTAGCTGCTATGATTTACTACATTCTCGACTTCTTATTCATTAAATAAAGACTTGCCCCACCTAGTCAAAACAGGTGGGGTTTTGTGCATATTAAAAGCGTCGACAGTTGTTGTTTTTCCCATAATTCGCTATGATGAAGAGCAAGAAGGATTGTCTATTTCTTTAGGAGGAATGCCCCATGACAAAACGTAAAGCCTTAACGATTGCTGGTTCCGATACGAGTGGTGGAGCTGGTATTCAAGCTGATTTGAAAACATTCCAAGAACTTGGTGTCTATGGAATGAATGCCTTGACGGTCATCGTCGCACAAGACCCTGATCACTCTTGGCACCATGCGGTTTACCCAATCGACACAGAACTCGTCCGGACACAAATCCACACGGTCCTTGGAGGTATTGGTGTTGATGCGATGAAAACGGGAATGCTCCCGACTGTCGAAATCATTGAAGCTGTTGCCGAAAAAATTAAATCTTCTGGCGTCCAAAACGTCGTGATTGATCCTGTCATGGTCTGTAAAGGCGAAGACGAGGTGTTGAACCCTGATACAGCGAATGCGCTTCGTGATGTTTTGACACCGCTTGCGACTGTCGTTACACCGAACGTCTTCGAAGCAGGACAATTGTCTGGTCTCGGCAAAACGCCGTCAACGATTGACGAGATGAAACTCGCAGCAGCGCGGATTCACGAAAAAGGTGCGCAATACGTTCTTGTCAAAGGTGGCAGTAAGATTGACCATCCACAAGCAGTTGACGTGCTTTATGACGGAAAAGAGTTTATCCTGATTGAGGACGAACGAATCGAGACACCGTACACGCACGGTGCTGGCTGCACGTACTCTGCAGCAATCACGGCCGAACTCGCAAAAGGTGCATCGGTAGAAGCTGCTGTCCGTACAGCAAAATCTTTCATCACTTCTGCGATTCGTCATTCATTCCGTTTGAATGAATACGTTGGACCAACTGATCACGCTGCACATCGTACAGTCCAGTCTTGATCCGCTCAAGAAGTCCGCGATATCCGCGGGCTTCTTTCTGTATAGGAGAGGAGAATAATTTATGCAAGCCATTGATTTACAAGAGATTCAACGCTATATCGACGCGCATGCGAATACACCGTTATATGTACATGTCGAAACGACGAACGGGGCATACGCCACGCACCAAGATCCAACATTCCATAGTGCAGGTATGTTTTTCCGTAACGCGGAAATCACTTACGAACGCGGTTTGATCACAGGAAACGGACCTTACCGGATTGGTCTTAAGCTAGCACATGGTTGGTTATATGGAGAAGGCTTGACCGACTTCGAATTCGCTGGTGATCAATTGTTGATCGCGGGACATGATGTCGAAGGACGCCTTGCAATTGCTTTTGAACTCAGCCCGACTCCATTCGCTCTAGGTGCAGAGGAGGTAGACGCATGACACACGAAGATCATTTACTTGTCGTCTTCCCTCACCCGGATGACGAAGCATTCAGTTCTGCCGGAACGATCATCGAACACGCAGAAAATCGCGGTCCTGTCACGTATGCTTGTTTAACGCTTGGTGAGATGGGACGCAACATGGGACGTCCTGTCTTTACGAACCGGGAACAGCTCGCGACGATCCGGAAGCGTGAGTTGATTGATGCTGCTGAAAAAATGAAAATCTCGGATCTCCAAATGTGGGGACTTCGCGATAAAACGGTTGAATTCGAGGATGAAGCGGCGCTTGCTGACCGGATCCTTGCCTTGATTCAACAGACACGACCGACTCGTTTAATTTCATTCTATCCGGGTTACGCGGTCCATCCCGATCATGAAGCGACAGCTCGCGCCGTCGTTCGTGCACTTCGGATGATGGATGCTTCCGATCGCCCAGAATTCCTTGCTGTCGCTTTTGCAAATAATACAAAAGAAGAGCTCGGAGAAGGAACATTCATTCATGATGTCAGTGCCTACACGGATCAAAAAATTAAAGCACTCGAAGCACATGCTTCACAAACAGGTGGACTGATGAAAGTCATCTCGCAAGACTCGAACATTCGTGACCTGCTCGTCAAAGAACGTTATTATCACTATCCGCTGTAATCTTCTTTTTAAGAGATGCGTATCGTCAGATCGACGATACGCATCTCTTTTTTTGTCTTCTTCAGAAAACGTCGACTTTTCGAACGGCTTCTGCTAGTGTGAATAGTTGAGACTACGTCTCCGGAGTTCGTAACCTCCTCCGTTATAAAAACTAGGAATGGAAGTGTACATTATGAAAAAAGAACGTGCTCTTGTCGTCTTTAGTGGCGGCCAAGACTCAACGACTTGTCTGTTTCAAGCATTGAAACAGTACGAAGAAGTCGAAGTCGTGACGTTTAATTACGGACAACGTCATGCACAAGAACTCGAAGTCGCACGCGACATCGCCTCAGAGCTCGGTGTCAAACACCATGAGCTTGATCTCTCTCTTCTCAGTCAACTAACGAGTAACGCCTTGACTGACCACAGCCAAACCATCACGACGAACGAAGATGGTCTCCCTTCTACTTTTGTAGATGGACGGAACCACCTGTTTCTTTCGTTCGCAGCCGTCCTTGCTAAAGGACGTGGGATTCGTCACATCGTTACTGGCGTATGTGAAACGGACTTTTCCGGTTATCCCGACTGCCGTGATGCCTTCATCAAGTCACTGAACGTGACATTGAACCTTGCGATGGACTATCCATTCGTACTTCACACGCCACTCATGTGGCTCGACAAAAAGGAAACATGGGCGCTTGCTGACTCACTCGGTGCGTTTGATTTCGTTCGGAATCGGACATTGACGTGTTACAACGGCGTCATTGGAGATGGTTGCGGTGAATGCCCAGCCTGTGAATTACGTAAAAATGGATTAGATGCATACATCAAGGAGGTTCAACACACATGACATTCAATTACGAAGCACCCGAAACGGTCGAGCGCCCGACTGGCGACTCGCTTATCTATACAAAATCTCGCGTTATGATCGTCAAAAAACTGACGTTCGACGCAGCGCACCACCTCTATGATTACGATGGAAAATGCCGTGCGCTTCACGGTCACACATACCATGTCGATATGGGGATTAGTGGTTTTCTGGATCACCGCGGTATGACACTCGACTTTGGCGATCTTAAAAAAATCTTTAAAACGCATCTTGAGCCGCTTCTCGATCACCGCTATTTGAATGAATCGTTACCTTACATGAATACGACAGCTGAAAACATGGCGGCGTGGATTTTTGAGACACTCGGTCAACACCTTCCAGACGAACGTGGACTTCGTGTCGAATTCGTCAAACTCTATGAGACACCGACTGCTTTTGCTGAAGTCCGTCGTGAGTGGATGAACGAAGCATGAGTGCCTTAACGAAAACGCCAAAAATTCCAGTTCTCGAAATCTTCGGACCAACGTTTCAAGGAGAAGGACGCTCGATTGGTCAAAAGACGATGTTCGTCCGGACCGGTGGTTGCGACTATTCCTGTTCGTGGTGTGACTCTGCCTTCACATGGGATGGTTCTGAAAAACCAGAACTGTTAACGGCTGAGACGATCATTGAACGCCTTGATGCGCTCGGCTCTTACGGACATGTCACGATTTCTGGCGGGAATCCGTTACTTCATGCTTCAATCGGTACATTGGTTTTAGCATTAAAAGAACGAAATATCACGATGTCGGTTGAGACACAAGGTTCCTACTGGCAAAATTGGTTACTCGATATCGATGACGTCACGCTCAGCCCTAAACCACCTTCTAGTGGGATGAAGATTGATTTTGATCGTTTGGATGTCTTTTTCAAACGTTTACCGGAACAACAACGCGCCGTTAAAATCGTCATTTTTGATGAGGCAGACCTTGACTTCGCAGCGATGATTTCAGAGCGATATGCTTTAAAAACACTCTATTTATCACTCGGAAATCCCGATCCGCACGAAGAAGGAACGATCGCTCCACGTATGCTACATGATTTAAAAACACTATGGGAACGCGTTGCTCGTGATGAACGCTTTAATCATGCACGTGTCCTACCACAACTACACGCCCTCGTTTTCGCGAACGATCGTGGCGTCTAAGGAGAAATGATTCATGCGCCCTGAAGATTTAAACGACTTATCGTTACTCGGCCAAAAAGCCGTCCCATACATTTTTGAGTACCAACCTGAAGTTCTCGAAGCATTCCCGAACCGTCACCCGGAAAATGATTACTTCGTAAAATTCAATGCACCAGAATTTACGAGCCTTTGCCCGATCACGAATCAACCGGACTTCGCGACAATCTACATCTCGTATATCCCGGATGAAAAACTCGTCGAATCAAAGTCACTCAAATTGTATCTATTCAGCTTCCGCAACCACGGTGACTTCCACGAGAACTGCATCAACGTCATCGGAAAAGACCTCGTGAAGTTGATGGAACCGCGCTACCTCGAAGTATGGGGGAAATTTACGCCACGTGGTGGAATTTCGATTGACCCGTACTACAACTATGGGAAACCTGGTACAAAATATGAGCAGATGGCAGAGCACCGCCTGTTTAATCACGATCTCTATCCTGAGACTATTGATAATCGTTAAGCAACTAAAAGAGGAACAGTGGATTTTTCCACTGTTCCTCTTTTTCATACATATTAACTTGATGGGATGTCAATCAAGGTCGTACTGTTTTGCTGACGGATGACTTCAGGTGGCCAGATGTGTCGAAGCAAATGATCCGAAGGAACATGTAAGGCACGAGCCAGTCGCTCAATCATCGAAAAAGACGGATGCGCAATGCTATTTTCGATACGTTGAATCATCTCGGGTGTCGTTTCGGTCAATTCAGCCAGTGTATGCTGATCGAATTGGTGACGTTCTCGTAATGTACGAATCCGCTGACCATACTGCCCGATTGGTTGAATCACTTCTTTCATCCGCCAAACATCCTTTCTTTTTTGAAACCAGACAACGTTCACTGTAGTCTTATTCCCACTTTTTTAAAATTTGAATACCTTTCCGAATTAACATTTTTCTATCGAAATTTAATTTCAAATATTTTTCTTGTAAAACACTAGCTTTTTAAAAAGTTATCGCTTACAATTCTATATGCAAACGGTTGCATTAATCGCTTACATTATTGCACTGTTCTTACACACATATTAGAGAAAAAGAGATAAAAAAGGAGTGAATGATCTTGAAAAATGCTATTTCGTTCGATTTTTGGCAAAAACTCGGTAAAGCGTTGATGGTCGTCATCGCTGTCATGCCTGCTGCAGGTATCATGATTTCGGTCGGTAAATTGATCGGTATGTATGGTGGCGACATCGTATTAATGCAAACGATTGCTCGGATTGTTGAGGATTTAGGTTGGGCTATCATTACGAATCTCCACGTCCTATTCGCCGTCGCGATTGGTGGATCGTGGGCAAAAGAGCGTGCTGGCGGTGCCTTCGCTGCCTTACTTGCTTTCATTCTGATCAACCGTGTCACTGGAGCTATCTTTGGTGTCAACGCCGCAATGGTCACGGATCCGAAAGCAACCGTCAATTCATTACTTGGTTCTGAGCTTATCGTAAAAGATTATTTCACTTCTGTACTCGGTGCACCCGCACTGAACATGGGGGTCTTCGTCGGAATCATCTCCGGTTTCCTAGGTGCTGTTCTCTTTAATAAATTTTATAACTTTAGCAAGCTACCGGATGCGCTTGCCTTCTTCAACGGAAAGCGTTTCGTCCCATTCGTCGTCATCGGTGGATCGGTAGTTGCAGCATTCGTACTGTCACTCGTTTGGCCGTTCGTCCAAGGATTATTGAATGACTTCGGTCGCTGGATCGCCTCTTCGCGTGATTCCGCACCAATCGTCGCACCGTTCGTTTACGGAACACTTGAACGTCTATTGCTTCCGTTCGGTTTGCACCATATGTTGACTGTACCAATGAACTACACGGAATTAGGTGGAACGTACAAAATCCTGACAGGTGCTGCTCAAGGATCAACCGTTGCAGGACAAGATCCGCTTTGGCTCGCTTGGATCACTGACCTTGTCAACTTGAAACAAGCTGGCAACACACAAGGATACAATGATTTAATCAACAGCGTCGTTCCTGCCCGCTTCAAAGAAGGACAAGTCGTCACGTCACTTGCCTCTTTGATTGGTGTCGCTGTCGCAATGTACATGTCAGTCGATGAAGATAAGAAAAAGGCGTACAAGCCGGTCTTCTTATCTGCTGGACTCGCCGTCTTCTTAACAGGTGTCACAGAGCCGATCGAATTCATGTTCATGTTCATCGCTCCTGTTCTTTATGTCATCTACGCTGTATTGACGGGTGTGGCTTTCGCACTTGCTGATATCATGCATCTTCGGATTCATGCATTCGGTGCGATTGAACTTCTGACACGGATCCCATTGATTGCAAAAGCTGGATTGATTGGTGACTTAATTCGTTTCATCGGTGTCTGTGTCTTCTTCTTCTTCTTGAACTTCTTTACGTTCCGTTTCGTCATCAAGAAGTTCAATTATGCGACACCAGGTCGTAATGGGAACTATCTGGACGATATCAACGTATCAACTATTGAGGCTTCAGGTGAGGCTGCTGCGACATCCGCTCCTGCTGATGGTTCACAAGCTTCACAAATCATTGATTTACTTGGTGGACAGCAGAACATCGAGGATGTCGATGCCTGCATGACACGTCTCCGTGTTACCGTCAAAGATCCAGCGCTTGTCGCAAAAGAAGCAGACTGGAAAGCAAACGGTGCACTCGGTCTAATCCTTAAAAACAATGGCGTGCAAGCCATCTATGGTCCAAAAGCCGATATCTTAAAATCAGATATCCAAGACCGGATTGGCGCATAAACCTGCGCGATTAGGGAACTATCTAAAGGTGAAGCTCTTTCATAAGAGTTTCACCTTTCTTATTTGAAAAATCAGGAGGACCACTCATGCGTCTACTCACACTAAACTGTCATTCATGGCAAGAAAATCAGCCACTCGAAAAATTAAACCAGATCGTCCAACAAATCCTCGCTCAAGAGTATGATGTCATCGCGTTGCAGGAAGTTAGTCAATTGATGGATACACCGATTGTCCATGATGATGTGCGCAACGATAATTTTGCTTATTTAATCCAGCAAGCCTTAAAGGAACAAGGTCACATCTACTCCCTCGTCTGGGATTTCGCCCATATCGGATACGATAAATACGAAGAAGGACTCGCCTTGTTGACGAAACACCCGATCTTGAAGTCGGACAGTTATTATGTCAGTCGTAGTCAGGATACACTCGATTGGAAATCACGGAAAATCGTCCGTGCCACGATCCAAGTCGACGGAACACCAATCACGTTCAATACCTGCCACCTCGGCTGGTGGGCAGATGAAGTCGAACCGTTCCAGGAACAGTTCAACCACTTGATGGCTCGGATGGATCCACTCGAATGGACGTTTTTCCTCGGTGACTTCAACAACGATGCCTTAGAACGAAATACAGGGTACGACTATATGATGCAACGAGGATTACACGATGTCTTCCTCCTTGCAAAGGAAACAGTCGGGATTGAGACAATCAACGGCAACATTGATGGCTGGGAAGATAATCAACAAGGATTACGAATCGATCTCGTCTTATCGAATCGTAAGATTGATGTAGAACGCGTCGGTGTTGTGTTCGATGGGGTTCACGGTGCCGTCGTTTCTGATCACTATGGTGTTGAGGTTGATATCTTGATTCAAAAAAATGAAAATTGATTGTTGACAACGCTTTCTTTTCTCCTTTATGATGAAATCAAATCAATAGTGCGGATTGTGACAGTACGGCTGGCAAGACCGAAATGACACCTCGTTAGGAGAGGTGTCATTCGGTCTTGCCTTTTTTTGTCTCATCTCGCACGTTTCACGAAAAAGGAGGACTTCCCGATGGATTATCAACAAACTGCTAAACGTGTGCTCGAACTCGTCGGTGGACGCGAGAACATCATCACTGCTGCTCATTGTGCAACACGCTTACGCCTTGTCTTGCACGATGAATCAAAGGTCGTTCAAGCGGCACTTGAGGACTTGGATGGTGTCAGTGGTGCATTCTCGAGCTCTGGTCAATACCAGATCATCTTCGGAACGGGTACCGTCAATAAGGTATTCGCTGCTTTTGCACCGTTAGCTGGTGTACAAGTCGATGGAGAAGAACCACTCGACGTCAAAAAGGCTGCGTCTCAAAAATTAAATCCGTTCGCTCGTCTTGCTCGTTCCCTTTCGAACGTCTTCGTTCCACTCATTCCGGCAATCGTCGCTGCTGGTCTCTTGATGGGGCTACTCGGTATGATCAAAGCATTCGGTTGGGTAAATGGCGATTCGCCAATCGTCCAATTGCTCGATATGTTCTCGTCTTCTGCCTTCATCATCTTACCGATTCTAATCGGTTTCTCGGCAGCTCGTGAATTTGGCGCGAACCCATATCTCGGTGCCGTCATCGGGGGAATCATGACGCACCCGTCCCTCTTGAACCCATGGACGCTTGGTAACAGTGATCCTGAAGTCATGAAATTCCTCGGTATGAACATCGAGTTGATCGGGTATCAAGGAACAGTCTTCCCGGTGCTCTTAACGGTTTGGGTTATGGCAAAAATCGAACAACAAGTCCGGAAGCGGACGCCAGAAACACTCGATCTACTTGTCACACCATTCGTCACGGTACTTGTCACTGGATTCCTAGCCTTGATCGTCATTGGTCCGATCGGAACATTACTCGGAAAAGGGATTTCATTCGTACTCGTCTTCTTCTACGAACAGTTCTCGGTCGTCGCTGGTCTTCTCTTCGGTGGTCTTTACTCGACAATCGTCATCACAGGGATGCACCACAGTTTCCATGCGATCGAAGCAGGTCTACTTGCCGATAAGAGTATCGGAAAGAACTTCCTTTTACCAATCTGGTCGATGGCAAACGTCGCTCAAGGTGGCGCTGGACTTGCTGTTTACTTCTTGACGAAGAACGTGAAACTCAAAGCACTCGCCCTACCGTCTGCATTCTCGGCATTCTTAGGAATTACAGAACCTGTCATTTACGGCGTCAACTTACGTCTCGGAAAACCGTTCATCGGTGGTGCGATTGGTGGCGCAATCGGCGGTGGTTATGTCGTCTTGACGCAAGTCGCTGCAAACGCCTACGGATTGACGGGAATTCCGATGATCGCAATCGTCGCGCCACTCGGTGCTACGAACTTGATCAACTATCTCGTTGGGTTCGCAATTGCTGTCGTCACTGCTTTCGTCTCGACTGTCGTTCTTATGCGTCTTGATGCACGGAAACAAAAAGAAACGGACGTTGCTGCTTAATCCTTCATGCGACCAGACCGAGTCCACTGACTCGGTGGTCGCATTTGTCGGTTCGCAAAGGATCAGAATTCGCTTTATAATAAAGAAAAGAATGGAAAGGAGGACGTCAGGCTGATTATTCATAAAATCCTTAATAACAATGCTGTTGTCGTCAAAGAAAATGGACAGGAACGGATTGTCATGGGACCTGGAATCGCTTTTGGAAAAAAGAAAAAAGACCCGATTCAAGCGACGAAGATTGAAAAAATGTTCATCCCTTCATTTGAAAATGCGGAACAATTCAAAGAAATTTTAACGACAACACCACTTGAGATCATTGATTTATCGGAACGGATCATCTCGCATGCAGAAGGTGAACTCCAGACGCCGTTTCATGACTATATTCATGTCAGTCTGACGGACCACCTTGCTCATGCCGTCCGGCTCGCACGTGAACAACTCGTCGTTCATAACCGATTAGCTGAAGAGATTCGCCTTTTATATGGACCGGAATACGCAATCGGGGAATGGGCAGTTCTTGAACTCGAACGTGCCTTACAGGTCACTCTCCCAAAAGAAGAAGCAGCGAATATCGCGCTTCACTTATACAATGCACGCCAAACCCATCCGAACATGGCAACTGCACTGCAGGCGGTCACGTTACTCAATGAACTGCGCGAACAGATCGAAGTCTTTTTTGGACAAACCATCGAAACCTCATCGATGACGTATTATCGTTTCTTCACGCATATGAAATTAGTCCTTGCCCGAATCGAACAGGGAGAAACACTACACGACATGGATGATGTGATTCTATCTGCCGTCAAAACTCGTTACGCCGATGCATATGCCTGTGCGAGTCAGATGGGGAATTGGCTAACGATCGAACTCGAGACGCGTGTACCGGAATCAGAAATCGGCTATATGGCTTTACACATTGAACGAATTCGTCCCGATCTTGAAAGGAGTTCTACGTATGAAAATCTTTAGTTTAGGGGAAGCATTGATTGATTTGATTCCTCTTGATGCCGAAAACATGACATTTCAAAAAAATCCAGGTGGTGCTCCTGCTAATGTCTCTGTCGGACTCGCTCGTTTAGGTGCTGACAGTTATTTTCTTGGAGCCGTCGGAAATGATTCGATGGGACATTTCTTAAAGGATACGTTACATCACTACGGCGTTCGTACTGATCATCTCGTCCACGATGCGACACAAAAAACAGGACTTGTACTCGTTACGAACGGTCAGGATGGTGAACGATCGTTTGAGTTCATTAACGCAGAGCGCGCCGATATGAATTTTCATGAGACACACGTTCCAGAAGACTTCTCCTCTGTCGACTTATTGCACATCGGTTCGATCTCTTTGATCACCGGTGAAGCAGTCAAAGCGACACGAAAAGCAATCGAACGTGCCAAAGCACATCAAGTACCAGTCTCGTATGATCCGAACTTACGAGAATCGCTCTGGCCAAGTCTCGACGACGCACGAACGACGATCCGGTCTGTTTTACCGGATGCTCAAATCGTCAAGCTTGCTGAGGAAGAGTTGACGTTTTTGACCGGACAAACGGATCTTGATGATGGGGCTGCCGAATTGTTAGCAGAATATCCGATCCGTCTTCTTGCCATCACGCGAGGAAGTGAAGGATCGATTCTCTATACGGATCGTGCGATGGCTGTCATCGATGCGATTCCTGTCGACGCCATCGATACGACAGGAGCTGGGGATGCTTTCATGTCCGGTTTACTCTACCAGTGTGCGTTACGCGATTTTTCGTTTGATTGGTCTGAAGATGAACTTCGTGATATCGGTCGATTCGCAGCGATTTCAGGTGGACTTGCTGCTTCTGTCAAAGGCGCGATGGCTGCTTTGCCAACGCTTGACGAAGTCGCGCATCGCTTGAGTTAAATCGATAAATCCGTAGAAAAAGGATGGAAAGTTTCCGGACGCAGTGCCGGAATCTCTCCATCCTTTTCGTTTAATCAATGAATTGTTTCTTCCTAAAGAAAATCAATTAAGGCGTATCGATAAATTGTTTGATTTCGTCTAACGACTCATCTTGTTGCTCTTTTGGCGTCAATGGACTACTGTTGTCCCCTTTTTGTGGACCGTACATACCAAAGTTCGCATGGTTTCCTTGTTCGATTTCATGGAAGATCGCATCTTTTCGAACGTCCTGTTTACTTTTTTCAATATCAGCGACTGGTAAGACACCATCTCGCCCACCATAAATCGTCAAGGAAGGCACATCAATCGAATCAATCGGATATGAGGCGAGGAAAATCATTCCTTTGATTTTTGGATTCTGTTCGACGATCGTTGAAGCTGCACTTCCGCCGAGTGAATGCCCTATCAGATACCACCGTTTGACTTGTGGATAATCCTCGATGATATCAAGTCCTTCATTTGCATCAAGCAAGGCAATCCGAAACGGTAGCTTCGGTATGATGACAAAATGCCCGTCTTTCGCTAGTTGATTGCCGTAATAACTGTAGGCAGCAGCATCGACTTTTGCCCCTTGATAAAAGATGAATCCGACTTCACTCGTCTCTTTTCCAAACGTCACTTCACGTGGAGTTTCCGTCTCCACGTAAGACACTGCTTGCTGCGAAGCATCATAATCGAATTGTGCCCAAATCATAAAGGCAAATATGAGTAGCGCAAGTACTGCAACAATCGTTCCAAGGATTCGTTTACTCCATTTTTTCATGTTATTCCCTCCCTATAGCATTATACTCACTATTATGTGTTAAATCACATATGAAAACAAATAATAGAATTTTCAGTCATTGTAAGCATCCCTATCTCTTTTTCATGAATTGGTTTAAGATAAAATCAATATTGCTTTTTTCGAAAGGAGATTCACGTTTTGCCGCGTACCCTTGTGTCTACGATTCAGTGGTTTTTATTCATCATCTGTACCAACATTGCCCCGCCCCTCGCTATCGCAGCATCGTTTGAACTCTCGGGTGCCGAGACGCTATCCTTCTTATCTCGTTGTCTATTCGTATTTGCCATCTTAAGTCTATTTCAAGTCCTGCTCGGACACCGTCTGCCGATCATGGAAGGTCCTGCTGGAATTTGGTGGGGCGTGTTCGCTCTCTATTCATCGATTGGTGTCACGCTGTACGGCAGTTATTCGAACACGTTGCAATCGCTTGGATTCTTACTCCTACTTAGTGGAATCATCTGTATCGTCTTGACGGTGACAGGTGTCTTACGACGCTTAGTTCCGCTCTTCACTCCCCAAGTCATCGGTGTTTATATGCTATTGTTGTCGGCACAACTTTCAGGTTCCGTCATGAAAGGATTGCTTAATATCGAAGATGGACGAATTCAAGTATTACCTGCGGTTATCTCGATTCTAACCGTCTTGATCTCGCTTTATTTAGAACGGAGTGATCGCTTACGCCAATACGCTTTATTGATCACCTTACTTGTTGGTTGGAGTATGTTCGCGCTGATTGGACGAGCTGAAATGCCAAGCTTCGATGGTCCACTGTTCACTTTACCGAGTCTATTGCCGTTCGGTGGTATTCATGTCGATTGGAGTCTGTTACCGACTGCCCTCATCATTTCGTTACTCTTGATGACGAACGTCTTAGCAAACATTAAAGTCATCGAACGAATCATCAGCGCGAAGCGCGGTGAGACGGTTAAAGGACAAGTTGGTACGGCCGGTATCACTGCCGGCATTGGTCAACTATTTGCTGGTCTATTCGGAACGGTTGGTCCTGTTGCCATTTCTGGAACAGCTGGATTCATTGCCTCAACAGATAACACAGACCGCAAAGCCTTCATATATGCAAATATTACATGTCTCTTCCTCAGTATCGTGTCACCATTCGTCGGATTGATCGCTAAAATTCCCGTCGCCGTTGGTTATGCGATGGTCGCTCCGATCGTTGCCGGTATGGCAATCATCGGTGTCACCGAAGCAGCCCGTGATTTAAATCGCCAAACGGCGATGATCACGGTCGGTCTTCCGGTCCTTGTTGGCATTGGTGCGTTGTTATTACCAAAAGGCGCAACGGCCGATTTACCACCACTCGTGACGACTCTGATGTCAAACGGTCTCGTTCTCGGAACGTTAGTCGCTTTGCTCGCAGAAGGATTACGTCATATCCGGACGAACGACTGATTTGTCATTTTTAACATTATCTGTTATATTGAACTGGTAATTTAAAAAGGAGGTAAATGATGAAAAAAGTAGCGAAAGTTATCGGGGTTCCACTCGTTTTGTCTATCTCATTCTCATTCGCGAGCCCCCATCAAACAGAAGCATTAAATGGTAATGAACCTTCTTATTTTTACTATACGCCTGCAGGAAAGCCTGTCTATAAATCCACTAGTTATGGATCTTGGGTAGCGCAACCTGGCGCGATGCGTGGTCCAATAAAAATGGAAGTAAGTACTACAACTAAAACGAACTGGAGCGTCACAGGTACAGGAGGAATTTCTCGCGGAACCATTGATGGCAATTTAGAGTTATTCTTCGGAAAAGAAAAAACATTAACGACTACTGCTTCGCGTTCGATTCCAAAAGGAAAAAAAGGAACATTTAAGAAGCGTTCTGTTTACAAGCACTATACGCAAAAATATGATCAATGGTTTACTACAGACGGTCACCGTAGTAAAACAGGGAAAACAAAGACGATTAAAATCAAAAGAAAATCAGATATAGAAAGTAAAATCAGCGTCACCAAATAATCAAACGCTAATTTTATTTTTTCTTCGAGATAACTCTAGTCATATGTCTAGGGTTATTTTTTTATTAAAAAATCCCTTTAACAGCAAGCAATCGTGTAGTTCACACTGCATCGTGTTAAAGGGATTATGAAGTTCTCTTAGAAATTAATCCTCTAATTTCTAAGGACTTTTTTTAACGTATACCTTTCATTAGAACTTGCAGTTTTTTCGAGAATGCAAGTAATAATAAACCGAAAAAGACAGCGACTAGACCAGTAATACCAAAATACATCACTTCTGTATTTCGATCGTAAAATTTAACGATTTGTGCATTAACTGCTTGTCCTGTAGCATTCGTCATGAACCATAAACTCATCGTTTGTGCCGAAAAAGCTGCTGGTGCCAGTTTAGTCGTAGCTGATAATCCAACTGGAGAAAGAAGAAGTTCACCAATGACGACTAAAAGGAAGCTGAATACTAACCAAAGTGGACTAACTAAGCCTTCTGTACCGAATAATAGTCCAGGAACCATCATGACGATAAAGGATAATCCAGCGAACATTAAGCCGAATGAAAATTTTTGAAGTGTCGTAGGTTGTCGATCGCCTAACTTAATCCAGATACTCGCAAAGACAGGAGCTAAGGCAATGATGAACAACGGATTCACCGATTGGAAAAGTGCAGGACTGAATTCAAATCCTAAAAAATTTAGCTCGGTGCGTTGATCAGCAAATTTTGATAAGACATATGTTCCTTGCTCTTGGATAGCCCAAAAAATAACAGCTGCTAAGAACAAGGGAATATATGCATAGATTCTTGATCGTTCATCAGACGTAATTTTGGGACTCCGTATCATGAAATAGAAGTAAAAAATCGGAATAATGATCCCGAGAATCGTCACTACAAATGAGAAGGAGTTAATGGTTAACCATCCGATTGTTGTAGCAATCCATCCGATAATAACGATACCGACTATAGAAATCGAAGCTATTTTATAAAAACGTGTTCGTTCTTCTTTAGACATTGGATTTAAAACGTATTGACCTGCTTGACCAAGATTTTTTTTCTTAGTAAGCACAAAAACAACTAATCCTAAAAACATCCCTACGGCAGCTACAGCAAATCCGGCATGAAAACCAGCTTGCAGACGTACGCCATCTACAACGATTGGAGATAAAAATGCACCTGCATTGATTCCCGTATAGAAGATACTAAATCCAGCATCTCTTCGGCTGTCTGTCTTACTGTATAAATCTCCCACGATATTTGAAACGTTCGGTTTTAACAAACCTGTTCCAATGACGATAAGTCCCATTGAAAAGAATAGTGCTGTAGCACCTGCCGGTAGAGACAACACAATGTGACCCGTCATAATTAGGACACCGCCATAAAAGACAGTGCGAGATGTACCGAGTAATCGGTCTGCAATCCATCCTCCGATTACACCAGACATATAAACAAGTGATCCGTAAATAGCCATGATCGAAGAAGCTAACTTTTCATCGATTCCGAGACCACCGTCTTTTACAGAGTAGTACATATAGTAAATAAGGATGGCACGCATGCCATAGTAGGAGAAACGCTCCCAAAACTCGGTGAAGAAGAGGGTGAATAACCCTTTCGGATTCCCAAAGAATCCTTTTTGCGGAACGGTCTTATAGACCTGATCGCGATCAAACTCTGCCATATGATCGGCTCCTTTCACTAACCTTGAATAAGTGCATAATCCATCATCTTTTCCCGCTTTCCCCAAACGATAAGCGTGACGAAACAGATAGGATACGAATACACTGTTTTGCCTGAATTGTCTCACTACTTTTTTTATATATGAGACAGCACTTTACCATTCAACCGCAAATCATTTGATGAGTCAAATATTATTTACATTACAAGAATAACAAAAAGAGCAGTCGACGAGTCGGCTGCTCAAGATTGCATCTGTTTCGATTCAATAATCGTAATTCCGGGTGGAGCATGTAACGTTTCGCGAATCATCGCAGTAGCGACTTGACCGGCTTCAATCGGAGCAATCGCACTCCGTTTCAACAAAGGACGTAAGACTGTCGAAATTTTCGCAGCCGCCTGTTCGCCGAAACGAAACTCATCGCGATCCCCTAATAAGAGCGAAGGTCTGAAAATCAATAACGCATCGTATCCAAGTACACGTAATCCGTTTTCCGTATCCCCTTTTACGCGATTGTAAAAAGTTTTAGCATTTGGATGGGCACCGAGTGCCGAGATTAAAGCAAATCGTGTCGCGCCGAGGTCTAACAATTCACGACCGAGCTCCACTGGATACGTGTAGTCAACAAGACGGAATGCCTCTTGCGATCCTGCTTGTTTGATCGTCGTACCCAGTGCACAATAGACGTGATCGACGACAGGTAATTCAATTTCTGTCACACGATCAAAATCAATCACCCATTCTTCCAGTTTTGGATGAAAACGACGCATCGGGCGGCGAACGAGAACATGAACCTCGCTATACGCCTCTTCTGCCAACAAACGATCCACGAGTTCTTGTCCGACTAGACCAGATGCTCCTAAAATTGCTGCTCTCATACGTTTCTCACTCCTTTTTGCTGTCGACCGATTGGTACGAAATAGGAACGGTTTCCGGTAATCCGTTCTCCTGCACGTACACCGATCGCACTTGGTCTCCCTCCTAAAATAAAAACACCATACATGTACGCGACGTCTCCTTCTTCACGAAGCGGATACATCGGTAATTCTTGATACGCTTGATAGACAGCTGGTTGATCACGAAACGTATGCTGTTCGTTTTTCAGCATAATGTCTCCCTGACCATCATGTACCGTCACCGTATCCCCTTCACGTCCGAATATCGGTTTTTTAACGAAGGGTTGCCGGCTTGCGATGAACGCATCAGCTGATAAGTACGTCGGTAAAAAATAACGCGCAATCATCGCGTGGTCCGTTTCGCTTAAATACGGATGATTGGTTTCGTGTAACATCCAAATCAATGCAAGGACCGACTTCGCTTGCATTAAAAAGGCAGAAGGGGGATTGATGATTTCAAGTCGTCCCGTCTCGACGAGTTGCAATAGTAATTGCCCTAAATTTCGCCCATCTTCATCTCGGTCAAGTAACGCCATTTCGATCGGAAAGGTTTGACGATACAAGATATCAATTCTTCTACCTGCCTCATCGTACAAGCCCTCTTCCGGACGAATCTCTAATGCATCAAGCGGACAGTAAGTCGCTTCATCCCAAAACGACTGTAAGTACTCAGCTGTTAATCGGTCCTCGATATGGTCACCATGTGAGGTGAAAACAACATGCGGATTTTGTTTTGTCCGGTGTCTCGCGGCTTCGATCGCTCGATGGACGGTTGCCTTCAGCCATTTGTTTTCCCCGTCGTTTACGCTTTTAAAACCTTGTTTATTCGCTACGACATCGTTGACTTCAAATACTTCTTTGATGAAGGTCGGCGTATCTGCATTCCACTCCATGAGTGAAATGCGATCATCTGTCGCAATGAAATCAAATCGTCCGATGACGGTCAACGGTCGCATCGTCTCAAGTCGTAAAAAAGCGAGACTCTCGGACGGGAAGCCCAGCTCGAGCAGTGCCTCATCATCCATCGATCGAAGAATCGGAAGGACTTTTTCGAATATCTGGTAAACTTCTTGTGCTGCAATATGCAGTTGATCAATTCGTTCATCTGAGATGGGCATGATTTCCGTCACAGCGTACGGTTCCCCGTCTAGCACATCCCAAAAACGATCAATATCTCCATAAAACGTTTCCCGCTTGTTCATCCGCCGAAAAAGCCGGAAGACGAGCCTGTCCCGAATCCTTTTGTCTTCGTATTATAACTCTTCACTGCTTTTGATTTCGGCGTATATCCTTTTGTTCGCATCGCACTATGCATCAAGGCACGAGATGCGAAATAACTACCACCCCAGTAATAGTATCCTGAATGGGTCGACGAGCTATCATCACAGTACCAAACGCCTTCATCATTATCATATTCATAGTCATCACAATCCGGATCGTCTGGTCGTTCCGCTCGTGCATCATCCGATCCGCAACCACTCAGTGTCGTTCCAATCAACAGTGTTGCAGCTAATGTCGCTTGTTTCATCCAATTCACCGTCTCAGTCCCCTTTCTATTTACTCTCGTTATGGATAGTATACGCTTTTTCAGAGAGAAAAGTTTCTTTGTTCTGCTGGAACTTTTTTTCCTCGAACGTGGTAATAGTATCTATAGAACAAAAAGGAGGATTTACACATGTCACTTGCCTATTATGTTGAAGAAAATGGTGAATTCCATCCGATTTATCAATACGATCGCTATGCGATTGAACCGGAAGAAATCATCGCCCATCAACTTTGTGAATTTCATATCATCGAGGGACATCAATACGAGCTCCGCTCCAATGAGATGGCAGGCGAATACGATCAATTGATCGTCGACCATATCAAAGCATCGCCACGTGCAACAGAAGAACGCGTCTATCCACCTCATCAAATCCATATTGAATTCAGGCAGTTTCTATCAGACAGCGCCCAACCACTCTTAAAAACATCCATGGTTCCAAACCACGTTCAAGCGATGCGTTTTTTGATCAAGGACAAGATTGAAGTCGAAGGACACGGCATTTTTGAACGAGACAGCTGCGAAATCGATATCGATCGGAATTGTTACGTCGTCTATCTCTCAGATACACTTTAAGAAGTAAAATCAAGTCTCTTCATTTCCAAGAGACGTTTTTTTTGGCATACTAGAAGGTAAGAACGAATCAATCGAGGTGAACGAACATGAGTGAACAACCAAAAAAACTATCATTGCAAGAGGCAATGGTCGAACGCTTGAAAGCAAAAAAACAAGCGCAAACAAAACGTCCGACTGGCTTACAAGGGACACAAACGAAACAATTGACAAGCCAACAGACGAAAAAAGCAAACAACCAGAAAAAACGGACAGGCGTCTAAATCACAGGAATTCATGAAATAAGGAGTAATTATGAGTATTTTAACGGTATCTAACTTAAGTCACGGATTCGGTGACCGCGCCATTTTCGAAAATGTCTCTTTTCGCCTGTTAAAAGGCGAGCACATCGGTCTCGTCGGGGCAAACGGTGAGGGGAAATCGACGTTCATGAACATCATTACGTCGCAACTTGAGCCGGATGATGGAAAAGTCGAGTGGGCAAAGCATGTACGTGTTGGTTATTTGGATCAGCATGCCGTCCTTGAAAAAGGATTAACGATTCGAGATGCACTTAAAGGTGCATTCCAGTACATGTTCGACATCGAACAGGAAATCAATGATCTATACGGTAAAATGGGAGAAGTCGAGCCAGAAGAACTCGAAAAGATGCTTGAAGAAGTTGGCGTCTTACAAGATATTCTGTCGAACAATGACTTCTATACGATTGATGCAAAAGTCGAAGAAATCGCACGTGGTCTTGGTCTTGATGAGATCGGGCTCGACCGAGATGTACAGGAACTCAGTGGTGGACAGCGGACGAAAATCTTGCTCGCAAAACTACTGCTCGAAAAACCAGATATTCTCTTACTCGATGAGCCGACCAACTATCTCGATGTCCAGCATATCGAATGGTTGAAACGTTACTTGAATGAATACGAGAATGCGTTCATCTTGATTTCGCACGATATTCCATTCCTCAACAGTGTCATCAACTTGATTTATCATATGGAAAATCAAGAATTGAATCGTTATGTAGGTGACTACGATAACTTCGTCACGATCCACGAAGCGAAGAAAAAACAACTCGAGTCTGCGTTCAAGCGTCAGCAGCAGGAAATCTCTGAGTTGAAAGACTTCGTTGCTCGGAACAAAGCGCGTGTCTCGACACGGAACATGGCGATGTCACGTCAGAAGAAACTCGATAAGATGGATGTCATCGAACTCGCGCAAGAACGTCCACAACCAGAATTCCACTTTCTCCAAGCACGGACACCAAGTAAATTGATGTTCGAAGCAAAAGGTCTCGTTATCGGATACGATGAGCCACTTTCGCGTCCTCTTGATCTTACGATCGAACGTGGACAAAAGATTGCCTTGCACGGTGCGAACGGAATCGGGAAATCGACGTTACTGAAGAGTTTGCTTGGTGAAATCCCAGCTGTATCGGGTGTCGTTGAGCGTGGTGAGAACCTGCATATCGGTTACTTTGAACAAGAAGTCAAAGAGAAGAATTCGAATACGTGTATCGAAGAGATTTGGAATACGTTCCCGTCTCTGACACAGCAACAAGTTCGCGCTATGCTCGCGAAGTGTGGTCTGATGACGAAACACATCGAATCGAAAATCGAAGTGCTCAGCGGTGGGGAAAAAGCGAAAGTCCGTCTTTGTAAATTGATGAATACGGAATCGAACATTCTCGTACTCGATGAACCGACGAACCACTTGGACGTCGAAGCAAAAGAAGAGTTAAAACGTGCGTTACAAGAGTACAAAGGAACAGTCCTATTGATCTCACACGAACCAGAATTCTATGAAGCAGTTGCAACAGACTTATGGAACTGTGAATCATGGACGACAAAAGTATTCTAAGCGACGCTTTACAAAAAGATGGGATGCCCAGAAGGGGATCCCATCTTTTTAGTTCATACACTTAATCATTGCATGATTGTGCATCTTCACGCACACTAGGACTTAGAAAATGGTTATGAAGGAGCGTGTTTTTTTGGAAACGATCACGAAAAAAGCAACACTGTCCTATCTACATGTTCCAAGTGGCGGCTCGGAACAGTTGATTGCCCGCCTTTATTCACCGGAACATACAGAGGATGCACCGTTGGTTGTCCTATTCCACGGATTTCCCGGGAAACAGTTGAACATGGACTGGGCAGTACAACTGCAAAACATGGGGTATCATGTGCTCGTTACCTCGTATCGTGGAACAATCGGTAGTCCTGGAACATTTCGATTCCAGCATGTTTTGGAAGACGCGACGGCGACATTACGTTACGTCTGCTCTGAATCTTTTACAACCGAACATGGGATCAAAGCAGATCAGGTTACCGTTGTCGGTCATAGCATGGGGGGCTTCGCCGGTCTGCATGCCTTTGCTGAGACACCGGAAGCTGCACATTATGTCGGAATTTCTCCGTTTAATTTCGGGCTCGTCGGTCAACTTGTCCTCGAACATCCAGAATACGACACCGTGCTTCACGGCGTACTCGAGCGAGGGGCTGCTTTCCTAAATGGTGCCGCTGCTGACGTGTTACTTGACGAGTTAAAGCAGCATCATACGACATGGAACTTACTGACGTTAAAAGAACGTCTAGCCGATCGCTCGATGTTGCTCATGACATCCGAGCGGGACGAAACCTCAATCAAAGCACTCCATCATGATTTATTGCTATCAGACAGTCCGTTTGAGGAAGCGATCGTCGACAGTGACCACAATTACATCGAGAATCGAGACGCTGCCTTTAAGGAATGGACCACTTGGCTCGTCCAACAATGAAAAGAGCGCTCAGTGTACGACTGAGCGCTCTTTTGCTGGTGTCCGTCGCACGGGACGGATCCGCATTCGATATAGGACGAGCGTGAACATCGTCAATGTCGAGACGGCATACCAAATCGTTGTAAACAGTGTGCCGGTATCCGTACCGATGAATAGACCATGTGCCGTCATCAAAAGCCAAGCAGGTAAGACGAGCCAGTGTGTCAATTTCCAAAGCGTCTTACCTAACGTCTCTTTCAAAAAATCCGAAGTCACGAGAACGAATCCGAATAAATAGAGACTGATTGTTCCTAGCGCATTCCAAAGCGGCTCATAAGAAGCTTGTCCTGGAATCAAGACCTCAAAGATCGTCAGTGGTGCATATGAATCCACAATGATGAGGGTCGCATGTAGGACGATTGCCAGTAATCCTGCCCAGCCACTATATAAGTGGACATGATGTAATCGTGCTTTTTGTTTTTTGAGTGCCGGATATGAACCAAGCAACCCAGCCAGGACAGAAATCGTCATGAAGAAGTGTCCACTTAATCCACTCAACCGAATCATCGTCCAGGTCGAAAATAACCATTTCATCCAGTCCATATCTCACTCGCTCCTTTCTGTTCACTTCGCCATTCCCCAGTAGTATCCAAAATTAATAATCGTCCTTTTGGAAACCAACGAAATAGCTTTTCTTGACGTTCTGTTTCTGTCATCTGAAAGGCAAGCTTCGTCATGACTTCCGCTTCATAGAGTTGCGGAGCAGATGCCGTCACTTGAAGAATTGGGCTTATCGTCGGACGCCCTGTTCGTCCATCTAACAAATGATGATGGGTTTGATTGTCCGTCTTCCACGATCGATAGACGCGGTTTGATGTCGCGACAGCGCCTTGTCGAAATTGAATGTCTGCGACACGTTGTTCCGTCTCAGGATGAGTAATCGTAATATTCCACGGCTCACTATCAGACCAGACGATGACGTCTCCTCCCGCTTCAATCAATCCACGGTTCCAGTTTTTTCGCAGTCGTTGCGCTGCAATCATCGCAGCCGCGCCTTTGCCGATTCCACCTAAATCGATAAAACCGCCTCCGACTCTCGTTACGTCACATCCTTCAATAATGAAAGGGGCGATTTCTGGTGGATCGACTTCGTCATACGCGACGGCTTGTGTAAAAGGGAATGATTGACGATAGCCATTGGCTTGTTGTTGCGCTAACAGGAATGGAGAAAAATAACGTTCCGTCTGTTCGAAGTATCGTGTCGCTCGTGCTAACAAACGTGCTAACGGTAAGGACACCGATAACGTGTCTCCGATTCGCAATCGATTCAAACGACTGACCTCACTCTGATTATCAAAGCGTGACCACTGTCGGTCCACATAACTGAAAAAACGGACGAGTTCCTCCCACTCTGTTTCATCAATCGGCTGATCCGTCACGAAACGTACCTGATTATGCATCGCATACAATTGTCGCTCCATTTTTCTCCTCCTTACCTTGAGTGACTGGACTGACCATCACTCGATCCACCCGGTTGACTGAAGCCAGACGATTCATCTCCTTGCCATTGACCGTCATCGTCATCTTCGTAGTATCCATCATCTTTTCCATACTCGCCTTCATCATCACTATATTGATTTCCTTCGGATGGTAACGTCGTATCATTCGAATACGTATCCCCTGTCGAAACAGGTGTTGTCGAGGAATCGTTCGAGCTGACACTTAATTGACCAATCGCAAGTCCGATGAAGACGGAACTGCTGAGTCCGACGAGCCATTTCGCAAATGGTTTTGGTTTCATCTGTTTCCTCTCCCTTCTTGTTATGTTTACTGTATCGAAAAAAACTGACAACTAACTGACGGCAACTATGGGATAATGAGAAAAAAGAGGAGAGATGTTCATGCGGGTATTGGTGGCAGAAGATGATCAGCGTCTTGCGAAGATGTTACGACTCCATTTGGAGCGGGCAGGATATCAGGTTGATGTTGCGCAGGATGGAGCCGAGGCGCTCCTTCAATGTCAGATGTATCACTATGACTTACTCGTTCTCGATTGGATGATGCCTCGTAAGAGTGGGGTTGAAGTCGCTGCTACCTTACGACAAAAACAGTTTGAAGGTGGCATCTTGATGCTAACCGCTGGCGATACGGAAATCGATCTCGTCCATGGTCTTGATAGCGGTGCCGATGACTATCTCGTCAAACCGTTTCAATCAAATGAACTTTTGGCACGACTGCGTGCGCTTAGTCGTCGTCAGCAAAAAGCGTTTGTTTCGACAGTCACTTTTCACGGGCTAGTCCTCGACATGTCCTCGCAAACGATATCTTACGAGCGACAGCCAATCGATTTAACACGACGTGAGTTTGAATTTCTTTCCTTACTGTTAAGACGACCCGAACAAGTAATGAGTCGGGAATTGATCATCGAAGTTGTATGGGGAATCGGTGCTGATATTACGGATAACGCCCTCGATGCGCTCGTCCGCCTCGTTCGAAAAAAATTAGATGCTGTCGGAGCACCCAATTTGATTCGGACGGTCCGTGGATTCGGTTATCGATTAGGTGATCCCCATGCTTGAATCAATTCGAAAAAGACTTACGTTACTATTCAGTGGTTCGTTTTTTCTTGTATTAGTTCTCATCCTAATCGGGGTGTATGTCACGAACGCTCAATTGTTGAATCGAATGGAATTGAATCAATTGAAGGGAGTTTCGGATCGGGATATCTTCGAACGGATCGAACACGGAGAAGATCAATTCATCCGAAATCCAATCTACTTTCAACTCCTTGATGCTTCAGGAAAACAGCGCTATGCGAGTTTGCCACCAAACGTCGAGACAAAGATACTACGTCATTTCTTGAACTCGAATGATATGACAGAACAAGTAGAATGGGACGATCGACACTTCTTGCTGTATCAACGGAATACAGAACAAGGACAACTCCTTTTGTTAAAAGATATCTCGTCGACAGCAGACACATTACAACGATTGATCGCTATTCTTGCAGGAATTGCTGTTCTCGCAACAATCGTTCTAACGCTCATCGGATATTTTTTGGCCGGTCGAGCCGTCATTCCGGTACAACAAGCATTTGATCGACAACGTCGTTTTACGTCCGATGCTTCACACGAACTACGGACACCACTGACAATCGTCTATAGCGGAATTGAATTACTCGAAGCCGAACACCTTTCAAACGAAGGACGAACGATTTTAGAGGACATTAAAGCGGAGACAGCAGGCATGCAGTACTTAGTTTCCGATTTATTATTGCTCGCTCGAGAAGGACAATCTTCCTCAAAACAAGAGCTTGATCTCAGTTCGCTTGTCCAAAAGACCGTTGAACGTTTTCAACACGCCTACTCTGATCGCGTCATCCATGCCTCGATTACGCCAAACTTACGCATGATAGGTGATGGTCATCAACTGAATCGTTTATTGACGGTCTTTCTTGAGAATGCACTCGTCTACAGCGATGATGCCATTGATGTATCGCTTAAAGAAACAGGGACAGAACGTCAATTGACCATTCATGATCGTGGAATCGGAATCGATTCCGATCAACAAGCAAAAATATTCGAGCGTTTTTACCGAGGCGATCATTCACGTCACGGAACAGGGACCGGTCTCGGCTTATCGATTGCTCAATCAATTGTTGAACAGCATGGCGGTACGATTTCTATTGATTCGACGCTCGGTGAAGGCACGCGATTCGTTATTCATTTCCCAACTCTTTAAATCGTGTCAGTTATCTGTCAGATAAGCAGGGTAAAGTGAAATTATTCTTTACCATACTTATCCAAGGAGGTCTTTGTCATGTTAGGAAATGTACCGCTTCATCCATTACTCGTCCATGCACCAATCGCACTTTTATTATTCGCAACGGTATTATTACTCGTCAGTCTGAAATGGACACAATTCAAACTGTTCGCCCTCTTTACGTTAGTCGCGGGTCTGATTTCTGGAGTCGCTGCCTATCTTTCAGGAGACGGAGCAGAGGAATATGCGGAAGCAAATTTAAGTAGTGTCACACATGCGGCAATTGAAAATCATGAACATTTTGCCCTGTTCAGTCTCGTTGCATTCGGTGTTTCGCTCTTATTCCTTTTAGTTGGTTATCGCTCGAATAAAAAAATATTCTTGTTGCTCAGTTTCATCGTTGCGATCGTCGGTAGTGCGCTACTCGCTTACACTGGACACCTCGGTGGTCAGATGGTATATGCCAAATAAAATAAGAGCCAGTCTATTTCTCTTTTTACGAAAGAAGTAGACCGGCTCTTTTTATATTGTTTCTATTTATTTACGATGTGCGCGTCCCGGGCGACGGTTGTTCGAACGACGTGTGTTTCCACGTCCTTCCGTTTCTTTCCGAGTTCCTTTACTTTGGTCATGCTGTGCGCGAATCGCTTCTTCAGACAATTCAACGACGATTGGCGTGACTGAGATGTTCAATTCCCGCTCCATATCACGGAACGTCCGACCATCTTTTGGTGTCACGATCGAGACCGCAATCCCGTCGTTCCCGGCACGCCCTGTCCGACCAATCCGGTGAACGTAGCTTTCCGCATCATCTGGTAAATCGTAGTTGAAGACGTGTGTCACGCCTGTCACATCCAGTCCACGAGAAGCGACGTCTGTTGCGATCAAGAATTGTGTTTTTCCTTGATAGAACTTCGCCATCGCTTTTTCACGTTTCCCTTGCGTCAACCCGCCATGCAATTCATCCGTCGGATACCCTTGCATTTGCATCTCTTCGTTCAATTTACTAACGCGACGTTGCGTACGGCAGAAAATGATGGCCGCGTACGGACGCATCTCGTCAAGCATCGTCCGTAGTGTCGCCTGTTTCCGGCGATCCGTCGTCTCAACGACGAACTGCTCGATCGCTTCTACGGTGATACTTTCCGCTTCCACCTGGACTTCGACCGGGTTACGCAAATACGTTTTCGCGAGTTCTTCTACTTTAGGTGGCATCGTTGCTGATAACATCATGAATTGACGATCAACTGGTGCCGCTGCGATGATATCTTCGATTTCTGGTAAGAAACCAATTTGCAGCATTTGGTCTGCTTCATCTAAGACGAGCGTCCGTAATTCACTTAAATCAAGTGTTCCACGACCAACATGATCGAGAATCCGTCCTGGTGTACCAATGATAATTTGTGGCATCCGACCCAGACGTTGAATCTGTTTAAAGACGTCTTGTCCACCGTATACAGCAAGGGCACGATACTGCTCCGTGTTCCGAATCAGTTTATGTGTCTCATCGGCAATTTGTCGCGCAAGTTCACGTGTCGGGGCGACGATCAGTGCTTGAACCGTTTGTGATTCGACATCGATTTGCTCAAGAATCGGTAAGAGAAACGCTAATGTTTTCCCTGTTCCCGTTTGTGCCTGTCCAATCAAATCGCGTCCTTCAAGTAATGATGGAATCGCTTGCTGTTGAATTGGTGTCGGCTCCTTAATGCCTTGTTTTTGTAATTTTTTTATCCACAGATCGCTGATGTGTAATGTTTCAAATGTTGACATGATATATCCTCCTAAAAATTATCCACAGAAAAAAGCTGTGGATAACCTGCTTCGCATAGACAAAAACAGTTATCCACAGCCGTGCTCTATTCAGTATACACAATTTACGCGTTTGTTGCTTCCTGTTTTAACTTCCGGTCTAATACGAACGTACCGAACGGGATGAATGATGCGATAAATGCAATACCCGCCTTGACGATCGACCAATCGTATTTAAATTTTACAACTGCGAGCCAGACAGCGTACATGACGAACAAGACACCGTGAAGTGCACCGACGACAGATACGGCTTGTGGAATGTCTGCCATATATTTTAACGGCATCGCAATCAACAACAAGACTAAAAACGAGATTCCTTCTAATATCGCAATCATTCGGAATTGCCCAAGCGTAGTTCTTAACATCCCGTCACTCCTTTTTCTTAATTCCTGTTCTTAGTATACGGGATGGACGATCCATCTGTGACCTGTGTCACAGGATTGTCAGATTTCGAGTGGTCGTAACCGTGCTTCGATCGCGGCTCGTTTTGGTTCAAGAAACGGTGGTAATGCTAGTTTCTCACCTAACTTTTCAACTGACTCATCCGTTGCGAATCCTGGCGTGTCCGTTGAAAGTTCAAATAAGATATGATTTGGTTCTCGGAAGTAAAGGGCTTGGAAATAGTGACGATCGACTTTTCCAGAGTTCGGTAAGTGATAGGCATTCAGGCGTTCGACCCATTTCTCATACTCATCGCTGTTCGGTACACGGAATGCGACATGATGCACACCACCACGGCCTAAACGTTCCCGATCGAGATCTGGACGCGTTTCGACATGAACCTCTGCCCCGATACCCCCTTCTCCTGTCGCATAGACTTCGATTGGAGCAAAATCACCTGCTAACGATGGATATGTTCCTACTTTTCGGAAGCCCATGACTTCCGTCAGTACACGAACGGTCAACGTCGGATCGTTGACTGTCAATGTTACGGCTCCAAGTCCTACGATCGCGTGCTCCGAAGGAATCTCTTCTTGCGGCCATGGTACACCACCTGCGACGCCTTTTTCACCGTCTTCTGCAACAAGAATCAAGCGCGTCCCCTCCTGATCACGAAACGCCAGTGTTTGGCGACCTGCCCGTTCGACGATCGCATCGTAATCCACTTCTTTTTCTTTAAACCGTTTCTGCCAAAACTGAAGGGAAGCTGTCGTTTTGACACGAAGGGATGTCGAAGAGATACTTGATGCTCCCGGTACACCCGTTCCAAGATGCGGAATATCAAAGAAAGTTAAATCGGTTCCTGGATTCCCCTCCGCATCGCCATAAAACAAATGATACGACGTCGTATCATCTTGATTGACGGTCTTTTTGATTAGACGCATACCTAGTATTTGCGTGTAAAATTGATAATTCCGTTCTGCCATGCCTGTTAAGATCGACACATGATGAATTCCGAGTAGTTCCATCTTCGTCACTCCCTGTTAATGATTTGGTAATTGAAGTATAACGCACTAATATCTTGAATTAAAGATATTAGTCAAATAAAAAACCGTCCCTCCGAAAAGGGACGATTGAATAGTTGAAATTAAAGTTTTACGACGTTAGCAGCTTGTGCTCCACGTGCGCCTTCAGTGATTTCGAACTCAACTTCTTGACCTTCGTCAAGAGTTTTGAAGCCTTCACCAGTGATTGCTGAGAAATGTACGAATACGTCTTCTCCGCCTTCAACTTCGATGAAACCGAAACCTTTTTCTGCGTTAAACCATTTTACTTTACCTGTGTTCATGGGAACAACCTCCAAAAATAAATTACTTAATACATATGCTGAGCATATGAAAAGAATTCATTATTGTCCCGAAATACATGGAGCAACGAAAAGATTGTTCGTGACACGATGTGAATCCGTAATGACAATAACAATATTAAGCTAACGTAAGTATAGAATGGATGCGCTTTAAAAGTCAAGTTGTCAGACCAATGTTTTTTCCAATTGATTCCACTTATTATACGTAACTAAAATAAAAAACCAGTTCAGCCGAAACTGAACCAGTTTTTTATTTTAACGGTGGATCCAGACAGCTCCAGCAGAGTTATCTTTTGCTTCACCAATGACTTCAATCTTCAAGCCGTTGTTCGGAAGCAATTTTCCTGCATCCGGAATTAACTGATTGATGTACGATTTTGAATCATCGAATTTCGTCACACCTGGAAGACCTTTATAGTCGTACGTTCCACGTGATGGGGAATCAATCAACCATGCAGGTGCTTTATCAAAGCTAAACGCAGCATCTGCGATTTGGTAACGTGTGCTTCCTGTCGTAACCGGCTTACCATTGAGTGTTCCGACGATTGCTTCAGGATGGGAGTCAACAACTCCAAGGAATCCTTCACCTGGGTGTACACCAACCCAGTTATCGTCGAAGCTTGAATCACCGTACCAAACGACAAGCCCTGTGTTATACTTCACGCCGCGTGCATGTTCGAGTGCTTTATCCGAACCTGCATAGTTACGCCATTCGAGATAGTATGCGTTATCTGCGTAAGAAAAACCGTCTGATGTAACGAAACCGTCAAGCGTGAATTTCGGTGTACCTTCTGCATCGTCTTCAAAGACGACTTTACCGTCGACTGTCAACTTCGCGTTATCAAGCGCAAATCCGTCAAGTGCAAGTCCAGCATCCCCAACGTAATCAAATTTCAATGTGACTTTCTTACCAGCGAATTCGCTCAAATCATAGGATTTATCCACCCATGCTCCTTTTGTTGATTCTGCACGCTGATCGCCATCTGTATCTTCATCACCAATCGTATCGATGACTTTCGATTGACCATCCGCAGTTGCTGTAACAGTCAAGAAGTCATAATCGTACTCGACATCATAAAGTGTTTTGAAATCAAACTTTGCTTCTTTTGCATTCGTCAAATCAAACTCTGGTGATGTCATCGACGTATGCAAATCATTTCCTTTCGTACTATAGTAGTACTTTTTACCAAATGCCGGTGCAATACCTTTTACAGGTTTTTTCGGTAGGTTGACTTTGATAATGCCTGGGTTTTTCGATTTTGTAACACTTTGATCGAGGTACGAAGCTGTTCCTAACTTATCGAGAGAATCAAAATCGATTTGTTGGATATTCGCCCAGTTCCCGCCCATCACATTTTGGAAAAATTCTTTATTTTGTGGTGAGAAACTTGTTGGTTCTGTTCCTGCGATATTTCCGTTCCAACTACCACCACTCATGATAGACCATGAAGCGACTGGTTCACCTTGCCCCGTGTACTTCGTATCGTACTCATCCGGTAATCCGAGATCATGACCGAATTCGTGTGCAAAGACACCAACTGCACCATCCTCAGGCTGCACTGTATAATCATAAGCAGCCATCTTTCCACCCCAGTAATCAACACTTGCTGTCGTATTCGCTACTGGATGAACACCATCTAACGTCCATCGGTGTGACCAGATTGCATCGTCACCAAGCGTACCGCCACCTGCTTCTTGTCCTGTACCAGCATGGATGATCATCAAGTGATCGACAAGACCATCTGGTTCGTTCAGGTTGCCGTCTCCATCCATATCATATTGGTCGAACTTATCATAATCTGCTAAATTAACTCCAGCTTTAACAGCAGCAGCTAAGGAGTCCTTAACGAGACCACGTGGTCCTTTTGCTCCCGGTAAGTTATCATTTCCACCAGCTGGATTATCAGAACCATAATCCTTCGCCGTTCCCGGAACCGTCAACCAGTTTGAAACCGTACCGTCTACTGTGTAACTTCCACCAGATTGTTCTTCATAGAATTGTTTAAACGTCTTTACCTTATCTCCGTTAAAGAGTTCAAACTCCTTGTCTCCGAACATAAGATCCTGATAGTGTTTCTGATTAAAGTCATTCGAATACATATATCCTGGCTCTTGAACGACGTTATTATGCTTAAAATCACTATATTCAACGAGAAGAACGAGGACTTTATCCGTTCGTGTTGCACCGTTATAGGCTGCCTGTTTTGCTTTGTCCACTTTGACGAAGCCATTTGGATTGCCTTTTTTATAGTTACCATGCTTCTTCTTCAATTGCTTCGCAAGCTTATCTTTTTGTTTCGTCAAAAAGTCCTTCGTTTTTTTATCAAAAGCTGCTTCCTTGCTTGATTCGTGTTCATGATCACCTGCTGGTTTACCGTTTGCTTTTTTGTCCAGATACTTTTGGACGGCTTGTTGCTTCGCTTCTGCTGATGCTGCTTTTGAAATGACCCCACGTTTTTCAAGCACCTTCGCTAGTCGATCCTGATCGATCGTGTTTAAATCCATTGGTGCACCGACTGTTGCCTTTTCTGCTGCTTGTACCGATGTTACCTGCCCACCAGGTAAGACCGGACCAACAGCAAAGGCTGCTGCCGTAATTCCAGACAACACGGCTACGCTAAGCTGTTTCTTTTTCCCCACGTGAATTGACCCCCTATGTAGTAGTGAAAAGTACGTGTTTACTATACTTTTCTGAATATTCAAATCTTAGTTTATTTTATTTCGTTAATCAATCTCTTTTAAGATAATTAGTTCTTTTCGACCAGACCTATTTTTTGGAATTTAAATTAATCAGTTTTTAAAATCACTTTCCTTTTTTGTAAAAATGACCATGTTTCATACTTTATTTCACGGTACGCTGAAAGCACTTTGATTACAGAATAAGGAGAATACAATGAGCACTTTACAACGTTTTGAACGTCACTTACTTAGAAACTATCTGATTGGTTCATTCGTCGCTGTGTTCGGCGTCGGGTGTCTGTTTATTTTTGAGACGCTTACCTTCACTGGAATAGAACAATTGACTTTAATCGGTATCATGACCGTGTCTATTAGCCTGATGTTTTTACTGGAGTACACAGTCTACTCCCGACATGTCGCTTCTTTACGCCGATTTTTTCAAAACGACATTCCTTCACTCGTCTCTTTTCAAGAAGCTTATCAAACGGTACATCGTTTTCCGGTCTTGACTGTCCGACGTATCATGGGGCCACATTTTTTAGGTCTGTCGATTCCCTCATCTTTGCTAACAGCACTCGCGATTTCTCAAGGGTGGTTACAGATGCCGTATTATTTGATTGGTCTTGCTTGTTTTGGTGCCGTTCTTGTCGCAATTCTGCATGCTTTAATTGAATTTTTTCTTACTTATCGTGTTACTGAACACATGCTACTCACACTAGAGAAGTACGCGTTCGAACACGGATTTGATTTCCCTAGAAAAACGACGGTCGTCACGCTAAGGCAAAAAATGCTCATTAGTACACTGATCATCGGTGTTTTTCCGATCATGCTGTTCGTCCTCGCTTCAGCTGTTCAGCTAACAGAAAATGAAAGCCTTCGTTCCTACTGGAGTTGGGCGACGCTCATTTTAGTCGTCATCTTATCCGTTGCGACGTTTTGTAGCTTGCTTCTCTATGAAAACATCCGTAAACCCATTGCTACTCTTCAACAAGGGATTCAAGATGTCGAAAATAATCAACTCGTCTCGTTGCCGAATCCGTATTCGGACGAGTTCTCCCACCTCGTTTCGGGTTTTAACCTGATGATGGAAGGAATCAAAAAGCGGGATACAGAAAATGAACAGTTACTCGATAGCCTGTTCACCTTATTCGCTGCGACACTGGATGCCCGAGATCCTTACACGGCAGGTCATTCTGTTCGTGTTGCCGCCTACTCAGTTGAAATCGCTACCGCTGCTAATTTACCGATTGAACAAATTGAATTGTTACGTAAGTCAGCGCTATTACACGACATTGGAAAAATCGGTATTCGGGACGATGTGTTATTAAAAGAAGGTCGTCTTACTGACGAAGAATTTCAAATCATACAGCAACATCCAGTCATCGGCGTGCACATTCTATCGCAAGTTCAACTTCCAAAGACGTTACAACCGATTCTTCCCGGGGTAAAGTACCATCACGAACGCTATGACGGAAAGGGGTATCCGGAAGGTCTTGTAGGAGAGGACATTCCACTCTTCGGTCGAATCATGGCTATTGCTGATGCATATGATGCGATGACATCCGACCGTCCTTATCGTAAGGGAATGCCCGCAGAAAAAGCCTTATCGATTTTAGAAGAAGGTATGGGCACACAATGGGACGCCACCTTTACGCGTTTATTTCTAAGCTTGAAGCGTTCGCCCGTCGAGGACGTGTCATAAGAAGGAAGGGAGTTTCTGATGCATCCAAAAATTGTTGAACGCCATGAATTTTATTTTGTTGGACTTGGACTGACTTGTGAAGAGAACGAGTTGCATACATTGATGCCGGAACTCTGGCGTGAATTTTCAAGACGTTCGCATGAGATACCTGCAAAACTGGACAGTTATCCGCTCGACATCTCGCTCGAACGACATGGAACCAAATATTCGCAATGCGTCGGATATCCTGTTTCGTCGCTCGAACAGATTCCCAAAGGTATGAAAGGTCACCGGATTCCTGCTGCACGTTATGTTTTTTGGAAGCACGAAGGACCGGATATCGAAATTTGGAAGTCATTTGAGAAAATCCAACGTTTTGCTTCAAAACAAGGAATCGAACTCGATCCACATGACTTTAAGATTGATGAGACACGAGATGACGTTCATCATCTCTATCAACGGATTCTCTGAACCATTCTCTTGAATGGTTCTTTTTTGTGCTGAAATATCTTTTACACTTAATAATTCAGTACAGGTACTACGGACTATATTCAGAAAATTCTATTTAATCCGAATGACTTATTCTCGCTTTCTTGATTCTTTGGCATAGTTAGACTCAACCCAAACAAGGAGGCGATTTATTTTGAAAAAGTTTCTCGCTACATCGCTTGTCGCAAGTGTACTTGTTGTTCCTACGGTCGTAGGTGCAGAAGGACTTCAGTCTGGTAAGCTCACAAAAGCTTCATCAGAACCCGCTGCAACGATCGTTAAAGATTTCGTGAACAAAAAAGGTGATTTCGCTGTACAGAATGTCGAAAAAGACGGATCTTCACAGATCGTACGTCTCCAACAAGAAGTGGATGGCGTCCCTGTCTTTGGTAGTGTCGTCGTCGGGAACGTTGCGAAAGACGGTACTTTGAAAGCGGTCGTAAACGATGCGGTCAACGTCAAAGGAAAACCTGGTCTCGCAAAAAAAGCGACACTTTCTGAAAAGAAAGCCATCAAGCTTTATCAAAAAGCAATCAAAGCTTCTAAATTCGAAGTCGCTCCAAAAGCAGAGCTCGTCATCTATCCAGTAAAAGATGATGCTGTCTATGCGTATAAAGTCACATCGACTGTCCTCGCTGGCAAAGAGCCATCACGTTGGACGTACTTCATCGATGCGAACTCTGGTAAAGTACTTAACAAGTTCGATCAACTCGCTCACGCAACAGGTACAGACGTTCTCGGACGCAGTGTCACATTCAACACGACACTCAGCGGTTCAACGTACTACCTCCAAGATACGACACGCGGTAAAGGCATCTACACATACGACGCGAAAAACCGTACGTCACTTCCAGGAACACTCTGGGCTGACGCAGATAACGTCTTTAACGCAACATACGATCGCGCTGCTGTCAGTGCACACGTCAACGCTGCGAAAACATATGACTTCTATAAGAACACATATGGCCGCAACAGTTATGACAATGCTGGCGCACGCTTGAACTCATCTGTTCACTATTCGACGAGCTACAACAACGCATTCTGGGATGGAACGAAGATGGTCTACGGTGACGGTGACGGTTCAACGTTCACGTACCTCTCAGGCGCACTTGACGTCGTCGCTCACGAATTGACACACGCTGTCACAGAATACTCGGCTGGTCTCGTTTACCAAAACGAGTCAGGTGCAATCAACGAAGCGATCTCTGATATCATGGGTACAGTAGCTGAGTACTCTGTCGGATCGAACTTCGACTGGCTCGTAGGGGAAGACATCTACACACCAGGAGTCAGCGGTGACGCACTCCGTTCGATGTCGAACCCAGCTGCTTACGGCGATCCTGATCACTACTCAAAACGCTACACAGGTACACAGGATAACGGTGGTGTCCACACGAACTCTGGTATCGTCAACAAAGCCGCTTACCTCCTCGGTAACGGTGGAACACACACAGGCGTAACTGTAACAGGTGTCGGTGTACCAAAACTTGGTGCGATCTACTACCGTGCTCTCACTGTTTACTTGACTCCGAACTCGAACTTCAGCTCACTCCGTGCAGCAGTCGTTCAATCGGCGAAAGACCTTTACGGTTCAACAAGTGCAGAAGCAACAGCTGCAGCGAAATCATTTGATGCAGTAGGCGTCTACTAAGAAAATCTCCTCCCAAAGGATTTTCATATTTCCTCCCGAGTGTCGGACTCGGGAGGTTTTTTGTGCAAAAAAAAAGACGAATTCGCTTGAAGCGAATTCGTCTTTCATTCATTCTTGACCAGGATCACGCGCAAGGCGTAGACGCATCTTGCCGTTATCTGGGAACACTTTTAGTTGTAATGAATCTCCCTCATACCATGTCCCATAGCTCGTATCAACGACGGGCTCACCAAGCGTTGACAGCGCGCTCGTTGAAGCGTTCGTCCAGTCGATTGCTTCAATGATTCCATCCGAGACGACGAGCAAATACCCTGCATTCGAGAAATAATACGTATTGACGGCATCCTTTTGTGTATTACCGACAGCACCGTATTTCGCTTCGAATTCAGCAATCGGTTTTCCGAGATACTGCTCCGGCTTGTCGATGGGTTGGTTAGCAACGGCTTGCGAGAGTGCCGTAAGGACTGCTTTGTCTGATGTTCCTTTCGGTGCTTCCAAACGAACATCACTTTCCGGTAAGTACCCTTCGATACTGTCATTGAGCTTGAGATGGACCATGCCGTCTTTTGCATCTAGTACCTCATAGACATCACCTAAATCCGCTTTGTAGATGACACTACTACGACTCGTATCGCCGTAGACGTTCGCGAACGGACGCGTCACCCAAGCCGCTTGCGCATACTCCGCTGCTTTTTTCTTTGTTTTCTTCTTCTCTGTTTTCGCTTCTTTTTTATCTTTCGTCGCCGCTGTTTCTTTCTTTGACTCATCGTTTTTCGTTGCTTGATCCGTTGTTTTCGGCTTTTCAAGCGTGGATGTTGCTTGAGAAGCATCGTTATTCGTTAACATATACAACCAACCACCGACGATGAATACCGTCGCTAGAATACCGCCGAAAGCAATCCCTCGACGATTGCGTTTCTGTTTCCGTCTTTCTCGACGAGACTGTCGTTCTTGTTCTTGTTGGTGTTCACTCATGTATGGTTCCTCCTGAAAAGTCGACACAGTTTTTTCCCACTATACCACCAATGTTTACTCGAAATATTTAAATTTCGATGACAGTTCGACCACGATGACGAGAAGTCAGCAAGGCTTCTGCGATTTCTGGTAAGTCTTTTAGTGCTTTGACGTCGACTTCTGACGCAAGACTGACTTGCCACTCATTTGCTAAACGTTGCCATAACTTTTCTCGGTATGCAATCGGAGTTTGGACCGCATCGATTCCGATCAAACGAACGCCACGTAGAATGAAGGGATAGACTGTCAACGTCATCTCTGCTCCACCGACGTTCCCACATGTCGTCACGACACCACCATACTGTACGAAGCGAATGACGGATGCGAGTAATGGTCCACCCACCGTATCAATGACGCCGGCATATGTTCCTTTTTTTAATGGACGTTCCGTTTCTTCTAGGAACATAGCGCGGTCTAATACCTCAGCAACACCTTTTTCAAGCAACCGTTCTTGTTCTGCTCGTTTACCAGTTACGGCATGTACTGTGTATCCTAGGCGGATGAGTAAAGCAATCGCAATCGTACCGACGCCACCCGTTGCGCCTGTCACAAGGATCGGTCCTGCCTCTTTCGAGACAATTCGTGACAGTTCATCGATCGATTGTGCTGCCGTCAACCCTGCCGTTCCATGTCGCATCGCTTCTAACGGAGTGATTGCTTCCGGGAGTGGCGTCACCCACTCGGCTGACACACGTATGTATTCTTGAAACCCTCCAGAAGTGTTCATTCCAAAATCAAAGCCATTGACGACGACGGCTTGCCCCGTTTGAAACCGTGCATCTGTCGTCTGTTCGATGTATCCTGCTGCATCAACGCCTGGTGTATGTGGATAAGATTTCGTCACCCCTCGATTACCAGACATCGATAAAGCATCTTTATAGTTGACGCATGAGTATGTGACACGAATCAGGACGTCTCCCTCTGGTAAATCATCGACATGTTTCGTCTCGATTATTCCCTCATATGATCCGTCTACTTCTCGTACGACGAATGCTGAAAAAGTGTGTTCCATGATTTCTCTCCTTTCTCTTGTGCTTCTCTATACCCTGTTGTTTCCATCGACACACTAAAAATCCCTGCCGTTTCTCAAAGAAACGACAAGGACCGGGGACGGAAAAAAGCATCAGGGTTCCATAGGTGGTAAAAGGTAACAGGTCATTCTGTCAATGGTTCGTGGTCATCGGTTTGCCGTCGCCATCTCTTCTCCACAGAGGAAAATTGAGGTCCGTCCCTTACCCTTGACGAGGAGTCTCACCGCGTCAAGGAGTTACATATAACGTCCACCGTCAAAATCAATCGTCGTCTGGTAGTTCGCAGCATTAATCGCATTGGATACTTTATGCGCTTGGCGTTCCACTTCTTCCGCTTTTAGGCGATAGGCATCGGGATCAAATAAGGCATGACGAATGATTGTCGTCCCTTCAAATCCATATTGGAACTCGCGTTTCGGTCGACTTGCAAGCATCTGATAGTTTTGTGATTTGGCCCGCAATTGGGTAGCCCACTCGATTGCTTCGACGAGCGGCATTTCTCCTTCATCTGTCACGATCACGGTGTTTAGATTCGCCGTATAGACGAGTCGATCCAAGACTCGCATATCATGACGTACGATATCCATTGCGGCTTCGACGTCGATTAAGGTCCGTCCTTGTTGCGCGGGGAGTGCTTCTCCCTTCTCTAAATCAATGAACGCTACGCGCTCCATTTCTTCGATTAGTTGATCGAGTTGCTTCCTCAAAATACTCTTTAGTTTCACGGCATCTGCTAGGTACATCATCATCTCCCCTTTCCTGTTCCATTTACGTCATTCGTTTCAAAAAGTTTCAATCAAACTGATGGAAGAAGGCTCCGAATTCTCTCTGAATCGTTTGCTTGTCCATCTCCGATATCGTAGTAGCTCGTTCTGTGTAGCGTTCTAAGAGATAGGTTTTTGTTAGGATAGGTGAAGGTTGGAATCCGATACGCAGGCACCATTCCTGAAGTGTTTCTGTATCATGTCGCTGTAAGCGGACCGGGAGTATGTGATTGAACTGGATGAGTTGTTTGCGAATCCAGGCATCTGGTAGCTCGATCGGGTTCTCAGTTGAAACAAAGTCGTTAGCTAGGGACTGTGACGGGATGTCAGCTTTTATCGATTCCTCGTCTTGTTTCTTGGTCTTTCGACGTTTCCGCCAAACGATATAGCTTATTATGACTAGAGGAAGAACAAGCAGGCTCATAAGTAGCATCGATAAGGACGATCGTCCCTTTCCATTCAAGATCTGCTCGACATTTTTGAATCCTACAATGATCACATTATTTGGTTTTCGTTTGATTTTTTTTATTGGCTCAGTCTTTTGATTCGTTTTCCATGCACGCCCATCTTCGTCATCCTGAACAGGTTTTTTAGAAAACCATGAACGAAATGGAATATTCAGCGGTTTGCCGTTTTCTGGACAGTCTTGTTTACATAGTCTAGGTGTATCGGTCCCGGACGTTTGAACCGCTTTTGGCTTTAATGCTTGAACAACCGCTTCCGTCAGCGGCTTACCGATTCCTAATATCAGCAAAATCAGTCCGATACCCATTACGAGTCGTTTGCGAAGTGACATCAGAAGCCCACCCTTTTTAAAATCCATTATAATCCATTTTAAAATTTTATGTGTATTTTAATGGATGTTATGAAACGAGGAATGATTGTTCAAAGAGAGGGGAAAAGGGTAGACAGACCTATTTAGAGAGGGGAACCATTTCATGTTAAAACTCGATCACACGCATGATCCGTATCAAAATGCGGCGTTGATTCAGGAATACGTTGAAACGTCAACCAATGAACAAGCTGTTCGGCAAGCGGAACAACTGCTACACGATAGTGCATTCGTCGCACCACGACGTGATCCCAATCTCAGTCGGACGCTCCGTTCAATGATCTCACCATTATTTTTAACGAATCGTAATAAATATATTCTACCGTTGACACCGGCTTTCGTAACGCCACGCGATGAGATTCGTCCAAGTTGGTTCGGTCGACTCAATCATGAGTTCGAACGTTTGATTAGCGAAGTCGAACTCGTTGATGTCACCACCTACGGTGCGGTTGGTGATGGACAAACAGATGATACTCAAGCGTTCATCGACGCACTCGGTGATGGACATCGACAAGTCCATGTCCCAGCCGGTACGTACATCGTTCGAGGGATTCGCTTACCTAGTTACACGATCTTAACGGGGGCAGGAAAAGGAAAGACGATCTTAAAGATGCACGATGATTCGCCAAAAGGTCGTCGTCTCGTGACGAACCAAAATTACCTCCTCGGCAATCATCATCTGCTCGTTGAGAAAATGACGCTCGATTGGAACATTAAACGCATCGGTGACGCGAAGAAAAGCAGTACATGGGGGAATCACTCCAGCTGCCTCACCTACGCGCATGTCACCTATGGCTGGGTCTTTGATGTCGAAGCCGCCAACCCAGGACTCCACTGTTTTGATATCTCGACACCGTATTACAATTACAACGGGGACGGGGCTCGAGCGAACTTAAGTAGTTCATTCATCTGGTTCGATGGATTAACCGGTTACGGGTTCGGAGACGACGGGATCACGACGCATCATAGTGACCACCTCTTCATTTCAAACTGTTTCATGCATGACCCGAGTGGACGCGCCCATGCAGAAGGCTTTTCCAATTCAAACGGGATTGAAATCGATGATGGATCACGCGACGTCTGGTTATTCAATAACGCAACAAGCCGTTGCTTCGGTGGGCTCGAAATCAAGGCACATGCGACCTCTTCTGCCGCCTCCACCGTCAAAATCGTCGGTCATCTATCGATTGATGATCATCGTGCTTTTAACTTCCGTCACATCGGGCACCATCAAGCAAGTGATCCAACGTCTCAGACGGCTTACAATATCGTCGCAACGCGCTTGATTGCGCAGACTCCTCAGTATACGGAGTTATATGCGAATTCAAAGCCGCGTGCACTCGTCGTTTCGGCGTACCGTAATGTCGTCATTCACGATTTTACGGTACTCGGTGATCCGTATTATGACTACCAAGAACAACCAATGATCGGGATTCAATATAAGGCACGGAACGTCACGATCAGCCAGTTGAAAATGAGCGGATTCCGACAAGCTAAAACGGATATTCAAATCTTTGGTGGAGAAAACGGTGCTGAGGATGTATGCCTTCGTGATATTCGAATCGAGGATTCCGCCAAGCACGGGATTACGATTGGTCCTGACATCACTCGCGTTAAGTTAACGAATGTGGCACTCAAAGGAGACGGGACAGTTGGCTTGAATGCCAAATCGGAACCGGAGATGGAACGTTTCATTGCGACTGGATTTAAAGTACCGATTCGGGCCCAGTCGACGCAAGCATGAACAAAATGACAGGATGGACCGCACCGCAGTCCATCTTGTCATTTTCATTGTGATCGAATATAGGCGAGAACACGTGTATCAATCGCACGATCTTCTTGTTCGCGCATCTCAAAGTTTTCTGTATGCAGATATGTCCGGAACGCGTCTGCGAAATCACCTCGATAACCAAGAGCTAATAATTTATCCATCAACTCTGACTCAAGCGCATCATCAATCGGCTTGATTTCTTCTGGCTTACTCGGTTGTAGGTAGAGCGTATGCAGTTGATAGATGCGCTCGAGTTCTTCAATTGGACTCGGGTGATCGTCAACACGTAAGTCAATATAGCGGTCGTTAAATCCGCCGTATCCGCCACCTTCTTTGACGACGAGCAGTGCTGCTGATTGCATCCCGCGTGAATCACCACCTGCAGCTTGCCCAGCTGCTAACGCACGCAATAATCGTTCTGCAAGCGGACCTTGCGTCGATTCAAAGACGCGTGCCATCTCTTTGACCGTATTGCCGTCTACGAGGATATTACCTTGCGCTGCAAAATGTTTCCCGGCGATACCGCCTGCCCAGTCATTACATCCTTCTCCCGTGAATGTCGCACTCTTTCCTGTAGCATCGATGATCCCGACTTGACGATCGGCTCGCCCTTCGTCTGCTTCCGTCAATCGCCGTAACACTTCGTCAGCAGAAGCGCCTTGTTCGATCATCCGTAACCCTTCTGGACCATACGTCGTGTTCGCAAACGATTGTGTCGCGACAGCACCTACTCCCGCCTTCGCAAACGGTACAGCACTCCCGACCGCTAAAAATTTCGACTGAACGGCAACGCCCCACGCTTGTTCTTTTTCACAATAACCGACGATTGAATATGTCACTTCAGTTCCCCCTTTAGTCATTCTCTATCCGTTCGTGATAACGCTTCCCGATTCCTGCAACGAAAAAACCTTCCGGACGTCTGTCCGGAAGGTCAACATCATTGAATACCAAGTGTTACAGCAAGTAATAAGGCGGCACATGCTAAGGCAATCCAGATCGCGAAGAGCTTCCAGACGAAACGAAGCCATTTTTCATAAGGAATTCCTGCAATTGCGAGAAACGCCATCAAATGCGCACTCGTCGGGAAAATCATGTTCGTCAGTCCATCTCCATATTGAAATGCTAAGACAGCGACTTGACGCTCGATTCCGAGTAAATCAGACAATGGTGCCATGATTGGCATCGTCGTCGCCGCTTGTCCACTCCCCGATGGAATGAAGAAGTTCGTAATCAGCTGAACGACGTACATCCCGATGACGGCGAAGAACGTCGGTAAATGTCCTACAGCATTCGATAAGCCGTAAATGACCGTATCAATGACACGTCCTTCTTCGAGAATGACGACGATCGCACGGGCAAATCCAACGATCAATGCACCGAACGTTACCGCTTTCGCACCGTCAATCAAACTTTCAAACGTCCCATTCACACCAAGTGTGACGATTCCTGCCACCATCCCGATGATGAGAAAGGAAGCTGTCAATTCTGTCAAATACCAGCCCCACTCGAAGATTCCGATGACATTGAGTGTGATACCACCGATTAAAACGAGTAAGACGAAGGCATGACGTTTCGAAAAGCGTGAAATCGTCGTCGCTGCTTCTTCCGCACGACTTTGTTCAAGATCATGAACTAAACTACGCGTTGGGTCATGCTTGACCTTCCGAGCGTAGTTCATGACATAAAGAATCGTTACGATTAAAAAAACGACATAGACAGCGGTCCGATAACCGAGACCACTAAAGAGTGGAACTTCGGCAATCGATTGAGCAACACCTACCGTAAATGGATTCAACATCCCACCGGCAAAACCAACGGCCGCTCCTAAACTGACAATCGCGGCTCCTGTCATCGCGTCATAACCGAGCGCACGCGCGAGCATGATCCCAATCGGTACGAAGATGATCGTTTCTTCTGCCATACCAATCGTCGCCCCAGCAATCGAAAAGACGAACATCGTCATCGGAATCATGATGTGCCCCTGTTGACCAAACCTGCGAATCAATTGATTGATTCCTGCTTCAATGGCGCCTGTTTGACGAATAATTCCGAAGACACCACCGACTAAGAAAATATAAAAGATGATCGCGGCGCCTGCTTCCATTCCTTTAGGGATCGCTTCAAATAAACCAAAGAGATTGACCGGTGCAGATTCTACTGCGCGATACGTACCATCGATGACGACAGTCTGTCCGTCCTGCTTTTCACGATCGAATTGTCCTGCTGGGAGCGTATACGTCAAGATGACTGAGATGATGAGAATTGCCATAATGATGGCATATGTATGAGGCATCTTGAAGAATGATCGCTTCGACTCTGGTGCATCCGTTCGTTCATTCATGATAAAAGCCTCCTTTGTTGTGTCTTTATCAGAATAATGCCCTATTCAGGGAAAAACTAACAGTTTCAATGAAATGTCATAGGATTGTAAAAGAAAAGTGGAATACTTCTAACTAAAGTCTCGATAAAAATAGATGTTCTGAACAATCATATCGTATGAAACAAAAAAGGAAGATATTCTAGGTCATGAACCTAGAATATCTTCCTTTTGATGTGTTAGGTCAGTTGCTTACAATCATGCTTGGAACGATTGAACGTCTAACGGTTTAGCAAGAGCCGTTTGAGCAAATGCAACGAATTGTCCGAAATGAGCACTTGTGTTGTGTGCTTCGATTGCAGCTTGATCTTCCCATTTTTCAATCATCATGAAGACATTTTCGTCTTCTGTGCTTTGAAATAGATCATAGCCGATGTTTCCTGCTTCATTGCGTGATGCTTCCACTAATGCTTTTGTCGCTTCTAAAAATTCTTCTCGTTTTGCTGGTTGTACTTCTAATTTTGCTTCGATGGCAATCATCGTAAAGCCTCCTTTGAAATTTCGTTAACTTAAGCATCTTAGCACCTCCCAATTCGTTATGCCATAAAGATGCTCGGACGATTGATGATATTTAATTACGGGTAATTACAGAGGTAATTATTACTTTGTGCCACATCAAAGAAAGGAGCAACGAAGATGCGCTTGGAGGTATTTTATTTTGAGGATGACGGACACATTCCAAACAACCCTACTTTTCCAGTATTGATTTATCGGCATGTGTTTGACGAAACCTCACGGATTGAACAGACTTTCCATGCACACGACTGGCGTAACAGCTGGGTGGATGGCATTTTTGACTTTCATCACTATCATAGTATCGCGCACGAAGTAATCGGTATTCTTGAAGGACACGCGACCGTTCAACTCGGCGGTCCGCTCGGTAAGACGTTCACTTTAACGAGCGGAGATGTTCTTTTACTTCCTGCTGGCACCGGACACAAAGCACTCGATACGAGTCGACACTTTCGAGTGATCGGTGCCTATCCGAACGGTCAACACTACGATACGTTGACCGGCAACGCGAATGAACGCCCTGATAATTTAAAACGAATTGCTCAAGTCGTGCGCCCAAATCAAGATCCTGTATTCGGCGATCACGGTCCCTTGTTTGAGCATTGGTGACGTCTCATTCTCTTAAAGAAGACGTTTTTGTTCGCAGTTGGCGTGGTAAACCCTACTATTGTCTCTCTACTTAAAGGAGGAAAATCGATGAACGCAACAGAAAAGACGTTGATACTTGCTGCATTGAAGCAAAAAACGGTGACGTTTCCCGATCAGACACATGTACGCGCACTCGGACAAGGCACATGGCGGATGGGAGAAGAGTCGGAGAAATATGAGGCTGAAATCGAAGCGCTCCGTGTCGGACTCGACAGTGGGATGGAACTCATCGATACAGCAGAGATGTATGGAGAAGGTACTTCTGAAGAATTGATTCGTGACGCGATCGCAGATCGACGCGAAGAAGTCTTTCTCGTCTCGAAAGTCTACCCACATCGCGCCGGTGGAGAAGCGTTAAAGAAAGCTTGTTCCGAAACGCTTAAACGCCTTGGTACGGATTATCTTGATCTCTATCTCCTGCACTGGCGTGGTGATATTCCCCTGAAAGAAACCGTCGAAGGACTGGAAGCCTTAAAACAAGAAGGCAAGATTCGCCGTTGGGGTGTATCAAACTTTGACGTATCAGACATGAAAGAACTGTTGGCGCTACCAAACGGTGATCAGTGTGCTGTCAATCAGGTACTCTATCACCTCGGCTCACGCGGAATCGAGTACGAACTGCTCCCGTTACTACGCGAGCATGGTATTCCAGTGATGGCGTATTGCCCACTAGCTGAAGGTGGTTCATTACGCGATCAACTCTTAAATCATCCTACCGTCGAAGAACTCGCTGAAACACACGGTGTTGATCCAGCACAGATCCTACTCGCATGGGTCATTCGTGAAGGCGACGTTATCGCGATTCCAAAGGCAGGACAAGCCCATCACGTCGAAGCGAACGGTCGCGCCGCACTCCTGAATTTAACAGAGGAAGAACTCGCCGCACTCGATCAAGCGTTCCCAGCACCTACACAAAAAGAACCACTCGATATCGTTTAAGGAGGTCATTTTCATGACAAAACATGTTCAACTCGGTCAATCTAATCTATTCGTTCATCCAATCGGTCTCGGTACGAATGCCGTCGGTGGACATAACTTATATCCGAACCTTGACGAACAGGCTGGATGCGATCTCGTCCGCGTCGCCTTAAAACAAGGGATCAACTTCCTGGACACTGCATTCATCTACGGACCAGAACGTTCGGAGGAACTCGTCGGTGAGGTCTGGAATGACACGGTCGCTCGAGAAGATGTCGTCCTCGCAACGAAAGGTGCGCATCAGTTTGTTGACGGGAATGTCGTCATGAACAACTCACCAGACTTTCTCCGTCAATCGGTCGAAGAGAGTTTAAAACGTCTTAAGACAGACTATATCGATTTGTATTACATTCATTTTCCAGATGAATCAACACCGAAGGACGAAGCAGTTGCTGCACTCGCAGAACTGAAAAAAGAAGGGAAAATCCGCGCAATCGGTGTCTCGAATTTCTCACTCGAGCAATTGAAGGAAGCGAACAAAGACGGACATGTCGATGTCTATCAAGGGGAATATAATCTATTCAAACGGGACGCAGAAAAAGAACTTTTACCGTACATCGTTGAGAACGGTATGTCGTTCGTCCCTTACTTCCCACTCGCTGCTGGATTATTGGCTGGGAAATATACAAAAGAGACGACGTTTGATGATTTACGAAAAAACGATCCGTTGTTCCAAAAAGAGGTTTTCGAACAAAACCTCGCAAAAGTCGATCAACTGCGTCCGATCGCAGAAGCGCATGATGCGGAAGTCGCACACATCGTACTCGCATGGTATTTGGCACAGGACGGCATCGATGCCATCATTCCGGGTGCAAAACGACCGGATCAGGTGACGGATACGTTGCGTACGTTAGATGTTCAGTTGTCGCAAGACGATATCAAAAAAATCGATCAGATCTTTAGCTAACGTGCTGCTTCCTCATGCAGATGAGCAGAAAAGGCGAAAAATCATGCTGAACTTCGTATGATGGAGGCATGGAGGCGATTGATCATGAAGCACCACTTTCATTTAACCGCAGACTGGCCGGGTAATCGTAATGACGTCGGTCAGATCGAGACGGGTGAGTTAAAAACAAAAATCTCAATTCCGGATGCCATGAATGGTCCGGGTGTTGGCACGAATCCGGACGAAATGTTACTTGGGGCTGCTGCTACGTGTTATATCATCACGCTTGCCGCGATGCTCGAGCGTAGTCACATTCCTAAAGTCTCGTTAACGATGGAATCTGAAGGTATCGTCGATGTCACGAACGGTGTCTTCACATATGATGCGATCATTCATCGTCCGAAACTTTTATTACCATCCGATCTGTCAGATCGTGATATGGAGAAGGCGCGACGTCTTGCTGAAAAAGCAGAAGGCTCATGTATGATTACGCGGGCACTAGCTGGTAATGTCAAAGTATCGCTTGAGGCTGTCGTGGAGCGAATCACAAATTAACAAACAAAAATCATCGTTTAACTTTTTAGTTAAACGATGATTTTTTTACTTTATTTATCTATTTATTGGTATATTATTGATGAATTACTCATTATAAATACCATTTACTATCATTCGGAGGATAACTATGTCTTATTATGAAACACTACGTTCTTCAACTGAAACTAACTCACAATCCGATACCACAAGTGTCTCTGTACCAGCACATGACTATACAACAGAATTGCTTACGCATCTTAATCAAGTACTATATCAATCTTTAGACCATTTACAAAAACAAGATAAATCTGATCAAATGGTTGAAACGGTCAATGAATGGCTCCTGCATTTAAATCAACCTCCGATCGACTCGCCGCTTCATCGTGAACTCACTACTAGCACAACACATGCTTTACCTACACAATATAAAAATTCTTTGCGTGCTTGGGAACTCATTGCTCCTGGCCAACTTGAACAGGAACAGTTATTGCATCATATTAATCAAGAATTATGGACAGCATCTGCTGCTGATTGGATGGTGAGTTTTACACGACATTCTGGAATCCAGACGCTTATCCCAGCCTTAAAAGAAGCAGAAGCTCAAAATAAACCAATCCGCATTTTGACTTCATTTTATATGAATATTACAGAAGCGAAGGCTATCCGACAGTTGATGGAATTCAGTAATATCGAAGTAAAAATTTATGAACCGATAAAAAAAAATCATGCGTTCCATCCGAAAGCCTATTTATTTTCTCGTCCTGATCAGTTGGATAGTGCTATTGTTGGGTCCTCTAATTTATCAAAGTCGGCTTTAACACACGGTCTGGAATGGAATATTCGTATACCTTCTACACCCGTCACAACATTAGTCACTCAAGCGAAAAGCTTGTTTGAGCAGCTTTGGAATAGCCACGAAGCTACTATATGTACAGAAGAATTATTACTTCAATACGAACGGTACCAACGAGAAACACCACCTATAAAATCATTTTCTATCCGCGATACAATTGCCGAAACCGCTGTCGATTACACCGTTATTGAACCAAACCTCATGCAGATTCCGGCTTTAGAAGAACTGGATCGTTTGCGTGAGCGAAAAGAAACAAAAGCAATGGTCATTGCGGCAACAGGAACGGGGAAAACGTACTTAGCAGCATTTGATGTACGTCAAGCTCAGGCTAAAAAGGTATTATTTGTTGCACATCGTGGAAAGTTACTATCACAAGCTGAGCATACATTTAGGCAAGTTTTTTCAAATGAAAGTTATACATTTGGTAGATATTCAGGATCACAACAAATTCAAGATGCACAATTTACCTTCGCTACGGTTCAAACACTTTCAAAAGAGGTTCATCTTAATCAATTTTTACAGGATACGTTTGACTACATCATTATTGATGAATTCCATCACGCTTCATCTTCTTCTTACCAAAACATTCTTAACTATTTTACACCTCAATTTTTGCTTGGCGTAACGGCAACACCAGAACGAATGGATGGTCAAAATATCTTCCAGCTTGTTGACTATAATGTTGCTTACGAAGTACGTCTGTATGATGCTTTAGCACAAGATTTACTTTCACCATTCCATTATTTTGGGATTCAAGATGATGAATCGATTGATTATTCTCTTATTCCTCAACAAAACGGCTTTTATGTAGAACAAGATCTTGTTGTTGCACTCGAACGATCAACACGAACAGATTATATTATTGAAATGATTCGTAAATTTGGATTCAGTGGTAATCAAGCTGTTGGTTTAGGATTCTGCGTCAATATCAATCATGCAGAGTTTATGGAGCAAGAATTTAAACGACATCAGATTGAAGCAATGGCTGTTACAAGTAAACAGTCCGAAGATGAACGCGAAGAGGCCATTCGCCGACTAGAGGACGATCAAGATCCACTGCAATATATTTTTACAGTTGACTTGTTTAACGAAGGAATTGATATTCCAAAAGTCAATCTAATGCTATTTTTACGTCCAACGGAGTCTCCTACTATTTTTATTCAACAATTGGGGAGAGGCTTACGTAAACATAGCTCAAAAGAATTTGTTACGATTTTAGATTTTATCGGAAATAGTCAAAAGGCTTTTGTTGCACCACTTGTGTTGTCTGGTCAACAATCGTTTCATTCTATTGATCGTTATAAAATTGCTACTGCTGTAAAACAGCATTTTCCGATTTTACCGGAAGGGTCTTTAGCCATTCTAGATTCAATTACAGAAAGATTTATTATTGAACAAATGAAAAAAATAGAGTTTTCAGCTAGCAAACAGCTCCGTGAAAGTTATCAAAGACTGACACGCATGATCGGAAATCCTCCAAGTTTAAATGATTTAGTTACGCATAAAGACGCACCAGCTATTGAAAGTATTGTTCAGCAATGGAGAAGTACATTACGTCTTAAACAACTTGAAAAACATGCTACCAAGGAAGAATTACGTTTATTACAAGATGATACTACACGCAAAATTGTTGAACAGCTCGAAGGACTATTCCCAATTCGTGAGCCCTTCAGTTTATTGATTTTAAAACATTTACTAAATCATCCTTCTGCTTCAGTACAAGATATTGAACAAGAAGTTTTCAAAGAATTCGCCTTATCGACGAATCACTCTTTTTTAAAGCGACCTATTATTCATCATCTTTTTGAACGCTGGTCTACTGCGTTTAAAAATGATCGTATTCAATTGCTAGATGCTGTATTAGAAGAGCGCTATCGCTTTTCAAATACAGTCGTCCAAGCACTTCAACAATCAACTGAATTACGTTCATATATGATGCATTTTATCCAAGCAGGTCTACTTGCATTTCATCAACTACCAGATCGAATTAATTGGTTGATCGAAGACCAGGCGTTTCTATTACATCAAACATACAATCGTTCTATTATCCAACGCCTTCTCTGTTCACCAAGTCAGGAAGGTTCTTGGCGTGAAGGCGTAGCTCAAGCTGGTGACGACTACATTTTATTTGTGAATTTACACAAAGATGAAGCCATTAATGAGCAACTAAAATATAACGATTATTTCTTAGATCAATATCGTTTCCATTGGCAGTCTCAAAGTAATGCAACTGCTACAGGTAAAGCCGGTACTTTATATCAAAACCATGAGAGCGAAGGAATTCGTATTCATTTGTTTATGCGTAAAGCAGATAAAGAACAAGGAAAAACGCTACCGTTCACATACTTTGGCCAGTTAAAGCATCTTCAAAGTACAGGCTCTAAACCGATTAGTGTGACTTGGTCACTTCATTCTCCACTATCAATTGAACTGTTTAAGGAGTGGCAAACTCTTTCTTAATGTACTCAACTGCAGGAATATCGGCAGGAGCCCATTCAAGCTGATCAAGGTCTGAAACAGACACCCAGCGAAGCTCTGCATGTTCTACAGCAATCGGTTCTCCTGTTACGATTTCAGCTTCAAACGTATGAAGCGTAACAATAATAGCATCGTACTCATAAGTCGTTTTTTCTACGGGGTGTTTAACCTTAATATTACATTTTAACTCTTCATTGATCTCGCGAATTAAAGACTGTGATGGCGTTTCATGTAACTCAATTTTCCCACCAGGAAACTCCCATAAGTTTGGTAATGACATCTTGCTACTACGAAGTGCGCATAAAATTTCATTACGATGGTTGCGAATAACCGCTCCCACAACTTGAACATGTTTTTTCATTTTTTTCACTCCAAGTTATTATAAGTTTTATGATCTTTGCTTATCATAACAAAAACCGTTATTCCTTTGACTCATACAAGGGATAGCGGTTTTATTTTATATCTAGTTATCCACATGTGGATAACCCCATTTATGGTATACTAATGGCACTTATCCACAAGTAGAAATGAGGAAATTAGATGTCCCGTGAACTCTATCCCATCGTCGTCAAACCCGAATGGATTGAAACGATTCAAAGCGGTTATCCCGCGTTACGCAAGGAAATGTTCGAGTCCTTGCAACATGTCAAAGATGCAGGCGGACTGCTTCATCTGATGACAGAACATAAAGAATACCTCGCGACTGGCTATTTTGGCAAGCAAGAAAAAGGTGTTGGTTGGACACTCTCGATGGATGAACAGGACACGATTGATGTTGCTTTCTTCAAACAGCTTTTTGAACAAGCTCTAGACAAAAGAAACGATTTTTTTGAAGAAGAGTCCGAAGCTTTCCGTATCTTTAATGGTGCAGGTGATGGTATCGGTGGACTGTCGATTGATTGTTATGACCATCATTACCTCATCACATTCGAAAATGAGGGAATCTATACATTTCGTCCAATGATTCTTGAGGCGTTTGAATCGCTTGTTCACTATAAGAGTATTTATGAAAAACGCGATTTTCTCATCGATCTCCAACCCGTCAAAGGCGACGATTTTTTAGTAGGGGAACGTGGTGATTTTCCAGAAATGCTGCAGGAACTTGAGGCACGATATGCATATGATCTTGACGCAGGCATGCGGACAGGCTTCGATATCGCGCAACGTGAACTCCGTAAAGTTCTGATAGATTCAGTGAAAGAAAAGAACGTACTGAATCTCTTTTCTGATACAGGAACTTTGACAGTAGCTGCACTTCAGGGTGAAGCCTCTCAAACAACAAGTGTTGATTTCTCGACACGTAGTCGAAATAAGACAATAGATAATCTTGCGTTGAACAGTTTTACTCCTGAAAAACAAACAATTTTAATCCAAGATGCGTTCGACTATATCGAACAAGCAGATAAAAAGACTCGTTTTGACGTCGTCTTGTTCCATCCGCCCGTACAAGTCAATACACGGACGCGTCAGTTTCGAACGGAGCAGGATCTTTCCCTTTGGATCCAAAAAGTTATTCATTTGACGAATCGCGGAGGACTCCTTGCGATTACGACAGACAGTCCTGCTCTTGATGCTTCACAATTGAAAAAAGCTGTAGAGCAGGCCTTCAACAAATTGCGCCAAAAATTCGAGGTTGTTTGGGAGCAACCGGAGCAGAAAGATTTCCCGATTCCTCCTTCCATGCCGCAACTCGCTCCAAAAAGTATTCTTGTTCGCCGTAAATGACGTGTTATCTAAAAAATCCGCTACCGAAAATTTCAGTAGCGGATTTTTTATTTTTTTAACAGGAAATGTAAAATAAATGGAGAATCATTTTTTAAGACTTGAATGCACACTTACTTTACCAAAATGTGATGTCTGATCAAATCGTTGATAGAGATCATTTAACGCATCATGCTCATAAGGAATCTGCTCTTCAATCCGAATCTCGATTATACTTTCTTCTACTAATTGTACAAGTTCTGCTAGATGCTTTTGCTGTTGCTTCATCTCATCCGTTTTTCCTTTGAGTAACGGAAGCGCAACGAACACAGCTTCAAGTGATAAGGCTTTACTATGCATCATCGTTAAATCTTGCGTTGTCCGTGTTGCGATTGAAACGATGCGTCCACGCTCTTTTGCGAGTATGAACGATTCTTGCAAATGATCGCCACCGACTGTATCAATGATGACATCAAATCCGTCGAGATTCAGTCGTTTGATCAACGCTTCAGCTGATTCTTCCTTGTACCGGTGAACGCGAATTCCTTTCGCTTCTAGCCAAGCTGCCTTCTCGTCAGAAGAGGCACTTGCTGTGACGTCACATCCATAATGACGAGCGAGTTGAACGGTCAGATGTCCTACCCCACCTGTTCCTCCTGCTACATATATACGGATACCAGGTTGAATCGCGATTCGCTCCTTTAAAATCTCCATCGCCGTCAACCCGATCACCGGTAAACACCCAGCAACTTCAGCCGAGACTCCTTCCGGCCGCAAGACTGCCATCTGTTCAGGCACAAGCATTTCCTCTGCCAACGCACCGGCACGTGTTCCAAGTCCACCACCGAATGCGACGATACGATCGCCGATAGAAAAAGACGTCACACCCTCGCCGATTTCAATGACTCTCCCCGTTACATCGCCCTGGAGAATTCCAGTCGTCGATGCCGCTGCCACATGTCCGAAGAACATCTTCGTATCAAGTGGATTGATGCTCGATCCCTCGACTTGAATGCGTAATTCGTACTTCCCCGCTTTTTCAGGTGTGACGTCTTTTTCTGTAAGTGATGCGTCTTTTCCGTACTGATCGACTACGAATGCTCTCATGAAAAATTCCCCCTTATCGTTATTAGTCTATCATGATTCAAAATTCTCTCACATTAGGTCTTCATGCTATGATGAATATATCTTATGACGAGAAGGGACGTTTTTGATTTGAAACAAGAATTGATTGATCGTCTTACTACATACGTGAAAGTCGATACACAGTCGAACTATGAAAGTACGACAGTTCCAACGACTGAAGGACAATGGACACTGGCTCGATTGCTCGTAGAGGAATTAAAAACAATTGGCATGGAAGAAATAACTGTCGATGACAATGGTTATGTCATGGCAACATTAGCTGCCAACACAGACGCAGACATCCCAACAATCGGTTTCCTCGCTCACCTCGATACGGCAACGGACTTCACAGGCACGAATGTCCGTCCGCAACTTGTCGAATCATATGACGGAAATCCGATCACGTTAAGTGAAGTACCATCCGTGATTCTATCACCAACTGATTTCCCAGCATTAGGCAACTATGTTGGTCATACGTTGATGACGACAGATGGGACGACATTACTCGGTGCCGATAATAAAGCCGGTATCGCAGAAATCATGACAGCGATGCACTATCTAATCACACATCCAGAAATCAAGCACGGTCGTATTCGTGTTGCCTTCACACCAGACGAAGAGATTGGTCGCGGACCACATCATTTCAACGTCGAAGCCTTCGATGCAACGTACGCCTATACGGTTGATGGGGGACCACTTGGAGAACTGGAATACGAAAGTTTTAATGCAGCGGCTGCTAAAATCGTCTTCCACGGAACGAATGTTCATCCGGGAACAGCGAAAGATAAGATGGTCAATTCGCAGAAGCATGCGATGGCGTTCCACGATCGTCTGCCTGGAGAGGAGTCTCCTGAATTCACGGACGGTTTCGAAGGATTCTTCCATCTGATTTCGTTTGACGGTTCTGTTGAAAAGACAACGCTCAACTACATTATTCGTGATTTTGATCGTGAAGCATTCGAAGGGCGCAAACACTTCTTGTCTGCACTCGTTGAGGAATGGAATAAAAAATATGGTGCTGGTAGTGTTGAAATTGACTTACATGATCAGTACTACAACATGCGTGAAAAAATCGAGCCTCATATGCAAATCGTCGATATCGCTCATGCAGCGATGGAATCTCTTGATATCGAGCCAATCATCAAACCAATACGTGGTGGAACGGATGGATCACAACTTTCTTACATGGGTCTTCCGACGCCCAACATCTTCACTGGTGGCGAGAACTACCACGGTAAGTTCGAATTTATCTCCGTTGATAACATGGTGAAAGCGACGCAAGTCATCATCGCCATTGCTAAAGGTTTCGAACAAACCTCACGCTAATCAAAAAGCAGATTCTCAGCTCTGAGAATCTGCTTTTTTCATGCTTGGCGTTGCTGTTTTTTCAAACGATAGATATAACCGATTAATAGGAAGATGATTAAGGTCGATGCAATCATGAGTTCCTTCGACCATTCTCCGACGAATGAATTAGAATTTTCTTCGATATCTCGATCGGGTATCTGTTCTTTCATCTGATTCGCTTGACGCTTTGTAACTTTAAAGCTATCTTTCCACTTCCATGTCTTTTCTTCTCCTTCAACGCGGATACTAATATGATACGTGCCAGGTTCTAGGATTCCTGTCGTTTCAATCGGTGTTTTCATATAAATCGATGGTGCGAATCGAACGTCCATTTGTTTTCGAACCACGACTTTTTTTCCTTTCGTGACGATTGCTTCGAATTTCATCGTTTTACTAATGGTCGGTGCTTGATTCGCTAATTTAACGAAAACAGTAGGTCTTGAAAAAGAGGACTTTGCCTGCACTCCCTCATATGTGATGACGGGTGCAGTCTCTTTGATTGAAGAACGAACTTTTAATCCAATGACGTAGGAATGACGATTTTGAATGCCGATTGTATTGTCGTTGGTCGTTTCACCTTCCGGCTTGCTCTCAATCCGAATACCGGCAAGCAATGTCCCATCCAACTCATTTGACACTTCAAGTGGTAAAGAAACGATTTTCGATTCTCCGCCTTTAATGAATGTTGATTGCGTATTCGGCTTAATGAGATCCGTCAACGAAGTCGATGCTAATGGAACGGATTTTTTCTGATCATAGACGATCAAACCGTTATTATTCGTTGTAGCATTTCGGATTGAAGTTAAAAACGTATGATCAGCGGGTCCATGATTATAGATTCGAACTTGAAGATTCGTCTTTTGTTGCGCTGTCATCCTTAAATCGAAATAGGTCACACCGGAATCGACCTGATACGCATTCGGAACCGCTTCGACCGAAAAATTAACACGATCTTCCGCGAAACTATCTGAAGGTGTCATCCAGACAAAGAATCCATAAAGCAAAACGATTAGACAACCGACTCCCCATCGTTTCATCTCTCTCCCCCCATTTTTCTCATCAATTTACGACATCAGAGAGCGTCCAATCGAGCGTAGCAGTGTGTGTTCCTTCGACCTGAGCGTTGACAGGGACGTTCAGCGTAATGCGTTCGTTATCCGTCCCGTTTCCCTTCCAATAAATTTGCCACGTCGAAAACGTTCCAGCAGCTGATGCTAGAATAACTTTTGCATCTCCCGGATTACCAGGTGTTAAGGTAATATCGCCTGTAGTAGGTTTTGCGGTATTCGACATTCCAATCAAGGTTTGTACATCACCCGCATTGATCGTTAACGTTGATCCAGCCAAGGAATCTTTCCCACCACTATCTTTAAAGGTGCTGAGTTTTACTTTGACATCCCATTTCGTAGAGAGAATACGTCGATCCGTTACTTGTAAAAAGGGCTTTTGATCTTTTGCTTTAAAAAGTGCTTTATTAACAAGTAATTCGTTCGAGCCAAAATTGAAGTTAGGCGCATAATCGAGTGTGAGCGGTCCTGTGTTTCCGGTTGGTGTATTTCCTCCGTTATCCTGAGGTTTATATGGAGTATTCGGGTTTGGTGAGTCTGGATTGACGATGATAGGTGCTGCATTCGTCGTAAATGTGATTTCAGCCTTGGATGTTCCCGTTGAGGTGTTTGCAGCCCACGCAGAAGTCGTTCCTAACATGAAAGCAGTACTTATCAAGATTGTTGAAAAAGCAAAGCGTTTTTTCATCTTTGTTCTCCCCTTTTCATGGTGCATTGACTAAACTCCATTGAATGTCTGCGCTATACGATAAAGGTTTCGGATATTTTCCTGTTAAATCGAGAACAATGCCTTCATTTTCAGCGTACGTCAAAGGTGTCTGATTCGAACTCGCTGACATCGTTCCCGTAGCCACTTCAATAGCGGTTGCTTGCAGCAATTGGGTTTTCGAAGCGGTCTTAAAATAAAGAACATCAGTTAAGACATCACCTGTTGTACTCGTTAAAGGACGACTGAGACTTGCTTGTAACTTCCAGTTAGATCCTGTGGCGTTTTCGTGAGAGATCGCAATCGTCATTGGGGATAAACGAGGAATAATCTTCTCTTGCCCCGTCAACTCATGACTACCGAAATCAAGAGTGTTCGGAGTCGTCAAACGAAATGTTGAGCCAATCATTAAATCCGCTGATGCTGTACTATTACTTAAAATACTTAAATCAATCGCTCCATCGATGACAGCACTTTTAAATGTATATTTGTTTGTAGAATTGATATTTAAATTGTTTATTTCGAAAACCAGTTTATAGTCGATATTGTTTAATAACCCTAGCAACCCTACCGAAATGATCGAAGACGTATTCCAATAAATTGAATTATTTATCTTATCAATGGTAACATCTTCCTTTTTAACAATATTTCCTGACTTGGAATATTCTAAATAAGCACTCTCTGTTTTAATTTTATCCATGATACTTGGTGGAATAATAAAAACAATATATTGTTTATCAGAAAGCCCCAATCCCAAACTAAGAAGTGCGGAAAATCGATTCGTTAATTCAATCGTTTTTCTAGTACCGTCATTTTCAATTTGAACCTCTTGGTAGCTTGCGGTTAAGCTTGAAGTACCTAATAAACTTATGGAAAGTAAGTTAGGAACTACTGTATTTTTTCCTTTGTCTGATTTCGATGTTTCAGAATTAGGTGTGTTTTCTTCGTTGTCATTTGACTGAGGTTGCTCAATTACTGTTGTTTCGTCTTCTTTAGTTGGCGAAGTCTCAGGTGTCGTTGGGTCTTCGTTCTCAGGTGGGGATGTCTCGGATGTCGGTGGGGCTTCACTCTCAAGTGGAGGTGTCTCAGATGTCGATGGGGCTTCACTCTCAGGTAAGGGTGTCTCGGATGTCGGTGGATCTTCACTCTCAGGTAGGGATGTCTCGGATGTCGGTGGATCTTCACTCTCAGGTGGGGATGTCTCGAATGTTGGTAGATCTTCACTCTCAGGTGGGGATGTCTGCTCTAGTTCTAAGAGTTCTTCGCATTGTATCCGTTCTTCTTTCTTCAACAAGTCCTCTTTCATTGGATCATTCAACGTCTCTTCACAAAACGATGACGTCAAAGGGTTTGATATTTCTAGCTCCTCAATCGTCGCATGACTGTGCGGAATCGAAAAACTTGTCGCAAATAGAATCATGAAGATAATAAATGTATTTGGTGATCGATTTTTATACAAAAATTATCCCCTCCTATTTCAATTAAACCATCCTCTTTTACGTTCGTTTTCCTTCTAAATAAGGAAATTAAACCATAAAATTTACATTTAAAAGATATAAAATAAAAATTTTTTTATCTATATACTAAAATTTAGTAACATATCTATCTCTAATCTACTGATTTACTATTAAAGCATAAAAAATAGACCTAAAAATTAGGTCTACTTTATTTCTTTTCTTCTGTTGTAGCATCTGGAATCGGTAATTGAACCATACTCCCTGATCCGCTAACGAGTGGTGACTTCCCGTCCCACTTCTTGACGGCTTCATATTGAATCATTTCTTCCGTCAACGTCTTTTGTAATTCTTTTTGAGCTTTTGCCAAACCTTGCGCTTCGATCAAACGGGCATCGGCTGCCCCTTTGGCTTCGACGCGCAGACGTTCTGCTTCTGCTTTTGCGATTTCAAGATCTGTTTTCTTTTTATCGAGTTCCTGCGATGCTTTGACACGTGCATCAATCGCTTCCTGTGTCTTCTCATCTGGTTTTGGCGCACCAAGTGCGACATCTTCAATGATGAAACCAATCTCTTTGACGTCTTCCGCAAACTGCGTTTGAATGCTCGTCGAAACGTTTCCTGACTTTTCACCAAATAGTTCAAGGACCGTGACTTTCGAGATCTGCTCACGTGATGCGTCATAAAGACGTTGTTTCAAATAACCTTTTGCAATCTCATCGATTTCGATCGGTCCGAACTTGTTGAAGACTTTCGTCACCTTATCCGGTGAGACGGAGAAGCTGTATGTAAAGTCGACGACGATGTTTTTTCCGTCTTTGGTCGCAAGCGTCATGTTTTCAAGCGACTTCGTCTGTGTCCGAATCGGGTACTCCGTCACACGCGTGATCGGTGAAACGACATGCCAGCCTTGTGAGAGCGTCTCGTCTTTAACACCACTTGATGGTGTATAGACGACACCTACTTGTCCGGGTTCGATTTGTTCGACGATGAACGGTGTCGTTGCCAGTAACGCTAATACGAGCACACCGGCAATGATCATCGATGGGCGGATTTTTTTCTTCGGTTTGATTTCTCTCATTCTGAATCTCCTTTATCGATTTTTTCTTGGATATAGCGGTAGAGTTCCATGCCAAGCAAAACGATGAGGGCGAAAAATAATACAGTGAAAAAGATAGCCATCTAAACCCTCCTCTAACGAATTCCTTATCTTCTTTTACGCAACCATCTGGAAAATGTTTCATTTTTTTAAAAGTCTGGTTGCTTATTTTTAAATTCTGTCCTAATATGGAGGGAACTTTGCCTGCTCTACGACAGATCACGATTTGTGGTACACTCGAATGAGCACATCACTTACTAGAAACGAGGGTTCATCTCTATATGATTACAGTACAAAATGTCGGTCTTCGCTTTGCAGACCGCAAATTATTCGAAGACGTCAACATTAAGTTCACACCAGGTAACTGTTATGGTCTAATCGGTGCAAACGGTGCCGGTAAGTCAACATTCCTGAAAATTCTCGCTGGCGACATCGAGGCACAACAAGGCGATGTCATCATCACACCAGGCGAACGCTTAGGCGTCCTTCGTCAGAATCATTACGAATACGAAGAATTCCAAGTCATCGAAGCTGTCATGATGGGACATAAGCGTCTGTATGAAGTCATGAAAGAAAAAGATGCTATCTATATGAAAGAGGATTTCTCAGATGAGGACGGCATGCGTGCTGCTGAACTCGAAGGTGAATTCGCTGAAATGAACGGTTGGGAAGCGGAGTCTGAAGCTGCCATGCTTCTTCAAGGACTCGGCATCAAAGAAAACCTTCATTCGAAGACGATGGCAGAGTTGACTGGATCGGAAAAGGTCAAAGTCTTGCTTGCTCAAGCTTTATTCGGTAAACCAGACATTCTCTTACTCGATGAGCCGACGAACGGACTCGATTTGAAGGCTGTCAAATGGCTCGAAGAATTCTTAATCGGATTCGAAAACACGGTCATCGTCATTTCCCACGACCGTCACTTCTTGAACAACGTCTGTACGCACATGGCAGATCTCGATTACGGTAAAATCCAGCTTTATATCGGAAACTATGATTTCTGGTACGAATCAAGTCAGCTTGCTTCACGTATGGCAAATGATCAAAACAAGAAAAAAGAAGAGAAAATCAAAGAACTTCAAGCCTTCATCGCGCGTTTCAGCTCGAATGCTTCGAAAGCGAAGCAAGCAACGTCACGGAAGAAGTTGCTTGATAAAATCACACTCGACGACATTCGTCCATCGTCACGCCGGTATCCGTTCGTTGGTTTCACACCAGAACGTGAAATCGGAAATGATCTCTTGATGGTCGACGGTATCTCGAAGACGATCGATGGCGTCAAAGTCCTCGATAACGTCCGCTTCTCGTTGAACAAGACGGACAAAGTTGCGTTCATCAGTCAGAGCGATATCGCGATCACGACACTGTTCAAAATCCTCATGGGTGAGATGGAGCCGGATAGCGGTACATTCAAATGGGGCGTCACGACTTCTCAGTCCTACTTGCCGAAAGATAACTCGGAATTCTTCGAAGGCTCGGATAAAACGATCCTCGATTGGCTCCGTCAGTATTCACCGGCAGATGAGAGTGATACGTTCCTCCGTGGATTCCTCGGTCGGATGCTCTTCTCAGGTGAAGAAGTCATGAAGAAAGCATCTGTCTTATCTGGGGGCGAAAAAGTCCGTTGTATGCTTTCAAAAGCAATGCTTAGCGGTGCAAACGTCCTCGTGCTCGACGATCCAACGAACCACTTGGATCTCGAATCAATCACAGCACTCAACGATGGGTTGATCGCTTATAAAGGCGCAATGCTCTTTAGCTCGCATGACCATCAGTTCGTCGAAACGATCGCGAACCGTATCATCGAATTGACGCCGAACGGTATCGTCGATAAAGAAACGACATACGACGAGTACTTGAACAATGATACGATCCAGCAGCAATTAACAGCGTTATACGCACAATGATGTTAAAAGAGACCGGAACTGTCGTTTCGGTCTCTTTTTTGAATACGTTGGAGGAGGAATAAGTCATGCGTCATCGGGTATGCGCGGCGTTGATTGAAAAGCAACAAGCATTAATGGTTGAGTTACACACCTCTTCCCGGGCATTTTGGACATTACCGGGTGGTGGTGTCGAGAGAAATGAAACAAAAGAAGAAGCTATTGTACGCGAAGTATTAGAAGAGACACATCTTCACGTCACGGTCGAACGACAACTCTACGAGATTTCGATCCGTCAAGGGACGGAGACGTGTTTTCTCGTCCAACGTGTCACGAATAGTTCCGTACCTCGGCTCGGGATTGATCCCGAACTACCACTTGATCAACAGGAATTACGAGCCGTCCGTTTCCGACCATTGAAAGATATGCAAGATGATCCACAGATTGCTCGTTTACTGAACTTACTGTAAAGGAAACATTAACTAAGTGAGACATAACTGACTAGGTTTCTTTACACCCTCTACACAATCGACTGATTAAATGGAAATGTAGCAACAATACAAACTCATTTGGGGGAAACGAAAATGAAACGAACACTCATGGTTGGTCTATCAGCAGCGGTCTTGTCATCAAGTATGGTCCCGATGTTCGCGGATGCCCACAGCTCTTCTCATACTACACGCAACATCAAGAAGGTCGAATTCTTGTCGATGAATGCACCGACGAAAATCGATCAAATGGTGAAAACCTATACAGAAGCAAAAGTCAAAGTCACCTATACGAACGGTAAAACAGAAGTAAAGCCGTTGAACTATAATCAATTATTCCTCTCGCAAGACAAAATCGTCGAAAACAAAGGTGAAATGATTGCAGCGGGAACACCAATCGATGCCAAAGGTAATCCAATCATCGACCGCAGTGTACCGGACAAACCGGAAGCATTCGTTTCTGACGCACCAGACTCGAACAGCCTACTTGAAGTGCACGGAAAAAAATATATGGTGTCTCACTTCGAATATGACTCAATCGATAACGCTGGCAATGAAGTCAAAGGACTTCCGGCATCGATGACATTAACGGAAGTCGTCCAAGACAAAAAGACAGGAAAATTGGCTGTCAAAAAAGCGAGCAAAATTGATTTTGAAAACGTCAATGGACTCTGGACACCATGTAACGGTTCCACGACGCCATGGGGAACGCACCTTGGATCAGAGGAATATGAACCAGATGCCCGTGCTTTCGAGTCAGATAAGACTTCGTCTGCCTATAAAGAAGTCAATGCCTTCGCTGAGCGTTATTTCGGAACGACTAAAAAAGCGAATCCGTACTTCTACGGCTATACACCTGAAATCTCAGTCGACCGTAAAGGAAAGGCGACAGCGGTCAAACATTACAGCACAGGTCGCTTCTCGCACGAGATGATGCAGATTCTTCCGGATCAAAAGACGGCGATTTTCGGTGACGATGGCAACAACACGATGATGTTCATGTACGTCGCAGATAAAAAACGTGATTTCTCTAAAGGAACGCTCTACGCGGCGAAGTTCAAACAGACACGTGCAACAGAAGGTGGAGCCGGTGATCTTGAGTGGATCAAGCTTGGTCATGCTTCTGATAAAGAAGTCAAACGCTTGATTGATAAAGGAACAAAATTCAGCGATATCTTCGAAACAGCTGATGCACCTACACCTGGCTTTAAAGCGGTCAAAACAGCTGCCAGCAAAAAAGTCGAATACTTGAAGCTAAAGCCTGGTAAGGAAAAAGAAGCTGCCTTCCTCGAATCACGTCGTTACGGTGCGTTGCTTGGCGCGACGTCAGAATTCAACAAGATGGAAGGCATCACGGTCAACGAACAGGACAAAAAAGCCTACATCGCCTTGTCTTATGTGTCAGGTAGTACCGAAAAACAAGAAGGTGCTGTCCAAGACGATATCCAGCTTGAAAAACGTGAATCGGGTGCGACATTCGAAATCAATCTCGGACGTGCAAAAGGCATCGACAGCCGTTATGTACCAACGAATATGCAAGCACTCGTCATTGGCGAAGATTTAGCGAAGCCAGATGCTTACGGTAACACAGCGAACCCTGATCTTGTTGCGAATCCGGATAACCTTGCATACTCTGCGACATCCGATACGCTCTTCATCGGAGAAGACAGTGCCCTTCACACGAACAATTTCGTCTGGGCGTATAACCTGAAAACGAAAAAGTTATCACGTATCCTGTCAGTTCCAGTCGGAGCGGAAGCAACTGGTCTTCGTTCACTTGATCATGTTGGTGGATATAGCTATCTTTTAAGCAACTACCAGCACCCAGGTGAGGCATTGACAGGAAAACAAATCACTGCCGTCGATCCAAAGGCGCTTGAACAAGCGATGAAAGACGGCATCGGTATTCAAAAAACAGGTGGTGTCGGTTACCTCTCTGGTTTACCAAGTGGTCACAAATCGTATACGAATCGATAAGATGCTAAAACGGATTCCCAAGCACGGGAATCCGTTTTTTCATGCATTGTTCTTCTTTTGTTTCGCCGCTTCTTCTTCGACACGTTGCAACAACCCGTGAACGATTTTCTCGTTCTCTCGTTCGCCACCGAGTGACAACAGACTTTTCCCAACAAAGTTCGCTCCTTCATTTTTTCCCGTATAAATCAACAGACATTGATCAGGTCCGAGTGGTTTGAGTGTAAAGGTCATCTCGATCTTGAAAATCCGTGCTAACGTGAATCCAATCGTATTTTGTTTGAAGTCAGGTTCATTCGTATAGGCTAAATCGGTCACAATATAGGTTTCAAGTCGATTACCCTGCATATACGTTTGACGATACGTCGAACCGACGACACCCGGTTTTCGTTCAATCACCTCATGTTGGACGACATTTGGAATCAAACGTTGTAGCCGCGTATGATCAAACAAGTGCCATGCTTCTTCAATTGGAATATCGAGCTGTCGTTCTTCTTTCCACGTAATCATACACCTGCCCCCTTTTATATAGAAATACCCCGTCATCCGGTCTTGTAACGTCCGGTGACAGGGCGGGAGCCAATTCTTATTTTACTGTGCTTGTTTCAAGTGCTGCTCCAAGGAACTTCGCTAGTTCGAGCATACCGTAACGTCCTGCCGCTGCTTCAGCGTCCGAGTTATAGTTCGTATTCGTATTGACGTCGTACGTATAGATCGTACCTGACGCATCCTTGATGAACTCAATGCCGGCGACCGCGATTTGGTTCGCTTGGAGGAACGCTTCGTACTTTTCAATGATTGGATCATTGAAACCTTCAACGATTTGGAACTTCATCGGTGTTTGCGGCGCTTCTTCCCCAACTGGGCAGAATAAATCGTCAATTACACACGCATCCGCTGGGCAGAGCTCAAACCCTTCTGACGTATCCACTTGAACCGCATAAACGAATTTTCCACCCACGAATTCACAACGTGTGATGTACGGTTCTGGTGCTTGGATGTACTCTTGAATCAACGTGATGCCATCGACCGGTTCGTCGAATGTCGGACCGTCGAGATAAGCTTCAAGTGCTTCAATCGAGTGGAACAACTGGACACCGAGTCCTTTGCCGGCACGGTTATGCTTCGTGATGAATGACGAAACACCAATCTCTTTTGCTGCTTGGACGATTTGATCACGTCCAACGGCAGCTGTCGTCTTCGGTACACGAATGCCTGCTTTGCGTAGTGCTGTATACTGATTGACTTTGCTGACTTCAAGACGGAGTGCACGCGTTCCGTTAAAGACAGTCCGGTCATGTTCTTCTAACCAAGCGAGGACTCCTTCCGTCAACTCCGGTGCATAGCGATGTCCACGTGTATGCGAAGAGGCACTCATTCGGCTGTAAAAGACACCTTCTGGTGGTACTTCATCGAGTGGCACGATTCCTTCATTCAAGTGCCACTGTTCATACGGTAACTCGAGTTCTTCGAGTCGTTTGATGAGATGGTCCGTCCATTCTTGATTTTCGTGGAGAATATGAATTTTTGTCATGATTGTTGACCTACCTTTCGTTTCGCTTCGACAAGTGGAATTACGTCACGAGCAAAGCGTTCCATTTCTTCAAGTTGTGGTGAGAATTGTAACAAGAGCAACGTGACACCGACAGCTTCGAACGCTAGAATACGTTCCGCAATCTGTTCCGGTGTGCCGATCAAGTTCGGTCGTAGACCGCGGTTTGAGACGGAATAATCATTTCGCTCGACCTGTTGTTCCAGTTGCGATTTACTAATGAAGTCTTGATAACCGGCATAACCAGCGCTATCTTCTTTTACATCCGTAATCCGTTGCCATTCTAGAAGCGCTTCTTCTTCCGTATCCCGGCAAATGATGTAAGCCGCAAGACCAAAGCTTTCGAGTGGAGCTTGTCCCGTCGCTTCCCGGCGTACTTTCATGTCGTTGATTTTGTGAGCGACTTCTTCGACCGTGCCCCCGTGCATGACATACGCATCACAGTGTTCGACGATTGTTCGTTTTCCGGCTTCACTCTCTCCACCGGCGTAGAGCTTAATCCCCGGACGCTGAACCGGCTTCGGGTGTAATTCTGCCTGCTCGATCGTATAGTGATTGCCTGAGAAACTATACGGCGAAGCGTCTGCCCATAGTCCTTTCATGACCGTGACGAATTCTTCCGTCCGCGCATAGCGTTCATCGTGCGCTGTAAAGATACCGTTATACTGTTTCGCTTCCTCTGCCCACCAGGCCGAGACGACATTCAGCGTAAAACGTCCCCCACTCAACTGATCGATGTTTGCTGCCATCTTCGCCGTCGTCGCCGGATTATGGAACCCGGGACGAACCGCTGTCATGATTTCAAGGCGTTCTGTTGTTGCAGCGATTGCCGCTGCCGTCGTCCATGCCTCAAGACTCGGTTCCTTTATTCCTTTGATATCGTTCAAGTTCAATTCTGCGATCAATGTCGTCGAAAAACCGATGCGTTCAGCTGTTTGTGCGACTTGTTTTGCATAATCGAATGTCGCCGGCATCTGTTCATCTTCGACATTCCGTAACCATCCCCCAAAAATCGGTAACCAAAAACCATACTCCACTCCATCATCCCCCTTATAATAAAAAGCGCCCTTTTCGAAGTTCGAAAAGAGCGACGGTATCTTGTCCTGTCCGCTCTTATCTTCAGAAGGTATCCCTTCCTGGAAGTAGCACCTTCCGCCATGGCGGGGTTGCTGAAGTGTCTTCGGGCCAGTCCCTCGACTTCTCTAGATAAGATGTGTTGCATTCATCGTACAGAATTCATTGAACTAAAGCAACCATTAAACCGTCTTTTCCCATCGGAATTGTTTTAGACAAAAAAATCCCGACATGATGTCGGGATCCGGTATTAATATGGTGCGACGAAATCTGATGTCGGCTCTGGCGTTTGTTCACCACGAACACGATCATAGAATTTTGCAAAGGTGACGCTGAAATACGGTGTAATCCACAGGAATGCTAGACCTAAGGTAACGATTCCTAAAAGAGCCCAACCAATAAACGATAGTAAGAGCATGAATGCTTCCATTTTATGCCCGTCCATCATTTTCCGAGAGCGTGTAATGGCTTCTAAGATACCAATTGATGGTTCATCTCGCAAAATATAGAACGTTAGCATATAAGAAAATGATTTAATGATTCCCGGTACGACTAATAGCAGTAACCATAGGAAGATAAAAAAGAATTGTACGATGGCTAGACCAATCACTTTGAAAAACATGCCATATGGTTCAAATAAATCCGTTACTTTCGTTTCTTCTCCACGAGCAATTGACATCGCAATCCAAGTCCAACCGACTCCAACCGGAATCAATAAAATCGATACCAACGATACGACGAGATCCATGGTATTAGCTGGTTCATCCATATCTGATCCAAATAACCCAGGTACACCTTGAATAATACTAAACAGAATAAATGTTAGGACTGCGAATCCCCAACGACCGCTTAACGACGCCTTTGCCGCTTTTTTTAATTGAGATGACATGAGTAAGGTCCTCCTTGAAAAATAAGTTCTCACCTTACTCTACGGCTAATAACTTCTAATGTTTCACTCTTTTTTCAATAATTTCCCGTCTTGTTGCTGTTTGAGCCAAGCACGCTCAAGTTGTCGCTCACATGCTGTATATAATGAACGACGACCATCGAGGCGTTCCATCGCGAACGGAATACTATGTTTTTTCGCCTGTGCGATGACATGCGCACTCGCTGCATGAGAGACACGGCTCGTCACGACGACGATCGCATCCGTCTTTTTGGCGAGACAGGCAATCTTTTTCGCGGATTGTGCGTCTCCTGCGAGATGAATCAATTCAATTCCAGTTGGCGCAAAGAACTCACGATAGACAGCTGTTTGTTGTTCGTTTCCAACGATGACGAGGCGCATACCTGTGAAGCGCGTGAAATCAAGTGGTGTCTTATCGACGAAATCCATCAATTGTCCAGGTACAGCTGTCGTCACGATTGGTTCAATCTTTCGCTCTTTTTGAACACGAATGCGACGCTGCGCTTTTTTAGGTTTTGGAGCCGTTTGCCGTTTCATTTTTCGTGCATACCGGTCCGATTTTTTCGCTGTAACAGTTACCTTCTCTACTAGTTGTTCTAATTTTATCGGGCGATCTGATGGTTCGTTGACAACCGGTTTTTCGTAGGTAAACTGATGCTTCCAGACAATCGTCAAGCTCTCTTTCCGTCCCCGCCACATGACGAGATCGACGAGTTGTCCTGCTTCTAGTCGAAAATAGCGCATGTCCTCTACCGGTACGACATAGTAGAACGGTTTTCCTGCTTCATCTTGTAGCGGACCGTTAACCGTCTCTTCAACAATGCCGTGTACTTTGACGATCGCTTGTTCAAACACGACACGTTCCGGGTTCTCTTTCATCCGTTCCGTTGAGACGACAGCTTCGATGCGACACACCGTTTTCTGGTCATCCTGACGATCGACACGGACACGGACCTCCATGCCATGCTCGAGATTCCAGTCACGCACGTCTCGTTCTGAAATATGACTACCGGACCATTCTAGTAAAGAGCCACCTTTTAACCCTCGCTGAAACGTGTAAGCATAACGCAGCTTTCGTACAGGTTCGATAGATGTTTGTGACGGCACTTCGATAGTTTGCTCTGGCATTACCCCTACCACTTCGTCGACGAACGTTGTTTCCTGTACGTGGCGTGGTGCATAATAAGCTGACATCTTGACCCACTCATCGATTCCGTTTACTTCGTCGAGCCAAAGTTGCCAGTCTTCGTATCGTTCGACGACTGCTAACTTCATTTGAACCAATTCAGTTGCCCGTTCCATCACCTGTTGCATCATCCGTAACCACTTCCTTTGCGTTTTTTTACACTATAGCAACGGAAAAACGCGGAAGTAGATCAAATAAATAACCAGGTTGTTTTTTTAACTAGGTCCGTTGATTGATTTCCACAGCCGGATCATGACGCTTGTATTTCGCAACGATGACGATCAGGACGGTGATGATGACAAGTAAAAACCAAGAAGACAATTTACCAAAATCAACGACTGCCCAGCCTCCTTCTTGATGCGGATAGACCCAGCCTTTGAAAAAAGTCACGATGTTCTCAGCAATCCAAATGAAGAAAGCAATCAGTAAAAAGGACAGGACAAGCGGCATCCGGTAAACCGTCTGCTCGATTGTAAAGTGAACCCATGACTTATAGAAGACGAAAACGACGAGGACCATTAGCAGCCACCTCGCATCGAAAATCCAGTGATGGCTGAAGAAGTTTAAATAGACGAGACTCCCGACACTAATCGCAAGCCATGGGGGAGGAAATGCTGTGAATCGTAAATGAAATCTCCTGAACGCCTGACACACATAACTTGCGACGCTTGCGTACATGAACCCTGCATACAGTGGAACACCTGCTACTTTTGTCCAAGCATCTTCTGGGTAACTCCACGATCCGACGTTCACCTTGAATAGTTCAAGTGCTAGACCGATAACGTGAAACAATAAAATCAGTTTGAATTCTTCCTTCGTTTCATAACGACTGACAAGTAACGCGATTTGAACGAGAATACACCACAGCAACAAGAGATCGTATCGCGCGATCGGTTCAGTCGGCAAATAACGCGAAAGAGCAAGCGCTGCGAAAATCATCACAGGAAAGACACAACAGATGGCTTCTATATATGTAAAACGAATCAGATGTCGGATCGCTTTCATCCTGTTACCTCCTTTTTTCTCCAGTATACGTTTCTCTTTCACCCTTCCCCTCCTTCTTAGGATGGAAAAAACGGAAAATTTCGTCTTTCTTCTTCCACTTTCCTCATGATACAGTTAACGAATCAATTATTTTTAAGAAATGAGGTGCCAGACATGACGCGTCATCGTGCTTCCTGGTTATTACGCGCTACGTTAAAGTGGGGACTCTTCCTACTCGGTTTATTTTTACTCGCCCTTGGCTCATCGATGATGATCACAGCGGAACTCGGTGTCTCGACGTGGGATGTGTTACATCTTGGCCTCCAAAAGAAAACACCGCTATCCGTAGGAACGATCATCTTGCTTGTTGGTCTCTTACTCGTTTTCGTTAAGTACGCATTAGACCGCGTCACGCCGCAAATCGGTACACTTGTTAACGCGATTTTCGTCGGCGTCTTTATGAATCTTGTGCTTGGTTCTCATCTCTTACCGTCTTTTGAGTCGATCTGGTTGAATACACTCTGGCTCGTTTTCGGGATCTTCATCATCGGCATGGGTGCCGGTCTATATGTCGCCGTCGGTTACGGGGCTGGTCCACGTGATGGTTTGACGCTGACGCTTGCAGAGCGTTTTGGAACCTCGATTCGCCTGATGCGGACAATTATGGAAGTTACGGCATGCGGCATCGGCTGGTTGCTCGGTGGTCCTGTTTTCTTCGGTACGATTCTCTCGATCTTCTTAATCGGACCATTCTTGCAATTTTGGTTGTTTTATTTCCGTCGTATTATCGCAGCGATTGATGCAAAAGGACTTCCGGCGTCTGAACGCCAAATTAGCTAAGTCGCCTGACTCGATATCATTCCGCGCGAATGATATCTTTTTTTATGTTGAAAGCAGATAAGTTGCGTCATCAAATTAAACACGTTATATTCGTTTACATATCAATCTTTGATACGTCAAAGGTTTCTTCGAACGAAGGGAAGGATGTGATGGATTGAGTATTTCCTGCAACGAAAAAGGACGTTTGATTTATGCACTCGTCTCCGTCAATAAGACGATTGCTCAAAAATTCGATCTCTGTACGGACGGATTCAGTCAGACTCGAATGGATTTGCTCGCTCAACTGCAAGTTGATCAAACGATCAGTCAAAAAGAATTACAAAAACGCGTTAATGTCGATCATGCGGCAGTGACCCGTCACCTGAAGCATCTGGAATCGACCGGGATGATTGCGCGCGAGCGTTCAGCCGCTGACAATCGGGTGATTCTTGTTTCTTTAACGGAACAAGGAGCGACGCGCATCGCACAATTACGCGAACAAAAAGATGAGTTCCTCGAGAATTTACTCGAAGGATTCTCTGCTCAAGAACAACGGACGTTAGCTGAGATGATTCAACGCATCGAAGCGAACGCTGATACATTACCTAAACTAAAAGAGGAGTCGATTTAATATGGCAACGCAAACTACAACAGATTTCATGGAAATCGTCAAAGGACGCCGTTCAATCCGTAACTACGATACAGACGTGAAGATCTCAAAAGAAGAAATGACACAAATCCTTGAAGAAGCAACACTTGCACCTTCTTCCGTCAACATGCAACCATGGCGTTTCCTCGTCATCGATAGCGAAGAAGGCAAAGCAACACTTGCACCACTCGCAAAATTCAACCAAGTTCAAGTCGAGACATCTTCTGCTGTCATCGCTGTCTTCGGTGATATGAACGCCGTTGATCAACTTGAGAACATCTACGATACAGCTGTTGAAAAAGGTCTTATGCCACAAGAAGTACGCGATCGCCAAGTACCAGCAATTCAAGGGATGTACAGCAGCGTATCAGCGAACGATTTGAAAGACAGCATCTTGATTGACTCAGGTCTCGTTTCAATGCAATTAATGCTCGTCGCTCGTGCACATGGTTATGATACAAACCCAATCGGTGGTTACGAAAAAGATCAAATCGCTGAAGCATTCGGTCTTGAAAAAGAGCGTTACGTACCGGTTATGTTGCTATCGATTGGTAAAGCAGTTGATGCAGGATACCCATCTGTTCGTCTGCCAATCGCTGACATCGCAGACTGGAAATAAGTTTTTCACACTATAAAACAGAGAACACACACAAGGGAGATTGAATAATTATGACTACTCAAACAACTACGGACTTCATGGAAATCGTCAAAGGACGTCGCTCGATCCGTAACTACGATACAAACGTAAAAATTTCAAAAGAAGAAATGACACAAATCCTTGAAGAAGCAACACTTGCTCCATCTTCAGTTAACATGCAACCATGGCGTTTCCTTGTCATCGATAGCGAAGAAGGCAAAGCAACACTTGCACCACTCGCGAAATTCAACCAAGTCCAAGTCGAGACATCTTCTGCTGTCATCGCTGTCTTCGGTGACATGAACGCGGTCGATAGCATCGAGACAATTTACGATATGGCTGTTGAAAAAGGTCTTATGCCACAAGAAGTACGCGATCGCCAAGTACCAGCAATCAAAGGTTTCTACCGTCCAGAAGACGTTGAAACATTACGTGATAGCATTTTGATTGATTCAGGTCTTGTTTCAATGCAATTGATGCTCGTGGCTCGTGCACATGGTTATGATACAAACCCAATCGGTGGTTACGAAAAAGACCAAATTGCAGAAGCATTCGGTCTTGAAAAAGAGCGTTACCTCCCAGTCATGTTGCTTTCAATCGGTAAAGCAGTTGACGCAGGATACCCATCTGTTCGTCTACCAATCGCTGACATCACAGAATGGAAATAAGCAATATCAACCAGTCCGGATTCCTTTCACAGGAATCCGGCTTTTTTGTATACTCAGAGAAAAGGAGGCGTCTTTGATGTATGATGTCACGATTATCGGAGCTGGTGTAGCGGGAATTTTTCTTGCTCATCAGCTCGTTGAACATGGACAGCGTGTCTTATTGCTCGATGCCGGAAAACCGATTCGTGAACGAACGGCAGAAGATGCGTATCTTGGATTCGCTGGGCTCGGAAAATCAGAAGGGAAATTCAATTATGCAACGGGATTCGGTGGAGAGCTCGTCTCAAAAATCGGCGTAGAAACGACGCAACAACTATTCCGAGAAGTCGATGACCTCTTATGTACATATGGTGCAGATACAATCGAAAGCTATTCCACTCACTCGCCTACTGTAGCGTCTCGTGCCCGTCGTGCCGGTCTCCACACAGTCGAAACAACGGTACGTCATTTAGGCACAGCACGGACTGCTACCGTCTTTACAGCGTTTGAGGATGCCTTACTACCGCGACTCGATGCTCGCTTCGAAGCGACAATCGAGCAGATCACGAAGTCCGAGCAGTTTACAATCAAAACAACGAACGAGACATTCGTCAGTCAACGGATCGTGTTCGCGACAGGTCGTTCCGGTGCAGACTTTACACTGCACCAGTTAGCTACGCTTGGTGTCACGCCACAGCGAACTCGACTTGATCTCGGTGTGCGGATTGAAACAGAGGAAGTCCTCTTTCGAACGTTGCTACAGGACACGTTCGAGACGAAGCTCGGCTACGACTCTCCTCATGGTCAAGCCGTCACTTATTGCATGAATCCGCGTGGACGGATCATTCGAAAATATCAAGAAGGCCTCGTCATGCCGGACGGTCAAAACGTCCACGAGACAGCAGACGGATCGACGAATCTGAACTTTACACTGTTTCTCCCACGTTATTTTTCGACACTAGCGAAAGCCAATGCGTATGCGACGCGTGTCATCGGCAAGATCAACCAAGGACAGGATCGCATCGTCGTCCAACGACTCGGTGATTTTCGAAAATTACAAGCGACGACAATGGAGCAATTGACTCGTAACGAAATCATTCCTTCTCTAAGTGCTTCCCCGGGAGATTTACACGCGGAAGTTCCTGTAGAAGATTGTCTCGTCTTAGAAGGTTTTTTAGAACGCCTCGAACGACTTCTTGAGACGGAACTCCCTGCAGATACGTTACTTTACGGACTAGATGGTAAGTTTTACGCACCGATGCTTGAAACGTCCGAAACGTTTGAGACGACGTGTCCCGGTGTCTATGCAATCGGTGATTGTTCCGGTGCAACACACTCTCTTGCTCAGGCAGCCGCTAGCGGACTCCATCTTGGACATGCCTTGACACAAAAAAGCCGGTCCCTCTTCGCCTAAGCGGAGAATGACCGGCTTGTCTTATTTCTTGAATGCTTCGTACACTTTCAATTGTTTCCCTTTGACCTTCGTCGTCTTCATTGCTCGTAAGACAAGCGGACCTTTCCCGTTCAGGATATCGACATACGTCAACGTATCCTGAATCGAGATGATTCCGATGTCGTCTGCTGTGACGCCTTCAATCTTCGCGATCGTTCCAACGAAGTCGACGGCACGGAGTTTCTTCTTCTTCCCACCATTAAAGAACAACTTCATGATGTCGGCATCGAGCTGTTCCGTTTTCGATGAACGCGTATCTTCCGTCGCCATCTTCTCCTCGAACGCATCCGCTGTCCGCATCAAGTCCTTTTCCGTCGGTGCTTGTCGACGTGTCAGCTTCCCATGATATTGCTCGATTTCCTTCAGGCGACGTTCGTCTGCTGGTGTGACAAGACTAATTGCTTGTCCAGTAGCTCCCGCACGACCTGTCCGACCTGTTCGGTGAACGTAGCTTTCCCGTTCGACAGGGAGATCGTACTGGATGACGTGTGTGATGTTCTCGATATCGATTCCGCGTGCCGCGACGTCTGTTGCAACAAGAATCCGGAACTTACCGGCACGGAACGCTTTCATCGCATCGAGTCGGTCATCTTGTTCCATTCCACCGTGAATCGCTTCAACCGGATAGTCATGTGCGCGCAAGCCATTCGCGACGAAATCGACATGTTCTTTCGTCCGACAGAAAATCATGCAACGATCCGGATTTTCAGCGACGAGGACATCTTTTAAAATGGCGAACTTCGTCTTATCCGTCACCGGAATATAGCTATGCGTGATCGTTGAGACGACCGTCTCACCTGCTTCGATTCGTTTTGGTGCCTCCATGTAACGGTCACTCAACTGTTCGATGTCTTCTGGGAAAGTCGCAGAGAACAATAGTGTCATCCGTTCCTTCGGTAACTCGGACAAGATGGCGTCGACTTGATCGAGGAAGCCCATGTTCAGCATTTCGTCCGCTTCATCTAAAACGACGTAACGCACTTTCTCAAGTGATAACGTGCCCCGCTCGATATGATCGCGTACGCGTCCTGGTGTGCCAACGACGATGTGTGTCTTTTGTTTGAGCTCTGTCACTTGTCCGCGGAACGGTTGTTTTCCGAAGACAGCAGTCGCTTTGATCCGCTTATAGCGTCCGATGTTCATAATATCTTCTTTGACCTGCAAAGCAAGCTCACGTGTTGGTGTTAAGACTAAAACTTGTGGTTTATTTTCTTCCCACTCGACGAGTTCACACAGCGGAATCGCAAACGATGCCGTTTTCCCGCTCCCTGTCCGTGATTTGACGATGACGTCTTTTCCAGACAATACGACTGGAATGACGGATTGCTGAACTTCGGTTGGTGTCGTATAACCGAGTTGCTCGATTGAATCGAGAATCGGTGCGCTTAAGTTAAAATCATTGAATCGTGTACGTGTCATAGGATGTCCTCATTTCTTATCGTAAAAAAAGCTTCCCACCGAAACGATGAGAAGCCCAACGAATTATTTGGATGCTACTTTATCTTTTTTGATTTGCTTACTACGTAATTGACCACACGCAGCATCAATGTCTGTTCCGTGTTCAAGACGAACACCACAGTTCAAGCCGTTCTTTTTCAACGTATCGTAGAACGTCGTGATGTCTTCAGACGTACTGCGTTGATATTGACCGTGCTCATCAACTGGGTTGTACGGAATCAAGTTGACATACGTCAGGTGACGTTTGTCTTCGAACAATTTCGCAAGTTCGACCGCGTGTTCTTTTTGGTCGTTGACGCCACGGAGCAAGATGTACTCGATCGTGATTTTACGGTTCGTCGTTTGAACGTAATAATCGATCGCTGGCATCAATTTCTCAAGCGGGATCGCCCGGTTGATTTTCATGATTTGCGTACGCAATTCGTTGTTTGGTGCGTGAAGCGAGATTGCTAAGTTGACTTGGAGTTTCAAGTCAGCAAACTTGTAAATCTTGTCTGCCAAACCACTTGTTGAAACCGTGATGTGACGTGCACCGATCGCAAGACCATTGTGATCTTTGATGACGTTCAAGAAGTCGACCATGTTGTCGAAGTTATCGAACGGTTCACCGATACCCATGACGACGACGTGGCTGACACGTTCTTCGTTACCGACTGCATCGAGGTGATGTTGAACGTTCATGATCTGTTCAACGATTTCGCCTGCCGACAAGTCGCGGCTCTTCTTGATGAGACCACTTGCACAGAAGCTACAGCCAATGTTACAGCCAACCTGTGTCGTAACACAGACAGAAAGACCGTATTTATGACGCATCAAAACCGTTTCGATCAAGTTGCCATCATATAATTTGAAGAGGAACTTGATTGTTCCGTCTGCTGATTCTTGCTTGACCGCTTCTGTCATCGAGTCAATCGTAAAACTCTGATCTAACAACTCAAGGCAATCCTTGTTGACATTCGTCATTTCCGCGAAAGTCGTGACACGTTTACGGTAGAGCCAATCCCATACTTGTTTGGCACGGAATGGTTTGTGCCCTTGATTCGATAACCATTCTGTCATCTGCTCAAGCGTTAATCCATAAATGGATGGTTTATTCATTTCAAAAGACCTCATTTCTTTTTCCAGAACTACAACATTCCTTTATCTTAGTAAAAATCAGCGCTTGACGCAACGTTCAAATCCTAAATGTTCACTTTCTGTAAAGTTTTTTCGTCACTTTCGATCAAATCGATAGACTACGACGTCCAAATTGAACGAACGCTCCCGTCAAGAAAACAAGACAAAGGACGAGTAAGGAAACCGAGTGGATAAGAAAATGGTCCGTTCCTTCTAATAACTGCGTCGTATTAAATAAGGAGAAGACGGATAGATAACGGAGCCACTCTGTCTTGTCACTCAATTCGGATAGGATTGTCAAAACGATAGAGAGGACTAATACACTACCTGAAAGTGAAAAAGCACGTCGTTCTTCGTCGAATAACGTCGCAATGAATAACGTAAAGGCACCCATCGCAAAGAGTAAAAAGAGAGCATTGACTTGAATCCGCCATAAGATGACATCATCGATTGAAATACCGGTCATCCACCAGTCAGCAACCATCAGTACAAGTCCGTTTAGTCCTACGAGAAGCGTACTAGCGATGCCCATGACGACAGCAACAGCCAGTGTGTATGCATGTCGCGTTATAGGTGCTGCGAGATAAACGATCAGTTCCCCATTATCAATTGGTCGGGCAACCAAGCGTGCCGCTAATGAGAGCAGGAAGAGACTCACAATGACTTGGAAGATCAGTCCGTAATAGTTGCCGCCGAGTAGATCCAGCACGTTATCAAACCCTGTCACCTTATCGTACTGGAAAGCTTTCAAGACCTCGGGGGGTAATGCTTCCAGTTTTGCTTCTAATAAACCCGTCTTCATCATCGATGGATAAAGTAGCGCAAGCATCAATAAGTAGAGACTCGTTCCAATCGCATAAGCAAGCACGGGCTTTCTGACTTGCTTGAACAACGAACGGATCAACAATATCACGATGACTCCTCCTCTCCGTAATAATGCAAAAAGACCTGTTCTAAATCATCTGCTGACGGACGGATCAGTTGTACATCATATTGGGTTAGGTAAGCAATCGCCTGATTTAAGCTCAGCGTCTCGTCCGTTTGAAAACTGACTTCTGTTCGCTTCGATTCCGTACCGATCTGCATCGCGAACTGTGCCGCCTCCACCTCAGTTCGGAAGACGATTGTGTACGTCTTGCGACTCGATCGAACCAACTCATGGATATCCGATTCGACGATGATACGACCCGCTTTGATTAAAGCCGCTCGATCGCAAGACTTTTCCATCTCCGGAAAGTGATGCGAACTCATCAAAATCGCTTTTCCCGCTTGCTTCTCCTGTTCGATCCACTCTAAAAAACGCTCTTGCATCAAAGGATCGAGTCCACTGGTCGGCTCATCGAGTAGATAAACTGGTGCATCCTTCATGAAACAACCGACGAGTGCCAGTTTTTGTTTCATCCCTTTTGACATCTTACGGATTTTTGTCTTCGTCTCAAACGGAAATCGTTTCAACAACAGTTGTCGTCGTGCCGGATCACTGCCATGCAACCGTTGCATCAAATCCAGCATGTCTGCTCCCGTCATATCTCCAGGTAAACTAATCTCGCCCGGCAAGTAACCGACCAACTGCTTCACTTCTTTACTTTGTGTCCAGCAATCAAAGCCGCCAATCGTCGCCTTTCCATCATCCGCAGCCATCAATCCCATCAAATGTCGGAGCGTCGTTGATTTTCCGGATCCGTTTGGTCCAATGAAACCAAAGATTGTTCCCGGCTCAACCGTAAAACTGACATCGAATATTCCACGCCCCGGTGCAAACTCTTTCGTGACATGCTCCAAGCGAATCATCATCCGACCTCCTTATTTTCCATTTCTCTCATCACTGTATTCATACCCGTTTTGAAGCAGTTTCTTCGGATCAAAACGATAGATGACAAATCGTTCGTCGTGATTTTTGTCATAAAAGTCTCGTAATCGAATCTCATCAATTTGCTCGAATACGGTATGTCGCTCCAAATATTCTCGATATTCATCGGTTGGGTAGTACAAGATGAGATCAACCGAACGCGAGGACCGCTCGACCGAACTTAAAATGTGATCGATCACTTTCATGAAAATTTGGGAAGAGAACGGATTAAAGAAATAAAACTTGTTCGCGTCCGCCGGAATGACGTATTGTTCGGCATACGCCTGTTCAAATCGTAAACTTCCCGAACGTCGCTTACGTCGACTTTCGTAATTCGCCATGTTCCGGAGCGCATCTTCGTAAAATTGTCCATTCATCTCGATTCCGATGACGGAGCAGTCAAAACGATCGTGTAAGTAAAAGTTCAATCGTCCTTTTCCGCAACCAAAATCAATGACAGTGTCTTGTTTTTGAAACAGATAGGTTTCGCATAATTCGTCTAGTGCTGCATAAGGCGTTGGTTCATAGCGATTGTAGTGACTAAATACACCATAAAGGTGTTGCATCTCGATCGTCTCGATTCGTAATTGTTGATCGTATTCTTGCTCATTCATTGTATTTTGTTCCTTCTTTCCGGCATTCTTTCCCTCATCGTACTATACTGAAGAAGTACGTTACTCGTTTTTTGAAAGGGGATTTTATGATGATCGTCGTTACGAACCGGATTAAAGTCAAAAAAGGGATGGCTGCTGCCCTCGCTCCTCGTTTTACACGTCCAAGTGGACTCGATACGATGGATGGTTTCATCCGTGTCGAAGTCTTATTGACACAAAACATCGAAGAGCATGATGAGATGAACGTCAACATGTACTGGGAAGACATGAAGAGTTTTCAAGCGTGGCGGGAGAGTGACGATTTCAAAGCGTCACATAGTCGACCTGCGAGTAGTGAAGCTGGAGAATCTCCGATGCTCGGCAGCGAAATTCTGACTTATGAAGTCGCTTCCGTAAAAGAACGCGCGCAATAAACCAAGAAGGACTCGATATGAGTCCTTTTTATGTACCTGTATAAAAAAAAGAGAAAGGGTTTAATTGTCTCAAATGGTATTATTTGTTATCATAATGCCATTACAGAGAGAGAGGATCTTACATGAATTCGTTAACTATATTTGAACATGCTATTCGTGCCTTACCTGACGACCGTACATTACGACGTGATGAATTATGGACGGATGCCTTTTTATTGCAACAGGAGAACGAACTGACCGTTTATTATTCTCCGATTGGTGAGTACGTCAATACCAAAGCAAAAGTCGTCATCATCGGGATCACACCAGGATTTGAACAGATGCGAATCGCTTTCGAAGAAGCGACGGATGCACTTCATCATAGCGTTTCATTGGAAGAGACGGCACGCCTCGTCAAATATACGGCAAGCTTTGCTGGAACGATGCGACGCAACCTCGTCCAAATGCTTGATACACTCGAACTTCCAGCATTACTCGGAATCGAGACGACGGCTACCTTATTTCATCAACATCAGCAATTACTGCATCCGACGTCGTTATTAAAACAACCCGTCTTTTATCGAGAAAAAAATTATTCAGGGCATCAACCGAAAATCAATCGTAGTCCTTTGTTGAGACACTATGCAGAGGAACATTTCGTTGCTGAGATCAATCAATTACATGAATCAGCGCTGTTGATTCCGCTCGGTCGTGTCGTCGAAGCACAAATTCGTAGCTTGATTCATGACGGACGAATTGAACAGCATCAGCTTCTTTCCGGCTTCCCTCATCCCTCTGGTGCAAACGGTCATCGAAAAAAACAGTTTGAAGAGAATCAACCGTACTTAATGAAACAGCTTATTCAACATTTTGCCGAATAAATAACTTTATCTTAAATTATCAGAATATATGGTTGAATCGCTTCTGAAATACATGATAAAGTGTCCATAAGAACAGAATATGACTATTCTATCGATGAGGTAGAGGCGCGATTTCAATCAGTACTTGGTCCGAGGATGACAACGAAGACGACTACAGGAAAGGTGACATCGCCGAAATGATAATATGTGTCCAACATATCGTCGTTGGTCGATTCGGGAAACACCCGATCGATTGCCATACATAGCAGTTGTATGGAGCGCTCCAATTCGGCTAAGAAAGACGCATCCAGCGAGGGTGTCGGCTTTGTTGCCGGTGCCCTTGCTTTTTTTATGCCGCGGGGTCTCATCTTTAAGTTATTTATTAAAGAGGAGGATATTTTTTATGGTCAACTATTCAGATTCCATCATCGCCCTTGTACCTGCTTTATTAGCTATCTTGTTGGCAATCTTTACGCGAAAGGTCGTTCTTTCGCTAGGTGTCGGCATTCTCGTCGGTGCCCTACTACTCCACCGTTTTAACCCGATCGATACGGTGACCTATCTTGGTAAGAACATCTTCAGCCTATTTTGGGCAGATGGTGCCTTGAACGAATGGAACGTCTTATTGCTTGTCTTCTTGTTATTGCTTGGTGTCCTTTCGACGTTGATCCAAACGTCAGGTGGTGCACGCGCTTTCGGAGAATGGGCAGCAACGCACGTCAAAACGGCACGTGGTGCTCGTTTGGTCGCATTCGGCCTCGGAATTTTGATCTTCATCGATGACTACTTCAATAGTCTCGCCGTCGGAAACGTCAGTCGTCCGCTTACGGATCGTCGTGGTGTATCACGTGCAAAACTTGCCTATTTGATTGACTCAACGGCTGCACCTGTCTGTGTCATCAGTCCGCTTTCAAGCTGGGGAGCATTTATCATCTCCATCATTGCTGGTATCTTAACGACGCACTCGATTACGGATTACTCGGCGTTTAGCGCCTTCATGATGATCGTTCCAATGAACTTCTATGCAATCTTTGCTCTTCTGTTAACACTTTACATCGCTTACTCTGGCATCTCTGTCGGACCGATGAAACAACACGAACGCCGTGCTGCAAAAGGTGAACTCTTCGATGCCTCAAAAGGCACACCGATGGGGATGGCAAAAGAGGTCAAGGAACACACGAACGGAAAAGTTCGGGATCTCGTCGTTCCAATCGTTGTTCTCGTCATAGCTACGATCAGCGCGTTACTCGGAACAGGTGCTCAGGCACTTGCAGCCGACAATCGCCCGTTCACTTTGATCGGCGCGTTTGAAGCAACAGATGTCACACGTTCACTCGTCGCTGGTGTTGTCATTAGTTTAATCGTTGCTTTCCTGATGTTGATCGGACGGAAGATTCCGGGACGCGATTACCGTGCAAGCATCGTTGCTGGTATGCGTTCGATGTGGCCGGCAGTCGTCATCCTGTTGTTCGCTTGGACGATCATCGCTGTCATCGGTGATATGAAAACAGGTGACTATCTCGCAAGTTTCGTTAGCAACTCGATTTCTGCTTCGTACTTGCCGTTCTTATTATTCTTAATTGCCGGCTTGATGGCATTCTCGACAGGAACAAGTTGGGGCACATTCGGGATCATGTTGCCAATCGGTGCGGATCTCGTCATGGCGGTCGACGCTTCTCTCTTGTTACCGACGCTTGCTGCTGTTCTTGCCGGATCTGTCTTCGGTGACCATTGTTCACCGATTTCTGATACGACAATTCTCAGTTCGACTGGGGCTGGATCCCATCATATCGATCATGTCACGACACAGTTACCGTATGCGCTAGTCGGTGCAGTTACTGCCGCTGTTGGTTATTTAGTCATCGGTTTCACGGAGTCTTCGGTCTTCGGTTTCATCGGAGCTCTTGTCACATTCGCACTCTTCGTCGTCGTCTTAAACGTTCTCTCGAAAAAAGGAGAAACCGCTTCGGATTTACAGACGGATTAATGTAACACTGTACGAAAAAAGGCATTGGATGCGCGCATCCAATGCCTTTTCTTATACTCATTCGTTTCACACCATCAATAAACACACATCATTTGCGAACGCTACTGGGTCTTCAAGCGGAAGTCCTTCAACAAGCAACGCTTGCTGATACATTAATTTTGTATAGTGTTCGAATTTCGAACGATCGTTTTGATACGCTGTTTCAAGGGATTGGAACACTGCGTGTGACGGGTTCAATTCGAGAATCTTGACCGCCTCTACTCCTTCGTTATTCGGCATTGCCTTAAGGATTTTCTCCATCTCGATCGAGACGGCGCCGTCTGTCGCAAAACAGACGGGATGAGATTTTAGACGCGTCGATGCTTTGACTTCCTTGACTTGTCCACTTAGCACTTCCTGCATCGCTTGGAACATCTCCGCTTGTGCGTCCGTCGTCTCTGCTTCTTCTGCTTCAATCCCTAAGTCGCTACTCGTGACCGACTTGAACGTCTTCTCGTTGTACGTCACGAGCATCTGGATCGCGAACTCATCGATCTCTTCCGTGAAGTACAAGATGTCGTACCCTTTATCACGAACGAGCTCGGATTGCGGTAACTTATCTAAACGATTCGTACTCTCACCAGCCGCATAGTAGATATGCGCTTGATCTTCCGGCATCGCTGCGACGTATTCCGCAAGCGTGATCAACTTCTTCTCCTTCGCTGAGTAGAAGAGGATGAGGTCCTGCACTTGTTCTTTGTGCATGCCATAATCATTATACATACCGAACTTCAGCTGACGTCCGAACGCTTGATAGAACGTTTCGTACTTCGCGCGATCTTCGCGCAGAAGGGCTTCAAGTTGTGTCTTAATCTTACTTTGGATATTTTTCGCGATCAGCTTCAATTGACGATCGTGTTGTAGAAGTTCACGCGAGATGTTGAGCGATAAGTCCTCCGAGTCGACCATTCCTTTGACGAAACTGAAATGGTCCGGCAGCAAGTCGCTACATTTTTCCATGATCAAGACACCGTTCGCGTAAAGCTCTAGGCCTTTTTCAAATTCCTTCGAATAATAATCGTACGGCGCCTGCTCTGGAATGAATAAGATTGATTGATAACGAACGGCACCATCGACACTGATATGAATGTGTTTTGCCGGTTTGTCGAAACCATACCGTTTCTCTTGGTAGAAGTTCGTATAGTCCTCGTCTGTCAATTCCCGTTTGTTCTTCCGCCAGATCGGTACCATGCTGTTGATTGTCTTGACGACTTCGACATCTTCCGTCTCGTCACTGCCTTCGATTGGCTGACGTTCGAGTTCCTTCATCTCGATTGGATAGCGAATGAAATCGGAGTATTTCTTGATGATGCTGCGCAGACGATACGTCTCGAGGTATTCGTCATACGATTCTTCGTCCTCATTCGCCTTGATGTGGAGCGTAATCTCCGTTCCGACGGTTTCTTTGTCGACTTCCTCGATCGTATAGCCTTCGACACCACGCGATTCCCATTTATAAGCGACTGCATTACCGAATGGTTTCGTAACGACAGTGACGACGTCTGCGACCATGAATGCGGAATAGAATCCGACACCGAATTGACCAATGATATCATGACCATCTTGTGCCTCGTTTTCTGCCTTGAAGGCAAGCGAGCCACTCTTCGCGATCGTACCGAGATTCTCTTCTAGTTCATCCTTCGTCATTCCGATTCCAGTATCACGAATGATGAGTTGACGCGCTTCTTTATTTGGTTCAATCGTAATTTTGTAGTGTTCTTTCTCGAACGAAATCGTCTCGTCCGTCAACGCTTTATAGTACATCTTATCCATGGCGTCACTTGCATTCGAAATCAATTCGCGCAGGAAAATCTCCTTATGCGTATAGATGGAATGAATCATCATCTCGAGCAATCGTTTTGATTCCGCCTTAAATTGTTTCGTTTCCATACTATTTCAGCCTCCCTTTTTTAGCACTCAATTATATAGAGTGCTAATTTCATCTCCTATTATTAGGGAGTTCAAAATATCTGTCAATCTCCTTTTTCACTATACTTCGCGACTTTTTCACGGACGAATCGTCCGATTTGACACAAGTGTTCTGCTGCCCCATATGTGCCGTGGCTAATGTCGTTTTTATCCTTCCGATTTCCAAGACCAATGAACTGCTCACTTGGTTTGAAGTGGAGTCCGATCACAGGTACCTGAAATTGTGACGAAAAACCGATTTGAAAGATCGCGTCTGGATAATCCGTCGGTTGATAGGTCGTCCAATCGATGTCTGGTTCAAGCTTTGCAAATCGTTCCGTGTGTTCCTTTCCAAGCAGGATGATTCCTTTTATCGAAAACAGTTCAAGCAGGCGCAATAGGAATGTCTGACCGAATGGACCATCTTCTAACACGCCACGTTCCTTGATCGCTCCCATGTAGTGGTGCGTCGGAAACGGAAAAAAGTCCAGATGAATGACTGGATCAAGTGTTTTCTCATAAAACGATGCACTAAATCCATTCAAGAATCCTTCAAGTTTACCGCCACCTGGTCGCCCGAACCATGTCCGGTAAATATTCGGTTGTTTGAAATAATCGTTGAAGCGCCGAATCGATTCCGTCAGTACCTCCTCTTGTAGATAATCATCCCATATCATGGATTGTGGACGTATGAAAAGCGGACCATACTCATCGAACCGTAGCGCTCCCGTTCGGTCTAAAAACTGTGCTCGGGACGGATTTGTTGCAATCGTCAACCAGCTACTCTGCGTCGCATCACCAAACCAGAGGACAGGTGTCGTTTGGTCAATCAACTCGCTTGAAAAAGCACTCTTTTCAAGTGTCATTTGATACTGAACGGCTTCTTGTAATAATTTTTTGGCAAGTTGCCATTGATCAGATGTCAGCGTTCTCATCTCCTTTTATACAACGATTGTGTTGTTGTAGATGTACCCCCTATCCTCTATCACTAGACGCATCGATGGGTTTAATCTCCATTTCTCCGGGAATGTTTCATAATGTTTCATAAGGTGAACGATACGACTTAGGAGGGATTTAGCAATGGGTAGACTCGAGCAAAAAGTAGCTGTTATTACAGGATCGGCAACAGGAATTGGACAAGCGACCGCGCTTGTCTTCGCAGAACAAGGAGCAACGGTCGTCTGTGCCGATGTCTCACTTGAAAAAGCACAACAAACAGTGGAACAAATTACAAAACAGGGTGGAAAAGCGGAAGCAGTCCACGTCGACGTCTCAGATGTCGAGAGTGTCGAGCAACTTGCGAAGCACGTCAAAGACACATATGGTACGGTCGACGTCCTCTTCAACAATGCCGGAATCGATGAACAAGGCGGGAAAGTTCACGAGTATCCAATCGATCTCTTCGACCGGATCATCGCTGTTGATTTACGCGGAACGTTCCTCGTCAGTAAGTTTTTGATTCCACTCATGCTCGATAATGGTGGCTCAATCATCAATACATCATCAATGTCTGGTCGAGCAGCTGACTTGAACCGGTCCGGTTATAACGCAGCGAAAGGCGGGATCGCGAACTTTACTCGCGCGATGGCAATTGATTACGCGCGTCACGGCATTCGTGTCAACTCATTATCACCAGGAACGATCGAAACACCGCTCATCGATACGCTCGTCGGTGAAAAAGAAAAAGAGCAAGGTAAACAATTCCGCGATGCGAACGCTTGGATCACACCACTCGGACGTCTCGGTAAACCACGTGAGATGGCAACGGTCGCCCTCTTCCTTGCTTCTGACGACAGCTCATATGTCACAGGTGAGGACATCACAGCAGACGGCGGCATCATGGCTTATACATGGCCGGGGGAAATGTTAATCGATTCAAAGTGGAAAGATGAAGCAGAAAAAAGTGAATGAGCAAGGTACGGTGTAACCCTCTGGTTGCACCGTTTTCTTTTATCTCAAGACGTTCAGCCCAGTAAATTATTTTCCGAATTCGTTTACCTCCCTGAAGTATTTTTATCAGGGTAAATGATAGGTAAAGGGGGAAATACTTATGCAAACAGCACTTACTTACTTACAACGGTGTCTTCAAATTCCAAGCGTCAATCCGATGGACGGAGAAGAAGCCGTCGCACGTTATGTGTACGATGTACTGGTGGATCATCAAATCGCGACAGAATGGATTGAGGTCTCACCAAAACGAATCTGTCTCGTCGCGACCGTTCCTGCAAGCGAGGAGGTTTCACGTCCTACTGTACTCGGATTATCTGGTCATCTCGATACGGTTCCTGTCCAAGGAGACGGCTGGACGAAAGATCCATACGGTGGTGAAATCGAAGACGGACGCATTTATGGTCGCGGTGCTTCAGATATGAAATCAGGTGTCATGGCGATGGTGCAAGCACTGATTCAATATAGAGAATGCCAAGACCGTCCTAACACCGTCAAACTTCTGATTACATCCGATGAGGAAAACGGGATGACAGGGGCTCGTCATTTGACCGAACAAGGGCATGCGGACGATTTAGATGCTCTACTGATCACAGAACCGACAAGTGGGATGATCGGTTATGCACAAAAAGGTGTCGTTGGGATCGAAGTGACATGCCGCGGGAAAAGTGCACACAGCTCTGCCCCGCAACTCGGACGCAATGCGATTGATGATATGTATCGCGTCATTCAGGAAGTGAAATCGGAACGCTTCTCGATCACGACGAATCATCACGCAGCACTCGGTCCAGTCGTTGCGTCAATCACCTCGATTTCAGGAGGCGAAGGACCAAACGTCGTTCCGAGTCAGGCTTCATTCTATATGGATATCCGGACGATTCCCGGGTTCGGTCGAGCGGATGTTCTTGCTACCTTTACAGATATCGAACGTCGTCTTGTTGCAGAAGATCCCGATTTCGCAATGAATGTGACGGTCATCAAGGATATCCCTTCCTGTGAAACGGACGAACACGCGCCTTTCTTACAACAGGTCGCAGATACGATGGAGCAGGTCAGCGGCGTGACACCACGAAAAATCGCTATTCCGGGTGGTACGGACGGTGCCATGTTCAGCCAATCGAAAAAATCATTCCCGATTGCGATCGCTTCTTTCCATGATTTCCGTCTTGCGCATCAAGTGGATGAATCGATTCCGTTGTCGGAATATGAACAAACGATTGCGTTTTGTTTCAACTTGATCAAAACACCACTTCACTCGCACTAAACAAAGAAGGAACGATTTTCGGATGACATATCGAAAATCGTCCCTTCTTCTTTTTTTAGTATCTATTCGTACACACCAAGCTGAGCCAACGCCTCACTTACATAACTTTGGTCACTGCGAAACTGATGATTTGTTTCCCCGTCAGACCAAGTGATGAAGACATGACCAAGTCGGTCGTAACGTAAGCTAAGATGAATCATATCCTGCTCAAATATAACTTCCCCCTGTAACGACTCATGAATGCGGGCAAAATCGCGAATGAACGCATCGTATGCTACAAACGAGATGGAAAACCGTTGTTCACTGTTTTCTCCTGTCATCCGAATCGTCAATTCCTCTTTGACTGAATCTACGTCTAAAATCTCCCACTTTACATTATGTCCTTCTCCTCTGAATGCGATTCGATGCACCATCCGATTCTCTCCCTTCCCTATACAGGATATTCGCTTCCTTTTCTCGAAAGTAACCGATATCTTCTCAATGCGAAAGGAGACTGCTTATGTCTGATCCTCCAAAAACAGGTCCTACTGAACAGTCCGTCGACGCTTTTCTAGCACAAGTCGAACCGCCGCAACGTCAAGCAGATGGTATTACCTTGCGTCAGTTTTTCGAAGATGTGACGGGATATGAAGCCGTTCTTTGGGATTCTTCCTTGATTGGTTATGGTGCCTATCATTATCGCTATGCCTCAGGTCGCGAGGGCGACAGCTTCTATGTCGGCTTTTCTCCGCGTAAGACGAATCTCGTCCTTTATCTCGCACTTGGTGAAGACGACATATCAGAACGACTGCTTACCACTCTCGGTACGTATCGACGCGGTAAGTCCTGCATCTACGTAAAAAAACTGACTGACATCGACTTAGACGTGTTGCGAGCGATGATTGAGCACTCGATCCATACGTTAAAAACTATATACCCTTCTTGATTTTACTCAAAAACAGCCGAAGCGGATTCGCTTCGGCTGTCCTGTTATCGAATTAATGTCCGCCTTCTGTCCGGTCGATATGGCGAATGTGTTTGAGATTGACCCCGATGATGATGACGGATAAGAGAACGAATCCACTTCCGACATAAAACGGTAGGTTTGCGTTGAAGATTTCAGCCAATTTACCGGCCATGAATGGCGCAATGGCTGCCCCGAGAAAACGTAGGAAACTGTATGCCGCAGATGCTGTCGAACGTTCGACAGGTGCTGCGTCCATGACAGCTGTTGTGATGAGTGTGTTGTTATTCCCAAGTACAGCTCCCGCCAAGATGACACAGACGATGACGACAGCTGGTGTTTCTGTGAAAATCCCCATCAACAGAAGTAAGATCGCGAATAAAACCAACATCATGACCATCGCTTTGATTGTTCCGAACCATTGTTTCAATTTCGGAGCTGTCAAGACTGATGTGATCGCAAGTAACATACCCCAGCCGAGGAAGACGAATCCGAGTCCTTTAGCTGGTAATTTCATAACAAACGGTGCATAAGCCATGATTGTAAAGAAACCGACGTTATAAAGTGCCGCAACGATTCCGAGTGTCAGCAGCGAACGATGCTTCATCGCTTGGAACGGTGCTTTTAATGATAACTTCTGTTTCGGTGCAGCAGATGCTGCTGGTTTTGGCATCAAGAAGAGCAAGACGAGAAACGCGATGACCATGATTGTCGCAACACCCATGAACGGGGCGCGCCATGTAATCGATCCGAGCGTTCCGCCTAACAGTGGTCCAATTGAAATCCCAAGACCAACCGCTGCTTCGTACAAAATAATAGCTTTTGCTGTTCCACCGGATGATAAGGAAACAATCGCAGCGAGCGCTGTTGCTACGAACAAAGCATTCCCAAGTCCCCATCCACCGCGTAACGCGACGAGTGTCCAAATGCTATCTGCTTGTGAAGCGAAACCAGCAACAGTTGCGATCACAGCGATCCCGAGCATCAATGTTCCTTTTTGACCAATCCGTGATGAGATCGCGCCTGTAATTAACATCGCGAATGCCATGACAGCGTTATAACTTGTAAATAAGAGCGTTACTTCACTTTTGGATGCTTCTAAATTCTCGGCAATCGTTGGTAAGACCGGATTGACGAGCCCCATTCCCATGAATGCTGTGATACTGGCAAAAAAGACTGCCCAGACAGCAACTGGCTGATGGAATAATCCGTGTTTGCTTTCTGCTAATACCGTTTCCGGCTCAAGCGTAGTTGTTTTTTCAGCAAGTGCCATAGTGTCCCTTCTTTCTATTGAATGTGTTACATAAATTGTTTAAACGAATGGCGAATGACGTCGCCTCGACTGATGATTCCAACAAGACGTCCTGCTTTGAGAATCGGAAGTTTTTTAATTCGTTTTGCGCCGAGTGTCGCTGCAATCTCTTCCATTTCTGTGTCAGCGTCCGCTGTTACGACCTTCCGGCGTGCCAGTTCCATGACAGATCGATTCAAGATATGACGAATCCGATCTTCATAATCTTCTTCGTCTCCTTTGATAACATCTACATATAAGAATGTATCGACGATGATGTCCTTGTGTTTCCCGATCGCTCGCATGATATCTCCGTCACTGATATACCCGACGACCTCCTGCTGTGCATTGATGACGGGTACGCCGCTAATACCAGATTGAATGAATCGTTCGATGACCGTACGAATCGGATCTGTATCGTTTACTGTGATGACCTCTTGTTTCATCGACTCATAAGCTTTCATCTGAATTCTCCTTTGTCGTTCGTTTCTCATCTACTAAAGTTGTATGATACAATTAAAAGAACAAAAATGATTGTATAATACAACTACAACTCTGTCAAGCCTCCTGCTTTTCGCATTGACAGCTTATCCACATTGGGTAATCATGAGGGACAGAGAGACTTTTCGAAAGGGGAGATACCCGATGTCTCAACAATCACTCGAAACCATTGAATTGGAGTTAGCGATTCTGATCCGGCGCTTAACGACAGCGACGGCAGACAATCGCAATTTGGATCGTGCTTCCTATCTCTTACTGCGTCAACTATCAGATTCCGGCAACGTCGGTGTCAAAACACTTGCCCGCGAACTTCAGCTCGATGTTTCGACCGTCAGTCGCCAAGCAGCGGCACTCGATCAGAAACAACTCGTTGAAAAAGTAAAAGATCCGATGGATGGACGGGCCTTCTTCTATCACATCACGGATAAAGGACAACAAGAACTCACGATTTATCGAACAGCACGTCTCGCGAGCATCGAACGTCTATTGACGGATTGGCCTTCGGATGATGCGGAAGATTTCGGACGCCTGTTGCAACAATTCAATCGCGCCTTGCGCGAACGGTAACGGAATCACACCTTATCTAAAAGAACGGACGCGAAATCGATTGATTTCGCGTCCGTTCTTTTTTCGTCCATCATTCATCATGTTTGAGAAACTCGGCAGACCGAACGAATTTGCGCAATATGTTCGGGTGACGTCCGGCAACAACCGCCAATCAATCGTGCCCCAGCTTCATACCACGTCTTTGCGACAGTTTGGAACGATGTGCACTGATTCGTACCCGACCATGTCTTCGCGACCGGATCATAAACCTCGCCGGAGTTCGGATAGACGATGATCGGTACGTTCGTCAATGCTTTGACATGAAGAATGAAATCGGTCGTGTAAGATGCCGGAAAACAATTTGCACCAATCGCTGCAAGTTGCGGATGTTGTCCGATCGTCTCGATACATGTCGCAAGTGGTGTTCCCTCACTGATGTGCGTCGCATCTTGAAGCGAGAACGTCAGCCAAGCAGATACTTCCGGATACGCTTCGAGAATCTGGAACAACACGACAGCTTCCTCAAGTGACGGAATCGTCTCGAACGCCAGCAGATCCGCACCCGCTTCAATCAATGCTTCGATCCGCGGTCTGTGGAAGGCTTCTAGCACATCAGCTGACACACCATAATGACCGCGATATTCAGATCCATCTGCTAAGTAGGCACCATAAGGACCAACAGATCCCGCGATTAGTGCGGCATTCTTTCCGCTACGCGTCCGTGCGTCTTGCGCAAGAGTGACCGTTTGTCGGATCAGTTTCTCTGCTTCCTCGGTTGTGATGTGACGTTGCTTGAACCCTTCGATACTTGCTTGATAGCTTGAGGTGATCGCGACATCGGCACCTACTTCGAAGTAATCGTTATGGACACGCTCAATCTGTTCTGGTGCTTCGATCAAGAGACGCGCTGACCAGAGCGGATCGTTCAGGTCAAATCCCTTTTGTTCGAGTTCGGTCGCAAGCGCTCCATCTAAAATCAGGAAGGGAACTTTCTGTAATCGTTGGTCAACTGGATTTTTGATTCGGGACATCTTCAACACTCCGTTTCTGAGAAGAATTCGTGAACGCATAAACGACATAACAGATCACGATGAATGGAATACCGCAGTACAAAGCAATACGTTGTGTCGGATCAAATCCGATCCCAATTAGGGAAATCAAACAGACAACGAAGGCTGCAATCGGTACGAATGGAAACAGTGGTGTACGATAGACCAATTCGTCGACCGTATGCCCTTCGCGGAGGAATTGTTTCCGGAAGCGATATTGCGCAACGCTGATACTCATCCAGACGACGACGACAGCAAGTCCGGAAATCGAGACGAGCGCGATATAGACACTTCCTGCTGCATAGATGCTAGACAGCAAGGCAAGTCCTCCACCGAGCATGCTGAACAATACAGCTCGAAGTGGAACTCCGCTTGGCGTCACCTGGGCGAAGAAGCGCGGAATCATCCGTTCGTTCGCAAGCGACCAAAGCATCCGTGAGGCCGCGTAAAGTCCCGAGTTCGCTGCCGATAAGATCGCCGTCAAAATGACAAAGTTCATCACGTCTGCTGCGTAGGGAATACCGATCCGTTCAAATACGGCTACAAATGGACTTTCGAGTACGCCCTTTCCTTCCGTTGGCAACAAGACGGCTAATACGATGATCGTACCAACGAAAAAGAGAACCAATCGTAGAATCGTCGTCCGGATTGCAAGCGGAATCGTCCGTTTCGGATCGACTGCTTCACCCGCTGCTACACCAATTAATTCTGTGCCCGAGTAAGCAAAGTTCACTGCGAGCATCGTCATGAAGATGACGAAAGCGCCATTCGGGAACAATCCACCTTCGGTTAACGAAGAAAAGAATGGGGCTGGACTACCATCTTGCAGTGGAATGAAGCCGACGATGGCTCCTGCACCAAGTAAAATGAAAGCAATGATCGTTACGACCTTAATAGCGGAGAACCAAAATTCGACTTCAGCAAAGACACGGACCTTCAAAACGTTAATACCAAGGATCATCGTAGCGAATAATGCACTGAACACCCAGACAGGAACGGATGGGAACCAACGCTGCATCAAAATGCCTGCTGCCGTGAATTCTGAACCGAGGGCGACCGTCCACGTCAGCCAGTAGAGCCAAGCCACTGTATAACCTGTGCCGGGTCCGATATACTTTGTCGCGTATTTATGGAATGAACCAGTTTCCGGCATATGTACAGCCAGTTCACCGAGACTTAACATGACGAGATAAACGACGACGGCCCCAATTAAGTAAGACAGAATCGTTCCGACGCGCCCTGCTTGTTCCAATGTATAACCCGTACTTAAAAATAATCCTGTTCCAATAACACCACCTAACGACAGCATGATCAGATGACGTGATTCCATCTTTCGTCGAAAAGCCCCGCTCGTTTTCATGAATCCATTTCCTCCTCATTCCACCTATTTCAAACAAAAAACGCATCCTCACGGATGCGTCGGTCGACAATTCGGAAATCTTATCGATCGGGTGCAGCACCCGCAGGAATTAGCACAGTATCTTTCGACCTGTTGCTGAGGTTTCATAGGGCCAGTCCCTCCACCTCTCTGGATAAGTATGTAATTGTTCCTAACCATATCAGAATGCAGATAATTCAGTCAACATGCATTTCTTGATTTTTTTGATAGATTCCTAAATTTGACTCGATGAGTTGAAGATGACGTTGAGACATTGTTTTTAGTAAAGTAGTAAAAAAGTGATCAACTTCTACTCGTTGACCTTTTTCCATATCCCGCAACATCGACGATTTCATCTTATCTTCCATTGCATTCATTTGTTTCATCAGTACAGCTTCTACATCATCATTGAAGACCGCACCCTGTTCTTCCATTGCCTGTTTCGATTCCTTCATGACGTCTATGATCATCTGACGCCCGACAGGTTCTTGCCGAATCGGACCGATGGCAGAGCGAAATAGTGTCGTCACGCCAGCGAATGTCGAAATGAACAGATATTTTTGCCACATGTCATCCATGATGTGCGTTGAGTACGCCATCGGCGCCTTTGCTTTCGCAAAACGTGTTGCAATTTCCTCCAGACGAGCTGTTGGTTTACCGATCCGTGAACCAAATAACAGCCGGTGTGACGGACTTGTCTGTACAATACGCCCTTCTGTATCAAGCGTCGATTCAATGAAGCAAAGACCACCGAGCACTCGATCTTCTCCGAAGACTTCTGTTAACCGGCGAATATGTTGCATCCCGTTTAATAACGGAATGATATATGTATCCTCCGAAACGAATGGCGCAAGATCCTTCAATACGTCATCTAAGTGATAAGCCTTCGTCGAAAGCAAGACGACGTCGAATGTATGATCCGGTTGCATGTCGCGCGTCACTAACTGAGGCGTGATCGTGATATCACCGTGAGGACTAGTGATTTGCAGTCCTGTTTTTTGTAGCTGTTCATAACGTTTCGGACGAACGAGGAATGTCACCTGTTCACCTTTTTCAGCAAGACGACCTCCGAAATATCCTCCGACTGCCCCTGCACCTACGACTAAAATATGCATATGTACGATCTCCTCCTTATTTGTTCTACACGTCACTTACTTCTTCACCCTAACATATCGAAAACGATTTTCCTGATTCCTGCTTGAATCACTAAAATTTAAGTTAAGCGTTTGCATTTCAGAAAAAAACGTTTATACTAACTTGTATACAAGTATACTAACTTTAGAAATCAGGTGATTCCATGTCAGAACTGTTATATCCCTTGAAATGGTTATCAAAAGCTTCCGCTGGCGATCGTGTTGCATACGAGCTACGGATGCGCATCATTTCAGGAAGTATTGAAAGCGGTACCATTTTATCTGAAAACAAGTTAGCCTCTGACTTTTCCGTTAGTCGCTCACCCATCCGTGATGCGTTAAAGATCCTTGCATCCGAACAGTTGATTCGATTGGAACGGATGGGGGCGGTCGTCGTCGGTTTATCCGAGCGCGATATCCAGGAAATCTATGATGTCCGGCTGCTCATCGAGACGTTCGTCTTTGAGCGACTCGTCAAGATCGAACGATCGGAGCTCGTTCGTGAACTCAGCAAAATTCTCGAAATGATGAAGGTCGCTATTAAATATAAGGATGCCGATGAATTTTCATTCCAAGATGTGCTGTTTCACGAAACAATCATTCGCTCGATTGACCACGGGTATGTCAGTATGATTTGGCAAAACCTTAAACCGGTCATGGAAAGTTTCATCCTCCTATCGATGCGGGTACGATTCGAGGAAGACATCGAAGACTTCGAACGCATCCTCGCGAACCACGCCCTGTACATCGAAGCGATCGAGACAGGAGATCGTGAACGGATGGTCGCTTCCTTGCATCAGAACTTTGATGATGTCCAGGAAGTCGAAGATCTCTGGAAAACGCAACAAATGATGTCGAAAGGAGTCGATTCACATGACTGAATACATGTTAGGCGTCGATATCGGAACGACGAGCACGAAGGCGGTCTTATTTACGACAAAAGGAGAGGTCATCGGACAAACGAATGTCGGTTATCCACTCCATACGCCGAATCGTTCGACGGCAGAACAAGATCCGGAAGAAATTTTTGATGCCGTACTCGAATCGATCCGCTTGATCACAAAACGTCATCCGAGCATGCCACCGAAGTTCGTCGCATTCAGCAGTGCCATGCACAGTTTGATTGCAATGGACGCACAACACCAACCATTGACTGCCTGTATCACGTGGGCGGACAGTCGGAGTGAAGCATGGTCGAACAAAATTAAGGAACAGTACGGTCTGTCGATTTATCATCGGACCGGTACACCGATTCATCCGATGTCACCGCTCAGTAAAATCAGTTGGCTCGTCGAAGATCGTCCGGAACTCCATGCTCAGACGAAAAAATATATCGGGATCAAGGAATTCGTTTTCCAACGACTATTCGGCAGATATGTCATCGATCATTCTCTCGCTTCAGCAACAGGTCTCTTCAATATTCATGAATTAGCCTGGGATACGGGCGCGTTACACGTCGCCGGAATCGATGCGAGCTATTTATCGGAACCTGTACCGACGACGACGTCATGCACCGGACTGAATGCCGATTATGCACGACAAATGGGACTGTCCGTTGATACACCATTTTTAGTCGGTGCCAGTGACGGTGTCCTTTCTAACTTAGGTGTCAACGCGATTCGCAAGGGGGAAATTGCGATCACAATCGGAACAAGCGGTGCTATCCGGACGATCATTGATCGACCGCAGACCGATGAAAAAGGACGGACGTTCTGTTACGCCCTGACCGAAGACCACTGGGTCATCGGCGGACCTGTCAATAACGGTGGAATGGTTTTACGGTGGATCCGAGATGAACTCGCTTCAGCAGAAGTCGAGACAGCGAAACGTCTCGGCATCGATCCGTACGCTGTCCTGACGAAGATTGCCGAGCGCGTCCGTCCGGGATCTGATGGACTGTTGTTCCACCCTTACTTGTCCGGTGAACGAGCACCGCTTTGGAATCCGGATGTCAGTGGTTCATTCTTCGGTTTGACGCTCTCGCACAAAAAAGAGCATATGATCCGGGCAGCACTTGAAGGTGTCATCTACAATCTGTATACCGTCTTCCTTGCTCTAATTGAGTGCATGGACGGTCCCGTGACACGGATTCAGGCGACGGGTGGCTTTGCTCGTTCTGAAGTCTGGCGCCAAATGATGGCGGACATCTTTGAATCGGAAGTCGTCATTCCGGAAAGTTTTGAAAGTTCATGTCTCGGTGCTTGTATTCTCGGACTGTACGCGACTGGGGAAGTCGATTCGTTCGAAGTCGTCTCCGAGATGATTGGGGAAACACATCGCCATGTACCAAATGAAGAAGCGATGCATGAATACCGTCAGTTATTACCGATCTTCATTAGCTTGGCGCGGACATTGTCCGCGGATCATAAACGGATTGCTGCGTATCAACGGAGCTTGATTCAAGAAGAAAACTAACTTAATCTTTTGGGGGAAGTCATCATGCCTTTAGTCATCGTAGGAATTGGGATCGTTGCGTTGCTCGTTCTCATCATGGGGTTGAAATTAAATACGTTCGTCTCACTCATCATCGTGTCCTTTGGCGTTGCACTGTTACTCGGCATGCCGCTCGATCAGATCGTCAAAACGATCGAAGCTGGTATCGGAGGAACGCTCGGTCACCTAGCACTGATCTTTGGTCTTGGTGCCATGCTTGGAAAGCTGATCGCTGACGCCGGGGGGGCGCAGCGAATCGCCATGACACTTGTTGCACGATTCGGGGAAAAGAACATCCAATGGGCAGTCGTCGTCGCTTCGTTCATCATCGGGATCGCACTCTTCTTCGAAGTCGGCCTCGTTCTGTTGATTCCAATCGTCTTTGCGATTTCACGTCAACTTCGTGTCTCGATCTTATATCTCGGGATTCCGATGGTCGCTGCCCTATCCGTCACGCACGGATTCTTACCACCTCACCCAGGTCCGACCGTCATTGCTGGGGAGTATAAAGCAAATATCGGGGAAGTCTTATTGTATGGTTTCATCGTTGCTGTTCCAACCGTCATCATCGCCGGTCCAGTCTTTACGAAAATCGCGAAACGACTCGTACCTGAATCGTTTACACGGACAGGAAACATCGCGTCACTCGGGGAACAAAAAGAATTTGATTTAGAAGAGACACCAGGCTTCGGCATCAGTGTCTTCACTGCGATGCTACCGGTCCTCTTAATGTCGATCGCAACAATCTTCACACTTTTACAAGAAACACTCGGTTGGGGTGAAAACAGTGTCATCTCAGCGATTGAATTCATCGGGAACGCTTCAACGGCGATGTTGATTTCACTACTCGTCGCGGTCTACACGATGGGAATCGCCCGCAAGATTCCGATGCAATCGGTCATGGAATCTTGTACGACGGCGATCGCCCAAATCGGGATGATGCTATTGATCATCGGTGGTGGCGGTGCATTCAAGCAAGTCTTGATTGATGGTGGTGTCGGGAAATACGTCGCCCAATTATTTGAAGGATCAGCGTTATCTCCGATTCTACTCGCTTGGTTGATCGCTGCGATTCTGCGGATCTCACTCGGTTCCGCTACAGTCGCTGCCCTATCAACGGCAGGTCTCGTCATTCCGCTACTTGAGCAATCCGACGTCAACTTAGCGCTCGTCGTTCTCGCGACTGGTGCAGGTAGTCTGATCGCTTCACACGTCAACGATGCTGGTTTCTGGATGTTTAAAGAGTATTTCGGATTATCATTAAAAGAAACGTTTGCGACATGGACTGTGCTTGAGACGATCATTTCCGTTTGTGGACTTGGTTTCGTTCTTCTCCTCAGCCTCGTCGTCTAAAAAAAGGAGTCGTTCTACTTATGCAACATTCTATTGGAGTCATCGGTCTTGGTGTCATGGGCCGCAACTTAGCATTGAACATGGCGAGTCATCAAGAAGAAGTCGCCATCTATAACTACACACGTGATTTAACGGATGATCTCGTCGCACATGATGAAGGATTACCACTCCATCCGTACTACGACATTGAAGCATTCGTTCAGTCACTCGCTCGCCCGCGTAAAATTTTCATGATGGTTACGGCTGGTAGCGCGATTGATTCGGTCATCGAATCATTACTTCCGCATCTCGAAACAGGTGATATCATCATGGATGGTGGGAACTCGCACTTCCTCGATACAGAGCGTCGTTTTGATGAACTACAACGCCACGGGATCGAATACATCGGCGTCGGCGTATCGGGTGGTGAAGTCGGTGCACGGACCGGTCCTGCGATCATGCCGGGTGGATCAAAAGAAGCGTACGACCATGTGGCACCGATCTTGACGAAAATCGCCGCTCACGTCGAAGGTGATCCATGTTGCGTCTATATCGGACCGAAAGGCGCTGGTCACTTCGTCAAGATGGTTCATAATGGCATTGAATACGCCGACATGCAACTGATTGCAGAAGCGTACAGTTTCCTTCGCTTCCGTCTCGGACTTGATGTCACGGAAGTCGCAGACATCTTCGCTGAGTGGAATGCAGGCGAACTGAAAAGTTACTTGATCGAGATCACAGCGGATATCCTCCGGAAAACGGATGACGAGACAGGACAACCGTTAATCGATGTCATTCTCGATCAAGCCGGTCAAAAAGGAACCGGAAAATGGACGAGCCTGCAAGCCATTGATAATGGGATCGCCTCTTCGATCATTACGGAAGCCTTATTCGCGCGTTACCTCTCGGCTGTTAAAGAAGAACGCGTCGCAGCGTCTGCTGTCTTGAAGGGACCAGAAGACTTGTCATCGCTTGAGCGAGACGCGTGGGTCGAACGGATTCGTCAAGCGCTTTATATGGGGAAAGTCGCAGCTTACGCGCAAGGCTTTACCCAGTACCGGACATCGTCTGAATTGTACGACTGGAATCTACGGCTTGAAGAGATTGCCTTGATCTTCCGTGGCGGCTGTATCATCCGAGCAGACTTCTTGAACGTCATCAGTGAAGCGTTCAAAAATGATGCGAATCTCTCAAACTTGATGCTTGCACCGTTCTTCGCTGAGAAAGTACAGGCGTATCAAGAATCGTTACGCCATGTTGTCGCTGAGGGTGCTCTGTCTGGTTTCGCCCTACCATGTCTATCAACGTCGTTGACGTATTATGATAGCTACCGGACAGCAAATTCAAATGCCAACATGTTGCAAGCGCAACGCGATTATTTCGGCGCTCACACGTATGCTCGAACAGACCGCGAAGGCATCTTCCATACAGACTGGCAATAAGGAATACAGATCTCGACTCCTGTTTCATTTAGGCGTCGGGATTTCTTTTTTTGTTCACACAATCTTTATTGAAATAAGAATTTACCGATTATACCTTGACAAAAGTGTTGGTCTATATGAAATTAGTATTAGATTAGAATTATTCTAGTGTGATAAATACAGATTAACTGTATGCACTAGGACAGATTCTAAATATAGAACCCTTGAGGAGGATTTTTATCATGTCTTTAATCGGAAGTGAAGTAAAACCATTTAGCGCATCAGCATTCCACAACGGAGAATTCGTTGACCTAACGGATGCCAACCTTCGCGGTAAATGGAGTGTCGTATGTTTCTACCCTGCAGACTTTACATTCGTTTGCCCGACAGAACTCGAAGATCTTCAAAACCAATACGAAACACTCAAAGCGCTTGACGTTGAAGTTTACTCTGTTTCAACAGATACGCATTTCACACATAAAGCATGGCACGAAACGTCAGAAACAATCGGTAAAATCGAGTACGTCATGATCGGTGATCCATCACACGTCATCTCACGTAACTTCGAAGTCTTGAACGAACAAGATGGTCTTGCTGACCGCGGTACGTTCATCATCGATCCAGATGGCGTCATCCAAACAGTTGAGATCAACGCAGGCGGTATCGGTCGTGATGCGAGCACGCTCGTCAACAAAATCAAAGCAGCACAATATGTACGTAACAATCCAGGCGAAGTTTGCCCAGCGAAATGGGAAGAAGGCTCTGCAACACTTACACCAAGCCTTGACCTCGTCGGAAAAATTTAAGGAGCGGATTCGCGATGGCTTTAGCCCCAGACATTAAAGCACAACTCGCGCAATACCTCGAGCTTCTCGAAGGCGATCTCGTCCTAGCTGTTAGTGCTGGGACAGACGCCGTCTCGCTTGAGATGAGCGCACTCGTCGAAGAGATCGCAAGCATGACACCACGCATCTCCGTCGAGCAGGCAAGTCTTCCCCGGACACCAAGTTTCACAGTCAACCGTGTCGGTGAAACGAGCGGCATCACGTTTGCGGGAATTCCACTCGGTCATGAGTTCACGTCCCTCGTTCTCGCACTTCTCCAAGTCAGCGGTCGAGCACCGAAGGTCGACGCGGACGTCATCAAGCAGATTCAAGGCATTCAAGAAACGTACCACTTCGAGTCGTACATCAGCTTGAGCTGCCATAACTGCCCAGATGTCGTACAAGCGTTGAACGTCATGAGCGTCCTCAATCCGAACATCAGTCACACGATGATTGATGGTGCGGCATTTAAAGCAGAAGTCGAACAAAAAGAGATCATGGCTGTTCCGACGGTCTTCGTCAACGGTGAAGCGTTCGGTAACGGACGGATGTCACTTGAAGAAATCTTGGCGAAGCTTGGCACAGGTGCCGATGCTGCTGATTTCGCCGACAAAGATCCGTACGACGTCCTCGTCGTCGGTGGTGGTCCTGCTGGATCGAGTGCTGCGATTTATGCAGCCCGTAAAGGGATCCGGACAGGAATCGTCGCAGAACGCTTCGGTGGACAAGTCATGGATACGATGAGCATCGAGAACTTCATCAGCATGAAGTACACAGAAGGACCAAAACTCGTCGCAAGTCTTGAGGAGCACGTTAAGGAATATGGCATCGACGTCATGAACCTGCAACGAGCAACTCGTCTTGAGAAGAAGGACCTCCTTGAGCTTGAGCTTGAGAACGGTGCCGTCTTGAAGACGAAGAGTTTGATCCTTTCAACAGGAGCACGCTGGCGTAACGTCGGTGTCCCAGGTGAACTCGAATTCAAGAACAAAGGCGTCGCGTACTGCCCACACTGTGACGGTCCATTGTTCGAAGGAAAACGTGTCGCAGTCATCGGTGGCGGAAACTCAGGGATCGAAGCAGCAATCGATCTTGCGGGAATCGTCAAGCATGTCACGGTCCTTGAATTCGCACCGGAACTAAAAGCCGATGCTGTTCTTCAAGAACGCCTCGCTTCGCTTCCGAACGTCACGGTCGTCGTCAACGCACAGACGAAGGAAATCACAGGAACGGATAAAGTGAACGGTATCACTTATATCGAGCGCGAAACGAACGTCGAACGTCATGTTGAGCTCGAAGGTGTCTTCGTCCAAATCGGTCTCGTACCAAACACGGACTGGCTCGGTGAAACGGTGAGCCGTAACAAGTTCGGTGAAGTCCAAGTTGATCGTCACGGCGCAACGAACGTACCAGGTGTTTTCGCTGCAGGCGACTGCACGGATAGCGCATATAAACAGATCATCATCTCGATGGGATCTGGTGCAACCGCTGCACTGGGTGCTTTCGATCACTTGATTCGGAATTAATACGAAAAGAGCGAAACTCGTCCGAGTTTCGCTCTTTTTCTATCTCAATAGTAGATTTCACCGTACCAGGTACAATGATATTCTTTCGTGATGTGGTGTTTTGTTAAGATGCCCTGCTTCGCGTATGTACCACTGACTGTTACGACCATTGTTTGCCAAGCATCGATTGGAGTACCAGAGAATCCGGTTTGCGTCCATTTTCCACCATCGATTGCAAGAGACGTCATCGAAAAGACATCGGATAATCGTTGTCGTTTACTCTGTTCCAAGAGTTCCGTCTCGAAATTTCCCATGATCCGGACATCGTTTCCACGTTCCATGCGTTCAAGCGTTCGTTCACTATCCCACTCTAAGCTCGTTTGGACATGTAATGGCTTTAACCGTTTGATTGCCCGTTCCTGAAAACGTTCCGGTGAAACCCAGTCCTCATCTGCGAACTGATCCGCTGCAAGCAACGTGACGTCCGCATTTTCATGTGTCCGATTCAGTTCTCGCACGATTTTCTCGTATGCCGCGTAATAACGTTGATGTTGTGTCGTCTGATCCTTTGCCTCTGAAGTGACTGGTGACAACGAAGCAAGTATGACAACGGCTGTCGCGATCTGGTATTTCATAGACTTCCCCTTCCTTTCGCTGTTCATTGTACGAAAAAAACGAGGAATAGATTCGAAAATGATAACCGTTTTAAAGATTTTTTCATTCAAGATTGTATGAATAGATTAAACTCTTCTGGAATTAAGAACGAATGACGATTGTTCAGTCAATCTGACCCCTATAAATAATTCAAAGTTGACACTTTTGACTAGTCCAGTCATCTGATAGATTGAAGATATCTTAAAATCTATCATAAAGAAGGTTAGCCACATGCAAAAAGCAGCACCGTACTCTAGCACTCGTACCCGCCAGCTTGTCATCACTGCGATGTCGATCGCACTTGTTCTTGTTGCAACAATGTTCATCAATATCAAATTACCCATCGCTCCAAACGGTGGTCTCATTCATATGGGAACAGCGATGCTCTTTCTTGTTGCCATTTTATTCGGTCCCCGGACAGCACTGCTTGCCGGTGCTGTTGGAATGGGCTTGTTTGATCTTCTATTGGGCTATACGATTTGGGCCCCTGGTACAATCATCGCACGCGGACTTCAAGGATTGATTGTTGGTTACATCGCGTGGTCAGGTGGTCGTAACGGAACGAATGTCACGTTCAACTTAATCGGGATGATCGCTTCCGTTCCTGTTATGCTACTCGTTTACTTCGTGCATGAAGGAATTGCATTCAGCAACTGGGTCGCACCATTCGGTTCAATTACAGGAAACATTATTCAAAACGTCCTCGGAATCCTTGTCGCGATTCCAGTCGGGATCGCACTGAAGAAAACGCGCTTCTTCCGTAACTTCCGCTAAATCAAAAAAACCGTCCGGCTCTTGTAGAGTCGGACGGTTTTCGTTTAGCGAATCGGTTGACCTTGTTCAAGCTCAAGCGTTTTTGCTGTTTCTGCATGGATCTGTTCGAACAACTCCGGATGTTCAACGAGTGAGATCCCGTAAGACGGAATCATCTCCTTGATTTTTGCTTCCCACGCCGGTAATTCGGACGGGAAACATTTGCCGAGTACTTCGAGCATGACTGGAACCGCTGTTGAAGCACCTGGAGAAGCTCCAAGTAAAGCAGCAACAGATCCGTCGGCAGCACTGACGACCTCTGTTCCGAACTGGAGTGTTCCTTTTCCTTGCGGTGTATCCTTGATAACTTGGACACGTTGACCAGCAACGACGACATCCCAGTCTTCCGTCTTCGCATTCGGAATGAACTCTCGTAATTCGTTCATTCGTTGTTCCGTCGACAAGAGAACTTGTTCGATCAGATACTTCGTCAATCCCATCTCTTTTGCTCCCGCAGCAAGCATCGTCAAGACGTTGTTTGGTTTGACGGACGCGATCAAATCAAGATTTGATCCTGTCTTGAGAAACTTCGGTGAGAAGCCAGCAAACGGTCCGAAGAGGAGCGATTTCTTTCCATCGATGTATCGTGTATCCAAGTGCGGTACTGACATCGGTGGTGCTCCGACTTTCGCTTTTCCGTAGACTTTCGCATGGTGCTGTTCAATGATCTCAGGATTTTTACAGACGAGGAACAAGCCGCTGACCGGGAAACCACCGATTTGCTTCGATTCCTCGATGCCTGTTTTTTGGAGCAATGGTAGACTACCACCGCCGCCCCCGATGAAGACGAACTGCGCCTTATGATGCTCGATCCGGTGATCGCGCTCATTCTTCACTTTGACTTCCCAACCACCGTCAACACGTTTCAAGTCCTCGACACCGTGCTGGTAGTTGATCTCTACATCGTGCTGTGCGAGATATTCAAACAGGATCCGTGTCAACGCACCGAAGTTGACGTCCGTTCCTGAATCGATTTTTGTCGCAGCGATCGGCTCTGGTGACGTCCGACCGTTCATGATGAGTGGAATCCACTCGGCTAATTTTGCTGGATCTTCCGAATACTCCATCCCTGCAAACAACGGATTTGCTGAGAGCGCTTCCAATCGTTTTTTCAGGAATTCGACGTTTTCCGTCCCTTCGACCATGCTCATATGTGGAATCGGCATGATGAATTCTTTCGGATTCGGCAAGACCCCTTCCTTGACGAGATGCGACCAGAATTGACGCGACAGTTGGAACTGTTCGTTGACTTTGACCGCTTTACTAATATCGATCGAACCATCGGCGTTTTCCGTCGTATAGTTCAGTTCACACAGTGCGGCGTGACCTGTTCCTGCATTGTTCCACTCGTTCGAGCTCTCTTCCCCGGCACTCGCGAGTTTCTCGAATACCTTGATGTTCATCTCAGGCGCGAGTTCTTTTAATAAGACCCCTAACGTCGCGCTCATGACTCCGGCACCAATTAAAATAACGTCTGTTTTTTTAGGCATACTGCTCATGATATCCTTCCTATCCCCGTTGATATTATGGACTACCTGTCATGAAAAACTTCCCCCTCATGACGACAACTTACCTTTCCATTATAACCCTATCATAGCTTGCACAGAAAGGAACTTCTTTTACATTCAGAAATGTGCTGCAGTAGCCGATTTTACAAAATCGTCTGCCTCTTTTCGAAGCAGACGATTGCATTCATTTGATTCGTAATCCTAAGTTTCCTTTAACGGTTTCATACCAGCGAAATGTATGGTGGCATTGTTGAATTACTGGCTCATCCATCGTAATAGCCATCACCTGCTGTCCATAGTCATCAAAGCGTAAATAAACAAGATAACTCCCCTTTTCGATTTGTTTGGGTAGTTCTATCCGTAAGTGATAATAATGATTTTCAAGATCTGTAACATGCGTCGTCAAAAGATGTGTTTCTTCCATCCATGTACGATGTTGTAACGTAATCCCTTCTACTCGAATTTGTCGATCTCCAAGTGTTTGAACCGTTAGATTTAGTCCATCTTCTGTCCGTTCTAATTTGTGTACCTTCACATATAGAGGGAGCGCTAGCATTTGTGTCTGACCATTGCCTAATGGAATATTCCAATAAGGTTGATCATTCACCCATTCGACTTTCTTTATTTCTTTCGATTTCGACCACTTAACAGCATCCAAAAGATCATCAAAACGTTCAGCTTTCCAATAGTGATACAACAGACGATTGAACGGCTTTTCAATCAATGAATCGATAGGATAGGAACGATATTGCGTAAACAAGGCGACGACACGCGCAAACATCTGATGATAGACTGATGGATCATTACTTTTGAGAAAGTGCTTACGATCATAAAAGCGTGTGATACAGTCAAACTCAATCAGTCGATTGAGGATAAGTCGTTCCTTTTCAGCAGATAAGTCATATTCCAACACACGACGTAAGACGATAAGATTCGTTTCCATCTTTTCCATAATGTCGGTCTGCTTCGTTAATGAGTCATTCTCGTCGAGACGATTCAAATAATAGATGGGGGCAGTAACTGTCGAGATCATATCTGTTCGTACTAAGACATCGATAAAAAATTGTTTATCTTCGGCGAATTTCATCGAAGGAAATTGAATAGCATGACGTAACAGGAAATCTCGACGCATCATGCGGGCACGTGGGCCGAGATGATAAAAAGCGTGCTTTAAAGTATACGGAGAGACGTGATCACGATCGCGATTGGATTCGTGAACACCAATGATTCGATTCGGTTGATTCGTCGATACTTGAATGGTACGCCCGACGGCATAGTCTACTCCGGTTCGATTCATCGTCTCACTTAGAATCCGTAATCCGTCATGTGCTAACCAATCGTCGGCATCCAAAAACGTGACATATTTCGATCGTGCCAGAGTCAAACCTAGATTACGTGGCATCGCAGGCGTACCTGTATTTTTTTTCAGCAGTACGCTGACAAGTTGAGGATATAAGGCGGATAAGCGTCGTAAAAGGCGACGTGAGCCATCTGTGGATTTATCATCTACCGCAATGATCGTCACGTTTCGAATACCGATTGTCTGTACTAAAACGGAGTTAATCGTTCGTTCAAGATAGATAATCGCGTCGTACACTGGAATGATGACTGTAATAGCGACATGACGTCTCAATCGTTTTTTATTGAGCACCTCATAGTCTTTCGGTAGTGATGAAATATTCGATCCCACGTGTCTCACTCCTCGTTCGCAAAGGTGATTCAATTTATAAACGATAATGGTTTTAAATGTAAAATATACATAGTATAAATAAAATTTTACGATTCTGCAAGCGTGGTTTGAACACATGCCAACGTATAAATTTATCCAAAAACGGTAATCATATAGCAAAGGTAAAGGAGGAACTCTAATGGCGACACGCTGGATATTTGGTAATCAATTGAATCACGATCTCCCCTTATTGCAGGAAGCAAACAAACAAGATGACGTCATCCTGATGGTCGAAGCGACCTCACGCTCCAAATGGAAGACGTATCATAAACAAAAGCTCATCCTCGTCTTCTCGGCGATGCGGCATTTCGCGGAAGAACTACGCGAGAAAGGCTTCACCGTTGATTACCGGGAAGCCGACTCGTTCGATCAGGCATTCAAGGCGCATCGTAAAGAGCATGATCCAAATCATGTACTCTATACGGCGATCACGGATGAACCGATGCGCAAGGCGATGCACAAGTGGCAAGACAGTTTACCGAAGAAAATCACGGTCGAGGTTTGTTCCGACGTGCCGTTGTTTTTACTGACGCAGGAAGAAGCGATTGAAGCAATCGGTGACAAGCCATACAAGATGGATCGTTTTTATCGCAAACTGCGCAAGGAACGAAACGTTCTCATGAACGGCTCCAAGCCGATCGGTGGAAAATGGTCGTTTGACGCCGATAATCGAAAACCAGCGAAGTCCGGTACGACGTTTAAGGATCCAATTCAGTTTCGTCCGGATCGCATCACAAAGGACGTCATTGAAAAGGTCGAACGGGATTTTTCTGATCACCCGGGAGCACTTGACGCGTTTCATTGGCCGGTCACACGCAAAGAAGCGACGCGGGCTCTCCATCGTTTCATTGACGAACGGCTCGAGACGTTTGGGACGTACCAAGACGCCATGCTGACTGGTGAAGATACGCTATCGCACTCGCTTTTATCGGCAGCAATCAATCTCGGCTTACTGACACCGGAAGAGGTCATTCGTCAAGTCGAGGCAGCACTCGAAGATCAAGATGCTCCGCTCAATGCGGTTGAAGGTTTTATTCGTCAAATCCTCGGCTGGCGCGAATACATGCGCGCCGTCTATCTAGCCGAGATGCCGAACTATGCTTCCGTCAATGCGCTGCATCACGAAGCGGATCTACCAGACTTTTTCTGGACCGGAAAAACGAATATGCACTGTGTCGCTGAATCGTTACGTCCCGTCGTCGAACATGCGCACAATCACCATATCCAGCGCTTGATGGTGCTCGGGAACTTTGCCAATCTGTTTGCAATCTCACCACAACAGACAGCAGACTGGTTTAATGAGATGTACATTGATGCCTACGACTGGGTCGTCTTACCGAACGTCCTCGGAATGGCGCTTCATGCCGATGGGGGAACGTTATCGACCAAACCGTACATTGCCTCGGCGAATTACATTAATAAGATGAGTGATTATTGCAAGGGATGTCCGTTCCATCAGAAAGACATGCTTGGCGAAGACGCCTGTCCGTTTAACGCCTTGTACTGGGATTTCATCGATCGGCACGAAAAGCGCTTCGCTGATAATCCACGAATGTCGATGATGTATCGACAATGGGAAAAACGGGATGCCGACAGCAAACGCGATATTCGCAAGAAAGCCAAAGCACTTCGGAAACAACTACAGGACGGTGTTTTCGATACACCATAAAACAAGCCGGTCGGATGAATATCCGACCGGCTTGTTTTAGCTTACGCACTTTTTTGATTAGCTGTTTGTTGTTTCTTTTTCCGGAGATGATACAGTCCGAATAGTCCGAGGAACCAGACCGGTGTCAGCAACAAGGCAGGACGTGTATCGTCAGCAAACAGCATGACGACGAGAATGACTGCAAACAATCCAAGCACGAGATAGTTGACGAGTGGTGTCAGTGGCGCTTTGAATGTCGACGCCGCATGTAATTCTGGATTTTGTTTCTTGTACCGAAGATGACAGACAAGGATGACACCCCAGACCCAGATAAAGCAGATCGCACTGATCGTCGTAACGATACTGAACGCTTGACCCGGTAACAGTTTACTGAGTAAGGCACCGACCGAGACAACAATCGTCGAAACGAACAAGGCGTTTGCTGGGACATGGTTTTTGTTCAACTTCGAGAACTTTTTCGACGCTTGCTGTTGATTTCCCAGGTTATATAGAATCCGGCTCGTCGAGAACATCCCGCTGTTACACGCCGAAGCAGCGGACGTCAGTACGACGAAGTTGATGATTCCTGCTGCAAGCGGAATCCCGATCAAACTGAATGTCTTGACGAACGGGCTCTCTGTCGCATTTAATCCTGTCCATGGGTTGATCATCAAGAGAATGAGTAAGGCACCGACATAGAAGAATAAGATCCGAAGTGGAATCTTATTGATCGCGGATGGAATGTTCTTCTTCGGATCCGCTGTTTCTGCTGCGGATACCCCAACGAGCTCAACACCGACATAGGCGAAGACGACCATTTGGAACGATAGCAAGAATCCTGTAATTCCGTTTGGCATCCAGCCACCATGTGACCAGAGATTCGAGACGGTCACGGGACCCGCGTCTGTTTTAAACCCGATCGCGAGCAAGACGATTCCGACACCAATCAAAGCAAGGATTGTCACGACCTTAATCAACGCGAACCAAAATTCGAGTTCACCGAACAATTTAACGGTCAACAAGTTAAAGCCCAGTAAAATCAAGAGCGCAAGAACGGCTGGAATCCATTGCGGGATATCAAACCAATACTTAACGTAGACACCGACGGCGATGATGTCTGCCATCGCGGTCATGATCCAACAGAACCAATACGTCCAACCCGTCACGAACGCGGCACGTGGTCCGAGATAATCTTCTGCGATATCCGTAAGTGACTGATAACCTGCTTTTGACAATAACAATTCTCCAAGTGCCCGCATGACGAAGAAGATCGCGATCCCGACGAGTAAATAGGCAAAAACAATCGATGGTCCGGCGAGTTGAATCGCTTTTCCTGATCCTAAAAATAAACCTGTTCCGATCGTTCCACCAATGGCAATCAACTGTACATGACGATTCGATAAATCCCGCTTTAATCCTTGCTGTTCCAAACCTGAACTCCTCCTTGTGATGATTTCTCTACACTTCAGACCGTTCTGTCGGTCCTGAAAAAGAAAAAAAGAGACTGGACGAATGTCCAATCTCAACAAAATCAAAGGAATAACCCATACACGCCACTACGACATTCTATGAATGCCCGTCGCTGCATGTGATTACTCTTCTGTCCGTTTGCCTGAGATTGTGAACCCTTCGGCGCCGTGTCAACACGGTCTCTCCAGAAGCTGCTCCTGCCATAGTGTGACCCATGACAATCATAGCTTTCTCTTTATTTGATTATCCGATGCGTCGCTGCATCGATGAATTGTTTCTAATTCTAGTAATCTCGACAGCGTTTGTCAACGCCTTTCTCAAAATGATTTTTCAATTCATGAAAAGGACTTTACCATCTTTTCCAGAAATCATACAGCACTACTTCATCACGAAAGGATGAAACATTCATGTCGACGATTTACATGATTCGCCACTGCGAAACGACCGGTCAGGCACCTGATGCCCCATTAACGTCACGAGGAGAGGACCAAGCACAACGACTGTGCGAACAACTACTTGAGCTTCCGATCAGTCACATCATTTCAAGTCCGTATCGCCGTGCCATTGACTCGATTCAACCACTTGCGACTGCCCTACAACTATCGATCATACAAGAAGATGACTTAAAAGAGCGACGGTTAAGTGCTGTTCCACTTGAAGATTGGCAGGATCATCTTCGTCGAACATTCGTCGATCCAGACTATACGTGTCCTGGTGGTGAATCCAGTCGGACAGCAACGGGTCGCATCATCCGTGTCGTCGAAGAAGCCTTGCAGCAACACGATGTATCGATCCTCGTGACACACGGGAATTTGTTATCTCTCTATTTACATGCGCTCGACCCAACGTTCGGATTTGAAGAAAGTTTACAGCTGAAGAATCCGGATATTTTTAAGGTGACACAAATCGATGGTGTCATATCCTTTCAACAAATCGATCTATACTAACGGAGTCTGACTTAAATGTGCATAACGCTTCAATTCGAATACGGTTTGGTCAAAATCAATTTTTTGATCATCAAAGACTTGTATGTAATCGGAGCGTTGTGCAATCGTCATCGTTTTTCCGCTACGAACACTTTTCGGTCGACTTAAATTCAACTCATTCGTTTGAGAATACTCTAATAACGCCTGCATGCACTGATCTCGGTACGCTCTCATATTTTGACTATCAGTAGCCTCTACCTTTGCTTTTAACGTTGATTCTTCTAACTGCCAATAGTGCTGACTGCATTTCCCTTTCCACCAAAATGCCCAAAATCCACCGCGGGCATTTTCCACGCGCCCCCAGTTTCCGTTCTGCAATTCTTTTTGCAGATCTCTAAAGAATCCTTGCCAAGAGAAATTGCTCCATTCCGTGAGAGGTAGTGATTTATAGGATTCGATTGAGGTGTCGATCTGCTTGAGATACTGAAGATAATCATTCAAAATCTCATTGGTCGTCGAAGGATGAAAGCCGCTCAGTACTTCGATCATCTTCGTTCGTGTGAATACTTGATATCCTGCTCCTGTCACACCGGAGTAATCGCCTTGTTCTACGATTTTGTAATAAATCGGTATCGGCTTCAAATGCCATGTCTCGGGATGCGTTTTGACCATGTCAAGATATCGATTTAATTGGTTCGAATGATGTTTCGTAAAGACTTTATCCTCGATCAGAATGGCATATGTCTCATTGATGACCGCTAATATATCTAGACTATTGAACTGTCTTCTAATACGGACACTGTGAATGGGTTCCCGCAATGGGCAATCATGAAGGTGGAACATTTCACGTACAAACTCATTCGCCATCGCATGGAGTTGTGGATCGTGACTTCGTACTCCTTCTTCCGCCCACTTCAATAACCAACATAGAAAGGCATCTTGCGATAACTCACTGGTGGCATAATCAAAAATATTAGGTTTCAAGCGAATACCTCCTTTTATTACAATTATAACCATTTAACTTTCTATTATTATTCCTTTGAAGAATAATAACGAACTCCACTCATTCAATTTGCTTATAGATTTCATAAGAACTATCTATTTTACTTCCCTTCAAAACGGCTTTATATTAAACGAATTGATAACAAAGTTAAGTAGTTTTCGATTCATGTATGAAGCGGAACTTCAGAAAAGAAGGGATTTTTATGTCTACCACAAAAAAAGGCTATTTCATGATGATCGTCCTCTGGTTCGCCTATGCGACCTTCGCCATGAACTGGGTCGCCGGTTCGTCGTTGACGCCACAAATCACGGCGCATTTCTTCGGTAATCAGACCGTTGACCCTCTCATCTCACAACTCGTCAACTATTCGATCACGACGGCACGTGTCTTCGCCAACATTCTCGCCGCGCTCATCTTGATGAAGCTCGGTCCGAAAAAAGCACCGCTACTCGCACTGTTGTTCCTGATGATGTCGATTGTCGCCATCTATCTGCCGAACTACTGGGCGTATACGGTCGCTCGCATGGTCATGGGACTCGGTGGTTCAATGGTCATCGTTTACATGAACCCAGTCGTGACACGTTACGTTCAAGATCCAGCTGAAAAATTACGGATCAATGCCTTCAACACCGTCTCCTATAACGTCGGTGCATTCGTCGTTTCGCTCTTGTTCACGTTGTTCGCCGATCAATTCGTCAGTGACTGGAAACTGACGTTGACGATCTTCGCGAGTCTGACAGCGATTCTCTTCTTCGCGTGGTGGATCGGTAGTGAGTCGTTCGAGTTGAACGATGCTTCGGACGCGGACGAAACGCCTTACGGTTATGGAGACGCTGTCCGCGATTCGTTCCTCTGGAAATATGCAATCGCCTTCGGTGGTTTCTTGACGCTCTATATCTTATCGCTCGTCGGCTTGAAACCCGTTTTCGATACGTATACGCAGTTGAACGGTTCACTCGTCAACCTGTTGGTTTCAGGTGCTGGAATCATCGGTACGTTCGTCGGTCTACGGATCGGTAACAAGGGCACACCACGTAAACCGATTCTATTAATCAGCGGGACGGTCATGATTGCGAGCTTCCTTGTCACTGTCTTGTTCGGAAACATCTCGCCACTCGTTTCGTATGTCTTTGCGTTCATTTCCGGATTTGCGATGTACATCCAGTATCCGATTTTCATGAACTTGGCACACGAACGAAAAGGCATGACGCCGCAAAAAATCACTGTCTTGTTCGGTCTCTTCTGGGCGATCGCCTATGCGACGCAGACGATCTTTACGATCATTTGGAGTTACGCACTCGGACATGCTGGATATACGGTCTCGATGATCGTCTTCTTCCTCTGCTGTTCCGTTTACCTGTTCTTCACGTTCTTCTTACCAGAAACGAAACCAAAACGGACGAATGCAGTTCGAAAATCCGCTTAATCAAGCAACAAGCCCTTCCGGAATCACCGGAAGGGCTTGTTTTTATGCTTCGTTATGCGCGCCGTAGCTATGACGAAGAGCAAATAACAGTCGAATCAATGATTCATGATAACCGATGAACCAGCCTTCTTCGATTCCATTAACGATCGCTTCTTCTGTCATCCAGGCGACGCGCTGGACTTCTTCTTCCTGTAACGTTAGCGTCGTCAAATCCACTTCCTGCTCGACGAGATAATAATCGTCAAAACCGATTTCAAAAGGAATCGTCAGATGGGGACGGACACCCGTGAAATCGATATCGAGTCCTAGTTCTTCCGACAGTTCACGTTGCGCTGCCATCTGACTCGTATCCCCGCTGATCGCACTACCCCCGACCGTCAAATCCCACATGTTCGGCCAGCCGGATTTAAACGGTTGCCGTTGCTGGACCAGCATCTCTCCCTTGGCGTTAAAGACACAGACGTGAATCGTCATGTGATAATCGCCCGCTGTATGCGGTGTTCCCCGTGTCCAGAGCCGTCCTGTTTTCTTGCGGTCCGCTGTGTATACATCCCATTGCTCCATCTTGCATCATTCCCCTTTTCAATTGATGAAAGACGAGTTGTTTGAACTTTCCTCCGCCTTGACGCAATCAATCGCGACGACAAGGGCAATCAATAACTCTTCCATCGCTTCATCTTCGACTTCAATCATGTACTGATCAGTCCAAGAAATCCATTTCTTCTGAACGCGACCAATCCGTTGCCCTTGTTGTAGGACTTCAAAATCAACATCCCACCAGTCGCCCGTCACTTCGAACTGATCCGAGTTGATCGTATAACGGTCCTTGAAGAAGGTAAGTTCTTTAATGATTTCAAATGATTGTCCTGCTGCTTCGACATAAAAGACAGGGCGGAAACTAAACGTTTTCTTCTCGATTTCGGCGACGACTTCTCCGTTTCGGTTCGTTACGGAAAAGGTCTTCGGTAATTTCATAAAACTGCCTTCGATGTGATACGCATCGTGTCCCGCTTCGTCCTGAATCGCAAATCGTCCACGTAAACTGAAGGCTTTTTGTTTCATATAGAGTGTATGCATACCGGTCTCCTCCTTTAATGTATAGTTTCATTTACGCGATCATTGACGGAAAAGATTCAATATCTGGAAATTATCGTTTGTGTCCGGACTTTCAGTGGTATCAACTTACATACCACGAATTTACGGGAAAGAAGGAATTCTGATGTCCATCGATACGATTGTTCTCTTCATTCTGCTCGCCATCGCCCTGTTGATCATCCTTGTCCCGCCCCTTCTCTTTTGGCATGTCTGGCGAGCCGATCGTCGCCAGCAAGAACACGCGGTCCTGCGCAACTTCCCCGTCCTCGGAAAGATGCGCTACATCCTCGAGAACATGGGACCGGAACTCCGCCAATACTTATTTCTCAACAATAACGAAGGCAAGCCCTTCTCCCGCAATGAATACAAGACAGCCGTCCTTTCTGGAAAATACCAAAGTCGGATTCTCGGTTTTGGATCGGAACGTGACTTTGAAGAAGCCGGTTTTTATGTACAAAACGCCCTCTTTCCAACGAATCGAAATGAACTACGCATCGATCAATCAGAACGTGTTGATACGCACATCTATCAAATCGACCGTGACGAACTATTTACACGTAAAGAACATCTCGTTGCGAAGCAAATCTCACCCTATCTCTTGAAAATGGAGGATGCACCGGTCATTGGCGCGACGACATGTCGACACCCCTATCAAATCCAAGGGCTGATCGGTCAATCGGCAATGAGCTTTGGAGCACTCGGTGACCGGGCCATCACTGCGCTCTCGATCGGACTCGGTCGCGCTAAAGGCAGCTGGATGAATACTGGTGAAGGTGGTTTGTCCGATTTTCATCTCAAAGGTGACGTCGATATCATCTGTCAGATCGGTCCCGGTCTGTTCGGTGTCCGGACGGAGGACGGTGATTTCTCATTCGACGAATTCCAGAAAAAAAGTGAGTTACCGCAAGTCAAAGCCTTCGAACTCAAGCTCGCCCAAGGAGCTAAAACGCGCGGCGGACATTTAGAAGGTGCAAAGGTCACAGAAGAAATTGCTGCTGTCCGGAAAGTCAAAGTCGGTGTTGGCATCGATAGTCCGAATCGCTTTAACGAGTTCACGACACCAGAGACGATGCTCGACTGGGTCGAACGTCTCCGCGAAGTCGGCGGCAAACCGGTCGGGATTAAAGTCGTCGTCGGTAATCTCGAAGATATGCGGCAGTTGATTGCTTATATGAAAGAATCTGGACGTCATCCGGCCTTCATGACGGTCGACGGTGGCGAAGGGGGAACCGGTGCGACGTTCTAGGAACTCGCCGATGCGGCCGGTCTACCGCTCTTTTCCGCCTTGCCGTTCGTCCATCAACTCCTGACAGAAGCCGGTTTACGCGACAAGGTCAAAGTGTTTGCGTCCGGTAAGCTGATCAGTGCTGATAAGATTGCGATCGCCCTCGCCCTCGGCGCTGACTTCGTCAACATCGCGCGTGGTTTGATGTTTAATGTCGGCTGTATCCAAGCCCAAGTCTGTCATACGAATCATTGCCCAGTCGGTGTCGCGACGACCGATCCAAAACTACAAAAGGCGCTGATTGTCGACGAAAAGAGTTTCCGCGTGACGAACTACATCATTTCGTTAAGAGAAGGTCTCTATAACCTGACGGCGGCAGCAGGACTCGTCTCACCGACGGAACTTCGCCCGGAGCACGTCATCTACAAGGATGAAGCCGGACACCTGATTTCGGGACCAGACTGGATGGCACGGCATATGGTACACCACTCTCTTTCCTCGAGGTAACGAATAGCACTCACTTGCACTTTTTAGCGAGAGCGCTTAAAGTGTATAGTTGATGAAATTCTTTAATCACACATGTGCATTACCTTAAGGAAAGGGTTTAATATACTATGAAAAAGAACTTTTGGCAGGACCTACCACGACCATTTTTCGTCTTAGCACCAATGGAAGACGTCACCGATGTCGTCTTCCGTCACGTCGTCGCAAAAGCGGCGCGTCCGGACGTGTTCTTCACGGAATTTACGAATACAGAAAGCTATTGTCATCCGAAAGGCAAACAGAGCGTCCGCGGACGTCTCGAGTTCACGGAAGATGAACAACCAATGGTTGCTCATATCTGGGGCGACAAACCAGAATATTTCCGCGAAATGAGTATCGGTATGGCAGAGATGGGCTTTAGCGGAATCGACATCAACATGGGCTGTCCCGTCCATAACGTTGCTGTTAACGGAAAAGGCTCTGGCTTGATCAATCGTCCGGAAGTGGCGGCTGAATTGATCCAAGCTGCAAAAGCAGGCGGTCTCCCAGTCAGCGTCAAAACGCGTCTCGGGTACACGAAGGTCGAAGAGTGGCACGATTGGTTGCGCCACATTCTCGAGCAAGATATCGCGAACCTCTCGATTCACCTCCGGACACGTAAAGAGATGAGTGCCGTTCCAGCGCACTTCGAATTGATTCCGGAAATCAAGAAGTTACGTGATGAGATTGCACCACAGACGTTACTGACGATCAATGGAGATATCAATGATCGCCAACATGGTCTTGAACTCGTCGAGAAGTACGGTGTCGACGGCGTCATGATCGGGCGCGGGATCTTCCACAACCCGTTTGCGTTCGAAGTCGAGAAAAAAGAACATTCGAGCCAAGAACTCCTCGATTTGTTACGTCTACAACTTGATCTACACGATCACTATTCGACTCAATTCGAGCCACGCCTCTTCAAACCATTACGCCGGTTCTTCAAGATTTACGTCCGCGGATTCCGCGGTGCGAGTGAACTGCGTGTCAAATTGATGGAGACGAACTCAACGGACGAAGTGCGTGCTTTACTCGACGCTTTCGTTGAAGAAGAAGGCATTCACGAGGTCAACTCGTTTTCAATTTCATAATACGTAAAAGAGAAGTCGAGTCCGACTTCTCTTTTTTGAATAGGAGGGCTAACAAATGAGTATGCGCATCGGTGAAGTAGCAGAACGAATGGGGATTTCAACTTCCGCAATCCGATTTTACGATCGAAAAGGGTTACTCCCGTTCGTCGACCGGGATGAGCACGGACGACGACAGTTCAAGGAAAATGATTTCAACTATATCGAAACAATTGATTGTCTGAAACGGAGTGGTGTGCCGATTAAAACGATCGCGGCATTCATTGAATTATGTATGCAAGGCGATGCCTCTCTTCGTCAGCGATACGACTATTTGGATGAAGAGGAACAACATTTACAAGCAAAAATCGAAGAATTGCAAGCACAACAAGCCTTTCTTCGCTTCAAGAAGTGGTATTACAAAACAGCCATCGAAGCTGGAACGGAATCACTTCACTTCATACCAGGTACGACCCTATTCCAACCGGATCTTCAAGAACAATTCGAGCGTCTTTTAGCAACGGAACAATCCATCGACGCTTTAACCCGTCTTGATGAGCATAGGGGTTGACTTAAACTAAGGTTTAACCGATAAGGTCGAGATAATCACACAGAAAGAAGGGATTTATCTCATGAATAAACCATTAGTCGTCATTACAGGTGCTAGCTCAGGATTCGGTGCTGAAATTGCCAAACGTTTTAACCAGGAAGGGTTCCCACTCTTATTACTCGGAAGACGTCTTGAGAAAATGGAGGAACTTCCACTCGATTTTGAGCATGTTCTTCTCAAACAAGTCGACGTGACAGATCTTACCGCTTTTGAATCTGCCGTCCGGGAAGCAGAAGAACGGTATGGAAAAACCGATCTCCTCATCAATAATGCCGGTGTCATGTTACTCGGTAACATCGAGACGCAACAACCAGACGAATGGCAGACGATGCTGGATACGAATGTCCGAGGTGTATTGAACGGGATGCAAATCGTGCTTGAAGATATGAAAAAACGTCAGCATGGAACGATCCTCAACATGTCTTCCATTGCCGGCTTCAAAGCGTTCGTGAATCATGCTGCATATGTCGCAAGTAAGTTCGGTGTTCACGGAGCAACGGAAACGATTCGTCAAGAAGTCGCCGAGCACAATGTCCGCGTTTCACTCGTCTCTCCTGGATACGCCGAAACGGAATTACTGAATCATGTCACGAATGACACACTCGTCTCAGGAATCGAAGAGTGGAAATCAACGATTGGTGGCACGACGCTTGATCCACGTCATGTAGCAGATACGGTCTTCTTCATCTACTCTATGCCACAAGACGTCACTGTTCGCGAAGTCGCGTTAGCGATCACGAAACAAACGCCATGATGGAATAAAAAGCACGCCTCCTCTTCTTGAGGAAGCGTGCTTTTTGGTGTCACCAGCCTTCAACTGTTTGGCGCGTATGCGCACACCACTGTTCAAAGTCTGAAGCATGTGTCAGTAACAAGAAACGTCGTTTCCCGAGTCGTCGATCGAGCCGCGCGATACCGCGGATGAAAGGATGTGGATGAACGAGCGCTTGTTCAAACGCGAGATTCGGGTACTGTAACAAATCTTGCTGCATCTCATAGTTCTCTAGATACCCGTCTTGTTTGACCTGTCGTTCGATGTCAGCCGATAACGCATGCGACTGCTTCAACCAGTCGGACTGCCATAGTTCTTGAAACGATCCATTTGGTCTTTCCGGTAATTGTGTAGCTTGTAATGCATAACGCCGCTCGACTTCTCGTTCGAAACGAAAGTCGTCCGCTCTGAGAATCTCTTCTCCGTCAAACGCCACCCAGACGCGACTAGGACTGTCTTGAATCCGGTAGACGGCGGCGTGAAAAGCAACCCGTCCTTGTAATGACGGGGCGAGCAGTTGCTCGACCCGTTTTTTGATGATGGAAAACTGCAAGCGATCCGTCCTTTCCGTCCAGCTAATGCAATTAGCCGTTCTTCATATGAAACGATTCCGCAAGCGTAAACGTCAACTCTTTTAACTCCAGACCACCGAGTGCAAAGTAGAGTTTTAAATAGTTGTGCGGGTTGAAGACGAAGACGTCCTTCGTCTGGCTGACCCACTCGCCGTTCGTTCCGTTGAAGGTGAACGTTGCGACCGGCATGTTATTTGCAAACAGTGTCACCGGCATTTGCGCCAGTTCGCCGGCGTTCGAACGTGCCGTCAACGTGACCTGATACATCCCTGTCTCTTCTGCTGTAACAGCGAAGACGTGACTACTACCTGTCGTCGTCGTAACGTCTGTTAACGGGAAGGCATCTCCACTGACGAGACGTTGGTGCGAGACGGCTTGCTCTTCGAGTGTCTCTTCTTCGACCGGTGCCCCGAGGACATCAATCGATGTCGCGGTTCCCATCACCCGGTCCATGACCGGTGACTGAAGTAAGAACTGACAGATGTTCGCGGCACTCCGCAGTAACTCCGAACGTCGAAGTGTCCCGTCGGCAAGAGCCGTCAACGTATCATCCTCGAACGGGTTCGTTCCTGGTTCCCCGACGACCATATAGAGGTCGTTTTGCGAACGGACCATCGTCGCCGTTTGCTGACGATTTGCTTCTAATCCTTCCGCATTGATCTTCGCCCACCAGTCGGTCATGACGATTCCGTCAAAGCCCCACTCATCACGTAGGATCCGTGTGTTCTGATCGTACAAGCCAGCAGTCCAGATGCCATTGACGGCACCGTATGTCGTCATGATCGAGTACGCTTGCCCTTCCTTGACTGCCATCTCGAACCCTTTCAGGTACAACTCACGTAACGCCCGTTCTGACACGATCGAATCCAGATCATGCCGGTGGAACTCTTGGTTGTTGGCACTGAAGTGCTTCAACGTTCCTGTCACACCAACACGGTGCATCCCGTCGAGCTGTGCTACTGCCATTTTTCCAGTCAGATATGAATCTTCCGAGAAATACTCGAAGTTCCGTCCATTGAGTGGATGACGATGGAGGTTCATCCCGGGTCCAAGCAACGTATCAATCTCGTTCTTCCGCAACTCAAGACCTGTCATCTCAAATAGATCCGCGATCAACGTCGTGTTGAACGTCGAGGCAAGCAACGTTCCGTTCGGTAACGAGAAGGCTTTTGTCCCGATATCCATCCGGATTCCAGACGGACCATCCGCGCAGCAGCCTGCCGGAATACCGAGTGCTTCGAGTTCTGTCGTCACGCCACCGAAAGCGCCCGCCGTTCCTGGTGTAACACGCGGTGAGTTCATCCCTTCACCCCGAACGATTGCCGCGAGATCCGCATCCGTCAATTGATCGAGGAACGTCTCAAGCGTGACTCGGTCTTCTTTAACGTCGCTTAACTTCCAACCAGCATCTTCCGTCTGCGTCCGTTCAACGGGACGCTCCTGTTGACGACGCTGTTCCGGATCGATCGTCCGCAGTGGTGTCGCTTCATACGTCACCGTATATCCCGTTTCGGTCGCTTGCGGTTTGATGCGTTCGAATGCCGTCACCGGTGCCATGTTCTCACTTAAGACGTCCGTGACGTCAAGCGTCTCGACAGAATGGCTTGCGACTAGAACCGCCGACCGGACGTCCGTTCCGAGATAGAGCTGATACGTCCCGGGTTCAACGACATAAGACGACTTATGTCCAGTGACGCCACTATCGTCATAACTCGCAAACGAAGCGCACGGTACGACGAGCGTGAGAATCTCTTGCTCACCTGGTGCGAGTTCTTTTGTCTTTCCGAACGTCACGAGTTGACGCGTTGGGTTCCCGAGTTGTCCTTGTGGTTTCTCAAGGTATCCTTGTACAACTTCCTTCCCGTTCGTCTGCCCGGTATTCGTCACCGTCGCTGTAATCGTCCAGGCATCAGCTGACGTCGTCACATCTGTCGTCAGGTTGAACGACGTATACGATAATCCATACCCGAACGGATACAAGACTGCTTCCGGTGCGAACGTCTCGAAATAACGATATCCGACATAGATGTCTTCTTGATACAACGCGCGATCGGCGTGACCGAAGTGTGGTGTTGACGGGTAATCATCGAGTGAACGAACAATCGTATCCGGTAGTTTCCCAGACGGCGAGATGCGTCCGAGTAAGAGATCACTCAGTCCAGTTCCCCCTTCCATTCCCCCTTGCCACGCGTAGAGGACAGCACTTGGCGCCGTCTCTTCGACCCAGCGCATATCGATGATGTTTCCGACGTTCAAGACGACGACGGTCCGTTTGAAGTGTGTCGTCACGAGACGAAGCATCTCCTGTTCCGTCTCCGTCAGGAAGTAACTTCCTGGATCCGCTGTATTGTCACGGTCTTCCCCAGCCGTGCGACCGATCATGATCACAGCAACATCGGAATCAAGTGCTGCTTGCTGAACGAGTGTCGCGTCAAGCGACATCTCTTCTTGTGACCATGGCTCGGCTGCCCAGCCTTCACCTTGATCAAACGGATGGTCTTCAAGCCATGTCTCATACGTTTTGAGGACGTCCGTGTTCAACGTCACGTCTTCGCTTAGCATATCGAGCGGACTGACGACGTTCGTGACGTTGACCATTCCGCCTGATCCTGTGCCACTTTTATAGTAGTTGAACTGATTGCGTCCGAAGACCGCAACCGTCGATGCGGGTTGCAACGGGAGTACACCATCGTTTTGTAAGAGCACCGCTCCTTCCGCAACGGTTTGTCGTGCGAGCTTTGTATAGGCTTGCCACTCGAGCGTGTATGTCATGCGTCATCCACCTTTGTTAGTTAGTTTGAGAAAAAAGTCGTTTTAAGTCTTTCGCGATTTCGTCTAAGCTGTCTTCGGCTTGCGGATACAGACCGAGTTTATCAAGAAAAGCATGTTCCATCCCGCGGTACTGGAGATAACGAGTCTTGACGCCGGCGCGCGCGAGCTTTTTCGCATACGCTTCACCTTCAAGACGTAAGTAATCAAACTCTCCTGTAATGACGAGTGCCTCTGGTAAATCGTTGAGCGTCGCGAACAACGGCGAGATCCGGCGATCCGTCGAATCACTTGCTTGGACATACCATTGCTCGAGGACACCTTCTGCATCTTGAAGCGCGAGAATGATTTGTTCGAGTAGCTCGGGTTCCGTTTGTCGGTCGTATGCTTTAAGCGTCCAGTCATATTCCGGATTCGGATGTTCGCCGACATTAACGACCGGATAATATAAGACTTGATAGCGAATGTACGGCGTCGGACGCTCGCGGTCGAGCAGACAACAGACCGTCGCTAAGTTCCCACCCGCACTATCGCCGGCGACAGCAATCGCACTTGGATCGATTCCGAGTCGATCGGCGTGTTCGACTGCCCAATCGATCGCCGTATGACAATCCTCGAGCCCTGTTGGAAACGGATGCTCTGGCGCCAATCGATAGCCGACCGATAAGACGGCGACGTTCCCCTTATCAGCTAATGCCTTACATGGATTCTCGACTGTCTCGAGCGTGCCACCGAAAAAACCACCGCCGTGGAAGTAGACGACGAGCGGGAGCGGACGTGCCGCTTCCGGACGATACAGTCGTCCTTCAATCGTGGTACCGGGTCTTGGAATTGCGAGGACGTCCGTTGAGATCTGCCGTGTCGTCACGTCTTCGTTGTCCCAGCCCATGCCGGCACGCGCCAGTTCGACTGGCGACGCACCTTCTGAAATCGAGACCGATGGACGCTGCGTGAGGACGACCTCACGGACACGCGGATCAAGTGTTCCTGGAGTCGAGACGTCGGGAATCGGCTTATCGACGATTTCAAGACCATCTTGATAGATAGGTGAACAATTTCGTAACTCCCGCAGTAAATCTTGCATTGATGTGGTAGACAAATAGATCGCTTCCTTTCTTATCAAATAGTTATCGAAAGCGCTTTCGATAACCGTTAAAAAAATTTCGAATGCCTCTTTTTCAAAAAAGAGACCGCTTACATCACAATATACCTGTCTTTGACAGGAGAAGCAAATGTTTCATCCAAAAAAAATCAGCGCAGTCGCCTGCGCTGATCTTCATCGTAATTGTTCTTGTGAAACGATCGTAAAGCCATCGATGACTGTATCTTCCTCGACCTCGATCAACAGGCAGCGTTTACCTTGATAGTTGACCTGTTTGACGTACTTCAAGTCTTGCGGACTGATCGCGATGTTTGCGACCTTCGTATTAATTTTAATCGATTTCGCTTCATAGTTCGGAACGATGTTGCTCGCCTTCATCTCGTACGTCGGATCGTCGACGACCGTCTTGAACGCTCGTTCGACCTGCTCCGTGCTGACGTCTTCGACACCACTCGCCTTCAGAACACGCTCGACTTCCTGGACGTCGAGCATCGGTACTTCTTCCTCATCTTGATCCTCTTCGACAACGATCAACTGATTGATGTTTTCATAGACACCGGCTAGCGTCTTCGTATCCATCGATTCGCCGACGACCGATTTGACGATTTCCTCGAAAATTGCTTTATCCTCATCTGCTGTGACGATCGGTAGACCGTTCAAGACGTTTTCAAGGAAGCCGAAATCCGGTTTATTCGGCTTACCTGCTGCATACAAGACGTGATTGACGTCTGCTGCGTTGTCCGTGAAGGTCGGGAAGAGGAATCCACCAATCGGTGACGCGAGTTTGATAACCGGATTGATGAATAAGTTCGACTTGAATTCCCGTTCGACAAAATCAAAGACGAGCGATTGCTTCGGTAGCTCTGTTAAGTTCAGGCTACCGAGAATGAATGGTGTCGTATAGACGTCGTCATTCGGATCGATTTCCGTCTCATCCGCTTGGCGTTTTGTCGTTTTATAGTATTGACCACGAATGAACGTGACGACGAGATCATTCTCATACTGGACGTCTTGAACCATCTTCAGCGCCATCGTCTGCATCTGCTCGACCCAGTCCTCCGGCTCTTCCGCATACAGTCCTTCATAAAGGAGCTGTTGCGTATGACCCGTCTCCCCTTCTTCCGGATGGGTGAACTTGACCTCGAACAGCTTGACGTCGAGTTTTCCACCTAGTACCTTCTTGAAGTTCGCGAGGAAAAGTTCCTGTTGCTCCGGATCAAGCAATGGAAATGGTCGGGCTTCCTCATGATAGATTTCGCTCGTCTCTTTTCGGATATAGACGTTGTAGATTTCATGGATTTTTAGTAAATCGGCATCCATCTTGAAGTGACGACGGATGTCGGCGATGTCTTTTTTATTCATGCATACCAGCTCCTCGAATCATTAAAATCCTGCTTCCTGAAAAGCGTACCATATGCGAGATGACCCGACATCTTTTAGGAAATCAGTGTGCACTGAACGAATAAGCGCGTGTGACGGGATTAACGATCTCATATTCATATTCTTGGTGGGCAGCGCGAGCTTGTGCGATGCAATTATCTAGTTCTTTCGTATTGAAATAACGCTGTGCTTCCGTCAATGTGCCACTTACGACTAAAAATACGCCGAACACGATCAACCATCCTCTGATTCGTTCGTTCATTATGTAGTCCCCTTTCTTCTCCACCTAAATCCTAACATCAGACCCTTCTATATAATGACAAAAATTTAATTTTAGTAACATTTACACGATATTTATTTTTTCCTAAATAAGTGATGCCATACTAAAAAATGTGAAGGGTGTCTTCACATCATCTCGTCTCATACATAGGAGGAATGACACGTGTTCAAAGCCATCAAGTCCATCGTCATCACTGCACTCGTCTGCCTGACCGCTTTCCAGTTCGATACGACATCCGTTTCTGCACTACCCTCAGGTATCTCGTCGAAAGCGACGGCTCAGTCTCAACTCGATGCTTTAACGGTTAAAACAGAAGGCAGCATGACTGGTTATTCGCGTGACTTGTTCCCGCACTGGAGCAGTCAAGGAGGCGGCTGTGATACACGACAAGTCGTCTTAAAACGTGATGCTGATTCATATGTCGGAACGTGCCCCGTTACATCCGGGTCTTGGTATAGTTACTATGACGGACTGACATTCACGAACCCGTCTGACCTCGACATTGATCACGTCGTACCGCTTGCGGAAGCATGGCGCTCAGGAGCAAGCAGCTGGACGACGACGACACGTCAAGCGTTCGCAAACGATTTGACAGGTCCACAGTTGATCGCTGTCTCTGCAAGCTCGAACCGTTCAAAAGGGGACCAGGATCCGTCGACATGGAAGCCGACACGGGCAGGTGCGAGTTGTGCCTACTCGAAGATGTGGATCAATACGAAGAGCCGATGGAACCTCAGCTTACAGTCGAGTGAAAAAACAGCCTTACAAACAATGTTGAACACATGTACATACTAAAAAGGAGTCGATTCGATGGAAACGAAAACCTCTACTTTTACCGCCACACATGGTGTCATGACGCAAGAAGTCGGTGTCATCAGCGGTGAACTGGAACTCCGGACGATCTGTCAAGAGGACGGAACGTTAGAACTAAAGATTGCTTACGTCGGGGCGATAGACGTCTATACGTTACCCGGCACTTATCGTGTCCATGACGTTCGGGATCATGAAGTCATTCATAAAATACTAATAAGTGTATTAGAAAGAAATTCATAAATAAAAATAAACTACGCATTTAGATAAGCGTAGTTTATTTTCGATTACTAATCATTATATTAGGATAAAAAATAGTTACACTACTTTGTAGAACTAGTTTCAAAATAAAATGATTTAGTTATAGAGTTATTTATTTTTATTTTATATTCAAGATTATTTTCTTGGGAGTATCGAATTAATCTTTTGATCTCAATAGAATTATAATGACGCTGAATAGAAATTATTATTGTTGATAAAATTAAAAAGATAAATAAGATAGAGGTAATTTTATAAATAAATTTGGTTCTGTTAAGAGACACTTTAAAAAACCTCAATCTATATTTTTTAGTTCCTAAAAATTTATCATTTACTATTTGGTACAATTCTTTTATTTGACGCCGAATTTTAGTATTAAATATTTCTATATCAGTTGTTGATAAAGGTCGCTCCTGCTTTTCTAAAATATAATCCTCTATTTCTTCACATTTTGATCTTAATGTATTATAAAAATTTTCATCATTATATTGATAATACACAGAAACTTGAAACATTTGTTGTAATGATTCCCTTAATCTTTTAGTGTCTTTTATATCTCCTGTTGTACTAATGTGCATATACTTAAGACCTGTAGGAATGTCTTTTATGAGTATTTTTTTATAGATATCGTTAAAATAGACCGACTCCAAATTTGTTTGATTCAGTCTATTTTCTCTTAAATGTTGTACGACACTAAAATAGATTGTAACTATTACAGATATTACAGATATAATTATAGCTACTAATGCCAATACTAATACCCCCGATAAAAACTATTATATTAAGTTTTGAATTATCAATTGTTTTAAATTCGGAATCGAAGATTGGATAGTTATTTTTTCTTCAATTCCTGCAATCCCAATATTCTTAACTATCTCTTCAAAAAAACCTTGAATAAACGAAGACGCTATTGAATCAATCCTATCTGGGATTATTATTACAATATCTTCACTATAATTAATTTCACTTTTTATCTGTTCTTGAAAAATTCTTTTTCCTAAGGGATTACCAGCTAATTTTGTTATTATTTTATCAATATTTAATTCAAAAGTATTATTCATTTTTATTAATCCTCAACTTTCATGACAAAGTGTAAGTTATAAGCTGTACCGGGCATGTTGATATTGTTTGGACCAAATGTACGTTCGTTAGGAATTTCATTAAAAAAGTCTCTTGTATTGTTAAAGCCAATCCAATTATCTTCGTTATAAAATAGATACTCATGATGGAAAAAAAGTGCTCTTTTTCCACTTATCATATAACAAGAATAATCATCTGATTGTTTTTCAAGTCGTTGAATTAGCTTTGTTAGTCCAGTTCCTCCAGTGGTTTCATTTTTAGATCTACCTGTTATTTTATGTTGAAAAGAAGCTATGTTGTAAAAGTCTTCTTCAATATAATCATTATCAAATTTTCTTTTATGTTCTTGAAAAGCATCTAACAAACAAAGATGTCGTTCGTTTAATATATCTATATTTTTTAACTTTTGAGATATAGAATGACCTAATAATTGATTTGAAAAGTTAACAATTGTTATATTCAAACCATAAAAATTTCCAGGTTCTTTTTCTTTTATATAATCACTAGCAACATCTAAATCTATTAGACAATCTGTTTTAGTGTGCTCTAAAGCATTACCTACTAATTCAGTAATTACTTCAGCAATCGTATGTCTATTATCTTTATTTACATTAAATGGTTTCAAAAAGGAATCAATATCTCCCATAATCTTAGATAATAAATAAGGATCTTCTTCCTCTTCCACGGCTATCAATCTTCTGTAATGAGAATTATGAATTTCTTTTTTAAATTTCTCACCATATAATTCAAATTTATTTTTTTGTTTGTACCCTATACTTAAAAATTTTAAAGGAGATGAGGCTATACCATCAGTTACTATATTTTTATCGGCTTTAAAATCTACAAGTACCTTTCTATTTTTAACCCTGATTAAATATTCGCAAATACATTCAAAAATAATATAAGTCAGCTTATCTTTAATTTCAATCAAACCTAGATCGAAGTACACTGGAAGTTTAGCTCTGCCAAACTTTTGTTCCAAGTTATTTACGAAATATAAAATGTCTCTAATCACGGCGCCGTCAAAAAGTGTTTGATTTAATTTATACTCAAACACTTTCAATTTAGAATTGAATTTAATTTCAATTTTAGATTGAACATTTTTATTGTAATCAATCAACATATATTGATTCTTCAATTAGATCATCCTATTCAATTTAAGAATGTTATTGCTAGCAAATCTTTTAGAAATAGTTTTATTGCTTATAGCTTTATTTCTTCGGATCTTATACTTTTCCCTTTAGATTTTTTTTTATACAGCTATATTTCAATTTTTACAGTTAGTGTATGAATATTTATAAGAAGAGATCCATTCAATATTGACTGAATCTATAGAAAACACATACTTTTAGTTACTTATGATATGGTTCACTGTGTTAGTTCTAAATGAATTCCTATTCTTTTTTTACTAAAAAACTTATTATTTTTTCCCTCACTACTAACAATAAATCTCTTTAGAATGTTAAATAAGTAACAATAAAAAGAAGGGATATTAACTATCCCTCCTTTAAAATCATATTATTCAGATTTAAATTTATTTTCTTGACTCTCAAGTAACTTCATCACATTAATTGGAGGAAGGATCAAAGCTGGAACATTAGAGTTAGCAGTGTAGGTTGAAACTAAAGATCTTAGATAAGGAAATAAAATTGCTACTGCATTAACTTCTGCAAAATCTTCTCTACGTTCTCTCTCGATATTGTCTAATTGAAATATCCCGGTAACATCTAAAAAAATAGAAAACGGATAATTATTCTCTTCAGCATTTTCAAATATATTGAGAATTAAAGTAACATACATTGTATTCTCTTCATCTTCTAAATATTGCACGTATCTCTCAATATTAAACTCGACTGTATGAGAATTATCTACATAACGATTATTTAAATGAAAATTAACATCATTTACTTGATAATTTACGAATCTTAAACCGCTTTTTATACTTTCTTTCATTACGATGCCACCAAAATAGAGAGACTTTCTGTAGTCTTATTAGGAAGTATATCAAATTTATAATTTATTCTATTACTTGAATAAGTTACTGTATTCTCAACTTGTTCCATTCCTAATGTTTGAAACTCTCCTATAGCTAGCATTTGCATATGAGAAGAACTACTATGCTCTATCTCGTCAAACCCCGCTTTTAAAAGATTTCTTTCAAACTCTTCATTAGTTATTTTTTCGAAATGCTGTTCAATTTCTCTCAATTTTTTAGATAAATCCATATTAAAAACCTCCTTAAATGAATTTATACATCGTTTATATAGAACAAGAAACTTATTATCTCTTTCTCTCTTCATTGTATGATACTTATTCATTAATATCAAAAATAGTAATTCTCTAAAATAGTGTCAAATGATTTAATCTTAGGTGCGAAATCGTATTCTCTAATTTGGTCAAGAACGTTTACATTTTTTATACATATTTGCTCTTGTGGTAAGTACCCTAATCTAGATCTAACACCTTTATATTTGTTTCTATTCATCTCAAATAGAGCTCTCACCATATCGTAATCTTTTGAGTAACCAATACTATTAAATAAATAATTTAAAACTACCCCTTCAGCCATCTCGTTTGATGGAATTTGTTTCTTTTCCATCATTAGTTTAAGAGTTGTATCAAATATTATTTTATGTTCCGCTTTTGTTAAATCAAATACTCTCACTTTAGGGACGGTTAAAAGAGTTTCTACAATTATATAATGGGTGAGTAATTTAGTATGATTCAAACTACCAAAGTACTTTTTTTTATACATATCCACTATCCATTTATAAGCATGAATTTCCTCAGTGAAGAAATAACTTCCGTCTCCTAACCAGTGCGTACTCCCTCTAGTAATCGGCATTATCTGAGTCTGAAGCAATGCTTCTCCCCTACGTTTATTAGAACCATGAAATAACATTTCAGAATACATGATTACCCCTTACTAAACTATATTAAATATTTAGTCGTCAAAACCTTTTAATCTTTAATATAATTTCTCTTATAAAACATAATATTACAGATGAAATATTGACAAAAATCATAAAAATATTTCTTTCGTTTCTATATGACGCTTTGCACAATGATACTATTGGACAGTCGATTTGTAAATTTTAAATACTATGTTTTGTTCTTATAAAACAACATCCGCATTTTGATTGATCTGATCAACAATACTCAAAATTCGCTCAGCATCGATGATATTCTCTTTGAAAAAGATGCAATACTCCCTAAAGTCCTGAAAGGATTTTCTTGAAGAATTCGTTTATCTAAAATTTCATTTTTCACTACATAATCAACGATGAGGCGAACAAAATGGGCTTGTTTCATATTTAGTCAATTATCAGAAAGAAACACTAAAAAAAACTTCAAAAGCTGCTTGTCGGTAAAGATCGACGATGATACTTACCATACTAGTGATTGATGTATCACCATAATCCTTCTCATACTGTTCCCCTATTTCCATTTCCTCCTAAATCAATCTTTTGAGAGTATCCGTGTCTTGTTTTATCAGTAGTTCGTTGTGGCACAATTTGTATACAGCTAATTAATCTTGATGTTGATTTTAGATAGTGTTCAACCTTTTCGTTCAAGACCTTTGATGAATGGGGATATCTCCCACTCATCATAATGGTATACAGACCGGAGCGTCTCCAAGATTCTTGAGTATGTGTCAGCATAAATATGACTTATCTTTTAGAAAGATACTTTCATGTTCTAATCCCAGTAACTCAGCATCCGACTCTTTAGCCAGCTCACTTTCATCTAAGCCTTTCATAAACAGTAAATACGTAACTTATTCAATATTTGTAAGTAGATTTGTACTTCCTTCAGTCTGAATATTCATTGATAGCTCTTTAAACCTCATTTACTTATGATACGGCTCTCCGTAGTACATCTAAATGAGGTTTTTAGTTGAATTAACAGTTAAAATTACTTCTTTGGCAATAAAGCGTTAGGAAACTTTTGATTTCTAGTTCAATCGTTTTGTCTTGGAGAAACCAATATACTCAGACCCCGCTCTTGTCCATAATCCCACATCTTAACCCATGGGTATGTGTTTTCTGGTAAATGAAAAATTCTTTCTTCCAATGGTTCAATAGTATTCATATTACACGTTGTACCATGTTCTTCAGTAGCTGGGTGAATGCCTACTCTTCTTCCAGTATCATTGTAGTAAACAAATTTCATTTCGTTTCCTCCTTAATATTTTTCGCTATTTCAAGTCTTAACTCATTATACTTTAATTCTTTCAGTCACTCTTATTTCAAACAACAGGCTGACCATTAGCTCAATATCTTTTTTTAATATATGGATTTCATTTTCAACATATTTTTTGACAGTTCTTAATATTAACGATAGTTCTGCAAAGGACTTTGAAGTACTTCTGATGCTAAACAAGTTACGATGCCTACCACCGTTCCCATTAAAAAGTATTGCATTTCAATTCCTCCTTTATTTATTAGTCGTACCATTTTTCTTTAAATGAAAGTAGACAGATACTCCAAATGCAACACCAGCTTTAAATAACTCAATCGGTTTCATAAATTTCACCTCCTTTAAAAAATATGAAGATTGTCTGATTGTTGTATTTTTTCTTTTCATACCATGTTTACAAAGCTAACGGGTTTGATGAGTTCGCCATCCCTCAAAAGACCAATTCCGATGTTTTTCAAACCTTGTACATCCTGTAATAGGTAAACTACGTTCGACGTACCACCATCGTAGAAAAATATCCAACATGTTAGTCTTGCTTTATCTTCATCCGGAATAGATGCTTTAACTTTCGTGTTCCTTATATCATCTACTGAAAGAGTCCTAACATCTGCCTGCCAATCGTTTTCAGCTAAGTGTGGATGGTGTTTCTCTAAATAGGTTCGAAACACATTAATAACGCTCATATTTTGATTAGCCCCTTTTCATAAGTCGATTAATATAGAAAAAGGAGGAGAAAATTCATCCGTGATGGATGAATTTTCTCCTCCTTTTAAAGTAAAGTGCTTAGTAACTTCTTTGTTTAGTTGTACTTGAATCGTTTCAATTTTTCGGTCCTGACCAATAGTGATTTGACGAATAAGAAGATGCATCAGCCTTTTACGTTGCTCTCTAGTCAATGCTTCTTCGTAAGCACCTTTAAAGCTCTGCATGACCTGCTTAACCATAGAAAAGTCTACCTGTCGCTTGCCACCTTGCCCCATTTGAAGTTCAATCGGCAAAACTCGCTCTTCTAGTCTTTCTTTTTCTTCATTCAACGTGGACAATCGATGAACAAGGTCTGCCTTTTGAATCAAGTCATCTTCATACAGACCAAGAACCTTTTCTTTCTTTTGTTGATTGACCTGCAACGCTTTTTTTAACGTCTCATATTCGTGATGGAGGGGTTCGGAATCTCTTTCCTTCTTGTTATTGATTCGTTCAACAATTTGCTTCATAAGGGTCTCATTTGTAGCGTAAGTTGATAATTTTTCAAGTACATACTTATCTGCATAATCTGTTCTTACACCATTTGAACGACAAACGGCTGTACCTTTGTTCTTCCAAGCTCCGCATACATAATACTCTAGGACTCTCTTAGTACCATCCTTACGCTTATTTGTTGTTCTTCCAATCACCATTCCAGCGTTACAAACAGGGCATTTCATAATGCCGGTGAGTGGAAATTCCCCATCATGAATTCGATTAGGTTTTCCACTTCTGCTTGCCATGATTGTTTTCGTTTTTTCCCATACTTCTTTTGAAATAATAGCTTCGTGCTTCCCCTTCTCAATCACAGGATTAGGATTGATGTTGTTTCTTCTTTTTTCATTCCAGTCTCTCCGAACGTTGTAACGGATGAATCCCGCATACAGAGGATTGCAAAGAACTGTTTTGATACCATTGATTGAAAAATCCTTGTTCTGCTTAGTACGATACCCTTCTTTGTTGAGTCTGTTCGCAATAGATTTGTAGCCATTTCCTTCAACATAAAGGTCAAATATTTTTCGAACCGTTTGTGCTTCAGAAAGATTAATTACGAGTGTGGAGACCTTGCGCTTACGGTTCTCTCCTGTAACACTCACGACGTCGTATCCAAGAACTTGTCCACCGTTCCAAGAACCCTCCTTTGCTCGTGCTAACATTCCCATTTTTACGTTTTGAGCAATATTATCGCGTTCAAACTCAGCGATGACTGCTAACATACGAAATTGCATCTTTCCTGCTGGTGTTTCCGTTTCATAATGCTCCGTAAAAGAGTGGAACACAATATTTCTCGTTTCAAGTTCTTCAACAATATTCAGTAAATCTTTCGTCTTACGAGAAAAGCGATTCACCTTCCAAACGAGTACTAAATCGAATTCTTTGCTCTTAGCATCATGGAGCAACTGTTGTAATGCAGGTCGCCCCTTAATATTTTTCCCACTTTTTCCTCGGTCTACATATTCCCTATGGACAATAAAACCTTCTCGTTCACACATTTCTCTCAATACTCGAACTTGCTCATCGATGCTGTATCCTTCTTCTGCTTGTTCCAATGTAGAGACTCGAGCATAAATTGCTGCTCTTTTCTGTGTTCCTGTTCGATTTGGTTCGTTAAGCCGATGGTTCGACTGTCGAGCTTGATTCAACATGCATCTCACCCCCACTACAACTACCATCTTCAATCTGCCACTTCGCTACTTGGGACAATGGGATTTCTTGAATGGCTGCTAATCTTACATGCTTCGTATTGATTAACTGACACATGCACTCAAAAACTTTTCTTCCTTCTAGCGTAGAAATATCTACGTTTTCAAATTCAGAAAACAGTTCCACATCATCTTTAATAAGCTCTCTTTCAAGCCTAGATAACTCATTTCTATTAATCATTGGATTTCTCTCCCTGTAACTTTTCTAAAATGACCTTTGAAACCATTTCTGCTAATATGTCTACAACGTTCTGGTGTTCATAATTAAAATCTTCTTTATGTTCCATCGAAATTTCTCCTCATCCAATCAATAATATATATTTGATTTCACTGTAAAAACGGGGGCATGGGTGGTCAGGCAAAACGAAAATTTATGCATGACTTTTATTTCTCAACCTCTTTGCATTGGTCTTTTTACCATTGGCTCTGCCACCCTTCCCCCCCTTAAGCTTAAATGTCTTCCATTTCTAAAGCAGGGAACTTAAACTCTTCTACGTCCTTTAGCTTAATGCCATCAAAATAAACGATTCCTTTTACTTTTTTCTTTACAAGAGGGATGTTTTGACTCTCTAGAATCACTTTGAAATAACGCCAAAAGACTTGGCGAGACTTGGTTCCCTTATCGTCAATTCCTTGAACATTTAGCCATCGACTATACAAATTATAAAAATCAGCCTGTTTCGTGCGATATCCATCGCCTTGGAGCACATGGGCTTGGAAAAAATCTCTCACAGGATTTTGTTCATTGTGATAAGATTGTTCAGTTTCCTCAATTGCTTTACACGCACTAAACTGATAGTTATTGCTTCTTAATCTCTGTAATCCTCTCAGTGACCAGTTAAGAATCCCTGGTAATTCACTTAGCAACTCTTCTTTCAAATTCACATTTCTTTCTTCTTTCTTAAAAGTTCTTGGAAAGGGAACGATAATAAGTTTTCGGAAGTACCCCTCCGTTACGTCCGAAGAATCGGGAAGATTATTGACTAGAAAAACCAATCTGCAATACGGACGATAATTGATAGCAGAACGATATTTGATGTTAATCGTGATGTTATCTCCACTAACGATGGCTTTAAAATTCTCAGTTTTGAGTGCTTTTCCCCCCATCTCATTTTCAGCAGATATGTTGAGTGATTTCCCCACCATACTTTCCATTCCAAACTGGTCGTTAAACTTAGATAAGGGAACGCTACTGACATTTTGGGTTCCAACAAGCTCAGTAACGATGGATGCTAGTACACTCTTACCATTTGCTCCACTTCCGTAGTAGTAGACTGCTTTCTCGGCTTTAGTCTCACCGGTAAGCCAGTAACCAATTAGCTCTTGATGAATCGCTATTAACTCATCATCATTCAATGTGATGTCACGCATAAATGAATCAAACTTTGTTGCGGTAGCATTGATATCAAAATAGATAGGAATTTGTATGGTTGAATGATACTTTGGTGAATGCACATGTAATTTGTAGGTTGAAAGATTTAACATACCGTTTTTCACGTTAATATAGCTACGGTCTTCATTCATCTCGTCCACAACCTGTGCTTCGCGTTGAAGAACTCGAATAATTTCTGATTCATAGGTGCTTTTCCAACTATCTTTTTTGCCTTCATGCATGACTGTCCTAATTATCTTTCCAAGAACAATGTCGATAAGTTCTTCATACACACCCATCTTGTTGTAGATAAAAAGTCTTCCATCTTTAGTAGAACGCATGTGACAACGCTCCAGAAAATGCTTGGCAAAGATGTTGGCATTGAAAGCGTATCGTTTTTTACTTTCATCATAAATAAATCCTCGTTCCTCCGCCTTTCCGATTTTTATGACTTGTCTTATTTCCACAAGCAACCCTTCTGGAACTAATGATTCTGAAATGGTTTGACACTCTCTAAATTTTTCAATTGATTTAAGGATGGTGACTTCGTTCACATGCTCCATCAAAGCGATAAAAGTCGATTCCTCTTCACCATTTGCCACCATTCGAATTGCAGTAACCAACAATGAGTATTTTTCAGAGATGTGAAGTTCGCTGATGATGCCCTTAAGACTATGAGATGTTTGGAGCAATCTTACTTTACGAATTGTATGAAATGATAAAAAATCATGCATATTTTTTTCTTCAATATTTTCTTTTAGGTTCGACATTTTTTCCGTCTTGTTTCTGAAATCAAACATACCTGGAATCTTTTCTTTCATTTCTGATTCATCTCTATGGATGGTTTGACGTTTCACCTTTTTAAGTGCCATTACGCCACCTCCTTACTAAGTATATTCAAGTAACAGTCTCTGATTTTAATTTTTTCGTGGTCATTCAAGCCAAAACAATTAGAATCGAATTCCGGGAAAAAGTTAATTTGATTATTTCTAACGCCTTTTACTGAATCGTCAGGTGCATCATTGTAACAATTCTCCTGAATTTTAATTCCCAAGATACCTGAGTTGTCGAGAAACTCAGCAAACTCTAGCAGCAGTCCAACGTATTGCCCCTTAGTCATAACCATTTGAAATCCTTTGGGATAAAAGTCTATTTCTAAGGTCTCTTCAAGAACATTGACTCGATTAGCTTTAACTTTTAACTCTGACAGTTTTCCCACTAACCACTTCACTTGATTTTTTCCACTATCTGTACAGTTTTTTTGGGAAAGTGGCACAGATGCCGCTAAACGATAGATTGCGTTTACGCCATTATAGTGGTCGCTTCTTGCATAACTCATAGCTGAGTTAGCAATTTCAAAGTTTGTTCTGTTACTTTTCATTTTAATTCCTCCATTCGTTTTCTCCTGCCAAATGAATATACATCAAATTATTCATCTTTTGACCAATTGATTTCTTACGTACGAATATATAAAAAAAATTAAAATTCATTTTTTTATATATTATTCAATAAAATATTCATTTATGACTTTCATTTGTCGTCTCTTTTGAGTAAACTCAATGAGTCCCTTATGTGTTGACGATTATTCATTCGGGAATCCACAATTGATAATAAAAAGAGGTAATTAAACGATATTCTATTGAATGTGTCTAAAATGTGAATTTTCCAAAAGGAGGATATACTTCATGGATTCAAGTATCAAATCTATTAATGAACAAAGAAATTCTGATAAAAATACTCGGCAAAAAGTCCTTCGAAATATGTTGGATAGGAATGATTTCTTTACCCATGACGACATTTTACAAGAACTAAAAAATCAAGGGATTGTTACTAGTCAATCAACCGTACAAAGAGATTTACAAACACTTGGTTTTAAAAAAAACAATCATGGTTATTTTTCACTTTCTGAAGAAAAACAAAAAAAATATGCTCTTAGTACTCTTTATGAACTACTTCATAGCAACAATGCAGCGACATGCAGGAACGTCAAAACATTTTTTATTAAAACAGATAAAGGAAAAGCACAGGAGCTTTCGATACTTATAGAGGAGGTTTTTGATGAGATTGTCCTAAAGACCATAATCGACTTGGATAGTATTATGATTTTTGCAGACGAAGATGAAATTACAGAGGAGTTTTTGGAGCTGTTTAATGGTGAATAACGTAATAAACTAGGGTGAAGGACATTTACCCTAGTTTATTTTCGTTCATTAAGAAAGAAGTGTTTCTGAATAACCTACATACCACCAATCTTCGAAGCCTAGTTTTCTTTTATAGATATTACAATTTTCAAAGCATACTTCTATTTCAATAACCTCATTTTCTTCTTTGGCTAAAAAGTACACAAAGGACATATCTTCCATATCAAATTGAACATTCTGAAAAGAGCGTTCCTCTAATTCACTGATGAGTACGTGCCATCTATTAGAACGTTTCTTTTGAATCATTTCCACTATCATTACCTCCTATTAGAATTTCTTCATAGACCTTTAATCCATTTTTTAGACATAACAAAAAGAGTGGTTGATTCGTATTAGCATCAGATGCTACACAAACCAACCACTCATGTTCTTCATTATTGTAAATATAAGAATGTATCATTACTACTTTTGGGGTGATAATAAGCAGTTCTTCTGAAACAAGAAATTCATCAATCTCTTCTTTGTCTAAAAGAATTGATTCTTCTCCAACATTTTCGTTTCCTATATCTATTCCAAATTTTAAGAACAAAGATTTAATAAAATATTTATCACTGTATAAATTCATAGTTTAACCTCCTAAAATACAATACTTTAAATACACAAAGAAGAGACTCATATTCTGATGGATATAAGTCTCTTCTTTTGCATATTTTAATTTTCTAATTTCCAAGATTGTTGAACGTTTCTTTTTTTGCTTAAGTTTCCTTTGTAGTTATCTTCAATGTTTTTATTCTCATTAACACCTTTTACCCTTGCTGCTGCCAAAACTTCTGACCAAGAGTTAAAATACAAGTCATAAAATTCTTTAGGAATCTCAGGATATCTCATTAAAGCTTCTTCAATAATCGGATTTCTTCCTAATTCAATTGCAAGTGTTTTTATTTTCATTTGTACATCTTTTTTACTAAGATGATTATGCTCTTTCTTTTTAACTTTTACTCTTTTTATTGTATTATTTTTAGTCTTATTTTCAGCTTTTTGATTATTTTTACCAAAAGGGTCTTCTCCTTCTAGTATCATTTTATGGCGCTCGCGAGTTACTGAAACATATTTTTCATCTAAATCAATCCCAATATATTTTCTTCCAACTAGCTCCGCCGCAAGAGTACTAGTTCCTACACCATTAAAGAAATCTAGAGTTAAGTCTCCTGGCTTTGAATATACTTCAAATACTCTCTTCATTAAATCAGGATGAAGTTGGCAAGGATGGTCATATCTAGAACTATTGTGCTTCAGTCTATGAATATCTGTCCATAAATCTGTTAAGGGCTTATGAAAATTATCCCCTCTTTTCTTCACGCAGCCTGCTCTTAAACAGTACGTGTCTGCAAGAGGCTTCATATATTTTGGCTCATTATTAACCTGTTTTACTTGTTCAGAATTTTCGCTTCTTTTTTTGAACGTTAATATTGTATAGTTTGCTGGCATTATATTTCCTGAAGGCTTTGATAAAGAATCCCAAGTAATCCAAGATTCAAATTCTGCTATTTGTATCAAATAAGCAAAATGGCGAATAGACCATTGAGGAATGTTTAGAATCGAGAAATAACTTCCTTCTTTTAATACTCTTATACTTTCCTGTATCCATTCATCGCACCATGTGAAATAATTTTGAATTTCTAAATCATCACTATAAGAACCATATTTCTTTTCTAAATTATATGGTGGGTCTACAAATACATAATCGATAGTGTTATCAGGAATAGTTTTCAATGTTTTTAATGAGTCTCCCTGAACAATACGTGAACCTAAATCAAAGCTTTCATCATAATGTCCTGTGGTTTCTATTATAGTTGGAAACTTTACTTCTTCAATAAATTCAATTTCATTATTATTCCATAAGAATTCTTGTGAAAAATCCAATGCATAGATAGTTCTTTCTTCAGAAGACAGCATCAAAGCTAATCTTTCAACAATAATTCTATTTTTTTCACTAGATAGTGAAGTCATTTCATCAAAATATATATCCTTCCAAACATCACTCATAGTAGTTCCGAAATCATGGAATGTATGCTTTTTTCCACCATAATCTTTTGTAGTTTTCCCACACACCGGACAATATGTGTACGGTAAAAGTACACGTTTGATTTTAATTTTTTTCTTTTTTGAAATTACCAAAACTGACATTGTTTCTGAAGGTAACACTTTTCCTTCTTCTTTTTTCAATTGGGTTCTAAGCGTTATCCAATACTGATAATTCAAATTGATTCCTTCTGAAAGTAAATACGCAAGAATTGCAATTTGCTTGTTATTTCCTATTAAGCAGATAATTGAATTTTTCGGCATTTTTGATATTGATTCTTTTAAATTTTTAAAAATTAAATTTGGACTTTCTTTTATAAGAGAAAGATTTAGTACAACAGCTGCGTTTTTTTCAACGATTAGCAGTTCTTCTTCTAATTCTTTTTTATTACTTACCACTATATTTTTTTGAATGAAGTTTTCACTAACTTCAGCTAAATGTTTCATATTAAAAATAACCCCCTGATGAATACCTAGATATTAAATATACATGATTTTTATTTTAATGAAAATTGTCAGACACTAACGACCAGTAGTTTCTTTTAAGAAACTACTGGCTATTAATATCCTCATCAAAGTATGATAAAGTATAAATATAGAAAATTTTACAAATAAATAAGGGTGTGAAAACGTGACTACGTATGATGAATATTATAAAAAACATCTACGATTGTTAAGAAAAGAAATTAGTGAAGTGATTCATCAAAAAGGATTTACTTCATTACATGACTTACATCTTCAACAAAGCTGGATGCATCATACTTCGCAAGATTCTAGCTGGACTCCACTCTCAAAAAAGGCTCTTTATCGTCTTGTAAACTTAGAAGGAAATCCACAGCTAGATACTCTATTGAAAATATGCTTTTTGCTACAAATTGATATTGTAACTTTATTTAAGGAGGAATATAAAAATGAAGAATTTAAATGAACAGCGTACTTTTAAGGATTTTTTGAAAGAAGCAAGCTGGTTTTGGTCCTCAGATTTGATTGGAGAACAACAAGAACACACTTTGGCAGAAGAGATGTTAAAAATATCTCCTTTAATTCGAGAAACTTTAGAAAACCATCAACCTCAACAGCTCGTTACTATTTTTAAGGTACTTCAAGATGAGCAAGGAAATTATGTTCCTCGTTCCCTTATTCTTAAAAATCTGATGATTTTACTTGATGTTTCTGCTGAGATTCTTGATAGAGTAGCTTTATACTGTTATCACAATAATATTACTCAGTTAAGCGGTAGTTTTGGTAATTATGAGTTCAAAATATTCGGTCCTAGCTTTTCAAGAGCATTATCAAATGATAATATTTACAAGTTAGCTATTTCAAATGATGACTTTTTTGAAGACGTAATCAACTTAATGTTATATGCTGATGTATCTAATGAGTTTAGTAGATATACTAGTTTCAAAGGATTCCGATTAGCTACTCTCGCAGGAGATGTTGAAGCTTTATCAGAATTTTATTTAAGTCGTTCAATTGAAAATAGTTCACAAATAAAGCAACTTAGAGCTGTTTCATATGGTAACGGTCTTCAAAGAAATATGAAAAATAAAATTGTTGAATCACTAACTGGGCTAGGTGTTGAAATTGCTAGTAACAATCGATATTTAGGAGTGCAACAATTTGACCTAGTTCTTTTAAAAAGAAACGAGAGTACAGAACAGAGGGATTGGAAATGGGTCGTTATTGAGACTGCCTTCCAAGAAACAACAAACTCTGTTATCGAGAGGAAAGCAAAGCAAGCAGTTAATGGACTATATCGAAGTATCGATGATGCTAACCATAGATTAGTCTATATTATTGATGGGGCTGGTTTTGTTAAAAGACATAAAGTAACTTCTACTATTTTTGATAACTCTCATTTTACCTCTACTGCAAATCCAGAACATTTTGACAAACTCTTATGCTTTTTAAAAGATTATTTTAATAATTAATAAACTCAGCAAGAGTAATATAGATTACTCTTGCTGAGTTATTTTTTTACTTTTTTAGTTAAAACCTCATTTACTTATGGTACGGTTCATTCCGATTAATCCGGTACGCCCGATAAATCTGTTCACAGAGGATCATCTTCATCAACTGATGCGGGAACGTCATCTTCGAAAATGAAATCGTATCGTTCGCACGCTGCATCACTTCTGGTGCGAGACCAAGCGATCCGCCAATGACGAAGGCAATCTTGCTCTTGCCATACGTCGCGAGTTGATCAAGTTCTTTCGCGAACTGTTCACTCGTCCGTTGTTTTCCTTCGATAGCAAGTGCGAGAACGTGAACGTCCGGTCCGATCTTCGCTAAAATCCGTTCGCCCTCTTTTTTCTTCACTTGCGCCATCTCCGCTTCACTTAACTGCTCCGGTGCCTTTTCGTCCGCGACCTCGATTTCTTGGATCGAACAGTAGGCGCCGAGACGCTTCGTATATTCGGCGATGCCTTGCTTCAAATACTTCTCTTTTAGCTTCCCGACCGTAATAATGGTAATTTGCATCTTTTTTCTCGCTTTCTGACAGAAAATTCAGGAGTTATCCACAGAGTTATCCACAAATCCACATGTTGATATTTATTTTTTGCTTGACACAAGATATGTTGCCGGCGCCTCGCAGTATTCACAGGTGATGTTTTTTTCTGGATTTAGCTGATCGAGAATCGGGTATTGTTCTGTTTCATCTACGATTTCGTCAAGTGCGAGCTCGACATGTTCTAAACAAACGTACTTATCCACAGGTTGTCTCCTCCTTTCACTTATCCACATTTATCCGCTTCCAGTATAACAAATATCAACCTTCCTGACCGAAAAAGCCGCAGGTTTCCTCACTCAAAAAAAACCATCCACAGGTCGGACCTGTGGATGGTTTTGAGATTACGCCTTACTGAACGGTCGGAGACTGCGCGGACAACTTCACATCTGCTGTCTGCTTTTCACCGCCCCGGTAGAACGTGACTTTGACCGTTTCACCAACTTTTGCATCCCGGTACAGAACACTTTTTAGATCAGCGAACGATGCAATTGCTTTTCCGTTGATCTCAACAATCACATCGTTTGCTTTCATACCCGCTTTTTCGGCTCCGCTATTACGCGTCAAACCGACGACGACAATCCCTTTCGTGACATCGTTCGGTAATTTCAACCGATCTTCCCGGTACCCGCTTGGGAATTCCTGCACGTCGCGAATCTGAATTCCGAGCTGTGGACGAACGACTTCACCGTTTTGCTCAAGATCACGCATAATCGGTAACGCTTCGTTAATTGGAATCGCAAACCCGACTCCTTCGACGCTCGCTTCCGCAATCTTCATCGAGTTGATCCCGATCAATTGACCAGCAGTGTTGATGAGCGCTCCACCCGAGTTACCCGGATTGATTGCCGCATCCGTTTGGATGACTTCCGTATTGAAGTCTTGCTGTCCATCCTTGTTCGTATCGACTGGAACCGTCCGTTCCTGCGCACTGATGACACCACGTGTGACTGAGTTTGCAAAGATTCCGAGCGGGTTTCCGATCGCAAGCACCGTTTCACCGGCACGTAACGTATCCGAATCCCCCAGTTTTACGACTTGTGTCACTTTCGATGAATCAATCGACAAGACGGCTAAATCATACGTCGGATCTTCCCCGAGGACTTTTGCCTCGAGTGCTGTTCCGTCGGATAACGTGACAGACAAGCGGCTCGCGCCTTCAACGACATGGTAGTTCGTGACGACGTAGGCTTTATTCCCGTCTTTTTTATAGATGACGCCGGACCCCGCACCCGTTTCCTGATCCGTTCCTTGAAACGAGCTCTGAAGGTTCGTCACGCTCACGACGGCTTCCTTCGTCTTACCGACAGCACCGACGATGTCGGCTTCATCCTCTGTCGTCTGTGTCGCGGTCTGTTCCGCTGTCGTCGATGAAACGGAAGTCGGACTCGTCATCTCATCACGGACGAACGGCCACGCGACGAGCGCAATCAACAAGGCTCCGACGATTCCGCCAATCAGACCGACGAAAAAGGCTTTTCCGGCACCGCGACGACGCGGTGGTTCTGGTTGTTCTTCATATGGTTCACGATAAGGGCTGACCGGTTCGCTCGTTGCCGGCTGACGGGGCGGGAAGCCGCTCTCATCGGATGATGATTCATGCTGTTCGGATTCGTTCCGTGGTTCTTCCGGTCGATCCATCGACATACGCCTCCTTTATGACTCTCTTTACACAAGTATACCCCCATCACGTGGCAAGTGAGCCAAATGTGGGGGTCTTTTGAGCATATTCAGTAATTTCCCATAATCAAAGCTTCAGGAGTGGAGTTGGAATGACCGGATCCGTATCGAGAAGCTGAATCTTACTCAGATCAACATCACGGCTCGCAAGCGTCTGGGAGACACTCATCCGGGCGAGTTCCTTCATGTTGTTGTCCTTGCTCAAGTGGGCCATGTGGATCCGTTTCGTCCGGTCATCAAGGACCTCGCTCATCGCGATCGCGGCGTCCTCGTTCGAGACGTGTCCGTAGTCACCAAGGATCCGCCGTTTGACGCTCCATGGATAATGTCCCATTTGCAGCATGCCGATATCGTGGTTCGCTTCGAAGATATAGGCATCGGCGCCGCGAATGACACCTTTCATCCGGTCCGAGACGTATCCGGTATCGGTGATATGTGCCAAGCGTTTTCCTTCATGCGCGAACTGGAAGAACATCGGGTCCGCCGCATCGTGACTGACGTTGAACGATTCAACTTCGATGTCACCGAACTGCTTGATCTCTCCGACTTCCCAGAGGAACTTCAGCGCCGGATCGATTTTGCCGATCTTCGCTTCCATCGCCGCCCACGTCTTTTCATTGGCATAGAGCGGGATATTGTACTTGCGTGCCATGATGCCGACGCCTTTGATATGGTCGGAGTGTTCATGGGTGACGAACAGACCATCGATGCCATGCGGCGACCGATCGATCTGGTCGAACAAGGCGAGCATCGCCTTGCCGGTCAGTCCCGCGTCGACGAGCAACCGGGTCTGTTCACTTTCAATATAGAGGGCGTTCCCCGTCGAGCCACTGGCCATGACGCTGTAGTGTAGGCTCATCGTACATTCCTCATTTCTTTGAGACTGTATCCAATCGTTCGACGGTCTGGACACCGCCGTCAATCGCATTGACGAAGTAGACTTCTTCATTATCGAGTTCGATTTGCCACGTCGGCGGTAGGATTTGGACGGATTCCGTTCCTTCCGTGACGAGACAGAAATAACCGAGCTTGTGACTCGTTAACCGCTTCGATGCCGGGAACAAGCCTTGCTCCGACAACTGGACGATGGCTTCACTTGCCGATAATAACGTCACGTCCTGTGCTTGACGGACGACCTTGTTCAAGTGGCGTTGTTTGTAGCTGACGATTTCCTTCGCATCATTCAGCTGCAAGACGAGTAAGGACGGTCCGATCATCGCATCATCTTCACGCGATTGTTGTGGTGTCGAATAGAGCGGTTGTCCTTTATACGTCTGAACGAATGTCATCTCCTGATACTTACTATCATACTTCCAAAATGTATATTCGGCGCCGTACCGGACTGATGCTTGCACGAATGATGAGGCGGAATCCCGCATCGTCTTCGCTTCGAGTGGGTACGGTTTCGTTAACCGAACCGACCACTCGACATCATTTTTGACGGAGGCGACCGCGTCCCGAATCGGTGAACTCGCAAGTGGTGCCAGCGTCCGCGCGTCGACTTCGGCTGTTAAATAACCAATGTCACGCGTGACCGGCTGCAGTTTCTTCTCATCGATTTGGCGATCCTTCAAGATTGATTTACCGGTCGCGCTCGTTGCGACGATCCGCGGCTCGACCATCCGGTCCATCAATTGAATGGCGAGGTAGACGTTCAGGATCAAAAAGGTCAGCATCAATAAGGTCTTCGCTTTACTCCAGTCCATTCATCCTCACCCCTCATTCCCGACAGCTTGATTGATCGATTGCCAGACACCATCAACCTTAATGAACCATGTTGGCTCAAAAACGGCGTAGCGACTCGTTGAAATCTTATACGTCATCTCATATCCGATCCGGATTCCACTGATCTCTGTCAAGAGATCGGCGCGCTTGAGACGTTCGAGGACCGTTTCAACAGCCGGTACCGTCTCTTCCCGAAGGATGAGCTTCCGCTTCGCCCGAAGCATGCTACGACTGAGCGACCGGACTTGATTTTCCTCATACATGATCTTGAGTGTCGCAAGATCGAACTTCGTTTGTTCGAGTAGCGGACCGCTCTCTCCGAACACAGGATAGCGGTTCAAGTACAACCGGAACGTTGCTGTCTGTTCATCATCCTTCTTACTCATCTGATCGAAGTAATACCGGAAGCCACTGCGTTGCGTATCTTGATCGAGCCAACCCCCATGAATGTTGACATAGCTGACGAGGGTGCTGTAATCGACGGTCGAGCTTTGGGTGTTTGGCGATAACGTATTGAAACGGTATACATTGTAGTTTCGGTCATACGTCGAAACACTGACGCCGTCCGTCAAGACGTCGAGATCGTCCCGACTCTTGATTTGCTGGACGTTCGAATTCTCTGCAAAAAAGGCACTGCGGATGCGGTCGAGCGGTTTTGGCGATTGCCCGACCTCGTCGTAGACGAAGACTTGCTCCAGACGTGTCGTGCCGCTCGCGACATACGTATAATCGCCACCTTTAAGTTCGACACGCATCATCGGTTTTTTCTTATCGTGCGCGAACAATCGTTTCAGAACCGTCTCATCGCCGACGAGCTTAAAGTCCTTCAGGCGACCTGTCGCTGATTCGAGACGGAGGATTGGTCCATCGTAATCAAGCAAATAAAGCCGTTTGATCGGTTCCGAGAAGGCGATCTGTTTTTCGCCGAGCAACTCTTCAAGAATTGTCGCACTGATCGGCGTTGGAAAAATCATCTCGACACTTCGGTCACCGACCGGAATGTTATTTGCTTTATCGGTCAGGACAAGAACACCGATGTTAAACGACGCACCGATTCGGTTGAGGAAGGTCCGACCGATGATTTGCGTCTGATAGATCCCTTCCTGATCCGTATAGACGAGTAGTTCTGGATTAATCAGTTGGTTGCTTTCAATCGTCTTTGAGGCATCGATCTCGTTGAACGAGACCTGTTCCCGCTCGATCGATTCACTGCTTGGATGATAGGTCCAGAGCATCGCTGTCTGAGCGATCGAACCGGCAACGAGCAGAACGAGTAACAGCGAACTCCAGTGTTGTTTTTTCATCCGGCATCCACCTCTTCGATCACCTCATACGGAAGCGTGAAGTAAATCGTCGTGCCGCGTCCCCATTCACTTTCTGCCCAGATGTCGCCACCATGTGCGGAAACGACGTCTTTCGCAATCGACAGACCAAGACCGGTTCCGCCGATTTTACGGGCACGGGCTTTATCGACACGGTAGAAGCGTTCAAAGATTTTTTGGAGATTCGCTTTCGGGATCCCGACACCCTCATCCTTGATGCTGATGACGATCCGTTTTGCCCGGAGCATCGTCCGGACGGTGATCGTTCCGCCTTCCGGTGAGTACTTGATCGCGTTCGTCAGGATGTTGTCTGCGACTTGGATCAGTTTATCCTGATCGCCGCGGATGTAGACTTTCCGCTTCATGATCTTACGACGGAAACGAATCCGTTCCGGTTTCGTCATGTCATGGCGATCGAGAATCTCATTCAAGAACTGAATGTAATCGAAGCGGACCTTGTTCATCTTGTATTCCTTACTGTCCATCTTCGACAGTTGTAAGAGATCGGTGACGAGGCGGATCATCCGCTCCGTCTCGTTTTGTGTCGTCTCAAGGAAACGTGGTGCGAGTTCCTCGTCTTGATACGCTCCTTCTGCTAAGGCTTCGAGGTAGCTGCGCATCGTCGTCAGCGGTGTCCGAAGCTCGTGACTGACGTTCGCGACGAATTCGCGACGATCCTGTTCGACCTGCTCCTGTTCCGTGACGTCATGCAAGACGACGATCATCCCGGTAATCGGACCACTGTGTTTCTTGACAGGCGAGAAGAATGCCCGGACGAGGAACAATTCATCCTCACTACTGAAATCAAGTAGACGCGGTGGCATCGTACCGTCTTCTGGAATCATGAAATCGTCACCAAGTGCCAGTAAGTCCTTCAAGTTCGTTCCGACGACGCTCGCATCATCCGCACCAACGATATCCTTTGCTTGATCGTTCATTAAGATGACGCGAAGCGTCCGGTCCGTCGCGATGACGCCGTCCGTCATGTTCTCGAGGACGCTCGTCAACTTCCGTCGTTCGGCTTCCGTCGTCGCGTTCGCTTCGAGTAGTTCATCTGTTAATTCGTTGAAGGAACGAGCAAGTTGCCCGATCTCATCGTCCGAATAGACCTTAACCTTCCGCGAGAAGTTCCCGCGTCGCATTTCGATTGCTTGACGTCGCATATCAGAAATCGGGCGCGTGATCGTCCGCGACAGCAAGACACCGAGAATCGACGTGATGACGAGGGCGATGACCGTTCCGGTCGCAAGAATGCGCGTGACCTGTTGCATCTGCGAATAGATCGACTCCATCGAGGCACGGACATAAATCATCCCGGTCGTCACACCATCTCGTTCCGAGGTGACCGGTACAGCAAAGATTCGGATCTTATCCTCTGATTCCGGATCGAGCACAGTGTCCGTCCGGGTCGAACTCGTTGCCTGCGCTTTTTTAATCAGTGAATTCGTCGCCCGTTGTCCGACTGCTGATTGGTTCTCGTTATCCGATGTCGCTTGGATGATCGAGTCCTGGTCGATGATCTGGACTTCGAGGATGTCGTTCCTTGAGGTGGAGCCATTACTAAACTCAGACAGCAGTTGCCCTAGTGATTGGGACAACTGCCGCTTGGAGGCGTCATCATCGCCTGTTTTATCGAATTCCTTCCCGACGTTATAGGCGACAAGACCTGCCCGGTCTTCGACCGACTTCGAGAAGTTCGTAATGTACTGCTTTTCAAGGGAACGAACGAAATAGACGCCAATGACCTGCATCGCCACTAAAATCAATAAGGCATAGATGACGACGAGTTTCCATTGGATGGATTTAAAGAAGTTCGTTCCTTTTAACATCGTTATTCATTCTCCCCGTCTTGGAGATAGTAGCCAACACCACGACGCGTCATGATATAGACTGGCGTACTTGGGTTGTCTTCGACTTTCTCACGGAGACGACGCACCGTGACGTCAACCGTCCGGACATCACCGAAGTAGTCATAGCCCCAGACCGTTTGCAGCAAATGCTCACGTGTCATGACTTGACCGATGTTTTTCGCGAGGTAGTGCAACAATTCGAACTCACGTTGCGTCAGCTCGATTTTTTGATCCTTGCGTGTCACTGTATGCGAATTCGTATCGATATACAGTTCTCCAACCTTGAGTGGACCTGGACCAGCAGGTTGTGGTGTTGCTTCCGGACTCGTGTTACGGAGGTGGACTTTGACACGGGCAAGTAATTCACGCGAGCTAAATGGCTTCGTCACGTAATCGTTCGCGCCAAGCTCAAGACCAAGCACCGTATCAATCTCAGAATCCTTCGCTGTCAACATGATGATTGGAATCTTCGACGTCTTCCGGACTTCCCGGCAGACCTCCATCCCGTCCATTAATGGAAGCATGATGTCAAGTAACATCAAATCGGGTTTGAACTCTTCGAATTTTTCTAATGCCTCCACGCCGTCGTTTGCAATTGCGACCTGGTAGCCTTCTTTTTCTAATTTAAACTTGAGTATATCTGCAATCGGTAACTCGTCATCGACGACTAGAATTTTACGTTCCGTCACTGGGTGTGCCCCCTTAAAAATTTCTGTTCAATCTATTTTACCTGTTTTTTCGGCATATAGAAAGGTGGCGACGGAAACTCCCGGCGCCACTCTCTCTGCTGTTCGTCGTCTCACGGGAGAGGTTCCACGTGAAACACTGTATCTAGTATACCTGTTTTTGCTTCCGTTTGTGAACCATTCTGCACAAAAAACAGCCTCTTGCAGGGTGCAAGAGACTGTCGAAACGACTTATGCTTCTTCGTAGAGATCACGTAAGACGACTGTCTGTTCACGACCTGGTCCGACCGAGAATGTGACGAGTGAGATCCCTGTGAGATCTGCAATCCGCTTAACGTAGTTCTGTGCGTTTAATGGTAGATCTTCAAAGCGACGGACACCTGTGATGTCCTCTTTCCAGCCCGGCAGTTCTTCGTAGACTGGCACACATGCTTCAAGATCACGGAAGCTTGCTGGGTACTCATCGATCTGTTTACCGTTGAATTCGTATGATGTACAGATCTTCAACGTTTCAAGTCCTGTCAAAACGTCGATCGAGTTAAGCGCAAGGTCCGTCAAACCACTTGTACGACGTGAGTGGCGAACGACGACTGAGTCGAACCAACCGACACGACGCGGACGTCCTGTTGTCGTACCGTATTCACGACCGACTTCACGGATTTGATGACCGATATCATCAAACAATTCAGTTGGGAACGGACCATCACCGACACGTGACGTGTATGCTTTACAGACACCGACGACGTGGTCGATCCGGGCTGGACCGACACCGACACCTGATGCGACACCACCGGCAGATGCGTTCGATGATGTAACGAACGGGTACGTTCCGTGGTCAAGGTCGAGTAAGACACCTTGCGCACCTTCAAACAACACTTTTTCGCCGTGATCAAGGCTATCGTTGACGACGACGGATGTATCGCAGACGTATTTCGCGAACTCTTGTCCATACGCGTAGTACTCTTCGAAGATCTCGTCGAACGCGATAGGTTCAGCGTCATACATCTTCGTGAACATCCGGTTCTTTTGATCGAGAACGATCTTCAACTTCTCAGCGAACGTTTCTTTGTCGAGCAAGTCTGCCATCCGGATGCCGATTCGTGCTGCTTTATCCATGTAACACGGTCCGATTCCTTTTAGCGTCGTTCCGACTTTCGCGTCGCCTTTCGCTTCTTCTTCTAACTGATCCTGCAACTGATGATACGGCAAGATGACATGCGCCCGATTCGAAATTAACAAGTTATCCGTTGAGACACCACGATCGTGTAGATACTTCAATTCCTTGACGAGTGATTTCGGGTTAACGACAAGACCGTTCCCGATGACACATTTCTTATCCGAGTAAAAAATACCTGATGGGATCAAGTGCAATTTGTACGTCTCGTTATTGAATACGATCGTATGTCCTGCATTGTCTCCACCTTGATAACGTGCTACGACATCGGCTTGTTTTGAAAGAAAATCGGTAATTTTCCCTTTTCCTTCGTCGCCCCACTGTGTTCCGACTACTACTACTGATGACATCTTATCATCCACCTCCACGTACGATTCAAAACCACGACTAAGTGTAACGCGATAAAAAAAAGAAGTCAACCAAATACCGAACAATTAATTGTTACAATTCTCTTTCGTTCGTTTAATTATCGTTTTTGATGAATAAACTGAGAATCTTTAGGTGAAAACAAAAAAAGCTACGTTTTGTCTCCGATCAATCGAAGACAAGACGTAGCTTAGATTAAGCTGGTGGCGCGTACGAGTTGCTTGGCTCGAGATCCACGAACTTGTTGAATTCTTTTCGGAAGGCAAGTTTGACGGTACCGGTTGGACCATTCCGCTGTTTCGCAATGATGATCTCAATCGTATTCGCATCTTCCGTTTCTTTATTGTAGTAATCGTCACGGTACAAGAAGGCGACGATATCGGCATCTTGCTCGATCGCTCCCGATTCCCGGATATCCGACATCATCGGTCGCTTATCTTGACGACTCTCAACACCACGAGAGAGCTGAGATAGGGCGATGACAGGGACTTCGAGTTCCCGCGCGAGCGATTTCAAGGAACGGGAAATTTCCGAAACCTCTTGTTGGCGGTTGTCGCTTGAGCGACCATTCCCTTGAATCAACTGCAAGTAATCGATCATGATCATGCCAAGACCATGCTCCTGCTTCAAACGACGGCATTTTGCCCGGATGTCGTTGACACGAATACCAGGTGTATCGTCGATGTAGATACCGGCTTGAGAGAGATTACTCATCGCAAGCGATAACTTACCCCAGTCCTCTTCTTCAAGTTGACCGGTCCGCAGACGCTGGGCGTCGACGTTTCCTTCGGCACAGAGCATCCGCATGACGAGCTGCTCGGCACCCATCTCAAGACTAAAGATGGCGACATTCTCGTCAGCACGTGTTGCGACGTTTTGCGAGATATTCAAGGCGAAGGCGGTCTTCCCGACCGATGGACGTGCTGCAACGATGATTAAATCGTTACGCTGGAACCCAGCCGTCATCTTATCGAGATCTTGGAAACCTGTCGGAATACCCGTCGTCTCGCCGCTTTGCTTATGCAATTTATCAATCGTTGCATAGGCACTCGTCAAGACGTCCGAGATCGGAATGAAGCTCGCACTTCCTTTTCCTTGTGATACTTCGAGAATCTTCCGCTCTGCTTCATTCAGCAGGACATCGACCTCATTTTGTCGCTCATATCCGTCAGTGACGATTTCGCCTGCCGTCCGAATCAGACGTCGAAGCGTCGACTTCTGATCAACGACATTGACGTAGTAATTGATGTTGGCTGCGGTTGGTACACCTTCGGCTAGTTCCGCTAGATACGGTAGACCACCGATCTCATCTAAGATCCCAAGCGTGCTTAGCTCGGCTGTCACTGTGACGAGGTCGATTGCTTCGCCTCGGTCGGACAACACGAGCATCGCTTCGAAGATCCGTTGGTGAGAGGCACGGTAAAAGTCCTGCGGTAACAAACGTTCCGATGCACTGATCAAACGATCCGCATCAATCATGATCGCCCCTAGGACGGCTTGTTCTGCCTCGATACTTTGGGGAGGCATATTTTGCATGACTTCACTCATCACCGATCCCCTTTTCTACTCACGCCTCTTTGACCTGAACGTTCAGCGTCGCTGTCACTTCGTTGTGTAACTTCAATGGTACTTTCGTAAAGCCGAGTGCCTTGATCGGATGCTCGAGCTCGATTTTGCGTTTATCGATCTTGTAGCCCATGCTCTTGAGTGCTTCAGCAATCTGTTTGCTTGTGACCGAACCAAAGACGCGACCGCCTTCTCCGGCTTTCGTCGAAACGACGATCGTCTCTTTTTCGATCTTTTCTTTTAACGCTTGCGCGTCAAGTAAGTTCTGTTTTGCTTCTTCTGCTGCTTTACGTTCGTGCGCTTCATGTTGTTTCAAGTTGCCAGTCGTCGCAGGACGCGCCAACTTTTTCTTGAAGAGTACGTTATTTGCATAAGCATCGGCGACGTCTTTGACGTCTCCTGCTTTACCTTGTCCTTTTACATCTTGTAAGAAAATAACCTTCATTCTGATTCCTCTCCTTTTGTCTCATCTTCTAGATATTGATCGATTGCTTTGCGCAAGGCATCTGCAACCGTGATGACCGATTCTGACATCTGCGTCGCCGCATTCGTCAAATGACCACCGCCACCGAGCGTCTCCATGATTAACTGGACATTGACCTCACCAAGTGAACGAGCACTGATCGCTGTCCGTCCATCTTGGAGTTCCGCGATGACGAAAGCGGCACGGATGCCTTGAAGCGACAGCAGTTGATCGGCTGCTTGTGCAATCAAGACCTGGTCGTGAATGACACCAGGTTCTGCTGTCGCAATCGCCATCCCTTCCGTGTAGACCTCAGATCGCTCGAGAATATGCGACTGCTCAACGTACGTTTCAAGGTCCTGACTGAGGAACTCTTGCACGAGTACCGTGTCAGCGCCTTGTGAACGCAAGTAGGATGCAGCATCGAACGTCCGGGAGCCGGTCCGAAGGGCGAAGCCTTTCGTATCGACGATGATTCCGGCAAGTAACGCCGTCGCCTCAAGCATCGATAGCTTTTGATTCGTCGGTTGATACTCGATCAGCTCAGTCACGAGTTCTGACGTCGACGACGCGTATGGCTCGAGATAGACGAGGACCGCATCTTCGATGAAATCCTCACCACGCCGGTGATGGTCAATGACGACCATGTGCTCGAATCGATCGAGTAACGTCGGCACAACGACGAGCGACGGTTTGTGTGTATCGACGACGACGAGTAACGTCTGATCGTCAATCAATTGATCGGCTTGAAACGCATTGACGAAACGTGTCTCGAGTTGCGGTACCTCAGCGATCTCATCCATCATCCGGCGGATCCCACGCCCGATTTCTTCTGGCGGTAAGACGATATGGGCTTCCTTATCGTTCATTTCCGCAAGCTTCAAGATTCCGATTGATGATCCAAGTGAGTCCATGTCCGGGTTCCGGTGACCCATGATTAGGACACGACTCGATTCCTGCATCAAGTCGCGAAGTGAGTTAGCGATGACACGTGCCCGGACACGCGTCCGTTTTTCTGTCGGATTTGTCTTCCCGCCATAAAAGCGGACTTTCCCATCCCGTTTGATGACGACTTGGTCGCCTCCCCGTCCTAACGCAAGATCAAGACTCGACTGGGCCATCAGACCAAGTGCTGGAATCGGGTCACTTCCGCAACCTATTCCGATCGATAATGTCAACTGGACACCCCGTTGACTCGTCTCTTCCCGAACCGTATCAAGAATCGTGAACTTCGATCGTTCGAGGATCCGCAGATTCTCTTCTGTCGTGACGATGAAATACCGATCAGACGCTGTCCGTTTGATATACGTTCCGTGTTCGGCTGCCCAGTGATTCAACAGTTGGGTAACCCGACTGTTCAGCTCACTGCGCAACTGATCTTCGATACCTTGTGTCATCTCATCGTAGTTATCAAGATAGATGACACCGATGACCGTTTGATTATCGACGAGTTGTTGTTCGACTTGTGCTTCTTCCGTCATATCGAATAGATAAAAAGTTCGATTCTCATGATTCGAAAAGACGCGATACACGGCATCGCCGATTTCAAGCGTCGCTTGATCCTCATTTGTCGCAACCATCTCGATGAATAGGGGATCGAGCTCATTGAGGGTCTGTCCCATCGAAACATCATCGAAGATTTCCCGCATCGGATCATTAAACCACGTGACGAGCGTTTCCTCATCGTATAACAAAATCCCGATTGGCATGTTCGTTAACGCATCTTGTCCTGTCTCCTCGACTTGCATCGAGATTCCAGCGACGTACATTTCCCATGCTCTGCGTGCACGGCGTTCTTCGAATAGATGCAGTCCGAAGAGGAGGGCAGTCACGACGGCTCCGATGGCAGAGATGATCGGTTCACGTACAGCGACGACGAGAAGCAGACCGACGATTAATAAATATGGAATGAAGCGAACGATGCGCCGTTCTCGTTCCGGTGATACTTGTTGACCTGACTCCATCGTGTCCTCCTTCTATGCTCTATAGGGTTCATTTAAATTTTTAGTAACTTGTTTATTATAACCGAAAAGCAGGAGGGGATGAAAGAGAAGCGAAAAAAAGCACCACCCTCACGTATGAGGATGGTGCTACGAAATCAGTCAGCCACGTATGGGATTAAAGCCATTTGACGTGCGCGTTTGATTGCGATTGTAAGTGGACGTTGGTATTTCGCTGAAGTACCAGTCACACGACGTGGAAGAATCTTACCGCGTTCCGAAATGAAACGTTTGAGAAGTTCTACGTCTTTATAATCGATATGAGTGATGTGGTTCGACGTGAAGTAACATACTTTACGACGACGTTTTCCACCTGGACGACGTGCCATGTGATTAACCTCCTTTTTAAGTTAAATTTTTCAGGACGATTTCCTTAGAACGGGAGATCGTCATCTGAAAGGTCGATCGAACTACCGCCGCTGAACGGATCAGCGCCGAAGCCCGAATTCGATGAAGCGGGTGCTGGCGAGGAAGAGTTGTTCTGCTGTTGCTGTGAACCCCATCCTGCAGCATTCCCGTTTCCACCAGTAGATGAAGCGTAGCCTTCGCTACCATCCGATGAACGGCTCGCGTTACGTGACTCAAGGAAGCGGACGCTATCAGCGACGACTTCCGCACGGTAACGGCGTTGCCCTTCTTTATCGTCGTAGCTGCTAATCTGGAGGCGACCCTCTACACCAGCAAGACTACCCTTCTTCAAATACTGAGCAACGTTCTCTGCTTGCTTGCGCCAAACGACGCAATCGATGAAATCAGCTTCTCGCTTCCCATCTTGCCCTGTGAAAGGACGGTCACATGCGAGTGTGAATCGCGTTACCGCAATCCCGCTCTGCGTATAACGCATTTCCGGGTCACGAGTTAACCGACCGACTAAAACGACGCGGTTAATCATCAGAATCACTCTCCTGTTTCAGCTTATTTCTCGTCTTTTGTGATCATTAAGCGAACGATATCGTCACTGATCTTCATGAGACGGTCAAGTTCTTTTGTAGCTGCTGGTTCAGCAGAAACGTTAAGAAGAACGTAGAACCCTTCACGCATATCATTGATTTCGTAAGCGAAACGACGTTTACCCATTTCAGTTGTTTTATCAACTGTACCACCGTTATCAGTGAGGACTTTGTTAAAACGCTCCACTGTTGCTTTGCGTGCTTCCTCATCAAGTTCCGGACGGATGATGTAAAGTACTTCGTATTTACGCATATCTGTCACCTCCTCTTGGACTGGCGGCTCGAATGTTCGAGCAAGGAGCAATAATTCATTACTCACATTCGTTAATACTACCAAAGTATTTTGCTTTATGCAATAACGATTCGTTTTCGATTAGACGTTGAAGCGGAATGTGACGACATCGCCGTCTTGGAAGACATATTCCTTACCTTCTGAACGGTAACGTCCTTGTTCCTTGACTGTCGTCATGTTACCTGCAGCTGCTAAATCGTCATACGCGACGACTTCTGCACGGATGAATCCGCGTTCGAAGTCCGAGTGGATGACACCCGCACATTGTGGAGCCTTCATGCCTTTTTTGAATGTCCAAGCGCGTACTTCTTTTTCCCCTGCTGTGAAGTATGTCGCAAGACCAAGCGTGCTGTAAGCAGCATGGATCAATTGATCAAGACCTGACTCTTCGATTCCGAGATCGACGAGGAACTCTTGACGTTCTTCTGGCTCAAGCTCCGCAATCTCTTCTTCGATGCGTGCACAGATGACGATGACTTCTGCACCTTCTTTAGCTGCGAACTCACGAACAAGACGAACGTTCTCGTTACTGTCCGCATCTGCGACTTCATCTTCGCCGACGTTTGCGACGTAAAGCATCGGTTTCATCGTCAACAACTGGAAGTGTTTGACGATTGCTGCTTGATCTTCGTTCAATTCAGCGAGACGTGCTGGTTTCTCGTCTTCGAGCAATGCCAACACGATTTCAAGTGCTTCGAGTTCAGCCGCTGCGTTTTTATCGCGCGACTTAACTTGTTTTTGAACGCGCTGGATCCGTTTTTCAACCTGCTCGAGGTCAGCAAGGATCAATTCGAGGTTGATCGTCTCGATATCATCGATCGGTGAGACTTTTCCTGAAACGTGTGTGATGTTTTCGTCAATGAAACAACGGACGACCTGACAGATCGCATCTACTTCACGAATGTTCGCGAGGAATTTATTTCCGAGCCCTTCCCCTTTTGATGCTCCTTTTACGATACCAGCGATATCCGTGAATTCGAATGCTGTCGGGATCGTCTTTTTCGGGTTGACGAGTTCCGTCAATTTCCGAAGACGTGCATCTGGTACTTCAACGACACCGACGTTCGGGTCAATTGTTGCGAACGGGTAGTTCGCCGCCTCTACACCTGCTTGTGTGATGGCGTTAAAAAGTGTTGATTTTCCTACGTTTGGTAAGCCAACGATTCCTGCTGTTAATCCCACTTGGAATTCCTCCTTTTCGGTATTTCCTAGGAAATCCGTGCTAGCGGCCGCAGTGGGTAGAATGATTACACCACGTCAGCACATCTTTCACAATTATAGATAGTTCAATTTTTTTAAGCAAGGAGCTCGACCGTCTTTTTTAATCACACCTTAAACGAAAGCAACTGCTCGACTTACAAAAGACAATCAAAAAGCGAATCTGATCACAAAGATCAGATCCGCTTTTCGTCACTCTGGTAAGACTTTTTTCAACCGTTTATCAAAATCACGTCGCGGCATCAAGATGCTCGCCCCACAACCTTGACATTTGATTCGGATATCCATGCCGACCCGGATGATTTGCCATCGGTTCGTACCACATGGATGCTGCTTCTTCATCTCAACATAATCATGGAGTTGATACGTTTTTGGAATCATCAGTCTGTCCACCATTCTTTTGTTCTGGATTCATCATGACCATCCGTGGATACGGGATCTTGATGTTCTCTTCTTCTAGTCCTTGCTTCAATTCCTTACGAATGAGACGACCCGCTTGGAAATGCTGCATCGGTGGTACTTCTGCCATCAAACGATAGACAACTTCAGAAGGACCAAGCGTCTGGACGCCGAGCATTTGAATCGGTTCGACGAACATATCGACATACTTCTTCGTCGTCCGGTCCGCAATCTCATGCAAGACTTGTTCGACACGTTCGAGATCTTCGTCATATGAGACTTGAACATCAACGAGCGCAAAGCTGTTGTCGACCGAATAGTTCGTGACTTGCAAAATCTGACCGTTCGGGATGATGTGGATCTCACCATTGAGTCCTTTTAATTTCGTCGTCCGAATCCCGAGTTCCGTTACGACACCTTCGATCACACCGACGCGTACATAATCTCCGACTTTAAACTGCCGTTCGAAGATGATGAACGCTCCGGTAATGATATCTTGCACTAAGTTCTTCGCACCGAACGAAATCGCAAGACCGGCGATTCCGGCACTGGCGACAAGACCGGTGATATTGATTCCGAATTGACTGAGTACCGTCAACAACATGACGATTCCAAGCACATAACGGATTGCATTTTGGAGCAGCTTCAGCAGGGTCTCGTTCTGACGTTGCGCCAAATAGTCCTGTTCATTGATTTTCCTAATCGTAAAGAGACGTGAGACTGCCCCAGTCAAAACGCGCGTTAATACATAGAACGCCGCGATGATGATGAGCGCAATCAGTAGTTTCATCCCAAAACGAATCCACATATCCGCATCCATTACTTGATTGATTAGTTTATCGACTTGGGCGACGGATTCTTGTACATCTTGATTGGTAGCCATTCTCTCCATCCTTTCTTGTTCTCTCTATTACGACAGTATACGTGATTTTAGTTGAGTTTCAACCAAAGAGCCGATTTTGACGTTAGATTTTTGGAAAAACCGGGAAAGGAAAATCATCTAAGAACCCTTCACTCTTGCCAACCCACCACGACACCGACACCAAGAGAAGAAAGGATGATTTCGATGAATTTCCGCTTTCATTCGCACGAGCCCAAGCCCTATTCTTTCTTTTTAGAATATACGGAACCGTTCGCGAAAGAACGCTTAGCCGAACAACTATTCGAACAAGTCTCCGCTGTCCAAGAAAAACGTCCGATCGTACTCGTCTGTATTGGTTCTGATCGTTCGACGGGCGACTCGCTCGGTCCACTCGTCGGGACATTTCTTGAAAAACAAGCACCTGCTCATCTCCACGTCTACGGCACACTCGCTAAACCTGTCCATGCACTCAATCTCGCTGAAACGATTCACTCGATCCAAACGACACATTACCGGCCACTCGTCATTGCGATCGATGCGTGTCTCGGTCGACTTTCAAGCGTCGGACATGTCTTCTTCTCAGAAGGTCCACTTGCACCAGGAGCTGGCGTCCAAAAAGAATTACCCGCGGTCGGTGATTTCAACATTAAGGCTGTCGTCAACGTCAGTGGGTTCATGGAGATGATGATTCTCCAGAATACACGCCTACATCTCGTTTATGAATTAGCAGAACTTGTCGCGAACAGTTTCCACTTACTTGATGCGAAACTATCCGCTGAATCCACACGGACGACGATTTCCTTTACACCGCGTTCGATGTAATCAAAAAGAAGCGAACCGTCACCGGATCGCTTCTTTTTATTGATCTAATTCGGGCAATAACAAGTCGAGCAATCGGTTGAGATCGTCTTCATCTACAAAATCGATCTCCAGTTTCCCTGACTGTTTCCCTTGTTTAATCCGGACCGTCGCACCGTACTTTTCTCGAAGTGATTCTTCGACGAATTGAACGGCCGTCGCCTGCTGCGGACGGACCGATTCCTTCCGCTCCCGAAGTGCCTGCTCCAACCGACGGACATTCCAGTTCTCAGCCATGACACGTTCCGCCATCTGCTCGATCTTCTTCGGATGCTTTAATGACAGGAGCGCGCGGGCGTGCCCCATCGATAACTGTTCGTCCATCACAGCTTGTTGAACGAGGAGCGGTAATTGCAGTAACCGAAGACTGTTCGTAATGTGCGAACGACTTTTGCCGACACGCTGCGCAAGCTGTGCTTGCGTGATGCCGAATTCCTCGATCATCTCTGCATAGGCCATCGCCTCTTCAATCGCCGATAAATCCGCCCGCTGGATATTTTCAATCAGTGCGAGTTCCATCACGCGTGTCTCGTCTGCTTCGATCACAAGAACCGGTACACGTTTAAGTCCTGCGCGACTCGCCGCCTGATAACGCCGTTCGCCGGCGATGATCTCATAGTAACCATCACGCGGTCGGACAACGATCGGTTGAATCATCCCGTGCCGGACTAGCGATTGGGCTAACTCTTCTAATGCTTTTTCATTGAATCGTTTCCGAGGTTGAGTCGGATTCGGGCGAATCGCCCGAATAGGTAATTCGTTCACTTGCCTTCTCTCCTAAACGTAGCGGAAGGCACGACCGCTTATTCCGGACGTGCCTTCACGATGCGAATTCGCACCTCTACATATTCTTCGCAATCGACTTCTTCTTTTTCGATCGTCAATCCAGTCTGCTCAATCATATCAACGGAATCACGAAGTGTGTTTAAGGCAATTCGTGTATCCCGCGCAAAACTCTTATGACGTTTTTTCTTCGGTGGCTGTGGTGTCATCAATCGTTCCACGCGACGCTCCGTCTCTTTGACGTTCCACTCCCGTTCGAGAATTTCAGCGAGTACCGTTACTTGTAACGCTTCATCTTTGAGCGGTAACAGCGCACGGGCATGACGTTCCGTGATCGTCCGTTGCTTTAATGCTTCACGGACATCCGTTGGCAATCGAAGCAAACGCAACTTGTTGGCAATCGTCGATTGACTACGTCCGAGCTTACGAGCTAACATTTCTTGCGTGATCTCTTGTAACACAAGCAAGCGCTCATAAGCTTCTGCTTCTTCGATTGGTGTCAAATCTTCGCGTTGCAGATTTTCAATCAATGCTAGTGAAGCAGTCGTCTCGTCCGTCATCTCTTTGACGATGGCAGGAATCGTTTCCCAACCAAGCGAGCGCACTGCTCGATACCGTCGTTCTCCAGCAATGATTTCGTATCCTGTTCCTTGTTTTCGAACGACGATCGGCTGGAGTAAACCATGCTCTGCGATCGTAACGGCTAGCTCTTCAATTCGGTCCCCATCAAACACTGTCCGTGGTTGGAACTGGTTCGCGACAAGTTCTGTCAATGGTAATTCCTGAACCGTCTCTTGTGGATCAAGCTCGATCGCAGCAGGTTGTCCTCCCTTACCGAGCAGCTTGGCAAATGCATTTCTCACGTTGGCGCACCTCACCTTTATCAGTCATCGTTTCACGTGAAACGGTGTTTAGCTTAATGGATCTTTTGCAGGCGTTCCCGCTTTACGCGGATATTTCCCGGGTGTTGTTCGTTTTTTATCTACAATAACGATATTACGCTCACTTTCCTCGCCTGGCAATTGGAACTGGAAACTTTCCCGTAAATTCCCACCGAGTACTTTTAAGGCAATTGCACCATCCTCGAGCTCTTCACTGACTTTCGCTGCCTTCAAGGCAACGAATTGTCCACCGACTTTTGCAAGTGGTAAGCAATATTCCGCTAGAACGGACATCCGAGCAACAGCACGTGCTGTCACGACGTCGAACCGTTCTCGGAACTGTTTGTTTTTACCGAACTCCTCGGCGCGTCCATGATGGAATGCCACACCTTCAAGTCCGAGTTCCGTCGCCAAATGATTCAAGAAGCCGATTCGTTTATTGAGTGAATCGACGATCGTTACTTGGAGATGCGGGAACATGATTTTGATCGGCAGACTTGGGAAACCAGCGCCCGCTCCGACATCACACACTGTCGTGACTGTCGTGAAATCAAAATAGAAAGCTGCTGTGATTGAATCATAGAAGTGCTTGAGATACACATCTTCTTCATCCGTGATCGCCGTTAGGTTCATCTTTTCATTCCACTCGACGAGCAGTTCATAATATCGTTTAAATTGCTGCAATTGATGTTCTGAGACCTCAAGTCCCTGTGCTGCCAATGCTGTTACGAATTGCTGTTGGTTCATCTCGTTCACTCCGCAGTCAATGCGTATTGGCCTTGCTCGATATAGACAAGCAGAATCGAGATATCAGACGGGTTAACCCCTGAGATCCGGGATGCTTGTCCGATCGAGAGCGGACGCACTTGGTTTAGTTTTTGTTTCGCTTCAATCGCTAATCCGCTGATCGCATCGTAATCGAGACGATCCGGAATCCGTTTTTGCTCCATCCGCATCATTTTTTCGACTTGATCGAGTTGTTTATCGATGTAGCCGGCATATTTGACTTGGATTTCGACTTGTTCCGCTGCTTCTGCAGACAGAGGTGTTTCCGGTGGCGTCATTTGCGCGATCATCGCGTACGTGATTTCTGGACGTTTCAACAACGTAATGGCATGGAGAGCTTCCTTGAGTGGTGACGCACCAATCGCTTCTAGCTGTGCATTCACATCTGGTGTCGCTTTGATGACGACTTTCTCAAGACGTTTCATCTCAAGACGGATTTGCTCCTGTTTATCAAGCAATTTCGCTTGGCGCTCGTCCGAAATCAGACCGAGTTCATGTCCGATTTCTGATAGACGTAGATCCGCATTATCATGACGGAGTAACAATCGGTATTCGGCACGTGACGTCAAAAGACGGTACGGTTCGTTCGTACCTTTCGTGACGAGATCATCGATCATGACGCCAATATAGCCTTGTGAACGCGATAAGATGAGCGGTTCTTTGCCTTGGACTTGAAGTCCAGCATTGATCCCTGCCATGATTCCTTGTCCAGCTGCTTCTTCATAGCCACTTGTTCCGTTAATTTGACCTGCTGTGAATAAACCAGGAACACGTTTTGTCTCAAGCGTTGGCCAAAGTTGTGTCGGAACGACGGCATCGTATTCAATCGCATAACCAGGACGCATCATTTCAGAGTTTTCAAGCCCTGGAATTGAGCGGAGAATATCGTGTTGGACGTCTTCCGGCAAGCTTGTTGATAACCCTTGAACGTAGACTTCTTCCGTATCGCGACCTTCTGGCTCAAGGAAGATTTGGTGACGCGGTTTATCGTTGAACCGGACGACCTTATCTTCGATCGATGGGCAATAACGTGGACCCGTTCCTTTAATCATTCCAGAGAACATCGGTGAACGATGTAAGTTCGCATCAATCAACTGATGCGTATACTCCGTCGTATACGTCAACCAGCATGGAATTTGTTCCGTAATCATCTGTGTCGTTTCATGACTAAACGGAAGTGCTACCTCATCGCCTGGTTGGATCTCAGTCTTCGAATAATCGATCGTTTTTCCGTCGATTCGCGGTGGTGTACCTGTTTTGAAACGTGCGAGCTCGAATCCGAGTTCTTCAAGATGTTTCGATAGATTGATCGACGGCATCTGATTGTTCGGACCACTCTCATACGACAATTCACCGATGATGATTTTTCCGCGCATGAACGTCCCTGTTGTGATGATGACCGCTTTTGCTCGATACTCTGCCCCTGTGTTCGTGACAACACCAACACAGCGTCCTTCTTCATCAATCAATAACCGCTCGACGAGTGCTTGACGCAAAAGAAGATTCGGTTCATCTTCGAGCGCTTTTTTCATCCGGTTTTGGTATTCGAATTTATCTGCCTGGGCCCGGAGTGCACGCACCGCAGGACCTTTAGACGTGTTCAACATTTTCATTTGAATATACGTTGCATCGATCGCACGTGCCATTTCCCCACCGAGCGCATCGATTTCCCGGACGACGATCCCTTTTGCAGGACCACCGATCGACGGGTTGCAATACATGAATCCGACCATATCGGGATTCATTGTCAACATGACCGTTTTCGAGCCCATTCGTGCCGCAGCAAGAGAGGCTTCGATGCCGGCATGTCCGGCTCCGACGACGATAACGTCGAATTCACCTGCTTGATAAGCCATAGTACTGGTTCCTCCTTCTTATTCCACACGCAGTTGTCTTGGATTATTTCCCGAGACAGAACTGCGAAAACAACTGATCCAATAAACTATCCTGTGCTGTATCACCATTGATCTCGCCAAGCGTATCCCACGCTCGTCGTAAATCAATCTGTACCATATCAATCGGCATCGCCGCTTCTGCTGCCCCGAGAGCATCTTCAATCATTTGACTCGCTCGTTTGATCAGCTGGATGTGTCGTGCATTCGAGACGTATGTCATATCCTGACTCTCGACACCCTGTTCAAAGAATAAACTCGCAATCGCGGCTTCAAGATCGTTGACTCCTGCTTCTTCGAGCAAGGATGTCGTAACGATTGGTCGACCATCAGCAAGCTCCGTGACACGCGCCAAATCAATCTGTTGCGTCAGGTCACTCTTGTTGACGATAATGATCGCGTTCATTCCTTTGATCGCTTCAAACAGCAAGACATCCTCATCCGTCAGAACATCGTTTCCGTTTAAGACGAGTAAGATCAAATCGGCCGTCTTTAAAGCCTGACGTGACTTTTCAACACCCATCCGTTCGACGATATCTTCCGTTTCACGAATCCCTGCCGTATCAATCAACTTCAGCGGTACACCGCGAACATTGACGTACTCCTCAATCGTATCGCGCGTCGTTCCGGCGATATCGGTGACGATGGCCTTTGCTTCTTGCACCAATGTGTTGAGCAAAGACGATTTTCCGACGTTCGGACGACCAATAATCGCTGTGGATAACCCTTCGCGCAAGATTTTTCCTTGGCGTGCCGTTGTTAATAACTCTGCCAGAATCGCACGGACAGCACCAGCATCGCGTTCAACGATCTGTTGTGTCATCTCTTCTGCATCATATTCAGGGTAATCGATGTTAACTTCAATCGCAGCAATCGTTTGTAGCAATTGTTGACGTAAGTCTTGGACGAGTTTTGAAAGACGCCCTTCAATCTGACTAACGGCGACATGCATCGCTCGGTCCGTCTTCGCCCGGATGAGATCCATGACGGCTTCCGCCTGCGACAAGTCGATTCGTCCGTTTAGAAAAGCACGTTTCGTAAATTCACCAGGTTCCGCTAACCGGACTTCCGGTTGGGCGAGGATGAGTTCGAGGACACGATTGACCGCGACAACTCCCCCATGACAATTCAATTCGATGACATCTTCACGTGTAAACGTCTTTGGTGCGCGCATGACACTCACCATTACTTCATCGACGACACGATCCGCCTCGTGGTCGACCAATTTCCCGTAATGAATCGTATGGGTTGGTACTTCCGTCAAGCGGTTACTCCCTTTATAGACACGGTCGGCTACAGCGACTGCATCAGGACCTGATAAGCGCACGATCGCAATCGCCCCTTCTCCCATCGGCGTCGAAATCGCGGCAATCGTATCAAATTCCATCATCCGTTTTTCCACCTCGTTTTTCTTCTGTCTTTTTATGAGTATTCAATCCTTAATCGTTGCAATGGGTATAACGAAACAACTATACACGAAATGACGCAAAAGAAAAAGAGCGACACTCTGTCAAAACAAAGCGTCGCTCTTCAAATATTAGCGTTTCTTTTTCGGCTTTTTAGGAGCCGGTGCTGCTTGTACCGTTTCCTTGTCACGTTTCGCTGCAAGTGTTGCTTCTGTCTGCAACTTAATCTTTTCACGCATTGGTTTCATGATGACGATCGTGACGACGATCGAGAAGATGTAACCGACGACCCAGTAAAGAGAAAGGGCAGATGGGAGTGTAACACCCATGACGAAGATCATGATCGGGAAAACATAGAGCATGATTTTCATTTGTGGATTGTCTTCTTGACCAGCCATCGAAATCTTTTGTTGCAGATACGTCAGTACCGCAGACATGATTGGCAAAATGAAGAATGGATCCGGTTTCCCAAGGTCGAACCAGAGGAATGTGTGTTGGAAAATAGCCGGTGTATAGATGATCGCGTTGTAGAATGCGATCAAAATCGGCATTTGGATCAAGATTGGTAAACAGCCTGCAAGTGGATTGACATTATGCTCTTGGTAGAGCTTCATCATTTCCTGTTGCAACTTCTGTTGCGTCTCTTGGTCTTTTGAGCTGTATTTCTCACGAAGCTTCACCATCTCAGGCTGAATGACTTGCATCCCACCCATACTCTTCGTTTGTTTAATCATCAATGGAAGGATGACAAGACGAACGAGAAGTGTCGTGATGATGATTCCAATTCCGTAATCACCGCTAAAGAACTGTGAAATCTCACGAATCAACCACGCCATTGGCCAAACGAAGTAATGTTTCCAAAAACCTTCTGTATCTGCTGTGATCGGTTCACCAGTTCCGTATGTGCTAGGTGTACAACCGGATAATACGATCGCGAGCACGGACATGAGTCCGAGAGTTAACCAAATCTTAGTTCTCTTGTTCATAATTCCTCCTAGAAATTGTTTACGCTTTGTCGAACGCCATCTTCTTCTATAGTAAGGCAAGGAAAGGGAGCGCCGTACAAATCAACAGGATGCATTGCTACGATTCATTTTTTTGATCGCATCCAGACACCGGAACGTTTAAGGACGTGACGGAGACTGTCAGCCACTTCTTGCGCGGTCATCTTAGCGGCCGGATTGCGCGCGATGATCACCAAATCATAATTCGGGGCAATCGAGGCCTCATGCTGCTGGCATGCTTCCCGAAGATACCGTTTTACCTGATTCCGGACGACGGCATTCCCGATTTTCTTACTGACGGATAAACCAACCCGAAAGTGAGCCTGTTGCTCCTTTTTCAAGGCATACACGACAAATTGCCGATTTGCGACAGAGGCTCCTTTAGTAAACACCGCTTGGAACTCCTTGTCTTTCTTAACGCGGTATTCCTTCTTCACCTTATTCACACTCCATCCTGACACTACGAAAATTCGTCGTCTCTCATCATATCATAGAATAAACATGCGACGCGATAGGGCGCATGTGACAAAAGCAGGAACACACGAAAAAACATAAAAAAAAATCACCTCGGATCATGCCCGAAGTGATGGATGCATCAATGCATTAGACAGTCAAGGCTTTGCGGCCCTTAAGACGGCGAGCAGCCAAGATACGGCGGCCACTCTTCGTAGCCATACGCGCACGGAATCCGTGAACTTTTTTACGCTTACGGTTGTTTGGGTTGAAAGTTGGTTTCATTCGTCTGCACCTCCTTTAAAAGATCTTTATAACCAATTGTTATTTTCTACTTTAAGGCAGTCTTGTACATTATATAAACTGATTGTGGCATTGTCAATGAAAGTTCGGAAGATTTCTCGTCCTGCTCAAGGGAAGATTGATTCAAAAACAGGCGATAGGATTCCACTGCGTAAACTTTATTACGCGATAGAATGCGACTGGATCATGAAAGGGTAACTTGTAGACTTATCCACCTATCCACAGACTTATCCACATTATCCACACTTTCCGTGGATAACTCTTCACTTTGTCTACAATAGTATTTTTTAAAATCAACGTCAATCCTCGATTTTGGATTCCCTTTTTCGACTTCTTTTGCATTTTGTGAATAACTCTTTTTTGACGCTTCCTCTTTCGAAAAGTTATCCACCTCTTATCCACAATTTATCCACACTATCCACAGCTTGTGGGTAACTACCTGTGGACGGTTTAATTTACTTGTGGATAAATCATTCCAACCATTGCCAGGGCTCATTTCTTTTGATACACTAATTGTGCATAACATGATCCTGATCGTTCAGGACAAAACAAGTTATACACACCCTGTGGATAACTTTATACACAGATTCAACTGCCTGTGGATAACGTTATCCACAGTTTTTACGTTATGGGGATAAGTCGAGTTTCTTCATTAACTTTGTCTGTGTATAAGCCTGTGTACAAAAATTTTCTATCTTGATAAAAAAAGGGGGGTATTTATGAAAAACGCTGCCGAACTTTGGCATAATGTCTTATCTGTGATCGAGGAAGAAGAACGAACACCGAAAGCTAGTTATGATATGTGGTTGAAATCCACAGAAGGCGTCACGCTAAATGGAACGACACTACTCGTTTCAGCACCAGCTGCATTCACGGTGACATGGCTCGAGCGCCAGTACTTATCTTTACTCGAAGACACAGTTGAGGAAGTAACAGGAAGCCGACTCGATATTCAGTTCATTGAAGAGGGACAAGCGAAGAAAATGCTCGATCGACAAGAAGAGGAACGGATTGAGGCAACACCGGCTCCAAAATCGCGTCCATCGAACATGCGCAGACCAACAGATGAGCTGACGATGAGTGAACTCGGACAATTAAATGAGAAGTACACATTCGATACATTCGTCATCGGATCGGGGAACCGTTTTGCGCATGCCGCTTCACTGGCTGTTGCAGAAGCACCTGCTAAAGCATACAATCCGCTTTTCATCTATGGTGGCGTTGGTCTTGGCAAAACCCATTTGATGCATGCCATCGGACAGTATGTTCAAGATCAAAATCTCGGGACACGAATTGCCTATGTCTCTTCTGAACGCTTTACAAATGACTTCATTAACTCAATCCGCGATAATAAGACGGTTGAGTTTCGAAATAAATACCGCAACATCGATGTCCTCTTAATTGATGACATCCAGTTCCTTGCGGGCAAAGAACAGACGCAAGAAGAATTTTTCCACACATTCAATGCACTGCATAACGACCAAAAACAAATCATCATTTCAAGCGATCGACCACCTAAAGAGATTCCAACGCTTGAAGATCGGCTTCGGTCACGTTTTGAGTGGGGATTAATCACAGATATCACGCCACCGGATCTCGAAACGCGAATCGCGATTTTACGTAAAAAGGCGAATGCTGAGCAACTTGATGTCTCAAACGAAGTCATGCTCTACATCGCAAGTCAGATTGATACGAATATTCGTGAGCTCGAAGGGGCGTTAACCCGCGTCATTGCTTATGCGAATCTCGTCGGACGACCAATCGACCCAAATGTAGCTGCAGAAGCCTTGCATAACATCATGCCGGTCGCTGAACCGCGTAAAGTCACGATTCGTGACATCCAGGAATCGGTCAGTAAGCACTTCAATTTGCCGTTTGATGACCTTAAAGCGAAGAAACGGACAAAATCGATTGCTTTTCCCCGTCAAATTGCGATGTATCTCTCGCGTGAGATGACAGAGAGCTCTTTACCGAAGATTGGGGAAGAGTTCGGGGGACGCGACCATACGACGGTCATCCATGCCCATGAAAAAATCAGTATGTTGATCAAATCAGATGGTGAAACGGGAAAAGTCATCGAACAAATCAAACATGAATTGAAGCATTCGTAAAACTGTGGATAAACATGTGGATAAAGTAGGGTAGTTATCCACAACTTATCCACACCGTTTTTGGCTTTATATCAAGTTATCCACCGACTTATCCACACTATCCACAGCCCCTAAGACTATTATTAAAAAAATATATTATTATGTTATGATGGGCGCATGCCCATTATTTTCGAGAGGAGTCTAACGACGATATGCATATCACCATTCAACGCGAAGCTTTAATTCAAGCAGTACAAGATGTAGCCAAAGCGGTCTCATCCCGCACGACGATTCCGATTCTGACAGGGATCAAACTCGAAGCTCATGGAGATGGCATGACGCTGACAGGAAGCGATACAGAAATCTCGATTGAACGGACAATCTATGCAGAAGAGAACGGAACGTCTTACGTCACGGTCCACCGTGCTGGTAGTGTCGTCTTGAATGCTCGCTTCTTCGGCGATATCGTCAAAAAGATGCCAAAAGACGAAGTGACACTCGAAGTCTCACCAAACTTCATGACACGGATTCAGTCAGGAACTGCAGAATTCCATTTAAACGGTCTTGATCCAGATGAATTCCCACGTCTTCCACAAGTAGATGGGGGACAACGTTTCCGTTTACCGGCTGATCTCTTACGTTCGATGATCCGCCAAACGAGTTTTGCCGTCGCTGTTCAAGAAACACGTCCTGTTCTAACAGGTGTGAACTTCTCAGCCGATAAAGGCATCTTGACGTGTGTTTCAACAGATAGCCACCGTCTCGCCCTCCGTCGTGCTCAGTTCGAGACAGATACGGACATCTCGTTCCAGAACGTCATCGTTCCAGGAAAGAGCCTAAACGAATTATCGAAGTTGCTTGGGGATGGTCATGTGGATATCACGATCACGAACCAACAGATTCTGTTTAAGATGAAGCATGTTCTATTCTTCTCGCGTCTACTTGACGGAAATTATCCAGATACATCACGTTTGATTCCAGAAGAGTACCGGACAGCCGTCCGGATGAACGCAAAAGAATTGCTCCAAGCAATTGATCGTGCGTCACTTCTTGCACGTGAGGACCGTAACAACGTCATCAAGTTCGCTGCTGAAGGAACGACAGCTGTCGAGATCTCTTCCCATTCACCAGAGGTCGGGAAAGTCTCGGAGCAAGTCAGCATCCTTTCACTTGAAGGAGAAGAGCTCAAAATCTCGTTCAACTCGAAGTACATGATGGACGCCTTGAAAGCACTTGACGCAACTGATATCGAAATCCAGTTTACGGGTTCGATTCGTCCGTTCATCTTGCACCCAGTCGATCAAGACAACGTTCTGCAACTGATTCTTCCAGTCCGAACAGCGTAAGCATCAACATAAAACACACGACAAGACGGGTTCGATTGTTTCGACATCGGATCCGTCTTTTTCGTATACCGTATATACGTTCGGGGATTTTGCTAAATCGTCCAATGTTTAGTACAATAAAGAGTACGTCATTTATAATATGTAGGTAGGAGGAGTCAATCCATGCAAGAAATCAGAATTACAACGGAATATGTCACGTTAGGGCAGTTCTTGAAGCTATCGGATATCATCTCAAGCGGAGGACAAGCCAAACCATTTTTAGCAGAGGTGCCAATTCTAGTCAACGGCGAAGTCGATCAGCGACGTGGTCGTAAATTACGGGATGGAGATATCATTGATGTAGAAGACTACGGTCAGTTCATCATCAAGAACGAGGGCAACTAACGTGCGGCTGGATTCAGTCCGACTCAGTCATTATCGCAACTATGACGCACTCGAACTGTCATTCTCCGAAAAAACGAATGTCCTGATTGGTGAAAATGCACAAGGGAAGACGAACTTATTGGAAGCGATCTATGTTCTCGCTCTCGCGAAGTCGCATCGGACGACGCATGATAAGGAACTGATTGGTTGGGATCAGGAAACGGCGCGCGTTGAAGGACGTGTCGTCAAACGGACGGGTTCCCATGTCCAAGAAATCGTCATCTCGGGTCGCGGGAAAAAAGCAAAGCTGAATCATCTAGAGCAACGGCGCTTAAGTGATTACGTCGGGGCACTGAACATCGTTTTATTCGCCCCGGAAGATTTGCATATCGTCAAAGGCAGTCCACAAGTCCGCCGACGATTTCTCGATATGGAGATCGGTCAAGTCAGTCCGGTCTATCTGCATGAATTGAGCCAGTATCTAAAAGTGTTGAAGCAGCGGAATGCGCTACTGAAACAACTGTCCATGAAGGGAGGAGACGAGACCTTTCTTGATATCTTGACGGAGCAGATGATTACGCTAGCCGTTAAAATCGTTCAGCGCCGCCATCATTTCATGGCCCAGCTCGAAAAGTGGGCACGACCGATTCATGACGGAATCAGTCGGGGACAGGAAGAACTCGCGCTCATCTATCGTTCGGACACATTCGGCGACGAATTACTCGATGTCGAAGGAATGACTGCGTCCTACACGCGGAAGTTTGGTAAAATAAAAGAAAATGAAATCCGAAGAGGGGTTACGTTGTTTGGACCACATCGCGATGACTTTGAGATGGAAGTCAATGGACGAAACGTCCAAACGTATGGTTCACAAGGACAACAACGAACAGCAGCCCTGTCTTTAAAGCTTGCGGAGATCGAATTGATTCATGAGGAAGTGGGGGAATATCCGCTTCTTCTACTCGACGATGTCTTATCCGAGCTTGATGATCATCGTCAGACACATTTGCTCGATACGATGCAACAAAAGGTCCAGACGATTCTAACGACGACAAGCGTCGATGGGATTGCGCATGAAACGATCAACCAAGCGAAGTTGTTCCACGTGAAACAAGGGACGGTCGATTTGGAAGAGACATCATATAAAGAAACAGTAGGTGAGAAAACCGATGAGTAATCATGAAGATATGGAATTGGAACAAGGGTACGGTGCCGATCAGATTCAAGTACTTGAAGGATTAGAAGCAGTACGTAAACGTCCAGGGATGTATATCGGTTCGACGGCATCAAAAGGTCTCCACCACCTCGTATGGGAGATTGTTGATAACTCGATCGATGAGGCGCTCGCTGGTTACTGTGACACGATTAAGGTCACGATCGAACCAGGGAACTCGATCTTAGTCGAAGATAACGGACGCGGTATTCCAGTCGACATTCAAGAAAAGATGGGGCGTCCAGCCGTTGAGGTCATCCTGACAGTCCTTCACGCCGGTGGTAAGTTCGGTGGCGGTGGATATAAAGTATCGGGTGGACTACACGGTGTTGGGGCTTCGGTCGTTAACGCATTGTCGACGAAACTCGAAGTATTCGTCAAACGGAATGAAAAGCTGTATTACCAAGCGTATCATCGCGGTGTACCAGCGCAAGACCTCGAAGTGATTGGAACATCAGAAGAGACAGGAACGACGATTCGTTTCTTCCCAGACGCTGAAATTTTCCAAGAGACGCTCGAGTATGACTATGATTTACTCGCGACACGTCTTCGTGAACTTGCTTTCTTGAACAAAGGCTTGAAGATCATCATCGCAGACGATCGTGCGGATGAGCCGATGACGCGTAGTTTCCACTACGAAGGTGGGATTAAATCTTACGTCGAACATTTGAACCGTTCGAAAGAAGTCGTTCACGCGGAACCAGTCTATGTACACGGAACAAAAGATGGCATTGAAGTCGAAGTCGCATTGCAGTATAACGACGGATTTGCGTCAAACATCTACTCGTTCACGAACAACATCCCGACGCATGAGGGTGGTACGCACGAGACAGGCTTCAAGACGGCTCTGACACGCGTCATCAATGACTATGCGAAGAAGTTTGGTCTGATGAAGGATGCAGACGGTACGTTATCTGGTGAAGACGTGCGTGAAGGAATGACCGCAATCGTTTCCGTCAAACACCCGAACCCACAGTTCGAAGGACAGACAAAAACGAAACTCGGTAACTCTGACGCACGTACAGTGACGGATTCACTCTTCTCTGGTGCGTTTGAACAGTTCATGCTTGAAAATCCGACGAACGCACGAGCAATCGTCGAAAAAGGAATGATGGCGTCGCGCGCTCGTATGGCAGCAAAACGAGCACGTGAACTAACACGGCGTAAAGGTGTTCTTGAAGTCAGCTCACTACCAGGTAAACTTGCGGACTGTTCGTCACGTGATGCGTCGATTTCTGAACTGTACATTGTTGAGGGTGACTCAGCGGGTGGTTCTGCAAAATCCGGACGTGATCGTCATTTCCAAGCCATCTTACCGATTCGCGGTAAAATCTTGAACGTTGAGAAAGCACGTCTTGATAAGATTCTCGGAAGCAATGAGATCCGAACGATCATTACAGCACTCGGAACAAGTATTGGTTCTGAGTTCAACATCGAAAAAGCGCGCTATCATAAAGTCATCATCATGACCGATGCCGACGTCGATGGTGCCCACATCCGGACACTCTTGTTGACGTTCTTCTACCGTTACATGCGTCCGCTTGTCGAGCATGGCTATGTCTATATCGCTCAGCCACCGCTATACGGTATCAAGCAAGGGAAAAACATCACGTATGTGCATAACGAACGCGAATTGACAGAGGCGCTTGCAGCACTTCCTGAAAACGCACGGTACGACATTCAGCGCTATAAAGGTCTTGGAGAGATGGATCCAGAGCAACTTTGGGAAACAACGATGGATCCAAGTGGTCGTCAAATGTTGCGTGTCGAGCTTCAAGATGCAATCGAAGCAGATGAAGTCTTTGATATCTTGATGGGAGATCAAGTCGAACCACGACGCGACTTCATTCAATCACACGCACATTACGTCAAGAACCTGGATATTTAACGCTGAACAGAGAGGGTGGCCAGAAGCATGTCCGAACAAAATCACGGAATCATCAAGGATATTAATATCAGTCAAGAGATGCGTACGTCCTTCATGGACTACGCGATGAGCGTCATCGTCGCACGTGCTCTTCCGGACGTACGGGACGGCTTAAAACCCGGACACCGCCGGATTCTCTATGCGATGAACGATCTCGGTATTCGTGCCGATAAACCACATAAAAAGTCTGCCCGTATCGTCGGGGAAGTCATCGGTAAGTATCACCCACACGGGGATTCTGCTGTGTATGACACGATGGTCCGTATGGCGCAAGACTTCAGTTACCGCTATGAACTTGTCGATGGACACGGAAACTTTGGTTCTGTCGATGGTGACTCAGCGGCTGCAATGCGATATACGGAAGCCCGTATGTCAAAAATCGCAATGGAAATCGTCCGCGATATCAATAAAAACACAGTTGATTTCAAAGATAACTACGATGGTTCGGAAAGAGAACCAGAAGTCTTACCGTCACGTTTCCCGAACTTACTCGTCAACGGTTCGAGCGGGATCGCGGTCGGGATGGCAACGAACATTCCACCGCATCAGCTTGGTGAAGTGATCGATGGTGTTCTAGCACTGTCTCACGATCCAGAAATCACGATTCAAGAATTAATGCAGCACATTCCGGGACCCGATTTCCCGACAGCTGGTGAGATTCTTGGACGAAGCGGAATTCGCCGTGCCTACGAAACTGGACGTGGTTCGATCATCGTTCGTGCGAAAGCTGAAATCGAACAGACGAAAAAAGATCGCGAACGAATCATCGTGACGGAGCTGCCTTACCAAGTCAACAAAGCGCGTCTCGTTGAAAAGATTGCCGATCTCGTCCGTGAGAAAAAGATCGAAGGGATCACGGATTTACGCGATGAGTCAGATCGCCGTGGTATGCGAGTTGTCATGGAAATTCGTCGTGATGCGAATGCAAGTGTTATTTTAAACAATTTGTACAAGCAGACATCGATGCAAACGACATTTGGTGTCAACATGCTAGCGATCGTTGGCGGACGTCCGAAAACATTGACGCTCAAGGAAATGCTCTATCATTACCTCGAGCATCAAAAAGAAATCGTCCGTCGTCGGACACAGTTCGATCTCGAAAAAGCTGAAGCACGTGAGCATTTACTCGCTGGTCTACGGATTGCACTCGATCATTTGGATGAAGTCATTCAAATCATCCGCGGTAACCGAACAGCGGACGCAGCACGGGAACAGTTGATGGAGCGTTTTGCATTATCTGAGAAACAATCACAAGCGATTCTCGATATGCGTCTACAACGCCTGACAGGTCTTGAACGTGAGAAGATTGAAGCAGAATATGACGAAATCATGCAATTGATCGCGGAACTCAACCGCATCCTTGCGAGTGAGGAAGTTTTGCTTGATTTGATCCGGACAGAACTTGAGGAGTTGAAGGAACGTTTCAACGACGAACGTCGGACAGAAATCCGGATGGATCATATCGAATTCGAAGATGAAGACTTGATTCCGGAACAGGATATCATCATCACGTTGACAAGCAGTGGCTACATCAAACGGATGACGACGGATTCGTACCGGACACAACGTCGCGGTGGACGTGGCGTTCAAGGGATCGGAACGAACGATGAGGATTACGTCACGCGTCTCTTGTCTTGTTCGACACACGATACGATCCTATTCTTTACGAACCGTGGGAAAGTCTACCGGATTCGTGGATATGAAGTACCAGAGATGAGCCGGACATCAAAAGGTGTACCGATCATCAACCTCATCCAAATTGAACGCGATGAAAAGGTCGAGACGATGATTCCGGTCAACTTCAAGCGTTACCTCGAAGAGCAACAAGCTGCTGAAGCACCTGTCGAGGTGATTGAAGGGGAAATTGAAGAGACGGAAGAAGCGCTCGAAACGGAAGAAGTCGTTCAAGATGAGCAAAAATCATTGATCTTCATGACACGTAAAGGACGTGTAAAACGTTCACCGTTGTCTGCTTACGCACGGATCAATAAAAATGGTTTGATTGCGATTCGGTTGTTTGAAGACGACGAGTTGACATCGGTTCGTCTTGCATCGACGGATGATGAAGTCTTTGCTGTTTCGACAAGCGGGAAAGCGATTCGTTTCCCAATCACGAATGTCCGCTCGATGGGACGTGGAGCTCGTGGTGTCAAAGCGATGACGTTACGCCCAGACGATTTTGTCGTCGGGATGGAACTCGCACGTGATGCACAAGATGTTCTTGTCATTACCGAAAAAGGATTCGGTAAACGAACTCCGATGACAGAGTTCCGTAGCCAGTCTCGTGGTGGTAAAGGATTGATCGCGAGTAAGGTGACGGAGCGTGTCGGTCAAATCGTTGCCATGCGAATCGTTGATGTCGACGATGATATCATGATCATGACAGAGAGCGGTATCGTCATTCGGACAGACTCGCAATACATTTCACGTGTCGGTCGGAATACCCAAGGGGTGAAGGTCATTCGAATTGAAGAAGGTGACCGTGTGGCAACGGTTGCAAAACTAAAACGAGAAGAGACCGATGAGATGGAAGACGATGCAGACATCGTATCAGAAGAGAACGAAGTCGTATCGGATACTTCAGAAGAGACTGAAGAGTAAGCAAGATGTTAGTACTGTAACAGCAGAGTGATGCCACTCTGCTGTTTTTATCTACATATATAGAAAGAAGAGAAAGGAACGAAGCGATATGCGAGTAGCGAGTAACCAGTTACGCATCGGGGATCGTTTGACTGAATCCATCTATTTACATACGGATCATCCGATCGTAGAAGCAGGAAAGAAAATAGGAAACGATGAGTTACGACGCATTCAACGTTTTTTGATCAAGGAAGTCGTCATTGAGGATCGACCAGATCTTGTAGAAGGTGAAGAGGTGCAGGTAGAAACAGTTGAAGCCCACACGGAACACCCTTTTGAAGAATTCATTCGCTCTTACAATAAAGTCTTCATGTCATGGGAACAAGGAATGAAGCCGAATGTGTATGACGCGTTGAGCTGGGTCAAACAATCTGTTCCAGAACGAATTACGAGAAAGGATGTCTTACCATTCTTCCTCGAGCGTGGAACAGAAGCTTATACAGTTCGACATGCCATTTATCGAGGGGCCGTTGCACAAATGCTTGCTGAAGCAGTCGGAAAAGACCGGAAAATGATTCATGAGCTATGGACGGCATCCTATTTTGCCGATTACGGACTAGCGCGGATCATGGAGTGGCGTCACACGAAACGATATGAAGCAATGCAACAAGAAATTTTTCAACGTCACCCGGCAATGGCATATCAAGCATTGCAAAAGGAGACGATCATCTCCGATACGGTTAATCGTTTGATTGTTCAACATCATGAACGTTTAGATGGGACCGGTTATCCTTTAAAGGTAAAAGGAGATAAGATTACGGATCATAGTCGACTTTTTATTGTCGCAGATGTTTTTGCTGCGATGACGAGCTGGCGTCCGTACCGAGAAGCTTATACACCGTTTGACGCATACCGTCACTTAAAAGCACGACCGATGCAATATTGTTCGAAGTATGTCTTATTGCTCGGGCAGTTACTTCTACCAATAGAAGTCGGAGATCGTGTGTTAATGAGTAATGGGAAGATTGCAACAATCGTTCGAAAGAATCCGATTTTTGATCGACCTGTTATTTCCTACGAAGAACAAGGACGGATGACGATTATTGATTTAATGGAAGAACGGCAACATAGTATTATTCAGTTAATGGATTGATGGTAAAAATGAGCAGCCTCTTAAGACGTTGTTATAGGGTTTAAGAGGCTTACTCATGATTTTAAAAATAATTTAAAATAAGTGTTGCGCAATAATAAAACGCATGATATATTATTACATGTCCTTAACAACGACAAGCGCTTGAAACAAACGAAAAAAACAATTTCAAAAAAGTTGTTGACTTCTTGTTTCAGACTTGGTATTCTAATTGAGTCGCCAAAACAGGCGCGGACGAACTTTGAAAACTGAACGATGAGGCAAAAACGTATTCTACGGAATACAAAAACGAATGAAGCGCAAGCTTCGTCAATCGTGACTTCGGTCACAACAACGAGCAAGTCAAACACTTTATGGAGAGTTTGATCCTGGCTCAGGACGAACGCTGGCGGCGTGCCTAATACATGCAAGTCGAGCGCAGGAAGCTGACGGAACTCTTCGGAGGGAAGGCAGTGGAATGAGCGGCGGACGGGTGAGTAACACGTAAGGAACCTGCCTCAAGGATTGGGATAACTCCGAGAAATCGGAGCTAATACCGGATAGTTCAACGGACCGCATGGTCCGCTGATGAAAGGCGCTCCGGCGTCACCTTGAGATGGCCTTGCGGTGCATTAGCTAGTTGGTGAGGTAACGGCCCACCAAGGCGACGATGCATAGCCGACCTGAGAGGGTGATCGGCCACACTGGGACTGAGACACGGCCCAGACTCCTACGGGAGGCAGCAGTAGGGAATCTTCCACAATGGACGAAAGTCTGATGGAGCAACGCCGCGTGAGTGATGAAGGTTTTCGGATCGTAAAACTCTGTTGTAAGGGAAGAACACGTACGAGAGGGAATGCTCGTACCTTGACGGTACCTTACGAGAAAGCCACGGCTAACTACGTGCCAGCAGCCGCGGTAATACGTAGGTGGCAAGCGTTGTCCGGAATTATTGGGCGTAAAGCGCGCGCAGGCGGCCTTTTAAGTCTGATGTGAAAGCCCCCGGCTCAACCGGGGAGGGCCATTGGAAACTGGAAGGCTTGAGTACAGAAGAGAAGAGTGGAATTCCACGTGTAGCGGTGAAATGCGTAGAGATGTGGAGGAACACCAGTGGCGAAGGCGACTCTTTGGTCTGTAACTGACGCTGAGGCGCGAAAGCGTGGGGAGCAAACAGGATTAGATACCCTGGTAGTCCACGCCGTAAACGATGAGTGCTAGGTGTTGGGGGGTTTCCGCCCCTCAGTGCTGAAGCTAACGCATTAAGCACTCCGCCTGGGGAGTACGGCCGCAAGGCTGAAACTCAAAGGAATTGACGGGGACCCGCACAAGCGGTGGAGCATGTGGTTTAATTCGAAGCAACGCGAAGAACCTTACCAACTCTTGACATCCCATTGACCGCTTGAGAGATCAAGTTTTCCCTTCGGGGACAATGGTGACAGGTGGTGCATGGTTGTCGTCAGCTCGTGTCGTGAGATGTTGGGTTAAGTCCCGCAACGAGCGCAACCCCTATCCTTAGTTGCCAGCATTTAGTTGGGCACTCTAGGGAGACTGCCGGTGACAAACCGGAGGAAGGTGGGGATGACGTCAAATCATCATGCCCCTTATGAGTTGGGCTACACACGTGCTACAATGGACGGTACAAAGGGCAGCGAGACCGCGAGGTGGAGCCAATCCCATAAAGCCGTTCCCAGTTCGGATTGCAGGCTGCAACTCGCCTGCATGAAGTCGGAATCGCTAGTAATCGCAGGTCAGCATACTGCGGTGAATACGTTCCCGGGTCTTGTACACACCGCCCGTCACACCACGAGAGTTTGCAACACCCGAAGCCGGTGAGGTAACCGCAAGGAGCCAGCCGTCGAAGGTGGGGTAGATGATTGGGGTGAAGTCGTAACAAGGTAGCCGTATCGGAAGGTGCGGCTGGATCACCTCCTTTCTAAGGAAAACGTCCCTTACGGGACATGCCCATCGTTCAGTTTTGAGAGCTCGTCTCTCAGTCTCGATAGAGACACTCGCACCTTGAAAACTGAAGACATCAACAAGACATCAAACTTTTTATAACCATGTCATTAGACGTGTGTTCTTAGAATACCAACGCTAGATCAAGGTATGAAGGGCGTACGGTGGATGCCTTGGCACTAGGAGCCGATGAAGGACGCGACGAACAGCGATATGCTTCGGGGAGCAGTAAGTATGCTTTGATCCGAAGATTTCCGAATGGGGGAACCCACCATCTGTAATGGGATGGGACATGTTACATGAATACATAGTGTAGCGTGAGGCAGACCCGGGGAACTGAAACATCTAAGTACCCGGAGGAAGAGAAAGCAAATGCGATTCCCTGAGTAGCGGCGAGCGAAACGGGAACAGCCCAAACCGAAGAGCATGCTCTTCGGGGTTGTAGGACACTCTATACGGAGTCAAAAAGGAAGACAGTAGGTGAAGGACCTGGAAAGGTCGGCCGAAGAAGGTGACAGCCCTGTAGCTGAAACTGTTTTCCCTCCAGAGTGGATCCTGAGTACGGCGGGACACGTGAAACCCCGTCGGAATCCGGGAGGACCATCTCCCAAGGCTAAATACTCCCTAGTGACCGATAGTGAACCAGTACCGTGAGGGAAAGGTGAAAAGCACCCCGGAAGGGGAGTGAAATAGATCCTGAAACCGTATGCCTACAAGTAGTCAGAGCCCGTTAATGGGTGATGGCGTGCCTTTTGTAGAATGAACCGGCGAGTTACGATAACGCGCGAGGTTAAGCCGATGAGGCGGAGCCGTAGCGAAAGCGAGTCTGAACAGGGCGTTCAGTGCGTTGTCGTAGACCCGAAACCAGGTGATCTACCCATGTCCAGGATGAAGGTCAGGTAACACTGACTGGAGGTCCGAACCCACGCACGTTGAAAAGTGCGGGGATGAGGTGTGGGTAGCGGTGAAATGCCAATCGAACCTGGAGATAGCTGGTTCTCCCCGAAATAGCTTTAGGGCTAGCCTCGAGGTTGAGAGTTCTGGAGGTAGAGCACTGATTGGACTAGGGGCCCCCACAGGGTTACCGAATTCAGTTAAACTCCGAATGCCAGCAACTTATACTCGGGAGTCAGACTGCGAGTGATAAGATCCGTAGTCAAGAGGGAAACAGCCCAGACCGCCAGCTAAGGTCCCAAAGTGTATGTTAAGTGGAAAAGGATGTGGCGCTGCCTAGACAGCTAGGATGTTGGCTTAGAAGCAGCCACCATTCAAAGAGTGCGTAATAGCTCACTAGTCGAGTGGCGCCGCGCCGAAAATGTAACGGGGCTAAACATACCACCGAAGCTGCGGATTCCGTAAGGAATGGTAGGGGAGCGTTCCAAACCGCTGTGAAGCTGTACCGGAAGGAGCAGTGGAGCGTTTGGAAGTGAGAATGCCGGTGTGAGTAGCGAAAAGAGGGGTGAGAATCCCCTCCGTCGAAAGCCCAAGGTTTCCTGAGGAAGGCTCGTCCGCTCAGGGTTAGTCTGGACCTAAGCCGAGGCCGAAAGGCGTAGGCGATGGATAACAGGTTGATATTCCTGTACCGCCGATCCACCGTTTGAACAATGGGGGGACGCAGGAGGATAGTGACGCATGCGGATGGAAGTGCATGTGCAAGTTTCAAGACCGTCTGATTGGCAAATCCGTCAGGCATCAAAGTCAAGGAACGACGCGGAGTCCCGTAGGGACGTAGGTCACGATTTCACACTGCCAAGAAAAGCCTCTAGTGAGGGGGAAGGCGCCAGTACCGTAAACCGACACAGGTAGGCGAGATGAGAATTCTAAGACGCGCGGGATAACTCTCGTTAAGGAACTCGGCAAAATGGTCCCGTAACTTCGGGAGAAGGGACGCTCTACACATGTAGAGCCGCAGTGAATAGGCCCAAACGACTGTTTAGCAAAAACACAGGTCTCTGCTAAATCGCAAGATGACGTATAGGGGCTGACGCCTGCCCGGTGCTGGAAGGTTAAGGGGATGGGTTAGCGCAAGCGAAGCTTTGAACCGAAGCCCCAGTAAACGGCGGCCGTAACTATAACGGTCCTAAGGTAGCGAAATTCCTTGTCGGGTAAGTTCCGACCCGCACGAAAGGCGTAACGATTTGGGCACTGTCTCAACGAGAGACCCGGTGAAATCATAGTACCTGTGAAGATGCAGGTTACCCGCGACAGGACGGAAAGACCCCATGGAGCTTTACTACAGCCTGATATTGAGGCTTTGTGCATGATGTACAGGATAGGCGGGAGACGTCGAGCCCGGAGCGCCAGCTTCGGAGGAGTCACCCTTGGGATACCGCCCTTCATGCATAGAGTCTCTAACTCGCAGCCGTCATCCGGCTGGAGGACCGTGTCAGGCGGGTAGTTTGACTGGGGCGGTCGCCTCCTAAACAGTAACGGAGGCGCCCAAAGGTTCCCTCAGAATGGTTGGAAATCATTCGTAGAGCGCAAAGGCAGAAGGGAGCTTGACTGCGAGACCTACAAGTCGAGCAGGGACGAAAGTCGGGCTTAGTGATCCGGTGGTTCCGCATGGAAGGGCCATCGCTCAACGGATAAAAGCTACCCTGGGGATAACAGGCTGATCTCCCCCAAGAGTCCACATCGACGGGGAGGTTTGGCACCTCGATGTCGGCTCATCGCATCCTGGGGCTGGAGTAGGTCCCAAGGGTTGGGCTGTTCGCCCATTAAAGCGGTACGCGAGCTGGGTTCAGAACGTCGTGAGACAGTTCGGTCCCTATCCGTCGTGGGCGCAGGAAATTTGAGGAGAGCTGTCCTTAGTACGAGAGGACCGGGATGGACGCACCGCTGGTGTACCAGTTGTTCCGCCAGGAGCATCGCTGGGTAGCTACGTGCGGACGGGATAAATGCTGAAAGCATCTAAGCATGAAGCCCCCTCCAAGATGAGATTTCCCTTTGAGTAATCAAGAAAGACCCCTCAGAGACGATGAGGTAGATAGGTCACGGGTGGAAGCATGGCGACATGTGGAGCTGAGTGATACTAATCGGTCGAGGCCTTGTTCTAGCAGATGCTTGTTGATGACTTCAGTTTTGAGGGCGCGAGCCCGTCGTCTGGTGACGATAGCCAAGTGGTCACACCCGTTCCCATGCCGAACACGGAAGTTAAGCACTTGAACGCCGAAAGTAGTTGGGGGCTTCCCCCTGTGAGGATAGGACGTTGCCAGGCACTTGACCGATCTGCAGATTGCAGGTCGGTCTTTTTGTGTTATGTGAAACTTCAGACTGTTCTGATTATTGGTCGAGTCATTGACATGACACCCTCTGCTTGTTACCATAACATCAATATTCTTTTATAAAAGAGAAAGCGAGTGGATAACATGTGGGAGAACAAATTTGCTAAAGAGGGTTTGACGTTTGATGACGTCTTACTCGTACCCCGTCGTTCGAGCGTCTTACCGCGCGACGTTGATTTATCTGTTACGCTATGCGAAGGGATTACACTTAATATCCCGTTGATCAGTGCTGGTATGGATACCGTCACGGAAGCACCAATGGCAATCGCTATGGCGCGCCAAGGTGGTCTTGGTGTCATTCATAAGAACATGTCAATGGAAGAACAAGCAGAACATGTCGATCGCGTCAAACGTTCTGAAAATGGTGTTATCACGAATCCGTTCTATTTGACGCCTGAGCGTCAAGTCTACGATGCAGAGTACTTAATGAGTAAGTATCGCATCTCAGGTGTTCCGATTGTTAATAATGAAACAGAGCGCAAACTAGTAGGGATTTTGACAAACCGTGATCTCCGTTTCGTCAAGGATTACTCGACTGTCATTGAAACGGTAATGACGACGGAAGAACTCGTAACAGCAAAAGTTGGTACGTCCCTCGTTGAAGCAGAACAGATTCTCCACAAACATCGCATCGAAAAGTTACCACTCGTTGATGAGAACGGTGTACTAAAAGGATTAATCACAACAAAAGATATCGAAAAAGTCGAACAGTATCCACATGCTGCGAAAGATCAGTTCGGTCGTTTACTCGTTGCAGCAGCTGTTGGTGTGACAAAAGACGCTTCGACACGTGCGAAGTTCCTAGTCGATGCAGGTGTTGATGCACTCGTCGTTGATACGGCTCACGGTCATTCAGAAGGTGTACTCGTCAAGGTACGTGAATTACGTGAAGAATATCCAAATTTACCAATCATTGCGGGTAACGTTGCAACAGCAGAAGCGACACGCGATTTGATTGAAGCAGGTGCATCAGTCATCAAGGTCGGTATTGGACCAGGTTCGATCTGTACGACACGTGTTGTTGCAGGCGTTGGTGTACCACAGATTACGGCTGTCTTCGATTGCGCGACAGAAGCACGGAAACATGGTGTCTCGATCATCGCTGATGGTGGTATCAAGTACTCTGGCGATATCGTGAAAGCACTCGCTGCCGGTGGACATGCAGTCATGCTCGGAAGCTTACTTGCAGGGGTAGAAGAGAGTCCAGGTGAGATGGAAATCTACCAAGGACGTCAATTCAAGACGTATCGCGGCATGGGGTCTGAAGCATCGATGAAACGTGGTAGCCAAGATCGTTACTTCCAAGAAGCAGACAAGAAGTTCGTTCCAGAAGGCATCGAAGGACGTGTCGCTTACCGTGGTAAACTCGGTGATTCTGTCTACCAACTCGTTGGCGGAATTCGTTCAGGTATGGGCTACTGTGGTGCTGCAACGTTAGAAGAGTTACGTGAAGAAACACAGTTCATCCGTATGACAGGTGCTGGGTTGCAAGAAAGCCACCCACACGACATCCAAATTACAAAAGAAGCATCTAACTATACACGTCAATAAGTAAAAGCCTCGTCTTTCTCCAGTAGAAAGACGAGGCTTTTCTCATGATGATATACGTAAGTCCCACGCATCCATCAATAATCGTAATCCAGCAGTTAATTCTTGCTCCGATAGACTCGCAAATCCAAGGACGATTTGAGGTGTATTGGAGAGTAGAGGGAGTTGCGCATATTGAGAGAGACCGTAAACTTGAATCCCTTGTTGTTGTGCTCGCTGTACGAGCTCTTGCTCTGTCATTCCGTTCGCGACGGATACGACGACGTGGAGTCCGGCACTTTCCCCGGTCAGTCGTAAGGCGGGAATCCGACGAAGGGATTGAATGAGGACATCCAGTTTTCTTCGATAGACTTTACGCATCCGATTGAGATGTCGTTCAAAATCACCTTCTTTCATGAAACGCGTTAAAATCGTTTGATCAAAGCGCGAGACACTACATGTATAATGTGATAATTCTGTTTGATACCGTGCACGTAAGACTTCTGGTAAGACCATATAACCAATCCGTAGCGAAGGCATGAGGGATTTTGAGAATGTACTCATGTAAATGACACGGTTACTGTCCATGTTATGCAGAGACGGAATCGATTTACCACTGTAGCGGAATTCGCTATCGTAATCGTCTTCAATGATAAATCGGGTCGGATCCATCGCCGCCCAGTTCAATAACTGGTGTCTTCGGTTGACGGACAAGATACTGCCGGATGGAAATTGATGCGCCGGTGTGACGTACATGACATCAACGTTTGATTCCTGTAATTGATCGATCCGTAAGCCATTTGCATCAACACGAATCGGCTCAATCATCCGCTCATGATTTTCGAGTAAGAGACGTGTCGTATGATAACCGGGATCCTCGATGCCGTACGTGACATTTCGCCCTAATAAGAAGAGGACAAGCGGTAAGAGTTGCTCAACCCCAGAACCAACAACGATCTGTTCTGGAGAACAGACGACACCACGTGAATGATAGAGATAGGTTGCAATCTCTTCGCGTAGCGCTAGATCGCCTTGCGGATGACCGAGTGAGACAAGGGGGTGGTGATCGGTATCGATGATGTCTTTTGCATACTTTCGCCAACGCGCGAACGGGAAAGAGATCCCTTCAATCTTACTTGGATGAAAATCATATGTGATGACTGGTCTTTCCGTAATCACGCGCGGTTGGATGACGGGTGAGGTTTTGACGTAGGCAAGTTCTTCATAGGCGAGCACGAAGTACCCCTTACGTGAGATGGATTCGACATACCCTTCTGCGACGAGTTGCTGATAGGCAAGTTCAATTGTCGTTTGACTTAAGTTCAAAAATTGACCGAGTTTTCGTTTAGATGGTAATTTCGTGCCGTACGCTAAACGACCAGCGATGATTTCATTTCGGATCTGTTGATAAAGTTGTTCATAAAGTGGTTTCTCTTGATCGCGTGTAAGTTGAAACGATAGCATATCCATCTTGTATACTCCTTTATAATAATCTGACCTGTTGAAATCATCATAAACTGATACTTTTAAAAGTGTCAACGTTCCGTATACTAAAGGGGTGAAAGTCAACCAAGGGGGAATGGATATGGAACGTCAACAAGGAACGGATCGTGTCAAACGTGGAATGGCTGAAATGCAAAAGGGTGGCGTCATCATGGATGTCGTCAATGCGGAACAAGCGAAGATTGCGGAAGCAGCAGGTGCTGTTGCAGTCATGGCGCTCGAACGTGTGCCGTCTGATATTCGTCGCGACGGGGGTGTCGCGCGAATGGCAGATCCATTGATTACGGAAGAGGTACTTGGAGCGGTCTCGATCCCAGTCATGGCGAAATGCCGGATCGGTCATATCGTCGAAGCGCGTGTTCTCGAATCAATGGGGGTTGATTTCATTGATGAGAGTGAGGTCCTGACACCGGCAGATGAGCAATACCATTTATTGAAGTCAGAGTTTACGGTGCCGTTCGTTTGTGGCGCACGTGATCTTGGGGAAGCTGCCCGTCGTATTGCCGAAGGAGCTGCGATGATTCGGACGAAAGGTGAGCCGGGAACCGGAAACGTCGTCGAAGCCGTTCGCCATATGCGACAAATTCAAGCGCAATTGAAGCAGATTTTGCATGTCAGTTCTGATGAATTGATGACATTTGCGAAAGAATGGGGTGCTCCGTACGAAGTATTACGCGATATTCGGACGCAGGGACGTTTACCGGTCGTTAATTTTGCAGCAGGCGGGGTCGCAACACCGGCAGATGCTGCCTTGATGATGCATCTTGGAGCAGATGGCGTCTTCGTCGGATCGGGAATCTTTAAATCGGAGCATCCGGAACGTGTCGCTCGCGCGATCGTCGAGGCTGTCACCTATAAAGATGATTTTGAACGGATTGCCTCTTTATCAAAAGGGCTTGGAACAGCGATGAAGGGAATCGATGTCACATCGATGCCGTTTGAGGAACGGATGGCGACACGCGGATGGTAATCGGTATTCTGGATGTTCAAGGTGCTGTCCGCGAACATCAACAGCAGCTTGAAGGTCTTGGTGTCGATGTCGTTCTCGTTAAACAAGTGAGCGATCTTGACGGACTCGATGGACTCGTCTTACCGGGAGGCGAATCGACAGCGATGCGTCGACTCATCGAACGCTATGAGTTACTTGAACCGCTTCGGGAGCGAGCGACATCGTTACCGATGTTCGGGACATGTGCTGGAATGATTTTACTCGCAACCGTCGTTGAAGCAGGGCAAAGTCACCTTAATACGATTTCAATGACGGTCCGTCGTAACGCTTTTGGTCGGCAAATCGACTCGTTTGAAGGACTATTGCCAGTTGAGGGGATTGAAGAGCCGATTGAGGCAGTCTTCATTCGGGCACCTTTGATTCTATCTGTCGGCGAAGGAACACGTATCATCGCAACGGTTGAAGAACAGATTGTTGCCGTTGAGACATCGCTTCACCTGGCGTGTTCGTTTCATCCGGAATTAACAGAGGACAATCGACTACATCGCTATTTTTTACAAAAAATTAAACAGCGTCAATCGATCCGTTCGTAAAGCGTGGAAGCATCTGACAGGTTCTACTGTCAGGTGCTTCTTTTGTGCTACACTATTTGTAAAATGAATGATTGAGTGAAGGAGAGACACGATGAAACGAATCTTGCTACTCTGTTTAAGTATCCTACTAGTCGTAGGTTTTCCTACAACGGGACAAGCGGCACCTTCGATTCAAGCAGAGTCTTACATAATGGCCGATGCGGTCACAGGGAAAATCCTCCTTCAATCGGAAGCGGATGTTTCTCTACCACCGGCTTCGATGACGAAGCTGATGACGCTTTACCTCGTCCGACGACAAATCGAACTAAAAAAACTGACGTGGGATCAAAAAATTACACCTAGCGAGAAAGTCTTGAAACTAGCAAAAACGTCTGGTATCACTCGTGTACCAGTTAAAAGAAAAGCGTATACGGTTCGCGAAATGTATAACGCGGCGTTCATTCAATCTGCAAATGATGCAGCCGTCATGTTGGCCGAGACCGTAGCCGGTTCGGAGGCGACGTTCGTTGAAAAAATGAATGAGGCAGCGAAACAATTTGGTATGAACGATACAGAATATGCAAATGCGTCTGGTCTTGATGCAGTCGATGCGACACTTCCTGGAACAAATTTAATGACGGCGACAGATATTGCATTACTCATCATCCGCTATATTAAAGATTACCCGGATGTACTGGATGTAACGAGTAAAACAAAAATGAGACTTAATGGAGAGGTCTTAAATAATTCGAATAAGATGCTTTCGAAGAAGAAGTTTTCTTACGATGGTATGCGAGGAATGAAGACAGGAATGACAGATTTAGCGGGGTACTGCTTTGCGAGTGTGACGACGCGAGATAATATGACACTGGTCACAGTCGTCATGCGAACGGATTCCGATCAAGCCCGTTTCAAGGAAACGAAAAAGCTACTCGACTATGGTTTTGCGACGTTTGAGCCATTGACGTATTATGGAAAAGGCGAACGCATCAAAGACGTCCTTCCGATTAAAGGCGCAACCGTTCGAAAATTAGATGTCGTCACTGATGGCTCGTTGTACGTCACGGTACCGAAGCAAACGACGACACGTGAACCACGTTTCGAATTCTCGAAAACGACAGCTCCTGTAACAAAACAAGAAGTTGTCGGAACGGTGCAAGTCGCGGATGACGGTGTCTATCTACCAGGATTTGAGACACCGCACGTGAATTTGTATAGTGCAACTGCCGTTCAACTCGCAAGTGTACCGACACGTCTCGTACGTGCCTGGACAGCTTGGTCGAAACGGATTGAGCAAGCGATTCAACAATCGGCTCTTGTCAATCTCCAAGGCGATGGTGTAAAGTAAAGCTAATCTCATAAAGATGCTATGAACGGACCAAGTAGATGTATCGATACTGTTAAGAGAGCTAGTGGGTGGTGTGAACTAGTCAGATCGATGGATTGAATCGAGCCGGATCGCACACCTTGCGAACAAGGTGCGGGTACGCCCGTTATCGCGTCTTAAGTTGGCTAGATGTGTCTAGCAATGAGGGTGGCAACGCGGATCCAGGTGATTCGTCCCTTTTCGGTAGAAATACCGGAAAGAGACGAGTCGCCTTTTTTTATGACATAAAGGAGGAATTACAAATGATTGATATTAAACGATTACGCCAAGATTTTGACGCCATTCAAGAAAAGTTAGCGCACCGAGGAGAGGACTTAACGGACATGAACCGTTTCCTCGCGCTCGATGAAAAACGCCGAGAGTTAATTGCGCGGACGGAAGTCTTGAAAGCAGAACGAAATGAAGCGACGAAAAAAATCGCTGAACTCAAACGCAATAAAGAAAATGCAGATGAAGCAATCGTCGCGATGCGCAGTGTCGGGGATGAGATCAAGACACTTGATGAAGAGTTACGTGACGTTGAAGCGACATTAAATCAGATTCTCCTTGGTATCCCGAATATTCCACATGACAGCGTACCCGTCGGTTCTTCTGAAGATGACAATGTCGTCTTACGTGAAGTCGGTGACAAACCAGCGTTTGACTTCGAAGCAGTTCCACATTGGGACTTGATGGAGCAATTGAAAATTGTCGATGTCGAGCGTGCCGGAAAAGTCACGGGTAGCCGCTTCGTCTTTTATCGTGGTGCCGGTGCACGTCTTGAGCGGGCATTGATCAACTTCATGATGGATCTTCACCAAGATCAGCACGGATACACAGAAATCTTGCCACCACTCATGGTCAACCGCGATTCAATGACAGGAACAGGTCAACTGCCGAAGTTCGAAGAGGATGCGTTTAAGATTGAAGAAACGAACTACTTCCTCGTACCAACTGCAGAAGTTCCTGTTACGAACATGCATCGTGAAGAAATCTTAACGGCAGATCAGTTACCAATCGGCTATGCAGCATACAGCCAATGTTTCCGTTCAGAAGCCGGTTCTGCTGGACGCGATACACGTGGATTGATTCGCCAGCATCAATTCAATAAAGTTGAGCTCGTTCGTTTCGTTAAACCAGAAGAGTCTTACGAGCAACTTGAATTGTTAACAGGACAAGCAGAAACAGTCTTGAAAAAGCTGAAGCTTCCGTACCAAGTATTGAGCATGTGTACAGCCGATCTCGGATTTACAGCTGCGAAGAAATATGATATCGAAGTTTGGATGCCAAGCCAAGGCGTTTACCGTGAGATCTCTTCTTGTTCAAACTTTGAAGATTTCCAAGCACGCCGGGCGCAAATTCGTTTCCGCCGCGAAGCGAACGCGAAGCCAGAGTTCGTTCATACATTAAACGGTTCTGCTCTTGCAGTCGGTCGGACAGTTGCTGCGATCTTAGAGAACTACCAGCAAGCGGATGGATCAGTTGTTATTCCAGAAGTGCTTCGTCCATACATGGGTGGTCTTGAAGTGATTCAACCTTAAGTTAAAAAGGGGGCGATCCCCCCTTTTTACTTTTAAAAAAGTTTTTTTAGAAAAGGGCTTTACACGGTAAAAGCCAGATGCTATCATAATTAATGTCAGGAAAACAACCGAATCATAACAGTGTTATGAGAAGTACGGAGGCGTACTCAAGTGGTTTAAGAGAACGGTCTTGAAAACCGTCAGGCGGCGAAAGCCGTGCGTGGGTTCGAATCCCACCGCCTCCTCCATTTTTATTTTTTGACAACGACATGCATGTTTTATAGCTTGGAGGCGTACTCAAGTGGTTTAAGAGAACGGTCTTGAAAACCGTCAGGCGGCGAAAGCCGTGCGTGGGTTCGAATCCCACCGCCTCCTCCACTTCTTTTTTTTTACCCAAAAATAACAATAATCATGGAGTCGTACCCAAGTCCGGCTGAAGGGGACGGACTCGAAATCCGTTAGGGGTCGCAAGGCTCGCGTGGGTTCGAATCCCACCGACTCCGCTTTTTATAAAGCATCTCCATTGTGAGGTGCTTTTTTGTTGCATCAATTTCTTCGTGCATGCTATGGTTGCCTACGTGAAAAACGAAGAAGAGGTGGACGAAATGAACGAACAAACAAAAGAATCGTTGCTTTCGCATTATGCGATGACGATGACATATGTAAAAGATTTAGAACAGATTTCGGAAGAAGCATGGCGGACATCGTATGCGGAAGATAAGTGGACGGTTGCTGAAATCATTGGTCACTTATCACCATGGGATCGGTTCATGGTCGCAGAACGTATCCCGTATTTGCTCGCGGGTGAACCATTCCGCATCGCACCGGATAGCCAAGCTGTTAATGATGAAGCAGCGAAGATGAGTCGTGAGCAGCAGCGGATCTTGACGATTGATGAGTTTTTAGTCAGCCGTGACTTATTGCGTCGTGCCGTCGAATTGATTCCAGAAGATCGCCTGCAAGATAAAGTCGTCATTAAAGACAAAGAGTTGACGATTGGTCAGTTCCTCGGAGCGATGACTCAACATGATTTACACCATATGAAACAAATCAATCAAGTGATTGGTTAATAGGAGGGAGATGCGAGACGCGTCTCCTTTTTTTTGTGCAAAAAAAGATCCACCTAAGAGGCAGATCTGATCAGTTAGCGTGTATTGGCAATGCGAGCAACTTCGAGTTGTTTTTCAATCTTCGCAAGAATCCGGTCGATGGATTCTGGCTCGTTTAGTAGATCGTATTCATCGATCGACAAACGGAGTACCGGGCAGATCGTGAAGTTATTGATCCAGTTCGTATAGCGTTCGTACATCTCTTCCCAATATTCGATTGGAGTCTGTTGCTCCATCTCACGTCCGCGAAGACGAATTCGTTCAAGAACTTGCTCGAACGAACCTTCGAGATAGATTAAGAGATCCGGATGTGGGAAGAATGGTGTCATGACCATTGCGTCAAACAAACTTGAATATGTTTCATAGTCCGTTGGAGACATCGTTCCTTTTTCGAAATGCATCTTGGCGAAGATTCCTGTATCTTCATAGATTGAACGATCTTGGATGAAACCGCCACCGTATTGGAAAATCCGCTTTTGCTCCTTGAAGCGTTCAGCTAGGAAATAGATTTGGAGATGGAAGCTCCAGCGCTCGAAATCATGATAAAATTTATCCAAGTAAGGATTCGTATCGACTTTTTCGAGTGACGTCCGGAAACCAAGGGCATCTGCTAATCCGTTTGTGATCGTTGATTTACCGATCCCAACCATACCGCCGATCGTAATGACGGCATCTGCCGGGATGTTGTATTTTTCGCGTAGCTTCAAGTTCATGCGTGGTTCGCTCCTTCATATAATTCGTTCCGGATTGTCGTCAAGACGTACTCGAGATCTTCCGGTCGCTTGACGAAGTCGAGTGCATCCCCATCGAAACGGATGATTTTGACTTCCGGATGTTTAGCTTGATATTCCGTGACGAATGTCTCGTAATCCTCTGCCAATTGTTCGAGATAAGCACGTGACATATTTTCTTCGATTTCTCGTCCGCGCAGCGCCACACGTTTCATCAAGGTGTCGATGCTTGCGTTCAAGTAGATGACAGCATCCGGTTTTGGCATGTCCGTCGTCAGGATCGAATAGATTTGTTGGTACTTCTCGAGATGCTCTACCTTGAGAGAGCGGTGTGCAAAGATCAAGTTCTTAAAGATATGGTAATCAGCAACGACAGAGCGTTGTTTACTGAGGTAATGACGTTCGATATCATCGAGTTGTTTGAAGCGATTGCACAAGAAGAACATTTCCGTCTGGAAGCTCCATTCTTCGATATCTTCATAGAACTTTCCAAGAAAGGGATTTTCTTCGACGATTTCGCGTAACATAGAAAAAGAGAAATGGTGACTGATGGCGTTCGCAAGTGATGTTTTGCCTACACCAATCGGTCCTTCAACCGTTATGAACATATACAATGACCCTCCGTTCAGCAAAGTGCAATTTATATTTTAGCACAAAGAAGTACGACTTGCTGAAGTTTCAAAAGGAGAATTTTTTTAGAGTGAGGAGTATCATCGATGGAACGACAGGAACACTACATGCGTCTTGCAATCGAAGAGGCAAAAAAGGCAGAAAAGATTGGAGAAGTTCCAATTGGATGTGTCATCATCAAAAACGATGAAGTCATCGCGACTGGTTACAATCACCGGGAAACGGATCAACAGGCGACGGCACATGCCGAGTTGATCGCAATTGAAGAAGCATGTCGAAAGCTCGGAAACTGGCGACTTGAAGGATGTGAGTTGTACGTGACACTCGAACCGTGTCCGATGTGTGCAGGGGCCATCATGTTATCGCGGATCGAACATGTTATTTTTGGTGCTGTTGATCCGAAGGGTGGATGTTGCGGAACGTTGATGAATCTAGTGCAAGACGATCGGTTCAATCACGTCTCGCAACTGACAAGCGGTATATTAGAAAAAGAGTGTGGTGAAATGTTGACGACGTTCTTTCGGGAACTACGTGCGAAAAAGAAAGCACGAAAGCGGGCAATGGGTTGCATCACACCAGATGAAACAGTATAATGAAAAAGCACTGAAACAAGGTGCCACTAAAAATCGATAAACCATTTGCCGTGCTAGGTGGGGATGTAGCGGTTCCCTGTCACTCGCAATCCGCTATAGCGAGACTGAATTCCATGTCGAGGGATATGATTGGTGTGGTCTGCCTCACGTAAGTAGCGTTGACGTTTGAGTCCTGCGCAACAGATACCCATGAACCAGGTCAGGTCCGGAAGGAAGCAGCCTTAAGTGGTGCTCTCTGTGTGTTGCAGGGGTGCTTGGACTGAGCAGGCTGCGTGAGTAACGCATGTTGAACATATTTCAGAATATGGTGCGCGGCAGTTTAATTTTTAAAGACAAGTCTACAGCCGGTTTCGGTTGTAGACTTTTTTAGGTAAAATAGAATGAGGAACTTAAAAAGAGGAGGCGCAAACTTGGCCTATCAAGCACTATACCGCGTATATCGTCCGCAACGATTCGACGAAGTCGTTGGACAAGCGCATATCACCCGAACGATCCAAAATGCATTGATGGAGGGACGGATGTCCCACGCCTATCTATTTTCGGGTCCTCGAGGAACGGGAAAGACCAGTCTTGCCAAAATCATCGCCAAAGCGATCAACTGTGAGCAGGCTCCGGTCAAAGAACCGTGTAATACATGTCCGACGTGTCTTGCAATCACGGAAGGATCAAGTCCGGACGTTTTCGAAATCGATGCGGCTTCGAATAACGGCGTAGATGAGATTCGAGAAATCCGGGATAAAGTCAAATATCCACCTTCAGAAGCAGCTTACAAGGTCTATATCATTGATGAAGTACACATGTTGTCGACGGGTGCCTTTAATGCATTACTCAAAACACTAGAAGAACCACCGGCACACGCGATCTTCATCTTAGCAACGACCGAACCGCATAAAATTCCGGCGACGATCATCTCACGTTGCCAACGTTTCGATGTGAAGCGACATGAAGTCGATCAACTCGTAGAGCGGATGCAATATATCTTAAAAGACCAATCGATCGATTATTCGGATACGGCCTTACGGTTGATTGCTCGGGCAGCGGATGGCGGCATGCGTGATGCACTGAGTCTACTCGATCAAGCAGTCGCTTTTTCAAACGGTGATCTAAACGATGCAGCTGTTCTTGAAGTAACAGGTGCGGTAGAAGATGAAGCATTACTAAACATTGCCCGTGCCTTGCATGAACATCAAGTCGACCAGTTGTTACAGACGCTTGAGACGATGCAACGAGCGGGAAAGGACTTGAAGCGATTCGTAGAGGATCTCGTCTTCTTTTACCGAGATACGCTGTTATTAAAAGCATCTCCTACAGCTGTTGATTTACTAGAGCGTGCTCGCCCGACGGATGAGTTCAAACAATTCGTCGAATCGATTGAAGCGGAGACATGCTTTACGATCATTGATCAGTTGCATGACTGCCAGCAACAGATGCGATTAACGAATCACCCCCGAGTCCTCGTTGAGATTGCCTTCATTCAGATTGCAGAACAAGGTCGAACGACGGGACAAATCGTTCAATCGTTGCAACAAGAAGTCCGTGAGATGAAAGAACAAATGCATCAATGGAAGTCGAACGGTGTTCCAGCTCAAGAAGCAACAACGCCGCAAGCGCAACCGAAGCGGAAACAAGGGCGACCAACTGTACGGATTGCGAAAGAGCGCATTCGTCAAATGTTAGGACGGGCAGAGAAAGCCCAATTGCGTGAAATTCAAGAACGGTGGGATCACATCTTGAAGTGGATCCTAAAAGAGGATGGACCAATCTATTCATTACTCCATGAGAGTAAACCTGTTCTTTGTTCAGCGGATACGTTGCTGATTGAATTTGATGATGGGAAGGGATGGCACTTTGAACAGGTCATGACGAATGAACGAACTCGTTTCGTCATTGAAGAAGCGTTGTATGAAGTATGCGGCGTCAAACGTGAAATTTTAGCGATTCTTTCGAAGGATTGGCATGAACTGAAAGCAGAGTTTGTTGCTAAGCGAAATAGTAGTAGTATAGAAGAGAAGGAAACAAAACAAGAATCGGAGAGCGATCAGTTATTGTCCGAGACGCTTGGTCGTTTTGGTGATATCGTAGAGTTCGAAGATTAAATTCGAGGAGGAATACAGATGCGCGGAATGGGAAACATGAACAATATGATGAAACAGATGCAAAAGATGCAAAAGGATATGGCAAAAGCACAAGAAGAGCTAAAAGATTTAACAGTAACAGGTACAGCAGGCGGAGAAATGGTCTCAGTCGTTGCAGATGGTCATAAAAATATCGTAGATGTCATCATTAAAGAAGAAGTCGTCGATCCAGATGATGTTGAAATGATTCAAGATCTCGTCTTAGCTGCAACAAATGATGCTTTGAAGAAGGTCGATGAACTCGTATCAAGTAAAATGGGGAAATTCACACAAGGTATGAATCTGCCGGGAATGTTTTAATTCGTAGGAGGAAACCACTTGCAATATCCTGAAGCGATTAGTCGTTTGATCGAAAGTTTTACGAAACTACCGGGGATTGGTCCGAAGACAGCAGTGCGTCTAGCATTTCATGTCCTGGATATGGAAGAAGACGATGTCTTGATGTTCGGTAAGGCTTTAGTCAGTGCGAAGCGTGATATTGCCTATTGTAGTGTTTGCGGGAATATCACGGATCAAGATCCTTGTTATGTATGTACAGATAAGCACCGAAATCGTACAATCGTCTGCGTCGTTCAAGATTCAAGAGATGTCATTGCGATGGAAAAGATGCGAGATTATCAAGGATTGTATCACGTCTTACATGGGGCGATCAGTCCAATGGAAGGGATCGGTCCAGAAGATATCAATGTCTCGAGTCTTTTGACACGTCTTCAAGCGGATGAGGCGATTACAGAAGTCATCTTAGCAACGAATCCGAATATTGAAGGGGAAGCGACGGCGATGTATCTATCGCGTCTTTTAAAACCAACAGGTATTCGGATTACGCGGATTGCCCATGGTCTTCCAGTAGGGGGAGATCTTGAATACGCGGATGAAGTAACTTTATCTCGTGCAATGGAGGGACGCCGCGAACTATGAGTTGGTTTCGAAAAAAAATTCGCAATGAGTACGATCAGCGTTTGTTAGAAGAATTAGCAAAAGCAAAAGAAGATTATTTAATGAAACGTCATCTTCTAGAAATCAGTTACGACGATTACGGTGACTTAGAAGCACAAATGAAGTTAGCGGAATCGCTGTATTTCTTCTATATAAGCGAAGCGAAAAGAAGACGCGTCTCGTTAATGATGAAGTAAACCGCAGCCACTCTTGTCTGCGGTTTTTATATGTTTTAAAAAACTATAAATTATTTTAATAAAGTAGTTGCGTCTGTCTAACTATCGTGATATATTAATTCATGTCCTCAAGAGGACGAGCGCTTACGGCAAACAAGTAAAAAACAATTTTAAAAAAGTTGTTGACTTCTTGTTTCAGACTTGGTATTCTAATTGAGTCGCCAAAACAGGCGCGGACGAACTTTGAAAACTGAACGATGAGGCAAAAACGTATTCTACGGAATACAAAAACGAATGAAGCGCAAGCTTCGTCAATCGTGACTTCGGTCACAACAACGAGCAAGTCAAACACTTTATGGAGAGTTTGATCCTGGCTCAGGACGAACGCTGGCGGCGTGCCTAATACATGCAAGTCGAGCGCAGGAAGCTGACGGAACTCTTCGGAGGGAAGGCAGTGGAATGAGCGGCGGACGGGTGAGTAACACGTAAGGAACCTGCCTCAAGGATTGGGATAACTCCGAGAAATCGGAGCTAATACCGGATAGTTCAACGGACCGCATGGTCCGCTGATGAAAGGCGCTTCGGCGTCACCTTGAGATGGCCTTGCGGTGCATTAGCTAGTTGGTGAGGTAACGGCCCACCAAGGCGACGATGCATAGCCGACCTGAGAGGGTGATCGGCCACACTGGGACTGAGACACGGCCCAGACTCCTACGGGAGGCAGCAGTAGGGAATCTTCCACAATGGACGAAAGTCTGATGGAGCAACGCCGCGTGAGTGATGAAGGTTTTCGGATCGTAAAACTCTGTTGTAAGGGAAGAACACGTACGAGAGGGAATGCTCGTACCTTGACGGTACCTTACGAGAAAGCCACGGCTAACTACGTGCCAGCAGCCGCGGTAATACGTAGGTGGCAAGCGTTGTCCGGAATTATTGGGCGTAAAGCGCGCGCAGGCGGCCTTTTAAGTCTGATGTGAAAGCCCCCGGCTCAACCGGGGAGGGCCATTGGAAACTGGAAGGCTTGAGTACAGAAGAGAAGAGTGGAATTCCACGTGTAGCGGTGAAATGCGTAGAGATGTGGAGGAACACCAGTGGCGAAGGCGACTCTTTGGTCTGTAACTGACGCTGAGGCGCGAAAGCGTGGGGAGCAAACAGGATTAGATACCCTGGTAGTCCACGCCGTAAACGATGAGTGCTAGGTGTTGGGGGGTTTCCGCCCCTCAGTGCTGAAGCTAACGCATTAAGCACTCCGCCTGGGGAGTACGGCCGCAAGGCTGAAACTCAAAGGAATTGACGGGGACCCGCACAAGCGGTGGAGCATGTGGTTTAATTCGAAGCAACGCGAAGAACCTTACCAACTCTTGACATCCCATTGACCGCTTGAGAGATCAAGTTTTCCCTTCGGGGACAATGGTGACAGGTGGTGCATGGTTGTCGTCAGCTCGTGTCGTGAGATGTTGGGTTAAGTCCCGCAACGAGCGCAACCCCTATCCTTAGTTGCCAGCATTTAGTTGGGCACTCTAGGGAGACTGCCGGTGACAAACCGGAGGAAGGTGGGGATGACGTCAAATCATCATGCCCCTTATGAGTTGGGCTACACACGTGCTACAATGGACGGTACAAAGGGCAGCGAGACCGCGAGGTGGAGCCAATCCCATAAAGCCGTTCCCAGTTCGGATTGCAGGCTGCAACTCGCCTGCATGAAGTCGGAATCGCTAGTAATCGCAGGTCAGCATACTGCGGTGAATACGTTCCCGGGTCTTGTACACACCGCCCGTCACACCACGAGAGTTTGCAACACCCGAAGCCGGTGAGGTAACCGCAAGGAGCCAGCCGTCGAAGGTGGGGTAGATGATTGGGGTGAAGTCGTAACAAGGTAGCCGTATCGGAAGGTGCGGCTGGATCACCTCCTTTCTAAGGAAAACGTCCCTTACGGGACATGCCCATCGTTCAGTTTTGAGAGCTCGTCTCTCAGTCTCGATAGAGACACTCGCACCTTGAAAACTGAAGACATCAACAAGACATCAAACTTTTTATAACCATGTCATTAGACGTGTGTTCTTAGAATACCAACGCTAGATCAAGGTATGAAGGGCGTACGGTGGATGCCTTGGCACTAGGAGCCGATGAAGGACGCGACGAACAGCGATATGCTTCGGGGAGCAGTAAGTATGCTTTGATCCGAAGATTTCCGAATGGGGGAACCCACCATCTGTAATGGGATGGGACATGTTACATGAATACATAGTGTAGCGTGAGGCAGACCCGGGGAACTGAAACATCTAAGTACCCGGAGGAAGAGAAAGCAAATGCGATTCCCTGAGTAGCGGCGAGCGAAACGGGAACAGCCCAAACCGAAGAGCATGCTCTTCGGGGTTGTAGGACACTCTATACGGAGTCAAAAAGGAAGACAGTAGGTGAAGGACCTGGAAAGGTCGGCCGAAGAAGGTGACAGCCCTGTAGCTGAAACTGTTTTCCCTCCAGAGTGGATCCTGAGTACGGCGGGACACGTGAAACCCCGTCGGAATCCGGGAGGACCATCTCCCAAGGCTAAATACTCCCTAGTGACCGATAGTGAACCAGTACCGTGAGGGAAAGGTGAAAAGCACCCCGGAAGGGGAGTGAAATAGATCCTGAAACCGTATGCCTACAAGTAGTCAGAGCCCGTTAATGGGTGATGGCGTGCCTTTTGTAGAATGAACCGGCGAGTTACGATAACGCGCGAGGTTAAGCCGATGAGGCGGAGCCGTAGCGAAAGCGAGTCTGAACAGGGCGTTCAGTGCGTTGTCGTAGACCCGAAACCAGGTGATCTACCCATGTCCAGGATGAAGGTCAGGTAACACTGACTGGAGGTCCGAACCCACGCACGTTGAAAAGTGCGGGGATGAGGTGTGGGTAGCGGTGAAATGCCAATCGAACCTGGAGATAGCTGGTTCTCCCCGAAATAGCTTTAGGGCTAGCCTCGAGGTTGAGAGTTCTGGAGGTAGAGCACTGATTGGACTAGGGGCCCCCACAGGGTTACCGAATTCAGTTAAACTCCGAATGCCAGCAACTTATACTCGGGAGTCAGACTGCGAGTGATAAGATCCGTAGTCAAGAGGGAAACAGCCCAGACCGCCAGCTAAGGTCCCAAAGTGTATGTTAAGTGGAAAAGGATGTGGCGCTGCCTAGACAGCTAGGATGTTGGCTTAGAAGCAGCCACCATTCAAAGAGTGCGTAATAGCTCACTAGTCGAGTGGCGCCGCGCCGAAAATGTAACGGGGCTAAACATACCACCGAAGCTGCGGATTCCGTAAGGAATGGTAGGGGAGCGTTCCAAACCGCTGTGAAGCTGTACCGGAAGGAGCAGTGGAGCGTTTGGAAGTGAGAATGCCGGTGTGAGTAGCGAAAAGAGGGGTGAGAATCCCCTCCGTCGAAAGCCCAAGGTTTCCTGAGGAAGGCTCGTCCGCTCAGGGTTAGTCTGGACCTAAGCCGAGGCCGAAAGGCGTAGGCGATGGATAACAGGTTGATATTCCTGTACCGCCGATCCACCGTTTGAACAATGGGGGGACGCAGGAGGATAGTGACGCATGCGGATGGAAGTGCATGTGCAAGTTTCAAGACCGTCTGATTGGCAAATCCGTCAGGCATCAAAGTCAAGGAACGACGCGGAGTCCCGTAGGGACGTAGGTCACGATTTCACACTGCCAAGAAAAGCCTCTAGTGAGGGGGAAGGCGCCAGTACCGTAAACCGACACAGGTAGGCGAGATGAGAATTCTAAGACGCGCGGGATAACTCTCGTTAAGGAACTCGGCAAAATGGTCCCGTAACTTCGGGAGAAGGGACGCTCTACACATGTAGAGCCGCAGTGAATAGGCCCAAACGACTGTTTAGCAAAAACACAGGTCTCTGCTAAATCGCAAGATGACGTATAGGGGCTGACGCCTGCCCGGTGCTGGAAGGTTAAGGGGATGGGTTAGCGCAAGCGAAGCTTTGAACCGAAGCCCCAGTAAACGGCGGCCGTAACTATAACGGTCCTAAGGTAGCGAAATTCCTTGTCGGGTAAGTTCCGACCCGCACGAAAGGCGTAACGATTTGGGCACTGTCTCAACGAGAGACCCGGTGAAATCATAGTACCTGTGAAGATGCAGGTTACCCGCGACAGGACGGAAAGACCCCATGGAGCTTTACTACAGCCTGATATTGAGGCTTTGTGCATGATGTACAGGATAGGCGGGAGACGTCGAGCCCGGAGCGCCAGCTTCGGAGGAGTCACCCTTGGGATACCGCCCTTCATGCATAGAGTCTCTAACTCGCAGCCGTCATCCGGCTGGAGGACCGTGTCAGGCGGGTAGTTTGACTGGGGCGGTCGCCTCCTAAACAGTAACGGAGGCGCCCAAAGGTTCCCTCAGAATGGTTGGAAATCATTCGTAGAGCGCAAAGGCAGAAGGGAGCTTGACTGCGAGACCTACAAGTCGAGCAGGGACGAAAGTCGGGCTTAGTGATCCGGTGGTTCCGCATGGAAGGGCCATCGCTCAACGGATAAAAGCTACCCTGGGGATAACAGGCTGATCTCCCCCAAGAGTCCACATCGACGGGGAGGTTTGGCACCTCGATGTCGGCTCATCGCATCCTGGGGCTGGAGTAGGTCCCAAGGGTTGGGCTGTTCGCCCATTAAAGCGGTACGCGAGCTGGGTTCAGAACGTCGTGAGACAGTTCGGTCCCTATCCGTCGTGGGCGCAGGAAATTTGAGGAGAGCTGTCCTTAGTACGAGAGGACCGGGATGGACGCACCGCTGGTGTACCAGTTGTTCCGCCAGGAGCATCGCTGGGTAGCTACGT
>NZ_CM132670.1:322500-430000 GCF_053878415.1 Exiguobacterium sp. EA-TM-5 | reverse complement strand
CGACACAGGTAGGCGAGATGAGAATTCTAAGACGCGCGGGATAACTCTCGTTAAGGAACTCGGCAAAATGGTCCCGTAACTTCGGGAGAAGGGACGCTCTACACATGTAGAGCCGCAGTGAATAGGCCCAAACGACTGTTTAGCAAAAACACAGGTCTCTGCTAAATCGCAAGATGACGTATAGGGGCTGACGCCTGCCCGGTGCTGGAAGGTTAAGGGGATGGGTTAGCGCAAGCGAAGCTTTGAACCGAAGCCCCAGTAAACGGCGGCCGTAACTATAACGGTCCTAAGGTAGCGAAATTCCTTGTCGGGTAAGTTCCGACCCGCACGAAAGGCGTAACGATTTGGGCACTGTCTCAACGAGAGACCCGGTGAAATCATAGTACCTGTGAAGATGCAGGTTACCCGCGACAGGACGGAAAGACCCCATGGAGCTTTACTACAGCCTGATATTGAGGCTTTGTGCATGATGTACAGGATAGGCGGGAGACGTCGAGCCCGGAGCGCCAGCTTCGGAGGAGTCACCCTTGGGATACCGCCCTTCATGCATAGAGTCTCTAACTCGCAGCCGTCATCCGGCTGGAGGACCGTGTCAGGCGGGTAGTTTGACTGGGGCGGTCGCCTCCTAAACAGTAACGGAGGCGCCCAAAGGTTCCCTCAGAATGGTTGGAAATCATTCGTAGAGCGCAAAGGCAGAAGGGAGCTTGACTGCGAGACCTACAAGTCGAGCAGGGACGAAAGTCGGGCTTAGTGATCCGGTGGTTCCGCATGGAAGGGCCATCGCTCAACGGATAAAAGCTACCCTGGGGATAACAGGCTGATCTCCCCCAAGAGTCCACATCGACGGGGAGGTTTGGCACCTCGATGTCGGCTCATCGCATCCTGGGGCTGGAGTAGGTCCCAAGGGTTGGGCTGTTCGCCCATTAAAGCGGTACGCGAGCTGGGTTCAGAACGTCGTGAGACAGTTCGGTCCCTATCCGTCGTGGGCGCAGGAAATTTGAGGAGAGCTGTCCTTAGTACGAGAGGACCGGGATGGACGCACCGCTGGTGTACCAGTTGTTCCGCCAGGAGCATCGCTGGGTAGCTACGTGCGGACGGGATAAATGCTGAAAGCATCTAAGCATGAAGCCCCCTCCAAGATGAGATTTCCCTTTGAGTAATCAAGAAAGACCCCTCAGAGACGATGAGGTAGATAGGTCACGGGTGGAAGCATGGCGACATGTGGAGCTGAGTGATACTAATCGGTCGAGGCCTTGTTCTAGCAGATGCATTGTTGATGACTTCAGTTTTGAGGGCACGAGCCCGTCGTCTGGTGACGATAGCCAAGTGGTCACACCCGTTCCCATGCCGAACACGGAAGTTAAGCACTTGAACGCCGAAAGTAGTTGGGGGCTTCCCCCTGTGAGGATAGGACGTTGCCAGGCACTTGACCGATCTGCAGATTGCAGGTCGGTCTTTTTGTGTAATCATTTTAGATGAAAAAGGAGTGTTTTCATGAAACGCGAACTTCCTATTGTACATGCACTTCAGCGTCACTTAGATCGAACGCCGATCTCATGGCATGTTCCTGGACATAAAAATGGAACACTGACATCTTTGCCAGACTTTTTTAAATGGGATGTTACAGAATTACCGGGTCTAGATGATTTTCATCATCCAGAAGAAGCCATAGCTGATGCGGTTTCTTTATTGCGACAGGTTTATAATGCACAAGCAAGTTATTTTCTCGTAAATGGCTCGACTGTTGGGAACTGGGCGATGCTTGCAGCTACAGCAACAAGAGGAGAGCGCGTTTATGTACAGCGTAATTCGCACAAATCCGTTTTTAATGCGTTGGAATGGCTCGGTATTGAACCAATATTTCTTGAACCTGACATTCATGAGGAAACAGGAATTAGCGGGCATGTTTCACGTGAAACATTAAAGGAAGCGTTTACGAAATATCCAGGAGGGGTTGGCGTGTTTATAACCTCTCCAACGTATTACGGAGAAGCAGCTGATATTGCATCGCTGATTGAGTTAACGATGTCATTTGGTATTCCTTTGCTAGTGGATGAAGCACACGGCGCTCATTTTGGAAATTCGTTTGGTGTTCGCTCTGCTTTTGAACTAGGCGCAACTGCCGTCGTTCAGTCTGCTCATAAAACACTTCCCGCTCTGACAATGGGAGCGTGGATGCACGAACGATTTACGGAAGACATGAGAAGAAGGTTAAAGCGCGCGCTACAAGCGTTTCAAACATCGAGTCCTTCTTATTTACTAATGGCTTCGTTAGATTACGCACGTTTCTATCGAGAACAGTGGACAGTTGAAATCATGTCAGATATTCAGAGTAGTCACGATGCGTTTGTACAGAAACTTCAACGCTTCGACCATCTAACAGTCATTCGTTTTGACGATTGGTCACGGATGACACTAGCGTATGAAGGATATACAGGAGACGCTTTGTTACAAGCGTTACGAATGGTCCAGCTCGATGCAGAGTTTGCCCTAGGAGATCATGTCGTATGTATTTTGCCACTACGTCGTTTGTCAAAGACTGAGCAGGAGGACTGGATAAATCGCGTCGAACGAGCTATTCAAAATATGAAATTAGAAGGAATTCCCTCGAAAAGGTATATCGAGCAATCAATTATGGGTAAAATACAGGTATCTGCTTTAGCTTGTTCTTATGAACAGTTAGAACAAGCAACAGGTACGTTCCGTCATCTGGATGAGTGTATCGGTCACGTTTCACTAGAAACGATTATTCCGTACCCGCCAGGCATCCCGTTAATCGTCAGAGGAGAGTGCATCACGGCGGAACAGGTATTACGTTTACGACATTATCAAACCGTAGCCGTTCATTTGCAAGGGGGCGAACAATTGCAACACGGAGCGTTACGCGTCATAGAGGAAGGGTTTGAAGTATGAAAGGTACGTTCATTACTGTCGAAGGACCGGATGGTGCCGGTAAAACGACACAACTGCAATTGCTTGGCGAGGTGTTAAAGGAAAAGGGATATAACGTCATGACAACACGAGAACCAGGTGGCACACGTGTTGGGAACGAAATTCGTTCGTTGATTCTAAATCCTGTTTTTGAAGAGATGACAGAGATGACGGAAATTCTATTGTATGCAGCGTCTCGCGCTCAACATGTCGAAGAATTGATTCGACCAGCATTAGAAGCTGGAACGATTGTCTTATGTGATCGATTCGTGGATGCATCACTTGCTTATCAAGGGTATGGTCTCGGGCACCCGATTGATCTTGTCCGTCAAATCAATGCTTCTGCAACAGGCGGATTAGCGCCAGACCGGACATATCTATTTGATTTAACAGTCTCGGATTCTAAAAAACGAATGATGGATCGGGGAGCACTTGATCGAATCGAGCAACGAGACGATGCGTTTCGTGCCCGTGTCTATGAAGGCTTTCAACAGATTGCTGCGTCTGACTCGGAACGGGTACAGATCGTACAAGCCAATCGATCGATTGAAACGATTCATCTGGAATTAGTGGAAGATGTCATGACGTATTTAAAAGAAAGGGAGAGATTCTCATGAAAATGGTCATTACGATTGTTCAAGATAAAGATAGCCTGCGTTTGGCGGAAGCACTTGTCGAGCATGATTTCCGAGCGACAAAACTGGCAACGACAGGTGGTTTCCTAAAAGAAGGGAATACGACGTTCATGATTGGTGTTCAAAGTGAACGTCTTGACGATCTTTTACGATTGATTAAAAAGAATTGTTCGAGTCGTGAACAGATGGTATCTCCGATTTCGCCCATGGGTGGTCATGCGGATTCTTATATCCCGTATCCTGTTGAAGTCCAAGTCGGTGGGGCGACGGTCTTCGTCTTACCAATTGAAGGGTTTCATCAATTCTAATGCAGACGTTTCATGAACTAGAGCAGACACAATCGGTCATTTCGACGATTCTTCAAAACTCGTTACGTAACGACCGAATCAATCACGCTTATATCTTCACCGGAGACTATGAGCCGCTTCTACTTGAAGCGGCTCACTTGTTCGCAAAGAGCCTTTTTTGTGAGGCGCCGGTCGATGTAGAGCCATGTGGTGTCTGTCGTAGCTGTCGGCGGATGGAAAGTGGTAACTTGGTCGATTATTATGAAATCGAACCAGATGGCGCAACCATCAAAAAAGAACAGATTCAGCAATTGATGCATGATCTCTCACTCCGAGGACTCGAAGGCGATCGTCAAATTTATGTTATTACTCAATCGCATAAGATGACACCTCAGGCAGCAAACAGCTTGCTGAAGTTCTTTGAGGAGCCAGGTGAAGGGAAAGTTGCCTTATTATTGACGAACCAACCTCAACTTCTTTTGCCGACGATTCGATCGCGGGGACAGTTATTAAGTTTTCGCCCAGCGGATCGTCAAATGATTGGAGCTGTTTTATCTGAGAAAACGGGACGGGACCACGAGTTGACGCAACTTGCGGCTCGCGTCTATCCAAAAGTCGAGGATGCGGAAGAAGCATTGCTCGAAGACTGGTTTGTAAATGCGCGAGCGTCAGTGTTACAATTGATGGAGGAATTAGCGAATCGTCCGGCTGATTTACCGCTGTTCGTACAAGAGAAATGGATGGGACAATTCAAGAACCGTCAGGATGTCCGAATCGGTCTTGAACTCGTCACTTGTTTCTTCGAGGATGTCTTACGTCTGAAACTGAATCCGGCGTGGGAAGGTATGACCTATACGAATAGTAAACCCCAACTTGAACAGATGGGATCCAAGAGCCAGACGACGATCACCCGCTGGTTGCAAGCTGTGCTTGCTGCAGTCCGACGGGTCGAAGCGAATGTTAATCCCCAATTAACAGTTGAGCGTCTCATGTTTGACTTACAGAAAGGGTAGAGCGACATGCTAGAAGTAGTAGGCGTTCGCTTTAAAGAAGCGGGCAAAATTTATTATTTTGCACCTGGACAAGAGTCATTATCACGAGGACAAGCAGTCATCGTTGAGACGGTACGGGGCATTGAATATGGCGAAGTGGTTATCGCCGATAAACAAATGGACGAAGAAGATGTGGTGTTACCACTGAAATCCATTCTTCGAATTGCTGACGATAAAGATGCAATGATCGTCCGCGAAAATAAAGTCGCAGCGCTTGATGCGCATGCGGTATGTGTCGAGAAAATCCGCGAACATAAACTCGATATGAAATTGGTCGATGTCGAGTACACGTTTGACCGCAATAAGGTCATCTTCTATTTCACGGCTGAAGGACGTGTCGACTTCCGTGAGTTGGTGAAAGATTTAGCGGCTGTCTTCCGGACGCGCATCGAACTCCGTCAAATCGGTGTTCGAGATGAAGCGAAGTTACTGGGAGGCATTGGTCCGTGTGGTCGTGTCTTATGTTGTTCGTCTTTCCTCGGTGAGTTCGAGCCAGTCTCGATCAAGATGGCAAAAGATCAAAATCTCTCATTGAATCCGACGAAGATTTCAGGCGTATGTGGACGGTTGATGTGCTGTCTGAAATACGAGAACGATACGTATGAAGAGATGCGTCGTGACTTGCCGGATTACGGAAAACGTTTGACGGTACCTGAAGGCGAAGGACGCGTCGTTGGATTGAACATTCTCGATCAAGTCGTTCAAATCGAGCTGAAGGATCGTTCCCGCGTCTTAACGTATTCGATGGAAGAACTATTGTCCGTCGGTGCCGTAAAACCAAAACGACCAAAAGAATAACGGGGTGCATACGCGTGGAGAGAGTCGATAAAAAAGAAATCATTACGCGTGTCGATGCGATTGAGCAACAGATTCATTTGCTGACTGAGCATCTGAGCGTGTTAAAAGATCAGCTAGCTTACATGATGGAAGAAAACCAACACCTGTACCTGGAAAATCATCATCTTCGGGAAAAAGTCGAACGTGATGAACAACAGCCGGTCACGGAAGCCGAAGAAGCGGAAGCGGGCGTCGGCGCAGGCTACGATAATCTCGGACGTTTGTATCAGGAAGGATTCCACATCTGTAACTTGCATTATGGACAAGTACGAAAAGACGGTGATTGTCTCTTCTGCTTATCCATGTTAACGAAACATTGAGAGGCTGACTTCTACATGAGTCAGTCTTTTTTTCGGAAAGGAAGGCATCACATGTTTGAACTATTACCAGACGAACGACTTGATTACCTCTTAGGACAAGAAGGGAAAATCATTCAAAGTCCATCCGTCTTTTCCTATTCACTCGATGCGGCACTGCTCGCACGGTTTGCATGGGTTCCAATTCAACAGGGACGGATTGCTGATCTCTGTTCTGGAAACGGTGCGATCCCACTCTTTTTGTCTTACCGGACGAAAGGGCAGATCACGGGTCTTGAGATTCAACCGCGACTAGCGGAGATGGCAGGACGTAGCATCCACTTGAATGAGCTGAACGATCAAATCGAGATGATTGAAGGCGACGTGAAAGAAGCGGGAGCGCGTCTCGGATACGGGATTTATGACGCGGTCACGTGTAACCCACCCTATTTTTTAGCAAACGAGACATCGAATCAAAACCAGAGTGAACATTATACGATCGCGAGGCATGAAGTTCTATGTACGCTCGAAGACTGTATCCGCGGTGCAGCTGATTTATTGAAGCAAGGCGGAAAAGCAGCGTTCGTCCATCGTCCGGAACGATTGCTCGATATTGTTACCTTGATGCGGACCTATCGTCTTGAACCGAAGCGGATGCAATTGATTTATCCAAAAGCAGGTAAAGAAGCGAATATGCTGTTGATCGAAGGAATCAAGGACGCAAAACCTGGGCTGAAGGTCCTTCCACCCTTCATCGTCTATGAAGCAGATAATTCGTATGCCGCACAGATGAAGGAACTATTCGATGTCTGAGCATGCGGTCTATATCGTCCGTTGCCAAGATGATACGTACTATACAGGTTACGCAGTGGACGTCACGCAACGAGTTGCGACACATAATGCAGGCAAGGGTGCAAAGTATACGCGTGCCCGTCTGCCGGTCGTGCTCGTACATCAGGAGGCATTCGCGACGAAGTCAGAGGCAATGAAGCGGGAATATGCGATTAAACAATTAACACGTTCACAAAAAGAACGGCTGATTCAAGGAGGAAGCTCATGAAAGCGACGAGTAGCTATCAACAGCAAGGAACAGGACTCTATATCGTCCCGACACCAATCGGTAATTTAGAAGACATGACATACCGGGCCGTCCGAATCTTGCAGGAATCGGATATCGTCGCAGCAGAAGATACACGCCAGACGATGAAACTATTTCGGCATTTTTCAATTGAGACGAAACTTGTCAGTTACCATGAACATAATAAACAAACGAGCGGAGAACGACTACGCGCCGATTTGCAGTCAGGAAAACAAATCGCTCTCGTCTCAGACGCCGGTATGCCCGGTATCTCGGACCCAGGAAGTGATTTGATTCGCCAAGCGATCGCAGCCGACATTCCTGTCATCGTTTTGCCGGGTGCAAATGCTGCGTTAACGGCGCTTGTTGCATCGGGTCTATCGACAGAACGCTTTTTGTATTACGGCTTTTTACCACGGAAGAAAAAAGAACGGCGCGAAGAGTTGGAGCAAGTGAAATACGAAAAGGGAACACTCGTCTTTTATGAAGCACCGCATCGATTGAAAGAGATGTTGCAAGGAATCGAAGAAGTACTTGGTGATCGCCACGTGACGTTAGCTCGGGAATTAACGAAACGGTATGAAGAATACATTCGTGGAAGTGTGAGTGAATTACGCGCTTGGGCAGCAGAAGACGTTCGGGGCGAGTTCGTCGTTCTCGTTGAAGGATCAAACGAAGATCGACCGGATGCGGTCATCCAAGAGAGTGATCCACTCGAGCAAATCCGCCGGTATATCGAAGAAGGCGAAAAGCCGAATGCGGCGTTGAAGCGTGTGGCGAAGGAGCGCGGACTGGATCGTCAGGAATTGTACCTCGCGTTTCACGAAGCAGATTAAAAAAAGGAAGCCCCGTCTGGAGCTTCCTTCGTTGTTTATTCGTTGCTTGCGTAATGACGATCGAGGAAATCTTTTAATTCAACGAGAACGCGTTGTGCGCCATCTGGTGAAAGAATCAACTTACCATCAGCCAATTTAAAGTTATCTTCTGATACTTCACCTGTAACTTGGCAAGTCATGTTTGGTTTATATTTTTTAAGGATGATCTGTTCGTTATCGACATAGATCTCGAGGGCATCCTTTTCTGCGATTTGAAGTGTACGGCGTAATTCGATTGGAATTACGACACGACCGAGCTCGTCTACTTTACGTACAATACCTGTTGATTTCATTTTGTTGTTCCTCCTTTGATGTCATGGATCTCTTTTTCTTTTGAAAAATCGTCAAAATTCGACATCGTTTCTATAGAATGTAGAATACTAGACTTTCCAAAAGTAGTCAACCAATCTGAATAGCTTGAAATCAAAATGTCATTTATTTCTCAAAAACCCCATATTTGAAACGATTTATTAATACATTTTCCCTTTTTTAAGGAAATGAAACTATAGAGTGTGTTTTTTTGTAATTTGATGTCTGATGTCAAAAAATGTTTTGATTCGACAAAATACGAGTTTCGACATCAGCCCCGTAACAGCGTATAATAGCCTATAATGAAGATGGAAATCAGAGAACGGAGGAATAACATGGCAAACACATTTTACATCACGACTCCAATTTATTATCCAAGTGCAAAACTACATATCGGTCACGCATACACGACGGTGGCTGGAGATGCAATGGCACGATACAAACGACTTCAAGGATTTGATGTCCGGTATTTGACTGGTAGCGATGAGCATGGTCAAAAGATCCAGGAAAAAGCAGCAGAAGCGGGCATCTCGGAACAGGCATTCGTTGATGGTGTCGTTGAGCAGATTAAAGTCTTATGGGATCGTCTCGACATCTCGTACGACGATTATATTCGGACGACAGAACCACGTCACAAGAAAGTCGTCGAAAAAGTATTTGAGACACTCCTGGAATCAGGCGATATCTACTTAGGTGAATATGAAGGTTGGTATTCGATTCCCGATGAGACGTATTATACAGAATCACAACTTGTCGACGGGAAAAGTCCTGACAGTGGACACCCGGTCGAACTTGTTCGCGAAGAATGTTATTTCTTCCGGATCAGCAAATACGCGGACCGTCTGCTTGAGTACTTCGAAGCGAATCCGTCGTTCATCTTGCCGGAATCACGCAAACACGAGATGATCAATAACTTCATTAAACCAGGTCTGCAAGACTTAGCAGTCTCACGGACGACATTCAACTGGGGTGTACAAGTCCCATCGAATCCAAAACATGTCGTCTACGTCTGGATCGATGCGTTGACGAACTATATCTCTTCACTTGGTTACGGTACAGACGATCATGGTAACTTTGATAAGTACTGGCCAGCAGATGTTCATCTCGTCGGAAAAGAAATCGTTCGTTTCCATACGATCATCTGGCCGGCACTCTTGATGGCGCTTGACCTCCCATTACCGAAGAAAGTCTTCGCGCACGGCTGGTTGTTGATGAAAGATGGAAAAATGTCGAAATCAAAAGGGAACGTCGTCGATCCAATTCCATTGACGGATCGTTATGGTCTTGATGCGCTTCGTTATTACCTGTTACGGGAAGTACCATTCGGTTCGGACGGTATGTTCACACCAGAAGCCTTCGTTGAGCGTATGAACTATGATTTAGCGAACGATCTCGGGAACTTACTCAACCGGACAATCGCGATGGTCACGAAATACTTTGACGGTGAGATCCCTGCTTATACAGGCAACGTGACACCGTTTGATGCGACGCTCTCGGATCTTGCGAAAGAAACAGTCACGAAAGTCGAAGCATCGATGGAACATATGGAATTCTCTGTCGTTCTGTCGAACATTTGGCAATTGATCAGCCGCGCAAACAAATATATCGATGAGACACAACCGTGGGTTCTTGCAAAAGACGAAACGAAAACGGTCGAACTCGGTTCGGTCATGGTGCATCTCGTCGGCGTCCTGCGTCACGTCGCAATCATGTTACAACCGTTCATGACGCGTTCGCCAAAAGAAATCTTTACGCAACTCGGTCTCTCAGGACAAGCGATGGACTGGGCAGCTCTTGAGAAGTTCGCAGATATCACACCGGGAACAAAAGTCGGTACAGCTACACCGATCTTCCCGCGTCTTGACGTTAAAGAAGAAGTCGAAGCAATCGTTGATATGATGCGTCAAGCTTCTGCTGCGCGTGTGGAGGAAGAAGAAGTTGAAGAGGCGGATGAAGACGTTCGTCCAGAAACGACGATTGATGTCTTTGACCAAATCGAATTACGTGTCGGTGAAGTTGTGACGGCTGAAAAAATCAAGAAGGCGAAAAAACTACTGAAGTTACAAGTCGATATGGGCAAAGAAACACGCCAAATCGTTTCAGGTATCGCACAGTGGTATGAGCCAGAAGATTTAGTCGGACGGAAGGTCATTGTCGTGGCGAACTTAAAACCGGTCACGTTACGTGGCGAACTCTCACAAGGAATGGTCCTTGCTGCTGAAAAGGCAGGAAAACTTGAACTCGCGACGGTTCCATCAACGATGGCAAACGGCGCAAGTGTAAAATAAAACCGATGCCTGTGGACTTCATGTCACAGGCATTTTTTTAAAGAAGGAGTCGAATAGATATGTTAATCGATACACACACCCATTTAAATGCAGACCAATTTGCAGACGATGTCCATGAAATAATCGAGCGAGCACGCGCGAACGGTGTTTCACCGATGATTGTCGTTGGATTCGACCATAAGACGATTGATCGTGCGATGGAACTCGTCGAAGCGTATGACGATCTCTATGCAGTCATCGGTTGGCATCCCGTCGATTCGATTGACTTTGATGAAGAAGCCTATCAAAAGGTTGAACGGTTGATGGACCATGAAAAAGTCGTCGCACTTGGAGAAATCGGTCTCGACTATCACTGGGATACGTCGCCGAAGGATGTACAGCAGGAAGCTTTCCGGAAGCAGATCCGTCTTGCGAAGCAGAAAAAGAAGCCAATCGTCATCCATAACCGGGAAGCGACGGAAGATACATTACGAATTCTCGAAGAAGAGGATGCAAAAGAAGTCGGTGGTATTTTGCATAGCTACAGTATGAGTGCTGAATTATTACCGCGTTGCCTGGCGATGAACTTCTACATTTCACTTGGTGGACCTGTTACGTTCAAAAACGCGAAGATGCCAAAACGTGTTGCCCAAGAAGTACCGCTCGATCGTTTACTCGTTGAAACGGATTGTCCTTACCTGACACCAACACCACACCGTGGCAAACGTAACGAGCCGGCCTACGTGCGATTCGTCGCAGAAGAGATTGCCCAACTACGTGGCATGATGTACGCCGACGTCGAAGCAGCAACGACTGAAAATGCAAAACGAGTCTTCCGTTTGCCATGATGCGTTCTCTGACATTCACAACAATTGGATTCAGCCTATTATTTATTGCAGCACTCATCTACGGAATGATGGATCATCCGCAAACCGTGACTGTCTTGATTGATGGGCGAGAACAGCAAATTGAAACGACAGCCAATTCCGTTTATGGCGCGCTCGAAGAAGCTGGCATTACGACGCGGGACAATGATGTGATTGAACCGGCGCTTAGTGCCGATTTGCCGAAAAAACGACTAATCGTCATTCAGCGGGCAAAAGAAATCACACTGATCATGGGGTACGGAGAGTCACGTCGCGTTCGAACGCAAGCACGCCAAGTGAAGGATTTGCTTGCGGAACGAGGTATCAAGAAAGCAGATACCGATGATATCTATCCGTCATCTGACGCTGTCTTAACGAACGGAATGACAGTTCGGTACCGGGAAGCGTTTCCCGTTGATCTCGTCGTCGGTGGAAAAGCACGACAAATCTATACGTATGAGACGTCAGTCCGGGAATTATTAGCACGGGAAGGCGTTCGGCTCCAAAAGGAAGACCGAGTTGCACCGGATCCGGACACTCGTGTAACAGAAGGAACGATGATCACAGTTAATACGACCCGACGTGCGACATTGACTCAGGATCAACTCGTCCCGTTTGAGATTGAAGAGGTGGAAGACCCGACTCTACCGGAAGGCGAGCAACTGGTGACGACATCTGGTCGTCCAGGTGTCCGAACGAAGAAGTATCAATTGACGCTCGCTGACGGTCTCAGTAAAGAGAAAAAGCTGATTGGTGATCAAGTGACACAGACACCCGTCAAACAAGTCGTCAAAGTGGGGACAAAACCAGTCGAGAAATCTACCGAAGCACCTGTCTTTAACGAAGAGCAAGCGACGAATCCACTAACTGAAACACCAAAAGCGGATGCGGACCTTGATTTTTCAAGTGCGAAGAGTTTGATGGTCGAAGCAACAGCGTATACGAACGACCCAGCTTCAAACGGTAGTCGTTTGTACGATGGTCGTGCGTTGACAGCGACAGGATATGACGTGACCGATACGATTTCATATCAAGGATTGCCGATCATCGCGGTTGATCCGAAAGTCATTCCACTTGGAACGAAGGTCTACGTCGAAGGAATTGGTCTAGCAATTGCCCTTGATACAGGTGGAGCCATTAAAGGCAATAAGATTGACGTTTTAGTCGATGGTGAACAAAAAGCGAAGACGTTTGGTCGAAAACAACTACAAGTCTGGGTCATTCCTGGTGCAACGGAAGCGGACACGTGACGCTTCCTTGTTTTTTTCGTGGAAACAGGTACAATTACGAGAGTGTTTGAAGAAGGTGGAGAGATCATGCGGAAACGCTTAAAAGAAGTCATTGTCGTCGAAGGACGGGATGATACGACACGATTACAAGAAGTCTTTGATGTCGATACAATTGAAACGAACGGCTCAGCCGTTAATGAACAGACGATGCAACGGATCGAGAAAGCACTCGAACGTCGTGGTGTCATTATTTTCACGGATCCTGATTTTCCGGGAGACCGCATCCGTGCGCGGATCAATGAACGCGTGCCAGGTTGTAAACATGCCTATCTTCCCCGTGCTCAAGCAAAGGATAAACGAGGGAAAATCGGTGTCGAACATGCCTCACCAGCTGCGATTGAAGAGGCGCTTGCTGCTGTCTATGAGACGGAAGAAGCACCGGTTGCGGAAGTGACACGTGAGATGATCTTAGCAGCTGACCTGATTGGTGGACCAGCAGCCTCGATCCGTCGTCGTCGTCTCGGTCAGATTCTTGCAATTGGTGAACCGAATGCGAAACAACTCGTGAAGCGCGTCGCATCAATCCGGATTACGCGCGCAGAATGGGAAGCCGCTCTGAAACAACTAGAGGAGGAAGAAGTTTGAAAGACATTGCTACATTGCACCGGACGAAAGAAATTTTAGCGAAACATGGCTTTTCGTTTAAAAAATCGTTAGGGCAAAACTTTTTAATCGATTTAAATGTATTAGGAAATATTGTTGGAGCAGCTGGGTTAACACCTGATAGCGGCGTACTCGAGATCGGACCGGGAATTGGATCGTTGACGGAACAATCGGCGAAACAGGCGAAAAAAGTCGTTGCTCTTGAAATCGATCAGCGGTTGTTACCGATTCTTGACGATACGCTTTCACCGTATCCCCATACGAAGGTCATTCATGGTGATGCCCTCGAACTCGATCTTTCGACGATCGTTGCTGAGGAGTTTACGCAAGAAGGCATTACTGATATTGCCGTTGTGGCGAACCTCCCGTATTACGTCACGACACCAATCATCATGCGGATTCTCGAAGCGAAAGCACCGTTTCGGACGCTTGTCATGATGATTCAAAAGGAAGTCGCTGAACGGATTGGAGCAAAACCTGGAACGAAAGCATACGGTTCTTTGTCGATTGCGATCCAGTACTATGCGGAAGCTGAAGTCTGCTTTACGGTTCCAAAACAAGTCTTCATTCCAGCACCGAATGTCGACTCGGCTGTCATCCGTTTGAACATTCGAAAAGAGCCAGCGGTACAGACACAAGATGAGGCTCTCTTCTTTGAGATCGTCCGAGCAAGTTTTGCACAACGTCGGAAAACGATTTTGAACAATTTGACGACGCACTTCGGGAAGACGGAAAAAGCGGCTGTCGAAGAAGCATTACTAGAAGCTGGAATTGAACCACGTCGCCGTGGAGAAACGCTCAGCCTGCAGGAATTCGCACAGTTAGCGGATGCACTTTTGCCAATTAAAAAACGTTGACGGATACGATTAGAACAGATATAATATTTCCCCTTTCTAATATTTATTTAATATGCTATAATAAATATTAGTGAGGTGAAGCGTATGCCAAAGACGTTGAACGAAATCAGACATGTTTTCGAAACACATGTTGGTGAAAGACTGACGCTAAAAGCAAGCGGCGGTCGTAAAAAGGTCGTAACCCGAATCGGAACGCTCGTTGAGACGTATCCTTCGGTGTTTGTAGTCAAGCTAGACGCAGAGCGCCACAATGTCGAGCGAGTTTCTTATAGCTACGCCGACGTGCTAACAGACTCCGTACAAATCGAATTTGCGAATTCGTAAACTTACCTTCCGAAGCGGACAAAATGTTCGCTTCTTTTTTTGTGGAAAGGTTGATACAATTCCTACAGGAAACGAACTAGAGGAGGAACGGCACGATGACGATTATTGTAAAGGCTCCGGCCAAAATCAACCTAGTCCTGGATGCGACGGCAAAGCGCCCGGACGGCTATCATGATGTACATATGGTGATGACGACAGTCGATTTGGCAGACCGTCTCGAGTTGACGGAGCTTCCGTCAGGAGAAATTCGGATGAATGCCCAACACGCCTATGTCCCGAATGATGAACGTAATCTTGCTTATAAAGCAGCGGCGATTCTAAAAGAAAAATATGACGTCAAGACAGGGGTCGAGATTTTCTTAGAAAAACATATTCCGGTCGCAGCCGGACTAGCTGGTGGATCAAGTGATGCAGCAGCAACGTTACGCGGCTTAAACGATTTGTGGCAACTCGGCTTGACACTTGAAGAGTTGGCGGAGGTTGGTGCAGCGGTTGGATCCGATGTGCCATTTTGTGTCATGGGTGGAACGGCGATCGCAACCGGTCGCGGCGAAAAACTTGAGAAACTTGTCTCGCCACCGCCATGCTGGGTCGTTCTCGCAAAACCGACGATCGGTGTTTCGACAGCCGATGTCTACGGAGCGCTTGACCTGAACACAGCAAAACGTCCGAACGTCGAAGCGATGATTGACGCCGTGAAAGAACAAGATTTCCAAGCGATCTGTCAATCACTCGGTAACGTTCTTGAATCGGTTACGTTACCGATGCACCCGGAAGTCGAGCAAATCAAGGAATTCATGGCAAGTTGTGGTGCAGAAGGTGTCTTAATGAGCGGAAGTGGTCCAACCGTCTTTGCTCTGACAGAACACGAGAATCGGGCACAACGTCTCTATAATGGATTACGAGGCTTTTGTAATGAAGTCTACGTCGTTCGTCTTTTAGGCGAAAACCATTGATAATATCCGTATGAAAATGATATATTCACTATTGAATATTCGGAATTACGGAGAGGTGGAACTAAACAAATGAAAATTCGGAGAAGTGGTCGGTTGGTTGACATGACACGGTACTTGCTTGACCATCCCCATCATCTCGTCTCATTGACGATTTTTGCAGAGCGCTATAAATCGGCGAAATCTTCAATCAGTGAAGATTTAGATATTGTCAGCGAGATGTTAGAACATGAGGGAACGGGGCGCCTTATCACTGTGCCAGGTGCTGCAGGTGGCGTCATGTTCATCCCGACGTGGAGCAGTAAAAAGGCGTTACCGTTCATTGACGATCTATGTGAACGTGTTGCACGTCCGGATCGACTGTTACCGGGAGGATATCTCTATTTGACAGACTTACTCGGGGACCCGAAGATGGTCAAACAGATGGGGCAAGTATTTGCGTCTGTCTTCAGTCAAAAGAAAGTTGATGTCGTCATGACGATTGCAACGAAAGGGATTCCGCTTGCTTATGCAGTCGCAGAGCAACTTGGTGTGCCGTTCGTCATCGTGCGTTCGGATAGTCGCGTCACGGAAGGTTCAACGGTCAGTATCAACTATGTCTCGGGTTCTTCAAAAGCGATCCGGACGATGGCACTGGCACGTCGGAGCTTACCTCGTGGAGCGAATGTTTTATTGATTGATGATTTCATGAAAGCCGGCGGAACGATTCGCGGGATGATGAGTCTCTTGAGCGAGTTTGAAGCAAAAGTCGCAGGCGTTGGTGTCTTGATCGAGGCAGAAGGTGCTGAGAAAAAGATGGTCAATGAATATGTCAGCTTAATGAAATTAGCAGACGTCGACGTTGATCTTGGTCAAATTCAGGTCAAGCGTGGCAACGTAGACCATTACTTCTCAGAAGTCGAGACTACCTGAAATTGACAGTCGCATGGATTGTAACTATACTGTAATTATCAAACTTTTGGAAATTATGCGTAAAAAGATTGGGAAAGACTAAACCTTTATTTGTTTTAAGCCGTAAGTAGAAGTAGACAACGAAGAGTTGTGACAACGGTTAAAGGGGTGCGGACAAAATGAACGTTACGGACGTTAAAATTCGTCGCGTCGTGGCAGAGGGTCGAATGAAAGCACTTGCCTCTATTACGCTCGACCACGAATTCGTGGTACATGATTTGCGTGTTATCGAAGGGAACAGCGGTCTTTTCGTTGCCATGCCAAGCAAACGAACGCAAGAAGGTATCTTCCGGGATGTCGCTCATCCAATCAATGCATTAATGCGAAAAAAGGTCGAAGATTCAGTACTCGAAGCCTATGCGGCCCGTGAGGATCAAGAAGAAGGCATTGGATACGAAGTCTCTTCTGTCCAAACGACAGATCACGTATAAGAAAAAAGACAGGTTTTCTCTTCTTGGGAAAAGCTGTCTTTTTTCGCGTTTTTTCCTCTTCTCCGTTCTGTCCCATCATTGAATAACGATGCTATTTTCGTTATAGTTGGAACGAGTGTACTATTTCAGAACGAAATCAACACTAATTTACGTGGAGGAGCGACAAGGATGAATCATTTCGCGGTAATTCTAGCAGCGGGTAAAGGAACTCGGATGAAATCGAAGCTTTACAAAGTACTTCACCCAGTCGCTGGGAAACCTATGGTACAGCACGTCGTCGATCAATTAGCGACGCTCGGCGTCAAGCGACAGGTCGTCATCGTCGGTCATGGTGCAGAATCCGTCAAAGAAGTGCTTGGCACATCGGTGGAATACGCACTTCAAAGTGAGCAGCTAGGCACAGGTCATGCTGTTCAAATGGCAGAACCCGTACTTGGGAACGAACAAGGAGCAACTCTCGTCGTCTGTGGCGATACACCACTCTTGACGAGTGAGACACTGGCTTCATTGCTTCAACATCATACGGAGACAAACGCAAAAGTGACTGTTTTGACGGCACTTGCTGACGATCCAACTGGTTACGGACGAATTGTTCGTGGTGAAGATGGAAACGTCTCGAAAATCGTCGAGCATAAGGATGCGAATGCAGAAGAACTCGCGATTCGAGAAATCAATACAGGCACGTACGTATTTGATAACGAAATGCTGTTCGCGACGCTGAAACAGGTTAAGAATGACAACGCACAAGGTGAGTATTACTTACCAGATGTGATCGAACTTGCAAAAGCAGCAGGCGAAACAATTGCAGCTTATGCGGCACCTACGTTTGAAGAGACAATCGGTGTTAACGACCGCGTCGCACTGGCGCAAGCGGAAACGTCAATGCGTAAGCGGACGAATGAGTACTGGATGCGTCAAGGGGTCACTTTCGTTGATCCATCTTCGACGTATATCGGACCGGACGTTACGATTGGTTCAGATACCGTTCTCTATCCGGGTACACAGTTACTTGGTCACACGGTCATTGGTTCAGAATGTACGATTGGTCCGAACTCGGATATCCGCGATAGTGAAGTGGCTGATGGCGCAATTGTTCGTCAATCAGTTGTCACGGATAGCAAGATCGGTCCGACGGCGCAAGTCGGTCCATTCGCGCATTTACGTCAACAAGCAGTACTTGGTGCAAACACACGCGTTGGAAACTTTGTTGAGATCAAGAAATCAACGTTTGGCGAAGGTAGCAAATCAGCACACTTGAGCTATGTCGGAGATGCAACGATCGGCGACAACGTCAATCTTGGTTGTGGATCAATCACGGTCAATTACGATGGGAAAAATAAATTCCAGACGATCATTGAGGACGATGCCTTTATTGGCTGTAACGTCAACTTGATCGCACCGGTCACGGTCGGCAAGAATGCCCTTGTTGCTGCCGGATCAACCGTCACAGATGATGTACCGGAAAACGGTCTCGCGATCGCACGGGAACGTCAAACGACGAAACCTGATTATCGTTAATTCATTACTTGTCGCTCTACTCGTCTAAACCCAAACAAATGGAGGCCACCTACACATGTCTACTGTCTTAGAACATGAAATTCGTATTTTCGCACTCAACTCGAACAAACCACTGGCAGAGGAAATCGCTAAAGTCATCGGAATCCCGGTGAGCGAAAGTTCAGTCAAACACTTCAGTGATGGCGAAATTTCGATGAACATCGAAGAAAGTGTTCGAGGGGATGATATTTACATCATTCAATCGACAAGCCAACCAGTCAACGAAAACCTGATGGAACTTCTCATCATGATCGATGCACTGAAACGGGCGTCTGCACGGACAATCAACGTCGTCATCCCGTATTACGGTTATGCGCGTCAAGACCGCAAAGCACGTTCACGTGAGCCAATCACGGCGAAACTCGTTGCGAACTTGCTTGAAGTAGCAGGGGCGACACGCGTCGTGACGATGGATCTCCATGCAGCACAAATCCAAGGGTTCTTCGATATTCCAGTAGATCAGTTGATGGGTGTACCGCTTCTCGCTTCATACTTCGAGAAAAAGAACATCGATCCAAACGAACTCGTCATCGTTTCTCCAGACCATGGCGGTGTCACACGGGCACGTAAATTAGCAGAACAATTAAAAGCACCAATCGCGATCATCGACAAACGCCGTCCGAAACCGAACGTCGCAGAAGTCATGAACATCGTTGGTCAAGTCGATGGCAAGATTGCCATCATCATTGATGACATCATCGATACAGCAGGTACGATTACACTTGCAGCGAACGCTTTGATCGAAAACGGAGCGAAACAAGTCTATGCATGTTGTACACACCCTGTTCTTTCGGGTCCAGCAATGGAACGGATCGAGAACTCAGCAATCGAAGAACTTGTTGTCTTGAACACGATCGATTTGACGCAACGCGAATGTGCAAGTAAAATCAAACAAATCTCTGTGGCACGCTTGCTTGCAGAAGCAATCATCCGTGTACACGAACAGAAATCAATCAGCCCGCTCTTCAGCTGATTGATTGATGCATACGAACGACGTGGTCCGGTTTATTGAAATCGGACCCTTGTTCGTTTACTTTTTTAATAGAAATGAGGAATCGATATGAAATGTATCGTCGGATTAGGAAATCCCGGGGCAAAGTATGCAAATACGCGCCACAACATCGGTTTTCTTGCGATTGATGCTTTAGCAGAGAAGCACGGGATCAAGCTCTCAGAATCGAAGTTTAAGGCCCTCTTCGGAACGGGAATGATAAACGGAGAGCGTGTCGTACTCGTGAAGCCATTGACGTATATGAACTTATCAGGTGAAGCGGTTCGACCGTTGCTTGATTTTTATAAAATTGCGGTAGAAGATGTTCTCGTCATCTATGATGATTTAGATCTACCACTTGAGAAACTACGCTTACGTTCAAAAGGTAGTGCTGGTGGTCATAACGGCGTCAAGTCGTTAATCCAGCACCTTGGTACGCAGGAAATCAAGCGTCTCAAACTCGGCGTCGGTCGACCACCGGCACCAATCCAAGTCATCGACTGGGTATTGATGAATTTTTCGAAGGCGGAACAAGGAAGCTTGCAACATGTACTCAATGCGTCTGTCGATGTAGCGACGGACTTCATAGACACACCGTTTCTTGCTTTGATGAATCGGTATAACTGAACGCAACGCTTTGGGGTTCCAAAGCGTTTTTGCTGTCGTGTTTTAGGAGGAAGAAGATGAAACAATTACAAGAACTTTTACTAGCGATTCCTGAAATCAAGACGGTTCGGGAACGCTTCCGAGATGGTGTCAATGCACAGTTGATTACTGGTTTGATGAATAGTGGAAAAGCACTGTTCGTCGCCGGTATTTATCAGGAGACGAAACGTCGATTCGTGCTCGTGACGCATAATATGTTCCAAGCACAGAAGTTATACGATGATTTGATTGAACTCGTACCAGAAGAAGACGTCATGCTGTATCCGGTCGACGAGACGTTAGCGGCGGAACTCTCCTACGGGGCAAGTCCGGAATTACGGGCAACGCGGATCGAGACACGGCATCGCTTGTTGACGACGGACGATGGAATCCTGATCATTCCGCTCGTTGGTTTACGTCGATACGTTCCGGATGCACAGACGTTCTTATCACACGTCAAACAAGTGAAACCGGGCGATATCTTATCGATTCCAGACTTCGTCCAAGACTTAGTCGATGCTGGATATGAACGGACAGCGACCGTGACGACACCAGGTGAATTTGCTGTTCGCGGAAGTATCATCGATATCTATCCACTCACAGTCGAACGTCCGTACCGGCTCGACCTATTTGATGAGGAAGTCGATTCAATCTATACATTCGATGCGGAGACCCAACGCTCGCTTGGTGTCGTCGCAGAAGCGTGTTTGATGCCAGCAGCTGAACACTTTGCGACGAAGGATCAGTTGAAGGACGCGGGTGAAAAAGTCCGTCGTCTCTATGAAGCAACGAAAGAGCGTGTCCAAAGTACGGAAGTCCTTGCGGCACTCGAAGAAGGAATCGCCTATGACGTCGAGTTGTTAGAAAACGGCGATCAACCGAAGCAGTTTGCGAAGTATGCACCAATCCTCTACACGTCGACCTTACGTCAAGACGTGACGGGCAGTGTCTTGATCGTCGATGAAGTCGCACGTGTTGAAGAAGCGGCAGAAGTTCAGGATGCAGAAGAAGCGGAATGGATGGCATCGCTCATTGAACGCGGCCAAAGCGTCAGTGATTATGTCCTGTCGGTTCCAATGGCACATGTCTTTGAAGGGCAACCGTTATTGTATCTCTCGCTGCTACCGACACGCCGGAGCGGTGTACCGGAAAGTGCAGCAATCCATTTCAGTATCAAACCAATTGCACCATTCCATGGTCAGATGGAACGCTTGAAGCAAGAAGTCGAACGGTATCGCCGTGCCGACATGTGGATGGTCTTCTTAGCGAGTAACCGGGAACGTGCCGAGCGGATGCGCCAAACGTTATCTGATTATGGGGTTGAAGCCTCGATCGTAACGAAAGAAAGCATCACCCGTGGTCAACCCGCGATCCTAATTGGCGGAATTCATGGTGGATTTGAAATGACGAATGCACGTCTCGTCGTCATCACGGAAGAGGAAGTCTTCAAACAACCAGCGCGCCGCCGGAAGCAGACGACGAAGCTGACGAATGCTGAACGGATCAAGAGTTACCAGGAATTGAAGACGGGTGATTACGTCGTCCATATTCATCACGGGATTGGTCGATACCATGGCATCAAGACGATTGATGTAGCCGGTAATCATCAGGATTATCTCCATCTCGTTTATGCGGGAGAGGACTCCTTGTATGTCCCTGTCGACCAAATCGACTTGATTCAAAAGTATGTCGGGGCTGAAGGAAAAGAGCCGAAGATCTATAAACTCGGCGGGACGGAATGGAAAAAGGTCAAAGCGAAGGTTCAAAAATCGGTCGAAGATATCGCCGATGAGTTGATTAAGCTCTATGCGGCTCGTGAAGCAGCTGTCGGTTTTGCGTTCCCAGAGGACGATGATAACATGCAGGCGTTTGAAGCTTCGTTCCCATATGAGGAAACGGTCGATCAATTGCGCTCGATCGCTGAGATCAAGAAAGATATGGAACGTCCGCGTCCGATGGATCGTCTCTTGTGTGGCGACGTCGGGTACGGGAAAACAGAAGTAGCGATTCGTGCAGCCTTTAAAGCAGTCATGTCTGGAAAACAAGTCGCGTTGCTCGTACCGACGACCGTTCTTGCGCAACAGCACTATGAAACGATGCTTGAGCGATTCAGTGAATGGCCGATTCGTGTGTCGGTCATGAGCCGGTTCCGTTCGCCAGCAGAATTAAAAGCGACGAAACAAGGATTAAAAGAGGGAACAATCGATGTCGTCGTCGGGACACACCGTGTGCTGTCAAAAGACGTCCAGTTCGCTGATATCGGTTTGTTAATCATTGATGAAGAGCAGCGATTCGGAGTTAAACACAAAGAACGTCTGAAACAGTTGAAGACGAACGTCGACGTCTTGACGTTGACAGCAACACCGATTCCGCGGACATTGCACATGTCGATGATCGGGATTCGCGATCTTTCGGTTCTTGAGACACCACCTGAAAACCGTTACCCGGTCCAGACGTATGTCATGGAATACGACGGGATCGTCATGCGGGAAGCACTCGAACGGGAACTCGGGCGTGGTGGACAAGCATTCTTCCTGTATAACCGTGTCGAAGGCATCGAGCGAAAGGCAGAAGAGATTCGCGCACTCGTCCCGGAAGCGCGGATCGTCACGGCTCACGGTCGAATGACGGAAACCGAACTCGAAAGTCAGCTAATCGCCTTCTTCGAAGGAGATGCCGACGTCCTTGTCAGTACGACGATCATTGAGACAGGAATTGATATCCCGAACGTCAATACGTTGATCGTTCATGACGCTGATCAAATGGGCTTATCGCAGCTTTATCAATTACGTGGTCGTGTCGGTCGATCAAGTCGCGTCGCCTACTCATACTTTACGTACCGTCCGCAAAAACGATTGACGGAAGTGGCAGAAAGTCGTCTGCAGGCGATAAAGGAGTTTACGGAGCTCGGTAGCGGCTTTAAAATCGCAATGCGTGACTTATCGATTCGTGGTGCTGGGAACTTACTCGGTTCGCAACAATCTGGATTCATCGATTCTGTTGGTTTCGATCTCTATTCACAGATGCTTGCAGAAGCAGTCGAAGAGCGGAAAGAACGGATGAAAGGTAAAAAACGCGTTCAGAAATTCGTTCCTGAGTTCACGTTCAGCCTTGATGCCTATATTCCATCACACTACATGACGGACTCCGAGCTAAAAATCGAGTTCTACAAACGTTTGAAATATGTGGATACCGTTGATAGTCTCGAACAACTCGAAACGGAAATGCTCGAACGTTTCGGTGAGTTCCCAGATGAAGTCGCGCGTTTGATCCAGTTGACACGAATGCGTATTTTCGCTGAACGGGCACGTGTCGAGCGTGTTAAACAAACCGAACCGAAAATCGAAATCGTCTTGTCACTCCAATCAACACAACAACTCGATGTGGCAGACTTCGTTAAATGGACCGTTCCACTGGGACGTGGTCTAGGTATGGGACAACAAGAGCAGAAACTCGTCTTAACTCTGAACCGCAACAAACAGTCGACGCAACAGATGACGATGCAGGCAGAACAATTACTGGCGGAACTTGATCGCCGGCTCGTCGCGCGATGAATAAACGAACGATTGCCCAAGGCGCAGCATTACTTGCGATCTCTAGTTATATCTCGAAATTACTCAGCTTCTTTTACCGGATTCCGTATCAGAATCTTGCCGGTGACTTTGGACTGTATGTCTATCAGACCGTCTATCCGTTATTTGCGATTGCGGCAGCGCTCGGCATTTATGCGCTGCCTGTCATCGTGGCGAAATTGACGCTTCACCACCCAGATGAGAAACGAGAAGTTCTCTGGTCGATTTTTTATGTCTTACTTGCCATGACCGTCTTTTTCGGGGTGCTTGGTTGGTGGATCGCCCCGACACTTGCCGGATGGTTTGGGGATAACAAACTCGTCGTTCCCTTGCGTGCAGTGACGTGTACGTTTTACTTACTGCCCGTGATTGCCGTTCTACGAGGCATGTTTCAAGCAGATCTTGAGATGCGACCGACTGCCGTATCCCAAGTCTCTGAAAATGCCGTTCGCGTCGGACTGATGTTGCTCGTGACCTATATCGGTGTCTCGATGCAGGCAGATCCTTACTGGATTGGTGCGAGTGCTCATTTAACGGCGATCGGCGGCAGTGTGGTTTCGTTATTCGTTTTATTGCGTTTTGCGAAAGGAAAGATCGGTCGTCCTGTGTTTTCAAGTGTTCACGTACGACGGGTCGGTAAGGTGCTCGTGACAAGCGGTGTGGCAGTTAGTATCGCGTCACTTGCCTTATTGTTGATGCAATTGATCGACGGGTTGACGTTCGTCAATCTACTTGGCAATACGACGGAGACGAAAATCGAAAAAGGGGTCCTCGATCGTGGATACCCATTATTGCAATTTGCGATTTTATTTGCGACATCAATGAGTCTTGCGAGCGTTCCGTCCTTATCGACCGCATATCGAAAGCATAATCCACGGATGATGCGTCAACAATTGGAAACGCTGCTCCGTTCCGGTCTGTTGATTGCCGCTGCAGCGACGATCGGTTTAATGGGTGTGATGCGTCCGCTCAATATTGCGTTATATCAAAATGACGAAGGAACAGTAGGGTTGATTTGGCTCGCAGCGACGTCATTTGCTGCTTCGATCGCGATGATGATTGTCTCTTGTCTGCAGTCAGTCGATGCCGAAAAATATGCGCTCGTCGGTGTTCTTGTCGGATTAGGGGCGAAGCTCGCTCTGAATCTCTATTTCATTCCCCGATATGGTATGATCGGGGCGGGTATGGCGACATTTGGCGGTTTTGCCGTCATGGCGGCGGCTCAGTGGATTTTATTGAATCGGAAGTTCGGTCGCGTATCAGCAGGAAACACATTTTATCGCCGACTGATCTTACCTGTGCTTGCCATGAGTGTGTTTCTGTATCTGATCGAAACGTTCTTTCAGCTATTTGAGCTTGAGACACGAATCGGTGCGGCACTCGAAGTCGGCGTCCTTGTCGTCGGTGGTGCCATCATTTACGGCAGTATGGCGTTACGCGTCCGGACATTAACAGCACAAGAGTGGGCGTTATTGCCTTTAGGAGATAAGTTATATCAGATGTACCAACGTAGGAGGAGCATATGACACACCGAATTACGATCGTCGGCCTTGGCGTCGGCGAACTGGAACAATTGCCATTCGGCATCTATCGATTATTAAAAAATACGACACAACCTGTCTATTTACGGACAATGGATCATCCGGTCGTTTCAGAACTCGCAGCAGAGGGAATGAACTTTACATCATTTGACTCGGTTTACGAACGACATAGTCGGTTTGAAGATGTATACACAGAAATCGTCGAGGAATTGCTTTACCTTTCTGAAACGACGGACATCATCTACGCCGTTCCAGGACATCCATTAGTCGCTGAGAGTACCGTGCAACAGTTGTTACAACGGACAGACAATGTCGATGTCGTAGGGGGACAAAGTTTTCTCGATCCGATGTTCGCAGCCCTTGGCGTGGATCCGATTGAAGGATTCCAGTTACTTGATGCAACAGCGTTTGCCGTTGATGAAGCACAGATTCGTCAACATCTGCTGATTGGACAAGTCTATGATGCGCTTGTCGCAGGTGATTTAAAGGTCCAGTTGATGGAACGGTATCCGGATGAACATTTGGTCACTCTTGTCACAGCAGCAGGTACAAGTCAGCAAACCGTTCAAAACGTACCGTTGTATGAACTCGATCATGTGACGACGCTCAGTAACTTAACGACGGTCTATGTACCACCGGTTACGGATGAGCAGACGTTGAATCGCGACTTCTCGACCTTAAAAGAGATTATCGCTCGTTTACGTGGCGAAGGTGGGTGTCCGTGGGATCAAGAGCAAACTCATGAGTCCTTAAAACGGCATTTAATCGAAGAATCTTACGAATTACTGGAAGCCATCGACCTTCAGGACGATAATTTAATGATAGAAGAGCTAGGAGATGTCCTCTTACAGGTCATGCTCCACGCACAAATTGGTTTAGATGAAGGTTATTTTGATATTCGAGACGTCATCGGAAGCGTCAGTGATAAGATGATTCGTCGTCATCCGCATGTTTTCGGGGAAACGACTGTCGATTCTTCAGAAGATGTCGTTTCGAACTGGCAAGACATCAAAGCGCAAGAAAAACCAGAGCGGACTTTCTTGCTTGATGGTGTGACAAAAGGAGCACCTGCTTTGATGCGGGCAGAAGCTATTCAAAAGAAAGTGGCGAAAGTCGGTTTTGAGTGGGAAGACGTCGAGGGGGCACTTGAAAAAGTGATCGAAGAGTTACGTGAATTGAAAGAAGCAGCACCAGAAGAACGACTCGGAGAATTCGGAGACGTCCTGTTTTCGATGACACTCGTCGGAAAATACCTCGGTCTATCGGCAGAAGAAGGATTACAACGAACGAATGATAAATTCATTCGCCGTTTTACACGGATGGAACAACTAGCGGATCGACCGCTCGTTGAGATGACGCTTGAAGAACAAGATTTACTCTGGCATCAAGCGAAGCAGGAGGAACAGTCATGAGACTTGATAAATTTTTAAAAGTGTCGCGTCTGATCAAACGACGGACGCTTGCGAAAGAAGTCGCCGATCAAGGGCGTATTACGATCAACGGTAATGTAGCAAAAGCAAGTAGTACCGTAGCAGCAGGTGATGAGATGACGATACGGTTCGGAAATAAGATCGTCACAGTTGCTATATCGAGCATTAAAGAACATGCGAAAAAAGAAGAAGCATCTGATATGTATGAGATCATCCGTGAAGAAAAGGTGAATTCCGAAGAATCGATGTGATTTACCGGAAAAAGGAAGTATACTAAGAGTGTCAGGGATGACCACTCAGAAAGAGGAGGGATGATATGCCAACACCGCTCGAATCGGGGCGTCCTACGCCAAAGATCAAGCCGCTCAATGACCGCAAGAAGCAATTGAGTCAGAATGCCATCGAAAACCGTCGACGTCTCAAAAATCGCTTTTTCCTGTGTCTGACCGTCTTTTTGCTCATCTTTTCCCTCATGGGGTGGTCATACATGGAAAAACGGCAATTGATCGCAGAACAAAAGCAGTCATTTCAAGTAGCTGAACAAGAGCAGACAAAAGCGAAAAAAGAAACGGCTCGTCTGAAAGAAGAAATCAGTCGTCTCAATGATAAAGAATATGTGGCGAACCTAGCTCGAAGTGAGTTGCTCTATTCGAAAAAAGGGGAAACGATCTTCTACTTTTCACCTGAAGACTAATTGAAGGTTGCCGATTGATTGAAAAAAGAATGAATCACTCGTATAATAAGAAACGAATCAACTAAAAAGGAGCAATACAATTTATGTCGATTGAAGTAGGCAGCAAAGTGCAAGGGAAAGTAACAGGCATCACGAATTTCGGAGCGTTCGTTGAGTTACCAACAGGGAAAACTGGTCTTGTTCACATCAGTGAAGTGGCAGATTCTTATGTTAAGGACATCAATGATGTATTAACGGTCGGTCAAGAAATCACCGTTAAAGTCTTAAGTGTTGAAAACGATGGTAAGATTGGTCTTTCCATCAAAAAAGCCGTCGATCGTCCAGAAGGTGAACGCCCACGTCCGGCACGTCAGTTTGACCGTGGACCACGTCCAGCAGGACAAGATCGCGGACCACGTTCGTTCGATAACAAAGGACCACGTGGAGGCGGTAACCGTGGAGGCTTCAACAAAGGTGGCCGTAACACACCACCACCGCGCAAAGAACAATCGTTCGATACGTTGATGTCTAGTTTCCTGAAAGATAGTGAAGATCGTCTTGCTACATTGAAACGTCAAACGGATTCAAAACGTGGCGGACGCGGCGCAAAACGTCAATAACTTGCTGACCTGTTCTTTATAAGAATAGAGATGGAATGACGCCGTTCATTCCATCTTTTATTTTTTTGAAATTATTTTTATAAAAAGCGTTGACTTTCATTTGACCTGCCCGTATTATAGAAAATGTGCTTAAGACGCACGAGTTAAAAATATGGCGGTGTAGCTCAGCTGGCTAGAGCGTACGGTTCATACCCGTGAGGTCGTGGGTTCGACTCCCTCCGCCGCTACCATATTTTTTTGGCCCGTTGGTCAAGCGGTTAAGACACCGCCCTTTCACGGCGGTAACACGGGTTCGAATCCCGTACGGGTCATTCTCAAAAAGCTATCTCTATTATATAGAGATAGCTTTTTTTAGGTTTTAATGGAAAGGGGTGAAGTCGTTATGGAAGGTGTGCCGTTCGAACCGCTCCTAGTCGGAGTGTCTGGGGGATGTGACTCGATGGTACTCGTCGATCGGTTGTACCGAGACGGGTACGACATTGCGATTGCGCATGTGCACCACGGATTACGAGAAGCATCCGACGAAGAAGCACGTTTTATCAAAGACTGGGCAGCGACTCGAAAGATTTCGTTTTTCATGACGCGTTTAGACTGGGCAGGACGAAAGAGCTCGCAAGCAGCTTGTCGTGAAGCACGGTATGCGTTTTTTGAGCGAATCATGGAAGAAACAGGACGCTCGCGTCTTGTTCTCGCCCATCATCAAGATGATCAAATCGAAACGCTACTAGTTCAGCTCGTTCGAGGAGAGGCGCAAATTGATGGCATTCCCGCCATTCGTCCGTTTGGTGACGGCTGGTTACATCGACCGTTACTACATGAATCGAAGCAAGCATTACTCGATTATGCATGGCAACATGAGGTATCGTGGCGAGAGGATGCATCAAATGCAGAAACGACCTATTTACGAAATCAAATTCGGCATACGATTCTTCCACCGTTGCGAGACATTCGTCCTGGTTTTGAACAGGCAACAGCAGCTGCAGCACTTGCGCGACAGGAAATCATGCGCGAACAGGCGACATTCGTTTCCATTTACCTCGATCGGTGCAAAGAAGAGAACGGAATTCCGGTAGCACGGATTTTAGAATTGCCGACGGATTTACAACGGCTCGTCTTGCCGACGTTAACGGGTGAAACGTTTTCTTCCGAAACGATTCGTCACTTTGTTACATGGCTTCGGGTGGATAAGGGCTCGGACGAAGTGTATTATGGAAACTGGAGGATGCGACGTGCATATGGCTTTTTGATGCAAGATCGTGTGATGCGGTCAATGAATGACGATTTACCGTTTCAAGTAGGGGAGAATTTGGGAACGTATCATTATGGTGAACAAATGCTTCGCTTCTCAATTGGAACACACGGGATTCCACTGGACGCGATTGCGTTTCCGTTGACGGTACGTCCGCCACGTCCGGGAGATCGGATTCAACTTGCTGTTGGTTCCAAAAAAGTCAGTCGAATTCTGATTGATGCGAAGGTTCCACGTTATCTCCGGGAACAAGTGCCGGTCGTCGTCGATGCAAATGGAGTGACTTTAGCCGTCATTGGACATCGAATTGCAATATTCGGGTCATTTGAACTCCTCGCAAAATCTTATTTAATGATAGAATGGTAATGTAGTGTTTATTATGGAGGAGGAATACCTAGCATGACCTTGATGAACGATATGGAAAAAGTACTGATTTCAGAAGAAGAGATCCAAAATAAAGTGGGCGAACTCGCCGGCGAATTAACAGCGGATTATCACGATCGTTTTCCGTTGCTTGTGTGTGTCTTAAAAGGTGCAATGCCTTTCATGTCCGATCTTGTCAAAAAGATGGATATGCACCTTGAAATGGACTTCATGGACGTTTCGACGTATCACGGTGGGACAACATCAACAGGTGAAGTCAAGATTGAAAAAGATTTGAACACATCAGTAGAAGGACGCGACATCTTGATTGTCGAAGATATCATCGACAGCGGATTGACGCTTGGTTACCTCGTAGACCTCTTCAAGTACCGGAAAGCGAAGTCCGTTAAAATCGTGACATTGCTCGACAAACCGACAGGACGGAAGAATGACTTGCACGCAGATTACAGTGGCTTCATCATTCCACACGAATTCGTTGTCGGTTATGGTTTGGATTACGAAGAGAAGTACCGTAACCTTCCGTATGTAGGTGTCTTAAAACCTGCAGTCTACGGTGGCTAATTATTTTTAATCTCGTCTGTCCCATGATAAGATGAAACCAATTACAAAGCGCGCCCTGTCGCGCCAGGATTCGTATTCATCCATTAGAAAAACGAGATGGATGCGGAGAGGAGGCATAAGATGAACCGAGCAGTGAAGAATACCCTCGTGTTTGGGGTCATTTTTCTAGCTTTGATCTTGTTTCTGCAATACTTGCAGAGTCCAGTGAACAAAAGCAAAGAAATCAATTACACACAGTTTGTCGAGTCTGTTGAAAAAGGTGAAATCAAGACGGCTACCTTCCAATATGAAGGGCAGACGTATAATGTGACAGGAGATTTGCGTGAAAAAGATTCGACGTATGAGACGGTCGTACCGGCTGTTGATACAGAATTAACGGATCTCTACACGCAACTCAAAAGCCAAGGAGTCAAAATGGACTTTAAGGCAGCAGAAACGAATGGTGGTTGGATCGCGCTGCTAACGACGATCGTTCCATTCATCATCATCTTCATCCTCTTCTTCTTCTTGATTAATCAAGCGCAAGGTGGCGGTGGTGGCGGTCGCGTCATGAACTTCGGTAAATCGAAGGCACGCCTCTATGATACAGAGAAGAAAAAGATTACGTTTGATGATGTAGCCGGTGCAGACGAAGAGAAACAAGAGCTCGTCGAAGTCGTCGAATTCTTGAAAGATCCACGTAAATTCGCAAAACTCGGTGCCCGTATTCCGAAAGGGGTCCTCCTCGTAGGTCCTCCAGGTACAGGTAAAACGTTGCTTGCGCGTGCCGCAGCTGGTGAAGCTGGCGTACCATTCTTCTCGATTTCAGGTTCTGACTTCGTTGAGATGTTCGTCGGTGTCGGGGCATCACGTGTCCGTGACTTGTTCGAAAACGCGAAGAAAAATGCACCATGTATCATCTTCATCGATGAAATCGATGCTGTCGGTCGTCAACGGGGCGCAGGTCTCGGTGGTGGACACGATGAGCGTGAGCAGACATTGAACCAACTTCTCGTTGAGATGGATGGATTCAGTGAAAACGAAGGCATCATCATGATCGCAGCAACGAACCGTGCTGATATTCTTGACCCTGCGTTACTCCGTCCAGGTCGTTTTGACCGTCAAATCACGGTTGACCGTCCAGATGTTGTCGGTCGTGAAGCAGTCTTGAAAGTTCACGCGCGGAATAAACCGCTCGATTCGACAGTTGATTTAAAAGCTATCGCACAACGGACACCTGGATTCTCAGGTGCGGATCTTGAAAACCTTCTGAACGAAGCAGCACTTGTTGCGGCTCGGTCAGACCGTGATAAAGTATCGATCGTTGATCTCGAAGAAGCGATTGACCGTGTTATCGCTGGACCAGCGAAGAAGAGCCGGATCATCTCGCCGAAAGAGAAAAAGATTGTCGCATGGCACGAAGCAGGACATACGATTATCGGTGTCACGCTCGACGATGCGGATGAAGTACACAAAGTAACAATCGTTCCTCGCGGTAACGCGGGTGGATATGTCGTCATGTTGCCAAAAGAAGATCGTTACTTCATGACGAAGCCGGAACTCGAAGACAAGATTACTGGATTGCTCGGTGGTCGTGTTGCAGAGGACATCGTCTTCGGAGAAGTCTCGACTGGGGCAAGCAATGACTTCCAACGTGCGACAGGTCTTGCACGGAAAATGGTCATGGAGTTCGGGATGAGTGAAAAACTCGGACCCCTTCAATTCGGATCAGGTCAAAGTGGTAACGTCTTCCTCGGCCGTGATTTCCAAAACGAACAGAACTACTCGGATGCGATTGCACACGAGATCGATACGGAAATCCAAGCGATCATCAATCGCTGTTACCAAAAAGCGAAAGATATCCTGACTGAGAAACGCGATCAGCTCGACTTGATTGCAACGACGTTGCTTGAAGTTGAAACACTCGATCAAAAACAAATTCACCATCTCTTAGAGACAGGCGAATACAAAAAACATGAACCAGAAGCAACGACTCCAAAAGCAGAAGAGAAAGCACCGGAATCGACAGATGTAACTGTTGATCAACCGACACAGTCTCCAACGCAAATGGGCTCAGTCGTTGATGAAGGAAAAAATGTAGATACGGATACACCAGATACGCCGCGCCGCGACGATCAAGTGTAAGCCGAAGGGAACGGATTCGATGGTTATCGAATCCGTTCTTTTTTGTTGCAGAATGGGTGAATACACATCTGTAGGTGTGGCTATACGAGCATGGTATAATCACAACGTATATCATTCCTATCGTGCAGAATTGGAATGGAGAAAAGAATGAAAATCGAGAAGAAGCGGGGAAATAAGCAAATGATTTTAGTCATCGATGTCGGAAATACGAATATCGTCTTAGGTGTCTATCAAGGACAAGAGTTGATTGAGCATTGGCGGATTGCGACAGACCGGACACGTACGACGGACGAATACGGTATGCTCGTCAAGGCGTTGTTCCGCGACGCAGAGCTAAACGTGGAAGAAGTTGAGGGAATCGTGTTATCATCTGTCGTACCCCCCGTCGTGTTTCCACTCGAAAACATGTGTGTGCGTTACTTCAAACGTCGTCCATTCTTGATCGGACCAGGAATTAAGACAGGACTTGATTTAAAAGTCGACAATCCACGTGAAGTGGGGGCCGATCGAATCGTCAATGCAGTAGCGGCGACAGCGAAATACGAGGGACCGATGATCATCGTCGATTTCGGAACAGCAACGACGTATTGTTACATCGATGCACAAAAACGGTATTACGGTGGCATCATCTCACCAGGTGTGATGGTTGCTACCGAGGCACTCTATAATAAGGCAGCAAAATTACCACGAATCGAAATTGCGAAGCCACAGTCAGCGATTGGACGGAATACGATCCATGCGATGCAGTCGGGCACGTATTTTGGATACGTGGCACAGGTAGACGGACTCGTCCACCGGATGAAAGATGAAATGGGTGAAGCGAAGGTCATTGCGACTGGTGGTTTAGCCCGATTAATTAGCGAGGAATCCACGATGATTGAAGTCGTCGATCCATTCTTGACGTTAGATGGATTACGGATTATCTACGAACGAAATAAGTGAGGGAATCAAGATGAAACGTGAAGAATTATTAGCACAATTAAAAGATGATTATTTAGTACGGGCGTTAGGCTTCAACGGTGAAGTCCGTGCGTTTGCGATCCGTTCAACAAAAACGGTTTATGAAGCACAACTCCGCCACCAAACGACACCGGTCGTTACAGCAGCACTCGGTCGGACACTGACAATCGGCGCAATGATGGGTACGATGCAAAAAGGCGATACACGTGTCACGTTGAAAGTGGAAGGCGATGGACCAATCGGGAAGATCATCGTTGATGCCGACGCAAAAGGTGTCGTTCGTGGCTACGTCAGTCGTCCACGAGTCGAGATGGATACGTACGTCAATGCAGACGGTCTGACGAAATTAAAAGTCGGTGAAGCAGTCGGTCGCGGAAACATTTCTGTCATTAAAGACCTTGGACTACGTGACTTCGTCGGTGGTCAGTCACCGATTCAAACAGGTGAGATCAGTGAAGACTTCACGTATTACTTCGCTGTATCGGAACAAAGTCCATCGGTCGTTGGCGCAGGTGTACTGGTTTATCCAGAAGACGAATCGGTCATCGCAGCAGGTGGGTTGATTGTTCAGTTGATGCCAGGTGCATCGGAAGAGACGATTTCAGCGCTTGAAAAACGTGTCGCAGCCCTTAAACCAATCTCAATTCTTGTCGGTGAGGAAAAAACACCAGAAGAGATGCTCGAACTCGTTCTCGGTGACTATGAGCACCTCGATACGATTCCGGTCTCGTTCGAATGTACGTGTGACCGCGAAAAGTTAGCGACAGCGATCATCGCACTCGGTCCAGATGAGATCCAAGCAATGATTGATGAAGATGGTGGCGCGGAAGCTGTTTGTCACTTCTGTTCAGAACATTATCACTATGATGTTCCAGAATTAGAGGAACTTCGCGAAAAATCACTCGAAAGAGCATAAGAGGGATCTGATATGGGGAATGTACAACCTAAGTACTTGTGGATGTTGATCTTCATCTTAATGTTGACGAATTTCATGACCGGTGCTTACGCCTTCATGGGTGAGCTCCCGAAAGTCGATTCTCCTAAAATCGTTCAGGATAGTATCGGTGGTCCGCTTGAGGATGTCGTTGCCGAAGTCGGTGATGAAAAGATCACGCGAGCGATGGTTTATCAGACGATGCGCACGGAGCAGGAGAAGCAGACGATTGATCGGTTGATTCAAGAAGCGGTCGAACGCCAGACAAAAGATGGAAAAAAGCCGGAAGTCAAACGCTTTGATTGACAGATTTCATCCAATCCGCTGATAATTAGTCTATCGGATTACTTGGAATTCAAGCGGTTCACTAATGAGGAGGAATGGTCATGCGTATTGCGAATTCAGTACTAGATTTAGTCGGTCGAACGCCGATCGTCAAGTTACATCATCTAACGGGTCCTGAGGATGCAGATGTTTATCTGAAACTGGAGTACATGAATCCGGGGTCGAGCGTAAAAGACCGGATCGCCTTATCAATGATCGAGGCAGCAGAAGAAGCGGGTCAACTCAAAGAAGGCGACACGATCATCGAGCCGACGAGTGGTAACACAGGAATTGGGCTTGCGATGGTCGCTTCGGCGAAAGGGTATCGCGCCATCCTCGTCATGCCTGAAACGATGAGCATGGAGCGCCGGACGTTGCTTCGCGCCTATGGTGCAGAATTGATTCTGACACCAGGACCTGAAGGGATGAAGGGTGCGATTGCTCGCGCGACAGCGGAAGCGGAAGAGCATGGTTACTTCATGCCACAACAGTTCAATAACGGTGCCAATCCAGTCGTTCACGAAAAAACGACAGGTCCTGAAATCGTCGAAGCGTTCGAAGGCATGCAACTCGATGCGTTCATCGCGGGTATCGGAACAGGTGGAACAATCACGGGTGCTGGGAAAGTGTTACGCGATGCTTTCAAAGGAATCGAAATCATTGCCGTCGAACCAACGGATTCACCCGTCTTATCTGGTGGTAAACCAGGACCGCATAAATTGCAAGGAATCGGTGCTGGATTCGTACCGTCGATTCTCGATACAGACATTTATGATGGTGTCGAGCAAATCACGACAGAAGAAGCATTCGAGCACGCACGTCGAGCAGCGAAGACGAACGGTGTCTTAGGTGGTATCTCGTCAGGTGCTGCGATTGCGGCAGCGCTCAAGATAGCAAAACGCCTTGGAAAAGGAAAAAATGTCCTCGCGATCATTCCTTCGAACGGTGAACGGTACTTAAGTACACCACTGTATCAAGTCGAGGAAGAAGCAGATCAATCAAAATAATCAACAGTACGTACACGGAAGTCATTCGGCTTCCGTGTACTTTTTTGCGTATAATGAGAGCAGAATAGTGTGAAGTGGGGGACGCGCATGCGACAGACGAAATATAAAGCAATACCATGGACAAAAGAACAATTCTATAATCGCTACGTTGAGCAGACGACTGGAACAACCGGACATGTCTGGCTTGAAAGTGGTCGGATCGGAAGCTATACGATGGCCGCCATCCGTCCTGTCGGATACATTCGTACGAAGGACGGGATAACGACGATCGAGACAGATGGAAAAGTCGAAACATCGATTGCGAATCCATTTGATGTCCTCGAACAGCTCCGAGTCGAACGTGAATCTGTTCGACCTGCCGGGATGCCACCGTTCTTTGGTGGATTTGCCGGATACGTGAGTTATGATGCCGTCCGTTATTTAGAGAAGTTACCCGTGCAGGCAGTAGATGATCTTCAGACGCCGGATTTATCGTTCTATTGGTACGATGAAGTCGCTGTGTTTGATGAGGAGACGAAGCAATTGTTCGTTGCCGTGACACGTGATTCAGCAGAAGAAGCAGTGCATGTCCTTGAAACAGAAATCACGCGTTGGTGTATTGAGACAGGAGCGCCTCAGTTTGCTGCGACCGGTTCATCAGGTGAGCGGGAACGAGCTTTCGGACAGGAAGCGTTCATGACAGCCGCACACCGGATTAAATCGTATATTGAGGACGGTGACGTCTTCCAAGTCAATTTGTCCGTCCGTCAACAAGAACCGCTCGGGACGACACCGGAACATCTCTATGATGTATTACGACAGGTCAATCCTTCACCCTATATGGGTTACTTTGCTGACGAGGATTTAACACTCGTGTCGGCATCGCCAGAATTGCTTGTCGAAAAAATCGGTGACGAACTGTCGACGCGACCGATTGCCGGAACACGTCCGCGAGGGAAGGATGAAGCAGAGGATTTACGGCTTGCCAAAACTTTACTCGATAACGAAAAAGAACGGGCAGAGCATGTGATGCTCGTTGATTTAGAGCGAAATGATTTAGGGCGTGTCAGTCGTTATGGTACGGTTCATGTCGATGAGCTGATGGTGATCGAGAAATACTCCCATGTGCAGCACATCGTATCGAACGTCAGAGGACAAGTGGCGCCGGAACATTCCGGAAGTCAAGTGCTCGCTGCGATGTTCCCAGGTGGAACGATCACCGGAGCACCAAAAATCCGGACGATGGAAATCATCGAGGAACTAGAACCGGTCAGACGCGGTATCTATACTGGATCACTTGGTTTCATCAGCTGGGCAGATGATGTCATCTTTAACATCTTGATTCGAACGCTCGTTGCAAAAGACGGGATGGCGTATGTCCAAGCGGGTGCTGGAGTCGTTACGGATTCCGATGCGGCACGTGAATATGAGGAGTCACTTAGTAAGGCAAAAGCATTATGGGTAACCAAAGAAACGGCGGAGGGAACACAATGATTGTACTGATTGATAACTATGATTCATTTACGTATAACTTAGTCCAGTATTTCGGTGAACTCGGACAAGACATTCGTGTGTTTCGCAACGACGCGATTACGCTTGAAGAAATCGAAGCGCTACGTCCTGATCACCTCGTTATCTCGCCCGGTCCGTGTACACCGAATGAAGCAGGGATTAGTTTAGAAGCGATTGCTTACTTTGCTGGGAAGATACCGATTTTAGGAGTCTGCTTAGGTCATCAAGCAATCGGACAAGTATTTGGTGGGAAAGTCATTCGAGCGAAGGAATTGATGCACGGGAAAGTCTCATCGCTTACGCATGACGGACAAGGGATGTTTGAACAAATCCCACAAGCAACACCGGTGACACGTTATCATTCACTCGTCATTGAACGTGAGACGTTTCCGGAAGTGCTCGAAGTGACGGCAGAAGCAGGCGGCGAAATCATGGCACTTCGTCACCGGACGTTACCGATTCACGGTGTGCAGTTTCATCCAGAAGCAATTTTGACGCGAGACGGCAAACAGATGTTAAAAAATTTCTTGGAGTTGACGCATTATGTATCTCTGGCATGACGGAACCATTAAACGAGAAGAAGAGGTAAGAATCTCACCACTCGATCACGGATACGTCTACGGAATGGGTGTATTTGAGACGTTTCGGACCTATAACGGACATCCGTTTTTATTCGATGATCATATCGAACGCTTACGGATGAGTTGTATTGCGCTCGGGATCCAACTACCATACGATCGAGAAGCGTTACGGCAAGCGACCCAGGATTTATATAAAGTGTACGAGGCGAATGACCTCTATATCCGTTTGAATGTCTCGGCTGGTCCGCGTGAGATTGGGTTATCAATTGACCCTTACGACACACCGACCGTATTGATCTATGCGAAACCGATCGCTCCACGAAAGCGAGCAGAACGTGCACTCGAAACGATTCGTTTACCGCGGAGTACGCCCGAGACGACATATCGTTTGAAGTCACATCATTACATGAATAATTTAGTAGCGAAACGTCAGCTGTTCAATCCAGAAGCGGAAGGGTTGTTCTTAACGAAAGAAGGTCATGTGTGCGAGGGGATTACATCCAATATCTTTTGGCGTTACGGGAGCACATGGTATACGTCACCGCTTGAGACCGGAGCACTGAACGGGATTACGCGTCAGTTTTTGATGCAACACCTACCAGTCGAAGAACGTCTCGCTTATTTACCGCAACTCGAAGAAGCAGATGAGATCATTTATACAAATTCTGTTCAGGAAGCGGTCGCAATCTCGTCACTCGATGGACGCCCCTTCCCCGGAATTAATGGAACAGGATATGCGCAGATCATGACGCTGTTTGATCAATCCGTTGAACATGTGACAACAAGGAGGGAACAACGATGACCTACATCATGGGTATTTTAAACGTAACACCGGACTCCTTTTCAGACGGTGGACAATATGTGGATGTCGAGCAAGCGGTGCGTCAAGCACGTCAGCTGGTCGCAGACGGAGCAGATGCAATCGATGTTGGTGGAGAATCGACGCGTCCGGGTGCGGCATTCGTATCGGTCGAAGAAGAACTCGCACGTGTCATACCGGTAATCAAGCGGATCAAACAGGAATTGAATGTACTCGTTTCAATTGATACGTATAAACCGATCGTCGCGGAAGCCGCTATTGAGGCAGGAGCAGATATCATTAATGATGTGTGGGGCTCAAAGTGGGGCGATCGTTCGATGGTCGACGTGGCGGCGCGACATCATGTTCCAATCATTTTGATGCATAATCGAGAGACGGCACATGGAACAGATATGCTCGCGGAAGTCCGGGCTGACCTCGAGGAGTCGATTCGGTTAGCGAAGCAGGCAAATGTCGCAGAAGAACACATTTGGCTCGATCCGGGAATCGGCTTCATGAAGACACACGAGGAAAATTTGTATCTGATGCGTCACTTGTCGATCGTAACAGACTTCGGTTATCCGGTTTTACTCGGGACATCCCGTAAATCGATGATTGGACTTGCGCTCGGATTACCGACGGAAGAACGACTTGAGGGAACGATCGCGACGGTCTGTTATGGCATTCAACAAGGGTGTGACTGGATGCGTGTGCATGACGTGAAAGAAGTCAAACGGGCAGCGCAGATGATGGATATCATGTTGGCAGCGACGAAGGGGGAATAACGATGGATCGAATTCATGTCACCGGGATGCGTTTTTATGGATACCACGGTGTATTCGCAGAGGAGACAAAACTGGGTCAACGCTTTAATGTCGACTTATCGATCGGACTTGCATTGGCAGAAGCCGGTCGAACAGATGATTTGACGAAAAGCGTCAATTACGCTGAATTGTATGAAGCGACGAAACATGTCGTCGAAGGAGAACCGCTCCAACTCGTCGAAGCCTTGGCGGATCGTATTGCTAAAGCCGTCTTTGCGTTAGACGGACGGATTGAAGAGGCGTCGATTAAAGTCATCAAACCGGATCCGCCGATTGCCGGGCACTATGAACATGTGGCGGTCGAGATCAATCGACTCCGGGAGGATTATGTATGAAGTACGCGTATATTGCACTTGGTTCGAACATTGGTGATAAAGCGGCTCATTTAAGAGCGGCGGTTGCGCATCTGAGAGCATTACCGTCTGTGCACGATGTTCAAGCTTCATCGATTTATGAAACATTACCGGTCGGTTATCTCGATCAGGATTTATTCTATAACATGGTCGTCGCGATTCAAACGACGGACGATGCCGATGTATTGCTCGGACGATTACAAGAAATCGAACAGCTTGAAGGACGTAAGCGCCTATTTAAAAATGGACCGCGGACGCTTGACTTAGATATTTTGCTGTATGCGGAAGAACGAATTGATTTAGAAGGATTAACCGTCCCGCATCCACGGATGCAAGAGCGGGCGTTCGTCCTTGCACCATTACGTGAACTTGCAGCAGAACAAATCGTTCCTGGTCTTGGACAAAATGTCGAGCAGCTGTATGAGCAGTTACCAGAGTCGGAACGAAACGGTGTGCGGCAGTTAGGTGGTCTTTTAGAAGCGGAGGAACAGTAATGGAATGGAACATTGGTGATATCAAACTAAAGAATCAGGTCATCTTGGCACCGATGGCAGGCGTCTGTAATCCGGCGTTTCGTTTGATTGCAAAAGAATTCGGAGCAGGACTTGTCTGTGCCGAGATGGTCAGCGATAAGGGAATCTTGTACGAGAACGAACGGACGCTTCAGATGCTCTATGTCGATGAACGAGAAAAACCACTCAGTCTTCAAATCTATGGTGGTTCAAAAGAGACGCTTGTTCAAGCCGCGCAATATGTCGAGGCGAACACGAATGCTGATATCATTGATATCAATATGGGGTGTCCGGTCCCGAAAGTCACGAAGAGTGATGCCGGAGCAAAGTGGCTGCTTGATCCAGACAAGGTCTATGAGATGGTCCATGCGGTGACGCAGGCAATCGATAAACCGGTGACGGTCAAGATGCGGACCGGATGGGACAGTCATCACATCTATTGTGTGGATAATGTCAAAGCAGCAGAAGCGGGTGGCGCGAAGGCTGTTGCCATTCACGGACGGACACGTTCGCAAAAATATGAAGGTGTCGCAGACTGGAACATCATCGGGGAAGCAAAAAAAGCGGTCAATATCCCAATCATCGGAAATGGGGATGTTCAGACCCCACAAGATGCCAAACGAATGATTGATGAGATTGGTGTTGACGGTGTCATGATCGGACGGGCAGCACTCGGGAATCCATGGATGCTGTATCAGACGATCCAGTACCTTGAATCAGGAACGCTTCCGGCAGAACCAACAGCACGCGAGAAGATCGATATTTGTCTTTTACATGCTACGCGTTTAGTCGCTTTAAAAGGAGAAGAACTCGCAGTGCGCGAAATGCGGACACATGTCGCGTGGTACTTGAAAGGGATGAAAGGGAACGGTCGTGTTCGCAATGCGTTATTTAATATTGACACACACGCGGGACTCGTTGAACTCTTACAGCAGTACTTACAAACACTCGAAGAAGACGTAGCATATGCCTAACAGGTAAAGTATGGTCGGACAGAGGCGTTTTGTGGTACGCTAGTTGCATTGAAGATGAGCGTATCGGTTTTCTAAAGGGGCTGTCGGTCATTCCGGCAGCTTTTTATTCGAGGGAATCGTCGTGAACCATTATTAAAAGGAGTGAAGACAGTGAGTCAGGATATGGAAATGAACGATCAAATGCAGGTGCGTCTCGGTAAGATGAACGCCATGCGTGAACAAGGTCTCGATCCATTCGGCGCACGTTTTGAACGTTCGACGGATACCGCGAGCATTCGTGCATCATTTGGTGAACATACAAAAGAAGAATTAGCTGAACTGAAACCGGAAGTAGCGATCGCAGGTCGTGTCATGACGACGCGCCGTAAAGGGAAGGTTGGCTTTACGAACATTCAAGATGTTCAAGGTCAAATTCAGTTGTATGTCCGTAAAGATGATGTTGGGGAAGATGCTTATGAAATTTATAAGACATGTGACTTAGGTGACATCGTTGGAATTCAAGGATACGTGTTTAAGACGAATGTTGGTGAACTCTCTGTTCACGTCACAGCATTTACGTTATTAACAAAAGCACTACGTCCACTTCCGGATAAATATCACGGATTAAAAGATATCGAACAACGTTATCGTCAGCGTTACCTCGATCTCATTACGAACCAAGAATCACGTGAGACATTCATCGCACGGAGTAAAGTCATTCGCGGAATCCGTCAATATCTCGATAACCTCGGATACTTGGAAGTCGAAACACCAATGTTGCACACAATCGCGGGTGGAGCGTCGGCTCGTCCGTTCATCACGCATCATAATGCACTCGACATGACGCTTTACATGCGGATTGCGATTGAACTCCATCTGAAACGTTTGATCGTCGGTGGACTTGAGAAAGTCTACGAAATCGGTCGCGTGTTCCGTAATGAAGGAATCTCAACGCGTCACAACCCAGAATTTACGATGATCGAACTATATGAAGCGTATGCTGACTATAAAGACATCATGAACTTAACAGAGAACCTGATTGCTCATGTTGCGCAAGAAGTACTCGGTACAACACAGGTCACTTACGGAGAAGACATCATTGATCTATCTGTGGGTTGGAAACGTGCGCACATGGTTGATCTCGTTAAAGAAGCAACAGGTGTCGACTTCTTTGAACAGATTTCAAACGAACGTGCTCTAGAACTCGCGCATGAACACGGTGTAGAAGTCCAGTCGCATATGACGACAGGACACATTCTAAATGAATTCTTTGAACAAAAAGTAGAAGAAACTCTCGTTCAACCAACATTCGTCTATGGTCATCCTGTTGAAGTATCACCATTAGCGAAGAAGAATCCTGAAGATCCACGCTTTACGGATCGCTTTGAATTATTCATCGTCCGTCGTGAACATGCGAATGCCTTCACGGAGTTGAACGATCCAATCGATCAACGTGAACGGTTCGAAGCACAACTCGTCGAAAAAGAAGCAGGTAACGATGAAGCGCATGAAATGGATACAGACTTCATTGAAGCACTCGAATACGGTATGCCACCAACAGGCGGTCTTGGAATCGGGATTGATCGTCTCGTCATGTTGTTGACGAACGCACCATCGATTCGTGATGTATTACTCTTCCCAACGATGCGTCACCAACAAAATTAATGAATGGAGCAGCTTCGTTCTTTCTATATAGAAGGAACGGAGCGTTCTTTTTGAAGAGATCGTAAGCATAATCAAGTTAAAAAACGGGTAAATAAAAGTTTTTAAATGTTTTTCTAATAAAACGCTTGTACGATTCGAAAAGCCATGGTATATTACTTCTTGTGCCGCGAATGGTCGTGACACACAAAAATAAATATCAAAAAAGTTGTTGACAATCGAGTTGATAACCTGGTATGATATTAAAGTCGCTGAAAACGACACGACGAACTTTGAAAACTGAACGATGAGGCAAAAACGTATTCTACGGAATACAAAAACGAATGAAGCGCAAGCTTCGTCAATCGTGACTTCGGTCACAACAACGAGCAAGTCAAACACTTTATGGAGAGTTTGATCCTGGCTCAGGACGAACGCTGGCGGCGTGCCTAATACATGCAAGTCGAGCGCAGGAAGCTGACGGAACTCTTCGGAGGGAAGGCAGTGGAATGAGCGGCGGACGGGTGAGTAACACGTAAGGAACCTGCCTCAAGGATTGGGATAACTCCGAGAAATCGGAGCTAATACCGGATAGTTCAACGGACCGCATGGTCCGCTGATGAAAGGCGCTCCGGCGTCACCTTGAGATGGCCTTGCGGTGCATTAGCTAGTTGGTGAGGTAATGGCCCACCAAGGCGACGATGCATAGCCGACCTGAGAGGGTGATCGGCCACACTGGGACTGAGACACGGCCCAGACTCCTACGGGAGGCAGCAGTAGGGAATCTTCCACAATGGACGAAAGTCTGATGGAGCAACGCCGCGTGAGTGATGAAGGTTTTCGGATCGTAAAACTCTGTTGTAAGGGAAGAACACGTACGAGAGGTAATGCTCGTACCTTGACGGTACCTTACGAGAAAGCCACGGCTAACTACGTGCCAGCAGCCGCGGTAATACGTAGGTGGCAAGCGTTGTCCGGAATTATTGGGCGTAAAGCGCGCGCAGGCGGCCTTTTAAGTCTGATGTGAAAGCCCCCGGCTCAACCGGGGAGGGCCATTGGAAACTGGAAGGCTTGAGTACAGAAGAGAAGAGTGGAATTCCACGTGTAGCGGTGAAATGCGTAGAGATGTGGAGGAACACCAGTGGCGAAGGCGACTCTTTGGTCTGTAACTGACGCTGAGGCGCGAAAGCGTGGGGAGCAAACAGGATTAGATACCCTGGTAGTCCACGCCGTAAACGATGAGTGCTAGGTGTTGGGGGGTTTCCGCCCCTCAGTGCTGAAGCTAACGCATTAAGCACTCCGCCTGGGGAGTACGGCCGCAAGGCTGAAACTCAAAGGAATTGACGGGGACCCGCACAAGCGGTGGAGCATGTGGTTTAATTCGAAGCAACGCGAAGAACCTTACCAACTCTTGACATCCCATTGACCGCTTGAGAGATCAAGTTTTCCCTTCGGGGACAATGGTGACAGGTGGTGCATGGTTGTCGTCAGCTCGTGTCGTGAGATGTTGGGTTAAGTCCCGCAACGAGCGCAACCCCTATCCTTAGTTGCCAGCATTTAGTTGGGCACTCTAGGGAGACTGCCGGTGACAAACCGGAGGAAGGTGGGGATGACGTCAAATCATCATGCCCCTTATGAGTTGGGCTACACACGTGCTACAATGGACGGTACAAAGGGCAGCGAGACCGCGAGGTGGAGCCAATCCCATAAAGCCGTTCCCAGTTCGGATTGCAGGCTGCAACTCGCCTGCATGAAGTCGGAATCGCTAGTAATCGCAGGTCAGCATACTGCGGTGAATACGTTCCCGGGTCTTGTACACACCGCCCGTCACACCACGAGAGTTTGCAACACCCGAAGCCGGTGAGGTAACCGCAAGGAGCCAGCCGTCGAAGGTGGGGTAGATGATTGGGGTGAAGTCGTAACAAGGTAGCCGTATCGGAAGGTGCGGCTGGATCACCTCCTTTCTAAGGAAAACGTCCCTTACGGGACATGCCCATCGTTCAGTTTTGAGAGCTCGTCTCTCAGTCTCGATAGAGACACTCGCACCTTGAAAACTGAAGACATCAACAAGACATCAAACTTTTTATAACCATGTCATTAGACGTGTGTTCTTAGAATACCAACGCTAGATCAAGGTATGAAGGGCGTACGGTGGATGCCTTGGCACTAGGAGCCGATGAAGGACGCGACGAACAGCGATATGCTTCGGGGAGCAGTAAGTATGCTTTGATCCGAAGATTTCCGAATGGGGGAACCCACCATCTGTAATGGGATGGGACATGTTACATGAATACATAGTGTAGCGTGAGGCAGACCCGGGGAACTGAAACATCTAAGTACCCGGAGGAAGAGAAAGCAAATGCGATTCCCTGAGTAGCGGCGAGCGAAACGGGAACAGCCCAAACCGAAGAGCATGCTCTTCGGGGTTGTAGGACACTCTATACGGAGTCAAAAAGGAAGACAGTAGGTGAAGGACCTGGAAAGGTCCGCCGAAGAAGGTGACAGCCCTGTAGCTGAAACTGTTTTCCCTCCAGAGTGGATCCTGAGTACGGCGGGACACGTGAAACCCCGTCGGAATCCGGGAGGACCATCTCCCAAGGCTAAATACTCCCTAGTGACCGATAGTGAACCAGTACCGTGAGGGAAAGGTGAAAAGCACCCCGGAAGGGGAGTGAAATAGATCCTGAAACCGTATGCCTACAAGTAGTCAGAGCCCGTTAATGGGTGATGGCGTGCCTTTTGTAGAATGAACCGGCGAGTTACGATAACGCGCGAGGTTAAGCCGATGAGGCGGAGCCGTAGCGAAAGCGAGTCTGAACAGGGCGTTCAGTGCGTTGTCGTAGACCCGAAACCAGGTGATCTACCCATGTCCAGGATGAAGGTCAGGTAACACTGACTGGAGGTCCGAACCCACGCACGTTGAAAAGTGCGGGGATGAGGTGTGGGTAGCGGTGAAATGCCAATCGAACCTGGAGATAGCTGGTTCTCCCCGAAATAGCTTTAGGGCTAGCCTCGAGGTTGAGAGTTCTGGAGGTAGAGCACTGATTGGACTAGGGGCCCCCACAGGGTTACCGAATTCAGTTAAACTCCGAATGCCAGCAACTTATACTCGGGAGTCAGACTGCGAGTGATAAGATCCGTAGTCAAGAGGGAAACAGCCCAGACCGCCAGCTAAGGTCCCAAAGTGTATGTTAAGTGGAAAAGGATGTGGCGCTGCCTAGACAGCTAGGATGTTGGCTTAGAAGCAGCCACCATTCAAAGAGTGCGTAATAGCTCACTAGTCGAGTGGCGCCGCGCCGAAAATGTAACGGGGCTAAACATACCACCGAAGCTGCGGATTCCGTAAGGAATGGTAGGGGAGCGTTCCAAACCGCTGTGAAGCTGTACCGGAAGGAGCAGTGGAGCGTTTGGAAGTGAGAATGCCGGTGTGAGTAGCGAAAAGAGGGGTGAGAATCCCCTCCGTCGAAAGCCCAAGGTTTCCTGAGGAAGGCTCGTCCGCTCAGGGTTAGTCTGGACCTAAGCCGAGGCCGAAAGGCGTAGGCGATGGATAACAGGTTGATATTCCTGTACCGCCGATCCACCGTTTGAACAATGGGGGGACGCAGGAGGATAGTGACGCATGCGGATGGAAGTGCATGTGCAAGTTTCAAGACCGTCTGATTGGCAAATCCGTCAGGCATCAAAGTCAAGGAACGATGCGGAGTCCCGTAGGGACGTAGGTCACGATTTCACACTGCCAAGAAAAGCCTCTAGTGAGGGGGAAGGCGCCAGTACCGTAAACCGACACAGGTAGGCGAGATGAGAATTCTAAGACGCGCGGGATAACTCTCGTTAAGGAACTCGGCAAAATGGTCCCGTAACTTCGGGAGAAGGGACGCTCTACACATGTAGAGCCGCAGTGAATAGGCCCAAACGACTGTTTAGCAAAAACACAGGTCTCTGCTAAATCGCAAGATGACGTATAGGGGCTGACGCCTGCCCGGTGCTGGAAGGTTAAGGGGATGGGTTAGCGCAAGCGAAGCTTTGAACCGAAGCCCCAGTAAACGGCGGCCGTAACTATAACGGTCCTAAGGTAGCGAAATTCCTTGTCGGGTAAGTTCCGACCCGCACGAAAGGCGTAACGATTTGGGCACTGTCTCAACGAGAGACCCGGTGAAATCATAGTACCTGTGAAGATGCAGGTTACCCGCGACAGGACGGAAAGACCCCATGGAGCTTTACTACAGCCTGATATTGAGGCTTTGTGCATGATGTACAGGATAGGCGGGAGACGTCGAGCCCGGAGCGCCAGCTTCGGAGGAGTCACCCTTGGGATACCGCCCTTCATGCATAGAGTCTCTAACTCGCAGCCGTCATCCGGCTGGAGGACCGTGTCAGGCGGGTAGTTTGACTGGGGCGGTCGCCTCCTAAACAGTAACGGAGGCGCCCAAAGGTTCCCTCAGAATGGTTGGAAATCATTCGTAGAGCGCAAAGGCAGAAGGGAGCTTGACTGCGAGACCTACAAGTCGAGCAGGGACGAAAGTCGGGCTTAGTGATCCGGTGGTTCCGCATGGAAGGGCCATCGCTCAACGGATAAAAGCTACCCTGGGGATAACAGGCTGATCTCCCCCAAGAGTCCACATCGACGGGGAGGTTTGGCACCTCGATGTCGGCTCATCGCATCCTGGGGCTGGAGTAGGTCCCAAGGGTTGGGCTGTTCGCCCATTAAAGCGGTACGCGAGCTGGGTTCAGAACGTCGTGAGACAGTTCGGTCCCTATCCGTCGTGGGCGCAGGAAATTTGAGGAGAGCTGTCCTTAGTACGAGAGGACCGGGATGGACGCACCGCTGGTGTACCAGTTGTTCCGCCAGGAGCATCGCTGGGTAGCTACGTGCGGACGGGATAAATGCTGAAAGCATCTAAGCATGAAGCCCCCTCCAAGATGAGATTTCCCTTTGAGTAATCAAGAAAGACCCCTCAGAGACGATGAGGTAGATAGGTCACGGGTGGAAGCATGGCGACATGTGGAGCTGAGTGATACTAATCGGTCGAGGCCTTGTTCTAGCAGATGCTTGTTGATGACTTCAGTTTTGAGGGCGCGAGCCTTTCAAAAAAACGAAAAAAAGTCTTGACGTTATGTGAACATAATGTTAAGATAATAAATGTCTGGTGGCGATAGCCAAGTGGTCACACCCGTTCCCATGCCGAACACGGAAGTTAAGCACTTGAACGCCGAAAGTAGTTGGGGGCTTCCCCCTGTGAGGATAGGACGCTGCCAGGCGATACATATGGAGGATTAGCTCAGCTGGGAGAGCACCTGCCTTACAAGCAGGGGGTCGGCGGTTCGATCCCGTCATCCTCCACCATTTTTATTACACTTGCCGGTGTAGCTCAGCTGGTAGAGCAACTGACTTGTAATCAGTAGGTCGCGGGTTCGACTCCTGTTGCCGGCACCATTTTTATCTTTAATGATCACCAGAATTCAATTGTGAATGAAGGTTCTACCTTTTATATCCCTGCCGGGGTGGCGGAACTGGTAGACGCACAGGACTTAAAATCCTGCGGGGGTTTCCCCGTGCCGGTTCGATTCCGGCCCTCGGTACCATTTTTCATTTTGGATGTTTACTGTTTGATCCTTATATTCCGCACCCTTAGCTCAGCTGGATAGAGTACTTGACTACGAATCAAGGGGTCGGGAGTTCGAATCTCTCAGGGTGCATTTTCGGGAAGTAGCTCAGCTTGGTAGAGCACTTGGTTTGGGACCAAGGGGTCGCAGGTTCGAATCCTGTCTTCCCGACCATCTTCAATTTCATCCCTTTAATGGGGCCTTAGCTCAGCTGGGAGAGCGCCTGCCTTGCACGCAGGAGGTCAGCGGTTCGATCCCGCTAGGCTCCACCATTTTTATGACGAACTTTGAAAACTGAACGATGAGGCAAAAAACGTATTCTACGGAATACAAAAACGAATGAAGCGCAAGCTTCGTCAATCGTGACTTCGGTCACAACAACGAGCAAGTCAAACACTTTATGGAGAGTTTGATCCTGGCTCAGGACGAACGCTGGCGGCGTGCCTAATACATGCAAGTCGAGCGCAGGAAGCTGACGGAACTCTTCGGAGGGAAGGCAGTGGAATGAGCGGCGGACGGGTGAGTAACACGTAAGGAACCTGCCTCAAGGATTGGGATAACTCCGAGAAATCGGAGCTAATACCGGATAGTTCAACGGACCGCATGGTCCGCTGATGAAAGGCGCTCCGGCGTCACCTTGAGATGGCCTTGCGGTGCATTAGCTAGTTGGTGAGGTAATGGCCCACCAAGGCGACGATGCATAGCCGACCTGAGAGGGTGATCGGCCACACTGGGACTGAGACACGGCCCAGACTCCTACGGGAGGCAGCAGTAGGGAATCTTCCACAATGGACGAAAGTCTGATGGAGCAACGCCGCGTGAGTGATGAAGGTTTTCGGATCGTAAAACTCTGTTGTAAGGGAAGAACACGTACGAGAGGTAATGCTCGTACCTTGACGGTACCTTACGAGAAAGCCACGGCTAACTACGTGCCAGCAGCCGCGGTAATACGTAGGTGGCAAGCGTTGTCCGGAATTATTGGGCGTAAAGCGCGCGCAGGCGGCCTTTTAAGTCTGATGTGAAAGCCCCCGGCTCAACCGGGGAGGGCCATTGGAAACTGGAAGGCTTGAGTACAGAAGAGAAGAGTGGAATTCCACGTGTAGCGGTGAAATGCGTAGAGATGTGGAGGAACACCAGTGGCGAAGGCGACTCTTTGGTCTGTAACTGACGCTGAGGCGCGAAAGCGTGGGGAGCAAACAGGATTAGATACCCTGGTAGTCCACGCCGTAAACGATGAGTGCTAGGTGTTGGGGGGTTTCCGCCCCTCAGTGCTGAAGCTAACGCATTAAGCACTCCGCCTGGGGAGTACGGCCGCAAGGCTGAAACTCAAAGGAATTGACGGGGACCCGCACAAGCGGTGGAGCATGTGGTTTAATTCGAAGCAACGCGAAGAACCTTACCAACTCTTGACATCCCATTGACCGCTTGAGAGATCAAGTTTTCCCTTCGGGGACAATGGTGACAGGTGGTGCATGGTTGTCGTCAGCTCGTGTCGTGAGATGTTGGGTTAAGTCCCGCAACGAGCGCAACCCCTATCCTTAGTTGCCAGCATTTAGTTGGGCACTCTAGGGAGACTGCCGGTGACAAACCGGAGGAAGGTGGGGATGACGTCAAATCATCATGCCCCTTATGAGTTGGGCTACACACGTGCTACAATGGACGGTACAAAGGGCAGCGAGACCGCGAGGTGGAGCCAATCCCATAAAGCCGTTCCCAGTTCGGATTGCAGGCTGCAACTCGCCTGCATGAAGTCGGAATCGCTAGTAATCGCAGGTCAGCATACTGCGGTGAATACGTTCCCGGGTCTTGTACACACCGCCCGTCACACCACGAGAGTTTGCAACACCCGAAGCCGGTGAGGTAACCGCAAGGAGCCAGCCGTCGAAGGTGGGGTAGATGATTGGGGTGAAGTCGTAACAAGGTAGCCGTATCGGAAGGTGCGGCTGGATCACCTCCTTTCTAAGGAAAACGTCCCTTACGGGACATGCCCATCGTTCAGTTTTGAGAGCTCGTCTCTCAGTCTCGATAGAGACACTCGCACCTTGAAAACTGAAGACATCAACAAGACATCAAACTTTTTATAACCATGTCATTAGACGTGTGTTCTTAGAATACCAACGCTAGATCAAGGTATGAAGGGCGTACGGTGGATGCCTTGGCACTAGGAGCCGATGAAGGACGCGACGAACAGCGATATGCTTCGGGGAGCAGTAAGTATGCTTTGATCCGAAGATTTCCGAATGGGGGAACCCACCATCTGTAATGGGATGGGACATGTTACATGAATACATAGTGTAGCGTGAGGCAGACCCGGGGAACTGAAACATCTAAGTACCCGGAGGAAGAGAAAGCAAATGCGATTCCCTGAGTAGCGGCGAGCGAAACGGGAACAGCCCAAACCGAAGAGCATGCTCTTCGGGGTTGTAGGACACTCTATACGGAGTCAAAAAGGAAGACAGTAGGTGAAGGACCTGGAAAGGTCCGCCGAAGAAGGTGACAGCCCTGTAGCTGAAACTGTTTTCCCTCCAGAGTGGATCCTGAGTACGGCGGGACACGTGAAACCCCGTCGGAATCCGGGAGGACCATCTCCCAAGGCTAAATACTCCCTAGTGACCGATAGTGAACCAGTACCGTGAGGGAAAGGTGAAAAGCACCCCGGAAGGGGAGTGAAATAGATCCTGAAACCGTATGCCTACAAGTAGTCAGAGCCCGTTAATGGGTGATGGCGTGCCTTTTGTAGAATGAACCGGCGAGTTACGATAACGCGCGAGGTTAAGCCGATGAGGCGGAGCCGTAGCGAAAGCGAGTCTGAACAGGGCGTTCAGTGCGTTGTCGTAGACCCGAAACCAGGTGATCTACCCATGTCCAGGATGAAGGTCAGGTAACACTGACTGGAGGTCCGAACCCACGCACGTTGAAAAGTGCGGGGATGAGGTGTGGGTAGCGGTGAAATGCCAATCGAACCTGGAGATAGCTGGTTCTCCCCGAAATAGCTTTAGGGCTAGCCTCGAGGTTGAGAGTTCTGGAGGTAGAGCACTGATTGGACTAGGGGCCCCCACAGGGTTACCGAATTCAGTTAAACTCCGAATGCCAGCAACTTATACTCGGGAGTCAGACTGCGAGTGATAAGATCCGTAGTCAAGAGGGAAACAGCCCAGACCGCCAGCTAAGGTCCCAAAGTGTATGTTAAGTGGAAAAGGATGTGGCGCTGCCTAGACAGCTAGGATGTTGGCTTAGAAGCAGCCACCATTCAAAGAGTGCGTAATAGCTCACTAGTCGAGTGGCGCCGCGCCGAAAATGTAACGGGGCTAAACATACCACCGAAGCTGCGGATTCCGTAAGGAATGGTAGGGGAGCGTTCCAAACCGCTGTGAAGCTGTACCGGAAGGAGCAGTGGAGCGTTTGGAAGTGAGAATGCCGGTGTGAGTAGCGAAAAGAGGGGTGAGAATCCCCTCCGTCGAAAGCCCAAGGTTTCCTGAGGAAGGCTCGTCCGCTCAGGGTTAGTCTGGACCTAAGCCGAGGCCGAAAGGCGTAGGCGATGGATAACAGGTTGATATTCCTGTACCGCCGATCCACCGTTTGAACAATGGGGGGACGCAGGAGGATAGTGACGCATGCGGATGGAAGTGCATGTGCAAGTTTCAAGACCGTCTGATTGGCAAATCCGTCAGGCATCAAAGTCAAGGAACGATGCGGAGTCCCGTAGGGACGTAGGTCACGATTTCACACTGCCAAGAAAAGCCTCTAGTGAGGGGGAAGGCGCCAGTACCGTAAACCGACACAGGTAGGCGAGATGAGAATTCTAAGACGCGCGGGATAACTCTCGTTAAGGAACTCGGCAAAATGGTCCCGTAACTTCGGGAGAAGGGACGCTCTACACATGTAGAGCCGCAGTGAATAGGCCCAAACGACTGTTTAGCAAAAACACAGGTCTCTGCTAAATCGCAAGATGACGTATAGGGGCTGACGCCTGCCCGGTGCTGGAAGGTTAAGGGGATGGGTTAGCGCAAGCGAAGCTTTGAACCGAAGCCCCAGTAAACGGCGGCCGTAACTATAACGGTCCTAAGGTAGCGAAATTCCTTGTCGGGTAAGTTCCGACCCGCACGAAAGGCGTAACGATTTGGGCACTGTCTCAACGAGAGACCCGGTGAAATCATAGTACCTGTGAAGATGCAGGTTACCCGCGACAGGACGGAAAGACCCCATGGAGCTTTACTACAGCCTGATATTGAGGCTTTGTGCATGATGTACAGGATAGGCGGGAGACGTCGAGCCCGGAGCGCCAGCTTCGGAGGAGTCACCCTTGGGATACCGCCCTTCATGCATAGAGTCTCTAACTCGCAGCCGTCATCCGGCTGGAGGACCGTGTCAGGCGGGTAGTTTGACTGGGGCGGTCGCCTCCTAAACAGTAACGGAGGCGCCCAAAGGTTCCCTCAGAATGGTTGGAAATCATTCGTAGAGCGCAAAGGCAGAAGGGAGCTTGACTGCGAGACCTACAAGTCGAGCAGGGACGAAAGTCGGGCTTAGTGATCCGGTGGTTCCGCATGGAAGGGCCATCGCTCAACGGATAAAAGCTACCCTGGGGATAACAGGCTGATCTCCCCCAAGAGTCCACATCGACGGGGAGGTTTGGCACCTCGATGTCGGCTCATCGCATCCTGGGGCTGGAGTAGGTCCCAAGGGTTGGGCTGTTCGCCCATTAAAGCGGTACGCGAGCTGGGTTCAGAACGTCGTGAGACAGTTCGGTCCCTATCCGTCGTGGGCGCAGGAAATTTGAGGAGAGCTGTCCTTAGTACGAGAGGACCGGGATGGACGCACCGCTGGTGTACCAGTTGTTCCGCCAGGAGCATCGCTGGGTAGCTACGTGCGGACGGGATAAATGCTGAAAGCATCTAAGCATGAAGCCCCCTCCAAGATGAGATTTCCCTTTGAGTAATCAAGAAAGACCCCTCAGAGACGATGAGGTAGATAGGTCACGGGTGGAAGCATGGCGACATGTGGAGCTGAGTGATACTAATCGGTCGAGGCCTTGTTCTAGCAGATGCTTGTTGATGACTTCAGTTTTGAGGGCGCGAGCCCGTCGTCTGGTGACGATAGCCAAGTGGTCACACCCGTTCCCATGCCGAACACGGAAGTTAAGCACTTGAACGCCGAAAGTAGTTGGGGGCTTCCCCCTGTGAGGATAGGACGTTGCCAGGCACTTGACCGATCTGCAGATTGCAGGTCGGTCTTTTTGTGTTTTCTAAAAAGCCTTATCAGTTGCATTTCTTTTTTTAGATGATTACTATTAAATCAAACAATAGTCAAAGATGGTCAGAGAGGTGGTGCCAATGCAAAACATCACAGATATCATCGAAGCCTATTTAAAGCAAATTTTACACGACGAAAAGACGATTGAAATCAAACGTCAAGAAATTGCACAGCGTTTTGACTGTGTACCATCGCAAATCAACTATGTCATCAATACTCGTTTTACGGTCGAAAAAGGTTATTTTGTTGAAAGTAAACGAGGTGGCGGTGGGTACATTCGGATTCAAAAAATCGTTGTGCTCGATAGTCACGATCTATTAGATGAAGTCAGTTCATGGATTGGTGATCATTTGACGGAACAAGCTGCAGAAGATTACTTGATTCGTTTGATGAACGAACAATTATTGACGCGGCGGGAAGCTATTTTGATTCAATCGCTGTTGCAAAAAGAGAGTTTGCCGATGGCGATCGAAGATCAACACCGGATGCGTGCCCACTTGATGCGGACGCTTCTTCAAACTATGAAGCGACTCTAGTCGTCGGACATTGGAGGAATGCACTATGCGTTGTCAACGATGTGGCGAACGAGAAGCAATCGTCCGTGTCAAACTTCCACAAGAGTCAGAAACCGATGAAAAATTCTTATGTTCGGTTTGTGTGAGGGAGTTAGCACGTGAGTATCAAGGGACGGCCTGTCCGTCTTGTGGTATGACCCGCCAACAATTGCTTCATCTTCGTAAAGTCGGTTGCCCGACTTGTTATTCATTTTTTAAAGACGAAGTCGACGGGATGGTTCGCCAGTTCCAACACGGTCATACGCAACATTATGGCTCACGTCCTGATGAGGAATCCGTTGAAAAACGATTGAATCAGCAGCTCAGTCGGCTTAAAGAACAATTAAATCGCAAGATCTTAGCAGAAGATTATGAAGAAGCAGAAGTCATAAAACAACAGATTGAGAGTGTCGAGGAGGATTTGCGTCATGTTTGAAGAGTTGCTCCAACACCCTTTAAGCGAATCGATGAATCAATCTTCTCCCTTTGACGACATCGTCGTTTCGACACGTATCCGATTAGCACGTAATACGACACGGTATCCGTTCTCAACGATGTTGTCGGAGCAACAGGCAAATGCATTAATTGAAGAGACGGAACGCCAACTCAATGGGATGAAAGGTTTCCGGTTTGGTCGTGTCGATCAAGCGGATGTACTGACGCGAACCGCTTTAGTAGAAAAGCATCTGATTAGTCCAGCGTTAGCGAGTCATCCGCGAACAGGTCTCTTCATTAGTGAAGATGAGCAGATTAGTGTCATGGTGAATGAGGAGGATCATTTCCGCATTCAGACGCTCTTGCCAGGACTACAGCTCGAAGAAGCATTTCGCATCGCAAAACAAGTCGATCGTTTGATTAGTGAACGATTTAAGATTGCTTTTGATGATACGCTTGGTTATTTAACGACGTGTCCGAGTAACGTCGGAACAGGTCTCCGTGCTTCCGTGATGTTGCACTTGCCGGGACTCGTCCTGACGAATCAGATTCAAGGGTACATCAAACACTTACGGCAGCTAGGATTCGCGATTCGTGGGCGTTACGGCGAGGGAAGTGATGCTTCTGGTCGCATGTTCCAGCTTTCAAATCAACGGACTCTTGGGGCAAGTGAGGATATGCTGATCACGGACTATCAATTTGCGGTCGAAGCATTAATTGAAGCAGAACAAGCAGCAAGAAAAGGATTATTGGAGATGTATCAAGAAGAACTAGAGGACAGACTATATCGTTCCTACGGTATCTTGACCTCAGCTCGATTGATTACAGCTCGAGAGGCGACGGAACGACTATCGGATGTTCGCTTAGCAGATAGTCTGGGATTAGAGGTCAATCTTCCTCCAAATCTTTTTCATCAACTGCTCGTTTCGTTACAAACAGGTTTTCTACAAAAGCATTTCGGGAAACAATTAACATCTAGAGAACGGGACATCGAACGGGCAAAACGAATCCGGACGATGTTAACCGAACAGACAAATAGGGATCACACACAAGGAGGTTTTGCATAATGATGTTTGGACGATTCACAGAACGTGCACAACGTGTATTGGCACTTGCTCAAGAAGAGGCAGTACGGTTGGGGCACCATAATATCGGAACAGAACACATTTTACTCGGACTTGTACGTGAAGGAGACGGAATCGCTGCGAAAGCATTAACAGCACTTGGTCTCAGTTCAGATAAAATTCAGATGGAAGTCGAAGCATTGATCGGTCGAGGACAAGATGGTGCAACGACGATTCACTATACACCTCGTGCGAAAAAAGTTATTGAGCTATCAATGGATGAGGCACGTAAACTTGGTCACTCTTACGTCGGGACAGAACACCTTTTACTCGGTTTGATTCGAGAAGGAGAAGGCGTTGCTGCTCGTGTCTTGAATAACTTAGGTATCAGTCTTTCAAAAGCTCGTCAGCAAGTACTCCAGTTGCTTGGGAACAGCGAAACAACAGCAAACGCATCGCAAGCCGGTTCAGGTGTTGCAACACCAACACTTGATGGTCTTGCTCGTGATTTGACGCAACAAGCGCGTGAGACACGTCTTGACCCAGTCATTGGTCGCGCGAAAGAGATTCAACGCGTCATTGAAGTTTTGAGCCGCCGGACGAAGAACAACCCGGTCTTGATTGGGGAACCAGGGGTTGGTAAAACAGCTGTCGTTGAGGGTCTTGCTCAACAAATCATCAACAATGAAGTACCGGAGACGTTACGTAATAAACGCGTCATGGTACTCGACATGGGAACACTCGTCGCCGGTACGAAATACCGTGGTGAATTCGAGGATCGCTTGAAAAAGGTCATGGATGAGATTCGTCAAGCTGGGAACATCATTCTCTTCATCGATGAGTTGCATACATTGATTGGAGCAGGTGGAGCAGAAGGTGCGATCGATGCATCGAATATCCTTAAACCATCACTCGCGCGAGGCGAGCTACAGTGTATCGGAGCTACGACACTTGATGAGTACCGGAAGTACATCGAAAAAGATGCGGCACTCGAACGTCGTTTCCAACCAATCCAAGTCGCTGAGCCAACGACAGATGAAGCAACACAAATCCTATTCGGTCTTCGCGATCGTTATGAAGCACACCACCGTGTGACGATCACAGACGAAGCGATTCAAGAAGCCGTCACATTGTCGGATCGATACATTTCGGATCGTTTCCTTCCAGATAAAGCGATCGATTTGATTGATGAAGCGGCATCAAAAGTTCGTTTACGCTCGTATACAGCGCCACCGAACTTAAAAGAAGTCGAAGCGAAACTTGAAGGTATCCGTAAAGACAAGGACGAAGCTGTCCAGAGCCAAGAGTTCGAAAAAGCAGCAAGCCTTCGTGATACGGAACAAAAATTACGTGATGAGCTGGAGCGTTTGAAAGAGGAATGGCAGAATAAACAGGGCAACGAAAAACTTGAAGTCACAAAAGATGACATCGCCCAAGTCGTTGCTAACTGGACAGGTGTACCGGTCACGAAGATCGCGGAAGAAGAGACCGATCGTCTCCTTCGCCTCGAAGAAATCCTTCACGATCGTGTCATCGGTCAAAATGAAGCCGTTAAATCAATCTCAAAAGCGATCCGCCGGGCACGGGCTGGACTTAAAGATCCAAAACGTCCGATTGGTTCGTTCATCTTCCTCGGTCCTACAGGGGTTGGTAAGACAGAGCTTGCACGTGCGGTTGCTGAAGCAATGTTCGGAGATGAGGATGCGATCATCCGGATCGACATGTCAGAGTACATGGAGAAACACGCAACGAGTCGTCTCGTCGGTTCACCTCCAGGGTATGTCGGCTACGAAGAAGGCGGTCAATTGACAGAAAAAGTTCGCCGGAAACCATACTCGGTTATCTTACTTGATGAAATCGAGAAGGCTCACCCAGAAGTCTTCAACATTCTCTTACAAGTACTTGATGATGGACGCTTGACGGACTCGAAAGGTCGGACGGTTGATTTCCGTAACACGATCATCGTCATGACATCGAACGTCGGTGCAAGTGCCCTTAAACGGAATAAATATGTCGGATTCGCTGTTTCGGAAGATACGGATCGCGAATACAAAGATATGAAAGATAAAGTCATGGAAGAACTCAAACGGGCGTTCCGTCCAGAGTTCTTGAACCGGATTGACGAAACGATCGTCTTCCACTCACTCGAGAAACAACACATCGAAGAGATCGTGAAGTTGATGGCGAAAACCCTTGAAAAACGTTTGGCTGAACAGGAAATTCATTTCGAATTGACACCAGCTGCCCTCTCGAAGATCGCTGATATCGGATACGATCCAGAGTACGGTGCGCGTCCAATCCGTCGTGCCCTTCAGCGGGAAGCGGAAGACCGGTTGTCAGAAGCATTGCTCGCAGGTGATATCCAAAAAGGAGAGCATGTTGCGCTTGATGTCGAAGAGAACGAATTCATCGTTCGCCGGAATCACGTGAGTTCTGCCGCAACGGAATAAGCACTGAGCACAGGGCCAGCTTTCGCACTTTCTGAGCGAAGCTGGTCCTTTTTTTGAAAAGAAAGGATGAATCGATTGGCTAAGTTAAAAACAAAGTTCGTTTGCCAAAGCTGTGGAACCGAATCACCGAAATGGATGGGACGTTGTTCGGGGTGTGGAGAATGGAACACGATGGTCGAAGAAGTCGTTGAAGAGAAAAAAGGACGACGCGGTGCCGCATTCGTTCATACTACAACAAAACAATTAAAACCAGAACGCCTCGCGAACATCGTCTCGCAAGAAGAGAGTCGCGTCTTTACCGGAAGTGGTGAATTCGACCGCGTTCTTGGTGGCGGCATCGTTCCCGGATCGATGGTACTCGTTGGAGGAGACCCGGGGATTGGGAAATCAACGATTCTACTTCAGACGAGTGCTCGTCTTGCCCAGCGTGGCGAAAAAGTCCTCTACATCTCAGGGGAAGAGTCGCTCAAACAAACAAAGCTGCGCGCGGAACGACTGGGATTACCGACGCAAGATTTATTTGTCCTTAGTGAGACAGATATGAATATGATTGAACGCGTCGTCGATGAAGAACAGCCACGTTTTTTAATCATCGACTCGATTCAAACTGTCTACATTGATGAAATTCAATCGGCGCCAGGGAGCGTAACACAGGTACGTGAATGTACAGCAATGCTGATGAAAATTGCGAAGAGTCGTGGTATTGCGATTTTCATCGTCGGTCACGTCACAAAACAAGGTTCGATTGCCGGCCCTCGTTTGCTTGAACACATGGTCGATGCCGTCTTGTACTTCGAAGGCGAACGTCACCATACGTTCCGCATTTTACGCGCCGTTAAGAACCGGTTTGGTTCGACGAATGAAATCGGGATTTTTGAGATGCGGGAGTCAGGACTCGAAGAGGTCCTCAATCCATCCGAAATTTTCCTCGAAGAGCGGACATCTGGCGTATCTGGTTCGACGATCGTTGCATCGATGGAAGGGACACGGACGGTTCTCGTTGAACTGCAAGCGCTGATTTCACCGACGTCGTTTGGGAACCCTAGACGAATGGCGACCGGAATTGATCAAAATAAGGTGGCTTTGTTGATGGCTGTCCTTGAGAAACGATCGGGTCTTCTCTTGCAGACACAAGATGCTTACCTCAAAGCAGCGGGTGGTGTAAAGCTCGACGAACCAGCGATTGATTTAGCAGTCTGTGTCGCCATTGCTTCAAGTTTCCGCGATAAGCCGACGCGTCCGACTGATGTCGTAATTGGTGAAGTTGGATTGACAGGCGAAGTTCGACGTGTGTCGCGGATTGAACAACGCGTAGCAGAAGCCGCTAAACTTGGTTTCACACGCGCCATCATTCCAAAAAATAACCTGGGTGGGTGGACGTATCCAGATGGCATTACGGTCGTTGGTGTCGAGAGTGTGGACGAAGCATTACGTGAAACCATCCCGTTTTAAGCTGGAATGACGCAAAAAGTGGGGAAGCTGTAATGGATATGTAAACAGTTTCCCCTCCTTCCGGCGTAGGTAGTTCAAATCAGTACATGTTACAATGAACTTAAAATAAGCAAAGGAGGTGAGAAGATTGAAAATCGTCATTCGGGTATTTTTTGCATTACTTGGACTTGCCCTCGGGATTTTGTTGCTGCCTCAGTTCTTCCAATTAATTGAAACGGCAACGAATACGACATTCCCTACATGGTTGATGAGCGAATACGTAACTGGAACGATTGGTGCACTCATATTCTTATTAATTGGATTATTCATTACGGATTCGGTAATTCGACTTCTCCGATTTTTAGAAGAACGACTTGTCAAAGCCCCAGTAGCAGATCTCTTTTTTGGAACATTTGGTCTTTTGATCGGGTTGGTACTAGCATTCCTCGTCAGTACATTGATTGATTTGGTAGGTATCCCTGTCTTAAGTAATGTCTTAACGATTTTCGTGACCGCGTTATTCGGATATCTCGGCTTTACGGTCGGTTATCGCAAACGTCATGAATTGACAAAAATCTTCTTACGTAGCAACCAAAGTGAGAAAAAGGCGACACCAGAAGTGATCGTACCAGCTAAATCAAACAGTAAGGTTCTCGATACGAGCGTCATCATCGATGGTCGGATCACGGATATTACGAAAACTGGCTTCGTTGAAGGGAAACTAATCGTCCCGCAATTCGTCATCGGTGAGTTGCAATACATCGCTGACTCTTCCGATACGTTGAAACGAAACCGGGGACGTCGTGGACTCGACGTCTTAAAAGAGTTACAAGAGATTCCAGGAGTCGAGGTCGAAATTTATGATGGCGACTTTGAGGATGTACCGGAAGTCGACATTAAGCTGATTAAACTAGCGGAACTCGTCAAAGGCATCGTCGTCACGAATGACTATAACTTGAACAAAGTTTGTGAAGTTCGACATGTGCCTGTTCTTAACATCAATGATCTAGCGAATGCCGTCAAACAAGTCGTCATTCCAGGTGAAGAGATGACCGTCCTTGTGATTAAGGAAGGGAAAGAACAGAAGCAAGGCATCGCGTATCTCGAAGACGGAACGATGGTCGTCGTCGAAGGCGGAAAACACTTGATTTCCAAAACAATCGGCGTCGTCGTCACGAGTGTCTTGCAGACGTCAGCAGGACGAATGATTTTTGCGAAACCACAAGAAAAATGAGACACTATGCCTAGAGAGACATCGAGAGGCACTCGGATAGACCCCGTAACGGATTCGATTTCACGATCGAGTCCGTTTTCGGTGTGACGAAGTGCGGCATGATGATCAGTTAGGAAGAAAAGAGGGAATGTGATGTCTACAGCCACGTATCGTGTCGTCATCCCCGCTGCTGGTGCTGGTAAGCGGATGGGCGCTGATCGTAATAAATTGATGCTCGAACTGAGAGAACGTCCAATCATTGCTTGGACACTAGACGTCTTTGAGGCAGATCCTGCATGTACGGAGATCGTTCTTGCCATCAATCCACTGGAGCAAGATTGGTTCACAAGCATTACCGCGTCGTATACGACATCCATTAAACTTGTCGCAGGTGGTGCCGAACGTCAAGAAAGTGTACTCCGTGGTCTTGAGGCACTTGAAGGGGAAGGAATCGTTCTAATCCATGATGGCGCCCGACCGTTCATTTCGCAGGAAGCGATTCATGCTGTCGTACAGGCGGCAACTTTAAATCAGGCGGCGATTCTCGCTGTACCGATTAAAGATACGGTGAAACGAATCGAAGCGAATCAAATCAGTGAAACGGTTCCACGTGAGCAGCTGATGGCAGCACAGACACCGCAAGCGTTTGATCTTGCGACGATTCGTACGGTTCACGAGAAGGCGGCAACGAAATACCTAGGAACCGATGATGCAAGTTTGATAGAATGGGACGGAGGAAAAGTGACGATCGTTACCGGTCACTACGAAAATATCAAGATGACGACACCGGACGACTTATGGTTCGGTGAAGCGATTCTAATGAAACGAGGGAAATGATCATGATTCGAATTGGACAAGGTTTTGATGTACATGCCTTTGCAGAGGATCGGAAATTGATTTTAGGCGGCATCGAGATTCCGCATACGAAAGGATTGCTCGGTCACTCGGATGCTGACGTCTTGTTACATACGATTGCCGACGCAGCACTCGGTGCGATTGCAGCAGGAGATATCGGAAAACATTTTCCGGATACGGACCCAGAATTCAAAGATGCAGATTCAGCAAAATTACTTGAGCATGTCTACGCACTCGTTAAACAACAAGGGTACGAGCTCGGCAACCTAGATGCGACAGTCATCGCCCAGGTGCCAAAGCTTCGTCCGTATATTGATACGATGCGGGCGCGGATCGCGGAATTACTCGAAGCGGACATTGAACAGATTAATGTCAAGGCAACGACGACGGAATGGTTAGGTTTTACGGGACGAGAAGAGGGAATCGCTTGTCAAGCAGTGATTCTACTGAAACGAATCGAAGAATAAGGTATACTAGATAAGCGAATTTTAGTCGAAGGAGTGATTGGCAATGGCAGAAGTACGAGTACGTTATGCCCCAAGTCCAACAGGACACTTGCATATCGGGAATGCCCGGACTGCATTATTTAACTATCTGTTTGCACGCCATTTAGGCGGTAAGATGGTATTACGAATCGAGGATACGGACCAAAAGCGGAACATCGCAGATGGTGTCGAGAGTCAAATGAAGAATCTTGAGTGGCTCGGTGTCGATTGGGACGAAGGTCCAGGTCGCGGTGGCGAGTATGGTCCATATTCACAAATGGAGCGTCTCGATATCTATCAAAAGTATACGGATGAGTTACTTGAAAAAGGACTCGCTTACCGTTGCTATATGACATCGGAAGAGCTCGAAGCAGAACGCGAAGCGCAAATTGCACGCGGTGAAGCACCACGTTATTCAGGTGCACACCGTAACCTGACAGCAGAACAAGAAGAAGCGTTCCGCGCAGAAGGTCGCACGCCGTCGATTCGGATTCGTGTGCCGGAAGATGTCACGTATACATGGAATGATATTGTCAAAGACGACGTCTCCTTCGAGTCAAAAGATTTCGGTGACTGGGTCATCGTCAAAAAAGACGGCATTCCGACGTATAACTTTGCTGTTGTCATCGACGATCACTTGATGGCGATCAGTCATGTTCTTCGCGGGGATGATCATATTTCGAACACACCGAAACAGATGATGATCTATGACGCGTTCGGTTGGGAATATCCGACGTTCGGTCACATGACATTGATCGTCAACGAATCACACAAAAAACTCTCAAAACGCGATCACTCGATCATCCAGTACATCGAGCAGTATAAAGAGCTCGGTTATCTACCGGAAGCATTGCTAAACTTCATCACGCTTCTCGGCTGGTCACCGGTTGGCGAAGAGGAAATCTTCACAAAAGAAGAGCTCATCAAGATCTTTGACGCGGATCGTCTCTCGAAGAGTCCGGCTGTCTTTGACCAAAACAAATTGGCTTGGATCAACAGCCAGTACATGAAACACCAATCGTTCGAAGAAGTATTCGAAGCGAGCCTTCCGTTCTTACAAGAAGCAGGTCGCGTTGAAGCATCACCTTCAGAAGAAGAGCTCGCTTGGGCACGTGATCTCGTCTCACTTTACCGTGAGCAGATGACGCACGGTGCAGAAATCGTCAAGCTTTCAGAGATGTTCTTTGAAGATGAAGTGGTGTATGATGAAGAGGCAAACACTGTCTTGAGCGGCGAGACAGTTCCGGCTGTTTTAGCAGAATTCGCGAACCAGTTACGTGCTCTAGAAGAGTGGACACCAGAAGCGATTAAAGCATCGATCAAAGCGACGCAAAAAGCAACTGGTCAAAAAGGGAAAAACTTGTTCATGCCAATTCGTGTCGCGACGACGGGACAGACGCATGGTCCAGAACTCCCGAACACGATTCAATTACTAGGAAAAGACCGTGTGCTTGCACGGCTTGAAGCAGAATAACGAAAGCGTAGACGAGGAAAGTAACGATGCGTCTTCTTCTCCAGAGACAAGCTCGAATGGTGCGAGGGCTTGAAGAAGCGAATCATGAAATGCCCCTCTGAGTGCTGCCCGAAATCGGTGAGAGTAGGCGCAGACGTATCTCCGGCGTTAACGGACGTCGAGAGGGACGAGTATATCGTCCAAACAGAGTGGGACCGCGCTTCGTTAGCGTCTCTGTGCAGCAATGCATGGAGGCGCTTTTTCTTATGGAGAGGAGAACGAATATGACACGGATACGAGAAGATATCCGCAATGTGTTTGAGCAAGATCCAGCTGCCCGCAGCACGTTAGAAGTCATTTTGACATACCCGGGCTTACATGCGATATGGATGCATCGTCTTGCCCATCGGCTCTGGAAAGCGAAGTTTCGCTTACTCGGTCGATTGATTTCGCAGTTCAGTCGCTTTTTGACCGGCATCGAGATTCATCCGGGAGCGACGATTGGACGCCGATTCTTTATCGATCACGGGATGGGTGTCGTTATTGGTGAGACGACGATTATCGGTGATGATGTCACGTTGTTTCAAGGCGTGACACTCGGCGGAACGGGGAAAGAAACAGGAAAGCGTCATCCGACGATTGAAGACGGAGTTCTTGTTTCAGCAGGTGCTCGTGTCCTCGGCGACATCACGATCGGGGCATACTCTAAAATTGGAGCGAGTTCCGTCGTCCTAAAACCTGTTCCTCCGAATGCGACGGTCGTCGGCATTCCGGGACGCGTCGTCATTCAGGACGGCATGAAGGTCGAAGCACCACTCGATCATCGTTTCCCGGATCCCGTCAGCGAGTGCCAAGAGCGAATCGAAATGGAACTAGAAGTATTAAAACAAGAAATCGAACGGATCAAAGGAGGGCGACGTCATGATTCAACTGTACAACAGCATGACCGGAAAAAAGGAACCATTTAAGCCATTAGAAGAAGGAAAGGTCAAGATGTATGTCTGTGGCCCGACCGTTTATAACTACATCCATATCGGAAATGCGCGTCCAGCAATCGTCTTCGATACGGTCCGTCGTTACTTCACGTATCGCGGATATGAAGTCAAATACGTCTCGAACTTTACTGACGTCGATGATAAGATCATTCGGACGGCGAACGAACTCGGAGAAGACTACCATGCGTTAACGAAACGTTTCATCGAGGCATATCATGCGGATACAGGAGCTTTGAATGTCCAAAAAGCGGATATTCATCCACTCGTTACAGAAACGATGGACGATATCATCGCCTTCATCGAAGTGCTCGTTGAAAAAGGAAATGCCTATACATCAAGCGGCGATGTCTATTTCCGAACACGTAGCTTCGATGACTACGGACAATTAAGCCAACAGTCAATCGACGAATTACGTGCAGGTGCGCGGATCGAAGTAGGAGATAAAAAAGAAGACCCACTTGATTTCGTTCTCTGGAAAGCAGCGAAACCAGGTGAACCGGCATGGACGAGTCCATGGGGAGAAGGACGACCAGGCTGGCACATCGAATGCTCGGCAATGGCGAAGAAGTACCTCGGTGAGACGATTGATATCCATGCGGGTGGACAAGACTTGAAGTTCCCACACCACGAGAATGAGATTGCTCAATCGGAAGCATGCAATTCACAGAAGTTCGCAAACTACTGGATGCATAATGGTTTCTTGAACATCGAAAACGAGAAGATGTCGAAATCACTCGGTAACTTTCTGACGGTCCATGAAGCGATTCAAGCGGTCGATCCGATGGTCTTGCGTTTCTTCATGTTATCGGTTCAGTATCGTCACCCGATCAACTATAGTCGTGAATTGATCGATCAGGCGGCAAATGGTCTCGATCGGATTCGCGAGTCGGTCGCAAATATCGAACATCGTCTTGAAATGACGGCTGATCTCGGAACAGGTGACGAGAAGTGGTTGAATCGCCTAGCGGCGATCAAGGAACACTTCATCACATCGATGGATGATGATTTCAATACAGCGAATGCGGTGACGGATTTGTTTGATCTCTCGAAAGAAGCCAATCTATACCTCGGAGAAGCACATGTGTCGAAACAGGTGCTCGAACAGTTTCTCGCACTGTTCTCGGAATTATCAGATGTCCTTGGTGTGACGTTGACAGTCGATAAAGGCTTGCTCGATGAGGAAGTCGAACAGTTGATCGAAGAGCGGAATACAGCCCGTCAAAATCGTGATTTCGCACGAGCGGACGCGATTCGCGACCAACTGCGTGATCAAGGTATCCTGCTTGAAGACACAGCACAAGGGATGCGGTGGAAGCGCGGATGAAGAACTACAAACAACTCAATGCACTCGCGTTAGCGTACATGGGCGACGTCGTCTATGAAATTCGTGTGCGGGAGCGATTGCTTGAACAAGGATATGTGAAACCGGGCGAACTACACAAAGCAGCCGTCCGGTACGTTCGGGCACAAGCACAAGCGACAGTCGTAACGCACTGGTTGAATACGGATGCGTTGACGGAAGAAGAAGCAGCGGTCGTCCGTCGTGGGAAGAATGCAAAATCTGGTTCTGTCCCGAAAAGCACAGACGTTCATACGTATCGTTACGCGACAGCATTTGAAGCATTACTTGGTTATATTTATCTTTCAGAAGGAGGAGATCGTCTTGAAGAACTCATCGGACAAGCGTTCGAATTACTCGAAGCCGAAAAAACAGACGAGTCCTAAGGTTACTGGCGCTAAGCCGAAGCCAAAAGCGCAACGTCCAGCGCAAGAGAAAAAGAAGGTTGCTCCCGTTAAGGAACAATCGGTCGTAATCGAACCGCTCGAAGAAGGGCAAGATTTCTTGTCAGGTCGTAACCCTGTCCTTGAGGCATTACGGAGTGGGCGCGAAATGAACAAGTTGTTCTTACAGGAAGGGCAACAAAAAGGACCACTCGCCGTCATCCATGCGATGGCGCAGGAAGCGGGAATTCAAATCCAGCTCGTTCCGCGTTCGCGATTAACGGGTTTAGCCGGAACGGAAAATCACCAAGGTGTTGTCGCAGCAGTTGCTGCGTATGAGTACGCTGAGATGGAAGATATCTTCGAGCTTGCACGTCAAAAGGATGAAACACCGCTCTTGATCATGCTTGATGAACTCGAGGATCCTCACAACCTTGGATCGATTCTGCGGACGGCAGATGCTGTCGGGGCACACGGGATCATCATTCCGAAGCGTCGATCGGTCGGATTAACACAAGTCGTCGCTAAAGCATCAACCGGTGCAATCGAACATATTCCAGTCGTTCGAGTGACGAACTTGGCGCGAACGATGGAAGATTTGAAAAAACAAGGCATCTGGTTCGTCGGAACGGATGCACGCGAAAGTGATGACTACCGGACACTTGACGGTACGATGCCCCTTGGAATCGTCATTGGAAGTGAAGGAAAAGGAATGAGCCGGCTCGTCCGTGAGAAATGTGACTTCCTCGTCCACCTCCCGATGGCAGGGCATGTCACGTCACTCAACGCATCGGTTGCTGCTTCGTTATTACTATATGAAGTCTACCGGACTAGAAAGCCGTATTCGCGATGAAGTATGATCGCCTCATCGTAGATGGCTATAATATCATTGGCGCATGGCCAGAATTTCGGACGTTGCGGGAGCAAGATTTTGAATTAGCACGGGAACGATTGATTCATGCGATGGCAGAGTACCAAGCCGTCACAGGGATCAGCGTCACGATTGTCTTTGATGCCTATCTTCAACCAGGACGTGAATCACGGATGCAAAAAAGTGGGATCGATATCGTCTATACACGGGAGAACGAAACAGCGGATGAATGGATTGAAAAGACCGCTGCTGATTGGCTACAAGACATCCGGGTCAAGCTGACTGTAGCGACAAATGACTACACGGAGCAGTGGGTCATCTTCACGCTCGGAGCACTTCGCATATCGGCGCAAGAACTCCGGCGTGAGTGGAAGGCGGCTGTTGCGGTCATCAAACAACAGACGACGTCTGCGAAGACGACGGCACAACCGCGCTCGAAGATTGATTTACCGGAAGACGTCATCGCCCGTCTTGAAGCGATTCGTCGACGAAAGAATTCAGATACATGATATGAACCATTCACATGAGCGGAGCACCGTTTTTCCTATTTTGGAAGAACGGTGTTTTTTTGTGGAAAGATACATATTGAGTACAGCAAAAGAGGTCATGCCAATTTTCATTGTCGTACGACAGGTAATTATTGTATAATTAAAAACAATTGAACTATTCGTCAATGATGCTTGGAGGGATACAGGATGAGTTTGGTTTCGTTCGACCAGTTTGAGTGCATGACCGATGAAGCGCTTGTAGAACAAGCGAAAGAGTTCGACAACAGCGATGCGCTCGAATTTTTGATCGAGCGGTATCGGAATTTCGTGCGCGCCAAAGCCCGTTCTTACTTTTTGATCGGGGCAGACCGGGAAGATATCATCCAAGAAGGAATGATCGGTCTTTATAAGGCTGTACGCGATTACCGAACGGATAAGCTCGCCTCGTTTAAAGGATTTGCCGAATTATGCATCACACGACAGATGATCACCGCGATCAAGACGGCGACACGTCAGAAACATATTCCGTTGAACTCGTACATCTCACTCGATAAACCAATCTATGACGATGAATCGGAGCGGACGTTGCTCGATATCATTACGTCGACTGCCCCATCTGATCCGCAGATTTTGATCATCAACCGAGAAGAATATGCAGACATTGAATCGAAGATGAATGAGATTTTAAGTGACCTCGAACGAAAGGTACTTGCGCTCTATCTTGACGGACGAACGTATCAGGAGATCTCTGACGACCTCGATCGTCACGTCAAGTCGATCGACAATGCGTTGCAACGTGTCAAGCGGAAGCTTGAGCGTTACCTCGAAGCACGAAAGATGACGGTCTAACAGAGAGGTAGATTGACCGTGATCCCTTCCTATGCTACTGTATAACTAGCGCCTTACTAGCGAGACGCCGCTCATAGGCGTTTTTTTTTACGCTCTTTTTCGGAAGGAACGTAACACAACGGAAGAGAAGAGTGGCAAAGAAGGAGGACTTTGAGATGGCGAAGAAAGTAGGCCTTGCTTGTGATAATTGCGGTGCCCGCGACTATACGACGATGAAAAAAGAGGATGTCACTGTCCGCTTAGAATTGAAGAAATTCTGCCGTCGTTGTAACGCGCATACGATTCATAAAGAAGCGAAATAAGGCTTCATCTGTCCCGATTTATTACATCCTGGAGGGAAAGTACTATGAAATTTTTGCGTGACGTATGGAATGAATTGAAAAAGACGAGCTGGCCAAAACGGAAAGAGCTGACGAAATACACATTGACGGTCATCGGAATGGTGATCTTCATGGGTGTCTTCATCTTCGGCGTCGATTCAGGGCTTAGCGCATTGATGAGCTGGTTGATTAAGTAAAAAGAAGAGGTGGCCTACCATGGAGAAACAATGGTTTGTCGTCCAAACGTATTCCGGATTTGAAAACAACGTCAAGGCAAACCTTGAACGTCGGATTGAATCCATGAACATGGACGAAAAAATCTTCCGTGTACTCGTTCCAATTGAAACGGTACAAGAAGAAGTAACGAACAAAAAGGGAGAAACGAAAATCAAGGAACGTGAAGTCAAGATCTTCCCGGGGTATGTCCTCGTTGAGATGGTCATGACGGATGATTCTTGGTATGTCGTCCGGAATACTCCGAACGTCACGGGCTTCCTCGGATCAGTCGGTGGTGGTTCAAAACCGACACCACTCCTTCCGGAAGAAGCAGAAAACATCCTTGGATCAATGGGTCTCGTCGATCTGAAGAGCCGTTACGACTTCTCACTCGGACAAATCGTCCGGATCAAAGAAGGAGCTTTCGAGAATCTCGAAGGTACGATCGAGGAGCTTGATACGGATGCTGAGAAGATGAAAGTATCTGTTGATATGTTCGGTCGCGAAACGAAGGTCGAGCTTGATTTCGCACAGGTCGAGAAAATCGATTAAGTTTCCTATTGCGAATGTTTTGTTTTAATGATACAATTTTTCGTGTTTGATGTTGTGCTTATTTCGATAAATAACTCGTCGAATAGAATGAGTGGGAGGACGCGCAACGTCCAATTAAACCACATTAAAGAATTAAGGAGGTGTGTCTCGTGGCGAAGAAGGTTATGAAACTCGTAAAACTTCAAATTCCTGCGGGCAAAGCAAACCCAGCTCCACCAGTTGGACCGGCACTCGGTCAAGCAGGTGTGAACATCATGGGCTTCTGTAAAGAGTTCAACGCTCGTACACAAGACCAAGCCGGCTTGATTATCCCTGTAGTCATCACGGTTTTTGAAGATCGTTCATTCACATTCATCACTAAGACTCCACCAGCAGCAGTTCTCTTGAAGAAAGCAGCTGGAATTGAGAGTGGTTCAGGTGAACCGAACCGTAAGAAAGTAGCGACAGTCAAACGTGACAAAGTTCGTGAAATCGCTGAAACAAAAATGCCAGACCTTAACGCATCATCTGTTGAAACAGCAATGTTGATGGTTGAAGGTACTGCACGTTCTATGGGTATCGTAATCGAAGACTAATGTCTTTTTGATTACCATGAACAACGATGAGGGTCGCAGGCGGATAGTTTCTTGAAGCCTGCTACCCTTTCATTATGTGGGAGGATTTTCCGCACAACCACAAAGGAGGAACCTAAAATGGGTAAGAAGTACAAAGAAGCTGCTAAGCTTATCGATCGTACGGTTTCATACGAACTCGCAGAAGCTGTAGATTTGACTAAAAAATCTGCAACTGCGAAATTCGATGAGACTATCGAATTGGCTGTTCGTCTCGGAGTAGATCCGAAGAAAGCAGACCAACAAATCCGTGGAGCAGTCGTATTGCCACACGGTACTGGTAAAACACAAAAAGTCCTCGTCTTCGCGAAAGGTGAGAAACTTAAAGAAGCGGAAGCTGCTGGAGCAGATTACGCTGGTGATGCTGAGTACATCAACAAAATCCAACAAGGATGGTTCGACTTCGATGTTATCGTTGCGACACCAGACATGATGGGTGAAGTTGGTAAACTTGGTCGCGTTCTCGGACCAAAAGGCCTCATGCCAAACCCGAAAACAGGTACAGTTACATTTGACGTCACAAAAGCAATCAACGATATCAAAGCTGGTAAAGTTGAGTACCGTGTCGACAAATCAGGTAACATCCACGTTCCTGTCGGTAAAAAATCATTCGATAACGAGAAACTCGTTGAGAACATCAACACAGTTATCGAAACTCTCGTAAAAGTTAAGCCTGCTACTGCTAAAGGTGTATACCTTAAGAACATCGCGATCGCTTCTACAATGGGTCCTGGTGTAAAAGTATCTTCAGCTGACTTCGCGAAATAATTTCGTCTAAAACGAACTTGACAACGTTCTAAGAACGCTGTTACAGTATAAAACGTTGATATATTTCGACATACCGTAGACAGAAGGTGCTCACATGGGCATAAATCCTTCCGAGGTGTTCTTGCTCAGAGAGCCTGTTTGTTCAGGTATCCTTTTTGACGATTACGCCTCCTCTGCTCTGCAGACGGAGGCTTTTTATTTGAAATCGAGCAGCCCCTCGCACCGGTACATTTCATCTACCAGGAGGTGCAACAGAAATGGCAAACGAAAAAGTTATCGCTGTCAAAGCGGATCTCGTATCTGAGATCGCTGAGAAACTCCAAGCGAGCGCAGGAACAGTTGTCGTCGACTACCGTGGTCTCACAGTAGAAGAAGTCACTGAACTTCGTAAACAACTCCGCGAAGCGGGCGTTGAATTCAAAGTTTACAAAAACGGTCTCCTCCGCCGCGCGGCAGTTCAAAGCAACCTCGAAGGTCTTGAGGAAGTCTTCACAGGTCCTAGTGCGATCGCCTTCAGTAATGAAGACGTTATCGCGCCAGCTAAGATCTTGAACGACTTCGCTAAAACACACAAGGCTCTCGAACTTAAAGGTGGTATCATCGAAGGCAAAGTCACTTCAGTAGAAGATGTCAAAGCCCTTGCGGAACTTCCATCACGCGAAGGTCTCCTTTCGATGCTCCTCAGCGTGCTTCAAGCGCCAATCCGTGGACTCGCGGTGGCAACGAACGCAATCGCAGAGCAAAAAGAAGAACAATCTGCTTAATTTCTGCTTAGCGGGATAGGCAAACAACACAATTTTCACACCCCAACGTGGGCTAAATCAAAGGAGGAAAACCATAATGGCTTTCAACAAAGAGCAATTTATCGAAGACCTCAAGGGCATGACTGTTCTTGAACTTAACGAACTCGTAAAAACAATCGAAGAAGAATTCGGCGTATCAGCAGCAGCTCCAGTAGCAGTTGCAGGTGCTGGCGCAGGCGCAGCAGCTGAAGAGCAAACTGAATTCGACGTTATCCTTACTAACGCTGGATCTGGTAAAATCAACGTCATCAAAGCAGTTCGCGAATTGACAGGCCTCGGTCTTAAAGAAGCGAAAGCTCTCGTAGACGGAACTCCAGCACCAGTTAAAGAAGGCGTTTCGAAAGAAGACGCTGAAGCAATGAAAGCTAAGCTTGAAGAAGCTGGCGCTACTGTAGAAGTTAAGTAATTTTCTTCTTCCGTAGAAACAAGAGAAGCTCGCATTGCGAGCTTCTTTTGTTTTCATCTTTTACATGAGAGGGGAAGGAAACATGGCGGATCATTATTATACGAATGACCCTTCATCGAAGCGAGATCCGAAGACGTGGGAATACGTCTTGCGTGGTCAAACGCTCCGCTTTACATCGGATCACGGTGTCTTTTCAAAGAACGGAATCGATTTTGGTTCACGTCTTTTGATTGAGGCATTCACGGAACCGGCTGTAGCTGGAGACATTTTAGATGTCGGCTGCGGATATGGACCGATGGGGATTGCGCTCTCGAAGTCGACAGGACGTCCGGCACACTTGATCGATGTCAATGAACGGGCGCTCGAACTAGCGGCAGATAATGCGCGCGCGAACGGTGTTTCCGTGACGACCGGTGTGAGTGACGGGTATGATGGGGTAGGCGAATCGACATTCGCAGCGATCGTGACGAATCCACCGATTCGGGCAGGAAAAACGGTCGTTCATCGTATTCTCCGGGAAGCATATGATCATCTCGTCGTTGGCGGCGAACTTTGGGTCGTCATTCAAAAGAAACAAGGTGGTCCATCGGCGAAGAAGTTGATGGAAGATGTATTCGGTATGTGTGAGACAGTTACCCGGGATAAAGGGTACTCGATATTTAAATCAATTCGGTCTTGACAAATCGAAGGATTTGTCGTTGACCTCATGTTGTGTCTATGATAGTATTATAAAATGCCATTGGAGTGATTTTTGGATAAGATGTTTGAAAGCAGCTGGCGTTCTCGACTACAGATGATTAAGTAGACAAGACGTCGCTTTTTTGCGCTTATCAATCAAAAAATGGCTTCAATGTTCGATATTACACCCGTCCTTCTCTATAAGAAGAAGTGGGTCTGAGAGGTGAATCAGTTGACTGGTCAACTTGTTCAGTACGGTCGTCACCGTCAGAGAAGAAGCTATGCACGTATCAGCGAAGTATTGGAACTTCCAAACTTAATCGAGATTCAAACGAATTCGTATGAGTGGTTCCTGCGGGAAGGTCTTCGTGAGATGTTTCATGACATTTCGCCGATTTCCGATTTCACAGGGAATCTTGTATTAGAATTCATCGACTACTCGCTCGGAGAGCCGAAGTATTCGATCGATGAATCGAAAGAGCGCGACGTGACCTATTCGGCACCACTACGCGTTAAAGTCCGTCTTCAAAATAAAGAGACGGGTGAATTGAAAGAACAAGAAGTCTTCATGGGTGACTTCCCGCTTATGACGGAGTCGGGAACATTCATCATCAATGGAGCGGAGCGCGTAATCGTTTCGCAGCTTGTTCGTTCGCCAAGTGTTTATTACAACAATAAGTTAGATAAGAACGGTAAGCGTGGATTCTCCGCGACAGTCATCCCAAACCGTGGTGCATGGCTCGAGCTCGAGACAGACGCGAAAGACATCGTTTATGTTCGCATTGATCGCACGCGTAAGATTCCAGTAACGGTTCTTTTACGTGCTCTTGGTTTCGGTACGGATCAGGAAATCATCGATCTTCTCGGTGATGATGAGTACCTCCGGAATTCACTTGAAAAAGATAATACGGAATCAACGGAAAAAGCCCTCATCGAGATTTATGAGCGTCTACGTCCGGGAGAGCCGCCGACAGTCGAAAACGCAAAAGCGTTACTTGTGTCGCGCTTCTTTGACCCGAAACGTTATGATTTGGCAAACGTTGGTCGTTATAAAATCAATAAAAAGCTTCATCTTAAGAACCGTCTTTTCGGTCAGAAACTTGCTGAAACGCTCGTTGACCCAGAGACAGGCGAAGTCATCGCGGAAGCAGGAACGGTCCTTGATCGTCGTATGCTCGATAAAGTCCTTCCATTCCTTGAAGGATCCGTTGGTTACATCGAAGCGACGCCAACAGGCGGCGTAACGCAGGGTGAGGCTTTCAACTTACAGTCAATCAAGGTGTTCGCACCGGACGATGCTGAAGGTGAACGCATCATCAATATCATCGGTAACGGTAACATCGATCGTGACATCAAGCACATCACGCCTGCTGACATGATTGCTGCAATCAACTACTTCTTCAACTTGTTGCATGAAGTCGGTACGACAGACGATATCGACCACCTCGGTAACCGTCGTCTCCGTTCAGTCGGTGAGTTGCTCCAGAATCAATTCCGGATCGGTCTCTCGCGGATGGAACGTGTCGTTAAAGAACGGATGTCGATTCAGGATCAGAATGCGATCACGCCACAGGCATTGATCAACATTCGTCCAGTTATCGCATCGATTAAAGAGTTCTTCGGTAGCTCGCAGTTGTCTCAGTTCATGGACCAAACGAACCCGCTTGCAGAATTGACGCACAAACGTCGTCTTTCAGCACTCGGACCCGGTGGTTTGACACGTGAGCGCGCTGGTTTCGAAGTTCGTGACGTACACTACTCGCACTATTCCCGTATGTGTCCGATCGAAACACCAGAGGGACCAAACATCGGTTTGATCAACTCGTTATCTTCCTACGCGAAGGTCAATGAGTACGGCTTCATCGAAGCACCATATCGTCGTGTCGATCCGGAAACGGGCGTCGTCACGAATGACATCCACTACATGACTGCAGACGAAGAGGATCTCTACGTCGTCGCACAGGCAAATATGTTGTTGACGGAAGAGAAGACGTTCCAAGATTCACACGTCCTTTCACGTTTCCGTGGACAAAACTTGTCTGTTGAACCAGCACGTGTCGATTATATGGATGTTTCGCCGAAGCAGGTTGTATCTGCCGCAACGGCTTGTATCCCGTTCCTTGAGAACGATGACTCGAACCGTGCCCTCATGGGAGCGAACATGCAACGTCAGGCCGTCCCACTTCTGAACCCGGAATCTCCGATTGTTGGTACAGGTATGGAGTACGTGTCTGCAAAAGACTCAGGAGCCGCTGTTGTTGCGAAGCACGCAGGGATCGCTGAGCGCGTTACGGCGCGTGAAATCCTTGTCCGTCGTACGACGGAAGTCGATGGCAACATCGTTGAAGGTGAACTCGACCGTTACAAGATTCAAAAATTCATCCGTTCTAACCAAGGAACGTGTTATAACCAAAAACCAATCATCAAAGCAGGCGACCCTGTCGATAAAGGCGAGATCCTTGCAGATGGTCCATCGATGGACGGTGGGGAACTTGCACTTGGTCGCAACGTACTCGTCGGATTCATGACATGGGATGGTTACAACTACGAGGATGCTGTCATCATGAGTGAGCGTCTTGTTAAAGATGACGTATACACATCGATCCACATCGAAGAATACGAATGTGAGTCGCGTGATACGAAACTCGGACCGGAAGAAATCACACGTGATATTCCGAACGTCGGTGATGATGCCTTGAAAAACCTCGACGATCGCGGAATCATCCGCGTCGGTGCGGAAGTCAAGGACGGCGATATCCTCGTCGGTAAAGTTACGCCGAAGGGTGTAACGGAATTGACAGCGGAAGAACGTCTTCTTCATGCGATCTTCGGTGAAAAAGCACGTGAAGTCCGTGATACATCTCTCCGTGTTCCACACGGTGGTGATGGAATCATCCTCGACGTCAAAATCTTCGACCGCGATAATGGGGACGAGCTCTCACCTGGTGTCAACCAGTTGATCCGTGCTTACATCGTTCAGAAGCGTAAGATTCACGAGGGTGATAAAATGGCGGGGCGTCACGGTAACAAAGGTGTTATCTCGCGTATCCTTCCAGAAGAAGACATGCCGTACATGCCAGACGGTACGCCAATTGACATCATGTTGAACCCACTTGGGGTTCCATCACGGATGAACATCGGGCAGTTGCTCGAGCTTCACCTCGGGATGGCAGCACGTCAACTCGGCATTAAAGTCGCATCACCAGTATTTGATGGTGCGCGTGAGGAAGATGTTTGGGCAACGATTGAAGAAGCAGGTATGGATCGCGACGCGAAAACTGTCCTTTATGATGGTCGTTCGGGTGAAGCGTTCGATAACCGTATCTCTGTCGGTGTCATGTATATGATTAAACTTGCTCACATGGTTGATGATAAACTTCACGCACGTTCGACAGGACCATACTCACTCGTTACACAACAACCGCTCGGTGGTAAAGCCCAGTTCGGTGGTCAGCGTTTCGGTGAGATGGAAGTATGGGCACTTGAAGCATATGGCGCAGCCTACACGCTCCAAGAGATCCTTACAATCAAGTCGGATGATACGATCGGTCGTGTCAAAGCGTACGAAGCAATCGTCAAAGGTGAGAATGTACCACAACCGGGCGTACCGGAATCGTTCCGAGTCCTCATTAAAGAGCTTCAATCCCTCGGTATGGACGTTAAGATGATGTCTGCTGATGATGAAGAGATCGAAATGCGTGACGAAGACGAGGACAATATCCCGAACGCGACTCCAGCACTCGAAGAAGTTCAAGCGCCTGTCGCACCAGTTGTTACTGAAGAGGAATAAGCGAAAGGGAGGTCCACCCCTTGGTAGATGTTAATAGATTTGAATATATGCAAATCGGCCTCGCTTCCCCCGAAAAGATCCGTTCATGGTCTTTCGGGGAAGTGAAAAAGCCGGAGACGATCAACTATCGTACACTCAAACCGGAGAAAGACGGTTTGTTCTGTGAACGTATCTTTGGTCCAACAAAAGACTGGGAATGTTACTGTGGTAAATACAAACGGATCCGCTATAAAGGAATCATTTGTGACCGCTGTGGCGTTGAAGTCACGAAGTCGAAAGTCCGTCGTGAGCGCATGGGTCACATCGAGCTCGCAGCACCGGTTTCGCACATCTGGTACTTCAAAGGAATTCCTAGCCGTATGGGACTCGTCCTTGACATGTCACCGCGTGCGTTAGAAGAGATCATCTACTTCGCGTCGTACGTCGTCACAGATCCAGGCGAATCGACACTGGAGAAGAAACAACTCCTTTCAGAAAAAGAATACCGTGCCTATCGTGAGAAGTTCGGTCGTTCGTTCACTGCTGAAATGGGTGCGGAAGCAGTTCGTAAATTGCTCCGTGACGTGGAACTTGATAAAGAAGTCGCTGGATTACGTGAAGAGCTTCGTATGATTCAAGGACAACGTCGTACTCGTGCGATTAAACGCCTTGAAGTCCTCGATGCTTTCCGTAACTCGGGCAACAATCCAGAATGGATGGTTCTCGAAGTACTTCCAGTCATCCCACCGGAACTTCGTCCGATGGTTCAACTCGATGGCGGACGTTTTGCAACGTCTGACTTGAACGACTTGTACCGCCGCGTCATCAACCGTAACAACCGTCTCAAGCGTCTTCTTGACCTTGGTGCTCCGAACATCATCGTTCAGAATGAAAAACGGATGCTTCAAGAAGCAGTCGATGCCTTGATCGATAACGGTCGTCGCGGTCGTCCCGTTACAGGACCAGGTAACCGTCCACTTAAATCACTTTCACACATGTTGAAAGGGAAACAAGGACGTTTCCGTCAAAACTTACTCGGTAAACGTGTCGACTACTCTGGTCGTTCGGTTATCGTCGTTGGTCCAAACTTGAAGATGTATCAATGTGGTCTTCCAAAAGAAATGGCACTTGAACTCTTCAAACCGTTCGTCATGAAAGAACTCGTCTCTCGTGGCATCGCACCGAACATCAAGAGTGCGAAACGGAAAATCGAGCGTGTTCAACCTGAAATCTGGGATGTCCTCGAAGAAGTCATCCGTGAGCATCCGGTTCTCTTGAACCGTGCACCGACACTTCACCGTCTCGGTATCCAGGCGTTCGAACCAACGCTCGTCGAAGGACGCGCGATTCGCCTTCACCCACTCGTATGTACGGCATATAACGCCGATTTCGATGGTGACCAAATGGCGGTTCACGTACCACTTTCGGCAGAAGCTCAAGCAGAAGCACGTCTTCTCATGCTCGCTGCACAAAACATCTTGAACCCGAAAGACGGTAAACCTGTTGTTACACCATCGCAGGATATGGTCCTCGGTAACTACTACCTCACGCTCGAGCGCGAAAACGCAATCGGCGAAGGTAAAATCTTCTCGACAGTGAATGAAGCGCTCATCGCTTACCAAAACGGTTATGCGCACTTCCATACACGTGTTGCGATTCCAGCCGGCGTTCTGAAGAACCCGACATTCACAGAAGAGCAAAACGAGAAATTATTGATTACAACAGTCGGTAAGTTGATCTTCAACGAGATCCTCCCAACGACGTTCCCTTACTTGAACGAACCAACGATGACGAACCTTCAAGAAGCGACGCCAGACACATACTTCCTTGAAAAAGGAACAGATGTCGCGGCAGAACTGAAGAATCGTCCGATCATCGATCCGTTCAAAAAAGGATTCCTTGGAAATGTCATCGCGGAAGTCTTCAAACGGTTTGAGACGACAGAAACAAGCCGCATGCTCGACCGCATGAAAAACCTTGGATTCAAACACTCGACTCGTGCCGGTATTACGGTAGGGATCGCGGACATCATCGTTCTTCCGGACAAACAAGAAATTCTTGTTGAAGCGCAAGACAATGTCGACCGCGTCATGAAATCGTACCGTCGTGGTCTCATCACAGAAGACGAGCGCTATGAGCGCGTCGTTAAATCGTGGAATGATGCGAAGGATGAAATTCAGTCTCGTCTGATGAAATCCCTTAACCGTCTGAACCCGATCTTCATGATGAGTGACTCCGGTGCCCGTGGTAACGCGTCGAACTTCACGCAGCTCGCTGGTATGCGTGGACTCATGGCCGCTCCAAGTGGACGGATCATCGAGCTCCCGATCAAATCATCGTTCCGTGAGGGTCTAACGGTACAGGAATACTTCATCTCGACACACGGTGCGCGTAAAGGTCTTGCCGATACAGCCCTGAAAACGGCTGACTCAGGTTACCTGACTCGTCGTCTCGTTGACGTCGCTCAAGACGTCATCATCCGTGAAGACGATTGTGGAACGGATCGTGGTATCCGTGTCACTGCACTCCGTGAAGGAACGGAAGAAATCGAAAGTCTCTACGACCGCCTCGTCGGCCGTACTGCATTCGAAAACGTCGTTCATCCAGAAACAGGAGAAGTCCTCGTTTCAACGAACGAACTCATCGATGAAGACATCGCTCGTGTCATCACTGACGCTGGTGTCGATAACGTTGAGATCCGTACTGCCTTCACATGTAACACAAGCCATGGTGTCTGTAAGAAATGTTACGGACGCAACTTGGCAACAGGCAACGACGTCGAAGTCGGCGAAGCTGTCGGTATCATTGCGGCACAATCAATCGGTGAGCCAGGAACGCAGCTTACGATGCGTACCTTCCACACAGGTGGGGTTGCCGGTGATGATATCACACAAGGTCTTCCGCGTATCCAAGAGTTGTTCGAAGCGCGTAACCCGAAAGGTCAAGCGGTCATCTCGGAAATCGATGGTCAAGTCATCGACTTCACGGAATCGCGTGACAAACGTGAATTGACGGTTCAAGGACTCAGCGAAACACGCACATACACGATCCCATTCGGTTCGCGTCTACGTGTTCAGCTCGGGGACGAGGTCAAAGCTGGTCAAGTCTTCACAGAAGGTTCGATCGATCCGAAAGAACTCTTGAACGTTAAAGGTGTATCCGGCGTTCAGAACTACTTGCTCCAAGAAGTTCAAAAAGTATACCGGATGCAAGGGGTTGAGATCGGTGACAAACACGTCGAGGTCATGGTTCGTCAAATGATCCGTCGCGTACGTGTCATCGAGTCTGGTGAGACTTCACTCTTACCAGGTTCGCTCGTCGATATCAGCACGTTCAAGGAAGCTTGTAAAGAAGCGCTCCGTAACGGGAAAGCTCTCGCTTCGGCGAAACCAGTTCTTCTCGGTATCACGAAAGCGTCACTTGAAACAGATTCATTCCTATCGGCTGCGTCGTTCCAAGAAACGACTCGTGTCCTTACGGATGCAGCGATTAAAGGGAAGAGCGACTACCTTCGCGGCTTGAAAGAGAACGTCATCATCGGTAAGTTAGTTCCAGCTGGTACTGGGATGGCACGTTACCGTCAGATCGATCTCGAAGTAGCTGGCGAAGCACCTGTAGAAGCCGATTCTCCGGTAGAATAAAACGCCTTGACACGCCGGTATGGCGGTGCTACTATGATATAGTGTTGCCAACCGGCTGTGTTATTTTGGAGGATATCTTCATGTCTTACAAAAAAGTAGTCGGCGCAGATTTGAAGTTTGTCGGTCAAAAGCAAACGCTCAAAGCATTGCGATCTGGCAAGGCGTCGGAAGTGATCATTGCGGATGACGCAGATGAACACGTAAAACAAGCATTGCTCGATGCGGCGAAACAAGCTAACGTTCCAGTCGTGAATGTTCCTTCTAAGCAAGAGCTTGGAAAAGCTTGTGGAATCGATGTCGCAGCAACCGCTGTTGCCATTAAGAAAGTTTGATAATGCGTTTTGTGTGGCGATGGAATGCCTGAGCCACGCAAAACGCTTCATTATGACTTTCGATGAACCACCCGGCTCGGTGGTTTTGAAATTTGTCATGAATTCAGGAAGGGAGGATCTCAAAGATGCCTACTATCAACCAATTAGTCCGTAAAGGACGTCAATCAAAAGTTGTGAAATCAGATTCGCCAGCGCTGAACAAAGGGTACAACAGCTTCATTAAAGCTCGTACTGACATCAGCTCACCACAAAAACGTGGTGTTTGTACTCGTGTAGGTACAATGACTCCGAAGAAACCGAACTCGGCTCTTCGTAAATACGCACGTGTACGTTTGACGAACACAATGGAAGTAACAGCTTACATCCCAGGTATCGGCCACAACCTTCAAGAGCACAGTGTTGTTCTTATCCGCGGCGGCCGCGTAAAAGACTTACCAGGGGTACGTTACCACATCGTTCGTGGTGCGCTTGATACAGCTGGTGTTGACGGCCGTATGCAAGGTCGCTCGAAATATGGTACTAAACGTCCAAAAGCAGCAAAAAAATAATCTAGATATCTCAGGATATCACCTCACTATATGAAAGGAGGGACTCGGAATGCCACGTAAAGGTCAAGCAGAACGTCGTGATGTAATGGCTGATCCGATCTACAACTCTAAACTCGTTACCCGCCTTATCAACCGTCTTATGTTAGATGGTAAAAAAGGTACTGCTCAACAAATCTTATACAAAGCTTTCGAAACTATCGCTGAACGTTCAGGTCGCGATGCAATGGAAGTCTTTGAAGAAGCGATGAACAACATCATGCCAGTTCTTGAAGTTAAAGCACGCCGTGTAGGTGGAGCTAACTATCAAGTTCCTGTCGAAGTTCGCCCAGAGCGCCGTACGACACTCGCACTTCGTTACCTCGTGAACTACTCACGTCTCCGTAACGAAAAAACAATGGATGCGCGTCTTGCTAACGAAATCATGGACGCTGCAAACAACACTGGTGCTTCTGTTAAGAAGCGCGAAGATATGCACAAAATGGCGGAAGCGAACAAAGCGTTTGCTCACTACCGCTGGTAATTCCGAAAATCACCACCTCATGCATGCCATTTTTAATGGAATTATGAGGTGGCTTTCGGGTATAGTCATGACGTGTGGTAACACACGACCACTAAACTAAAATGCGAAAGGAGAATGTTTAAAGATGGCAAGAGAATTCTCCCTTAAGAACACTCGTAACATCGGGATCATGGCTCACATCGATGCTGGTAAAACAACAACGACTGAGCGTATCCTGTACTACACGGGTCGTATCCACAAGATTGGTGAAACGCACGAAGGTGCTTCACAAATGGACTGGATGGAGCAAGAGCAAGAGCGTGGGATCACGATTACATCGGCAGCAACAACTGCTCAATGGAAAGGTAACCGCGTAAACATCATCGATACACCTGGACACGTAGACTTCACAGTTGAGGTTGAACGTTCACTTCGCGTACTTGATGGTGCGGTAGCAGTACTTGACGCTCAGTCTGGTGTTGAGCCACAAACTGAGACAGTATGGCGCCAAGCTACAACTTACGGCGTACCACGTATCGTTTTCGTTAACAAAATGGATAAAATCGGTGCAGACTTCTTGTACTCGGTTGGAACGCTTCGCGATCGCCTTCAAGCAAACGCACACGCGATCCAAATCCCAATTGGTGCGGAAGATGAATTCAAAGGAATCATCGACCTCGTCGAACAGAAAACATACATGTACGGTAACGATCTCGGAACTGATATCGAAGTGACTGACGGTTTCCCAGCTGATCTCGCTGATCAAGCTGAAGAACTCCGTGGATCATTGATCGAAGCAGTTGCGGATTACGAAGAAGAATTGATGATGAAATACCTCGAGGGTGAAGAAATCACAATCGACGAGTTGAAAGCGGCTATCCGTAAAGCAACTCTGACAGTTGACTTCTATCCTGTACTCGTAGGTTCGGCATTCAAGAACAAAGGTGTTCAGCTTATGCTTGACGCAGTTCTCGATTACCTCCCATCACCAATCGACGTAAAAGCGATCTCAGGTATCAACATGGATACGGATGAAGAAATCGTGCGTGAGTCTTCGGACGAAGCACCATTCTCTGCACTCGCATTCAAAGTTATGACTGACCCTTACGTCGGTAAATTGACGTTCTTCCGTGTGTACTCTGGTACAGCTTCGGCAGGATCGTACGTTAAAAACTCAACAAAAGGCAAACGTGAGCGTCTTGGACGTATCCTTCAAATGCACGCAAACAGCCGTGAAGAAATCCCGATGGTATACGCGGGTGACATCGCTGCAGCTGTAGGTTTGAAAGATACGACTACTGGAGATACGCTTTGTGCAGAGAAAGACAACGTCGTTCTCGAATCAATGACATTCCCAGAACCAGTTATCTCGGTCGCTATCGAACCAAAAACGAAAGCTGACCAAGATAAAATGGGTCAAGCCCTCGCTAAGCTTGCTGAAGAGGATCCAACGTTCCGCACTGAAACAAACCCAGAGACTGGTCAAACGATCATCTCAGGTATGGGTGAGCTTCACCTCGACATCATCGTTGACCGTATGCGTCGCGAGTTCAAAGTCGAAGCAAACGTTGGTGCTCCACAAGTAGCTTACCGTGAAACGATCCGCCAAGCGGCGAAGATCGATTCGAAGTTCGCTCGTCAATCTGGTGGTCGTGGTCAGTATGGTCACGTCGTCGTAGAATTCGAGCCGAACGAAGAAGGCGCTGGCTTCGAGTTCAACAACAAAATCGTCGGTGGTGTTGTTCCACGTGAATACATCCCAGCGGTTGAGCACGGAATCGAAGAAGCACTTCAAAACGGTATCCTTGCTGGTTACCCGGTCGTTGACGTAAAAGCTTCACTCGTCTTCGGATCGTACCACGATGTCGACTCAAACGAGATGGCATTTAAAGTTGCGGCTTCAATGGCAGTCAAACAACTTAAAGATAAGAGCGGCGCTGTTATCCTTGAGCCAATGATGAAAGTTGAAATCGTTATCCCAGACGAATACATGGGAGACATCATGGGTGATGTTACATCACGCCGTGGTCGCGTAGAAGGTATGGAAGCACGCGGTAACGCTCAAGTTGTCCGTTCAATGATTCCACTTTCTGAAATGTTTGGATACGCTACTGGTCTTCGTTCACGCACACAAGGTCGCGGAACGTACTCGATGCACTTCGATCACTACGAAGAAGTACCGAAATCAGTTGCTGAAGAAATCATCAAAAAAGCAAACGGCTAATCCTTCACAGGTTGTCACGCTTTTATGATTAGTGTAAGCTAAGGAAGGTGTACGTTATCTTACGACTCACCTTCCTAGTTATAAAAAATTATTAGACACATAGAGGAGGAATTCAGAATGGGTAAGGAAAAATTCGACCGTTCTAAACCGCACGTTAACGTTGGTACAATCGGCCACGTCGACCACGGTAAAACAACTTTAACAGCAGCTATCTCAGCTGTACTTGCAAAATCACAAGGTAAAGCTGCAACTAAGTTTGACCAAATCGATGGTGCTCCAGAAGAGCGCGAGCGCGGTATCACAATCGCAACAGCTCACATCGAGTACGAAACAGACAAACGCCACTATGCACACGTTGACTGCCCAGGTCACGCTGACTATGTTAAAAACATGATCACTGGTGCTGCACAAATGGACGGAGCGATCCTCGTTGTTTCTGCAACTGATGGTCCAATGCCACAAACACGTGAGCACATCTTGCTTTCACGTCAAGTAGGTGTTCCTTTCATCGTAGTATTCATGAACAAAGTTGACATGGTTGACGACGAAGAGCTTCTTGAGCTCGTCGAAATGGAAATCCGTGAACTTCTTTCTGAGTATGACTTCCCAGGTGATGACCTCCCAGTTATCCAAGGGTCTGCTCTTGGCGCGCTTAACGGCGAAGCTAAATGGGAAGAAAAAATCATGGAACTCATGGCAGCTGTCGATGAGTACATCCCAGAACCAACTCGTGACACTGAAAAAGACTTCATGATGCCAGTTGAGGATGTCTTCTCAATCACTGGTCGTGGTACAGTTGCTACTGGCCGCGTTGAGCGTGGAGTTCTTAAAGTCAACGACGAGATCGAAATCGTTGGTCTTCACGAAGAAACTAAAAAATCAGTATGTACTGGTGTAGAGATGTTCCGTAAGCTTCTTGACTATGCTGAAGCTGGCGACAACATCGGTGCTCTTCTCCGTGGTGTATCACGTGACGACATCGAGCGTGGACAAGTTCTCGCGAAACCAAACACAATCACACCACACAAAAAGTTCAAAGCGCAAGTTTACGTTCTCTCTAAAGAAGAGGGTGGCCGTCACACGCCATTCTTCGGTAACTACCGTCCACAGTTCTACTTCCGTACAACTGACGTAACTGGTATGTGCCAACTTCCAGAAGGAACTGAAATGGTAATGCCTGGGGACAACATCGAATTGACTGTTGAACTCATCGCGCCAATCGCTCTTGAAAAAGAAACTCGTTTCTCAATCCGTGAAGGTGGCCGTACAGTAGGCGCTGGATCAGTTACAGAAATCGTTGAGTAATTTTTAAGACAAAAAAGGTCTTCCGTCTCCCGTGGCGGAAGACCTTTTTTCATTTCTTTGAAAACAGTCTTGCAACATGGTCTGACATCTTATATACTGAGGAAAGTGTTTGTGCGAGTGGTGAGAGACTTGAATACATATTCTGTTTTATTAATGCTTGCAATCTTGCTGGTGATTCAGTATGATAGAATATGTTGGTCACAAACACAACGCGATGAAGCGGGAGGTTATGACACACCAGGCGGCATTGCCATGGCTAGTGTGGAAATTTCCGCGGAGAATGTCTATTTACAAAATAGGCGAAAAGGAGGGAAATAACATGGCAAATGAAAAAATTCGGATCCGTTTGAAAGCATACGATCACCGCGTGCTTGATCAATCGGCTGAGAAAATTGTCGACACAGCAAAACGTTCAGGTGCTACTGTATCTGGTCCGATCCCACTCCCAACGGAGAAAGCGGTCTACACAGTACTTCGTGCCGTTCACAAGTACAAAGATGCTCGTGAGCAGTTCGAAATGCGTACACACAAACGTTTGATCGACATCGTTAACCCAACACCGAAAACTGTTGATGCGCTTATGCGTCTCGAACTTCCATCGGGCGTTGACATCGAAATCAAACTTTAATTTTTCTTCTATAGATAGTTGATACTAGCCAGAAGATCAAAATCATTCAATATTAGGAGGTGTATCTCATGGCTAAAGGAATCTTAGGAACTAAACTCGGTATGACACAAATCTTCAACGAGTCAGGCGAAGTCGTCCCTGTTACTGTCGTTTCAGTCGAAGGTAACGTTGTTCTTCAATTGAAAACAACGGAAGTTGACGGTTACGAAGCAGTTCAACTCGGCTTTGGTGATATCAAAGAAGGTCGTCAAAACAAACCGCAAAAAGGTCACGCTGCGAAAGCAAACGCGACACCTAAGCGCTTCATTAAAGAAATCCGTACATCAGTAGCAGATTTCGAAATCGGTCAAGAGATTAAAGCAGATACTTTCGCTGCAGGCGAAATGGTTGATGTAACAGGTACGTCGAAAGGTAAAGGTTTCGCTGGTGCAATCAAGCGTCACAACCAATCACGTGGTCCAATGGCTCACGGTTCGCGTTACCACCGTCGCCCAGGTTCAATGGGTCCTGTTGCTCCTAACCGTGTATTCAAAGGGAAATTGCTCCCTGGACGCATGGGCGGAGAGCAAATCACTGTTCAAAACCTTGAAATCGTAAAAGTTGATGCAGAACGCGGCTTACTCCTCGTCAAGGGTGCTATCCCAGGCGCACGTAAGAGCCAAGTTGTCATCAAAACTGCGGTTAAAGGCAACTAATCCGTTTGCAAGGAAAGGAGGAATAACGAATGCCTAAAGTAGCTTTGCTTAACCAAACAGGTACACAAGTTGGAGACATCGAGCTCGCAGATGCCGTTTTCGGAATCGAGCCAAATGAAGCAGTCGTATACGATGCAATCGTCATGCAACAAGCTTCACGTCGCCAAGGTACACATGATACAAAAGGTCGCTCGGAAGTTCGCGGTGGCGGCCGTAAACCATGGAAACAAAAAGGTACTGGTCGTGCACGCCAAGGTTCGATCCGTTCGCCACAATGGGTTGGCGGTGGAACAGTCTTCGGTCCAACACCACGTTCGTACGCTTATAAACTTCCTAAAAAGGTTCGTCGTCTCGCACTTCGTTCAGCACTTTCTTCGAAAGTCGCTAACAACGAGTTCATCGTTCTTGAAGGATTGACAATCGATGCTCCTAAAACTAAGGACATGATCGCAGTATTCGCTGCTCTTTCAATCGAACGTAAAGTTCTCGTCGTTACTGCTGATTACAACGAGTCAGTCGTTCTTTCAACACGCAACATCCCAGGTGTCACAGTCGTTGACGCTGCAGGTGTAAACGTCCTTGATCTTGTCGCTCATGACAAAGTCATCATTACGAAGGACGCTGTTGCGAGAGTAGAGGAGGTGCTTGCATAATGGCACACACACACGACATTATCAAACGTCCTGTCATTACTGAACGTTCAGTAAACCAAATGGCTGAGAAAAAGTACACATTCGAAGTAGACGTGAAGGCATCTAAGACTCAAATCAAAGATGCAGTCGAAGCGATCTTCGGAGTGAAAGTTGACAAAGTCAACACATTGATCTCAAAACCAAAAGCAAAACGCGTAGGTCGTCACGCTGGTTACACAGCACGCCGCAAAAAAGCGGTCGTCACGCTTACTGCAGATAGCAAAGAACTCGATTACCTCGGTTAATCGGAACTCTGTAGAAAAGGAGGGAACTCTCGATGGGAATTAAAAAGTTTAAACCGACCACTAACGGTCGTCGTAATATGACTGCACTTGACTTTGCTGAGATTACGGCTTCACGTCCTGAAAAATCGTTAACTGAAAAGCTTTCGAAAAAGGGCGGACGTAACAACCAAGGTCGCTTGACAGTACGTCACCAAGGTGGCGGACACAAACGTAAATATCGTATCATCGACTTCAAACGGAACAAGGATGGCATCGCTGGTCGTGTCGCTACAATTGAATACGATCCAAACCGCTCTGCTAACATCGCATTGATCCACTACATCGATGGTGAAAAACGCTACATCCTCGCACCGAAAGGCTTGAAAGTAGACATGCAAGTCATGGCTGGACCAGAAGCTGACATTAAAGTCGGTAATGCTCTTCCACTTTCAAACATCCCAGTCGGTACGTTGATCCACAACATCGAACTTAAGCCAGGTAAAGGTGGTCAGCTCGTTCGCGCAGCTGGTACTTCTGCTCAGCTTCTCGGTAAAGATGGTAAATACGCAATCGTTCGTCTTCAATCAGGCGAAACTCGTATGATCCTTGCTACTTGCCGTGCAACAGTCGGCGCTGTCGGTAATGAAGAGCACGAGCTCGTCAATATCGGTAAAGCTGGTCGTTCACGCTGGCTCGGAAAACGTCCTACAGTTCGTGGTTCTGTCATGAACCCAGTCGATCACCCACACGGTGGTGGTGAAGGACGTGCTCCAATCGGTCGTTCGGGCCCACTTACTCCTTGGGGTAAACCGGCACTCGGATACAAAACTCGTAAGAAAAACAAAGCGAGCGATAAATATATCGTCCGTCGTTCTAAAAAATAATTACATGATTTCTGGACGGTTCGTAGGAACCGTTCCTGAATCATGCCAAAGGGAGGTACAACTATGGGTCGCAGCTTGAAAAAAGGTCCATTCGCAGATCACCATCTGCTCGCTAAGGTTGATAAAGCCAACGAAGCTGGTGACAAACATGTCATCAAAACTTGGTCACGCCGCTCGACAATCTTCCCAGAGTTCATCGGTCACACGATCGCTGTCTACGATGGTCGTAAACACGTACCGGTTTACGTGACAGAAGATATGGTCGGTCACAAACTTGGTGAATTCGCTCCAACACGTTCTTACAAAGGACATGCTGGAAACGATAAGAAAACGAAACGTTAATCTGAGGGGAGGTACTCATTATGCAATCAAAAGCATCGGCTAATATGGTTCGCATTGCTCCTCGTAAGGCACGTCTCGTAGTAGACTTAATCCGCGGGAAGCAAATCGGCGAAGCACTTTCGATTCTTGCTTACACGAACAAGGCAGCAACGCCAATCGTTGAGAAAGTATTGAAATCGGCAATCGCGAACGCTGAGCACAACTTCGACATGAACATCGAAAACCTCGTAGTCACTGAGGCTTACGTAAACGAAGGTCCAACGCTCAAACGTTTCCGCCCACGTGCAATGGGTCGCGCAAGCCGCATCAACAAACGTACGAGCCACGTTCACATCGTGGTATCTGAAAAATAAGGAGGGATTACCGTGGGTCAGAAGATTAACCCAACTGGTCTTCGCGTAGGTATCATCAAAGACTGGGAATCACGTTGGTTCGCAGATAAAGACTATGCTGATCTCCTTCATGAAGACTACGTAGTTCGTGAATATATCGAAAAACGTCTTAAAGACGCTAGTGTCTCTAAAGTAGAAATCGAGCGCGCAGCTAACCGCTTGAACATCTCACTTCACACTGCTAAGCCTGGTATGGTTATCGGTAAAGGCGGTTCTGAAATCGAAACACTTCGTAAAGACATCACTAACCTTGCAAAAGGCAAACGCGTTCACGTTAACGTCGTTGAAGTGAAAAACCCGGATGCAGTTGCTAAGCTCGTCGCTGAGAACATCGCTCGCCAACTTGAAGGTCGCGTATCGTTCCGTCGTGCTATGAAGCAATCAATCCAACGCTCAATGCGTTCAGGTATCAAAGGAATCAAGACTGAAGTTTCTGGTCGTCTTGGTGGCGCTGATATCGCTCGTTCTGAGAAGTATTCGGAAGGAACAGTTCCACTTCATACACTCCGTGCAGACATCGATTACGGTACTGCAGAAGCTGATACAACTTACGGCAAAATTGGCGTAAAAGTATGGCTCCACCACGGTGAAGTGCTTCCTACGAAAAAAGCAGCAGCAAACGAAGAATAATCCACATCCGTCTAGGGAAGGAGGCAACACAACATGTTGTTACCAAAACGTGTAAAATATCGTCGTGTTCACCGCGGCAACATGCGTGGTAAAGCGAAACGTGGTACTACAGTACACTTCGGCGAGTTCGGTATCCAAGCTCAAGAAGCTAGCTGGATCACTAGCCGTCAAATCGAATCAGCGCGTATCGCGATGACTCGTTATATGAAACGTGGTGGTAAAGTGTGGATCAAGATCTTCCCACACAAGCCATACACTAAAAAACCTCTTGAAGTCCGAATGGGTTCAGGTAAAGGTGCTCCGGAGGGCTGGGTAGCAGTCGTCAAACCGGGTAAAGTAATGTTCGAAATCGCAGGAGTATCGGAAGAGATCGCACGCGAAGCTCTCCGTCTTGCATCACACAAACTTCCAGTAAAATGTAAGTTCGTAAAACGTGAAGAAAATGGTGGTGATACGAATGAAAGCAACTGATCTCCGTCAGCAAACAACTGAAGAGCTTAACGGTAAAGTCGGTTCGTGGAAAGAAGAGTTGTTCAACCTTCGTTTCCAACTCGCGACTGGTCAGCTTGAGAACCCTGCTCGTATCCGTGAAGTGCGCAAGTCGATTGCACGCGCGAAAACCGTTCTTCGTGAACGCGAACTCGGCATCAACAACGCATAATTCACTCGGATTCTGAGAGGAGGAACACTCAATGGAACGCACTAACAACCGCAAAGTGTTAACTGGACGCGTCGTTTCTGACAAAATGGACAAAACGATCGTAGTTACAGTTGAAACAAAAGTAAAGCACAAGCTTTACGGTAAACGCGTAAACTACTCTAAAAAGTACAAAGCGCATGATGAAAACAACACAGCTAAAATCGGTGATGTTGTACGCATTCAAGAAACACGTCCATTATCTAAGGACAAACGTTTCCGTCTCGTAGAAGTCATTGAAGAAGCAGTAATCATCTAAACTCTAATTAGTTCGGGTGAATAAACATCCGGAGGGAGGTACAATCGTATGATTCAACAAGAATCTCGCTTAAAAGTAGCAGACAACTCAGGAGCTCGTGAAGTCTTGACGATCAAAGTCCTCGGTGGTTCTGGTCGTAAAACTGCTAACATTGGTGACGTAATTGTTTGTACAGTAAAACAAGCAACACCAGGTGGCGTTGTCAAAAAAGGTGAAGTTGTACGCGCAGTAGTCGTTCGTACTAAACGTGGCGTTCGTCGTAAAGACGGTTCGTACATCCGTTTTGACGAAAACGCAGCAGTCATCATCAAAGATGACAAAAGCCCACGTGGCACACGTATCTTCGGACCAGTCGCACGCGAACTTCGTGAAAAAGACTTCATGAAGATCGTCTCGTTGGCACCGGAAGTACTTTAATTCCAAAGAATTCCTACAAGGAGGTGCTCTAACGATGCATGTCAAAAAAGGTGATAAAGTTCAGGTTATGACTGGTAAAGACAAAGGCAAACAAGGCGTTGTCCTTACAGCTATGCCTAAAAAAGATCGCGTAATCGTCGAAGGCGTTAACATGATCAAAAAACACTCAAAACCTTCTCAACTCAACCCGCAAGGCGGAATTGTCGAGAAAGAAGCACCGATTCACGTATCGAACGTTATGCTCATCGACCCTAAGACAGGTAACCCAACACGTGTTGGTTTCACTGTGGTTGACGGCAAGAAAGTACGTATCGCTAAAAAATCGGGCGAAGCTTTAGATAAATAAGAAGATTTAAAGAAAGGAGGTCCACTTTCTGATGAACCGTTTAAAAGCTAAATACCAAGACGAAATCGTCAAAGTAATGATGGAGAAATTCAACTACAGTTCTGTAATGCAAGCGCCGAAAGTCGATAAAATCGTAATCAACATGGGTGTTGGTGACGCTGTTACGAACTCTAAGGCACTTGACATGGCAGTCGAAGAGCTTCAGCTCCTCACTGGTCAGAAGCCACTCATCACGAAAGCTAAGAAATCAATCGCTGGTTTCAAACTTCGTGAAGGTATGCCAATCGGTGCGAAGGTTACACTTCGTGGCGAGCGCATGTACGAATTCCTCGACAAGTTGATCAACGTGTCACTTCCACGTGTACGTGACTTCCGTGGCGTATCGAAAAAATCTTTCGATGGCCGTGGTAACTACACGCTAGGCGTGAAGGAACAATTGATCTTCCCAGAGATCGACTACGATCGCGTATCGAAAGTCCGTGGTATGGACATCGTTATCGTAACTACTGCTAACACGGATGAAGAGTCACGTGAGCTTCTCACATCACTCGGCATGCCATTCCAAAAATAAGGGAGGTCGACAACATGGCTAAGAAATCAATGATCGCACGTGAAGTAAAACGTCAAGCACTCGTTGAGCGCTTCGCAGAAAAACGCGCAGAATTGAAAGCACAAGGCGACTACATCGGCTTGAGCAAACTCCCACGTAACTCTTCAGCGGTTCGTTTACACAACCGTTGTAGTATCACTGGCCGTCCACACGGTTACATTGGTAAATTCGGTATCAGCCGTATTAAGTTCCGTGATCTTGCTCATAAAGGTCAAATCCCTGGTGTTAAAAAAGCAAGCTGGTAATTCATTAAAGTTGTGAAAGGAGGTACATCGCATGGTTATGACAGATCCGATTGCAGATATGCTTACACGCATTCGTAATGCAAACATGGTTCGCCATGAGAAGTTGGAAATGCCAGCTTCTACAATCAAACGTGAAGTCGCTGAAATCCTCAAACGTGAAGGTTTCATCCGCGATGTTGAATATCTCGAGGACAGCAAACAAGGTACGCTCCGCGTATTCCTTAAATATGGCGCAAGCAACGAGCGCGTTATCACTGGACTCAAACGTATCTCGAAACCAGGTCTTCGCGTTTACGCGAAAGCTGATGAAATCCCGAAAGTACTCGGTGGTCTCGGAATCGCTATCGTTTCAACATCTAAAGGTGTAATGACTGACAAAGAAGCTCGCCAACAAAAAGTCGGCGGCGAAGTGATCGCATACATCTGGTAATACACGCATAAAAAGAACGGAGGTGTCTTAAATGTCACGTATTGGTAAAAAGCCAGTCGTCATCCCAGCAGGCGTTACAGTAACAGTTGAAAACAACACGGTTACGGTAAAAGGTCCTAAAGGGGAACTCACACGCGAGTTCAGCCCAGCTATGGCGATCAACGTAGAAGGTAATGAATTGACTGTCACTCGTCCGAACGACGAGAAAGCAAGCCGTACGATCCACGGAACGACTCGTGCGCTTATCGCGAACATGGTCGAAGGTGTAAACAACGGTTTCGCTAAGACACTCGATATCCAAGGTGTTGGTTACCGTGCACAAAAGCAAGGTAACAAAATCGTACTCAACCTCGGTTACTCACACCCAATCGAGTACACTCCGGAACAAGGCATCGAAGTCGAAGTTCCTACGAATACGCAAATCATCGTTCGCGGAATCAGCAAAGAACGTGTTGGTCACGTCGCTGCATTGATCCGTTCGTACCGTCAACCTGAGCCGTACAAAGGTAAAGGTATTCGTTACAGTGATGAAGTCGTTCGTCGTAAAGAAGGTAAAACAGGTAAGTAATTCGCGAATGCGAATTGACCGGAAAGGAGTGGCATAAATGATCTCAAAGGCAGATAAAAACGCTACGCGTAAAAAACGTCATGGTCGTGTCCGTCGTACAATCATCGGGACAGCAACACGTCCACGTATGAACGTATTCCGTTCGAACAAGAACATTTACGTACAAGTCATTGACGATGCAACACATGCAACACTCGCATCTGCATCATCACTCGACCTTGAAAAAGGCAACACGACTGACGCTGCAACAGCAGTTGGTAAGCTTGCAGCTGAGCGCGCTCTTGAAAAGGGTATCGAAACAGTCGTTTTCGACCGTGGAGGATATCTCTATCATGGACGTATCAAAGCTGTAGCTGAAGCAGCTCGTGAAGCTGGTCTCAAATTCTAATAGAAAAGGAGGGAACCTCTACATGCGCCAGTTAGAAATTAACATGGATCAACTCGAAGAACGCGTTGTTACCGTAAACCGCGTCGCGAAAGTAGTAAAAGGTGGCCGTCGCTTCCGTTTTGCTGCACTCGTCGTCGTTGGTGACAAGAATGGTCACGTAGGTTTCGGTACGGGTAAAGCTCAGGAAGTGCCTGAAGCGATCCGTAAAGCAATCGAAGATGCTAAGAAAAACATGGTTAACGTCCCAATCGTTAACACAACAATTCCACACGAAGTCAACGGTGTATTCGGTGCAGGTCACGTCTTCTTGAAGCCTGCTTCTGAAGGTACTGGAGTCATCGCTGGTGGTCCAGTTCGTGCGGTTCTCGAATTAGCGGGAATCAACGACATTCTTTCAAAATCACTTGGATCAAGCACTCCAATCAACATGGTTCGTGCGACTGTTCAAGGTCTCACATCACTCAAACGTGCTGAAGAAGTTGCGAAACTCCGCGGTAAAACCGTCGAAGAACTTCGCGGTTAAGAAAGGGAGGGAAAACAGATGGCGAAACTCGCAGTTACCCTCACACGCAGCATGATCGGTCGTCCGGAGAACCAACGCGTTACTACTCGTACGCTTGGTCTCCGCAAGATGCACCAGACTGTTGTCGTACCTGACAACGCTGCTATGCGTGGGATGATTAACCACGTGTCACACTTAGTGACAGTAAAAGAAATTCAAGAGTAATAGTTCGATATAATTTTATGAGGAGGTGCCCCACTATGAAACTCCATGAATTGAAACCAGCTGCTGGTTCACGTTCAGAACGCAACCGTGTAGGTCGCGGTATGTCTTCTGGTAACGGTAAGACTTCTGGCCGTGGTCACAAAGGTCAAAAAGCTCGTTCAGGCGGTGGTGTTCGTCCAGGTTTCGAAGGTGGACAAAACCCACTTTACCGTCGTTTACCAAAACGCGGCTTCAACAACCCAACTCGTAAAGAGTTCGCGGTCATTAACCTTGACACACTCAACCGTTTTGAAGAAGGAACTGAAATCACTCCAGAACTTCTTGTCGAGACTCGTACAGTCAAAGGCATGAAAGACGGCGTTAAGATCCTTTCTAACGGTAAGATCGAAAAGAAACTAACAGTTAAAGCTCATAAGTTCTCCGAAGCTGCGAAGCAAGCGATCGAAGCTGCCGGCGGTACGGTTGAGGTGATCTAATGTTTCAAGCGATCTCCAATATGTGGCGCGTAGCTGACATTCGTCGGCGCATTCTCTTTACCTTGGCCTTGGTCATCGTGTTCCGGATCGGAGCACATATCCCAGTGCCGATGGTAAACACGGAAGTGTTCAAGATTGACCAGAATGGTATTCTTGGTTTCTTGAACTCGTTCGGTGGGAATGCTTTGCAGAATTTCTCACTCTTTGCGATGGGAATCATGCCGTATATCACGGCCTCGATCGTTGTCCAACTCTTACAGATGGACGTTGTTCCAAAGTTTGCCGAATGGGCAAAACAAGGAGAGGCGGGCCGTAAGAAGTTAGCAACGGTAACGCGCTATGGAACGATCGTACTCGGCTTAGTCCAAGCGTTTGGAATCGCGCTTGGATTTAACCGTATCTACCCAGGTCTTGTCGACGAACAGTTCGGCACCTGGACATACGTTATGATTGCACTCGTATTGACAGCGGGAACAGCATTCTTGATGTTCATCGGTGAACTCATCACGGAGAAGGGCATTGGTAACGGGATATCAATGATCATCTTCGCTGGGATCGTCGCGGGCTTCCCGAATGCATTCCGCCAGATTTACGAAACGAAGCTCCAAAATGCAGGGGATGCTTTGTTTGTGAACGTGCTTTATATCGTACTTTTACTTTTAATCATCATCGCGGTCATCGTCGGAGTCATCTACGTACAGCAAGCTGCACGTAAGATTCCGATTCAGTACGCTAAGCGTACGGTGAACCGGACACCAGTTGGCGGTCAATCGGCACACTTACCGATCAAATTGAACGCTGCCGGTGTTATTCCAGTTATCTTCGCGGTGTCGTTCATGGTGACGCCACCAACGATTGCGAGTTTCTTTGCAAGTCCGGAAACGGCAACGAAGATCCGTGACATTTTCGACTATACGAGTCCAATCGGTATGTCGATCTATGTGGCACTGATCATCGCGTTCTCGTACTTCTACACATTCGTTCAGGTTAACCCGGAACAAATGGCAGAGAACCTTCAAAAACAAGGCGGATACATTCCTGGTATTCGTCCTGGTAAGCAAACGGAACAGTACATCACGAAGATTCTATACCGTCTGACATTCTTCGGTTCACTCTTCCTCGCTGTCATCGCGGTGACGCCGACATTCTTTATTAAGTTTGCTGGCTTACCGAACTCGGTGCAAATTGGTGGAACGAGCTTGCTGATCGTCATCGGTGTAGGACTAGAAACGATGAAACAGATTGAAAGCCAACTGGTTAAACGACACTACAAAGGCTTTATCCGATAAGGCGGGAGGAAGGGGACCATCCCTTTCCTTTCTGTTGTGTCTATAGAGCTATAGAAGTGGAGGCTACCGACATGAATCTAGTATTGATGGGTTTGCCGGGTGCTGGTAAAGGAACGCAGGCTGCGAAAATCATCGAAGACTATGCGATCCCCCACATCTCGACAGGCGACATGTTCCGTGCGGCGATCAAAGATTCGACGCCACTCGGGCAAGAAGCGAAATCATACATGGATAAAGGGGAACTCGTTCCGGACGAAGTCACAATCGGCATCGTACGTGAGCGTCTCGCCAAAGAAGACTGTGCAAATGGTTTTCTCCTTGACGGTTTCCCACGCACAGTGAAACAAGCCGATGCTCTTGAAGCATTACTTGAAGATCTGGGCAAACAAATTGATCACGTCATTCACATCGGTGTAGACCCGGAGAAACTTGTCCCTCGTTTGACAGGTCGCCGGATTTGCCCAACTTGTGGAGCAACGTATCACGTTCTCTATAACCCACCAAAAGTGGAGGGGATTTGTGATATTGACGGATCAGCACTTGTACAACGTGAAGATGACCAAGAGGAGACAGTACGTCGTCGCTTGGAAGTCAACGTCGCACAAGCGCAACCTTTGATTGACTTTTACGCAGAAAAAGGGTATCTTCGTAATTTGGACGGTGATCGTCCGATCAACGATGTATATTCCGATGTTCAGGCACTCCTTGGTGATCAGTAATGATCATCACGAAAGCGCCGCGTGAAATCGACATCATGCGTAAAGCAGGACAAATCGTCGCCCGGACGCATAAGGAGCTTCAAGCTCATATTCGCCCAGGTATCACGACGGGGCAACTCGACGCGATCGCTGAACGCTATATTCGAAGTCAAGGGGCAACACCATCGTTTAAAGGGTATAATGGTTTCACAGGAAGCATCTGTGCTTCTGTGAACGAAGAGCTTGTCCATGGTATTCCGGGAGATCGTGTACTTCAGGACGGTGACATCATCTCGATTGACATCGGAGCAGAGTACAATGGGTATCACGGAGATTCAGCCTGGACATATCCGGTAGGTACAATCTCTGAAGAGACGAAGCGGTTACTTGACGTAACTGAAGAATCTCTGTATAAAGGATTGGAGCGCGCCAAAGCTGGCGTGCACCTGACAGATATTTCGCATGCGATTCAGTCACATGTTGAAGCAGCGAATTTTTCTGTAGTCCGCGAATATGTGGGCCACGGCGTGGGACAAAATTTGCATGAAGATCCGCAAATTCCACATTATGGACCACCGGGGAAAGGGCCGCGCCTGAAAACCGGCATGACACTGGCAATTGAGCCAATGGTCAATGTCGGGAAACGCTATGTTCGCACACTATCCGACAATTGGACGGTAGTGACGGTGGACGGTAGCATGTGCGCCCACTTTGAGCACACCATCGCCATCACAGACGACGGCTACGAGATCTTAACGGTCGATGCAGAGTGAGCTGTGCGCGTTATTGGTGTCACCTTTCTATAAGCCAGTATCCACTCGTGTTTGTGACCGATGATCTCTCAATGGCTCTTGTAGAAAGCCCCTAGCGCTACAAATCGTCTGGGCTCCCAATCAACTTTATAGAGAAAGGGGTATAATTGATGGCGAAACAAGATGTAATCGAAGTGGAAGGTACGGTTATCGAGCCGCTTCCAAACGCGATGTTTAAGGTGGAGTTAGAAAACGGCCACACGGTCCTCGCGCACGTCTCAGGAAAAATTCGGATGCACTTCATTCGGATCTTGCCAGGAGATAAAGTAACGGTTGAGTTGTCACCATACGACTTGACTCGCGGACGGATCACATACCGTTTCAAATAAAAACTCCGATTTTTTCAGGAGGAGGTATTCACAATGAAAGTAAGACCTTCGGTTAAACCGATCTGTGAAAAATGTAAAGTTATCCGCCGTAAAGGCAAAGTAATGGTTATTTGCGAAAACCCTAAGCATAAACAAAAACAAGGGTAATTAAACAAGGAGGTGCACACATGGCACGTATTGCTGGTGTAGATATTCCACGTGAGAAACGCATCGTCATCTCACTCACTTACATCTATGGTGTTGGTAAAACGACTGCTCAGAAAGTCTTGAAAGAAACTGGTATCTCTGAAGATACTCGTACTCGCGACTTGACTGAGGAACAATTGAACCAACTTCGTGATGGTTTAGACAAAATCAAAGTTGAGGGTGACCTTCGTCGTGAAATCTCACTCAACATCAAACGTTTGATCGAAATCGGTTGCTACCGTGGTGTTCGTCACCGTCGTGGTCTTCCAGTTCGTGGTCAAAACACTAAAAACAACTCGCGTACTCGTAAAGGCCCACGCCGTACAGTAGCGAACAAGAAGAAGTAAGGGAGGGTAAACTAAAATGGCAAAACGTAAACAGAACGTTCGTAGTAAACGTAAAGTCAAAAAGAATATTGAATCTGGTATCGTGCATATCCGTTCAACATTCAACAACACAATCGTTACGATCACTGATGTGCAAGGGAATGCAATCTCTTGGGCAACTGCAGGTAACATGGGCTTTAAAGGCTCACGTAAATCGACTCCTTTCGCTGCACAAATGGCATCTGAAACAGCTGCTAAAACAGCAATGGATAACGGTATGCGTACTGTAGAAGTTAACGTTAAAGGTCCTGGTGCAGGTCGTGAAGCAGCTATCCGTGCTCTTCAAGCAATCGGTCTCGAAGTCACTGCAATCCGTGACGTCACTCCAGTACCACACAACGGTTGCCGCCCTCCAAAACGTCGTCGCGTGTAACCCGTCTTGTACTGCAGAGCGGGGATTCGAGTAGACTTTTGTTGATCGTTTGACCAAGCAAGGCAGTAGAAACGTACACAAGACGGTTGGCGATTGAATGCGATGGCCAACATGACGATATTCAAGGAGGGGTTCAGATGATCGAAATCGAAAAACCGAAGATTGAAACGATCGAGTTAAGCGAGAACGCTACGTTTGGTAAATTCGTAGTTGAGCCGCTTGAGCGTGGATTCGGTACAACGCTTGGTAACTCTTTGCGTCGTATCCTATTGTCTTCACTTCCGGGTGCTGCAGTCACTGCAGTCCAAATCGATGGCGTTCTTCATGAGTTCTCGACGATTGATGGCGTTGTAGAAGACGTTACCCAAATCATCTTGAACCTTAAGAAACTCGCCCTCAAAGTGTATTCGGAAGAAGAGAAAACGCTTGAGATCGATATTCAAGGCGCTGGTGTTGTCACTGCTGCGAACATTACGCATGACAGCGACGTCGAAATCCTCAACCCAGAACTTCACATCGCAACGCTTGCAGAAGGTGCATCACTTCATATGCGTCTAACAGCACGCCGTGGTCGTGGGTATGTTCAGGCTGAAGATAACAAACGGGACGATATGCCAATCGGTGTAATCCCAATCGACTCGATTTACACGCCAATTCAACGTGTAAATTATCAAGTTGAAAAAACACGTGTTGGTCAAGATGCGAGCTTCGATAAGTTGACGCTTGATGTTTGGACGGACGGTTCAATCCGCCCTGAAGAAGCAGTGTCACTCGGTGCAAAAATCATGACAGAACACTTAAACATTTTTGTTGGTCTTACGGACGAAGCGCTCCATGCTGAAATCATGGTCGAAAAGGAAGAAGATCAAAAAGAAAAAGTACTCGAAATGACGATCGAAGAACTCGATCTTTCAGTTCGTTCGTACAACTGTTTGAAACGCGCTGGTATCAACACGGTTCAAGAACTCGCGAACAAGAGCGAAGACGAGATGATGAAAGTCCGTAACCTCGGACGTAAATCACTCGAGGAAGTTCAAGCGAAACTCGACGAACTCGGACTAGGCTTGCGCAAAGAAGACTAATACTATTAATTGCACGAAGGAGGGAATCCATCCATGGCATACTCGAAATTAGGCCGTACAAGCTCACAACGTAAGGCACTTTTGCGTGACCTTGCGACTGATCTCATCATCAATGAGCGTATCCAAACTACAGAACAAAAAGCGAAGGAACTTCGTCCAGTCGTAGAGAAACTCATCACTTTAGGTAAACGCGGTGATCTCCACGCTCGTCGTCAAGTTGCATCGTTCGTTCGCCGTGAAGCTGCTGGTCAAAACGCAGAGGGCAAAGCACAAGACGCGATCCAAAAATTATTCGCTGATGTGGCTCCACGTTTTGCTGAGCGTCAAGGTGGTTACACACGTATCATGAAAATGGGACCACGTCGTGGTGACGGCGCAGAAATGGTCATCATCGAACTCGTTTAATCCTCATTAAATGATTCGCCATAAAAGGGCAGTGCGTATCCCGCTTCTGCCCTTTTGCTACAAAAAGAAAGTATTGATTTGATGAAGGAGGAGAGATCATGGACAAGCTGATTGAACTGGAACAGGTCACCTATCGGTATCCGGAACAGGAACAAGCAGCCTTACAAGAAGTCTCTCTGACGATTCGTTCAGGTGAATGGGTCGCCATCGTTGGTCACAACGGCTCTGGAAAATCAACGCTGACGAAATTGTTTAATGGATTGTTGTTACCGGAGACAGGGACCGTTACGGTTGCTGAGCGCTTTTCAAGTGCGAATCCGGAGCAACTGTGGGAGATGCGCCGAGCAATCGGTATCGTCTTCCAAAATCCAGATAATCAATTCGTTGGCACGACCGTGCGCGACGACGTGGCATTCGCCTTAGAAAACTGGGGTGTGCCACGCGAGGAAATGGTTCGTCGTATCGACGACAGTCTAGCGCGCGTTGGCCTTACGGATTTTGTTGATCGGGAACCCCATCAACTATCCGGCGGACAGAAGCAGCGTGTCGCAATCGCTTCGGCGCTTGCGATGCGCCCTGATGTTCTCGTGCTGGATGAAGCCACATCAATGCTTGATCCATTAGCACGTCAAGAGGTCATGTCGACCGTTCAGGAACTGCACGCGACCCACCCAATGGCGGTCATCGCGATTACACATGAATTAGACGAAGTGTTACGGGCTAGTCGTGTCATCGTAATGGATGCTGGGAAAATCGTATTAGAAGGATCCCCTCAGGAAGTCTTTCGTCATGCATCGTTCTTAGAAGACATCGGACTCGATGTTCCATTCGTTGTTCGGGTACAAGAACGCTTACGGGCGCAAGGTCTCTCACTCGAGGAGACGATACTAGATGAAAGAGAATTGGTGAACCGTTTATGCCAATCTTAATCCAGGAATTAAATTATACGTATCAACTCAATAGTCCGTTCGAACGAGTCGCGCTACGTGATGTGAATCTTGAGATTCCGTCAGGGGCGCTTGTTGCGTTTGTAGGGCATACTGGATCCGGGAAATCGACGCTCGTGCAGCATATCAATGGGCTGCTCAAGCCGACAGCGGGGAAGGTACAAGTGGACGACATCATCGTCGAACCAAAGAAAAAACAGGACCTCAAGCCATTAAGACGTCGTGTCGGGCTTGTTTTTCAATATCCAGAATATCAATTGTTCGAAGAGACGGTCTTAAAAGATGTCATGTTCGGTCCGATGAATTTCGGTCATGATGCCGCGACTGCTGAGGAATTAGCAAAAGAAGCATTACGGACTGTTGGACTCGATGAAGTCTTTTGGAGTCGTTCGCCGTTTGACCTGTCTGGTGGGCAAATGAGGCGTGTAGCAATTGCTGGCGTACTCGCTAGTCAACCAGACGTGTTGATCGTCGATGAGCCGACGGCAGGACTCGATCCGCAAGGGCGCAAGCATATGCTAAGTCTATTTGCCCGACTTCATGCGGAGACAGGGCTGACGTTACTCTTAATCACGCACGATATGGATCAGGTGCTTGAGTATGCCGAACGTGTCATCGTCATGGAAGACGCCCAGGTGGCGTTTGACGGGCTACCGCTCGACTTATTCCGAGAAGAGACGTTACTTGAGCAGTTTCATCTCGATCTTCCACACGTGTTGTCGCTTGCTTGGCAAGTGGCTGATCAGCGTGGGTTGGAGCGTCCAGAAATTCGGACGGAGACAGAATTGATCGATTGGTTGATGACGAAAGGGGTGAGCGAATGATCGTTGGACAACATATTCCTGGTCAGTCGTATTTACACCGCTCGTCAGCACTCGCAAAGATCATTTTTGCCTTTTGCTTCATTCCGCTCGTCTTTCTTGCAAACAATGCAGCAACGAACATCTTTTTACTTGTCTTTACGTTTCTCGCACTCATGAGTAGTCAGTTGCCGCTTCGGTATGTTCTAAAGGGGCTACGACCCATTCTGTTTCTAATCGTTTTTACGTTCGTCATCCAGCTATTCTTTACACGTGAAGGGGCTGTGATTTTCGAACTCGGCTGGTTACGGATTTATGAAGAAGGACTGCGACTCGCGATCATCGTCTCGTTGCGTTTCTTCTATCTGGTCTCGATCACGACACTCGTCACTTTGACGACGTCTCCGATCGAACTGACAGATGCGATTGAATTATTATTGAAGCCGTTCAAGGTCGTTCGTGTTCCAACGCATGAGATCGCGCTTATGTTATCGATCTCGCTTCGATTCCTGCCGACCTTAGCAGAGGAGACAGAGAAGATCATGAAGGCACAGCAAGCACGTGGCGTCGATTTAGCGGCTGGACCAATCAAGGAACGGGTCCGGGCAATCATTCCGTTATTGATTCCCTTATTCATCTCTGCCTTTAAGCGAGCAGAGGATCTCGCGACAGCGATGGAAGCTCGGGGGTATCGTGGAGGAGAGGGACGGACTCGTTTACGTGAATCCAAGTGGACGATGCGCGATACCGGTCTAATGGTCTTACTCGTCCTTATTATGGTCAGTTTAGTAGGATTGCGAGGGATTGGCTGATGCGTCGTTTAAAATGTACGATTCAATATGACGGAACCGGCTATGCTGGGTATCAAGTTCAACCAAATGGATTGACGATTCAAGAGGTGATCGAAACAACGCTTGCGCGGATGCACAAACATCCTGTTAAGATCATTGGATCGGGACGGACCGATGCGAGAGTCCATGCTTACGGGCAAGTCATTCATTTTGACACAGAACTATCGATTCCTCCAGAGAACGTCGTCAAGGCACTCAATACGCTCTTACCAGCGGATATCCGTGTCCGGAGCTGTGAAGAGGTTGAACCGGCCTTCGAAGCACGTTACGACGTCATAGGGAAGGAATACCGGTATTTCGTACGTCGCGAAGAAAATGCGTTTCGTCGGAATCTATCGGTCCATATTCCGTATCCGCTCGATCTCGAGCGAATCCGTCAAGGGATGGCTCATCTCGTCGGGACGCATGACTTCAGTTCGTTTTGTGTCACGAAGACGGAAACGGATAACCGTGTCCGGACGATTTACGAGGCAGAGTTGATGACGGTCGGTGACGAGCTCGTCTTTCGGTTCCAGGGCAGTGGTTTTTTGTATAATCAAATCCGGATCATGGTCGGGACGTTACTCGACGTTGGTCGCGGGCGCTTCGAGCCAGAGGACATAAAAAAAATGTTGCTGGCAAAGGACCGGAACGTAGCGGGCGTGACGGCACCTCCCCATGGACTTTACCTATGGGAAGTTTTCTATCCGGAGTGAAAAAAGGCAATTGACATTGGTCATTAAAAAACATACAATGTTTATTGGCATTTCATTTATTATGAAACCACAATCTTAGCCCCGTACACCTAAGATTATGATAGATTCACCTAGTGAATAAATGAAAAATCAAAAACAGAACTTTTAATTCCTTAGGAGGTATTTTACATGCGCACAACTTTCATGGCGAAAGCTACTGATGTAGAACGCAAATGGCTCCTTATCGACGCTGAAGGTAAAACACTCGGTCGCCTTGCGAGCGAAGTGTCATCACTTCTCCGTGGTAAGCACAAGCCTACGTTCACACCACACGTTGACTGTGGGGATAACGTTATCCTCATCAACGTTGAGAAAATCGTTTTAACTGGTAACAAACTCGACAAAAAAGTCTACTACCGTCACTCTGGTCATCCAGGCGGCTTAAAGCAGACTGTTGCACGCGATATGCTTGCTAACAAACCTGAGCGCATGCTTGAACTCGCGATCAAAGGGATGCTTCCAAAAGGTAGCCTCGGTCGTCAAATGTTCAACAAACTCCACGTCTACGCTGGAGCTGCACACAAGCACGAAGCACAACAACCAGAAGTTTACGAACTTCGCGGTTAATACGAATTTAGGAGGAACTACACGATGGCAGATGTACGTTACTACGGCACTGGTCGCCGGAAACACGCGGCAGCGCGCGTTTTCCTCGTTGCTGGAGACGGTAAAGTCACAGTTAACGGTCGCGATATCAGCGAATACTTCGGTTATGAGACATTGATCATGACTGCAAAAGAACCACTCGTAATCACAGAAACAGAAGGCAAGTACGATGTAATCGTAACGGTCAAAGGCGGCGGCTTCACTGGTCAAGCAGGCGCTATCCGTCACGGTATCTCACGTGCTCTTCTTCAAGCGGATCCAGAATTCCGCGGCGCACTTAAAGCGAAAGGCTTCTTGACTCGTGACGCTCGTATGAAAGAGCGTAAAAAATACGGTCTTAAAGCAGCTCGTCGTGCACCACAGTTCTCGAAACGTTAATTCTTTTCGAATCCCTCTCACCCTTGTGGTGGGAGGTTTTTTTGTGTATAAAAAACCGCTGTTCTGACACAGTGTCAGAACAGCGGTTAAAGTGAGGTCGACTTGGTTATGCGTAATCGGTGTAGCAAGGTCAGAAGCAGATAAAGGAGGACAATCGTCAGCGGAATGCTCCAAAGAAATAAAGATTGTACGAATTCGATAGGAGTGTGTGTTGTCGCTTGACCAACCTGTGCTGTAAAAGAGGTTTCTTCACTCAAGAGGGTGGCATTGTCCGGTAACTCTGTTTTGGTAGTTGTAGCGGGCTGTAGCATAAAGTGAAGGATAAAGCTAAGAGGCAAGGGGCATGTGGCGCCAAATGTCCAAATGATACGTATTTTCATAAACTGCTCCTTTTGATGTCAGTTAGCATCGTTCTGCATTTCATAAGTATAGCGGATTTTGTTTTTGGGAACAGAAGACAAAGGGGAGTGAGCATAGATGGCATTATCGATCAGCTGGTTACTCGAGCGAGCGAATCGGAAGTTGAATGCTTCAGGTCTTTCACCGGAAGTTGCCAAGCGAACACGTGAGGTCATCCGAGAGATGCATACGCAAGGAATTTATGTCGGTGTCGCTCAAGGGTATCGTTCCATTGCGGAGCAGAATCGCTTATATGCACAAGGACGGACGACAGAGGGACCGATCGTGACGAATGCACGCGGGGGACAATCAAATCATAATCGTGGGATTGCTGTCGATCTCTTTCAATATTCCCGAGATGGTACGCAAGCATTGTTTCAAAATGATCAAGCGTTTCAAATAATCGTTGCTGCGATGAAACGACGTGGTTTTTCTTGGGGTGGGGACTGGAAGAGCTTTAAAGACTATCCACATTTTGAATTACTAAAAGCTTCTAAAAGGACGACGAAAGAGAGTGCGATCGTTCCATATCCAGGTCGTCCGTTGTATCAAGGTGCCGCGAATATGAATCCAAGGGATATCGAACGGATCCAGCGGGCTGTCAAAGCGACCATAACTCGCCGTTTTGATACAGAGACGACTCAAAAGGTCCGTGCCTACCAAACACGTCAAGGACTCGAAGTTGATGGTGTCGTGGGTCCTAGTACATGGAATCGGATGTTCTAACAAGAGCCGATGATTACTCTAAATGATGAAAAGCGACATCGGACATGGAAAAGTCATCCTTTCCGGTGTCGAAATGTGCAAGCGCTCTCTTATTTTTGTTATACTAATAAGGATTAAATCGAACGTTTTCAGGGGGAAGGCACTATGTTGAATGAACAAGAAATTCGCGAGGTAGTCGGAACGCTCGTCGATCCGACGATTGACCGCCCGCTTGCAGATACGAACGGCATTCGTGACGTCCGGATTAAAGGTGATTATGTCAGTCTTAAAATCGCTTTAGCTCAATCTGGTTCTGGGGAGCAACTCGTGCTCCAACAGCAAATCGTCAAGGAACTAAAAGAAAAAGGATTCAAAACGGTTGGACTTCGCTTTGAGGCACTTGGTGATCACGGGATTCAAGCGGCGACGACACCATCGATCCTAAAACCGGAATCCGGTACGACATTCATCGCAATTGCTTCTGGTAAGGGTGGTGTCGGGAAATCGACCGTTTCCGTTAACTTAGCAGTGGCACTTGCACGAGCAGGGAAGAAGGTCGGTTTGATTGATGCCGATATCTATGGTTTTAGTGTACCTGACATGATGGGGATTGAAACACGACCGACTGTCGTCAATGACCGGATCGTTCCACCAGAGCGTTTTGGCGTCAAGGTCATCTCGATGGGCTTCTTCGTCGAAGACAATGCACCTGTCATCTGGCGTGGACCAATGCTCGGGAAGATGCTCAATAACTTCTTCGCGGACGTTGAATGGGGCGATCTCGATTATTTATTGCTGGATCTCCCACCAGGTACAGGGGATGTCGCGCTTGATATTCATTCGATGCTCCCGAGCTGTCAGGAAGTCATCGTCACGACACCTCATGCAACAGCCGCTTTCGTTGCAGCACGAGCAGGAGCAATGGCCATCAAAACGAACCATCGCTTACTCGGAATCGTCGAGAACATGGCGTACTTTGAAAGTAAAGTGACAGGCGAAAAAGAATATGTCTTCGGTAGTGGTGGCGGAGAGAGGTTGTCAGAAGCGTTAAAAACCGATATTCTAGCTAAGATTCCACTTGGACAACCATATGCGAATGATGCGGACTTCGCTCCATCTATCTATCGCGATGATCATCCATTTGAGACGTACTATAATGAACTCGCCACGCGTGTCATCGAAAAAGTAGAGGGATAAGAATGAAGATTAAAGGATTTTTGAAGCTGTTTTGGATGACGCTCCTAATCGGAACGCTCGCCGGCTTCGTGTTTAACTTGGTAGCAGAACCTGGATATATCCGAAATCAATCGATTAGCGGATATGTAACAGCTCTCTCCTACAGCAGTACGTGGACAGCCATCAGTTTAATGGGTTTTTTCTCGTACTTGATCTTACATCGTGTCGGACTCGACTTATTCCGGGGCGCAAAGCTTTGGAATCGTGTCCAGATCGTATTGATCGCATTTGCACTGTTTGATGGTGTCTATCTACGCGGATTAGCATACGGCTTCGATAAGACTAGCCTCTATATTGGTGAGATGGTCGTCTTACTGTTAATTGCCTTCCTAGTCGCGCGGACGAAAGCACGAGAAACGAACTTTACAGCGTTCATTCCAACATTGTTCCTCATGACAGTCATCACGTTGATTGAATGGGTACCTGCATTGCAGGCAACACAAGATAAACGAATGTTATGGGCAGCGCTTGCGACACTCTTGATTTGTAACGCGTACCAGATTTTAATGCTGCATCGCTTACAAGAAAAGCCTGCTTCTCAAGGACAATCGCAAAAACAAGCGTAACGAAAAAGACCCGCGAACGGGTAGCGTTTTACCGGTTCAAGCGGGTCTATCTTTTTTTAAAAGTTTTTTTAGAAAAACAGTTGACGAAAAAAACAAGAGTTGATATATTA
>NZ_CM132670.1:0-320000 GCF_053878415.1 Exiguobacterium sp. EA-TM-5 | reverse complement strand
TGAAGGACCTGGAAAGGTCCGCCGAAGAAGGTGACAGCCCTGTAGCTGAAACTGTTTTCCCTCCAGAGTGGATCCTGAGTACGGCGGGACACGTGAAACCCCGTCGGAATCCGGGAGGACCATCTCCCAAGGCTAAATACTCCCTAGTGACCGATAGTGAACCAGTACCGTGAGGGAAAGGTGAAAAGCACCCCGGAAGGGGAGTGAAATAGATCCTGAAACCGTATGCCTACAAGTAGTCAGAGCCCGTTAATGGGTGATGGCGTGCCTTTTGTAGAATGAACCGGCGAGTTACGATAACGCGCGAGGTTAAGCCGATGAGGCGGAGCCGTAGCGAAAGCGAGTCTGAACAGGGCGTTCAGTGCGTTGTCGTAGACCCGAAACCAGGTGATCTACCCATGTCCAGGATGAAGGTCAGGTAACACTGACTGGAGGTCCGAACCCACGCACGTTGAAAAGTGCGGGGATGAGGTGTGGGTAGCGGTGAAATGCCAATCGAACCTGGAGATAGCTGGTTCTCCCCGAAATAGCTTTAGGGCTAGCCTCGAGGTTGAGAGTTCTGGAGGTAGAGCACTGATTGGACTAGGGGCCCCCACAGGGTTACCGAATTCAGTTAAACTCCGAATGCCAGCAACTTATACTCGGGAGTCAGACTGCGAGTGATAAGATCCGTAGTCAAGAGGGAAACAGCCCAGACCGCCAGCTAAGGTCCCAAAGTGTATGTTAAGTGGAAAAGGATGTGGCGCTGCCTAGACAGCTAGGATGTTGGCTTAGAAGCAGCCACCATTCAAAGAGTGCGTAATAGCTCACTAGTCGAGTGGCGCCGCGCCGAAAATGTAACGGGGCTAAACATACCACCGAAGCTGCGGATTCCGTAAGGAATGGTAGGGGAGCGTTCCAAACCGCTGTGAAGCTGTACCGGAAGGAGCAGTGGAGCGTTTGGAAGTGAGAATGCCGGTGTGAGTAGCGAAAAGAGGGGTGAGAATCCCCTCCGTCGAAAGCCCAAGGTTTCCTGAGGAAGGCTCGTCCGCTCAGGGTTAGTCTGGACCTAAGCCGAGGCCGAAAGGCGTAGGCGATGGATAACAGGTTGATATTCCTGTACCGCCGATCCACCGTTTGAACAATGGGGGGACGCAGGAGGATAGTGACGCATGCGGATGGAAGTGCATGTGCAAGTTTCAAGATCGTCTGATTGGCAAATCCGTCAGGCATCAAAGTCAAGGAACGATGCGGAGTCCCGTAGGGACGTAGGTCACGATTTCACACTGCCAAGAAAAGCCTCTAGTGAGGGGGAAGGCGCCAGTACCGTAAACCGACACAGGTAGGCGAGATGAGAATTCTAAGACGCGCGGGATAACTCTCGTTAAGGAACTCGGCAAAATGGTCCCGTAACTTCGGGAGAAGGGACGCTCTACACATGTAGAGCCGCAGTGAATAGGCCCAAACGACTGTTTAGCAAAAACACAGGTCTCTGCTAAATCGCAAGATGACGTATAGGGGCTGACGCCTGCCCGGTGCTGGAAGGTTAAGGGGATGGGTTAGCGCAAGCGAAGCTTTGAACCGAAGCCCCAGTAAACGGCGGCCGTAACTATAACGGTCCTAAGGTAGCGAAATTCCTTGTCGGGTAAGTTCCGACCCGCACGAAAGGCGTAACGATTTGGGCACTGTCTCAACGAGAGACCCGGTGAAATCATAGTACCTGTGAAGATGCAGGTTACCCGCGACAGGACGGAAAGACCCCATGGAGCTTTACTACAGCCTGATATTGAGGCTTTGTGCATGATGTACAGGATAGGCGGGAGACGTCGAGCCCGGAGCGCCAGCTTCGGAGGAGTCACCCTTGGGATACCGCCCTTCATGCATAGAGTCTCTAACTCGCAGCCGTCATCCGGCTGGAGGACCGTGTCAGGCGGGTAGTTTGACTGGGGCGGTCGCCTCCTAAACAGTAACGGAGGCGCCCAAAGGTTCCCTCAGAATGGTTGGAAATCATTCGTAGAGCGCAAAGGCAGAAGGGAGCTTGACTGCGAGACCTACAAGTCGAGCAGGGACGAAAGTCGGGCTTAGTGATCCGGTGGTTCCGCATGGAAGGGCCATCGCTCAACGGATAAAAGCTACCCTGGGGATAACAGGCTGATCTCCCCCAAGAGTCCACATCGACGGGGAGGTTTGGCACCTCGATGTCGGCTCATCGCATCCTGGGGCTGGAGTAGGTCCCAAGGGTTGGGCTGTTCGCCCATTAAAGCGGTACGCGAGCTGGGTTCAGAACGTCGTGAGACAGTTCGGTCCCTATCCGTCGTGGGCGCAGGAAATTTGAGGAGAGCTGTCCTTAGTACGAGAGGACCGGGATGGACGCACCGCTGGTGTACCAGTTGTTCCGCCAGGAGCATCGCTGGGTAGCTACGTGCGGACGGGATAAATGCTGAAAGCATCTAAGCATGAAGCCCCCTCCAAGATGAGATTTCCCTTTGAGTAATCAAGAAAGACCCCTCAGAGACGATGAGGTAGATAGGTCACGGGTGGAAGCATGGCGACATGTGGAGCTGAGTGATACTAATCGGTCGAGGCCTTGTTCTAGCAGATGCTTGTTGATGACTTCAGTTTTGAGGGCGCGAGCCCGTCGTCTGGTGACGATAGCCAAGTGGTCACACCCGTTCCCATGCCGAACACGGAAGTTAAGCACTTGAACGCCGAAAGTAGTTGGGGGCTTCCCCCTGTGAGGATAGGACGTTGCCAGGCTTTTATTTATTCCGCAATAGCTCAGTGGTAGAGCAACCGGCTGTTAACCGGTAGGTCGTAGGTTCAAATCCTACTTGCGGAGCCAACGGCCCGTTGGTCAAGCGGTTAAGACACCGCCCTTTCACGGCGGTAACACGGGTTCGAATCCCGTACGGGTCACCATTATACTTTTTGTGCCGGTGTAGCTCAGCTGGTAGAGCAACTGACTTGTAATCAGTAGGTCGCGGGTTCGACTCCTGTTGCCGGCACTGTTTTTTCTCAATTGTATAAGTTTCCTAGACAAACTGGGGGGGTAGCGAAGTGGCTAAACGCGGCGGACTGTAAATCCGCTCCCTCGGGTTCGGCGGTTCGAATCCGCCCCCCCCCACCATGTCGAGCCATTAGCTCAGTTGGTAGAGCATCTGACTTTTAATCAGAGGGTCGCAGGTTCGAATCCTGCATGGCTCATTTCTTGCGGAAGTAGTTCAGTGGTAGAATACGACCTTGCCAAGGTCGGGGTCGCGGGTTCGAATCCCGTCTTCCGCTTTTTCTTTTTGGGGCCTTAGCTCAGCTGGGAGAGCGCCTGCCTTGCACGCAGGAGGTCAGCGGTTCGATCCCGCTAGGCTCCACCAATTTTATTTAAAGATCTTAAGCGAGTTTCGTTCGTCTTAAGTTTTTTTTATATGAAATGCCAAGCATAACCAGAGTACGTACGCAAGAACACCGTGATTCCCTTCACGGTGTTTTTTTGTATATTCATGCGTCATTTTGTCGAGTTGAACCACCTGTTTGTTACCGCTTACAATATGTGTAGAAGTAACTATGACATAGGGGGAATATCGAATGAATATCGCGTATATCAGCGTACCGTACCGTTATGGACAAGGAAAGCCGGGCACTGAACACGGACCTGCAGCTGTCGAAAAAGCGGGTCTACTAGCGACACTCGAAGCACGGGGACAAGAAGCAGTTCGCTACGGGGAAGCGGCTGTCTTATCAGAAGATGCAGTCCGAGAAGAAGATCCGAAACTGAAACGTCTCGAAGGAGTCGTCCATACGACGAATGACTTACACCTGATTGTTCGTGATGCGTTATCGGAACAACGTTTTCCTTTACTCGTTGGTGGCGATCACAGTATGGCGATCGGAACGATTGCAGGTCTTCGCCAGACTGTGCCACGTCTCGGGGTCATCTGGTTCGATGCACATGGTGATTTGAATACACCTGAAACATCACCTTCTGGTAACATCCACGGCATGCCGCTCGCTGTAGCCCTTGGGGAAGGGCATCAGCGCTTAACGGAAGTCGGAGGGACAGATGTCAAATTGCAACCGGAACATCTCGTCTTCATCGGATTACGTGATGTTGATCCAGGCGAACAAGAGTTGATTGATCGTCTTGGTATTCGTGTCTATGATATGGAAGCGATCCGAACACGGGGAATGGATGCAATCATGGAAGAAGCGATTGCCTATTTGAAAGAAACAACGGATGCTTTTTATTTAAGCTTCGATATGGATGGTCTTGATCCATCACTTGTCGTTGGTACAGGAACACGTGTCGCTGATGGTATCTTCTTAGATGATGCGAAGACTGTATTACAGCATTGCGCAGCAGCAGAAGACTTTATCGCTGCTGAATTCGTTGAAGTGAATCCATTACTTGAAGAAGGAAACGGAACAGCAGAGCTTGCGAATGAGCTGATTGGCGATTTACTTTTGGCAATGGAAACACATCGCTTAGTAAAATAATGGATAGAACTTGAACTCTTTTCATCGGGGTTCAAGTTTTTTTTGTTACAATTTAAAAGGAGATGAAACATTTATCGGTCGACTTCGTATAAGAGATTGACCGCATAGAGCGGGGGGTATTCAAAGTGGAAGAAACGACACTACGCTTAATCGAGCGAGTGAAACAAGGAGACCGTGATGCGTTCGCGGCACTTGTTGATCTATATAAGGAAGGTGCTTTTCTTGTAGCTTTCCGTGTCTTGCGCGATCGAATGGAAGCGGAGGATGCGACACAAGAAGCCTTCATCCGTGTATTTACGAAGATTGAATCGTATAATGCACAATGGAAGTTCCGAACTTGGTTATACCGAATCGTTACAAACGTATCGATTGACCGACTACGGAAAAAGAAACCTGATTATTCTCTTGATGCTGAGATGTCAGGTACTGAAGGACTGACATTGTATTCACAACTCGAGAGCAAGGATATCTTGCCGGAGGACCAAGTGGTCGATAACGAGCAACGAAACGAAGTCGGGGATGCGATTGCAGCTTTACCAGAAAAATACCGTGTCCCACTCGTCCTGAAATATGTAGAAGATCTATCACTGAAAGAAATCAGTGAAATGATCGAATTACCAGTCGCTACTGTCAAAACTAGAATTCATCGTGGACGAGAAGCGCTGAAAAAGCATTTTGCCAAACGATGAGAAGGAGGAACTCACCATGTCACGAGAGCATGTACATGAACGGATCCAGGATTATTTAGATCAAAACCAACCACCTGAGGACTTCAAGCGATTAGAAGCAGAGTTACGGGAAGCAGACGCGATGGACGAGTTCGAAGAGTATCGGCTCCTTGATGCTCGACTGCGTCAACTTCCAGCGCCCAAATTATCGGCAGATTTTACATCCCGCGTGCTGGCACAATTGCCCGACCAGGTGGATATGCCAAGCGCTGCTTTGCTACACCAACCACAACCGTCTCGTTTTGGAGGGAAGATGAAGCAGTACCCATTGCTCGCGGCAGCGGCTGTGTTCTTACTCTTGTCGGTCGGTAGCCTGGGTGGTTATATGGCACAAGAAGAACATGACTTATCCTATACGAATGCACCAGGTATCGTCGCTCAAAATGGCGAAGTCGTCGTCCCGAAAGGCGTCACAGTCGATCAGGATCTTTACGTCGAAGGTGGAAACGTCCGAATCGAAGGGAAAGTCAATGGCGACGTCATGACCGTTGACGGGAAAGCCTACACGGCGAGTGCTGGTAGTGTGACCGGAGAAATTAAGGAAATCGATCAATTATTTGAACGCGTATGGTACGGAATCAAGCGTCTATTTCAATAATCAGCTGGGACGAGTCGAACTCGTCCCTTTGTGCTATAATGGAAACTGTTTAAATCAGATGAGTTAGGGGGCACGGTTGGTGAATTACTTCAGCTGGCAACCACTTCAATTTCAATTGTTGAAACTGGGAGAAAACGTACATTGGTACGATTATATTAATGATGTGATTGATATCGCGGTCGTGACGTTCGTCATCTACCGTCTTATGATCATCGTCAAAGGGACGAAAGCTGTCCAGCTCATTAAAGGCATCTCGGTCATTTTGATCAGTTGGTTCCTGAGCGGATTTTTTGGACTCAAAACATTGCAATTCTTACTGAATCAAATTATCACCTACGGGTTACTAGGGATCATCATCATTTTCCAACCCGAGCTCCGCCGTGGACTTGAACACCTCGGACGAACGAGTAAATTCTTTTCACGCAGCGCCATCAGTGACGAGGATGAACAAGTTCGAATCGTTGATGCGCTCGTATCGTCTGCCCAGTACATGTCAAAACGTCGTATCGGAGCGCTCGTGACGATTGAGCGTGAGACAGGACTAAGTGAATACGTCGAGACAGGTATTCCGCTCGGCTCGCAAATTACAAGCCAACTCTTGATCAATTTGTTCATTCCGAATACGCCGCTTCATGATGGTGCCGTCATCGTCCAGCAAGGCAAGTTAGCAGCTGCTGCCTGTTACTTACCGCTGTCAGAGAGCGCACATATTTCAAAAGATTTGGGCACACGTCACCGGGCAGCGATTGGCGTAAGTGAGGTGACGGATAGTGTCACACTCGTCGTCTCAGAGGAAACAGGTGGCGTTTCTCTCGCCATCAACGGACGTCTGTACCGAGAACTCGATGAAGAATCCTTACGGACGAAGTTGCTTGAGACAATCGTCAAGGTCGAACCGACGAATACTTCCTTCTTGAACTGGATGGGGGCGAAAAAATAATGTTCGAAAAGTGGTTCAATGAACGCTGGTTCTTACGCATTGTCGCTGTCGCCTTAGCCGTCATGTTGTATCTGATGGTTGCAGGTTCGAATACGACAGGAAAAAGTGATGCTGCTAGCCTCTTACCGATCGCAGGACAAGGTTCAACGAAATTTGATGTACCAATCACGATCCAGTACGATGAATCGCAGTGGGTCGCTTATAATATTCCAGATAGTATGGAAGTGACCGTTAAAGGTCCTTCGAGTAGCTTGACGATGCTTCGGCTCGTTCAGGATTTTGGATTATCGATTGATTTAAAAGGACTTGATCCCGGATATCACCGTGTCCGTGTCACGGCAACCGGCTTCGGTAAAGATGTCGAAGTGACACCAAAACAACAGACGATTGAAGTCTTCCTTGATAAGAAGATTACAAAGGAAGTACCGGTACAAGTTGCCTTACTGAATAAAAATAAAATCGCTGAAGGATATGTCGTAGGTGAAGCACAGCCGAACCAACAAACGGTCGAAGTCACGGGTGGGGCAGAGAAGCTACAGGCAATTTCAGCGATTCAAGTTCCAATCGATGTAACAGGTCGAGCAGAGACGTTTAAAGAGACGTTCAATGCAAAAGCGACCGATGCAAATGGAAATACGATTAATGCATCGTACCAACCAGAGCAACTCGAAATCACGGTACCGATCTATAAGGAAAGTAAGACGGTACCAATCAATGTGAAAACAAAAGATAACGTAAAAAAAGGTTATACCGTCATTAAAATTGTTCCTGTCACGACACAAGCTCGTTTATATGGAACAAAAGAAGAATTAGAACGCATTGGTTCCGTTGATACAGAAGCTGTATCGTTGAAAGGATTAACGAAGACGACTGAAAAAACAGTCAAACTCGTTGAACCAGAAAATGCAACAGCGATGGATCCGACGCGTGTTACAGTCAATATCGTCGTCGAAAAGGAAAATGCCAAGTCGACGACGGAAACCGTTGAGGATCGAGCTGAAAAAACGATTTCGGGTGTGAACGTTACATTGAATGGATTTGATGAATCGAAATATACGATTGATTACAATCAAACGATTGATGTTGTCGTCCGTGGGAAAGAATCTGATTTAGCAACGATCGATGCAACAGATATCAAAGCGGTCATCGACGTAACAGGACTGAAGGAAGGAACACATGGATTGCCGATCTCGTATCAGACGTCAAAAGCCTTTGATGTCTTGCGTCCTGATAATATGGATGTGACGCTGAAAGCTGTTCCCCGGACTTCCGTTCCGACCAATTAAAACAAATTAGTGAAATGAGGAAATAACACATGGGTAAGTATTTTGGAACTGACGGCGTACGCGGCGTCGCAAACGTAGAATTGACACCGGAGCTTGCGTACCGTCTTGGTCGAACAGGTGGTTACGTGTTGACGAAACACGAAAGCACACGACCAAAAGTGTTGATTGGGCGCGATACACGTGTTTCTGGTCAAATGCTTGAGAACGCGCTCATCGCTGGTCTTTTATCGATCGGTGCAGAAGTCATGCGTCTTGGTGTCATCTCGACACCGGGTGTCGCGTATCTGACAAAAACAATGGATGCGACAGCAGGGGTTATGATCTCCGCGTCACACAATCCAGTTGAAGATAACGGAATTAAGTTCTTCGGCTCAGACGGCTTTAAGCTCGATGACGCAACAGAACTCGAAATCGAAGCATTACTCGATGAAGTAGAAGATACGTTACCGCGTCCAGCTGGTAAAGAACTCGGCTTCGTTCACGATTACTTTGAGGGTGCACAAAAGTACCTCCATATGCTTCGTCAGACATCGGATGAAGACTTCTCAGGCATCCATGTTGCGATCGATGGTGCACACGGTGCGACGTCAAGCCTTGCGCCACGTCTATTCGGTGACTTGGAAGCAGAAGTGTCGACGATCGGAACAACTCCGAACGGATTGAACATCAACGATGGTGTTGGTTCGACACATCCAGAACATCTCGCTGCTTTCGTCAAAGAAAAGAGCGCGGATGTTGGTCTATCATTTGATGGAGATGGAGATCGCTTGATTGCTGTTGATGAGAATGGCGATATCGTCGATGGCGATAAAATTATGTTTATCTGCGGAAAATACTTGAACGAACTCGGTCGTCTAAAAGACAATACGATTGTCGCGACAGTCATGAGTAACCTCGGTTTTCATAAAACAGTCGAAGAACACGGGATGACGGCGCTTCAGACAGCGGTCGGTGACCGTTACGTCGTTGAAGAGATGCGTAAGAATGACTATACGCTTGGTGGTGAACAGTCAGGTCATATCATTTTCATGGATTATTCAACGACAGGTGACGGCATGTTATCAGGCGTCCAGTTGTTGCAAATCATGAAAGCGACAGGGAAGAAACTATCGGAACTCGCTGCTGAGATGCCAATCTTCCCACAACGTCTCGTCAACATCCGTGTTTCTGATAAAAATGGTGCGATGAGCGGTCCTGCCGTTCAAGCGATCATTGCAGAAGTCGAAGCGGAGATGGCGGGGAACGGACGAATTCTCGTGCGTGCGTCAGGAACAGAACCACTCGTTCGTGTCATGGCTGAAGCACCGACACAAGAGGCATGTGATGCATACGTTGAGCGGATCGCAAACGTTGTTCGTGAGAACTACGCGTTACAAGAAAACTAAGGAATTGAAGCAGAGCAATCGCTCTGCTTCTTTTTTTACAATTATTTTAGAAAAATAGATTGAGAATTTTACAAAAAATAGGGATTATACGTATTGATTAGTGAAATATCGGGAATAGTTACAACTACGTTACCTTTCTTGCTTTTTCAAAGTAAAGTTCGTATGATGGTGAAGTCGGACAGAAACGGGGTCAGACGGAACTAAAAAGCGCCAGGGCTTCCCTAAGTTAAGGAAAGCTGACGAGGTGGAGGTTTATCGAATCATTCGGCGGATGCCTCCCGGTACCAGATCCATACCGTAAATCGTTCTGAAATCGTTCAAGTGATTGGACGGACAAACAGACCGATCGGGATCCTCTCAAAAAGAGCCGTTTCCTCTTCAGGGAAATACTTGTAAATGGAGAGATGTAACATGTGCGGAATCGTAGGTATGATTGGACAGGTCAACACGAAGGAAATTCTATTAAAAGGTCTCGAGAAGCTCGAGTACCGCGGCTATGACTCGGCAGGTCTTGCGTTCGTCAATGACGGCGTTCAAGTCCATAAAGAAGTAGGTCGGATTGCTGCGCTACGTGAAGTCGTTCCTGCAGAGGCAGACGGAACAGTCGGAATCGGACACACACGCTGGGCGACACATGGTGTCCCAAGCGTACCAAACGCGCACCCGCATCAAAGTGCTTCAACACGTTTCACACTCGTGCATAACGGCGTCATCGAGAACGATGAGCAGTTGAAAACAGAATTGAACGTCGATCTTCTCAGCGACACGGATACAGAAGTCATCGTTCAGATGATCGAAAAGAACTTCAACGAGACAGGTGACGTCGCGGAAGCATTCCGTCAAACACTTCGCGTCTTGCACGGTTCGTATGCCCTCGCATTGATTGATGCTGAAAACCCAGATGTCTTATACGTCGCGAAAAATAAATCACCACTTCTCGTTGGTCTCGGTGACGGGACGTTCAACGTCGTCGCATCAGACGCAATGGCAATGTTGCAAGTAACGGACCAATTTGTTGAGTTGCATGACGGTGAGATGATCATCTTGACGCGTGATAGCGTTACGATCCAAGATCTCGACGGTAACATCCAAGAGCGTGAAGCATATACGGCTGAAATCGATGCATCAGATATCGAAAAAGGAACGTATGCGCACTACATGCTCAAAGAGATGGATGAGCAACCAGCTGTTATCCGCAACATCGTTCAAAAATATCAAAATGAAGCAGGCGACATCACACTTGACCAATCAGTCCGTGATCTCGTACTCGGTCGTGACCGTGTCTACATCATCGGTTGCGGAACAAGCTACCATGCTGGTTTGATCGGAAAACAGTTGATTGAACAAATCGCTGGCATTCCAACAGAAGTCCATATCTCTTCTGAGTTCGGATACAACATGCCATTATTGACAGAGAAACCACTCTTCCTCTTCCTTTCACAATCAGGTGAAACAGCGGATAGCCGTGCGGTTCTCGTTGAAGCGAAGAAACTCGGTCATCCAGCATTGACGATCACGAACGTTCCAGGATCAACATTGTCACGTGAAGCAAACGCGACGTTGTTACTCCACGCGGGTCCAGAAATCGCCGTTGCTTCAACAAAAGCGTATACAGCTCAAATCGCTGTCCTCGCTGTTCTTGCGTTTGACCTCGCTCAAGCAAAAGGTGTTGCTGTCAACTTCGATCTCATGAAGGAACTCGGTAAAATCTCAAGTGCGATGGAATCGGTCATGTCTCAAAAAGATCGTTTCCAAGAAATCGCGACAGAGTACTTGTCTGAATCACGTAACGCGTTCTTCATCGGTCGCGGACAAGATGCCTACGTCGGGATGGAAGGTGCATTGAAACTCAAAGAGATTTCATATATCCAAGCAGAAGGATATGCGGGTGGAGAGCTCAAGCACGGTCCGATCGCTTTGATCGAGGACAACACACCAGTCATCGCGCTCGTGACACAACCACACGTTCACCTCAACAACCGTGGGAACGTCAAGGAAGTCGTCGCACGTGGTGCAAACGCGTGTGTCATCGCAGCAGAAGGTCTTGAATTGCCAACAGATGCATTCGTCATCCCAGCAGTCGAGCCACTCTTGTCACCGCTCTTGTCCGTCTTACCACTTCAATTGATTTCATACTACGCGGCACTCGGTCGTGACTGTGACGTCGATAAGCCACGTAACTTGGCGAAGTCAGTAACGGTTGAATAAGTAAACAAATCGACTCCAAACGATAGGCGTATAACAGCGTCTGCTGTTTGGAGTTTTTTTATATGAGAGGAGAATAAGATGAACCGATGGATTTCAGCATTCCCTAAACGATATGAACAGGATGTTCGAGTCGTTAAAGCGTGTCTACCGTTTTCATGGACACGTCTATCACCAGGGTCGATCGAAGTGAAGCTAGAGCAGGAACACATACAGATTCCGATGCGCGTATATGTACCAGAAGTCGCGCCAGAGCGAATCGAACAGTTGACGCCAACACAACGGACGATTTTATATTGTCTCTACACGCGTCATCATGACGGTCACATTCGTGAGTATTATCTCCGTCAGTTACTTAAAAATCATCCATACGACGGATGGGTCCTCGCCTATATCATCGAACTTGCTAGTGAATATGTCCGTGAAATCGTGGAGATCATCGTACCCGCAGTCGAGAAATGGAATCCGGAAGTGAAGCGGCAATTCGTCCACGATGATCCGGCATACATAAAACGAATCGAAGACCGGATGATTAGTTACTGGAATGCTTATTATCGATCAAGTGGCGAACGACGGTCTGAAGCGGACTATCCGGGTTTTCAGATTTTAAACTCGTTACAGAAGGCTACTTCGAAAAGAGAAGATTGAGAACTGTACGCAGGTAAAGGGGGAACGAACATGATCACAAAATCGAAGGATTTGTACTTGCATGGATCTGGACCTGCTGTTTTGTTATTGCACAGCTTTACCGGTAGTGCGAATGAGATGCGGGGTCTCGCTCGTTTTTTACATACGGAAGGATATACCTGTTATGCACCGAATTATGCTGGGCACGGGGAATCGCCGGAGCGTTTGTTTGCGACGACGATCGAAGACGTTTGGCAGTCCGCGCAAGCCGGACTCTCATTTTTACATAACAAAGGGCACGAACATGTTTATCTGATCGGACAATCGCTTGGTGGGGTGATGGCACTTCGACTGGCAGAGCAGTCAGGATGCGCGGGACTCGTCTTACTCTCGACGCCGGTTCTTGAACGAACGATTGCAGGACTTGAGCACCGCGTCCGTCGTTATACGGAACGGTATTTTCAATTTGACGACCGTTCGCCAGAGTGGATCGCAGACTTTGTCGATCGTCATTTTCCACGACCGGAAAAAGATTTACGGGCACTTCAGCAATTCATCCTCGAGACAGCAGTCGTCTTACCGAGTATCACGCAGCCCATCGCTCTGTTCCTTGGCGCATTAGATGATGCGGTCTACCATGCAAGTCTTGAACGAATTGAAACAACAGTACCAAGTCGAGATCAGAAAAAGGTCCTTCTTCCGAACAGTAAACATTTACTGACGCTCGACCGGGACAAACAGCGCTTATTCGATGAAATCCTTGTCTTTTTGAAGACGCATCCGATAGATTCCTTGAAACCGTCACCTGCTGTGCAGTAGGCTAGATAGGTAAGCTAGACGTGAAAGGGGAATATATCATGCGAATTTTAGTAGTAGGGGCTAGTGGAACGATTGGTCAGGCAGTCGTCGAACAGTTGAGTGAGCGACATGACATCATTCGTGCTGGGCGAAGCGGAGCAGATGTGCAAGTCGACATCACATCAGAAGAAAGTATTCGTGCGATGTATGAAGCAGTCGGTTCTGTTGATGCCGTCATCAGTGCTACAGGTGGCGCTCATTTTGGTCCATTGACGGACTTAACACCGGCTCTTAATCAAATCGGGATCGACAGTAAGTTAAAAGGTCAGGTCAATCTCGTCTTGCTTGGTCTGGAGTCAGTACGAGACGGGGGAAGTTTTACATTGACAACAGGCATCATGATGGACGATCCGATTCGCCAAGGTGCATCTGCGGCGCTCGCGAACGGTGGGGTCAAAGCGTTCGTTCATGCAGCAGCAATCGAGATGCCACGAGGTATTCGAATTAATAGCGTCAGTCCGAACGTACTGATTGAGTCACTTGAAAAGTACGGACCATTCTTCCGTGGTTTTGAAGCTGTTCCAGCGTCACGTGTCGCGACGGCGTTCGTAAAGAGTGTCGAAGGGGCACAGACGGGGCAAAATTACGAAGTCTATTAACTAAAAAAGCAGATAGCGATTTTTCGCTATCTGCTTTTTTTACAGACCGGATAGGACATAACGTTCGATCCCGAATAATAAGAGAGTGATCCCGAGACAAATGAGTAAGTTGCGTACGAACCAGCGACCTGTCATCGTCCGGTTCATGATGAGCTTCTCAAGTGTCAGATTGACGAGAAGAACACATAAGAAGATGACGCCAAACCAAATCATCCAGACACATCCTTTCCTTCTTTTTAACGAATCCAACAGCTAAAAAGTTTCACGACCGTGAATAGCAGGAAATCATTCAGACGAACGGGAAGGAAACCAACAGTCGATTTTACAAGGAGGAACATGGCGATGAAACAAGCGGTCCTAGTGATTGATTTTCAGCAGGAACTCGTCGACGGGAACACGGAAGAACGTCCGGTATACTTAAAGGAACAAGTTGCGCACGTCATCGAAGCGGTCGTACTTGAAGCAGATGAACGAAACGTTCCGGTCATCTTCATCCGTGATCTAGATGTGGCTGGAGGAGCGGGTGCTGGTTTTGCAGTCCATGACTCGATCCCTGTTCCAGTATCCAGTGTCACGTTTGATAAAGCGGCGACGAATGCGTTTCATGGTACACCTTTGCTCGACCATCTACGCCAAGCCTCGATTGAACATCTGATCGTCTTAGGCTGTAAGACGGAGCATTGTATCGATACCGCGGTGCGTAGTGCGACGGTACATGGCTTTGATGTCACACTCGTCGCCGACGGACATACAACGAACGGCTCTGATGTACTAGCGCCGGACCAAATGATCGCTCACCATAATCAAGTCTTACACGGGCACTACAATGTTGAGCATTTTGCGATCGTCCGTCCGTCGACGGAAGATGTTTTCACCCCGATTCACAATGACTACCGAACATGAAAAGGAGAGTAACATGATTGAATTACGAAAAATGACAGCGTCCGATTACGAACGATACGCGACGCTCGTGCAAGACGAACGCGTCATGCGTTACATCACGGAACAGGCATTGACGGAGGCAGAAACGAAACAGCGTTTTGAGCGAATCCTCGAACAACAACAGCACGACCGACTTGGTTCTTATCTCACTTTTTCCGAAGCGGAATGGATCGGTGTCGGTCACGTGACGCGGAGTCAAACACAGCCGTTCGAAGCAGAACTTGGTTATATGTTGCTACCGGATTACTGGGGAAAAGGATACGGCACAGCGATTGCTGAGCGTCTGTTACAGTTAGCGACGGAAGAGGAGTTACAAGTTGTCACAGCGAAGATTGATCCAGCGCATGAAGCATCGCGTCGTATTTTAACAGGACTCGGCTTTGAATCGACCTATATCGGACCGATTGACGGACTACCAGGGGAAACGTTACAGAAGACGTTGGGGACTGCGAAATGACGCGAGACGAATGGATTGAGTATTTTCAACTCGACATCGCGGTGTGCGCAACCGTTGACGAATCGTATAGTTCTGAAGTCGATCGTCTCGTCCTGACGGATGGTCAGATCGTCTTCTTGAAGCGTCCGTATACGGCTGAAAAGTGGTACCGGGAACGTGGCTGGATTCGTGCACTAGAAGAGTTTGTACCCGTGCCGCACATCTTAGTTGAAGCAGCTCCCGGGCAGACGACAGGGGCGTTCGTGCTCGCTGCTTTACCGGGACGAGCACCAGCCGCGATGACTAAAACGTTAGCGTACGAAATCGGTCGAACGCTCGCACAACTGCATACATGTACAGGAGAAGCGTATGGTGAATACACGGAAGATGGGTTTTATGCGTATCCAGTTCAAGACTGGCGGCATTTTCGAAACGAAAAACTCGATGGGTTCATGCCGTTCATCACGTCAGCGCTTGAACCTGATTTTCTTGAAAGCATTGAGATAGAGTTAGCAAGACGTGAACAGTTGCTACCTGAGCCCTCTCGTCCCGTTGCTACGCATTGTGACTTCCGTCTAGCGAATTTACTGACAGAAGGAGAGACTGTCACGGGTGTAATTGATTTCGAAACGACCCGCTATGGAGCTATCGAGATGGATTTCACGAAGATCGTCCGCAATCTAAATGAGTTTGGTTCCGTGTACGTCACGGCATTTCAAGAAGGATATGCAACTGTTCATCCGAACGTTCCGATTGAGACATACTTAGAATACTATCGCTTATGGGAAGCGCTCACTGCCGTCGGTTGGTGTGTCAAACGCGGACTAAAAGAGCACCGGGCATTTTTTGAAGAGAACCTCGCGCTCATCGAGCAGGAATTGCAGAGGGCGAGCATATCGGACAGGCATTGATTCACCCATCACTTGGAAGAAACCTCTATACTTAGGGAAATGAGGAATACGAGGGGGAAGCGAGATGACAGGGAAACGAATCGGAATCATTGGTGGAGGACTCGCCGGTATTTTTGCTGCACGTCAGTTGCAGGAAGCAGGACATACCGTTGAAATCATTGAAAAAAGCCAAAGCGTCGGGGGGCGAATGGCGACACGTCGTATTGATGAAGGAACGGCCGATCATGGGGCTGTGTTCTTCACAGTCCGAACGAAAGAATTGGAACGTGAAGTCGACAACTGGCTTGAAAAAGGCTGGGTCCGTAAGTGGTTCGGACAAGACTTTCCACGCTATGTTGCGACAAACGGGATGAATCAACTCGTGCAATCGATTGGTCGAGATATCCCTGTTCGATTGAACGAGCAAGTCACGCATATTTCGGCAACGGAAGATGAACTTGTCACACAGGCGACGGACCATCAAGGTGAATATGATGCGTTACTCGTAACAGCGCCGGTACCGCAAGCATATGAACTGTTGCAGTCTTCTAGGTTGACGCTCGCTGATGATGATCATGAGCAGTTACGTCAGGTGACGTTCGAGCCGACATTCGTTGGTCTGTTTGAGGTCGCAGAGCAACTGACGATCGGGGAAGTCGGATTGCAAGATGAGCATCTCGTCGACGGTATCTTAAAAATCGTCAATAATGCCGAGAAGCAGATTTCGAAAACGACACTGCTGAGTGTTTATATGACAGCTACTTTCAGTGAAACTTGGTACGAGCGTCCAGAAGAGGAGACACTCGCTGAAGTCGAACGGTTGTTGCAACAACAGCTCGGGACAGTCACGATCGTCTCACGTCAGATCAAGCGTTGGCGGTATGCTCAGGCACGCGCGGTTTACCGGACCCCACACTTGAAGCTTTCGGCACATCCACTTTGGCTTGCTGGAGATGCGTTCCTCGAAGCAGATGATGCGTCAGGACGGACGCGTGTCGAGAGTGCGGTCATCTCCGGGTTACGGGTTGCAGAGGCAATCGATATCTATCTACGTCAGACAGTGACGGCAACGGAATGAACGAATAATTATCACTATTTGTGAAATGAAAACGTGCACTTCTTTTGTGAATCGAGAAGAAGTGCACGTTTTTTGCTAAAAAACATCATTTTACGTGGAAGTGTTGTTCACTCCAAGCTGCCATTTGATCGAGAATCGGTAAAAAACTATGTCCGGCATCGGTCAGGGAATATTCAACACGAGGCGGAACCTCGCCGAACACATGCCGTTGAATCAAACCATCTGCTTCGAGCTCACGCAGTTGTCGCGTCAACGTTCCCTTTGAGATGCCGGTTAATTGTTGTAGTTCGTGAAAACGATGTGTTCCGTGTGTCAGATGCCACAGTAAGATGATCTTCCATTTGCCAGCGACCATCTGTTGCACCCGGGTGACCGGACAGGCCGTCCGTTGATCGGTCGTTGAATCGAATACAGCCACGTTCATCCTCTCCCATTGGTTCGTTTTGAGGGACCTAGTTTCAGATAAGTGCCTACTTTTTTTAGTGTATCACCTAGCGTATCATGAAGAACAACATCAAACTTCAAAGGAGTGGTTTTATCATGAAATGGTTAATTACAGGGGCAACTGGAAAATTAGGAACGCAGATCGTTCATCATCTCAGTGAACGAGTTGGTGTCGAGAACGTGGCTGTCAGCGTACGTAATGTCGAAAAAGCAGCATCACTTGCAGCGCAAGGGATTGATGTTCGGCATGGTGACTTTGATCAGCCGGAGACGCTCACACAAGCGTTTCAAGGTATTGATCGCCTGTTGATCATCTCAACAGACGGTGAAGAAGCGACACGGATTCGTCAGCACCAAACTGCTGTCACGGCAGCACAAGAGGCAGGCGTCAAGCTGATCGGCTATACGAGTATCGCCAATGCAGCACATAGCACGAACGGACTCGCGCGGACACATCGTGTCACCGAGGAAGCGATTCAAGCGACAGGGATTCCATATGTCTTTTTCCGCAACAACTGGTATCTTGAGAATGAACTCTCAACAATCGAGGCGGTCGCGCAAGGTGCAAACTGGTTAACGGCAGCCGGCGAAGGCAAAGTCGGATGGGCGTTACAAGAAGAGTACGCACAAGCGATCGCGACAGGACTAACGCTTGAACAGCCGCAAGCGATCTATGAATTATCGGGTCCCTTGCATACGCAAGCAGAACTCGCGGCAGCAGCCGGAGCCGTCCTCAACCAATCCGTCGTTTTGGATGAAGTCGATGGCACGACATTTGGAGAGCGAATGAAAGCAGTGGGACTACCCGACTTCCTGCTTCCGATGTTGATTGGTATCCAGGCAGATATAGCAGCAGGGACCCTTGCAGTTGAAAGTGATGATTTTGAAGCGTTACTCGGTCGTCCTGTAACGACGCTTGAAGAGAGTGTCCGCCTCCTTTTGGAAAGATAAGTTCATCTGAACGTTTTTAGGGACAGGGAGTAGGGTAAACACCTTTTAGAAGCAATTAAAGGAGGAGCCCTACTATGAAACTGTCATCTTATCGTGTTAAGGAAGGCGAGCAGATCTCGCTTTCGAACTATCCCACGTCTGAAGAACACGCAATTTCGGAAGCGGAATTACGCGAGAAACGAATCCCGAAAAGTGTTGAGACATTACAAGAGTTACACTGGCGTTTGCATGCTGAAGAGAAAAACGGTGTTCTCGTCATCTTACAAGCGATTGATGCTGCCGGGAAAGATGAGGCAATCAGCTATATCTTTTCTAACTTGAACGCCCAAGGACTTCGGACGATTTCCGTTAAAAAACCGTCGGATACGGAACAAAAGCACGACTATTTGTGGCGGATCCACGAAGGGCTACCGGAAAAAGGCGAAGTCGGCATCTTGAACCGTTCTTACTATGAGGAAGTCATTGCGCCGCGGATTCATGATTTACTCGAGGAGGAAGAAAAACCAGACGGTGGAGACGTCTGGCAGATGCGCTATCGTCAAATTAACGACTTTGAACGGTATCTCGTCGAGAACGGATTCCGTGTCGTCAAGTTCTTGTTCCACGTCTCAAAAGAAGAACAACGGAAACGGTTGTTGACTCGTTTGAAGGATCCGACCAAGAACTTCGAATTCTCGTTCAGCGATATTGAGGAACGCGAGCATTGGGAGGAATACCATGACATTTTTGCTGAACTTGTCTCAGCGACATCGACGTCATATGCACCATGGTATATTTTGCCGGCAGATGACGAGTGGTATTCGCGTTATGTCGTCACTGAAGTCATGAATGACGTCTTGAAGGAAATTGATCCGCAGTATCCAAAGTTATCGGAAGAGGATCAGGAACAGCTCGATGAGGCGATCAAACGATTGGAAAACGAATAATTAAAAAACACCGCCGATGACGTCATCGGCGGTGTTTTTGGTTAGAGTCCAGGTAAGATACCTGTAAAGAGGCTTAGTAGAAAGACTGTTGCAAGTGCTGTTAATCCAGCGATAAAGCCGCCGCCTGTCCAAGCGAGGAGTGTTTGAGGAATCGTCAGTTTCCCGAATCGGTTGACGACCCAGAATCCAGAATCATTAGGAAGCGAAAGACCAATACCTCCAGCACAAATCGCTAGACCGAGCAGAATTGGCGAGACGCCTAACTCTCCAACCATTGGGCCGAGGATACTTGAAGTCGTGACGAGGGCAACTGTCGCTGATCCAAGAGATGCTCGAAGGATTTGCGAAAAGATGAATGCCAGTAAGAGTACCGGAATGCTCCAGTTTTGCATCGTTGTAATGAGATGGTCCCCGATACCACTGTTATTGATGACGGCACCAAATGCACCACCAGCTCCAGTAATCAAGATGATGATTCCGGCTGAACTGATGGCTTCGGAGTATAAGCGTGCGTTCGGGATCGAGATGTATGGACGTAACAAGATGACAGCAGCAAAGACACTGATTAATAAGGCAACGTTTTTCTCACCGATGAAGCCAAAGAACGTCGCAATCGAAGTTCCCGGAAACAGTAATTGAGAGACTGTATTCAATAAAATCAGGACGATTGGTAAAGCTAACATGAAGAAGCTAAGCCCTGTACCGATTTCTTTTTTCGGTAAATCTGCTGGATCGATCGACAATTCTTCGATGTCGCCAGAGTGTTTAATCCGTTTTCCGATGAACATGCCGTAGAGGTAACCACCTACGAGGGTAGCAGGAATCGCGACGATGATACCGTACAAAATGAAGAAGCCGAGCTCTGATCCTGTATTTTCTGCGACAACGAGTGGTCCAGGTGTCGGAGCGATCATGTTGTGCGAGACGATTAGACCGACGCCGAGTGCCGTAACGAAACTAACGACGGAAATCCCTGTTTTAGAAGAAAGCGAACGAATCAATCCACTTAAGATGACGAAGGCGGCATCGAAAAATACAGGAATCGAAACCGCTGTTCCAGTTAAGGCAAGTCCAGCAGAGGATTTTTTAGGTCCGAATACATTCAAGACCGCTTGGGCGATTTTTTCGACAGCACCGGATGCACCGAGGAACTGACCGAAGATGACGCCAAGACCAATCAGGATTCCGACACCCGCGAGTGTGTTACCAAAACCAGTCGTAACGACGGATGCGACTTCTTTGACGGGCATACCGATGGCTAAAGCAGTCAGGATGGAGATTGCTACAAGCGCCAGAAACGGTTCGATTTTTAGTTTTAAGATGGAAAAGAACAGTAGAGCTAGAGACAGAATAAAAATGACGACCAATAGATTACCCGTAACCATCAAGATCTCTCCTTCATATCATGAATTCCGATGAGGTGATGAACACCTTTTGTATCCGCTTACAAAATTTTAAGTGTGAAGCAGTTCAGCGACTTCTTTTAAGGTCGTCTTTGAGCCAACATTTCCTGGGAAGATGACGTACGTCAGACCTGGAAATTTACTTTCTGCTCCCGTTGTCCAGACTGGGATACCAGGTTTGATTTGACCAGCAACAGTCGCTCGTTTGACGCGCAAACCAGTCGTCCCGATATCACTCGATGTAATGCCACCTTTAGCGATAATATAGCTTGGTCGTACATGTAAACGGGAAACGATACTCGTCACAGCATCAGAAATTTTGATGGATAACTTCAATTCATCTTCCTGTTGGTTCTCTCCTAAATCGAGACGTTCTCGTCTCGTATAGACGGCAACCGTCTGTCCAGACTCAATCAATTGTTCTGTCGTTGCGATAATGCGATTGACTTCTTGCTTGAACTGTTCCGGTTGTAATACGAGATGGACATCAAACTCGATGAAATGAATGAAGTCACACGTTTTTAATGCAGCTAGTTGTTCCGTTGTTTTTTGGACATGTGATCCGACCATGATCAAACCACCCGGTGTCGTATCAGACAGAAGTTCTTCTCTCGTCAGGAGTGGGCGCTGATCGATTCCGCCGATGACTTTCGTGAAAGCTGCAGCTGTCCGGAATAAAAATCGCTTGCCTGCGTTCATGGCACGGATTAGTGCAATCGTTGCGACTTTGACATCGAGATAATCTGTTGCGTTGATGATGATTTTATTAAAGTCTTGAGCGGTCATCAGTTGTGCAACAAGTGAATCGAGACGGAGCTGTCGCAAATCCTTCAAGGATAGAGAGACGACGGCATCTGCTGCAAAAGCACCACTTGATTTTTCTTCTGCCCACTCACCGAGATGTGAAGCGGAGTAACCGAATGTCCGGTCTTTTGCGAACTCTGTTTGTCCTGCTGGTACGAGCATCTCGTCTTCAAGGACATAATGGACATCGTCAATCGTATATCGACCGCCTTCTTGGAAGAACGGCATCAGAATTTCACCGTCGAAGGAATCACCCGACGCCTGCTCGAGTGTTTGGCGTAAAACATCCGTTTCGAGCGGATAATGACCACGGAGTGTTGAGTCACCACGACTGATTAAAATAAACGGCTGATTCCGTTGATCAGAGACGGCTTGGGCGGTAGCAGCGATCTCTTCATGGACTTGTCGTGTTTCTTCACGCGTAAATCCACGAGAATTCGTCAAAATAAAAAACATCGATTGGTCTTCGCTAAATCCGGCTTCGATACTTTCGGTCGTCCAGTCGGTATAGACAGAGACGCCATGGACAGTCTGTACACCTGTTGGATCATCATCGAGGACGATGATTTTATGAGGAAGCTGACGTAACGCTTCCAGTAATAATTCATCGACTACTGTTGCATCCGGTAGGGATGGCAGTTGGTTAAGTGTCGTTTTACTTGGTAATGTCGGGAAAGTCGAAATCATCTATTACACCTTCCTTACTTCAACGTGGGCTAATTTTTCGTAATATTGAATGATGCCGCCGTGATCGTCCGCAGCTTTACCATCAATTTTCAACGCATGGAAAATTTCGACGAGTTGACTAGAGAGTGGTAAAGGAACACCGATCTCATGCGCTGTTTCCATGACATTCGTCATATCTTTTAAGTTAATATCGATGCGTCCACCGGCAACGAAGTTTCGCTCTAGAATCAACGGTACTTTTGCATCGAGTACGGCACTACCGGCAAGTCCACCGCGAATTGCTTGATACATCTTCTCTACATCGATGCCAGCTTTTGCAGCAAGCGTCAGTGCCTCAGACATAGCAGCAATATTTAAATTAACGATGATTTGATTAGCAAGTTTGGCCGTGACACCACTTCCATTTTTTCCGACGAGTGTGACGCTTGCACCGACGACTTCAAGTAATGGTTTGACCGTTTCAAAGACCGTTTCCTTCCCACCGACCATGATGGAGAGTGTCCCGTCGATTGCTTTCGGTTCACCACCACTAACTGGTGCATCAAGCATCTCGACGCCACGTAATGCCGCTTGATTCGCAATCTCGACAGAGGCAACCGGTGAAATCGAACTCATATCAATTAGGATCGTTCCAGCAGTAGCAGTCTGTAAGAGACCGTTTTCTCCTAGGACGACTTGTTGAACGTGGTGCGACGCCGGTAACATCGTGATGATGACATCACACGTTGCTCCCATATCAGCAGGTGTACCGAATATCGCACCAGCTTGAACGAGTGTCTCGACACTTTCTGTATTTAAATCATTCACCGTTACGTCATAACCAGCTTTTAATATATTCAATGCCATCGGTTTCCCCATGATGCCTAAGCCAATAAATCCAACTCGTGTATTCATCTCATCGAACTCCTTTTTTATAAAAAGATAGCGCTTTCATAAAGTCTTTAACCGAATTGTACACACTAAGTTAATTTTTGTATACAATTTATTTAAAAATGTATACAAAAATAAGTCTCTTTCCAATTCCCAGTATTAAACTTATACTTTGAACTAAGAGAAAATCGAATGTAGGAGACGATGGCAGTGGGGAAGAAAACGACACAATTAGCGTATGTTCAGGCATACGAATATATCCGAGATCGAATCTTAAACGGAGAACTAGAACGTGGAACGAAGTTGGTCGAAGAACGTTTAGCAGAAGAAATCGGAATCAGTCGCACACCAGTCCGAGACTCGATTCGAAAACTGGAGCAAGAAGGATTGATTAAACAAAAACGCGTCGTTAATCCGAGCGACATGGATTTACGGGATATCTTTCAGGTCCGGATGTTACTCGAAGGTTTCGCAGCTAGTCATTGTGCGATGTACATGCGAGAAGCGGATTTAGAGAAATTAAAACGATGTGTCGAAATTGGAAGAACGGGTGAACTCGAAGAAGTAATGGCAGCGAACAAAGAATTTCATGATATCATTGTCGCTGCAACGAATAATCCGGTCATGATCGATATCATCGACCGGATGCAGTCCATCATCTACTTGTTCCGTAAAACAGTTGTCCATCATAAACGTCCGCTCTTGATTGAAGAACATGATGAGATTTATCAAGCGATTCTACAACATCAACCGGAAGAAGCCGAACGACTGATGAAGGCGCATCTTCAACTGGATTTAGAATTTTGCTTGAACTGGATGAAAGGATGAACGATAACAAAATCGTTCATCCTTTTTTACATCACGACGCTTTCTCAGGACAAATGTCCTGTTCAAATCAAGGCGACTCTCGTTAAATGAAAGTATCATGGAATAAGAGAGGAGTATGCACATGCGTGGTGTCTTATTTGCGATTGCCGGCGGATTTTTCTTAACGCTCCAAAGTGTCGCCAATGCCCGAATCAGTCAAACGATCGGGACGTGGCAAGCGGCAACGATCACCCAGATGACCGGATTCATCGTTGCGATCCTCTTAGCAATCGTCTTACGGGATCGGAGTTTTTCAGCAATGCGACGTGTCAAACCGCTCTATCTAGCTGGCGGTGCCTTTGCGGCAATCATTTTATTCAGCAACATGACAGCGGTCCACCGGATGGGTGTGACCTTGACGATTTCGCTCTTTTTACTGGCACAATTGGCGCTTGCGTTATGGATTGACGGTAGAGGCTGGTTTGGTGTCATGAAGCGACGACTGCGCGGACCACAAATCATCGGTATCGTGATGATGATCGCGGGGATCTTCATCTTAAAAAGCTAAGGGGGAGAAAGCGTGACGGACATTACGACCTATTTGGAACGCTATCAATTAGAACATATCTTTGATGAATCATTACGTAAGGCGATGTACATCCAGACGTTTACACCGGGTGAGACCTTGTGTCGGCAAGGTGATGTAGCGCATGAACTATACCTGCTCGTCGAAGGGAAATTAAAGATCACACATATGTCGGCAACGGGGAAACGCCTCGTGTTGTCTTTTAAGCATCCGTTTGATCTCGTCGGTGATATTGAGTTCGTCCGGAAAATCGATTTGATGAATACGGTCGAGGCGGTGACACCAGTGACCGTCTTACGGATTGCTTATCCGGATTTAGAAGAAGCACGCTTGAACCATTCCGCTTTCCTATTGTTTTTACTCGAAACGATTACGAAAAAGTTTGAATTGAAATCGCATACGCTCAGCTTTAATCTGCTGTACCCGGTCGAAGTCCGGCTAGCTAGTTATCTACTATCGATGACACCTAATACGGATGCATTTGCGAGTAAGGAACTCATCGATGCGGCAGATTTGATTGGGACCAGTTACCGTCATGTCAATCGTGTCTTACGCCAGTTCGTCGACGACGGATTGATTCGTCGGACGCAGCATACGATTGAAATCATTGATCGGGACGGGTTGATGGAGCGAGTCGGAGAAAGCATTTACGAATGAAAGAGGTGCAACATGGTTACGGGAATCATCCTTGCCCTTTGTGGGGGCATGCTCGTTTGTATTCAAAACACGTTTAACGCTAAAGTCAAAGAACATGTCGGTGCTTGGGCGACGACGACGCTAGTCCTTGGACTCGGATTCCTCGCTTCACTGACGATTGGTCTGATCGTCGAAGGGTCACAACTATTTGCACTCGAACAGGCGCAAACGTGGTTTTGGTTTAGTGGAATCATCGGAGTCGGTGTCGTCCTCTGTGTGACGCAAGGGGTTCAACAACTCGGACCGAGTCGTGCGATTTCAATCGTTATGGTATCGCAAATCTTATTTGCCTTACTTTGGGATACGCTCGGTTGGTTCGGTTTACAAGCCGTTCCGTTTACGTGGACAAAAGCGCTTGGTGTGCTACTAATTGGGGGCGGCGTATTGTTATTTCAACTGGGCGGGAAAACAACGACTGTACAACAAGTACGTAAAGGAGCTTGAACATGTTTTATAAAACGGTATTATTCGATATTGACCATACACTCCTCGATTTTGAAGCGACGGAACGGATTGCCTTTCGACGTCTGCTTGAGCAACAGGATCTAACGTGGACGCCAGAGCGAGAAACGCGCTATAAAATCATCAATCAAACGCTCTGGAAAGCGCTCGAACGGGGTGAAGCGACGCGTGAAGAAGTCATTCACTCGCGATTCGTGACGTTTTTTGCGGAAGAAGGAAGAGAAGTCAACGGACGAGAAGTTGACGAAACGTATCGCAGTTATCTCGCGCAAGGGACGAAATTGATTCCGGGTGCGACTGCGCTGCTTGAGCAACTAGAGGGGAACGCCGAGATGTACGTCGTCACGAACGGGATTTCAAAAACGCAACGGGTGCGACTCGATGGCGCCGGATTAACGCACTTCTTTGAAGCGATTTTCGTTTCAGAGGAAACAGGTTTCCAAAAGCCGATGGCAGGGTTCTTTGATCACGTGTTCACGCGGATTCCACAATTCGATCCGACTCGAACGATTATCGTCGGTGATTCCTTATCGGCTGATATTGTAGGTGGTAACGAAGCTGGTATCGCGACGTGTTGGTTTAATCCGGACGGGAAGCCGACAATGGAGATCAAGCCGACCTTTACGATTAGTTCGTTGGACGAACTGCCCGCGTTACTTGAGAATGCAAAAGTCCTTCAATCATGAATTGAGTCAGCCGATAGGAAAGAGAAGGAAAGGGGGCGATCACTGTGCAACGATGTGATCAACAGACGCTAGGAGCAACTCCCGTCTAACTAAAGGGGAACTGAACATGATTCAACTCGTACCGGTAACAGCAGAAAATTGGGAATCCTGTTGTGAGCTGACGCTGACGGCAGAACAGCAGGACTTCATGGAAGCGAATGTCTACTCGATCGCGCAAGCGAAGTTCGAACCAAGCCTTGTCCTTCGGGCGATCATGACAGGTGAAACAGTCGTTGGTTTTGTGATGTACAACACGCAAAAAGAAGAACTCGACGGCTACTGGATTTATCGCATCATGATTGATCAGACGCAACAAGGGAACGGAATCGGACGATTAGCGATGCAAGCTGTGATTGACGAGATACGGATGTTACCCGCAGCAAAACGAATCGTCGTCGGTTATCGACCAGACAATCAGGCGGCACACCGTCTGTATGCGAGTCTCGGCTTCATCGATTACGGGGATCGATTCGGTCGGGAAATGGCAGTGCGGTTAGAAGTATAAAACTTAATGAGATGATCGAACGAGCAGAGGAGATACTATGCATATTCGACTAATGAGAGAATCTGATTATCCGGAAGTCGTCCGTATCTACGAACAAGGGATAAAGACGGAGAACGCGACGTTTCGCACGGAAGCATTACCGTACGAAGAATGGACGAGGCACCACCACGAACACAGTCGCCTCGTTGCAATCGAAGGCGAGCAACTGCTCGGCTGGGTCGCGTTAAGTCCGTTCTCTTCGATTCCAGCATATGACGGTGTCGCGGAAATCAGCCTTTATATCGCTGAAGAAGCACGCGGCAAAGGTGTCGGTACACGTTTGATGGAAGACGTCATCGAATCAAGTGAAGCAGCCGGTATCTGGACCCTGCAATCGCAAGTTTTTCCGGAAAATCAAGCGAGTCTTCGTCTTCATGAACGATTCGGTTTTCGGGAAGTCGGACGTCGTGAACGAATTGGTCGGCTCGGTGGCAGGTGGCGCGACACGGTTTTGCTTGAGCGACGAAGCACATATCTTTAAAAGCAGGCAAGTGGACGTCGTGTTCACTTGCCTTTTTGTGTTGAAATCAAGGAATAACGGGAAAAGAGAGGAAGCAAAAGAAGGGGGAGGGATCACGATGGATGATTTTTTTGGCGAAGGACTTGAGACCAATCAACAAAAACGAAAACGTAAACTGGAGGAAATCTTTGATCAGTCGTTTGAATCGGAACGACGGGATTTTAATCAATCGTTAGAGCAGGATGTGACAGTCGCTCTGATTGGAGACGTCAACGCAGGAAAATCCTCAACCTTGAACGCGATTCTCGGACGAGAAGTAGCAACGGTCGGTGCTCGACCAGGGGAGACGGTTCGCATTGATCAAGTAAGACAGCATCCAGAAGATAAAGTCATCTTCGTTGATACACCAGGATTGAATGATGCCAATACACAGAACTCGGAAGCGACATGGACATACTACCAAAGTGCCGACGTCATTCTCTATTTTTTGAATGCGGCAGGTACCGTCTTATCCGAGACGGAGACGAAAAATTTCCGGAAGATTTATCAACATAATCAAAATGTCTTAATCGTCGTTACGAAGATGGACGCGACGAATGATGTCGATACAATCGTACGCCATATTGAAGAAAAACTGCCCGGACCGAAAATTATTCCAGTATCAGCAAAGGAAGGAACAAATATCGATCGGCTTCGCCGGGAGGTCCTCGACATCTTAAAAAAGTTCGACAAGGATAATGTGTTCGTTCGCCAGATGGATCCGACCGTTCGAGGAAAGATCGCGAACAACTGGATCGTTGGTGCCGGAACAGCCGCTGGTGCGATTGGTGCCGTACCGTTTCCAGGAGCTGATATCATTCCGTTGACCTCGATTCAAATCGGTTTGATGCTGAAGTTATCGAATCTGTACGAACGACAGTTATCCAAGGAGAGTGCCAAAGAATTGCTTGTCGTGACGATCGTTGGAAACTCCGGAAAAACAGCATTCCGACAAATAGCGAAACTGGTTCCGGGATATGGTGCCGTCATTGCAGCGGGAGTTGCTTCGACAGCTACCCTTGCACTCGGATATGGAACAAAATATGTCTACGAGAATAAGCTTGAACTGACACCGGAACAACTAATGGGATTCGTCAAACGATTCCGGAAGAAGGCGGAGGAATCGTCAGAAGAGACAAACGAGTGATCTCCCTGTTATTCTATACAGCAATAAAGGGGGAGAACACATGACACGATTACTCGAAGAAATCAAACAGTATCAATCGGAATTCCGACAAAAGGCACCTGCTGAAAAACAACGCCTGATGGCGGAGGCGACAGCTGAACTGGCTGCTTCTGGAGTCGCACAAGGTCTAGGTGTCGGTGACACAATCCCACACTTTACGTTACCCGATGTATCCGGCAAGCCGGTGGCGATCGAAACATTACTCGAGCAAGGTCCTGTCATCTTAACGTTCTACCGGGGCGGGTGGTGTCCGTACTGCAATCTCGAGCTTCGCGCTTACGAACGGGAGATCGAACGTATTCGTGCACAGGGAGCGACCATTGTTGCAATCAGTCCGGAGATGCCTGATTTTGCTGAACAAACAGCGGATAAGAATGGCTTAAGTTTCCCTGTCTTAAGTGACGTTGATTTACATGTATCCCGCCAATTTGACCTCGTATTTGATTTACCGGATTATCTAATTGAGATTTACAAGGCATCAGGACTCGATGTTGCGAAGCATAACGGAAATGAGGACTGGCAACTGCCTAAGCCAGCAACGTTCATCATTGATGAGGATGGTGTGATTCGTTTCGTAGAAGTGCCATCAGATTATACGAAACGCGTTGATCCGCAGACGATCATCGATTACCTCGAGAAGTAAAAGAGACAGCAGAATATACGAAAACCAACTCCTAGTGATGCACTAAGAGTTGGTTTTTTAATGATTCAATCTGTTTTATTTGGATAATATAGACATAAAAATGGGTATAAAGAGGTAACCAAACATATAGATGGAGGTGAAGCGTCGCTCCTAGTCTATCGGGAGTCCGCGTCGATATGTATGCCATTCAACCAATTTTCAAAGAACGAATTTGGGGCGGTCGACGTTTAGAAGCGTTGTTTCAGTTTGAGTTACCAGAAGGACAAATTGGAGAATGTTGGACAGCATCCGCTCATGCGAGTGGGCGGACGTACTTCTTAGATGGACCTGATCAGGGGAAGACGCTAGATGAATTATGGCAAACGAAACGGACAGAACTGTTCGGTGATTATCTGCTTGATGCCTTTCCACTTCATGTAAAATTTCTGGACTCGTCCGCCTACTTATCGGTACAAGTCCATCCGAATGATGAAGAGGCACGACGGCTAGAAGGAGAACCATACGGCAAGAATGAGTGCTGGTATATCTTAGAGGCTTCACCAGAGGCAGAGATCATTCTTGGTCACAATCTGAAATCGCGAGATGCTCTGTTTCGGTGCGCACAAAAAAAGGACTGGGAGACGTCACTTCGCCATCAAAAAGTGAAGCCTGGCGAATTCTATTACATTCCGAGTGGTACGATCCACGCTTTAGGACCAGGCATCGTTCTTCTTGAGATTCAACAGATGAGCGACCGGACGTACCGACTATATGATTACGACAGATTAGGAGATGACGGGAAACCGAGAGAATTGCACGTTGAGAAGGCGATCGCTGTCACGACGATTCCAGATGAGCCGTGGACGAACCAACCAGAGACAATCGTCAAGGAAGGGGGCGTCATGACGAAGTTGTTGCAGGTTTCTTCCTTTACGGTGATCCGTCATGAAGTGACTGGTACGTATGCATTACATGATCATCCAGTCTTTCGCTTATTGACTGTCATCGATGGTAAAGGAGAATCGCGGCAAGGGAATCGCGTGATTCCTTTACAGAAAGGGAAACAATTCTTTGTACCGCGTCGAGCGGGAGATTACGAAATAACTGGATCCGTCACATTTGTGACGAGTGAAGTGTTTTTAGATTAGAGCAGACGAAAGGGCACCGATAAGTGGTGCCCTTTCTAACATCATGGTTTGGAACGGATGGAGGTCGGAAGTGGATAGTTATCTTGCTCCGTCCAATCGATGGAATATTTAATTTCAATCATGATCAGATCTTCTAGTGTGGTCAGCGTATGCGGAACACCTTGTGGGATATGCACGACAGAAGTTGGTCCGAGCTGCTGTGACTGACCATCGATCAGTGCCTCAGCGCGACCTTGTAAGATACTCCATGTCGAGTCGGTATGCGGATGATAATGGTGACTGATTTGTTGATGCGCCTTGATATGCAGTCGACGAGTCACGGCATAACGTCCGTCCTCTAGTTGCTGTTGATGTAAAATCGTCGCATAACCCCAGCGTTTCCATTCAAATTGCGGTGGCAAGATGTCGTCCGTCAAATATTCTTTTAAAGAAGGTGTCTCGTCTTTTGACGCAACGAGGACACCATCTGGACTCACCGAAACGATTAAGTTATCGAGTCCGATTCCAAGGACCGGAACCTGTAATTCATTGACGATATGCGTATTTTTCGAGTGGAGCATCCGGGCATTTCCATGAAGCGGATGCGGCATCTCTTCCGTTAATGTATTCCATGTTCCGAGATCTTTCCAGTAACCATCATACCGATGAACGAATAAGGAATCGGTCTTTTCAACGACTGCATAATCAAATGATGTCTTTTCTAGTGTTGCATAATTCGAACGGAGTGCTTCGAACGTCGTCGGTACAGATTGTTCTTCTAGACATTGCATCAAGAAATCAAGGCGACAGGCAAAGACCCCACAATTCCACAAGGCACCTTGTTCGATTAAGTCACTCGCGACTTCAACAGTTGGTTTTTCCTGGAAGCGTTCGACGATAGACATGTTTTCAGATGTCTGCGGAATAATATAGCCGTACTTTGACGTCGGATGTAACGGTTCGACACCCATTAAATGGAGCGCATCTGGATGTGATTGAACAGCTTGATCCAGTTGCTCGAAGCGTTCAAAGAACGATAACTCAACGTAAGGATCGACCGGCATGATGATGATCGTCTCTTCTAAATCGATCCGTTCTGCCAAATAGCTCGTCGCGAGCATGATGGCAGGGAACGTATCGCGACGTGACGGTTCCTGAATGATGGAAGTACGGAAACCCAGCTGATTTTCGATCGCATCGACTTGTGAACTTGTCGTCGTAATGACGGTCCGGTTGTCCAGACCGACTTCCTGAAGCTGCTGAAAGACGCGTTCCATCATGGATTGTTTATTGCCATCGCGATCTTCTAGGATTTTTAAAAACTGTTTCGAGTTCAAATCGTTTGAGAGCGGCCAAAGCCGCTTTCCGGATCCACCTGATAGTAAAAGAATATACATTGACGACCATCCTTTCTTTTTAAAACGGAGGCGATAGCATATGGCACTTTATCTATTAGTTGACTCACATGAACCGACACGACGGATTTTACGTCGTAAACTACTGGCAGCGGGACAAGACGTACAGGAAGCGGGATCAGGAGAAGAGGCTTTGGAACAACTCAGCAATTCCGACGTTGATGTCTTGCTGACGGAACTCCGTCTTCCGGAAATGGATGGTGTTGAGTTATTACGCGCTGCTAAACAACGTGCACCGTTAACGAAACAAATTGTCTTAACGGACTATATGCAAGTCCATACATTACTTGCTGCTGTCAATGCGGGAAACGTCAGTCGGATGATGACGAAACCGTTAAAAATTGATGACCGAGTTCTCGGAATCATGACTCGTATCGGAGAAGAGGTCGTTGAAACGAAACAACGTAAACGAAATTTAGGACAACATTTTACCGATGTGTTGATCAATTCAAATCGTCCATATTGTTTATTCTATGAAGATGGATCAATCATCAGTCAACGTGCCTTGATGATTGATCATCATGAACAGATTCTAGAAGCTCAGAATGGCATTCATCGCTTCGAATTCCCGACGCAGTTCGGAACGTACATCCTCTATCAGTCGCTGACTGGTAGTCTTACGAAACCCGTTTGAAGAAGAGAGACTCCACACCGATGAAGCTGAGACGCAGGTACATGTAGATGACGCCAACGGTCAATAGGGGATGACGACTGTATTTTATTAAATTAGCCTGATGATAAAGAACCGGACGGAAGAAATACCAACGTCGTAAGGCTTTCATGAAGCCACCCTGTTCCGCGTTGAGCGTCGCGGGCATGACATCAAAGTAATAGCGTTTCTTTCGAAGCAGGTCGTTTAATTCGACCTGCTTTTCATTGTGATGCACGTAGGTGAACGTCGCGCGGCGAATGATTCCACCTTGTTCCAAATAACGAATCGTTGGTTGTGTCTCTTCGAAACTGATTTGCGTCGGATCAATCTCACCCGAGGCAACGTACGACTCTAGCCGCCAAAAACGTGCCGCTTCCATCGTATGCGTATCAAGTTGATCCGTTGGTATGTTGAACAAGTTACGTTCAAAGACCTTCACTTGACTGAAGTAATTATCAAAATCGCTGTACGCGCGTTCGGGAATGACGAGTGCTCCGACCTCTAAATGTGCCTCAAGATATAAGAGGCAGCTTTTTAATAACTGCTCTTCAAGTACCATATCGGAATCAATGATATAGAGGTATTCGACATTGTGTTGCTTTAAGCGATCAATTGCAGTCTTGCGGGCGATACCTCGTTCACCGTGCGGAAGCGCAAGTACTTCAAATCGCGTATCATTTGCGCTCAATCGACGCATCGTCTCGACGGTGGAATCAGTCGAACCATCATCTGCGATGACACAAAGGAAAGAGGCGTGTTGTGTCTGAAGTGAGCGAATCGTTTCCGTTATGATCGCTTCGTTCTCGTACGTGGACATAGCAATTCCAATCATGAATAATCCTCCTTCAGTGCAACGGGTATCAATTCACGTTGTAACCAGTTTCTGAACGCTTGACCTGTGTGATCCCAGTGCAAGGTTTGAGCAAAACGATGACCAGCTGCCTGAATCATTTCGTATTCTTCTGGGTCACGTAAGCAAGCACGCATTTCGGCAGCAAGGGCACCCGGTGTCTGACTCTTTGCCATGTAACCGGTCATACCATACTGGACGGCGTCACGCAGTCCAGGGGCGTCATAGACGATCGTCGGTGTACCGACTGCCGCCGCTTCGCTGACCGTCAATCCCCAACCTTCTCGTTTTGAAGGAAACAGGAGTGCTGTCGCGCGACTCATCCGTTCGAGCTTTTCTTCCTCACTGACGAATCCGAAATAGGTGATGGCGTCCCGCATTTCTTCTGGAACGATTGGATGAAGATGCTCGGTAATATACGCTTCATCTTTTTTTCCAATGACCCAGAAACGAGCGTCAGGGTACTCCCGTTTGACGATGACGAAAGCTTGGAGTGCATCATTGATTCCTTTATAGGCAGACATTCGTCCAGCGTATAAAAAAGTCGGATGCATTTCTTTCGGTTTCCAGTCTTCCTCGTTCCATGGAGTAAACGAGAGACCTTCCGGTAGAATTGTCACGTCGTCCTTGGAGAAGCCGACAGCAAGCAGGTCGTCTGCAGTGGATTGACTGACGGTCAAAGCGCGACCAGTGCGGTATAGCTGTAGACGCGGCGTCTCCGTCCATTCGCCGATGTATGAAAATGGAGGGCGAACATTGATTTGCCAAATTTCGCGCGTCAATTGATGGATGAAGAGGGCTCGTTTTGTTACAGGAACATAAAGGGGTGTGAAAAAGTGATGCGTGTTCATCTGATCGACGACTAAATCAATCGTCGCAGCATGCGACTGGTAATAAGAAAAGGCAAGTGGAACGACGGAGAGTGCGGTACCTCTCCGGATATAAGTGACTCCGTCCAAGTACTCGACATCGTGTCCCCCATCGAATGCGGGAGAAAAATGAGTGATCTCGTACTCATCACTGACACGTCGGAGCATCTCGTGGGTGAACACTTCTGCGCCACCCGCTTTCGGATGTTTGATATCGCGCCAAGATAAAAAAAGTAGATGGGGTTTCATGTTACGCCTCCTTCGCTGAATAGGGGTGTCGGGGTAAGGTGAAACGTAAGATCAGGGCGCCGAGTAAAAAGACACCTGCTTGCGCGAGTAACCAAGTCTCGACAGTTGAGTGAAAGGTGATCAAGACAAGGATATAGAGAATCAGAATTAACCAATAGCCTTTCAAATAACCAGTTCGATGTAGGGAAAACTGGACGAGTGCTTCGTATTGAATCAACGTGATCCCGACATAAACGAACACCATATATTTGATGTAATGCGTTGCCGCATCGTAACCACTCCCGAACAAAATCGGAATTAGATAAGGAACGATCGTCCAGTACACCAAAACAGCAAAAGCGATTCCACTTAATAACATACGATAAAAGCGACGTTCCCAAAGAAGGAAGGCTTCGTCCTGACTTTTTTGACTCAAGCGCGGCAACAACAATTGAGCGAGGGACAACGCGACGAACAACAAGAGTTGACCGAATCGTAAGGCAACGGAATAATCTCCGGCCAGCTGCGGAAAGTAACGGGTGACGAGAAGACTATCAAGTGTGAAAAACAGTGTCATGACAACCTGTGTGTGAATCATATGGACGAGTCCGCTCGCCTTGATATCTCCCGTACTGGTCGGGAACGGGACTTGCATCAGGCTTAATAGGTAGGACGCGATCATGCCGGCCAAGATGAACAACAGTGCATAACTGACGTTCGTTTGTTGAATCAAGAGCCATGTGGCTAAGACTTTGACGACGGATTCAATGTAATAAGAGAGGTTCAGGGCATAGAAGCGTTCAGTCGCTTGTAAGACACCTCGGCGAAAAGAGAGATGGATATGAAACATGATGATGAAATAAACGATTAATAGGTTTATTTTGGTAAACGGGAGGAAATAAGGTAATGCATAAAGTAAAATAAGTAAGAAGCATCCTGTAACTATCAGTATACGGAAACGGAGCTTTTGATAGTCATTTGTCTTCTGTTGACTGTAGTCCCGGGTCACGGTCCATTGTAAGGCACTACCGATGATGAGCAGAAGACCTAAGAAAGCCAAGTAGGCATTCAATAATCCGTAAACAGCACTAGAAAGCTCGCGGGCCAATAGTAAATGATAGGCATAGTTCACGAGATTCAACGCTACATCGAGAATTGGAAAAATCAACAGGACTGCATGTCGCTGAATGAAACTTGTCATGGAGCCACCTCCCATCAGTCAGAGCTGTTTTACGGAAAGGATGAGAATTATGAGTCAAGGACATATTGCTGTTTTCACCGATCACTCGCGGCATATTCCATACGAATCATTGATTTCTTATTATCCGGTTCTGTTTTACACACAACCTGGTAGATGTCCCGCCTCATTCGAACAAATCGCCAGCACTGAAATTCAAGAAGCGGAAGAACACGAGATTCTGTTGTATGTCGTCGACTATAAGACGCGTGAAGAGGAGCTTGCGATTGCCAACCAGATTCGAGCTGTACGTCCACGCTCTAAAATCCTGTTGATTAAAGAAGCTATTCGCTTAAAAGGAGATTTTCCGTATCACACGGTTCAAGGAGACGGTATGCTTCGCCTGTTTTCCTACCGACCAGGTTATCCGAATGAACTCTTTGCTGAAATCCAGCATATCATCCATCCTGAATATCCCATTTTAAAGGATACTATAGCCTTTATATTGCCAATATTTAACGAAGAGAAACGTTTTAATTATGTAAAAGATTTTTTAGAGTCACTTGCGACCTTCATCAGTGAAGATTATATCCATGCCTCGATCAACTTCTTTGATGATGCTTCGTCGGATCGATCGGAAGCACTCTTACAGGAGTACCGCTCGATCGTCATGGAAGCGACGGATACGTTATTCACCGTCGGTTACCTCGAAGTGCATCAGGTCGAGCAGAATACACGAAAAGCCGGTCTATTCATCGAAGGGATGAAAAATATCTCGAGTGATTATTATGTCTTCGTCGATGCGGATAACTCGTTTCGGATTGAAGATATTGCGCGGCTGTTGACGATTGCTCAGGAAGGGTACTATGACATCGTCGTCGGAACGAAGGATTTGACGATTGAAGATCGGGGAGCCGTCCGGCGTTTCATGAGTTTCGGGAAACGGAATCTGACACGGTTCTTCTTACCAAAAGGGGTGACCGATTCGCAAACTGGTCTGAAGATCATCAACCGGCGGGTCGTCCATCGTCTGTTGCCTTATCTACACGTCGAGAGCGGTCTTGCAATTGATTTAGAGCTGATGTATGCAGCGAAAAAAGAACGCTTACGGGTCTATCAACAACCCGTGACCTGCATCGAGCGCGAAGGATCGCACGTCAATCTTGTCAAGGATTCCGTCGCCTTCTTGAAGACGATGGTCAGCCTGTATCAGCGCCACCGGAAAGACAAAGTTCCGATGAAATGAAAAAGGACAACGGGGATCGAGAAATCTCCGTTGTCCTTTTAAATATGCTATTTCTTGTTTCGTCTCAGACGGGGAAGACGTTGCATGAACATGGATGATAGGCGTTGGCGAATTGCTAGACCCCGAGTGCTCGTCATGAAATAAATCAACAAGATACTAAGTGGGAGCGCTAAGACGAGGATGGTCAGTCCAGCGTAATAAATCGGACGTAGTACGACGGTCACATGTGCCGTCTTTTCGTTCGAACGATACAACTGACTGACGCCGTTTAATGCCGTGTCACCACGCATCGTTTCCTGATCCGTCTGTAGCTTAAATAATGGTGTCGGAGAATCGTTGACCGTGAAGCGCTCGAGTGGCGCATCGCTTTTTATAGTCCGTCCCATCTGTGAAGCGTCCACATCAAGGGCACGGGAAGGTTTTGTCGAGAACAACATCTCGCTTTGCTCCGATAGCACGAGTTGATCGAGTAGAATCAGTTGGTCATACGGTAATACTTCAAGATTCTTCAGACGCAACTGCCCGGCCTTCTTCTCATTTCCTCGCGTCCAGATATGCAACTGCATCCGGACGGTCTTCTTCGGTGGAATAACGATTTGTTCATAATGGTTCCACTGCTTCTTTTTCTTTTCCTCGACTTCATTGATGAAGTCCGTACCGATGACACGATCATCTTCATCCAAGTAATAGACTTTAAGATGTCGCTGACGAACGTTCTTACTGACGGCGTCGAACTGAATCAAATATTCGTGACTCGGTTTCACCTTCATTTTTTGCGAGGCATAGATGTACCAGTCACACGAACATGTCGGTTCATAATCAATCGTGTAGCCGTCTTCTGTTTCAATCGCGTCGAACATATCGTCCGTGATCGAGACGCACGTCGCACAATTTGCTGCCGCCTCGGGAGCAGTGAGAGCTTTATCGGTCACGATCTCGCTCGGATCAAACTTGTGTAGATCCTTCCAACCGACGAGTGACGGTACCTTACTCGCATAGGATAGTTCTACCTGATAGCGTCCCTTCTCGAGGGGGATATCGGATAACTTCACATCGTATAACGTTTGGTAGACATCACTCAACTCTGTCATCCGGTACGGGAACGCTAAGTGTAGCGGATCGTACGTCACCGTCTGATCACCGATCTGCTGTTGGTGTTTTTGACCCTTTAGAATATCAGCACGAGACAAAGCGCGTTCGAAGACGACCTGTTTCCCGTCTCGGACTTTGACAGTGATTCGACCATCATTTCCAGGCGGCGGGGTCAAGATCAACTGGAGTTGATAGTCGGTCGCTTCACGAATATCAATCGAACGCTGTAAACGTCCACGTTGCGCAGCAATTCCTTTACCAAAGCTCAGTCCGGGATAATTTCGTTCCGATTGCAAGTGACCGGTATAATCGAATCCGGTCTCTGCTTCGAGTACCATCAAAGTCTTTGTAAAAGCGAGTGTATCGTCGACGCGTTTTCGTAAAGTGTTCAACTTTTCTTCCGGAATCAGGACGATGTTTTGGATCGCATTAAAACCTTCTGTGTTCGTGACGCTGAGCGTCGCAGGACCGGTCGGTGTCGTGAACGAACCGAGCGGCACCCAAGCGAGTTTAGTACCGGATTGTTGCTGGGTTGGAATCGTCACACTTCGTTTATTGAACGTCAGATCCAGTTGTCCGCCTTTTTGATTCAACAGCACGCGGGCAAAACCAGCATAGCGACCGGCAGGTAAGTCTTTCGACATCGTAAACGTGTTCGGAATCATATAATCCTCATAGCTAAAGATTTTAATGTCATGGACCCACCAGTACGTTTTCCGCTCAGGACGTTGGAAACTGAGTAGATCGATGCGCATCGTCTTTGCGTTTCGCGGTGTGACGTATTCACCTTGTAAGTGAATCGCATCGACATCACCAGAATCACGTGGGGCGACGACATACGTTTGATTCAGCTCACGATCCTTTTCATCAAAGAACCGGACTTTGACATGGAGCCGGTCAACTCCACGTCCACTCGCTGTGATATCGAAGCGATAGGCGTTATTCGGTCGTGCCGGCAACTTACCAGATTTCGCGACTTGCCAAATGTATTTTGGGTCGCCTTCCGCGACTTCGGCATGGAGGACCGGTAAGTCGTTATCTTTTGACATCGGATTTGGGGACAAGTCGACGATGTCCGGATTATCAGCTTTAAAGAACGTCTCATCCTCAAGCAGCGAATTGAAGGAAGCGACCTGTTTCGCCTTTAGTCCGTTTAATTTATAAACGGGAGCGTCGATCCGGGCGGAAGCGAATGATAGACCGATGCCGTCTCCGAAATCGAGGTCAAACGACGGATTTGTCATGCCTTGAGTCCGTAAATACCAGCGCCAGTCATTGTTCGCGAGAAACGTCTTCCCCCAGTTCAAGAAAGCATTCGCTGAATCAATCGCATCGAACGGTTTCCAGTAGTATTCTTCCGGTACCTGACTGAGGACAAGATCGTTTTCCTCGATCATTTCGACGATATCTCCCTGTTTGATCCAAGAGAGACTGTCCTGATGGGCTTGTGTCGCGTACAAAATCGATTGACGACCAAGATCGTATCCATCAAGTGTTGGATAACTGATCGACCGTTCGAGGCCATAGGGCGTCAAAATCAGTTGTGGAACAGTTCGGGTATCAAGTGGGGCGATCAAGTCGAATAAGGTGAACAAGCCGACTTGTTTCGTCTGTACGAGATCACGTTGTTCCTGTAGAACCTTTAGATTGAAGTCTTGTCGATCCTTCATACCGGTATATTCATTGCGGTACGCAAATTGTTTCAGTCCGAATGCTTTTGCGATCTGCCCTGCTTGTTCCGACCGACCAGTATCAAGTAGATATTGCATGAACGTCATCATGTAACCAATCGTCGGCGTCGCTCCTTCATGATGAAAGACGGTATCGTTTGCTGACGTATAGACTTGTACGTCACCTGTTGCTTTGATTTCGCCACCTTTTCGTGGATTTTGATTCCAGCGTGGGGTCGCGATGCCGGTACTCGGTTGCGTCATCTCGTCCGCAATCGGGAATTGTAACCACTTCCCATCGACTTCTTCTTGGATAGTGGTGTACTCCTTAGGCATCTTGACCGGATGATAAAAGCCTTCCATATAGACAGTCCAGTAAGGAAGGAAAAAGCAGGCGACGACGATTAGTGTTCCGACGATCGAAACGACCCGATACAATTTCAGTGGAATCGTCCGGGACGCACGGGTGAAGACAGCGTTCAACCCGACGGCGAGCAACAAGCTATAACTGACAATCAAAAGACCAACGAGTTTGTTCGGATCGCGGAACATCGCACCGATCAACGGTGTCTTCGTCACGAACAGGACGAACGCATCCGCAACTTGTTCATGTGTACCGGTCGCAAAGACGATCAGTGGAATCGCGAGCAGACTGAAGAAGAGATGGATTGGTTGGCGATAGGCGACGATGGCTCCTAGTAGGATGAGCAAAAGGGCGATGGTACCACCAATCCAAAACCGCAGCGGTAACGTCGTCAAATCAAACATCGGCCACCAGTAGCTCGTCAAAAATAAAACGTTCGTCCAGCTCGAGTGCCGACTGAATAACATCAGCGTATCGGAGACATTGATATTATGCTGTGAGGCTTGAGAACCGGTTAGGATCGAGCCGACGTACATCAAGAACCAATAGCCATTGAATAGTAGGAAAACAATACCAAAAGCACATGTTGCCCGAATATAAAACCAAAGTAACGACGACCAGACGCGTTCCTCACGTCGTGTCCAGCTCGTCTTGAGGAAAATCAATCCGACCATGATACCCATATAGATTAAGGAAAAAAAGAAGTAATGAATGCCAGCTGCCATGAAAGCGAAGACGATCGATAAACCGGTAATATCGATCCAAGTTCGTCGACTTAAGCGATTAGAGAAGCGAAATCCGGGGTCGAGCTGTTCGCGGAACTTCGGGTCGAAGATGTTGAAAAACAACATCAAAGCGTATGGAAAGACAGAGTATCCGCACAGTAAATAAATATGCTGAATTCGCGTGATCACCCAGGGGTTCAAGGCATAAAACAAAGCGGCGATCGCGAAGGCAATGAGTGACAGGTAGGAAAAGTGTTTTGACACATAAACGGAATGGAGACGTTTCGTAAGGGCAAACATCGATAGGGCAGAAATCGTCAACAGACCGATGATGAACGACTTAATCAAGACTGGCCCGGACGAACCGAATAATAGACTTAATACATAAAAAGGGAGGATGTAGAGCAAGCGCGCGACGTTAAGAAGTGTCGTCGTACTCCAACGATTGTTCCAAGCCCCATAAATTTCTTCTAGATAGCGGTGAGAGGATAACCCGAAGGATAGATCGCTAAAAGTGACCATGCCAGAACGAAATAGCGGGAAGCTGAAAGCTAGGATAAATACAAACATACCAGACAGGACGAAGATGTCCTTACGATACGTATACATGAAGTTTTTGAGGTGTTGACGTAACGAGTGCATTGGACAACTCCTTTCTGCAAAAAATCCGTGCTGAACTTCTTCTCTATAGAGGAGTGATATTCCTAGAAATGGATGTACTTATTTTAGCAATAATTTCTAGAGGGAGCGTCCGCCGTGAGAAGGAGCGTTACGGAAGAATACTTTCGGGTAAAGACCAACAACGAAACACGTAGGAGGAACGCGTATGAAATGGAAGGGAAGACAACGAAGTTCGAATGTCGAAGATCGTCGGGGAATGGGTGGTAAAGGAATCGCTGGTATCGGGGGTGGTGTTGGGATCATCCTGCTGATCGTCATCACCTTGATGGGCGGGAATCCGACTGAGTTACTCGGAGACTTAACCGGTAGTGATCAGCAAAGTACGACGTATGAAGAAACAGCTCAGGAAAAAGAAGCAGCTGACTTTGTTTCCGTCGTCTTAGCCGATACGGAGCGAGTCTGGACGAAGGAATTTGAACAAGACGGTAAGACGTATAAAAAACCGAAGCTCGTCTTATATACGGATCAAGTCAGTTCAGCTTGCGGACAAGCAGGGAAGTCCGTCGGTCCTTTTTATTGTCCCGGCGATCAGAAATTATACATTGATTTAAGTTTTTATGATGAACTACAGACGAAGTACGGAGCGCCAGGAGACTTTGCAATGGCATATGTCATCGCACATGAAGTCGGACATCACGTTCAGACGTTACTTGGAAAATCCGATGAAATCATGCCACTGCGAGAGCAGATGAGTGAAGAGAAGTTCAATAAATACCTTGTTCGATTCGAGCTACAGGCAGATTATTACGCGGGTGTCTGGGCACATCATGCGCAAGGAGAAAACTTACTCGAAGAGGGCGATCTTGAAGAAGCGTTGACAGCAGCCAATGCCGTCGGGGACGATACGCTACAAGAAAAAGGTCAAGGATATGTCGTACCAGAAAGCTTCACCCACGGTACGTCTGCGCAACGAGAGCGTTGGTTCCAAAAAGGTTTTGATAACGGAACGATTGAAGGTGGAGATACATTCAAAGCAAAAAATCTATGAGACCAATCGCCGATACTCTTTTTGAAACATCTTCCAGTTTTTCTCCGTAGATAAGGTGAGAGATTCAAAGAGGAGTGTCGGAGTTGAAACATATTAGTTTGTTTTTATTAATCTATACGGCTGTCGTTGTATTGACGTATATCGTGTCACGATTTGCGCCAGATTTATTGATCTACATGGTCTATATTGCGATAGCATCATTAATCGTCATCACAGGCTACTTGATAAAACGTCTTGTGATCAAACGCTAGAAATCAAAAAACTGTGTTCTGCTTAAAAGCGGAACACAGTTTTTTGCTGATATGAACTTACCTCATGACCGGAACATCGTTGGATCATCCGGAACATTTTCAAGATACGCAATCCGTCCGTTTTCGTCGAGACGTGCGATATCTTTTCCGTCTTGTGTGAAGACACTACCGTCGGCACGTTTGCCGCAGACTGCCCAGCGTGTTTCATATGTTCCGGGTGTTGTTTCTTCCCATCCTGCATACATGTGCTTAATATCCTGATTCACTGTAAATACGTAACGGACGAATTGTTTCCAGGCTTCGATGCCGTGTTGAGGTTGTCCGTTCAAGACGAACGTAATGTCTGTCGTAAACAAGGAAGCGAGATCCTCGAAAGCTTGTGCGTCCGTGCGTGACGCGTCGAATAAGTCAAAATAGCGATTCAATACCATAGTAATAACCTCTTTCTTTAATTAAAGTGCCATCATCCGATCTTTGATTAACATATGAAGCCGTTCTAAATGTTCTGGTGGACACGATGCATCGATAGCTTGACGAATCGAGCCGATTGATTCACGTTTCAGTGTCGACTGCCAAGCATCTTCTGCCTCTGTCATCAGATTCGAGAGAAGACCGATCTCCTGTTCCTGAATCCCCATCAAATCTTCAAAGACACCGCTTGACGCGTACAACGTCTGTTTTCCCTCAATGGCTTGATAGACATCGAAGATTTGAATTTCTTCTGATGGACGTCGCAAGCGAAAACCGCCTTTGACACCAGGTACGGAATACAACAGATCCGCCTGAACGAGTTTTCGCAAGAGCTTTTGGAAGTAGGTCGGTGAAGCACCGAGTTGTTGACTGATGAACTCACCAGACAAAACGGCGCGCTCCGGCAGGAAGGTTAAGAGCAACATCGCATAAACGGATTGCTCGACTCCTGTTTTCATTTGCATAGAAAGACTCCTTTCGTTAAACATGGATAATGTATATCCATAATAGTTCAGCCTTGGAGATTTGTCGAATGATATGCTCTCACAAAACCGTCACACCTTTTCGACAGCATCTGCATGGCATCCCTGTTCCGGATTCGGTATACTAAATGTACGATATGTGAAAATATTCACTAAAAGTCGTTCACACTTTGTGAAAGGACGTTTTTATATGAATCCATTAAAAGGAATCGTCCAGATTCCACGTAGTATTCTCATTCAATTCATCATTGCGGCTTTCTTAATGGGGGTCGCGGTTGTCGGTCAGTCATACGGAATCGTGTTGACGGTCGATCGAATTTTCCTAAAAGAGCAACCGTTTGAAGCCGTCATTCCGTTACTACTCATCGTGCTCGGTATGCTGTTGCTCCGAGTTGCCGTGACGTATTGGAACGGTCGTCTTGGTACGACGTTATCAGCACATATGAAGCAAGCACTCCGGGAAGCACTCGTCGCGAAATATACGAGTCGTTCGGTCGAGATGATGCTACAAGGGCAAGCGGGACAGAAGGTCAGTGTCTTGCTCGACGCAGTAGACGAGATGGACAGCTACTATAGTCAATACTTGCCGAAAGTCGTCCAGACGACGATCGTTCCTTTGATGGTCCTGATTGCGGCATTCAGCTATGACTGGATCACGGGTCTTGTCATGATGATCACGGCACCGTTCATTCCGTTGTTTTACATTATCATCGGGATCATGACGCAAAAGCGGGCCGATGCTCAACTCGAGAAGATGACGGCGTTCTCAGGAATGTTCCTCGATACGTTACAAGGACTAACGACATTGAAGTTGTTCGGTCGCGCAAAACGCCAGCGTGACGTCATCGAAAAAAGTAGTCTCGATTTCCGGGATGCGACATTAACGGTCTTGAAGCTCGCCTTCTTGTCATCGTTGATGCTTGAGTTCATCTCGATGCTTAGCATGGGGATGATTGCACTTGAAGTCAGTCTGCGCTTGATTCTCTTCCAAAGCATTACGTTCATCCCGGCATTCTTGATGCTCGTGTTGGCACCAGAGTATTACCTGGCACTGAAGGAGATGGGGGCTGCCTTCCATACAGGACGCGGTAGTGTCGCAGCAGCGAAACAGATTGCCGCCGAACTGACGGCAGACGATCGTCCGGTTGCATTCGGTCAATCGGAACTCACGACCGATCGCCCACCACGAATCGTCTTGGATGAAGTCGGCTTTACGTACCAAGAAGGACGTTTTGCCTTGCAAGATATCGCGCTTACGATTGAACCGTATCAAAAGGTAGCGTTGATCGGTCGCAGTGGTGCCGGTAAATCGACCGTCTTGCAGTTGATTGCCGGACTCGCGGATCCACAAGAAGGGCGGATTCTACTCGACGGTACCGAGCGAAGTCAGGTGGAGGAAGCGAGCTGGTTCCGTCAGTTGAGCTATATCTCACAACATCCGTATCTGTATGCCGGAACACTGGCAGAAAACATCACAATCGGTGAACTCCGCCAAGCGACGCCGGATGAGATTCTCGAAGCGGCGCAGGCAGCAGGACTAGAAGAGTTGATTGCGACGTTGCCTGAAGGACTCGATACCGTGATTGGAGAAGGCGGACGTGGTCTATCAGGTGGCGAAAAGCAACGTGTTGCTTTAGCACGGGCGTTCTTGAAACGACCAAACATCATCGTCTTTGATGAACCGACGACTGGACTCGACGTTAAAACGGAACGATTGCTCCAACAAGCAATTGAGCAACTCGGACAATCGGCAACGGTCATCACTGTCGCACACCGTTTGCATACAATCGAGCGATCAGATCAAATCGTCGTCCTCGACGGCGGACGAATCGTCGATCGTGGCACCCACGATGAACTGCTTCGTCGCGATTCGGAATATGCGCGGATGCGTAGCGTCCAGAGAGGGGAGGAAACACGATGAAGGAATTACTAGGAGTCTTTCGGTTGATGGTGCATCAAAAACGCGATATTGCCTGGTCGATCTTCTTCGGTGTCCTCGCCGGTGTGACGGCAGTCGGTTTGTTCGCAGCAAGTGGATACCTGGTCTCAAAAGCAGCTTTGTTGCCGCCAATTCAAACGCTTGCGGTGTTGATCGCCCTACAGAAAATCTCGAGTTTGACACGTGCTGTCAGTCGTTATGCGGAACGTTACTATTCGCACCGGGCGACGTTTACGATCCTTAGTGACATCCGAACGTCATTTTACCGTCGTCTCGAGCCGCTTGCGCCAGGGATTTTTGGTAAGTACCGCAGTGGTGACTTACTCGCTCGGATCGTCGGGGACGTCGAGAGTCTACAAAATACGTTCTTACGTGTCCTTTATCCACCGATCGTGTTGTTGCTCGTCTTCTTCTGTACGATCTTTTTCGTCAGCTTCTTCTCGTGGACGATTGCTGGTATTTTACTACTTGGTTTGATTCTGACCGGGGTCTTGATTCCAGGATGGTTTGCGTACCGAGAGCAGCGCTTCGCCCGCTCAGTCCGTGTCCGACGCGGTGACTTGTCGACAGAAGTGACGGAGTTGTTCCAAGGCTATCGTGATTTGAAGATTTACCAACAGCTCGACCAAAAAGAACAGGATTTGAATGCGGTCGCGAAACAGTATGTCGAGGAAGAGAAGCGCAATGGCTTACACGCTGTCTCGAACCTTGCTTTGAATACGATGGTGACGCTGATCATTTCATGGCTTGTCCTCGGTGTGGGTGCCTATCTCGTCGCAAGCGGACAACTCGAGGGAGTTTTCCTCGCTTTACTCGTCATGACGTCGCTGACCGTCTTTGAGAATGCGGCACCGATGGCGATTTTACCCGGCTTCTTCGAAGATAGCCGCCATGCTGCGAAACGACTTGATGAGGTCGTGACCGAGCAAGAGGAGCCAACGTACACTCCGTTTGTCCTCGATCAGGCACCATCCTTTGAAACGAATGCGTTGACGTTTACGTTCCCTGATGCACCACGTCCGGTCTTACGTGACGTCACCGTTTCGATTCCGGCTGGTAAGAAGACGGCAATCGTCGGAGCCAGTGGTTCCGGGAAATCAACGTTACTTCAATTGATGCTGCGGATGTATCCGACGGACGGATTAACGATTGCTGGACAGGACAGTCAGACCGTTGATCCGGAAGGACTCTGGCAGCATGCGAATGTCGTCTTGCAACAGAATCACTACTTTTATGGAACGCTTCGCGACAATTTGTTACTCGCAAACGAAGCAGCAACGGACGAAGCGATGCGACAAGCACTCGACGATGTCGGATTAACGACGTTCGAGTTGAGTGATCGTGTGTTTGAAAAAGGAGAGAATTTATCCGGGGGAGAAAAGCAACGTTTAGCGATTGCCCGCGTGCTCTTGCGGGAAGCATCGCTTTACTTGCTGGACGAACCGACGTCTTCCGTTGATGCTTTGACAGAACAGATGATTCTTACGCGCCTGTTCGAACGGGCAACGGATGCGACACTCGTCCTCGTCAGCCACCGCTTAGCAGGTCTTGAAGCGATGGATCAAATCATCGTCATGGATCAAGGACAAGTCATCGAAGTCGGAACGTATACCGAATTGATGACGCGACAAGGTGCGTTTTACGAGTTAAAACAAGTCGAGCAGTCGGTGTTTGCTCCAATTGGATAAAAAGTATGGAAGGCAATGAATCAAGTAAGGTTCATTGCCTTTTTTATTTAGCTTGGAAGAACTGAAAAGACATGACAGTCTACTTCTGAAATGGTAAAGTCTAGAAAAAAAGGGGGTAATTTCATGCGGATCGAGCAATCATCCATCGTCGTCGATCAGACGACCATTTCATACGATCATTTTCAGATGGGATCAAAACAGGTCTGCTTCTTGATTTCGGGAGCATCTTACTTATACGACCATCCATACTTTTACTTCAGTCGGATGGCACTACTCGCTCGAGGCATTGATGTCATCTGCATTCACTATGTGACGGAGGAGTTATTCTCGATGTCAGACGCGGAATCGAATGCCTGCATGACCCGTCGAGTCGACGCTGTCGTCTCAGAAGTACTCGCTACGCATACATATGAGAACGTCCAGTTCATCGCGAAGTCGTTAGGAACGATTCCGCTTGCCGCGTTACTTGCTAAACCAAATCTACAGACAGCACGGTTCGTCTTTTTAACACCCGTTTTGAATGAAGTGGTCGAGCAAATCGCCACATCGACGCAAGCTGGACTGATTGTCATTGGCACGGCTGATAAGTTTTATGATGAAGCGCTACTCGAAACGTGTCGGACATCACAACTAAAGATTGATGTCATCGAAGGAGCGAATCATTCACTGGATCAAGGATTTGAGGTCGATGCGTCACTTGCAGTTCTTGGACACGTCATTCGTCAGATCGAAGTGAGTTTGTTTGAATCGCTACATCAGTAAAAAATCCGTCCAGCAGATTCTCTGCTAGACGGATTTTTGTTTAGTAGGGACGAAGTAAGGCACGAACGGGGCTACCGTCTCCGTCAACGAGTGGGAGCGGGACAGCATTTAGATGATAATCACCAGGGGTGATCGTATCAAGGACAAGTCCTTCAAGGATATGGACACCATGTTGCGCGAGTGCGTGATGGGCTGCCATCTCTTTACTATCGATCGCATCTACACTTGGTAAGTCGAGACCAATCAGTGAAACTCCAAGCTCTCCGAGACGTTCGGCAAGACTTGGCGTCAACACGGGAATCGTCTCTGGGAAAGTCGACTTATCGATCCAACCATCCGTTTTGATAATCAAGCGTTGGACGTCAGTGAGATCAAATCCTTCCAAATCAGCGGCTGTAATTTCTGTTCGACCCGGCAAATAAATGACACGAGCATGTCCGATATAGAGATCCGGATCCAGGTCGATGATTTTTTGTCCGGCATCATCAAAATGAAACGGCGCATCGACATGAGTGCCGGTATGCAGGCTCATCGTTACTTTGCCGACGTTAACGGAACCGGTGTCTGCCTTATTCCACGTCAGTGTTGCATCAAATGGTGTATCGCCCGGCCACGTCGTGACGTGGCGATTGAGCGGTTGTGAAACATCAATCCATCGCGTCATTGCTGAATCCTCCTCATAATGTGGTGCGGACCGACCATAGTTCCGGGAAGAACCGATGGTCGAGCACACGCCGTAGATAACTGACACCCGATGAACCACCTGTACCTGGTTTTTGTCCGATGATCCGTTCGACGGTACTCATATGGTTAAAGCGCCATATTTGTTGCTGGCTCCCGATATCGAGTAATTTTTCGCCGAGTTCATATAGATCCCAGTACCGATCGACATCCCGATAGATGGTCGCCCAAGCAGCCTCGACACTCGCATTCGGCGTCCAGTCTTGCGTAACATCACGTTCGAGGACGGACTCATCGATCGGTAGGCCATGGCGCGCCATCGCTCGGATCGTTTCGTCATAGATGCTTGGTGTCTTCAAGTCTTTGAGCATCATCGGGTAGAGTGTTTCGTCATGCGCATAAACTTGTAGCATCTGCTCGTTTTTGAAGCCGAGCGCGAATTCGATTTGTCGGTTTTGATAGGATTGGAACCCGGATGAGTGACCGAGTGCATCCCGGAATTCCAAATACTCGGCAGGGGTCAAGGTCGACAGAACGTTCCACGACTGGATCAACTGATGCTGAATCTTTGAGATCCGTGCGAGCATCTTAAACGATGATTCGAGATCATCGTTTGCGATCGCTTGTGTTGCCGCACTCATCTCATGCAGGATCAGCTTCATCCATAGTTCGCTCGTCTGATGAATGATGATGAACAACATCTCGTCATGATGCCCCGATAAGCGATGTTGACTCGTAAGCAAAGGATCTAATTGCAAGTAGTCCCCGTAGGACATGTCTTTCTTAAAATCCGTTTGAATCGATGCTTCAATAGACGTAGGATCTGTCTTTTCCATACCCGTTCATCCCCTTTATCGAATTAATTCAGTTTTCGTTTTTGAGCGGTCTTCGGTTGTTCCGGATGTGCTCGTTTCCAGAAGAAATAAGCGACGGACAAGAACAACAACCACGGTACACCAAATTTCAAGACGATTTGGAAATCCGTGAACCATGTCGTCAGTACGAGTGCGAATAAGAGCAACGCACCGAGAGCCGTCAGGTACGGATACCCCATCATCCGGACCGGTAACGTCCGTCCGCCTTCGCGTTCCCACGCTTTACGGAAGTAGAGGTGGGATATGAAAATCATGAACCACGTGAAAATTGCCCCGAACATCGAAATCCCCATCATGAACGGATAAGAGACGCTCGACTGACTGCTGATGATCGCAGCAAGGAAAATCCCGATCGTTGATACGGCGAGTGCGAAGAGTGGAACACCTTTCCGGTTTAAACGACCAAACACTTTTGGTGCGTACGTTGCTTTGGATAACGAGTACATCATTCGCGTCGAAGCATACAGTTGACTGTTCATCGCAGATAGAGCTGCCGTCAGGATGATGAAGTTCATGATACCACCTGCATACGGAATCGATAGCATCTCCATTACTTTGACGAATGGACTTTGATCGACACCACCTGCTTGTTGCCATGGCACGATCATCAACATCAAAGCAATTGTGATGACGTAAAATGTCGAGAGACGGAAGACCGTCGCTTTTAATGCTTTCGGTACGGCGACGTCCGGATCCTTCGCTTCACCTGCAGTAACAGCAATCAATTCTGTTCCAAGGAAACTAAACAAGGAGATGAAGATTGCAATCCAGAGACCCGAGAAACCGAATGGCATGAAACCACCATCATTCGTAAAGTTTTGCGGACCAATCTCAGGACTCGGACTACCGATGACCAGATAAGCACCGAGTAAGATAAACAGCAAGATCGCACTGATTTTAATGACCGAGAACCAGTATTCGAAGGTCGCGAATGTATTGACCGTCGTGGCATTGATATAAATCAATGCAGCGGCAAACACGAGAATCCAAACGAATCCAGGAACGTCCGGGAACCAGTATTTCATATAAATCGCAATCGCACTGACTTCGACACCGATCGCAAGGACGTTTGCAATCCAGTACGAATAGCGGACGAGGAAACCGGCGTAGGGACTAATATAACGTTCAGCAATCGTCCCGAACGAGCCGGATGTTGGATGGGCAACCGTCATTTCAGCGAGGCAGCCCATTAAGAGTAAGACGATGAAGGCGCCGACTGCGTAACTGATCAGAACGCTCGGACCGGCAAGTCCGATCGCCAGTCCACTTCCGAGGAAGAGACCCGTTCCGATCGCACATCCCATCGCGATCATCGTTAATTGGCGTGTCTTGAGTTCACGCCGTAGTTCAGTAGGTTGTTCCATGGTGTACTCCTTAAGCAACGACTTCGCGTTCATTCGCGAAGCGTTCGTATTCTTTATCTTCCATGATTTGTTTGAGTGTTGCGATGACGTCATAGACATCAGTAAATGTATTGTAGAGCGCGACCGGTGCCAAACGAACGATGTTCGGTGCCCGGAAATCAGGAATGATCCGGTGTTCCTTAAGTGCTTTACAAATGCGTGCTGCCTCTGGGTGCTCGAGGCTGAGGTGCGCACCACGACGTTTGTCGTCGACTGGGTTTCCAATGACGAAACCAAATGGTGCTAACTCTTGCTCCACAAGTTCCATCATGTACTGCGTCAAAGCAAGGGACTTTGTCCGGACAGCTTCGATACCGACTTCTTCGAACATCTCTAACGCGCCGATTTGTGGGGCAAGGCTTAAGACATGTGGTGTACCAATCTGGAACGCCCCCGCATGCGCAGCCGGTGTCATCGTATGATCCATATCAAACTGCTTATCCTTGCGTGAACCGAACCAGCCCGTCAGACCAGGCAGTGTTCCAAAATGACGTTCGTGGACGAATAATCCACCAACTGTTCCAGGACCACCGTTTAAGTGTTTGTAATTGCACCAGTAGGCAAAATCAACATCCCAGTCATGGAAAGCATGCGGAACTGCCCCGACGGAGTGACAGCCATCAAAACCGATCAAGATGCCACGTTCGCGTGCGGCTTTCGTCAGACGTTCCATATCAAGAATCTGTCCGCTTCGGTATAGCACAGCTGGTAAGACAATCAAAGCGATATCGTCCGTCATGGCGGCAATGATATCGTCTTCTTCTAAAAAGCGACCATCGCGACTCGGCACTTGGACGAGGTGCGTCTCCGGATCAAGCCCGCGCAGGCGAAGTTGGCTTTGGAGGGCATAGATGTCCGAAGGGAATGTCAGTGCATCGGCTAAAATCTTATCGCGTCCTTCCGTCGGTTGAAAGAATGTCGCGACGAGTTGATGGAGATTGACGGTCGTTGAACCAGTGACCATGACTTCTTCTGCCTGAGCGCCAATCAATGGTGCGTTGAGGGCAGCAAGTCGTTCTGATAATTCGAACCAAGGATGACGTCCCTTCATCCAGCCATCGATGCCGAGCTCTTTCCAGTCTGATAGCGACTCGAGTAATGTCTTCTCAGCACGCTTCGATAATAACCCGAGCGAATTTCCATCCATATAGATACTACCCGGTTGCAGATAAAACTCATCACGATAGGCGGCTAAAGCATCTTGTTCGTCCCGAGTAACGGCATCGGTCCGTTTTGCTTGCAATGTCATACGTCATCCTCCTTAAATGAATGCTCAATCAATTTTGACAAAAGCGTAGCAAACAAATTGACATTGTGTCAATATTATCGAATAGAGAAAACAAAAGGAGTGAAGGACATGTCATCTTCTCAACCAGAAAAAATCGATAAACGTCACCTGCGTACGGTGCGGACACGCGAGAAACTGTTGAGTGCAGCACGTGACGTTTTCTTAGAACAAGGTTTTCAGACCGCAACGATTTCGCAAATCATTAAACAGGCTGGCGTCGGTTATGGAACCGCTTATGTCCATTTCGAAGGGAAAGATGAGCTACTCGTCGTCCTGATGGAAGATGTCATGAGTCGTTTCCATACGATCGCAGAACGAACATTTGAACCAATGACGCCGGGTGAGGCGAAAGAACGCATCGTGACGCAGGCGACGGATTTCCTACGTCTTGCGGAAGAAGAACGAGCGATGCTACGAATCGTCGAGCAAGCAATCGGCGTATCCTATATTGTCCGTTCCAAATGGAAAGCGATTCGGGAACGATTCATTGATCGTATTAGTCAAGACATTCAGTATGCACAAGAGACAGGACTCGCACGGCAAGATGTTGATTCAAAACTCGTTGCCCGAGGGTGGTTCTTTGCCAATGAAATGTATTTATTTGAAGTCGTCCGTGAAGAAGCGACGGCAACAATCGAAGAGATTGCACACGTCTTAGCGACCATTTATACGCAAGGGCTCTACCGAATCGAGGATTGATGAACGTGCGGGGAGGGAACGTTTCCGAGTAGAAGGGAGCGTGACCGGGATGCCATTTGATTACGATCTCGATTTTAAGACGACTGATTTTCGCAAGGAACCGGAAAAATATCGGGTCGGGCGCGGAGAGCAAGGGGTGTTACTCGTTGAACCTTATAAAAGTGAGATTCTGCCACATTGGCGTTTTAAGACACCGGAGATTGCGCGAGAATCGTCCGATAAAATTTATGAGATGTATTTAGCTTATAAAGAAGACGGAGACTTCGTCGGCATGGACATGGCGCGGAAGTTCATTCAGATGGGTCATACGCGCGCGCGACGCTACGCAAACTATAAAGGTGGACGTAAGTATAAAGATAAAGAGAAAAAAGAATTGCATACACGCGAGATTGATGAAGAAAAAGCTAAATCGGCTGCGATTTTCCAAGAAAAGTGGGATTTGATCCGAGCGGATGAAGAATATCTCAAGCTCAAACGCGCACATCAAAAACAATACGGTTAAGTCATTTCAAAATAAAGGGAATCAATTCAAATGGTGCGATAATGAAAAGAAAAACGGGAGGCATTGGTATGAACCGTTGGTGGATTCCGCTGTATCCGATCGGTCTATTCTTACTGGTGGATCACTTTTTCTATAATATTTCAGTGACGTGGCTCATCGTGCTTGGTGTTGTCAGTATCTTACTGAGTCTTCGTCCGAATCGACCGACCTTTTCTTCATATCGTTCATTGATGATTGGCACACTATTGCTAGGCCTTGGTCTTATGCCATGGTTGACGCTTGATTTTACGGGAGTCATATTTGTTTTCTTGTTAACAGAAATCAGTGCGAAACTTCTCGTATCAGGAACAGAGGAACAATTCGTATGACGAACGAATAGGAATAAACGAAATGGCCTCGACTACTCCGTCCGATTGGATGGAGTAATCGAGGCTATTTTTAATGCGTTTAAGAACTTTGTTCGACCTTGGCGATCAATCGTGCTTGACGTTTTTGCCAAATGAACGATCCGATGAACGTTACGACGAGGAAAATCAGACCGAGCGCAAATGGATAGAGAATGTTGACGTCATACAGTAGACCAGCAAGCGTTGGTCCAAGCACGTTCCCGATGCTCATATAAGCATTATTCATTCCCATGGCAAATCCTTGTTCATTCCCAGCAAGCTTTGAAATCATCGTATTCAAGACAGGACGTAAAATCGATGTCGCAAGGAAGATGACGAGTGTGATCGCAAAGAATCCGCTGTAGCTTGATGTTAATAGCGATAACAAGAAGCCGAGCGCTGCGATGAAGAGGAATAAGTTCAAGACCTTTCCTTCACCCAGACTACGCGATAACTTATCAACGATGAAGATTTGAGCGATGACGCTGATAATACCGGTCGACGTCACCATGATGGCAATATCTTTCGGTGAAGCGCCGAATTGGTCATCGACGAATAGACCAAGCACTGATTCATATGCCATGAGACCGAAACTCATGACGAGTGTAATGACGAGCGGGACAAAGTACGGTTTCTTAAACGATGTGCCGAGTTTTCGAAGCATCGATCCTTCGTCTGGTGCCATCGCCGTCGCATCGTGTTGTTCGCTTTCTTGAAGCAACAAGACGCTGAATAAGACGGCTACGCCCGAGACGATTGCTGAGACGAGTAACGGCAATTTTAAGTCATACTCGGCAAGGAAACCACCGATTCCTGGACCGATGACGATCCCAAGTGACATCGCAGCCGAGACGTAACTGTTTCCTTTTGCGCGTTGATCCATCGTCGTGATGTCCGCGACGTAAGCAAAGATTGCTGGAATCAGGAGGGCAGCACCGGCACCGCCGATTGCGCGCGAGATGTAGAGAACCGTGACGGAGTTTGAGAAATAGAAGACGAACATCGAGAGCGTCAAACCGATCAACCCGTAAATGATCATCTTCCGACGACCGTATTGATCTGCCCATTTTCCGGCAATCGGTGACATGACGAGTTGTGCTCCAGCAAAGATGGCAATCATTAATCCAGCTGCTGTCCCACCTTGTCCAATCGAGGCTAAGTAAGCGGGTAGAATCGGAATGATGATCCCGAAGCTCCCGACCGCAATAAACATATTGATCATGAGAACCGTTAATTTTTTTCGTTGATCCGCGTGCAAGGGGACCCCTTCTTTCGACCCGCTTTTTTGTAAGCGGTTATTTGTTTCACCTTCATTATCTTAGAATCAAGCTAAATCACCTGTCAATAATGAAGGATTTCTCTAACAGAAAAACGTTCCGATTGCGCCTCCATTTGGGGAGGGAGACGTCATCGGAACGTTTTTATTTTGAATTGGGGCTTGATTGGCGCGAGCAGGGGTAGCTCGCAGAATGCGCACCTCTTAAAAGTGCGTCAACTTGTCCTTCGCGGACGTTCTAGGTTTGACAGGTGGAACGATAGCAGGCCAGCCGATTTGAATGACACCGAGAACACGCTCTTCTTCTGAAGCGCCGACGAGAGACGCATACTCTGGTGTAAACCAGTGTTTTCCGCTCTTCCAGCAACAACCAAGACCTCGTTCTGTCGCCACCAATTGTAGATTTTGAATCATGGCAGCCGTTGCGAGTGTATCCTCTAACTGTTGATCCGGTGTTCCTTGTTTCTGACAAAGGATTGTTAAGTAGACCGGGACTTCTCTTAATTTTTGTTCTGCTTGTTGACGTTGTTCAAGTGTTTTTGTCTCGAATTGACCGCGCGCTGTCAGCAATTTCATCAAGGCATCAACGTACCGTGTCTGTCCGTCTTCCATCGCAAGGACAAAGCGCCAAGGTTCTCGTAATTTATGATTCGGGGCATAAATTGCCGTTTCGAGTATTGCTTCTATCAATTCAACCGGAACCGATTGTTCTGTGTATGACCGGACCGACCGGCGTGTTTCAATCACTTGTTGGGCATGCATCCGTTTCATCTCCTCACTGAGTACTTTTTCACTATAAATGATAACGATTATCATTGTCAATGTTATTTGTCAGAAAACAAAAAGACGATTTCCTTTCGGAGATCGTCTTTTACTAAACTCGTATTAAGAGGCTTTTCGTTCATCGTCTTGATCCTGAGCAACGGTCGTTAGTTTCTTTTTCATCAAACGAATTCGATACAGCGCAAATAAATAATGGGCGAAATAAATCGTAAATCCAAGGAAAATCGTCAGTGCTACATGAATCTGAACGCCAGGGACAGCGTGGAGCTGAATAAAGAGCAAGACTGCCATCGCCATCGTATAGAGCACCATTTCCACCGATTGTGGCATGACGCGTTGACGTTTTAGGAAAAAGGAACGCATAAGGGGTAGGACGACAAGACTGACGAGACGATCGACTAGTCCGATGACGAGCACACTAATCACCATTGCTAAACCATTTTCAAAAGTGATTAATCGTGGAAAGACAAGATATGTGACGAGTAATAGTGGTCCAACTAATAAAAAGATTGAAATCGAGGCACGTGCGAATACGAAGAGTCCGTTGACACTTGTTAAAAAGGCACGAACTATCTTTTGTGACCAAGGTGATGGTCGACCAACTTGCCAAGCAAAACAACAAGCAAAGATGAACGCATAAAATTGCAGAAAGGCAACCATAAAGCATCTCCTTTAGATATGAAACTCATTGTCCCTAGTGTATCGATTTTAAAGCTGAAGTGCAAAGAAGAACTTTTCGTAAAGGATAAGAAAAGACCAGTTGATGTCACATCAACTGGCCCGTCGTCAATTAATCTAGATTCGGTTCTTTTTTCCCATGCAAGAAGAAGGACAAAATCAATGCGAGAGCAGATAATACAGTCGCAATCCAGAATGCATTGGTGATTCCTTGAATCGTCGCTTGTTTCGTCAGTGTCGTAAACCAGCTCATCGAAGCGGCTTGTGAACTACCAAGCTGTTGTCCGAGATCATTTAGATGTTGCGAAAGCGTCGGATCAAGGGTCGTGAACTGATTCGCATCGTCTGCTAAGTGAGCCGTCGTTTGACGTGTCATGACTGTGACGAGAATCGCAGTTCCGATGGACCCGGCGACTTGACGAAGCGTATTTTGCGTTGCATTTCCGTGTGGAATCATCTTCATCGGTAGGGCGTTCATACCGGCAGTCATGATTGGCATCATGATGAATGCCATTCCGAATGACCGAAGCATATAAATCCCCATGATCGAGTAATACGATGTATCCATGTTCAATTGCGTCAATTCCCATGTCCCGTACGTCATCAACGTCAAACCGAAGATGGCGAGCGGGCGAATGCCGAAGCGGTCAAATAAACGCCCGGCAATTGGACCAGTGATCCCCATGATCAATGATCCTGGCAAAAGAAGAAGACCGGAGTCGACCGGTGAAAATCCGCGAATACTTTGAAGGTAGATTGGTAGAAGTAACATCCCGCCGAACAAGGCCATCGTGACGATGACGTTGATGAAGAGCGTGAAAGAAAATTCCGGGACCTTCAACACACGAATGTTCAGCATGGGATCTTCCATCGAAAGTTCACGCATTGCAAAAGCAGCGATTCCGATTAAACCGATGACGATCGTACTAATGACGATTGGGCTATCCCAGCCATCATTACCAGCTTCACTGAAGCCATAAAGCAGACTACCGAATCCAATCGTACTAAATAAGACACCAAGTGCATCAAAAGATGGCTTCGAGAGTGGTTGCGTCAGACGGAACCAGGCTGCACCAAGTAACAACGTCACTAATCCAAAGAACGACATCGCATAAAACATGACGTGCCAATCATAGTTTTGGATGACATATCCCGTGATCGTTGGTCCGACAGCTGGAGCGAGAATCATCGCAATCCCGAGCATTCCCATGGCAGCTCCACGCTTATGCGGCGGGAACAATGTCATGAAGACATTTGATCCAAGTGGCATCAAGATACCAGCACCCGCTGCCTGAACGACACGCCCAATCATCATGACTGGGAAGTTCATCGCCATGGAACAGATGATGGATCCGAAGAAAAAGAGCGTCATCGAAGCAAGGAACAATTGGCGGAATGTGTAGCTCCGCATTAAAAAGGCACTGATTGGAATCAAAATTCCGTTGACGAGCATGAAGCCCGTCGTCAACCATTGAGCAGTAGATGTTGAAACGTTAAAGTCGTTGATCAAAACCGGCAACGCGACATTAATCAACGTTTGGTTCAAAATAGCAATGAACATACCAATCAGTAAGACCGTCAATACTTTAGGAATACTGACGTTTTCAGTTGATACTTGTTTTGGAGGTGCTGCGACCGGAGGTGTCACGGTTATCGTCGGTTCCGCTTCGAGAGATTCCTCGAGTGTCGGTCCGTCAGTAGCCAGTGCTATGTCGGATTGACGATTCCGGCGAGCGATCCAGTTGACGCCGATGATGATCAGAATCGTAAACGCGCTATATCCGAACAAGAAGGTAGTAGACATGAACGTCCCTCCTTAATCCTTATGAATGCGGACGGTCACATTCATACCAGGTCGAATGTCGAGCGATTTTTCTTGCGATAGTGACACTTTAACCGGAATGACTTGTGCGACTTTCGTGTAATTCGCATTTCCGTTTGAAGAAGGCATCATCGAGAAGGTTGAAGCTGTCGTCATTCCGATTTGTTCGACTTCACCAGAAAGTGTCGTGTCCGGATAGCTGTCGACATAGACATCAACGGTTTGTCCGACTTTGATTTCATCGATTTCTGTTTCTTCGATGTTTGCTGTGACCCAAAGGTCGTTTAAGTCAAAACCATAGGCGAGAGGTGTACCTGCTGCGACGAAGCCATTCTTTGTCGCCATCGACTGAACGATCGTTGCTTTAGACGGCATCGAAACAGAAAGATCTGTCGGTTTTTGTCCGGCTTGTGCAGTCATGATGTGACCAAGTGTTGCGCCGCTGTCGAGTGATTCACCAGTTTTCGCAGACCAGTCTGTTAATTTACCAGCACTTGGACTCGCAACGGTTATCATTTTGCCATCGATTTTTGCATTGTCTGTTTTGACATAGCTTGTGGCTTGATCGTAATAGTAGTATCCGACGACACCGCCACCAATCAAGACGATGAGAGTGACAACATTGATGATTAATAATTTTTTCATACTCATGGGTGTGTTAGCATCCTTTCTTGTGTACAATCGATTCAAAAAAAGTACTCCTCTGGGGGAGGAGTAATTAATATAGTTAATTATATGGATAGTTAGCTAACAAACAACCGACAATTTCCGACAAAATGTCGGAAAAATAAATGATAACGGATTCATTTATGAAAAGGTAATGAAAAAGGAGTGAAATGTGAATGAATGAGAGCCGTGATCCACGACCGAAACGGTCACGTGACCGTATTACAATGGAATTATTTCGTTTATTGAAGACGCATAGCTTCTCGAGTATCACGGTCAAGATGCTGACAGATGGGGCGGGGGTGAACCGTTCGACGTTTTACGCACACTATACAGATAAATATGATTTGCTCGACCAAGTGGTTGAGGAGCAGATGACGGCACTCGAACAGGCAATTCGAATCACAGGTACAGGAACCGTGTTTCCGACAGTCGAGCAGGTCAGTCGCTATTTTGCTCGGTTGTTCATTCATATTGAAGAAAATGAATTGTTTTATCAGACAATGCTCGTTCAAGGACCCATTAAAACGTTCATCTCGCGTTTTCTCGATACGTTGAAAGAGAATTATCGAATTGTATTTCGACCGCAAGTTGCAGAGGAGGCGACTTTCGTCGATCGAGACTTATTATTGAATTATGTTATTGGAGGGCAACTGGGATTGTTGATTTCTTGGTTACGAAACGATCGTCCATATTCAGCAGCATATATGGCGGAACAATTAAGTCGGATGATCGTCTTTGGAACCGTGGAAAGCATCGGTTTTCCTAAGGAAACGGAATAAGTTCATAAAAAAAAGACGCTCCCGCTAGGAAGCGTCTCGTATTCAGGCTTGTTGGAAGGCGAGTTCTTTCGTATAGATCGTACTCCGGTTTCGCCCGCTTTCTTTTGAGTAATACAGTGCTTTATCTGCTTGTTGTAATGCTTCAAGAGACGTATGGGAACCACTAGAATGCGCGATACCAAGCGAAATCGTAATTTGCAGATCAGGTACATCTGCTGTTGGGAATAGATTACGTGCAACTGTCGTCCGGGCTAGTTCTGCGATTTTTTGTGCTTCTTTTGCCGATGTACTTGGTAAGATGATCAAAAATTCTTCACCACCATACCGTCCGACGAGGTCGTCCGGTCGTGTCAAAGAAGCGAGCGTCATACCCAGTTGGCGTAAGACATCATCACCTGCGTCATGACCATATGTATCATTGACATGTTTGAAGAAGTCGATATCGATTAAGACGAGCGAATACCCTTGATCGGTTGAACCGACGAGTGATAGTGAATCGTCGAGGCGACGGCGATTGGCAAGTCCGGTCAAAGCATCCGTCATCGCAAGTTTCTGCTGATACTGGATGTTTTCAAAGTGACGGCGTAATTCCGTCAATAATCGAAAGGCGACGAATCCAGCTAATAGATTAAAGAAGATATAAGCGATCGAAATTTTAACGAATGTCGACCAGCTGTGCGTCAGAATGTAAATGGCGGGTAACGAATACAAAATACCGACCAACACCATGAGTTGAAAATGACGCATCGAGATGTGAACAAAGCGACGTATGATCCCGATTGTTATGATGAACAAGACAATGATCAGTGTAGATAGATAAAAACCTTCCATTTGCTCGACTGGTGTCAAAAAATAACGCGTCCCGATGATCATCACACCTGCAACGATGGCGCTTGGGAAACCACCAAACAACATGGCGATCGCAACGGGAACGATGCGCAAATCAACACGGGCGACATCGATCTGGATCCCATTAAACATTAATAAAACTGCAATCAGACCAGAGACAACCCCTAAGATGAGACGTGTGCTCCAGCTTGAATTGAGCGAAATACGTGGTTGATTACGAAACGGTAAGAACAAGAGAGTAATCGTTGTAAACAGTAGACAAAAGTTAATGATGAATTGATTCATGATGGACAACAAATCCTCCCAACTCCCCCAGCTAACAGATTTCCATATATATACTCTAGTTTATTCATCTAGGTAACGGTTAGATTGTGGGAAATGTTTAGGTAAAAAAGAAAAAACGGTAGAAAATCTACCGTTTTTATGAAGACGAAGTGAGCGTATCCTCATCCATCGTCAATAAAATTTTATCAAAGACACGAATCATCGTTTCGAGTTCTTCTTCCGTTAGGGTTCCGAAGCGATCTTGTAAATAATTTTTCCGGACAATTTCGAGTTCTCGAAATGCTCGTTCGCCGTCATCGGTTAAGGCGAGGACGATCGAACGACGATCTTCCGTCGAACGTGTCCGTGTGACATATCCTTGTTTATACAGCTTATCCGTCAAAGCAGTAACTTGGCTCGTTGCGAGCTCAAATTGTTCCGCGAGAAGCGTCGGGCGCTGAGGACCATTTTCTGAAAGGCTCCGTAAGATGAAGAATTCACTCCGGGTTGCTGTTCCTTCAAATAGTCGATTTAGTTCACGTCGCAGGGTACGAAGAATGACACGCATTTGTTCCTCGAGTCGGTAAGTTAGCAAATCACGTTCCTGTGGCATGCAAGCAGCATCCTTTCTCTCAGTGGACTTCTACCATTTAGTGTACTAAACATATCGGATTTTTACCATCGACTACCCGATATTCGAAAAAGGCAATTGACAATTTCGTGGCGGTTTGTGTAATATGGCGTAGTAATAACTAACTTAATTCAGTTCTCACTCAACCAGTGGGATGGAGGTTGCAGTTCTTAAGAGTACGGTTACGGATGTCGTCAAGCGACAAATGAGGTGACCTGAAAGGAAGAATTGCCGAAATCAATCATCGCTTTGAAGATGATCGATTGGGATTAGATCGAACAGGTCTAATACTGTCACAAGTCGGGTATGACCTACTTGTGGAGAGCTATCTTTCACGACGGTAGAATGAGGCGCATCCATTTTATTATGTTGCGTTCTCATCTTCCATCTGGAAGATGAGGGCGCTTTTTGTTTTTTTCATTCAAAAAGTGTCCTCTCAAAAATCTATACAGAGAGAAGCGAACGAAATGAACAATTTAGATGTTAACAAAACAACAGATTCAACAGCAGAAGGTTTAAAACGTGGATTACAAGCTCGTCATATGTCGATGATCGCTATTGGCGGAGCTATCGGAACAGGACTTTTCATCGCATCCGGTGCTTCCGTCGCAGCAGCAGGACCAGGTGGTGCGCTCCTATCGTATGCAATCGTCGGTTTAATGGTCTATTTCTTAATGACAAGTCTTGGTGAAATGGCAGCGTATATGCCGGTCGCTGGATCCTTCTCGACATATGGAACGAAATTCGTCGATCCATCGTTCGGTTTTGCACTCGGCTGGAACTACTGGTACAACTGGGCAGTCACGATCGCAGTCGAACTCGTTGCAGCACAAATCGTCATGTCTTACTGGTTCCCGGACGTTCCTGGTTTTTACTTCAGTGCTTTGTTCTTAGTACTGATGATTGGGTTGAACTTCTTCTCCGTTAAAGGGTTCGGAGAAGCCGAATATTGGTTTGCGATGATTAAAGTCGTCACGGTCATCGTCTTCTTAGTCGTCGGTGTTGCAATGATTTTCGGCGTCTTTACCTCAGAGCCACCGGTTGGCTTTAAAAACTTTGCTCTCGGGGATGCGCCGTTCGTCGGTGGGATTCCTGCCGTCATCGGGATTATCCTTGTTGCTGGATTCAGTTTCCAAGGAACGGAACTGGTCGGGATTGCAGCAGGTGAGTCGGAAGATCCGAAAAAGAACGTTCCAAAAGCGGTCAAACAAGTCTTTTGGCGTATTTTACTCTTCTACGTCTTCGCGATTTTTGTCATCGGGATGCTCATTCCGTATACGAGTCCGAACTTAGTTTCAAATGATATCACCGACGTAGCGGTTAGTCCGTTTACGCTCGTCTTTGAAAAAGCAGGTCTTGCATTCTCGGCAGCACTCATGAACGCTGTCATCTTGACGTCTGTCCTATCTGCCGGAAACTCAGGGATGTATGCTTCAACACGGATGCTTTATACACTTGCGCGTCAAGGCGATGCACCGAAGTTGTTCGCGAAAGTGTCAAAAAACGGTGTGCCGCGTAACGCCTTGCTCGCAACAGGAGCGATCGGTGCCCTCTGTTTCTTGACGTCGATGTTTGGTGGACAAGTCTACTTGTGGCTACTCAATGCTTCCGGGATGACAGGATTCATCGCATGGCTCGGAATTGCGATCAGTCACTATCGTTTCCGTAAAGGTTTCGTTGCACAAGGGCACTCGTTGAAAGACTTGCCGTACGTTGCACCAGCGTTCCCATTCGGTCCGCTGTTCGCATTCGGTCTTTGTTTCCTTGTCATCGTTGGTCAAAACTATGCAGCATTCCTCGCTGACCAAATTGATTGGGTTGGAATCGCCGCAACGTACGTCGGTATTCCATTATTCCTTGCTTTCTGGTTAGGACATAAATTCAAAAATCGAACGTCCGTCGTTCGTTATGACGAGATGGACTTCCCAGAACATCCACGCCAATCGTAATTAGTGAGCCACCTTCAAATGAAGGTGGCTTTTTAGATGTCGCTTCAAGTAAGATGAAAGAAAAACAGGAGGCGATCTTCGTGAATTACTGGTACCACTTTAAGCGTGCCTTCTTACCGATCGCGTTATTGCTTGTGACGCTTGCCTTGTATCAAATGATTTATCGTTTGAATAATATCTGGTATTCGCTTGGAGGACTTCTTCTTGTCTTTGCGGCGATCTACTTCGTCATGCGTCGCCTAAAAGCGAACCCGGAGGATTGAATGAGCAGGAAAGTCGAGTCCATTCTCTGAACGCGGTAAAATAGAAGCATACAGAGGAGGGGAAGATAGATGGCAAAAGCAATATTTGCAGGTGGTTGTTTCTGGTGCATGGTCAAGCCATTCCATAAATATGATGGTGTAGAGCAGGTCATTTCAGGATATACCGGTGGTCATACAGAGAACCCGACTTATAAAGAGGTCTGTTCGGAAACGACAGGTCACTTAGAGGCAGTCGAAGTGACGTACGATCCGTCCGTCATTACGTATGAAGAATTACTCGAGATTTTCTGGCGTCAAATCGATCCAACAGATGGTGGTGGTCAATTCAATGACCGTGGTGAATCGTACCAACCTGCAATCTTTTATGTCGATGAAGCGCAACGTGAAGCAGCTGAGCGTTCAAAAGCTGAACTTGACGCATCGGGACGTTTCTCACGTCCGGTCGCGGTAGAGATTCGTCCAGAAAAACCGTTCTGGCCAGCTGAAGAATATCACCAAGATTATTATAAAAAGAACCCGTTCCGTTACCAGATGTACAGTGTCGGCTCAGGTCGCGCAAAATTCATCAAAGAAGCATGGAAAGATCACGGGAAAGAGAAGGAACTAAAAGAGCGTCTGACACCGATTCAGTATAAAGTCACACAAGAGAACGGGACAGAGCCTGCTTTCCGTAATGAATACTGGGACGAAGAACGTCCTGGTCTGTATGTCGATATCGTGGACGGTACACCACTTTTCACATCGAAAGACAAATTCCAGTCGAACTGCGGTTGGCCGAGCTTCGCTAAACCAATCTCAGAAGATAAGATGGAAGTTGAACTCGATACAAGTCACGGAATGACACGGACGGAAGTTCGTTCTGCGAGTGCAGATAGTCACCTTGGTCACATCTTTGATGATGGCCCGACGGAACTTGGTGGTCTTCGCTATTGTATCAACTCAGCGGCATTACGATTTATTCCGCTCGAAGAGCTTGATTCGGCAGGATACGGGGAATATAAAAAACATTTCGAGTAACACGCAAGGAGCAGTCAAACGATTTCGTTTTGACTGCTCTTTTTTCAAATGGAGAGGAGAGAATCGAATGTTTCAGCCCGTGTACGAAGAGATTCGACAGATGACGATTGCGAAGGTTCTTGATTTTTATGATCACGAAATCCGTCAATTGGATGAGACAGCACGTCAGGAAAAGTACGACAAGATGAGTTTGAGTCCGTTTCGCTTTTTCCGAGGAAGTTCGCATCTTTTTTATTATGATGTCACTCGCATTCCACTCGGTTTTGATACACCGCAGGATAAACCAACCTGGATTCAAGGTGATCTTCACTTTGAGAACTTTGGTGTCCATGGAAATGCAAAAGGGGAAATCATTTACGACGTCAATGACTTTGATGAAGGATACTTAGGATCTTACCTGTACGATTTGATTCGAATGGCAGTCTCCGTTCGACTGTTTGCAGAAGAGGCGGGATACGATCCGACCCCTGCAATTCGCAATTATGTCCTGGAATACTTACACGATTTAAAAAAGTATGCTCTTGGAAAAGATCCAAGTGATGTCTGTTTTACACGGGATAATACGAAAGGACCAATCAAGAAGTTAATCAAAAAAGCAGAAAAGAAACGCGAGGAATTAATGGGAGAACGAACGGAACTAGTGGATGGCGTAAGACGATTTTGTACGCTCCCGGATATGGAAGCAATAGATGACGCGACACGATCGGCGATCGAGACTGCCTGGTCATCCTATATTGAGACGATTGACGTTGACGATCGTCGTGATGAGTCGTTTTATATGATCAAAGATATTGTCCGAAAGCTAGATAGTGGAACAGCGTCGATTGGTCTCGAGCGCTATTACATTCTGATTGAGGGGGAGGGAGGAGAAGAAGATTTGATTCTTGAGATGAAACAAGCACAAACTTCTGTTCCGTCATTATTTTTACCCGTTTATCGTCCAGAAGCTGAAACCGTTCATCAAGGACGAAGAATCATCACGTCTCAAAAAGCGATGCAGGCATATGAAGATCCATATCTTGGCTATCTAACGATTGGGCAAAAGGAATATTATGTACGGGAGCGCTCACCGTATAAGAAAAAACTAAAAGCTAAGCATATAAAAAGTCAGGAAGACCTTGAAAACGTCTTGTGCATTCAAGGTCAAATTACCGCCAAAGTCCATGCACGGGCGGATCAGGATGCCGGTATTAAAGAAAAAGTTTTAACGCATCATGCGGACGTCGAAATCATTCAGGCGATCGGTGTATCTGATACAGCTTTTTTGGAACAAATCGAACGCTGGTCAGAAGCCTATGTTGCACGAACAAAGCTGGATTATCAAGTGTTTTTGGAGTGGAAAAAGACGAGACAGACGATTTAAAAAGCGAATAAACTAAAGTATATTTTATCGGTGTGTAACAGATGTTACACATCGATATTTATTTATAGTTTTTTTGTTCTTTAACAGGTGAAAGCGCTAGTCAAAAAACAAATAGGTACAATGACCTATATCAATTTATCAGAAAACTTCGTAAATTTTTGATTAAGTTCTTGCGAACGACTCGCTTCGTAAGACAAATCACAAGAGAAATAGGGGGAAGTACATCATGAGTTTGACGCGGAAAAAAGATGTTTCCGCTATGATTGCTGCAAGTAAACGCAACAGTGGACTTGCTCGAAATCTTGGCGCAATGGATTTAACGTTTTTAGGAATTGGCGCCATCATCGGAACCGGAATCTTCGTCTTGACGGGAACAGGAGCTCTAACTGCAGGACCAGGACTTATCGTATCTTTCATTCTATCTGCCATCGCCTGTGGTCTAGCTGCTCTTGCTTACGCTGAATTTGCATCAACGATTCCGGTCAGTGGATCCGTCTATACGTACACGTATGCAACAATGGGGGAAATCTTCGCTTGGATCATCGGCTGGAACTTGATTCTAGAATATGGACTCGCCTCCAGTGCTGTTGCAGCCGGTTGGTCCGGATACTTCCAGTCTTTACTCGCAGGATTTAATATCCATGTGCCAACAGCACTTTCGGCAGCTCCGGGAGCAGTAGAAGGGGCGAAGACGTACTTTAACCTTCCAGCGTTCTTAATCCTCTTTGCCATTACGGCACTGTTGTCGATGGGAATCAAGGAAACGAAGCGTGTCAATAACATCATGGTTGTCATCAAATTAGCCGTCGTTGTTCTCTTCATCGTTGTAGGGGTCGGCTACGTTGAACCTACGAACTGGGCACCATTTACGCCATTTGGTTGGGGAGGCGTCTTCTCCGGTGCTGCGATCGTCTTCTTTGCTTATATTGGTTTTGATGCCGTCACATCGGCAGCAGAAGAAGTTCGCGATCCGCAAAAGAACTTGCCACGCGGTATCATTGGTTCGCTCGCTGTCTGTACGATTCTTTACGTCATCGTTGCAGCGATCATGACAGGTATCGTACCGTATCAAAAATTCGAAGGTATTGATCATCCAGTTTCACTTGCGATTCAAATGGCAGGTCAAAACTGGGTTGCTGGTTTCATCGATCTCGGTGCGATCCTTGGGATTACAACAGTTATTCTTGTTATGACATACGGAATGGTTCGTCTTGCGTTTGCTATCTCGCGTGACGGGATGTTCCCGAAAGTCTTCTCTGAAGTGCATCCGAAGTACCAAACGCCATTCAAGGCGACTTGGATGATCGGACTCGGTAGCTCACTCGTCGCTGGATTCGTTCCACTCGATGTCATCGCGAACCTCGTCAACATGGGAACACTCGCAGCGTTCGTCTTGATCTCTGTCGCTGTCTTGATTCTTCGTAAGACACAACCAGATCTCCCGCGTGCTTTCAAATGTCCGGGTATGCCGTATGTGCCAATCGCAGCAATTGCTTCGTGTCTTTTCTTAATGTTTAACTTGAAGCTCGAAACATGGATTGCTTTCGGAATTTGGCTCGCAATCGGTTTAGTTCTTTACTTTAGTTTTGCGCGTAAGAGTTCGAATTTGCATCCTGGAAACATGCCTGCAGCGGAACTCGCTGTTTCGAAAGAGGAAGAGTAACACACCAAAAGACCCGATCGCCTCAAAGCGACCGGGTCTTTTCTCGTATTATGAAAGTGGAACAGGTCCTTTGACGCGGACCGCATCGAATTCACGACGAATGCTTTCATTGGCTCTCGCTTCATCTTCTGCCGACCAGCCGAGTTCGCTACGCATCAAGGCGAGAACACCATCTGCGTACTGTTCAGCGTGAGGGAAATCAAAGAAGACGGCCGAGGCACGACGGTTCAAGAAGTCGCCGGGTTGCATGACGAGTTCAGCTTCTAATCCATATAAAAGGGCGCCGAACCAGTGTAACGGTAATTGATAACGAGCCGCCTCGTCGCCACGTGTCCGAATCAACTCGTAGACACGTTCGACGTTCGTACCGTAACGTTGGATGAGCCATGTCGCCTCATTCGGTGACAATCCGAGTGCTTCTCCTTTTGGTTGTTGTTCCTTCAAGTAACGGGCAAATCCTTTACTTCCTTGTGGATGACCACCACCAAGCAAGATATCGTGCGTACGCGAAGCGAGATAAATTCGATTTTCTTCTGTCTTGAATTGGTCTGCGACCATATCGATGATGCGTTCTGCCATCTTTCGGTAACCGGTCAACTTACCACCAGCGATTGACATCAGCCCTGATTTCGAGACAAAGATTTCGTCTTTTCGGGACAGTTCACTTGGGTCCTTTCCATCTTCATGAATGAGTGGACGCAGTCCAGACCACGTGGATTCGACGTGTTCAGGTCGTAACTCGACGTTAAACATTTGATTCGTCGCTTCTAGGATATAGTCCTGATCCTCGACGGTGACGCCAGGCTCAAGAATATCTCCTTTATAGTTTGTATCCGTTGTGCCAACATACGTTTTCCCTTCACGTGGAATCGCAAAAATCATCCGACCGTCTGGAACATCGAAGTAGACGGCTTGTTGTAATGGGAAATGTGATTGGTCGATGACGAGATGAATCCCTTTCGTCAGATGAAGTGATTTTCCAGCTTTTGAACCATCTTTTTCACGTAGCTCATCGACCCAAGGACCAGTTGCATTAATAATTTTCTTCGCCCGGATCGTATACGTTTTACCACTTAAGATGTCACGGACTTCCACACCGACGACTTTTCCATTGTGATAGACGAGCGATTCAGCCTTCGTATAGTTGACGGCACGTCCGCCGTAGCCGACGGCTGCTTTTAAAACTTCGACCGTCAGACGAGCGTCATCCGTTTTATATTCGACATAACGACCACCACCGACTAGGTGTTCCGAGCGCAACAGTGGTTCGTAACGTAAGGTTTCTTCTTTGCTGAGCATCGTCCGGCGTTCATGGCGTTTGACACCAGCCAGTTGGTCATAGACACGCAAACCGATTGATGTCGAGAAGCTACCGAATGTTCCCCCTTCGACGAGTGGGAGCATCATCCACTCCGGTGTCGTCACGTGTGGAGCGTTCTCATACACGATGGCACGTTCTTTTCCGACTTCGGCGACAAGTTTGATTTCGAATTGCTTCAGATAACGCAATCCACCATGGACGAGTTTCGTCGATCGGCTCGATGTCCCTTCGGCGAAGTCCTGCATCTCGATTAAGCCTGACCGCATGCCTCGGCTTTGCGCGTCAAGCAGAATACCTGCTCCCGTAATACCGCCCCCGATGACGAGGACGTCTAAAAGTTCTTGTCCCATCTCTTCTAACCATGCTGTCCGTTCCGTACTTGAAAACATCTTGTCTTCCCCCTGTTCGTTTGAAATGGATAGTTAGTCTACTTCTATCCATGTACCCACTTTTGCACTCTTTTGAGCACGATCAATGATTTTCATGACGAGTTCAGCCTGTTTCGGAGAGACGGGTGGTGTCGTCCGCTGACGGATGGCTGGAGAGAGGTCCGTGTAATAATCTCCAAAATGACCAGGAACAAACGGAAAGTCTTCAAGAGGACCGTTTGCTTCAGCCAATTGATACGTCGACCGTTTTGTGTCGACTTCATCGACGAAGTAGCTCGCCTTTGTCCCGTGCACCATCAGGGAAGGACCAACAGCCGGAACGATTGAACCGATATGGAGGATTGCACGCCGCGTACCGAACGCTAAAATCAGATGTGTGTAATCATCGACAAGCCCGCCTTGTCGTTGAATCGTCTGATCGCAAAAGACACGATCCGGGACTTCATTGAAAGCGACGAGTGCTTGGTCAATCAAATGCGATCCAAGGTCGTACAGTAGACCGGCACCAGGGATATCCTGTTCGCGCCAACGATCCTGTACGTCGGGACGATAGCGGTCATAATGCGCTTCGAACGTTTGAAGTATACCGAGTCGTCCAGATTCGAGTAAGCTCATTAATGTTCGGAAGTCTTTCGTGTACCGACGATTATGATAAACTGTCAGTAATCGATCGTGTGTACGTGCTAATTCTGTTAACGTTTGAGCTTCTTCGAGCGTGACGGTGAACGGTTTTTCAACCAGTACGTCACAGCCCGATAGAAGGGCGAGTCTTGCGAGTGGATAATGCAGCTCATTTGCCGTCGCGATGACGACTAAATCCACCTGCTCTGCTTCAAGCAATGCTTCAAGTGTCGGATAAACAGGGAGCGTCGCGTCGTAAGCGGCGACTGCTTCCGGACGACTCGACTGAACAGCCACTAACTGATAATCAGGTGCGTGCAAGTAAGGCGCATGCAGATGTTTGCCAGCAAGACCAAAACCAACTAAAGCGGTACGAATCATAGAAAACACATCCTTTTCAAGTTCATACCCTCAATCTACCATAAGGAGGAATACAAGATGATTACGGAACAACACATCATCGAAAAGATGCGCCAAGCGATGCAACGCATCGATCAAACAACAGGAGCCGCCCAGAAAGAACAGATTGCAGCGATGAAGGTGTACTGTGAACTATTACTCGAATCCGAATCGACACCGAGTTCAACGATATCGTTACCTACAGCAACGCCTCAAGGAACTCCAGCAGTCGATCCGATGCTAGCGCGTTTCATGGGTGTCGCGCAGGAGAAAGAAGAAAAAGGCACTTCATTGCTCGATTTTTGAATGAAATAACGCAATTCAGGGAATAACCATCACAGTTGAAACGAGAAGGGGAGATACGTCATGAAAACAGTAATCGTCATCGGAGCAGGACCAGGGAATGGATATGAGATCAGTAAACGATTCGGACAAGAAGGTTTTCAAGTCGTTTGTGCGGCACGAACACAAGAAACGCTCGCAGCCGTCATCACGGAACTAAAAGAAGCAGGCGTGGAAGCGGTTGGAGTGGAATGTGATGCTTCTCGAAAAGCCGATATCGCATCGCTCATCGAATGGACAGAGGAGCAGTACGGACAAGTTGATGTCTTAGTCTATAATGCTTCGATTTTACATCAAGCATCGGTGCTTGAAGTCTCGGCAGAACAGATTACGAAAGAGTTCGAAATCGATGTTCTTGGTGCACTGCATGCCGCACAACTCGTTGCTCCATCAATGCAGGAACGGAAAGACGGCGCGATCCTGATTACTGGAGGCGGTGCTGCGATGCAAGCGATCAAATCGCTACCAGGGCTTTCAATCGGGAAGGCAGGCGTTCGCCAAGTGACGCATATGCTCCATGATACGTTGAAGGAAGATGGCGTTTACGTCGGAACCGTCACGATCGCTGGAGAAGTGAAGCGTGGAACAGCGCTTGACCCGAAAAATGTAGCGGAAGCGTTCTATCAACTCTATACGAATCAAAATGAAGTCGAGACGGTTTTATCAGCAGACTAACGAATAACCAAGATAGCGTATGCGGGTTCGGGCTTTGACCGGATCCGTATTTTCATGGAAAGGAGCGAAACAAAAGTGAGACGATACGCCATGATGAGTCTACTTTTTCTATTCGTTCTCATCGGTTGTGCACCAGAAGAAACCGATGTGCTTGGCATCAAACAACCGGATGCCGAAAAGGTCACAAAGGCGACGGTCGAGCGCGTCATCGATGGGGATACGTTAAAAGTAAAGTTGGTGGATGGGAAAACGGAGGACGTTCGTCTACTCCTTGTCGATACACCAGAAACCGTCAAACCGGATACGCCGGTTCAACCGTATGGAACGGAAGCGTCAGCGTTTACGAAAGAGACCTTACCGAGCGGGACTGCGATTCGATTGGAGCGTGATCATTCCCGAACCGATCGATACGGACGAGTACTTGCTTACGTCTGGTATGGCGACAAAATGTTGAATCAAGAGTTACTTCGAAAAGGACTCGCACGTGTAGCGTTCGTCTATGAGCCGGATACACGTTATGTCGATATGTTTGAACAGATCGAACAAGAAGCCAAGCAGGCGAAGAAAAAGATTTGGGAGCACGATGGCTACGTCACGAATCGTGGCTTCAACGCTCAAGCTGTTAAAGAAACAGATTCATGTGCAATCAAAGGGAACATCAATCGGTCGGGTAAAAAAATCTACCATGTACCGGGTGGACAATCCTACAAAGAAGTGAAACCGGAGCAACAATTTTGTACGGAAAAAGAAGCGCAAGATGCCGGATTTGTCCGAGCCGCACGCTAATCAGCCCAGACAAAAAGCCATCGCGAGCGATGGCTTTTTGTCTGTTATACGGGTGGTGTTGGGGATTGATACTGCTGTACTTTATCATCTTCATCAAAAGAGATCGTGACATCGGTTACACCTTTAAGAATTCGAATTTGCAGTTCAAGCCGATCTTTGATGTCGTCCGCTTGGGCAATCGTTAAGTTGGGATCGACTTCAATCTCTGTTTCGACATGGAAGTGATCGCCTTCCTTAATGACCTCAAGCTTTTCAATATCACGAACCGCTTCATCACGTAATAGGATTTCACCGATTTTAGCAGTCAGTACTTCATCAATCTCACCGAGCGCACCGGCAGCGTTTTGAATAAAGACGTTATAGACGACGTAGAACATCATCAGACCAATCAAAATCGATGCAATGCCCTCTGCTTGATAAAACGATGTATAGTGCGAAATCAGAACAGCGATGATAGCGATGATACCACCGAGGGTCGCAACAAGGTCTTCCATGAAGACCAGACGTGTAGCTGGTTTTGCTTGTCCGAGATGAGCGAAGCTTTGACCAACAAGTGTTAGTCCGCTCGACTTAAGTCCCGTTTCATGAGCAATTTCTTTCATCGCTTTATAAAAGACCCCGACTTCGAGCACAACCCCGATTCCAAGTGCCGTCAAAATGATCCAAAGCCCAGTCGTCTCTTCGCCAGGACCATGTGCGATATGCAAGATGCCTTCGCGAATCGTTTCGTAAGCAAGTAGAGCTACAACGATGATCGCAGCAAGTAACACGAGGTTAACGAGGCGACCGAAACCATTCGGAAATCGTTTCGTAGGTGCTTTTTTACTCAGAGCAGAACCGATATAGACGAAGAACTGATTCGCCGCGTCACCGATCGTATGCATCATTTCAGCAAACATCGCAACGTTTCCGGTCAAGATATAGGCAACGAACTTGATGGCAGCAATGATCGTATTGACGATGGCAGCAGCAAGAGCTGACTTATTACCACGACGGATCAATGAGAAAAAAGTGGTCATGAGCGGTTCTCTCCTTGTCTACTCAAAATAGGTTAACCGCGGCCCGCTTGGAACGATGGATAAAGTGTCATTCCACCGTCTGCAAAGAGCGTGATACCTGTGACATAACTTGCTTCGTCAGACGCAAGCCATGCAGCAACGGCTGAAATCTCTTCTGGTTTCCCGATATTGCCCATTGGAATCATGCTCTCGACTTCTTTTCGTTGTTCTGGATCTTCGAATTTTTCAGCGTTGATTGGTGTATTGATTGCACCTGGTCCAATCGCATTGACACGAATACCTTTTGGCGCGTATTCCATTGCAAGTGTCTGCGTCATCAATTTAACGCCACCTTTACTTGCTGCGTAGTGAACGAACGTCGGCCATGGAATGATCTCATGAACGCTCGACATGTTGATGATGCTACCTTTGACATCATGTTCAACGAAATACTTCAGTGCTTCACGTGCCCCAAGGAATGCACCTGTTAAGTTGACATCGATGACTTTTTGCCAGTCTTCGAGTGACATTTCATGCGATGCTGACGGCATTTCGATTCCTGCGTTGTTAACGAAAACGTCCAATTGACCAAAGTGATCAACCGTCTCTTTTACAAGATTAATCATATCGTCTTCTTTTGAGACATCACCTTGAACGATGATGGCTTCGCCACCCTTTTCTTGAATCGATTCGGCAATTTTTTTGGCTTCTTCCGGATGACTACGATAGTTGATGACGACACGCATACCTTCTTCTGCATAACGGCGAACGATTGCTTCACCAATTCCCATTGATCCACCTGTTACGATTGCAACTTTTCCTTTTAAGCTCTCATACATGATGCTTCACTCCTTTATTATTGTTTCGTAAATCCAATCATGATTCCACCAGCGACAACTAAAATACAGCCGATGATGACGAATGTCATTTCTTTCTTTGTCTTTGATTCTTTCAGTAAAAGCACGCCGCCAATCGTTGAAATGACGACACCTGTTTGAGATAAGGAAAAGCTCGTTGCGACTCCGACTTTTGCCGTCGCAAATAGCAAAGCGACGTTCCCGACAGCCCACATGAGTCCGCCAATCGTATTGCCAGCTGTTTTTTTCGTGAAGAGATCTCCTTCTCGTAAAGAGAGAAGAATCGCACTCACGACCATCCCGACAGCTTGTGGTAAGACGGCTTCCCAACCGTTGATATCGAACCAACGGGCAATGACGACGTAGCCGACATATCCAACAGTCGAGATGAGGAGGAGCGTCAGTCCTTTTCCGATATTTTCATCTTGTTTACTCTTATCTTCTTTATAAGAAGTAAAGGCTGCTCCGGCAATGATCAATACAAGGGCACTGATTCCGAGAATCAACGCAGTTGTCGTTGACCACTCTCCAAAAGCGAGAACACCAAACAGCGATGTTCCGACGAGTTGCATCCCTGTTGAAATCGGCATCGTCTTCGAGACACCCATTTGACGGAATGCGGCAAACTGATTTTTTTGACCGAGCGCCCAGAAGGCACCAGAAAAGAATCCAGCGATCCAAGCGGTCGTCGACATCTCTGGGCTGACAAAAAAGAAGGTGACGATAGCGAAAAGCAACGCACCCAGAGTCGTACCAATAATTTGTTGCGCTGTCGAGCCTCCGATTTTTGAAACGACGAGCGGCAACGATCCCCACATCAATGCAGGAACGATGGCAATTAGAATATCAATCAAGTGTTTCACCTCTCCTTACTGTTATCTCTCTACTTGAAGCTGTACCCCGCAAAAGGATAGGAAAAACCTCGGAGCGTAAAAAGGAATTATTCTGAAATAAAAAAACATCCACCGAAGTGGATGTTTTTTGGTATTTCGTTTATCGGAAAGGTTCATCAGCAATCCGAACGATTTGTCGCCCAATCCGCCGACCATTCCATAAAGCGATGACGGCGATCATCAATGAAATACCCATGACGTCGTACTGCGTAAAATAATAACCGAGATAACTAAAAGGGAGACTGACGATCCCGACGAGTGAACTCGTCCACTGTCGAATTTTGAGTGACTCAATGTTCGCAACGCGAGAGAACTTTTGTTGCTCCATGATCCGCCAACGTGTCGGTTCACTTAAGGCATCGTTAACAAGTCGCGGGAAGGCAAGCAACCGTGCGCCGTAAGAGCCAGCGATTTGGAGATAACGGTTTTGGTTTTTCCCTTCGTCATCGAGCCAACGTCGAACCATTGGTTTAGCGAGTTCAAGTAGATTGATTTGTGGTGAAAGAATTTGTAGGATTCCAAGAATCGTTGATGCGGCACGTCCGAAGAAGGCAAATTCAGCAGGGAGTTGAATCGGTTCGTTTCGAACGAGCAATTCGATATCGGATAATACTTTCTCAATCAGTTTCGTATCGACATTTTCCATGTCGCTTTCGAGATAGAACGTAACTGCTTTTTCAATCGCTTGTCGGATATTTTGCTTATTCGCATTCGGTAATAAGAACCGTAAATCCTCTAAACCGTCAACGATTGCATCATAATCCAAGGTAACGAAGGATTGGAGAATCCGTTGAATCGCCCGCATATCGTCTGGCGTCGTCGAACCAATCATCCCGAAATCTAATAAAACGATCTTGCCGTCAGACTGAACAAGGACATTGCCCGGATGTGGATCGGCGTGGAACTTCCCACCGAATAACAATTGTTCGCCAGCATTCAAGAATAGATTACGTGCCAGTTCGTCTCGATCAATCTGATGTTCTGCTAAATAATCGAGATCGGTGATGCGTGTCCCATCAATCCATTCCATGACGAGAACCCGATTTGTACAATGTTCTTCATAATAACTCGGGATATAGATGACAGGGTTCGTCTCATACATCTTTTTAAAGTAGAGACCGTTCTTCAATTCGGTCCGGTAATTTAATTCATCACCAATGACGAAGACCATTTGGCGGTATAAGCTTTGTAAATCAGTTGATTTGTTTAATGAAGTCCGGCGCAACATGGCGATGACGATTCGCATGGCACGGAAATCGGTTTTAATGATTTGTTCGATATTTGGTCGCTGAACTTTGATCGCAACCTTCTTACCGTTTGATTTTAAGATGCCGCTATAAACCTCACCAATCGAAGCAGAAGCGACAGGACGGGGACTGATATCCGTAATGATTTCTTCGATCGGCATACCCCAATCTTCTTCGATGATCTTTCGTGACTCGCCAAGTTTACTTGAAGGTACTTTATCGACGAGTTCAGTCAGTTCCATCAAGACGGATGGCGGGAACAGATCGGCTCGGATCGATAAGAACTGACCCAGTTTAATCAGTAGTCCTTCAAGTCGCAATGCTTTTTTCTTATAGTCACGCGCAATTCGAATCATGATGCGCTCAAACTCTTCGTTGTTCGTACCTGGCCGGTTTTTCCGGGTGAATCGATAGATCGTAAAGATGTAACGTGCGAACATCGTCACAATGACGACGATGCGATAAAGCGCCCAACGTTTCATACGGTCACCTAGCTTCCTGTACAGTTTGTTTCAGTATAGGTTACTTTACCTAAAAACGTCACTCGCAAACGGTCGAAACGGTGACAGAAAATTAATGCTTTACGGAAACCAAAAAGAGAGTATAGTAAGTATTGGAATTTCTTTGTAGAAAGGTGAAATGTGCGCATGTCCTGGGACTTATTGAATATCATCGGCACGGTCGCTTTTGCGATGAGTGGAGCAATCGTTGCGATGGAAGAAAAATATGATTTATTCGGCGTCTGGTTACTTGCTTTAATTACAGCGTTCGGTGGCGGTGCCATTCGTAATTTATTGATTGGTGTGCCGGTATCCGCGCTTTGGTCGCAAGGTGGTCTCTTTTTAGTCGCGATTCTCGTTGCATTGTTGATTTTCATGTTACCCCAGTTATTCTTGCCGCACTGGACACGTTGGGGCGTTCTCGCAGATGCGCTCGGTCTATCTGCGTTTGCGATTCAAGGGGCGTTGATGGCGTCAGCAAAAGGATTGCCGTTGTCGGCAACGATTTCGGCAGCTGTATTGACTGGCGTCGGTGGTGGAGTCGTTCGGGATTTGCTGGCTGGTCGAAAACCGCTCGTCTTGCATAAAGAGATTTATGCGATGTGGGCCGTTATGGCAGCACTCGTGATTGATCGTTTCCAATTGACGAATCCTCTGCATTTGTTCACATTGCTCGGACTCATTACCGTTTTACGTATGCTATCGTATTATTATGAATGGAATTTACCAGCACGACGGTTAGGGGGAGAATAAGTATGAAAGTTTTCATTATGATTGGCGCGATCTCGATGATGTTATCGGTCGCACTTGGAGCATTTGGTGCTCATGCCTTAAAAGATATGTTAACGGAGCGGATGCTCGCAAACTGGCAGACCGGTGTTTTGTATCAGATGGTGCACTCACTCGGAATCTTGGCACTCGGTGGCTTGCTATTGAAAGTTTCGATTCCACAATGGTCATTAGCTGCATGGCTGATGCTCGCCGGCATCGTCTTCTTCTCAGGCAGTCTGTACGTCATGGCATTGACGAACGTGACGAAACTCGGGGCGATCACACCAATCGGTGGTGTCTTATTCATCGCAGCGTGGATCTTTGTTGCGATTGGTGCCTACAAAGGATTATGATGATTAACCGTCTTTCTTCTGTTATGGAGAAAGACGGTTTTTTGTACGAAAAACGCCTACTCGCGATGGAGTAGGCGTAGGTATCAAAACGAATTCATCGTTTTGTCGTTTGTGTTTTATTTAGCTTCGATAATGCTTGCTCATAGCGATCCAGTACGCGATCTGCAACCGGTTTCAGCTCTTTTGAAAGCACAGCGAATTGCAATTCACGCGATCGTGTTGATCGGTTCATAGCATTCCCCATGGTAATTCCTCCTTACGTCATTCAACTTACTGTTTTATAGCCGCAAGGAGTATATTCCCATGAGATATTTCAATCAAACGTCATTCAACACATTAAAGTGCAAAATGAGTATTTAATTGATCACTTTCAAGGCGGTTCCCGATGAAGAACTCACCAAACTCGCCGTATTTCGCGCTAACTTCATCAAAACGCATTTCGTAGACGATTTTTTTGAACTGAAGAATATCGTCTGAGAAGAGCGTGACGCCCCATTCCCAATCGTCAAATCCAGTTGATCCGCCGATGATTTGCTGAATTTTTCCAGCATAACTCCGACCGATCATTCCATGACGGTACATGAGTTCTTTTCGTTTTTCCATCGAAAGCGTGTACCAGTTGTCACCATCACGACGCGACTTACTCATCGGGTAGAAGCAAATATGCTTCGCTTGCGGCAAGATTGGATAGAGACGGTCACGAACATATGGATTCTCGTATGGGTTTCCTTCGCCTGAACCACGGTACGTACCGAGTTCGACGACAGAGACGTAAGAGTACGTCGGAATGAGATAATCATACAGATCAAGTTTCTGCATCTTGACTTCGACGTCTTGGATTTGTTCCATCGTTGGACGAAGGACCATTAAGACAAGATCGGCTTTTTGACCAATGATCGTATAAAGTGCATGGCTTCCGTCTTTAGCTGCTTCGACCCCAGAAAGCTCTGCGAGGAAGGCTTGGAATTCTTCGATCATACGCGCGCGTTCTGTTGCATCGATTTGTTTCAAGCGTGACCAGTCGATCCGGCGGAAATCATGTAATGTATACCAGCCGTCGAGTGTTTCAGCGGCTTGTTGCGTAGCAGTCGGTTCAGATGTTTGGTGTTGCATGGGATGACCTCCTGAGTCTGAAATAAATTGTCTTTTTCCATATCCTATCTTATCACATTCTAGTGATCGGCTTCGTTCTAAAAGGTCTTTGTCCATGAGATCGTAACACATGAAAAAAGCAGAGAGTGGGTAAAAGGGGAAAGGGACATTATTTTGCTTCGAAACAGTCTCTGTACCATTCTTGAAAATGACTGTAATAGTCAGTGAATATGGCTTCAGTGCTTTTGTTAGATAACTTTTTTGCAAATTGTTTTAACAACGATTGAGAACTGTGTATAATAAACGGTGGAAAAGAAAATGGATCAAATCGACGACGTCGTGTTTACCTAAAAAGGAGAGAAACTCATGCAATTATTCGATATGTTAGAACAAAAGATTAAAGCGCACCAACCAAAAATCGTTTTCCCAGAAGGAATTGACGCGCGTGTTCTTGGCGCAGCTGTCCGTTTGAAAAAAGATGGTCTCGTCACACCAATCGTCATCGGACCACGCGTACAAATCGAAGAAACAGCAACAGCGAACGGAATTGATGTCACTGGACTCGATACAATCGATCCGGCTTCTTATGCTGGTATTGATGAGCTCGTCGCATCGTTCGTTGAGCGTCGTAAAGGGAAAGCGACAGAAGAACAAGCACGTGCAGTCATCTTAAAAGACGTGAACACGTTTGGTACGATGCTCGTTCACACAGGACAAGCAGAAGGTCTCGTCTCGGGTGCAATGCACGCAACAGGCGATACAGTTCGTCCAGCACTTCAAATCATCAAAATGCAAGAAGGCTATAAAAAAACATCTGGCGTTTTCATCATGGTACGTGACGATGAGCAATACGTCTTCGCAGATTGCGCAATCAACATTGCACCAGATGCAAACGATCTAGCAGAGAACGCAATCGCATCTGCGAAAACAGCGAAAACATTCGGGATCGATCCGAAAGTTGCATTGCTCAGCTTCTCAACAAAAGGTTCAGCAAAATCACCAGAGACAGAGCGTGTCGTTGAAGCAACGCGCATCGCAAAAGAACGTGCACCAGAACTTGCGATCGATGGCGAACTTCAATTTGATGCTGCATTCGTTCCAAGTGTCGCAAAATCAAAAGCACCAGAATCAGATGTTGCAGGTCAAGCAAATGTCTTCATCTTCCCGAGTCTTGAAGCAGGAAACATTGGCTACAAAATCGCGCAACGTCTTGGTGGATTCGAAGCAATCGGTCCCATCCTTCAAGGTTTGAACAAACCGGTCAACGATCTCTCACGCGGTTGTAACGAAGAAGATGTCTACAAACTTGCGATCATCACGGCAGCACAAGCGGTCGAAGAACGCCAAGCCTAAACATGGTGTGAAAAAGTCTTTACTTTTTCGCTAAACCCCGTACAATGGTACACATCACGAAAATCACGAAACGTAAACGTATAGCAACGCTCGTATAATAGTGGGAATTGGCCCACGAGTCTCTACCGGATCGCCGTAACGGTCCGACTACGGGTGGTGAGTTACTGCTCTCTTTTTTGGCGTACAGTGGCTGCCCCCGGGTAGCGGCTGTACGTTTTTTCGTTTTTTAAAGAGGAGAATGCATGTATGAAACGTCTACACGACATGATTAATCAAGAGGGAATCGTATTATCGGATCAAGTATTGAAAGTAGATGCGTTTTTAAATCATCAGGTCGATCCGACCTTAATGTGGGAAATCGCCTATGAGTTTATGGAACGTTTTCAAGAGGCAGGTATCACACGGATTCTGACAATCGAAGCGGGTGGTATTGCCCCGGCAATGATGACGGCACTCCGTTTAGGTGTACCGATGGTCTATGCCCGTAAGACGAAATCCGTCACGCTGAATGAAGGAACGATTTCAGCTGAAGTATTCTCGTTTACGAAACAGCAGACGAGTACAATTACGGTCGCAGAGAAATACTTACAACCGGGCGAACGTGTTTTGATCATCGATGATTTCCTTGCGAATGGGGAAGCGGCATTCGGTCTCGCGCGTCTCGTTGAACAGGCAGGAGCAGAAGTCGCTGGTTTTGGAATCGTCATTGAAAAGTCATTCCAACCAGGACGTCAAAAGCTAATCGACGCTGGATTCCGTGTCGAGTCACTCGCACGTGTTGAGTCATTGAAGGACGGAAAAGCGACATTCGTCGACTCGGTGACAGTATGAGACTGTCGAACTTCAAAGCAGCCAGTCTCGGACTTCAGCATGTTCTTGCGATGTACACGGGAGCAGCTGTTGTTCCACTGATCGTCGGGAGTGCGATCGGATTGTCAGGAGAAGAACTTGCATATCTCGTTGCAATTGATCTCTTCATGTGTGGAGTGGCGACCTTATTACAAGTACTCGTCACGAAATACACCGGTGTCGGTCTTCCAGTCGTACTTGGTTGTACCTTTACAGCAGTCGGTCCAATGATTGCGATTGGAAGTCTCCAAGGCATTACAGCAATTTATGGTGCTTTGATTGCCAGTGGTCTCATCATTCTCGTCATCTCGGGCTGGTTTAGTAAGATTGCGGTCCTGTTTCCACCGGTTGTTCTGGGTTCAGTCGTCACGATCATCGGGATTTCGCTGATTCCGGCTGCGATCAACGACATCGGAGGCGGACAGGGAGCGAAGGACTTTGGTGACTTGCGTTATCTCGGACTTGCCGGATTAACAATCGTCTTGATTTTGATCTTGAATCGCTACGGTACCGTTTTTTCAAAAGCAGCAGCTGTCTTGATTGCTGTGATGATCAGTACACTCGTTGCGTTTGGTATGGGAATGATCGATTTTAGCCCAGTTGCGGAAGCATCATGGTTCCAAATGGTGACGCCGTTCTACTTCGGTGTCCCGACATTCAACGCTACAGCCATCTTGACGATGACACTCGTGGGTCTTGTCTCAATGGTCGAATCGACGGGCGTATTCTTGACGCTTGGTGAGATTACGGATCGTCGTTTGACAGATAAGGATTTAGCACGTGGATACCGGGCAGAAGGAGTTGCAACGATCGTTGGCGGCATCTTCAACAGCTTCCCGTATACGACCTACAGTCAAAACGTTGGTTTGGTTCAGTTGACGGGTGTTAAAACACGAAAGGTCATTCTGTTTACCGGTGGATTCTTAATCTTGCTCGGTTTCTTACCGAAAGTAGCGACGTTTACGACGTTGATTCCAAAACCTGTTTTGGGTGGAGCGATGTTGATCATGTTTGGAACGGTCGCAGCAAGTGGGATTCGTATTCTGTCACGGGTTGATTTTTCGAAAAACGAACACGTCATTACAGTCGCACTCGCACTCGGAATTGGTCTAGGAATTAGTATGAATCCTGAGATCGTTGCCGGGCTACCGTCGCAAATCCGTGTACTAACGGATAGTCCGATTGTCGCTGGGTCTCTGACAGCGTTACTGTTAAATGGGATCTTCCGGTTGACTAGTAAGTCTGAGTCGCCGGATGTACCACTTGCTAAAGTTGAATAACAATTGTAACTTTCCGAAAGGAGCCATCCTGTATACTACATAGTAGCAGCTGGTTCCTTTTTTATACTGCTATCGTAATCAGAATATTCCGAGTATGTGGATTTGGTAAGAAATATACATTGAAAACGTTTACAAAATCGACACATCTTCTTTATACTGACAACGTAGCGGTACGGGGAACTGCTAAGAAACAAACAGAGACGGGAAGGACGTCGTAAAAATGAAACAACAGACAGAGTTGAATCGGGGACTGGAAGAACGTCATATTACATTGATGTCGCTGGGGGCGGCAATCGGTGTCGGACTCTTCCTCGGATCGGCGAAAGCAATCCAACTGGCAGGTCCAGGGATCTTACTTGGTTATCTTATCGGTGGTATCATCATCTTCATCATCATGCGAGCACTTGGGGAGCTTGCGGTGCGAGAGCCGGTGGCCGGTAGTTTTGCGGAGTATGCCCGAAAGTATGTCAGTCCATTAGCTGGCTTTTTAACAGGTTGGAATTATTGGTTACTCTGGATTTTTACGTGTATGGCGGAAATCACAGCAGTCGGTATTTACATGAAAGTATGGTTCCCAGATTCCCAGGGGTGGGTATGGGCACTAGCAGCACTTGTGTTGATGACGAGTATCAACTTTATTGCTGTTAAATTTTATGGTGAATTCGAATTTTGGTTTGCGTTGATTAAAATCGTCGCGATCGTCGCCATGATCATCTTAGGAACCTTGACGATCGTCATTGGTCTTGGAAACGGTGGCACACCGGTTGGGATTTCGAACCTATGGTCACATGGTGGATTCTTACCGAACGGATTCGGTGGAGTACTTCTTGCCATGCAGATGGTCATGTTTGCGTTCTTAGGAATTGAAGTGATTGGGGTCACAGCAGGGGAAGCGAAGAACCCGAAAAAAACGATTCGAAAAGCCGTTAACAACGTCTTCCTTCGGATTTTAGTATTCTATATCGGAGCACTCTTCGTCATTTTATCGATTTATCCGTGGGATCAAGTCGGTGCGAACAACAGCAGTCCGTTTGTATTATTATTTGATTCACTTGGTATTCCGGCAGCAGCCGGTATCATCAACTTCGTTGTTTTAACGGCAGCACTCTCATCATGTAATTCGGGTATCTTCTCGACAGCTCGAATGATGATGAACTTATCAGAGAATAGTGAAGCGCCACGTCGTTTCTCGAAAATCTCGAAAAACGGTGTTCCAGCACTTGCGACTATCTTGTCAGGTGTCGCGTTGCTCGTTGGTGTTGCTTTGAATTACTTTTTACCGGAAGATGTCTTTGCAATCGTAACGAGTATCGCAACGTTTGGTGCCGTCTGGACGTGGGCAATGATTCTGATTGCTCAGATGCGGGCGCGGAAAGTACATGGTTCAGCAGAATTTGGTGTTCCATTCTTCCCGGTTGCAAACTACATCGCACTCGTAGCACTTGCCGGAGTCATCGTCTTGATGGCATTCGATGCAAGTACACGAATTGCTCTCGTCGTTGGACCACTCTGGTACGCAATTTTGATTGCCGTCTATTATGCACGGGGAATGCATAAAGAGACACGTCAATCAACGCGTCAAGCATCAGGGGAATAAGAGATAGACAAATGGAACTAAACGAAACATATCATGCGGTATCGTTTCGTAAAGTGATCTTGATCAACTGAGTCCAGTCAATACTGGACTCAGTTTTTTCATGCTCTTCTTCATAAGATCATACCTATTTTTTATCCTTTGAAATATATTTTGAAAGCGCTTCATAAATTAGTTGACGCCGTATCCATTCCGTCGTATGCTAATCATGAAAAGAATAAACCGTTCAGGATTGTTACTGCGAAAGCAGGCAAAACCTAAATTGATATCTGTTGCGTGTTGCGGCGATGGATATGAATTTAGGTTTTTTCTTTTCAATACGATGCTCAAGGGTGGAGGTGAGAGATTCCATGCAAATCGTGAAAGTGTTCAATAATAACGTGGTGGCGATTGAATCGAATGGGCAAGAACATGTCGTCATGGGGCGAGGAATCGCGTTTCAAAAACGAATGGGTGATGTGATTGACGAATCACGGATTGAAAAAATATTTACGCTCGAGAGTAAGGAAAGTCGGGAACGATTTATCGATTTTTTAAACGAGATGCCGCAAGCTGAAATCGAGACAGTCAAGGAAATCGTCAAGATGGCAGAAACGAAGCTCAACAAATCACTCCATGACACGATCTACGTGACACTGGCAGACCACATCCATTATGCGCTATCACGGTATGCAGAAGGAATTGTGATTCGAAACCCGCTCGTCTGGGAGGTCAAACGATTTTACGGTCCTGAATTTTCAATCGGAAAAGAAGCAGTTCGGCTGATTAATGACCGGCACGGAGTTCGTTTAGAAGAAGAGGAAGCCGTCTCGATTGCGCTACACCTCGTCAATGCCTCGATGTCTGGTGTTAAAGGTGAGAGCCTTCATATCGTCACTGAAATGACGAAGGCGACACAAGCCATCATGACAATCATCACGTACCACTTTCAAGTAGAATTAGATGAGGAATCTCACGCATACGCTCGCTTTTTGACGCATTTAAAATTTTTTGTCCAACGGATTGTCTCAAAAACGACGCTGAAAGTTGGTGGGGACGAGGAACTGTATGAGATGGTCAAGTCTCGCTATCCACTCGCCTATGATTGCGTCGAAAAAATTGCGAATTTGATTGCTGGTAAGTATGACTATGAAGTATCGAAGGATGAACGACTCTATTTGATGATTCATATCGAAAATCTGATGAAACAGAATCAATCTTAAGGATGGTTACCGCATCGACGGGCCAAACCTAAATGATTGCAGGTGTTTTTCCACTTGCCGTCGTTTAGGTTTTTTTATTCCAAAAATACGAATGGAGTGAATCAGATGGGCAAATATCAAGCTCTTGCGCAAGACATCGTACGCTTGGTTGGTGGCGAAGACAACGTCAAAACAGTCTTTCACTGTGCAACACGATTACGTTTCAAATTAAAAGACGAACAAAAAGCGGATGCTGAAGCGCTAAAACAAATCGATGGCATCATTACCGTCGTAAAAAGTGGTGGTCAGTTCCAGGTCGTCATCGGCAACCATGTCGGTGATGTCTACAACGAACTAAACGGCATTGGTCAGGAGACGTCGGAAGATACGGAAAAAACGAGTTTATTTAATCGTTTCATCGACACGATTGCTGGCATCTTCACACCAATCCTTGGTCCGATGGCAGGAAGCGGACTTTTAAAAGGTTTGCTTGCAATCCTTGTTGCGACGGGGTTATTGACGCCGACAATGGGCACGTACATCGTTTTAAATGCAACAGCGGACGCCCTGTTTTACTTCCTACCGGTTGTCCTCGGTCATTCGGCGGCGAAAAAGTTCGGAGGTAATCCATATATCGGGATGATTATCGGGGGAGCGCTAGTTTATCCGTCGATCGTCGCCTTACAAGCTTCGGGTGATGGCTTAACGTTCTTGACGATTCCGGTCGTCCTCATGAGTTATGCGTCGTCCGTCATTCCGATCATCCTTGCGACGTTCGTTTCGTCAAAACTTGAAAAGTTCTTCAATCGTCATTCGCATGAAGCAGTTAAAAACTTTACGACACCGATGCTCGTCATCATGTTGGTTGTCCCGCTGACATTTCTTGCGATTGGTCCACTTGCAACGTATGCCAGCCAAGGACTGGCAGCCGGTTACTCGTTCATTTACAACTTAAGTCCAGTCATTGCGATTGCCTTCATCGGTGCATTTTGGCAAATCTTCGTCATGTTTGGTCTTCACTGGGGCCTCGTCCCGATTCTTATTAACAATTTAGCCGTGAATGGCTTTGATACAATCAGTGTCGGAGTCTTGATGGCAACCTTTGGTCAAGTAGGTGCTGTCTTTGCCCTTACATTACGGGCGAAAGATCCGAAAATCAAAGGACTTGGTACCTCTTCGACGATTGCTGGGATCTTTGGGATCACCGAACCAGCGATGTATGGTCTGACACTCCCACGCAAAAAGCCATTTATCTTCGGTGTCGTCGGTGGTGCAGCAGGCGGATTGGTTGGTGGTGGATTAGGTACGGCAGCTTACGCGATGGGTGGACTTGGTATTTTCAGTATTCCCGTCATGATTCCGCAAAGTGGTGTCAGCCTTGCCTTTTGGGGTGCCTTCATCGGACTAGCTGTCGCAGCGGCAGTTGCCTTTACGTTGACCTACTTCTTCGCAAATGAAAAACAATCGGTCACACAAGATATGCCGGTCATCAGTGAACAGGTTGGTCTCCCCGTACTAGCACCGGTCAAAGGTGAAATTATTTCGCTCGAGCAAGTAGAGGACGCAGTCTTTTCAAGTGGGGCGATGGGAAAAGGATTAGCGATTGTTCCAGACGAAGGTGTCGTTTATGCACCGTTCGATGGAGAAGTCGTGACAGTATATCCATCAAAACATGCAATCGGATTACGATCTGATACAGGAGTTGAGATTTTAGTCCATATCGGACTCGATACAGTCCAGTTGAATGGTCAATATTTTGAAGCGCTGGTCGAGAGTGGTCAGTCGATTCGAGTTGGCGATCCGTTGATTCGTTTTGATATTGAACAGATCAAACAAGCAGGGTACGACATCATCACACCGGTCATCGTGACGAATACAGCAAGTTATCTGGATGTCTTACCGACATACCGAGGAACAGTCGAACCATCACGCGATGTCTTACGCATCTTAGTCTAACATTCAATCAGAGGAGGAACTTTTTATGAAACAGATCAAATCCGATTTTTTATGGGGCGGCGCAACAGCAGCCAATCAACTAGAAGGCGCGTATGCGACGGATGGGAAGGGCTTGTCGATTGCTGACGTCATGCCGGGTGGGAAGCACCGGATGAACGTCATCCACGATCCACAATTTGATTTTGAATTAAAAGAAGAATACACGTATCCGAATCATGACGGAATCGACTTTTACCATCATTACAAAGAAGACATCGCCTTGTTTGCCGAAATGGGCTTTAAGACATACCGGATGTCGATTGCTTGGAGTCGAATCTTCCCGAACGGAGATGAGACAGCACCGAATGAAGCAGGACTGCAGTTTTACGATAATGTCTTTGACGAGTTGTTGAAACATGGCATCGAGCCACTCGTAACGATTTCACATTACGAATTGCCGCTTCATCTCGCGAAAGAGTACGGTGGTTGGCGTGATCGTCGACTCGTGACGTTCTTCGAGCGATACAGCCGGGTATTATTTGAACGCTATCAAGGGAAAGTCAAGTACTGGTTGACGTTCAATGAAATCAATGGAGCCCAGTTTATGCCGATGCTTAGTCTCGGAATGGCGGTTCGTGAAGATGAAAATATGCTGCAGTCGACATATCAAGGGTTACATCATCAATTCGTTGCGAGCAGTTTAGCAACGAAAGCGGCTCGCGAAATTGATCCATCGATGCAAATTGGCTGTATGCTGATTTCTGCACCGGTATATGCTTACAGTTCAAATCCAGTCGATGTTCAGTTTGCACTCGAAGCAGAACGGATGATGAACTACTTCTGCGGCGACGTTCATGTTCGTGGTGCGTATCCGGCATTTGCTGACCGTTTCTTCGCAGAAAACGGAATCGAGCTAGCAATCGAAGACGGCGATCTTGATCTGTTACGCGACTATACGGTCGACTTCTTCTCACTCAGCTACTATATGTCGCGAACGGAAAAGGCAGAAAAAGACGGAGATGAAGCAGACGGAAACATCATGAGTGGTGTCAAGAACCCGTATTTGAAAGCGAGTGACTGGGGCTGGGAAATCGATCCGGATGGTCTACGAATCATTCTGAATAAACTATACGACCGTTACCAGATTCCGTTGTTCATCGTCGAAAATGGACTCGGTGCCTATGATAACGTCGAAGCAGACGGTACGATTCATGACTCCTACCGGATTACGTATCTCGAAGGTCACTTGAAAGCTATGATGGAAGCGATTCAGGACGGCGTCGAGATGATGGGTTATACGAGCTGGGGTTGTATCGATCTCGTTAGTGCATCGACTGGCGAATACAGCAAACGATATGGTTTCATCTATGTTGATAAACACGATGATGGATCAGGCACATTGAATCGCTCACGGAAAGATTCATTCTATTGGTACAAAGAAGTGATTGCTTCAAATGGTGCTTCACTCACGCAAACGTCCGTCTCGAAATAAACAAAAATAATGATCCTGAACCCTAAAAGTAGACGTGAGCTGTCTATTTTTAGGGTTTTGATATGTAGTGTTGATCAATTTAAAAAAATGTTGTTTCTCTTTGAAATCGTTGAGATCATATCGTGCAATTTTTTCATCGCGCTTAACAAAGAGAACGGTTTCGTTTTGTTTTAATGAGAGATTTGCTACACTTACGACAGAACGATACAGGAGGTCATACGAGATGAAAACGATTCATGTAGATGAGTTACAAGAGCGATTAGAAACAGGCGAGGCGTTACATGTCGTCGACGTACGTGAGCAAGATGAATATGATGCAGGACATATTCCAAACGTCCGCTTCCTTCCGATGTCTGAGATCGGTGAACGCTATACAGAACTTCAGGAAGGCGAAACATACTACTTGATCTGCAAAGCGGGCGGACGTAGTGAAAACGTTGGTCGTTTCCTCGAACAGTACGGCTACGACGTCGTCAACGTTGAAGGCGGTATGATGAACTGGAAGGGCGATCAAGAAGCCTAAGCGTAAGCGTTACCAAGTAAGACGACTCCAAGTGAGTCGTCTTTTTTTATGTGAATCAATGAACGAATATCATTTTTTCTATGAATATTTTTCGTTGTTCTTCCGATAGAGAAGGTAGAATAGCGAGTCCTTGCACTCGAGAATGGAGTGACACATGGAACAAAAGATTAAACGAACGATGAGTATCAAACAAAAATTAATTCTGACATCAATTTTACTGTTAGTAATTCCAGCACTTGTTATCGGATTCGTCGCCTACAATCAGGCAAAACAATCGATGACAGAGCAAATCCTGCAATCGGCACACGGTGGAGTCGATCGGATGAACGATGAGATTCAGAATATTATTGATCCGATGCGACGCGATGTCGCCTTTTTTGCGGATCGGATTGACGGTACGCTTTATCAACAAGGGAAACCGAATGCTGCGTTAAAGGAAAAAATGACGGAATACCTCGATATGCATCCGCAAGCTGCGAATATCTATTTCGCGACGACAGAAGGGGATATGAATATTTTCCCGGAACAGGTCATGCCAGATGACTATGATCCACGTGAACGTTCATGGTATCAATCGGCAGAAGCAGCGGGTGGGAAGGTTGTCATCACTGATCCCTATGTCGATGCTGCCTCGAACAAGATGATGGTCACGCTCTCGCAATCGACGGGTAACGGAAGAGGCGTCGTCGCGATTGATGTCGATGTCGACCGCATCGCAGAAATTGCTAAAAAGATTAAAATTGGTAAAGAGGGTTATGTGACGATTCTCGATTCGAATAAGAAGTTCGTTACGCATCCGACATTAAAACCAGGTGAAAAGGCAACGGGGAATTGGGTGGCGCCACTCTATGCTGACCCGGCCGGACAATTTTCTTATGAATTCGAAAATGAAGGCAAACAGATGGACTTCATGACGAATGACCTGACGAAGTGGAAAGTGGCAGGAACGCTGTACGATCATGAAATTACAGATGCGACATCGAGCATTCTTTGGACGACACTTGCCGTCATTGGCGGGATGTTACTCATTGCAGCAGTCTTCATTTACTTCATCCTTCGCTCGATCTTACGTCCACTCGGTCATTTGACGCGTGGGGCAGAACGTATTCAGTCTGGGGATTTAACAGAACCAGTCATCGTTGAATCAAACGATGAAGTGGGACAAGTGGCGCAAAGCTTTAATGTCATGGTCGACTCACTCCGTTCAATCATCATCAATCTCGATCAGTCGATTACACAAGTGGCTGGCTCTTCACAGGAATTGATGGCGAACTCTGCCCAAACGACATCTGCATCTGAGCAGATCGCAGGATCGATTCAACAGGTTGCAGCGGGGGCGGATCAATCGAAACGTCAACTCGATGCGAACGCTGTTTCACTTCAATCGATTACAGCAGGCATCATGCGAATCGCTGAGAGCTCAACGGACGTCTCGGAATTGTCACGTTCAACGGCAACAGAAGCCGAGAATGGAACAGTTGCTGTATTGCAGAACGTTGAGCAGATGAAAGAAATCGATGCTTCTGTTCAGAACTTCGGCGGTGTTATCACGTCACTTGCCCATCGTTCGAATGAGATTGGAAAAATCGTTGATGTCATCAACGGGATTGCCGAGCAAACGAACTTGTTAGCACTGAACGCGGCAATCGAAGCAGCACGCGCAGGCGAAAACGGAAAAGGATTTGCTGTCGTCGCAAGCGAAGTACGAAAACTGGCAGAGCAATCACAGGATTCGACGAAACAAATTGCTCACTTGATTCAAAACATTAAACAAGAGACGGATCAATCTGTCACGATGATGAAGGAGGTCTCAGGACAGACGAAAGCTGGCTTGTCGACGACAGAAGCATCAGCAGAGCGTTTCCAAAAGATTCTCGAACGCACGCAGGAAATGACGCCACGGATCGAAGATGTGACGGCGACGGTCGAAGAGATCGCGGCGAATGTCCAAGAAGTATCTGCGTCAGCGACGGAAATCGCACATATCGCGCAAGAGAATTCGTCCGCTTCGAAACAAGTCGCAGCGACGACGGAAGAACAGTTGAGTGCGATGGAAGAGATTTCGCAATCAGCTAAAGCATTATCTGATATGGCGGAAGAATTACAGGGACTCGTTGCCCGTTTCCGTGTTTAAATGATCAAATCAAACAAAGGCAAGGAAGCCCGTCTTCCTTGCCTTTTTCGTCTGTTAACATCTTGTGAAAAAACGAACAAACATCTTGATATCCTTGCTAATCCGGGCTTGAGACGGTGTTAAAACGGGAATTTAATAAGTATCTAACACTTCGAAGGAGGTGGGTACGGTGAAGCAGTTACGCAAGATGCGAGAATGGCAGGATGCAGGTCTTTTGGATGAAGCAACCGTTGAACGAATCGTGAATTACGAAAATCAACGTTCCACGAAACAACGTCTGCCTTTGTTGTTGATCATTGGAGGTACCTTCGTCGTATTGGCTGTATTCAGCTTTTTAGCTGCTAATTGGCAAGCGATGCCGGTCGGTTGGAAAATTGGACTCGTCGTAGTACTCATGTGGAGCTGTTACATCATGGCAGATCTCTCAGAACGTCGCAGTATTCTTCATCCGATTATTTTTCGAATCGGTGGAATCCTAGCATTTGGTGCCTCAATTCTTGTCGTTGTTCAAAGTTTTCATTTGCCGATGGAAGGATCATTACTCGGTTGGTGTGTGTTTGTCGCCGCGTTAGTACATTATGTACTTTGGCGTCATGAAGCATACGGTGTCGTCACCTTTCTTTCCGGGTGGACAATCTTCACGAGTCTCGGGGGCTTTGGTCAGGAGCAGGCGAGTTATCTCGACTGGACGTCGTTTGGTCTTATGGTCATACTTTCGTTCAGCTGGTTTTATTTTAGTCAACGTCTACCATCGCTTTTGTTTAGCTGGTTGTTTCTCTTTTTCAGCGGCTTATCTTTATTTCTGCTCGTATCATATGATGGATTCCTGTGGCCAGTCTGGACGCTATTCTTACTCGTCCCACTGCTCTGGCTTGTTCGTGAGGAATCTAACCGTCGAATCGTTGAGATGATCTACCTGATTGTTGCTGCCATTAGTTCAATCATTTATCTGTCTGTTCGTGCAGAATCAACCGTTGCATTACCTTCCGTGACAGAAGCAGTTTTGCTAGCAATCGTATCCATCGGGTTAGGAATTTTCCTCTATCAAAAACGCCGTTCTTTATTATTCATCGTTCCGCTTGGTTTCGTCGGCGTCCTTTGGCTCGATGAACAGGCGATTCTACTCGCTATCCTCTTTGAATTATCCGCGCTACTTTATCTGTTGTATCAAGAACGCCGTCATGCGGTCGTCTGGCCCGCCTTTCTCTATTTCATTCTTGTTCAAGTCGCAATTTACGTCATCTATGCCTGGAATCGTTTGAACATGTCTTTATTTTTCCTCATCGGTGCGTTGCTTATCTTCCTATTATCCGGTGTCTTATGGTGGTTACGCCGAAAAGGAGGTGTCGCATCATGAAACGTTATCTCATGCCTGTACTTCAAACATGCGTTGTTGGTCTATTGATTATCAGTTTTTTTGCGACTTCCTGGTTCGGGACATCGTATCGTTTTCGGGCAGAGCCGTTTGATCCATTTGATCCTGTTTACGGTGAATACGTGATGCTTCAATATCCAGATTTAAAACCAGATGCAACAGTTCAAAATGGTCGTGTCTATGTCAGTTTCAAGACGGATGCTTCCGGTTATGCTCAAATTGACCGGATTTCGAATGAACGGTTCTTCGGAAGTGTCGCCGGCGATTATTACGATCAATACGTGTCGATTCCACAGTTGACGCAGTATTATGTCGAACAGGGAAGCGGAAAACAATATGAAAAAGCAAAAGCACTTGAAGTCCGAGCGGATGTGTCACCGTGGGGAACAATTCGGACGACGGATTTAAAAATTTCTGAGTAAAAAACCTTGCGTCAAGAATGAAACGGATGTACGATTAATTTAAATTTTCAGACAACTGAATCTGCATGCGTAGATGGGAAGAGTAAAGTGATTAGAAATCGATAGAGAGTCTCTGTTGCTGGAAATGAGACGATTTCGTCATTTGAAGATGGTCCCAGAGCAGTCGGAAGAACGTGAACCGTGTTCATTAGTAGAACCGACCGGTAGGAAGGATACCGTTAGCATTCCATGGAGTCTCGTACTCCTAGAGGTGGCTGAACGCGAGTTGAGCCATGAACGAAGGTGGTACCACGTGATCAGACATCACGTCCTGAGAGATAAGGGCGTGGTGTCTTTTTTGTGGAGACGTTCACGCAGGAGGAGGATGACGAGATGGCAGAGGCATTGGTATTGCAATCAGATTTTGGTGTAAGTGACGGGGCAGTCAGTGCGATGTATGGAGTCGCGCATAGCATCAATCCGGAGATTCGGATTTTTGATTTGACGCATGATATTCCGCCGTTTCACATTTGGGAAGCGTCCTATCGATTACTACAAACGGTACCGTACTGGACGGAGCAAACGGTGTTCGTATCTGTCGTTGATCCGGGTGTCGGGTCGAAGCGAAAGAGTGTCGTCGCACGGACGCATGCCAATCAATACATCATCACACCGGATAACGGAACGTTGACGCACCTTTGGCAAGCTGGATATATTGCCGAAGTTCGCCAACTTGATGATCAGCGCCATCGCCTGCCACGGATGGGTGAATCGTATACGTTTCACGGACGAGATATCTTTGCTTTTACCGGAGCTCGGCTATCAAGTCATGTCATCACGTTCGAAGAGGTGGGACCACTTTTACCGGCTGAGGAACTCGTCTTACTCGACCGTACACCTGCTTCGTCATCAGACACCGGTGTCACGGGAATTGTTGAGATTCTCGACGTCCGTTTCGGAAATGTTTGGACGAACATTCCGGTCGCCCTCGTCCGTCAGGCCGGTCTTGATATCGGGAGTCGAGTCACCGTGACGATTTCATACCGGAACCGGATCGTCTACGAACAAACACTGCTCTTTGGTCATTCGTTTGCGGATGTCCCAGTCGGTTCAGGCGTTGTCTACATCAACTCGCTGGATCAGATTGCGCTCGCCTTGAATCAAGGTTCGTTTGCGCATGCATTTGAAGTTGGAATCGGAAATGATTGGAGTGTTAACGTACAACAAATCAAAGGAGGAGATCGAACATGAAAGGATTTACGACAAAACAGATCGTCGCAACCGGGATCGGAGCAGCTGTATTCATCATTTTAAGTCGATTCGCTGCGATTCCGACGGGCGTACCGAACACGTCAATCGAGACAGCCTATGCGTTTCTCGCATTCATGGCAGTCTTATTTGGACCGGTTACAGCCGGTTTGATCGGTCTGATTGGTCACGGATTAAAAGATGCGATTTTATACGGTTCCCCGTGGTGGAGTTGGGTCATCGTCTCTGGATTCGTCGGTTTTGGAATCGGGTTGATTGCTAACCGGATTCGTTTAGAAGAAGGCGGATTGACGACGCGCAAAATCATCTTATTCAATGCCACACAAGCCATCGTTCAAGCGATCGGCTGGATCATCCTCGCACCAGTACTCGATATCTTGATTTATGCAGAGCCAGCGAACAAAGTCTTTGTTCAAGGGGCTGTTGCCGCGACATCAAATATCTTGACGGTCGGAGTCATCGGCACGTTATTGCTCGTCACATATGCCAAAACAAGAAGTAAAGCAGGCAGCTTAAAACGCGAAGCTTGACCGAATGAGCTATGAACCTGTGCGAAGAGACGACAGGGACATAGCTCATTTAGCTTGGGGGGAGAAGAACATGACAAACGTGATTGAATTTCAGGATTTTTCATTTACATATCGGAGTCAGTCGGAACCGACGCTTCGCCAGATTCAGTTAACGATTCAAGCAGGCGAACGGATCTTAATCGTCGGACCGTCGGGTTCAGGGAAAAGTACGCTCGCCCAGTGCATCAATGGGTTGATTCCGTTCTCGTATCCGGGAACGTGGGAAGGTCAGGTCCTGATCAAAGGTCAGGACGCGCGGGAGTTATCGTTGTTTGATCGTTCGTTGCATATTGGTACGGTGTTACAAGATCCGGATGCGCAGTTCGTCGGTTTATCAGTCGGTGAAGATATTGCCTTTGCGCTCGAAAATAAACAGACAGGGCGACCGGAAATGCAGGAGATCGTCGAACGCGTCGCACGGATGACGGATGTTGAGACACTACTGCAATCACGATTGAATGATTTATCAGGAGGACAGCGACAACGGGCTGCATTAGCTGGGGTCCTCGTCGAAGATGCGGATATCTTGTTATTTGATGAACCCCTCGCAAATCTCGATCCAGTCGCGGGACAAGAGGCAATGTTGTTGATGGATCGTTTGCAGCGTGATACGAATCGAACGTTGATTGTCGTCGAACACCGGATCGAAGATGTTCTTGTCATCCCGTTTGACCGCATCATTGTCATGGTCGATGGGGAAATCATTGCGGACGATCATCCGGATGTTATCTTAAGCAATGGAGTACTTCAACAAGCGATTTTGCGTGAACCGCTCTACGTCAGTGCCGCACGCTGGGCTGGGCTTGCTGTACAATCTTCAGACCAGCCTAGCCGCATCGATCCCTTTTTAAAGCGTTTCAACCAGATGGACGTGTTAGAGCGTTTAGAGGAAGCTCCTCAAAAAGAGACTACAACATCTAATTCATTGCTTGAACTTGAGCAGTTGGCATTTCACTACCGGCAAGGAGAACCGGTGCTTGAGAATGTGACAGCGACTTTTCAAAAAGGAACACTGACGACAATCGTCGGTCAGAATGGTGCAGGAAAATCCACGCTTGCGAAAGTGTTGAGTGGTTATCAACGGGCAACGAGTGGTCGAATCCTACTGAACGGAAATGATATCACGACCCAATCGATCGGAGAGCGGGCAGGGACGATTGGATTCGTCCTACAAAATCCGAATCATATGATTTCAAAACATCTCGTGCAAGAAGAGATTCGCTACGGGATGCAGGCACTCGGATTAAGTGAGGTGGAAGAAAACGAGCGACTCGAGCAGACATTACGTCGTTGCGGATTGTATCCGTTTCGTAATTGGCCGATTCAAGCACTGAGTTTTGGTCAGAAGAAACGGGTGACGATCGCTTCGATTCTCGTCCGACGACCAGATATTTTAATTCTCGATGAACCGACAGCAGGTCAAGATTACCGGCATTATTCAGATATGATGGACTTTTTGGAAGGCTTGAAACAGGACGGGATGACGTTACTCATCATTACACACGACATGCATCTCGTCTTAGAATACAGCGATCAAGTCTGTCTCGTTCAAGCCGGTCGCATTCGTTACGCTGGAACGTCATTTGGACTGCTCAATCAAGAACAGTTGCTTCATCATGCGCATTTAAAACAAACGTCGCTCTTTACGATTGCGAAGCATCTCGAAGTCGATCCGGAACGATTCGTCGAGTCCGTGATTACGACGGAGCGAAAGGAGCGAGAACAATGGCTGTAGAAATGCTTGGTTATATTGAAAAAGCCTCACCGATTCATCGTTTGACGGGAACGACGAAATTGATTGGCTTCCTGTTATTTACGACGGCAACGATGTTCACTTATGACACACGGGTCTTGCTTGTACTGGGGTTAGTCAGTATTGTGTTATTCCGATTGTCGCGTATTCAGTTTCGGGAAGTCCGGTTCGTCTTAATCTTTACAGCGATTTTTGTCCTGGTCAATGCGCTCGCCGTTTATCTCTTTGAACCAGAGCAGGGCGTTGAAATCTACGGATCGCGTCATGTGTTACTTGAAGGGATTGGACGATTTACGGTGACGTCAGAACAATTATTTTATTTGTTCAATCTAATCCTAAAATATAGTGTGATTGTTCCGATTGCTGTCTTATTTCTCGTCACGACCCACCCGACGGAGTTCGCTTCTTCGTTGAACCGGATCGGTATACCCTATAAGATCGCGTTTGCTGTCTCATTAGCGTTACGTTACATCCCGGATGTACAAGCAGACTTTCGGACGATTGCGAACGCTCAGGAAGCGCGGGGAATTGCCGTCTCGCATGGTTTGCTTTGGCAACGGGCACGTAATAGCGTACAGATTTTACTCCCGTTACTGTTTACGAGTCTCGAGCGGATTGAAACGGTCAGCAATGCAATGGATCTTCGTGGATTTGGTGCGGGACGAAAGCGGACGTGGTACAACCAACAGACGATGACACGAATCAATTATGTCGCCATCAGTTGTGTAGTACTTTTGACGATTTTCTCGTTTGTCGTCACCTTTCATGATGGCAATCGATTTTATAATCCGTTTTAAAAACGTTATACGAAAAAGGCAGTGGATGCGTCCACTGCCTTTTGTCATATGATCAATCCGCTTACGCAGATCGTTTTTGATTTTCCCAACGTGGTGAATTCAACAGTTCAATCCATTTCTTGACGGCTGAGATCGTGATGACGATCGCAAGTAGTCCCATCGTTACGGACAAGACCGTATTCAAGATGCTGAACCCTGGAGAATCGGGATTCGCATAGACGTTTGCGACCATCCAGATATCCGCAAACGTTACCGTGATCAGGAGGTAGACGAGCGGAATGAACGTCGTCAGGGCATAGACTTTTTTATCAGCGATTTTCAAGATGATCGTCGTACCGATGATCAAGCCGATCGAAGCCATCAGCTGATTCGATACACCGAACAATGCCCAAATCGAACCGATGTCGCCTGAGAACAAGAGATATCCCCAGAAGAACGTACCGAGCGCTGAGGCGAAGATGGCACCTGGAATCCAGTCGACACGTTTTAAAGGTTTATAGAACTCTCCGAAGAAATCTTGGATCAAGTAACGGGCAACACGTGTCCCTGCATCGATCGCAGTTAGGATGAAGACCGCTTCGAACAGAATGACGAATTGGAAGAAGAAACCGGCAATCTCTTTGAACCATGGGATGGCGCGGAAGATGAACGTCATACCGACGGCGAGTGAAACGGCACCACCCGTTCGACCTGCAAGGTCGAGTCCGATTTCACGCGAGAGCTCATCGAGATAAACTGTGCTCATACCAAGTGTCGCGAATACTTCAGGTGTTGAGTTGATAGCGAAGTAATCCCCTACTTCAAGAGATGTCGCAGCGATCAATGCCATGACGGCAACGAGACATTCGACAAGCATGGCACCAAAAGCAACCGGTTTGATGTCACTCCAACGATTAATCATTTTCGGTGTCGTACCGGAACCCACGAAGGCGTGGAAACCAGAAATCGCACCACAGGCAATCGTGATTGAGATGAACGGCCAGACCGGACCAGCGATGATTGGACCGCCACCATCAACGAACTTCGTGAACGCTGGAAAACGAATATCCGGGTTGATGATGAAGACACCGACGATCAAGGCGAGAAAAACACCGATCTTCATGAAGCTTGATAGATAGTCGCGTGGTGCGAGCAAGAGCCATACAGGCAGTGCCGCAGCGAAGAATGCATAAATCGGTAGAGCGATTGCAAGCTGGCGAGATGACAGGTCGAACCAGTCACCGATGAATGTTTCCGTCAACTGAGGACCAAAACCAATCGCAGCTAAGATGAGTAGAAAACCGACTGTTGAAGCAAGGGCTAGATTACCACCTTTACGTAAGTAAATCCCAACGAGCATCGCGATCGGAATCGTCGAGAAGACAGCAAATGTGCCCCATGGATTGTGTTCAAGCGCATGCAAGACGACCATTGATAGACCCGCCATCGTGATCGTAATGATGAAGAGCATCGCGAGACCAGCACAAAAGCCTGCGACTGGACCAAGTTCCTTTTTAGCGACTTCAGATAACGATTGACCATCTTGGCGCATCGAGGCAAACAGGACGACCATATCATGGACCGCTCCCCCGATGACGGCACCGATCAAGAGCCACAGTAAGCCGGGTAGGTAGCCGAACTGAGCAGCAAGGACAGGTCCGACGAGTGGACCAGCAGCAGCGATTGCCGCAAAGTGGTGTCCAAATGAGACCCATTTGTTTGTTGGTACGTAATCTTTTCCGTCCGCTAGTTTATGAGCAGGCGTTTCACGATCATCTTTGATTTTTAAGACTTTCGCAGCCATGAACGTACCGTAGAGACGATATGCAATTAATAAGATACAGATGACAGCAATAACGATGGGAGTAGCGCTCATCTAAAATTCCTCCTCTTGAATGAACTATGATGGAATTAGTATACAAGTTGTGGAAGCGCTTTCTTTATTTTTTAGATAAGTCGTCGTTTTTGTCCGACGAAAGGTTGAAAACGGAACCTGAACTACAAAAAAGAAGCGCTCAAATACCAAGCGCTTCTTTCAATAGTTTGACATACGTCCGGCTGACCGGCACGTCGATCTGATGAATCTTTAAGTTGTAGGCACCGTTGAACCAAGGTTCGATCGCATCAATTGCCGATAAATTCACGAGATACGAGCGATGAACCCGTAAAAACCGATGATCTTGAAGCTTTCGTTCGAGTTCCAGTAAGGTCTCATTCGAAGGATAGGCGTCATGTTCCGTCACGATTTTCGTCTTCCCGTTTTCAGCGACGATGTAATCAATATCTTGTGGAGACAATAGTTTGAGTCGCTCGCCGGTCTCGACTGCTAATCGTTCGATCCGGGGTGCTTTTTTCGGCATTGGACGCGCGACTTTTTCAATAGCACGAACAATTCGTGCCGGATCATATGGTTTTAAGATGTAATCGTAAGCGTTGAGTTCAAAAGCCTCAAGTGCATGAGCGTCGTATGCTGTCACAAACAATAAAGCAGGTGGACGCGGCATCGACTTCAAGCGTTTAGCGACTTCAAGACCACTTCCATCCGTCAGTTCGATATCGAGAAAGACTAAATCGGGTTGAAGGGATCGAACGAGTCGTTCCGCTTCTTCGACACTGCCAGTTTCCCCGACGACGTCAAGACCGGCTGCGGTCACGTGATAACGGAGCTCATCACGTGCGAGCGGTTCATCTTCAATCAATAAGGTGCGCATGCTGGATCTCCTTTCTGACTTCAATCGGGAGACGAATCGCAATCGTCGTCCCAGTTTGACCGTCACTCGTAATCGTAAACTGTCCTTTTTCACCATACAGGCTACGAATCCGTTCTGCGGTATTAAATAATGCGGTACCGGTACCAGTGGACGGAACGACTTCTCGACCGAGCCGAGCAAGGCGAGAGGCTTCAATTCCGCGTCCATTATCGACGACTTCGAGGCAAAGTTGATTTGCCTCACACCATGCCGTCACACCGACATATCCTGTCTGTTCATTTGAAAAAGCATGAAGGAATGCGTTCTCAATCAATGGTTGTAAGATGAACGGTGGGACGAGTAAGGACGTCGTCTCTTCTGCTAAATCGATATCGAGGAACGGACGGTTGGGAAAACGGGCTGCTTCAAGAGAAGTGTATGCTTCAATGTGCTCGAGTTCCTTTTGGAGCGGGATTTTCGTCGAACGTGCTCCTTGTAAGTTACTGCGGAAGAAGGTCGATAATTCGAGCAATAACGTGCGGGCCTGTTCAACATCTGTCCGGCACAGCGCATAAATCGTATTGATGGCATTAAACAGGAAATGTGGATGAATCTGCGCTTCAAGTGCCCGAATCTCGGCATCCTTCAGTAAACCAGCTTGACGTTCAGCATTACCGAGTGCCAGTTGTGTCGAGAACAGTTTCGCTAGTCCTTCGATTAGTTCGACTTCGACAGCATCAAGCGATTCAGCATGCGGATAGTAGACTTTTAACGTCCCAATCGTCGTTTCCCCGACAATCAATGGGGCAATGATTCCTGCTTGGAGTGGACAATCCTGTACAGGGCAGCCGATGTCATGTTGTTCCGTGACGAGTCGGACTTGCCCGTCCTGTAAGACATGCTCGGTCGGTTTCGTTGTCCAATGACTACCCGCTTGATGATGATCGCTCCCGATACCGATATGGGCAAGAATAACGGATTGATCCGTTAACGAGACGGCTTCCGCTCGTGTTTGTTGCAACAGAATCTCTGCAACGGCTTCAGCTGTGTGGATATGTAGACCACGTGTCAGGTGAGGAAGTGTCAAATCGGCGATGTGGAGAGAACGTTCCGCCTCTCGTGCGCGAACCGTTTCTTCTTCTCGCGCAGCAAGGCGGATGATCGATAAAAACAACCAGACACCAAGGACGTTGATCAGTGTCATTGGTAAAAAGATGAATTGAACAAGTTCAACGGCCGCATCAAAGGGACGGGCGAATAGTAAAATCAATGACATTTCAAAGAGCATCAAGAAGGCGGTCAGACAAACCGGCAATAAGGCTTGGCTCCCGAGTCGATCGCGCCAGTAAGGGCGAAGTAATCCACTGACGCCACCGGCGATGACGGTCGAAAGCGCACAAGCAAATGCTGTAAAGCCGCCGAGGGAATAACGATGAATTCCGACAATCAGTCCGGTCATCAATCCACCAAGCGGACCAGCAAGTAGTCCGCTGATGACGACGATCATCGTTCGCGTATTCGCAATCGCCGAAGTCCCATTGACTTCTTCAAGCCAGGCATGTGGCAAGAATTCAGCTAAGTTGACTTTGACTCCTGTATAGTTACTTAAAATGCCATATGTCGCAAAAAATAGGACAAGCACACGAAATTGCCAACCTGCTTCCGGTTGACGCAGTAGCCGACGTGTCGGTCCCCACTGAGCGAGGATGAACGCCAAGATGATCATGATACCGAGTCGTTCGAGTAAAAAAGGAATCAATTCCAACATGTGCATTCCTCCATTCGAGTTAAGTGTAAACGCTCGCAAAACGGAGAGCAATGCCGGTACACAAAAAAGCCGTACTCGCTCAATGAAGAGGGAGTACGGCAAACTTGATTATTGTGCGTCTTTATCGAACGTGATGCGTGCAATCGCATCGTGTTGGTGAATCGTTTCTTCGTTACGGCATTCGACGTAGAACGAAGCGATTGGATCCATTTCGTACAGATCCGCAGCAATCAAGCGAACCATATCTTCTACGAAACGTGGATTTTCATATGCCATCTCTGTCACGCGTTTTTCATCCGGACGTTTGAGAACCGGGTGAAGTGGTGCCGAGGCATTTGATTCCGCAGCATCAAGCAATGATTGTTTCCAGTCAAAGTCTTCTGCTTCGTCACGTAACGATGCTTCCATAGTGACGTAACCACGTTGGTTGTGGGCGCTGTACTCACTGATTTCTTTCGAACATGGGCAAAGTGTCGTGACATTGATCGTCAAACCGACAGACAATGTCGCTTCGTTTGTCTCTGTGTTGACGCTGACCGTTTGCCATACTTCGGCATTCATCAAACCGCTAAGACCTGTTGCAGGTGCTTTACGTGTGAAGAACCATGGATAACGGATCGTCAATTGACCTTCCGTTTGTTCCATGCGGTCCGCTAAGTCACGCGCAAATTGAATAAGTGACTCATTCGTGACCGTCCAACCTTCGTTATGGTATTGATCAAGTTGTTCCGTTAAGCGGCTCATATTGATCCCTTTACGGTCTTGGACGAGTGATGTTGATAGTTCAAACGTCGCAACTGTCGCTTGTGTTTGGTCCCCGTCTTGAATGACGACAGGATGTTTGACGTTTGAGATGCCGACAGCATCAAGTGCGAACAGGAAGTTCTTCGGTGTATTTTGCAAGTCGACCATCTTATCTTTTTCAGTCGGTTTTGTTCCTTTGATTGGTGGTACCGATCCGAACAGCTTATGGCGCTCTTCTTTCGTTGGTAACGTAATCGGGTAGGTAGACATATTCATTGGCCCCTTTGTCCTTTTGTAGTGTTTCAATAGTAATAACATGACAGGAATGCTAGAGACGAGCAAGTCTGATGATTCCGCAAATGTGTTTCATCGTTTCATCGCTAGAAGTATTGTCTTGAATTTTATCATGAACGTCCGATAAACGAAACTCGCACGACTCAATATCGACAGTTTCCATCTTTATAGGAATAACTTACTTGCAATCGGGTATATTATCCTATAGTATATGTTCAGGTGAACGTGTAATCGTTGTTTTTTTGTCATAGTCAATAATTGAAATTTTTTATTTTACAGGTAGTTAGAGAAAGGGATGACAGAGATGGATTGGCAGTTACTAATACAGTATGCCTGGGTCGTACTCGTCTTGATCGCGCTTGAAGGATTACTTTCAGCGGATAATGCACTCGTACTCGCGGTCATGGTCAAGCACTTACCAGGAGAACAACAAAAGAAAGCACTCTTTTATGGATTAGCTGGAGCATTCGTCTTACGATTCGCAGCATTATTCGCGATTTCGTTCCTCGTCGATATTTGGCAAATCCAAGCACTCGGAGCGGCCTACTTGCTCATCATGGGATTACGGCATATTTATAAGACCGCCAAAGCGAGGAAACTTGGTGAGAACCATGGTGCTGAAAACGAGCTCGATGCAGAACCGAAGTCGGAAGAGCCCGTTTCTAAAGGTGAATTCTGGCGGACAGTCGCGAAGATTGAATTCGCTGACTTAGCATTTGCTGTCGATTCGATTCTTGCTGCCGTTGCTTTAGCAGTCGCACTTCCGAACTGGGGAGCAGGCGAAATCGGTGGTTTGAACACAGGTCACTTCATCGTCATCTTAACGGGTGGTTTGATGGGGGTTGTCCTCATGCGTTTCGCGGCACGTGTCTTCGTGAAGTTGCTCGCAGAGCGTCCAGGTCTTGAGACAGCAGCCTTTGCAATCGTTGCTTGGGTTGGTGTGAAACTAGCCGTTCTTGCGCTCGAACACCCGAAATACCACGCATCAATCGAAGGAACAATCTTTGAAGCCTTAAAACTTCCTGAAGGATTCGCCCACAGTACACCGTGGCAGGCATTCTTCTGGACAGTCATGGTCGGTCTCGCACTTTGGGGGTGGTTCTCTTCACCAAAAACGAAACCAAATCCAGATGCTGAAAAGAAAGTTGATCAAAACTTATAAGAAATGGAACGATCCGTCGATGACGGGTCGTTTTTTTGTGTTAGCTTTTCTTAAACAATGGGAATAAAACACAAGGTTAAGCACTTGAGTCGAGCTTTCATCTTTTTCTTTCCGATTGACCGGCATATAATAAATAGACTGAACAAAAAAGGGGATTCGTTAGTATGGATATTGGATTAATTACACAGTATGCGACCGTCGGGCTCGTACTGATTATTTTGCAAGGGTTACTATCTGCCGACAATGCGATGGTCATGGCGGTCCTAGTCCGACCGTTACCGGACGATCAGCGCAAAAAAGCACTTTTCTATGGTCTCGTCGGAGCACTCGTCTTACGTTTCGTGGCAATCTTCTTTGCTTCGTACCTAGCGACGATTTGGGAACTTCAAGCACTCGGAGCGATATACCTCTTTTACGTTGCGTTTAAAGGAATCGTCGAGGCACGATCGAATAAACACCAAGTACCGGATTCAATCGCGTCACAAAAAGCCTCACCAAATTTTTGGTGGACAGTCGTTAAAGTCGAGTTCTCCGATTTAGCGTTTGCGGTTGACTCGACGCTTGCAGCTGTCGCGATGGCAACGACATTACCGATGATTGGTGGAACGATCGGTGGTCTGAATACAGGACAATTCTGGGTCGTTTTCTTCAGTGGGATCATCGGTCTCGTCATCATGCGTTACTTCGCAAGCTGGTTCGTCGTCTTATTACAAAAACGACCTGGCATCGAAGAAGCAGCGTTTTGGCTTGTCGCGTGGGTTGGTGTAAAACTCGTCGTCATGACACTTGCGCATCCTTCGATCGACGTCTTGCCGCATGAGTTTCCAGAGAGTACACTATGGCAAACGATCTTCTGGGTCGTGCTTGCCCTGATTTTAATCATTGGTTGGTTCCGTAGTGGGAACAGTTCAACCAAATCAGCAAAATAATACAATGGCGGGCAGGGTACTCTCTGTCCGTCTTTCGTTAGGAGAGATTTTATGCAAAACGGTAATTTCATTCGCATGCTGACGCGGATGCAAAACGTTCCACGGTGGGATGAGTATGCGCCACGTTTTCCGGATAACGCAGCAAGTCACAGTTTTCGCGTCGCTTTATTCAGCTTGATGGCAAGCTATTTAGAAGAAGTGGACGGGCAAACACCAGTCGACCGCCTGACATTGCTCGGAAAAGCACTGTTTCATGACATGAACGAGGTGATCACAGGACCAATTAAACACCGTACGAAAAAAGAGCCGACGTTGCACGCGCATATTCAGGCAATGGAACAACAGGCGAGTGAACAGCTCGTCGCCTTGCTCTCAAAGTCGTTGCAACCAGCCTTTACGACGTATCTTGTTCATGCGGAGGATGGTTCACCAGAAGGACGGATCGTCGAAGCAATCGATACGTTCGATGCGATGTTGTATGCTCGCCGGGAAGCGCGGATGACGGAGTCACTTTTTTTTGAACAAAAAGCAGCAGAATTACAGGCGGTTCTCGAACGACACCCACTCATTTCTGTTCGTCGCTTGACACGATCTGTCATCGAAGAAGACGAGATGTCTCACTTTATTGAAAACATTTTAATGATGGATACGATTCGACGCTGGAAAGGGCGTTTCAACACGATTGATGATAACGATGCAACGCATGCATTTCGAGCAGCATCACTTGGTATTTTCAATGGCTTGATTGAATCAGAAAAATACGGCGTCACGATTGATATCGAAGAAGTCGTCTCACGTCTGTTGTGTCATGATCTCGTTGAAGGAACAACGGGAGATGTTCTTGGACCGGTCAAACATGCGACACCAATTACGGCAGCAGCTTTTGAAGCATACGAACGGGCAGAAGGAGAGGCGTTGATCAATGGATTACCGGAAGACATCCGAGCGCCATTTCGTCGATTCGTTGTTGAAGCAAAAGACGAGACGTACGAAGGACAAATGGTCGATGTGATTGATAAACTCGATGCGTTAATCAAGATGAATATGGAACGGAAGTTAAACGGTGTCGAGTACGAGACCGGTTATCGCGCACAACTCAAAAAGGTGCAAATGACGTATGAAAATCCATCGGTCGTCTTTTTCCTCGCCTATGTCCTTCATGATTTGGATTATGTGACGTCATGACGAAGACAACCATGACGCCACGCCGCCTGACGTTGATCTTGATCCTCGGTTCACTTGCTGCACTTGGACCGCTCTCGATCGACATGTATCTACCTGCTTTTCCAGATATGTCGCGCTCGTTTGATGCGAGTGCGTCCTTGATTCAATTGAGCTTAACGGCATGTATGCTTGGAATGGCACTCGGACAGTTGATTGTTGGACCGCTCAGTGATGTTCGCGGACGCAAACGTCCGTTAATGATTGCTCTGCTCGCGTATCTGCTCGCTTCAATTGCCTGTGCCATGGCACCGACGATTGAAGTGTTGATCGCGCTCCGATTCATCCAAGGGGCAGCCGGAGCGTCGGGGATTGTCATTTCCCGGGCAATCGTTCGGGATCTATTCGAAGGTCCGGAATTGACGCGGTTCTTTGCGGCGTTGTCCCTCGTCAACGGAACGGCACCGATTCTCGCACCAGTCATCGGTGGACAATTACTTCGGTTTGGCGACTGGCATTTCGTCTTTTACTTGCTAGCAATTTTAAGCACGTTGATGTTACTTGCCGTTGCACTACGCTTGCCGGAAACACTTCCGCTCGAGAGACGTGTCGAAGGAAATCTGACGACGACGTTGAAGACGTTCGGTCGCCTATTGACGGACCGTATCTTTATCGGATATGCCTTCGCACAAGCGTTCGTCATGGGCGGGATGTTTGCTTATATCTCCGGCTCCCCGTTTGTCTTACAAAATATTTATGGCGCTTCGCCACAACAATTTAGCTTTTTGTTTGGATTAAACGGAATCGGGATCATTTTAGCGGCTCAAATCGCTGGTCGTCTTGCTGGTCGTGTCGACTCAGAACGGTTGATGCGAATCAGTTTGACCGTCGTTGCGAGTGCCAGTATCTTGTTGTTCCTCGCTTTGACGTTAACGGACCAACTAATTTTCGTCATGATTCCACTGTTTTTCGTCGTCTCAAGTGTCGGGTTGATTTCAACGCTTGGTTTCACCTTAGCGATGCAAAACTACGGATCAACGGCTGGGAGTGCCTCGGCCCTTCTCGGACTGTTACCGATGCTCGTTGGCTCACTTGTCTCACCACTCGTCGGGATCATGGGGGAACAATCGGCTGTTCCGATGGGGCTGATCATCATGACACTCGATTGTCTAGCGCTCGTCCTCTATTACGGACTAATTGTTCGCCGACCAAATCGTTCATAAACGTGAGTTATTCAAAAACGTTTGTCCTATTTATGGGACGAACGTTTTTTTCTTTAATGAAAGGAAAAGAAATGGAATTCATTTTGAAACATTTTCTAGAATTTTTGCGTAGAAGAGAAAGAAAGCCATTACTTCAGAAAGGAGTGGAACGATGAAACCGGAGTTGCCGCGTGAACGAGAACCGTCGATCGAAGGAAGGTTAGCACGTCATTTTGCCGCGCAAAAAAAATACTTACGTCGTCAAGAAGAGGCGACCGACCAGCGAGACAAAGAGTTGGCTCGTTTATTGTTTGAGGAAAACCGGACTGCCTATCAGCGGGCTTACCATGAACTGTATGGCTCACATTCTTACATCGAGGTGAACGAAGATGGACGTTAGTACACTTTATTTATATGCATTAGCGGCCGCCGCTTGTGGTGTGTTTGTGTCCATCCTATTCTCGGACGTCATTCCCGGCGTCGATCAAATCTTCCATCCCACGTTGATCTTATCTTTTGTCATCATTACGTCAGCAATCGGCTTCGGACTCGAACAGCTTAGTCCATTTGGTTCTATGTTGATTTTAATTATCAGTTGTGTCATCGCGTTATTAGTGACGACGCTGATGCATATCTTCTTGTTCGTTCCAATGGCGCAAGCGGAACAGTCGCTTGGTTTTTCGGAACAGATGCTAGAAGGACGCAGCGCAACCGTCATCGTGCCGATCCCGACTGAAGGGTATGGTGAAATCTTACTCGATGATGTGTCAGGACGCGTATCGAAGTCAGCTGTATTATTCGAAGGACCAGCCTTACCACAAGGCACGAAGGTGCTCGTCATCGAGATCAAACAAGGAGTCGCATCTGTTGTGACGTATCCCCATCAATGGAAAAAGGAGATGTTTTTATGAATCCAGTGTTAATCGTATCAATCGTCGCGGTCGCCTTGATCGTTGCTTTGATCGTGTTGTTCATTACGAAGTACCGGACTGTCGGTCCAGAGGAAGCATTGATCGTATCCGGTAGTTATCTCGGAGGACGTAACGTCAATACGGATGAATCCGGTAACCGAGTGAAGATCATTCGCGGAGGCGGAACGTTCGTACTGCCTGTCTTCCAACAGGCAACACCACTGAGTTTGTTATCAAGTAAACTCGAAGTCACGACACCAGAAGTGTACACGGAGCAAGGTGTGCCGGTCATGGCGGACGGAACAGCAATCATTAAAATCGGGAGCTCGATTTCTGAAATTGCGACGGCAGCGGAGCAATTCCTCGGAAAATCAAAAGAAGAGCGTGAAGGGGAAGCGCGTGAAGTCCTCGAAGGACATTTACGTTCGATTCTTGGCTCGATGACCGTCGAAGAAATCTATAAGAACCGGGATAAATTCTCGCAAGAAGTCCAGCGAGTCGCGTCACAAGATCTTGCAAAGATGGGACTCATCATCGTATCGTTTACGATCAAAGACGTTCGTGATAAGAACGGATACTTAGAATCACTTGGGAAACCGAGGATCGCTCAGGTTCGCCGTGATGCCGACATCGCAACGGCAGACGCGGAAAAAGAGACACGTATCAAACGAGCGGAAGCTTCAAAGGATGCGAAAAAAGCAGAGCTCGAACGTGCAACGGAAATCGCTGAAGCGGAAAAAGAAAATCAGTTGAAAATGGCAGATTATCGTCGCGAACAAGATATCGCGAAGGCAAAAGCCGACCAAGCGTATGATCTCGAGAATGCACGTGCGCAACAAGAAGTTACGGAGCAACAGATGCAAATCAAAATCATCGAGCGTCAAAAACAAATTGAACTCGAAGAACGCGAAATTCTGCGTCGTGAGAAACAATACGATGCGGAAGTCAAAAAACGTGCCGATGCGGATCGTTACTCAATCGAACAAGCAGCCCAAGCGGACCGTGCGAAGCAATACGCAGAAGCAGATGCAACAAAATACCGGATTGAAGCATCAGCAAAAGCCGATGCAGAACGAATTCGTCTTGATGGTCTTGCGAAAGCCGATGCTGAGCGTGCACAAGGGGAAACAGAAGCAGAGATCATTCGTTTGAAAGGTCTTGCCGAAGCAGAAGCGAAAGAAAAAATCGCGCAGGCGTTCGAACAATTCGGACAAGCAGCGATCCTTGATATGGTCATTCGGATGATGCCAGAATACGCGAAAGAGATTGCGGCACCACTCGGCAACATCGATAAGATCACAGTCGTCGATACAGGTAGCGGTGAAGGTGGCGGCGCGAACCGTGTCACGGGTTACGCGACAGATTTGATGGCATCACTGCAAGAGACGTTAAAAGCGTCGTCAGGACTCGATGTCAAAGAGTTGATTGAGAACTTCTCCGGTAAAGGAACAGCAAAACCGTTGACGGTCAACCTGAATTCTCATGATGCGGTGGCAGCGTCGAAAACAGAAGATTGATCATGCAGATTCGCGTCTTATTGATCGTATTCGCGCTCCTGCTATTTCATGTCGCTTGGCCGCTTCCCTGGTATATACTTCTTGTACTAGGTAGCGTCATTGGAGGCATTAAGGGGTATACATCGGATGAAGGAATCGTCAATATTTTTAATTTGAAGAAAGTGTCCTATTCGTTACACGATCGACAAACACGTCAGGAAGCCGTTCTCGCTCTGATGTGTAGCCTGTTGACAGTCGATTTCCCGTATTGGTACGCCGGTATGACGACAGGAATCGCGTGGCGTGACGTCGGATACGTTGGGTTCGAAGTAGTGTCGACGATTTTATTCGCTTATTTCTTATTCCGTTTCCTGTGTCTGAATCTATTCCGACCGTTCTCGGTATCGGAAGGAAGGGAGCAAAGAAATGGATAGTGTAGTATTTCTATTGCAAGAGCGCTGGATGCTGTTGCTGCCGTTCCTCGTCGTGTTCTTGATCAACGTTGGATTATTGACAGCCCTTCTCAAGAAGCGACGTGATTTACCGAAGATGCTGTTCTTCGGAATGGGAGGAATGGCGAGCGTGTTCATCGTCTCTTCGCTCGTTTTAAGTGTTTCACTACTGTTCTTCGGTTATAACTCATAATCATAGAAAAACGGGGCAGGCTCTAAACAGAGTCTGTCCCGTTTTAAATAAAGTAAGAATGAATGCCATTAACGTGGAAGATCGTATCCAATGACGACAAGTCCTGGTCCGGTGTGTGAACCGATGGCTGCGCCAGCGATCGTCAAGATGACTTCGCTTGGTGAGAAATGTGCTTCAATCAATTGTTTTAACTGTTCTGCTCGTTCCATCGAGTCTCCGTGACCAATCATGATCCGGTGTCCATCAATCGCTGGACGAGCTTCTTCCATCCACTCGACGATCCGGTTCATGACCTTCTTCTGACCTCGGATTTTTTCTTTTGGGATCAACTTCCCATCTTCGACAGTCAACAGTGGCAAAATCGATAGAAGACCACCAATGAAGGCGCTAGCTCGTGAAACGCGTCCACCGCGCATCAAGTATTCCAGTGATTCTACCGTGAAGAGATGGCGAATCGTATTCACCTTGGCTTCAGCATAAGCTGCTGTTTCTTTGAACGAATGCGACTTCGAGTATTCTGCGACATCGAGAACGAATAGTCCTTGTCCCGTTGAAGCTGTTTTCGTATCGAGCACGAGATAGGGGACGTTCGGATATTTTTCTGCGAGTTCATCTGCGAGCATCTTCGCTGTTTGGTACGTTCCAGATAACTCACTTGAAAAAGCGAGATAAAGGAAGGGATCACCTTGTTCGAAGTGACGCGTGAACACCTCGACCATCCGGCTGACTTCTACTTGGAATGTCTTTGGTGCTGCGCCGTCACGCATTTTATCATACAGTTGTTTTGGAGATATCGATTCTCCATCGAAGAACGTGTCTTCGTCGATCAATACGCCGAACGGCATGATCGTAAAATCATAAGCATCTAACATGTCTTTTGGTGCATCAGCACCACTGTCTGTGATCAATCGGATCATCACGTTCTCTCCTTTCTTAACCTAGGGCTTTTTCATTTCGATCAAGCATTCGACTCAAGTTGACACCGAACCGCTCGTTCTCAAGTTCCGTCAAAGTCGCTGGTGTTAAATCAGCGCCGAGCGCAAGTAATGCCTCATAGGCACGACGTAAACATTCCTCAATCGTCAATGAGGTACCGAGTAATTCTTCAAGCGAAGCCATTGTTTCCGGTACGACGGTCGGATAGACGAATTTCGTCGTCTCACCTTGAAGCGCTGCCGTGTAAAAGTCACGGACTAACGCGGCACGTTGACTCCCACTTCCGTTGACGCAGAGGTAGATTTGAACGGCAACGCCACCGCGGACACGGCGCTGCGAGATACCAGCGAACTTTTTACCGGCGATTGACAGGTCATAAGAGCCGGGACAATACGATCCAACCACTTCACCGGCGACGATCGCGTCTGTTTCCTGTGCGAACATATGGCGAACGAGCGCAAGCATCGCTTCGTAACCACTGTCGATATCGATCCCACTGCGTTCTGGTAGGACAAGCGAAATATTCAAGACACCGGCGTCAAGGACGACAGCAAGACCACCTGAGTTACGGACGACCGGTGAAAATCCATGTTCGTGCAACACGGCTACACCGTCAGCAAGATGAGGAAGACGGGCATCCTGGATGCCGAGGACGACGGTTTCGTGGTGAATCCAAGAGCGGAGTGCTGCTCCTTCTGTCGCAACGGAAGCACATAATGTGTCGTCCATCGCAAACGATTGTGTCGCATGGAAAGCAGTTCCGAGTGACGTTTGATCAAAAATACGATAATGTTCTTGTTTTAAGAGTTCGATTCCCATAAGCTCGTTCCTTTATTGTAGATTTGCGACATCATTATAGCACAGGGTGTGTAAAGTTTCTGTGCGAAGCGCCGCAGGAGACAGGAATCCTTGGAAACAAAACCGAACAACAACGACATAGACTCGATTTAAAGGAGAGACACATATGTATCAATCATTAGGACAATTAAAGGAAACGAAGGTCTTCAAAGATCCCGTTCATCGGTATATCTATGTCAGCGATCAGTTGATTTGGCAATTGATCGGGACACGTGAATTTCAGCGACTGCGCCGAATCAAGCAACTAGGAACATCCTTTTTGACGTTTCACGGGGCGGAGCACACACGATTCCATCATTCGCTCGGTGTCTACGAAATCACGCGGCAACTGATCGACGTCTTCAACGGTCGCGCCGACTGGGACGATCAATACCGGGAGTTGACGCTCGCTGCAGCACTATTGCATGATGTCGGGCACGGTCCGTTTTCGCATGCGTTTGAGAATGTCTTTGGTGTGAATCACGAGAAATGGACGGAGCGAATCATCCTCGGGGATACAGAAATCAAGAAAGTCCTCGATCAAGTCGGAGACGGGTTTGCAGAAGAAGTAGCCTCGATCATCAATAAGACGCACCCGAATCAACTGCTCGTCACGATGATTAGTTCACAACTCGACGTCGACCGGATGGACTACTTGTTGCGTGATGCACACTTCGCCGGTGTCAGCTACGGGAAATTCGATCTCGAGCGAATGCTTCGGGTGTTGCGTCCGGCACCGAATCAAATGGTCGTCAAACAGTCGGGGATGCATTCGATCGAAGACTATATCATGCGCCGATATCAAATGTATTGGCAAGTCTACCTGCATCCGGTGACACGATCGAGTGATTACCTATTAAAAGCCATTCTCGAACGGGCACAGGAACTGTATCTGTCTGGTTATCCGTTTGCGATTGCACCAATCCATTTGATGCCGTTGTTTGATCAGAAAATGGAGTTACGCGATTTCTTAGGACTCGATGAGACGATCGTCTACTTTTATTTTCAGCAGTGGGCGAACGAACAAGATCCAATTCTTTCTGATTTATCCGGGCGATTCGTTGACCGAAAGTTGTTCAAGTATGTCGATTACCCATCGGAAAAGCGCGAACTCGTCCACGATAAGTTATGCGAGTTGTTTGAAGCGATTGGTCTGAATCCGGCGTATTACCTGCTTGAAGATAAACTGAGTCGTCTTCCTTATGATTTGTACGGAGATAACGGTGAAATCAGTAAACAACCGATCATGTTGCAGATGAAGGATGGACAGATGAAAGAGATTTCGCAAGTTTCGCCACTCGTCCAAGCAATCGCTACATCACGCCAAACGGATGAGAAGCTGTTCTTCCCGCAAGAGATTTTGCACGACTTGCGTGAACATGCGAACGAGAAGATGCAAATCGACCAATTATTGATTGGTAGCGTGACATCATGATATCGTCCACTACTCTTACAAAAATCTTACGACAGCTTGGACAGGAGGGGAGCGAGGTCGAAGTCTTAAAAGGTGCGACTTCCTCCCTTGTGTTGCGAGTTGGCGAGGGGATTCTTCGTATCCATACGAATCGAGATTGGCTACGAGAAGAACCTGATCTCGTCTTGCATGAAGTATTTGCGTTACAAGCAGCAGGTAACTTGGCACCAGATATACTAGACTATCAAGCAGACATTAGAGACGGACTACCACCATGGTTATACATGACCTGCTCACCAGGAAAAATCCGGATTGATCAGGTAGATGAGCGATATGTTGAGCGATTAGCGCAGATGCTTGCGGCAATCCACGCATTACCGGTACCAGAGTCCCGGTTCGTGTATCGGCCGTATGCGACGGAACGCTGTATACCGACGTGGACGCAGCATCCGGAGAAATGGCGTCAGCTGTTAGCTGTCGAACCGATTGGAAGTCAAAGTATCCGTTTTATTCATCGGGATTTTCATCCGGTTAATGTGTTATACGAAATAGATGGAACGTGTCATACGATTGATTGGATTAATGCTTGTGTAGGACCCATTGAAGTTGACCTTGCCCATTGCCGGCTAAATCTTGCCTTACTCGAATCTGTCGAGATTGCAGATCATTTTTTAAAAAGTTACCTCAAACAGACGAAGCGTTCCTACGATCACGCGTGGGATATTCGGGCTGTTTTTGATTTTGGACCGGAGACGATCGACGTCTATCCGGGGTGGAAAGCATATGGAAGGCAAAACCTTAGTCAGGACAATGTTCGGGAACGCTTGGAAAAGTTTGTCTTGAAAGTTCATGAAAATGACGAAAGCGGTTACTAAATGAACTTTTCCTCTTGTAGTTCTTTGAAATATTGATTATTCTATTACTTGGAAAGAGATTAAACGTCAGACATCGTACGAATGTACAACTGATAAACAACTAATAGATAGAGGGGTACTTCATGAAATATCTTATCGCACTACTCGGACTGGCTATCGTTTTCGGCTTGGCACTCCTTGTCAGCAGCAACCGTAAAGGCATCAAATTGAAACCGCTTGCGGTCATGCTAGTTCTTCAGCTCGTACTTGGGTATGTGTTACTCAATACATCGTTCGGTTACATCATCATTCGTGGCGTCGCGAAAGTCTTTGAAAAACTACTGAGTTATGCGGCAATCGGAATCAACTTCGTCTTCGGTGGTTTAGCAAACGAAGGCGCACAACCGTTCTTCATCAACGTCTTGCTCCCAATCGTTTTCATCTCTGCTTTGATCGGGATTCTACAATTCACGAAGATTTTACCAATCTTAATGCGCGGTATCGGTTTTGTCCTCTCGAAAGTTAACGGGATGGGACGTCTTGAGTCTTATAACGCGGTTGCTTCAGCTGCGATTGGACAATCAGAAGTATTCATCACAGTCAAAAAACAAATCGGTCAATTACCAGCAAACCGTCTTTACACATTGTGTGCGTCAGCGATGTCGACGGTTTCGATGTCAATCGTCGGTGCATACATGACGATGGTTGAACCGAAATATGTCGTCACAGCAATTGTCTTGAACTTGTTCGGTGGTTTCATGATCGTCTCGATCATCAACCCATATACGGTTGACCCGAAAGAAGATATTCTTGAAATCGTCGAAGAAAAGCAAACGTTCTTCGAAATGCTCGGCGAATACATCATGGATGGATTCAAAGTCGCGATCATCGTTGGTGCGATGTTGATCGGTTACAATGCCTTGATTGGTATGGTCAACGATATCTTCTTGATGGTTCTAAATATCTCGTTCCAAGAAATCCTCGGATATATCTTTGCGCCTTTCGCCTTCATCATGGGTGTTCCATGGGCGGAAGCTGTCAGTGCCGGTAGTGTCATGGCAACGAAATTGATCACGAATGAATTCGTCGCGATGTTAAGTCTTCCTGAGTACACGAAAGAGTTCTCGGAGCGTACACTCGGAATCGTGTCTGTCTTCTTGATCTCATTCGCGAACTTCTCGTCGATCGGAATCATCGCTGGTGCGGTTAAAGGATTGAACGATCGCCAAGGAAGTGTTGCGGCGAGTTTCGGTTTGAAGTTACTCTACGGCGCAACACTTGTTAGTGTCTTGACGTCTATCGTCGTCAGCGTCTTGCTGTAATCGTTACACATGTAAAAGAGCAATGGATTAGCAGATCCATTGCTCTTTTTGTCTATTATTTCGTTTCACCATGCGAAGCAATGCCGACACGCACCCGATGATGTGTTCCGTCACGGAAGACGTCATAGGCGAACTGGGCGACATTTTCCCGAGGGATTGGTCCCGTTGGTTCAGTAAAACGTGTCGTCTCGATCAACAAGTCGTCAGCCGCAAGTGCGTTGTCTTCTGTTAGTTGCGTCGGACAGATGACGGTGAAGTCGACGTCTGCATCCTTTAAAGTCAAATAAGCTTTTAAGTGATCTTCTGCTGCAATCGTCGAGCGTCGACGTGATTCACTCGATTGGAAGCGATACTTCCCCGGTTCTTCTGACGCATCGAGAATACCCGCTGTACCAATGAAGACGATGCGCTCGATGCCTGCTTCCTTCATCTTCGTGACGAGATGTGGAATCGCTGTCGAGAGGACTTGTTGTTGATCGGTTCCAAGACAACTAAAGACAGCCGCACTTCCTGCGAGTGCCTGTTCGAGATCCTCTGGGTTTGTCGCATCTCCCGTCAAAACACGAAGATGATCGTGAACTGGTAAGTCCGGTGACGCGGAACGAACGAGTGCGCGAACATCGTAGCCGTTTTCAAGTAAACGATCAATTAAAGGGCGACCCGTTCGACCAGTCGCACCGAGTACAGTAACAGTAGTCATAAGTTTTCCTCCTTAGAAAATCAAGTAGATGGGAAAAAGAGACGTACGGCAGCGACCGGACGTCTCTTGTTTTTATTTATCAGCAAACATGACACCAGCTTGACCATAATCCGTTTTTTCCATCTCTTCGATGAAGACCGTGATGTTTTCTTTTGGTGCATTTGTCGTTTCCGACACCGCTTCCGTGACTTTTTCAATCAACGCACGTTTTTGTTCGACTGTACGACCCGATAACATTTTAACCGTAACATATGGCATGACTTCATTTCCCCCTCTAGCATGATGACGATACGCCATCAGTATAGCGCATTCAATAGGGGATTCGTCAATTCGAACATCGTTTTCGGAAAAGAAGGGTATAAGGAAGGAGCTATTATAGTCGGAAGCGAAGGCAGTCATACACATACGACAGAAAAGGAGAGACATAATGGACGTAATCATACGAAAGAAGATTCATACGCTACTGATTTTCGATCGCACGTTACCAGAGGATACGGATTATCCGTTGTCTGGTGCAAAAGGACTCGAGGTCGCTGAAATCGTATTTGGACAGAATATTCCGTTCGGACGACTCGTGACGGATAAAGAATTGGCACAACTATTGAATCAAAAAGAAGCGAAGCGATACGGGATGTTGACGCTTCTTGAGGATGATGTGCGTTTTAAACCACTGTTTCAAAATCGGAAGCCGACAGCCGACATGGAAGAGGAGGTCGAAGCGAAGGTACGGGAACTGGCGCATCAATTACGTGCGATTCGATCGCGGTGTTCTTCCCTAGAGCGTCTCTTTTTATTCGGACGTGCGGCGCAAACCTTATTTGACCGCGCTTTGCTTCATCTTGAAGAGGTCAATCCCCCGGCACATGAAGAAATTGCGTCTATGACGTGTTATCGTCTCCCAACGATTCGTCGAGCAACAGAAGAACAATTACAGACGCTTCGTTATGAGTGACTGGTTGCAGACACCTCGTAATACGGTATGATAGAAGCAACAGGATTAAAAGGGGACAAAACACGATGGAAAAAAAGATTAACTTCAATATCATTTCAGATAACTCAACAGATGGTCACGGTGGATTCGGTGTCGGAACACTTAGTTTAAACAGTATGTCACCAGTCATCATTTCTCCAGAAGACGGCGAAGCCTACATCGATATGGGCGCGATGCACGCGAAAGCAGCCATCGAGAAACGCGTCAAGTTCACGACGGACAAAGCCGATACACCGAACGGAAAACTGTACTGGATCGTCTGGGTGACGGTCGGTCGTAAACCAGAAGGCTTCTATTACGGTGGTGTGGCTGCGTGCGATCTGTTAGTCGATGCAGAAGCGCGTCGTGGTTTCAAGATTCTTGCTGATCACGTCAACAAGATGGACAAATCACTTAAAGGGCGGATTGTCGTCGATCACATGGATGAACGCTCAAAAGAATTGTTACGTGATTTCTTGCAGACGCATAAACCCGAGATGTGGGAAAACGCTGACGCTGCTTTACATGAAGCGTTGGTCTAAAAAAAGAACGTGTGCCGCGGCACATGTTCTTTTTTTATGGTCGTTTCAGCGTTACGACAACGAGTTCCGGATGATTGAACAGGCGAAACGGAAATAGGCTGTTCCCGAGACCGCGGCTGACGATTAATTCCGTTTTTTCTTCTCGATAGCGACCGGCAGTTACTTGTGGGAAGAAGCCTTGACCGGGCGCATACAGGCCTTCTGTGAACGGCAGACGAATCTGTCCGCCATGGGCATGACCAGATAAGACGAGATCAATGGATCGTTCTGCATATAACGTTTTATATTCTGGACGATGCGCGAGCAAGAGCTGGAACGTGTCAGGTGAGACGTCTTGCAGTACTTGATCGAGGCTTTGACGAATACCATCCGGTTCCGAGAGTCCTTCGCGCCATCGTGTCGTCGTTGGATCATCAATACCGAGTAACGAAATTGATTGACCTTTATATTCAATGATGCGCGATTCATTCCGAAGGATAGTGACACCGAGTTGCTCAAGCTTCGGTAAGATCGTTAGATTACGTCGAACCTCATGATTCCCAGTGACGAAGTAGACAGGGTAGTGATCGACGAGGGATTTCATGAGCGTAAGAGCAGCTTCTTCACCGTTTCGCCTGGAGTCAATCAAATCACCTGTCATGACAACGAGATCTGGCTTGGCACGATCAATTTTTTTCAATAATCGTTGTTGTTCAGATCCAAACGCTTTGCCATGTAAATCGGCGACCTGAACTACGTGATAGCCGTCAAACGCTTCCGGTAAACGATTCGACGTGACGGTCATCCGCGAGACATCAATGACGTTATTCTCACGATATAAAAACCAGCTTCCTAGGGCTAGGATGCTGAGGGATACCAACCAGCGTGTACGTTTACGCATAAGCCACCTCATTTCTTCTACTAAGCATAATTCAGGATAACAAAAAAGACCCCCTTCCGTATGCGACGGAAGGAGGAATTCAAAACGTTTTATGCGTCTTGTTTTAAGTCTGTGACTTCTTTTTGGGCATCAGGCTCTTGTGATAAATCTTTGAACAAAGCGATGACCATCATTCCAACGACGAAGATGAACGGAAAAGCGGCCAGAACAGCTGCTGCCTGTAAGGCGCTTAGTCCACCCGCATAAAGTAAGACGGCAGCAATCGAAGACTGAATGACTCCCCAAGCGAGCTTAATACGTAAGCTTGGCATAAGACTACCACCAGACGATAACATACCAAGGACGTATGTCGCGGAGTCGGCTGAAGTGATGAAGAACGTCGTGATCAAGAAGACGGCAACGATACTGAGGAACGTTCCTAAACCACCGAATGTCTCAAATAAGGCGAACATACCAGTTTCGACCCCTTTATCGTTAACAGTCGAGATTAAGTCGACGTTTTGGAACAGTTCGTTCCAAATCGCTGAACCACCGAAGACGGAGAACCAAAGAAGACCAAAAATCGTTGGGACGAGCATGATTCCGATAACGAACTCACGAATCGTCCGCCCTTTTGAGACACGGGCGATAAATGTACCGACGAATGGTGACCATGAAATCCACCATGCCCAGTAGAAGATCGTCCAGCCGTTAATCCATTCACGTTCATCTGGGTTGAAGGCAGATGCTCGGAAACTCATGACCGGTAGGTTTTGCAAGTAGGCACCTGTGGTTTGGACGAATAAGTCCATGATGAAACTGAATGGTCCAAGGAACAGGACACCGATCATCAATAGAACAGCCAAGACGATATTGGCATTACTGAGACGAACAATCCCTTTATCGAGACCAGACGCAGCACTCATCATATAAAGGACAGAGACGACGACGATGATGATGATCTGTGTTGTGAATGAGTTCGGAATGCTACTTGATAGGAAGTTCAGTCCACCTGAGATTTGTTGCGCACCAAGACCGAGTGACGTCGCGACACCAAATGCTGTTGCGACAATGGCGAGTACTTCGACGGTACCTTTACCGGCAGATGCGAAACGCGGCTTCATTAATGAAGCGACAGTGTCACCGATTGTAGCGGGACGTCCTTTGCGGAATGTGGAGTAAGCAATCGCAAGCGCGACAATTGCATACAATGCCCATGGGTGTAATCCCCAGTGGAAGAATGAATAGCGCATCGCAAGACGTGCTGCTTCCGTCGGATCGTCTGTTGCGACCGGCGGTGTATGGAAGTGCGTCAATGGCTCTGAGACACCCCAGAAGACAAGACCGATCCCCATACCAGCACTGAAGAGCATGGCAAACCAAGAAATAAGACCGTATTCAGGGCGGTCTGAATCTTTACCGAGTCGGATGGAACCGAAGCGGGAGAAGATTAAAAAGATAGCAATGATTAAAAAGGCACTCATGCCGAGAAGATAGAGCCATCCGAATCCATTAGAGATAAAAGACTGCGCTTTGGCTGTGACATTTCCGAGACTAGCTGCACCGATTAGGGATTCCGGTAAGATTCCCCATATGGTAAAGAGCACACAGAAAATGACGGATACCATAAAGACTTTTGTGATCTTACTTTTTCGATTATTTTCCATCGTGTTCCACACCTTCTTTCGAATTTTACATGGTTGTTTTGAATCGAATGATAACAACGACATTAATGATTCCCTGCTTATCCGATAACAAAACCTAATCACGCAGGGTACTACCGTAACAAATACTTGGGTGAAAAAGCAAATCAACCGGGAAATGAGAACAAAGAAACCATTGGTTTACAGGAAGAAGAGCTTAAGAAAGAGTGGATTCATGCGTTCTTAAAATAATTTGGAAATAAAGAAAGAGGAAACGTTAATACTGTTATTTCCCGTTTTATCTTAAAACTAACGCGAAGCCTCAAATGAGCAAATTAGAAGCAGGCGGAAATCAGATTTGTTATAACAAAGGCAGCATTAATTCAAAGGAGGCATTTCTCATGGAAAAAGAACAGAAAAAACAAGCGATTCTCGAAGCGTTTCAAGCTCGTCATGCAACAAAAGAATTTAACGGTCAGGTGATCCCAGAAGACGATTTCCGATTTATTTTAGAGACAGCGCGTCTGTCACCAAGCTCGTTCGGATATGAGCCATGGAACATGCTCGTCATTCAAAATCCAGAAATCCGCGAAGCGTTAAAAGAAATTTCGTGGGGTGCACAAGGACAATTACCAACAGGGAGTCATTTCGTCTTGTTTCTCGCTCGGACAGGAGAACAGATGCAGGCAGACGGTCCGCATGTCACGCAGATGATGGATTTCCTTGGGTTATCAGAAGAAGCGAAAGCTGGACGGACGAAACGATATGGACTGTTCTTAGAAGAGGATTTTGCAATCGGTAATAACCCAAAAGCAATGGAAGACTGGGCAGCAAAACAAGCGTATATCGCACTCGGAAACATGATGTCGACGGCTGCACAAATCGGGATCGATTCCTGTCCAATCGAAGGATTCGACCAACAAGCAGTTGAGCAATTGCTCGTCGATCGTGGGTTATTAGATCGTTCTGTTTTTACGGTTCCCGTTATGGTTGCATTCGGTTACCGAGCAGACGAACCAAAACGTGATAAACAACGTCGTCCGCTTGATGAAATCGTGACGTTTGTCGAGTAAGTATGGAAGACAAAAATTTTCGAATTATATAGAAGTTTCTTTCGAAATTCGGTATACTCGCATTTGTATGATTAAGAAGCGCCGTAAACGCCACTCGCATACGAACAACTTTTGTCTTGATGAAAGAAAGGGGTTCTATCGCAAATGGAACAAAAATTAAAGTTATGGTTCACGGAACACCAAACGGAAGATTACGGTATCACATTCCGTGTCAACCACGTTTATGAGAGCGAACAAACGGAGTTTCAACGCCTAGAGATGGTTGAAACGGACGAGTTCGGTACGATGTTGTTACTTGACGGAATGGTCATGACGACAGATAAGGACGAGTTCGTTTACCACGAGATGGTCGCGCACGTCCCATTGTTCACACACCCGAATCCGAAATCGGTTCTGGTCGTTGGTGGAGGAGACGGCGGAGTCATCCGTGAAGTCTTGAAACACCCGTCCGTTGAAAAAGCGGTTTTAGTTGAAATCGACGGTAAAGTTATCGAGTATTCGAAAAAATACCTCCCGAACATCGCAGGTGGATTGGACGATGCACGCGTCGAAGTCATCGTTGGGGATGGATTCATGCATATCGCAGAAGCAGAAAACGAGTATGATGTCATCATGGTCGATTCGACAGAACCAGTTGGCCCGGCGGTCAACCTGTTCACGAAAGGCTTCTACTCTGGTATTTCAAAAGCGTTAAAAGAAGACGGTATTTTCGTCGCACAGTCGGATAACCCATGGTTCACACCAGACTTGATCCGTGATGTCCAACGTGACGTCAAAGAAATCTTCCCGATCACGAAGCTCTACATTGCTAACGTGCCAACGTACCCAAGTGGTCTTTGGACGTTTACAATTGGATCAAAGAAACATGATCCGCTTGCTGTTGCACCAGAGCGTTTCCACGAGATCGATACGAAGTACTACACGCCTGAGCTTCACACGGCAGCCTTCGCGCTTCCGAAGTTCGTTAAAGATTTGACGAACGGCTGAGTTCAGTCACTATAGCATACACGAACAGAGCGGTTTCGATTTTCGAAATCGCTCTGTTGTTAGGTAAACAGGCGTTTGAATAGACAAACGACAGATGAACAGGAGGAATGGATCATGCGTTTTGATGAAGCATATTCAGGAAAAGTCTTTATCGCGAGTCAATCGACTCACGAAGATGCAAAAGGAGTTTTATACGGCATGCCGATGGACTGGACGGTCAGTTTCCGCCCAGGTTCACGATTCGGTCCAGCGCGTATCCGTGAAGTCTCACTTGGTTTAGAAGAGTATAGCCCGTACTTAGATGGCGATATCGCGGACGCAAAATTGTTTGACGCAGGAGATATCCCGTTACCGTTCGGGAATGCCCAAAAATCACTCGATATGATCGAAGAATACGTTGATTCGTTACTGACGGCAGGTAAATTCCCGCTCGGTATGGGTGGCGAACATTTAGTTACATGGCCGGTCGTCAAAGCATTCGATAAACACTATGATGATTTCGTCGTACTTCACTTTGATGCGCATACGGACTTGCGTGACGAGTATGAAGGAGAGCCATTATCGCACTCGACACCGCTCAAGAAAATCGCGAACTTGATCGGACCAGAAAACTGCTATTCGTTTGGGATTCGTTCAGGGATGAAAGAAGAGTTCGAATGGGCGAAGACATCAGGCTACAACCTTTTCAAATACGAGATCGTCGAGCCGCTTCGTCAAGTCCTTCCGACACTGGCTGGTAAAAAGGTCTATGTCACGATCGACATCGATGTTCTCGATCCGTCAGCTGCACCAGGAACAGGGACGCAAGAAATCGGTGGGGTGACGACGAAGGAATTACTCGAAGTCGTGCACATGATCGCGCGAGCAGATGTCGACGTCATCGGTGCTGATTTGGTAGAAGTATGCCCAGCGTACGACCAGTCGGATATGACAGCAATCGCAGCAGCAAAAGTACTACGCGAAATGATGATCGGATTCATCAAATAAGTGAATAGACAAAAAGAGACCGATACTTGCTGTCGGTCTCTTTTATTTTGCTCAGAGGAAGAACTGGATCATCCCGAATACACCGAATCCAACAATCAAACTAGCAGACGTCCACTGAATGACTCGTAATACGGGTGTCGCGAGCTGATGTTTGAGCAAATGTGTGATGTTCGCCAAGGTGATCCACCAGGCGGCAGAACCGAGGAAAATACCGATCAAAAATAAAACGGCATCTTGCCCGTTCGTCATCGTCAATTCAAACCGTGCAAACAACGCGAGGAACAGTGTGATTGTCATCGGATTTAAGAATGTCAGCAATAAGACGGATAGGTAGGCACTTCTACGTGAAGAAGCCGTATCGGAAATCGTTGTTTTCGAAGAAGATTGAAACATCGACCAGCCGATGTAACACAAAAATAGACTACCAATCAGTTGCATCCAGGATGCTTGAGTTAGTAAAGATTGGACGAGCGAAAAACCGGACAACGCGAGCAATCCGTAAGTGAAGTCTGCCGTTGCGGCTCCGAGTCCTGAAACGATACCAGTAATTCGTCCATATCGAAGTGTTCGTTGCATACATAGGAGTCCAATCGGACCGACGGGTGCCGCTAGTGCAAATCCGATTCCAAAACCGTTTAAAAACATTAGTCGGCCTCAGGTAACGGAAAATGAAGCGATTCCTTTTCCGTCCGCATGATGATTGTCGTTTTCGTTCGTAAAATCCCCTGTAGCCCTTTGATTTGGTAGGTGATGATTTCATCAAGCTGTTCCGTATCGCGACAGCGGATTTTGAGCAAATAATCATCATCACCCGCAACATGGTGACATTCAAGTACATGTTCGAGCTGTTGAATCCGTTCAAGAAACGGTGCCCGATGTTCCGGTCGTTCGAGTGAAACAGCGACGAACGCAGCAAGACTATAGTTGAAAGAAACGGGATTTAAGACTGTCGTCAATTGACGAATAATACCTTGTTCTTGTAAACGTGCAACACGTTCTGCCACTGCTGGTGCTGATAAGCCAATGTGCTGTGCAAGTGTTGACCATTTCATCCGAGCATCACTTCTCAATAATTCAATAATTTTTAAATCGTAAGAATCATTCATTTTAAACCTTCTTTTCGATTGTTTTATTTCATATTTTATTTCCAAAAGAAAGTAAATGTCAATGTGTTTTCGAAACAAGTTCATAGCACACTGAAATCTTTACACATTTACGGAAGTATCTTAAGTTTAAGATGTCACCACGAAGGAAATGTTCTGAAGTGTAAGAATATTGGTTTGAGAGCGATGTACATTTGACAATCAGAAAGGTGGAAAAAAGATGAAGAAACTCTTATCGTTTGTGACCGCTACGTTGCTGTTTGCACTATTCGTGCTACCAGTAGGCGCAGCAGATGACGCAATGGTTCGTGTCATTCATGCTTCACCAGATGCACCGGCAGTTGATATCGCGGTCGATGGCAAAAAAGCGGTATCAGGAGCAAAATTCAAAGATGTCACAGATTACCTCACACTACCAGCTGGCGAACATAAAGTAGAAGTATTCGCTGCAGGAACAACAAAAGATCCTGTGCTCTCTCAAACACTCAACGTTGAAGCTGGTAAATTCTATTCAGTTGCAGCAATCGGCAAATTAGCTGATATCAAACTCGCAGTCATGGAAGACAACGGTAAAGGTGAAGATGGAAAATCAATGGTTCGTGTCGCACACTTTGCACCAGATGCACCAGCTGTTGATGTTGCACCAAAAGGTGGAGATCCACTCTTCAGCAACCTTGAATTCTCGAAAGTCTCTGACTACGGTACACTCGATGCAGGAACGTATGACCTTGAAGTCCGTCCTGCAGGCGCAACAGATGTCGTTAAAGCACTTGATGGTATCAAACTTGACAGTGGTAAAAACTATACAGCACTCGCAATCGGATTACTTGAAGGTGAACCAGCATTTGATGTCCTCTTGATCCCAGACGGTGGTGAAATGGCATCGATGCCAGAAACGGGACTTGGTGGTTCATCTGATACGACTTCTGCTACACCATGGGCAGTCGCAGCAGCAGCTGCCTTGTTAGTAGGTACAGCGTATGTCGTCCGTCGTAAACAAAACGCTTAAGAGTAGTCTTCTTCTCTTACTCGTATTAGCCGGATGTCAATCAGGATCACCTCCAGATGCTACAAAGCCGGAAAAACCAAAACAAACCGAAACAACACCTTCTTCTTCGTCCACTCCATCCGAAAAGGTGGATGAAGAAGCATTCGTACCAACGCGTATTACAATTCCGACGCTCGATGTGAAAGCGAACATCGAAGTCGTTGGGAAGGATAAACAAGGACGGATGGATGTTCCGAAACAAACCGATCAAGTTGCTTGGTATAAGTACGGTGCAAAAGCTGGACAAACCGGAAATGTCGTACTAGCCGGACACTTGGATGATAAAGAAGGTCCCGCTGTTTTTTATGATTTAGCCAAGCTGAAAAAAGGGCAACGGATTGAAGTGACGGGAAAAGCAGGACAACAGGTGTCATACGTGGTGACGAACGTCATGTCCTATCCTGTCGATGAAGCACCTGTCGGATCGATCTTCGGTGCGACCGTCATGAATAAACTGACGCTCATTTCATGCATTGGTACGTTCACAACATCAAAAGGATACGATCAGCGTCTTGTCGTCACAGCAGAACAAGACGAGTAGAGCAAAATAGGCATTTCTTATTTCGGTTAGAACCGAGAATAAGAAATGCCTATTTTTTAATGAGTTTCAGAAGCAGCGACAAGATCTGTCGTCAGTGTCGTCAAGCCTTGCGTCGTTTTACTAAGACCTTGAATCGTATCGACGATTTGGCCGAGGTTTTCTTTGTTGCGACCAAACAAGGTGAGGGAGTTCTCCATCTCGCTCTTGACTGTCTGGATTCCTTGTTTGACTTGTTGCAGCTCTTGTTGGGAAGCTGTATTCGCACGTGTGATATCTTCCATTTGAGACACCAATTGTGTGATATTGCCATTGTTCTTTTGAATCAGACCGTTGATGCTACTACTCAACGACTTCGCATTTTCAGCGAGGTTCCGGACTTCTGTCGCAACGACGGCAAATCCTTTACCATGCTCACCCGCACGAGCTGCTTCAATCGAAGCATTCAATGCTAACAAATTCGTCTGATTGGCGATCGCTTCGATACTTTGTGTCATCTGGACGATATCGTCTGATGTCGTCTTCAATTCATGAATGCTTTCGAGCGATGTACCGACTTGTTGCGTTGATTGTGCGAATTGTTGCTCCATCTGTTGCATTTGTCGTTCGTTTGCAATCGTCATTTGGACGAGTTGCTGACTCGTTTGTTCTGTCTGAGCTGTTTCTGCTAATACTTGAGAAGCCCGACGACTCGTTTCAACGATGGCATGATCCGTATGTTCGACCGAGCTTGCGACTTCTTGGCTGACACGAACGACGTCTGTTAAAAGTTGACGGCGTGACTCGTTAGCAGCCGTTACTTCATTGAGACGGGAGTCGACGTACTGACTTGTCACGATCTGAGCATCTAAATTCATCGCATGTGTCAAAGCAAGCACGGCTGTCGTCAGTTGTGCTGGGTCATGTTGATAATGCTCGACGATTTTAGGAATCAACAACGTCTGAAACGCTGCGTAAGAGGCGATGAACCATGTGACCGGAACAAAATTGTGTTTATGCGTTTGTCCCATCCGTGTTCGCATCGCGAGGAACGACTCGTCCATATTCCCAGTCAATAAACTCGTAAAATAGTCTGCGAAGACTTTTTTCAAGCGTTCGCGTGTTGACGATTGTTTTGCGATGGTTGCCATCTCCGGATTCAATAGGAGATGATCGAGGACTTGTTCAAGTACCTCATCTAGTATACCTTGAACGACAGGTGCCATTGTTTTGAGTGTCTGCAATTGTTCTTCCGTATAGCCCATATAAACGAGACGGGACGTTAAAGCAGGATCAGCCGTCTTCGTGATAAGACGGGAATCAGGAAAACCGATGGTAGCTTCATAAGTTGAAGTCATTTTACTTTTGAAAGGGTTGCGCACGTAGTTGCCTCCAGTACTCAAGATGTGAATTAAAAGATGTCTCTTTCTTATCGGTTCATCTCAGTAAAGTGATATCAATTTTCGAAAAAAAGACGGGAATATTGAAAAACATTGACCCGAAACAAAAAAACTCATGGCAGCAAGTGCCATGAGGAGAATAGAAAAAGGACAGGATTAGACCGGTTGATCTTCCTGGAATGCTTTTTTGGCGTCCACGATCGAACGCATCCGTTGAACGCAGGTTTGAACGAATTGAATGTCAATGGAGGTAAAACGGGTGACAGGTCCACGAGCTGACTCGGCACTGAATGTGAAGGTTCCGAGATTCCAAAGTTCGATTTTAAATCGTTTTCCTTTGTTGTCGTCGAAGTGTTCTACGAATTCGATTTTCGGTACCATACGAACCCCTCCTTACTCCGTACATTCCCGATTTTCAAAAAATAAAAAAGCCAAACTGCGTATTAGAAGCAGCTTGGCGTAAAAAATTATGCAGTTGGTACATCGTAGCCGATCTCTTCGATTGCATCGACGAGACGCTCGCGCGCAACATCTTCGTGTTGAACGGTGACTTGATTTTGCTCGAGTGAAACAGAAGCACTGTGTACACCTTCGACTTCAGATAAAGCAGATTCGACACTCGCTTTACAGTGATTACATGTCATACCGATAACAGATAACGTTGTTTCTTTCATGATGATGTTCCTCCTTCAGATAATGGGGTACGTTTTAATCGTAACGCATTCGTTACGACAGAGACAGAGCTGAATGCCATCGCTGCACCCGCAAGCCATGGGGCAAGAAGACCGAGAAAAGCGACCGGGATACCAATCGTGTTGTAACCGAGTGCGAAGACGAGATTTTGGCGAATGTTTTTCATTGTCTGCTCACTGAGTTCGATTGCAAGCAATACTTGCTTTAAATCGTGTCCGAGTAACGTCACATCGGCTGCTTCAAGCGCAACATCCGTTCCGCTACCAAGCGCGATGCCAACATCCGCAGTTACGAGAGCAGGCGCATCATTGATACCGTCTCCGACCATCGCAACACGTTTCGTTTGTTGAAGAGATTGAATGACATCTGCCTTTTCAACGGGGAGAACGTCAGCAAAAACGAACGCTGGGTCCAAACCGAGTTCTTTCGCTAGATGATCAGCAACTTCACGACGATCACCTGTCAGCAAATAGACTTCTTTTGTCTGGCGCAATCGATGAATTGTTTCTTTTGCTGAGTCTTTCAAGGCATCACGAATCGCGTATCCTGCTGTAACTTCCTCGTCGACAGCGACGTACACGAGTGTTGCCCCAAGGGATGTCCAGTCGGGAAGCGTGAGCCCACGCTCTTGCATCATGCGGGCTGAGCCGACGATAATATCTTGTCCCATGATCTGCCCCGTGATTCCTCGTCCAGACTCGACGTGAAACTGCTCGATATCAAAGACGACATCTCGTTCTGCTGTAATGGCGCGAGCAAGTGGGTGTTCGGATTGACGTTCGAGCGCAGCAGCAAAATCGAGTGCAGCATCTGTACCGAATGTCTCGACGACGACGGGACGACCGACCGTTAACGTTCCGGTTTTATCAAAGACGACGGCGTCGACATGTTGAAGGTTCTCAAGTTGAGCACCGCCTTTAAAGAGGATGCCTCGCTCCGCACCTTTTCCGGTACCGACCATGATGGAAGTCGGTGTCGCAAGTCCAAGCGCACACGGACAGGCGATGACAAGGACCGCGATGGCGGGACGAATCGCTTCTGCGAAGGATCCACTGATCATCCACCAAGCGGCTAATGTCAAGAGCGCGATCGCGACGACAATCGGCACGAACACACCAGAGATACGATCGGCTTGTCGCTGGATCGGTGCTTTTTCCGTTTGCGCTTGTTCGACGACGCGAATGATTTGTGAAAGCACCGTTGCTTGTCCGATTTTTGTCGCTTCGATCTGTAACGATCCATTTGTATTCAACGTACCGCCAATGACAGATGCACCAATCGTCTTGTGAACAGGGATGGATTCACCCGTCAACATCGCTTCATCGAGATACGCATCGCCTGCACGAATGATACCGTCAGTCGGAATTTTATTTCCAGGTTTTACGAGTAAGATCATACCGGTCTGAATCGAATCAATAGAGATAGTTCGTTCCTGTCCATCTTCTAACACGACGGCTTCCTTCGCTTGCAAGGAAAGCAGGCTTTTAATTGCTCCTGTCGTTTGTTGTTTGGCGCGGTCTTCAAGAACCTTACCAAGCAAGACGAGTGTAATCAGAATCGCACTCGTCTCAAAGTAGAGGTGCGGCATGTCAGAGACAAGTAGCATTTCGGCAACGGAATAGAAATAGGCAGCCGATGTTCCAAGCGCGACAAGGACGTCCATATTTGCGCTACCGCTTCGTAAACTTTTATACGCTCCGCTATAAAACGGTGCACCAATGATGAATTGAACCGGTGTCGCTAAAGCGAACTGTATCCATGGATTCATCAAGAATGGAAGATGGAACGGACTGTTCGGAATATGTGTCAACATGCTCGCAAGTAACGGTAGCGATAGAATGGCTGCGATGATGAATCGGTAAAGCATGCGACGATTCGTCTTCGTTTCATGAGGTGCTTGTTTGACTGTTGCTCCATAGCCGATTTTTCGAATTTTTTCGATGATTGCCTGATCGTCATAGGCATCGGAAATCGAGACACGAGCGGTTTCAAGTGGTAAGTTGACCGTTGCTTCAACGCCATCCATCCGATTGAGAACTTTTTCGATCCGAGCGGAGCAGGCAGCACATGTCATCCCTTCAATATCAAACTCAATCGTTTGTGACATCAGAAAACCCTCCTTACTTTTTCAGACGGGCAATGACTGCCATCAACTCATCGACGTAATCATCTGTGCTATCTTGACGAGTCGCGACTTCATGCATGCACATCTTGACATGGCGTTCGATGATTTGTAGTTCGACTTGTCGAAGTGCTGCTTGAATCGATGCCGTTTGCGTTAAGATATCGATACAATACCGGTCTTCAGCAACCATATTGGCAATGCCACGGACTTGTCCTTCGATGCGCTTTAATCGTTTCATTAAGGCATCTTGTTCTTCGTTCGTTCGTGGAACGACGGGATGATCGTGTGTCATGAGCGTACCTCCTTTAATGTTTATCTTGGTTACTCTCATTCTAACATATAGGTATAGGGGGTACCAGTATTTAAACTGTTTAATAAAAAAAGCAATCGCACGTAGGCGATTGCTTTTACTCTCATTGATTGGAAACTTGCGGTTTGACGATGGTTTCGTTCAATGAGCGTTGATCGCTGATGATGTCCTCTGCTTGTGAAGCGCGCTTAATGAAGAAAGCAAGGACGAATGCGAGACCAGCAATGAACGTCGAGATGAAGAAAGCATAGTTGATTCCGTCAAGCGTTGCCTGCATCGTGATCTGCTGTTTCAAAGCAGCAGCCGCTTCGGCAGTCGGTTGACTCGTCATGTTTTTTGCCGCGTCCGCTGCGAGTTCCGTTCCTCGTGTCTTCGCGTGCGTCGACATGATCGTAACGAGCAATGCTGTTCCAATCGCACCGGATACTTGTTGCAACGTATTATTCATCGCTGTTCCGTGTGGATAGTAGCGCGTTGGTAACTGATTCAAACCGTTCGTTGAAACCGGCATCATGACCATTGACATCCCGAACATCCGCAGTGAATAGAGGACAATCAGATGCGTATACGTCGTATCCATCTCAAGTTGACTGAAGTAATAACTTGTGACGACTGTGATGAACAGACCAGTCAACGCAAGAGGACGACCACCGATTTTATCGAACAGTTTTCCGTTGATTGGTGACATGACCGCCATCAAGATCGCACCCGGCAACAACATGAGACCGGCATCAAGTGGTGAGATACCGCGAATCGTCTGAACATAAATCGGCAGTAATAACATCCCGGAGAACATCGCCATCGTCACGACCATCGAGATGGCAGAAGACAAGGCGAACATCGGATAACGGTAAATTTTAAAGTTGAGCATCGGACGTTCCATATAGAGTTGACGGTAAATGAATGTCACGAGTGCGATCACACCGACAATTAGAGCTCCGTAGACGTGGAAGCTATCCCATCCTTTAGAACCGGCAGAGCTGAATCCGTACAATAAGCCACCGAAGCCGAGCGACGACAGCGCGACGGAAGCGAGATCGATACGAGCTGCAGACCGTTCCTTAACGTCACGAAGTAAGAAGAAACCAGCGACAAGAACAATCAAGGCGATTGGTGTGATGAAGTGGAATAACATCCGCCAGTCATAATTTTCGATGATCCAACCAGACAGTGTCGGTCCGATTGCCGGAGCTCCCATCATGATCAGTCCGAAGAACCCCATCGCGGTTCCGCGCTTTTCAATCGGGAAACTGACGAGCATGACGTTCATGAGTAATGGCATCATGATCGCAGAACCGGACGCTTGAATCATTCGTCCTGCGAGAAGAACAGGGAAGACTTCAGCGAATCCTGCGAGAATCGTTCCGGTCGAGAAGAGGGTCATCGCGAGTAAGAAGAGACGACGGACCGAATATTTTTGAATCAAGAAAGCCGATGTCGGAATCAAGACACCGTTGACGAGCATGAAACCAGTCGAGAGCCATTGAGCCGTCGATGGTTCAATCGCTAGGTCCTTCATGATCGAAGGAAGAGCGATATTAAGCAAGGTGTTATTTAAGAAAGCAATGAATGCCCCGATCATCAAAACGGCAAGGATGCCGTAGGGAGGTCGAGCTGTGTGAGTAGCGCTTTGTTGCATGAGTATCCTCCTAACTAAACTAACGGTACAGATTTCTATACGGTCGTTCTATCTGTAGTTTATCTTAATCTGATTTAGTTCGAATTACAAATAATAATAGCTAAGAAAGATAATTTTATTTTTTGTGTAGCATTGAAAGCGTTCTTATGAAAAGAGAATAAAAAAAACAGCCTGGAGGCTGTTTTCATATTCGACGTTATTGGACGTTCGTTTCGAGCGCATCTTTCGTAATGTCATAATGAGATGCTGTCCAAACAGACTTACCATCTTGAATGAATAAGACTTGGGGTGATTCATGTCGAACGTTGTAATGTTCGGCAATATGGTTCGACAATGTCCGAGCTTCTTGAACGAAGAGATATGCTGTTGGGACAGATGTTACATCTGCGAACTTCGTATACTCAGAAAAGCCAGCAGCGCTGATCGGGCAAGTCGTACTGTGTTTGCAGATCACGAACGCTGTGTGTTCGGAAGCAAATTGATCAAAATCAGAAATCGATTGCAGTTTACGTGGTTGTGTCATATTTTCACCCTCCATACGTCCGGAGACGTTCACTTAACTTTAGATTTTCCCGGTAATCGACCGGACAGTCAATTAAAACGGGTCCATCGCTCGCAAATGCTTGATCAAGACAGTGTGCAAGGGAACCATTTTCACCGACACGAAGACCAAGTGCCCCGAAGGCATGAGCCAGTTGAACGAGATCCGGATTATCAAACGTGATATAGGATGAACGTCCGTAAGCTTGTTGCTGTTTCCATTCGATTAGTCCGTAGGTGCCGTCACGCCAAATTAGTACGACGAGCGGAAGTTTCAAACGAACGGCAGTTTCTAGGTCCTGTCCATTCATCAAGAAAGCACCGTCTCCAGCGGCACAGACGATGCGCCGATCTGGATATAACAGTTTGGCTGCGAGTGCACTCGATAAACCATAGCCCATCGAAGCAAAACCGTTCGAAATGAATAATTGATCTGGACGCGTCGTTTGATAATGACGCGCAAGCCAGACCTTATGGGCACCGACGTCTGAGAAGACCATGCCATTCTCTCCGACAGTTCGCTCGAGTTCTCGAACGATACTTTGCGGGTGTAAAGGAAGAGCGAGCGAATACGTTTCTTGGATTTCTTCGCGTAATTTATCGCGATCATGTTGCCAGCCGTCCCACGCGCGCTCAGGAAGTAACGGAGTCAACACAGTCAGTAATTCGGCAAGTGGTCCAACTAAGTTTGCGACGACCGGGTAGTGCGCATCGATTTCATGTGGATTCGTATCGAGATGAACAACAGGTGTCTTTTTTGGGTTCCATTTTTGTGGTGGCAACTCAGTAATATCGTAGCCAACCGTAATAATGAGGTCACTCATCTCAAGAATTTGCTGATTGTAGTCGACGTCGGGTAAGCCGATTGTATGTGCAGCAAGTGGGTGCTGTGAGGAAATCGCCCCTTTGCCCATCATTGTCTCGACGACAGGAGCCTGTAGTTTTTCAGCGAATGCTCGAAACGACTCGATTGCCTGTTGCCGGTGGATACCGAAGCCGGCAATGATAACCGGTTGTTTTGCTCGCTCAATCAGACGTAAAACATCAGGATCATCAATCGTTAAGGAATGAAGATAGGTCGGCGCACTATCACTTTGCAGCGGTGTCACGGGTTGATCGCGTTCTTGTTTTGCGATGTCTTCCGGAAAAGAAATATGTGTTGCTCCCGGCTTTTCACTGCTTGCTGTCGCAAAGGCACGACGTACGATTTCCGGAATGATCTCTGGCGTCAGGACGGACGTACTTGATTTCGTGACGGGACGATACAGATCAACGAGATCAAACATTTGATGTGATGCCTTATGCTGCCGTGCCGTTGCACCTTGTCCTGTAATCGCGACGACAGGGGAGTGGTCCATCGTTGCACTCGCGATACCGGTCATCATATTAGTTGCACCAGGACCAAGCGTCGATAAACAGACACCCGGGCGCCCGCTAAGACGACCAAACATCGCAGCCATGAAAGCAGCGTTCGTTTCATGGCGTGTCGTAATGAAGGTGATCGATGAACGACTGAGTGATTCGAGCAATGTGATGTTTTCTTCTCCAGGAACACCAAAAATATGCGTGACACCCTCTGCTTCTAAACATTGGACGAACCAGTCTGCCGCGTTCATGCTAGACCGCCAATTGAGATGTATTTCGTCTCAAGATAGGCTTCTAGACCTTCGCTACCACCTTCACGACCGACACCTGACTGCTTCATGCCACCGAATGGTGCTTGTGCTGCTGAAGGAACCCCATCATTCCAACCAACAATGCCGTAATCAAGTCCCTCAATCGCACGAATCGCACGTGCGTAATCCTTCGTAAAGACGTAGGAAGCGAGACCGAATGGAGTCTGGTTCGCATAATGGACCGCTTCTTCATCTGAACTGACACGTTGTACTGGTGCGACCGGACCAAACGTCTCTTCGTTCATAATCAACATGCCTGGTGTGACATCAGCTAGAACGGTTGCTTCATAGTAATAGACGTCATTGTCTTCATCGGCATTACCGGTGCCACCCGTGACGACTCGGGCACCAGCGGATGTCGCATCGTCAACGTGTTTTTTGACTTTATCGTAACCTGACTTATTAATCATCGGTCCAATCTTCGTCTCAGCCTCAAGACCATTTCCGGTCTTCAACTTCGCAGCTTCTTGCCCGAGTTTTTCAACAAACGCGTCATAAATCGAGTCGGATACATAAATCCGGTTTCCGCAGACACATGTCTGTCCGCCATTGCGGAACTTCGATTTAATCGTCTCAGCGACAGCTAAATCGAGGTCACAGTCATCAAAGACAAGAATCGGTGCGTGACCCCCGAGTTCAAGCGACATCGCCTTGATCGTCTCTGCTCCTTGTGCCATTAACGTCCGTCCGACTTCTGTTGAACCGGTGAAGGTGATTTTATCAACGTGTGGATGTGTTGCGAGCGATTCACCGAGTGCTTTCCCGCTGCCCGTCACTGCATTAACGACACCTTCAGGAATACCGACTTCCTGACAGAGTTCAAGGAGACGAAGGGCAGTTAACGGAGTCGCTGTTGGTGGTTTTAGGACAAACGTACACCCAGCGGCGAGTGCCGGAGCAAGCTTTCGTGTAATCATGGCCGCCGGAAAGTTCCACGGTGTGATCGCAGCAACGACACCGACCGGCTGTTTGATGACCTGTAATCGTTTGCCCGCATCATGAGTCGGAATGACACGACCATAAGCGCGTTTTCCTTCTTCTGCGAACCATTTGACGAAGTTTGCCGCATACTGGACTTCACCTTCTGATTCGGCGAGTGGTTTCCCCATCTCAAGTGTCATCAGACGGGCCAGTTCATCCTTTTTCTCGATCATCTTCGCATACAGTTTTTCGAGTAGTTCAGCTCGTTCATAGACTGTTCGCTTTGACCAATCGGGAAATGCTTTTCGCGCTGCTTCGACTGCATCGTTGACATCTGATTTCGTGCCGTTTGGTACGCTGCCGACGACTTCCCCGGTCGCTGGATTTGTAACGTCCGTTCGTTCACGGTCATGATCGAGCCATTGACCACCGATGAAAAATTGTCCATTCATCCTAAAAATCCCCCTTTTTTTACGTGCATTGATAAGGGTATACCCGAACGACGAAAAAAAGATTCACTTTGGGAAGGAAAGGTTATGCAAAAGGGTAGAAATCGACCGATAAACAGTGTAGGATAATTCAGTAAATGTAATGTAAAACGAGATGAAATATTCAGCGTAAACAAAGAGTGACAGCAGTTGATGTGAAATGGTGGAATGACCCCCGAAACATTGACTTTGGAAGTGGATTTGATAAGATAAAGGTAGAGGATTTGCGCAATCGGTTGCGCTATATGCATAAATGTTAAATGACAGATGAAAACAACACCAAAAGACTGACCTACGAGAGGATTCATGACACATGACACAAATGATACCGCGCCCTGAAACGGCCCAACAAACAATTACACGAGCTTGGTGGAAAGAAGCAGTTGCTTACCAAATCTATCCACGCAGCTTTTATGACGCAAATAACGATGGAATCGGCGATATTCCGGGTATCATCGCAAAACTCGATTACTTGAAAGATCTTGGTGTTGACGTGCTTTGGATTTGTCCGATGTTCAAATCGCCGAATGATGACAACGGATATGATATCAGTGATTATGAAGACATCATGGATGAATTCGGTACGATGGCTGACTTCGATCTCTTAATGGAAGAAGCGCATAAACGTGATATTAAGGTCTTGCTTGATCTCGTTGTCAACCACACGTCTGATGAGCACCCGTGGTTCCTTGAATCGCGTTCGTCAAAAGACAATGAGAAACGTGACTGGTACATTTGGAAAGATGCTGTTAATGGTGGTGAACCGAATAACTGGGAAAGTATTTTCGGTGGATCAGCATGGGAATATGATGAAAAGACAGAGCAATACTTCTTGCATGTCTTCTCACGTCGTCAGCCGGACTTGAACTGGCAAAATCGGGACATGCGTCAAGCGGTCTATACGATGATCAATTGGTGGCTCGATAAAGGAATCGATGGTTTCCGCATCGATGCAATTAGTCACATCAATAAAGATCAGTCGTTCGCAGACCTCCCGAATCCACTCGGTATGCCGTATGTGCCGTCATTCGATATGCACATGAACGTTGAAGGGATCCATGCGTATCTCGAAGAGTTAAAGGATGAGACGTTCTCGAAATACGACATCATGACAGTCGGGGAAGCGAACGGCGTGACACCGGAAGAAGCAGACCTTTGGGTCGGAGAAGAGAACGGCAAGATGAACATGGTCTTCCAGTTCGAACATATGGATCTTTGGCGTGCTGATGCTGAAAAAGGCGTTGACGTCGTCAAACTCAAACAAGTGTTGACGAAATGGCAAAAAGGACTTGAAGCAACAGGGTGGAACGCACTGTACCTCGAAAACCATGATAAGGTACGTTCCGTTTCCCTTTGGGGTGACGAAGAACAGTACTGGAAAGAGAGTGCGAAGTCGCTTGCGATGATGTATTTCTTTATGCAAGGTACACCGTTCATCTATCAAGGCCAAGAAATCGGCATGACGAACGTTCAGTTCCCGGACATCTCAGATTATGACGATGTTGCGACGAAGAACATGTACGAGATGCAACTCGCTTCCGGGAAAACACATGAAGAAATCATGGAAGTCATCTGGAACTCGTCCCGTGATAATTCACGGACACCAATGCAATGGACGAACGAGCAAAACGGTGGGTTCTCGAATCAATCCCCATGGTTCGGCGTTAACCCGAACTACGCGGATATCAACGTTGCGTCGCAAGAACAAGACGAAGATTCAATCTTGAACTTCTATAAACGAATGATTCAAATCCGTAAGATGGAAGAGACATTGATTTACGGGGCATACGATCTCCTCTTACCGGAAGATAAGAAAGTCTACGCGTATACACGGACGCTTGGTAACGAGCAATTCTTGGTCGTCACGAACTTAAAAGGGGAGACGGCAGAAATCGATACGGACATTATCTTGCATTCGGAAAATATGTTGCTCGGCAACTATCCGACGATGCATCACGAAGGAACAGAACTGGAACTTCGTCCATTCGAAGCACGTCTATACCGTGTACGTTAAGTATTAAGCTATTTTTTGAACGGATTCGATACAGATCGAATCCGTTTTTTTGATGTCCATAAGCAGAAGGTGCATGAGACGAAAAAATCGTGTACGCTAAACGGTGAGGTGATAAAAGTGAAACCAGCACAGTACCCGGTGGCGTTACGCCAAGTGACGACGATTGAAGACGGTCCGATGCGTGAATCGGTCGAGCTTGAGGCGGACGGAACACTGTTCGAAACAAAAGACGGCTTTGCCGTGAAGTTCGTTCAGCCGGATGAACAACCGATCGATACGACGATCAAATGGTCGAAAGATCAAATTGCGTTGAATCGAAAAGGACCCGTTGCGATGCATCACGTCTTCATTTTAGGGGAGACGACAAAAAGCCAGTATGGTAGTCAATTCGGTCAGATGTTGATGGAAACAGACACGAAGACAATTGAGATGAAACCACAACAGATGCAGTTCCGCTATACATTGAAGATGAATGGACAAGCAGTCGGTACGTATACGATTGATTTAACTTGGAAACGGAGTGAGACGAATGGCATTTGAACAAACAGTACGTCAAATGGAACAGATGATGGAAGAGGAGTGGTTCGAGTGGCTCGAAAACGATGAGCCGCGCTACAACGAATGGCGTGATCAACTTGAAGGACTCGCAGAACAGGTCATCACGGAATATAATCCGAAGGTCGATCCGGAAGCGATTGATACGCTTCTTTTAATCAACGAAGAACTACCTGTCTTATACGGCGAAGATATCGTCATGCTGTATACGGCGCTCTTGAAAGCACGTCAGGAAGACGATCAAGTATACGAACGTTACTTGACGATCCTTGGTGCATTCGCGGACGAACAGCATCCAGCAATCCGTGAAGTCGAAAAGTTAGTCGCGAAAAAAGACTATAAAAATGCTTTTGCACGTGCCGTCCGTCTGCCACAATCACTCGGCTTGGAGTAAACAATTAATCAGACCATCTTGTTTTTTAGCAAGGTGGTCTTTTTAGGAGGAAGAGTCATGTATCCACTTTATCGAATCATCGTCGCAATCATCCGCAAGGGCGATCAACTGCTCATCGTCAACAATCAATCGGGACTGGATGTCCGGTGGAGCTTACCCGGCGGTCAGATTGAAGACGGGGAGACACTCGAGCAAGCACTTCGTCGCGAAGTCGCTGAAGAGACTGGTTTAACGGTCACTGCGTCAACGCTTGCCTTTTTGACGGAGAACTTCATGCCAACGCATCAAGCGCACAGCCTCGTGACTTATTTTGATTGTGAGGTGAGCGGAGTACTTGATCCGAATGATCCTGATGAAGAAATCATCGAGACGAAGTGGATCAACCAAAGAGAGCTAGCGGAGTACATCACAAGTGAGCACATTCGTCTTCCGTTGTGTACATATCTAGAAAAACAATATACGAGGTATTATATGTTTGAAGAGATGAAGTGGTAAGCAAAAAGAACGGATTCGCTCCTGCAAAGGATCGATCCGTTCTTTTTGCTTAGAATGCTGCTTCTTGAGGAGCAGACGTTTCAGATAGTAGACGTGCATGGATACCACGTTGTTTTAATGCTTGTTGGAATGAGGTATCGATTGGACGATAGCCTTTTTCAATCAACTCGTTGATATAGATTTTATTATAAATAAAGGAAAAAACGAGACTGACGAGACCTGTACCAAAACCTACAGTAGCCGTACCGACGACGATTGCGAGAACGAGTTGAATCAATCCCCATTTAAAATCGCCACGGAAAAAAGCCGAAAAAGAATGTTGTCCAAGAAAAGCCTGCTTTGACTTCTTTGACTAGACCGCTTGGATGTTGAAGAATACCTTGCATGATGAAACCTCCTAATATGTATATAAATAAAACAACCATATCTAAGATGACTTACTTTTTATGGATGTAATCATTTTTTGTAAGATTAAGTCAATAAATAAAGAGGAAATTTATTTGAAATTTTATGAATGAATAGTCATTCATTCTGTGCTATACTCATTTCAACACAACTGCTTTAGGGGGAAAGGGGTTTGTTCGAACATGAATACGTTTTTAATCATCAACTGGATTGCCTTCCTACTCGTTATCGGATATGCGGGCTATCTGTTCACATCACTCGTCAAAAGTCGTTACACTGCTATTAAACGGGGGAAAAAGGCGGAGTGGACACTGACGAACAAAGAACGACTAGACGCGGTCTTAGTAAACGTCTTCGGTCAAAAGAAATTGTTAAAGGATAAGAAAAGTGGCGCCATTCACGTCATGATGTTCTATGGATTCTTACTCGTTCAATTCGGAGCGATTGATTTTATTTGGAAAGGACTCGCTGTCGGTCAGCGTTTTCCGCATATCCCGCTCGGTCCGCTCTATCCGTTTTTTACATTCTTCCAAGAAATCGTCATGCTCGTCATCCTGATTGCCGTCGTTTGGGGATTTTATCGCCGGTATGTCGAGAAGCTCGTTCGCTTAAAGCGAAATTTCATGGCAGGTCTTGCGTTAATCTTCATTGGTGGCTTGATGGTCGCCGTCCTGTTCGGAAACGGATTCTTCCTTGTCTATGAGAATCATTCGACATTCGGAGAACCGGTCGCTTCAAGCATCGCGTTCTTATTTAGCTGGGTACCAGAATCAGTCGCTTTCGGATTATTCGTCTTCTTCTGGTGGGCGCACTTGCTGTTCTTACTTAGCTTCATGGTATATATCCCGCAAGGTAAGCATGCTCACTTGATTGCCGGTACAGCGAACGTTTGGCTTGGTCGAACGTCGAAAGTCGGACGGTTAGCACCGATTGATCTATCAGTCATGGAAGAAGCAGAAGACGACGAAGCGGAATTTAGCTTCGGCGTTAACCGAATCGAAGATTTCAACCAGAAACAACTTGTTGATTTGTATGCTTGTGTCGAGTGTGGACGCTGTACGAATATGTGTCCGGCGAGCGGTACAGGCAAAATGTTGTCGCCGATGGATTTAATCGTCAAGTTACGAGATCATCTCAACATGAAAACGGCAGCAATCACACAACGCTCACCGTGGGCACCGGCCTTTGCGTTCGAAGGATCGCAAGGCAATCAAATCGCTTCACTCGCAGCAGCTGGACAGATGGATATCGTTCCCGATTCATTGATTGGGAACGTCATCACGGAAGAAGAAATCTGGGCATGTACGACATGTCGAAACTGTGAAGATCAGTGTCCGGTCATGAACGAACATGTTGATAAAATCATCGATCTTCGCCGTCATCTTGTCATGATGGAAGGGAAGATGGATCCGGAGATGCAACGGACGATGGCAAACATCGAACGTCAAGGTAATCCGTGGGGGATGAACCGGAAAGAACGTGAAAACTGGCGTAAGAACCGCGATGAACTCGTCGTTCCGACAGCGAAGGAGAAGAAAAAGGCTGGCGAAGACTTCGAGTACCTGTTCTGGGTCGGTGCGATGGGATCGTACGATAACCGGAGTCAAAAAATCGCGATGGCGTTTGCGCGTATTCTGAACGAGGCCGATATCTCGTTTGCGATTCTCGGAAATGACGAGAAGAACTCGGGCGATACACCACGTCGAATCGGGAACGAAGTCTTGTTCCAAGAACTCGCGGAAGCAAACATCAAATCATTTGAAAAGTATGGCGTTAAAAAGATCGTTACGATCGATCCGCATGCTTACAATACGTTTAAAAATGAGTACCCCGACTTCGGACTCAGTCCGGACGTCGAAGTCTATCACCACACCGAGTTACTTGCACGCTTGATTGACGAGAAACGGATTACACCGCTCCACGAGGTCAAGGAGCGTGTCGTCTATCATGATTCGTGTTACCTTGGTCGCTACAATGATATTTATGACGCACCGCGCTATATTCTCGAGAAGATTCCGGGCATCACGCTCGTCGAGACGGAACGCAATCGCGAAAAAGGAATGTGTTGTGGTGCTGGTGGCGGGATGATGTGGCAAGAAGAGAAAGTCGGCGCCCGGGTCAACGTTGCACGGACGGAGCAATTACTGACGGTTCAACCTTCTGTCATCGGGTCAGCATGTCCGTACTGTTTGACGATGCTCAGTGACGGAACGAAGGCGAAGGAAGTGGACGAGGCAGTCGCCACGTACGACGTCGTCGAACTGCTAGAACGGTCGATCGTCGGTACTTCAGTCGAAGAACCAGTTGCGACAGTCTAAAAAATGGAAAGCAATGGACGGTTACTCTCTTAATAAAAGGGAGTAGCCGTTTTATTTCGAAAAAGCGCGACGTTTTACTGTATGGTTTTGACGTGATAAGATAAAAGGACTAGCTATGGAAAGGAGGTGAGAATCTTTTGGGAAGGCGTTACTTCGAATCGGTCAGGTCGCGGAGACCACCGGCTTATCAAAACGAACAATCGATTATTACACATCACTCGGTCTCTTAACACCAGAGCGTACAGCATCTGGTTACCGTTTGTATGACGAATCGGTCATTCATCAAATCGAACAGATTGAATATTTGAAGTCTCAACGACTTTCCCTGCAAGAGATTCTTGCTTCTTTTACGGAACGGGAAGAAAAAACAGGGGAGACGATTTATCAGGAAGTGAAACAATTACAGGCGACGGTTGAAGGACTTGAGCAACGTTTGCTAAATTCGACAGACGTCGAAAAACAAGCGATCCGCTTAGAACTGTCACGGCGTCTCACATTGATTGCTTCCTTGATTGCACAGCTTTAATACAAAACAATGGAGGTGACCCCTGTTTAGGGGATTTTGGATACTATATTATTCATCAATTTATTTTTAGTGGTGTTGTTGATCGTGTTGACGGCTTTTTTCGTCGGCTCGGAGTTTGCTGTCGTTAAAGTTCGGATGTCGCGTTTGGATCAGATGATTCAAGAAGGTAATAAAAGTGCCGTGCTTGCAAAGAAAATTGCCGGTGACCTCGATTACTACTTGTCAGCCTGTCAGCTCGGTATCACAGTCACAGCACTTGGTCTTGGGGCACTTGGTGAACCGACAGTCGAAAAGATTTTACATCCTGTCTTCGATGACTTCGGTATCTCTGCTGCGGTTTCAACACTCTTGTCGTTTGGTATCGCGTTTGTATCCGTGACGTTCTTACACGTCGTCATCGGTGAACTCGCTCCGAAGACACTTGCGATTCAGTATGCAGAACGGATGACGTTACTATTTGCCCGTCCGCTGTATGTGTTCGGTAAAATCATGTATCCGTTCATCTGGTTACTCAACGGTTCAGCTCGCTTGTTCCTTGGTCTGTTTGGCGTCAAACCGGCAGGGCACGAACAAGCCCACTCGGAAGATGAATTGAAAATCATCATGGCGCAAAGTTTCCAAAGTGGTGAAATCAACCAAACGGAGCTTGCTCTCATGCAGAATGTTTTTGCGTTTGATGAGCATATCGTCAAAGATTTAATGGTCCCACGGATGCGTATGGAAACGATCTCGGAACGTTTAACGAAGAATGAATTAATGGAGATCTTCATGGATAATCCGTATACGCGTTATCCGGTCACAGAAGAAAACGATAAAGACCGTATCCTTGGATACGTCAATGTCAAAGAAGTCTTGACGGATTATGCGAACGGCAACGAACATCCTGTCACGCACTACGTCAAAGAATTACCAGTCGTTTCTGAAGTGACGTCACTTCAAGATACGTTGCGGAAGATGAAGCGAACGCGGACCCATCTCGTACTCGTCGTCGACGAATATGGTGGGACAGCAGGCCTCGTTTCAATGGAAGACTTACTTGAAGAAATCGTCGGAGAGATTCGTGATGAATTCGATGCGGATGAAATCGAGGAAATCGAACAGGTTAAATCGGATGAGTTCCTACTCGACGGTACAGTCCTGCTCGCTGACTTAGAAGACCGCTTCAATATTCGCTTTACGAATGTCGAAGATGTCGATACGATCGGTGGCTGGATTCAGATGCACAACATCGATCTCCAACCGGGTGAACACATCGACACACCAGACTTTTCAGTCGAAGTGATGGAGATGGAGAATTATCAAATCAATCGCGTCAAGATTTGGTTGCATCCAGCTGAACAGGTAGAAGCAGAAGCATAAGATGGTCGGTTCCTCATCGAGGAGCCGGCTTTTTTGCATCACATCAGTCAAAAAATCAAGAATGGACGGATTGTGCGAACTTTCGACAGTCGTGATAGGAGAATGCCGAGGTGAACGGGAATCTAATCTAGTATTACTTTATTGTTGATTGGTGTCCCATGAAACGAGGAGGTATTCCGTGCTCGAGCAGATTCCATTTTTACTAAGTCGTTTAGGTATGTTAGCACTGTTAGCCTTTTTATTATCCCAGTGGCGCATTTCTCGATACATATTTAAAATGGACCGCGGGATGAATCTTCCACTTCTTTTCGCTTTTGTGTCATCTGGTATATTGATGAACTACGCAGGAATTGAACTTTCGAAAGATACGACGATTGATCCATTACTCGGATTAGCAGTCGAAAAAGATGCCCTGGTGCTCGATACAAGACTGGCTGTCATTGTGACAAGTGGATTGATTGGTGGACCGGTGGTCGGTGGGATCACGGGATGCTTAGTCGGTCTACACCGTTACGTGCTTGGTTCGTTAGGGGCGGAAGCTGGCTGGATCATCGCGATGATCGCTGGACTCGCGAGCGGCTGGTACCGAAAGCGATGGCGTTTACGGGATAACCATGCGCTCGTTCCACCGGTTGGTATCGTATTGACGGCCTTATTGTTTGAGAGTGGTATCACATTATTACTTGCACCGGATACGACAGAAGCGCTTGATTTGATGAGTCGTGCCGCTTTTCCGTTACTGTTCGCCAACACGTGCGGTGTCGTCCTGTTCATCATGATTTTACGAACGCAGCTTCGACTCGAAGGAGCGCTCTTCGTCCAACAAACCGAACGTTCCGATCGCCTACTGCAAGCTTTGCAACCATTACGGAAGCAGGGATTGACTTCAGAAGTGGCACGACAGATTGGGGCGACGTTATTAAAAGAAACAAAGATGCAACGGATCGTATTGATCGGGGCGACAGAGGTCGTTATCGATATGACTAATCAGAAACTTGCGGTCTGTGGCGAGCAGCCGAGACGTGAGGAACAACAATGGATCGAGGCAGAAGAACCTGTACGAAAAGAAGATGAGCAAACAGGACAAATTTTGAGTTTTCATCCGATGCGCATTAACGGTCAAAAAGCCGGTGTGATCTGTTACTTTTCCAAAGATTTATTTGACGACACGGCGGAGCGGATGACGGAACAACTCGTCGGGTTATTAGTACGAGAGCTGAATATACACCGGGAAGAGCAATTGAGCCGAGTAAGTGGACGAAAAATGAAACCGATGTTACATGTGACCTATCTCAAAGGAATCATCGAAGAGATTCAACGGACAGCTGATCCGGGAACTCCTGTGAAACATCAACTGAATGCACTATTAGAGCTTCTGACGGCAGCTACGCGGCATGATGAACATCCATTACGTGAAGAATTAGCGACCTTAAAAGCATACTTGTCACTCGAAGGAACACGACGCCGTCCGAATCAACTGACATCCGCTGATATCACGGTCGATCTCGATATCGAGACTGCCGTTGAGGAATATTTCGTCTTTCCATTTCTCGTGACACAGCTTGTCGATAATGCGCTGCGTCATGCGTTCGTAAAGGCAGGACGGCATCATCGGATTGATGTTCGTGCCTTTAAGGCGACAACCGACTGGGTCATCGAAGTCACGGACAATGGGCAAGGCGTACCGTTTACTGTGATGCAACAACTAGATCAAAAAGACGCGGGGGATTCGAACCTGTTCCTGATTCGACGTGCATTAGACGTGACATACGGTCCGGCTGCAACATTACATGTCCATTCGATCATCCATCAAGGAACACGGATCGAAGTACGATTACCTCTTCCATCCCTATGACAACAATGGCATTTCGCCGTTGTTGTTTTTTTGTATCGTTCCAAGGGTAAAAAGGAAAACAGGAAAATGTAACGTACAGGAGGAAACGAATGATGATTACGACAACTAAAGTGGGACAGTTCGGTGATGAGTCCTTGCTCTGCTTCACCTTACAGAATACGCACGGACATAGCATCGATATCTTGAACCGAGGGGCGAAGATTCTTGCCATACGTGTTCCGGATCAGCAAGGAACGATTGAAAACGTCGTACTCGCATTTGATGACCTGTCGGAATACCAGGATGATCCACATCATTTAGGCGCAACGATTGGACGTGTCGGGGGACGAATTGCGAACGGAGCGTTCGCACTTGAGGGGATGACATATGTCCTTGAGCAAAATGAAGGTGAACATCATCTGCACGGTGGAAGCGAAAACTGGGCGAACCGGATGTTCACGCACGAAATCAACGAGAACGATCTGATCCTACGCTTAGATAGTCCGAGCGGCGAGAACGGATACCCCGGTCATTTGTCGTTCACGCTGACATTTAAATGGACGGATGAGGATGTTCTTCAGGTTCATTATGAGGCGGAGACGACGGCGTCGACCCCATTCAGTCCGACAAACCACACGTATTTTAATTTGACGGGTGAAGCAAAAACGACGGTCGAACAGCATATCCTACAAATGGATGCACCTTTTTATGTCCCGTTGACGAAAGAGGCTGTACCGACTGGTGACATCCTCCCTGTGGCAGGAACTGTCTTTGATTTTTCGGAAGCGCGTCCGCTACATGAAGTGACACACGCACCAGACGAAGAACTACGCCAAGCAGGTAGTGGTGTTGATCATCCCTTCTTGCTCAAAGAGGGTGGGGAAATCGTTCTTGACGAACCAATCAGTGGTCGACGATTACGGGTTGTGACCGATCAACCGGGAGTCGTCGTTTACACTGCCAATCACTTGTCAGGCGACTTCACGATTTGTGGTCGCCGGGCGACACCATACCTTGGAATCTGTTTTGAGACACAAGGGTTACCGGATGCGATCAATCAACCGAATTTCCCTTCTGTCGTCTTGCATGCTGGCGAGCGTTATCATAAGCACACATCGTTTCATTTTCAGGTGATGTCATGACGTTTCTTGCGATTTCCCCTTCTGTATATGGTAGGATAAAGCGAGAAGAATCTAACGGAGGCTAGGGAAATGACTAAAATAGCATGGGTGACCGATAGTATGGCCTATTTCGCGAAGGAAGAGGCAGAAACAATCGGCGTCAATGTCGTACCGATTCAAATCTTGCTCGGCGATACGGCGTATCAAGAGAATGCGATCACAGTCGAGCGACTGTTCCGTGCGCTTGACGCGGATAAGAAACTGATTGCGAAGACATCGCAACCAATCTTTGGTGAGTTCGTTGGAACATATGAACGGCTAAAAGAAGAAGGCTATGACTGTGCGATTGCGGTGCATTGTACAAATGGACTCTCAAGTACTGTTCAAAGTTCAGCATCTGCAGCGGAAGCAGCCAGCTTCCCCGTTCACATCATTGACTCTCATACAGCGTTCGAGAACCAGCAGGAATTCATTCGTTACGGGATGGAACTCGAGGCACAAGGTAAATCCGTCGAGGAAATCGTAGCAGCATTACAAGCGCTGACAAAGAAGACGCATTTCTATATGATCGTCGGAAATATGGAGACGATGCGTCGTGGTGGACGTGTTTCGTCGGGAGACCTATTCCTTGCGAACTTGCTCAGCATCAAGCCGATCATCACGACGGATGAAGCTGGAAAAGTCGTTCCGTTCAAAAAAGCACGTTCGCTGAAAAAAGCTTATATCGAAATGGTCAAACAAATCGATGAGTCAATGCGCCAGCACACGTTTTATAAAAATCGAATTTATGTCGCGACGACGATGGCACCGGAAATGGCGACGGAACTGCGTCAACAAGTCGCAGCGAAGTTCCCGGATTTGACGATTCTTGAAGGGACATTCGGTCCTGCGATCGGAACGCATGCTGGAGCAGAAACAGTCGGCTTGTTCTGGATGAATGACTAAGCTGAAATGGATACAACAAGAGGCGATCGGATGAAAATCCGTCGCCTTTTTTTCGTTCAAGCTGTCAGTGTGACTCCAAGGAAGGCTGCAATAATTCCGAAACTATAGCTCGCGACGAGATAGAGGACGAGTACTTTTCGATTTCCATCTTGCAAGAGTTGTAACGTCTCGATCTTAAACGTCGAGAACGTCGTGAACGATCCAAGGAGGCCGGTACCGAGTAACAAGGTCCAACTCGTATCGAGATGCGCCCCGATTACGAGTCCAAGCAAAAATGAACCGATTACGTTAATCAGAAATGTGGCTAGTGGAAATTCACGTTTCCAAAACGTCTTCATCCATTGACTGACGGCGAACCGGCTAATAGCACCACAAAAAGCACCGATAGCGAGGGCGATTAATTCCATTCACTCACGTCCTTTCGTCACGCGACGCAGCCGTCTTGTCCCAAGCGTATAACCGAGATAAGACAGGAATAAGCCACCAAACAGACTGATGAGAACATATAAAAGGGCATCTGCTATATGATGTGTTTGGATTAAGGTCACGGTTTCTACGCTGAACGTCGAAAATGTTGTAAATGATCCAATAAAGCCCGTGCCGATGGCTGTAATTGCATACTGGTGTAAGAGTTTCGTTCGAAATAAAAAGTGGGTCGCATAGCCCAAGAGAAAGCTCCCGATTAAGTTGATAGCGAGCGTCGACCATGGGAAAGGACCGGTCGTCAAGTCGCCAATCAGCAGCCCGAGTCCATAACGAGCAGAGGCACCGAGAACACCTGCGAGACCTACGAGTACATAGAGCATAGGAATCCTCTTTTCTGAAAAAAGTCTACGTTAAACGTACTCCCGTTCTCAAGAAAGCGTCAAGAAAAAAAGTCACGCGAGGTACTTAACGATTGAATCGCTCCTGCCGATGAACAACTGTATGACTTTAATAAGGTGAAGGAGTTTGAACAAGATGGTATCTGCCCTCGAGCAACAAAGTACAAAGATTTTGTCCCGCCTGATTGCAACGTTAATTACAATTGCACATCCATTGATTTTTTTATTTGCCCAAATGAATTATGTTCCGATCAGTGTGTTTTATCAGTTTTTAGTCGGTGGTTTGATCTTGACGGTCGCGTTGCTTGGTGGCAACCGTCTGCTCGGACATCGTCCGAGTGGGAAGTACGTCCAAGTGACGTTAACCTATTTCGTACTCGCCTTAGTCTTGACGACATTACCGTCGCCGAGTATCTGGACGATCGTTTATCTCTATTTGACGATTTCAATCGTCTATTTGATTCCAAGCCTCGTCATTCTTGCTGGAATTTTAGGACTTCTCGAGATAGTAATGTTCACGATACTTGGAACCATCGTCTTTTCGAATACATTTGACTTGATCGTCGCCTATGTCATCTACTTGATGATTTTCTCGGCTGCTGTCTTCGTTGCCGTCTTCGGACGAAACGTCATGCTGGCAGTCCGCCAAGAACAAGAACGGTCGGAAGCTTACGCGGCAACGTCTCAAGTCGCCCTAGAGCAAACGGCGGCAACCGCAACAGAAGTAACGACGTTCACAGAAGAGATGAGTGAGACGGTCGACGCAGCGAAGGATTCTTTCAGTCAGGTTGATGTGGCGATGCAACAGTTGGCACATGATGCAGCGGGTAGTGTCCAAGCGATTCGTGAAATCCGCCAATTAAACGAACAGCAGGTCAACCGTATGCAGGACGTGACCGTTTCCGTCGACCGTGCACTCGATCGGAGTTCTTCATCACGAACGACAGCCGAGCAGAGTAAACAAACGATTGGTCTTGCCGGACAATCCTTGCAACAACTGACGACGAGCATGGATGAGTCTGTCACGTCGTTCGGACAACTCGCCGGGCGGTTCCAGGAAATCGTCGCCATCACGACGAGCATCAATGCGATTGCAGCTCAGACAAACTTGCTCAGTCTCAATGCTTCGATTGAAGCCGCCCGTGCTGGTGAATTTGGGAAAGGCTTCACGGTCGTCGCGCAAGAAATTCGTAATCTGTCGGCACAAACGGCAGAAGCATCGAAGGAAATCAATGCGATCATTGAACGTGTGGACCAAGATGTCACGCAAACCGGTAACTCGATTCATGCGAGTACGACACTGTTACGTGAACAGGAAGAACGGATGGCAGAGAGTCAGTTAGCGCTGCAAACGATCGAAACGGATGCGACAGAAGTTGTCGGTTCGATCCAGTCGGCGCAGACGCAGTTCGCGACGATGACGAGTAGTCTTACTGCCATTACGACAGCAGCTGGACAACTCGACACGTTCATGAACGCCTTACTCACTCAAAGTGAGTCGTTATCCGGTCTGACGCGTCATCGAGTCGGACAGGTCATGGAACTGCAACAAGCGATTCATGCCTTGAACGAAACGGCATCGACGCTACAACAGACAAATGCTTAACGAGACAGCTCTTCATCAATCGATGGGGAGCTGTTGTGTGTCTTCGGACTGTTTGTCGTTTTAACGGACGGGGAAGAAGATAGGGAACGATTATTGAAGGAGGCGTCAACGGATGAAGGCAGCTTACATTGAACAGTATGGTGGATCAGAGCAATTTAAGGTCGGAGAACTAGAAAAGCCCGTCATTGGACCAGATGATGTCTTGATTGAAGTCTACGCTGCGAGTGTTAATCCAGTAGACTGGAAATTAAGAGAAGGATACTTGCGTCAGATGTTGAGTTACGAGATGCCGCTCGTCATAGGTTGGGACGTTGCTGGCGTGATTCAGGAAGTCGGAGCGAACGTCTCTGATCTTCAAGTCGGGGACGCGGTCTTTAGTCGTCCGGAAATCGCTCGTCAAGGAACGTATGCCGAGTACGTCGCAGTCGATGCGCACCTCGTCGTCAAAAAACCAGAATCGCTTAGTTTTGCTGAAGCGGCTTCGCTTCCGCTCGTCTCACATACCGCATGGCAAGTCATGTTCGAAGTGATGGATGCGAAACCAGGTGACCGAATTTTCATTGGTGCCGGATCAGGTGGCGTCGGAACGGTGGCGATTCAACTTGCGAAAGCGAATGGCTTAGACGTCATTACATCGACAAGTACGAAAAACGTTGACTGGGTGAAAGCGCTTGGAGCAGACGAAGTCATCGATTACAAACAAGAAAATCCAGCGGATCGTGTTCGGGACGTCGATTTTGTGTTTGATACGATGGGCGGCGATAAACAAGGGGAACTGTATCAAATGCTAAAGCCGAACGGGATGCTCGTCTCGATTTCCACACCACCCGATGAAGACGAAGCGAAAGAGCACAATGCGCGTTCTGCGTATGTCTTCATGCAACCGACCGGTGAGCGCTTGCGACATATCGCAAAAGCGGTCGAGCGTGGCGAGTTACAGCCTGTCGTTGATCGGATCTTTGATCTCGATCACATCAAGGAAGCCCACGATTATGGTGAAGAAGGGCATGCTAAAGGAAAAATCGTCATCCGAGTCAAAGGAGAATGAGTGAGAAGAAGAGCGCTAAATTCAGCGCTCTTTTTGTATGTTGTCAATCCATTTTTTTGAACCTAAAACAAAAAAAAACCTGGCCAAAAAAGTGCAAAGGGTAAGGGGGTGCTTCTTCCTATACTAAGGCTATCAGATGTGAGTCAGCCAAATTAAAAGGAGGAAGTAACATGAAAAAAGGATTGAAGTGGGCAGGAATCATTGTAATCGGAGCAGTCATTCTCGGAAATTTAGGGGATGATGAAGAACAAGCAGCACCGGAGAAAAAAGTAGAAGTCGAACAAGAAGCAGTTAAGTCAGAAGCAAAACCAGTGAAAGCAAAGGCAGCCGCAAAGCCGGTCCAGAAAACGTACGGGATTAATGATAAGGTGAAAGTCGGTAAACTGACGTACATCGTCAATGACGTCAAAATGGTCGATACGCTATCGAATGCCCTTGGTGAAAAGAAAACGTCAGGACAATTCTTGGTCATCGGTCTGACGATTCTAAATGGAGATAAGGAAGAGCGATTCGTTGATAGCAACATGTTTAAAGTCAATGTCGGCGATACGGAATACTCAGCCGATACGGAGCTTGATCTCTATGCAAATGAAGACGGAATGGGCTTCTTCTTAGAGACGATCAATCCGAATATCGAAAAAACCGGCAACATCGTCTTCGAATTACCGAAACAGGTCAAAAATCCGCTGCTTGAAGTTTCTTCTGGCTTTGGCTGGGCAGGTGGACAATCGAAAGAGATTCAATTGACACAGTAATCAGTGAGCATACAAAGGAGTAGCGGGCAAATGCCTGCTACTCCTTTGTCGTTATCATTTTAATTGTTGCATCGATAGTTCATGCGTTAATCGATCGAGTAAGTCGAGCGTCTCCGGATGAGCGGCGAGCGTCCGGTCGAGCGCTTGTCGTTCTGTCTGCAAGCACGTCAGATAACATTGAGCTGCTTCATCATGCGTAGCGGGTGTTAGGACGTCATAAATTGCTTTAAGAGCAAGGCGCGGACCGTCCGGAAGTGTCGTCGGAATGGTCTTTAAGCCGAGCTGTGCACGATTCGGAGCGTGATGATGGAGTAAGACTTTCGCGAACTTGATTAAAGCGCTACGGAGCATCTCAACTGCCCATAAGTCATTTCCCCGTGCCGCTGCTTTTTTGTATTGGAATAAGAACCAGACGGCATCAATTGCTTCATCGGTCGCTTCTTGAGCGGAAAGCGTCAAGTCACATGTACCCGTGTAGTCTGTCAGTTGCTGATTCGGATCGTACAGAACACGCAGTTGATCCTTATGATTCAGCGAGTCGAGTGTCACAGTGAATAGGTCGATATGTAAGAGATCATCATAGACGACAATCATTTGTGGCGCGATGATGTCGATTTCATCTTTCCAGATGATGGGACGATAGGCGGCTAAGTGCGACAAACGACGGGATAAAAACTTTGTTTGACGTTCTTCCGATACAAGGCAGTACAGATCGATGTCTGAATGAACATCTTCTTCTCCCCGTCCGAAGGAGCCTTTCAAGAAGATGGCTTCGACCGCAGGATCTTGTTTGAGTCGAGCAACGAGCTGCTCGATCGCATGAAGTTGATGCATGAGGACTCATTCCTTTCCGAAAACAGAAGTCTATTAGGACAGTATACGGGATAATAGACAGTTTATTCCATAAAAAAGAGAAATCGCATCGAAATGGACTTCTCATTGTGAAGCAGATGTTAGTTTGTCTTTATTTTCGAGGTGAATGACGTGCTGTTCGCCCCATGCATTAATTGCATCAAGAACCGGAATGAGTGTCCGACCATAGTCCGTTAGCGAGTACTCGACACGTGGTGGGACTTCTTGATAAATCTCGCGGTGGACAATGTCATTTAGTTCGAGCTCACGTAGTTGAGCCGTCAACATCTTTTGGGTAATGTTCGGTAATTGTCGTTTCAGTTCACTGAAGCGGAGTGTTCCGTGTGTGATCAAGACAAGTAAAATCGACGGTTTCCATTTCCCGGTCAAGATTTCGAGTGCCGTCTCGACCCGACAGCTTGGTGTCTTTTCCATCGGTCTTCCTCCTTCATGGTATCGTTGAGGATACTATACCACTTATTCGTGCCTACTTCCGCTTCCATCGCTTCCGCGTAATAATAGAGACACGAGCCATTTAATTGAAGGAGGAAACAAGATGTCCATTCACTCACAGATTACACTCGGTCCTGTTCGCTTACGCGTGACGGATCTCGATCGTTCCATTTCATTTTATACCGAATCACTCGGATTGCGTCTGCTGACACAAACCGAGCAATTGACCGTGCTTGGCGCACAAGGGACACCACTCGTTGAGCTGGAAGTCCATCCGAACGCCCGTCGCTTCCCACCGAACTCGGTCGCTGGATTATACCATTTTGCGATTTTGCTACCGAACCGAAAAGAACTCGGTTTCGTCATCCGGAATCTGATCGCACGAGGCATTGAGATTGGTCAAGGCGACCATCTTGTCAGTGAAGCGTTCTATTTATCGGATCCAGATGGGAACGGCATTGAGATTTATGCCGATCGTCCGCGGGACACTTGGACATATGAAGCGAATGGCGACGTCAAAATGACGACGGATCCTGTCGATTGGCAAAGCATGCTCGTTGAAGCAGGAGAAGAAGATTGGTATGGCATGCCAAGCGAGACCGTCATGGGACACGTGCACTTCCACGTGAAGACACTCGAAGCAGCGCGAAAATTTTATGTTGAGACACTCGGCTTTGAAGTAGCAGCTGATGCTTCCCGAATGCGGGCATTATTCGTTGCTGCTGGCGGTTACCATCATCATATCGGTCTGAACGTCTGGTCTGGTATCGATGCACCGACGAATCCAAATGACGCGGTCGGCCTCGTCTACTGGACGTTACGTTATCCGGATCAAGCGACGCTCCAAGCAGCAATTGAGACGTTGAAGTCTTCTGATTATACCGTTACGGATCAAGCAGGAGATGTGTATGTCACCGATGATGCTGGAATTACCGTTCGACTCACGGTTACACCATCCGTAAACTAACCTGATTAACCCCCGTCTGTATGCGATGATCGCGTAGACGGGGGTTTTATACTGGCTATCATCATTAAATCTCATAAGAAAAAGAGTTGAATCGAGAAAAATCCAGATAACGGCATCACTAGTTGCGCTCCAAAGAGTCGAGTTTTCATATACAGATAGGAGAGCAAGAGAAGACCAAGCGAAAGAATGAATCGTTCCCACCGGATGTTACTCGAATTTGATTTTTTCATGGAAAGTCACCGCCTTATAATCGAATATAGGTGTATCGTATCGAAGAACAAGGGACGGGATAAAAAAAGTCACTTATTTAAGACCTCATTCAGGAGGATTCGTTGGACGAAGCAATTGATAAAACGAACGTGACAATGCGGCTTGGTGAGAATAGCCAAGTGTTTCATAAATCATGATAGCTTGCTCGACTTGGAGTGTTCCGGCTGAAACATTCCCTTGGGCAATTAGTAGGAGTCCGCTATAAAAGTGGTGTGTATTTCGATAGAACATGGCTTCAACACCTTGTGAAAAGTCATCGAGCTGCACGAGGAGGATTTGTGCCATACCAAGTTCAGTCGTCATGATCAATTCATGGATTTCATTAATCAACAATGTACAAATGACGGTTCGTCCGCGTTTGAACTGTTTGTAGCGATGAAGCGAAGGTAGGATGCTACGAAAGTACTCCGTTTTTCGTTCATAATCGATGAAATCGAGTGTATTCGCAAAAAACCGCAGTTCTCCAATTGTCCACGTTTCAATCCGATCTAAGTAGTCATGAATCGTTTGACGCGTCTCTTTTGAAATTGCCTCTTTTGAAAAGATACCGTGTTGATTAAAGTAAGTCAGCTGTTCAATCCGGGCATCTAGTTCGGTGAGACGTAAACTATTTTGATAAGAAGTGGGAAATGCACGATAGGTGGAACGAAGCGCCATCAATCCGTCGATATCATTCGCATTCCCTTTGAGTCCATACTCGTCATAAAAGCGTTCGACAAGAGATTCCTGAAACCCATGGTGGATATAGAGAAATTCATCAATTTCCATACCGAGCCGTTCGAGTAGTAGTTGAATAAGATGAAAAGAGATTTCATGTTTCCCCTGTTCAAAACGGATTGCATAAGACTTAGACATGACAGAATCATAGAGATCCTTTTGGGTCATACCTTTTTTGATCCGTAGTTCACGTAAGAGTTCTCCATGGGATTGAATGACGATCCTCTCCTTTTTTTCAAATGTGTACTTCAAAAAGTATAAGGTGCTAAATAGGAGACTATTGGAATTATTTTTATCAATCCGTCTTATACTCCAAGTATCAAATGAAGCACGAATTAAAAAACGTGCAATACTCAAGGAGGAACTTATTATGAAAACGATGCGGACAACAAACAGTGGGTTAGTGGTCGGAGCACTGTTGCTACTAGCTGGATTTTTAGGTTTGACGCAGTGGGAATGGGCGTGGTCAGCATTATTCATAGGTGGACTTGCGGCATGGGCAGTTACTTTTAAAAAAGATAGCCTGCAGGTACTGACGTTTCCGAGAAAAGTGTGGATGATTCCACTAGGTGTTTTGCTTTATTTCGTTTCAAGCATGTTAATTGGCTTAATCGCTAGTGCGGCTGGTATGGAATGGGCGGCTAATCCAGCTTCAGGTCATCTCGGGCAAATTGCTCTTATGATTCCTTTCATGTTGATGGGCGAAGAGTTACTTGGAATCGGTGTATTAGAAGGTGCACGCAGTAAAGGATTATCGATGTGGATGAGTAGCCTGTTGAGTGCGCTTGTTTTTGGACTCATGCATATTCCATCATATTGGGATGGATCTTTCGTCTCGACACTCTTGCATGTACTGTTACTTCAAGGGGTAGCGCGATTAATTTTCAACTACATCTATATTAAAACCGGTCGTAGTATCTTTGGATCATGGATTGCGCATATGATCGTCGATTTCATTGCCTTATCGTTTTAAAGGAAAAACATCCAGGAGCGGACGTTAGGTCTGCTCCTGGATGTCGTTATACAGTAATCAAGTCAGCGTGACGGGGATGTCGTGTTACCATCATAACGGCTGATCAATTCATACGGTCTGACTTTATATAAGGCGTGTGGGAAGTAGTGTGGATCCATGGCATCGAGTGTCCGTAACTGGAAGTGTTCGCGTTTGATATACTCACTCAGCGAGTCACGTGTCAGCGGGAAGAATCCGACATCCGTCGTTTCACCTTCTTGCGTTGCGAGTTCACCACCGACCGCTTTTCCGCGGAAGCAGACGCAAAGGACGTGACTTGAGACATTTTGATAAATGCCTGTGATTCCGTCGATCGTGACATCGACACCGGTCTCTTCTTTCACTTCTCGTTTGATGGCGTCAAGAATCGATTCGTGATTTTCGACTTGTCCGCCCGGCATCTCGTACGTATCACCACGATGCAAATTACGGACGAGTAGGACTTCACCCGCATCGTTCGTAATATATGCGGTCACACTGACAATGGCGCGAGGTGGAGCATACGTACCAGTTGCTGTCATGAAGTCTTCATACGATTTGATATACAAATTTTTGCCGAGTCGAGCGCGCTTTTTCATCGCTTCGCGGCGTAAAGCACTGTTGCGGACATCACGATCGACTTGTTCGTAATGTTCACGGTCGCGATATTCCCAGATAGCGATGACTTCATCTTCGGCCTCGGTCACCCAGCGACCAACAAGACGAGCACCATGACTAACTTGAAGCGGGTACAAATAGGTATGGAAAAACTCAGTAAATTCTTCTAGGCGTTCGGGACGAATCGTATAGGTCTTCCGGCGATGTAACATGGAAATTCCTCCTATCAGATGAGCGTTCAAATGTACGTTGTACCCCTTCTCGAACGAACGGATGAAACCCTTTTTCTCAATGTGGGAAAAAGGCTTTTTTGTTTTTCGATTTCATATGAATGTGACGCTGTCTAAGCGACGTTCAAGGATTGATAATTATCTATTCTTAAAATGAAAAATATAAAGCTAAAGAAGAAGTTAAGAAATGGACAGGGCTCAACTTTAGAAAAATCGGGGATACTGAATATAGAGAGAAACAGAAAGTAGGGATACGTGATGGATATCATGGCACTCGTCCGCCTGGCTGGCGGAATCATGTTCACCCCATTGTCGGACGATGTCTTGATGATGAGTTTTGCAGCACTGCGTTTACGAGAGGGGATGTACCCAATCGTTATCTGGCTGACCGCATGGCCAGTCTTTTTCATCGCTTTTACGTGGTTTTATTTACTTGCACGGTTCTTCCGTGAAATTCCGCTCGTTAAACGTTGGATGAAGTCACGTTTCTTGGAACGAGCAGAAACAATCATCGAACGGCGGGGATTATGGGCAATCGGATTATCGTTCTTCTTACCTGGTGTTCGTCATCCGATTCATTACGTCGCAGGCCTTCTCGGTTATCCGCTACCGCGTTATCTCTTGATGACGTTTCTAGCGGCAGGTGTTTATACAGGACTTTGGACGTTTTTGATCGTCCGGATTGGAGAAGCTGTTACCTGGTCGGAATTGTGGAACTGGTTACAGGTGAATCCCGGAATCATCAGTACGATTGTAGTCATTTTAGTTGGTCTAATAGTAACCGGTATTGTATATCATCGTCGTCAAAAGGAATCAGTTGAGGAAAGTTCTTCAATATAAATACATCACGTGAGCAAGCGAATCCAAATCAGGATTCGCTTTTTTAGATGAAGTTTGGTTTTATGAATAAGGATAGTTTTTTGAAATAAGAAGTAATCTACAAGAAAAGTGAAATCATTGTCAAAAAAAGACGTTTTTCACTTCTTAAAAGCTACCTGATTTACACACCAGATTGGCAATTTATCGTCACAAGCCAGTGGATGGAAGTGGATTGTAAACGCTTATACTAAGAGGTGTTCACAGAGTGGACATATTTATTACTAGAGGAGGATACATATGAATCTCATGCAGACGGAAGAGACGGTCAAAAAAGCACCGACTTCTTCTGCTTACCGGACGATTTGGCGGTGGCACTTTTATGCTGGTATCATTTTTGCACCGTTCCTCGTCATGCTCGCTGTGACAGGATCGATCTATCTCTTTAAGCCGCAAATCGAAAACGTCCTGTATCAATCGTATTATGAAGTCACACCAAAAGCGGATCGCATCACGGCAACGGAACAGATTGATCGCGTCAAAGCGAAGTATCCGGAAGCGCTGGTCACGTCGTATCGACCGGGCGAATCTGACGATCGATCCAGTGAAGTGAAGGTCTCGTCACCAGACATGTCGGCGACAGTCTTCGTCAATCCGTACTCAGGAAAAATCATCGGTACTTTATCGGATGATGACCGGATCATGAATAAAATCGAAGAAATCCACGGGGAACTGATGGCGGGAACGACCGGCGATCGGATCATTGAACTCGTTGCCTGTTGGGCGATCGTCTTAATTGTCACGGGACTATTCCTATGGTTTCCGCGTAAGCAAAAGGGACTGTCAGGTGTATTGTTCCCACGCCTGCGTCAAGGAAAGAAGTTATTCCGTCGAGACCTTCACGCCGTTCCAGCATTTTGGATCACAGCAGGGATGTTGTTCCTCATCTTGACAGGTCTTCCGTGGTCCGGCTTCTGGGGAGCGAACTTCCAGTCACTCGTCACGAACCAAGGACTGGGCTACCCACCGTCGATCTGGGGGGGAGAAGCACCGACGTCAACACTTCAGACGAAGGATATCGCCGAAGTCCCATGGGCTGCCGAAACACTTGATGTGCCGCAATCGAAAGTCGAAGGAGCTGTTCCAGCTTCAATCGATGACATCGTTGCGATCGGCAAACAACAAGGGATGGACCCAAGCTTTAAAATTAGTATTCCAAGTGATCCGAGCGGTGTCTATACACTATCCGCGTACCCCGCAAAAGCACAGGATGAAGCGACGATCCACCTCGATCAATATTCCGGTGCCGTACTCGCCGATTATCGTTATGACAACTATGGTGTCGTCGGTAAAATCGTCGCGACTGGAATCACGCTTCATAAAGGAACGGAATTCGGTTGGTTCAACCAATTGATTAGTTTATTGATTTGTCTTGGAATCATTCTTGTTGCGGTCAGTGGCTTCTATCTCTGGCTAAAGCGGAAACCAAGTAAAGGGATGGGGGCGCCGAAAGGTCCGAAAGCATTCATGTTGAAAGGATTCCTCGCTGTGCTTGTCGTGCTGGGGATCGTCTTCCCACTCGTCGGACTATCATTGCTCGTCGTCTGGCTACTTGATTACCTCGTCATTCGTCGTATTCCGAGTGTAAGGAGGTTCTTCAATGCGTAAATCGATGCAAACATTCTTGCTTGGCGGACTGCTCGTCACAACGACGAGTCTTGCCGGCTGTGCGGTCGATTCTGATGCAGCAGCACAGTATGCCGTGGCTAAGCCACTATCCATCAAAATGAATGTCCCTAAAGACATGCAACCGGATGCAAAGAAAAAGCAAACGTTCGAAGCGACGGTCTGGCGTGAAGCGAAACCGGCGCAAAAAGTTGATTATGTCCACTTCGAAATCTGGAAAGCGGATGGGACAGTACGCTATAGTATGGAACCGGCAGAAGAGACGAAGCCGGGTGTCTATACGATTGCGAAGACAATACCGAAATCCGGCTTGTATTATGTCAAAGCGCATGCGAGCAGTGAAGGTGCGATGATCATGCCAACACGGCAGTTCATCGTCGGTGAGTTATCGAAAGAAGATTTAAAGATTTTACAAGGTGGAGCCAAACCAGCTGGTGGGAGTAGCGGTCACCATCATTAATAAGAGTATGAAAAAAGAGAGAGCGGAATTTTCCGTTCTCTCTTTGTGTGTCGAGGATCAATCATCATCACCGTGACCACCATGATCATCGCCATGATCATCGGAATCGTCATCGCCTTCATCATCCCCAGAATCATCCGATGCACCATCGTTATCCGCGTGTTCATCTTCCGATTCAAGCTCCTGTCCATTGTAGAACTTGACTTGGACTTGTAGTGTTTTGATGTTTGGCAATTGAAGTGCCTGAGCGACTAACGTTACTAATTCATCTTCCGTCATTGATGGTGTGACGAGAAGACGGTCTTTTAACGTCGCGACGTCAGTGACGCCGATCTCATCTTTAAAACGCAGTTCTTTCCGCTGATGTTCAGTACTATAGCGCCACTCGAATTTTTTCTTGTTCGTATCCGTTACTTTGATTGTGATCCGTTTGAGTTCTTGATTATTTTGAACGCCGTCTTGATCCGTGTCTTCCTGATCATCCCGTGTCCCATCCTGATCGCTGTCTGCTTTTGTCGGATCAGAACCAAGTTCAAATTCGTCTTCATTCAAAAGGGTATCTTGATCGCGATCCTCTTCACTATCTTTGATGCCATCGCGATCTGAATCTTTTGTCAGTGGTTGCGTACCGACGATGAACTCTTCTCGTGTCGTCAATCGATCTTGATCTTGGTCTTCTTTATCATCGGAAATACCATCTTGATCGGAATCCTTCTTCAATGGATTGAGACGTACACTGTATTCTTGCGTGTTTGTCAGTGAATCGCGATCCACATCCTCTTGTCCATCTTTGATCCGGTTCTGATCCGAATCCGATTTAGTAGGGTTGAGGCGAAGTTGATATTCTTGCGCATTCGTCAAACCATCGCGATCCTGATCCTTTGTTGCGACGTGTTTGCCATACCCCAAATGATATTGTTTTTGCCAAGCATCTGGAATTCCATTTTTATCTTGATCGACTTGCACGACAGGTTTCTTTTTCGATTTACTTTTTGCTTCGACTGGTCCAATTGCTTGTGAGACGACAAGAGAAGCAAGTAATGCGCCAATGACGATCCGTTTCATGAGTCCACTCCTGTTCTGAATAAGAAATAAAAGATATGGTGATAAGAAGATTTTAATGAAATCGTTAGAAAATAAGTTGTTTATTTCTTAAAATGAGTAAATAAAAACTAAAAATAATTAAATTAATAAACGAAGGTATTTCAAACAAAAAATATTTTGAATAAAAAAAGTAAAAAAATAAAACTATTTATGAACTTGTTACGTTATCTATGTGAAGTCCATAAAAATCAAAGGGGTGTTCATAAGATGAAGATGAAAAAGTCGTATCTCGCTGTTCCGCTTAGTGCCGCATTGTTGATTCCAGCAGCAGGTGTTAGTGCTCACGGTAATGAGGATCATAGTAAGATGTCTCACAGTTCAGGAAAAGTCTCACTGGACGTCTCCTCCCCAGCATCGGATTTGCGAGCGACACTCGATCAAATTCTATCTGAACACGCATATCTCGCAGTTGTTGCGATGCAAAAAGGGATTGATGGTAAAAAAGATTTTGAACAAGCAGCAGGCGCATTGAATCAAAATACGGATGATTTAGCGGCAGCTGTCGGATCAGTCTACGGAGAAGAAGCAGGCGCTGCCTTCAAAGAAATCTGGTCGAGCCACATCGGTTACTTCGTCGATTACGTCAAAGCAACCGGAGCAAAAGACGAAGACGCAAAGCAAAAAGCATTGAAAGACCTTGATGAGTACCGTGTCGAACAGGCTGCTTTCCTTGATAAAGCAACGGAAGGACGCCTAAAGGCTGCGGATCTCGAAGGTGGACTCAAAGTCCATATCACGCAACTGTTAACATCATTCGATAGCTATGTAGCGGGTGATTATGATGCTGCTTACAGTAATCTACGTAAAGCGATCGAGCATATGTATATGGTTGGAAAAGGACTGTCGGGTGCAATCGTCGACCAGTACCCAGATAAATTCAAAAATACGAAAGTTGATACACCAGCAGCAGACCTTCGTGCTGGACTCAACCGAAACTTCTCGGAGCACGCAGCATTAGCAATCCTCGCAATGCAAAAAGGAATCGACGGTGCAAAAGACTTTGATGCGGCAGCCGGTGCCTTGAATCAAAATACGGATGACCTGACTGCTTCGATTGGCTCTGTTTATGGTAGCGAAGCAGCGCAACAATTCAAGAAGATTTGGTCGAGCCACATCGGCTACTTCGTCGACTATGTCAAAGCGACAGGCGCGAAAGATGATCAAGCACGTGACATGGCTGTGAAGGAACTTGATGAGTACCGTGTCGAACAGGCAGCATTCCTTGATGCGGCAACGGAAGGTCGTTTAAAAGCAAAAGATTTGGAAGAAGGATTGAAGGTTCACATTGACCAACTCTTACTTGCCTTCAATAGCTACAATGAAAAAGATTACGACAAAACGTACCCAGCGATTCGCGAAGCGTACGCGCATATGTACGGCGTAGGGGAAGGAACAGCGACAGCAATCGTCGATCAGTTCCCAGATAAATTCAAAGGTGCACCATCTGGAATGCCGAACACAGGTCTCGGTGGTATGCAAGAAGCATCATCGACGACAGGTATCGTCTGGTCACTGCTTGGTATCGCAGCAGCATCGATCCTTGGATTCTTCGCACTCCGTCGTCGCCCGCAACAATAAAGGACGACCCGCTGGCAACAGCGGGTTTTCTTTTACACATCAAACAGAAAGGAGGTAAACGACATGCGCATCATCCGATTTGTACTTCTATTTCTCATTTGTCTGTTGCCTGTATCGGTCGAAGCACATACGAGTCTAAAAAACTCGAATCCAGCCGAAGGAGCGGCGTTATCTGAACCCGTCGATCGTATCCGATTGACGTTCAGTGAAGCTGTTGAAAAAACGAGTACCTTACGTGTAGTGGATGCGAATGACGTCGAACAGTCGCTTGCAAAACCACTGATCATCGGGAATGAACTCAGTGCCGTCGTCTCAAAACCGTTAGCAAAAGGGCAGTACACGATTGAGTGGGCGTCGATTTCAGATGATGGTCATCCGGTCAAAGGGACGATTGGTTTTACGGTGATTGGTGAGGCGACATCGGAATCGAACACTGTCGAAAAGGTAGAAACGATGGAAACGAAGGCGTCGGTCGTTCCTGAAGCAGAACCGACTTCGCCAGGACTCCTTCCGACACTGCTCCCATGGATCGTCGGTGGACTCCTCGTCAGTATCGTCTTGCTTCTTTTATTCCGTCGTCGTTCGACATGAGTGCGTTCCTAGGAGAGTTACTCGTCTACATGGGCGGGGCAATCTGGATGGGCTACCTCGTTTTACGTTTCATTCCGAAAAAACGTAAGCCATTGATCATGGACGGAACGAATTGGGCGGTGGCGGGACTCGGGATGCTTGTTCTTGGAACGAGTATCCCAGTCATCGGTGCCGTTCGTTTTCTGCTTTCGACGCAAACGATGACGGAGGCTCTCCGAACGGGATTATTTTTGCATATCGGTCGGATGTTTCTTGTCGTTTACTTCTCTGCTCTACTATTATTGATCATACTTGCGTGGCAAAAGCGACGATCTGTCTTGCTATCACTCTTCACGATTCCAATCTGGATTGGCATCGCCGGAACGAGTCACGCGGCAGCTAAATATGGTGTGCTCGGATGGACGCTCCAGTTCAGTCACTTCTTGTGTGTGACGGCTTGGATCGGTGTCGTATTTTGGGTAGCAGTCGGTGCTCGTTCGACAGAGCATTGGTCTGCCTTTTTAAACTGGTTCAGTCCGTTTGCTCGGATCGCCTTTACGGGTGTCATCCTGTCAGGTCTGTTGCTGATGCAACTGGCGATTCCGCTTGAACGGTATCCGAATCTGTGGGGTGTCCCATATGGTCAAGCATTACTACTGAAGCACCTCCTGCTGTTACCTCTCCTATTTTACGCCTTTTGTAATGGCACGCTCGTCCGGCGTCGGTTGCATTTGGAAGCAACGTACGATCCACGTCCGTTAGTCCGCATGGAGAGTATCATTCTAGTGTTATTGTTCATGGCGAGTGCGTCACTCAGTCGTCTAGAACAACCGACACTAGAACAACTCCCAGTCAGTGGTCCAGCAGGAGACGGATGGATTTTGATGCTTGGTATCGCTACCTTACCACTGCTATTGCTAGGGTATCGTCGACATGCAGTTGGTGTCTTACTGAGTTTATTTAGTGTCAGTCTGATCTATCTTGGATTGCTTGCGACAGGGTGAATACGAAAACAAGGTAGCGGAAACTTCCGCTACCTTGTTCGTCGTAATTTTATTTCGTTGAAGCGGCGCAACTCGTCGCTTTTGCGAGAATCTTCGAATAGGCACGTGCGCCCTTGATGTTCAAATGGACACCATCTGCTTCGAAGTAGGACGGATGTTTAATGGCAACCGCGTGCCAATCGATCAGCTCGACCCGTTTTCGTTTTGATGCCTCATGCAGCATCTGATTGACTTCTGCTTCCCACGGCCGCGGGACGCGTGCTGTTACCAGATAGACGTGATCGGCATTGGCGAATTGATCTAGCAGTGTATTCAACTGATCTTTCCGGAAGCTACCGTTCGTGCCAAGATGCAGGATGACTTGGCGTCCATGTCGATTGTACGCTGCATACTGCTCACTGAGCGGAATTGCCTCGCGGAGTTGTCGACCGAGTTTTGCATCGATTGTCAGTTGTTTGAGTGTGCTGCCGAGATAATCTTCAACACCGAGTAAGACCGAGTCACCGATTGCAAGCGTCGGTCGACAGATTTTTCGCTGATCGGATTTTACTTTAGGTGTCGTCGGTTTGAGGACCGGTTTCGGTTTTTCTTTTGGCGCCGCGACCTTATGGAAGGCGGGTTCTGGCTTCGGTGTATCGGAGACAGCAAGAATCGATAGGTTTCCGATGAAGCTGACGACGAGTACGGTTAAGACGACGACACTTGTCCACTGCAGCGTTGAGAACTGACGTAACTGTCGCGGGTGTAACGACAGACGTTCTAAATAACCAGATAATCCATGCTGACGGATTGGACGTTCGATGAAGCGATATGATACTTCAGTTAACGCAACAAGCACGACGATGATTAACACGGTCCGTAGCATCGAGAATGTTCCAATTTGCTCGACCGGTGTCATCAATGTGATGACGGGAAAATGCCAGAGATATAAACCGTACGATCGTTTGCCGATCGCAACGAGTGCCGGATGCGCGAACCAACGACTCCAGACCGACGCCGGATGGGCGATCGTAGCAATCAATAGTGCAGCAAGGACGGCGACAAGGAAAAAGCCACCGCGGTATAAAAAGCTTCCGAACTCACTCGTGACAACCATCAGTAAAAGTAAGAGTGGCAACGTGACAGCACCTGTTTGATTCAACAATCGAACACCACGTTTTGGAATATCAAGCTTAAAGCGAGTAGGTTGCCACGCGAACGCGAGCAAACTCCCAATCAACAAGGCGAATAACCGTGTATCCGTACCGTAGTAGACACGACTTGGATCTTCACCCGGTGTGAACTGGATCGCCATCGCGAGCACGGATGCGCCAATCGCGACTCCAATCAATTGAAGGAACAGACGACGATTTTTCATGCCGAACCAAAGTAGGATCGGGAAAAGCAGATAGAACTGCTCTTCGATTGCGAGTGACCATAGGTTTTGAATGGGTGACGGTTTCCCGAACGACTCGAAATACGAGACATCATGGAAGATATACCACCAGTTCGTTCCGTAAATGAGTGCAAAGGCACTATCTTGACGAACTGTATGCAACAGCTCGCGTTCAAAGACGGTCACGTACCCGAGAACAAGTAGCAACATGACGAATAGGGCCGGGAACAGGCGACGAAAACGATGGATCCAAAATCGTTTCAAATCAAGGCGACCGGTCGTTTGCCACTCGCGTAACAAGAGACCGGTAATTAGGTAACCGGATAGGACGAAAAAGAGATCAACACCGAGGAAACCACCAGAGAAGAATGAGACGGATAAGTGGTAGAGAATGACAGACAGGACAGCAAAGGCACGCAAGCCGTCAAGCCCTGGCATATATGTAATCGAACGAGACGAGGATTTCATAAGACACGAACAACTCCTTTAAAACGACAACTAATTTCTAACAGTCTTTAGTGTATCGAATTCCAATTTCAAAGAAGTGTCTAAGAAGTAACAACCTGGTCAAAAAAGCACCCGATGAGAGCATCGGGTACTGACTTACGAATGACGCGGAAAACGACAAGTGACGGAAAAGTAGTTGTCTGCTGAAGTGAGCTGGACATTTCCGTGATGACGCGCCATGATTTGTTGAACAATCGACAGACCGATACCGGAACCGCCGGAAGAACGCGATGCGTCAGACGTTCCAAACGGCGTCAACCATTCGTTTAATTCTTCTGGTGTATAGGTGTTAGCAATTGCATTCGAACAGCTTAACTGAAGTATTTCTGGATCCTCTTCAATCGTAATTCGAAGATCACCCGTCCCGTGAAGCGTTGCATTTCGAATCAAGTTCTCGAGTAATCGACGTAAGAGCAGTGGGTCGGCGAAGAGAGTCGCGTGTGCAGGACCATCGACGGTAGCGGTAGTGCCAGGAAACAGTTCTAAGACTTGTTCCGTTAAGGTGACGAGGTCAAGCGAGATTCGTTCGACCGGATAATCGGTATTCGATAACTTAGCGAGCGTGAACAGTTCATCGATTCGAGAGGCGAGCGTCTCCGATTGACGGGTGACGATTGCAAGAAGCTCTGCACGTTCCGTTGCGGATAACGTCTCATGTTTTTCCGTCAACCATTGGATGAAGCCTTGAATCGAGGTCAACGGAGTCCGTAAGTCATGCGACAGGCTTGTGATCAACCGCAACTGCTCGACGAACCGTTCCTGATCCCGTTGACGTAACGTTCGTAGTTCCTGTTCGATTCGTTCAATCGACTGGGCGAACAACTTAAACTCTTTTGGTCCTTTGACCGGCGGTAATGGATCTGTCGGTGGTGGTTCGACGGTCAAGCGTTCGAGCCGCCGTTCAAGTTCCCGGAATAAGCCGGCGATCCAGCGTGTCAAAAGCAGTAAAAAGAGAATGAACAAAATGACCTGTAAAATGAAGAAGGCATTCGGATTACCGACTTGGTATTCGTTCAATTTTGGTTTTTCTGTCTGCACCGTCAAGAAAAATCCAGATTCGTCGTTCGGTAGGGAAATGGCTTCGATATGATGCAACGTCCGTACCTTTCCTTTGTTCGAAGGGTCACGTTCCGTTGGTGTTTGAGCAGCGAGCAGCCGACTTGGCGTTAAATTTTCCGGGTACTGGTCGGAAGCATTGATACGACGTCCATCTGCGCCATACACTGCCCATTCATACGGTCCATTTGGTGTTTGTCCACTTTGATAGCGCGTGATGTCCTGTTTGACATCTTGGATCGTTTTTGCTTCCGTCGTGTAGTAATAACGAGGAATCGTTGTAGTACCAATCGGTAACTGGCTCGACAATAACCATGAGAGTGCCGTACTCAAAAATGCGGCAAGTAGTAGCAAAACGAGCATCCAGACCGTTAGTTTGATCCGTCTCATGGCTCGACCTTATAACCGACGCCCCAGACCGTCTGGAGGTAGCGTGGTTCTTTCGGGACATCTTCGATTTTGTCACGCAGTTTATGGATCAAGACCATGACGGCGTTCGACGCAGAACCGAGCGCTTCTTCTTGCCAAACCCGCTCATAGAGATCGTCAGCCGAGAAGACGCGACGTGGATGACTCAAGAACAGTGCCAGGCAATCGAATTCACGACGGGTCAGGGCAAGCGGGACATCGTATTTAAAGATGACGCGTTCGTCTTCTTTAAGTGTGAACGGACCGACTTGAACGGCTGAAGCTGTAGTTGGGACATGGTATTGACTGACACGGCGGAGTAACGCCTTGACGCGAGCGACGACTTCGAGCGGATTAAACGGTTTACCAATGTAATCGTCCGCCCCGAAAGTCAGTCCTTGAATTTTATCCATATCTTCACGTTTCGCTGTTAGCATCAAGACCGGCAACGCATGACCGACAGCACGAGCCGCCTGAACAGTTGAGAAACCATCGCGAACCGGCATCATGACGTCGAGTAACATTGCGTCAACAGGACGCGTTGCAAGAATCGTTAATGCTTCTTCGCCGTTTTCAGCTTCGATGATCTCGTAGCCTTCATTTGTTAAATAGAGTCGAAGCAATTGACGGATATCCGCCTCGTCATCGACGATCAAAAGTGTAGGCATGATCTATTTCCTCCTGTTGTACCCCTTCAAAAACGTAAGCAGGGGGTAGATTGTAAAGTGTGTGCGAATAACTGTGTTCTTGGAAATAATCCCGGAACATCTTGAACTGGAACCGGGTGTATTGAAAGGCGATGAAGTGACCGCCTGATCGTAGTAACGTTTGGAACTGTGCCAATAAGTCATGTCGTAATGTTGGTGGAAACGACGCGAACGGGAGACCACTGACGATGACGTCGATTTGTCCGCTCCACGAGTCAGATAGTTCCTGCACGTCACCAATGAAGAGGGTGACATTCGTTTCTTCAGCCAGCAATTGCTCGAGTGCCGGACGGAACGTTTCACTTCGTTCACAAATTAATAGATGCGTCTCCGGTGACCGAGCTGCCAGTAAGGCTTTTGTAATCGCGCCGTCACCGGCTCCGACTTCAAGGATCTGACGCGGACGATCGGCGACGGCGCGCCGTGCCATCATCTCAGCAAGACGTGGACTACTCGGTGCAACGGCCCCGAACGCGTAGTGGTGCGTGAAGTGCTTCTTTTAAGAAATCTAACATGAAAACCCTACTTTCCGTTGAGTATAGCATGTAGTATGCACGTCGTCCCTTTCGAAAACAGGACGATGTTTCTTAAGTGAATCTTAAACATATCAATGCCTGATTTTCGGCGACATCGTGACCAGGCAAGCCGTTATACTAAAGACAAAGGAGGGGAAGGCGATGGAACATCATACGTATTATGAAGCACTCGTTCGACGAGACGCGACGTACGAAGGGACGTTTTTCGTCGGGGTCAAGACGACGGGCATCTTTTGCCGTCCGACATGTCCAGCGCGAAAACCGAAAGCGGAGAACTGCGAGTTTTTTGAGACGGCGCAAGAAGCATTGCTCGCTTCCTATCGACCGTGCCGGCGATGCCATCCGCTCGCGTATCCCGGCGATCACGGTACGATTCAACGCTTGATCGAGGCGGTCGAAGCGGAACCGGATAAACGATTTAAGGAAGCCGATTTCCGAGCACTTGGTTTGGATGAATCAACAGCGCGGCGTCAGTTCAAGAAGCGGTTCGGAATGACGTTCGTCGCTTATGCCCGGGCACGGCGGATGGGACTTGCGATGAAGGAGATTCGGACCGGGAAACCGATCATTGAAGGACAGTTAGCAGGAGGCTATGAATCAAGCAGCGGGTTTCGAGAAGCTTCGACACGGATGCTCGGGGAAGCGCCGTCTCGGTTTGACGGACAGGTCTTGCGCGCGAAATGGCTCGATACGCCGCTCGGTTCGATGCTGGCGATTGCCGACGACCAGCTTTTACATCTGCTTGAGTTCGTCGACCGACGGGGATTGGAGCGGGAAATCGAACGGATGCGTCAAAAAGCACGCGCCGTCATCGTCCCCGGCGAGTCACCCATCTTTGGACAGATTGAAGCCGAGCTCCGTCGTTACTTCAAAGGAGAACCGGTCTTGTTTCAGACACCACTGATGCGGTACGGAACGCCCTTTCAACGAAGGGTCTGGGAAGAACTCGAGCGGATTCCGAGTGGGGAGACGATCTCGTACCAAGAACTGGCGATCCGGATCGGTCAACCGACTGCCGTTCGCGCTGTCGCACGAGCGAATGGGGCGAACCAACTGGCAATCGTCATTCCGTGCCATCGAGTCATTCGGACGAATGGAGACTTAGGTGGATACGCAGGTGGACTCGCACGCAAGGAAACATTGCTCAAACTGGAGCGCACACAGAGGGGACTGGATGAAGGATGAGTTTGATTAAAGATGTGTTTTCACCAAATTGGCTCGACCGCTTAGGAGCAGCGGTCGATGTACCAGATTTTCGAAGACGAGTTGAACAGGGAGACTGGGATGAACTCGCGTTTAAACAACGCGTTCGCCGTGTAGCGGAGACGCTGGAGACGATCTTGCCACCGTTTCCGGACTCGGTGCTGGAGCTAGAGCGACTCGCACCGCAGTTTACCGGTCTACCAGGAATCGTTTTTCCGGAGTACGTTGAACGGACGGCAACACTCACTGACTGGACACTTGCGTTAGCGACACTCGCTAAATTGACGCCGTATTCGACGTCTGAGTTCGCCGTTCGGCGTTTTCTACTCGCTGATCAAGAACGTTATCTCGAGCAAGCACTCATATGGGCAACATCAGACGATGAACATGTCCGGCGCTTAGCATCCGAGGGGACACGACCGCGTCTTCCATGGGGACAAGCGATTCCGCGTCTGATTGCTGATCCGCGACCGGCATTACCGATTCTTGATGCGTTACTACAGGATCCATCACTCTACGTCCGAAAAAGTGTCGCCAATCACTTGAATGATATTTCAAAGACACACCCTGAATATCTAATCGAGCGGATTGAACGTCACTTAGGATCAGATCCGAATACGGATTGGATTTTACGTCATGCTTCCCGGACGTTACTGAAGCGTGGGAACCCAGAAGTCTTACAGTTATTCGGGCACGTTACGCAAGGTGAGGTGACCGTCACGAACTTAGTCGTCTCGTCGGTTACGATTGGCGGAGAGCTTGATTTCTCGTTCACCGTAAACAGTTCCGTTGAACAACGTCTGCGTCTTGAATACGCAATCGATTATGTCAAACAACGCGGGACGAGTCGGAAGGTGTTTCAACTGCGAGAGCGGGAAGTCGAAGGTATCTTACAAATCGAACGACGCCAATCGTTTCGAAATATGACGACGCGTGTCCACTATCCTGGAACACATACATTGACGATTTTGATTAACGGAGAGGCTTACGCGACAGCAACGTTTGAGGTCGAGGAGGAGAGCTGAATGCAAGGACGACATCCGGATTTTACAACGTCACGTCTATTGGTCGAAGCGACCGATACCGCAACGGGTTGCAATTGGACGCTGCATGCACAGCGTGAGAAAACAATTGTCGGAACGATTATCTTTACATGGGAGGATTCAATCGGAAGCTTGCGATATACGTCAAATGATGAAGACGATCAGAACGGTTATATCACCGAAGCACTGACGTCAATTCTCTCGTACCTAGCACGAACGTTGTTACTGAAACGTGTCTACGGCGAAGCAGGCAGTGAGACGGTCTGGCGTCGGAACGGATTTCAGTTGCATGCTGATCGATATGAACGCGAACTCCATCACTAAAACCCCGTCCTAAATAGCAGGACGGGGTTTGTTTGTGCTTAAACGGTTGCTTTTAACCAGTTAAAGTGCGCACAAATCGCTTCCGCACTTTCACTTGCACTCAACTGTTCCGTATCAAGGAAGAGATAGTTGACGTCCGGTAGTTCGCCCGGCAGCGAACGTGTCCGGTATCCGTCCGCCGTCTCACGTAAGTCTTGTTCAGAAGCAGCGAGATCACGCTTCGTTACTTTGTGCGTCAATCGGTTTTCAGTCGTGTTCCGGTGCAGACGAGTTGCGACCGGCGCATCGAGTTCAACGATGTAGACGTCAGCACCTGCTTGTTCGAATAACTCGACTGTCTCTTCGATGAACTCAAGACCACCGCCTTCGACGCCGAATAGACAGAGGAAGGTAAATAAGACGCCTTCAAGCGAGCTGTTCGCCATTTCCTTGAACATCTCGCGCCGGATCGTATCCTTTAAGCGATGATGTGCGGGTTCAGAGAAATCAAAATAAGGCAATAATAAATCAATCGTCTGATGGTTATGGAAGACTTTCATCTCCGTCAATCGTTCGATTTCCTGACCGATCGTCATCTTTCCGACCGCTTGGGGACCAAGTAACAAAACAAATTTCATGGACGAACCTCATTTCCTTTTTCTGCTAAGAATAGCACATTGCGATGAGTGACATCACTAGAACGTTTGTTCGTAATTTGATATAATTCAAGTATGAAGTCCCGTCGTGTTCTTGTCTGAAGGAGGACAACTATGCAAGAACAATGGAAAGCCGTCATCGGCTATGTAGGTATATATGAAGTCTCGTCCCTCGGTCGTGTAAGATCGCTTGATCGGACGATCGTGACGTGTCGCGGTGTTCGGCAACGCCGAAAAGGTGTCTTGCTCCGTCCACGGCTCAATCGGGAAGGGTACCGAAAAGTCACACTCTATCAACGTGGTCGAGGAGAACGGGTGCAGGTCGGTTTAGTTGTTGCACAAGCCTTTTTGACGACAGACGTCACGGAAGCACAACTCGTCCGACGCAACGGTCAACGGGCTGACGATCAGTTGTCGAATTTAGACGTCCTGCCTTCAATCGATCAGCAATATAACGAACTACTTGGTGAGTTTGATCTCTTGTTGCATCAACATGTGACGCTGTCGTCGTTTCAAATCCGAACGATTCGTACGCAGTATGAAAAAGGGAAAACAACCCGTCAATTGGCAGAGCAGTATCAGGTGACCGAGAATCGAATCCGGAACATCATCGATAAAAAGGAAGCACGTTATATCGGCTGAGAACAAGTTAAAAGGAGCGCTTACCAGATATGGTTGGCGCTCCTTTATTTTAAGATGAGTATTCGCTAGAACGAACGGTCTGTTGCAGCGAACTGATGCGCGACTCGAGTACCGCGCTATGTGTCTTCAGTTCCGTTTGCTGGGTAACGTGGTGTTGCATTTGATCACCGAGGACTTGGCTGTAAGACGAGAGCTCTGACATCAATTGCTGAACGGACTGCAAGTGTTCCTGCATATTCGACTGAACGTCTGCAACGATTTGACGTTGTTGTTCCACGATACCCAGTGTCGTCTCAATCGTTGTCGCTTCAGTCAGCATCTGTTGCAAGTGTGCCGTTGCGATCTCGAGCTGTTGTGATGTTGAGAGAAAACGTTCTGTCATCTGTGAGAGCGCTTGTTCGACTTGCTCGAGCCCTGCCGTCCACGTCTGATTGACTTGACGGATGTGATCTGTACTCGTCCGAATATCGATTGCGAGTTTTTCAACTTCCTTGGCAACGACCGTGAAGCCACGACCGGCTTCTCCGGCACGAGTTGCTTCAATCAGCGCGTTGAGCGACAAGCGGCGCGTCTCTTCAGCAACACGCTGGATATGTGAAATCGAGGTCTCCATTTGCTGCTGCAGGTGTGAGGTCTGCTGTAAAATCTGTTCCGTTGTTTGCGATTGTTCCTTTAGCAAGTGGCTCTCTTGTTGCAATGTATCCAAGGTCGCATGATTCGTCTGGACGGTCTGTTGAAAACGGGTCACGGCGTGTTGGCTGTTGAGGAGTGTCGTTTGCATCTCCTTTAACGCATCGTGTCCTTGAACAGTCAAACGTGATGAGGCGGCGATTGTCTGATCCATCTGCGTCGATTGCGAAAGTAAGGAACCGGCGACTTCATCGACGGCCTGGACCGATTGATCCATCGCCGATAAGCGCAAGGAAAAGTGGGGCTGGACAGATTCGAGTTCCTGACTGGCTTGTTGCATCTCAGCTGTTAAATCTCCGATCTGTTGCATCAATTGATTGTATTGAAACGTGAGTTGTTGTAATTCAAAGGTCGTCGTCTTGAGTGTTAATGGACGATACGATCGCTTCGCATGCGCTTCTTCAATCTGTAAAGCGAGTTTCGATAGTGGGGCGAGTTGTTTTCTAATTCGCCAACGGATCAATAGACTGATGCTAACAAGCGTGATCACACTGACCCAGACGAGTGTCCAAGCTAACTCACGAGCAGGAGCGATTAGTTTATCGCGATCAGTCGTCAGCAAGATGACGTCATCGAGTTCCGGAATCGTCATCGCGACAAGAAACTGGTCTTGATTCGAAAAAGCATATGTACGCGCATTACTTAAGTACTTTAATAGTTGTTTTCGTTTTGTCGGTTCGAGTGACAACGGTCGGAACGCTTCACTCGTGTTCAGGCTTTGAAAGCGAACTGTATAGTCGTCGCGTGATAAGTCAGTTCGTTGTTGCTGTTGCAATCGTTTAATCGCACGTGTACGATCTGTTGCATCATCCGGATACGCAAGAAACGTTGCTCGGACGTTCGCGTCGAACATCGTTAACTCACGCATCAGCCGTTCCTCAGTTGCTGCGACGGATTGTTGATACGATGCGTAAACGCTGAGTCCGCTGATCACAATCAGCCCGATGGCAACGATCGGAATCAGCCATCCATTTAGTTGTTGTGCTAGTAATCGTTTTTTCGTAATCATAAAACATCTCCTCCCGTGTACCTATCGGAAGGAGATGAAGCAACATGTATGAAGGTGCTGTACGGCTTGTGTAAAGGTCTTGTGAATCTAATTCACGTAAACCGGAAGGACAGTCGCAAGATGGGTCATAAGTGCTTGTGTCTCTTCTTTTGGTTCAGATGTGACGTAAATGATCAACGCAGCAGCAACGATGACGAAGATGGCGATGACAAGAATGATGAAGAATGGCATCTTACTTTTTCGTTTTTCGGCCTGACGGTCCATGAAAGAGTCCCCCTTAATGATGTAGACGATAGACATATTTGTTTGATTCCCTCTCCTCTTGTTTGAAAACCTTGGAAAAAGAGGGGAATGTGTAATTTGAAGGGAATAGAGTAAACATCTGAAATGGAATGAGGAGGATGTCGTCGTGCTTACGTTACTCAATTCATTGTTGTTGAACTTTTCCCTGTTGATTGCGACATTGCTATTCGCGTTTTTACCACTACGACGGATTGAGAGAATCTCGCCCAACTCCTCCTTACAAGTCCGACTCGTGATTGGTTGTATCGCCGGTGTGATTGGTGCGCTGTTGATCTTTAACAGTATCTCCTATGACGTTGCAAAGATTGATTTGCGTCTTGTTGCGCTCGTCACGGCGTACTTTTACGGCGGATTAGTCAGCGGTAGCATCACGATGCTGTTCATCATCGGTGCCCGATTTGCGGTGACACCAGCTGGCGAATACCAAGGACTGATTCTGACGACCTTGATCTGTGTCGCGTTACTCGTGACAGCGACGATTTATCGCCGGTTCGCTGCTCAACGGATGAAGGATTATCTCATATTGCTTGGAACAGGTATCGCGTACAGTTTGCCCGCGCTCTATTTATTAACGAACACGTTCGAGCGATTTTTAGAGATTGCGTTCGTTTATATCATCGTCATCATGATTGGTGGTTACGTGGCCTATCGTTTCTTACAGGAATTAAGGAAGCACTTTGTATTCGTGCACACGCAACAAGAACTGGCTTTAACGGACGGGCTGACACAACTGGGAAACCGCCGGAAGCTAGATGAAACATTAGCCGAGTACGCTCAAAACGGAACGGTCTTTTCCGCCCTCATTCTTGATCTCGATCACTTTAAATCAATCAACGATACATATGGTCATGAAGGGGGAGACGTCGTTTTACGACAACTCAGTCATCTCTTGCAATCCTATTGTCCAGAACAAGGAGTCGTCGGTCGATACGGTGGTGAGGAATTTGTCTTACTATTGCCGGATGTACCCCTCAGGCAAGCGGAACGACTGGGGGAGCGGATTCGTTCTGCCTGCGCCGACCAACACTTCGTTTATAAGGAACATCCCGTCTTTCATGTCACGTTATCGCTGGGTGCCGCTTCTTCCGATCAAGCGTCAACCGTATTTGAGACCGTCCAGAAAGCGGACTTAGCATTGTATGAAGCCAAACAAACCGGGCGAAATCGTGTCGTCTGTTACCGAGATCCTTTGCTGTAAATAAAAGCTGCCCCGCTCGACCGATTGGTCAGGCGGGGCAGTTGTGTTTAGCGATGCAGTAACGAAAATACATCATGGCGTTCAAAATCAGCTAAAATGTTCGGCGCAATCAATTGACGGATCATTGATTCGTTCGCCCAGAGATAAGCGTCGTGTTCCGCGGATAACTGAACGTCTGTCTGATTCGTCGAGCAGACGTACATCAAGAGAATGATTTGCCGATCGGGATGTGTCAGGAAGCTCGAAGCATAGAGCAGACGATCCGGGGTAACCGTCAACTGTGTCTCTTCTTTTATCTCGCGAACGAGACTATCAAGCGGGAGTTCACCGAAGTCGATCTTGCCACCCGGGCATTCCCATGTTCCGCCGCCAAAGTCAGCAGCAGCTCGGCGAACGATTAACAGACGTTGTTCATGAATGATGATGCCTTTAACGGCAGGGACGATCGCCGTCATCTAACGGGACTCCGCGATAAAACGATGGGATCGGTTCCTTCTGTTTCAATTAGGTGCTGATCGCATAAATAGATACCGCTAGCGTCGGCAAGCCCGAAGGCACGGTCTGTGCCTTCTTCCGTAAAGGATTGTACGAGATGGGCAGATTCGCCCCATGTCTCGTAATGCACACAGACAACTGCATCTTTCAGTAAGGCAAGACCAGGCAAGCGAAGCCGTTGACCGTCGCGTTGATCGATTTCCGGAATCACGCATCGTTCGGGAGCAACGAGGGCACCGGCAGAAAAACCGGCGACAGGGATACCGTTTACGAAGTGCGACTGAATGATGTCACCGATTTCCGTCTCGACAAGATAGCGCTGATACATCTCGGTCTCCCCACCAGAGATAATAATGCCCTGACACTGCTTCAGTTGCGAGAGTTGTTCCTTTGTCGGTGCGTCAGACAAGGGGAAGTGGACGAAAGATGAAATGCCGTCTTTCTGTAATGGTTCCGTATAGATTGAGGCGTAGCCTAACCAATCTTTACCGGTCCGCGGAACGTACAGAATCGCGACCGGTCCAGCATTCGTTAATGCGGCAAATCGTGTTTGTAAGTTCGGTGTAAAAGGAGGACCGCCTCCAAATAGAAATAAGTGAGTCGGCATGAGGCATTTCTCCTTTCAGGTTTAGTCCAGTGTATAGCGGTTGATCGTCTCATGCAATTCTCGAGAGAGCGTATAAATTTCTTCCGTTAGTGTATGCACGACATCCATTCGTTCACTGAAGGTGAGCGATTGGTCGGATGCCTGTTGATTATCTTGAGCGCTGGCGATGATTCCGGCACGCAGCTGTTCGGCTTGTGCGACGAGGTGGGAAGCGGTCGATAAGACATCCCGGTTCGTTTCAGAGAGCGCGGACATATCGATGGTGACACCTTTTGACTGCGTGACGATCGAATCAAACGACTGGGTTGCTTCTGTGACACGAACGACACCGTCTTGAACGGCAACGGTTCCGCGTGCCATCGCGTCTTCGAGTTGTTTTGTCTCCAGTTGGATCGAATCAATCGTTTCTTGGACACGAACCATTGATTGTTTCGATTGGTTGGCAAGATTCTGAATCTCGCGTGCGACGACGACGAATCCTTTTCCTTGCTCCCCAGCACGAGCCGCTTCAATCGAAGCGTTCAACGAGAGAAGATTCGTTTCGTTGGCAATCGATTCGATGATGCTGATGATCTCAAGAACATTTTGTGAAGCGGTTTGAACACGGCGTGATTTATCTGCCGCTTCATCAATCGCGTTTTGAATCGATTGCATCTGTTCCGTGACCGCATGGAGATCCGAACGTCCTGTCGTCGCGAGACTCTCCGAGCGACTAGCACTGTCTACGACGAGTGCTGACGTTTGCGCGGTTTGCTCGATCGTCGCTGTCAAGGATTGTAAGGATGCTGTATGCCCATCGAACGCACCAGACTGTTGCTGGGCAGTTGCGGCAATCCCAGTCATCGCATGTGCCATTTCTTTTGTCCCATGTCCGGTCTCTTCCGCTTCAACGACGAGTTCGGCGAGCGAGTCATCAATCGTCCGCGACATCGTATCAACCCGTTTCACGAGACCAATTAAAGATAAGCGCATCGTTTCAAATAGACGCGAAAGCTGTCCAATCTCATCACGTGACGTTGCGACGACGGGTTGTGATAAGTCATGCTCAGCGATCGCGCCCGCACTGTGCAGCAACGCCCGGATTGGTCGGACAAGTGTGCGTGTGAAAAGAATTGCAGCGAGTGCCACTAAAGCAATTAACGCCACTAACGCAATCAACAGCTTTTGAACGAAATCAGACAAGGCAGCAAAGACTTCTTCCGTATGGACTTCTGTGATCAGTCCCCAGTTTAGATCAGCGATTTTAAGTGGTGTGAAAGACGTTACGACTTCATGACCATCTGTGTCCGTTGTTTCTGTCGTTTTCGTCTGACCAGCAATGACTTGTTTGACTGGCGTTGACTGAATGCGTTTTTCGCCGACTTCGGTCTGTTTTGTCGCTCGGAAATCAGACCGTAGACGTTGATCGGCACCAACGAGATACGATTCACCGGTTTTACCGAGACCAGCCGTTGTTTTCATGATTTTATTAATTTTATTTCCGTCGAGCTGCAGCGCAAGCACCCCGCGTGGTTGCTTCGTCTTTGGATCAACATAGGGGATCGCAAAGAATGCTGCTGGAGCTTTTGACGGTTCGTAATACGCATAATCGGCTATGACGCCTTTTTGTTGTGTCAAGGCATTCTGATAGGCTTTGCCGAGTCCGGACGATTTTAAATCACCCGTGACGACATTCTGACCGAGGTCCGGTTCCTTGAATGCGGTGTAGACGACATTTCCGTCCGGATCAATGAAGAAAACGTCATAGAAGCCGAACTGTTAGATGTACTGATTGAAATACGTATCGAATTTCTTCGCTTCTTTCTGATACGAATCGTTCGCAAGGCCACCATCAGCAAACTGTTTCGTTAAAGGAGCGAATGCCTGCTGGACTTGTTCGTTCTCAGCTAATGCTTCGAGATTCAAGAACTTCTCATCGATATGTTGCGTGACCGTTGCTTTTTTAGCATCACGAATCGCTTCAAGCTTTGAGTAGGCCTCGTCTGTCAACGCACCTTTTGTTTCGACATACAAGAACGAGCCGATCAAGACGATCGGTACAATTGCAAGACCGAGAAAAGCGAGTAACATTTTCGGATACAGACCCCACTTCATCCGCACACACTCCGTTCTTATTGGATTTCTTTTAGTGTACGAAAGGAAATACGGTGAAAGTACTACATTCCCATATATTTTAAATGACTTTATTTTCCTTAGATGCTTTAGAATTCGAGTCGATGAGCCGATGGAAACGTTGCTGTTTGAACCACTGGGTATGTTGCTTTATCTCTTGATAGAGGACGAATAGAACGAAAGCGAAAACGAGACCGCGTCCGATCCATGGTAAGACGAGAAGACCGTAGTTCATCGCAGCAAACAGCTGGAGTAAGAAACGACGTTTACTCGGATCCCGCAGATACGTGATCAGCGGGAGTTGCTGGTGCGTCTGCTTGAATAATCGAAGATGAAGGAACGGACGCTTTCGGTGAGACGGCTTCGGTAAGGCACCGTTCAATTCAAGAACGGTCGCCGATAAACTCGACTGTCGTTTCGTTGACAACAGGATATCCTCCGTTAATCTGTCCTCACGCCGTGACCAGTGCCGGACATGAAGAGATCCGAACAGCAACACACACAGTGCAAAGACGAAGAGGACAGGGTGTGGTTGAAGCCAAAGCAGGAGCAACAGAGTGATGCGTCCGGTTGCCAGGGTGAGATGACCGCTCCATTTCTGCAAGAACCGTTGCCCAGATAACCGGTATGTCCAAAAGCTAAAGAACGGTTGGAGCAAAGAGAGCGTGAGACTAATCAGCAGTACGGTGATGCTAGATTGGTCAAACCGGATGCGATGTAATGGAAAACAGAGTAAATGTAAGCCGGCCGTTAATAAGAAAATCCGCGCGAAATGATATCGAACGGAATACCACTTCATTCGAACGATCGCTCCAGGAACCGGTTTGAAGAAGAGGCGATCTGCTGGTTCGAACCAAGCGAAAAAAGCGGGCAGGAATCCATACAAGATCCATCCGAGTAAGATCCAAGCGACCGGAACCGTTTGAACCCAGTCCGCTTGACCGTTTAAGATCTGAATCGTCTCATAGATGATGAACAGACCGACTGGAATGACGAGATAGAGCAAAATCGTCCAATCGAAGATTTCTCGAAAGAAGCGACGCTGTTCCGCATGCCGTCGACGGATCCGTTGCTTCAAAAAGGTTTCAATCATGCTCGAGCACCATCGCTTCCATGATGTCGAATAAGCGGGCACCAGGCTGACCAGAGGCTTTACCGATTTGAGCGAGTGTTCCTTGATGTTTGATGCGCCCCTGATCAATCCAGACAAAGTCGTCACACAGACGTTCTGCGGAATCAAGGACATGGGTGACGAGCAGAATCGCCACGCCACGCGTTCGTTCTGCTTCGAGTAAATGTAACAACCGAATCGTTGCGACCGCGTCGAGACCAACGAACGGTTCATCGATGATCAGGCAGTCTGCGCGTTGCATCAAAGCACAGACGAGCATCACCTTCTGTTTCATTCCTTTAGAGAAAGAAGATACATAGTCACCTGTGACGGCATGCAGTTCGAACGTCTTTAAGAGTCGTTCTGTATAGGCATGATCCGTCTCGTGGAGCGAAGCAACCAGCTCAAGATGCTCGGCGAGCGTCAAATATTCGTAATAGGTCGGCTGTTCCGGAATATAAGCGAGTGAGACCGGTAAATCAATCTCTCCTTCGACCCAAGGTAACGTACCGAACATCGCTTGAATCGTCGTACTTTTTCCTGCACCGTTCGTACCGATCAAACCGGTGATGGATCCAGGGTGTAAAGAAAACGAGATCTCTTGTAAGACGGGTTGACCGACGTCATAACCGGCTTGTTGAATGGATATATGCATGTGAAACATCTCCTTTCACTACATCTACTGATAGAAGAAGAAAAATGTTTCATAGCAACAGAACTCAGCATAACCATAGTAAAAAATGTAACAGGTTAAAAATAACAAATGGGCTATAATGGAAATATCAATTTTAGAGGATGATCATGATGCAAACAGTCGAACGAATTTATTTCCGTGAGTCCGGTATGGAAAGAGGACAGACGTTTTGGTGGGACCGTGCAAGTCGGACGGTTCGTGCGGAAGATGAGGAAGGATTACTAGGTCCATGGTATCTGAAGGGGCTCCTCTTTTTAGAGGAAGAAGACCATCCGTTATTCAGAAAGTTGACGGAAGAGGACATCTATCTAATTGACATGTGGTCGGATCGATTCAATGCCGATAAATGGCGAGGGTATACGGATCCTGAAAGTCTTACGATGATGGACGGAACGGATTGGGAAATTCATGTGACGACAGAACACGGCACAGAAAAAGTGTCCCGCTCAAACATCTTTCCGCCAGGGTGGGAGATGATTCGAGAACTGTTATATGGTTATTATGATGCCGGAAGTAATCGAGAAGCTGAAGAAGGGGAGGATGAACTATGAAACGAGCACTATTGTACCTGATTCCGCTTGCGTGGCTTGGACCTTACCTTGATTGGAAAGAGGGTTCGATACTAGGGTATGCCTTATTTTTATTTGGACTTGGTATACTATCGTATTCACTTGCACGGAGTGGAAAACCCAAATACATCGTCATCGGCAATATGGTCTCGTTTGCGATTTCGTATGGGATCGCACTTAGTGTAGGGGAAGGATACGGCGAAGGATACTTCAATCCATTGACAGCCAGTCAACTAGTTCTTGGGGTCAGCGTCTTGAATCTGGTCGTACAAATACCGATTGTGATGAATGCAATTCAAAACAAAGTGATGAAAAAGGAGTTAGAAGGACATGGCGGATGAGAGTCAGCAGTTACTTGATGCAATTCAGCGAATCCTAGAACGACAATCACCACTCGACTTAATTGATATCTACCAGCGCGTCAGACAAACAGAACATTTGAATCTATCACGGTTTACATCAGAAGCAGGACTCGAGGCACGCATTCGGAAATTGATTTACCTGCATGCGAGTGAGTGTGAATTGTATAGGGGAGAGCAGGACCTTTTTTATAGCGAGACAGGAAAAGGAACAGGACGCTGGGGACTACGATAAAAAACGCTACGCAATGAGTGCGTAGCGATTAGATCACACGAGTCCTAGGATTTCGACTTCGACTAAGGCGCCTTTTGGTAGTTCCTTCACAGCGATACAAGACCGAGCTGGGAAGTGATTGTGCGGTGCGAAGTAATCTGAGTAAATCGTATTAAAAGAAGCGAAGTGTTCCATGCTCGTTAAGTAGCATGTCGTCTTGACGACGCGATCTGGTGTTAATCCTGCCTCTTTCAGGATAGCATCGATGTTGCGCATGACTTGCTCCGTCTGCTCCGTGATTCCACCTGGTACGAGTTCACCGGTTGCCGGATCAATCGGGATTTGACCGGAAGCATAGAGTGTTCCGTTTGCGATAAAGCCTTGCGAGTAAGGACCGATCGCAGCAGGGGCGTTCGTTGTGTCGATTTGTTTGAATGTAGACATGAAAAGAACCTCCTCTTATAAAATACATATGTACGACATCGAGTGATTCGACTCGGATATCCCTCAACCCTTCAAAGGAGTGAATTGATATGCCACTTTATCATAAATTAGTTCGAGACGCGATTCCAAACATCATCGACCAAAACGGGAAAAAAGCGACGTTCCGCACGTTGGACGAAAATGAATTCCTAGTGGAAGCGAAAAAGAAATTACATGAAGAACTAGCTGAATATGAGGAAGCGACGACAGACATAGATGCTGTCGAGGAATTAGCTGATTTACTGGAGCTGATTCAAGCGTTAGCGAAGACACATGGCGTGACAGTCAAGGAACTGGAAGCTGTCCGGGCGAAGAAACAGCAACAACGCGGCGGATTCGAAGAACGCCTCTACCTGATTGAGGTCGAAGATTGATCCCGGAAGCGAAGCTGACGACGCATCATTTATATGACTCACTCGTCGAGGCCATTGATCAAGCAGAGGAAGTCTATATCGTTGCAGCGTTTGCTCAGAAGTCAGGCGTCGCCTTGCTCGTCCCAGCATTTCGTCGTGCCTTGCAACGAGGAGCCGAGATTCGGCTGTTGATTGGCGACTATTTACATATCACCGACCCAGAGGCACTGGCGCAGTTGCTTGCGCTTGATGGGTTGTCAGTTCGATTTTATCGGTCAGGCGGACGCTCTTTCCATCCGAAAGCCTATCTTTTTCGAAACGCAGAGACTGGCTTATCAATCGTCGGTTCGTCGAACATCTCAAATAGTGCGCTTCGATCCGGTATCGAATGGAACGTCCATCTACCGCAAGCTGTCGCTCCACAAATTCTTGATGATGCGATTGATGCCTTTATGGATCTTTATCTCAGTGAATCGGCAGAAGAACTGAACCCAGTTGTCTTAGACGCTTATCGTCAAGAGTACGTGGCACGTCAATATGTCGCGGAACTAGAAGTCGAGTATGATGAAGGAACGGTCGTCGTTGCGCCAGAAATCCTGCCGCACCGAGTGCAGGAAGAAGCGCTGCACGCGTTACGGGAAACGATGGAAGAAGGACGGACACGTGCGTTGGCAGTGCTTGCGACTGGACTAGGGAAGACCTACCTCAGTGCGTTCTTTGCGGGAGACTTCACACGAATCCTGTTCCTGGCACATCAAAAAGAACTGTTGCTGCAGGCAGAGCGCTCATTTAAAAAAGTTAATCCAGCGTGGCAAACCGGCTTCTATATCGGCAGTGACCGGACCGTTACGGAGACGACGGAAATCGTCTTCGCTTCCGTCCAGACGTTGGCGCAAAAGCGTCACTTGGACCGTTTTGCAACTGATCAGTTTGATCTCATCATCGTCGACGAGTTCCATCACGCGGCAGCGACGAGTTACCGGAAAATCATCGATTATTTCACACCACGTTTCTTGCTCGGTTTGACGGCGACACCAGACCGGATGGATGGCGCTGATGTCTATGCGATCTGTCATCATAACGTTGCCTTCCAGATGCATTTCACGGCAGCGATTGCTGAAGGATTTTTGACGCCGTTTCATTATTACGGCATTCATGACACGATCGACTATTCCCAGATTCGACGAATCGGTCGGACTTATGATGCGTCGCAACTCGAGCATCGACAACTTGATCGTGAAGTCGCAGATAATATCTATCATTCGTGGGAGAAACACCGTCAAACGAAGACAATCGGCTTTTGTTCGTCAATCAAGCAGGCGGAATATCTGGCACAAGTATTCCGGGATAAAGGAAAGACGGCATTTGCACTGACAGGGCAGACGACGAATCGCGCACAATACATGAAAGCATTCGAGCAAGGCGAGATTGAAGTCCTCTTCACAGTCGATTTGTTCAACGAAGGTGTCGATATTCCGAAAGTCGATACACTGCTATTCTGTCGTCCAACTGAATCCGTCGCTATCTACACGCAGCAAATCGGACGTGGCTTACGTTTAGCGCAAGACAAATCACACTGCGTCATCATTGATTTAATCGGGAACTATCGTAACGTTGAGACGAAGCTGAAACTACTCGGAACGATGAAAGAGTCGTTCAAGCGAGGGGAAATAGAACCGATTACGCCACCGCCCGGTTGTGTGATTGAGTTCGATACGCGGGCACTGGAATTGATTCATCGACTCCGGCAACCAAGCCAGCGGAAGTTACGACTGATTGAACAATATGAGCAAATCAAATATGAACTCGGTCGTCGACCGTCATATGTTGAAATCGGAGAGTATGCGGCAGTTCCTCAAGGTTATAAACAAGAGTGGGGCTCTTACGTTGGCTTCTTAAAGGAGCATCAGGAGTTATCAGACGAAGAAACCGAGGCGTACAATGCAAACCAGGAATTGATCGAGCAGGTTGAAAAGACAATTATGAATCGAAGTTATAAGATGATTGTTCTGTTAGCGATGCTTGAGCGGGGAGAAGAGCGTTGGATGGAGCCAATCACAGCAGCGGAAGTCGCTCCATTCTTTTATGAGTATTTGCATGCTGAGAAGTATCGGGAATTGAAGGATGCGCAAACGGTGGAGTTAAAAGGAATATTTGATACAGTAAAAGTAGAAAGTTTATTGAAAAAGATGCCGTTTCCGAGAATGGGCGGAATATTAACATTCTCTGGTGAGTTTTTGTTAATGAGACCAAATATAAAAAGTAGAGAACTTTATATAATCATAAAAGATATCGTCAATTACAGAATTAACGAATACTTTCGATCTAAAAGCTGATCCTTAATCAATTTTATAAACTGATAGAATGATTTATAAGAGAACTGTGCAGGATTATAAAGAGGGAGAAAGATAGATGAACAAACTCTTACAAGATTATAAACCGATAGAATGATTTATAAGAGAACTGTGCAGGATTATAAAGAGGGAGAAAGATAGATGAACAAACTCTTACAAGATTATAAACCGATAGAATGATTTATAAGAGAACTGTGCAGGATTATAAAGAGGGAGAAAGATAGATGAACAAACTCTTACAAGATTATAAACCGATAGAATGATTTATAAGAGAACTGTGCAGGATTATAAAGAGGGAGAAAGATAGATAAACAAGCTCTTACGGGATTATAAACCGATAGAATGATTTATAAGAAATACAGAAGGGATTATAATAAAAAATTAAAATAGTCTATTAAGTAAGGAAATATAAAATAATGAAACTGAGATTTTTATTTCAAGTAATTTTATTTAAATTAATTTCGTAATAAAAATAAGGAAATAAAATTTTTTCGATAAATATTTTGACTTCAATCATCGTTGAAATATATATTAAATCACTTTTTTTAATGGGGGCTGATAAAATTTCATTAGTTTTTATCAGGTTAACTTATCAGGTTTTCTGTCTTTCTAAAACCAACCTATCATTAATGTCTAAAAAATTGTTGGATTATAAGGGTTTGTAATGAATATAAAAATTGTGAAATCTGCAAATATCAGGTTTGGTAGAAAAGGATAAATACAATAAATTAAATGAATTTAATGCATTTAAATGTAAAATTTTTGAAGTGTTAATTTATTCTCAGTAATTCATTTTAGAACTAAATTCAATTAGCTGAAGAAAAGATAGAGCTGATTGTTTAAAAGCTTGAATGAAATCTAATGTATTATAGATAGCTTCTTCTTGATCAATAGTTAATGATAATCGATATTTATCTACCTTTTTTAAGCACACTTCGATAGGTGTGTTCGGATAATAAAATGTAGCGTAGTCATCCTCTAGACAGTTTTTCAAAGCATCTGCATAGTACTGCCACAATGGTGCAAGTTCGTCTGAGTGATCGGCTCCTTGCATGATTCCATTCTGGGTAAACGAAATCGTACCCTCTAGATTTAAAAAGCCATCTTCTAACCAATCCTCTTTTTGCTGAATATATACTTGAATGCGGTCTTGTTCTGTGATGTTCACATGTTCCTGTTCATTTTCTAAAAAGATAAAGGTTTGGATATCCATAAAGCAACACTCCTTCTTCCATTCATGAATTAAGTAATCTATATGTCCTTTTTCAACGCCTATGACATATTTTATATCATCAACTGTTCCTGTAAATTGCTTTGAACCTGTAGAAACTTTTGAAAGATTATTTCTATTTTGTTTAGCTACATTACAATGAAGAGGTGTGAGGAAATGAAGAATTTTCAACACACACAAGTCAATAATAGTTGGAGCATTTAACTCAGCCATATGCATTCCGCTCTTTAAGTGATAGCTAAACAAGAGGCGATTCCAATTTACGGATCGCCTTTACCTATAAAAAAGCTCCGTAGCGAATCAATCTTCTAGTTCAATGACAGTTCGAGTGAATGTCAAAAAATCATTAAGATGACGATTTAATATCGCTTGAAGAATGTCTAGATTCAGTGATTGATAGTCATGTACTGCAATGTTACGAAATCCGATTATGTTCATGAGACTAGTAGCCAGTGAAACGTCGATGAGCTGAGCTTCCTCGAGCAATTGAAATCCATCACGACTCGATTTAGGTAGACCAAGCTTCCGTGTTCGAACTAGATGCATGGCGATAGCGATACTTGCCTCACATGCGCGCTGGATGTTCAAAATAATACTATCTTGTTTGGTATCATCCTTTAAATGACTAGGTTCGTTCTGATAGACATCCTGTATTCTTAATAAACAACGTTCAATGGTCGCTATCTTATTTAACAACACATCGTTCATATTAAAAAACACTCCTCTGATCTTTGATTGACTGTACGATTGGAGCCCTCTCCTCAGAAAAGGCAACATACATGCTATAAGCACGCATTTGTTGTCGTATCAGCTCGTTCGGATTTTGGCAGTCGATGACTAAACCTTCTGTGAGAATCTGCATCGTCAAAATCGGGTCAATCTGTTTTATATCGACGAGATCAACTTCACGACCAGCGAGTCTTGCTAATTGACCAGCCATTGAACTACCACTGGGCTAAAGCCGTAGTGGATTCCTGAGTTATCCGACCTAACGGTCGAAAATTTATCGGGCTAACCCCGTCGTCCCGACGGTTGAAGAAGCTAAGATACGTTCTGCTTCTTGTTTCAAATTCATACCTGCGTTCATATCGCGATCATGATGGACTCCGCAACTCGGACATGTCCATTCACGTAAAGCGAGATTCTTAACGTCTTTGTGTTGATGGCCGCAACCGGAGCACAGTTGGCTTGATGCAAAGGTCTTGCCGACCTTGACGACAATCTTCTCGTACCATTCCGCCTTGTACTCCAGCATGCGGAAGAACACCGACCAGCTGACCTCGGAGATGGACTTACTCCACTTGTGGTTCTTCTGCATGCTCTTCACCTGCAAGGTCTCGATGCCGATGACGTCGTGGTTTTTGACAATCTCGGTCGATACCTTGTGCAGGAAGTCGGTACGTTTGTTGGAAATCTTTTCGTGGATGAGGGCGACCTTCCGCTTCTGCTTCTGGTAGTTACTGGCCTCGGACAGCTTCACCTTCCTGTTCAGGGCGATGTGCTGACGTCGTGACAGCTTTCTCTGCTCGCGCGCCAGTTTCTTCTCAAGCGAACGGAAGTAACGGTCGTTCTTGTATACCGTGCCGTCCGACAGGATGGCAAAGTTCTTGAGTCCGACGTCGACGCCAACAGATGAGCCGGTCTTCGGCAATTCGTGGATCTCCTGCTCGACGAGCAGGGAGACGAAATGTTTCCCTGAAGCGTTACGTCGGATCGTAGCGTTCAAAATACGTCCTGCGATCTGTTTCGAATAGGCGAAACGAACCCATTTCAGCTTCGGAAGTTTGAGCTTGTTCCCGATGATAGAGACTTCAGGAAGTTGAGACTTGCCTTGGATGTTCGTCTTGTACGATTGCACGGGATTCCGCTTTGATTTAAAACGAGGACGTTCATTTTGTCTCTTGAAGAAACGGTCATAGGCATTGGCAAGATGTCTGAAGCTAGTTTGCAAGGAAGTACTATCGACTTCTTTCAGCCAGTCAAACTCCTGCTTCAGGATGGGAATTTCTTTGGAACAAGAACCGTAAGAGAGTCCTTTTCCAGTCGCTTTGTAGGTCCCATCCCACTTCGCCAAGAAGTGGTTGAAGACGAATCGTGAACAACCGATCGTCTTCGCAATCAGGATTTCCTGCTCTTTCGTGGGATAGATTCTGAATTTGTAGGCCTTATGCTTTTTCATCTTGACATCACCTCCCTTTAGTATATACTAAGTATATACTAAAGGGAGGTGATGTCAAATGGAGCGCGTATCAAAATTGATTAAATTTCCAAAAGATTTAGTAGAAGCAATAGAGAAATATCAAAAAGAAAATTATATTTCTTCTTTTGCCGGTGCGGTTTATGAACTGATTCGCAAAGGTCTAGAAAAGTAATGGAGTGATGTCTCCTGTAGCATCGGAAATGTCAGCAAAGAAACGATTCAAAAATACATCCAAACACAAGGAAGTTAGACTTACATCCCCTAGCCTAAAGGCACAGGGGTTTTGCGCCCGCTTTTATAAAAATCAATCGTAAGCGGAGAGGGGGTAGGGGGTAGGGGGTAGTCACTTAAATAAGCGATATCCAAATCACTATCGTCTGTCATGTTTCCCGTAGCTCCGGAGCCGAATAAGATAATAAAATGAGCATGCACGTGTACGTTAATCGTTTGAACGAGTTGTTGTCGCAACGTCATCGATATCATATAATTCGCTCCTTCCAACCCTTTTTCAAAGTATACGATGGCTTGGATAGACTAAAAATAAACTCCTCGAGTTCTCGAGGAGTTTAAAGGTTACACCGACACTTCACTCACTACATGATTGACTTGCCACTGGACGCCAAACGCATCTTCGACGATTCCGTAGGCTTCACTCCAAAACGTTTTCTGGATCGGCATGATGACGTTACCGTCTTTTGCGAGTTGATCGAATGTCTTCCGTAACACATCCACGTCCGATAAGTGGAGCGCTAAGGTGACATTCTGACCAATTGTGACTGGATCATGTGGCATCGCGTCTGAGAACATTAAGCGGGTACCATGAACGATCAGTTCAGCATGTAGAACAAGCGACTTCATCTCTTCTGGATAGGGCTGACCATCAGGACCGGGACCTGGTCCGAACTCCATGATGTCCGGTAGTTCTTGATTGAAAACCTGTGCATAGAACGTGATTGCCTCGCGCGTGTTGCCATTGAAGACAAGATACGGATTGATTGGCATGGGAAAGCTCCTCTCTAAAAAAGGCGAAGTGTGTTTCTTTAATTATACCAAACGTTTGTTCGTATTAAAACAAAAATCGAGTTCTTTTTGTATTGAATTCAGTATAAATGATAACGTTTTCAATTTATCTGATTTTTCATTAAAAAATAGGTTGCAACTTACAGGGAGACTTCGTATACTAAATTTATCGAAAGCGCTTTCGGTGAAATGGAGTGAGTAGCATGGGAACAATTTATGATTTAGCGAAGATGACCGGTTTTTCGATTACAACGGTCTCAAAAGCCTTAAATAATTATTCGGATGTCAGCGAAAAGACGAAAGCAAAAATCGTCCAGGCAGCAGCCGAGATGGGATACTTACCGAACGCGCACGCCCAGTCGCTCTCGACGAAACGTTCGTGGACGATCGGTGTCATGTTCTCGGAAGCACATGGCGTCGGAATGATGCATCCGTTCTTCAACGCGATCATTGAGAGTTTCCGAAAAGCAACAGAGCAACAAGGGTATGATCTCATCTTCGCATCGCGGAACTTACGCAATCGCGACATGAGCTACCTCGAGCATTTCCGACACCGGGCAGTCGACGGCATCGTCGTCATCTGTTCCGATCAGATGGATCAACACGTCCAAGAATTGATTCAAAGTACGATTCCAATCGTCGTCGTCGATATGGACAGTGCCGACTGTAGTGTCGTCTACTCGGATAACATCACGGGTGGAATGCTCGCCGTCAATCATTTGCACGAACTCGGTCATCGGTTGATCGCCCACATTGCGGGGGATACGACGACAGATGCCGGAAGAGCGCGGATTGAAGGCTACCAGCAAGCGATGGAACAACTTGATTTACCGATTCCAGATGGCTATCTCGTCAACGGTGGATTCTTTTCCGGTGAAGAAGGTAAGCGGGCAATGAACGAGTTGCTGGCTTTACCTGAACGACCATCAGCGGTCTTCGTTGCCGGGGATGAAATGGCGATCGGGGCGATTGAGGCGATTCATGAAGCCGGTTTACGGATTCCGGAAGACATCTCAGTCGTTGGATACGATGATATCTACATGGCACAGTACATCACACCGAAGCTGACGACGGTCCGGCAAGATACGGAAACGATCGGTCAGCACGCAGCATCAGTTTTGATTGAACAGATTGTCAATAAAAAACGGGTCACGACACGTGACGTCATCCCGGTCAACTTAATGGTTCGTCAATCGACAGGTCCAGTACCTGAATAACACAATGGTTGTTTCGGAATCGCTCTCGCTCGTTGTCAGTGAGAAAAAGCGAGAGCGATTTCGAAATCATTTTTTATCACTTTTTCCGAAAGGGCTTTCGGGAATTTTCTTTAAAGCATTTTCGAAAGCGCTTTCGATATTTTTGAATAACAAATTGAAACCGCTTACCTATAAGCGGAATACTTAACAAAAGGATGAGATGAGATGAAGAAGCAATTGGTTAGCGTTTTAACAGTCGGTGCGTTAACGGCGAGTGTCCTTGCTGGATGTTCAGGTAGCAGCGAAGAAAAGACGAGCGGCGGGAAAGAAGTTCTAAAAATCTGGTCGTTCACAGATGAGTTAAAAGAGCCTATCAAAAAGTTCGAAGAGAAAAACGGAGTCAAAGTCGAATTGACGATCGTGCCAATCGCTGATTACCCAACGAAGTTGAAACCAGCACTCGAGAGTGGTGTCGGAGCACCGGATATCTTCACAGGCGAGATCGCGTTCCTCAAGCAGTGGGTTGATGCGGGCTACTGGGCGAACCTCTCTGAAAAACCATTCAACGCAGGCGAAGTAAAAGACGACTACATCCCGTACGTCTATGACATGGGAAAAGATAAGGACGGCAACGTGCGTGCGCTGTCATGGCAAACGACACCAGGTGGCGTCTACTACAAACGAAGCATCGCGAAAAAAGTTCTCGGTACAGATGATCCAAAAGAAATCGGTGGCATGATGGACTTGATGGACGGCGTCTTCGAAGTCGCTGAAAAAATGAAGAGTAAAGGCTACAAGATGTTCCCAGATGAAGGATCCATCCGTTGGTTTGCACAAGGGAACGACCCACAACCTTGGGTCAACGATAAGCAAGAGCTCGTCTTGACGCAAGATAAGAAGGATTACATGGATTACGCAAAAGAACTCCGTACGAAACAATACACAGCACTTGCACCAGAATGGTCACCATCATGGTTCGCCGGGATGGATAAACCCGTCAAAGTTAAAGAAAACGGTAAAGAGACTGAAACAGAAGTCTTTTCTTACGTCCTCCCGACGTGGGGTCTTCACAGTGTTCTCAAAGAAAACGCGAAAAAATCAGCGGGTGACTGGGCTGTCACAAGCGGACCGAGCCCATACTTCTGGGGTGGTACGTGGTTAGGTGTCTACAAAGATTCGAAGAAACAAAAGCTTGCGTATGATTTCGTCAAGATGATGACGCAAGACGAAGCGTTCTTAACGGACTGGGCAAAAGAAACAGGTGACGTGTTAGCGTACAAACCAGTTACAGAAAAAATCAAAACAGACTTCAAAGATGAGTTCCTCGGCGGACAGAACAATTACGAGTTCTTCCTTGATCAAGCAGACAAGATCACACCAGGGATTGTTACGAAGTATGACCAACAGCTCGATACATTGTACGGTGCATCGGTCATGGAATACGTCCAAGGTAAAAAATCAAAAGACGAAGCACTTGCTGAATTCTACAAAAAAGTCAAAAACGCGTATCCGGACGTTAAAGTACCGGAATAAGGAGAGTAGGTGGGGCGATCCTCGCCTCACCTCTTCTTGTTTAAGAAAGGGGTTTGACCTGTGAAAAAACTTGATCGCCATGGCTATCTGTTCATCGCACCGTTTTGGATCGTCTTCTTGATCTTCAGCATCTATCCGGTTGCCTTGACTTTCTATTACAGCTTTACGAACTACACGGGCGCTGAAGGCGAACAACTCGTCGGACTCGCGAACTATACGCGATTACTCGGGGATACGTACTTCATCGAAGCGTTCTTTAACACTATGAAGATTTGGGGTCTGAACTTCATCCTTCAGATTGGCGGCGCTTTACTACTCGCCTTGTTGTTCTCGGATCTCCAATTGAAATTAAAAGGACTTGCCTTCTTCCGGGCGACATTCTACTTACCGAACTTGATCACGATCAGCTCGGTCGCCTTATTGTTCGGCATCTTGCTCGACTGGCAGCATGGTTCACTGAACATGATGTTGATGAAAATCGGAATCATCTCGGAGCCAATCAACTGGTTGACGCAACCGGTGACGGCACAAATTTCCGTCTCGCTCATCCTGACATGGATGTGGCTCGGGCACTCGTTCATCGTCGTCATGGCAGGTGTATCTGGGATCTCGAAGGATTACTTCGAAGCAGCCTTGATTGACGGAGCTACACGTTGGCAGATCTTCTCCCGCATCACGTTGCCACTCTTAAAACCGATTTTGCTCTACATCATGATCACGTCCTTGATCGGTGGGCTTCAATTGTTCGACCTACCGATGTTGATCACGGATGGTGTCGGTGCGCCAGATGGTGCCTTGAACACGATGGTGCTCTATCTCTATAACCAAGCTTTCAAATACAACAACTATGGCTACGCCGCTGCTGTCGCATACGGACTGTTTGCCATCACGCTCGTCTTTTCAATCATCGTCTTCAAAGGGATGTTCCGAAAAGAACGTTCACCGAAAGGAGCCTGACCGATGGAACGAAATGCAGAAGCACGTCGGATCGTGCCACAAACGGAGGAACAACCGGAGCGTATCGAACGCCCACTCAAGTTGACGCCACCGCCGAAACAAAAGAAAGCCTGGTTCGGCAAAAGTGTCATCTATATTGGTCTCGTCGTCTTAACGATTGCTTGTATCATCCCATTTTTAATGATGATCATCAACGCGACCCGCTCGAACGAAGAAGTCTTATCCGGATTTTCGTTGATTCCGGGGAACTCGCTTGCTGAGAACTACGCCGCACTCAGTTCGTACGTCAACATCTGGTCTGGTTTCAAGAACAGCTTGATCATTGCCGTTCTCGTCACTGTCTTATCAGGATACTTCTCGGCGTTGACAGCATTCGGATTTGCTTTCTATCAGTTCAAAGGGAAGAATGCGATGTTCGTCTTCATGCTGGTCATGATGATGGTTCCGGGTCAACTCGGATTGATCGGGTTCTACGAATTAAGTAAAAATCTCGGGTTGCTCGATAGTTATATCCCGTTGATTGTTCCAGCGATTGCAAGTCCGTTCACGGTCTTCTTCGTTCGGCAGTATGTCCAGACCGTCTTGCATCCAAGTCTGATCGAGGCAGCACGGATGGACGGAGCGAGTGAGTTCCGGATTTTCCATACGATTGCCTTACCGATGATGATGCCAGCAATCGCGACGATGTCGATCTTTACGTTCATCGGTTCATGGAACAACTACATCATGCCGCTCGTCTTACTCTTCTCCCCAGAGAAGTACACGTTACCGGTCTTGATGGGCTTCTTGAAAGGATCACAAGTTGCAGAGAACTTAGGCTCGCTCTATCTCGGGATCGCGATTTCCGTCGTACCGATCATGATCGCCTTCTTGTTCCTCTCGAAATATATCGTCAGCAGTATCTCGGCAGGTGCCGTGAAAGAATAAGTAGCTTAAAGGAGATTACACATATGAAATTTGCACCGAACTTCGTATTCGGAACGGCGACGTCGTCGTATCAGATCGAAGGCGCCCACAACGAAGGCGGACGTACGCCTTCGATCTGGGATGCCTTCTGTGATGAGGACGGAAAAGTCTTCGAAAAACATAACGGGGATGTCGCTTGTGACCATTACCACCGTTATGAAGAGGACATCCAGCACATTATACGTCTTGGCGTCGACACGTACCGCTTCTCGATTGCCTGGCCACGGATTTTCCCGCAAAAAGGCGTTTACAATCCGGAAGGTATGGCGTTCTACAAGAAACTCGCGACACGTCTGCGGGCTGAAGGCATCAAGCCAGCCGTGACGCTGTACCACTGGGACTTACCACTTTGGGCACATGAAGAAGGCGGCTGGGTCAACCGGGCATCGGTCGACTGGTTCCTCGACTTCGCCCGCGCGTGTTTCACGGAACTCGACGGGATTGTCGACTCGTGGATCACACATAATGAACCTTGGTGTGCAGGGTTCTTGAGCTACCATCTCGGGCAACATGCACCGGGTCATACGGATATGAACGAAGCCGTTCGTGCCGTGCACCACTTGTTGTTATCACACGGAAAAGCAGTCGAATTGCTGAAAGATGAGTTCAAATCGGTCACACCGATTGGTATCACGTTGAACTTGGCACCGAAGTATGCGAAGACGGATTCCGTCAACGATCAGTTAGCAATGAACAATGCGGACGGATACGCGAATCGGTGGTTCCTTGACCCGGTCTTTAAAGGTCAGTATCCAGTCGACATGATGAACTTGTTCTCGAAATACATTCATTCGTACGCGTTCATTGAAGAAGGCGACATGGAGACGATTTCTGTCCCATGTGATTTCTTCGGGATCAACTTCTATAGCCGTAACCTCGTCGAGTTCAGTGCTGCGAACGACTTCTTGCAGAAGGATGCATACTCGGATTATGACAAGACAGGCATGGGCTGGGATATCGCACCGAGCGAATTCAAGGACTTGATTCGTCGTTTGCGCGCCGAGTATACGGATTTACCGATCTACATCACGGAAAATGGTGCGGCCTTCGACGATGAATTGGTCGATGGTCGCGTCGCTGACCAGAACCGGATTGATTACGTCGCACAACACCTGCAAGCCGTGTCTGATTTAAACGAAGAAGGGATGAACATCCAAGGGTATTATCTCTGGTCACTGCTCGATAACTTCGAGTGGAGCTTCGGCTACGATAAGCGCTTCGGGATCCTCTACGTCGATTTCGAGACACAGGAACGAATTTGGAAAGACAGCGCCCACTGGTATGCGGGCGTCATCGAGCAACATAAGGCAACGATTCCGCAAGAAGCGTGACAAAGGAGGCAAGGTCGAACATTCGTCCTTGCCTCTTTTTGACGAAGAGGAGGAAACAGACATGAAGACATGGGTAGCACTGGCGGTCGGGACCGGTTTATTGCTGAGCGGTCAAGCGGTCGACGCGAAGGCAGACAAAAAAGAGACGAAGTGGAAACTCGTCTGGTCGGATGAGTTTCAGGCAAAACAACTCGACCGGACGAAATGGACCTATGATACGGGGAACTGGATCAAGGATGCGAACGGACAACCGGTCTCACCGGGCTGGGGCAACAACGAAAAACAATACTATACGACGAAACAGGACAACTCGTTTATTCGTGACGGAAAACTCGTCATCAAGGCGAAGCAGGAAAAGACGACGGATGATCTCGGTACATACGATTACACGTCGGCGAAGCTGAAGACAAAAGGGTTGTTCAGTAAGACGTACGGTCGTTATGAGATCAAAGCGAAGCTGCCGACCGGAAAAGGGCTTTGGCCTGCGTTCTGGATGTTACCGGAGCAAGATAAGTACGGGGCATGGGCAGCGTCCGGTGAGATTGACGTCATGGAAGCTTGGGGCAGTCAGCCGGACAAGGTCGCCGGAACGATTCACTACGGAGAAAACTGGCCGAACAATAAATATACGGGGAAAGACTATCACTTCCCAGACGGACAACGAATCGATCAATGGCATACGTACGCAGTCGAATGGGAGCCGGGTGAGCTCCGCTGGTACGTTGACGGAAACCTTTATCAAACACAAAACGATTGGTACAGTAAAGGCTTGAACGCAGCGACGAACTATAGTTACCCGGCACCGTTCGACCAAAACTTCTATCTCGTCATGAATCTCGCGGTCGGCGGTTGGTTCGACGGAGAAGTCGATGCGACGACGAAGTTTCCGGTTGAGATGGAAGTCGATTACGTACGTGTCTATGACTTGAAGAATCGAGCGTACCGTGAACCAGTCGAGCCGACTTATGAAAACGTGACGTTACCGGACGGAGCTAAACAACCGATGGAAGGGAACCTCGTCTATGATGCAGCCTTTGAACAACCGGTCACGATGATCACTGGGAATCAGTCGTTTGATCCACTGTACTGGAACTACGTCACGCTCCCAGACTTCGGTGGTAAAGGAAGTCTTGCAATCATCGAAAAAGAGGGGCAACGAATGGCGGACGTCACGATTGATCAGCCGGGTTCGCAGAACTATTCTCACCAACTGATCCAAAACGTATCCCTTGCACAAGGCGGTCGTTACCAAGTTAGCTTTGACGCGAGCAGCGCAGCAGACCGGAAGATGATGGTCAAAGTCGGTGGTGGAGCAGAGCGTGGCTACACGAAATATTCGAATGAACAGTCGATCGCGCTGACACTAAGTGTCAAACGACATACGTTCACGTTTGATATGGCGGCAGAGACGGATCTTTCAGCACGTCTTGAGTTCAACCTCGGACTTGAAAAAGCGGGTGTTCAGATCGGGAACGTCCGTGTCGAACAGATTCCGCGCGGCGTCATCGATGAAGAGGCAACGAAACCGGCACTACCGGACGGGAATCTCGTCTACAACGGGACGTTCGATCAAGGAGCGATGGATCGTTTGACGTATTGGCACTTCAAAGGTAGCAAGCGGACGACAGGGTCTGTTGATCCGGTGACACGTGATTTCCGTTATGAAGGACATGGTCAAAAAACGACAGCTCGCTTAACGCAAAAGGGACTTCAACTGGAAGCTGGACATGCCTATCAGCTTCGATTCACAGCAGGGGCGAAAAAAGCCAAGTCACTTCAGGTGAAAATTAATGGTGCACAAGAGCAATTAAAACAGACGACTGTCCCGTTGACGAAAAAAGCGACGACCGTCGAAATTCCGTTTACGGCTTTACAAACGGCAGACGACAATCAGCTTGTCTTTGACTTCAGCGGACAAGCGAGAAAAATCTCGCTTGATAACGTCGAATTGATCGATGTCACACCGGTTCCAGTCGATCCGTCACCACTCAAAAATGGATCGTTTGCGAACGGTTTGACGTCATGGTCGTCGTACGTCCACTATGATGCGCAAGCCGCTATCGCAGCGGTCAATGAAGCAGCAAAAGTCCAAGTCACTGCGGAAGGACAAGAACCATGGAGTGTCTTGCTGGAGCAAGGGAACTTGGCACTCGCAAAAGGAAAAACATATGAGTTGAGTTTTACAGCATCGTCGACCGTACCGCGTCCAATCGAAGTGACAATCGAAAACGCTTCGTACACGCGTTACTTTAGTCAAGTCGAGCCGATTACGACAACACCGAAAACGTATAGCTATAGCTTTACGATGGAACAAGCCGATACAGGGGCGTTGAAGTTCTTGATGGGACGTGCGGAAGGTTCACCGTTCGCCGCGCATGACGTGACGATTGATGATGTGAATCTCAAAGTGAAGGAATGACCAGAACAAGGTAATGGACGCGTCCATTACCTTGTTGTTGTGTAAAGCAAACGAACAGAAAAAGATGAACTATTTTTCATGATGGAAAAGGAATAAAACCCATCATATGGAATATAAAACATAGAAGTGACATCTATTCGTTTTCAGAGGAGGAAACGTCATGCGTCAGAGGTACATACCGTATCGGCTCATCTTTATCATAGGCTTACTTGGCATGGTTGGAATCAACGGTTGGTCCGCTCTGCTCCACCCAGACGGCACGATCAATGGGTGGCAAAGCATCGCCTCCGTCGTCTGGCTTGTCGGTCTAGTCGGATCGCTATTCTATATCAAAGAAGATAAAGCACTTCGACTTATAGTTTGGTATATCCGGATTGGTTTTGTTGCAGCATTATTTATTTACGGTGTCTCGTTACTCGAAGGGGCGTTTTCTGAGACGTACTGGTTTGATGGATTGGCAAGTGTTCAGTTTGTATTCTATTTCGTCTTCGTTGTACCGTTGTTTGGATTAAATGCTTGGACGGATGTCTTGTTTGGTGAGTTTTCGTTATACATGAGTGTCCTGTACGGCATTGCGTTGATTACACTTCAAGTAAAAGTCTGGAATGATACATCACGGCATTTAGATTATTGAGTTGAAAAGGTGACCTTGTGTCACCTTTTTTTGTTGTGTCATCAACTTTTTTCTCGACTCGCCCGTCTTAATGATGTATACACAGAACGATATCGAAAAAAGGAGCCGCGGCCTATGACCTCTCGCCAAATCAGAAAACGGGAAAAAGCATTCGTCCGTTTTTTGAAGCAATATAAACCGAACTTATACTGGTTAGCCTACAGTTATATGAAAAATGAACAGGATAGTTTGGATGTCATCCAAGACAGCATCCAAAAAGCGTTACAATCACTCGCCCGACTTGAAGATGATGAACGGATGAAAGCCTGGTTCTATCAGATTTTGACACGAACAGCGATTGATGCGATTCGGAAGCGGCAGCATAGCGTCAGTTACGATACGGATCGATTGATTGAACTCGTCGCAACAAAAGAAGATACATATCCGGATTCCGATTTGCGACAAGCACTAGAAGAGTTACCGGTCATGTACCGGGAAGTCGTCATCTTGCACTATTTCGAGGATTTGATCTTAAAAGACGTCGCGACAATTTTAGAGCTGAATTTAAGTACGACCAAGTCCCGACTTTATAAAGGACTGACATTACTGAAAATGAAATTGAATGGAGATGATCTAGATGTCGAAGAAACTCGATGAGCTGAAACAGGCTTACCAACAACCACCCGTTCCAAAAGAACTCGATGCGATGATTGCTCAAGTCGAACATCGGGTTCGTCCCTCACGGACGAAACAGTCCGTTTTGATTACAGCGGCCGCCATCACGTTATTCGTCGGCGGATTAAATAGTAATACATCATTTGCGGAGACGATGGCGAAGGTACCCGTTCTTGGTCAACTAACTGAGATTGTAACGATTGACTGGAAAGAGACGAAGATACAACAGTCGGCTGATATTAAAGCACCACAAGTGACGTTACCGAATAAGGCGCTCGAGCAACAGCTGAATGAAAAGTATATCGCGGAAGGTCAGGCGTTATACCAAAAGTTCAAACAAGAGACAAACGGACAGGAGGGGGCATTTGCGATCGATAGTCGCTATGACGTCAAGACAGATACGGACGACTTGTTGGCGATCGGGCGAACCGTCACGGAGACACGAGCGAGTGCAGCGGAAAGCGTCCAGTACGATACGATCGATAAGAAACAACAGCTTGTCCTGACGTTACCATCTCTGTTCAAGGATGACGGATATATCACGACGATCAGTGATTATCTAAAAGAAGAGATGCGTCGGCAAATGAAGGCAGATGAAGGGAAGGTCTACTTTGTCAAAGGAACACCGGATGTACCGAAAGATGAACAGTTCAAGCAAATTTCAGCGAAGCAAAACTTCTATATTACGTCAGACCATAACTTAGTCCTGTCGTTTGATGAGTACAGCATCGCTCCAGGATATATGGGCATCGTCGAGTTTAAAATTCCGACGTCAATTTTAAAAGACGATCTCGTCAGCTTGTCCTATATTCGTTGATTGTCAGATTTTAAAAATCATTGATGTAAAAATGAAAAAAGGAAACAACTTCTAAAAATGACCTCTTATAATCAAAAGACGAATCGTTGTTTTTTGAAAAAAGGAGGAATCCCTATGAAAAAATGGAGTCGGCTTGTACTCGCAGGTGTCGTAAGTCTCGCATTGATTCATGTTCCGGCAGCTAGTGAAGCTGCGACGAAAGCAAAAGCCTTTTCAAGTTGTGAAAAAATGCAGAAGACGTATAAAGGTGGCGTCGCAAAAAAAGCGGGGCTGAAGAATCGAACGGGTTATGATAAGAATGGAAAACCAATCTACAAAGCCACAAAATATAAGGCATACGTCAGTCTCGCGACGTATAACTTAAACACAAAAAGAGATCGCGATAAAGACGGTATCGCGTGTGAACGTTAAATGAGTAAAAGTAGTCTTCCTCGAGCGAGAGAAAGACTACTTTTTTGTCGATATTAGTTGTTCCTTTCAATTATGTAATCCTTGGAAAATTATCATGTATGGTAGTGTTATAGCGATGAAAGACGACAAATACATGTTGAGTAGGAGGATTACTATGCGAAAACGAGATTATCTAATTTTCTTCATTCTATTTTTCATTCTGAATCTCATTAATTTCTTAGGCGCATTAGGTATACAGGATTTATTAGCAATCGTGGTCGTCGCTCTGATCGAAGCAGCTATAGCTGGAACGATTACGAATCTGTTTACCCGTATCTTTTTTAAGAAAAGCTGATCGTTAAAATAAGCGATCTCGATACATAAAAATAACCTGACGCCGCGGCGTCAGGTTATTTTGCTTAGTTGAAGTTTTGTTTAAGGAAAGCTGTGACTTCTTCTGGTGTTTTGGCATTTGCACTGTGTAGGTGCGCCAATTTTTCGTTGTTTTTGAAGACGAGCAAGCTTGGAATACCCATGACATCATGGTTCGATGCGATTTCTGGGAACTCATCCTTGTCGATCGTATGGATTGGTAAGTGGTCGAACTGTGACTCGACGTCTGGCATGAAGTAATCCATCCGTTTGCAGTCTGGGCACCAGTCTGCTTCGAACTTGATGATGACCGGTGCATCACTTGAAATCAATTCTTTGAATGTTTCTTCACTCTTAATGAATTCTGCCATTGTGAGAACTCCTCCTCTTGGTGTTGTACCTTTAGTCTACCGATTCCCTTCAGAACTTGCACGAATTATGTTCGCCAAAGAGTCTGACAAGTCAAAAAAGTTGGTTGTTCTTTAAGATAATTGTGATGATTTTCTTTAAAAACGCTACGTGACATGATTTATCCTGTTTTGGTTAAAAGAAACATTGTTGTACTTTTGTTAATTACCTAGTTCGAAACAAAATGATTTCTCTAGACCCACTCGATTTCCGACTGGTACGATGAGGTTTGCTAATCGCAGAGAAAGTGGGGGCGACGAGAATGGAACAACAAAAATACGACAACCTAAAACGCGGCGAACGCGGTGCGATGATCAGTATCGCAGCCTATATCTTGTTATCATCTTTAAAATTAATCATTGGTTATTCAGCAGACTCCGCGGCTCTCCGGGCGGATGGTTTAAACAACGCGACGGATATCATTGCTTCGATTGCTGTCCTAATCGGCTTACGGATCTCACAACGTCCAGCAGATGACGATCACAAGTACGGACACTGGAAAAGTGAGACGATTGCCTCGCTCGTAGCTTCCTTCATCATGATGGCAGTCGGTCTCCAAGTCTTGATTGATACGATCTCGACGTTATTCGAAGGCAAGCAAGAATCGCCTGATGTTCTTGCAGCGTATGTCGGAATCGGTTCAGCTCTCGTGATGTACTTCGTCTATCGTTACAATAAGAAGTTATCCGAAGAGATTGAAAGCAAAGCCGTCATGGCAGCAGCGAAAGATAATCTATCCGATGCTTGGGTCAGTGTCGGGACGACGATCGGGATCGTCGGATCACAGTTCGGCATGCCCTGGCTCGATGTCGTGACAGCGATCATCGTCGGCTTCTTGATCTGTAAGACAGCGTGGGACATCTTCACGGAAGCGTCACACGAACTGACGGATGGCTTTGATGAGAAGAAACTGAAGATGTACGAAGATGTCATCTTCGATCTCGAAGGTGTCAAAGGCATCAAGTCCATCAAAGGACGCAACTACGGCAACAATGAAGTCGTTGATGTCGTCATCCTCGTCAACTCCACCTTGAACATCCATCAAGCGCACGATATTGCGACACGTGTTGAGGATACGCTGACGGAAGAATACGGAGTTTATGATATCCATGTTCACGTCGAACCCGAATGAATTCAAAAACGTCTTTTCTACGCTGACTGTAGAAAAGACGTTTTTTTATGGCAATAACTCGATGTGAAGAGCCAGTGCTCCGTGCTGTTGCTCGGCTTCCGGCGAATAGATCGTATAAGTAGATGTTACGAGTTCATCGATCGACCAACCGACGCAGTCAATGGATTCTCGTGATACGTGTTCATACAGTGCTTGAAAATCTTGAAATGTCTCCCGTTTCGTCACCTGGACGATTAACGTCTCGCTCGTTTCCGTATGCGTGAACTGAATCTGATCACCGACTTGTACCTGTTGGCGTTTCTGATCATTGAGTCGAATTTCGACCGTTTTCAGCCTTTGTTCGATCGAACGAAACGGTGCTTCGTATAACCCCATCTCATGTCTCATCTGTCTCCACTCCTTCTCTACAAAAGCATAGCAAAACTATGTGATTTTTCACATTGCCTTTTCGTTGACAATCGGAAATAATCGGCGTAATTTAATTCATATAAGTAATTGTTCCTTATGGAACGATTTGAAATGGAACAAGGAGGCGAAACAGGATGGAGCAAACGGAAACGGTTCGTTCAACGGCGATGATGCAGTCGTTTTGGAACGTGCAACGGCATCTCGTCCGAGCAGCACACCAGACGGCACAGGAAAACGGACTCAGTTTACCGCAATTTCATAGCTTGATGACGATTGCACCACGTGGACCGATCTCGCAAAAAGCGCTGGCGACACATACGCATTTACCAAAGAGCACACTGAGTCAGTCGATCGAAGGTTTAGTGCAGTCCGGTTGGGTCATTCGGGAGACGAATCCTGAAAATCGACGAGAAGTCGTCCTATCGCTTAGTGATCAGGGACAACAATTTGTGACGGAGATTCAAGAACAAGAGAAAGGGATGCAACGTCAACTCGAACAGGTCCTTGAGACGATTGATCAAGAGGTGTTCGACCAGATGCTTGCGACGCATGCTCAGATTGCGGAAGGCATCGGACGTATCTTACAACCAGAAATGAAAGGAGGGTGCTCAGATGATTAAGTTACTCAAACGGTTGACGGTGTATAAATGGGCAGTACTCGCGGTGCTCGTCTTGGTTTTCGCACAGTCGATGTCTGATCTTTATTTGCCAACACTGATGGCAGATATCATTGACAAAGGGGTCGTCACCGGCGATACCGCCTACATTTGGAAGATTGGTGCCGTCATGCTCGGAATTACCGGTATCGGGGCGTTAGCAGCAGTTGCCGCTAGTTATTATTCGTCGAAGGCATCGATGGGACTCGGGCGGGATATTCGCCGTCAAGTCTTCAATCATGTCGAACGGTTTTCCCTGCAAGAGTTTGACCAAGTCGGAACGGCGTCACTGATTACCCGGACGACGAACGATATCACGCAAGTCCAACAAGTCGTCATCATGATGTTACGGATGGTCGTCAGTGCCCCGATCATGTTCATCGGTGGATTGATCATGGCCGTTTCAAAAGACGCCAAACTTTCGTTCGTCATCGTTGCAGCGATGCCGGTACTTGTGATTTCGATTCTATTGATTCTGTGGAAAGGGGTTCCGTTGTTCGGGAAGGTCCAAAAACGACTTGATCGCTTGAACCTCGTCCTGCGGGAAAACCTGACTGGGATTCGTGTCATCCGTGCCTTTAACCGGGAACGCGATGAACAGGTTCGATTAACGAAAGCAAACGCAGATTTGACAGAAGTCTCGATCAAGGTCAATAAAATCATGGCTTTCTTGATGCCAGTGATGATGCTCGTCATGAACTTGACGGTCGTCGGTGTCATTGGGTTCGGTGGCATCCGGATTGACAGTGGTGGTATGCAGATCGGGGACTTGATGGCGTTCATCCAATACGTCATGCAAATCATGTTCGCTCTCGTCATGGCATCTGTCATGTTCGTTATGATTCCGCGAGCTGCGGTCTCGGCGAAACGGATCAACGAAGTGCTGGAAATGACACCAACGATGACAGATCAAGGCACTCAAACCGCTGACCGTGAAAGAGGAACGCTCGTCTTTGATCGCGTCACGTTCCGTTACCCAGGGGCTGAGACACCGGTCTTATCCGATATCAGTTTTGCGGCGCGACCAGGTGAAGTGACGGCTGTCATCGGTGGTACCGGTTCGGGAAAATCAACGCTCGTTAATTTGATTCCTCGTTTTTATGACGTGACGGAAGGGAGCATCCGCGTCAACGGTGTCGATAGCCAAGACGTACCGCAAGAGGAACTGCGGTCGAAAATCGGCTTCGTTCCCCAAAAAGCATTACTGTTCACAGGGACGATTGCAGAGAACATCCGCTTCGGGAAAGAAGATGCAACAGACGAAGAAGTCGCACATGCAGCACAAATCGCACAAGCAACCGACTTCATCGAACGGATGCCAGACGGTTACGACGCGCGGATTGAACAGGGGGGATCGAACGTCTCTGGTGGGCAAAAACAACGCTTGTCAATTGCTCGAGCCCTCGTTCGTCGACCGGACCTGTATGTCTTTGACGACAGTTTTTCAGCACTCGACTTCAAGACCGATGCGGCCCTTCGAAAAGCGTTACGGGAAGAAACACGTGAAGCCACGGTCTTGATCGTTGCTCAGCGTGTCAGTACCGTCATTGATGCCGATCAAATCATCGTCCTTGATGAAGGGAAAGTCGCTGGAATCGGCACACATGATGAATTGTTTGCGAACAACGCCGTCTATCAGGAAATCGTTAAGTCACAACTATCAGAGGAGGAAATCGCATGAGTGAGAAAAAACGACCTGCCGGCGGTCCTCCGCCTGGTGGTCCCGGTGGCGGAAATATGATGATGCTTGGTGAAAAACCAAAAGATTTCAAAGCGACGTTTCGACGTCTGCTTCGGTATCTTCGTCCTCGTCGGACGGCACTGATTGGCGTCTTTTTAGCAGCAATCCTCAGTACAGTCTTCATGATTGCCGGTCCGAAAATCATGGGAACGGCGATTACGGAATTATTTGAAGGCGCGTATGCGAAGTTTCAAGGTGTACCAGGAGCGGCAATTGATTTCACGAAAATTGGACAGATCCTCTTGTGGCTGGCTGGACTTTATGTCATCAGTAGTCTGTTCAATTACTTGCAACAGTATTTGATGTCGGGCATCGCTCAAAAAACAGTTTATGATTTGCGTGAAGACGTCAACCATAAGCTCGAACGCTTGCCATTGAAATACTACGATGGTCGTCCGAACGGTGAGACACTGAGCCGTGTGACGAACGACATCGATACGATTGGGAGTACGTTACAACAAAGTGTTACTTCATTTATCACGTCGATCGTAACGATCGTCGGAATTCTAATCATGATGCTGACGATTAGTCCATTGTTAACACTGATCTCACTTGTCTCATTGCCGGTCTCGATTTTTGCGATTCGTCCGATTTTGAAACGATCCCAAAAATACTTTGCCGATCAACAACGGACACTCGGTCAGTTGAACGGACACGTCGAAGAGATGTATACCGGACACTCGGTCGTCAAAGCGTTCGGACATGAACGCAAAGCGGTCGAACAGTTTGATGCCGTCAACGAAGAGTTGTATGAAGCAGGGCGCAAAGCGCAGTTCATCTCCGGGATTATCATGCCGATGATGATGTTCATCGGGAACATCAGTTACGTCCTGATCAGTATCGTCGGTGGGATTCTCGTCACACAACGAGCCATCTCAATTGGGGATATTCAAGCGTTCATCACCTATACACGCCAGTTCACGCAACCGATCACACAGACGGCGAATATCGCAAACATCGTCCAATCGACGGTAGCAGCGGCGGAACGTGTCTTTGAATTACTCGACGAAGAAGAAGAGATTAAAGAAGTGACGACGCATCGTCTAGAGAAAGCAGATGGGGCTGTTGCGTTCGAACACGTTGATTTCGGTTATGGCAATGATCTCTTGATCGAGGACATGAACATCGATGTTGCACCGGGACAAACCGTTGCAATCGTTGGACCGACGGGTGCCGGTAAGACAACGATGATCAATCTATTGATGCGTTTTTATGAATTAAACGGTGGTACGATCCGAATTGATGGTATCGATACCCGCGAGATGTCACGCGAAGACTTACGGACGACGTTTGGCATGGTCTTACAAGATACGTGGCTCTTCAACGGTACGATCCGAGATAATCTTGCCTACGGTAAAAGTGGAGCGACCGAAGAGGAGATCATCGCGGCAGCGAAGACGGCACATGCCGATCACTTCATCCGGACGTTGCCGGACGGTTACGATACCGTCTTGAACGAGGAAGCCTCGAACATTTCGCAAGGTCAAAAACAATTGTTGACGATCGCTCGGGCGGTCCTTGCTGATCCTCCGATCATGATTCTCGACGAAGCAACCTCAAGTGTGGATACACGGACGGAAGTCTTCATCCAGCAAGCAATGCGTCGCTTGATGGAAGGACGGACGAGTTTCGTCATTGCCCATCGTCTGTCGACAATCAAAGATGCCGATTTGATTCTCGTCATGAATCAAGGGCGTGTCATCGAGCAGGGCACACATAAAGAATTACTCGAGGCAGATGGTTTTTATGCGGATCTGTACAACAGCCAATTCTCTGAAAAGGAAGTCGTTTAAATTAGTGCAGTGTCGTCTTTTAGACGATGCTGCTTTTTTGTGTGCATTTTTCTTGAACTTATATACGGTATGGGGTATATTAAGTTCAACAACTCAACAGCCGAGAGGCATCTACTAGGAGGAATCTTGATGAAACAGATGACGACAGAACAATTACAGCAGACATTAACTGAAAGTGCGATCCAATTGATTGATGTTCGTGAATCGCATGAGTACGAAAGTGGACATATCGCTGAAGCAAAAAATGTCCCGTTATCCGAGTTGACGGAACGGACGGTTGAACTCGACGCGTCACGCCCAGTCCACATCATTTGTTTATCTGGTGGGCGTAGTATGAATGCGTCGATGTATCTCGAGCAAGCTGGATTCGATGTGACGAATGTCAGCGGAGGCATGATGAGCTACGAAGGAACAATCGTTTAATATACAAGAGGGGGTATACACGATGTTGTTACGATATTTTTATGATGAGAAATTAGCGCAGGCGTCATACATGGTCGGGTGTCAGATGACGGGAGAAGCGATTGTTATCGATCCTGCTAGAGATATTACACCGTATTTAGAAGTCGCAGAAAAAGAAGGTCTCCGGATCACCGCTACGGCAGAAACGCACATTCACGCTGACTTCGTCTCGGGTACACAAGAGTTTGCTAAACGATACGATACGACGGCTTATCTATCAGACGAAGGAGACGAAAATTGGAAATATCAATTCGTCTCGGATATTCACCATGTCCTTGTCAAAGACGGTGACCGGTTCAAAATCGGAAATGTGACGCTTGAAGTTATGCACACACCAGGGCATACGCCAGAGCATATCTCCTTCTTATTATTTGACCGGAATCAACAAGTGCCGATAGGTATCTTCACAGGGGATTTCGTCTTTGTCGGTGATATCGGTCGTCCTGATTTACTTGAAGAAGCTGCAGGTATCAAAGGAACGACAGCAGTCGGAGCGAAGCAAATGTTTGGTTCGTTAAAACGTTTCAAAGCGTTACCTGATTTTGTCCAAGTTTGGCCAGGACATGGTGCTGGTAGTGCTTGTGGGAAAGCGCTCGGTGCCGTTCCGACATCAACGGTCGGCTATGAAAAAGCGACGAACTGGGCATTACAAATGGAAGACGAAGACGCATTCATTCGAGAACTGACAACGGACCAACCAGAACCGCCGAATTACTTCGCGATGATGAAACGCGTCAATAAAGAGGGGATTGCATTGACGACAGAGGCAGCCGATATCATCCAGGAAACCGCTTCGAGCTTGCCGTCATCGATTCAAATCGTCGATACACGGGACGGTCAGTCATTCCGGGATGGACATCTCCCTGGAACCATTAATATTCCGTACGATGGCAAGTTCGTCACTTGGGCTGGGTGGTTACTTGAGTTTGACCGTGACATCGCGATTCTTTCGACTCCAGAACAGCTAGAAAACATTCAACGGGATCTCCAATCAATTGGTCTCGACCGCTTCACGCATTGGGTGGATTACCGGGAATTACCGGAGACGTCGTTGTCCGAACGATATGTAGACTGGACGGCAGAAGAGGCGCTTGCTGCGGCAGAGCGCAAAGAAGTCTGCGTCCTCGACGTCCGGAATAAAACCGAATGGGACAGTCACCATTCTGATCAGGCACAACGCATTCTCTTAGGAAAATTGGTAGCACGTCAGGATGAACTGCCAACGGATCGACCGCTTGCTGTACATTGTGCATCCGGTGTCCGTTCCCGAATGGCAGTCAGCGTATTACAGTCACTTGGATTTAAGGATGTCATCAATATTGACGGCGGATATGCGGCGATGCGCATCATTTTAAATCAACAACTCTCATGAAATCTGGTACTGGATGGCAGCATATGCCATCCAGTTTTTTGTAGTGAAAACAAGAAACGCCACATTCTGGTACGGGCAGGGGTTTAATAAATCTTTTAGCTGGGGAAATTAAAGAAGTGTTGGAAATATATAATTTTATTTAGGTGAAGGAGTGTGGCAGGATGAATAACATTTGGAATGGGACGTCGTTGAACTTGAACGGCATTCTCGGATCACTCGGCAACTTGCTTGGAGCGATCATCATTTTCTTGATTGGATGGCTCATAGCCAAGCTGATTGCAAACGGGATTCAAAAAGCGTTAGAGAAGTCTGGGGTCGTCAACAAGTTGTCACCTCAAAAAGAAGGGGCGCCACAAAAGAAGAAAAAGTGGACACCTGAAAAAATCATCGGGACTGTCGTCTTTTGGGTTCTCATGGTCTTCGTTCTCATCTTGGTCTTCAATATCCTTGATCTGAACATCATTGCTGGACCACTTGCGGATACGATGAGTACATTACTCGCGGCAATTCCGAACATCTTAAAAGCAGCGCTCATTCTTCTATTGGCATACGTCATTGCGGTCGTTCTTCGTATGATCATCGTCAAAGCAGGAACGAAGCTGATGGCGAATGAGAAAGTACGTTCGAACAAGATGCTTCAAGGTCAGACAGACTTATCATCTTACCCGAAAATCGCTGGAGAAATCGTCTTCTATCTCGTCTTGCTTCTATTCCTACCGGGTGTCCTCGATGCCTTGAACATTGAGAGTGTCTCACAACCGTTCAGCCAATTGTTATCGTCATTCCTTGGATTCATTCCACGCTTGATTGCTGCGGCAGCCATCTTCTTCGTCGGCTTCCTCGTAGCGAAAATCGTCCGCGATATCGTGACGAATTTCCTTCATGCTGTTGGAACGGATAAATTTGCAGCACGCTTCAACCTTGGATCAACGGATCAAAAAGATGCGAAATCACTTTCTTCGATTCTTGGAACAGTCGTTTTCATCTTGATTCTGATTCCAATCACGATTTCAGCACTCGATCAATTGAACATTAAAGGAATCACAGGACCAGCGATCAACATGTTGAACGATGTCCTTGGTATGATTCCGAACATCATCGTCGGTGTTGTTCTGATTCTTGTCGGTCTTTATGTCGGACGTTTCATTAAGAAATTCGTTACGGATCTCTTATCACGTCTTGGTTTCAACAACCTGACACGTCACTTGAAAATCGGTTCATGGGATGCGAACCAAGCTTCTACATCACCAGCCTCAATCGTTGGTGCGCTCGTTGAGATCGTCATCGTCGTTCTCTTCGTCGTCGAAGCCTTCAACTTGATTGGTCTTGACTTCATGGTCGACCTCGGTCGTGCCGTCCTTGCGTTCTTACCAAGCGTCCTAACAGCGATCATCATTCTCGCAATCGGGATCATCGTCAGCAACCTCGTCAAATGTACGATGGACAGCCTGTTCGGCAACTCTGAACTGAAGGTCCTTTCAAGTGTTGCGAAGTATGCGATTCTTGCACTTGCTGTCTTCATGGCACTTGATCAACTTGGTGTTGCTGATACGATCGTCAACTCAGCCTTCATCTTGATCCTTGGGGCACTTGCTCTTGCTTTCGGTCTTGCGTTTGGTCTCGGTGGACGTGATAATGCATCGCGTTACCTCGATCGTCTCCAAAAGAAAGCAGAGAACACGGAAGTCGACACATCGAACCTTCCGAGTAAGTCAGCATCTACTTCTTCATCACCAAGCTTGAAAGATGCAGCAAAAGGTGCAGCTTCACAAGCGGCAGATGATGTGACACCAGACCGTGCACCACGTTCAGCGCGCTCTTCTTCAACAGATGAGACGACGCATGGTACACCAAAAGGTGCATTGCCAGAAAACGATTTAGCACAACAAGATGATTACCCGATCGATCCAGATGAGCATAAAGGTCCTAACCTTGATCATCCAAACGATCGTCCGTAATAACAAGTACACTCTTTCCTCTCTTTTAGGGGAAAGAGTGTTTTTTGCGTTGACGCATCAAAGCATTGTCGTATTGTCACAAAAGTGGTTTGACCACTTTGTGAAAAAATACAGAAAAAAAGACTTATCGAACCTGACATCGTTTGTTATGATTAGAAAGTCAATTACCTTAATGATTTGAATATTCAGAAAAAAGAGAAAAGTTCGGAGGATGAAACATGAGTTTGCTTCGCAAAAAAGATGTCAGTGTGATGATGGATATGAAACAACATTCAAAACTGGCACGTCATTTATCAGGGTTTGACCTTATTTTACTTGGAATCGGTGCCATCATCGGGACCGGAATTTTCGTTCTGACAGGAACGGGCGCTCTTTATGCAGGACCTGCTTTACCGATTTCATTCATTATTTCCGCTATCGTCTGTGCGCTCGCAGCCCTTTGTTATGCTGAATTCTCATCGATGATTCCTGTCTCAGGTAGTGTATATACGTATACATACGCGACGATTGGGGAAGTCGTAGCCTGGATCATCGGGTGGTGTCTCATTCTGGAATATGGACTCGCTTCGAGTGCCGTTGCAACCGGCTGGTCAGGATACTTCCAGTCACTCTTGGCTGGTTTTGGTTTAGAGCTACCAACGGCTTTAACGGCTGCTCCAGGTGCTGTACCAGGAAGCGAGACGTTCTTCAACTTACCAGCGTTCTTGATTCTAATGGTTATTACGCTCTTGCTCTCACTTGGTATTAAAGAAACAAAACGCGTTAACAACATCATGGTACTTGTCAAAGTTGCTGTCGTCGTCTTGTTCATCGTCGTCGGTATCTGGTACATCGAACCAGGCAACTACAAACCGTTTGCACCATTTGGTATGAGTGGGGTCTTGCAAGCATCAGCGATTGCGTTCTTCGCTTATCTCGGATTCGATGCCGTCACATCGGCAGCAGAAGAAGTCAAAAACCCGGGACGTAACTTACCAATCGGAATCTTAGGATCGCTTGCGATCGTTACCGTCCTGTACGTCGTCGTTTCTGCTATCATGGTCGGAATCGTTCCATTCAAGCAATTTGAAGGGGTCGATAGCCCGGTATCGCTTGCGTTAAAGGTCGCAGGTCAAGACTGGGTCGCTGGATTCGTCGACTTAGGAGCCATCGTTGGTATGACGACGGTCATCCTCGTCATGACATTTGGTCTTGTTCGTCTCTTGTTCGCAATGAGCCGTGACGGATTATTACCGAAAGTCTTCTCGGACGTCAATGAAAAATCACACACTCCGGTTAAAGCGACATGGATCCTTGGAACAACAGCTGGTTTGATCGCTGGATTCGTTCCACTCGGTACACTCGCTGAATTAATCAACATCGGAACACTGGCAGCATTTGCGCTTATCTCGATTGCAGTCATCATCCTACGCCGGACGCGTCCTGATTTGAAGCGTGCCTTTAAAGTACCGTTCGTTCCAGTACTACCGATTCTGTCAGTCCTCGCTTGTATCATGTTGATGGTCAACTTACAGCCGTTCACATGGATTGCCTTCTTCGTTTGGACGGCAATCGGACTACTTGTTTACTTTGGTTACGGACGTAGCCGCTCTAAAATTCAATAAGTAGAGACACCCTTGGCGACAAGGGTGTTTTTGCGTGCAGGAAATCGCAAGCAAGATAGCGAAACTGCTCAGTGGAAAAGGAGGTCTTCCGATGATTCATATTCAACGCGCACCTGACGTAAAGACAGCATATCAAGCGATGCAGGACGGATTTCAGGATTATCTGATACCACTGCACTTATCAGAAGCAGAGTTTCAAGAGCGTATTCTCGAACGAGACGGAAACCAGTTGGAGCATTCGTTCATTGCCTATCATGGAGAAAAACCGGTCGGTCTCTGGCTGAACGGTTGGAAGAAAATCGATGAACGACGCATTATGCGGTGTGGTGGGCTCGGAGTTTCTCCGCAGTATCGTCGTCTTGGGATTGCGAAAGCCTTGTACCAAGCACAATTGAGTCATGCAAAAGAAGTGGGTATGGATGAGTTGATGCTTGAAGTCATTCAAGGAAATGATCCAGCGGTTCGCTTATATGAATCGCTGGGTTATAAGATTGTTGGGGAAATCGGTTATTTTCACCTAACGGATGAACGACAAGAAGCCGATCTACCAACGATCGAAGAAGCAAAATTCTTAAAGCGATACGATGTCCAAGGTGAATACATTTGGCAGCAAGATCCTCATGTCATGCAGCAAGTACAAACGGATTATTATCAATTAGAAGAAAGTGTAGTAGCAGTAGCTGGATCATCACTCTTGTCAGTCGTTGGTCCAGCAGACCAAAAAGCAAGACACGCGACAGAAGTCGTCCGTCGTTTACCAGGGACGACCTATCATTATCAATCGACAGATGTAGAGGTGTGGGAAGCATTACGTTCTGAAGGATGGACTCAGCGAGATTTGAAACAATACATCATGCGTCAGTCTCTATAAATAAAAGCGCCGCTATCGATTTAGCGGCGCTTTTTGTAGTCTTCAATCATTCGAGCGTGAGAACCGACTAAGTGATCTGGTAAGGCATCAAGGGGTACGAACTGTAACTTGATACTTTCGTCACTTTGTTTTAGCGTACCAATCGGATGTTCACCGATATAAGCGAGGGTAACACTTTGAAAAACGTCTCCGTTCGCTAAGGTCGTCACGTATTGCGGACCGGAGTAGACATCGAGTAACGTTAATCGTTCTACTTCTAATCCCGTCTCTTCCGCGAGTTCCCGACGCGCTGTCTCTTCCGGTGATTCCGCCCATTCCATCAATCCTCCGGGCAAGCCGAAGCGGGCTTGTGCTTCGTTCCGTTGCTCCAGCAGAATATGCTCGTTCTGCACGACGAGGACGACGGAACCGACGAGAATGACTGGGTCATGACCGATTTTTTGGCGTAACTGCTCGACATAATTCATTTCAGGGCTCCTTGATGGAACGGACATCCGGTCACAGGCGCTGTCTGTGACGATTTTGGAAAGAAGTTTGGCCGTTTGATTTCTGGGTCGTAATCTTTATGGAACATATGCGTCGTTGCACCACTCATCGGTGGTACGAGCCATGACCAGTCGCCGGTGACATCACGACCGCATGCCGCTTCGTTTTTTTCAAAACGAGCGAACTGTTTCGCAGCTGTATGGTGATCGACGATTGTAACACCGGCGCGTTCGAACGATTCAAGCACCGCAACGTTTAGTTCGACGAGTGCTCGGTCTTTCCAAAGCGACCGTTCACGTGACGTGTTCAAACCGAGTTGGGTTGCGACAAGCGGCAACAGATCGTAACGATCCGTATCGGCAAGATTACGGGCACCAATCTCCGTTCCCATGTACCAACCGTTGAAAGGGGCACACGGGTAGACGATGCCACCAATCTCAAGCTGCATATCGGCAATCATCGGTACAGCATACCAGCGGACTTCGCGACCATCAAACAGATCATAGTCAGGATGCGTGATAGTAACTTCAAGGACGAGCTCGTCAGGAATCGGATGCAGGCTGACTTGTCCATCAAGTTCGATCAATAAGGGGAGGATATCGAACGGTGTCTTTGCTCCTGTCCAACCAAGCGCTTCGCATTGGCGCGTTAGTTGAATGGAAGCCGGGTCACCGATGATGCCATTGTCCGTTTCGTAACCAGCGTAACGAACGAGTTGGTGATTGTGGAGCCGAACCCGTGTCGGATGGAAAACCGTGATCGTCGAGCGAATCCGTCCTTGGTTCGTCGCGAATCGGATATGCTCAAATAACGCGTCGCGGACCGCTTCAACGGTCAACGCATCCCGCGCGTCAAAGACATGGAGTTGTTCCCAAAAGAGGCGTCCAACGCAGCGATTACTGTTGCGCCAAGCGAGCTTGGCACCGAACGCCAGCTCAGAAGCCGTCTGCTCATATGTTCCCGTCGTTTGAATCGAACGGATGACTTCTTGCTGACGTCCGGCCATTTCGGGGTATTGCTCTATATAAGAAGTAAAGAAGCGTTCTGCTTCGGATTGAATGAGTGGGTACACGAATCGAAATCCTTTCTGAAAAACAAGCACGATACAATCTCTGCTCCTAGTGTACCCCGCGCAGAACCGAAGCGCCAAACTTGAATGATGTATAAGGTTGTTATAAGTTCAAAAGACTTCCAAAAGTTTAAAGGAGGTATGAAATGGGGGATAGTGTAGAGAATTAGTTGAAAGTGAGGAAATTTGTATGTCTTTAATCAAACCTGTATTTGCCCGTTTTTTTGGTGAAGCCTTTTTTGATAAATCGGCTCAGCTTGCCTATTATCTGATGTTGTCCTTATTCCCATTCTTATTATTCGTAGTTGGGATCGTCTCGTTCTTACCGTTTACGTCGGATAACGTACTTGATTTGATTCGACCGTTTGCTCCGGCAGAAACGTACGACTTGATTCAGCGGAACGTCGTTGGAATTTTTGATCAGGGTGGCTTTAAACTTGCCTCGATCAGTTTCCTCGCAGCCTTTTGGCTCGCTTCGATGTCGGTCCAGTCACTTGTCCGCTCGCTGAATGATGCACTTGAAGTGACACGAAAAGCACCATTCTGGCGCGGACTCTTACAAGACTTTGCCTTTACGATCGGGATGATGATCATTCTTCCGATTTCGTTGATTGTTCCAATTTCAGAGAAACTAACACGTCGTTTCATCAACCACTTTGCAATCGTCGCTGATTTCGTGACGAACTACTCTTGGATTTGGTTCTTATTCCGCTGGGGACTCGGGACATTGTTCTTACTTGTCTTTTTCATCTTATTGTATCGGATCTTACCGAGTGTCCGTCTGACGGTTCGTCAGGTACTCCCCGGGGCAATCTTTGCAACGATTGCTTGGCAAGTCGTTTCAGAATTTTTCTCTTATTACGCTGAGTTCGGGAGTTATGATCGTCTTTACGGTCAGCTTGCCGGAATCATTGTCTTGATGACATGGTTCTATTTATCTGCTGTCGTCCTGATGTTAGGGGGACTAATGAATGCGGAACGCATGCGTCAGAAAAAAGAAGCAAAAATCATGAAGCCGCAAAAAATCAAAGAAGAGAGCGTGCGTTAACGATTGAGCACGAACAAAAGCAGCTGACGATGTGTCAGCTGCTTTTTCGTTTAGGCAGTTTTAAGAATCCGGTATCCGAAGACGCTCAACAGACTGAGTGTGAACAAAGTGAGCAATACGAGGGACAGATAAGGAAGACCGAACACTTTGACGATGACGCTCAAGGCGACGACACCATAAAAGATTCCTAATGTCTTTTGGACGAACGATTCATTAAAGCGATGTAAGAGTGAAGCCCCGAGTGGTGAGCCGATGAATGCACCGACGATCAGGGCAAGACCAAGCGATAACGGGGCACTGGTTCCGGAAGCGACATAACTCGTTACGCCTCCGAGAACGATAAGGGTTGCAGAGGCAATACTCGTTCCGATTGCTTGTTTGAGCGGGAAGCGAACCCAACCAATCAAGAGGGGGGTTAGTAAGAACCCACCGCTGACACCCATCAACGAAGAGAGAATTCCGGCAGCGAGACCGATGACGACGAGCTTCATGACGGAAGCATCATGAACCGGAAAAGACGGACGCTCCTTTGAACGGGGGCGTAGAAATTGAATCGAAAACCCGAGCAGTAAGACGATATATAGACTGGATAAGACGACATCGGCACCAGCATGACGCTCGAGCCAAAAGACGACTGGTGTGATCACCGCTGAACCGATGATCCCAGATAAACCGATGATCCCAGCATCGCGAAAACGGAATGTCTTTAAGCGGAGATGCGAGAGTGTACCGGTCATAGTCGAACCGAGTGTCAGTAACAGACTGAGGACGATTGCAGTACTCGCTTCATAGCCGAGAATTAATAACAGTGGGGTGAGAATGATGCCGCCACCGATTCCGAAAAAGCCGGAGAGAATGCCGATGATAGCACCCAACAAAATAAATAAGATATAAGTCATGAAGTTATCCTTCTTTCTAATACGTGATACTTTGAGTATGAAAGAGGAATGATTGATTATAAAAATGAATTAACTAAATATAAATGATTATTAAATGTAATAAAGGGGTGAGAATTCGTGAAATTAACGGAACTGAGAACATTCGTTACACTTGTCGAGACACGTCATTTTACGAAAACAGCGGAGCAGTTATTTCTGTCGCAACCGACGATTAGTGTTCACGTGAAACGACTCGAAGAAGATGTCGGGCATTCGTTATTAATACGTGATTCCTTCGCAATAGGGGTTGAGGTATCGGAAATGGGGTGGATTGTCTACCGCCATGCAAAAGAAATTCTATTCCAACTCGAACAGATGCAGTCGCAGTTAGATGAATCGGAAGGGGTCTTCCAAGGGACGCTACGGATTGGAGCAACACATACGATCCACGAGATATTGCTTGATGATATGATCCATCTGTTTTCACATGCGCATCCTAAAGTCTCACTGGACATCCAATTGATGAATCATGATCAAGTGGCAGCAGCTTTGCGACATCGTGAGATTGATCTCGGTATGATTGAAGGTGAACTGTTACTTGATGGAATAAGACAAATCGTCTTTGCGAAAGATCAGCTGCATATCATTGGAGCGACACATCTTGCACTCGAAGACGCGACGTGGATTGTTCGCGAGGAAGGATCCGCTTCTCGCTATGCACTTCATCGTTGGCTTGATGCGTCGTCAATCGTTCCCGCTCGAACGATTACAGTAGATGCGAATTATTTAGCGCGACAACTTGTTTTAAATGGGAGTGGTATTGCAGCGCTGTCAGAACGACTTGTCACGTCCTTCCCGTCTGAAGGCTTTACGCTTCATGCGAAAGAAATCTCCAACCGGACGTTTCGCTATGTATTACCAGAGAAGATGCCCACTCGACTAGCCGAGCGTTGGATCGATTTTTTAGAGGCGAATTGGAAAGGCTGACTACAAAAAGATTTTCGGAATCACTGAACATAGTGATGAATCTGGAAATCTTTTTCGTTGACTTATACCCCTATAGGTATTATTGTATGAAATGTACTAATGAGGTATGACGCAGATCACATTTGAAAAAAGGAGATGGACTTCATATGGAAAACGGTTATGAAGATCGCATCATTCATCGGATGAATCGGATTGAAGGACAAATCCACGGTATCGTTCGAATGATGAAAGAAGAAGCGTCCTGTAAGGATGTCGTCACACAACTGAGTGCGACACGTAGTGCAATCGATCGTGTCATCGGTCTTGTCGTCAGTGAGAACTTGATTGACTGTGTTCGTCAGGATGATGCGACGGAAAATCATGAACAAGCCGTTGCAGAGGCTGTTCAACTCTTAATGAAAAGCAGATGAAAAATTTTTACGAATTAATATACCCATTAGGGTAAAAAATGGAGGAATTACGTTCATGTCAGATACGAAAAAAACAACCATCGTTTTATTTAGTGGAGAGTACGACAAAGTCATGGCAGCTTATATCATTGCCAACGGTGCAGCCGCATACGATCACGAAGTCACGATTTTTCATACCTTCTGGGGTTTGAATGCGATGCGTAAAGATGAACCAATCCAGCCGGATAAAACATTCCTTGAGAAGATGTTCGGTAAGTTCATGCCACGCGGTGCCGATAAGATGCCACTCTCGAAAATGAACTTTGGTGGTGCAGGTCAAAAAATGATTAAAAACGTCATGAAGAAACACAATGCGATGCCGCTTCCAGACTTGATTGAATTAGCAAAAGAACAGGATGTCAAACTCGTCGCCTGTACGATGACGATGGATCTGCTCGGCTTAAAACAGGAAGAATTGCACGACGGCATTGAGTACGCAGGAGTTGCCGCCTATCTCGCTGATGCGGAGAACGGAAACGTCAATCTATTCATCTAATGATCTGAAGGAGGAATGACGCATGGATGTACTATCGATTATCTTGTTGCTCGTCGTCGGCTATCTCGCTTATAAGATGTTCGCCCCAACAAAAGGCGTCAAGCAAGTGTCGACCACGGAACTGAAGCCGTTACTAAACGACCGCAAACGATTTTATCTCGATGTTCGGACACCAGCAGAATTCAAGGGCAATCACATCAAAGGATTTAAGAATATTCCATTACAAACGTTAAACAGTCAACTGAATCAAATCCCGAAAGACAAAGAAGTGCTCGTCATCTGTCAAAGCGGAATGCGAAGCAAACAAGCCGTCAAAGTATTAAAAAAAGCCGGTTATACGAATGTCACGGAAGTCCGTGGCGGAATGAATGCCTGGCGTTGAATCGAATGAAGAGGAGGAAATGAATATGAAACGCATGACAGCAACAGAAGTACAGGAAAAAATCGAACGTGGTGAACAACTGAACGTCATTGATGTCCGAGAAGTCGATGAAGTCAAAGAAGGAATGATTCCGGGAGCGATCCATATTCCACTCGGATTGATTGAATTCAAGATGAACGAACTCGACAAGAAAAAAGAGTATGTCATGGTATGTCGTTCAGGTGCACGCAGTGGTCGCGCAACGACATATCTCGAAGGACAAGGATATGACGTGACGAACATGGATGGCGGCATGATGTCGTACGAAGGCGAAACGAAATAAATAATACCCCACACCATAAAGGAGCGAATTGTATGACTATGATTAAATCAGATATCGTATTGGACGCAAAAGGACTCGCTTGTCCCATGCCAATCGTGCGGACGAAAAAAACAATCAAGACGTTAGAACCGGGACAAGTCATTGAAGTCCAGGCGACAGATAAAGGTTCGACTGCAGATCTTCGTGCTTGGGCGAACAGTACCGGTAATCATTACCTCGGTACGATTGAAGAAGGCGAAGTACTCCGTCATTACGTTCGGAAATCGACGGGCGATGTCACGGAACCTGCAGCATTCAACCAAACCGTCGACAACGCAAAAGTTGAAGCGGCACGTCAGGACGACTCAATCACGGTACTCGATGTTCGGGAACAAGCAGAATATGCCTTCGCCCACGTACCGGGAGCGATCAATATTCCGTTAGGCGAACTTGAGGCACGACATACGGAACTGGATTCGAATCAGACGATTTATGTCATCTGCCGGACTGGCAGTCGAAGTGATATGGCATGCCGACAGCTCAGTGACAAGGGCTACACGGTCCACAATGTCGTACCGGGTATGCAGGAATGGGCATTTGAGACGACAACACTCGTTTCAGCGAAATAATTCAACAGCGTAAAGCAGAGGAGGAACTAGTAGATATGGCACAAGCAATGACAGCCGCACAAGTTACGAAAAAAATCATTGGACGTGAGTCTCTGTTCATCTTAGATGTACGGAATGAAGATGCGTTTCAAGATTGGAAGATTGAAGGAGAGAACTTCAAGTACCTCAACATTCCTTATTTTGAATTGTTGGATGGTGTCGAGGAGATTCTCGATCAGCTTCCGACGGATCAGGATGTCCTCGTCGTTTGCGCAAAAGAAGGTTCATCGATTTTCGTCGCCGATATGCTGGAAGAAGCAGGGCGAGACGTATCGTATTTGTCAGGCGGCATGAAAGCATGGAGTGAACATCTAGAACCAATTTCACTGGGAACGTTGAACGATACGGGAGCTGATCAAGGGGAAGTCATCCAGTTTGTCCGAATCGGTAAAGGATGTCTCTCGTATATGGTCATCTCAGAAGGAGAGGCTGTTCTTGTCGATGCAACACGAATGACGGATGTTTATCTAGATTATGCAGCATCACGCAACGTCACGATTAAGCATGTGTTTGATACACATCTTCATGCGGATCATATTTCTGGAGGACGCGACATCGCAGAAAAAACAGGGGCGACGTATTGGTTGCCACCTAAAGATGCAACAGATGTCACATTCGATTATGCGCCACTTGAAGACGGTAGTATGGTTCAAGTCGGGGATACGGCGATTGAAGTACGCGCGCTTTATTCCCCGGGACATACGATTGGATCAACATCATTCATCGTCGATCAGCGTTACTTGTTGACGGGTGATATCTTATTCATCGATTCGATTGGTCGTCCGGATTTAGCTGGTCTCGCGGAAGACTGGGTCGGTGACTTACGCGATTCACTCTACAACACGTATCGTGATCTTTCACCGGAACTGATTGTTCTGCCGGCACACTTCATGATCATTGAAGAATTGAACACGGACGGTAGTGTAGCGGAGAAATTAAGCATCTTACTTGCGAACAATCATGGTCTCAACATCGACGATGAAACTGAATTCCGGAAGATGGTCACAGAGAACCTGCCACCACAACCGAACGCGTACCAAGACATCCGTGAAACGAACATGGGCAAACAGACACCCGATCTCGAGACACAACGGGAAATGGAAGTCGGTCCGAACCGCTGTGCGGTCCGCTAAACCAATTCATATCTAACATCAAATCATTCAGGAGGAATACAAGATGAAATCAGAACTCGTACTCGACGCAAAAGGACTCGCATGTCCGATGCCAATCGTGAAAACAAAAAAAGCCATCGCGGGACTCGAATCAGGTCAAATCCTTGAAGTCCATGCAACGGATAAAGGGGCAAAAAACGATCTTCAAGCGTGGGCGACATCGGGTGGTCATGAACTCGTCAAGCATGAAGAAGAAGCAAACGTCCTAAAATTCTGGATTCAAAAAGGTTAATTTCGAAAAGAGAGCTGATTTACGGCTCTCTTTTTTTTAAGGAGTGATAAACGATGGAATTAGGTTTTATCGTGACGATTTTCTTAATCGGATTCGTCGGATCCTACATTTCAGGAATGTTAGGGATTGGCGGATCAATCATTAAATATCCGATGTTACTGTATATCCCGCCACTACTCGGTTTTGCGGCATTTTCCGCCCACGAAGTCGCGGGGATCAGTGCAATTCAAGTCTTTTTTGCGACGATTGGTGGCGTCTGGGCGTACCGCAAAGGCGGATATTTAAATAAATCATTGATCGTCTACATAGGAGGATCGATTTTAATCGGTAGCTTCATCGGTGCCTATGGTTCAAATATCTTGGCTGAAGACACAATCAATATCGTCTACGGTGTTCTCGCGTTAACGGCAGCGATCATGATGTTCGTTCCGAAAAAAGGGATTGACGACATTCCGCTCGATCAGGTCCAGTTCAATAAAATCATTGCGGCGGTATCCGCATTCATCGTTGGTGTCGGAGCCGGAATCGTCGGGGCAGCAGGTGCTTTTTTACTCGTCCCGATCATGCTTGTCCTCTTAAAAATCCCGACACGGATGACGATTGCTTCATCGCTTGCGATCACGTTCATTTCGTCGATCGGCGCAACTGTCGGTAAAATCACGACAGGACAAGTCGACTGGGGTCCTGCAGCCATCATGGTCATCGCTAGTTTAATTGCAGCACCGCTTGGCGCAATCGCCGGGAAGAAGATGAATACGAAGATTCTCCAGGTCATTCTCGCTGTCCTGATTTTAGCGACAGCCGTAAAGATTTGGATCGATATCTTATGAACAAAAAAACGCTCTACTTGTACGATGTTTCATGCGTACAGGCAGAGCGTTTTTCTTATTGGGCGGACTGATTAATCACGTGACGTAGCGTATGTTCCACTTCTTCTGCGACTGTCTTTAGTTCTGCTTCGTCTGCTAAGTCCATCAGGGCAGTCGGCTTTGGCATACCGATTTTCGTTTGTCCATCTTCTGTGTAGACAACGATTTTACAAGGGAGAAAGTAGCCGGCTCGTAAATCGTGGGATACGACGCGATGCGCTTCTTTTGGTTGACATACTTCGAGAATATGATAGTTTTCATCAAACGAGAGTTCTTTTTCTTCGAATTTTTTTGCTAAATCAAATTCCCATAGGACACCGAACGATGCTTCTGATAGAGCTTGCTTCAATTGAGTCATGACATGATCCAAGTCGTGATGCGATGTAACAGTATAATCAAACATAAATACCCCTCCTGGTGTTTTTAGGTTATAGAGTCTATTCCCTGATCGTGCTTCTGTAATCCGGATGATTCAATGTGCTGTGTTTGAGCACATGCTACGACAAGAGAGAGTAAGCGCGGTACAGTTAAATAAAAGAACATCCAATCGACGTCACGTGACGTAAGCTAAATAAAGGAGGCGAAGGGAGATGAAGAAACGAATGTGGACAGTTTTATCCGTCATTGGTCTCATCGTCATCATGGTCGGGGGATACTTCGTGTTCCAGCAACAGCAGGCAAAATCAAGTGGTAGTAAGGAATTGAGCTATCAACCGGAAGAGACGGCGATTTTAGCTGGCGGATGCTTCTGGTGTATGGAGCCACCGTTTGAGGAGTTAAAAGGAGTGAAGTCGGTCATTTCCGGTTATACGGGCGGGGATGTTGAGAACCCAACGTATAACCAGGTTTCGGCAGAGACGACAGGGCATCGGGAAGCGGTGTTGATCACGTTTGATCCGAATGTCATCTCCTACAAGCAGTTGTTAGATGTCTACTGGCGTCAGATTGACCCAACGGATGCGAACGGTCAATTCGTCGACCAAGGGGAATCGTACACGACGGCGATTTTCTATACAAATGAGAAACAAAAAGAAATCGCAGCGCAATCGAAACAAGATTTAGAGAAACAACAGGTCTTCGATGATAAAATCGTCACACCATTGATTGCAGCAGGTCCTTTTTACGAAGCAGAAGCATACCATCAGGATTATTATTTAACGAACGAGAAAAAATATAAGTTTTACCGGGCAGCTTCTGGACGCGACGATTTTATCAATCGCTACTGGAATGATCAACCAAAGCTCGATCTTCCAACCTATCCCAAATTATCTGATGCAGAAATCAAAAAGAAATTAACCGCAATTCAGTATAAAGTGACACAAGAGGATGGAACGGAACCAGCATTTGATAATCCGTATCATGATTTAAAAGCAGACGGGATCTATGTCGATCTGATTTCTGGTGAACCACTGTTTTCATCAAATGATAAATATGATTCGAAAACGGGATGGCCAAGTTTTACGAAACCACTCGAGCCGGGTAATATCATTGAGAAAAGTGATTTTTCAATCGGAATGAAACGAATGGAAGTCCGGAGTCGCCATGGAAATGCGCATCTCGGACACGTCTTCTCGGATGGACCAAAACCGACTGGGTTACGGTACTGTATGAACTCGGCTGCCTTACGTTTCATACCGAAAGAGGAATTGAAACAAGAGGGATACGGCGAATATGTAGCAGATTTTAAATGAATGGAATTGGGAAGACGCATCGTGTTCTTTAGAACATGATGCGTCTTTCTTTCAAAATTGTAAGATTTCACTATAAATTAATTATCCATTTTATCCATATACTGTTTATAATTAAATTAAAGTATATCCATTTTGAAGGAGGAGCATGTGTGAAGAAATTGATGATTTGGGTCATGCTGAGCTGTTTAGTTTTAACGCTCGGAGTAGGACCAACTACTGCAAAGGCGGAGACCGCTCTTGCAAACGCAACACTTTTACAAGCAGGAAAAGAAACGACACTCGAGACCGGAATGGCAGAAAAAAATACATATTGGTACCGTGTCAATCATGAAGCGGGTATAGAAAAAACTGCATCACACTTCGAGTTATCGATCGATACGGATCAACCTGTTCAAGTAACAGCTTATCCGAGTGAAGCGATGGCAGCTGAAGATGATACATTCGATCGTTACCGGACAGAAGCAGAGCCGAACGAAAAAGCACCGACAAAATTAGCTGTTCCGTATGCATGGGATGGACCGTATTATGTCAAAGTCGAATATTACCCGAATATCGAAGAGGGGAAAACGACAAAAGCTGCAAACGTTAAGTTAACATACAATAACGTCAAATTGGCTGTTGAATACGAGCCAATCAGCGATATCAGCTGTATGGCAGAAGAAGCATTAAAACAAACAAAAGAAGAAAAACCAATGCTAGCTCTGATGCACTCGATTCAAAAACAAGTATTGAGTCAATCGGATGCAGGTCGTGCTTTGACGTCACTTTATTACAAAACATCACCGTACGTCGTCAAAACGCTTCTTTTCAATAAGGATAAGCGCCAACAAGCGTACGAAGATTTGAAAATATTGAAACCCGCAATGGAGGCGCTTGTACGTGGAACATCGTACACGATGACAAAGACAGATCAACAAGCGGTCGACCGTCTCTATAAATTGTCACGCGATGCATCGCCTGCTGTGATTGCAGAAGAAATCGATGGATACGCTAAAAAAATGAAAGTAACGGAATTAAGCGGTAGTACTTTAGACGATACATTCGGAACTCTAGGGATGAACATTCAGTCAAAAGAGACTACACGGTTTATCGTTAAATTAAAACCAGGGAAAACAGTTAGTTCAATGAAAATAGCCGGAATTCAATCGGCAGATGTTGAGCGTTTACCACTCGGTAAAGCTGGTGATTTCATTGTTGTGACAGAAGACCCGACGGTGAAAGGGCAATCAGCATCAGCATTAAAGCAATCGATTGGTCGCTCATCAGCTGTCGAATATGTTGAAAAGATTCAAACTTACAAAGCAACAAGTGATATTAATTTTGATTACCAATGGGCCGTCAATAAGAAAACAGTTTTCGAACAATTCCCGAACGTTGGCATTGGTTTTGAGGAGTTCCAAAAACGGTTTAGTGGGAAAAAGTTAGCACCTGTTAAAATTGCAGTCATCGATACAGGCGTTGATTATCGCTTAAAGGATTTACAAGGGAAAGTTGATATTGCGAATGAGAAAAACTATGTTTCTGTAAACGGCGACGGTGACGCGATTGATGATAATGGTCACGGAACACACGTAGCAGGAGTCATCGCAGCGACGATCAACAACGATTACGGGATCCAAGGGATCCATCAGTCGGCACAAATCTTGCCGGTTAAAGTTTTGAATGCAAATGGTGAAGGAGAAACAGATGCAATCGCACTTGGAATTAAATATGCTGTTGATCATGGAGCCAAAGTTATTAACATGAGTCTTGGTGGTGGTGAAAGCCGCACAATGGCTTATATGATGAAATATGCTGCGGATCATGGTGTTACGGTCGTTGCAGCATCTGGAAACGATTACGATATGATGGTTGGATTCCCAGCAAATTCAGAGTATGCGATTTCTGTTGGAGCAACGAATACGCTCGGTATGGTTTCGGATTACTCGAATTATGGAGTAGGACTTGATGTCGTAGCACCAGGTTCAAAAGTTGCGAGTTTAATTCCAGACGGTAATACGGTCTACATGGATGGAACAAGTATGGCTTCACCACACGTTGCAGCCGTTGCGGGAATCTTGAAGTCACTTAATCCTAAACTAACACCTAAACAAATCGAACAAATTCTACAAAAAAGTGCAGAACCACTAGCTTTCGAAAACCCGAATGATTGGTTTGAGGAAGAAGAGGGAGAGGAGCTTGAATTTAAGTTTCCTGCCTATGTCAGTCCAGTTTCAGGATACGGAAAAGTCAGTATTCCTCGGGCAATTTCGCAATTGAATTTAAGTGGAGCTGTTAACAAAGTATACGATAATAAACTGACTGTCACTGGAACAGTTAAATCCGGAACAAAGGTTGAAGTATGGTCAACTAAGAAGTTGGGGTCTACTACAGCTAAATCCGGAAAATATAGTGTGACGATTCCGCGTCAAACTAAAGGGACCGTGTTAACGGTTCGTTACGTAAACGGACTTGACGTCACGTCAGAACGCACAGAAGTTATTGCTGGTAAAGCACCAGCAGCACCAAAAGTAAAACCGGTTCTTGCCGGTGCGACAAAAATGACGGGTACAGCTCTTGCGGGTGGTACGATTACAGTCAAAGATGCGAAACAAAAGAAAATTGCAACAGCGAAAGTCGATGCAAAAGGTAAGTTTAGCGCGAAGTTACCAAAACAAGTTGGTGGTTCAAGCTTGATCGTTACGGTAACAGATATTGCAAAACGCACAAGTAAACCGACTGTCGTAAAAGTCTTACCAGCACCAACTGCTCCAAAAGTAAAATCAGTCTATGCCGGTCAAACGAAAGTAACGGGTACAGCTGAAAAGAAATTGAGTGTCTATGTAAAAGATGCGAAGAAAAAAGTGATCGGAAAAGGAACGGTTTCTTCTAAAGGAAATTACTCCGTCAAAATTCCGAAGCAAAAAGCAAAAGCGAAACTATCTGTCTATGTAAAGAACACACGCGGACAAGTGAGTCCTGTAACTTCTGTGACAGTCAAGAAAGCGAAAAAATAAGGGTATACAAAGACCTTTTTTCGGGTACATTCCGAGAAAAGGTCTTTTTTTTGTACATCTTAGCTGTTGCTTCGAAAGCGTTTCTATTATATTAAAAGAGATAAATGAAAAAGCATCATTCAGTGAATGATGAGGAGGATACATTCATGATGAATTGGATTCGGCGACGAATCGGTCGGCAACTGCTGACGGTTTTTTATGCAGTACTGGTCGTAGTATCGATTACTTCGTTCTTTGTCTATGACTACATGGAAGGGCGAATTGAAACATCTAAAGCGAATCTTGAAACGATCAGTGAACAAAATCGCCGAGCCAATGATTTATGGGACAATTGGCAAACGGTTCAGTTTGGCTTACGAGGATTCGTCATATTTGGAGACCAGGACCGATTTGACGAGGTTCAAGCACTTCGAACAGATATTAAAAGTGAGACGGATTGGTTCATGCGAAATGCAAAAACGGATGAAGAAGAAGAATTCGCCGCACAAATGACGAATCTATATGAATTATACTACGATGCCTTATTTCCGTTGACCCAGTCTTACGTCAACGAAAAAAAGGCGAATCGAATCAATGAGGATTTTTTACAAGGTGACAGTCTGTTTTCTTTACCGATTGCCGAGCGTCTTGTCGATCAAGGACGATTAAAGCCAACCGCAGACGGTTCAATCGATATTACACCAGATATTGAAAAAGCATCTGCAGCGCTTGACGAATATCGGACGAATTTAAGTCAACAGCAAGAAACGGCTGTTGGAGAATTACGGAGTGAGGTCGCAAAATCACAATGGATTTGGATCTCAAGTATCATTGTGCTCGTCGCATTCATTCTCTTATTCGTTCACCCGTTCCTTCGTCGGATGACACGGCAATTGTTACGACTAGTAGACGATAATCAAAAACTTGCCCGTAAGGAATCAATTGAAATCGATCAAACGGCAGAGAAACGTCCAGACGAAATCGGATTACTACGTGCTTCCTTTAACCGGATGGTCGTGACGACGAATGCGCATACGGATGCGATGCAAGGGAAAAACGAAGAATTACAAGCGCAAAGTGAGGAATTGCTCGCGCAACAAGAAGAGTTACAGGCGCAGCAAGAGGAACTCGAAGAAGCGTACCAGACGACGAAAAAGAATGAGGAAAAGCTGCGATTACGTAGTGAACTAACGGAGGCACTTGCCGTTCGCGAAACTGTCGAATCGTATCCAGCAATTGTTCAAAAGATGATCGATATCACATCCTCAGAGTATGGCGCCCTGTTGCTCTATGAAGAAGGGGAGTTTATGGGGGCAACGACGAACGGCATGACGATGGACTATTTAAAAGTTTTATTGAAAGATGAAATGTCCGTCATTAATCGCGCTGTTCGTGAGATGGAATTCGTTCAATCGGAGAAACGGGTAACGCGTCAGAAGGATCATCCGTATTCATTTAGCACCTATGAAGTGACGATTCCCGTTCAAGATCCAGAAACGCATGAATTGATTGCTGCCATCTACCTCGTGCGTTACAAATCCGCATATAAAGGACAACAGTTGACGGATATTCGGGAGTTCGCGCAACAGATGACGTTATCTCTTTTACGGACACGGTCTTATGAAGGGATGCGTCAGGAAAAAGAAAAAACAGAGCAAGTGCTGGACTCGATCCGGGAAGCAATCATCTATCTCGAGGATGGGAATGGAGAGTTATACGTCAATCGTCCGTTGTTTGAATTAATTCCGGAACTCCAATCGGAATTTACGGTAGATCGAACATTGCCATCGAGTGAGTATGTCATAAATGTCATGCGTCAGTTAGTCGATGATGTCGAAGCCTTTAATATGTACTTGGATTTGATTCGTGCGGGTGAAATTTCACCGGATAAGGTTCGCTTTGACGTTCGAAACAATACTGCTCACCTTGAAGTCTACGCGGAACGCATTGATGTGGTCGGTGGATGGAAGGGAATCATCCTCGTCTTACGGGATATTACCCGGGAAACAGAAGCAGATCGCTTAAAAACGGAACTTGTTTCCACTGTTTCACATGAGTTACGTACACCACTTTCATCGATTTATGGTTTTACAGAATTGATGTTAAATCGAAAGATCGATGATTCGAAACAACAGAAATATTTAACGACAATCCATAACGAGACAGAACGATTATCCAATCTTGTGACAGATTTCTTGGATGTTCAGCGCATGCAGTCGGGTGGACAGTTGTATCAAATGGCGCATCTCGATTTGTTTACCTTAACCGAACAGGTGATGTCCTTGTATGATGCCTCAAGTGATCAACACGATCTTCATTTGCAATTACTCAGTCCAGATCGCCCGTTGATTCTAGGTGATGAGGACCGGATTAAGCAGTTGATGAGTAATTTGATCAATAACGCGATCAAGTATTCTCCGGACGGTGGGCGCGTGGATGTCTGGATTGATACGAAAGACGATCAAGCTATCATTGAAGTGAAGGACGAAGGGATTGGGATTCCACACCATGCGTTCGCACACTTATTTGATAAATTCTATCGTGTTGATAATTCGGATACACGTCGAATCGGCGGGACTGGACTCGGTTTATCGATCTGTAAGGAAATCGTCAAAGAACACGAAGGCGTTATTCATGTTGAATCTGAAGTCGGGAAAGGCAGTCGGTTTATCATCGTTTTACCGCTTAGTCTAACCGAATCAATCGAGTCGAAGGAAGAGAATCGACGTTCCAGTTAAAGATAATGTGATACGTTATGGTCAAACCGTGTTCAGACCGCTAAGGTGTGAGCACGGTTTTTTGTTGAGCTCAAAATGGTCAAACTTCCGAAAAAAGATAGTAATAAAATAAAAAAAGAGTGAATAAACAGTAAGCATGAACCGATATACCTGTAGGACAAACGAACTATAGTTAAAAAAGGAGAGGGGGATTCGTCATGTATCAGAAATGGTTGGGAGTTGTTATCAGCTGGCTTCTCATTCATATCGGCTGGGTGACATACGTTGGGACGGATACGGTGTTAGGTCAAACTGTAAACAGTCTGTTCACGATCGGTGGCGTATCGATCTCCCTCTATTTAATTTGGCAGGCACAGCGACGTCATACAAGACGACCTTTTACTTCTCGTTTATTTCTATTATTATTGTTAGCTAACGCAATGCTTGGAGTAGGCGAAAGTGGACAACTCCTTTATTTCATCCAAGGACGAACACGAACGGAGCCGTTTGACTGGATTGATTTGATTTTTTGTCTTCAAATTTTGATCTATATCATTGCTTTTGGTTACTTTTTGAGAAATCGACGACGCGAAGTTAATTTACGTGTTTTTCTATTTGATGAGTTCATTATTTTAGTCGTTGCCGCCTCACTTTCTTGGCATTATTTAGTAACACCGTATTTAAAAGCGAATGAATTGCTGACGATCGAAACAATCTTGTGGTTACGTTATCCGATCGGCGATTTATTGTTACTTGGTGGAATGATTGTCTTATTCTTTGGTTTGATGAAGCGGGGAAATGGTAGTTCGTTATTATTGATTTTACTCGCGTTTCATTTTCAGTTACTCGCTGATCTTTTGTATGTCGTACTCGAACGATTTGCTTATCCGATTCCATCAAGTTGGCTCGATCCATTGTGGCTAGCGACTGTCATGATCGTTGGGCTTGCCGCGTATCGCTTTGACGCTGAGGAATCCTCAGTGACGCATGACGTCACACGGAGATGGATCGATGTCTTACGTTTGATTACACCTTATTTGTTCTTATTGATTTTATTCGTCACGATGGCACGTCAAACCATCACTTGGAACGGTTTGACGATTGGCCTGATGATTGCCATCCCGTTATTGATTTCTCGTCAAATCCGGATCGTCGTTGATAATCAACGGTTACGCGAGAATCTCGAGGCGAAGGTAGAGGAGCGAACGGAAGCATTGGCATCTGCAATGGAAGAGATGCGGCATATGGCGTACCATGATGCCTTAACCGGATTACCGAATCGTTATTTATTTGCGCGACTGTTTCAAGATGCCCTGTACCGAGCTGAAGCGAGTGAAGGACAAGTTGGCTTGTTCTTTATCGATATCGATCACTTCAAAAAGATTAATGATACGTACGGACATCGTGTCGGAGATCAACTCATCATTGATGTCACGACACGCTTACAAAAGAAACTACCACCGAATACAGTCATTTCAAGGCAAGGTGGGGATGAGTTCGTCGTCTTATTGTTTGACGTTGAACAAGAAACTGAAGTTGTGCAGTGTGGGGAACATCTTATTTCCTTATTCGAGCAGCCGTTCCACCACGGTATCATGCCACTTCCTGTGACGGCAAGTATCGGTGGAGCAATCTATCCTGCACATGCAGCGTCTCGATCGGACTTGATCGAGCAGGCGGATCTTGCGATGTATGAGGCAAAGCGTCGTGGGAAAAATCAATTTTATTTACACGAGGAATCGACAACGCCCATCTAAACGAAGTCGTGTTTAAAACAGACGCTCGTATGCTGAACTAAAGTAGATCAGCATACGAGCGTCTTTCTCTTGACATCATTTCTTTTGGATGCGTGCTAGAAAGGTTTCAATGATATCTGGATTCGTCACGGCGTGATTACACGCATCGCTATCGATGCACATATGGTGACCGATCGTCTGATGTTGTTCCGCTGAACGACGTGTCGTTGCGGTTACGAGTGTAATATCACTATACGTATGACAAATCGCGCAAATTCCTTTTTGAATCGACGGCAGATAGCTACTTTCGACACCAATCCATTCACCATCTAAAGGATAGACGAAATACTTTTTTCGATTTCCGGTATCGTTCCAGCTCAAAAACGTCGTCTGTGCCCATTCGAAGGAATCGAGTGGTGGGATATGCAACTTTTTCGTTTTTTTGAAGAGTTGTCGGATGCGTGATTCCGAAATACTTGGAAATGGTTGGACAAAAGGTTCGACGTGTGCTAAATACGCGAGAAGGTCCTGTTCGGATTCGGCGTCACGAATCTTCGTCAACAAGGCTTCTTGCCCCGGTGTCAGTACGGGCAATAGATCGAATATTTTTTCAGCGGCACTGTACCGGACCGCATCACGGACATCTGGGTCATGAACGGCAGCGAATTGATGTTGTAGCAAATCGACTTGATTTCGTATGAAGTTGTACTGATAAGGCAGTAAAAATGCGTCCATTCTCGTTCCTCCTTTTCTTTTCATCGTACCGGAATTTGGTAAGAGAACAAAGTGACATTTTTGTTTTTCTAACTCCTGCAACGGGAATTGAATAACAGAATGAACGAGGAGGTGAAGAGGCGGATGCAATTTTTAACAGTCTTACGCTTCATGAACATAGGAGCATTCCTCTTTGTGTTGCTAGCACGCGTCGTATGGCCGCATCCAGTCACTATTCCTGCGTTACCTCTTGTTCCGGCACCTTTCTTTGATGCCATTGCGGGTGTCGTTTTTACGACACTCTTAATTTGGTGTATCCGACCAGTTCGTGCCTTCCCGGCAGATCGAGAATTGATAGAAGATATTGGGGGATGGCTCGCGTTATCGCTCGTAACGCTTGGTGTCAGTAGTATGACCGGACCGCCGTGGGAACTCGTCTGGACGACCATTTCATTCATCAGTCTTTGCTTAGTCTATATGAAAATTCAGTATCATCCACGACGCTCGCCTTGGATGCGTTCGCCGTTTTCCGTGTTGCTCGCTTGGATGAGTACGATGCTATTGATTTTACCGTTTCGGATCTTATCTGATTTTCAATTCACTTCACTGTTCGGTCTTTCTGAACGCCAATGGAGTACGGTTGCACTTATAGTAGCGATGATCGGTGGTCTCTTATTCATCGTGATTCATTCAGATTGGGTGTTTGGTCTCGTGCTCGTGTGGTATTTGATTGGATTGTTCTTGAACGAGCGTCTTGTGCTCTTGCAACAGATTGTGACGGGTCTCGGAATCGTATGTGCATTGCTCGTCTGCTATTACGTCTTCTATAAACGACAGCGATTCTTTCGGGAGCATTCTTCGAAGTCTTCTTCAACCTAGTCATGTTTTAGGTGAATTTGGGGTATATCCCCTATAGCTGTTATAAAAGAGGGGGACATACATCGTGGGAAAAAAACAATGGATTGGTGTCTATCAAAACGAAACAGATTTGATTCGAAAAATCGAGGATTTACATTTTGCGGGCTATCTAGAAGAAGATTTGTATGTCGTATTGCAAGACAAAACAGATATGGCCATGTTACGCGGACAATCTGCTGCGCAACTCGTCTCTGGAAAACGAACACTGTTTGAACGATTTACTGGAAAACCAGCTTCTGCTGAGGAAATACAAACAGCATTTACGGAACTTGGATTACCGGAGTCAGATATCCGTCAACACGTCTTGCGCGTCCAACAGGGAGAATATGTTCTCCTAGCAGATGAAGCGGGCGCGTCGCGTCCTGCACCGGAGCCGAAGAGTATTCTTGAGACCGAGCCGGAAGGAATCGAGGCGGAACGTAAGCTTGATCATGAAAATCGTGCCCTTGAAAATGAAAATGATCGGATGCTGTAAGAGAGTCGTGCAGAAAGGATGATTCTTGATGGAGAGCCAGTATCAGACGATTTTAGTCGCAGTCGATGGATCGAAGACAGCCGATTTAGCTTTTGAAAAAGCGGTCAAATTTTCAAAACTCGATCATGCAAAACTCGTCATTGCCCATGTTATCGATATTCAGACATTTGCTAATGTCCGTGCCAATAAGCGCTTCATTGATCAGAACGTTACCGAATATGCGCAAGAACTACTTGATCGTTATGAAAAACGGGCACGAGAAGCGGGAGTAGAGACAGTCGAACTCGTCATTGAAAATGGCTCTCCGAAAACATTGATTCCAAAGGTTATCGCACCACGCGTCGGCGCAGGGTTGATCGTCTGTGGAGCAGTCGGAATGAATGCAATGGAACGAATCATGATCGGGAGTGTTTCTGAAAACATCTCCCGTTATGCGAAATGTGACATTTATATCGTCCGTCCGAAAACCTTGAAGTGACATAAAACAGCACACATCGGTCGATGTGTGCTGTTTTATGTCATGTTAAAAAGTAATAGAAGAGTCCTAATAAAATCAGAATGATCGGGAGAAAAATGAAATACATCCAAGACATGTTTTTTGCCGAAGTTTTGTAGTCGTAACGTTCTTCTGCTGGTTGCTTAGCAATCCGTAACGTAAAGACGAGTCCGACAAGACAGATGACTAACGCAATCCAAAACAAAGTCAACATAAGCATGCTCCTCTCTAGCTCTATCATATCGAAAATAGTCATGTTTTGCATGAAAAATTGTGACAGTTTGAAGTTGACAAGTTTCTAGTTGAGGGGCTAAACTAATGTCATGAGTTTAGGGGGTAAACTAAAAATGAAAGACAATCTACGTGAAGCAGTCCTCCTGTTTGAAGAAGTCATGATCCACGGAACGGAACGTGTATTAAAGTCTGTTGAAGCGCCCGTTTGGCAAATGTATTCGCCAGAACAACTGCATGTTTTGAAGCTTGTCGGCAAATATGGACCGATTTCGTCAGGGCGTCTCGCAGCAGTACAGGGCGTCCATAAAAGCGCGATCTCCAATCGTTTGAAGAAATTGACGGAAAAAGGACTTGTCATCGTCGAACGACGAGAAGATGACCACCGGACGAAGTACATTTCACTGACGGAATCAGGACGGTTAGTTGCGACAGAAGCAGAGCAGGAAATCTATACGTATCTTGAAAACTTGATTGAAGGAAAAGTCGAGGAAGAAGAAATTATTCAGTTCATCGAAACCTTTAAGAAAATCAAAGAAATTTTGCAGTTGAACGACTAAAGACAGATAGAAGGAAGAGGAGAATCAGACATGCGACAAATCGTTAAATGGCGGTGGGCAATTCTTGCGCTATTACTCATCGTTACAGTGGGGCTACTATTCACGGCACCAAACTTAGCTAAACAAGCAGAAGAAGCAGGTGCGATTCAACTTGCAAATGATGCGGACTCACAGCGAGCAGCTGATATTTTAGAAAAAGCGGGAGCGAGTGAAGAAACGATTTCTCTTGTCATTCCGCTCAAAGACAAAGTAAGTGATGCCGATCGAAAATCAATTGGTCAAATCGTCAAAGATTTAGAAGCACTGGATCGTCCAGTCACGGATGTTCTCAATCCGTTTGAAAACAAAGAGACGGAAGGACAGCTCGTCTCAAAAGATCAAAAGACGGTCCTTGTGCCAATCACAGTCGACGGTTCGCAAGAAGAGATCGTTAAACTAGCAAAACAAATCCGGACAGATCTCTTACCGAAGGATCAAACGATTTATCTAACAGGTGAAGCGTTAATCAATGATGACGTCAATACGAGCTCGCAAGAAGGGCTGAAGCGGACTGAGCTCATTACAGTCGGTTTAATTTTCGGACTTCTTTTACTCGTGTTCCGTTCGGTCGTCACACCGTTCGTCCCACTTGTTGCGGTTGGTTTTACGTACCTGATCAGTCAATCACTCGTCGCCTTTTTCGTCGATTGGTTCGGCTTCCCGGTATCAAACTATACGCAAATCTTCCTCGTCGCGATTCTGTTCGGAATTGGGACAGACTATTGTATTTTGCTACTCAGCCGATACAAGGAAGAGTTGACGGCAGGACACGATGTCGAGACGGCAATCGTCAACACGTATAAAACAGCAGGACGAACTCTACTGATCAGTGGACTCGCTGTTCTTGTCGGTTTCTCAGCAATCGGCTTTGCGGATTTCCCGATCTTTAAGTCATCGGTCGCGGTTGCAGTTGGGATTGCCGTACTTTTACTCGTCTTATTCACACTCGTTCCATTCTTCATGGCGACGCTCAAAGAAAAGCTATTCTGGCCGTCGAAAAAGGCAGCGAGTCACCAAGATAGCAAACTTTGGGCACATTATGGCGGATTATCGATCCGTCGTCCGTTACTCGCGATGATCATCGTCGCTGTCGTTACGGTACCGACACTCTTTACGTATGATGATGATCTATCCTTCAATACAGTTGATGAGATTGGTGCGAAGTATGAGACGGTCAAAGGACTCAATGCAATCTCTGATGGTTTTGGTGCAGGTGAGTCGTTACCGGTCAATGTCATCCTTAAGAGTGACAAAGATTTGATTACGGAAAAAACAGTTCCTTATGCAGAACAATTAAGTCGTGAACTCGTCAAGGTTGATGGCGTTAAATCCGTTCGCTCGATTTCTCGCCCGACTGGCGAAGTCATCGATGACTTTTATGTCGATCGTCAATTAAAACAAGTTGCTGATGGCATGAAGAAAGCAACAGCCGGTCTAACAGACGTTCAGTCTGGTTTGACAACGGTTGAGGATAATCTCAACGGGATCACAGGACAGTTACCGGCAGGAGATGCTGCTTCAGCAGGCGCTAGCCAATTACAACAAGCAGCAGACGGACTCGGGCAAATCAACCAACAGTTGACGCTCGTCGGTCAAGGGTTACAGTCGACTCAAAACATCCCACAAACGGTCGGGACGTTAAATGCGTTATCTGGTCAATTGAGCCAAGTCCAAGCTGGCATCAGTCAAGCAGCGAGCGGGATTGCGTCTCAAGGAGCACAAGCTGGTCAACTTGGAAATGGGTTGACGCAACTTGCAGATGGTGTCGGTCAAGCGAATGAAGGACTGACAAAAATCGAAAGTGGTCTTGCAGAGATTTCGGATCTTCTGGACGAAATGGGTCAAGCGACATCGATTCGTGGAACCGGTGTGTTCGTTCCAAAAGATACGTTGTCAGATAAAGCCTTTAAGCCAGCGATCGATCGTTATGCCATCGATCAACAGACAGGATTGAAATTCGAAGTCATCCTTGAAGATGATCCGTATTCACCGGAAGCGATTCAAACCGTTGCTGCGATTAAAAAGACGACGGCAAATACGATTAAAGGTACACCGTTTGCAGACAGTACAGTCGCGTATGGTGGTATTTCAAGCGTCAACAGTGACTTGAATGATACGTCAAAAGCCGATTTCAAACGAACGGTGACTGTCATGTTAATCAGTCTCTTCGTGATTTTAGCGATTATGTTCCGTTCGTTGATCATGCCATTGTTCATGATCGGTTCGTTATTGCTGACGTACTACACGTCGATGTCGATTGCTGAGTTGATCTTCGTCAACGGACTCGGATACGACGGAATCAGTTGGGCTGTTCCGTTCTTCGGATTCGTCATGTTGATTGCCCTTGGTATCGACTACTCGATCTTCTTACTCGACCGATTCCGGGAAGAGACGATCAATGGTCTTGATACGAAGGAAGCGATGTTCTTGTCGATGAAAAAGATGGGATCTGTCATCATTACGGCAGCAATCATTCTTGCAGGAACATTTGGGGCAATGATGCCATCTGGTGTCTTGAGTCTCGTTCAAATCGCAACAATCGTCATTACAGGTCTACTCCTATATGGATTGATCGTCTTACCACTCTTGATTCCAGCGATCACGGTATCGTTTGGTAAAGGGGTCTGGTGGCCGTTTCGACCAAACACTAAAAAATAAGAACTAACCACACCGGGTTCGTCTTCTAGATGAACTCGGTTTTTTCGTGACGTATACTAAGAGCAGATAATAAGGAGGTAGATTATGCAACACTTCAAACAACTGACTTCACGAATTTGGTATCAGACACCAGTTAGCGAGACGGATCGCCCGATTCTTGCTGTCGTGCGTGGAGAAAATCATCAATTGATGATTGATGCGGGAAACTCATCAGCCCATGCCGCGCTGTTCTTAGAAGAAATGAAGAAACGGGATCTCGGGGCACCTAACTTATTGGCACTGACACATTGGCACTGGGATCATATTTTTGGGATGAAACATCTCGGTCTTCCAGCGATGGCAACGCAACAAACGATTAAGCGCATGAAAGAGATGCAACCATACGCCTGGACGGATGAAGCGTTACAAGAACGGATGGATCAAGGGATTGAGATTCCATTTTGTGCGGACGCGATCAAACTTGAGTTTGGGGCAACGCGCGACATCGAAGTCGTCTTACCGACGATTGGTTTTACAGGACAACTGGAGCTCGATTTAGGTGGAGTACACTGTCATTTGATTGAAGTTGAAAATGATCATTCTCCGGGAAGTCTACTCGTCTATATTCCGGAAGAACGCGTCGTGTTCTTAGGCGACGCGATGTATGCTGATATCTTCTCGCGGAAGTGGAATTATACGGTGGAACGAACGACGCGTTTACTAGTAGCACTCGCTCGTTTAGATGTTGATCATTATGTTTGGTCGCATGGAGAAGCGATGCCGAAATCGGAATTTGAAGAAGAAGTCCAGATGTTACGTCGAGCGATCCGCGTAACAGAGGCGACCGGTGGAAAACTAAAAGACATGCGGACATTGTATGCGGAAGAAACAGGACGTTCCTTGACAGAAGATGAAACCGAAACATTGCTCTATTTTGCTAATGGAATGAAATGACAGATCGTAACAAGGAATCGGGTACAAGATGTCGAAAAGAGAAGTACTACAAGCTTGTTAAAGGGAGCGATACTGCATGACAAAGCAAAGATTTGAACGCGATGATACTGTCGATCGCGTCTTTTTTGGGAAAGCTGGTATTTTTTCGTTTTTGATCATCGTCGGAGGCATCCTTTATCTACTATATGATTTGTATCTACAATGACCGGAACACGTGCGTTCCGGTTTTTTGAATTCAGGGGAGTGCATAGGGACCAAATATTGGGTAATAACTTTCGTAGGTTGTTGGAGAAAGTGAAAGGAGAGTTCGAATGAAACGAATTCAAATTGCGGATTTTGATCGACGTATGCCATCGATTGAATTGGTCGAGAAGGATAATCATTATGAAGCAATGCTTGTTCCAAGCTATGATCATACGTATCCTTCGACACAAATCCGGACAATCCGTTTAGCGGATATATCCGTCAATCTGATTGTGACCCCGCAAGAAACACTGCTCGTTTCTGCGCTTTTCCATAAACCGGTTCAAGTGGCGGATATCGTTTCCTGGATGCAGTTGTACACGATTAGTTTTGCTCAGTCGGATAAGACCGGTTATTTCGTAGAACAGGCGGATGAAATTTTAGAAGTCGTCTTGTATCAGAAACATCCGATTGTCATCGCAACACGTGGTCAGGATCGATTGTACTATGAGACGACAGGAGCGATTGAGGTACGACGAGCGATGAATGAAGCAGTCGGAGAGCGTCCATTGCTTTATTTGAACGGAGAAGCTTGGTATGGTGTACCACGTTTGACGTTCAATCGCACGAAGGATGAATTACACGTCAACGGTACGTTTTTATATGCGGACTACATGGATACCTATCAAGGGAAAATCGGTTTTTTCCGTAATCATGATCCATCCTTACCAATTGTTTTACTAGTCGGACAAGCGATTGTCGAGATCGAACTGACAGAAAATCCGGACGGTTCACGTGTCTTGATTTTGGAACAACCGTATGACGAATCATGAAAGTGCACAAAAACCGTTCAGCAGATGAACGGTTTTTTGATGAGACCGTGAAATCCCTTACAAAATATGCGAAGATAGGAAAGAGACAGACCAAAGGGGTTGAGGGGGACATGGCGAAAGAAACACCGCGTAATTCTAAATGGATGCGTTCTTATAATCGAGCACTCGTCTTACGTTTGATTCGGATGCATCAACCGATTTCGCGGGTCGAGTTGGCACAACGTACGAACTTGACGAAGCCGACGGTATCAAATATCGTCAGTGAATTGATTGCAGAACAACTCGTGACGGAGCGAGAGCTGGGCGTGTCGAACGGGGGACGAAAACCGATCATGCTCGAACTCGTTGCGACAGAACAATATGTCATCGGGATTGACGCAACAAGTCACCAGTTCATTGGTGTTGTTGCGGATCTGAGTGGAAATACGATTTATGAGTCGGAAGCGGTGGGGCGCTTTGAGACGAATGATGAATTAATTGAGGCGATTGGTCGCTTATGTGAAGTCTTAATTGAGCAAATCAATGGATGTGGGACGATTCATGGCATTGGTATCTCTGTCCATGGGATGGTCAATCCCGAGACGGGTGTCATCCTCTTCGCACCACGTTTCCATCTCCATGATGTGGAATTAAAGGCACGACTTGAGGACCGTTTTGATTATCCGGTCTTCATTGAAAATGATGTCCGGGCACTCGCGTCGTTCGAGTTGTTGTTCGGAGAGGGTGTCGGAGTCGAGCAGTTTTTCTACCTTTATGCTGGTGAAGGTATTGGGGGAGCATATGTGCTCGATGGACAGCTGGTCGATGGACAACATCATATTACGGGGGAAGTTGGACATATGCGGCTGGATCTTGATGGTCCGATTTGTTCGTGTGGGAATCGGGGATGTCTCGAGGCATTAGCCGGAGAGAAATCATTATTACGGGATTATGCTGTCGTTGATCCTCAAGTCGTAACACTTGCCGATTTGCGCAAGCGATTGAACGAGCGTCATGAACAGGCTGTTCGTGCATATGAACGAGCTGGGGAATACATCGGAATCGGTGTTTTGAATACGATTCATCTGCTCAATCCGCGGCGGATATTACTTGGAGGACCGATGTTCGAGCTCGCACCAAACATCGTCGACCAAATCAAGGAACGCGTCGAGCATACGGCATTGACCGCTGCTTCACGTGAAACCGATGTCAAGATGGTCCCATGGGGTGAAAAACAAGGAGCGCTCAGTGCGGCAGCCCTCGCGACAAATAGCTTATTTCAAACGATTTAATCCAATGCTTCCATACTCTGCGACGAAGCAGACTATGGAAGCATTTTTAGTGTTCAAAAAATATTTTATTGAAACCGTTTACAAAATAAAAAGTGATGTGCTATAGTCGATGTAAAGTTAGATAATAAATTTAATTTACTAAGTTCATGGTCTACTAAGTGGAGGTGGATGCAGGTTAGCAGGGGCTAATCAAGCTGAAGCAGGAAAGGGAGGCATCGCGCAATGGAACCACACGATCCATGGGTTTCGTACCGTGAAGCTTTCGGGCGTTACGGAGCAATCCGCGGTTTTTATTTTCAACGATCGACGCAACAGATGACAGAACAGGGTCCAGGCGATGTCCCGACAGACGAGCAGGATATCGTGCTCGTCCGACCACGACGTGACGGTGTTTTTCAATTCCGGATGTCATCGGTACAAGGGGTCCTGACGATCCGTTCATCCGAATTACACATCCGAAAAAATGAGAGCGGATACATCGAATTACGCGCACTCATGCAACACATGCGATCTGCCGGTTGTTTGACGCTCGGTGGAGAGTTGTATCTCTTCGTCCGACCGGACGTCGATACGCTGGCGTACCGTCTTCGATTGATCGCCCGCGTGTTGATTCAGCTACAGGGAATGCCGATTCAGACGAAGGTGATTGAAGAATGGTGCCAAAAAGCACAAATCGAAGGGGAACATGCTAGACGATACGCTTGACTACTTACACATAAAAGGGGAGCTCTTACATGAAATTCAAAAAAACGAAACTCGTTGCTGCAGCATCAGTCCTGACATTATCCGCATTTCTCGCTGCTTGTGGTGGCGAAGATGAGCAACAAACGAAAACAAAAGATGGTAAGACAATCGTTACCTGGTGGGGCTGGGCACCACAACCAGAAGCGGGGAAAGCAGTCGTTGATGCGTTCAACGATTCGCAAGATAAATACGTCGTTCAATTCAAACGTTACAGTGAAGACTATGAAAAACAATTACAAGTTGCGATGTTGTCAGGTAAGGGTCCAGATATCATCGGTCTGAAAGAACCAATGATCCAACAGTACAAGGATCGCGTCGTACCAGTTGATTCGTACATGGATAAAGCAGCAGGTAAAGGCTGGAAAGATAAGTTCGTCGAGCTCGGAATCGAACAGACGACACTTGACGGCAAACAATATGCTGTTCCAATCGGTTTCACAGGTCAAGCGTACTTGATGTATAACAAGACGATGCTTGATAAATACGGTGTGACACCACCGAAGAACTACAAAGAAACAGTCAGCGCAGTTAAGAAGATCAAAGACTCAGGCGACAAAGTCATCCCACTCATGCTCGGAGCAAAGGATGCGTGGATCGATATCGACGTCTACAACGTCCTCAGCCACCAAGTAGCGCCAGGATACATCCAAAAAGTTCTTTCAGGCGAAGCGAAGTGGACGGATGACGAGATGGTTAAAACAGCTCAAATCTGGCAAGACCTCTTCAAAGATAAAGTCTTCCAAGAAGGTGCACTTGGTCTTGCGACATACAATGACGGGATGAACCAATTCTTCGATAAAAAAGCAGCGATGTGGGTCATCGGTTCATGGGAAGCACACTCGATGACAACAGCTGAGAAAAAAGAAAAATGGAAAATCGACGATGAGCTCGGATTCGTTCCACTCCCGAACTTAGCAGGTGGAACAGAGCAGCCAGTCATCGCGTCAATCGATATGGCACTTGGTGTCAACAAAGAGTCGAAACAACAAGAGGGTGCAGCTGAATTCATCGCCTTCATGAGCCAAGGAAAAGGTCAAGAAGTCTACATGGGTGAGTTCGAGATGGCACCTGGAATCAAGGACGTCAAAGTTGATTCAGACGCTGCCTTCACATCTGAAGGTGAAAAAGAGTCGTACAAGATGTTGAACGACACATTAGCAAAAGCGGTTGCTAGCCGTGGTATCCGGGATACGAAATTAAACGATATTCTCGGTAAGGAACTTCAAAACATCGCAACAGGACAAGATCCGAAAGAATCACTACAACGCGTTCAAGACGCAGCGGATCAATCAGCGAAATAAGACTCGACAGTGAAGTGGTACGCCTGCGTACCACTTCCTAATTTTTGAACTTGAGGAAAGTGGGGAATCCATATGCAGACAGAGCGACAGGAATTGCCGATTAAACCAAAAGCAGAACCGCTCCAGCCGGTAGCGACACGCACGCCTGCACCAAAGAAGAAAAAGAACATGAAGCGGAACCTGGTCGGATGGGCGTTCGTTGCGCCGATCGTCTTGTTCGTCGTCAGCTTCATCTATTATGGGATCTTCTATAACGCCTATAACTCGTTCTTTTCGTGGGACGGGATCTCGTTTGACAAAGCGTTCGTCGGACTCGACAACTATGCTGAGATGTTCCAAGATCCAGACTTCTATCTCTCGCTGAAGAATACGTTCATCTTCACGATTTTGACGGTCACGATCCAAGCCGGTATCGGTCTTGTCTTGGCGTACTTCCTGCATACACCAGGACCAATGCGAACGGCAATGAAGTCAGTCTTCTTCTTCCCGGTCGTTTTGAGCCCTGTCGTACTCGGTGCGGCATTCTCACAAATTTATGATTTCCAGTTTGGTTATATCAATGAGTTCCTCCGTGCGATTGGTCTTGGTAGTCTCGAGCAGAACTGGCTCGGTGATCCGGATATCGCCCTTTATTCCGTAATTGCGATCAACATCTTCCAGTGGACGGGTTCTTCGATGGTCATGTACTACATGGCGATGCTGACGATTGAGAAGGAAATCTTCGAAGCAGCAAAAATCGATGGAGCTGGATTCTTCCGGACATTGTGGAGCATCGTCTTCCCGAACTTGAAAGGAACGACGTTCACTCTGTCGATTCTCGGAGTTATCGGTGGTCTGAAGACATTCGATTTAGTCTGGATCACGACAGCTGGTGGACCAGGGTCGTCGACTGAGTTTATTTCGACATACCTGTTCCGAAAGTCGATGTTGCAACAGGAAGTTGGTTTCTCGAGTGCTGTTGCCATCATCCTACTCACGATCGCCTTGCTGATCACGTATTTCCAATTGCGTGTACAAAAGAAAATGGATAACTAAGGAGGAACGACTCATGGATGTAGAATCTAAAAAAAGCCGCTGGATGATTAACCTCGTATTGGCGCTAGCGTCAATCGTCTGGTTATTCCCGATTTTCGTCATGTTCAAAGAGAGTCTCCGAGTCAATGGATTCGACAACTATATTGCCACATTGCAAAACCCGAACTTCCCAACGTTCGTCTTCAACAGTTTCTTCGTCGCCTTCTTCATGATCATCATCTCGATCACGATTTTGGCGTTCGCAGCGTTCGCGTTCTCGAAGCTTGAGTTTGCTGGAAAACGTCTCTTGTTCAACATGGTTCTTGCTGGACTCATGTTACCGGTCGCTTCGATGATCGTTCCGTTGTTCTTCACGCTTCGTTCATTTGACGGGCTGAACAACCACTGGGGACTGATCGGAGCGGAAGTTGCCTTCTTCTTACCATTCGGTCTGATGCTTATCAAAGGGTACTTTGATGAATTGCCGAACGAATTGATGGAAGCAGCGTATATCGATGGTGCGACGATTCTTGAAGTCTTCTTCAAAGTCATGCTACCACTCGCAAAACCAGCGCTTGCAACAGCTTTAATCTATGCGTTCCTCAACTCATGGAACGAGTACTTGATGGTTCTTACGTTCATGACAGATCCTGCCTATCAGACAGTCACGATGGCACCAAGTTTCTTCAAGGATGCGCTCGGTGGGGACCCAGGGAAAATCTACGCTTCACTTGTTTTGATCAGTTTACCAACGATGATCTTCTATATCTTCTTCCAACGTTTCTTCCAAAAAGGAATGACGGCGGGTGCAGTAAAATAATTGTTTTTGCGTAAGGGGGAGCACAATGTATTTAGGAGTCGACTATTATCCAGAACAAACACCACGAGCATTATGGGAGGAAGACTTCCGACTGATGAAAGAGCTTGGTGTGAATGTCGTTCGTCTCGCCGAATTCGCTTGGTCGATGATGGAGCCTGAAGAAGGCGTCTATGATTTCAGCTTTTGGGATGATGTCATCGAACGCTTAAGTGCCGAAGGATTCGATATCGTACTCGGGACGCCAACCGCAACACCACCGGCTTGGTTATGTACGAAGTATCCAGAGATTCTACCGGTCGATGAGAACGGTGTGACGATCAGCTTTGGTGCCCGTCGTCACTATACGGTTCACAGCGAAACGTATCAGCGTCTATCCGTCAAAATCACGGAAGAGATGGCGAAACGATACGGTCAACATCCTCGTGTCATCGGGTGGCAAACGGATAATGAATATGGGCATGAGAAATCGGACCGGTCTTACGGTGATGTCGATCGCGCTGCTTTTCAGCGCTGGTTAGAGAATCGCTACGGGACACTTGATGCCTTGAACGAAGCATGGGGAACGGTCTTCTGGAGTCAGACATACACGGCGTGGGAACAGATCCCGGTACCGCGTAAAGTCTACCAGGAACATAACCCATCCCTGCTCGTCGACTTCGATCGCTTTTGTGCTGACGGTTATACGTACTACAACAAATTACAAGTCGATGTCTTACGTCGCTATATTCCAGAAGACGTCTTCATCACGCATAACTTGGTCTACAGTGACATGGCTGTCAACCAACAACAAATGGCGCAGGACCTCGATTATGTCGCGTTCGATAACTACCCGGTCTGGGGTGGACTACCGGAGCCGAACCGGTTCGAGAAGATGGCGAGTGATCACGATCTTTGCCGCTCTTCGAAACAAGGAAAAGGCTTCTGGGTCATGGAACAGTTGAGTGGCGCACAAGGCTGGAGCAAAATCGGTTATTTGCCACGACCAGGTCATATTCGCCTTTGGACGTACCAAGCAGTCGCTCGGGGCGCGGAAGCGATCGTCTACTTCCGGTTCCGCGCTGCTCACTTTGGAACAGAGGAGTTCTGTCACGGCATCATCGATCATGATGGAAAACCGAAGCGGAAATTCGAAGAAGTCAAACAAATCATGACGGAGCTGAATACGTACGGCGATGAGATTAACGCGAGCCGTTACGACGCGAAGGTCGGTGTCTATTTCGATCAAGAAAACGTATGGGCTTGGACGCACCAGCCGCATAGTGATGCGTTTGATTTCCGAACAGAGTTCGTTCGTTTCTATGGTGGAGCGGTTCGTCAACAAGTCGCAACAGATATCGTTTTCCCAGGTGACGATTTATCTCGTTATAAATTGATCATCGTCCCGCTCTATTTCTTGACGAATCCAACGTTCGATGACGCCTTGATTGCATACATGGAACAAGGTGGTCACGTCATCTTCACGTACCGGACAGGTGTCAAAGATGCACGCAACCATGTCGTCCCGACGACGTTACCGGGTAAATTCGCAACGTATGCCGGAATCGAGATCGACGAATATGAGTCACTCCAATCCGTTCAGCAACATAAGGTAGCAGGAATTGGGGAGATGGCAGGACAATCGTCAACAGCACGTCTCTGGTGTGACTTGATCACGCCAACGACAGCAGAGACGCTTGCTGTCTATGAAGATACGTTCTACGAGGGTGTAGCGGCTGTGACGCGCAATGCTTATAAAGGAACAATTACCTACATCGGCTCATCGATTGATGATGCGATGATTGATACGATTTACCGTCAAGCGTTCACTGAGGCTGGCATCGAGATGATTGATGCTCCGGGTCAAGTTGAAATCGTGCGTCGTCACGGTGAAAAACGAGATTTCCTCTTCTTGATGAACCATGACACGAAAGAAGCACGTGACGTCATTTTAGACGGAACATACCAAGCGTTAACAAAGAACGAGACATATCGTGGAACGGTCCAGCTCGCACCACTCGAGACACTGATTCTGACGACGTAAGGAGGAAGAGAACCATGGCAATCTTTGAAGTAGCAGGACGTCGTTTCGTCATCGAAGGGAAACGGGTCGCTCACGTCGTCACAATCGGTGCGAACGGCAAGCTGATCCACACGTATTTCGGTGCCAAGCTACCATATCGAGATGATTATGAAGCGTTACCGAGTCCGGTCGTCGCGCACAGTTCGTTTGAATCACCAGACGGCGTCGCGACGTACGATTTCGTACCGTTCGGTGAGATGTTGTATACGGAACCGACATTGAAGTCGGAACGAGAGGATGGACAACGGATTCATCAGTTCCAGTTTGAACGCGCTGAACAGACGGAAACTGAATTGACGCTCTGGCTCTTTGATCCATTACAGGACTTGCGCGTCGGTGTTCGGTATGAAGTATTCGCTGATTACGATATCATTGGTCGCTCGATTGTCGTTGAAAACGCGGGACGATTACCTGTTCGTTTGACAGCAGCCCAGTCGTTTGCGATGGGACGTTGGCATCAACCGAATTTAAAGCTGCATCACTTCGCTGGGATGTGGACAGGTGAGTTTAAGAAACAGGTCACATCCGTGACACCAGGACGCCAAACAATCGAAAGCCGGCGTGGGGTGACGAGTCACCAAGCGAACCCCTGGTTCGCACTCGAACAAGACGCAACAGAAGATAGCGGCGAAGTCATTTACGGACATTTTGCTTACTCTGGCAACTGGGCGATTCACGTCGAACAGGATGCGTTCGGTTTTGTCCAACTGTCAGGTGGCATGAATCCGTTTGACTTCAGTTGGAAACTATCGTATCAACAACAGTTGACGACACCAACGTTCTACATCGGCTATGCTGATGGGTTTGCAGATATGAGCGCCCATGCGCATGCTTTCCAGCGTGACGTCATCATGCCGCGTTCGGCTGATCGTCCTGTTCTCTATAACTCATGGGAAGCGACGTACTTTGATGTGACAGAATCTGGTCAACGTGAACTCGTCGATCTTGCGGCAGGAATCGGTTGTGAACTATTTGTCGTCGATGACGGCTGGTTCGGCGAACGCCATTCCGATCAAGCCGGACTTGGCGACTGGCACGTCAATCGGGAAAAGTTTCCGAACGGTCTAGAGCCTTTGATCTCGTATGTAAAACAACAAGGCTTACAATTCGGACTATGGGTCGAACCAGAGATGGTCAATCCTGATTCTAATTTATATCGGGCGCATCCAGACTGGATTTACCATGCACGAGATGCAGTCCGGACGACGTCAAGGAATCAATATGTCTTAAATCTTGGATTACCAGAAGTCGAGCAGTTCATTCTTGAGATGATGGACGATTTACTGACACGTCACGCAATCGATTACATCAAATGGGACATGAATCGTGCCTTCTCTGAACCGGGTGTCCCAAAAGACCAGACGGATCGCCAACAAGAACTATGGAAACGTCACGTCGATGCGTTGTACCGCATCTTTGATGAGTTACGTCGCTTGCACCCGACAGTCGACTTTGAGGCATGTGCTGGCGGTGGCGGACGGATCGATCTCGGGATCCTCTCACGAACGGAACAAGTCTGGACGAGTGATAACACCGATCCACTCGATCGCTTGCAGATCCAGCATGACTTCTCTTACGCCTACAATGCGAAGATGATGAGCTGCTGGGTGACGGACGGACCGAACTGGTTGAATGGACGTAACGTGCCGCTTTCGACACGCTTCGTCTCCTCGATGCAAGGAACACTCGGCATCGGTGGCAACTTAAGTGAGTGGTCAACGGATGAACTCGCGGAAGCAAAGGGCTGGATTGAGACATATCAAGCGATTCGTCCGACGATTCAACGCGGTGTCCAGTACCGTCTATCTGCTTTTACACAACAGACGCCAAGCGTCATGCAATATACATCAGAAGAAGAAACGGTGTTGCTCGCGATCGCGCCACTTCGACAGTACGGGGCACATCAGTATCACTTCACATTAAAAGGACTCGACCCGGCGATGCGCTATCAAGTCGAGGACCGGACGTTAAGCGGCACTTACTTGATGCAACAAGGCTTGACGTTCTCATACACGACGGACTATGAAGCGCGTTGCTTACGGATTAAACCTGTTCATCGTGTGCTCACACTACTCGAATCAAAGGAGACGATCGTATGACAGACCAGACGTTAGAAGCACAATTTGAACAGCGGTTTGGCTCACCGTCGACGCATCGCTTCTTTGCACCAGGACGGATCAATTTAATCGGTGAGCATACGGATTACAATGGCGGTCACGTCTTTCCGTGCGCGTTGACGTTCGGGACACATGCGATTGCTCGAAAGCGTGACGACCAACGATTCCGCTTCTACTCACTGAATTTTGAACAGGACGGCATCATCGAAGTGGAACTCGACGAACTCGCATATGATGCGACACATGGTTGGGCGAACTATGCAAAGGGTATGATTTCAGTCTTACAAGAAGTGGGTTACCGAATTGATACGGGATGCGACATCCTGATCCAAGGTGACATTCCGAACGGTGCCGGTCTTTCGTCATCGGCTTCGCTTGAACTCGTCATCGGTGTCTTGCTTGATCGATTGTACGCATTAGAGATTCCGCGACTTGATCTCGTTCGCTTCGGACAACAAGTTGAAAATCGCTATATCGGCGTCAACAGTGGCATCATGGATCAATTTGCGATTGGTATGGGAAAAGCGGGTGCTGGTCTACTGCTCGATTGTGAGACGCTCGACTACACGTATGCGCCACTCGATTTGACAGGGTATACGATCATCATTATGAATACGAATAAACGCCGTGAACTGGCGGATTCAAAATACAATGAACGCCGCGCAGAGTGTGAAGCAGCACTCGCCCATCTCAACGAAGTCACGCCACGAGAAGCGCTCGGACAGTGGACGACAGCTGAATTTACAAAAGTCGCGTGGGAAGACGAAACTTTGATGCGTCGCGCACGGCATGCGATTTCAGAAAATGAACGCACACTTCAGGCGCTTGCGGCACTGGAAGCGGGAGAATTGACGTCATTTGGTCAGTTGATGAACGCATCGCACGTCTCGTTACGGGAAGACTATGAAGTGACGGGGCTTGAACTCGATACACTCGTCGAAGCCGCTTGGGAGCAATCCGGCGTACTCGGAGCACGAATGACAGGTGCTGGTTTTGGTGGCTGTGCGATTGCGATCGTCGAAGACGAGGCGGTCGACGCTTTCAAACAAGCTGTCGGTAAACAATATGAAGCACGCATCGGATACCCGGCGACGTTCTATACGGCGACGGTCGGTGATGGAGCACGTGAAATCGAACGGGAGGTCATCTAAATGGCAACTTTAGTCGTAGGTGGAGCCGGTTATATCGGCTCCCATGCCGTCTATCAATTGATTGATGCTGGAAAAGATGTCGTCATCATCGACCATCTGCAATCCGGACATCGTGAAGCGGTTCATCCGCAGGCGCGTCTATATGAAGGAGACATTCGCGATCGTGCTTTTCTCGATCGCGTCTTTACGGAAGAAACGATTGAACAAGTCGTTCATTTCGCAGCCTTCTCACTCGTTGGAGAGTCGATGACGGCACCGTTACGCTATTTTGATAACAACGTCTATGGTACACAAGTGTTGCTTGAAGCGATGGTTGCCCATGACATTAAACAGATCGTCTTTTCTTCGACGGCAGCAACATATGGCGAACAGGAACAGATGCCGATTCTCGAAACAGCGGAAACACGTCCAACGAATGCATACGGCGAGACGAAGTTGATGATGGAGAAGATGATGCAATGGTGTGAACAAGCGTATGGCTTACGTTACGTCGCGTTACGTTACTTCAATGTCGCTGGTGCGCGCGCAACCGGTGAAATCGGAGAAGACCATACACCGGAAACCCATTTGATCCCACTCGTTCTTGAAGTTGCAAACCGACAACGGGCAGAGATCTCAATCTACGGTGATGATTATCCGACGCCAGATGGTACCTGCATCCGCGATTACATTCATGTCGAGGACTTGATCGATGCCCACGTGCGGGCACTCGACTACTTGGCGGACGGAAACGATAGCACAGTCTTTAATCTTGGTTCGAGCCAAGGGTTTTCCGTTCGGGAAATCATCGAAGCAGCACGTCGCGTGACGGGACATCCGATTCCGGAACGCATCGTCGAACGGCGGGCAGGAGATCCGAGTATCTTGATTGCTGGATCTGCAAAAGCGAAAGAAGTCCTCGGCTGGACACCACAACGGACAGACATCGAAACAATCATCCGTGATGCCTGGAACTGGCATGCGCATAACCCAGAAGGGTACCGGACGAGCGTTCGTTAAAGAGAGAAAGAATGAGGAGAGTGACGGCGATGAATGAACTCATCCAACAGTTAGTAGCACAAGCAATCCGTGAGCGATTGATTGAACCGGAAGATGCAATCTATGCCCGAAATCGGATTCTAGCGCGAGTCGGTCAAGTTGCCTTTGAAGAACAGGCGGACGTCGCGTCACGTTCGATTCCAGATATTTTAGACGACATGATCGAAGTGTTGATCACAAGCGGACAGCTACCGGCGCGTCTTGAGGACAAAGAACAGTTTGCTGCAGACGTGATGGATGTCTTCGTCGCGCGTCCCTCTGACGTGACGGCGACGTTCCGCCGTCTGTATACTGAATCACCGGTAGCGGCGACGGATTATTTTTATCAACTGAGCCAAGCGAGCAATTACATCCAAACAAAACGAATCGCTAAGAATAAACGGTACCAAGCAGAGACGGCTTACGGGACGATCGATGTCACGATCAACTTATCGAAGCCGGAAAAAGATCCACGTGAAATTGCGGCAGCTCGAACGGAGGCACCAACGGCGTCGAACTATCCAACTTGTCTGTTGTGCGTCGAAAACGTCGGCTACGCTGGTCGTGCGAATCATCCAGCACGTGCGAATCACCGGATCGTTCCGTTGACACTGACAGAAGAATCATGGGCATTACAATACTCACCATACGTCTATTACAACGAACATAGCATCATCTTGTCGCAGGAACATCGTGACATGGTCATCAATCGCGATGCTTTTGCGCGCCTGCTCGCCTTCGTCGAGCAATTCCCGCATTACTTTGCCGGCTCGAACGCGGATCTTCCGATCGTCGGTGGGTCCATCTTGACCCATGATCATTACCAAGGTGGACGGTATACGTTTGCGATGGACCGGGCGAACGCTTTAACATCCTTTACTTTCCCAGATCAGCCGACGGTCACCGGTGAAACATTACACTGGCCACTGAGTGTGTTACGTCTGAAGAGTACAGATCCATCAGCATTACTCGATGCGGCGACGACTGTCTATGAGACGTGGTTGACGTATACGGATGAGAGTCAGGATATTCGTTCGCATACCGGTGAGACACGACACAATACGGTAACACCGATTGCCCGTCAGCGCGATGGACAATTCGAGCTTGATCTTGTCTTACGAAATAACAGAACGTCAGTAGAACATCCGGATGGTATTTTCCATACGCATGCTGATATTCACCATATCAAACGAGAAAATATCGGTTTGATCGAAGTGATGGGACTGGCGGTCTTACCGGCGCGTTTGCTACAAGAGTTGCAACAGGTCGAACAGTTCATCACGGGTGAAGTCGACGAAGTAGCAGTAGCGCATGCTGAGTGGGCACAGGAACTGAAGCAAACGTATGACGGTCAAGACGCCACGACATACGTCGAGCAAGCAGTTGCTGCGAAATTCGTCCGTGGACTCGAAGACTGTGGTGTCTTTAAACAGACGGAAGCAGGGCAGGCGGCGTTCGGACGATTCGTTCAACTCGTGACGCGCCAACCGGTGGAGGAACAACGATGACACAACTACTGGAGAAAAATTTGATCCGACATACGTTACGGCAGGAAGGCATCGAAGTGACACTCTGGAACTATGGTGGCATCATCCAAGATATCCGGACGATCGATCGAGATGGTCATTTAGAAAGCGTCGTCCTCGGTCTTGAAACGGTGAAAGACTATCAACAACATTCACCTTATTTTGGAGCAATCGTTGGACGTGTCGCTGGTCGAATCGGACAGGCACGCTTTGAAGTAGCGGGAGAAGTCTATCCGCTTGTCGCAAACGACGGTGCGAATCATCTGCATGGTGGGATTCATGGGTTTGATCAAGCATGGTTTGAAGTCATTGAAGCGACGGATACATTGTTCCACTTGCGCTTAAATAGTCCGGATGGAGCAGAAGGGTACCCTGGAACGGTCACGCTTGATGTGTATTATCGACTAGAGGGAACGACGTTGATGCTTGAGATGACGGCTGTGACGAATCAGACGACACCACTTAACCTTACTAATCACACGTATTTCAACCTATCGGGAAATGCAAAGCGAGATGTGTTAGATCATATTTTGACGTTACCAAGTGATTTTTACTTACCAGTCCAGTCAGACGGTTTACCGACGGGCGAACAACGGGATGTCTCCGGAACACCGTTCGATTTCCGGAGCGGTCAGTCGATTCGTGACGGGGTTACGCTTGAGCATCCCGAGACGATTGCTGTCGGAAACGGCTACGATCATCCGTTTATTTTACGAGAGGATACGCTACGACTGGTAGACCCGGTGTCTGGTCGTTTCGTCGACGTTACGACGAATCAGCCGGCAGTCGTGGTTTATACCGGGACGCAACTCTTGACCGACTATACGATTCATGGTGTTCCTGCTCGACCGTCGCTTGGCTTATGCCTTGAGACTCAAGTCCATCCGAATGCGGTCCATGAACCCGATTTCCCATCGATCCTATTGTCATCAGGTGAGACGTATCACTGGAAAACAGCCTATCGTTTTGGTGTAATATCTTGATTGATTCGAAAAAGCCCCACTTCCGTGTCTAATTAGACAGGGAAGTGGGGCTTTTATATATGGAAAAGGGATTCAAAAGAAAAGGGCGAAAGGAGTATGTGATTATTCACAAAGGAGGAATTTCCTTGTTATATGCAGCGACCCCGTGTCTCGTATTTTCGGGACAAGCGAAGCGGGCAATCACTTATTATGAGAACGTATTTGAGATGACACGTCGTCGTATCTTACTCGATGAAGCAGGAGATACCGTTTACCACGCACATTTAGCCAACGGCGCGTTTGAATTGATGCTATGGGACGAAAGTGACGCGCCAAACGACACTTCTTCGCTCCATTTGTTACTGACCTGTACCTCATATGAAGAAGTAGAGCAGTTGTATCAGCGATTAGCGGCAGACGGTCAAATCGTCATCCCGCTTGCTGTAGCAGACTTTGGGGGCTGGTATGCGCAAGTCCGCGATCCGTTCGGGATTCTTTTTGCCCTGTCTTTCAGTGAAGAAGGGCGAGAGTCAGAGACGTTGCTCGAGCGCGAGTAGCGTTCGCTTCATGTTCAGTCCACCATGGTAGCCGAGGAGATCTCCTTTTTTGCCGATGATCCGATGACACGGAATCGCGAGCAGTAAGCGGTTTTTTCCGATCGCTGTTCCGATCGCACGTGTCGCATTTGGGCGAAAGAGCCGTTCGGCGATGTCGGAGTAGGTGGCGGTTTGACCATATGGAACCGCGCGTAATGCGTGCCAGACTTCAAGCTGAAACGGTGTACCGACAGGCGCAAGCGGAAAGGAAAGTGTCGTCGACTGCTGATTCAGATAAGCCAGTAGCTGTTCCGTATACGGAGCGAGGGTGGTGTCTGAGGCAATCCGCTCTGCACGAGGAAAGTGTTTGCGCGACCAGTCGTCAAATAACTCCTCCGGTTCATCCCAAGCACCGACATAACAGAGACCATCCGCTGTAGCGGCGACCGGAAACGTATGGGTGTTCCAGTGTAAGCGAGTGAAGTACAGTTCCATGACATGTTGTCCTTTCTACACGAAATGAAATGATAGGTGAGGAGAATAAGAACAAGAAAGGGGTGCTTCTACTGAGCACCCCTTTGATTATGCACGCGAACCAACTTGTTGCCGTGGTGGGAGATGAATCGATTGACCGAATAAGGCTTCCATCGATTCCGTCAACGCTTCGCTTCGACTGGGGTGTGCCATGACAGGGAAAAGAAGATCTTCTCGTTTCGCTGTCAGTTCTAGTGCTTGGGTGAATTGTCCGACAAGACGATGAGCATCGTCACCGATCATATGAATGCCAAGAACCAGTGACGTCTGTTCGTCAGCAATAACCTTGACAAAACCACTGCCACCTTCGATCGTCGTCGCTCCATTTGCGTTCAGCGGGAATTGTCCGATTTGAACAGTATGGCCCGCTTCTGTCGCTTCCTGTTCTGTCATCCCGACCGAAGCAATCGGTGGAAATGTCCGCAAAACGGTCGGATAATACGGTGTTGTCGGATCGACGTCTTGACCAGACAGATGAGCTGCGGTCCGCTTCGCTTCATGAATCGCACGGGTGGCAAACTGTGAACCAGGGGTCACATCACCAATCGCGTAAATATGCGGTTGATTGGTTTGTCCGTAGGCATCGACTGGAATCGTTCCATCTTCTGCAAGCGTCACACCGATCCGTTCGAGACCGAGCGTCAAACTGTTTGGGATCCGGGAAAGGGATTGGAACAGATAGGCGCCATGATAGGCGACTTCTTCTCCATTTTTCATGACCGTGACGGTCGCGTTCGACGAAGCATCAATCTGTGTTACGACATCCGAAACGAGACGGATTTTTTGTTTTTTGAACGTCCGCTTCAATTCCTTTTCAAGGCTTGCTTCGAGTGGGAATTGATCTGCGAACAGCGTCACCTCTGTACCGAGAGCATGGAAACAGGCAGCAGCTTCAAGTGCTAATGTGTCGGATCCAATGATCAATAAGCTCTCGGGTAACTGCTCGAGTTGATAGAGCTGCTCGGCATTCAGTCGGCACGATTCCTCGTGCTGGATACTGTGACTACCGGTCGCGATGATGACGTCTTGGAATCGATACGTGTCGAACTGATGTCCCGATTCGACGCCAATTCGGTCCTCTGACAGGAAGGAAGCTGCACCAGAGATATGCTCAATCTGGTTCGCCTGACAGAGGGCAGCAACACCTTGACGTAATTGCTGCACGACACGATTGCGGTAAGCATTCATTTTGCTGAAATCATGGACAGCAGGGACCGTAAATCCGAGATCTTCGAGATGGGGCAAGCGGAGCATTTCTTCTGCTGCATGCGCATAGACCTTTGACGGGATACAGCCTCGGTTCAGACACAATCCACCGAGTTCAGCTTGTTCGATCAGTGTCACCTTACGACCGCCTTGCGCAGCACGGATCGCTGCCGTATAACCAGCGGGACCTCCACCGATAATCAAGAGATCCCGTTCTTGTGTAAGTTCGCCAACAACCATGTTAGATCAACTCCAAAAGTAGGGTAGTCGGGTGTTCAATCAGTGAAACGAATCGATTTGTAAAGGCAACAGCTGTTGCCCCGTCTGCGACGCGATGATCGAACGACATCGACAAATTCATCATCGAGCGGACGACGATTTGATCGTCTTCATCGACACAGGCTCGTTTTTTCGTCTTGTGGAAGGCAATCAATGCCGTTTCCGGATAGTTGATGATTGGCGTAGCCCCTGTACTACCGAGTGGACCAACATTGCTCATCGTAAAGGTGCTCGGTTTTAAGTCCGCTGCACGTAAGGCACCGTTTTGAGCACGTTGTTGCAGCGCAATCAGTTGATCATGCAGTTCGGTCAGTGAGAGCTGATTGGCATGACGGATGACAGGAACCATTAGTCCGTCCGGTGTCTCGGTTGCCATTCCGAAGTGGAAATCCTGCTCTAATCGAATACATTCATTCGCTTCATCGAGTTTGGCATGGAAGACGGGATAGTCTTTTAAGGCAACGATCAAGGCTTTAATGAAGAAAGCATTGATGTTGATGTTTCGTCCAGCGGCTTTCCATTCGGCACGTAGGGCGAGCAAGCGCGTCATGTCGACTTCTTCAAAGTGAGTGACATGCGGAATCGTGTACAGTGATTGCGTCATCTTTTTCGCGATCTGCTTACGAATACCACGGAACGGAATCGTTTCTGGTGGCGTTCGTTGTTGCGTGACTTCCTCAACGATTGGTGGAATCGTCTCCTGTGGAGTAGCTGCAGCGTTGGCGAAGCGAAGGACATCGTCTTCTGAAACCCGACCTGACGGATCCGAAGCAGTCACAGCTTCGATATCAATCCCGTGGTCACGAGCAAGTTTTCGTGTATACGGCGTCGCTAGGACACGTTTTGTTGGAGGTGCTTGAGCAGGTGGGGCGGCGACAGCGACAGGCGCTGGTTCAGGTACGCGCGACACTTCAGGTGTTACCGCAACTGGCATGTCAGAAGCGTTGCTTGCTTCGATATGCAACAACGTCGTACCGACTTGCACCGTCTGACCAACCGGAATGATGATTTCCTTGACGATTCCGGAAACAGGAGCTGGTAGTTCAGCGACCATCTTATCGGTCGCCACCTCAACGACCGGTTGATCCGTCGTGACGTGGTCTCCGACTTGAACGAGATAATGCGCGATTTCACCTTCCGTCATACCTTCCCCGACATCATGTAACTTGACTTCGATCATGGGACCCAACTCCTTAAAACTCGACCGTACGCTGAATCGTCGCAAGGACTCGTTCCGGCGTCGGAATGTAATGGTCTTCGAGGGCGAATAGCGGTACTGGAACATCAAAACCGGTCACACGGGCAATCGGTGCCCGTAAATAAAGAAACGCTGTATCGTTGATCAACGTGACGAGATCGTTACCAAGACCACCCATCGCTGCGGCTTCGTGCACGATGACGGCGCGACCGGTCTTTTGAACGGAAGCGGCGATCGTGTCCCGGTCGAGCGGATAAAGCGTGCGTAAGTCGAGCACCTCGCAAGAAATACCGCGTTCCTTTGCAGCCGTAGCGGCTTTTTGTGCCACCTGGACCATTGCCCCCCAAGCAATCAACGTCACGTCCGTCCCTTCACTGACGCAACGAGCTTTTCCGATCTCAACGGTATAGGACTCGCTCGGTACGACTTCCTTGAATGAGCGGTAACTGCGCATCGACTCGAGGAACAACACGGGATCTGGATCTTCAATGGCAGCAATCAACAAGCCTTTTGCATCGTACGGTGTTGCCGGACAGACGACCTTTAGACCGGGCATCGATGTAAAGAGTGCTTCTGTACTGTCGGAATGAATTTCCGGTGCCCGGATGCCGGCACCATAAGGCGCACGGATGACCATCGGGACACTATAGCGTCCCATCGTCCGCATTCGAATTCGAGAAACGTGGGTCATGATTTGTTCGTAGGCAGGATAGATGAAGCCAAGAAATTGAATCTCGACGATTGGTTTAAAACCATTGATGGCAAGTCCGATCGATGTACCGACGATACCGGCTTCACTGAGCGGTGTATCAACGATCCGGTCTTCACCGAACTCTTCTTGTAAGCCGTCCGTCGCTCGGAAAACACCGCCATTTTTTCCGACATCTTCTCCAAGAACGAGTGTCGTCTCATCCTCCGACAATTTTGTCCGCAGGGCATCCGTGACAGCTTGAACGAGTGTCATCTCTGTTTGACGATTGATTGGTGTTGCCATCTCATTTCCCCCTTGCTAGCAAATACGCTTCTTTTTGTTGCTGGACATCAACCGGTAAGGTCGCGTACGTATGATCGAACAGATCATTGACGTCTGGTGCCTTAAATTGCTCCATCGCGGCTACTGCTGCTTCGACTTCTGTTTGATGTCGTTCCTGCATCTGTTGCATCCATGTTTCGTCAAAATAGCCTTGGTGTTTTAGGAATTGTTCGAGTCGATCGAGTGGATCAACCCGGTCACGCGAGCGTGCTTGATCCCGGTATTTCGTTGGATCATCTGCTGTCGTATGAGCACCAAACCGCCACGTTACGGCTTCAATCAATGTTGGTCCGCCGCCAGAACGCGCACGTTCGACGGCTGCTTGCATCGTGAAATAGACGGCAAAGGCATCGTTTCCATCAATCCGAACACTTGGCATTCCGTAGGCAATCGCTTTTTGCGCAATTGTCTCGGAATGCATCTGTTTTTCGATCGGAACAGAAATCGCAAACTGATTATTTTGGTTAAACAGGACGACCGGTGCTTGGAAGACGCTTGCGAAGTTCATTCCTTCATGGAAGTCGCCTTCAGACGTCGCTCCGTCACCAAAGTAGGCGACCGCGACGTTCGTCGTGCCTTTTCGTTTTTCAGCCCACGCGGCACCAACGGCATGCGGAATTTGCGTTGCAATCGGAACGGCAGGAGGGAAGATGTGTTTCTCAGACGGAACACAACCTTCGACACGACCGTTCCAGTAGAGGAGCGTCCGGATCATGTCAGCACCAAACGTCAATGTCGCACCGTGATCTCGGTACGTCGGGAATAACCAGTCTTGATCGGACAACGCGAGTGCACTACCGACTTGAGCTGCTTCCTGTCCTTCGAACGGTGCATAAGTGCCGAGTCGACCTTGGCGTTGTAAGTTGATTGCCTTCCGGTCGAATGTCCGGATCCGATGCATCTGTTCGTATAGGGTGAGGGCGAGCTCCTTTGTCAGGTCGTGTTCTTTTGATGCATCGATGACGCGACCTTCTTCATCGATGATGCGTTGAATCGGAAAATGTTGCTCCATGTCAGTCCCTCCTTCAGTGGTTACGGATATCCCATTTTGGTTTTGTCGTATTCGTGAAGATGTTGTTATGTTTCGCCCGGATCTGCATCCGTTTTTCACACATCCGGTTCGCCGCTTCGACCGTCGTGATGTTTTCTGCTTGCGATTCCTTGAAGACTTCGAGTACTGCGTCGTAGATGTGGCGTGTCTTTAAGAGAACCCGTTCATGATTCGCTCCATAGAGTTCGTCTGCTACTTGGATCAGACCACCACCATTGACGATATAGTCTGGGGCATATAAGATGCCACGATCCATCAAGACGTGAGCAAGTTGTTCTTCCGCGAGTTGGTTGTTCGCAGAACCACAGATGGCTTTGCACGGTAAGAGGGCAATGTTTTGGGCGTGAATGACACCGCCGTATGCACACGGGACAAAAATATCAGCATCCGTCAGATGAATTTCGTGAGGGGAGACGACGCGAACCGTGCCAGGCGCCATTTCAGCTTGAGTCACGATTGCTGCGAGGGCCGCTTCATTGACGTCAGAGACATAAATCGTCGCACCGGCGAGCAACAGTTGTTCTGCGACCTTAAAGCCGACTTTTCCGAGTCCTTGGATCGCGTAGGTTGCCCGACTTAAGTCGTCTGAACCGAATAACGTCTCAATTGTCGCCCGAAGCCCGTAAACGACACCTTCAGCCGTCGGAATCGATGAATCACCACTACCACCAAAGGCTTCCGGAATGCCGACGATTCGTGATGTTTCTCGGCTAGCGTGGACAAAATCATCCATCGTCGTGCCCATGTCCGTTCCCGTGTAGAACCGACCACCAAGCGAATCGACGAAGCGACCGAAGGCACGGAAAAGCTCCGGTGATTTATCCGTTGCTGGATTACCGATGATGACGGCTTTACCGCCACCAAAATCAACATCAGCGGCAGCACATTTATACGTCATACCGCGTGACAAACGCAGAACATCGTCGAGTGCTTCATCAACAGAAGCGTAAGGCGCCATACGGCATCCACCGAGAGCAGGACCGAGCGTCGTATCGTGAATGGCGATGATGGCTTGTAACCCCGAGACAGGATCGTTGCAAAAGACGACTTGTTCGTGACCAGCGATTTTTTCCATGATCGAGAGCGTTGGATTTGTAGATGGATTTAACATGTTCATAGTAGAGTCCTCCTCTATCAAATATAAGTAAGCGCTTTCATTTTGTTGGAACGTTATTTTGCAATTTTTCTTGAATCCGGCTTTTTTCTAAAATGAATTGTGTGACTTCCCCTGTACCGATGATTGTTTGTCCGTCTCGGACTTCGATGCTAGCGTCAACGCGACGTGATGTCATCGCAGTTACTGTAGCGGTAACGATCAATCGTGTTCCTTCAGCTGCCATACCAAGATGCTTCAGTGAAACTGCACCCCCGACACCTTCTTCACCAGCTTCTAAGTAAGGCAAAATCAGTTGACGTGCTGCCCATTCCATGTGATAAACCATCGAAACGGTGGAGTATGCAGGATGAACGAGCTGACCTTCAAATCGTGCAAACATATCTTCTGAGACGACCGCTTGAATCTCTGCTGTATCCCCGACAGCTAATCCTAGTTTCATCGTGATCCCCTTTCACAACACCGAATCTTCATTCAATCAAGTGGTCTTACCAAAAATAGTATAACACTTGTCACACGATATTTTATCAACCCGTTACAAAATGAGCAAATCATTTCAGAAATATTTTCCAAAAAAAGACTGTCTATCATGAAATCTCTTGTTTAATGTTGATTAATTTATCGATAAGGTGCGTTGAAGTGATAAAGTAAGAATCGTTTGGGAGCATTTAACAAAACAAGATTGACAACATTGTGAACGTGTCGTACGTTAAACATATAACTAAAAACAAACGACCGTTTTATTATTGTATACATGATGAGGAGGTGCAGGTATGTACGATCAACATCACGAAACGATGGATGCTCAATCAAGGGAGCAGCTACAGATGGAGCGATTGCGCCAAACGATGGAACAGGTCACGCGTGTCCCGTTCTATCAAGAACGTCTGCAAACCTTACAGATGACAGCGAATGATTTTCAAACGATCGAGGATTTACGAAAGTTTCCTTTCACACGTAAACAAGATTTACGCGATCATTATCCGTTCGGGCTATTTGCCGTTGAACGGGAACAGGTCACCCGGATTCATGCGTCGTCTGGAACGAGCGGTAAACCGACCGTCGTCGGATATACGCAAGAAGATTTAGATGACTGGGCAGGTGCCGTAGCACGCAGTTTAGTCTTAGCTGGTGGATCACCAGCCGATTTGCTGCACAATGCGTATGGGTATGGATTGTTCACAGGTGGTCTCGGTCTTCATGCAGGTGCAGAAAAACTAGGCATGACGATCCTACCGATTTCCGGCGGCAACACGGATCGCCAAATCACATTGATCGAGGATTTCCGACCGGACGGAATCTGTGGTACGCCTTCGTATATCTTACGCTTGGCAGAACGCATGATCGAACGTGGTATCGATCCACGGAAGACCAGCATGCGTTATGGCATTTTCGGAGCCGAGCCATGGTCGGAAGAGATGCGAAAGACACTCGAACAGACCTTTAATCTGCAGGCACTCGATATTTACGGACTCAGTGAAATCATGGGACCGGGTGTCGCGATGGAGTGTCAGGAGCAGGCAGGTCTTCATATCATGGATGACTTATTCATTACAGAAGTCGTCGATCCCGTTACGGGGGAACCGGTACCAGATGGCATGGTCGGGGAACTCGTTTTTACAAGTTTAAAAAAGAAAGCGCTTCCAATCATTCGATACCGGACGGGTGACTTAGCATCGATCACGCATGAGGCGTGCGCTTGCGGACGGACGACGACACGGATGTCACGTGTCAAAGGGCGGACGGACGACATGCTAATCATCCGAGGGGTCAACGTCTTCCCGTCAGAAATCGAGCGGGTTTTGCTCCAACAACCAGACGTGACGCCACATTATCAAATCCATCTCGTGCGTAAAGCCGGACTCGATGCTGTTGAGCTACATATCGAATTCGAAAATATCTCAGAACGACAAATGCGTTCGATATGTGACGCCATCAAGTCGGAATGCCTCATTTCCATTGATCTCGTCTGTCACCCGCATCAAGGGTTACCACGATCGGAAGGAAAAGCCGTTCGGATCGTTGATCGACGCTCGACATCACTCGTCTGATTCAAAGGAGGAACTAGCATGTATGATGCAACACAACTGTTCGAACCCGTCCAACTGACGGAAGACGAAAAATTAGCACGCTTCAAGGAACGAATCGAGCAAGGTGAAAAAATTGAAGCCGATGACTGGATGCCTGCTTTTTACCGAGACACACTGATTAAACTGATTTCGATGCACGGTATCAGTGAAATCATGGGTGCACTTCCGGAAAAAGAATGGGTTCCAAAAGCACCATCGCTTCGACGGAAACTTGGCATCATGGCGAAGGTCCAGGATGAGATGGGACACGGGCAATTATTGCTTCGTGTCGTCGAGGATTTGATGAAGCCGTATGGCAAGACACGCGGGGATTTGATGGACGATTTATTCACCGGACGATTGAAGTTCCATAACGTCTTCCACATGCCGACACGGTCATGGGCTGATGCCGGGATGATCGGTTGGCTCGTCGATGGCGCGGCAATCATCACCCAGACGAACATGCTCGGTGCTTCGTACGGACCGTACGCACGTGCCTTGCAACGCATCTGTGCAGAGGAAGTCTTCCACGCGCAACACGGCGAGTCAATCATTATGGCACTCGCAGAAGGAACACCGGAACAGCGGGCGATGATTCAGGAATCACTGGATGAGTGGTGGGAATCCTTGTTGATGTTCTTTGGACCAGCCTCGAAAGAGACGACCGGGACATCAAAACAGGACGTGACGATCGCCTATAAGATTCGGACGAAAACGAATGAAGAGCTCCGGCAAAACTTCTTTACGAAATACGTGCCACGGATTCGTTCACTCGGACTCGTCATTCCAGACCCGACGTTACGTTTTGATGAAGAAACAGGGCAATGGGAATATGCACAGCCAGACTGGACGAAATTCAAGACGATCATCCAAGGGGGAGGACCACGTTCGAAGGAACGGTTGGACCTGCGCCGAACATCTTATGAAAATAACGCCTGGGTACGGGATGCACTTGCTGAAACGAAGGCATGAGAGGGGAAAGCACGATGAACGAAACGTTCTATCACGAATTCGAAGTCTTTAGCAAACGGACGCCGAACGCGGCGTTCACCCATCAATTCAGCTTGCTCGCTCCGAACAAGGAGATGGCACTGTTGATGGCACAAGAAAACTTCATGCGCCGGGAACCGGTCGTCGACATCTGGGTCGTCAAACGCGAAGATATCCGTGGTTTATCACCCGATGAGAAACAGATGCTCCAACGCCTCGACAATAAAGATTACCGGACGACCAAAGGATACGGCTACTTGAAGAAAAAATGGCGTCATTACGAGCAACAGATGCTCGATGAAAAAGAGATCATGTCTTGGCAAGGAGGCGATTCCAAATGACGGAACAAGAACGGACGGCACTCGCTTCCTTACTCTATCAACTCGCGGATGATGATTTCCTCTACGCGTATCGTGGTTCGGAATGGCTCGGACTCGCACCGCATATCGAAGAGGACGTCGCTTCGTCGTCGATTGCGCAAGATTCGATGGGACACGCGGCGATGTATTACCAACTTCTCGAAGAACTTGGCGAAGGAAATGCTGATGCATTAGCTCATGTCCGACTGGCGCATGAACGAAAGAATTCGATTCTCGTCGAACGTGTCAACGGACCTGGCTACTACATGGAGAAGCCTGAATATGACTGGGCATTCGCCGTCGTCCGGAACTATTGCTACACGGTCGCGAAAAAGATCCGGATTGATGCGTTGAAATCGAGCAGTTACGAGCCTCTCGCTGCGGCTGCCGTCAAGATCAACATGGAGTTGTACTATCATTTGCTGCACTGGCAAACATGGTTCACCCAGCTTTATCAATCGACGGAGACGGCGCGGCAGAAGATGGATGCATCCCTAGAAAAAGTCCTCTACGACTTCGGCGACATGTTCGATTATGGTGAACACGGTCAACTGATCGAAGAGATGCGGTTGATTGAGGGGCAAGGGATTTTACTTGATCGTTGGTATCAGACGATCACGCCGTTACTCGTCGAATTGAACGTAACCCTTCCAGAAATGCAGATGACACACAATGGACGGGACGGCAATCACACGGAAGATTTGAATGACGCACTCGCGACACTCGGAGAAGTCTACCTGATTGATCAGACGGCGACGTGGTGAAAGGAGAGGGAAGCATGACGACGACACTTCAACATGCGATCCGTGAAGCCCTGAACGGGGTGAAGGATCCAGAAATCGATAGCGTCAGTATTTTAGATCTTGGCATGGTCGAAACGATGGACGCGGAAGCGACGGCGCATGGCTACACGGTGCACGTCACGCTTCTCCCGACGTTTCTCGGTTGTCCAGCGCTTGAAATCATTAAAAAAAATACCGAAGCTGCCTTGCAGGTGATTCCGAACGTCGAACAGGTCGACGTCCAGTTCCGGTTTGATCCACCGTGGACATCGGACCGAATCACAGAACAAGGGATGCAAGGGTTGAAAGCATTCGGCATCGCACCCCCTCGATTCGAACAAGGGAAGTGGGAAATCGACTGTCCGTATTGTGGATCGACGTATGTGACGATGGAAAATTTATTTGGACCGACCGCTTGTCGAAGTATTCTCTACTGTAAATCGTGTAAAAATCCATTCGAGGCGATGAAACCCGTCTCTACTCTCATGTGAAGGAAGGTAATCACTATGGCAAAATTAATCGCATTGTACAAACACCCGGAAAACAAGGAAGCATTCGATCAGCATTACTTTGAAGTCCATGGTCCGTTAACAGCAAAAATTCCAGGACTACAAGAAATGAACGTCACGAAAATCGTCGGGTCACCAATGGGTGGAGATGGAAAGTACTACTTGATGTGCGAGATGGTCTATGAAAGTCAGGAAGCGATGCAAGCTGGCATGCGTTCTCTTGAAGGAAAAGCCTCAGGGAAAGACTTGATGAGCTTTGCGGGGGATCTCGTCACATTGATGATTGGTGAAGATGTCCATGCCGACACAACAGTACGTTAAGACGGAAACGGTTGGTCGGATCGGTCGAATTCGGCTTGACCGGACGGCGCGATACAATGCGCTGAACCGGACGATGGTCCGCGAAATCGTTGAGGCGATGGAGACGTTTGACCGCGACGACCGGGTGACGGTCATCGTCTTGACTGGGAATGGAAAGTCATTTTCAGCAGGTGCCGATATCGAGGAGATGCTCGAAGCGACACCGATCTCGATGGAACTTCTCGATCCATTCGCGGACTGGGACCGGATCAGCCGAATCAAAAAGCCGATCATTGCAGGTGTCCACGGTTTTGTTCTCGGAGGCGGTTTCGAACTCGCACTTGCTTGTGATTTAATCTACGCCGATCCTGCGACACAGTTCGGTTTTCCAGAAGTCGGACTCGGCGTCATGCCGGGAGCAGGTGGGACGCAACGGTTGACGAAATGCATCGGTCGGACGCGGGCGCTCGAATGGCTCTTCACGGGTGACCGGATGCAGGCAGACGAAGCAGAACGACTTGGCATCATCAATCGAGTGACGACGGACGTCGAAGCGACGGTGCTTGCGATGGCAGAGCGGTTATCGAACCAGCCGAGCATGGCGTTACGACTGATCAAGGACGCAGCAAACAAAGCCGTCGATTTATCGTTACAAGATGGCATGGAGCATGAACGTCGGAACTTCTATCTGTTGTTCGCAACAGCCGATCAAACAGAAGGTATGCAAGCCTTTCTCGAAAAACGTCCACCGATTTTCAATCAACAGGAACAGGAGTGAATACAATGTCGACAGTACATGAAAAAACACTTGAAATGAAACGGTCCGTCTATCATTTGCTCATTAACGGCGAACAAGTCGAAGGTGCAACAGGAGAGACATTTAAAACATATAATCCGGCAACAGGTGAAGTGATTGCGGAAGTTGCAAAAGCATCGAAGGAAGACGCTGATCGTGCCGTTCAAGCCGCACGGGATGCGTTTGATCACGGGAAGTGGAAGATGTGGCCGGTCGGACGACGCGCGCAAATCTTAAATAAGATTGCGAGCATCATGCGCTCCCGCTTCAACGAAATCGTTGAACTCGAGATTCTCGATACAGGGAAATCACTAGCAGCGGCGCAAGGACAAGTCACGCAAGCAATTGAAGACTTTGAATTCTACGCAGGTGCGATCGTCGGTCATCGTGGTGTCGTCAATAACGTGCCGGGACAATTCCATAACTATACAGAAAAAGAAGCGGTCGGTGTTTGTGCACAAATCATCCCGTGGAACTATCCATTGATGATGGCAGCTTGGAAAGTCGCACCAGCAATCGCAGTCGGTTGTTCGGTCGTCGTCAAACCAGCGACGTTGACTCCGTTGACAGCGATCATTCTCGGTGAGATTTGTTTAGAAGCTGGTGTGCCAGCGGGTGTCGTCAACGTCATCCCAGGCTCAGGACGCGAAATCGGCAATCATCTCGTCGAACATCCAAACGTCGATAAAGTCGCTTTCACGGGCTCGACACCAGTCGGAAAAGACATCATGGGACGTGCCTCGGAAACACTAAAACGAGTCACGCTCGAACTTGGTGGAAAATCACCGAACATCGTGTTTGAAGATGCAGATGTGACAGCAGCCGTTGATGGTTCGTTGTTCGGAATCTTCTACAACAGTGGTCAATCGTGTGAAGCACGCTCACGTCTTTACGTTCACGAGGATATTTACGACGCATTCATGGAGCAATTCGTCGCAAAAACAAAACAACTCGTTCTTGGCAATCCATTTGATAAAGGGACACACGTTGGAGCGATCATCGACCAACAACAAGTCGATGTCATCGATGGATACGTCCAGTCAGCGAAAGCAGACGGAGCGACAATCGTCACAGGTGGTCACGCTTCAGCACCAGAAGGATACGAAAAAGGCTTCTGGTACGCACCAACGATCATCACGGACGTCACGCATGAAATGAAAGCCGTCAATGAAGAAATCTTCGGACCGGTCGTCGTCGTCATGCCGTTCAAAGATGAAAAAGAAGCGATTCGTTTAGCGAACGACACATCGTTTGGACTCGGATCAGCGGTTTGGACAAAAGACGGTGCAAAAGCGACGCGCGTTGCCAACCAAATCAAAGCCGGTATCGTCATGGTTAACTGTCCGTTTTCTGCTTTCCCAGGTACACCGTTTGGTGGGTATAAACAATCAGGATTCGGTCGTGAACTCTGTATCGAAACACTTGATCTGTACACAGAAACGAAGAGTATCTTGTCGTATTACGGCAGTCGTCCACTCAATCCGTTCGGACTATAAGCAAGAGGGAAGGCTGGAGTTCCGTCGGGAAGTCCAGCCTTTTTTAACAGCACAGGGGATACAGGGGATAAGGGGGAAATCAGATGGTAGAACAAATCGTTGTCGTCGGATCCGGCGTCATGGGACGTGGCATTGCGTACGTTGCCGCACACCGCGGATTTCAGGTGACACTCGTTGATATTAAAGAAGCGTATGTCGAAAGTGCCTATCAAGAACTCGAACGTATCGCGGAGAAAGGCATCACGCGAGGCAAAATGTCCGCGAGCGAAGTCGAGGGACTATTCGATCGATTAAGTTTGTCGACGGATTTAGCAACAGCTGCACAACAAGCAGATCTCGTCATTGAGGCGGTACCGGAACAACTGACAATCAAACAGCAAGTCTTTGAAACGCTAGAAGCCAATGCGCGTCCGGACTGTTATTTCGCGACGAATACGTCAACGATGAGTCCGACGGAAATTGCGTCCTTTACGAACCGCGCAGACCGGGTCATGGCGATGCATTTCTTCAATCCGGTTCATTTGATGCCATTGATCGAGCTCGTTCGTGGTCTTGAGACGTCGGATGAGACGGTTGCTGCCTTAGAGCAAGTGGCGCGTCAGATGCAAAAGGAAACGGTCGTCATCCGTGAGTTTCCTGGCTTCGTGACTTCGCGCATCAGTGCGCTTGTCGGAAATGAAGCCTTTTATATGTTGCAAGAAGGGCTTGGGACACCAGAAGAAATCGATAAAGCGATCAAACTCGGATTGAATTATCCGATGGGTCCCTTTGAACTCGGTGACTTGGTCGGACTCGATACAAGGCTCCACAACCTAAAATATCTCCATGAGAAGCTCGGTGAAAAATACCGTCCGGCACCACTGCTAGAACAGTATGTCAAAGCTGGTCGACTTGGTCGTAAAACAGGGCGCGGTGTCTATGACTACACGAATCGGGAGGTGACGTCATGAAACGTGTCGCCATCATCGATGCCGTTCGGACACCGATCGGTCGCTATAACGGCGCGTTGCGTCAAGTTCGCCCGGATGATTTAGGGGCACGTGTCATCGAAGCGTTGCTTAAGCGCAATCCGCAAGTCGATCCAAAGACGATCGAGGAAGTCATTTTCGGCAATGCGAATCAGGCGGGGGAAGATAACCGGAACGTCGCCCGGATGTCCGGACTGCTGGCTGGTCTACCGGTCGAAGTCGCTGGTACGACGATCAATCGCTTATGTGGATCAGGACTCGATGCTGTCATTGCAGCCGCTCGCGGAATTGCGTTAGGTGAAGGGGATATCTATATCGCTGGAGGAACGGAAAGCATGACGCGTGCACCGTTCGTTCTCGCAAAGCCGGATCAAGCCAACCCGCGTGGCAATCAGACGATGTATGATACGACGATTGGCTGGCGGTTCGTCAATGATCGCTTAGCAGATAAATACGGAACGGATTCGATGCCGGAGACAGCTGAGAACGTCGCCCGTCAGTACGGCATCTCACGCGAAGCACAGGATGACTTTGCGTTTGAGAGTCAGCAACGCGCAAAACGAGCCATCGAGGAACAGCGCTTCACGGAAGAACTAGTTGCGGTCACGCAAACGGACCGAAAAGGCAACATCAGCGTCTTCGATCAAGATGAACACCCACGCCCTGAGACGACACGCGAGAAACTCGCGACGCTTCGTCCTTTATTCCCGAACGGTACCGTGACAGCGGGAAATGCATCTGGCGTCAACGATGGGGCGTCGGCGCTGTTATTGATGAGTGAAGAAAAAGCAAACGAACTCGGCTTGACACCGCTTGGATATTACCGAGCGAGTGCGACAGCAGGCGTTGAGCCCGCCATCATGGGCATCGGACCGATCGACGCGACGGAAAAAGTTCTTAGACGGGCAGGGTTGACGGTCGAACAGCTCGATCAGATTGAGTTGAACGAAGCGTTTGCGGCTCAAAGTCTTGCTTGTATTGAAGTACTCGGTCTACCGAGCGAAAAAGTCAACGTCAACGGCGGAGCGATTGCCTTCGGTCATCCGCTCGGCGCAAGTGGAGCGCGGATTTTGACGACGTTATTGCATGAAATGCGCCGGACGAACCGGACGTATGGTCTCGCTACGATGTGTGTCGGAGTTGGGCAAGGGATCGCACTCGTCGTCGATCGGGAGGGACTCGTATGATTCATTTAGAACGAGAAGGCTATATTGCGATTGTCCGGATCGCTCGCCCAGAACGCTTGAACTGTCTCGATTATCCGACGCTTGTCGCCTTACAGGAACAAGTCGATGCGTTGTCAGTCGACTCGGAAGCACGGGTCGTCCTGTTTACCGGAACCGGTAAAGCTTTCAGTGCTGGTGCCGATTTAAAGGAACGCGTCCATTTGAATGAGGAAGAAGTCCGACGTAATGTCCTTGCGATTCGCAACGTCTTCACCTCAATCGCACAATTACCACAACCCACAATCGCTGCCGTCAACGGTCACGCGCTCGGTGGTGGCTTTGAATGGATTCTCGCCTGTGATTTCCGATTTCTCGTCGAGGATGCACTCGTCGGGTTGACAGAGACTAGCTTCGGGATCATTCCTGGTGCTGGCGGAACACAACGCTTACCACGGTTGATCGGGGAGACACGAGCAAAGGAATTGATCTTCACGGCGAAAAAAATCGATGCGATGACAGCGGAACGTTACGGACTCGCGACCGCTGTCGTCGCTCGGGAAGCGTTGATGACGACCTGTCTTGAGTTTGCCAATCAGATGTTACAGAACGGTCCCATCGCCTTGCGACAAGCAAAGCGAGCGATTGATCAAGGGCGGGATGTCTCGCTCGAACAAGGACTGCAACTCGAGACGGAAGCCTATGAAGTTGTCATCCCGACCGCCGATCGTCAGGAAGCGCTACAAGCCTTCGCTGAAAAACGACCACCACGCTTTCAAGGAAGATGAGGATGGTCGACGTTTGAAATAACCCGTATACTAACGATACACACTATGAACGACTGAAGAGAGAGTGAATACCATGAGTGCGAACACCCAATCAATGATCTTTACGATTTACGGGGATTATATCCGTCATTACGGCAATCAAATTTGGGTCGGGAGTTTAATTCGACTCGTCAAAGAGTTTGGACATAACGAACAAGCGGTCCGGGTCGCAGTCTCCCGGATGGTCAAACAAGGCTGGCTCGTCTCCGAGAAGCAGGGGAGTAAAAGCTTCTATTCGTTGACGCCGCGTGGGGTGGAACGGATGGAAGAAGCAGCGCGCCGGATCTATAAATCAACACCACACGACTGGGACGGAAAGTGGCGGACGCTGATGTACACGATTCCAGAAGATAAGCGACAGATTCGCGACGAACTCCGTAAAGAACTGACGTGGAGTGGGTTTGGCAACTTATCAAACGGGGTTTGGATCTCACCAAATCCGCTTGAAAAAGAGGCTGAACGATTGATTGAAGCATACGAAATCGAAGAGTATGTCGATTTCTTCGTCGGTGAATACCACGGTCCAAAACAAGATCAATCCCTTGTTGAGCGCGCTTTTCCACTGGAGGAATTGCAGGAACGTTACGAGACGTTCATCACGGATTATAGCCGGCAATACATCATCCATCAGAGTCAGCTTCAACTAGGAGAAATGACGGATGAACAGTGTTTCGTTGAACGGACGATGCTCGTACATGAGTACCGGAAATTCCTCTTTACGGATCCGGGACTCCCGCAAGAACTGTTACCGGATGCTTGGAGCGGACACCATGCGGCACTGTTGTTTGAGCAATATTACCGTCTGCTTGCGCAACCAGCGAGCCGGTTCTTTGAATCAATCTTTGAAGAGACACACGATGTGTCACAACGCAGTGCTTCGTATGATGCAACAGAACACCCACTGTTTGCGGAAAGATGATATACAAAAGAGCGGGACGGATCACACGATCCGCCCCGCATTCATGTCATTCAGATGTGTTCTGTTCAGCTGATCCTGCGAGGATGTTTCGGAAGGCATATCCTTTATCGACGTAGGAATCAATCGACTCCTGAATCATCGCGAGATCCGCTTCCGTCAGTTCACGCACGACTTTACCGGGTGAGCCGATGATCAGCGAACGGGGTGGGAAGACTTTTCCTGATGGAATCAATGTGTTCGCCCCAATGATGCATTCTTCACCAATGTCTGCGTGATCAAGAACGGTCGCCCCCATTCCGACGATGGAGCGACGTCCGATTTTACAACCGTGTAAGATGGCATTATGTCCGACCGTCACTTCATCTTCGATAACGACGGGCGCCCCTTCATACAGATGGATGGTCGCATTGTCTTGGATACTGCAGCGTTTTCCGATTGTAATCGGTCCTTCGTCACCGCGTAAGACAGCGTTGAACCAGACGGTAGACTCGGAACCGATCGTGACGTCCCCAATCAGATAAGCGCCAGGAGCAATGAATACATCGGATGCTACGTTCGGATGAATCGATTGATACGGAATCTTCATAACAGAACGACCTCATTTCTAGGATAAGATGAACTACTATTCATTCCCTGTCAGTATATCATGCGGTGGGAGTCGAGAACGGAGGAAAGATATGTTTCCGATTTGTGAGCTATTCAAGATTCGTTATCCATTGATCCAAGGAGGGATGGGTAACATTAGTCATGCAGTCCTCACGGCAGCGGTGTCGAATGCCGGAGGACTCGGAACGCTCGGGTGCGGTACGTTGTCGGTCGAGGAAGTAGCGTCTCGGATTCAGGAGACACGAACCCTGACGGAGCAGCCATTTGCCTTGAACATCGCGATTCGTGTGTCTCCTTATACGGAAGCACTGATCGATCTCGCGATTGCAGAAAAGATTCCGGTCGTCTCCTTGTCGGCAGGAAATCCGGCACCATACATAGAGCGACTACAAGCTGCTGGCATCAAAACGATTGCCGTCGTCGCCTCGGTCAAACAGGCGTTGAAGGCAGAACAGGCAGGCGCTGATGTACTCGTAGCGGAAGGGGTTGAAGCGGCAGGTATCAATTCCCCGCTTGAACTGACAACACTCACATTGATTCCGCAGCTCGTTGACCGGGTCAAGATTCCGGTTCTTGCAGCGGGTGGGATTGGCGATGGGCGTGGACTGGCAGCGGTCTTATTGCTTGGTGCTGCCGGCGTCCAGCTCGGAACACGGTTGATCGCGACGGAAGATGCGAAAGTCCATCCAGCTTATAAATCGCGCTTGACGGAGGCGACAGATACCGATACACGCATCATCGGACGCTCTGTCGGGTTTGTCCGACGTGTCCTTGACGGACCTTATGTCGAACACCTCACAGCAGAGACTCCCTCTGCATTTCTCGATCAGACGAACGAGTCGTATCACATAAAGGGAGCTCTTGAAGGCGATCAGGAAAAAGGATACGTCAACGCTGGATTGGTTGCCGGTTTGATTCGTGATGTGCCAACGGTTGCCGAGTTGTTTACGCGCATGATGGCGGAAGCAGAGGAACAGTTGAAGCGGACGACTGCTCGTTTTGCGACATGAACATACAGGGATGACCCGTAAACCCGCTTGTGGAAAGCGGGTTTTTTCATGTTTTTTTGAAAATGGGACATTTGTCCTTTTCAAGTGAGGTACGAATAAGGTCTACTCTAGTGTAGAGATTAAAAGGAGGAGATGACGTGCAAGGAGTCGTGTTTGCTTTGATGAGCGGTCTGTTCATCGCCCTGCAAGGCATTTTCAATGCGCGCCTTGCGACAGGCGTCGGACCGTGGTTATCCGTATTGATCGTCCACTTTGTTGGTCTGATGGGGTGTTTAGTCATTTATAGCTTCGTACGAGATCGGAAAATCGGCGGATTCCGTCAGTTACCGTTGATTTATGCGAGCGGTGGACTGATTGGCGTGCTAGTCGTCGTAACGGAACTGACAGCAATCCAAACGCTCGGTATGACATGGGCAATGTGTTTATTACTCGTCGCGCAGATTTTATGTGCCTTTCTGATTGATTTAAAAGGATGGTTCGGTGTCTTAAAAAAACAAGGAAATCGTGGTCAATGGATTGGTGTGGGTCTCATGCTTGCAGGAGTTGCGATTTTCTCACTTGCTTAAAGGGAGGGGACGAACATGGAAACCGTCATCCAACAATATGGACTGGATACGATTTTAACGGAAGAGACGCGCGATTGGTTGCGTCAAGAAACCTTCCGAAAAGGGGAACTCCTCTGTACGACCGGTGCGATGATCGACCGGATGTACTTCATCGTCGCAGGCAAGGTCAAGATTTCTGCTGCTTCGTCAGAAGGGAAACAACGGATTTTACGATTCAAAACACCACTGACAGTGATTGGTGACGCCGAGTTCATCAATGAACGGGAAGTGTTGAATACGGTTGAGGCGGTGACCGATGTCGAGGTGTTGAGCGTGCCGTATACGATTTTACGCGAGCACAATACGACGAACGCCTTTCTACAATTTTTACTACGAACAATTACAGCGAAGTGGTATGCCGACTCGAAATCAGCGTCTCACCACGTACTCTATACGGTCGAGGAGCGATTTGCAGGCTACTTATTATCGATTGCGTCCGAAGCTAGTGACAGTTTGTTTTATCAGGAAATGCGGACGTCGAACTTACATGACGTCGCCGACTGGCTTGGGACGAGTTATCGCCATCTCAACCGGATCATTACGAAGTTGTGTGAGGAAGAAATTCTTGTTCGACGACGTGGCAAGATCATCATCGTTGATTTGGAACGGATTCGCGAGAAGGCGAACGGTAACAGCTATGAGTAAGGAGGAACGAACATGGTAATGGGCATCGTGTGTGCCGTATTGGCAGGGATGTTAATCAGTTTACAGACGGTATTGAATGCTCGGATGAGTGATGCATTCGGCGCATGGGCGACGACGACGCTAGTTTTCTTCGTCGGCTTCATCGGAGCAAGCATCACATATGTCCTGTTTCGTGGTGGAACGATCGGACAGATTCAAAACGTGTCACCACTTTACTGGTTCGGTGGACTCGTCGGTGTCGGTGTCGTCTTTTGTGTCATGCGCGGGATTCAACTGCTTGGTCCGTCCGTCGCGATCTCTGTCGTGTTGATTTCGCAGTTGAGCTTTGCCCTCGCCGTTGATACGTTCGGTTGGTTCGGTTTGCCGCAAATCGACTTATCGTTTGGTCAGCTCATCGGTCTCGCTGTTATGGTGTGTGGCATCTTCGTCTTGAAACGGTATCAAGTCGTGGCGCCGGAACAACAGGCAAAGGATCAAGTAGAACGTGTTTCATAATAATTGAATACAGAACGGAGACAGTGGAGTTCCAATACACTGTCTTTTTTGGACTAATCTTCCATTTGGATCATGCGTTTTCTGAAATAGAGCGAGAGGACAAGGATAAGAAGACCACAGTACAACATAATCGTCGTGATCGAAACGTGAAACGACAGTAGAAACGAGAGGAGGGCATAAGATAATGGAACGAGACCGTTGGACGATGCGTTGACGACACTCATGACACGTCCCATCGTCTGTTCTGCGCACTGAGACTGGATAAATGTAATGATTCGAATATTGATGATCGAAGATAGGACACCGAGTGATAAAAGGATGATTAAGTACAACCACATCTGTTGAACTTGACTAATTAAGCAGAGGAATAGACCTAAGGCGCCAATCAATCGAACCGATGAGGTAAGCCCATTTACTTTCGTCTGCGCAAAACCACTCCAGACCGCTCCTCCGAGCATTCCCATTTGATAAGCCCCTTGCATATAACTTAAATCCATCGCGTCTCCTTGTAGCACATCATGAACGAGTAGAGGAATTCCGAGTAAGAGCGGTCCGAAGAAAAAGAAATTGACGCAGATGACGAGAAAAAGTGTCTGCTTGAGTTGCTGAAAGTATAGAACGTAATGAAGCCCTTCTTTTAGTTCAGATAGAGCGGAATGCTGGAGTGCTCGCTTAGTCTTAGCCTCACGAATCCCATACGTGAAGAGGAGCGTCAGACAGAGCGTCCCGAAAATCACGAGAAAGACATGTGAGTAAGAAGAATAGCTGAGAATGACTCCGCCAAGAATTGGACCTGAAAAGAGCGCGATTTGATTTGATGTTTGAATCAAGGAGTTAGCTTTAGTAAGTTGTTCGTTTGGAACAAGTGTAGGCAGTAAAGAAGCATTCGCGGGTGAATAAAATGCATCTACACTGCCGAATAAAAAGGCGAATCCTAAGATTGTTAGCAATGTAAGCTGATCGGTATGAAGTAACATGAGAAGACAAAGAATAAAACTGATCCGCAGACTACTTGAGATGCGCATGATCGTCGAACGTTTATAGCGATCAGATAAAACGCCACCGAACAACATCAAAAAAATACGAGGTAACAAGGTAGCCATTAGGACGAGTCCGAGAAAGGATGCCTGGTTTAACGTATGGATGACATACCATTGTTCAACAAACAGATAGGTTGAGAGGGAAAAGGCGGAGCACATGCCGGATCCCCATAAAAACAAAAAGGCGCGATTTTTAAATAGGGATTGTTCCGTATTCATTTCAACATGTAGCATCATATACCTCCAGATTAGACGTCGTCGTTCTCAAACAGTGGTTTATCAATCGCAAAGGCGGTCGTCATGATGTAAAAGTGTTTTCGATCTTTTTCGTCAGGTGGAGATTGTGTAAACGCTTCTAATAAAGCACGATACTTTGTAGCAAAGCGTTGAAAGTCGGCTTCAGACATCGTAAGTTCTTTTTGGAGCGATAAGCTCATCCAGTCTTCGACGTTTGAAGACACGGGAGAAAAAGCAGTTGTCGGAGCGGTGAGGACGCGTGTTTTTGCCCGGTCCAGTACCTCAAGATACGATTGTCGGGTTGCCTCTTTCGTCTCGACGAAGTTCAGAAGATGATCAGCAGGAATGTATCCTCGAGCGATCGCTTGATAGTATTTCAATAGATTGCCACCTTGTTCTTCTGTTCGAACGAGGCGAATCAAATCATGCTTTTCAAGTTCCCGCACGTGATAGAGCACTTTTGCGCGTGATAATGTCAGTAAATGAGCTAACTGGTGTACCGTATGTGGCTGTTCGACGAGAAACATGAGGATTTTTGTTCGTAACGGATCGCTGATCACCTTTAACTGTTCATAGCTTTCTAATATATGAATCGCTTTTTGTTCCATCCAATCATCTCCTTTTTAACCGGTTAACTTTTATTAACCGTAAAACAAAATGCCCTTTTTGTAAACGATTACAAATTTATGTAAAGGTTTCTCTGAACACAAAAACTGACTCCATTGACATACTCGCTGATTCCCATCCTATAAAAGTAGGTGTGAGAACAAGCGAAATGTTTGAAGTCAGTTTCAGCTGTTTCTTCGGTTCGAGACGATTAAACCGTCGTCGTATCTTTCCATTCCTGTTCAATGAAGGCATCACGACCAGAGGCAGCACGATCTTTTTTGTAGTGTTCTGGATTTTTCTTATGGAAGTCTTGGTGGTACTCTTCCGCTGGATAAAATTCAGAAGCGGCATCGATCCGCGTTACGATTGGTTGTTTAAAACGATTACTTGCGGCAAGAGCGTCACGAGAAGCGATTGCTGCTTCATGCTGCGCATCCGTATGATAGAAGATTGCTGGCGCGTACTGCGTGCCGCGATCTTGGAATTGACCTTCTGCATCCGTCGGATCCGTTTGTGGCCAGTAGAGTTCAAGTAAACGCTCGTACGGGAACAGGCTCGGATCAAACGTGATTTGAACGACTTCAAGATGTCCTGTCGTTCCTGTTTTTACTTGCTCGTATGTCGGGTTATCGACGTGTCCGCCCATGTAACCTGATACGATTCCCTCGATTCCTGGTAATTCTTCAAATGGTGTCACCATGCACCAAAAACATCCACCTGCAAATGTTGCTTTTTCCATCTGTCTCTTCCTCTCCGTGGGAAATCCCCATTGTATGTCTGACAGCGAGAAAACGAAAACGACTCCTTCGCTTGGTTGCAAAAGGAGTCGCCGCTTTTTATCAACCAAAGCTTTCGCTTTGCTGGTCGTAGCACCTTGCTATGCGCAGGTTGCTGGGACGTCATCGATCCAGATCTCTCGGTCCACTCTTGATAAGGGTATATGAAGTTGATGTCATTCGTTATCATTGTTGTGATGATACCATTTCATAAGAAATAAAGTCAATCCTTAGGATTCAAGGCACGTAAAACGGTCGCTCCGAGTGTTTTTGCACCAATCAGTAACGCCTGTTCGTTAATCTCGTACTGCGGATGATGTTGTGGATAATTGACGCGACCGTCCGTATATCCGGAGCCGGTAAAGAAGTAACTTCCCGGGACATGCGTTAGATAATGTGCGAAGTCGTCTGCCGCCATCATCGGTGTGAGTGCTCGAACAGATGCTTCCGGTAAGAAAGAAGCGGCCTCTTGGACGAGTTTTGTCTCGTCCGGGTGATTCCAAAGCGCCGGGTAACCCGTCGTGAAGTCAATCGAATACGAAGCACCGATGCCAGCACACGTCGTTTTAGCGACAAGATCGACTTCTTGTCGAAGCTGATGCCGCAGTGTCTCGTTGAACGTGCGGATTTCGCCGACGATGCGTGCCTCACCCGTGACGATATTTGGAGCCGTTCCTGCATGGAAAGAACCAATTGCGAGAACAGCAGGCTCAAACGGATCGACCCGTCGGCTGACGAGGTGTTGTAAGTTACAAACAAGCTGCGCACCGGCGACGAGCGCATCTTTTGTTTTGTGCGGTGCTTGGGCATGCCCACCTTGACCGTGGACGATGATTTCGAATTCGTCGATGGCACATAGTGTATGTCCTTCCCGAAAACCAATCGTGCCAACGGGTAAATCATTTTCAAGATGTGTCGCAAAAATCGCATCGACCCCTTCGAGGACGCCAGCTTCAATCATTTGGATTGCGCCACCAGGGAAGACCTCTTCACCATGCTGGTGGATGATTCGAATCGTTCCTTGCAATTGAGCACGTAACGGATAAAGGGTAGCAGCAAGAGCCATCACCATTGCTGTATGACCATCGTGTCCACAAGCATGCATGACACCAGGATGAATTGACCGGAAAGCGAGTGTCGTCTCTTCTTGAAGGGGTAAGGCGTCAAAATCGGCGCGGATAGCAATCGTCGGACCAGGTTGTTTGCCTTCGATCGTCGCGACGACCCCACGACCTCCGACGGCTGTTTGATGAGGAATGCCACATTCTGCGTAAAAGGCGGCAATCCGCTCTGGTGTGCGGACTTCCTGAAAAGAAAGTTCCGGATGCCGGTGGAAATCACGGCGTAACGCGATCATTGTTGGTTCGAATTGTTCAAGTGCTTCAAAAAGTTGAGTTTGCATCTTCAAGCTCCTTTGACGTGTGTCTTTTCGTGAAAAGGGGTACAGATACAGGTAATCACGAAAGGGGATCATAAAACATGGGAGAAATCGTCGTTAACGCTGTACTTACGATCAAAGCAGGTCTCGCGGATCAAGTCTTCCCGATTCTAGAAACGGTTTATCATGCCGCACAAAAAGAAGAAGGGTGCTTGCGCTATTCCTTGCATCAATCAATCGAGGATGAGCATCAGTTCATGTTGTATGAAGTGTATCGTGACGAAGAGGCGCTCGAAGCGCATATCGCATCCGACCACTATAAAGCATACCGTGAACAGATTGAATTATACTTGATGGATCGACAAGTGACGAAATACGTCGAGATGACATTCTGACGTTTTGCGATAAGAAGAGACGAACCCGTCGAAATCGACGGATTCGTCTCTTTTTGTCTTACATTGATTTAAAGCCGAGGAAGTGCTCCTGCCAACGTGGTTCATAAATCGAGTTGATTTGAAGCTGCGAACCACCTGCATGGATGAAATGTTCGCTATCGAGCATGATTCCGATATGCGAAGGACCGTCTGTATAGGTGTTTTGGAAGAAGACGATATCTGAGCGTTTACCACTTGAGATGCTCGTCCGGCGGTTAGTGAAGAACGCACCGTACCAGTAGCCGCGAACATTCGTCCGACCACCATATTTTCCAGCCTTGTTTGTCGCGTAGTGAATCAAACCGGAACAGTCAAAACCACCGTTCACGGCATCTTGTGAACCCCATGTGTATGGTGTGCCGATATGCTGGACAGCTGCTTGGATCAATTTTTCACCACGTGTATTATTCTTTTTGACGACTCGTTTATCGGACGTAATCGTCACAGCGGATACCGGAAGATAAACAGGTGTCCAGCCTGACTGAATGACGTAGAAGTTTCCGACTCGGTGACGCGGATAAACGCGTTTGCCTTGTTCAACGAGTCCGCTGCCTTTTGGACTTGTCGGACTCGTAAAGAAGGAAGTCGTCTGTTTGACGGTATAGATTTTTGTTCGGTTGACTGATTTTTGTGTCAAACGCATATCGGGTTTACTCGTACTGATATAAGGGTTGAGGACATAGCCGGTTTGTCCACTTGCTAAACGGACCTGCCAAAAATCATCATCAATTGATTTCAGACCAATCAGCTTTGTTCCTTTTTTTAAGTAGGCAGCGGGACGACTGTAAGCGACGTCAGCGGAGAAGAGGGGAGTCTGGTCCAAATGCACATAAAACGTCGTCCCTTTTTTCGCTTTTGCTTTTGGTTTATTTAGTCCAATCCGACTCGAATCGACGAAACCAAAGATATTGTTATATTTGACACGTGTAAAATAACCGCTTTTTCCATAGATGGTGATCGATTTTCCTTTTTTCAACGTGCCGATTTTTTTACCCGACAGTTTTGCCTGTGACCGAATGACGACGTCGTCCTCTGTCACGTAACGTTGACCGGTGACGTCATACAGATCTGGTTTTTTCGTGACGAGATCACTCGTCTTGACGTAACCGTAGATCGAGCCTTTTTTTAGTCGCGTATAACTGCCACTCGTTCCGTAAATCGTTAGTTTATCAGCCCGTTTAACAGAATACATAATTTTGCTCTTCGTCGAAGCAGAAGTATAGACGGACAAGTTGCGTTTCGCGTATCGTGTCCCGGTTGATGCATAGACTTTTCCACTACCGAGATCAGCTGTTTTAACGTAGGCATGGACTCCGCGGAAAATAATTCGACTGTATACGCCACTTTTACCATAGATTGTTAATAAGGTATTTGTTTTTTGTTGATCGATGATGGAGCCGGAAGCATTCGGTGCACTATAGATCGGTGTCAGACGTTGAACATAGAGACGAGCGGTTTGTGAATAATATTTTAACGTTCCGAGATGTGCTGTTAACACGTAGGCATAATCGTCTTTTATTTTAATTCGAGTAAACATACCTTCTGTTCCATAGGTTTGAAGAGAGGTGTTGATAGAAAGTGATTGCACAACTCTTCCTTTTGTCGTTGCTGTCGAATAGGCTGTTGTCTGTTGCTGAACGTAACGCAGTCCACTTTCAGGATGAATTATGTCTATTAAGTCAGCAGTTAGAATAAAAGCATAACCAGTTGTTGTCTCGACGCGTGTAAAGTTACCTGTTGAGCCGTATGTCTTGAAGGCTTGATTTAGAGTGATAGGTGTATTTTTACTTGTAGTACTTGGTTCCATAAAAAGAGTTGTTGCGCGTTTTGCATAAGATGTGCCAGTCGCTTTTGGGAGTGTTTCCAATTGATTCGTCGGGACATAAACATAGCGATCATTCCATTTCAGGCGAGTAAACTGTTCGAATGTGCCGTATGTATCAACCCGTTGATAGGCGGGAAATGTCGAAACGACTGTAGAGTCCATAGGAGAAGCGACAAGAGAGAGTAGACTGTTTGATACGAAAGTCTCTTGTTTTTGAAAGACAGGTGCTTCTTTTGCCAAAGCAGAGGTAACGATGTAGGCTGTTCCGTTTTGCCAGCTGATGCGTGTAAAGTCACCATCCGTTCCCAATGTTTCAACCGTAGTGCCTGCTGGTAACTGTTGAATGATTGCTGTAGAGTCGGCAGCTTGTAATAGCGCTGTATCCTGTTGCAAATAAGCTGTTCCAATTGTCTCTGTGACCGTTTGCGTTTCTGCTGTCATCTGAGCAGGAGGTGATTCGGCGAGAGCGGGTGCAGGTAAAACCGAGCTCAACATCAACGTCGCTGCAAGTCCTGCAACATGAGCAGTCCATTTTTTCATCAAGAGGTTCACTCCAATTCTTAAAAATTGTCATTATGAATAGTGTAGCATGCGCTTGTTTAAAAATTGATAAAAATCAAAAAAATGGGAGGATTAGGATTAGTCATAAAAAAACGATGTGCCTCGGCACATCGTTTGAAGTCATGTATTAGTTATCTTCTTCGTGATCGACTTGCCATTCCCAATCGAGCATGCCGTAAATCAAGGAATCCCGCCAATGGTCTTCGAGGTAGACCGTTTCGCGAAGCTGCCCTTCCTTCGTCATGCCGACTTTTTGCAACACGCGTTCGGAAGCGACGTTGCGTGGGTCACACGTTGCTGTGATCCGGTGTAATTCTAATTTTTCAAAACCGAATTGGAGCAGGAAGGAGGCAATTGAAGTCGCGTATCCATTCCCCCATTCATCTGGTGAGAGGACGTATCCGATTTCAGCAATTTTATTTTCAACGTCTGTGATGACGAGTTCACCAGCACCGATGACGACGTCACTTGGGAACGTCACGGCAAAAACGTACCGGCGTCTTGGTGTCTCGAGTTCACTTTCAAGCGCATCATGTAAGAATTGTTTCGTATCGGTTTCGGAATTCGGTCCCCATGACTGGAACTGACTGACGATGGGTTGTGATGCATAGGCGTGAACGGCTTCTACATCTTCTGGTGTAAAACGACGAATTCGAAGTTGATCATTGATTTTATAACGCATGCAGCATCCTCCTCTTTCAGATGAAGTCACTTTGATACTATTAGACAAATCGGGAACGAATTCCTGTTTGACACGAGAAAAAGGGCGTGCTAGGGTGGGTGTATCGAATGGAATAGGAAGTATCCTCTAGGGTTCCGTACGGCTGGACCGAGGGAGGAACATGGGCATTTGTCCATGCAACGGAGGGATAAAAGCCCGGGAGTAAAGCGAATCGTTTCGCTTGCTCCCGGGCTTTTTCATTTGAATTTATCTATCAGGAGGCAATTACTATGGCAAAGTATTGGATTGGAATTATCGTCGCGGCTTGTTTTGAAGTCGGCTGGGTCATCGGCTTAAAACATGCAGCAACACCACTCGAGTGGGGAGCGACAATCATCTGTATCATCGTCAGTTTTACAGTCCTGATTAAAGCGAGTAATCATTTACCAGTCGGAACGGTCTATGCCGTCTTTGTTGGTCTAGGAACAGCAGGAACGGTCGTGACGGACATCGTCTTGTTCGGTCAAGCAGCTTCCATAACAAAGTTAGCATTGATTGCCGTCTTGCTCGTCGGCGTCATCGGACTAAAGTTAGTCAGTGGAGAGGAGAAATCAGCATGAGCTGGATTTATTTAATCATTGCCGGGATCTTTGAAATGTTTGGCGTCGTGTTGATCAATACGTTCAATCAGAATAAGAATGCAAAGAATCTACTGTTGATGGGAACAGGATTCGGTCTTAGTTTTTTATTTTTGACGCTGGCGATGAATGACTTACCGATGGGAACGGCGTATGCGGTATGGACAGGAATTGGAGCAGCCGGTGGTGCGATTCTGAGCATGGTGCTCTATAACGAATCAAAAGACTGGAAACGGCTCGTCTGTATCGGTCTCGTTTTAAGTGCGACAATCGGGTTGAAACTCGTTGGGGAATGATCGTTTCATGTCAAACAGATGACGTTTTAACGGAACGCATGTTTTTTGGCATATTTTAACGCAAAAGAGGAAATACTCCTTATAGAAGTGACGCATGACAAATCGTGTCGATAAGGGGAGAACATCCATGAAAACGAAACAATATGTCGGAACATTCTATTCAGAAGAAGAACTGATCTCGAAAATGGACGAACTACACATTCAAGGACACCGAGAGGAAGACTTCTACGTCATCGTTAAGGAAAAATCAAACATCGCACTCGTCCGTAGCCAGATGGATGCAGAAATCGCGACGACGAAACCCTCTTGGATTGATCGAATCCGTGGAAATAAAGGACGCGACCAAGAGGTTGATGATTTATTCGGATCACTTGATTTACCAGACAATGAAATCGAGCAACGGAAAACGGAAGTTGAAGGTGGGGGCTTCGTGCTTTTACTTGAAGTCCAAGACATCCAATTCGATCCACATTTAAATACAGACAATACACATCCTGACGTTAAGGTGCGTTATGGTAGTGGCGAAGAGACGCATACGTCATCGGATACGAATTCAAACGCACAGCTCGGCTCAGGCAATCCACTTGATGTCGATAAGGATTCAAAAGAAGAGCATGCAGAGATTGATCTACATCGTGCCGGTACCGATAAAATGCCGCAAGATGAGCAGGCCATCGATCATTCGAAAAAGCTCGATGGTAACCGTGAACCGGATATCGCGATGCGTCGGGATGATGATTTCCGACGCCCAGAAACAGAGCGCGAGGAAAAGGGCCATGATGCAACGCAGGATGGTGAAGAGCACCGCCAATCGAAACATCAATCGGATGATATTGCTAAGCAAGATCACGGCAACAATCTAGATCGATAATTAATAAAATGGATGGGCTAAAGGCATACCGATCCATTGAAAAAAGAAGATACTTTTCGGATCAAATCCGAAAAGTATCTTCTTTTTGGTATGGAATATTAACCGAGAACAGTCATCCTATGATCATTTTTCATCCGGATTCGATCCTGTTCGCACGTTAGCGTTCAATTGATCGATAGCTTGCATATCCGTGTCTGACAAGGTGAAATCAAACACATCTAGGTTTTCACGAATGCGGCTTGGCGTGACAGATTTCGGAATCGCAACGATGTCGTGTTGCAAGTGCCAACGGAGAACGACTTGAGCTGAAGTTTTCTGATGACGATTGGCGATATCAACAATGACCGGGTGCGTCAACGCGTCGCGTCCTTTCATCAACGGACTCCATGCTTCAACGACGATGCCATGCTCACGGCAAAAGTCTCGGATTGTTTCTTGACTAAGAAACGGGTGGAGTTCGATCTGATTGACAGCAGGAACGATTGATCCTTCGGCTAAAATTCGTTCTAGGTGAGGAATGTGGAAATTTGAGACACCGATGGCACGTGTCTTTCCTTCTGCATAGAGATGCTCAAGCGCCCGCCATGTATCGACATAACGATCTTCTTTTGGCATCGGCCAATGAATCAGATACAAATCGACGTAATCGACGCCAAGCTTTTGTAGACTCGTTTCAAAAGCGGCAAGTGTTTCGTCGTAGCCCTGATCGGAATTCCAGACCTTTGTCGTCAGGAAAATTTCTTCACGGGGAATGCCGGAGTCACGCAGAGCACGACCGACACCTTCTTCGTTTTCGTAAATCATTGCCGTATCGATCGAACGATATCCGGCACGGAGTGCTTCACTGACAGCTTCGTATACTTCTGCTTCTGGTACTTTAAAGACACCATATCCGAGTTGGGGCATGCTGATACCGTTATTTAACGTGATCTGTTGCATCGATTCATCGACTCCTTTTTTAGTGAATGATTCTCTTTTCTAGTGTACGCGCTCCTCCTTCAAAAATCGAATGATTGCCGAATCAACTTCTTTTGCGTATACTGAGCGATAACAAATATTGGGAGGCGATTCCGTGATTCGACAAGCCGTTTTACAATACATACATGAAGAAAATGCACTCGACCAACTGGAACAGATCATAGGTAACCGATTAGCAGTTCTGATTCATGGACGTCAAGCCTATGAAGCAGCAGCGTTTGCTTTACCTGATGTCCCTCACTTTTTATTTGAAGGACATTGTACAGATCAACAGGTGGAAGCTTTCAAACAGTCATGTGCACCATACGATGTGATTCTCGCTCTTGGAGGAGGGAGTGTCATCGATACGGCAAAACAGGTTGCGTTTCAATTACAACTTCCGATTATTGTCATTCCGACGATCGTCTCGAACTGTGCTCCTTGGACTCCGCTCAGTGTCATGTATGATGAACGGGGACAGTATATCCGTTTTGATACATTCCCGGTCGTGATTGAAGCACTTTTGCTCGATCATCGGATTCTCGCTGCCAGTCCGTATGATTACTTTGTCGCTGGACTTGTCGATACATTAGCGAAGTGGTATGAAGCACGTGCCTTGAGCGGATCTTCGGCAGAAGATCCCATCATCGAGACGGCACTGCGAACGGCTGAACGTTGCAAGGATCTCATCTTATCGACGGATGTGTCGGAAACGCGCTTTCGTGAATATCCAGCTGACATTCAACATCTCGTCGAAACGGTCATTCCGTTAGCTGGGAGCATTGGTGGTTTTGGTGACGCGGCAACACGAGGCGCAATCGGACATGCTGTGCATAATGCGTTGTCTCCTTATCAGGAAACGCATTCATTCTTACACAGCAGTAAGGTCGGGTATGGATTGCTTGTTCAAGAGATGCTACTCGGGAACGATGCCGATTATACAGAACTACATCAGTATCTCCTGCAACAACAACAACCGACATCACTCGCTGATTTTGATGTCTCACTCGAGTTCGTCGAAGCACTTGCTTTACGAACATCGACGGAGGAACTGTGCCGTCTACTACGTCCGGTAGTATCAGCAGACCAACTCGTCGACGCGATTATGCGTAACGAAACAACTTCGATTTCGGCGACTTCTTAACACAAAAATACGCACATGTTCCGAATCAGACGGTAACATGTGCGTATTTTTATTGTGCTTTCGCAAAACGAGCATACGGCGCAGGGCGACCAAGCAAGTATCCTTGACCGAGATCGAAGCCGAGTTCGCGGCAAAGATCGAGTTCTTCTTGCCGTTCGATTCCTTCTGCTAAGATTTGAATTCCCATTTCTCGTGTCAGATGACGAGCTTTCCGTAAAAAGGCTTCGTTATCAGCATTCGTATCGCAATGGTCGATGAAGGAACGGTCGATCTTAATATAATCCGGTTGAAGTAAAGACAACATATCGAGTGTTGAGAAGCCAGCACCGACATCATCAAGCGCGACTTGAATACCTTGTTTTTTATATTGTTCAAAGACGTGCTTCAAATGATTGACGTCTTCGATTTTCTCCGTCTCAACGACTTCGAAGACGAGACGACTCGGGTCAACGTGATAACGTTCAACGATCTCAAATGTATGACGCAGGCAATACTCCGGATTGTAGATTGTCGAAGGAAGGAAGTTGATGAACGTCTTTGACGTACCCCCGATATGGTGTGTTGCGCGAATCGCTTCTTCACGTGCGCGTTGATCAAGTCGAGAATGTAGTCCCATTTTGGATGCTGTCGAAAATAGGACACCAGGTGAGATAGGGGTATTGTCATCTGCTGCGCGTAGTAGTGCTTCGTTCGCAACGAGAAGATTCTGCTGAATATCATAAATCGGTTGCAGGTGACTTGTCATGACACCATGCTGTATGAAATCGATTGCTGACCGATGCTTTAATTGTTCTAGAAGCGCTGAAGCCAAAATAGGTGCTGTTACATAACGCGATTGTGTGGCGCGACAAGACACAGGATAATCCGCTACACGTAAAAGCGATGTCAATAACTGCTCGAGTTGTTCGAATGATTGATAGGAATAGATTTCTGGTGTTGGTGATTGAATATGGAGTGCTCCCGCTTCAACGAAACGGATTGATGTCGTACATTCGGCGCAAGGATGCCACATAAAGGGATGTCCACCTCTCAGTACATCAAAAAAGATGTATTTATTAAATTGGTTAAATTCTTTACCCTGAATAAAAAAGAAATCAAACCTCTTTTTCATAATCATTGACCTCATACGAAAAAGAGAAGAAATGACGGACACGATTCCGTACATTCTCTTCTCTATCGGTTACTTTATTTTATTGTGAAGTGTAAAAAATCCAAAAAGCGAGATGCAAGATTGCTGCAAGTGGTACTAGCCATTGGAACTTCGCTTTACGTGTCTTATGCCGAACAGAGTACATGCCGATCCAAGAACCGAACGCACCGCCGAGAAAAGCAATCATCAATAATGTTGCTTCCGGTGTCCGGTAAGCACGTTGTCTCGCCCGGCGTTTATCCTGCCACATCGAGCCAAATCCGATGAGGGTCAGGAGGATGTAATATCCTAAAATGATCCTCATGAAAAAATAACTCCTTTTCTACCGTTCGGCACCACCGCCGCCGGAACTTCCGCCGCCACCACGACTACCACCGTTCCCACCGCCACCACGCATGATTGCGGAGAAGATATTCAAAATGGCAAAGAAGAACATACCGCCAGTGAACTTCATATCGAGGAACAACAAGATCAATAGGGCGGCACCAATCAGTACCTTCGTCCAAAGCGGAAGCCCATCATCATTTTGTTTTTTCGGTGGATCTTGTGACTCGAGCGATTGATCCTTTGAAATGACGCTGACGACAGCTTTATACGTTTCGGACGCTGCTTTTCCATATTCACCGTTTTCTTTGTAAGGAACAGCGTATTGATCGAGGATACGTCCCGCCGTGATATCCGTCAAGATTCCTTCGAGTTTATAACCGACTTCGATGCGAAACTGTCGATCTTTTTCGTTTGGAGCGACGACGACAAGTACTCCATTGTCTTTTCCTTTTTGACCGATTCCTTGTTGTCTGAATGTTTCGTTGGCGTAAGAACTTAAGTCTTTTCCTTTTAAGTCGGGAACCGTCTTGAGGACGACCTGTGCGGTCGTATATTGTTCGAGTTCCTGACCGAGTTGCGCGAGTTCGGCTTCTTCCGATGGTGTGAGCAGCCGAGCATCATCTTGAATAAAAAAGGCTGCTCCCGTCCGTTCTGAAACGGCACTAGCTGTTGGAACGAAGAGGAAGAAGACGAGGAACGCGCTCAACAGAAGTCGCGTCCACCGCCGAATCATTTCGAATCACTGTTAAAGTCGACTGTCGGGTTTTCCCGGTCGCTGTCTGAAATTTCGTAATACGGTTTTTTCTCAAATCCGAATGCGGATGCGTAGAGTGCTGTTGGGAAGCTCCGACGTTTTTTGTTGTAGAGTGTCACAGCATCATTGTAATCCTTGCGGGCGATTCCGAGACGATTTTCAGTTCCTTCAAGTGTGTCCATCAACGATTGGAATCGTTCACTTGATTTTAGTTCCGGATACGTCGTCTGTAAGGCAATCAATCCGCGAAGCGAAGACGTGACTTGCTGATCGGCTTCGATTCGTTGTTCGGTTGACGCAGCACGCGCAAGACCCGCTTGGGCTTCAGCGACTTTACCATATACTTTTTCTTCTTGACCTGCGACACCTTTGACGGTTTCAACGAGATTCGGAATCAAATCCGCACGACGCTTGATTTGATTGTCGACTTGCGACCATTTATTCGATACATCTTCTTCTACGTTGACGAGGCTATTGTATTGTCCGATTGCTAAAAAGGCAATCACGGCAACAACAACGACTCCGATGATTAATGGGAGTTTTGATTTACTCCGACTTCTGCGTGCCATGTGGCATTCACTCCTTTAGGTATGTCTCATCCCTATATACCCTTAAGCGACTGAATTAGTTTCAAAAATTTAAAAATCACCAGCTAAAATAGCTGGCGATTGGATGATTACATGTAGACGATGACAGCCAAGACAGCTGCTAAGACAAGACGATAGATTGCGAATGGAACGAGTTTGATTTTGTTGATCAGCTTCAGGAAGAAGCGGATCGATAAGAGGGCAAACACGAACGACGCGACAAAACCGACTGCATAAAAACCGAAGTCACCCGGATTGATGTTGTCCCAGTTCTTGACGAGCGAGAGAAAACTTGCGCCGAACATGATCGGTACGGCCATGATGAACGTAAAGTCCGCTGCCGTCCGGTGATTCATCCCGAGGAATACCCCCCCAGAAATCGTTGAACCAGAACGGGAGAAACCAGGCCAAAGTGAAATACATTGGAACAGACCGACGAGTGCTGCTTGGCGATATGTAATCTGATCAAGCGATGTCGTTTTCGGTTCCTTTGGTCCGAGTTTATCGGCTGCGATCATCAAGAGTGCACCGACGGCAAGACCGATGATGACCGTTTCGATTGAAAAAAGATTCTCGTCGATGAAGTCTTCAAACAATAATCCAAGAACAGCGGCAGGCAGAAGACCAATCAAGACGTGACGTAGTTTAAGTTTATGTGTTCCTGTCGCATCATGTTCTCCTTCAATCTTATACAAACCGATTAGGCTGAATAATCGTTTCCAGAAAACGACGATGACGGCAAGAATCGATCCGAGCTGGATGACGATCTTAAAGGTATTCGCGGAATATTTACCGAGAAAGTCCGTTGTTTGTAACCACATGTCATCAACGATGATCATATGACCCGTTGAAGAAACCGGTGCAAACTCCGTCATACCCTCGACGAAACCGAGTAAGAGCGCTTTTAAAAGTTCAATGATATGCATGGTAATCTCCTTCTATAATGATGTGCTATGTAAAAACATATCATGTTTTATTCTTACGAGATAGAACTAATCGGAATATCGGGCGCAGGTCTGAGAGGATACGATGTGCTCCAAACGAAACCTGATACTTGGATTCGTTCAAATAAGATTGAGCATCAATCTCCATTTCATAGGACAGTATTAGGACATTCGGTCATCGCCATTGATATTAAGATAGCATGATCGAAAAGAAAATCCTTCTGCTGTTACACAAGGTCAGAAAAACTTCAAACCAATAATGGATTCGTAAATATAAAAAGAGAAAAAACGAGCAATAGACGATTGCGTCCACTACTCGTTTCGTAACTCGTTCATCCTAAAGCGACATCGAGGATCATCATGACGGTAAAACCGACCATCAGACCAAGCGTTGCTAAATCAGATCCGTTCTCTGCTTGTGATTCTGGAATCAATTCTTCGACGACGACAAAAATCATTGCTCCAGCAGCAAACGATAACGCATACGGCAGAAGCGGTTGAACGAAGAAGACGGCAGCCGCTCCGATCATCGCGGCAATCGGTTCAACGATTGCTGACAATTGCCCGTAATGGAAGGCACGACGGCGAGACATGCCTTCACCACGTAGTGGAATCGATAATGCCGCCCCTTCCGGCATATTTTGAATTCCGATACCGAGTGCGAGTGTCAACGCACCAGCGACGGTCGCTCCGTCCATGTTTAAGGCAGCGGCACCAAAAGCGACTCCGATCGCAAGACCTTCCGGGATATTATGCAACGTGATTGCAAGAAACAGTAACGTCGTTTTCTTGAGTCCTGTCGAAGGACCTTCAGCTGTTTCGAGTGGTGCGGATAAGTGCAAATGCGGTGTAACGAAGTCAAGCAAACGAACGAAAAAACCACCAGCGAGGAATCCGATTGCAGCCGGAATCCAAGCAATTCCACCGTCTTGCTCCGTGAACTCGATGGCTGGAGCGAGCAGAGACCAGAATGACGCGGCAATCATGACACCAGCTGCAAAACCGAGCATCATGTTCATGACACGTTTCTCAATCGTCGTAAAGACGAAGACGAGCGCCGCACCAAGTGCGGTTAATCCCCAGGTCATCATACCAGCAAGCAAGGCTTGCACGACGACGGGGAGAGAAGTAAACCAATCCAACATGACTATTCCTTCTTTCCAGGCACGATTTGAAACGACTATCTGTATGAGAGCTTACCCGTTTTCGATTCGGACGATTCGTGTAAAAGGTATTTCTACTATTTCACGACTGCGTAAAAAGAGAACGGAACGTTCAGGCTCTAGCCGTTCCACAAAACCGACGACCGTCACGTAGCTACTTTCCTTATAATACGTGATTTCGAGTTCGTTTCCTTCTATTAAAGCTTCTTGAAGTAGAAAGTGCCAGGATTCTTGCAGCTGTTCATCGATTTCAGGTAAGTCGAGTTGGTGCATCTGGATATAGTACTCTCGTAATAGTTGTAAGTGCTCGGGCATCAGAAACGGAATCCATTTTAAATTTCCTCGATCACGATACGCTGTCATGGAGATCACCTCCTGGATGACCGCCAACGAAACGGAGACGGCGTTTGGCGACACTCGTATCGAGAAATGAAACAGCGAGGCGAATCGTTCCTTTCCCGTAGCGGAGATTGACGATATCCATTGCTTTTAATAAACGCCGCCGCTTCCAGTTGCGCGTATTGTCTTCAAACAGTGAGAGCTGTAAAGTACCTTGATCAGCAGTCAAGTGACCGAGCGAGACGGAAAGGAAACGAACAGGTTCCCCATCGAGCCAGTTCGGTTCGAACAACTGTAAGACGTGTCGAAGAATGATCCGTTCATCCGATGTCGGATAAGGAAGTCGGACTTGGCGCGAGAAGCCGCTTCGAACGACGTTTCGGGAATAGCGAACACCAATATGGACGGTCCAGCCGACTTGATTGGAAAAGCGACAACGTGCAGCAACATCCTGAACGAGTTCGTTGAGGACGTTTCGAATCCGTTCGAATTGATAATAGTCCTGCATCAAGGTCATACCATGTCCAATCGTCCGTTGAGGAGCTTTCTCAAACAGGTGACGAGGAGGAAGAAGTGTCGGTGAAGCGTCAAGCCCCCAAGCATGGTGCCACAGTTCAGCGCCAATGATCCCGAATCGCTTGTGTAACTCTTCGACCGGACGCATCGCGAGATCACCAATCGTCTCGATGCCCATCATCTGCAGGTGTTGCTCCATTCGATGTCCGACGCCCCACATCTTCCGAATCGGAAAATCATGCAAGCGTCGCGCGATATCAGCATAACCACACTGAGCGATACCTGCTTTTTTCCCGATTAGATCCAAGGTCAGTTTCGCGATGACATTATTCGGTCCGATTCCGATACGAACGTGAATGCCAGTCTGTTTCAGAATCGCTTCTTGAATCCGACGAGCAGCTTGAAAATCAGAACCGAAAAGGCGATCAGTTCCTGTCATATCAATGAAGTTCTCATCGATAGAGTAGACACGAATCGCTTCCGGTGGAGCAAATTGATGGAGGATATCAAGGACACGGATCGACGTCTTCATATAAGCGAGCATACGTGGTTCGACGAGTTGAATCGTGCGACGAACGGCATACGGCAATTGCTCAATTTCATATAGGCGTCCGGCTGTTTTGATTCCAAGGGCTTTGAGAGCAGGAGTAGCAGCGAGAATGACAGACCCGCTTCGTTTTAAATCGGAGACGACCGCCAGACGTGTCGTCAAAGGAGGGAGATTACGATACTGACATTCGCAACTGGCGTAAAAAGAGACACTGTCGACGCAAAAAATTCGTTTATCTTGTGGTAAAACGACGGAAGGAAACATTTGAATCACTCCTTTACATAGAAAAAGAACGTATGTTCTTATTTTGATTTTCCTTGACTATAGCATGGTCTCAAAGTGTCTCAAAATAAAAACTGTTGACAAGAGGGAGAATTCGAACGTTTTATTCCCATGTAAGAGGAGTTTGATACACTAAGGGAGAGAAAAAAGGGGGAACCTTCATTGAAAGAGACGATTATCCGTTTACCAGAATTACCGAAGACACTTCAGCCAGAGACGTTCGATCAAGTCGAAATCGATGACCCGTATTTGAAAGGGACGCGTTATGAAAAAGAGTCGATGCCGAGTGAACTGACAGAACGCGTCGATGCTTATCAAGTCTGTTTTCAAAATGTCTCGTTCGCAAATCTCACCTTTGATCGTGGTTCGTTCGAAGACGTTCGGTTCGAGCAGTGCGATTTAACAGGATGTCACTTCCAAGAAACACGTTTTCATCGCGTGTCCTTTGTCGGATGCCGGATGACAGGGATACAATTTGAAGATTGTACGTTGGATCATCTGACGATTCAGGAAGGACTTGCGGATTACGCACAGTTCATTCGCAGTACGGTCCGCCATCAACGCTGGACCGAAACGACGATGAAGGAAGCGCAGTTTTTCGAAGTGAAGGCGATGAATTGGAAACTCGACACCGTCCGACTCCAGGATAGTCAATGGATTGAAACGCCGTTAAAAGGTCTCGATTTTCGGCAGGCGGAACTGTCAGGGATCACTGTCGATCCACGCTTTTTACCGGGTGCTGTGATTACAGAAGAGCAGGCGGTCGCCTTTGCTCGATTATTAGGTCTCGTCATTCCATAACAAAAGAAGTCCTTTTTCGATAGATGATTCGAAAAAGGACTTCTTTTCATTAGAGCTACTATTAAAACGACATCGTTTCACCATCATCTGGAATCAGGAAATGAGCAGAAAGGTGGAAAGCAGCTAAAAAGTCAGCAATCATATCACGCCGCAAGAGACAGTGGTTGACGGACTCGAGATGCGAGACAATGATCGTTGCTTCCGCTGCTGCTTCGTGTACCGCAAGGAGATCACGCTGTGACATCGTGATCGGTTCTCCTGTCAGGAATTGGGCAGCCCCACTGTTGACGACGATGATGTCTGGTGTATGTTGCTCGATCGCGTGCGCGACATCGTCACACCAAATCGTATCCCCGGCGATATAGAGCGTCGGTTCGTCAGGATGGGTGAGGACAAGTCCGGAGACATGCCCCATCCGCTCACCGATTTCCCCGACGCCGTGTCGTCCACCGGTTCGGTGAATTTGAATATCGCCGATCGTCACGCCTGAATCGAAAGAAGAGACGTTCGTGAAGCCAGCTTCTCGGATTTGCTGTGCGTCCTCTTCACGCTGTGCGTGAAGAGGTAAATGCTTGGGTAGAAGTTGTTTCGCGGCGTCATCGAAATGGTCGGCATGTAGATGAGTGACAAAGATTGCGTCAGGATCGAGCAGTGTGTTGACATCAACCGGTAAGTCGACAAGTGGGTTGGCGACAGCATTCGGTGTTTGACCGAAAGGAGGCAAACTGCCTTTTTCGCCGAGAAACGGATCGATCAATAAGACTTGATTGGCATACGTGATAACGAGCGTTGCATTGCGAATTTGTTGAATATCCATCAGGTTCATCCTCTCTAAATGACTCGGATTGACTATTCCCCGTCTGGCATTCAATGAATCCTATCGTAAGCGTTTCTCCATCGCCATGACGTCGACATATTCTCCGTTCAATCGTCCTTGTTCCTTAAACGTTCCGACAATCCGGAAGCCGGAGCGGATGTAGAGCTTTTGTCCGATTTTATTGAACGGGAAGGTGAAGAGAATGAGTTTATGCATCTGATGATCACAGGCATGTTGTTCAGCCGTTTCAAGCAACCGTGTTCCAATCCCTTGTCCGCGATGTGTCCGAGTAATATAAACCGAAATCTCACCAACCGTCGCGTAGACAGGACGAGGATTATAAGGGTCGAGGGAGATGAAGCCGAGGATACCTGTTTCATCTTCTGCGACATATCCGGCATATCGCTCGGTTCGTTCCGTAAACCACTTAGTCATGAAGGATAAGTCCTTTTGGTCGGTCTCAAGCGTTGCGATCCGGTCTTCGATGCCTTCATTGTAGATAGCGAGAATCGCTGGTAAATCATGTTCCGTTACGGGACGAATATGCATGACGCTCACTTCCTCATCGCTTTTTCTTCATTATATCGGTTACGTGGCGATCTAGTGATATGTTTGTGAGATAAGAAAAAGCGACGATTCCCTTCATATAGAAGAAAATCGCCACTTTTATCGATCTTAAGAGACAGTTGACGTCTCGTTCTCATAAATCGGAACCCAGCCGTCTGTCGTGACGAAGATTCGGACGGCGACTACTTTACGATCGTCTTGAAGCGTAAAGTAGTGGCGTGTGTTGACAGGGACGGAAATCAGATCGCCAGGATTAAGTTCGATGTTGTAATAACCGACTTCCTCATCCTTGATGGCAAAGACACCGTGACCGCTGACGATGAAACGAACTTCGTCATCCGTGTGATGATGTTCCTTTTGGAAATTGACGAGCAACTCATCAAGGTTCGGTGTCGTGTCCGAAAGCGAAATGATATCAGCTGTCTGATACCCTCGGCGTTCTGATACGTCCTTGATCTCTGGAGCGAATGTATCGAGAATCGTTTGTTTGTCCGTATCCGTCAATGTGAAGTTCTCGACGAGATGCGCTGGAAGTTTCGAGACGTCCCATTGTTCGTAAAGAACACCGCGTGACGTAAGAAAGTCAGCGACTTCCGTTTGATCCGTATACCGTGTGTTTGTTTCTTGGAATAAGACTGTTGCCATAAGATGATTCCTCCTTTTAGTAGATAGATTGACGGCATGATTGCAACGTCAACGTATAGTTGAATAAAAACTCGAAGGCTTCGAGGTGTTTCTTTGCTTCAAAGGCAGTCGGTGCCCAAACCGTGATCCCGTGATTGCGAATCAGGACGGCGCCGCTATCCGCTGTGACGTGCGGCGCAAAAGCAGCGGCAAGCGTCGGGATGTCAGCGTGGTTCGGAATGATCGGTACCGTGACCGTTGCATCTTCTTCCCACTGTCCGAGTGCCTTGATGATTTCCTGGCCGGAAAAAGTGACACTGCCTTGGTCGCCATACAATTCTGAAATGACGTTGTTCGCAATCGTATGGACATGCAAGGAACAACCAGCGTTCGTTCGGTTGAACACTTCAACATGGAGCAATGTCTCTGCAGAAGGACGCCCGGGTTGCTCACCAATCAATTGCCCCGTCGCATTGACATGGACGAAATCGTCCGGAGTCGTCTGTCGCTTATCTTTTCCGCTTGCTGTGACGAGGAATTCGACCGGAACACTAGACGTCCGGATGGCAAGGTTGCCACTCGTACCGGGGAACCAGTCGCGTGCTGCGAGTTCTTGTTTGACGGCACGTAGTTCTTCATAACGTCGCATGAATATCATGTCGTCACCTCCGCTCGTGCTAAATCGTCGACGATATCGTGAAACGTCTCAAAAGGGGTGTAGGCGATATCGTTTGCTTCACACAACGTGATGAGATAATCACGGGCGTAGACACGATCCGCTTGTTTCGCGAGCTCGAAATCCGTCACCGAGTCACCGATAACGATGATGACGTCACCGTCTTTACGTAATGTACGAGCGACCGACGTTTTACAACAGCCGCAACCGTTCGTGCAATGGGCATCGCAGGCGTTTGGCCAATCGATATGGACGAATGGACCGCTAAAATCGGCGACATTACAGTAAATCTGCTCTTGTTCGAGGAAGGGTGCTAAGATCGGTTCGACGAAAAAGTCCATTCCACCACTGACGATTGAAAAATCAATCCCTTGGCGGCGACTATATTGAAGCAACTCTGAGAATCCGTCCCGAATGATTGCACGCTCTAACAAAAAGTCGAGATAGGCTGTTTTACCGTCGGATGGTAAGAGTGCGAACATCTGCCCGACACCACTTTGAATCGATAACGTTCGGTCAAGCACACCGCGTTTCAGCGGTTCGAAGGCATCAGTCGGTGCAAAGGCCTGCATGAGTGCGATGATATTATCTTGCGTTGTTACCGTGCCGTCGAAATCACAAAGAATTCGTACAGTCATGACTTGATCCCCCAAGCGTCGAGGGCAATCCGTAGTTCTTCATGACGAGATGCTGCCGTTGATAGCGATTCATTTGCTAGCGCCGCATCAAGTGCTTGACGGAAAGCAATGACACCAGCTGCTGCGCCTTGCGGATGACCATGCACACCGCCACCGGCATTGATGACGGAATCGATCCCGAAGTCGCGAACGAGTTGGGCGACGAGTCCTGGGTGAATACCGGCTGAAGGTACTGGGAAGATTGCTTTCGTCCGACCGAGGCGGGTCGCTTCGACCGCGATTCCGCGGGCGACATCCTTCGGCAAAGCGACATTTCCGTAAGGTGACGGGAATAACGTCAAGTCTGCTCCAGCAGCACGTGGGAGTGTGCCAAGTAAGACAGGAGCTGCAACACCGTGGTTCGGGCTAGCGATCAACGCGCCACTATATGATGGGTGATTAAAAATCGGAACAGTAATCTCCGGGTCACTTGCCAGTTCGCGTAAGACATCAAGTCCGTACGTGAAGGTATTCAGCAAGAAAGCGGTCGCTCCAGCATCAATTAATCGCTTGGCTTGATCTTTGAGCGTAAAGACGGGACCACTAAGTGTAATCGCATACAACGCCCGTTTACCGGTCCGGTGGAAGTGAGCGTCGATGACCTCACGTCCGATTCGTGCCCGGTCAATCGTTGGTGTTAACGGATTGTCGTATAGGATCTCATCATCTTTGACGAGATCAATCCCACCAGCGAGTTGTCCTTCGAGTTGGTCGCGAAGGAACGATAGATCGCGTCCGATGACTCCTTTGAAAATACTCATCAACAAGGGACGATCTTCGACACCAATCAAGGAGCGGACCCCTTCGATGCCGAACTTCGCACCTGGAAAATCTGGCGTGAATGTATCGGGTAACAACAGTTCCGTTAATTTGATTTCACCGTCGAGTGAGAGTTTGCCGAAGACGGTCGTCAAAATCGCGGAAAAGTCACGCGACACGTTGTGTTCCGGGTAACGAATCGTGATATATCCGTTACCGTCGCGTTCTTCCGTATGTACGACTTCCCCTTTGAACGAGGCGAGTTGTTGTTGTTCAAGATGATTCAGTTCCGTCCAAGAACCAACCGTCAAACCAAGTGCGAGTTGTTCAGCACGTTGTTCGAGTCGATCACGAACGGTCAGTTGATAAGTAGCAGTAATATAAGCCATGTCTTTCCTCCTTCAACAAAAAATGGTCCCTTGTCAGCGACAAGAGACCATGAATGATTCGAACGTGGACTCTTATCTGTCAGCTTAATAGCTGCAAGAATTAGCACCGTGCCAAAAGGTCGGTTGCTGCGACATCGTAGGGCTTGTCCCTCCGTCTGCTCTTGATAAGAATTGGATGAAATTGTGAAATCTAATTGCAATTTTTACATGAGAGTCACGACTTGTCAAACTATTTTTAGAAAATTTATTTTTTTGAAAATACTCTTTCTATAAATGGCATGAAAACGATGTCCGTTTCTCCTTGATTTTAGTTTGACAGCAAGGAAGTTGATTGCGTAAGATTCAAATCAATATCACACACGACAACTACATACGACTCTTATCGCGAGTTGGCAGAGGGAATTGGCCCGATGACGCCGCAGCAACCGACCACTAGGCACGGTGCTACATCCAACAGACGTTTCGTCTGAGAGATAAGAGGACGCAGTGACTTTCCTGCGCCTCTTTTCGATGACGAAAAGAGGCGCTTTTTCGTGTACCACATAGGGGGAAACTGACATGACATACAAAGCATTTACAGAACAGGACGCGATTGATCGTGTTCGGACACTCGGACTAATCGGAAACGGTCCTGTCGAAGCAGAAGAAATTGGTGACGGGAATCTTAACCTTGTCTTTCGGATTCGAGAAGGCGAACATCGGTTGATTTTAAAACAAGCATTACCGTATGCAAAGGTCGTTGGGGAAAGCTGGCCGCTATCGCTCGAGCGAGCGTGGATTGAGCAATCCGCACTCCGTGAATTCGCGCGACATGCCGTACCATTCGTACCACGTGTCTTTCATGCAAGTCATGAAGAAGCGTACACGGTCATGGAAGATCTCTCACATCTGACGATCGTTCGGAGTGGGCTGCTCGCAGGTGAACAGTATCCGTTGCTTTCAGAACACATCGGTTCCTATCTCGCCCGGACTCTATTCCATACATCGGACTTTGCGCTTGGTCCGGTTGAAAAGAAACGCGTCGCCCGAGCGTACTACAATCCAGACCTCTGTGACATCACGGAAAAACTAATTTTCACCGATCCGTTCCATGACGCGGAGACGAATGAAATTGAGGTTGGACTTGAAGAAGAGGTGGCACATCTATGGGCAGACGACACGCTAAAGCGAGAAGTCGCGAAACTCGAAGCCCTTTTCATCACAAAAGGCGACGCCTTGTTGCACGGTGATCTACATACAGGAAGCATCTTCGCCTCGGCAACGGAAACGAAAGTCATCGATCCGGAATTCGCCTTTTATGGTCCATTCGGATTCGATGTCGGGCAATTCATCGCGCATCTGTTCTTTGCGGCATATCCGGATTACCCAGCACTTCGTGATGCCCGGATTCGAGACATCGATACGTTCTGGCTGACATTTGCTTCAACATTCCGTGCTTTATGGGAACGAGAAGCGGTCGAACCGTTCCAGACATCGGGACTCGTTGATGATGTACTGAGCACGATTCTGCAGGATGCACTTGGCTTTGCAGGATGTGAATTGATTCGGCGGACGATCGGTCTCGCACCAGTCGCTGATTTAGAATCAATCACTTCAACGACGGAACGTCTCGAGCGGAAACGTCACGCCCTCCGTTTAGGAGCCGCTTTAATCAAGCGCCGGACGGAATGCCGAACATTTGATGATTTACGAAACTTTGACGTAACAGAGGAGTTAAGCCGATGAGTACATTCGTTCAAAGTATTCGTTACGAAAACCGTGTCTTGACGATTCTCGATCAGACGCGTCTACCACAGGAAGAACACTATGAAGTGATCACGGACATTGCACAAGCAGTCGAGGCAATTAAACAACTACGCGTTCGGGGAGCACCTGCGATCAGTTTATTCGGTGGATTCGTGCTTGTTCAGGAAGCGTACCGGCTCGAAGCACCGCTTTCGGTGTACAAGCAAACCTTGCTTGAGATATCTGCGACGTTACTTGCGACACGACCGACAGCTGTCAATCTGCGAAATGTCCTCGATCAACTGAACCCGATCATTCAAGACGGCACGTCCGTAGAAGAGATCCGCGAACGGTTGGAAAAACGAGTGGTCGCCTTATATGACCAGGATGCACAGACGTCACGTCAAATCGGGATTCATGCACTGGAATTGTTCCAGTCAGGCAACCGGATCCTGACGATTTGTAATGCTGGATCGATCGCGACCGCTGCTTACGGAACGGCACTCGCTCCGTTTTATATCGCAAAAGAGCGCGGGATTGAGTTATCTGTTTTTGCAAGTGAGACACGACCACTCTTGCAAGGTGCGCGATTGACGACATGGGAATTACAACGCGCTGGAATTGATGTCACATTGATCACGGATAACATGGTCGCCCATACGCTAAAAGAAAAACAAATCGATGCAATCATCGTCGGGGCGGACCGGATTACACGAAACGGAGATACAGCGAATAAAATCGGGACATTCCAATTGGCATTGCTCGCGCAAGCCTTCGGTATTCCGTTTTACGTCGCGGCACCACTCTCGACGTTTGACTTCTCACTTATTTCCGGTGACGCGATTGAAATCGAAGAACGGGATCCGAAGGAAGTGACGGCGATCCAAGGCGTTGCGACAGCACCAGCAGGCGTTGCTGTCTTCAACCCAGCATTTGATGTCACACCACATACGTTGATTACAGGAATCATTACGGAACTCGGTGTGATCACGCAACCAAATGAAGAAACGATTGAACAATTAGCGGGGCTTCAACCCTTAGGATAAGGAGATATTTCATGAAAAAATTAGCTTACGCCGTCCTAGCACCGGCACTGTTACTAGCTGCTTGTGCAAATGGAGAAGCGACGACGACAAAAGTCGTCAAAGATGTACCAAAAGGTGTTCAATCGAACGTGAAGATCGCCGTCATTCGTAACCTCGCATCGGATGATCATACGAAACAATTCCTTGATGGCGCACGAAGTGAAGGCGAAGCACTCGGCTTTAAAGTCAGTACGTTCATCTCGGAAGGGAACGACGTCAAGTTCAAGGAACTTGTCGCCCAAGCGATTCAGCAAGATTATGATGGTCTCATCATCTCGCACGGCAAGGAAGACTATGCCTATGACATGATCAAACCGGCGGTCGACAAAGGACTGAAGGTTGTGACGTTCGATACGGTCACGAAGAAAAAAGGGGCATCTCTAAAAGGCGTGACGGAAACGTTCCAAAACGATCATCAGCTCGCAAAGCTATCGCTTGATGAAGTGACGAAGGTGACGGACAAAAAGCCTGTCCGTGTCATCAAACTCTGGTTCGGACCAGGTTTTGCCCCACTCGATCGTCGTCAGGAAATCTATAAGACATACGAAGCAGACGGCAAAATCAAAACGCTTGAGACGGTTGGACCGACAAACTTCCAAGATGTCCAAGGGGATATCGCAACGAAGATGAATGCGATCCTCGCGAAATATCCGAAAGGAAGCATTGACGCCGTCTGGGGAGCGTGGGATGAAGTCGCAAAAGGGGCTTACAAATCGCTCAAGGATAACAAACGTCAAGAAATTCCACTGATTTCGATCGATGTCTCGAATCAGGATATCAACTTGATGCGTGAAAAGGGCAGCAACTGGGTCTCGACGAGTGCGGTGGATCCGTTCTTGATTGGACAGACGGATATGCGATTATTGGCTAAGAAAATCGCCGGAGAGAAGACACCGGATAGCTTTGATCTCGACGCGAAACTCGTTGAGCAAAAGGCATTGAAGCAGGATACGACGATGTACAATCTCGATACGATCATCAAAGGATGGAGCACATCGGAAAAATTCAATGAACCGTGGATGGACCGGTTGCGTGACGTCCATAAAAAACAATGACGTCTACTGTCTATCACCTGGAGATGACCGGTATTTCACTAACGTTTCCGGGAGTCCAGGCGCTCAAACAAGTCTCCTTTGAGGTGAAATCCGGTGAGATCCATGCGCTCGTTGGTGCAAATGGTGCCGGTAAGTCGACGCTGATGAAAGTCCTATCCGGAGCGGAAACGGCGGATGAAGGAGTCATTGGTCTCAACGGGGAAGAGCTGTCGATCACGTCACCTCGGGATGCGAAACAGATCGGGATCGATCTCGTCCAACAAGAGGTCGATGTGGCACTCGTTCCGTATCTGACAGTCGCTGAAAATATCTGTCTCGATCTGCTGACGGACGGAACGATGACTGGTTTCGTATCCCAACGCCGTTACACACAACGTGCGAAAGAAGCGTTAGCGACATTACAGGCGGATATTTCCGTCAAGACACGTGTCGAAGAATTACGTCTTGCTGAAAAACAACTCGTGTTGATTGCCCGCGCTCTCGTTCAGGAACGCCGGTTTTTGATTTTGGATGAACCAACGGCACCGCTCAGTCAGGCAGAAACAATCCATCTCTTTTCGGTCGTACGACGTTTAGCGAAACGGGGACTTGGGATCATTTTCATTTCACACCGTCTACAGGAACTGTATGACATTTGTGATTCCATCTCAGTCATGCGCGACGGTCAACTCATCTCACGACATCTGTTAACGGATATCACGAAGGAAGCCGTCGTCGAGCAGATGCTTGGACGCAATCTTGCGACTGTCGTGAAAACGTCACGTGCAACAGAGGAGAATGTACTTACGGTCAGGGGTGCTACCAATACGGACGTAGCAGACATTTCCTTGACGGTCCAAGCTGGGGAAGTCGTTGGGATCGCAGGTCTTGTCGGCGCCGGTAAAACCGAATTATGTAAAGCGTTGTTCGGCGATCGTCCGTTTCAAGCAGGAGAAGTTCGCCTAAATGGAACGGTCCATCGTCTGCGCAATCCGCAAGCTGCGATTCAAGCAGGAATCGGTCTCGTTCCAGAAGAACGCCGAAAAGAAGGGATCCTCGTTGCCGATTCTGTCGCGGAAAACCTGACGGCAGCGGCAGCTCATGATTTCGTCAACCGCTGGGGATTAATGGACCGTCGTAAAGAAGCCGATCAAGCGTCTAAATGGGTCAAGGAACTAGGCATCAAAGTGGCAGACGTGACGCAGGAAGTAGGTCAACTATCCGGTGGGAATCAACAGAAAGTTGCCATCGGAAAATGGTTACTGACGGATGTCTCCGTACTCGTCTTAGACGAACCGACAAAAGGCGTCGACGTCGGAGCAAAACAAGATATCTATCGTCTGATTGACGAGCTCGCGCAACAACAAAAAGGCATTATCTATGCGACGAGTGAATGGGATGAACTCTTGACCGTCACGGACCGAATTTACGTCATGTTTGATGGTCGAATCGTTCATGAAACGAAGACTTCAGATGCATCAGAAGAAACCTTGTTGTGGTATGCGACAGGAGGAGGGCAACGATGAATGAGGTAGTATCGAAACAAACGAATCGGGGGAAAGGGTTGCGTCCTGTCCTTGGATTCTTAAATGACTGGGGGATCGTCCTCGCAATTCTTGCCCTCGTCTTGTTTTTTGCGACGACGGCTCCGACGTTCCTACAAGGGACGAATTTAATCAACATTTTACGAAGTATCTCCATCGTGACGATCATTGCGATTGGCTTGACGGTCTCCTTGACGATCAATGGATTTGACTTATCCGTAGGATCAACCGCAACTCTTGCAAGTTCATTCGTGGTCTCATTCTTCGTCTGGTATAGTCTGCCACTTGGTGTCTCGATTGGACTGGCACTCATTTTGTCTTTAAGTGTCGCCTTGTTGAACATCCTACTTATCGTTTGGTTTAAGATTCCCGATTTGTTTGCGACACTTGCGACGATGTTCATCGTCGAAGGAGCAGCAATGACCTATACCGGTGGTGGCTCAATCAGTGCTGGGATGCCACGCCTAGACGGCACACCGACGGTCGGAACGATTCCGGAAGCATTCGCGAAAATCAGCCAGGCGCCTTGGATCATCGTCATCATGCTCGTCGTCGTCGCTGTGACCCACGTCTTCTTAAGTCATACGCGACATGGTCGTTTTCTCTATATCATCGGTGGAAACCCAGAAGCCGCACGATTGACAGGAATTCGTGTGAATCGTTACCGGGCACTCGCTTATCTGATCGCTGGATTACTCGCAGCAGTCGGTGGGATTTTACTTGCTTCTCAAGTCGGATCGTCGCAAATCAATGCCGGTTCCGGTTACTTGATGCCAGCGGTCGCAGCAGCATTCATCGGTTCCTCGTTCGCAGGACAAGGAAAACCGAATGCGCTTGGTACACTCGTTGGGGCTTGTCTCGTCGGAATTCTTGAAAATGGTCTCGTCATGCTGTCGGTGCCATACTATTCCTTGAATATCATCAAAGGACTCGTTCTTGCATTGGCACTCGCGACGACCTATGCGCGGTATCGGAAAAAATAATTAAAATTTGACGTTTCGTTTATAACATATTCGGTAATATTCAATATATGAAAGGATGGTGATGCACATGAATGATTACCAATGTAGAGGGAACGATCGCATGTCGCTTCTGAAAGAAGAGGATCACCGGACTTGACGAACGTTGTCCATTGACACGGATGTATTCGTGTTTTACGTGCAACTGCACGGTTCAAGAACGGATCACGGCATGTGTTCGTTCCTGAAACAAATAAGGGGGAAACGCTACGGCGTTCCCCCTTTTTCGTGTGCTACAAACTGCTCGTATTTCTTTAAAAGCGTAGCGGAATATGAGATGATATAAAAAGTCAGAAAATTCAACTACTACGAGAGCAAGGGGCCTGACAATGCGAACATACACTAAGGAGATTCAAGCGATTATCGACAACGTAGAGAAAGTCATCATCGGTAAGGAAGATGTCATCACACAATCATTGGCAGCATTACTAGCGGGCGGTCACGTCCTATTAGAAGACGTACCGGGAGTCGGGAAGACGATGCTCGTCCGTGCGTTCAGCCGATCGATCGGGTTGACCTTCAAACGTGTTCAGTTCACGCCAGACCTACTTCCGTCAGATTTGACGGGTGTATCGATGTATAACCAAAAAACAAGTCAGTTCGAATATAGACCGGGCCCGCTAATGGGAAACATCGTCTTAGCCGATGAGATCAACCGGACATCACCAAAAACTCAATCTGCCTTACTCGAGGGAATGGCGGAAGCGAACGTCACCGTCGATGGTGAGATTCATACGCTTCCGAATCCCTTTTTCGTCATGGCGACACAAAACCCGATTGAACATGAAGGAACGTATCCGTTACCAGAAGCACAACTCGACCGTTTCCTCATCAAGGTCAAAATGGGTTATCCTGATTTCCACCAAGAAATGAAGTTGCTCACGCGTTTCGAACGGGATGAACCAATTGAAACGCTCGAAGCAGTGATTGGTCGTGAGCAACTGCTCCAGATGAAAGAAGAGGTCAAGAACGTCCATGTCTCGCAACCTGTCAAAAAATATATCGTCAATCTCGTCCAAGCGACACGGACGAATGGATCGCTGTATCTCGGTGCGAGTCCCCGTTCTTCGATCGCTTTGATGAAAGTAGCGCAAGCGTGGGCGTACATGGAAGGAAGAAGCTTCGTTTTACCGGATGATGTCAAACATCTCTTGATTCCGGTTCTGTCACACCGTTTGATTTTGACAGCAGATGCTCGCTACCACGGGCAATCGTCGGAACGGATTTTAGAGCAGATTAAAAAAGAGATTGCTGTACCGATCCAACAAGACGTGGAGTCCCTATGACGAAGTGGCAAATTGGTTGGCGTTACGCTGTATTACTTTTGACGACGGCTGCCTTATGGGGATATGCACGCGTCGATGGCGGAAATGTCGCTTCCTTGCTGTTTTACGTCATGGCCGGCTTGACCGTCTACTGGACGCTCTTTCTGATTTGGCCCGTCACGCAGGCACTTGCGACACGAGAAGTCTCAAATAAGATGCTCGTTGCTGGAACGGATATTCCAGTGTCCTTACGGGTTCGTCGGCGTTTCCCGTTTCTTGTCGGAGCCGTTGAAGTGACGGAGGCGATTCCGAATGAACTCAGTGAAGAAAAACTTGATATCAGCCGTCCGCTTCGAGCTCATTACCGAAAAACAGAGCAAATCGATTATACAATTCCATCGATCCGCCGGGGAGTCTATCAGATTCCAGGTTGTATCGTCGAAATCACAGATCCGTTCGGGTTGTTCAAGCGGAAGCGGATGTTTCCGGTCGAGACGTATCTTGCGATTGAACCAGCTCGACTTGCTGTTCAACTTCCGCATGAGGAGGATCGTGGCGATGGGGGAATCTCACCTGTCTCGATCGATCTTCGGCAGTCGTCTTTTACAGTCGTTGGTGTCCGGGAATATGTTAGCGGTGACCGAATGAATCAGATTGATTGGAAAGCGACAGCAAAACGCCAAGGTTTGATGACGAAGACGTTCGAACGAGAACAGGAACGAGAGACGACAATCGTTTTTGATGAGGGGACGGAAGCGGGCGAAGCTTTCGAGCGTGTCATCTCGATGCTCGCAGAAGCGACAGACCAGCTGAACAAGCGACGTCTGAGCTATCGGATCCATCTTGTCGGGCATGCCGTTCAATCGTTATCGTTACCACTCGAAGGAGCGAAACTCACGCATTATCTGATGACGGCGCAGCCGAGTCGGACGCGGACCTTCATCGAATCATGGGAGTACTCGTCAAAAGCACTTCGACTGAGCGGAAACGTTCTCTTCATCACGCCGGACCTTGAGTCGAACAATGAATTATGGATCTCAAAGATTAATCAAGAAGCAACCGTGCATGTCTATACACCGGAACGGAGGGGAGTGCGATGATGCGACGCTTGATTTGGAATGCCATCGCGGCAGCCGTTCTGACTTGTTTCATGCCACCACTTCTCGAATTGACAACATTTGAACATCTTTGGTCATTCTTACCGATGTTATTTTTACCATTACTGTTATCGCATCTCGCGAGACGTTACTTTTTACTTGGGAGTCTCGGTGGACTACTCCTGTCGTTTTATTTGATTTTGACACCAGGAGCAGCACCGTGGGGCATCTTTACCGAAATCAGCTCAGATGTTCAAAGTGTCATCAATGGTGAGTTACCGGGACGACCAGCCTTTGCACTTTCGATTGGACTGATCAGTTTCTTGATCGCCTATCTGGCACGGCGGACATTCCCGAATCGAGGGTTTGTGTTTGGGCTTGCCTTCGGTGTCATCGGATTTATCGCCTATTGTGATACGTGGACGGATTATTCGGGAGAGACGTTCATTCTCTATCCAATCATTCTATCTTTGCTATTACTCTATGCGACGGAAGTTAACGAACGACCGCGCGCCTCGTACGTTCGTCCGCTAAGTGCTTTATTCATCATGGGGGCTGTCATCGTCGCTGCTGTCCAAAGTCCTGTCATCAATGCGACATGGCAAGACAGTTGGTACGATTTGACGTCGGGTCTTGAAGGTGAAGGGGAGCCGTCAAATGCGATTCAAAAGGTCGGCTATGGAAACAATGATGAGCAACTCGGGGGACCGTTTCAGATGGACGATCGGGAAGTCTTCCAAGTCGAAAGTGAAGGAAACCGCTACTGGCGAGTCGAGACGAAAGATATCTACACCGGCAAGGGTTGGGTGCTGTCGGAATCGAATCCAGAAATTGATGCGCGTGGTTTCTTCTCGCATTTCGGAAAAGAGGTCAAGACAAGAAATGAGACGGCAACCTTTGAGATGGCACGTGAATTACCGTTCGTTCCGTATAATGGTGATAATGTTCGGTTGACTGTCGATCAACAACGACAAAATGTACTGATTGATCCCGACAATCAAAAAATTTCGTATCTCGACGATGCGAATCAGCAGCGTAACTATCAAATTGAATATGCCTATCCACTCTTTACAGAAGAGCAGTTACAGACAGATGAACCGCTCAATTTATCAGCTGCAGACACACGCCGGTACTTGCAACTGCCAGACGGCTTACCACAGCGTGTTCGTGATTTAGCAGAACAAATCGTTGAGGGTGAAGAAACACCGTGGGACAAAGCGCGGGCGATTGAAAATTATTTCGAGGAAGAGAACTTCGAATACAATACGGAAGAAGTAGCGGTACCGAAAGAAAATCAGGATTATGTTGATCAATTCCTGTTCGAGACGAAACTCGGATATTGTGATAACTTCTCGACCTCAGCTACTGTTTTACTACGGGCAGCTGGACTACCCGCACGCTGGGTGAAAGGATTCACGGGAGGCGAGTCCGATGTCATCGGTTCTGCTGTGACAAGCTATACAGTACGAAATAAAAATGCCCACTCGTGGGTCGAAGTCTACATTGAAGGACCAGGCTGGATACCGCTTGAGCCGACTGTTAGCTTCGACGGAGCAGGTCAATACACGATTGACCGGGAAACGAACAACGAGACGGAGCAAACGAATCCACAACGCGAAACAGAAAATAATACAGAGACGACGACACCGAATCGTCCGCAGGAAAATCTTCTTGACGAAGAACAGACGACTAGCGCCGGACAGACGGAACAGAAATCGATTCCGTTCTGGCCAATCTTCTTGACGGTACTTGTTCTCTTGTTCCTCTACTTGTTCCGAAAGCCAATCATTCGGACACTCGCGATTCTCTTCTTCCGGAGACAAATCGAGCGACCAGAAGGATTCCGCCGGATGTACCGGTATCTCTTACGACGCCTTGATAAAAAAGGATTCCATTATAAAGATGGGCGGACGCTTGCTGAACTGGCGCACGAAGTCGATGGATATTACGAGACATACGCGATGCGACCACTAACGGATGCCTATGAGCGGATGATCTATGGTGGAGAATCATTATCGGCCGAGAAAAAACGTGAATATTTCGAAAATATCATTCGTCATGTAGAGGGTTGATATTTACGAAACGATACAGGTACAATGGGAACAACGTAAATTACACACATGCAATCTCCTTTGTATATACTCGCGAATATGGCGCGAGAGTCTCTACCGGGTCACCTTAAACGACCTGACTATGAAGGAGCAGACCCTTCGTATACATTTTTTTGTGAAGCGGCCTGCTCTTTTTCCATTTTATCTATGGGCGAAGAGTGGGCTTTTTTCATAGGGTACGCATGAAATCAGAAAGGCGGGAACAGATTTGGAAGCACATTTGGACCAGGAAATGATTCTCGTCCTCGATTTTGGAGGACAGTACAATCAATTGATCACACGTCGTATTCGGGACCTTGGTGTCTACAGTGAATTGCATTCGCATAAAATCACTGCAGCAGAAGTAAAAGAAATCGCACCTGCTGGTATCATCTTCTCAGGTGGTCCACGTAGCGTCTACGCAGAGGATGCGTACCGGTGTGACCCGGAAATCTTCGACCTCGGTATTCCAATCTTCGGGATCTGTTACGGCATGCAGCTTATGTCACAACATTTCGGCGGAACAGTGGAACGTGCGGGACATCGTGAATATGGAAAAGCCACATTGACGTTACAAGACCCGTCACCGATGTATGCAAACCTACCGCTTGAACAAACGGTCTGGATGAGTCACAGCGACCTCGTCACATCTGTGCCAAACGGATTCGTCGTCGATGGAACGAACGTGTCATGTCCAATCGCTTCGATCAAGAACGAAGAGTTGAACATGTACGGTGTGCAGTATCACCCAGAAGTGAACCATACGGTCTTCGGGAAAGAACTGCTCAAGAACTTCCTCTTTGAAGTCTGTAAATGTACGGGCGACTGGTCAATGGAGAACTTCATCGAAATCGAAGTAGCGAAGATCCAAGAACAAGTCGGAGATAAAAAAGTTCTCTGTGCCCTTTCGGGTGGTGTCGATTCGTCTGTCGTTGCAGCTTTGATTCACAAAGCAATCGGTGATCAATTGACATGTATGTTCGTCGATCATGGTTTACTTCGTAAGGGAGAAGCAGAGAGCGTCATGAAGACATTCGCGGATCACTTCCACATGAACGTCATCAAGATTGATGCCCAGGATCGCTTCCTCGATAAACTCCGTGGTATCTCAGATCCGGAGCAAAAACGTAAAATCATCGGAAACGAGTTCGTTTACGTCTTTGATGAAGAAGCTTCAAAACTAACGGACATGGACTTCCTTGCCCAAGGTACGCTCTACACGGATATCATCGAGAGTGGTACGGATACGGCACAAACAATCAAATCACACCACAATGTCGGTGGATTGCCGGAAGACATGCAGTTTGAATTGATTGAGCCGATCAATACGTTGTTCAAGGATGAAGTCCGTGAACTAGGGAAAGAACTCGGTCTTTCAGATGAAATCGTTTGGCGTCAGCCTTTCCCAGGACCAGGTCTCGGGATTCGTGTCCTTGGTGAAATCACAGATGAGAAACTCGAAATCGTTCGCGAATCTGATTTCATTCTTCGTGATGAGATTAAAAAAGCTGGACTCGAGCGCGAAATCTGGCAGTACTTCACAGTCCTTCCTCCAATCCGTTCGGTTGGTGTCATGGGTGATGAGCGGACATACGACTATGCCGTCGGAATCCGCGCTGTCACGTCAATTGACGGGATGACATCAGATTGGGCACGCATCCCATGGGACGTGCTCGAGAAGATCTCGGTCCGAATCGTCAACGAAGTTCAGAACGTCAACCGCGTTCTGTACGATGTGACGTCGAAACCACCTTCAACGATTGAGTGGGAATAAGTACTGGACTTACTGAGGCGACTCGTCTCATGAATCCTGTCGTAACAACATTTTAAAGGGGATAGGTGAGAAGAAGTCCGTTTCCCCGTCAACAACTCTATTTCAAAATGAAGCTCTCTTTTGTTCACATGATTTGTGAATGAGAGGGGGCTTTTTGTGTGATCAAATTCATATAACTGTTGGACAATCTTAAACTGAACCGACGAATTTAGATACTTTAGTTCTAGTTTGCTGAGATGCGTGAAATCTTCCTGTATTATGGAATACATCATCTAATGGAAAAGAGGGTTATCACCCCATGATAGACTGGACATGGACTGAAGTTGATCAATTAGAAAAACAAGAAAAATGGAATGAAGCTAAACGATATCTTTTGAATTCTTGGAGACAACATCCGGAAGATCTTAAAACAGTCATTCGACTGGGCTTTTTTTGTTGGTACGTCACCTTTGAACATGGACCATTAGGAATTACAGAGAACGATATAGATATTGAGGAATTAGAATCTTTACTAAAGGAAGTTACACATGATGGTTTACGTCATTTTATGAACCATGAGGACTTTCTATGGTGTTTTGGTTATATGATTTCGATGACCCCTTATTATTTTGGAGAGTACAACGAGTGGGAAGAAAAAGGCACATCCATGTTACGAGGTGCTCATGAATTATGTCCAGATGACCCGATATATGCTTATTCTTATCTCGGATCATTCTCAAATACGTACGGAACACGTGAAAATGAATTACAGCAGATTCAGAACGTTTTAGAGGATCGATTTAAAGGAGAGGAACTATTATCCGATTACTTTAAAAGTATCTACGCTCAGTGATAGGACTGATTTCTAACAATCATGAAATGACCTTCAAAAAAACGTTTTCAAAACCGAACGTTCGGATAAAATAAGTGGTTAAATTTCGCTTTTATGGTTGACCGATGAATTTGACCGTGCTACGATGTGTCTGTTCTTATTTTTCATACCACTAAAAAAACATAAATAATGCCGTATAATTCTGGGGATAGGGCCCGGAAGTCTCTACAGGAACACCGTAAAGGTTCCTACTACGGCGCACACGCAACATCGTGCGCTTATTGAAACGGCTTTTACCGCTTAGGTAAGGGCCGTTTTTTGTTTTCAAGGAGACGGCTTATTTGGAAGGAAGGCAATCATGAGCACACAATTGAAACAGCCACACCAACCGAAAGCAAAAGAAAATGCGATTGCGCGTTTCTTTGATTTCAATGGGCTTGGTACGAACATGCGTACAGAGTTCATCGCCGGCATGACGACATTCTTCGCGATGGCGTACATCCTATTTGTCAATCCGAACACATTAGCTGAAGCAGGAATGGATGCCGGAGCGGTCTTCGGTGCTACAGCACTCGTAGCGATCATCGGTTCTGTCACGATGGGATTACTCGCGAACTATCCGATTGCGCTCGCGCCGGGTATGGGCTTAAACGCCTTCTTCGCATATAGTGTCGTCATCGGAATGGGTATTCCATGGCAAACTGCACTTTCCGGTGTACTCGTCTCAGGTCTCGTCTTCATGGTATTAACGGCTTCAGGTATTCGCGAGATGATCATCAATGCAATTCCAGAACCATTGAAAATGGCTGTTGCAGCAGGAATCGGATTGTTCATCGCATTCATCGGATTAAAAACAGGCGGTATCGTCGTTGCGAATGAAGCGACACTCGTCTCACTCGGTGATTTAAGTAAGGGGACAACACTACTCGCGGTATTTGGTCTTGTCGTATCGGCAATCTTGATGACACGCGGTGTCAAAGGCGCCATCTTCTTCGGCATGATCGTGACGGCGATTGCTGGAATGATCTTCGGATTGATTCCAGTTCCAACAAGCCTTGGTGAAGTCATCTCAGCACCACCTAGCATCGCACCGACATTTGGACAAGCATTCTTACATTTTAACGAGATTTTCACAGTTCAAATGATGATCGTCATCCTGACTTTCTTCTTCGTTGATTTCTTTGATACAGCGGGTACGCTAGTTGCAGTAGCAAACCAAGCTGGTCTGATCAAGGAAAATAAAGTACCACGTGCAGGTCGCGCATTGATCGCTGACTCAACAGCAACAGTAGCGGGTTCGATTCTCGGAACGTCGACGACGGTTTCCTACATCGAATCAAGTGCAGGGGTTGCAGCGGGTGGTCGTTCAGGTATGACGGCAATCGTTACAGCATTATTCTTTGGTCTCGCTTTATTCTTCTCACCATTACTTGCAATCATTACAGCACCGGTCACAGCGCCTGCATTGATCATCGTCGGTGTCCTGATGGCAGCTTCTTTGCTTCAGATTGATTGGAAAAAATTCGAGTACGCGGTTCCAGCATTCTTGACCGTCATCATGATGCCGTTAACGTACTCGATCGCAACAGGGATTGCGTTCGGCTTCCTTTTCTATCCGGTCACGATGATTGCAAAAGGACGAGCAAAAGAAGTGCATCCGATTATGTACGTGTTATCACTTGGTTTCCTCGGTTACTTCATCTGGTTGCATTAATACAAACGGCGTCTTTCTTCTATATAGAAGAAAGACGTTTTTTTGTTAGGGAGAGGGTAAGGGAGAAGAGAGAGGATGATTCAGATGTTACAGCAAATCACTGGACCTGTATTCGAGTACTTGGCTGAGAACAGGTTACTGATTCAATTGGCTAGAAAAATCGGATTACCGCTTGGCGGGACCCTATTCGTCGGAGGGCAGGGTGCAGAAGAGACGCTTGATACAGTGAAACAATTTAATCAAGACGGGCGAGCTGCTACGGTAGATTGTTTAGGCGAGTTCATTGAGACTGAACAGGACGCAGTTGACATTGCGAACGAATGTATCAAAGTCATCGGGCAAATCAAAGAACATGATCTCGACGCACAAGTATCTTTAAAGCTAACGTCAATCGGGTTAAGAATTGATTCGAATATCGCCTATCAACAGTTAAGTCGTATTGCAGAGATTGCTTATCAGAGAAACATGCGTGTGACCGTCAATATGGAGGAAGTGACGATGATCGAGTCGATCGTGCAAGTATTTGAACGCGTACATCAACATTATCCAAACGTCGGAATTGCGCTACAAGCAAATGTATACCGCAGTCGCTTTGATTTAGAACGTCTTCAATCAACAGTACGTGTCGTTAAAGGAGCATACGACGGAGATGATGAAACCTATATCCAACCGAAGAAGACGGTGGATGAGACATACCTTCAGTTAATAAAGACTAATTTACTCCATGGAAATTACACGCAGATTGCAACACACGATGAAGAGGTCATTCGACAAATTATTCGTTTTACTCAAACGAAAAATATTGATCGAGCACAGTTTGAATTTCAAATGCTCCAAGGCATGCGACCGAAGCGACAACAAGAGCTCGTTCGACAAGGTTACCGTGTCGTCATCTATGTTCCGCACGGTGTCGATTGGTATACGTATTTGATGAGACGGTTAGCAGAACGCCCAGCAAATATCGCGTTTACAGTAGGCGCCATGTTAAGAAGGTAAAGACTTTGCAAAGAGGATTTAAACTCTTTGCAAAGTTTTTTTGAAATAATGCTTGTGTTTGTCGAATTTTGTTGTTATATTAATAAATGTTCCAGCGAGACGCCTTTTATAAACGGTTCGTTGGGGCTGAAAAGATTTTTAAAAAGCATGGTTGACATAAACAAAACAACCTGTTAATCTATTAAAGTCGCTAAGGCGGCGGACGAACTTTGAAAACTGAACGATGAGGCAAAAACGTATTCTACGGAATACAAAAACGAATGAAGCGCAAGCTTCGTCAATCGTGACTTCGGTCACAACAACGAGCAAGTCAAACACTTTATGGAGAGTTTGATCCTGGCTCAGGACGAACGCTGGCGGCGTGCCTAATACATGCAAGTCGAGCGCAGGAAACTGACGGAACTCTTCGGAGGGAAGGCAGTGGAATGAGCGGCGGACGGGTGAGTAACACGTAAGGAACCTGCCTCAAGGATTGGGATAACTCCGAGAAATCGGAGCTAATACCGGATAGTTCAACGGACCGCATGGTCCGCTGATGAAAGGCGCTCCGGCGTCACCTTGAGATGGCCTTGCGGTGCATTAGCTAGTTGGTGAGGTAACGGCCCACCAAGGCGACGATGCATAGCCGACCTGAGAGGGTGATCGGCCACACTGGGACTGAGACACGGCCCAGACTCCTACGGGAGGCAGCAGTAGGGAATCTTCCACAATGGACGAAAGTCTGATGGAGCAACGCCGCGTGAGTGATGAAGGTTTTCGGATCGTAAAACTCTGTTGTAAGGGAAGAACACGTACGAGAGGGAATGCTCGTACCTTGACGGTACCTTACGAGAAAGCCACGGCTAACTACGTGCCAGCAGCCGCGGTAATACGTAGGTGGCAAGCGTTGTCCGGAATTATTGGGCGTAAAGCGCGCGCAGGCGGCCTTTTAAGTCTGATGTGAAAGCCCCCGGCTCAACCGGGGAGGGCCATTGGAAACTGGAAGGCTTGAGTACAGAAGAGAAGAGTGGAATTCCACGTGTAGCGGTGAAATGCGTAGAGATGTGGAGGAACACCAGTGGCGAAGGCGACTCTTTGGTCTGTAACTGACGCTGAGGCGCGAAAGCGTGGGGAGCAAACAGGATTAGATACCCTGGTAGTCCACGCCGTAAACGATGAGTGCTAGGTGTTGGGGGGTTTCCGCCCCTCAGTGCTGAAGCTAACGCATTAAGCACTCCGCCTGGGGAGTACGGCCGCAAGGCTGAAACTCAAAGGAATTGACGGGGACCCGCACAAGCGGTGGAGCATGTGGTTTAATTCGAAGCAACGCGAAGAACCTTACCAACTCTTGACATCCCATTGACCGCTTGAGAGATCAAGTTTTCCCTTCGGGGACAATGGTGACAGGTGGTGCATGGTTGTCGTCAGCTCGTGTCGTGAGATGTTGGGTTAAGTCCCGCAACGAGCGCAACCCCTATCCTTAGTTGCCAGCATTTAGTTGGGCACTCTAGGGAGACTGCCGGTGACAAACCGGAGGAAGGTGGGGATGACGTCAAATCATCATGCCCCTTATGAGTTGGGCTACACACGTGCTACAATGGACGGTACAAAGGGCAGCGAGACCGCGAGGTGGAGCCAATCCCATAAAGCCGTTCCCAGTTCGGATTGCAGGCTGCAACTCGCCTGCATGAAGTCGGAATCGCTAGTAATCGCAGGTCAGCATACTGCGGTGAATACGTTCCCGGGTCTTGTACACACCGCCCGTCACACCACGAGAGTTTGCAACACCCGAAGCCGGTGAGGTAACCGCAAGGAGCCAGCCGTCGAAGGTGGGGTAGATGATTGGGGTGAAGTCGTAACAAGGTAGCCGTATCGGAAGGTGCGGCTGGATCACCTCCTTTCTAAGGAAAACGTCCCTTACGGGACATGCCCATCGTTCAGTTTTGAGAGCTCGTCTCTCAGTCTCGATAGAGACACTCGCACCTTGAAAACTGAAGACATCAACAAGACATCAAACTTTTTATAACCATGTCATTAGACGTGTGTTCTTAGAATACCAACGCTAGATCAAGGTATGAAGGGCGTACGGTGGATGCCTTGGCACTAGGAGCCGATGAAGGACGCGACGAACAGCGATATGCTTCGGGGAGCAGTAAGTATGCTTTGATCCGAAGATTTCCGAATGGGGGAACCCACCATCTGTAATGGGATGGGACATGTTACATGAATACATAGTGTAGCGTGAGGCAGACCCGGGGAACTGAAACATCTAAGTACCCGGAGGAAGAGAAAGCAAATGCGATTCCCTGAGTAGCGGCGAGCGAAACGGGAACAGCCCAAACCGAAGAGCATGCTCTTCGGGGTTGTAGGACACTCTATACGGAGTCAAAAAGGAAGACAGTAGGTGAAGGACCTGGAAAGGTCGGCCGAAGAAGGTGACAGCCCTGTAGCTGAAACTGTTTTCCCTCCAGAGTGGATCCTGAGTACGGCGGGACACGTGAAACCCCGTCGGAATCCGGGAGGACCATCTCCCAAGGCTAAATACTCCCTAGTGACCGATAGTGAACCAGTACCGTGAGGGAAAGGTGAAAAGCACCCCGGAAGGGGAGTGAAATAGATCCTGAAACCGTATGCCTACAAGTAGTCAGAGCCCGTTAATGGGTGATGGCGTGCCTTTTGTAGAATGAACCGGCGAGTTACGATAACGCGCGAGGTTAAGCCGATGAGGCGGAGCCGTAGCGAAAGCGAGTCTGAACAGGGCGTTCAGTGCGTTGTCGTAGACCCGAAACCAGGTGATCTACCCATGTCCAGGATGAAGGTCAGGTAACACTGACTGGAGGTCCGAACCCACGCACGTTGAAAAGTGCGGGGATGAGGTGTGGGTAGCGGTGAAATGCCAATCGAACCTGGAGATAGCTGGTTCTCCCCGAAATAGCTTTAGGGCTAGCCTCGAGGTTGAGAGTTCTGGAGGTAGAGCACTGATTGGACTAGGGGCCCCCACAGGGTTACCGAATTCAGTTAAACTCCGAATGCCAGCAACTTATACTCGGGAGTCAGACTGCGAGTGATAAGATCCGTAGTCAAGAGGGAAACAGCCCAGACCGCCAGCTAAGGTCCCAAAGTGTATGTTAAGTGGAAAAGGATGTGGCGCTGCCTAGACAGCTAGGATGTTGGCTTAGAAGCAGCCACCATTCAAAGAGTGCGTAATAGCTCACTAGTCGAGTGGCGCCGCGCCGAAAATGTAACGGGGCTAAACATACCACCGAAGCTGCGGATTCCGTAAGGAATGGTAGGGGAGCGTTCCAAACCGCTGTGAAGCTGTACCGGAAGGAGCAGTGGAGCGTTTGGAAGTGAGAATGCCGGTGTGAGTAGCGAAAAGAGGGGTGAGAATCCCCTCCGTCGAAAGCCCAAGGTTTCCTGAGGAAGGCTCGTCCGCTCAGGGTTAGTCTGGACCTAAGCCGAGGCCGAAAGGCGTAGGCGATGGATAACAGGTTGATATTCCTGTACCGCCGATCCACCGTTTGAACAATGGGGGGACGCAGGAGGATAGTGACGCATGCGGATGGAAGTGCATGTGCAAGTTTCAAGACCGTCTGATTGGCAAATCCGTCAGGCATCAAAGTCAAGGAACGACGCGGAGTCCCGTAGGGACGTAGGTCACGATTTCACACTGCCAAGAAAAGCCTCTAGTGAGGGGGAAGGCGCCAGTACCGTAAACCGACACAGGTAGGCGAGATGAGAATTCTAAGACGCGCGGGATAACTCTCGTTAAGGAACTCGGCAAAATGGTCCCGTAACTTCGGGAGAAGGGACGCTCTACACATGTAGAGCCGCAGTGAATAGGCCCAAACGACTGTTTAGCAAAAACACAGGTCTCTGCTAAATCGCAAGATGACGTATAGGGGCTGACGCCTGCCCGGTGCTGGAAGGTTAAGGGGATGGGTTAGCGCAAGCGAAGCTTTGAACCGAAGCCCCAGTAAACGGCGGCCGTAACTATAACGGTCCTAAGGTAGCGAAATTCCTTGTCGGGTAAGTTCCGACCCGCACGAAAGGCGTAACGATTTGGGCACTGTCTCAACGAGAGACCCGGTGAAATCATAGTACCTGTGAAGATGCAGGTTACCCGCGACAGGACGGAAAGACCCCATGGAGCTTTACTACAGCCTGATATTGAGGCTTTGTGCATGATGTACAGGATAGGCGGGAGACGTCGAGCCCGGAGCGCCAGCTTCGGAGGAGTCACCCTTGGGATACCGCCCTTCATGCATAGAGTCTCTAACTCGCAGCCGTCATCCGGCTGGAGGACCGTGTCAGGCGGGTAGTTTGACTGGGGCGGTCGCCTCCTAAACAGTAACGGAGGCGCCCAAAGGTTCCCTCAGAATGGTTGGAAATCATTCGTAGAGCGCAAAGGCAGAAGGGAGCTTGACTGCGAGACCTACAAGTCGAGCAGGGACGAAAGTCGGGCTTAGTGATCCGGTGGTTCCGCATGGAAGGGCCATCGCTCAACGGATAAAAGCTACCCTGGGGATAACAGGCTGATCTCCCCCAAGAGTCCACATCGACGGGGAGGTTTGGCACCTCGATGTCGGCTCATCGCATCCTGGGGCTGGAGTAGGTCCCAAGGGTTGGGCTGTTCGCCCATTAAAGCGGTACGCGAGCTGGGTTCAGAACGTCGTGAGACAGTTCGGTCCCTATCCGTCGTGGGCGCAGGAAATTTGAGGAGAGCTGTCCTTAGTACGAGAGGACCGGGATGGACGCACCGCTGGTGTACCAGTTGTTCCGCCAGGAGCATCGCTGGGTAGCTACGTGCGGACGGGATAAATGCTGAAAGCATCTAAGCATGAAGCCCCCTCCAAGATGAGATTTCCCTTTGAGTAATCAAGAAAGACCCCTCAGAGACGATGAGGTAGATAGGTCACGGGTGGAAGCATGGCGACATGTGGAGCTGAGTGATACTAATCGGTCGAGGCCTTGTTCTAGCAGATGCTTGTTGATGACTTCAGTTTTGAGGGCGCGAGCCCGTCGTCTGGTGACGATAGCCAAGTGGTCACACCCGTTCCCATGCCGAACACGGAAGTTAAGCACTTGAACGCCGAAAGTAGTTGGGGGCTTCCCCCTGTGAGGATAGGACGTTGCCAGGC